>NZ_CAXUPP020000013.1:0-309 GCF_964252955.1 Pararhizobium sp. LjRoot238 | reverse complement strand
CTCGTCGAGGTGCCATTTGTCCCCGAACTTGCCGGACGACCGGCGGCGGATATCATTAGCAAAGTGCCTGCCGAATTTCTCCGCCCATATCCGCACGGTCTGATGAGAAACAACGATGCCCCGGGCGGCCAGCATATCCTCGACCATTCGCAGGCTCAAAGGAAACCGGAAATACAGCCAGACCGCATGGGCAATCACTTCAGCAGGAAAACGGTGGCGACGGTAACGAGGATCACGCGCAATTCTGGTCATGCTGCCACATCGCACATTTTCTTCGATGGTCCGTTAACGTTACGATGCCAACAGCAC
>NZ_CAXUPP020000012.1:0-510 GCF_964252955.1 Pararhizobium sp. LjRoot238 | reverse complement strand
CCGTCATCACCATCCTTGGAAAGAAACATTGGCTGTGGCGGGCCGTTGATCAAGACGGTTTCGTTCTCGACGTTCTGGTGCAGTCCCGCCGCAATGCCAAAGCTGCCAAGCGGTTGATGAAAAAGTTATTGAAGGAACAAGGCGGCCCGCCTCGTGTCATGATCACCGACAAGCTGAGATCTTACGGCGCGGCCAAGCGTGACATCATGACCGGCGTCGATCATCGCTCTCACAAAGGCTTGAACAACCGGGCGGAGAATTCGCATCAACCGATCCGAAGGCGGAGCGGATCATGAAACGTTTCAAGTCCGCGCGACAGCTTCAGCGTTTCGCTTCCATCCACGATCCGATCGCCAATCTTTTCTACATCCCCCGCCACGATATCTCATCAGCTCACCATCGCGAGCTGCGAAACAGAGCCATGCAAATGTGGAACGATATCGGCCTTCAGGCTCTTTGAAAAGCAAACGCTTCGGACAGATTTGCCCTCGGTCGTTAAGTTTACGATGC
>NZ_CAXUPP020000011.1:0-648 GCF_964252955.1 Pararhizobium sp. LjRoot238 | reverse complement strand
TGCGGCGGTCAAGTCGGTTGCGCCGACGCCACCGCCCCAAGCCGCCCAGTTGCGGCTGTCGGCGCTGGTGGCGCGCCTTTCCCAGGTGACGGGCGACCTCGTCATCCAGAAGCAGCGCCGGCACGCGGCGCGCGATGGGGAGAGCCGCGCCAGCCTCGACGAGGTCATCGCCCTTCTCCTGCGCCAGAGCCGCACGCTCGAAGGCGAGATCGCCTCGCTGATCGACGACGACCCGCTCTGGGCCCGCCTCGACGCCGCCTTCCGCTCGATCAAGGGCGTCGCTGCGCGCACCGTCGCCCGATTGATGGCACAACTGCCCGAGATCGGCCTGATCTCCAACAAGGCGATCGCCAAGCTTGCGGGGCTGGCGCCGATCGCCAATGACAGTGGCAAGCGCACGGGGCATCGCCCCGTGCGCGGCGGACGCAGCGGCCCGCGCGGCATCCTCTTTCTCGTCGCACAAATCGCCGCCCGCTACGATCCGCATATGTCCTCTTTCCAGCAAAGGTTGCAAAGCGCCGGCAAGCCAAAAATGGTCGTCCGCATCGCCCTGGCCCGAAAACTGCTCGTCATTCTCAATGCAAAAGCACGAGATGCGCGAAAGGAATTCGCAAGTGCAACTTGACAATCCAGATAGTCGCTCATCCG
>NZ_CAXUPP020000010.1:0-821 GCF_964252955.1 Pararhizobium sp. LjRoot238 | reverse complement strand
ACGCCAGCTTGAGGAAGGCGAGCGCGTTGCGCGACAGATTTTCGAAATCCTTGGCCAGCCTGCGGCATCGACCCAGCCATGCGAACGTCCGTTCGACCACCCAGCGCCTCGGCAGAACCTCAAAACCCTTGGCGGTGTCGGAGCGCTTGACGATCGCGGTCGCAAGTCCTGGCATTGCCTTCTTTTGTCCCTTGGCGAAGACAGGCCCCTGATAGCCACCATCGGCGAACAGTTTCTTCAAGAACGGATAGCGCCCGAACAGCGTCTTCAGAACCAGCACGCCACCGTCGCGGTCCTGGATGTCGGCCGGATGAACCAGCGCATGCAGCAGAAGGCCTACCGTATCGACAAGGATATGGCGTTTCTTGCCTTTGATCTTTTTCCCCGCATCATACCCGCCCGGGTCAATGCAGCGCCCCCTTTTTCAGCGCCTTTGACGCTCTGGCTGTCCATGATTGCCGCCGTCGGACTGGCCTCGCGGCCCATCGCCTCACGGCATTTCACGTAGAGTTCCTCATGAATGCGGCCGAGCGTGCCGTCCCAGTTCCACAGGTCGAAATAGCTGAACAGCGTGCTCTTCGGCGGCAGGTCCTTCGGCACTGCCCGCCATTGGCAACCCGTGCTGAGAACATAAAGCAGGCCGTTGAGAACCTCCCGGACATCGACCTCACGCCTGCGACCGCCGTGCTTGGCAGGCGGAATCAAGGGTTCAGCCAGCGCCCATTCCGCATCCGTCAAATCGCTCGGATAGCGCAGACAATCTCGATTGTATTTCCCTCGGTTAGCCTTCGTCCACATCGCGTCCATGCCCTCATCGAATC
>NZ_CAXUPP020000009.1:0-2335 GCF_964252955.1 Pararhizobium sp. LjRoot238 | reverse complement strand
TCATGACATCAATCACGCTTCTAAAGCCGACAGTCTTCCTACTAGCGTTGACCGTGACCAGCAGACCGAGAGGCGAGACCGTCGCACCTCTAACTGGCCCATGTGTCGCATCTCTAAACTGCTGCCACAGAACCTGGCGTGATAATATGTATTATGGAACTTCTTGGGTTAAGCATCAAACGAGCCTCCGACCGCTCCTTCGGCCGCAAACGGGAAAAGCGAGTCTTCCCGATTTCCCGGCCACGTTCGAAAAGAAGTTTCATCTCAGCCGGGTTGAAGTTGACGGGATTCAGAGTTTCGGGAAACGTGTCAGGCAAAACAATAAGATTAAAGCGAGCGCCCGCCAGGCGCGTCTTCAATTCGGCTTCTACCGTCGAGAAGTAAAGGAGCTGTCGGAACAGTTGCGACATTCCTCGACGCGCCAGACCGAATGTGTTGCGTGCATCACTTCGAAGTGCAGCATCGCGACTAACATGACCGTTGACGAGCACCCAAACGTCCGTCTTGTACGCCATCGCGGGATTCAGCATGAAAGGTTCGAGAGGAACCGGTGTCTTTATAGCACCATCGCTATGGATCGCGGTCGTCCCTCGCCTCCTATCACTAACACGAATAGGTTCGACAAGACCGGGCACGGCCACTGAGGCCAGTAAGACGTCAATGTAATTGCGTTTGCGATCAGTCCCCGAGGATGCAATGGCACCCATGTCCCAGTAGACAACTCTTCCTGCACTCATATCTGTGGTGGCGACATATAGGCGCCTGCCGGAGCGATGGGCTGAGGCAACTGCGTCCAACATGTCCTCGGTGACCAGGTCTGATAGCAGGCGGCGCAACGGTGCGGTGTTATAGTACCCGGCACCGAAAAGCGTCTTGAGGCCGTTCGAACGGAATACGTCTCGAGTGCGGGTATTCGTATAAACACGCTCTAAAAGTGCATCGTAAGCTGGGCCTAAAAAGGCCGGTGTCGCTTGTAATGCGCCAGTTGAAACACCTGCCACCACATCGAATACCGGGCGGTTGCCGGCCGCAGACCAAGCATTGAGGACCCCAGCTCCAAAGGCGCCGTCGGCGCCACCGCTGCTTAACACCAGGATATTGCGCGTCCTAATTGAGGCAGGTGCAATCGAAGTGGTGCGGCTCGAAGACGAGACGTAGATGCTTGCGGACGCGACAGACTCCGCAGCGTCGATGGTCGGAATGCTCTGGCTACAACCTGAAAAAAGGGACGCTAAACAGATGATCCCTACAACCACTAGTGTTCTGGAATTAACGGATGGATTCCCTGAGGCTGGCAAATATGCGAGTCTGGGTCCATGGACACGGACAAGAGGCTGTTGCTGTCGCCTGGGGATCGGGTGCGGTTGGAAGGTTGGGTGGCGGACCGGAACACGCCGCAGAAGCTGGTTTGGCGGGCGCGGATCGTGCTGATGTGGGCGGACGCGGCGAGTCTGGCGTCGATTGTGCGGACGCTGGGCAAGACCAAGAAGACGGCCTACCGCTGGCGCGATCGTTATCTTGAGCAGGGTGTCGATGGGCTTGGGCGCGACGCGACCCGGCCTGGCCGTAAGAAGCCGTTGAGCGCCGAAGTCATTGCGCGTGTGGTCGAGATGACGCTGCGAGAGAAGCCACCGGCGGCCACGCAATGGAGCGCGCGCACGCTTGCCAAGGCGGTGGGTCTGAGCCACACCAGCGTACAGCGCATCTGGAGCGCGCATGGGCTCAAGCCCCATTTGACCAAGACGTTCAAACTGTCGAACGACAAGCAGTTCGTCGAGAAGGTGACCGACGTCGTCGGTCTCTACCTTGATCCGCCGGACCGGGCGCTAGTGTTCTCGGTCGACGAGAAGAGTCAGATCCAGGCGCTGGACCGCACCCAACCGGGCCTGCCGATGAAGAAGGGGCGGGCGGGAACGATGACCCACGACTATAAGCGGCATGGCACGACGACACTGTTCGCCGCCCTCGATGTCGCCACCGGCAGGGTGATCGGCGAATGCATGAAACGTCATCGTCACCAGGAATGGCTCAAATTCCTTCGGCTCATCGACCGCAGCACGCCCAAGGGCTTCGACCTGCACCTGATCGCCGACAACTATGCCACCCATAAGCATCCGGCGGTCAAAGCCTGGCTGGCCAAACATCCTCGCTTCCACATGCATTTCACCCCCACTTCGGCGTCCTGGCTCAATCAGGTCGAACGCTTCTTCGGCTTGATAACAGGCGATCGAATCCGGTGCGGCGTGTTCAAGAGTGTCGCCGAACTCGAAGGCGCAATTCAAGACTATCTCGATCATCACAACGCCGATCCAAAGCCCTTCGTTTGGACCAAATC
>NZ_CAXUPP020000008.1:0-2580 GCF_964252955.1 Pararhizobium sp. LjRoot238 | reverse complement strand
TTCCCCCGGCAGAAATGGCAGGCGACGTTTGGCCTCGCCGCGACGCTCCCCGCTATCTGGCGCGGCCCCTCGTGGATGGCGTTATGGCCAAGAGGACTGATCTTTTGGCAATCGGCCGTCTGGATCGTGAACCTCGACACTGTCGCTCGGATCGAGGTTGGCACTGAAGACGACGAGATTTGTTCCTCCGGCATGCTGCAGCGATGGAAAGAGAACTCCCTTGTATCCTGCCGTGATGGCGATATCCGACAACAACCAGCATGTCGGTATCTTGTGGTCGATCCGGGCGATCTTTCGCCATTGACAGTCCCACTCGGCCCATTTCGAATCCCAAACCAAGGGATCGAACCCCGCTGAGAGGTCTACGATCGGATCCAGTCGCACAGTATAGGCCGCAAGCGTTGCCGGCGGCGTGATCGAGGCGCCTTGGCGATATTCTTCCAGCGCCGTTTGCGGCGCCCTGGAAAGGTAAAGTGCTTCAATGCCGGGTCGATTGAAGCGACCGCCATCGCTTGCGGCCCCTGCTCCGCTGGTGGGAAGATGAGCCCACTTCGGCGTGAGAAAGCGATGAAAAATCTCGCCCTCCGAGCTTAAACGTGTAAGCTTCACCCGCGCGCGCCGTTACCAAGGTCCCGGACATAGGCCAGAACAGCCTCGACATGCCCTTCTGCCACGAGTTCGGCCGCGGTCTTATGGTCGTAGTCCCTGATGGGTTCGTTACGGTACCAGTAGATTGCCTTATCAAGCGCCCCGGTCAGTTCGGCCACCGCCGAGATCACCTTGATCATTTCCCGCATACGTCCTTGCAGCCGCTCGGAAGAAGGATTGCGCAGGGTATTGCGGTGAACGCCCGTCAATTCCGCCAGACCAGTCACTGGCACACCGAGCGCTTTGGACAGGCGGTTGGGCGAAATATAGGGTGTGCGCGGCTCCTGCAGGCTATCGACAAAGCCCGATACCACCGTTGTATGCGTCATAAGAGCCTGTGCCATGTTTGCACTCCGGTAATCTACTATGCACAATATATGCACATTTGTGCGCACATCAAGGGTTTCATTTTCAGTCTCGACCTCCCCTCCCTGCTTCCCTGGGAACAGGTGGCCTCGACCACGGCTTATGCCTGCCCACGAATTGTGAGCATCAACCTGCCTTAAAAATTCTCCGGCCATTCCCTGCGCGCCGGCTTCGCCTCCCCCGCCGAAGTCGACGAGCGCTATGTCCAGAAACAGTTCGGCCATGCCTCCGCCGAGATGACCCGAAAATACCAGCGGCGGCTAAACCGTTTCCGGGTCAATCTGACAAAGGCGGCAGGGCTTTAAAATCCGACCTCGTCGGACTACTCGTCATGGACGGGCGCGGTTTCCCCATCCGAACGACGGTACTAGTTTGTGAACAGTATGTTGCCGGCCAGAGACTTTTCGAGCCTACAAGAATATCCCATGTTCCGGATTGATCCTGACAGCGGACGCTATGCGTCGAGGTAGACCATCCATGAAGAAAATCGGCTTTCTGTCCTTCGGCCACTGGACCCCCTCCCCTCAATCGCAGACCCGCTCGGCGGGCGATACGCTTCTTCAATCCATCGATCTCGCGGTTGCAGCCGAACAGCTCGGCGCCGACGGGGCCTATTTCCGTGTTCATCATTTCGCCCGGCAACTCGCCTCTCCCTTCCCGCTCCTCGCTGCGGTCGGTGCCAAGACGAAGTGCATCGAGATCGGTACGGCAGTCATCGACATGCGCTATGAAAATCCGCTCTACATGGCGGAAGATGCCGGTTCGGCTGACCTGATCAGCGGCGGTCGCCTGCAGCTTGGCATCAGCCGCGGCTCGCCTGAACAGGTGATCGACGGCTGGCGCTATTTCGGCCACCAGCCTGAGGATGGCATGACCGACGCCGACATGGGCCGACGGCACGCCGAGGTTTTCCTGGACGTTCTGAAGGGCGACGGTTTCGCACAGCCCAATCCGCGTCCGATGTTTCCCAATCCGCCAGGTCTGCTTCGGCTCGAGCCCCATTCGGAGGGACTACGGCAGCGTATCTGGTGGGGTGCAGGCTCAAATGCCACCGCTGTCTGGGCCGCCAAGCTCGGCATGAATTTACAAAGTTCGACCCTGAAGGACGACGAGACGAGCGAACCCTTCCATGTCCAGCAGGCCAACCAAATCCGTGCGTACCGCGAGGCCTGGAAGGAAGCCGGCCACAGCCGCGAGCCGCGTGTCTCCGTTAGCCGCAGCATCTTCGCCCTCGTCGACGATCGAGATCGGGCCTATTTTGGCCGCGGGGGTAAGGAAGAAGATTCGATCGGTTATATCGACGAAAACACCCGCGCAATCTTCGGCCGCTCCTACGCTGGTGAGCCAGACGAACTCATTAAGCAGCTTCAAGGCGACGAGGCTATCGCCGAAGCAGAGACTCTTCTCCTCACTGTCCCGAACCAACTCGGTGTCGATTACAATGCGCATGTCATAGAGGCGATCCTGAAACACGTCGCACCGGAACTTGGCTGGCGTTAGCGGATAATCTGGAATTCGCTACACGGACGGACCGTCCACGAGAGGGACGCCGGAAGAGCCAGCCAG
>NZ_CAXUPP020000007.1:0-3393 GCF_964252955.1 Pararhizobium sp. LjRoot238 | reverse complement strand
CCAATCGCATCAACCAGGACGCGGCGGAAGGCACCAATGTCGGCGTCACCGCATCGGCTACGGACCCCGATGCCGGCTCGACGGTCACCTACAGCCTCAACGACAATCGCTTCTCCATCGATGCCAACGGCGTCATCACGCGCTCGGGCACCGGCACGCTTGATGCCCAGTCCCAGCCATCGATCACCCTTACCGTGACGGCAACCTCGTCCGACGGAAGCAGTGACACTGAGAGTTTCAATGTGAGCGTCACGACCAGCACGAACAATCAGCTGCCGACGTCGGTGACCTTGGTGCATACGATCCTGACCTCGCAGTGGTCACCGGCGAGCCCCGATCCTTCGGGGATCGCCTATATCTCGCATCTCGGCACGCTGCTGGTTTCCGATGGCGAAGTCGATGAGATGTCGATATTTACCGGCAAGAATCTCTTTGAGATGAGTCTGAGCGGCGAACTGGTGAGGCCGCTCACCACCATCGGCTTTTCCGACGAGCCATCTGGGGTTGCCTACAATCCAGCCAATCGGCATCTCTTTTTCACGGACGACACCGGCACGAAGGCCGTCTACGAACTCAACCCCGGGTCGGACGGACTCTACGACACGTCCGATGACATCGTAACCTCGTTCAAGACGTCGGCGTTCGGTAGTTCGGACCCGGAAGGGATTGCCTATGACACCAACCGCGGAGTTCTGTACATCGCGGATGGCGCAGCGAAGCTTCACACCATCGACCCGGGAGCGAACGGGAAATTCGACGGCGTGCCGTCCGTAGGCGGCGATGACGTAGTGACCAGTTTTTCAATGGGTTCGCTGACAAACGGGGATCCCTGCGTCGAATACGACCCGGTCCGCGATCTGCTCTACATCATTACGTCGCGCACCGCGGTGTCCATGGTGACACCGACAGGGGAATTGTTGGGGACGCTGGATATCTCGGCGGCAGGTGCGCGCAAACCGGCGGGATTGGCGCTGGCGCCGAGCAGCGAGGATCCGAGCCAGATGAGCCTTTACATCGTCGATCGTGCCGTCGACAACGACTCGAATCCGAACGAGAACGACGGCAAGGTGTACGAATTCATGTTCGACAAGTGGCTGCTCGCCTGATCAGAGAAGCAAATGCACATCTGAGCACCGGCTACACCGCGCCGCCCGCCTAGACTAAATGTTCGCCTGGGACCGGGCGAACATTTAGTCTAGTTTTTTAGGCAGGTCTGATTCCTGGAACTGCGATGCCGGCTTGCCGGCCTGTCATTACGGAATAGCCTCACCTGCACCATTACCGCCAGAGGCGACTCCCTCCACTGCAACCATTGCCGGCGCCATGCCCGGCAAGCGCCCACGCTTGATCGCGACGGTGTTGACGCCCTGCCATAACCTCAGCTTCGGAAATGGATTGGGGTCGATCCCAACAGGTTAGAGCGGGATGCGGCGGGCGAAAACCGCACACACTTTTCCCCATCCCGCGCGAGACCCGGAAAGCCACGAGCGTAAAGGAGATTCGACATGGCTAGTCCCGTCATTACAGAGTTCAGCGTCGATTCCGGCATCAAAGGTGACCGGCTGACCAATGATAGGTCGATCACGTTGATCGGAAGCGCCGATCCGAATGTGGCGGTGCGCCTTTATGCCGATGGCGTCTTCTTGGGGACGACAACGTCTGACGAGAGTGGCACCTGGAGTTTCACGACCCTTGAGCTTGCCGACGATAGCTATAGCTTCACCGCCGAAACTGGCGAAGGCAGCGACCTGCAGGGCTCAGATCCGCTCGAGATCACGATCGACAGCGTCACTGCCGCACCGGAAATCACCTCGATCAATCCGGCCGAGAGCGGCTTGCAACTTGTCGGCACCGCCGAGGCGGGAGCCAGTATCGATATCTATCGCGACGGCACCTTGCTCGGGATCGTGACGGCGACCGCCTCCGGTCTGTGGGAATATCTGGACACCAGCTATGGAGGCGGTAGCGTCGCCTACAGCGCCACGGCCACCGACGCCGCCGGGAACATGGCGGAGACGGCGGCTGACTATGCCTACTCGCCGCCAAACGAGGCGCCGGTGCTGGATTTGGACGGCTCGGCAAACGGCACCGGCTATGACGTCACATTCACCGTAGGTGGCGCGCCGGTCGCGATTGCTGACACGGATGCCGTCATCAGCGACGGCGACGACACACATATAAGCGGCGCAACTGTCACGCTCACCAACCCGCAAGCGGGGGACGAGCTCATCCTGAACAGCGCTGATCTGCCCGCCGGCATCGCTATCGATCCGGCCTCCACGTCGACCACGATCATCCTCACCGGATCGGCGTCACTCGCCGACTATGAGGCCGCCCTGCGGCAGGCCCTGTTCAACAACGTCAGCGAGGATCCCAGCGCCGAGACCCGGACGATCGAGGTCGCAGTGAACGACGGCGAGGTCTCTTCCAACATCGCTGTCACCAGCATCGCCGTCGACAGCGCACTCGCTACCACCCTCACCACCAGCAGCACACCGATAATCTTCGAGACAAGAGTGGCGGCCGCTGGGGACGACGTCGAGGAACGCGCTTCGGGGTCGATTTCCGGCAATGTTTCTGATCTGGAGCTGGGCTACGACGGCAGTCGCGCCCAGACGGTCGGGCTCCGCTTCACCGGCATCGACATCCCCCCGGGCGCGATCATCACCGGCGCCTATATCCAGTTCCAGGCCGACGAGGTGAAGACCGGGACGGTATCGCTGTCGATCCGCGGTGAGGATGCGGACGACGCGGCTGCCTTCACCACCGCCAAGTTCAATGTCTCCTCACGCTTGACGACCGATGCAGCCGTGGCCTGGGAACCGGCGGACTGGACGATAAGCGGCGAGGCCGGCCCTGCCCAGCGCACGCCGGACCTTGCAGCGATCATCCAGGAGATCATCGACCGCTTGGGCTGGGCGGCACTCAACGATATGGTGTTCCTGGTCACCGGTACCGGGACACGCACGGCGGAATCCTTTGAGGGCAGCGCCGCAGGCGCGCCGCTGCTGCACATCGAATATTATGTGCCGCCGACCAGCGACCCGGTCGTCTTCAACACCCCGGCAGACACCGATACCACCGCCAATCAGATCGCCGAGCTGGCCGCCGCGGGGACGCAAGTCGGCGTCGCGGCCTCGGCCAGCGATCCCGATGCAGGCGATACGGTCACCTACAGCCTCAACGATCCGCGCTTTGCGATCAACGCCAATACCGGCGTCATCACGCGCTCGGGCACCGGCATCATCGATTTCGAGACCGAGACCTCGATCACCCTCACGGTGAAGGCAACCTCGTCCGACCGAAGCAGCGCAACCCAGACCTATAGCCTCAACATTCTTGACAGCCCGGAATCGGTCGCCTTCAACACCCCGGCCGACGCCGACCCTGACA
>NZ_CAXUPP020000006.1:0-172532 GCF_964252955.1 Pararhizobium sp. LjRoot238 | reverse complement strand
ACAATCGCATCAACCAAGACGCGGCGGAAGGCACCAATATCGGCGTCACCGCATCGGCTACGGACCCCGACGCCGGCTCGACGGTCACCTACAGCCTCAACGACACGCGCTTTGTGATTGATCCCACCACAGGCGTCATCACGCGCTCGGGCACCGGCACGCTTGATGCCCAGTCCCAGCCATCGATCACCCTTACCGTGACGGCAACCTCGTCCGACGGAAGCAGTGCTGCCGAAACCTTCAGCATTGCCGTTGTGAGCAGCGCCACGCCGACGATCCTCGAGAGGAGGATTGCATCCGGCGCTGACGACGTTGAGGAGAGCGCCACGGGCTCGATATCGATCGGCAGCAGCGATCTCGAACTGACGACCGATGGCACCAAGGTCCAGACGGTCGGGATCCGCTTCACGGGCATCGACATCCCGCAGGGCGCGATCATCACCCGGACCTATATCCAGTTCACAGTCGACACGGTGAGCAGCGGGGCCGTATCACTGCTGATCCGCGGCGAGGACGCGGACGACGCGGCTGCCTTCACCACCGCCAGTTTCAACGCCTCCTCGCGCCTGACCACCGATGCATCGGTCGCCTGGCAGCCGGCGGACTGGACGGTACGTGGCGAGGCCGGGCTTGCCCAACGCACGCCGGACCTGGCGGCGGTCGTGCAGGAGATCGTCGACCGCTTCGGCTGGGCGGCGCTCAACGATATGGTTTTCCTGATCACCGGCACCGGCACGCGCGTCGCGCGCGCCTATGACAGCAGGCCCGACGCCGCGCCGCTGCTGCACATCGAATATCTCCTGCCCGGCCCGGCCAGTGACCCGGTCGTCTTTAACACCCCGGCCGATGATGATCCCTCCGCCAACCAGATCGCCGAACTGGCGGCCGCAGGCATGAACGTCGGCATCGCTGCCTCTGCCAGCGACCCCGATGCCGGCGATACGGTCACCTACAGCATCGATGACACGCGCTTTTCCATCGATGCCAATGGCGTCGTTACACGTTCGAGCACCGGTACGCTCGATTTCGAGACTTCGGGCTCGATCATGCTCACGGTGACGGCGACATCGTCCGATCGAAGCAGCGCGACCAAGAGCTATACCCTCAACATCCTCGACAGTCCGGAGCCGGTGGCTTTTAACACGCCGGCTGACGCCGATACGACGGCCAACCGGATTACCGACAATGCCGCTGCCGGCACTGAGGTCGGTATCACGGCTTCGGCCAAGGATCCCGATGCCGGATCGACGGTCACCTACAGCCTCAACGACGAACGCTTTACCATCGGCCCCAACACGGGGATCATCACCCGTTCGGGAACCGGCACGCTTGATGCCCAGAACGAGTCGTCGATCAGCCTCACCGTGACGGCAACCTCCTCTGATGGCAGCAGTGCCACCCAGGATTTTACCGTCAATGTCGTTCCGGAGGCCCCGCAAGCCCTGTTCCGCTTCGCTGTCTTTGGTGATTACGGCGACACCTCGCTCTCCGGCGAACAGGCCGTCGCCGAACTGGTCCACAGCTGGAACGTGGATTTCATTCTCACCGTGGGGGATAATGTCTACGCTCCACAGCTGCTCGACAACGCGGTCGGTCAGTTTTACCACGATTACATTGGCAACTATCAGGGCTCGTATGGAAACGGCAGCGCGATCAACCGCTTCTTTCCGACGCTCGGCAATCACGAATACGCAGAGGGAAACCTCTCCAACTACCTCAATTATTTCACGCTGCCGGACAATGAGAGATATTTCGACTTCCAGATAGAGTCGGTTCGCTTCTTCGCTCTCAACAGCAACGGGGAAGAACCGGACGGTGACAGCGCCAACTCGGTCCAGGGCCAATGGCTGCAATCCGCTCTCGCGACTTCCGACGCGATGTTCAATGTGACGTATTTCCACCACACGCCGTACACGCCAACAGGCGGCAGCAGCAGCATGCGATGGCCCTTCGAGAATTGGGGTGTGGATGCCGTCTTTGCCGGCCATGACCACGAATATTTCCGCGTCATGCGCGACGACAACGGCGATGGAGTCGAGCTCCCTTACACCACGACGGGCCTCGGCGGCGCTGGCAACAGCCCGCCGAATGTCGGCGCCAACCTCGTCACGGTCACCGACGCTGGGATGCTGATCGAGTTCTATACGGTCGATGGCGTCCTTCAGGATTCCTACTTCATCGACGCGCCTGCCGGGGGCAATCCCCTGTTTCTCAACGGAAACGACGTGATGAACGGAACGGCCGCTGCGGACTATCTATGGAGTCTTGGCGGCAATGACACGTTGACCGGTGGGCAGGGCAACGACATGCTGATCGGCGGCAACGGCGCCAACCTTTTCGTGTTCCACACCGGTGACGGACAGGACACAATCGTGAATTTCCGGCCCGGTGCCGGTACCGGCGACGTCCTCGATCTCAGTGCTTTCGGTATCGAGAGCGCGAACGCGTTCCTTCAGGTCGCCACGGACCAGGCCGCGAATGTAGAGGCGAATCTGGGCGGTGGAAATCAGCTTTTATTGCTCGGCGTCCATCTGAATCAGTTCCACGACGACAACTTCCTGCGGACTGACCTCCTTCTGGCGTAGGGAGGCCCAGTGACTTCATGGATAAATGGGACGGGGTCTTCGCCGGCGGCTTCTCAAACCGGCCCGCTTTCCGAGTCTCGATGATCCTTTGAAGTACCGCCACGCGCCGGGGCTCGCCCCCACACTTCCCTGCGCCGGCGCGCCATGATCAATCAGATCGTTCAGCGTCCTCCTGGAGGCTCGATGTCGACGGTGGAGGCCACTCAGACCATCGATCCCGACACTGGTGAGATCATCATACCCTGATCAAAATCGCCGCCGCCGACAGACAAATGGCCCCGATTGGGGCCATTTGTCTGTCGGCACCCCAGCAACTACCACTGGCCTGCTTTTACGCCGCCACACTGGCCTGGATTAAGACCGGCGTTGACAATGGGCTTTGCCGCCCTCGTCAGTCTCGTCGTCATGATGCTCGTCGGCCCGTTCCAGCGGCGGCTTCAAGCCCTCCATAAGGCCGAAGGCGAGCGTCCGGCCCTGCTCGTCGAAACCGTCCACGAAGGATGGTTTTTCCAACGCTATCTTCATGCCCCGCCTTTCGGTGGTCAAGCAGCGCTACAATCACATGAAACGGCTCGCCGATGGCGAGCCGTTTCATGTTTTCTTGGAAAAAGCGCGAACAGGTACCGCTTGTGCTACTCGGCGGGCTGAAGACCGGCTGCCGGAAGGCTGTCAACGACCTTTCCGTCGAGCGCCTTGGCAAGCTGTTCAGCGTCCAATTCATTCTCCCAGCGAGCAACAACGATAGTGGCAACTGCGTTGCCGACGAGGTTGGTCAGAGCCCGGCATTCGGACATGAAGCGGTCGATGCCAAGGATGAGCGCCATGCCGGCGACGGGCACGGACGGAACGACCGAGAGCGTGGCGGCAAGGGTGATGAAGCCGGCACCGGTGATGCCTGCCGCACCCTTGGAACTCAGCATCGCAACAAGCAGCAACAGGATCTGGTCGCCCCAGGTGAGGTTGATGTCGGTAGCCTGAGCGATGAACAGCGCGGCCAACGTCATGTAGATGTTGGTGCCGTCGAGGTTGAAGGAATAACCGGTCGGAATGACGAGGCCGACGACCGAGCGCTTGCAGCCGGCCTTTTCCATCTTGTTCATCAGTCCCGGAAGGGCAGCTTCCGAGGATGAAGTGCCAAGGACGAGCAGCAGTTCTTCCTTGATATAGCGCAGCAGCGCCAGGATCGAGAAGCCGTTGTACCGAGCGACGGCGCCAAGGACAACGAGGACGAAGAGCAGCGAGGTGAGATAGAAGGTGCCGATCAGCATGGCGAGGTTAGCGATCGAGCCGACGCCATATTTGCCGATCGTAAATGCCATGGCACCGAAGGCGCCGATCGGCGCAGCCTTCATCAGGATGGCGACGAGCTTGAAGACCGGCGCCGTCAGCGCGTTGAGGAAATTGATGACCGGCTCCCCCTTCTCACCGACCATTGCGAGCGCAATGCCGAACAGCACGGAGAAGAACAGAACCTGCAGGATATCTCCATCGGCAAAGGCGCCGACAATCGTGGTCGGGATGATGTTGGTGAGGAAGCCGGTGATGCTCTGCTCATGCGCCTTTTCAGTGTAGGTGGCAACGGCCGTCGGATCGAGCGAAGCTGCATCGATATGCATGCCGGCACCGGGCTGGAGCAGATTGGCAACGACGAGGCCAATGACCAGGGCAAGCGTCGAAAAGGTCAGGAAATACAGCATGGCCTTGCCGGCGACGCGGCCGACCTTCTGCAGGTCGCTCATGCCGGCGATGCCGGTTGCCACCGTCAGAAAAATGACCGGCGCGATGATCATCTTGACAAGTTTGATGAAGGCGTCGCCCAAGGGCTTCAGTTGTGTGCCAAGTTCCGGGTAGAAATGACCGAGAAGGATACCCGCGGCGATCGCTGCGAGAACCTGGACATAGAGATGCCTGTAGAAAGGTGTTTTGCCATGGGGCCGTTCGGCCGCGTCGAATGCTGCAATCATGATTTCCTCCTTCTGGCCCGCCCGGAACAGTTCCGGCCTCCCGAGCCGTGAGCTTCAAGTCCAACGGTCGAGCCGCTGTTGAGGAAATGCCTCGCAATCGCCGTGCCAGTTTTTCATGTTTCTGTAAGCCATTGAAAATAAGTCATTAAAATAATCAATGGCTACAATAGCAGGCCGCGTTATGCGGAAATCCGCACGATTCTTGTTGATAATTGTGCGAAAATATGCACAATTTCGCCATGGCTGTTTTAGGACTCCAATGGTGGGCGCCGTCCGTCCCGTTGCAAACGCGCATCCGCCGGGCGTGGCTTATATATGCCAGCATGGCTTTGGTGGCGATCGCCGCCGGATTATGGGGAAGCGGCGAGATCGGGCGGCAGCGCGCAGAGGTCGCACTCGAAGCGCAAGCTCGCAACGATGCCAGTTTGAATGCAGCGCTGCTGCGCACGGTTCTCGAAAAATATCGAGCGCTTCCCTTTGTGCTTTCGCAGGATAGCGCGCTCGCCACAGCGCTGGCGGCAAACGACGCCGGTGCGCTCGACCGGCTCAATCGCAAGCTGGAAATGCTGGCCGCGGGCACGAAGGCTGCGGTCATCTATGTGATCGGAAACGACGGTATCGCGGTCGCGGCCAGCAACTGGCGCGAACCGACGAGCTTCGTCGGCAATGACTATCGCTTCCGGGAGTATTTTCAGCGCGCGCTGGCCAAGGGGCAGGCCGAGCACTTCGCGCTTGGCAGCGTCAGCAAGAAGCCGGGGCTCTATATTTCGCAGCGTATCGACGGCAGTAACGGCCCGCTTGGCGTGGTCGTGGTCAAAGTCGAATTCGATGACGTCGAAGCGGACTGGAATGCCTCCGGAAAGCCATCCTATGTGGTCGACGAGCGCGGCATCGTCCTTGTCACCAGCATTCCTTCCTGGCGCTTCATGACCATCGGCGAAATCGCCCACGATCGGTTGACCGCCATACGCGAAAGCCTTCAGTTCGGCGATGCGCCGTTGCGGCCCCTGCCATTCCATGTCGCCGGAACACTCGCCGACAGGCTCGATCTGGTCCGGATCGTCATGCCGGGCGATGCCGGCGAGACGGCGTTTCTGAATGTGCAGGTTCCCGTTGTGACAACGGCATGGCAATTGCAGCATCTGGTGGCGCTGAAAGCACCGATAGATGCGGGCGTGCGCGAAGCCCGCATGCTGGCGCTGCTCGCCCTTTTGCCGCTCTTGGCAGGCGGCGCTTTCCTGCTGCGCCGCCGTCATGCCCTAGCGCTGCGGATATTCCGCGAGCAGCAGGCGCGAGAGGAGTTGGAACGCCGCGTGATGGCGCGAACGCTGGATCTCAGCCAGGCCCGCGACCGTCTGCAGGAGGAAATCACCGATCACAGGAACACCGAACAGAAACTGCAAGCGGTACAGCAGGATCTGGTGCAAGCCAACAGGCTGGCGATCCTCGGCCAGGTCGCGGCTGGCGTCGCTCACGAAATCAATCAGCCGGTCGCCACCATTCGAGCCTATGCAGACAATGCGCGCGTGTTCCTCGGCCGCGGGCAAACGGCACCCGTCGGCGAAAACCTGGAAAACATTGCCGCGCTGACCGAGCGGATCGGCTCGATCACCGAAGAGTTGAAGGCATTCGCGCGCAAGGGCCGCGGAGCCACCGAACCCACCGAGGTGACAGATATAATCGAGGGTGCGGTGATGTTGCTGCGCAGCCGATTTGCGGGGCGCATGGATAGGCTGGACATCGACCTGCCGGCGGCCGGCCTGATGGTGATGGGAAACCGCATCCGGCTGGAGCAAGTGCTGATCAACCTTCTTCAGAATGCATTGGAGGCGGTGGCGCCGAAAGACGAGCAGGGCCGCGTCGAGGTTCGGGTGGCGAGCGATGCGGACACTGTAATTTTGACCGTCGCAGACAACGGACCGGGCATTTCGCCGAAGATACGCGAGGGACTGTTCACGCCGTTCAACACCTCGAAAGAAAGCGGCCTCGGTCTGGGGCTGGTCATATCCAAGGACATCGTCGCCGATTATGGCGGCCGGATGGACGTATCCAGCGATGACAGCGGAACCAGATTCATCGTTTATCTGAAGAAGGCATGAGATGATGGACCCGTTGACGCCAGTCGCTCTCGTCGATGATGACAAGGATCTTCGCCGCGCCACGGCCCAGACGCTCGAGCTGGCCGGGTTTGTCGTTTCGGCATTTGGCAGCGCTAAGGCGGCACTTGCCGATCTGTCATCTGACTTCGCCGGTGCCGTCGTGACGGATATTCGCATGCCCGAGATCGACGGGTTGCAATTGTTCGCCACACTGAAGGAGATGGACACCGACCTGCCGGTGATCCTCATCACGGGCCATGGCGATATTCCAATGGCTGTTCAGGCGATCCAGAACGGCGCCTATGATTTCATCGCCAAGCCTTTCGCAGCCGACCGGCTGGTGCAGAGCGTGCGCCGGGCGAGCGAGAAACGAAGGCTGGTGATGGAAAACCGTGCGTTGCGGCGGGCGGCCGAGGATGCACAGGACAGTCTGCCGCTGATCGGTCAGACGCCCGTGATGGAGAACCTGCGGAATATCCTGCGGCATATCGCCGATACCGACGTCGATGTACTCGTCGCTGGCGAAACCGGCAGCGGCAAGGAGGTGGTCGCCCAGCTTCTGCATCAGTGGAGCCGGAGGCGAAGAGGCAATTTCGTGGCGCTCAATTGCGGCGCCCTGCCCGAGACTGTGATCGAGAGTGAACTGTTTGGTCACGAAGCCGGGGCCTTCACTGGCGCCCAAAAGCGCCGCATGGGGCGGATCGAGCATGCGAGCGGCGGCACGCTTTTTCTGGACGAGATCGAAAGCATGCCTGTGGCCACGCAGGTGAAGATGCTTCGCGTTCTCGAAATGCGCGAAATCACGCCGCTCGGCACAAACGACGTGCGCCCGGTCGATCTCCGGGTCGTGGCCGCCGCCAAGATCGATCTCGGTGACCCGGACGCGCGCGGCGATTTTCGAGAGGATCTCTATTATCGGCTGAATGTCGTGACGATCTCCATTCCTCCGCTTCGAGAACGCCGCGAGGATATCCCCCTGCTGTTTTCGCATTTTGCCGCCCGTGCCGCGGCCCGTTTTCATCGGGACGTGCCGCCGCTTTCGCAGAGCGTGCGCCGCCACTTGTTGTCGCATGCCTGGCCGGGAAATGTGCGCGAGCTTTCCCATTTCGCCGAAAGGCTGGTACTCGGGCTTGAAGGAGGCACCGAGAAGGCGATTTCCTTGCCGGCAGCCACCGCTACGCTCCCGGAGAAGCTGGAGCAGTACGAAGCGGACATCATTCGCGAAGCGCTGGCAGCAAATGACGGTGATGTGCGCCGGACGATCGAAGCGCTCGGCATTCCACGAAAGACGTTTTACGACAAACTGCAGCGCCACGGCATCAACCGAACCGGCTATGCCGCGCGCAAATGATGCGACAGCCTGTCGCCTCGCCGCCGTCGCTCCCAACTCGGCGACCGGCTGCCATGGCTCCCTCAGGAAAACTCATGGACCGGCGCGTCCCACGCCCGGTGCAGTCCGGGAGAGCGTGTTCGCACGGCCATTGCAACCAGTCTCACATCTTGCCTGGCCGATCGGAATATTGATTTGAAACATCAATAAGGAGGTCGTAGACTTCGAATATCAGAGCCTGAGTAACATAAGCGATGGTTGAATCGTGATTACTGCCGCTCAGTTGCGGGCCGCCAGGGCCCTTCTTGGCATCGACCAGCGTCAGTTGGCCGAATTGGCGGGAGTTTCTGTGCCGACCATCCAGCGCATGGAAGCAAGCGCCCATGTGGTTCGCGGCAATGTGGACTCGCTCATGCGGTTACTCGCCGCCCTGGAGATCGCTGGCATCGAGGTGATCAACGAGGGAGCAGTCAGCGACGACGGTGGGCGCGGAGTGCGGCTGAAGGCAACCGTCGAGCCCCTCCAGCGCAAAGCCTCGAAATTATCCGATACCGTGCGCGGACCAAGGGGGCGCCCATGACGTCGGCCGTCGTCATGCTGTTATGTACGACGGCGTTTTTGGGGACGGCGGTCCTGGCGATCCTCATCGCGCGGTCGAGCCGGGCCACACAGGTGATCTACGGCACAAGCCTCGCTATTTCGAGCATCGCTTTTGCGACCACGCTCATTCAACTTGCCTCGGCGACCTCCCCCGCCGCCGAATCAACTCTCATCCTTCCTCTCGGCTTGCCGTGGCTGGGAGCGCATTTCCGGCTCGATACGCTTGCCGCCTTCTTCCTCGTGGTCGTCGATCTCGGCGGCGTACTGGCCAGTCTCTACGCCCTCGGTTATGGCCGTCACGAACACGCGCCACAAAGGGTGCTGCCGTTCTTTCCTGCCTTTCTGGCCGGCATGAACCTTGTGATTCTGGCGGACGACGCCTTCACCTTCCTGCTCTCCTGGGAATTCATGTCGCTGGCCTCTTGGGCACTCGTGATGGCGAACCATCGTGATGCCGACAACCGGAAGGCAGGCTATCTCTATATAGTCATGGCGAGCTTCGGCACACTGACCCTCCTGCTCGCATTCGGTCTCCTCGCTGGTCCTCAGAGCAGCTACGATTTCGCCACCATACGCGCTACCGGGCATACGTCGTTTACAGCCGGCAGTGTCCTCATTCTCCTATTGCTCGGCGCCGGCTCCAAGGCCGGGCTGGTGCCGCTGCATGTCTGGCTGCCGCTGGCGCATCCGGCCGCGCCAAGCCATGTCTCGGCCCTTATGAGCGGTGTCATGACGAAGGTCGCCGTCTATGGCTTCATCCGGGTTGTCTTCGACCTGCTTGGTACACCCACGGCGTGGTCAAGTGTTGTCGTCCTGCTGTTTGGCGGCGGAACCGCGGTCTTGGGCATCCTGCATGCGCTGATGGAGAAGGATCTCAAGCGCCTTCTTGCCTACAGCACCATCGAGAATATCGGCGTGATCTTCGTCAGCCTCGGGCTTGCGCTTGCCTTTGCCGCGAATGGCATGCGCTTGGCTGCGGCGTTGGCGCTCACAGCCGCGCTGTTCCATGTTCTCAACCACGCGTTCTTCAAGAGCCTGCTCTTTTTCGGCGCCGGCGCGGTGCTGACGGCGACGGGCGAGCGGAACATGGAGAAACTGGGCGGTCTCATCCATCGCATGCCGTTCACCAGTTGCGCGTTTCTTGTTGGATGCGTGGCAATCTCGGCGCTGCCACCGTTCAACGGCTTTATTTCGGAGTGGCTGGCCTTCCAGGCCATCCTGCAGAGCCCCGACCTGCCGCAATGGGGGCTCAAGATCATGGTGCCAGCGGTGGGGGGCTTGCTGGCACTGTCGGCGGCTCTTGCCGCGGCCTGTTTCGTCAAGGTTTTCGGCGTGATCTTCCTTGGCAGGCCACGAACCCCGGTGGCCGAGCATGCGCGAGAGGTCGACCGCTTCTCGCTTGCAGCGATGTGGACATTGGCAGCGTTCTGCCTTCTCGCCGGCATTCTCCCCGGGATCATCATCGACGGTCTTGCACCTGTGACACTCTCGCTGATCGGCGGCAAGATGCCGGAGCAGATGAGCGTGCCGTGGCTGTCGATTGTGCCGATCGCCGAAAGCCGCAGTTCCTACAACGGCTTGCTCGTATTTCTGTTCACGGTGTCATCCGCTTCACTGACGGCCTACGTCGTTCACCGATTTGCTTCGCGGCAGTTGCGTCGAGCACCCGCCTGGGACTGCGGCTTTCCGGAGGTTAGCGCCACAACGCAATATACAGCCGACAGCTTCGCCCAGCCCATCAGGCGGGTTTTCGGGACGCTCGTCTTCCAGGCGCGTGAGCGGGTCGAGATACCGGCACCAGGTGATCCCCGGCCGGCTCGTTTTACCGTCGCATCACGTGATCTGGTCTGGGACGGGCTCTATATGCCGATCGCAGGTGCTGTCGGGTTTGCCGCCGAAAAGCTCAACCGCCTGCAATTTCTTACCATCCGGCGCTATCTGAGCTTGGTCTTCCTCGCTCTCGTCATCCTGCTCCTGGTGCTGGCGCTATGGTCTTGATTTCCGCCCTTTTCATCCAGGCTCTTCAGATGGCAGCGGTCGTGTTGCTTGCGCCGCTGTTGACCGGCTACATACGCAAGGTCAAAGCGCGATTGCTGCGCCGGCGGGGGCCGTCCGTCATCCAGCCCTATCGCGACCTCCTGCGGCTTCTGCGCAAGGAAGTGGTGCTGGCAGAGAATGCGTCCTGGCTGTTCCGGGTGACCCCTTATGTGATTTTCGCCGTGACCTGGGTTTCGGCGGCGATCATTCCCACCTTCGCCACCGGGCTCATGTTCAGCTGGACCGCGGATCTGATCGCCATCATTGCCCTGCTTGGCAGCGCCCGCTTCTTTCTGGCACTTGCCGGCATGGACGTCGGCACCAGCTTCGGCGGTATTGGCTCGAGCCGCGAGGTGATGATCGCGACGCTGGCCGAGCCGGCGATGCTGCTCATCATTTTCACACTCGCCCTTGTCGCCGGCTCGACCCAGCTTTCCACCATCGCGACCTTCATGACCTCTCCGCAGGTCGGATTGCGCGTTTCGCTCGGCATTGCCCTCATCGCGCTTACGATGGTGGCGATCGCCGAAAACGCCCGCATCCCTGTCGACAATCCGGCGACCCATCTCGAGCTCACCATGGTGCATGAGGCAATGGTGCTCGAATATTCCGGCCGTCATCTCGCGATGATAGAACTGGCCGCATCTCTCAAACTATTGCTCTACATCTCCCTGATCGCCTGCATGTTCGTACCGTGGAAACTGGCGGCGCCGGACGCCGGTCCAGCGGCCTATCTGGTCGGCATGCTCGCCTATCTCGCCAAGCTTGCTGTAGGCGGCACGCTGCTTGCACTGTTTGAGACTGCAACCGCCAAGATGAGAGTTTTCCGCGTGCCAGAATTCCTGGGTGCTGCCCTTATGCTTGGCCTGCTCGCAACTCTCCTGCTGTTCGTCTCGAGGAGCCTATGATGAACAATCTTGTCTTCGATATTGCTCATCTGTTTGCCGGCAGTCTGGTTCTGGTCAGCATGATGATGCTGTACCAGGACCGTCTCTATGCGCTGCTCAACGTCTTCGCGCTGCATTCCTTGGTGCTCACGCTGTCCGTGGCTTGGCAGGCCTTTGTCCAGGATGCCCCGCATCTCTATGTGACGGCGGCGATCGCTCTGGTCTTCAAGGCGATCCTCATTCCCGTGGCGCTCCACCGCATGATCCGGCAGCTCGGCATCCACCGCGAGATCGAAACCGTTGTCGGCATTGGCCCGACGATGCTCGCCGGCCTCGGGCTTGTCGCTCTGGCGATGGTCGTGATGCTGCGAGTGACCCCGGAAGCAGACCCTTTGGCGCGCGAGGACCTCGCCTTTGCATTGTCGGTTCTGCTGCTGGGCCTGCTGATCATGGTTACGCGCCGTAACGCCGTCAGCCAAGTGGTCGGATTCATGTCGCTCGAGAACGGGCTTGTGCTCGCCGCCACCGGCGCCAAGGGCATGCCTCTGGTGGTGGAAATCAGTGTCGCCTTCTCGATCCTCATCGCCTTCATCGTCATCGGCGTTTTCCTGTTTCGCATCCGTGAACGGTTCGACACGGTCGATGTGCGCGCGCTTGATGATTTCAAGGGAAGGAGGCGAAGATGAGCAGCTTTCTGCCCGCCTTGCCTTTCGATCCGGTGGCGGCCGTCCTATTGATACCGATTGCCGCAGCTGCCCTCCTGGCACTCTTGCCCGGCTATCGAATGACGGCGCGATTGAACGTATTCGCGAGCCTTTTGACCCTGATTGCCGCTCTTTCGTTGTTCACGACCGAGCGGCGGGCGCCAGGGCAGTATCTGCTCATCGATGATCTCAACATCGTCTTTATTGTCCTCAATACCTTCGTCGGTTTCACCACAAGCGTGTTCAGCGCCAGCTACATCGCGCATGAACTGGAGACCGGCCGGCTGACGCCCGCAAACCTTCGATTTTACCACGCCATGTATCAGATCATGATGTTCGGTATGAATCTCGCATTCGTGTCGAACAATATCGGCCTGATGTGGGTCGCCGTCGAGCTTGCGACGCTGACCACCGTGCTGATGGTCGGCATCTATCGCACGCATGAAGCGCTGGAAGCTGCCTGGAAATATTTCATTCTGGGAAGCGTCGGCATCGCGTTTGCACTCTTCGGCACCATCCTCGTTTACATGGCGGCACAACCGGTCGTCGGTGAAGGCTATGATGCCATGGTCTGGAGCCTTCTGGTCAAACATGCCGCCGCCTTCGACCCGGCGCTTCTCAATGTCGCCTTCGTGTTTCTGCTGCTCGGCTATGGCACGAAGGTCGGCCTCGCCCCCTTGCACGCCTGGCTACCCGACGCGCATGCAGAAGGGCCCACACCGATCTCCGCCGTGCTCTCGGGCCTTCTTCTGAATGTCGCGCTCTATGCGGTGCTGCGCTTCAAGATCCTGCTCGCCGCCAGTCCCGAGACGATTGCTCCCGGACCATTGATGGTCACGATGGGGCTCACATCGCTGGTCTTCGCCGCCTTCATGCTCTACCGCCGCCGCGACATCAAACGCATGTTTGCCTACTCCTCGATCGAGCACATGGGCATCATCGTCTTTGCCTTTGGCATGGGCGGGCCGATCGCCAATTTTGCCGGGCTGCTGCATATGGTGATGCATTCGTTGACCAAATCGGCGATATTCTACGCCGTCGGCCATATCGCACAGATCAAGGGAACGCAGAGGCTTTCCAGCATCCGCGGCCTGACCGAGACCCATCCAGGGCTCGGTTGGGGTTTGGTGATCGGCGTTGTTGCCATTGCCGGGCTGCCGCCGCTGGGGATTTTCATGAGCGAGTTCCTGGTCGTGAGCTCTACATTCGCGCGCCAACCATTGCTTGCCATTCCGCTTGTCCTCGGACTTTTGATCGCCTTTGGCGCGTTGTTGCTGCGGCTCACCGGCGTCGCCTTTGGCCAGCCACGCGGCAGCACCGCGCCGGCCGAGGCATCCTACATACCGATGTATTCCCACCTCGCCTTGGTGCTGGGTGCCGGTATCTACCTGCCGCCGCCGCTGGTTGCCTGGTTCCAGCATGTCGCCAACCTTCTTGGATGATGGGAGGAGCCGTAGCAATGCCAGCGCTGACCGATCTGATCCTGGAAGGCCGTCCCGTAGTAGGCCATCATCCCTGGCCACGCGCTGTTGTCGAACCGACGGTCTGGACCTCCGCAGCCCTGGCGCTTGCGGAGGAACATTGGACCCTGCTTGGTCTTTGGGGCGAAACGAATGCCGTCCATATGGCGCTGCTCGAAGAGCCGGCGGACATGATCGGCATCATCAGTCTGGAGGGATTGGAAGACAGCTATCCCTCCGTCGCACAGGACCATCCGCCGGCGCTGCGCCTGGAACGCGCGATCCGTGATCTGGTCGGATTGGAACCGCAGGGCCTGCCTGACACGCGTCCATGGCTCGATCACGGTCGATGGGATCTGCGGTTCCCGTTGGCAAATCGCTCGGCGCCGGTGGTCAAGACAACGCCTTACGAATTCCTGCGCGCCGAGGGTGAAAGCCTGCACCAGATTCCCGTCGGTCCGGTGCATGCCGGCATTATCGAGCCGGGACATTTTCGATTCACCGCCAACGGCGAGACGATCGTCCGCCTCGAAGAGCGGCTCGGATATGTCCATAAGGGGATCGAGGCGCTCATGGCCGGAGCAAGCCTCGACCGGGCGGTGCAACTTGCTGGACGAACGTCCGGCGACAGCACAGTTGCCTATGCTTACGCCTTTTCGCGGGCGGTCGAGGCCGCCCTGCAGCTCGAGGTTCCTTCACGTGCCGTTTGGTTGCGCGCGCTGATGGCCGAGCTCGAACGGCTGGCCAACCATCTTGGCGACATCGGCGCCATCTGCAACGACGCTGCCTTTTCACTCATGCATACGCATTGCGGCGTGCTGCGCGAGCGCGTGCTGCGCGCCGCCGACACCGCATTCGGCCACCGCCTGATGCGCGACCGCGTCAAGCCCGGCGGCGTCACCACCGACTTGGCGGATGACGGGGTCGCCGCTTTGCGGTCCCTGATTGCAGAGATACGGCAAAAGTTCCCGGCATTGGTCGAGCTCTACGACAACACTGCATCCCTTCAGGACCGGACCGTTGGCACCGGCATGCTCAGGCCGGAGCTTGCCAGCCAGTACGGTGCTGGCGGCTATATCGGCCGGGCGTCCGGGCGCGGTTTCGACGCCCGGCGCGCGCTTCGCTACCCGCCCTACGATTGTCTCGTCTTTGACGTCCCGGTGCTCAACGAGGGCGATGTCAATGCTCGCGTATGGATTCGCATTCGCGAGGTCGAACAGAGCCTGCTACTAATCGAACAGATCCTGGGCCAGCTGCCGGGTGGTCCGGTGCGCACCGAAATCTTGGACATTGGTGAGACACGCGAAGGCCTGGCTCTTGTTGAAGGTTTTCGCGGCGACGTGCTGGTTTGGCTCCGCGTCGCCGAAAACGGCAGGATCGACCGCTGCCATCTGCGCGATCCGTCCTGGTTCCAATGGCCGCTATTGGAAGCTGCGATCGAAGGCAACATCGTCGCCGACTTCCCGCTCTGTAACAAGTCGTTCAACTGCTCCTATTCCGGTCATGATCTCTGAAGGTGGGCCATCATGCGCAAACTCCTCTTCGAAAGCCTGATCCGCGTGCCACTGACCGAACGAGCTCCGCCTCGCTCGGACGCCGCGATGGAAGAGCTTTCTGCCGCGATCGACAAAGCCGCCCGCCGGCACCTCGGGCGCAGCCTGTCGATCCGTGCCATCGACGCCGGCTCCTGCAACGGCTGCGAACTTGAGATGCACGCTCTCAACAATGCCTTCTACGACATCGAGCGCTTCGGGATCCGCTTTGTCGCTTCGCCGCGGCACGCCGATGTACTGCTGGTCACCGGGCCGGTGACCAAGAACATGCGCGAAGCTTTGGAACGGACATATAACGCCACGCCTGATCCAAAATGGGTTGTCGCGTTGGGTAGCTGCGCGCGCGACGGCGGCTGCTTTGCAGACAGCTACGCGGTCGTTGGCGGCGTTTCGGCGGTCATACCGGTCGATCTCCATATTCCAGGCTGCCCGCCGTCACCGGCAGACATCCTCAAAGGTTTGCTCGCATTGCTTGAACATGTGAATATGGGAACACACACGTCGTGACGGCAGCCTGCCGCGCCGGTAATATCTCAACCTTCGCGTAACCCTTATTGAAGAGATCGGCAAACTCCTCGGCGTCCTGCTGATCAGACCGATGACGGCCCAGGTGCCGTCTGTCGTGTCGAGTCATGTTGAAATGATCGTCGCCGATGCTCTTCGGTGCCAAATGACCATCAACATATTATCGCTTTATATTGACGTTTTATATATCATTGATAGTACTAAAAATGTGACTTCTCATAGGCTGACACGGAATGCCCTGATGATCACCGCCGCCCAGCTTCGTGCCGCCCGCGCACTCCTCAATATCGACCAGAAAACCATGGCCGAGATGGCCGGTGTTTCGCTACCGACGATCCAGCGAATGGAAGCGAGCCTCGGCAACGTGCGAGGGATCGTCGACAGCCTCACCAAAGTTATCGAAGCGCTCAACCGCGCCGGCGTCGAGCTGCTCAGCGAACATACGCACAACGATGGCGGCGGACGTGGCGTCCGGTTCCGGCGCGCAGAAGCGCCTTCGGGCAAACCGAATTAGATCAAGGGACGTGGCAGTACGCATTCGTCATCCTTCCGTCCCTCTCTTCCGATCTTGGAACCTCCCGATGAGCCCGTCCTGGCATTTTTTCCTTCGTCCGTGCCTTTGCGCATCCTGCAGCAGAGTTCGATCATGATCCCGTATCTGCGCCGCCTGACTGGACGAGAACGAAGCGAAAGGGCCGACCGGCACCTCGCACAGTTCTTGACATTTGTCGCAGGCGCGGCCAATGCCGGTGGTTTTCTGGCGGTCCGGCAATACACCTCCCATATGTCCGGCATCGTCTCATCAATGGCTGACAATCTGGCGCTCGGTGATGTCGGGCTGGTGCTTTCCGGGTTGGGTGCCCTGTTGTCATTTGTCGCAGGAGCCGCCTGTTCGGCGGTGCTTGTCAACTGGGGACGGCGTCAAGGTCTGCAGAGCGAGTATGCGTTTCCACTCGTTCTGGAAGCTGTCCTATTGATCTGCTTCGGCCTGCTCGGTAGCCACCTTGCTCGTCAGGAAGGACTGTTTGTGCCAACGACCGTCGTGCTCCTGTGCTTTATCATGGGGTTGCAGAACGCCATCATCACTAAACTGTCGCAAGCGAGGATCCGGACGACTCACATCACCGGCCTGGTTACCGACATGGGCATCGAACTCGGCAAGTTGTTCTACTGGAACGCATCGCAGCATCGCCCGGACGGGCCGTTTGTTCGGGCAGATCGCAATAAGTTGAAGCTGCTGGCATCGTTGGTCACACTGTTTTTCATCGGCGGTGTCACCGGTGCGATGAGTTTCAAACACATTGGCTTTGCAGCGACGCTGCCTCTGGCAGTCATTCTGCTTTTTCTCGCTGCCGTGCCGGTTCTGGACGACGTGTCTATCCGCGTGAGGCGGCTTCGGCAATAAGTGGCACCAACTGTCGCCGCCCGCAGGAAAGAGGAACACCAAGGAACGCCATCCTTTGAGCCTGCCGAAAGGCCCGCAACACCATATCGCCGATCTGAACCAGATACTCGGAATCCGCGAGCATAGTAGATTAGTGATTCCAGAGTAAATATATAAATCAATGTTTTAAAGATATCAAGAATACACACTCTTCTTTTTATTTCCAAAAGTTAAACCCTTAGTAGCAAGGGTGCCCTCTACCAGTCGGGGAGGGCCTTGTGCAGGATACAACCGAAGAGCTGACATCTCCGACGGGTGGGGAAGGTACAGTCGCGAGTTTCCATTTCACCACCACCGACACTCCCTCTCCCTTCGATGCTTGGCGTTCGCTTCTCATCATCCTGTTCGACAGTCTTCTCCCAAAAGCTCCCTCATCCGACGCGTTCCAGGCCAATCTCATCGTCCATCACTTCGGCACATTTCTGCTTTGCCGGAGCGTCGTCGATGGCGGGCGATATCGGCGTACGGAAGCGCGCCTTGCTTGGGACGATCTCGACCATATCGTCATCTCGTGTCTTCTGCGTGGCGGCGTCACGCTGGCCCGTCCTGCGGCGCGACGGTTGCGTCCGGGCGATGTGGCTGTGCTTGATCTTTCCGCACCCGTGGTTTTTGCGATGAAAGCCGCCGAGTCGATGCACCTGATCCTTCCGCGCACCCTGCTGCCATCCTCGGTTGCGCCGGAGCAGCCGGCGGCCGGTCGTATCTTGGCCAAGGATACGGCCATGGGGGTCATCATCCGGGGGGTGCTGGAGGCCCTTTCCGAGGCGGCGCGACGCCTGAGCACCGGCGAGTTGATCGCGCTCGGGACGTCTGTGCCCGACCTGCTCGCGTCGTGCCTGGGGCCTTCGGCCGCGGTCACGTCAACGGAAGCCAGGGGTGACCTCGGACGCCGGCTGCGTCGCCACATCGAGGAAAACCTCCATCGCAGCGACCTGACCCCTTCCCGGCTGGCGCGTGATCTTGGCGTTTCCCGTAGCCAGCTCTACCGGCAATTCGAGACCGGCGGCGGTGTTGAGACCTATATCCGCCGACGCCGTCTTCGGCGCTGCCTGCTCGCCTTATGCGATCCGCGCCACGCCGACCGGCGGATCGGCGACATCGCCTATGAAATGGGCTTCGCCGACGAGGCCCATTTCAGCCGTCTGTTTCGCCGAGCCTTTGGACTGTCTCCGAGAGCTGCTCGCACTGCGGTCCGGCTGGGTGACGCTCCGGGACTGGCCCTCATCCCGCCGCTGCCCGGCGGTGCGTCCTTCGCACATTGGTTGGCCGGATTGGGCGCCAGCTGAGTTGCGACCGCGGTCTTCGGGACGCTCGTCCAAGTTTTTGAAACGGCAGCCCAAGGACACCCTTAGGTGGAACATGTACGATCAAGCACAACAAATCGAGAAAACATTCAAGAAAAACAAACCATTGCACCAGAGCTGTCGCTCACCGAAAGGAAACGGACCGATGTCTACCCAGACGGCAAACACAGCCTCCGAGACGCCGAACGGCACACCCGCGGTAACCGAGATCACGTTCAACCTGACTGCCACGAATGAGTCGAGCGTGCCCGGCACCTCGTATTTCAGTGTCTTCCCGCCGAAGCTGACAAACCCAAAGTCGCAGATCCTCACCGCCCTGGTATCGGGTCCGACAACGCAAAAGACCCCAACGACGACATTGACGTGGCAAGGCGGGAGTGGCGCGCTGACCCTGCTTGCGCTCGCTCCTGGCACGCTGCTCAAGAGTGCGCAAACGACGCCGGTTTCGCTGGGCGACAGCGTTGCGGTGGCCTGGAGCGAGGGTGCTTTCACCTTTACCCCGACAACGGGCGGTCCGGCGGATGGCGTTGATGTGACATTTTCTCCCGGCATCCTGGCAGGCAGTTTCATCGGCCTGATCGCCGGGCCTGCGCCGATCCTTGTGCCTATCCCGGGTGACCAGTCGCCCTTAAGCCTGGAACCCGACCTGTCCCAGACCGTGACTGTGATTTTCGGCACCCCTTTCCAGTTCCCGAAATCCGATCAATCGGACGTGAGCAAGGCAACGACCGTTAGTTTCACGCAGGACGCCACGAGCAACAGTCCCACGGCCAACGCACAGATCACGGTGGGACTTGACAACCTGATCGTCGAAATCGGCTGACCGCTGATCGAGCTTGCCCGGCATCACGTCGCAAGCCGGGCATCTCCCTCGTCGCTTTCCCCCTCCATAAGCGGCGAGGGACAGACCGGCACCGTCTCAGCCCCGGGGGCGGTGCCGGCCACCCTTAGTCCTGGGCAATATCCTCAAACGAAAGGCAAAACCAATGACCAAGTATTCTCTGACATGCGTGAACAACTCTCAGCGTACCGGCAGCTTCGCTGTGTTCCAGAAGGCTCCGCCCACCACGGTTCCCGGCAACGTGTTTTCGCTGGCCTGGTTCGCCCGGCCGGCGGCGCAGAAAAGCCAGGTAACGTTCACCTGGAACCTCGACTACAGCTTCGTCTGGTCGCAAACCGGGCTGCTCAAGCCGGGTATCAACTTCGCGGCCTCACAGGCAATGCCGGCCGATCCGTATGGCCAGAACCTGGTCCAGCTCACGAAGGACGAGGCGGGTGCGACGACCTTCGCCAATGCGAACGGCGCTGGTGCACTTGGTTCTCTAACCATCCAGCAACTGGCCAACGTCGCGCCGAACCTGACCTCTGTCGGCGTTGGCATGTCCGGCTCCGGTACCTTCGCTGTTCAGGCGGCTCCGAACATGACGGCCGTCTTCACCCCGCATCCCAACTACTGGGTGATCTTCGGCAACTACGAGACAGGCGACGTCATGAACATCGAGGATGTGACCGGCGCCGTCGAGCTTACCTATGGTGGCTCCCAGACGTCGCAGACGGCAACGCTCGGTATCGACAACCTGATCACCGTCGCCTCCTGACCTCTACCGGCGGCGGCTGGTTCAGCCGCCGTCCTTCTCCCAGGATCGCCGAGGTCGCAATGCGCGAGCACATGCACATAAGCGTCGACGCCCACAATGGCATGGCAATTTCACCCGCTGTCAGGGCCTGCCCCAGACGCACGGGCCGGCGGAGCCGACCCAGCCTTAGCCTGGACGCCGGAGGCGGCTTGAGCCTGCCTCCTTAAACGCCTCACAGACACGGCGGCCGGCGAGCCTTCGCCCAACGCCCTCCCAGGTCCGGCGGCACGCGCTGCCGGTCAGCGCTCCTCGTATGGTGCGGGGAACGTTCACCTCCTATTGTGAAAGGAAACCGTTATGGAAGTAGCTCATCCTCCTGCACTGGTTGCGCAGGAAACTCCCTCGTGGTGCTTCGCCGCTGCTGAGGTCATGGTCAGGAACTACCGCACTCTCCCGTTAATGTCGCAGTATGCTATTGCCCGCCGGATCACTCTGTCGCTTGCAGCACTCGACCCCGCGGTTCAGGAGCAATGGGACTTAGCGCAAGCCCTGGACGCCTCTACCGAGCAGCACGAAGATGGGGGCGCCAACATGGCTAGCCAATTGGTACAGCTGGTGCGAACGCAATGGAATGCGTTCGATACAGCAGCGACGGGCGGTCGATTCGTGCAAAATCTCAGCCCTGAGTTGGTGCGAGGTGAGATCGATAATGATCGAATCTTCGTAGTTGGTACGACCATCCACTACTATGTTGTGTACGGGTATTCCGACAATGGAAATACTATGCAGGTTCGCGATCCTTGGCCGGCGGGCAAGGGTGGGCTTCGCACCGAAATTACGTTAACAGACTTCCAAGCTCTCGAAGCGCACGTCGCGATCTTCTTCTAAGCGGGTGGCGATATCGTCACCAAAGTCGCAGTCGATCGCTCGGCGCGTTCTTCATCTAGTATCAACGCTTACAAGCTGAGAATCTCGAAGAATCCCGGGAGGTCGGTTTATAATTCACCACGGCAAACTGTGTTTGCCGTGGGACAGCCCCTAAGCTGCTCGCAGCGCGAGCTTCAGTGCCGATTGGCGACGGCTGCAGATCCTCAGCCATTCCACGCTGCTCGTTTGACGGGGACTCCTGAGTTCCTATGGTCAGATTGAACTTCGAGGCCCGATTGATGCCATCGAGGGCGAAGATGCGGCAATGGGAAAACCAGTGCATTTTCGCGGCGATTTTGTTTTCAACTCTCGAGACACGGGCCAATCCAGCCGCATCGTGCCGTCGGTCTTAACCGGCCTCATCTTAAAGGCCGCGTTGGCACGATAGCACAAGAGCCGGCAACCGGCGGCTTGTTAGCTCACTCCAGAGCCAGACCGCCAAAGGTCCTTTCTCCAGCCCCAGCTGCACAAGGTAAGAGGCCTTGCTCTCCAGGCAACCAGCGATCGTGTCGGGGCATGCCGCCAAAGTCCGGCGGCAAATACAGTCCTACCAGGCAGGCTAGCACGTCGAATGGAAGGCGCCGATACTTCGAGGGCAGATGGCGCTGCTCGCCCAAGGGCTGATGCGCGAGCCGAAGTATCGCGCTCGATAAGGTCCCTTGGCCACCGAGGATCACCTGAGCGCGGGTGGAACACGGGAAGTTGGCTGCGCCCTCTTGCGGCAATGCGCCCTGCACGTGTGACGCGCACCCTCGCTAGCTGTAGGTGATCGTGTCGCCGTTGCGCGGGCGGGTGAGAAAATACTGCTCGTACTCATAGGCGCCGTTGCCGGTGAAGCTTCCGAACAGCCCCGACATTATCGTGTTAAGCCTGTACTCAACGCGTGTTACAATCATCTGCACATCCTCTTCCTGCAGCTCTTCGGGAATATCGATGGGTGATGCCTGTCCCGCTGATAGAGCAGTCGTCCCATAGGCCGACGACCAGGCGACCGTCGCATTCCCCTTCTCGTCGATGTCGACAACGCAAAGCAGGATGGTGAGGTCGTCGAGGTCGTAAGGCTGCAAGATCGAGCTGACGCCGGAAAGGATGCTGGAGACATCCGAGTTGATCCAGGCCGTCTGCATCGAAATCATTTCCCCCGCGGTGGAAGCCATCTGGTTCACCTTCCTACGGACCGCCAAGCCGTGACCGAGGTCGGCCAATCCAGCGAGGAGAAGGAGGAGAACGGGAAGCAGCAGCGCGAATTCGACCGCCGATGCCCCGGCGCGATCCTGCCAAAGCCGTCGCGGCAGGCACAATCTGAAACCACTTGCGAGAAACTTTGTCATCGGCGCTCCTCAGAAGGGCTCGTTGCGAAACAACACGGCAGCGCCAAGCACATAGCTGCCATCAACGAATGTCTGGCTGGAGAGCGAATAGAGCTTTACCACAGGTGACCAGGGCAGAAATGCCTGTACGAGAATGTAGTCGCTGCCATAACCGATGTTGAAATTCTCGGTGATTTTGACGTTGCCGTCGGAATCGGCAGGCATCAGGCCGGCTGCAGTGGAGATGTCGCTGACCACGTTTGCTACAACGAGCAGCTTGCTCTCGCAGTTGAGGAGATAGACCATATCCTCGCAGACGGCCTGCTTGAACATCGCAAGCGACGTCGCCTTCTCAGCCGCCTGCCCGGTCCTGATCAGCCGGGCGCTTTTGTGCACAGCGGCGTCGAGGGCGGTATCGACGAAGAACATCGCCGCGAGTTCGAGGATGCCGAAAATGAGCATGAAAAGCGGCAATGCGAGGATCGCGAATTCGATGGCCGCGGCGCCGTTTTTATCGCGGACAAGGTGGGGCAACGGTGAAGGGAAACGTCGCATCATTGTGTCAGCCGCACCGAGGTCAGGTACTGGCTGAAGAGCGTGGAGAGACCTTCGGTGATCTCGTCTTCTGACGCAGCCGATATGAAGAGGTCGGGCGAAGAGGCGCAGTCCTGCAAGGCGATGGGGATATAGTCCTGGCGACTGGTGCTGCCGCTGACGCCGCTGTGAAGGGTGCCGCCCCAGACGGAGGCCCAGCGACTGCCGGCCATATTTTTTGCCAGTGTCTCGCGGTATCCCCAGTCATCCGGGATAGCCAGATATTCTGTATAGAGAACTGCAATCGTAGCGTTTTTCTTCTGCACCCCAGTGCACCAGTCCGGATTCAGTGGCGTGACCACTTTTCGAAGGTTGCCGAGGGATGTTGGGCTGCGAAGCGTCGGCAAATCTTTCCTTTGCAAAACCCAGTTTCGCTCCGATTGAACTCCATCCGTCAACAGAAGCACGAGTTTCATGGGACTGGAAGATGACGACCCGTCACCGCCAGTCCCGATTTTGGTGGCGAGTGTCGTCAGGGATGTGTCGAAATAGGTGGCTTCTTTCGAGCTGGCGCTCGTCAGGCCGCTGCTGTCATCGGACAGCTTCTTGCGAGCCGCGCTGGTCGAATAAGTCGGTGCCAAGACCTCTGAAGTATCGTCGCCCAGACTATAGAGGCTGACCCTGATCCTCTTGTGGTCCTCGTCGGCTTCGTCGACCATATCCAGCACTTCTTCGACGGCGTCGAGCGCAACGTCGGAGCGGAGTTTGACGCCGAGCGCCTTGATGTAGTCATAGTAGGTCGGCGACAGTATCGCGCCGGTGGCTTTTTCCTTGACCGGATCGTCCGTGCTGTGACAGGCGAATTCACACGTGATATTGGGATCGCTGCGCAGCATCGCCTGGTCCGAGGATGTCGAGGCGAGAAGCATGGATGCCGACTTGTCGATGACGATGTGAACATCGAGATACGACGTCGCCGGTCCCTTGATGGCGCTGGTAACGCCGACAGGGACCGATTCGATGTTGGCGATCGTCATGATCGTGGTCGGCACCGTTCCCTTGGCGGTTGCTGTGATGGTGTGGCCCGTCTGGTCGATCTTGACGCCGGTGATGTCGTAGCTGGAGTCGCTCTTGTCTGCCTGAGCCTCGAACCACGCGATGACCTTTTGCTCGAGCTTTTCCTCGTCGTAAGTGTCGATCTGCTTGATGGCGGCGACCAGAGCGGCGTCGAGATCGGCCTGCATCTTGCTCTGGACGTTGTATGCGCGCGTGTAGTCCAGGCTTGCGCCAACTGCAAGGATCATCGGCACGGCGCAGATCGCAGCCGAGATGGCGACATTGCCCCGCCTGTCCGCGATCATCGATTTCATCCATGACGCGAGGCAGCTGCAACCAGAGGCAAGAGCGGAATTCATTATGCCGGGGACCTTCTCAGCTTGTTGAAGGCCGATGATCCACGACGAAGCTTATTCATCAGTCAACGATGATATGCCCATGCTGGCCAGATAGCGCAACAATATCCCGTCAGCGCCGAAAAATGCGCTCAGATTCCGTTTCGGCTTCCGCGTTTGTGCTTGCGGGCAAAATCGCCGGCTTCTGAAGGCATGGTCTCAATGCTTCTTGGCCCGAAAAGGCCGCCCGGTTGGGACCATGACGTCAGGCAGGAGCACCACTCGCAGCTATGCGCAAATGCGCGCAGGAGATGCTCACGGGGACGGCCGCATCCTGTCTCTGCTCATGATTTTTGCTTATAATGGATATAGCCTGCGCGAATGGGCTGATGCTGCAGCCGATAACGTGCGCGCGCCTATATTATTCTCAACTTAATTATATGATAATTGGAGGTTCGCGGCCTGCGTCCATGTGTTCCGCTTACGTAACCTGTCGCTCGAGTTCTCAAGGGCTCGTTCTTTTTTGGAGCTCTGATGAGGTACGTTACTCATTCTGCCTTCCGAATCGTGGAAGCCGATGCTGACGAGATGTCCGAGCACTATGCGAAGACATTATCCCCCGCCAAGGTAGAGCCCCTTAAACCGCGCCAACGAATTTCCGTAGAAGACCGGCACTACTCCGCCGGGCGCTACAGTGTTTGGAACGGGAAATGCCATTCGGGCATGAAGGTGGCGCTCGCCAGTGCGCCCGACGCCTACGTCCTATACCTCCCATCCTCGGGTGCTATGGAGATAGACGTCGGCCGAAACCGCATCGTATCTACGCCGACGACAGGTTTTTTGGGTGACATGTCGCACTTTGAAAAGCTGGTACTGCATGAGGACCGGAGCCATATCGGCATGGCATTCGAAAAATCAGCGATGATCCAGCAACTGAGTGAGCTGCTGGATGGGCCTGTCACAGACAACATCGAATTCTCTGGCACGGTTGATCTCGCAACTGTGAAAGGTTCACGGTTGATGGCGCTTGGAAACCTTGTCTGGAATTGCCTCGACGTTGATGATGCTGATCACCTCTCGCCGGCCGCAATCGAGCGTCTATTTCAGACGATGATGATCGTGCTTCTGGAGGTGGTCCCGAACAATTACTGGCCGCGGCTGACACGGCCGGTTTCTCCGGCCGTCCCACGACGATTGAAAAGAGCGATCGAATATATGTATGCCAACGTATCGCGTTCGATAACCGTCGCCGATATTGCGCGCGAAGCCGGCACCAGCGTGCGGGCATTGCAGGCTTCCTTTCAGCAGTTCAAGGACACCACGCCCTTGAACTATTTGCGGACGATTCGCCTCGAAGGCGCTCGAAAAGCCCTGGCAGACGATGCCAATTCCCTGTCTATTGCCGATATCGCGCGGAACTGGGGGTTTTCCCATATGGGCCGCTTTGCGGCAGCCTACTATGAGGCCTTTGGAGAAACGCCGTCAGAGACAGCCAAGATGCGCTGGAGCGAAGCCAGAAAGCGCAGCCTGAAAGAATAAAAGAACTTGGAAATCAATGCGGACGGCTTGCCCGACATACTCGGTGACACGTTGCCCGATTGCGGCAAGACGGTTGCAAGTACCTCATGGGTGGCCTGCCGGAGTGCTGAAACCGCCCATCGAGGTCACGTGATCGATGGGCGGGTATTGCTTGTGAGCATGGGGCCCTCATGGCCGCAGCATGCACCGCCTAAAATTGCCGCGACCAATATCAAATCTCAATGCGCTGGGCCATCGCAGTCATCGCTCCTCTTATTTTCCTGCGGAGTTTGTATAAAGCGTGCGCTAATCGGCCTCCGGCCTTTTCAACGCTGCGCGAGGATCTCGTGCAGCCGATGCTGTGCCGTCTGAGGCGTGATGGTCTGGTCGTTGAAGAAATCGGCAAGGACGCCGATCCAGCCTTCCGACATTTGCGACGGCATGGCCATGGACTGGGCGCTGACCTCGCCTTTCTTCTCAGCGATCATTTTCAAACCGAGCTGGCCACAGCGATCGAGCCCGCTTGGATCAACGTCGGTGCGCACCGGGAGCGAGCCCTTGATGCGGCTGAAGGCCACCTGGTTGTCGCGGTCGAGCACCATGCGGGCGAAGGCCTGCTGCGCCTCAGCGGCTTCCTCGCGGTTTGTCAGCGGAAAGGCAAAGGCATCGATGACCATGAAGTAGGCGATGGCAGTGCCGGGTACCAGACTGCAACCGAAGTCCTTGTCGACGGTGTAACCGCGAGCAGCAAGCTCGCCCTTGGCCCAGTCGCCCATGAACTGCATGCCGGCCTCGCCCCGCCCGACCGCCGCCGTGGCATCCGCCCACGTCTTGGTCTCACGTGCTGCCGCAGGCTCGGCATAGCGGGAGAGGCGACGCAGCATCGAGAGCGCCTCGATCATGCCCGGATCGTTGACCAAGGCCGGGTCACCGCTGATGATGCGGGCATATCCCTCGGATCCCAGCTTCTGATACATGATGTTGTTGAAAATCAGCGAAACCTCCCAGCGGCCTCCGCCAAGCGCGATAGCGAAGCGGCCACTCGCCTTGATCTTGTCGGCAGCGGCGAAGATCTCATCCCAGGTCTGTGGCGTTGTAAGCCCCAAATCACGGAAGATAGTTTCGCTTGTCCAGAGCCAGTTCTCGGCGTGAATGTTGGTCGGCGCGAAATAGATCTTGCCATCATAGCTGATGCGATCGAGCACGGCGGCGGGCAAGACGTCGCGCCAATGGTCGGTCCGGGCCACCTGTTCGATGTCCAGCACAATCCCCATCTCGGGCAACTCCCGCGAGCCCTCATTGGCATTCCATTGCATGACCGCCGGTGCATATCCGTTTGTGACGCGATCACTGACGATCTTCTGCACCTCTACCTTGTTCTTGGCCGGCATGTCGGCCCATTGATGACCAGCCACAGCCCAAGCTTTTCGAAAGATGTCGAGCGCCGCAGATTCACTTTTTGATACCCAGTAGTGTACGACGTCGACTGCCATTCCCTCTTCGGCAGCCGCTAGCTGTCCCTGGTACAAATTCGCAAGCACAACGGTCGCGGCGAAATAAAACCGCCTTGCCTTGTTCTTCATCGGTGTCTTCCTTTCGAATGAGAAAAATCAAGCTGCCGTCCGGGGGGCAGTGGCAGCGCCCAGCCATCTAGCCGGCGGTTCGGCGGATGTGGCGGGCCGCAGCACTCATCGCGGGCTCAGCGGCCAAGAGCCTCTTCGGCAGACGCTCGCTCGCCACCTCGGCGGGCTGCGGTTTGGCGAAGAAATAACCCTGGCCGATCTCACAGCCGGCGTTGACGAGGAAGCGTCGCTGCGCGTCGGTCTCGATGCCTTCGGCGACACAGCGTTTGCCCAGATTGCGGGAAAGGTCGATCATGGCGCGAACGATCTGCTCCGATCGCGTGTCGGTCCCTATGTCGGCGATGAAGCTGCGATCGATCTTCAGTTCGTCAAAGGGAAAGTCACGCAAGTGCACCAGTGAGGCAAATCCGGTTCCAAAGTCGTCGAGGGAGACTGAAAGGCCCTGTTCGCGGAAGCGCGTTACCGTCTCAAGGATGCGGTCGGCATTGCGGTTGAGGAAGACATCTTCGGTCACCTCCACCGCGAAGTCATGCCAGTCGAGGCCGTTTTGCCGAATGACCTCGGCGAGCATCTGGTAGCCATCCTCGCCGACCAGAAGGGCTTCGGGCAGGTTGATCGCGATCGGCCCAGGAATCAGCCCGGCGTCTTGCCAGGCCCTCAGATCGCGGCCGACGATCGTTGCCACCGAACGGGTCATGCCGCGGATGAGATGCGGCCCCTCCATCAATGGTAGGAAACGGCCGGGGGCCAGTATGCCAAGGCTGGGATGGCGCCAGCGCACGAGCGCTTCGAAACCCAGGTGCTCACCAGTCACCAGATTGACCTTCGGCTGGTAGTGCACGATGAATTCGTTACGGTCGACCGCAACAATGAGGGCGAGGGATAGTTGGTTTTCCTCCAGCCGCCGCGCCAGCGCCGCTTCGTCGAATATGATGGCTGTGTTGCGCCCGCTCTTGGCTGTGTAGAGCGCAAGGTCCGCAACACGCATCAGGCCCGGCTCATCCGTAGCATGATTGGGTACGACGGCCCCCCCGATGCTGGCCGAGACCCGCAAGGTGCGGCCCTCGAAGAGAAAATCCGCCGCGATCGTTTCCACGGCGCGGTTGGCAATGCCTGCGAGCGTGGCTTCATCATAAATTCCGGGCAAGAGCACTGCGAACTCGTCGCCACCCAGCCGCGCAACAAAGTCATCGGAGCGAAAGACCCTCTGGAGCGCGCTTGCGACATGACGCAACACCGCGTCGCCGGCCGGATGTCCGAAGCCGTCGTTGATGCTTTTGAACCGGTCGAGGTCCAGGAGCAGCACGGAAAAACCGGTGCCGTTTCGCCTCAGTTCACTGAACAGATTGCCGAGGGTGTCGCTAAAGGCAGATCGATTGTGAATCCCCGTAAGCGCGTCGGTATGGGCAAGTTGCTTCAGCTGATTTTCGAAATCCACTGTCCGGCGGTGCTCGTTACGCAACTTCTTCAGCAGGGGGCTAAACAGAAATGCGCTGGCCAGAGCGAGAGTGGCCGCGATCAGCGCAAGAAGAGACGTACTGATCATCTTGGCGTTATCGATGCTGATGTTGCTGCGATCGTGGGTGTGGTGGATAAGGTCGCTAAACTGGCGGGTTAGAGTGCCCTCCGAAGAGACGGCAAAGTCGATCGGCCCCCAGAAGCTATAGCGTTGCCGCCGCTCCTCGTTCTTGGCTGCGGTCACCCTCCCGGCACGCCGGAGGAAGTCTTCGAGGCGTCGATTGAGGTCGACGCGCAACAGCTCGGAAGTCCCGTCGCGAGGGGTGAGCTTCTCGAGGAGATTCTGGCCGATGCGGCGGTGGAGATCCTCCAGCTGTTCGCTCATGGTCCGAATGTCGGTGACGGCTTCGCGGATGTCGTCGACCATCGGCGCGATAATGTATTCCGGCAAGTTGGGATCGGTCGAGGCTCGCATCAGCGCCCGCGTCTGGTTGGCGAGTTGCTGGAAACGGATGAACTGGCTGCTGGTCAGGGAACTGATGTCCTGCTGCAGCGAATGGCGATCAAGGGCGACCATAACTGTCAGATATGTGGCCCCGATGAGGAAACTCATGACCACGACGGCGTTGGAATGGTTTCGCCCGATGGATTTGATATAGTTTTCGAGGGAAGATAGCGGCTTGGTCAGCGGGCTCGATCGTTTCAGCATCTTATCGGTGAATCCCTCGCCGGCACTTGCGTCCAGATGACCGCTCCGCACCCCCTTTCATCTTTGTCACGCTCAACTTTACTCCACTCCCCTTTTGACGATGGTTATCCCAACGTCTCGCTCCCGCCTGCTCGATGCGCCATCTCAATTTGCCCGTTTCTTTGACGCGCTTGGTTGCTGGATACATCTTGCTTGGACCGAACCAGTTTCCGCCCAACGCGATCCCAAAGGCACAAGGACATGGCGTTCCATACATTCGGCGAGCCAAGATTGGGGGTATGCTGGCTAACGGAACCTTAAAGAAGGACGTGGCCTTCCCTGATCGAAACAGTACGTGCGCATTCTGCATAGCATTTGCGTTTTCCGACCAACCACGCGAACGTTGTCGTCCAATGCAATGTGCTTGTCCGCACCGGACCGCGCCATAAATTGCAGGTAAGTGCGGGTATGAACGGCAAAGCAGATTGCAAGGCGGAGCACATGTGGATGCTCTCCGCCTTGCAGGGATTCTCCTCGTGCTGGCTTTCGCTGGAACTAACCGGTTGCGCCAGATGATCACGCAACGGCCCTCGCCAGCGCGCAGCGCGACCAGAGTTGGTGCAGCGCGCCGACCAGATGGTCGATATCGCCGTCCGAATGCAACGGCGTCGGCGTGATGCGCAGCCGCTCGGTCTTCTTCGGCACCGTCGGATAGTTGATCGGCTGGACGTAGATGCCGCAATTGTCGAGCAGAAGGTCGGAAATCCACTTGCACTTGGCCGCGTCGCCGACGATCACCGGCACGATGTGGCTCGGATTGACCATGTGCGGAATGCCGTTCCTGTCGAGCAGGTTGCGCAGGCGGCGAACCCGTTCCTGGTGGGCGAAGCGTTCGACCTGGCTTTCCTTGAGGTGCCGGATCGAGGCGACCGCACCGGCGGCCAGCGCCGGTGGCAGCGCCGTGGTGAAGATGAAGCCGGAGGCAAACGAGCGGATGAAATCGCACAGCGCGCTCGAGGCCGCGATATAGCCGCCCATGACGCCGAAAGCCTTGCCGAGCGTGCCTTCGATCACCGTCAGCCGGTGCATCAGGCCTTCGCGCTCGGCAATGCCGCCGCCGCGCGGGCCGTACATGCCGACGGCATGGACCTCATCGAGATAGGTCATCGCGCCGTATGTGTCGGCGAGATCGCAGATCTCCTTGATCGGCGCAATGTCGCCATCCATCGAGTAGACCGATTCGAAGGCGATGATTTTTGGCGCGCGCGGGTCGGCGGCCTTCAGCTTGGCTTCAAGGTCGGAGACGGAATTGTGCTTGAAGATCACCCGCTCGCACTTGGAGTGACGGATGCCCTCGATCATCGATGCATGATTGCCGGCGTCCGAAAAGACAATGACGCCGGGGATCTTCGAACAGAGCGTTCCAAGGGCCGCCCAGTTGGAGACGTAGCCGGAGGTGAACAGGAGCGCCGATTCCTTGCCGTGCAGATCGGCAAGCTCGCGCTCGAGCAGAACGTGGTAGTGGTTGGTGCCCGAAATATTCCGGGTGCCTCCCGCACCCGCGCCACACTGGTCGATGGCGAGTTTCATCGCCTCGATGACCTTGGGATGCTGGCCCATGCCGAGATAGTCGTTGGAACACCAGACGGTGACATCCTGCTTTTCGCCATTGGCGTTATAGCGGGTCGCCTTCGGGAATTGCCCGCGCTGGCGCTCCAGATCGGCGAACACGCGGTAGCGGCCTTCCTGATGCAGGCCGTCCAATTCGCCTTTGAAGAAACTCTCGAAATCCATCATCGTCTCCCGACTGCCGTACTGCGAGCAGCATATTTTCGGACTGTTTTCGGCGCCCGCGCGGACGCAGGAGCCGGTGTTTGCGACACCGGCTCCAAAGCGTTCGGCTATCTCAACGCGCCGCCGCCTGCCACCTCTCTCTGAACAGCTTCAAGTTCCTTGACGATCAGACGAAGTGCGTCGCGCGCCTGCTCCATCCGCCGTTGCTGCTCGTCGGTGTATGCGGTATCGATGGAGTCTGAGCCACTAAGTGCTGTATTGGCGCGATACTTGTTAGCGATGGGAAAGGGAACAATGACCCCCATGCCTGTCCCTTCAGTATCTGCTTGTGCTAAATGTTGCAGGCTATGCGGCTTCATCTGCACCATCCAGGTCGCGGAACATGCGGGAAAGGTTGAGGAAACAGATCATGCCGCTTTCGTGGGTGATAATGCCCTCCGCGACGCTTCTGTCGAAGGACGTGGTGATTTCAGGAACGGGCTGAACTTGGTCGGCACGGATCGTCAAAATATCCGAAACGCGATCAACAACCAGGCCGACGACCGTATTGTGCACTTCTGCAACGACGATTGCACTGCGTTCAGTAGCTTCCGTGCTGCTCATGCCGAGTTTGTAGGCCAGATCAATGATCGGGATCACCGATCCTCTGAGGTTCATGACCCCGATGACGTCCGCCGGTGAATGCGGCACCGGGGTCGAGGGGGCCCACCCGCGAATCTCGCGGATGGTAGTCGTCTTCACGCAGAACTCCTGGTCGCGGATCCGGAAGGCGATAATTTCGAACGTTTCGGTGCCGGCTCCCACGTGTAGATGAACAGGGCTGGGCATCAAAACTCCTCCCACGAGCTCTCAGCCAGAGCGGCATTGCCGTGCGTTGCGTAGGCTTTGGCGAGCTTGCCCCGGAGTTCGCGTGCGGGAGAGCTTTGCGACCGGGATGAACCGTGCATCTGCCGTTGCGGTGCGCGGGACGCGGATGCCTTGCCGATATTGAATTCGCTCAGCATCTGCGCGATCCGGCTGACTTCCTGAACGAGCGCATGGCTGGCGGCGGTGGACTCTTCCACCATGGCGGCATTCTGCTGCGTACCCTGGTCCATGGTGTTGACGGACGTGTTGATCTCCTGAAGCGCTATCGACTGTTCGCGTGCGGCATCGACGATCGCGTTGATGTGCCGGTCGATCTCCTTCACTTCATCGACGATGACCGCCAACGCCTGGCCTGTATCTCCAACAAGGGCTACGCCGCTTTTCACCTGCTCACCGGAATTGTTGATCAGTTCCTTGATCTCCTTTGCCGCCTTGGCGGAGCGCTGGGCAAGCTCGCGCACCTCCTGCGCCACGACAGCAAATCCTTTGCCCGCATCGCCGGCGCGCGCCGCTTCAACGCCAGCGTTCAGCGCCAGGAGGTTCGTTTGGAAGGCGATCTCATCGATTACCCCGATGATGTTGGAGATTTCGCGCGACGAGGTATCGATCGCGCTCATGGCCGCCACCGCCTGCTGGACGATCTGTCCGGATTTCTCCGCGCCCACCCGCGCCTTGCCGACGAGTTGGCCGGCCTCTTCCGCCCGCCTGCTGGAATCCTTGACGGTCGTGGTGATCTGCTCCAGCGCGGCCGCCGTCTCTTCGATTGAAGCGGCCTGTTGTTCGGTGCGCTTGGACAGATCGTCGGCCGCGACGCGGATTTCCTCGGCTCCTGCATGGATCTGCGCGGCGCCGGCATCGATCTGCTGAATGGTCGCGGACAATTGTTCGAGCGCATTGTTGAAGTCGTCGCGCAGCCGGTGATAGGCATCCGGCAGGTCATCATTGATGCGGTAGCTGACATCCTTGTCGACGATGGCCGACATGGCTTTGCCGAAACAGTCGCACACCAGCTTCTGCTCCGCCGCGATCGCTTCGGCCTGCGCCTTCTGCTTGGCAATTTCGGCCTCATCGATGTAGACGGAAATGGCCAGATCCATGTCGAGCATCGCGGCTTTGACCAGGCTGGCGAGCGCCTTGCCGAACTCGGCCGGTTTCATCGTTTTCTTCGAGAACATCCCGCCTTTGGGAAAGATTTCTTTGACCGCGCTATTGATCAGATGGTCGAGAATGATCGCGTAGCCGCCGATGTACCACTGCGGCTCAAGGCCGATGCGCGCGTGAACCGAGCCGATCGTGCGGACCTTGCTGACATAGTCGTCGTTGAAGTTGCCGTCGGAGATATTGACCCAATGGCCCTGCTGGGCGCCCTTGGCGCGAGCGATGTGTTCGTCGGAGGAGAAGAACCGCTTAACCTCCGGGCTCTTGCGAAGCTGGGCATAGAACTTGTCGAGACCATGCGGCAGTTCGCGCTCAACCAGAGCCTTGAGCGAGCGGATACTGGCACGGCCTTCGGCATTAAGCTCCATAAAGTCCAGGCGGCGCTCGATGTTCTGGCTCTTGGAGGGCGCTCCGCTTGAGCTGGGAGAGGCGCCGTGGGTTGAGTGAGCGTAATTGCCAGTATGCGCATGGGAATGGTTCGACATTGCTACCTCTGAGAGACAAGGATTTCGGAAACGAAGCAGCGCTTGAAATACAGCGCACCGAACCCGTCTTCATGGCGGTAAGAGGCACAGACCGCACCCCATCGGATGACCCCAAAATTGGGATCGTGTAGTTTAGAAAGTGTTAATGCTACTATTAAAGTACGACTATTCTGCGCAAATCGGATATTTCGCGCGTAACCGCGCGCTCTGAGATTGTTGTTGATTCAGGCAAGCCACGTTGCGTTGTGGCTGGCTGGAGATTTGGTAAAAATTCCGAGGGAGACTTTACGTCGATCAGCCGACGGCGGATCGCTTCTGCAATGGCCTGAACGCGATTCGAAGTGCCGAGCTTGTTTCGTCGGGGCCTTTAGATAGCATACATGAATGTTTTATATTGGTGACCGCTCGCCTCGAGCGCATTAACGCTTTCAGATGTGCACTGGCTTTTCCGAGTGGAAGCCCGCCGTTCCTTTGCCGGCGGATTTGGCATCGCAGAGTGCCATGTCCGCTTTGCGCAAAAAGGTCGGCGCTCTCGTGGCCGTCGACGGGAGAAACCGCGATGCCAATGCTGACGCCGATCTCGACCACCGCGTCGCTCGAACCAGCCTCTCTTCAGTCTCAGAAAGTCGATCGCAGAGGTGAATACACCGGATATGAAAACCCCGGCTGGACTTGCATGCGACCATGGTAGATCAGTCGATCAGGCGTCTTCCTATCGCTTCGGCGACTGCGTGAACGCGGTTGGATGCCCCCAGTTTCCGGGCTGCCGATTTAAGATAGCTATTGACCGTTTCTAGTGCGTAGTCGGATTCGTCCGCGATCTCTTCGCTGGTCAGACCCCGGCTGGCGAGTTTTAGGCAAAGCAGTTCGCCCTTGGTCAGGCGAAGCTGGCTGGCGGCGAATCTGTCCATGAGCGGCTTGGTGATGGCGGTATGAAGCGGTTCGGCCATTAATGACAGGAACTCGAACTCGCCTTGTGTGAACGGTCGCGCATTTGAGAAACACACCGCGCCGTAAACGGCGTCCCTCCTGCACAGGGGGAACAGTATCCTGTTTCGAATGCCGTGAGCGCGCGACAAATAAAGAAGCCTCTGCGGCGGAGAAACCAGATCGCAGGCTTCTTCCTCGGTAAAGGCCGTTTTCCTGGTCTTTCCTGCGATAATCAATGGATCTTTGGGGCTCATCTTTTCGGCAAAATAGGTTTCCATAAAGAGAGGGGGCATATCCGTGTCGATCGACAGACTGCGGCCGAATTCGTAGCCCTCCAGATCCAGACCGCCAACGGTCACGTATTCAAACGGAACGGCCTTCCGCAACTGCCCGACGAATGTGTTGTCGCGCAATCGCCGGAGGGATGGAACTGATGAAAGGTCGGCGTAATTTGTAAAGACGTCGGTGCGGTCAGCAGAGGCCATCGCGGTCCCTTTTCCCTGAAAGGCCAAACTGCTCATGATTCTGGCGCCGAATGGTTAACAGAATCCTACCCACGGGATGCACGATGTGACTGACGGACAACGTCATCTCGCGGCGGTCCAAATCTTGGGGCAGGCCAATCGTGATTGGACTTATTCCCTCGTAGGAGTCACGCTGCTGAGGCAAGAAAGGCCGGAGCATCATCGTTCAATGGAGGGCGAAATGAAGCACCATGAATTCGATCAACTGCAGAATCTTGCCAGGATCAACCAGGATTACCCTCATCAAGTCATGCCGCGCGACAAGCGTCTGCAACGTTGGGCGGAACTCCTCGAAGCGGATCCGCAGCGGCTCCTCTCGACGCTGCATGAAACCGAATATCAGCCACATGCGGTGCGCGCTGCTTTGCACTGCGACAACTCGGCGATCTCGGTCGCCTTCAACGATCCTGTCCTTCGGGCAGCCGGGCTGAAAAACGACACTTACGGAGAAGCGAAACGGTTTTTCGAACTGTCCGACAGGCAATTGCACAGACTCGTCTGCTACTGCCATTTCGGCGCGACGGTAAGCGCTGAAACGACCGCCCGCTATATCCGGGCAAAGCATGTTGACAGGCGGGAGGGCATTTGGGCCCGTCTGCGCGAGATGTTCGCTGGATGAGGCGGCGAGGTGCCGTTGTCGCCTCATCCGTGAACCCATAATGGAGGCGTCCGAGAAGCAGTCCGGCATCTTCGTGCACGGGAGGCGAACTCTCGACTCACCAAACCGTCGAGTGCGGCGCGAATGCCGTTTACAGGCGACGGGGGTCAGCGCGTTGCCAATCAAGTGCGTTGAAAAACAGGTGCTTTAAAAAACGTCGCAGCAGCGCATCAAATAGTTGTCATGGAATCCCCTGTTGGGTGTTTTGAAAAACAATGGGCATTGTCAGCGTCGCTTGCGATCCACCCTTATGGGATGATGAGAAATGCCAAGGGTTTTGGCGGCCCTCCCCTATTCGCTTTGTCTGAAATTGCGAATCCGATCGAACAGAACGGCAAGCACAATGGCGCCGCCGATAAAGGTGCCTTGCCAGAAGGCGTTGATGCCCAGCAAGCCGAGACTGTTACGGATAACCTCGATCAACGCTGCCCCGATCAATGCGCCGAAGGCGGTGCCGACGCCGCCCGCCAGATTGGCGCCGCCAATAACAGCAGCGGCGATGACCTGGAGTTCCATTCCGGCGCCGATGTTCGTGGTGACAGCGCCGAGCCAGCCGGTTTGAATGATGCCGGCGACCCCCGCCGACAGGGCGGAAATCATGTAAACGGCAACCTTTATCCCTTGCACCGGAACGCCTGTGAGCGTGGCTGCATGCTCATTGCCGCCGATTGCGAAGACGTAGCGGCCAAATCTGGTCCAGCGCAGCACGAAGCCGGTGAGAAGCGCCAGCACGATCATGTAGAGGACCGGGTTTGCGATACCGAAGAACCATGCGCCGCCGCCCAGCGCCAGCAACTTGTCGTGATCCGGCCCGAACTGGAAGACGACGGTATTGTTGGATGCGACCATCGCCAGGCTGCGCGCGATCGAGAGCATGCCGAGTGTGACGACGAAGGGCGGGAAGCGCAGATAGGCGATCAGCACCCCGTTGAACGCCCCGATCACGAGAGCGGTGCCGACCGAGGCGGCGATTCCCACTTCGATGCTGTAGCCGGCGTGCATGACAACCGCCAGCACCATGCTGCACAGGCAAAGCACCGACCCCACCGACAAGTCGATCCCGCCGGTAATGATGACGATCGTCATGCCGAGCGCAATGATCGCAACAAAAGTGACGTTGCGCGTAATGTTGTAAAGGTTCTTCGTCGTCGCGAACGAGTCGGTGGCGAAGGAGAGGAAAATGCAGGCGAGGATGACGGAGAGCAGGACCCAGAACGTCTGACTGCCAAATACCGCCGCAAGCCAGCTCTGCTGCTTCTGTTTGATCGTCTGATCAAGGGTAATTGCCATCGTCGACCTTCATTTCCATCCGATACGGGTAGGCTGCTTTTATCATACCTGTTCGATCGCGCCCGTAATCAGCCCTGTTACTTCCTCGGGCGAACTCGCCGTAATCGGCTTGTCAGCGACCTTTCTGCCGCGCCGCATCACGATGACCCGGTCGGCAACCGCAAAGACGTCCGGCATGCGGTGGCTGATCAGCACCACGGCGATGCCCCGATCACGCAAGTGGCGGATCAGGTTGAGAACTTCCGCCACCTGCCGCACAGAGATGGCCGCCGTCGGCTCATCCATGAGCACGATTTTCGCCTCGGAGAGCATGGTGCGGGCGATCGCGACCGCCTGCCGCTGGCCGCCCGACATCTGCCTGACGAGGTCGCGCGGGCGCGTCTCCGACTTCAATTCCTTAAAAATCTCGCCGGCGCGCCGGTACATTGCCTTATAGTCCAGCACCTTCAAGGGCCCGACACCGCGACGCAACTCGCGCCCGAGAAATACGTTCGCGGCCGCCGTCAGATTATTGCACAGTGCGAGATCCTGGTGAACAATCTCGATGCCATGCTGGCGCGCTTCCACCGGGCGGTGAAGGGCGAGTTCTTGGCCGTCCATGTGCATGGTCCCATGGCTCGGTCGAAAATTGCCTGCGATCATCTTGACCAAGGTAGACTTACCGGCTCCGTTGTCGCCCATGAGGCCGACCACCTGCCCCGCCGCGAGGACAAACGAAACATCATTGACCGCCTGGATGGCGCCGAAATGTTTGGAAATGTTGGTGAGTTCGAGAACTGCCACCAGTCTTCTAGCCTCCCAAGCCCGCAGGCGCATGACCACCTCGGACCGTGCTCGTCTTGCACGCGGAGCCGTCGCGTATCGCTTTCCCGACTTCCTCCCAAGGCAAGCGATACCATGCATTTACGCAAAAGCCCGCGACAGCGTCAATCATTTGTACGATACAGCCATCAACATCTCATTATATTCCATTTGTAGTACAAATACCCGTTGACGAGCGGAGCGCACGGATATTAGCTGTTGCCGGGAGGAGAGCATGCTTACCCTTGTTACCGGTGCTACGGGCAAGGTCGGGCGGCGCTTCATTGCTGGGCTGCTTGACGATCCGCGATTTTCGAATGCGCGCATACGTGCCCTTTGTCATAACCGGTTGTGCGATGAGACCGACCGGGTTGAAGTGATGCGCGGCTCGATCGCCGATCGAGCTGTCGCGACCGCGGCAATTGCCGGCGTTACCCATGTCGTGCATCTCGCCACCTGCAAGGAGACGCCGTCCGACGTCATGGACGTGACGGTCAAGGGCCTCTTCTGGCTGCTCGAGGCGTTTCGCCTAAGCACCACCGCGCGCCAGTTCGTCCTGATCGGCGGCGATGCCGGGATTGGCCATTTTTACTATCGCCATGATGGACCGATTACCGAGGACACGCCGCACAGCGCCTATCCGGGAAGCTACGCCCTGTCGAAAGTTCTGGAAGAGGTGATGCTGCAGCAGTTTGGCATCCAGTACGACCTCAACGGTTGCTGTCTCCGCGCGCCTTGGATCATGGAAAAAGATGACTTCAAATACACACTGTCCTTTGGCGATGACATTTTCGGCGGGCCTGACTGGAAAACGCTCGTTCCGAAAGCCGACGCAAAGCGCTATGCCGCCGGCGGCACGGTGCCGCTGCTGCGCGACGCAGACGGACGCCCGTTGAAGCGCAACTTCGTGCATGTCGATGACCTGGTCAGCGCCATATTGGCCGCGATCGACAATCCGCGCGCGAAACGGCAACTCTTCAACATCTGCATGGATCGTCCTGTCGACTACGGTGAGGTCGCCGGCTACCTCGCCCGCACACGCGGCCTCGATTTCGTCGACATACCGAGCCAGTTCCATTCGAACTGGATGGACAACAGCAAGGCTAAGTACCTGCTGGATTGGCGACCCGTTTACGATCTGGAATTGCTTATCGACTCGGCCTGGACATACGAGCGCTCATCAAATGACCCTCGCATCGTCTGGTATCCGGGTTGATGTATGGCGGGCACGTCGTGTCCGCCTTTATCAAGGGAGGAAGCCATGAGGAAGATACTATTGCTGAGCGTCGCTGTTCTGGCGCTCTGCGCCGGACAGGCTTTGGCCAAAAAGCAGCTTGTCATCGTCGTGAAGGGGCTCGACAACCCGTTCTTCGAGGCAATCAACCAGGGTTGCCAGAAATGGAACAAGGAAAACCCGGACTCGGAATATGAATGCTTCTATACCGGCCCTGCATCGACCTCTGATGAGGCCGGAGAAGCGCAGATCGTCCAGGACATGCTCGGCAAGGCCGACACCGTGGCGATTGCCATCTCGCCGTCCAACGCCAAGCTGATCGCCCAGACGCTGAGGACCGCCAATCCCACGGTTCCGGTGATGACGCTGGATGCGGATCTTGCGGCCGAGGACTCGGCGTTGCGCAAGACTTATCTCGGCACCGACAACTACCTCATGGGCGCGCGCATCGGTGACTACATCAAGAAGGCCAAGCCAAACGGTGGCAAGATCTGCACGATCGAAGGCAATCCGGGCGCCGACAACATCCTGCGCCGCGCCCAAGGCATGCGTGACACGTTGACTGGACAGAAGGGGCTGGCGGAACTGAAGGGCGAAGGCGGTTGGACGGAAGTCGCCGGCTGCCCGGTCTTCACCAATGACGACGGGGCGAAGGGCGTCCAGGCGATGACCGACATCCTTGCCGCCAATCCCGATCTCGACGCCTTCGGCATTATGGGCGGCTGGCCGTTGTTCGGCGCACCACAGCCCTATCGCGATCTGTTCAAGCCGATGGTTGAAAAATTCGCCAGCAACGAGTTCGTCGTTGGCGCGGCCGACACGATCGGCGATGAAGTGGCGATTGCGCGCGAAGGCCTGGTAACAGCACTCGTCGGCCAGCGGCCATTCGAGATGGGCTACAAGGCGCCGTCAGTGATGTTGGACTTGATCGCCGGTAAACCGGTTGAAGATCCGGTGTTCACAGGTCTTGATGAATGCACCAAGGATACAGTCGATACCTGCATTCAGAAGTAATCTGGCCGTTCGGGGCGCTCAGCCCATGGGCGCTCCGAATTGCCATGACGATCTTGTATCTCGGCCGAAGCGCCATGGTCGGGCATCGTGCGCAAAGGCCAGACGATCCAAACAGAGGACAGCTACCGCCAACAGGCGATTGACCGTTCCTCTACCGCGCTGACAATTTTTCCGAGCGCTATTCCAACCGAGACACGATGCGGGAACACACCGCTGCCGATGTCGGCACCGGCACTAGAGTCATGTCCAGCGAAGGTACGCCAAGCTGGCTCGCGCGCCACTTTCGGCCCCGGCCAAATCGGCGGAAAGGCCACCGGAACGCTGAGAACAGGCCATGTGCCGCATCCTGCAACCTCGTATCCGATGAATAGGCCCGTGCCAGGCCGGACGGCGTCTCCGTTGTGGTATCGGGCAAAAACACCTCTTTTGTGCAGTGCATATAAAATGGCACGGAATTTGCGTATTCCCTGTCAGGAGAGCGCGCAGACTTGCATCGGCATGAAAAACGCTGGTCCTCGCGATGAATAGGTGGGACCAGCCTATTTCTTCGGCAAAAACATCGATTGATTGATAGCCAGGAGCAAATGACAGCATATTCGATAGTTCTGGGGCGCGAGCGCCATGTCTTTCAGGATCTGAAATCGGTAATGGCCTGCGCCTCGCCGCTAAAGTCGGGCGATGTGCTCGCGGGGATCGCGGCATCAAGCAATGAACGACGGGTGGCTGCGCGCTACCTGCTGGCGGATATGCCGCTCAAGATGTTTCTGAATGACCTTCTCATACCCTACGAGGTCGACGAGGTCAGCCGGTTGATCATCGACCGCCACGACCTGGTCGCATTTGCGCCGGTTTCGCACATGACGGTCGGTGAGTTTCGCGATTGGCTTCTCTCCTATGAAGCAACGACCGAAAGGCTGGCTGCGCTTGCACCGGGCCTTATCCCGGAAATGGTCGCGGCGGTCTCCAAGATCATGCGCAATCACGACTTGATCACCGTTGCCGGCAAATGCAGCGTGATCACCGCTTTCCGCTCCACCATCGGCCTGCCCGGCAGGCTTTCGAGCCGTCTCCAGCCCAATCATCCGACCGATGATCCGGAAGGCGTGGCCGGCTCGACGCTGGACGGGCTTCTCTACGGTGTCGGCGATGCGGTGATCGGCATCAACCCGGCCACTGACAATCTCGATGCCTGCACCCGGTTGATGGTCCTCTTTGACCGGTTGCGCGAACGGTTCGAGATACCCACCCAATCCTGCGTGTTGACCCATGTCACCACCTCCATCAAAGCAATCGAGGCGGGTGCGCCGCTCGATCTGGTTTTCCAGTCGATTGCCGGCACCGAGGCCGCTAATGCGGGGTTCGGCGTCGATCTCGCCGTTCTCAGGGAAGGCCAGGAGGCCGCGCTTTCGATGAAGCGCGGCACCGTCGGCAACAATGTGATGTATCTGGAAACCGGTCAGGGCAGCGCGCTGTCGGCGGATGCCCATCACGGCGTCGATGAGCAGACGATCGAAGCCCGTGCCTATGCGGTCGCGCGCGAATTCAAGCCGTTGCTCGTCAATACGGTGGTCGGCTTTATCGGGCCGGAATATCTCTATGACGCCAAACAGATTATCAGGGCCGGCCTCGAGGATCATCTTTGCGGCAAGCTTCTCGGCGTGCCGATGGGGGTTGACGTCTGCTACACCAACCATGCCGAAGCCGATCAGGACGACATGGACAATCTGATGGTGCTGCTCACCGTCGCCGGCGTCAATTTCCTGATTGCAGTGCCCGGCGCAGACGACGTCATGCTCAATTACCAGAGCCTGTCCTATCACGATATCGTCGGCCTGCGGCACCAGTTTTCCCGCCCGCCTGCGCCGGAGTTTGAAGCCTGGCTTGAGCGCATGGGCATGCTGGACCGGAAGGGCCGGCTGGCACCCGCCGGATCCACCGGTGCCTTTTCGCGCAACCTTCTGGATTACAAGGCGTCTGCATGACAAAAGCGATTGAACTCGACCCGTTTGCGCGTTTTCGCGATGTTACGAGAGCGCGCATCGGGCTTGGCAGATCCGGTGACGCCATGCCGACCAGGGCGATTCTCGATTTCCAGCTGGCGCATGCTCGGGCGCGGGATGCGGTGCATGGGCAGGTGGATTTTACGGCTCTTGCCGATGAACTCGCCCCCGTACCTAGCATTCGGGTTCGATCGCGCGCCAAAGATCGCACGATCTATCTGGCTCGTCCGGATCTGGGCCGCCAAGCGGATACTGCCGATCTTCCAGAGCCGGGCGAGCGCCATGATATCGCTTTCGTCATTGCCGATGGACTTTCGGCGGCGGCGGTCGAGCGGCACGCGGTCCCACTGTTCAAAGCCTGCATGAAGCGTCTCGGAGGGTTCAGTGTCGCCCCGGTCATACTGGGCGAGCAGGCCCGGGTGGCCTTTGGCGATGAGGCAGCAGCAGCCCTCGGCGCAGAAATCGCCATCGTGCTGATCGGCGAGCGGCCAGGGCTCAGCGTGCCGGACAGCCTTGGCGCTTATATCACGTTCCGTCCGCAAGCAGGGCGGCGCGATAGCGAACGCAACTGCATCTCGAATATCCATGCCGACGGGCTGAGCTACGAGGCCGCCGCGGACAAGATCGTCTGGATTGTCCGGGAGGCACTTCGCCTGCAACTGACTGGCGTCGATCTCAAGGAAAACGCCCAAGGCGCCACAGAAGCGCTGTCCTACTGAAAATCATAATTCCGTTCAAAAAAAGGGGAACAATCATGTCCGAATCCGGACCCACGCTCGCCAAAAGCCTGACCGGGCTGCATCTATGGGGACTAGCCGTCGGCCTCGTCATATCAGGTGAATATTTCGGCTGGAGCTATGGCTGGGCTGCCGCCGGCACCCTCGGCTTCCTGATCACCACGATCCTGATCGCCGTCATGTACACCACCTTCATCTTCTCCTTCACGGAACTGACAACGGCAATTCCGCATGCCGGCGGGCCGTTTGCCTATGCGCTCCGGGCTTTCGGTCCGCTGGGAGGTTTTGTGGCCGGCTTTGCAACGCTGGTGGAATTCGTGTTCGCACCGCCGGCCATCGCGCTTGCCATTGGTGCCTATCTCAATGTGCAATTTCCGGGACTTGACCCGAAAATGGCGGCAGTCGGCGCCTATATCGTCTTCATGGCACTCAATATCGTTGGCGTCACCATCGCTGCGACGTTCGAACTCTTCATCACCATTCTGGCGATTGCCGAACTGCTGATCTTCATGGGCGTCGTCACTCCGGGCTTCTCCTTTGCCAATTTCGCGGCCAATGGCTGGGCCGGTTCATCAGAGTTCTCGATCGGCGCGATCGGTGGGATCTTCGCCGCCATTCCCTTCGCCATCTGGTTTTTCCTGGCAATCGAAGGCGCCGCCATGGCCGCTGAGGAGACCAAGAACCCGACCCGCACCGTGCCGATTGCCTATATTGCGGGCATCCTCACCCTGGTGTTCCTTGCGTTCGGCACGATGATTTTTGCTGGCGGCGTGGGCGACTGGCGCACGCTGTCCAATATCAACGATCCGCTGCCGCAGGCGATGAAGGCGGTCGTAGGCGAATCCTCCGGTTGGCTGCATATGCTGGTCTGGATTGGCCTGTTCGGCCTGATCGCGTCTTTCCATGGCATCATCATGGGCTATTCACGCCAGATTTTTGCACTGGGCCGCGCCGGCTATCTGCCGGAAGTCCTGGCAAAGATCCATCCGAAGTTCCGCACGCCCTATCTCGCAGTTCTTGCCGGCGGCGCTGTCGGCATAGCCGCCATCTTCTCCGACAGCCTCATCCAGATCGGCGGATTGCCGCTGACGGCCAATATTGTCACCATGTCGGTGTTCGGCGCGATCATCATGTACATCGTCTCCATGGCATCGCTGTTCAAGCTTCGCCGTGCCGAACCGGGGCTTGCCCGTCCGTTCAAGGCATGGGGCTATCCAGTTGTGCCAGCCATAGCGCTCGGACTGGCTCTCGTCGCGCTGGCCGCGATGATCTACTACAACTTCCTGATTTTCGTGATCTTCCTCTCCATGGGCGTGGTGGCTTTCGGCATCTGGCGCCTGTTTTCGGGCGGCATCGCGAAGGAAGCTGTCGCCTCAGCCTGACGAGGCTTTCCCGCCTGGCTGCGAATAGGATGGCCGCATCGGAAACGGTGCGGCCGTTTTCATGGGATATGTTGTTGGTGACCCCATGCGGCATCCAGATCTCAGCCCAGGGTTTGGCTCGCCAGCGCGTAAATCCGAGATCGATCCTCTAGGACCGCGCTATCCTCGGGAATCCAGCGCTGCCCTAGCGACATTGTCGTTACAGTGTCGAATACGGGCATGCCGCACCGCGAAAGAAACTCCGCGAAGCTCCCCTCTTTCTGGCGCGTATCAAGACGAAGGAAGCGGCCTGCATGCTCGGCAACAAATGGGCGGGTAACCGCAATCGCGTCCTGATCGTGGTTGGCTACCACCGGCCCAATGACATGCCCCCGGCCGAAAGGTCGGCACAGCGCAAACGCTTTGAGCTTGCCATTGCGAAACAGTCCAAAGCCTTTGGAGTGAGCCAACGATTCAGCAAGAACCGGCAGGCGGTAGGCACCAAAGGCCTTACGATCGAGCTCTCCCAACAACGAAACATCATCGGGATGAACTTCCCGCAGGCCCGCCCCGTCCGGCATTGCAAGCTGCATATCGGGCTCGATGACCTCGCCCTGACACTGGTACACGGGTTTTTCCGCCTCAAAACCCAGTGAAAGATAGAGGCGGTGCGCGGCGCGTGTCGCGCTAAGGCCCAGATTGCAGCCTTTCAGTTCGGTCAAGGCATGTCGCATCAGCCACCGCCCGGTTCCGTTTGCCTGCAGGCGCGGCGATGTGATCATCATTCCGATCGTTGCAAAATTATCCGCATGCGGAAACCACATGACAGACCCCAGAATGCGGCCGATGTCATCCAGAGCCACGACGCCCTTGCCGACGTGGCGCAGAAACTGCCAGTCCTCTGCGCGGTGCGGCCATCCCACCGCCATGGACAATGCATGCAGTCGATCAAGGTCTGCGTCGGCGATGTTGCCAATCTTCATCTGCACGGAATCGACGACCAAGCATTCCGACGCCGCTTTTTCCACCTTCGAACCTCCGGACCGCATTTTGAAATGCAAGCAATCACCCATCCGTACAAAGCGACGGAACCGTTGAGAATAGAAATTTAAGCCGGAGCGGCCGATACAATCCGCTCCAGAAGGCTTGCTGCTCGCAACAATCCACTAAAACCGAGCCGCATTCGGCACGCAATCCGGCGGAGTGTCTCTAAGCTTCAAAGGAGGCCTGTCACGTGACCGTTCGGGGCCTTTTCAAAGCTCAGCGAAGAAGTCCAAGTGATGTCTCCTCCCGTTCGCCGCGTCGCCAGCGCAGACAAGATCCTCAGTGAAGCCGACGTGGTCATACTAGGGGGCGGCATGGCTGGTATTACAACGGCTTGGCAGCTTGCAAAACGCGGCACGTCGGTGGTCGTGGTCGAAAAGGGCGTCGTCGCAGGCGAGCAATCGAGCCGGAACTGGGGCTGGTGCCGGCAGCAGAATCGCGATCCGCGAGAACTCCCGCTTGCCCAACTCGCGATCCGCATCTGGTCAACCTTGAACGAGGAGACCGGCGAAGAAACCGGCTTTCGCCAAAGCGGCCTTGTCTACGCCTCGACAAAGCAATCCGACATCGAGACTTGGGAGAACTGGGGCAAGATCGCCCGTGATTTCGGCATCACTACGCACATGCTGACTGACAGCGAGGCTGCCGCGCGCCTGCCGGGCAACAGCGGGAGATGGCGGGGTGGCGTGTATTCCCCAACCGACGGCAGGGCAGAACCCGAGCTTGCCGTGCCGGCGCTTGCCAAGGCTGCGCAGCGCGCCGGCGCCGTGATTGTCCAGAACTGTGCGGCGCGCGCCTTCGAGACGAGCGGCGGCAAGATCTCCGGCGTGGTCACCGAACAGGGCCTCATCCGCTGCTGCGCCCTCCTAATTGCAGGCGGCGCCTGGAGCGGCATGTTTCTGCGCCATCACGGACACAAATTCCTGCAGGCGTCCGTCAAGTCGACATCCTTCTATACGATGCCTGCCGCCGCCGTGACCGAGGGCGGGGTCGCCATGGAGGACGTGACGCTGCGTCGTCGCCTCGACGGCGGATATACCGTCGGCCTGAGCGGTCGGGGCCAATTGCAGATCAGCCCCTGGGGGCTGATGCAGGCAAAATCCTTCTGGCGGACGTTCCAGACGCGGCGCAAGGGGCTTACCTTCGGTATCGGCCGGCAGTTCCTCGATGGCCCCGAAAGCATTTCGCGCTGGCGAGCCGACAGCATCTCCCCTTTCGAGCGAACCCGCACCCTCGATCCCCGGCCCGATGCGCAGCTGGTGGAAAGGGGCATCCGGCGTCTCACGGAAATCTACCCGGCGCTCGCCGGCATGCGGCCCGCGCAAAGCTGGGGCGGCATGGTGGATTCGACCCCTGACGCCATTCCTGTCATCTCGCCGGTCGCCTCGCAGCCGGGTCTCTACATCGCATCGGGCTTCAGCGGCCATGGCTTCGGCATCGGTCCGGCAGCCGGCCAGCTTGCCGCCGATCTCATCCGCGGCGACAAGCCCTGCGTCGATCCGAAACCCTATCGCTACGAGCGGATGATCGACGGGACCGACCTCGGCAAGCCAGGCATGCTGTGAGGTTCTCATGATGCAAGCCGTCGAGATTCTGGAACGCCTGATCGCCTTTCCCTCCGTCGTCGGACAAGCCAATGGCGCGATCGTCGAGTGGATCCGCGCCTATGTCGAAAGCTGTGGCGCCAGGATCACGATCCTTCCCGGGCCGGAAGGTGACCGTTCGAACCTTTTTGCAACCATCGGCCCGATCGATGTTCCCGGTTATATCCTTTCGGGTCACATGGACGTGGTACCGGCCAACGAACCGGCCTGGTCGTCAGACCCCTTCACGCTGCGGGCAGAGGGTGGGCGCTTCTACGGTCGCGGCACGTCGGACATGAAGGGTTTTCTGGCAGCAGCGCTCGCCGCCTTGCCGGCACTCGCGGCCAGACCTCTCGCCCGCCCAATTCACCTTGCCTTTTCCTATGACGAGGAGGCGGGTTGCCGGGGCGCACCACACCTGATCAAACATCTCCCCGAACTCTGCGCCAGGCCTGAAGGCGCGATCATCGGCGAACCGAGCAGCCTGCGCGCGATCCGCGCGCACAAGGGCAAGGCGGCCGTGCGCATCGAAATCCGTGGCAGCGCGGGCCATTCCTCGCGGCCCGACCAAGGTTTGAACGCCATTCACGCCATGGCGGGCGTGCTGATGGAAGCCGTGGCAAGCGCCGAACGGCTGGCCCACGGCCCCTTCGACGCCGCTTTCGAGCCCCGGTATTCCTCCCTCCAGGTCGGCACGATCAAGGGCGGCCAGGCAGTTAACATCATTCCGGATTTGTGCATCGCCGAACTTGAGGCGCGCGCGATTTCCGGCGTTTCTCCGTCCGGACTGCTGGCGTCGGTCAAGGCAAAGGCCGAGAGCCTACGGTCCCATGGGCTCGAGGTAAACTGGGAACTCATGAGTGACTATCCCGCATTGTCTCTGGCAGCGGATGCACCGCTCGCGCACCTGCTTGAGGAACTGACGGGCCATGCGCCCCTCGCCGCCGTAAGCTACGGCACTGAAGCCGGTCTTTATCAGGCTGCCGGGATAGACGCGATCATCTGTGGGCCTGGCGACATTGCGCGCGCACACCGGCCTGACGAGTTCATCTTCTTCGACGAATTGATGGCCTGCCAGTCCATGATCGAAGCTTTGGGCGACAGGCTCTCGGCTTGAGTGAAGGCGAACGCGCATGCGTACGACGATTGCAGTTATAACAGGGGCGTATCGATGACGTTGCTCTTCAACTCCGACGCCGAACGCGGCCGCATCTTCCGGGAGGCCTTCGCCGACGAGCTTCCGGACTTGGCCTTTTCCACGGATGCAGCGGCGATCGATCCGCAGGACGTGCGCTACCTTGTCACCTGGACGGCTCCCGACGACCTCGGCCGGTATTCCAATCTGGAGATCGTCTTCTCGATCGGCGCGGGCGTGGACCAGTTCAGGATCGACAGCCTGCCGGAAACGGTCAAGCTGGTGCGCATGGTCGAGGACGGCATCATCCGCATGATGTGCGAATATGTGACGTTGGCCGTGCTTGCACTTCACCGCAACCTGCCCGCCTATTTCGATCAGCAGAGGAAACACGAATGGTGCGGCATTCCGCAGAAGCAGGCGGCAGCCCGCAACGTCGGCGTTCTCGGGCTGGGCATGCTCGGCAGCAGTGTCCTCGAGCGTCTCAAACCCTTCGGCTTTGGTTTGTCCGGCTGGAGCCGCAGCCCGCGCGAGATTGATGGCATAAATTGTTACAGCAGTCAGGACGGCCTGAAACGCTTCCTGGAAAACGTCGACATTCTGGTCTGCCTCCTTCCGCTGACGGAGGAAACGCGCGGCTTCCTGAACTCGGACCTGTTCGCCGCGCTGCCGGTTGGCGCTGGTCTTATTCACACCGGCCGTGGCCCTCAACTCGACCATGAAGCGCTGCTCGACGCACTCGACCGCGATCATCTATCCGGCGCGGTCATCGACGTGACCGACCCTGAACCACTGCCGCCCGAGCATGCATTCTGGTCGCATCCCAAGATCATTCTGACCCCGCATGTTGCGAGCGTCACCCAGGCAGACACGGCGGCGCGCGCCGTCATCGACAACATCAAGCGCCACCGCGCAGGCCTGCCTCCGATCGGCCTTGTCGACCGGGCGCGCGGCTACTGACATTCAACCAGGAAAGGCACAGCATGTCCCTGCTCAAGACCATCGATATCAATCCCTCCGCAACCCCGCGGGAATCGAAGCCCCTGCCCGAACGCCTCATTGCCGGGGATCCGTCCTTCAAGACCTGGGTGCAGGATGTGGCGCGCGGTGAGATGATCCATACCGGCGTATGGGAAGCGACCCCCGGCGAGACCCGCTCCATCAAGGGCGAAACCTTCGAGTTCTGCCATATCCTCTCCGGCGTGGTGGAGATCACCCCCGATGGCGGGGAGCCGGTCGCCTACAAGGCCGGCGACAGCTTCGTGATGAAGCCCGGCTTTATCGGCGTGTGGAAAACCATCGAGACCGTTCGCAAGATCTACGTGACCGTGATGTGATGCTGAAGCCGCGCGACCCAGCCGTTTTCGAGGCACGCTACAGAGGCTACACGCTGAGCACCGACCGCAGCCGGATCGATCCGGCTGCGGTCTATCGCTTCCTCGCAAGCGAATCCTACTGGGCGCGCAACCTGACCTTGTCGCAACTCGAACGAGCCCTCGATGGCTCGCTTGTGATCGGCGTTTACGCCCCGGACGGCTCGCTCGCCGCCTTCGGTCGACTGGTGACGGATTATGCCGTCTTCGCCTACCTGCGCGATGTTTTCACTCTGCCTGCCCATCGCGGCCAGGGGCTTGCTTCCTGGCTTGCCGCCGAGATTCGCAACCACCCCGAACTGAAGGACGTGTCAAGTTGGATGCTCGCCACCAAGGACGCGCACGCGGTCTATGAACGCGCAGGCTACAGGCGGGCACCCCATCCCGAATATTACATGACCGTGCCGAAACCCGACGGCGAGGCATAACTTCTGGTTATGGATTTCCAACAAGAATTCGGTGGGCCGGACTGGCTGCCCGTGCAAGCATTTGTCTTGCAAGACAGGAGATGCAGCCATGGGTTATCGGATCGGGGTGGATGTCGGCGGGTCCTTCACGGACTTCGCCGTGCTGGACGAAAGAGCGGGAAAGCTCACGACGCTGAAGGTTTTTTCGCGCCCGGACGCACCCGGCGAAGAGATCATCGCCGCCCTCGACACGCTGCGCGTCCGCGACGACATCGACCCTGCCGAAGTCTCCTACTTCACCCATGGCACGACGGTTGGCGTCAACACCGTCATCCAGCGAAACGGCCACGATATCGCACTTTTCACCACCCGGAACTTCGAGGACGTGCTGCAAATCGCACGGCTCAAGATCCCCGAGATCCACAATCTCTATTCGGTACGACCCGAGCCGCTCATCAGTCGCGACCGCGTTTTCGGCATTTCAGAACGGATGCTGGCGACCGGCGAGGTACTCACGCCTCCGAGCGAAGCGGACGTAGGCCAAGCCGTCGCCGCGGCTTTGGAGGCAGGCTGCAAGGGCGTCGTCATTTCTTTCCTGCATTCCTACCGCAATCCCGAGAACGAGGCTGCCGTGAAGGCGATGATCGAGCGCATGGCGCCCGGCCTGCCGGTCGTGTCCTCGGCAGAGACCTGGCCGATCATCCGCGAATATGAGCGCACGATTACGGCCGTGATCAGCGGATATGTGCAGCCGCGCGTCGCCCATTATCTCGACCGTTTCGAGACCGTGCTGCGGGACAAGGGCGTCGCCTGCCCGCTGCTGATCACCAAGACCAATGGCGGCGTGATGGGGATCGACCAGGCGCGGGCGGAATGCGTCCAGATGATACTCTCAGGGACTGCATCGGGCGTGATCGGCGCCGGATATCTGGCGCAACAAAGCGGCTTCGACCGCATCATGAGCCTCGACATTGGCGGAACCAGCGCCGATGTCGCCGTCATTATCGACGGAACCGCGCAATATGGCGTTGGCGAACTGATCGGAGATTTTCAGATCCATGTCCCTTCCGTCTCGGTCAGTTCGGTCGGCCAGGGCGGCGGCTCGATCGCACGCGTGGATGCTCTGGGACTGCTTCACGTCGGCCCGGAAAGTGCCGGCTCCACGCCGGGGCCGGCCTGTTATGGACGCGGGGGCACGAAACCCACCATCACCGATGCCATGGCGGCTTCCAACCTGATCGGCCATATGCCGCTCGGTTATGGCGCGGTGACGGTCGATCATATGGCCGCCAGGGCCGCCATCGCGCCATTGGCGGAGAGGCTGGCAGTCAGCATCGAGGCCGTCGCAGGCAGCATCATCGATATTTCCGTCTCCGGCATGTATGCGGAGGTGAGCGCGCTCGTCTCCCGCTATGCGATCGATCCACGCGAGTTCCATCTTTTCGCCTTCGGCGGCGCGGGCGCCATGCTCGCCTGTTTCCTCGCCCGCGATCTCGACATGAAGGGCGTCGTGGTGCCGCCAACCCCCGGCGTCGTGTCGGCTTTGGGCGGCCTGATCGCCGACCTGAAGAATGATTTCATCCGCACCACCTATTGCGAGGTTAACGCACACGCGATCGCTGCCCTTGTCCCCATGCTCGACGGATTGGAACAGTTGGCGCGAAGCTGGCTCAAAAGCCAGGGATATCCGGACGCGGGAGAGATCCGGCTCTCCGCGGACATGCGCTATCTCGGCCAGTCCTACGAGATCGAAACGCCGCTCGACGACGCCTGGTTGTGCGACGCAGATGCTGCGGCAATCGCCGGCGCCTTCCACCGGGAGCACGCCCGCCTCTACGGACATGCCGACGAGAAGGCCACGGTGCAGATAGTTAACCTCCGGCTGGTGATTTCCGGAGCTACGCCCAAGCCGGCGCTAAACGAGATCGAGCCTGCGACCGCCCCCGCCGAGCCGCGCTTTTATGTCGAGGCATGGTTTGGCGGACGGACATGGCGCACTGGCGTCTATCACCGCCGCGATCTTGGCGCCAACCATGAAATCCATGGTCCTGCGATCATCACCCAGGACGACACAACCACCGTCGTACCGCCCGGGTTCGACCTCACCGTCGATCGTTTCGGCAATCTCGTCATCATCAAGTCGGAGTTCTGACATGGCCATCGATCGTCGCAATCTGAAGGTTCTGGCCAACTTCTGTTCGGCCGCGGCCGATGCCATGGCCTTTACGCTGATGCGCACGGCGCACTCCGCCTTCGTCAAGGAAACGGAGGATTTTTCCTGTCAGGTAGTGACGCGCGAAGGACTTGCCTTCGCCAACCCGCGCCAGTTCGGCGCCCCCTGGTATAGCGGCATCGACTATGCGCCGCTTCTTGAGATGTTCGATGACTATGCAGACGGCGACATCTGCATCACGAACGACCCCTATAGCGGCTTCGTTGCCACCCATTCGCCGGACATCCACATCTGGAAGCCGGTCTTTTATCAGGGCAAGATCACCTGCTTCGTCGTCGGTCACATCCACAATACCGATGTCGGCGGCGCCGTTCCAGCCTCCCTGTCCCGATCGCTGAGCGAAATCGAGCAGGAGGGCTTGCGCATCCCGCCCGTGAAGCTCGTCGAGCGGGGTGAACTGAAACCCTTCATCCTTGATATGATCAGGGCGAACGTCCGCTTGCCGGACCAGAATCTCGGCGACCTCCATGCCCAGATTGCCTCGGTCAATGTGGGCGAACGCAAGATGCAGGAGATCGTCCGCCGCTTCGGCTTCACGCCCTTCATCGACGGCGTCAACCAGATCCTCGACTATGCCGAGGCGCAGGCCCGGCAAATCCTTGGCAGAGTCCCCGATGGAGACTACTTCTTCGCCGATTATGCCGATGAAGACTCGATCGGCGGCAGGCCCTGCAGGATTGCGCTAACCTTGAAGATCCGTGGCGATGACGTTGTATTGGACTATACCGGCAGCGATCCGCAGCTCGGCTCCTCCTTGAACATGCCGACCGGCGGGAGAGAACGCCATCCACTGGTGATGGTCGGCCTCACCTACGTGCTCTACACGCTGGACAACAGCCTGCTGCTCAATGCCGGCACGTTGCGACCGGCCCGCGCCATCCTGCCGGAGGGCTCCGTGGTCAATTGCGACCGCCCGGCCGCAGTCGGCATGCGTTCGCTCACCTGCGCCATGACCCAGATCGTCACCGTCGGCGCCTTCGCTCAGGCGTTGCCCGACCTCATGCCCGCCGCCTCGCCCGGCGGCAACGCGATCATGAACATCAAGACGAGCGGGCGCAACGGCCGCCCGGTCATGGCCTCGATCGGCCCTGTGGGCGGCGGCGGTGGCGGGAGCCCGTTTGGCGACGGCAGCGATGGCGCCGGCGGGGCAACCGGCTTCCTTCGCAACACGCCGATCGAGATCAGCGAGGCGGACGTACCGATCCGCTTCCTGCGCTACGGTCTGGAGCCGGATACCGGCGCGCCGGGATATCATCGCGGCGGCCTGTCCGCCATCATGGAATTTGAGGTTTCGGCACCTGAAACGGTGATCACTGCCCGCAACCGCAACCGCTCGATCATGCCCTCCTGGGGCGTCAAGGGCGCGCATGCCGGCGTCATTTCACGCTTCACTCGCAATCCGGGCCGTCCGGAGGAAACCGAGCTTGGCAATACCGATGTCGTTCCCTGCGGGCCGGGCGACATCATCCGCGTGATTGGACCGGGCGCCGGCGGTTACGGCGATCCCTTCACCCGTCCTGTCGAGGCGGTGCTGCGCGATGTCAGGCGCGGTGCGGTGACCCCAGAAAGTGCCGCGCGCGACTATGGCGTTGTCGTGACCGGCAGCGAGATCGACGAAGAGCGGACGGCTGTTCTAAGAAGCCGCCCCAGTGCCGGCCCTGCAGGCGCCATAACCCATGGAGTGGAACGGCAGGTCTTCGAGACCATCTGGACCAGCGAGCGCTACGATCTCCTGACGACCTTCCTTGTTTCTGCCCCGGTCCGCTGGCGATACTTTCTCAAGCATCGTGTCTTTGACGCGGTGGAAAGCCTCCGATCCGACATGCGACCCGCCGCGGAGCAGATGGCCGAGATTTTCGCAGACATGCGAATGCGCTACGGTCTCTGAGCAAACGGCAAAGAGAAAACACTATCCATGAACGCACGGCAATTGGAGATCTTCAGGGCGATCATGCGCGAGGGCACGATCACGGCTGCCGCCAATACGCTGGCCGTCTCCCAGCCGGCCATCAGCAAGGTACTGCTTCACCTCGAAAGCCAGCTGGGTTACGCGCTGTTCGATCGCATCGGGGGAAGGCTGGTGCCCACGATGGAGGCCCATCTTCTCTATGCCGATGTCGACCGCGTCTTCCGGCAGATGGAGGCATTGAAATCGCTGGCGCGCGATGTGGGGGCGAACAAGATCGGTCTTTTGCGCATTGGCGTCACCCTGTCGCTTGCCTATTCGGTGCTTCCATCTGTGCTCGCTGCCTTCCGCATCCGTCATCCGGAAGTGAAGATCCATCTTCATACGCTGCCGAAGCGTGAAATTGCAGAAGCGCTGCAACTCGGAGATATCGATCTCGCCGTCACGCTTTCGCCCATCCTGGCGCCGACGGTGCGGGTGGAAACGCTGAGCGAGGTTCCGGTCGTCGCAATTTTGCCCAAGGACGATGCGCTTGCTGCCGAGAGCTTCATCACGCCTGCGCTGCTGGATGGCCGTTCGCTGATTTCCTACAGTTCGCATGCGGAAATCGGCGCAGCCCTCGACGGCGTCTTCGCAGCGGCGGGCCGGACACGCGATGTTGCCATTCAGATCGCTTCTTCTGTCGGCGCACTGCCGTTGGTGCGCGAAGGTGTCGGCATCGCGCTTGTCGACGGCCTTTCGATTTGGCACAGCTTCGAAGGCATCATCGCACGTCCCTTCCTGCCAAAGGTGACAACCAACGTTTCCCTTTCGGTCAACGAAGCGCGTCCGGAATCCCGTTTCTTGGAGCCGTTCGTCGCGTGCCTGCGCCGGGCTTTTTCCGCCGCCAAAGATTCGACTGGCGACGGCCAGTAAAACAGGATTTTCGTCCGTCCGGTCCGATGCGGTCGACGCATGCTGCGGGTTCTTGAGCGCTAACCTTGCGCAAACGCATAGCAAGGACCCGTCATGACCCTCAGCTTCGACCCAGATACGCTATTGCTGCCGAAGGGGCATTTCATCGGCGGCAGGCTGATCGAGGCACGAGGCGAGCTGCCGACCCACCGCCCCTCCGACGCAAAGGCATACTGGGATTGCCCGGTTGCTGATGCGGATATCGTCGACCAGGCTGTCGAGACGGCGCGCAAGGCCCTGAAGGAGAGCGGCTGGGCGGACCTGCGGCCACGCGAACGCACCAAGGCGATGCAGCGCTGGGCCGATCTGATCGAAGAAGAGGCCATCCCGCTTGCTAAAATGGAAGCCGTCGGTTCGACCCGCCCCGTGGGACACCTGATCGCCGGCGACATTGCCGTGACCGCCGAACAGATCCGCTTCTTCGCCGAATTCGCAGACAAGGAAGGCAGCGATCTCGTCCCGACCGACGGCAACAGTCTCGGCATGATCATGACCGAGCCCTATGGGGTCGTCGGCGCGATCACGCCCTGGAATTTCCCGTTGTCGATGGCCGGGTGGAAGCTCGGCCCCGCACTCGCCGCCGGCAATGCGGTCGTGCTGAAACCCTCCGAGATGACGCCTTTCTCGACGCTCTATCTTGCCGAGCTTGCGGTGCGCGCCGGCTTGCCGGCGGGCCTCATCAACATCGTTCTGGGCGACGGCGCGACCACGGGGAACGCGATCACCGGACATCCGGACATTGCCAAGGTAAGCTTTACAGGTTCGACGGGCGCCGGTTCGGCCATCATGGCCAACATCGCCCGGACTGGCGTAAAGCCGATGACGCTTGAACTCGGCGGCAAGAGCCCACAGCTCGTTTTTGCCGACGCCGATCTTGATCTGGCAGCGGGAGCCATCGCCACAAGCCTCCTTTCCAATGCCGGACAAGCCTGCGTGGCTGGATCGCGCCTCATCGTCGAGGCGAAGGTGGCGGATGCACTGGCTGAGGCCATCATCACCAGGCTGGCGGCCGTCCGCCCAGGCCCCACCTGGGACGAGACCACTGATTATCCGCCGATCATTTCCGAGCGGCAGATCGGCCGCATGGACAGCATCGTCCGCGCCACGATCGATGGCGGCGCCGAATGCCTGACGGGTGGCAAGCGCCTCGACGGTGAAGGCTACTTCTACGCGCCGACGCTGATCTCCGGCGTGACGGCAACGTCGCCTGCCGTACAGCAAGAGATCTTCGGACCGGTGCTGACCATCCAGACGTTCGAGGACGAGGAAGAAGCGCTGTCGCTGGCCGACCACCCGACCTACGGGCTCGCCGCCGGCCTCTTCACCCGCGACCTCTCGCGCGCCATCCGCGTGACACGGCGCCTGCAGGCCGGCACGGTCTGGGTCAATCGCTACGGCCGTTCGCGGGATCATATCCTGCCGACCGGCGGCTACAAGCAATCCGGCATCGGCAAGGATCTCGGACGCGAAGCCTATCTCGCCAACCGCAAGAGCAAGAGCGTGCTCATCAGCCTCTGAGGACCGACCATGAAGACCTACAAGATCGCCCTTCTGCCTGGAGACGGCATCGGTCGCGACGTGACCGATGCGGCCTGGGCGGTCCTGGAAAAAGCCTCCCGGGCAGCCGGTTTTTCGGTAGCAGGCACCAGCTATCCCTGGTCTTGCGACTATTATCTGCAGCACGGCAGCATGATGCCGGCCGACGGTATCGAGACACTGAAATCCTTTGATGCCATCCTCCTCGGCGCGGTCGGCTGGCCGGCAAAGGTGCCGGATTCGGTCTCGCTGCACGGGCTTCTCCTGCCCATCCGCAAGGCCTTCGTCCAATATGCCAACATCCGCCCTCACCGGCTGCTGCCTGGCGTTCAGGGCCCGCTGAAGGCGGACGCCTTCGACATCCTCTGCATTCGCGAAAACACCGAGGGTGAATATTCCGGCGCCGGCGGCCGCGTGCATCAAGGCGCAGACAATGAAGTGGCGGTCGAGACTTCGATCTTCACCCGCAAGGGCGTGGAGCGCATCCTGCGCTTCGGTCTCGAACAGGCACGCGCCCGGCGCGGCAAGCTCGCTTCCGTCACAAAGTCCAATGCGCAGAAATACTCCATGGTCTTCTGGGACGAGATCACGCAGGCGCTTGCCCGTGAGTATCCCGATGTCGAGGTCACGAGTTACCATATCGACGCGATGGCCGCCCGCATGGTCATGGCGCCGGAAAGCCTCGACGTAGTGGTCGCCTCCAATCTGTTCGGCGATATCCTTACCGACCTTGGCGCCGCCATCCAGGGCGGGCTTGGCTTTGCAGCGTCCGCCAACATCAATCCTGACCGCACCGCGCCGTCCATGTTCGAACCCGTCCATGGCTCGGCGCCAGATATCGCCCATCTCGGCATTGCCAACCCGATCGCCGCCATGTGGTCGGGTGCGATGATGCTGGAGCATCTGGGAGAGAAAACCGCGGCCCGCAACGTGATGGCGGCCATCGAGGCGACGACTGCGCGCGGCATCGGCGCCATCCCCGGCAAGGACAAAACAGACGCGATCACCGCGGCAGTGCTTTCGGCGCTTGGCTGACAGAGAAGAGGACACGATGAACGAGTTGAAGGACACCAGCCTGTTTCGCGAGCAAGGGCTGATCAACGGTGAATGGCGTGGTGCTGCGGCGGAACGCGAAATCGACGTCATTGAGCCGGCAACGCAGGACGTGCTCGGCACCGTGCCGGACATGGACGGTAGCGATACCCGCGCGGCGATCGAGGCGGCTGAGAATGCCTTTGGATCGTGGCGCAGGAAGACGCATTCCGAACGCGCCACCTTGCTGGAGGCCTGGCATGACCTGATGATTGCGAACATCGAGGATCTCGCGCTGATCCTGACCAAGGAACAGGGCAAGCCGCTGGCCGAGGCGCGCGGCGAGATCCGCTACGGCGCCTCGTTCATCAAGTGGTTTTCCGAAGAAGCGCGCCGTATCGGCGGCACGACCATTCCCTCCCCGACAGCTGACCGGCGGATCGTTGTCCTGAAGGAGCCGGTCGGTGTTTCGGCGATCATCACACCCTGGAATTTCCCCAACGCGATGATCACCCGCAAGGTCGGGCCGGCGCTTGCCGCAGGCTGCACCGTCGTCATCAAGCCATCGGATCTCACGCCCTATTCGGCGCTTGCGCTCGGCGTTCTGGCGGAACGCGCCGGCATCCCAAAAGGCGTCATCAATATCGTCACCGGCATGCCGACCGAGATCGGTGACGAACTGATGGCGAACCCTACCGTTCGCAAGATCTCCTTCACCGGCTCTACCCGCGTCGGCTCGCTCCTGATGCGCGGCGCATCCGACAGCGTCAAGCGACTCAGCCTGGAACTCGGTGGCAACGCGCCTTTCATCGTCTTCGACGATGCCGATCTCGACCTTGCCGTCGAGGGCGCGATCGCGTCGAAATTCCGCAATGGCGGCCAGACCTGCGTCTGCGCCAACCGCCTTCTCGTCCAGTCGGGTGTCTATGACGCCTTCGCCGGGAAGTTGGCCGCCCGTGTCTCGGCCATGAAGGTCGGCCCCGGCACTGAAGCCGGCGTCGATATCGGCCCGATGATCAACAAGGCCGCGATCGACAAGATCAACCGCCATGTCGACGACGCAGTCGCAAAGGGCGCCCGCATCCTCACCACGCCGCCAGCCATGCCGAAGGGCGAACAGTATACTGCTCCGATCGTCCTCGGTGGTGCAACGACCGATATGCAGCTCGCCAGCGAGGAAACCTTCGGGCCCGTTGCCCCCCTCTTCCGCTTCGACGAGGAGGAGGACGCGATCAGGATCGCCAATGCTACGCCTTTCGGGCTCGCGGCCTATTTCTACACCGAGAGCTTGAAGCGCTCCTGGCGCGTCGCAGAGGCGCTCGAGTTCGGCATGGTCGGACTGAATACCGCGGCAATTTCCACCGAGGTTGCTCCCTTTGGCGGCGTCAAGCAATCCGGCCTTGGTCGCGAAGGTGCCCAGTGCGGCATCGAGGAATATCTCGAAATGAAGAGCTTCCATATCGGCGGGCTCAACTGACTGACCGGCAAGAACAAGAAAATGGGCGCCGAGAGAACATCCCGGCGCCCTCCTTCGTTGATCGCTCCGCGGTTACTGAAACCGGTCGAGGGTCTTGTAGTACAGCCCGACAAGCGGCAGGAACCACGGCTTGCCGAAATGGCCGGGAACGGCGGGCCAGTCGAGGCCCTTTACCGGGTTGCGGTCGGCCTTGCCCAGAATGGCGTCGGCGATGATCATGCCGAGATGGGTGGACAATTGCGCGCCATGGCCGGAATAGCCCATGGCGTACCAGACGCCATCGACATAGCCGGCGCGCGGATAGCGGTCCTTGGTCATGTCGACGAGCCCGCCCCAGCAGTAATCGATCTCGACCCCGGCAAGCTGCGGGAAAATCTGCAGGAGGCTTGCTTGAAGGATCGCTCCGCTCTTTGCATCCGAGCGCTGGTCGGATGTGGCGGAAAACCGGGCGCGGCCGCCAAAGATCAGCCGGTTGTCGGGCGCCAACCTGAAATAATTGCCGATATTCATCGAGGTGACGCAGGTCCGGTTGCCCGGCATCGTCGCCGCTATTTCGGTTTCGGTCAGCGGCCGGGTCGCGACGATGAAACTGCCGACCGAAACGATGCGGCGGCGGAAATAGCCAAAGACCGACGGCGTATAGGCGCCCGTCGCTACGAACACGTGATCAGCGGTAACCGTCCCGCGCTCGGTCGCCAGGCTGTGTCGTCCATTTCCCTTGCGATGGGCGGTCACCGCTGCCTTCTCGAAGATGATGGCGCCATGGCGCGCGGCGGCGGTGGCGAGCCCGACCACATAGCGTCCCATGTGCATCATTGCGCTCTTCTTCGACAACATGGCGCCATGGAATGGCGAGCCGACCTCATCCTTCAGGTCGGTCGCCGTCAGAAGCGCGGTGTCCGGATCAACCTCGTTGTGTACCGCCTCGAAATTGCGGGTAATGGCATCGAAATGCTGTGGCTTGGAGGCGAGCTTGAGCTTTCCGGCCCGGCGGAAATTGCAGTCGATCCCCTCCTCGGCAATGATCGCCTCGATGGTATCGATCGAGTCATCGAGTGCCCGGTAGAGCGCGATGGCGCGCTCCTTGCCAAGTTCCGCCTTGGCGGAAATGTAGCTATGGGCGAGCCCGTTGTTGAGATGCCCGCCATTGCGGCCGGAAGCCCCCCAACCGACCCGTTCCGCCTCCAGCACAACGACCCGGACGCCCGCCTTGGCGAGGTGGCGCGCGGCCGCAAGCCCGGTGAAGCCGCCGCCGATGATGGCGACGTCGTAATGTCCCTCGACGGGGCCTTGCGCCGCGCCCCCGAAGGCGGGGGCCGTGTCATGCCAGTAGGATTGGAACTTCATCGCCATGCCCTCCGTCAGAGCCCGACGACGCCCGGCAGGCCAGAAATATCCGCGATTTCGACATAGCCGTAGTAGGCGTTTGCCGGCTCGTGGCCACGATTGACCCAGACCTTGTTCTTGATCCCGAGGTCATGCGCCGACATCAGGTCGTAGCGGAAGGAGGACGAGCAGTGCAAGACGTCTTCCGGGCCGCAGCCCAGCATGTCGAACATATATTCGAAGGCCTTGAAACGTGGCTTGTAGGCATTGGCCTGCTGGGCCGTGTAGACCGCGTGGAAGGGCGCGCCAAGCTTTTCGACATTCGACATGATCTGCGCGTTCATGGCGTTGGAAAGGATGACCAGCGGGATTTCCTTGGCCACCTTGGCAAGGCCCGCCGGCACGTCCGGATGCGGCCCCCAGGTCGGCACCCGTTCATAGACCATCCTTGCGTCCTCGTCGCGAAAGATCACACCGTTCTTCTTGCAGGTGCGCTCGACGGCATTGTGAACGACTTCGCTATAAGGCTTCCAGTCCCCCAAGATTTCATCCAGACGGTAGGCGGCAAAATTCTTGATGAATTGCGCCATGCGCGCCTCGTCGAGCTGATCGCCGTAGAGATCGCGAGCTGCCTCCGCCATCTGGAAGTTGGTAAGCGTCCCGTAGCAGTCGAAGGTGATGAATTTCGGGCGGAAGTGGGCCATGACAGGGTCCTTGAAGTTTCCTGAAGCGATTTCGTCTGTCCCGATCATAGGCTGAGGCTTGCCCACCTGCCCGACTGAAATCGGGACTGGCGAAGCAGATTGTTTCGTATCCCGCGCACTCTTTGGCACAGAGTTGCGTCACCAGGATCATGAAGTGGGCAAGGTCCCCGGGATTTGGCCCTTTTGTCCAAAACTGCCGGCATAAGATGCGGCAAGCTGCCGAAGCTACGGCGGAAGATACCGCCGGCGGCCCGTCCTTGGGACGATCTTCTGACGGCACCGGTCTAAGACTGAAGGAAACAGACTAAGGACCTCGTCGATGCAGACAAGCCAGATCGATCTTGTGGCCTTCGGCCCCGAACATCTCGAGGGTGCGGTGGCGCTCTCCCGTCAGAACGGATGGCCCCATCGCCTGGAAGACTGGCAGATGGCGCTTGCGCTGAGTAGCGGTGTCGTGGCGTTCGAGGAAGAGCGCCGTGTGGTCGGGACGGTACTTGTCACGTCCTATGGCGACGGTTGTGCGACGATCAACATGGTTATCGTCGATGAAGCCATGCGCGGCCGCGGTCTTGGGCGCAAGCTGATGGATGCATCGCTCAAAATTGCGGGCGAGCGGCAACTCCGTCTGGTGGCGACCAACGACGGCTTGCCGCTCTATCAAAAGCTCGGTTTCCGGCAGACCGGCTCTGTCATCCTGCAACATCAGGGGAATGTGCCTGCGATCGCTGCGCCGGACGGCGTTGAGCCGGCCAAAAGGGCTGATCTCGACATGATCGTGGCGCTTGATCGCGCTGCCTTCGGCGCCGACCGAAGAGGCCTCCTCGAATCCATCGCAGGGGTCGGCCGGTTTGCCGTGATACGGCGAGCGGGTCAGCTCCGGGGTTTTGCAGCACTTCGCGCTTTCGGGCGGGGCGACGTGATCGGACCCGTGGTCGCCGCCGATGCGAGCGATGCCTGCGCCCTGATTTCCTTCTTCATTGCCAGCCGGCCCGGTGCCTTCCTGCGGGTCGACACGACGGACGACACTGCCATTGCGCCCTGGCTCGCTAGGCACGGCCTTGCTTATGCCGGTGGCGGCATTGCCATGCGGGCCGCAGGCCGCGATGTCACGACACCCCCCGAGCTGAAAACCTTCGCTCTCGCCAACCAAGCCCTCGGCTGACCCGGAGACATGCATGTTTAGCAATTCCCTCATCGAACTCGACCGCGCTCACCTGGTCCATCCGGTTGCCTCCTATCGCAGCCACGAGAAGCTGGGCGTGCGCGTTCTCGCCTCGGCCTCCGGAGCGACCGTCACCGACGCCTACGGCAAACAGCTGATCGACGGCTTTGCCGGTCTCTGGTGCGTCAACGCCGGCTATGGTCATGACAGCATCGTGGAGGCTGCCGCAAAACAGATGCGGGAGCTCCCCTACGCGACCGCCTATTTCGGCCTCGGCTCGGAGCCGGCGATCCGGCTCGCCGCCGAACTCGCCGACCGCGCCCCGGGCGACCTCAACCACGTCTACTTCACGCTCGGTGGCTCCGACGCCGTCGACAGTACGATCCGCTTCATCCATTACTATTGGAACGCTCGCGGCCTGCCGAGGAAAGACCAGTTCATCTCTATCGAGCAGGGCTATCACGGTTCCTCGACGGTCGGAGCGGGCTTGACTGCCCTGCCCGCTTTCCATGCCGGCTTCGGCCTGCCTTTCGACTGGCAGCACAAGATTCCGTCCCACTATGCCTATCGCAATCCGGTCGGCACCGACCCGGAAGCAATCATCGCCGCCTCGGTTGCGGCATTGAAGCAGAAGGTCGAGGACCTAGGCGCTGACCGCGTCGCGGCATTCTATGCCGAACCGATCCAGGGTTCGGGCGGCGTGCTCGTGCCGCCCAAAGGCTGGATGAAGGCGATGCGCGACGCCTGCCGGGAGCTCGATATCCTCTTTGTCGCCGATGAAGTCATCACCGGGTTCGGGCGCACGGGTCCGCTGTTTGCCTGCGCGGAGGACGAGATCGTGCCGGATTTCCTGACCGTCGCGAAAGGCCTGACCTCCGGCTATGTGCCGATGGGCGCTCTCTTCATGTCCGAGCACGTCTACCAGACGATCGCCGACGGCGCCGGCGCTTCCGCCGTCGGCCACGGCTATACCTATTCGGCCCATCCCGTCAGCGCAGCCGTTGGTCTGGAAGTTCTGCGGCTCTATGAAGGAGGGCTTCTGGACAATGGCCGCAAGGCCGGTGCACGGCTGATGGCCGGTCTCGAGAGCCTCAGAGATCATCCTCTCGTCGGCGATGTCCGCGGTCGCGGCATGCTGGCTGCGGTGGAACTCGTCGTTGACAAGGTGCGCAAGACGCCCCTTCCGGTAGCCGCCGAACCCGCCCGCCGCATCTTCGACCGCGCATGGAACAACGGTCTTGTCATCCGCGCCTTTGCTAACGGTGTGCTGGGCTATGCACCGCCGCTCTGCTGCACCGATGCGGAAATCGACGCGATCATCGAGCGCACGCGCCGGACGCTCGACGAAACTCTGGCTGATCCGGCCGTTCGCGCTGTCATGGCGTGAGCGGTAAAATCCATGCAAGGCAGGGTTTCGCGCATCCCTCGAAATACCGTGAAGCCCGCCATATTCGCAATTTTGTGCCGCCGGGCAGGTTCATTTCGGAGAATCCGGCGAGCCATTGCTGCGAAACTGGAGCTGAGAAAAAGGCGGCAATCCCGGAAAACCGGGGTTTTGCAGGAAAAATGGGCGGGGCCAATGGCATCCGCGACAGCATTAAATTCTGTAGACGGCCCAATGCGACGGCATGACGCGCGCACAACCGGGGAAATTCACGTGGCAAAGACCTTCGCTGATTTCAAATATCTCACATTCGATGTTGTCGGCACGCTGATCGACTTCGAAGGGGGCATCAAGGACTGCCTGGCCGGGATTGCCGCGGAGACAGGCGTGACCGTGGACGGCGAAGAAGCGCTGACGCTCTATCGGGAAGCTCGCTATTCGGACGATGCCGATCTCTTCCCCGACGATCTCGTGCGCGTCTATCTGGCGATTGCGCCCAGGCTTGGCCTGCCGGCGCAAGCGGCTTATGGCGAGCGGCTCAGGGATTCGGCCAAGAACTGGAAAGGCTTTGCCGACAGCGCAGAGGCGATGGCCCGGCTTTCAAAAAAATACCGGCTGATCGCAATGACGAACGCGCGACGCTGGGCCTTTGAGCATTTTTCGAACGAGCTCGGCAACCCCTTCTATGCGGCCTTCACGGCCGACGATGCCGGCACCGAGAAACCCGATCCGGCCTTTTTCCAGAAGGTTTTCGATTTCGTCGCGACCGAAGGCAATTCGAAGGAGGATATCCTCCATGTCGCACAAAGCCAGTACCACGACATCGGCATCTCGCGTCGGCTCGGCATGACCAATTGCTGGATAGAGCGGCGCCATGCGCAAAAGGGCTACGGCGGCACGATCGAGCCGGCTGAATTTACCCGGCCCGACTTCCACTTCCATTCTATGGCTGACCTCGCCAGCGCCGTGGAGGAGGTAGCGGCTTAGAAACCAAGCCTCACAAACGGACAGAACCCGCCGGAAAAGGCGGGCGCCACGGAAAATCCAACAAAAAGGGGAATGACATGAACGACAAGATCACGAATTGGACGAAAGCAGACGACACGATGGTGGAAAATGCTATCCGTCGTGGCGCCACCCGTCGCGAACTTCTTCAGTTGATGCTGGCTGGCGGCGTCGCCACGGCCGCTGGCGGCTTCATTCTCGGGCAGGCAACCAGGGCGGTTGCTGCCACTCCGGTTGCTGGAGGCGCGCTGAAGGCTGCGGGCTGGTCTTCCTCAACTGCCGATACACTGGATCCGGCCAAGGCCTCGCTTTCCACCGACTACGTGCGCTGCTGCGCCTTCTACAACCGCCTGACCTTCCTTGATCAGACCGGCGTTCCACGCATGGAACTTGCAGAATCCATCGAGAGCAAGGATGCCCAGGTCTGGACCGTGAAGTTGCGCGGCGGCGTGACATTCCATGACGGCAAGCCGCTCACCGCGGAAGACGTCGTCTTCTCGCTGAAGCGTCATCTCGATCCGGGCGTCGGTTCGAAGGTTGCCAAGATCGCGGCGCAGATGACCGGCTTCAAGGCCGTCGACAAGCTAACGGTGGAGATCACTCTCGCCAACCCGAACGCCGACCTTCCGACCGTCCTCGGCATGCACCATTTCATGATCGTCGCCGACGGCACCACGGACTTCTCCAAGGCCAACGGCACCGGCGCCTTCGTGCGCGAGGTCTTCGAACCGGGTGTGCGCTCGGTCGGCGTCAAGAACAAGAATTACTGGAAATCCGGTGGTGCGAACGTCGACTCGTTCGAATACTTCGCGATCAGCGACGACAATGCACGGGTGAACGCCCTTCTGTCCGGCGATATCCATCTTGCCGCGTCGATCAACCCGCGGTCGATGCGCCTGGTCGAAAGCCAGGAAGGCTTCTTTCTGTCAAAGACGACATCCGGCAACTATACCAACCTCAACATGCGGATGGATCTGGCTCCAGGCGACAAGAAAGATTTCGTCGAGGGCATGAAGTATCTGATCAACCGCGAACAGATCCAGAAATCGGCTTTGCGCGGTCTGGCGGAAATCGGCAATGACCAGCCGGTTTCTCCGGCCAATTTCTACCACAATGCCGACCTGAAGCCGAAGGCCTTCGATCCCGAAAAGGCGAAGTTCCATTTTGAAAAGGCGGGAGTCCTCGGTCAATCCATCCCCATGATCGCTTCGGAAGCTGCGACCTCTTCGATCGACATGGCCATGATCGTTCAGGCAGCGGCCGCCGAAATCGGCATGAAGTTCGACGTCCAGCGCGTACCCTCCGACGGCTACTGGGACAACTATTGGCTCAAGGCGCCGGTCCATTTCGGCAACATCAATCCTCGGCCGACGCCGGACATCCTCTTCTCGCTGCTCTACACCTCGGACGCCCCGTGGAACGAGAGCCAGTACAAGTCCGAGAAGTTCGACAAGATGCTGATCGAGGCGCGGGGCTCTCTCGATCAGGCAAAGCGCAAGGAAATCTACAACGAGATGCAGGTCATGGTCGCTGAAGAGGCGGGAACCGCTATCCCTGCCTATCTCTCGAATGTCGACGCAACGACAGTCAAGCTGAAAGGCCTTGCTCCTAACCCGCTTGGCGGCCAGATGGGCTACGCATTCGCGGAATATGTCTGGCTCGAAGCCTGACGAAGCGAATGGCCGGGGGCGGATTTCGCCCCCGGTCCGCTTTCCGATCGCGTATAGTCCATCAGCCGAACGCCAAAGGGAGCGCGCGCGTGAGCAATAGGGTTATGTCCCTCGTGATGAGCAGGTTGCTCATTGCCCTTGTTACCTTGGTCATCGTATCGTTTGCGGTGTTCTTCGCCACGACCATGCTGCCCGGCGACACGGCAACGATCCTGCTCGGCCAGGCCGCCACGCCGGAAGCCGTCGAAGGCCTGCGCAAGGCAATGCACCTGGACGAGCCGGCCATTTTCCGGTTCATGCGGTGGTTCGCCGGGCTCCTGGCGGGTGATCTCGGCACGTCCTACGCCAACGACATGCCGATTGCCGAACTGATCGGCGGGCGCTTCATCAACTCGCTGAAACTCGCCGGAGTAACCGCCTTGTTCTCGGTGCCGATTGCACTCACGCTCGGCATTACCGCTGCAATGATGCGTGGCTCCCTCTACGACCGGATCGTCACCATCCTCACGATCGGCGTGATATCCGTCCCCGAATTCATGGTCGCAACCTCGGCCGTCCTTCTCTTCGCGGTCTACCTGAAATGGCTGCCGGCGCTCTCCTTTGCCAATGAGGTGCACTCCTTCACCGACTTGCTGCGGGTCTATGCCATGCCGGTGATCACGCTGACCTTCGTCGTTTCCGCCCAGATGATCCGTATGACACGTGCCGCCGTCGTCGAAACATTGAACACGCCCTACGTCGAAATGGCCCTGCTGAAGGGTGCGTCACGGCGCCGGATTGTCCTGAAGCACGCTCTTCCGAATGCACTTGGTCCGATCGTCAATGCGGTCGCCCTCTCGCTATCTTATCTGCTCGGCGGGGTGATCATCGTTGAGACCATCTTCAACTACCCCGGGATTGCCAAGTTGATGGTCGATGCGGTCGCCACGCGCGACCTGCCGTTAATCCAGAGCTGCGCGATGATCTTCTGCCTCGGTTATCTGGTCCTGATCACGCTTGCCGACATTATTGCCATTCTTTCGAATCCGAGGCTCCGATGACGACAGACACCACGCATAAGCCAATCGGACGCCGTGCCGGCTATCGCTTCAATCTGGTTGGAATGACAGGCCTTGCCGTTATCCTGTTGTGGGCTCTCATCGCCATTTTCGCCCCCATTCTCATCCCTTACCCGGTAGGAGAAATTGTCGACTTCGACTATTTCGGTCCGATGTCCGGTCAGTTCTGGATGGGCTCCGACTATCTCGGGCGCGATATCTTCTCGCGTATCCTGATGGGCGCGCGCTACACCGTCGGCATCTCGCTGGCCGCCGTCACGATTGCCTGCTTTACCGGCGTCGTGCTGGGCATGATCGCCGCGGTGACGGGCGGATGGACCGATACGGTGCTCAGCCGCTTTCTCGATGCGCTGAACTCCATCCCGAGCAAGCTGTTCGGGCTTGTCGTCGTAGCAGCCGTGGGATCGTCAATCCCGGTTCTGATCTTTACGCTGTCGGTGATCTACATCCCCGGGGCCTATCGTTTTGCCCGTGCGCTTGCGGTGAACGTCAACGCCATGGATTTCATCACCGTCGCGCGGATTCGTGGTGAGAACGTCTTCTACCTCGTTGGCTCCGAAATCCTGCCGAACATCCTGGGGCCGGTGCTTGCCGATCTTGGTCTCCGTTTCGTCTTCATCGTGCTGCTCCTGTCCGGTCTGTCGTTTCTTGGCCTTGGCGTCCAGCCGCCCTATGCCGACTGGGGTGCCCTCGTCCGCGAGAATATCGGCGGCCTGCCCTTTGGCGCACCCGCTGTGATTTTTCCCTCGATTGCGATCGCAAGCCTCACCATCAGCGTGAACCTTCTGATCGACAACCTGCCCTACAAGATCCGGGACCGGAGCGCATGATGGCCAACCTCGTTGAAACCCGTGATCTGAAGGTCGAGGCGAAGACCGATTCCGGCCGTATCGTTGAGATCATCAAAGGTGTCAGCTTCGACGTCGCGGAAGGCGAAATCGTCGCGCTGATCGGTGAAAGCGGCTCGGGAAAGACGACGATTGCCCTTACCCTGATGGGCCATGCCCGCGCGGGCTGCCGCATTTCCGGCGGCAGCGTGATGCTCGCGGGCAAGGATATGGCCAGGCTTTCGGAAAAGGAACGGGCTGCCGTTCGCGGCACCGAAGTCGCCTATGTGCCGCAGAGCGCGGCCGCGGCCTTCAATCCAGCCGCCACGATCATGGACCAGGTGATCGAAGTGACCCGCATTCACGATCTGATGCCGGTCGCCGAGGCAAGAGTCCGCGCGATCGAACTTTTCCGGGCGCTTTCCCTGCCCGCTCCCGAAACGATCGGCGACCGCTATCCGCACCAGGTTTCTGGCGGTCAGTTGCAGCGCCTTTCCGCTGCCATGGCATTGATCGGCGATCCCAAGCTGGTGATCTTCGATGAACCGACAACGGCGCTCGATGTGACGACGCAGATCGAGGTGCTTCGCGCCTTCAAGGCCGTGATGCGCAAAGGCGGTATCGCCGGCATCTATGTCTCCCACGATCTCGCCGTCGTCGCGCAGATCGCTGACCGGATCATCGTGCTGAAGGGCGGCGAGGTTCAGGAAGCCGGAACCACGGACAATATCCTGTCGCATGCACAACATCCCTATACGCGCGAACTGCTTGCCGCCTTCGAGCCCAAGGCACGAGGCGCCCAGTCGGCGGCGGCCATGGACACGCCCCATATTCTCACGGTCGAAAACCTTATCGCGGGCTATGGTACAATTCAGAATGACGGTCTGCCCCTGGTGCGTGCCGTCCAATCGGTCAGCCTCAAGGTGGAACGGGGCCGCAATCTCGGCATCATCGGTGAATCCGGCTGTGGGAAGTCCACGCTGGCCCGGGCGATCGCCGGCATTCTGCCTGCCTCTGCCGGTCAGATCGTCTTCGACGGGCGGGAACTGGCGCAAAGCGTCCGCGGCCGCTCCCGCGAGCAACTGCGCGAAATGCAGATCGTCTTCCAATATGCCGATACGGCGCTCAATCCCGCAAAGTCGATCGAGGACATTCTGGCGCGGCCGCTTGCCTTTTATCACGGCATGGACCGCAAGGCCCGGGACAAGCGGATCAACGAGCTCCTGGATATGGTTCGGTTGCCGTCATCGGTCCGCCAGCGGCGTCCGGCCGAGCTTTCCGGCGGTCAGAAGCAGCGCGTGAACTTCGCGCGCGCCCTTGCGGCCGACCCGAAGCTGATCCTCTGTGATGAAATCACCTCGGCCCTCGACACCGTCGTCGCAGCCGCTGTGATCGAACTGCTGAAGGAACTGCAGCGCGAACTCGGCTTGTCCTACATCTTCATCAGCCACGACCTTTCGGTGGTGGAGGCCATCTGCGACGAGATCGTCGTGATGTATGCGGGCGAAAAGGTCGAGCAGATCACGCCATCCAACGCAGGAAAAAAGCCGAAGCATCCCTATTCGCAACTGCTCTTCTCCTCCGTGCCGAAGCTCGATCCGAACTGGCTCGACGGACTTGAGCAGGACCCGGAGTTGGTCCGCGCCTATTGCCGGCGCTGAGAGGCGGTCGTCTCTTCTTCAGAGGGGAAAGAGACTGGTCAACGGCATGTGGGCCTTGACGATCGGCGACTTCAGCACCACGAAGCTGAAATACTTGTCGATGCCGATATCCATGTCCGTCAGCCGTTCCATGATGGTCTGGTACTCGCCGATCCCGGCCGTCACGAATTTCAGCATATAGTCGTAGCCGCCGGAAACCAGATGGCATTCGATCACCTGGTCGACCTTCTCGACCGCGGCCAGGAAGCGGGCGAAGTCGATCTGCCGGTGATTCTTGAGGGTGACCTCGGTGAAAACCGTCAGGGTCTGGCCGAGCTTGCCGACATTGACCTGGGCCGAATAGCCGACAATATAGCCTTCGGCCTGCAGCTTCTTCACCCGCATCAGACAAGGGCTCGGCGAAAGATTGACCAGTTCGGCAAGCTCGACATTGGTGATGCGGCCGTTCTTCTGCAGCTCGTAGAGGATCTTGATGTCGATCCGATCCAGTTTCATGTGAGACCTGCCGTGTTGGTGTCATCGACGGATGGATGCAGCAGAAAATGCTGCATCCATCCCAACCCGACCATAGCACATGGGGCATCACTGTCATTATCTATGCATTCCTATTGGGTAGCATAAAAGGTTGCCGCGCCGCGCAAGACAGTAGAAAATGCTGGACATCCATGAACTCCAGCTACGCCTTCGTCCGGGCGCGGGTAGATTGACGGCTTGAGCTGGAGATCTGCAATGCGTGTGCCCCTTCAAAAGATCGAAACGAATCAAACCCTGCCTGAAAGCGCCGACGCGGTGATCATCGGCGGCGGCATCGTCGGCGTCTTCGCGGCCTACTATCTTGTGCGCCGGGGTCTGAAAGTCGCGCTTCTGGAGAAAGGTCTGATCGGCGCCGAGCAGTCGAGCCGAAACTGGGGCTGGTGTCGTCAGCAGAACCGGGATGCGCGGGAACTGCCGATGGCGACAAAGAGCCTCGACCTGTGGGAGCGTTTTGCGGCCGAAACCGGCGAGGACACGGGGTTCCGGCGCTGCGGACTGCTCTACCTCAGCAACGACGATGCCGAACTTGAGGGCTGGGCCCGCTGGCGCGACTTTGCCGGAACCGCCGGCGTGACAACGCATATGCTCGACAGCACGAAGGCGACCGAACGCGGCAGGGCAAGTGGCCGGATTTGGAAGGGCGGGGTCTTCTCCCCGTCGGACGGCACCGCCGATCCCTCGCGTGCGGCACCTGCCGTCGCCAAAGCAATCGTGAAACTCGGCAGCAGCGTGCATCAGAATTGCGCCGCACGCGGTATCGAGACTACGGCCGGACGACTGAGCGCGGTGGTGACCGAAAGGGGAACCATCCGCACGCCCGTCGCCGTCATGGCGGGCGGCGCCTGGGCGTCATCCTTCTGCCGTCAGATCGGCATCCGCTTTCCGCAGGCATCCATCCGCTCGTCGATCCTGTCGGTCTCGGCCGGGGCGGATGATCTCCCCGATGCGCTCCACACGGCTGACGTTTCGATCACGCGGCGGAGCGACAACGGCTACACTCTGGCGATCAGCGGGCGCGGGCGCGTCGATCCCACGCCGCAGCAGTTGCGTTTTGCAGACCAGTTCGTGCCGATGTTCCTGCGCCGGTGGCGCAGCCTGGCGCCGGGTGGCGCCGAAGGCTGGCGCTCAGGCCACGAGACGCTGGCCCGCTGGCGGCTGGATGCTCCGACCCCGATGGAACGGATGCGTATTCTCGACCCGACGCCCGATCGCAGCACCATTGAGCTCACTCATCGCCGCGCCTGCGCGCTCTTGCCCTCGCTCACCAAGACAAGCATCACCGCGGCCTGGGCGGGATATATTGACAGCACGCCCGACGGCGTGCCCGGCATCGGCGAAATCGCTTCTGTCCCCGGTTTCATCCTCGCCGCTGGTTTCAGCGGCCACGGCTTCGGCATCGGCCCCGGTGCCGGACACCTGATTGCCGATATCATCACCGGCGCGGAGCCTCTGGTCGATCCCCGCCCCTATCACCCGAACCGCTTCAAAACCGCGGCCTGGGGCAAGGTGGCGGATTTCTGAACGAACCGGGCCGCTTAGCGTGGATTGGAACTGATGCGAAATCTGGGAGGTCGATATCCCGGACCGTGTTGCGCCGACGGAGGCGACGGTGAGACGAAACCCGATCCCTACGCTCTGCCGGTGACGTATCTCAAGGCCCGGCAGAGCGCGGACGTGACGACGGTGGCGTGATCCTCGTCGTCGCGGACCTCGAACTTCACTGCGGCGCAAGAACCGAAGGCGTGGTTCAGTTCGAGCATCAATTCCCGGACGTTGTCGATCATCCGCCGCGCTTGCCGGACCTGATGATAGCGCGGACCGAACTGTTCCTTCGACTGCCAAGGTGCAAGATCCTGCTCCCATCCCCCGACCGCGGCATAGACGTGCACCGTGCCGGCAAAGGTCGGCCCGGCTTCGCGCAGGGACGCCGAGAGCACCGGCCTGTCCCACCAGATCGACGGGCTGAAGGCGATATAGCCGGCAAACATGCCGGGGTGCTGCGCCAGAAGGTCGAGCGCAAAATAGCCCGCCAGCGAATGGCCGAGAAGGGTCCGCCGGGCATCGTCGATCGGGAAATGCGTCGCGACATGGGGCAGAAGCCGATGGGTGAGAAAGCGGATATAGGCCGCCTGGCCCCCGCAGTCTGTGCCGTCCCGGTCGGGGAAGACGCCGGCATCCGCCGGTCCGCGGGTGAAGTCATAGTGCCTGCGATCGGCATTGTAGTCGCCCGTCTTCGGATAGCCGATGCCGATCACCACGGCAGGATCGATGCCGGTCGCCTTCGGACGGCGCGAAACCCGCCGCACGGTCTCGGCGACGGTGATGAAATCCGAATTGGCATCCAGGACATAGATGGCCGGAAACCCTCGAGGCGGCGGCGGCGCGTCGGGAACGAAGGCGAAAATCTCATAAGGCAGGCCGCTTTCGGCCATCAGCATGAACCGCCGACAGCCCGGCATGGTCACAGGCATTGCGTCCATCTCGGTTTCCGGCATTGCCTCGCGGCTTGCCTCGCGGGCGGCAAAGGTCGATGGCCCGTCCTGTTTCTTGCATGTTTGTTTCATCGTTCAACCCCGAAGCGTTGCGCCGCCGTCGACATAGAGATCGGCCATGGTGATATGTGCTGCCCTGTCGGACAGGAGGAAAGCCACGGAATTGGCAACGTCCTCGGGCGTCGCCAGTTTCCGCAGCGGGATGCCGGGCTTGTAGGTCGCAAGCGACCCCTCGATCACCCGCGCGGCTCCTGCTTCGTCGCTCCACATGCCGGTCTGCATCGACGTCAAGGTCGAGCCCGGTGCGACGATGTTGCAGCGGATGCCGTATTCGGCAAGTTCCAGCCCGAGGCAGCGTGTGAACATGGTCGAGGCCGCCTTGGAGGCGGCATAGGCGGCCATGTTCTGTCGCGGGATGCCGGCAGCGTTGGAACTCACGGTCACGATGCTGCCTTGCCGACGGGGCGCCATGTGGCGCGCGAGCGCCCGCGAGACATGGAAGACGCCTGCTGCATTGACGGAGAAAACCCTGTTCCATTCCTCGTCCGAGGTTTCAAGGATGGTGGCCGTTGCGAGCACGCCGGCGACATTGACGCCGAAATCCACACCGCCCCAGGCGCCCGCGACATCGTCGACGAGCCGGTCGACCGCCGCGCTCCGGCTGACATCGAGACGGTCGATCCTGAGATTCGCACCGGCCAGCGTCTCGAGCGTCTCGACGGCGAGATCGCTGGCCGCGACCTTGACCCCTTCGTCGAGAAGCAGTTTCACCACGGCATGGCCGATGCCGCCGCCGGCACCGGTGACGAAGGCGGTTTTGCCCTCAAGCCCGCTGAATGCCATGGTCGCTCTCTCCGTTTTCTTTGTTTTCGATCGCCGCCTTCAGGACCGGGGCGATATGGGTGACGGCCTCGGCCCCCGTCATATGGGCATGCAGGACGGGCACCTCGTGGATGCTCAGCGACGCAGAATAGGTCCGCCAGCTTTCCGGCGTCAAAATGCCGTCGCCATGGTCGGCGGCCGCGCGGAAATGCAGGAGCGGACCCTCATAGCGGCGATGGTGATGGGCTCGCACGAAGCGATTGTTGAGCCCGACAACGCGCATCATGCCGTCGAGTGCGGCGGCGGGAAGCCTGGCGAGCGGACTACCATTTTCAGCCAGGAATGCGGTGACGGCAGGCCGGGTCAGCGGCAGGTCCGGCAATCGGTCCGGGTCGTGCCCGCCGATGGCGAGCAGCGCCTTCAGTTCGGCCCCCGGTCCGGGATCAGGCTCATCGCGCCAGCAATCGCAAGGATAGGCATCGAGCATGGCGACGACGCCGACGACAAGGCCCATGTCGCGCAACTGAACGGCCACCGCCTGGGCGAGAATGCCGCCGACAGACCAGCCGACGAGGTGGATGGTCTCGCCGCCGGCCAGAAACCGAATGCGGCGCGCATAGTCCCTCGCCATTTCCTCAAGGCTGCGCGGCGCCTCCGCTTCCGGATCGAGCGCTAGCGCTTGCACGCCCCAGACGGGTCTTTCGGCGCCAAGTGCGCGGGCAAGCCCGTTGTAGCACCAGGACAGGCCGCCCGCCGGATGCAGCATGAAGACCGGCGCCCTGCCCGCGGTCACTGCATTCAGCTTGACCAGTGGCTGAAGCCCGGTGTCGGGGGAGACCGGCCCCTGATCGAGGTAGTGGGCGAGCTTGCCGATCGTCGAATGCTCGAACAGGACGCCAATGCCGGCATCGCGTCCGAGGATTTCGCGCAGATGCAGCATCAATTCGACGGCCAGCAGCGAATGCCCGCCGAGATCGAAGAAATCATCGGCGGCGGAAAAAGGCCCGGGCGATTGCAGCACCCGCGCGAAAAGCAGGGCGACCAGCTTTTCGCTTTCCGTCTCCGGCGCCCTGCCCCTTGTCCCGGCATGTGCCGGAGCCGGCAGCGCCTTGCGATCCAGCTTGCCGCTACCATTGACGGGAAAGGCGTCGAGAACCATGATCGCCGAAGGAACCATGTAGTCCGGCAGGCGGGTAGCGCCGTGGGCCGAAATCTCGGCAGGCAAGACATTTGCCTCAGCCGTCACATAGGCGACGATGCGCTTGTCTCCAGGCTGGTCCTCGCGCAGAATGACCACGGCTTGGGTGACGGCGGGATGGGAGAGCAGCGCTGTTTCGATTTCGCCGAGTTCTATACGCAGACCGCGCAGCTTGATCTGGTGATCGGAACGACCAAGATAGAGGATGGCGCCGTCGTCGCGAACCCGGGCAAGATCACCCGTGCGGTACATGCACTCGCCTGGATGAAAGGGATCGGCAATGAAACGATCTTCAGTCAGGGCTTTCTGGCCAAGATATTCCAGCGCCAGCTGCCGGCCGGCGATGAAGAGGTGCCCGTCGACTCCGGCCGGAACGGGGCGGAGATGGTCGTCCAAGACATAGAGGCGGGTATTCCAGACCGGAAAGCCGATCGGCACCGGACGGGATGCGTCCTTGCGATCCGCCGGCCAGTAGCTGACATCGACGGCAGCTTCCGTCGGTCCATAGAGATTGTGCAGCTCGGCCTCGATCCGGTCATGAAAACGGTCGCGGAGGTCCGCGGTCAGTTCCTCGCCGCTGCAGAACACCCGGCTCAGCGACAGTCCGCGCGATTTTGGTTCCGCAAGGAAGGCTGACAGCATGGACGGCACGAAATGCGCCGTCGTGACGCCGTTGTCTCGGATGATGCGGGCCATGGCGACCGGGTCCCTGTGCGCTTCCGGCGGTGCGACGACAAGCAGCCCGCCGCACAGGAAGGCGAGAAAGAACTCCCAGACGGAAACGTCGAAGGTCATCGGCGTCTTCTGCAGAATGACGTCTTCAGCCGTGAAGCCGTAGTGCAGCCGCATCCATTCCAGGCGGTTAACGATGGCGTCGTGCCCGACCACGACCCCCTTCGGCTCACCGGTGGAGCCGGAGGTATAGATCACATAAGCGGGGTCTGCGCCGGACGGACCCGGGATCGCCAGGCCGCGCGGCTCATCCGGCCAAAGCGACGGTGGCAGGGAGGGAATGCCGGCGAAATCGCCACCATCTTCGGCCCGCAGCAACGCCACCGGACCCGCGGAGTTCATGATTTTGTTCAGCCGCTCCGGAGGATGGGCCGGATCGAGCGGCATATAGGCCGCTCCCGCCCGCAATATCGCGATCAGTGCGACGATGAGATCGAGCGAGCGCGGCAGCGTCACCGCGACGATGGCGCCCGGTCCCGCGCCGTGTTCGAGAAGGGCTTCCGCCAGCGCCGCACTTCGTTGATCGAGATCCCCATAGGTGAGCGACCGCCCCTCGAAGCGCACGGCCTCGCTCGCGGCAAAGGCCGACAAACGCTCCTCGATCAGTACGGCGAGCGTTTTTTCCGGAACCGGATGGGCCGTATCGTTAAGAGTCTCGATCAGCCAGCGGCTCTCTTCGCCGGTGACCGTCGGAATGTCGCACAGCCGCCTGCCCGCAAGTGCGCCTGAAACGGCTGCGGACAAGAAGGCGGCCAGCCGCACGCCGTGGGCAGCGGTTTCCGTTTCGTCGTAGAGGCCGGGATTGGTGTCCACTTCCAGACGCAGGTTTCCCGCGCCCAGATCGCCGCGAAAGCTGAAAGTGATATCGTCCACGGGACCGGTTCCGAGGATTGTGAGATGCGTCTGAACGCCGGCAAGCGACGGTAAGGCGTCGAAAGGCAGGACATTGACGAGCGGTCCGGAAAGCCGCCTGTGGCCGCCCAGAAGCCCGCAATCCCGGCGGACCTGCTCGCTGCGATAGCGTCCATGGCGGCGATCCCTGACGATGCGGCCGGCCGACCGGCGAAGCCAGGTGACCAGTTCCTCCTCCTCGTCAACGGCGAGCCGAAGCGGCAGAACGTTCATGACCATGGTCGGCACCCGGGCAACGCTTGCGCCGAACCGCCCCATGAAGGGAACGCCGATGACGACCTCACTGCCCCCTACATGGCGGGCGAAATAGACCCCGGCAAGTGCGGTCAGGATGTCCGGCCAGGAAAGCTGTGTCGCCTTTGCAAGCGCGACAAGACCCGCGCAGAAAGTAGCATCGAGCATGCGCTCGACGTGCTGATAGCTCACGCCGCTGCGCGCGAGGCCCGGTTTCATGCCGACCACGTCGGGAAGGTCGCGCATGGCGTCCAGCCAATAGTCGCGGTCCTCCCGGAAGCGGCAAGACTGGCGGTAGCCGAGGTCGTCGCGCACGGCGATTTCCATGTCCGTCAGCGGATGGCCGGCAGTGCCGCCCGACAGCGCGGCATTGTAGAACTGGGCAATGCGCTGGGTGACGAGACCTGTGGCAAAACCGTCGGTGATCACATGGTGCAGGCGCTGGTACCAGAGGAAGCTCTCATCTGCGAGACGGAAGAGATGTTGGCGGGCAAGCGGTTCCGCCGTCATGTCAACGGCGCGGCCCATATCGGTGCGGATCACGTCCAGCGCGGCTTCGCGCGGATTTTTGCGGCCCGAAACGTCTTCGATCGTGAGGAAAGGTCGGTTGCGCTCGTTGACGACCTGCCGATCCTGCCCGAGAATCCGGACGGCGAGGCTGTCTGCCTCCATTGCCACCTGCCGGACCGCCTCCTCGAAGGCGGCAACATTTAGAGGTCCGTTGATGTCCACATATTGCCCGGTATTGAAGACCGGGTTTTGCGGATCGATGGACTGCGCGAACCAGAGGCCCGCCTGGGCATCCGTCAAGGGAAATGTGCGTCCGGTTTCCTGGGAGCGGCGGTCGTTGGGTGCGAATGCCGGCATGGTCAGGCCTCCAGCGCAACGGGAATCCGGCGCTGCGCGACCGCCCACCAGCCGGCGAGTGTCGGGCATTCCGCCAGTTCGGAAAAGTCGAGAGTGATGCCGCGCTCCTGCCAGAGGAGAACGAGGTTCATGGCGCGCATGGAATCGAGACCCAGATCCATCAGGTTATCGTCGGCACCGATCTCGTCTGGATCGGCATAGATCATCGCCGCGATATCGAGCCGCATCTGCTCGCGGGTAAACGGACGCTTCATGCGAGGGCTCCTCTCTCGATTGCGCCGGACAGCGCATCAACGCTGATGGGAATGCCGCAGGTCATGGCGACATAGTTGAGTGCGAGGTCGTGGCGTTCCCGGGAAAAGTCCGCCACCGCATCGCCGACGAGGAAAGGCTTGATGTCGCGCTGGAAGGCCTCGGCGGCTGTCAGCAGGCAGCCAATATGGGCATAGATGCCGCAGACGATCAGCTGGTCGCGGTCGCGGACCTGCATCAGATGCGCCAGATTGCTGAGCTGAAAGGCGCTGTAGCGGTGCTTGACCAGGACGATATCGCCATCGCGCGGGCTCAGTGCAGGCGTGATGGGCTGGTGTTCGGCCGCGTCGCTCATGCCCGATCCCCACAAATCGGCTTGGAGCCCGCGGTCGCGGCGGTCCTGGTTGCCGGTTTGCGCGGTGTAGAACACTGGAATTTCAGCCTTGTCGCAGACCGATCGCAGCCGGGCGATATTGGCGATCACCGGAGCGATGGGGGAATTTTCCGGCGAAAAGGCACCGATGAAATAGTTCTGCATGTCATGGATCAGAAGTGCGGCCCGCGTTGGGTCGAACGTCCAGTCGGCCCTGGCCTTCGGCATTTCGCCGGCGGACGGCAGGTCGTAGGGGGCTATTTTCGGCAATCCCATCGTCAGGCCTCCACCGGCATCTGTTTCAGAAACTGTTCGCGAAGATTTTGGCGAAGCGTCTTGCGGCTGATCTTGCCGACGGCCGTCGTCTCGAATTTCTCGACGAAGACGATCTGGTCGGGCACCTTGAACTCGGCAAGCCCACGACCGCGCACGAAGGCCTTCAAGGCAATCGTTTTCGGTTTCTCGCCCTTGCTGATCACGAAGGCGCAGCTGCGCTCGCCGAGATAGGGATCGGGAATGGAGACGACCGCGGCGTCGAAGACCGCCGGATGGGCGAGCAGATGATCCTCGATTTCCTCGGCCGAGATTTTCTCGCCAGCGCGATTGATGTGATCGCCCGCCCTGCCCCGGACGATCAGATAGCCATCGGGGGTCTTCGACACGATGTCACCGGTCCGGTAGTAGCCATCGGGTGTGAAGGAGCGTGCATTGGCCGCCGCGTCATTGTGATAGGCCCGGATCGTATACGGCCCTCTCGTAAGCAGCACTCCGGGTTCGCCCTCCGCCACCGGCTGTCCCAGATCGTCAACGATCAGGATCTCGTCGTCCGGGCTGATCGCCCGTCCCTGTGTCTGGACGATGACCTCTTCCGGATCGTCTAGCCGGGTATAGTTGACGAGGCCCTCGGCCATGCCGAAAACCTGCTGCAACGTGCAGCCGAGCGTGGCGCGGACGCGGGCGGCGGCTTCAGGGGCGAATTTGGCGCCGCCCACCTGCAGTACCTCAAGGCTCGAAATGTCGTGACCGGTCGTCGCCGCGGCCTGCATCCACAGGAGCGCCAGCGGTGGAACGACGCCGGTGATTATCACCCGTTCCTTTTCGATCAGCGTGAATGCCTTCTCTGGGCTCGGCGACGGGCAAAGGATGATCCGGCTCCCGGCATGGAGTGCTCCGAAAATGCCCGGCGAGCTCATCGGAAAATTATGGGCGACCGGCAAGGCCGCCATATAGACGCTGGACTCGCCGAGTCCACAGATTTCGGCGCTCGCGCGAAAGCTGTAGATATAGTCGTCATGGGTGCGAGGAATGAGCTTCGACAGTCCCGTGCTGCCGCCGGAGATCTGCAGGAAGGCGACGTCGGAGGAAGGCGGATCAGGTGGGAGCGGCACGCCTTCGGTCGGCAACCCGTCGAGCGGTGTAAACTCCTGCGCCTCGCCGATCACCACGACATGGCGAAGCGCGGGTGCGATCGAGCGGATCTCGCGCGCCAGGATCCTGTAGTCGAAGTCCTCATGCCTTTCGGCGATGACATAGGCGCTCGCTTCGGCTTTCAGCGCGAAATGGGCTATTTCGGTCGCCCGATGCGCGGGCAGCGCAAAGACCGGGACGAGGCCTGCGCGAAACAGCCCGAAGACGACCGAGAGGAACTCCGCAATGTTCGGAAGCTGCACGATCACGCGCTCGCCGGGAACGAGGCCCAGCGAGAGAAATCCGGCGGCATGGGCCTCGGCCCGTTTGACGAGCTCGCCGTAGGTCCAGCGGATTGGGCCGCCGACCACCGCGATGTTGTCGGGCGCTCGAACGGCGCGGTCACGCAGAAAGCCGAACATGGTTTCGCCGCGCCAATAGCCGGCAGCCCGGTACTTTGCCGCAAGGCCGTCCGGCCAGCTTTGTTTCAGTTCCAGCATGGTCACCCCTCAGATACCGTAACGGGCGCCGTCGATGCCGAAGCCGTCGAGCATCGCACGGAATTTCGCAGCCGTTTCGGCGATCTCGCCTTCCGGCGTCGAGCCCGGGACAATCCCGGCGCCGGCATAGAGCCTTGCCTCGCAGCCTTCGATCTCGGCGCAACGGATGGAAACGAACCAGCGCCCATCCCCGGCCGAATCGCACCAGCCGACAGCGCCGGCATAAAAGCCGCGGTCATGGCTTTCGAGCTCGCCGATCTTGCTGTGGGCCGCCGCCCGCGGCAGGCCGCAGACGGCGGGCGTCGGATGCAGGAGCGCGGCCAGGTATTCCGATTGCATCGAGGCATCCTTCAACCGTCCGGCAATCCGGGTCCCCAGGTGCCACATGCTGGCGGTCGCCCTGAGCCCGGTGCCCTCCGGAGCGGACAGGTCAAGGCAATAGGGCGAGAGGAGGTCGAAGATCGATTCCACCACCATCGCATGCTCGCGGCGATCCTTCTCGGAGCTGAGGAGAGCGGCCGCCGAGCGCCGGTCCGCGGCCGCGTCTGGATGGCGGCGGGCGGAGCCCGCGAGCGGATGGGAGACCACGCTGCAGCCGCGTTTTTCGACCAGAAGCTCCGGCGTCGCGCCGATCAGCGTCCGCCCGTTCGCACCGCGCGGCGGAAGTGGCGTGGCAAAGACCGTGACGCTGTCGTCGCCGGAAAGGCGGCGCATGAGGTCGGCGGCGGAAAAATCACGGCTGGCGCTGATCTTCAGGCTGCGCGACAGGACGATCTTGCGCAGATCCGCGCCGGCGGCCTCCATGGCCTCGAGACCGGCCGAAACCGCCGCAGCGAAGATCTCAGGATCGGGATCGGCGGTAACCGAAAGGATGCGGGCCGGGCCGGCCTGCGGCTGCGCACCGCCAAGGCCGGGCACCGCCCCGAGGTCATGGCGGCCTTGAACCCGCAAGACCCGTTCCGGCTGGAAAAGATGGGCCGATGCCGAGGGTTCGAAAGGCAGCGCTCCGACCAACATGTCCGGCCCTTCGCTATGGTCGCGGAAGAACCGAGCGGTCCGTTCGCTTAATTCCGCCAGCGGGCCTTGCGGCAGCAGGGCGTTCTGTCCAAGGGCAAGCAGCGTTTCGCCGGCGGTTTTAAGGACATAGGGAACCTGTCGCGCCGATGGGGCCTGCGTCTGCGCATCCTCGTCGATCCAGATCATCGGATTAGCCATTGTGCTCTCCAGTTGTTCACGTGGATTCAAAGCGTGCCGGCGTCGCCACGACGAGGCGGGCGACGCCATGCCGTGTCAGTCGGTCCAGTAGTTTCCGGTGAGGGGGATCGCCATCATCCCGTTCAGCACCCGCCGCGTCTCTTCGATGTCGAGATCGGCAAAAAGCCGCGGATGCACCCATTTTGCGACCAGTTCCAAAGCCAGGAGATCGAGCGGGGAATTGAACACCTGCTGCGATATGCCATGCACGTTGCCGTTCTTCACCGCCGGCAACTGCTGAAAGCCGGTCCGGTCGAGCAGAAGCTGAAGTGTTTCGGCAGTTTTGGCCTTGCCATAGGCGGGCCCGATCAGAAGACCGCTACGCTCAGCCATATATTCGCCGCCGCTGGCGATGTAGACGTCCGGCCGGGACGCGATCGCGTATTCGAGGTTGATCTGGCCGAAGGGCCGCCCTTTCAGGACATCGCCGATATTGCGCGCATTGAGGAAATCGATGAAGCGGCCGATATTGCCGGTCCCTGGCGAGTTGCAGCACGGCTCGCTCGTCGAAGCATGCGCCTCCAGGAAAACGACCGGACGGCTGGCTGGCCTGTTGTCGGCGAGCCGGTCGGAAATCAGCTTTTTCTGCGCCTGCCGGAAGGCGACGACCCTTGCGGCCTGGTCCTGCTTGCCGATCGCCTCGCCGAGAATGGCAAGGCTCGTGTCGGTATTGTCGAAGGGATCGGCGACGAAATCGACGAAGACCACGGCGATGCCGGCCTCGGCAAGCTGCGCGATCTGCTGCTCGGCGGGATGGGAGAAGATCGACAGCACCACGAGATCCGGCTTGGCCGCCAGCACCTGTTCGACGAACAGATCCTGCGCGTTGCTGGAGGATTTCGGCAGCGTCTCGATATGCGGGAATTTTTGCCGATAGGCTTCGTAAAGGCCGCGGCCGAAACGGTCGACATCATGCGGCCAGGCCGCCAGGATACCGACCGGATCGTCGGTGAGGAACGACAGCGCCAGGATCATTCGGCCGTCGTCGACCAGAAGGCGGCTCGCCGGCTTCTCCAGAGCGACCGTCCGGCCCTTGAGATCGGTCAGCACGATTTCCGCGCGTGCCGGCGCCCCCGCCAGGAAGAAAGACGCAGCAAAGATTGGCAGCCAGCGAAGCACTTTGAAGCGCGGCCGGCTGCGAAAGAGCAGCGTCAGCGCGCGTGTTGCAATACGTAACATCAGCATCATTCCATTGAAGGATTGAAATCGGCCCGCCGAAGCGGACCGCTCTGTTCAGGCCCGACGGCGGATGAAGGTCATGCCGTCGCCAAGCGGGATCATCGACATGTCGACCCGCTGGTCGTCGCGGATCTTGAGATTGAGCGCCCGCAGCGCCACCGTATCCGGACGGTTGTCCTCAGGATCAGCCACCGAGCGGCCCCAGAACATGTTGTCGAAGCAGATGACGCCACCGGGGCGGACGAGGCGCAGGCAGCGCTCGTAATAGGCGTCGTAGTTTTCCTTGTCGGCATCGACGAAGGCGAAGTCGAAGCCCGCCTCGCCTTCTTCTGCCCGCAACCGATCGAGTGTTTCAACGGCATCGCCGAGTTTCAGCGTGATGCGGTCGGCAACCCCTGCTTCCTCCCAATAGCGCCGGGCGATGCCGGTCCACTCCGCGCTCGCATCGCAGGCGACGAGTTCGCCGGAGGGCGGCAGCGCCTGGGCGATGGCAAGCGCGCTGTAGCCGGTGAAGGTGCCGATCTCCAGCGCCCGCTTGGCCTCGATGGTCCTTGCCAGAAACGCCATCAGTTGCCCGGCCGGCGGCGTCGTGACCATGTTGCCGTTCGGCATCTCGAGGGTATCGTCGCGCAACCGGCGCTGCACCTCGGTCTGGCGTGTGCCAACCTCGACGGCGTAACGCCGTATTTCGATTTCGGATATATGCTTCATATCTCTAACTCCGTCTGCGGATAGACCGCGATGGGCAGTGCATTCCGCCCAAACGCCGGAATGCGCTGGAGACCCATCACCATTTGTATTTCAGCGTCGCGAGCGTCGTGCGCCCGGTTCCGTAGAAGCAATTCAGCGCGGTTGTGCAGGAAGCGACATATTCCTCGTCGAAGAGGTTCGAGACGCTGACATTCAGCGAAAGTCCCTTGAGATCCGGCGACTTCGCACCGAAATCATAATCGAGAGCCAGATCGGCGAGAGTGAAGGCGGAAACCTTGAAACTGTTGTCGTCGGCGCCGTAGCTCGATCCGACATAACGCACGCCACCGCCGAGGCCGAGGCCTTCAAAGGTGCCGCTCTGCACGGTGTAATGAACCCAGAGCGAGGCGGCGTGCTCCGGCACCGTCACCGGGCGATTGCCGACGACATCCGCGGCGCTCTTGGTGATTTCCGCGTCGATGAAGGTATAGGCGGCGGCCACGTCCCAGCCCGAGGCCAAGCCGAGTTTAGCCTCTAGCTCGAGACCGCGCGAATGGATTTCGCCCTGCTGGGTGTAGTAGCCGGGATGGGCCGCATCCGACGCCGTGGCATTCTGCTGGCGGAGATCGTAGAGCGAGGCCATCAGGAAGAGACCTGAGCCTTCCGGCTGGTACTTGATGCCGATCTCGGCCTGCTGTCCTTTGACGGGATCCAGCGTAACGCCTCCGCTGTCGCTGAAGCCGAGACCCGCGGGAGGCTCGAAAGACGTCGCATAGCTGACATAGGGTGCGATGCCGCCGTCGAATTCATAGGTAGCACCCGCCTTGCCGGTGAAGGCGCCATTTTCCTGTTCGGCGCTCGTCGTCACGCCGGTTGCAAGCATCGTGGTATCGGTTTCGACGGAGTAACGATCGTAGCGCCCGCCGAAAGAAAGGTTGAGATTGCCGATCTCGGCCTGTTCCTGAAGATAGACGCCCGCCTGCTTGGTAATCTGCGAAGTGTCCGTCGTGAACGCGGGATCGACAATCGCTTCGCCATAGACCGGGTTGAGATAGTCGATGCTCGGGCCAAGGCCGTTGCCGAGCAGCCGGCCGGCGTCGATATATTGATAGTCGACGCCGAAGAGCAGCGTGTGGTCGATGCCGCCCGCCTGGAAATCGGCCTGCAGCTGGTTGTCGACCACGAACGTGTCCACCGTCTCGTCGAGGTGCGAGGTCCGCCGCGTGATCGTGGTTCCGGAAATCGCTGCTCCGGTCAGGCCGCGCTGCTCCGATTCGATGTGGGTGTAGCGAAGGTTCTGGCGGAAGGTGAAATAGTCGCCGAACTCGTGTTCGAATTCATAGCCCGCCCGCGTTACCGATCGTTTGAACATGTCGAAATCCGGGTCCCCGATGTTGAAATCATAGGGAATGTCGGCATAGCCGGGATTGGCGACGGCTGTACCCGTCGCCGGCAGATAGGAAGGATAGGAACTGGTCGGGTCGTTCGTATGGTTGAAGAGGAAGGTCAGGCTCGTACCCTCCTCCGGCTTGATCGTCAGCGAAGGGGAAATTGAAACGCGCTTCGAGGTGATGTCGTCTATATTGGTTTCGTTGTAACGGCCGGATGCCGTCAACCGGTAGAGCAGCGTTCCGTCTTCATTGAGTTTGCCGCCGAAATCGGCAGCCGCCTTGATATAGTTGGGAAAGCCGAGCGTCAGGTCGACCTCGCGGATTTCCTCTTCCGGCGGCTTTTTGGAGACGAGATTGACAAAGCCGCCGGGGCTCATCTGCCCGTAGAGCACCGAGGCAGGCCCGCGCACGACCTCGATACGCTCCAGATCGAAGATATCGACGGTCGGCTGGGAGAAAGACAGGCCACGCAGCAGGCGCAGGCCGTCCAGATATTGCACGAAATTCTGATAGCCGCCGAAGCCGCGCACCGGCACGATGTCGTAGCGATCGTTCGGTCGGATTTCAGGCGATACGCCCGGCGTGTAGCGCAACGCCTCGGCGATGGTTTTCGCGCCTTGCTGCTCGATCTGCTTCCTGGTGACGACGGAGATCGATTGCGGCGTCTTCAACAGCGGGGTCTTCGTCTTGGTGGCTGAACTGCCGCTTTCCGCGACGATGCCGTCGTCGGCTTCACCGCCCGCCTCGACGGTGATCTTTTCAAGAGCCGTAGGCTCCTGGCCTTGCGCAGGGGCGGAAGCCATAAGCCCGAAAAGGCTTACCGTCCCCATTAAGATATATGCAAAGCCTTGTTTATGCAGCATTTCAACTCCTTGATCACCACCTGTTTCCCCGGTCGGTTCTTGACCAAGCTGGGGCCATATCCATCCATTTAAAATAATATGATGGAAATAGTCATGTTTTGTGTATATACCCCATACCGGGATGAAGGCCACCGCCAACATCTTTGCAAAACCACCAATTTCGTTTGCGAAACCGCAAGGGCGCATTGCCGCGCCGCCACCGGATAAAGCCGCTACCCGATGAACACCCAGGTCAAAGCGCAGGATTTCTTCGACCGCATGCGGAGGGAAAATCAGTCCTTCCGCCTGCTCAGTGACAACATCTCCAGCGAGGACATGGTGCTCAGCGGCACATTCCGAAGGACCACGGTGCGCCAGGGACTGACTGTCCACTATTCCGATGTGATCAATCTGTGCGATCTCAGCACCGAGACCGAGATGCAACCGCATCTGGGCATCAAGCTGTTTTTTCAGGGCGGGGTTGCAGCCAGCATCGGCGATCACGATATTCCGATGGCAAGGAAAGGCGAGCGTGACGACAGATGGATACCGTCGGCGACGCTCTTTTCACAAAGGCATCGGGAGAGTTTCCGGCGCTGCGCGCAGATCGGCGACCGGGTGCGCAAATTCACCATCAGGATCTTTCCCGAATGGCTGGAATCGGGCGATGTCTTCGGGCATTCCGATTCCGCGGCGCTGAAGGCCTTCACCGCCGAGCATCTGGCGTCTATGTCGTGGAACCCCTCTCCTTCGCTGATCGCGCTTGCCGAACAGGCGATGCACCCGCCGCCGCTTCAACCCTTCATGCAGAAACTATATCTCGAAAGCCGGGCGCTCGGCATCATCGCGGAGGCCTTCGGCCGGCTCGCATCGATCAGGTCGGCGCCGGCAGGAACGAGCTCGCTGCGGCCGGCGGAGCGAAAGCGGCTCGAACGTGCGAAAGAGCGGTTGCGCGGCAGCCGCGGCTCTCTGCCGACGGTCGAGGAACTGGCCGCGGAAGCCGGGGTGAGCGTCAACACGCTGCAGCGGCTTTTCCACATCGCCCATGGCACAACCGTCTTCAATTACGTCCGCCGGCTGAAACTGGAAGAGGCCCGCATGGCACTGGAGACGGAAGGTCTCAGCATTGCCCAGGCCGCCTTTCTCGCCGGCTATTCCAGCACTGCCAACTTTTCTACTGCGTTCAAGCGGCAATACGGGTTTTCGCCCAAGGAGGCGAGAACGGTCTGAGGCGCGTGTTAGGTCTTGATAACGAACTCTGATGGAATCAAGCCGGGGGGAACTGGTTCGGTCTCGACGCTGGAAACGGACGCACCGATCGGCCCGTTCCAAAACTGCTTCAACATGGTGGCGATCGCGCCATCCGGTCCGGCGATCAAAGCTGTTACGGATCCGTCCGCTTCGTTGCGGACCCAGCCGGTCAGGCCCAGCCGTTGCGCCTGAGTACGCGTCCAGATGCGGAAGCTGACGCCCTGTACTCTTCCCGATATGTGCACAAGTGCCGCCTTGCGATCATCCGCCATCGCTGTCTCCATCAACGCCACTTTCGTCAATCTGGAACATTCGGGAGCGAATGCAAGCGTGTTTTCATCCCGGATGACAGAACGGGAAAGCGGCGTACGTGCCAGGCGAGTATCCCGCGAACGCCGCCGCGCAGTAAGAACATTGCGCTTGCTGTGCTGGTTCCCAACACAGCTTTCGACAATGCGTCAGCGTCCCCGCGCAAGCTCTCCTTCGACCGCGGAAACGAGGCGCCCGTCGTCGGCGGTCACATCCGGCGCGAACCGGGCGGCGACGTTGCCGTCGCGGCCGATCAGGAACTTTTCGAAGTTCCAGAGAACATCGGAAGCGCTGTCGGCCTCGACGCCGTAGCCCTTGAGCCGGTCGCGCATCGGCCCCTCGCCGATTGCGTCGGGCGCGATCGTCGTCAGGCTGCGGTAGAGCGGATGGGTCGCCTCGCCCTTGACCGATATTTTCGCAAAGATCGGGAACTGGACGTCGTAGGTGCTGGTGCAGAATTCGACGATTTCCGCTTCGGTTCCCGGCTCCTGCCCCATGAAGTCGTTGGCCGGGAAGGCAAGAATGACGAGGCCTTCGTCGCGCTTTGCTTCGAATAGCTTTTCCAGCCCTTCATACTGAACGGTCAGGCCGCATTTCGAGGCGACGTTGACGACCAGCATCACCCGTCCGCGAAATTCGCCAAGCGTCGTCTGTCGTCCGTCCGCGGTCTTGACGGAGATGTCCAATGGGGATGACGTCACGATGGTTCACTCCGCTCCTTGGGGCGGACGCGCAATGCCGGTGGGGCACTTTATGTCCGGTCAATCGTTTTCGTGGAATATCTCGTTGATAATTGCAAGTCCACGCTGGCCGTCCCGATTGCCGATCGCGGCCAGTGCTTCGAATATGCGGCGGGCGTCAGCATAGCGCTTCATCTTGAGATAGGCATATCCCCTCAACGCAAGCAGATCCGTTCTTTCCGGGGTGATCTGATTCAACTGATCGAGCGCAAGCAAGGTTTCCCGCGGGCGGCCCCCGTCGAAGGCGGCGATGGCCTTGTCGGCCAGAATGGCTTTTTGCAGTTCGAGGGCGCGTTCACGTTTCTGCGGTGCCTTGGCCGCCGCGACCGCCGCCTTGCTCGCCAATCCGGCACGCAGATAGGCCAGGCTCTGGCCATAGGCGGCATCCTCGCGCGTTTTCGAAGATCCGAGCAAGGCGACCTCGAAGGCTGCTGCTGCTTCCAGTGGCCTGTTCAGCTCCATAAGGCACCAGCCGCGCGCCAGCGCCGCGTCGGGCGACAGCGTCTCAGGATTGATCGTGGTCCTGCAGCCACGGACGATTGCGACACTTATGCCCTTGCGTGGCCGAACGATGACATCCGGGGTTTCCCTGAATTCCTGAGGTTCGTCGGAAACGGCAATCGCTTGCGCCTGCGGGCGGGCCTTGCGCCGGACGGTTACCGTTTCGCCCGGAACCGGCAATTGTTCCTTGGCGGCGTCGGACGCGTCTTTCTCTTCGCCGAGCTTGGCTATGCGCTCCGACCTCCCGGCCCAAAGACGCTGGATTTCCGAAACGCCCTTCATATCGTCCAACTGGAGATGGGTCACCGCCAGGCCGTAGGCGGAAGGCTCGTCGTCGAGCTTCCAGCCAAGCGCCGTCTTGAACCATTGCACCGCCGTCTGCGGCTGGTTCAAGGCACGGGCGTACCAGCCGAACTGCTGGGCCGTTGCGGCGTCGCGCGATTTGATCACCTCTGCGGCGATCCGCTTGAGGACGTCGGCCTTGATCGAAATCGGCGGATCGAGCGCAAGCAGGTTTGCGGTCGCGGCCAGATAGACCGCTTTTGCCTCCTTGGAGGCGTCGCGCCAGCGATACACCACATTCTCGGCGTCGAGAGGCACGTTGCGATCGATCAGGGTCAGCGCCAGACCCTGTGAGGCGGAGGCGGAATCTTCCTTGTCACGGGCGCGGCGGAACCATTTTTCGGCGGCTTCCCTGTCGCCGCGCGGCAGATGGTACCAGCCGAGCAACAGGGCGTCAGAGGCAAGGCGGCCGGTCTCGGCAAGCCGCTCGACACGCGAGACATACTGGGGCGGTACGATATTCTTTCCGTCGGCATTGGCTTCGGCGACGAACCGGCGGGCAAGGTCGTTGCGGATGCTGTCGAATTCCCGTGTGCCATCCGGCGCCGTCTTCTCTTTGGCGAGAAGATCTTCGACCGTCTTGGAGGGCAGAAGATCGGCTGCCTTCTGGATCGTAGCGAGGCGTTCGGCGGCGTTCTGGCAATTGTTCAGGATGTATATATAGGCGTCCGTCGCCCGTTGCGGTTTGCTCGTCCGGAAAAATGCCTCGGCAACGCGCCAGAGGACATCGACCTCGCTGCAGGTCAGCAGGCTGGTCGTCTCGGCGCCGATGCGCACGACCGTCTCGTATTGTTTGAGATCGGATGCATTGATCAGCCGCAGCCGCGCCTCTGCCACGCTCAACCGCTCGAGCAAATCCGCAGGCGGCTGCCAGCCGGGTTCTGCGGCTTGCCGTTCGGCAATCGCCTTGCGGACTTCGGGGTAGCGTGCCTGCGAATAGAGCTGCCACATTGTCTCCAGCTGCTTGTCCTCATTCTGAGGAATGGCCATCGGGTCCTTCGGTGGGGTCCAATCGGGATAGAGCGCCTTCAGCCGCGAGATTTCCGCTTGCAACCTTGCGGTATCGCCCTGGCTTGCGAAGTAGCGCAGCGCACTTTCATCAACCGCAGGCGCTGTCGCCGCCGTGACCACGGTATCGAGCGGCGGCTCCGAAGGTCGCTTGATTTCCTGGAACACCGGTGCCGTTCCACCGACGGTCTGAAACGCTGGCTGTTGTTGAGGCAGTCGCGACGATAGCTGGGCGAGGTCATCTTCGCTTGCCGGCGAAAAGGACTGAATCATATGTTTCACATAGTCGGGCTTCTTCATGCCGACGATGCCGACGGCCGCGATGATCGCTGACAGTGCGATAAAGGACGGCCTCATAAGCACTCCGGATGCTTTGCAGCAACAAAAGATAACCCCAGTAAATGGAGCGTCGAAGGGTAATACAGCGTTGGCGTGAATTGTCTCACATCCGCCGGCAACGCCGTCTTGTCCACCACACAGGCCAGAATATGGTTAACAATTCGATAACCCGGATCGGAGAGATTATTCCTGGTTGTGCCGGAATTCAAATCCACGGTTGTCATTGCGTCATTGGCGCCGGACGTGGCTTGCCGGAACCTTAAAAGCAATTGCCGGTCCGCTACGCCGCCGCGAACGAGATAAAGGGGTATACGCAGTGCGTTGTATCCGTATTCCGCCGGAAAGCCGGATGCCGGCTTGGGCGAAGGCTTCAGCGAGACCCAGTCGGCGGGCAGTTGTTTTGGACCGAAACGAAGTTCGTTGATCAGCGCGATGCCGTCGTCGTGCAGCTTTTCCCAGGCCGGTGACGGCGCCAGTTGATCGAGAACCGGAAAGGCCTCGAAAACCCAATAGGACAGGTTGATGACCGGGCCGTTCTCGCGGTCGCCGGCGGAAAATCCCGTGACGCCCGGCAGAAGCAGCGTTCGGGCGTTGTCCTGAACGATGGTCCTTGCGAGAATGGCTCGGGCGATTCCTGCCCCGGCCGCCGTATAATCCCTGCGGTTCCACTGCTGGCCGGCAAGGCCCAGCGCATAGGCAATCAGGATATCGCCGTCGGACGCGTTGTTGATGTCGGTTACATGCGGCTTCGTGCCGGGGCTCCATTTCCAGGCGGCGAGGCCGTCATTGCGCACGAGAAGCTCCGTCCGCGTGAAAGCCCAGATCAACGCGAAATCCGCCGGACTGCCGGCAAGGACCGACAGCAGCAGGCCGTAGCCCTGCCCTTCGCTGTGGCTGACATTGCCGTTGCCATCGTCGATGATCCGGCCGCCGGGATCGAGAAATTTGGTCTTATAGGCCTGCCAGGCTTCGGTGGTGATCATCGGCTGTTGTGCCTCGGCCGGAACGGTTTGCAGGCAGAGATAGAAAATGCCTGCGAGGAGCGCTGCAAGCAGTTTTCCCATCATTCCCGCCGCCCGAGATTATTGAGCAGCATGGCGGTCGCAAGCCCCAGCAGAACACTGAGCGCAGTCAGCAGCACGGCGTAGGTCAGGATGTTGGTCGAAAGCCAATTGGCGGCGATCAGCCGGTAGTTTGAAAGGGACGCTGGCTGGGTCTCGACGAAGTCGAAGTCATTGATCGGTACGGTCTCGACCGTTTTGGTGCCACGCTGGTAGGTCGTGATATGGCCGGCAAGCTGCATCCAGGTGTCCTGCGCGCTCAGGGCCTGCACGCTTTCGTGCAGGTCTTTTCCTGTCGGTGCCGCCACCAGGGACCATGTGCCGCTGCCGTCGAGGCTGGCGCTTTGTGCGACCAGCAGCGATGTCTCATTCGAGGGCGTAAAGCTGCTCTCCGATACCGGCGCAAATCGCAACGAGGAAAGGGAAATGTCGAAGTTCCGTTTAACCCAGTCTTCGAACGCAGTGATCCAGCCGGCCCAGACGCCGCCGCGCAATTTCTCCCGCCACGCGTCGACAGCGGCTTCGGTAGTAACGGCATCCGCTTGGCCGCCGGGATCGGATCCCCATGTCGTGCGGCTTGCCTCGGCAATATTCATCTGCGTCAGGACCGTCTGCGGCATTTGCGAAAGCGCGCCGATGAAGATCGCACTTCGGCTGCCGATCAGTGCCGGAGATGCTACCGTCTCGACAGGGATTGGGTGACCGGCGCCGACGGCCAGGCGTCCAAGAAACGTCGCTGCAGCCGACAGCGTATCGGCATCGATGCGATCCAGGTAGAGGCGAGTAGCGTCCTGGCTTCTACCATAGGGAAACCCGGTTCCGGCGGACGCCGCGAGATTGGGCAATTGCGCGATACGCGCGAAGTCGGGCATGTGGAATTCCGAGCTATCGAACAGCGCGAAGCGGGGCGTTTCCGAGCCGGTCGCGCCGGGTGCGCAGAGCTTGTCGTCCTCGGTTTCGAGAATGGCTTCGATTGTGATCGTGTTCACGCCCGGACGGAAATGCCGCATCGTCACGTTGATCGGCAGCTGTCTGAGGATACCGCCACCGGAGGAGGTAATCGGGACCGTCGAAGCGATATTTCCATTGACGTAGATGTCGATGTGGCTGCCGGGCAAGACAGTCGGGGAGTAGGCGGCGTCCAGAAGGATGACCGCTTCGCCATATGCATTGGCATAGAAATCCGCAGGAACGCCGACGGTGAAATCGGTGCGAAACCGCCGGCCGGAAAATTCTTCGGTCTTGAAACCGAGTTGAGAGAAACGCAGCCGGGTATCGGAGAAAAGGAAAGGCGCGTCGGGAGAGTGCCACCGTTGTGTCGTTATGACGTCGCGGCGGGTCGCCGGACCGGTGACTTCGGTGGGGGCAACGACGCTTTCTATTGCCGTGCCGATCGCCTGCCATGTCGGTCCGCTGACGACAAACACCGGCGATCCGGTCGCCGGATCTTCGACGAAACCGGCAACAGGCCCGGAACTGGCGCTGGCGGGCAAGGAGGCAAGAAGCGGCTGAAGCTCGGCGGGCGTGCCAACGAGCACCGTCAATTCGCCTGGCTTTGTTCCGGCCATGCTGCGCGTGTTGAAAGAGAAGGATTGGTTCGGCATGTCGGCGAAAACGGCGAGACCCTGGGCGAGTCGCATCAGGGGTATCGTCGCACTGGGCTGCTCCAGCGCCGGTACGACGAAATTGAACCGGGTAAGGCCATTGTCATCGACGCCGATGGCCCGGATATCGTCGAGGCTTTGCAGGCCCTGCGCGTCGCTGCCCGAAAAGCTCAAATAGGTCTTTTCCGCATCGACATTCGACCAGAGCTGAAAGGTCGATTCGATCGTGCAGTCGGTACGGTGACGCTGGTGCGCGCGCAGACGGATCAGGTTCGATCCAGGTTTCAGCAGATCTTTCGGCAGGTTGAAGCTCAAGTCGGATACGGAATCAGGAGAGCGAACCGCTTCGTCGGCGATCTTCGCGTCATTGACTTCCACCGAAAGACGGGACACCTCCGGCGCGACGAAAATCGAATTCTGATAGCCGAGATTGAGCTTTGCTCCGGTGGCTGCCTGCTGCGGTGTCAGATAGACCGACCAGGCCCGATCTTCGAACTCACCGTTCAGATCCAGGTTGCCGTTTGGGAGAAGGTACCGCTTGAAGGCTTCGGTTTCACTCGGTTGGGCAGTCGGCGTGACGACCGCGGGTTGCGATGCCGCTCCATTCCCTGTCTCCTCTTCAGCCGTCGGCTGCTCCGGCGTCATGTCGAAGGGCGCTTGCGCGCGAAGCGGGAAGCTCTGTAGCACGAGGATGATCAAGGCCAGCAGAACAGACTTCATCATCTTTTTGCCTCCGCAGCGATCCGGGCCTTGTCTCGCGCCCCCGGACTTCTGAAGAAATAGATGAGGCCACGGCTGGTCTGGTAGAAGGCAAGGCCGAGGAACCAGAGCGTGCCTCGCAGGAGACCCGGATTGCCGCGGCGTGAGAGCTGGAACTCGGTCCATTGCTGCGAGTTTGCAAAGATGAGATCGGCGACGAGGCTGTGGTCCCTGGTCACTTCCGGCAGATAGCGACAGCCGATCGTAACAATGTCGCCTGCGACCTGAGAGTTCCGGATCGCAACCGGCAGGATTTCCTCGGTGTCGCCGCTATAGGGCTTGAAGCGGATCAGGCCACGGGTATCGACAGGTAGTGTCCCTATCTCCTTCGCGTAGATATTCACGCGCGCGCCATGAACGGAAACATTGTCGATCGTGGCCGGATACCATTTCTCGTCGAGCCCGAATTCACACCGGCGCGTGACTTTGACCCGTCGCGTTGCCGAGTGTTCTCCCCGTTCGGAGACAACACCGAGGGCGCAGCCGGCGAGGAGAAGGTTGAGCAGGTTCCAGCCGCCAACCACCAGGGTGACGTCCGCCTTGTACGGCTCCGTGTAGACCCGGTAAGCCGTTACGACGACGGCGAGCAGCAAAATGCCGAATATGAGAAAGAAGGGCCGGCTGATTTCGGACAGGCGGCTGACGAGGACGGTTTCGTCCTTGGCCGTCACCTTGAAGCTCGGCTTCCTGGGGTTGACGATGGCCGAGACGACGGCCGGCAGCAGATGGATCGTCTGGACATATTCGTAAAGTTCGGAGATCCATGGCCAGCGGAACGATCCATAGAGATAATTCTGCATCATCAGGTTCACGAGCATATAGGCAAGCGTATAGCCGAGGAACTCGCCGCCGGATGCTGTGAAGATTTCCAGATCAAAGAACAGGTAGCAGAGCGGCGCAAAGAGGAAGATCGCGCGCGGAAAGGGGAAGAGCCAGAACAGAGTAGATGACATGTAGCAGAGCCGCTGCGGGATCGACAGTCCACGCTTCAAGAGCGGAAAGCGGAACCGCAGGATCTGCATCATGCCCTGCGCCCAGCGGCTGCGCTGGCCGATGAAGCTCGCAAATGTCGCAGGCTGCAGCCCGGCAATCAGCGGCCGGTCGACATAGACGCTGTTCCAGCCGCTCGCATGCAGCGCGATTGCGGTGTCGCAGTCTTCAGTGATGCTGAGGCTGCTGAAGCCGCCGGTCTGGTTGAGCGCCTGTCGGCGCAACACGGCGGCCGATCCGCAGAAGAACGAGGCGTTCCATTTGTCCAGGCCGCGCTGGATGATGCCGTAGAACATTTCGTTCTCGCTCGGCATCCTTTCGAAGGTCCGCAGATTGCGCTCGACCGGGTCGGGGTTGAGAAAGAAATGCGGCGTTTGGACAAGGAAGAGCTTCGGATCGTCCTCGAAATAGCCGACGGTTTCGAGCAGGAAATCCCGTGCCGGTGCATGGTCGGCGTCGAAGACTGCGATCAGTTCACCATTGGAATGCTGCATGCCATTGTTGAGATTGCCTGCCTTGGCGTGCTCATTTCGGTCGCGGGTCAGATAGTGCACGTCAAGATCGCTGCAGAGGATCTGCAGTTCCTGATGCCGAGCCTTGGCCATCTGGTCTTCGAGGAGATTTGGCGACGTTCGCTTCTGCAGCGTGCCGCCGTCATCGAGAAGCCAGACGGTCAGTTTGTCGGCGGGATAATCCATGCCCTTGGCCGCCGCCAGCGTATTGGCGAGAAGACCGGAATCCTCGTTGTATGTGGGCACGAAGACATCGACACTCGGATATTTGCCTGCTGATGCGGCGCGGGATGGTCGCGGCGGCAGAGGCATCGAGACGACGAACAGGCTGAGCCATAGCATCATGACGCTGTGCATTTCGGCCAGGTAGAGCAGGAAGCCGGGAATGAAATTTTCGAGTTGGTTGAACGGCGGCAGCGTGCTGGTGCTACGCCAGTAAACATAGCGCATGACGATGGCAGTGCCGAACGCAAGCGCGATCAGCCGCCATGTGCCTTCCGCCCGCAGGATCTTGATCACCGCCATGAAGGTGACGACGGCGATGCTGGCGATCAGTTGGGTTTGCAGATTGATCGGCAAGGTAACCAGTGCGATCCCGCTGAGGGATGCGATGATCCAGAAAAGGATAATACCTGCCTTGCGCATGGTTGCTGCCTTTCAGGATACCGCCCGGTGACAAGCCGTTCATTGGCGGAGCCCTTAAAATGCCACGGTCAACTCAAACTGCACTCGGCAATCCGGACCATGCCGAGGTTACTTGCACTGCGTGGCACCTTCCGACTGTGTCATACAGTCCGGCGAAGGAACAACGACTGCGTCTATATCCGCGCCTGTTGGTAAAGGAATGGTTTCATCCGAAGCCGGTCGCTTAACAGGTTCCTTGTTTTCGGCGGTGCGAGCCGCTTGTTTCTGTCGCAAAACGGGACGGGGTCTCGTAATTTCCACGGCGGTGGTCGGCGAATCACGCAGGTCTTCGCTTTTCGGATAGATCGGGTTTCCGGTGCGGCCGAATGTCGGATCGACACTCGGCGGTTCGCCGTAAGGGTTCCACCCTGGGACGTTGAAGGCGGCGCGAATGGTGTATCCGTACATCGTGCTGAGCAGTTTCTCTTCGCTCGCACCGTCCTCGCACAGACGCAGGCGGACCTGGATCGTGCCGCGGTTCTGGAAGACTGTCCTTGCTTCTTCGGGCGAACGGATCTGCTGCCAGGCATAGAGACAGGCATCGTTGCCGTGACCGCGGCCGTATGCGTAGCTGAAGGGGCCGTAATTGTTCTGCAGGTAGAGTGGCGACTGAACGAGGGCGACGCCGGGAAGCTCGCGGCGCATTTCCGTGGTAATGTCGCTCGCCCTGATGGAGGAGTAGCCGAGCGTCTTCTGTCCATCCATCTGCAACCCGACCGGCCCGAACAATTGAACGCGCAGGACATTCTGGCCTGGTGTGGATGCGGACGTGAAAAGGAAGACGTCCTGCTGGGTGCTGTTGCTGAAACGGCGCTCGACGATGTTGACGACCGCCAGCCCGCCGGGCGGCGGCAGCGCGAATGCGGTCTCGTCAGGAACCGTCACTGCCGTATCGGACAGCCGTACACCGTCGCGAGCGCCGCAGCCCGCAAGCACAGCAGTTATCGCAAAGCCAGCGAGCAGATATCGCAAAGATGGAAATGCCGATACAGGCAAAAAACCCCCGTTTCCCCAGTGGATGTTGATGCCAGGACGCAAATGCGAATCGCGATGAATCGGATCGTTAACCACTGTTAGCTCATAGGGCCCCTTTCGTGAATCCCTATTCATAGAAGGTGCAATTTTGGGTTGCCAGATTAGGAGACTATGCCATTCGGCGCACAGGACGCTGCAGCCTCAATTGAGGAAAACCCGAACGCTTGCAGCGCGGCCCGCGGCATCGATGACCGTCAGCGTCGAATAACCGGCTCCATCGGGAACCCATTGATTGACGCGGCGCCGTGATGTTTCCGGCAATGGCTTGCCGTTTGCCAGCCAGCGGAACGGCGCCCTCCCCCCTTGCAGCTTCAGGACCAGCGGCATGGGCATGCCCGCCGTATCGACACCGAGTTCGACGCGGGCGCCCTCCGGAGGATAGACGATCTGGGGAGCCGACTCGCGAACCGTAGCCGAGACGAGCCCGTTCGAGGTCAGCGAAAAACGCCGTTGGCTAATCGGCAGCTCGGACTGGGCGATGCGAACTGCGCCAACGGGCGCGCGCGGCAAGGGCGTTATGATAACGCCGGATTTGGCAAAGCCTTCGAACAGGATGGGCGCCGCCGTTCCATAGCCGGTCAGGCCCGGAACGGCGCCATTGTCGGGTCGGCCCACCCACACGCCGAGCACGTAGCGACCGTCAAACCCGACCGACCAGGCATCGCGGTAGCCATAACTCGTCCCCGTCTTGTAGGCGATGCCGCGCTGGACTGCGCCGGCGGGCGGCAAGACGCCGGACAGGATATCGGCAATCTGCCAGGTCGCGACCGGATCGAGAAGCGGCTCGCCTTCGATCTGGCTGGGCTGATTCTGAATGCCGTCGCCAAGCCGCATGGGTTTGCCGCGGTTCGCCAATGCCGTATAGAGTTGCACCAGGTCTTTCAGATTGATGCCCAGACCGCCGAGCCCGATTGCGAGGCCGGGCGCCTCGTTCGGCGGCAAGATGGGCCGGACGTCGGCGCGCCGGAAGCGCATCATCATCCGGCTTGGCCCGACCGCATCGAGCAGCCGCACGGCCGGCACGTTAAGCGACAATTGCAGCGCCTGCCGGATGCTGACATCACCCTGATAGGTCATGTCGAAGTTACGTGGACGATAGCCGAAGAAATCAGCCGGTCGGTCCTCGATGATCGTTTCCTGCGAGACGAGGCCTTCCTCGAAGGCGAGACCATAGATGAAGGGTTTGAGCGTCGAGCCCGGCGAGCGGGAGACGCGGGTCATGTCGATCCATCCGGAGCGGCTGGCATCGAAATAATCAGCGGAGCCAAGCTCGCCGACGATCTCTCCGGTGCGCGCATCCGCCATGACCATTGCGATGGATACTTTTGGCCCGAGTTTCGCTGCTGCGTCCTTTGCGACTGTCTCAAGCGCCTTCTGAATGGGGCGTCTGAGCGTCGTCTGGTGTTGGATGACCTTCGGCTCCTTGCGCAAGGCGGATTCGGCGACGTGAGCGGCAAGGGCCGGAAGTTGCAGGCGGTGGTTCGGGATGGCAACCGCAGCCGCGCGCTCCGCCTCCCCTTCCCCGATGACGGCGGAAACCGCCATGCGCGTCAAAACCCGCTGGCGCGCCGTCTCGGCAGCTTTCAGCTGGCGGTCGGGTCGGCGTTTTTCAGGCAATTGTGGAAGCGCAACGAGCAACGCGGCTTCAGAAACCGTCAGCCGTCGCGGTTCCTTGCCGAAATAGGCAAGGCTTGCCGCGCGGATGCCTTCGAGGTTGCCGCCATAGGGCGCATGGGTCAGATAGAGATCGAGGATTTCGGCTTTGCTCAGCCGCCGCTCGATCTGAATGGCGCGGGCCAACTGGCGAAGTTTCGCCGTAAAGGAACGTCCCTCGCGCGGCTCGATCAGGCGCGCCACCTGCATGGACAGCGTCGATGCCCCGGAGACGATCCGCCCGTGGCTTGCGAATTGCCAGGCAGCCCGCATCAGGGCCCAGGGATCGACGCCCTTGTGCTCCCAGAACCGTTGATCCTCGTAGGCGATGAGCATGCGGACGAACTGCGCATCGACATCCTTCGCCATCGTCTTCAGCCGCCATCGGCCCTCCGGCGTCGCGAAGGCGCGCAGCAACTGGCCGTCGGCGTCGAGAACTTCGGCGGCGACGGTGCGCGCCTTATCGAGTGGCGGCGGATAGGCGCGGTCGGCGGCCTCAAGACCCAACACTGCCGCCGCGCACAGAAATGCGGAGCAGGAGAGCGCGGCGCAGGATTTCCACCAGAGCGACATTATTCGACCGCCTGAACCTCCATGCGCCCCATGGCGGTGCGCGCCGAAAACTGTGGCCGGTACATGTCCTCGATGTTGGCCGCCGGATGGTCGTAGGTTCCCGGCGTGACGGCGCGCACGACATAGGCGACCGTGATCGCCCGGTCGTCACCGCTCGACCGGTCGAAGGCGGCAACGAAACGGTCGCTGCGGAATTCCGTATGCGCCGCTTCGATCTCGCCGATCCATTCGAAGTTGGAGAGCTTGGCGCTGTCGACGAGGCTCGGATTGTCAATCTCGAAGCCGGCCGGGAGAAGGTCTGTGATCAGCACGCGCGACGGCCAGGCGTTGCTCTCCGTGGCGTTGATGACGACCACGTAGCGCTCGTTCTGCTTGGCCTGCGTGATGTTGGCTTCCTCGCCATCGAGCGTGTAGTAGGTTCGCTGGATTGTGAACCCATTGCCGCCGGCGGGTAGCGGGAAGGCCGGTGCTGCAACCGTCGTGACGATGGCGGCGACCGGATCCTTGGACCGGTTGCTGATCGTGATCGGTTGGTCGAGGATTTCGTCACCGGTTAGACGCGCGGCATAACCGCCACTGCGCGCTGTTCCATTGATATCGAGCCTCAAATCCTGATCGCCGCCCTTGATGGCACGCGCCGCAAGCAGCGTCCACATCTGTTCCTGCGTGCTTGTATAGGAAGCCTGTTCCCATTCGCGGGCGACGATCTTGGCGAGTTGCGGAATGATCGCCGGTACGGGACGACTTTCCGCCGCCAGCGTCAGCACCGCGGCGTCGTCGCGGAGCGGCGAGCCATAGTCGGAGCGATCGAGAAGGCTGGTACTCGTGCCCTTCGACATCTGCAGCGCGTCGCCGAAAATGCTCTGGGAGCGTTGCCCATCGCCGTAAAGCGCGAGTGCCGCGGCCAGATGGCCCTTGGAAAGAGGTGTCGGGAACTCGGCAAGCTTCGTGTCGGCATAGTAGCGCAGGTCGCTGATCGCGGCTTTGCGGTTGCGGGCCAGCACATAGAGGGCATAGGCGATCTCGTTGCCCTGGCTCTTGACGTCGACATCGTAGCTCAAGGCATTCTGCAGATTATCGAGCGCCTGAACCATCGCCTGATCCGGCACCTGGTATTTCTGCTCCCGCGCACGGGTCAGGAAGTCGGTGACGTAGGCATCGAGCCAGAGATCGCCGGAGCCGGGACTCCAGAGGCCGAAACTGCCTGTCGATGACTGATAGGACAGGACGCGGTAGATCGCCTTTTGCACGCGCTCTTGTACATCCGCATCCTCCGGCAGGCCGGATTGTTTCGAAAGTTCGCTGAGATAAAGCAGCGGTAGCGCCCGGCTGGTCGTCTGCTCGGCGCAGCCATAGGGGTAGCGATCGAGCGAGGTCAGCAGCGCCGGGATATCGAAGGCTGCGGAGCGGGTGACGCTGATGCTGACCGCCGACCCCTGCAGCATGCTTTCGGCCAATAATTCGCCGTCCACCTTCAGGCTGGCATTGGGCTCGATAGTGACGGGATGACGTGTCGTCAACGGCAAGGATGCCGGCCGCACCGGAACGGAGACGGATTGGTGCAGCGACAGTCCGTCGGCGCTCGTAAGCTCGATCGAGATAGCGCCGTCACCCGGATGAACACCGGATAGGGGCAGCGTCAGGTCGAATTTTCCGCCCGGCTTGACGCTGAACGTCTGCTCGGCCTGGGCGCTGTCGATCACCACGGACGAGCTACTCGTCACCTTGAGATCGAGATCCCCTGCGGGGCCGTCGGTATTGGCAATGTCGAGGCGAAGTTCGGCCTTGTCGCCAGGTGCCAGGAATTGAGGCAGGCTTGCCGTCACCACGACCGGATCGCGGATGACGAGGTCAGAGCTGACATGGCCGACACCGGTCTTCGACCAGGCGACCGCCATGACGCGGGCCGTGCCGTTGAACTGCGGGATGTCGAAACTGATGATCGCCTTGCCGCTCGCATCAAGCTGAACCGGCCCGGAGAAGAAGGCCACCAGCTTTTCGGTCGGCGGATTGCCCTGAAGCGGCATCTGGCCGCCGTCGCCACCGGTGCGCAGGCGTCCTGTGGCGCCGAGCGAACCGTCGATCAGACGGCCATAGAGGTCGCGGATTTCAAGACCGAGCTGGCGCTGGCCGAAATACCAGCCGTCCGGATCGGGCGCCTCGTAGCGCGTCAGATTGAGAATACCGACATCGACGGCGGCAACCGTCACATAGGCTTCCTCGCCCACCCCTGCCCCGGCGACTTCAACCGGGATGTTGAGGGTTTGGCGCGGCAGAGTCTTCTCCGGCAACTCCAGCTTGACCGAGAGCTTGCGGTCTGCCGGATCGACGGCGAGCCATTTGATGCCGATGGCACGCATCGGCATGCGGCTTTCCTGGGCGTCGCCCGGACGATAGAGGGTTGCCGTGACATAGGCGCCGGCGCCAAAATCCTCGGTGATCGGAATATCGACCGCACCGCCTTCGGCAGGAACAGTGGCGGTCTTCGTGGCGATCAGCTTTTCCGAACCGATCGTCACCAGAACCTCGCCGGCAAACCGTGGCGAGACCCTGAGCTTGGCGGTGTCTCCGATCGCATAATTTTCCTTGTCGAGCGCAATCTCGAGCCCGTCCGGCGTTTCCGTAGAGCTGGCGGCGACATACCAGCCGGAATCGAATTCCACACTTGATGTTGGCCCGTCGATATCGGCGGTCTCGACTTCGAGGCGGTAGCGCCCCCAACCGGCGGAAAGGGAAATCTCACCACCGTCTTTCGTGACATCGAGCTTGCCGGTGGACACCTGCTTGGTCGAAATGACGGGCTCGTATTTCCACGCGGTGCCGTCGCGGTACCATTGATAATCCTGCACGATGCGCAACAGCTTCCACGTCAGGCCGGACTTGGCCTGCTTGTCGCCATTCTGGTCGATGGCGATGACATGGAATTTGCCGACCGCATTTTCCGCGAGGTCGCCGGTGAATTGCGGCTTGATGCCGATCATCGAGCCTTCCGGCCTGACGGGCAGCGTCAGTGACCGCTCGACGGCCCGCCCGCCGGCTTCCTGAACGCGCACAGTAATATTGGCGTTCAGCAATTGGGTGGTGGACGGCGTTTCCGCGAGGTTCACCTCGAACGTCGATTTGCCGTCTTCGTCCAGCGGCTCCAGAGCCTCCAGCGGGGTGCGGCTGTCTTCCGTCGCTTCCTCATCGGCCAGACCGAAGAAATAGCCCTTGAAATCGGCGCTTTCGCGTGTCGGCTTGAGCCCGACTTCGCCTTCCAGCTCGAGGCCCGCTGCAGGTGCGCCATACAGGAATCGGCCGTCGATGGTGATCGGCGCCGGCTTGCCGATTTCGATCTGCTTGACGGTGCTCGCCATGTCGAACTCGACCCGATCGGGGACGAAGTCGTCGACCTGGAACTGCTTCTCGCTGATCGCCGTGCCCTTGGGGTCGGTATAGATCTGCACGGTCCATGTGCCGCGCATTGCGTTCGGCTGCAGGGCGAGATCGAGCGTATAGCCGCCCGCCTGCCCGCCGTCGTTGACGACGCGGCGATCCTCGACGCCATCGGGGCGCATGAAGATGAAGGTCAGCGGCAGCTTCTCGATTGCAACGGAAGCGCTGTCGCGCGCCAATGCGGAAACGTGCACGGTCTCACCGGCGCGATAAATGCCGCGCTCGGTCCAGGTCAGGATGTCGATGGCACCCGGTGCCGCGCGTCCGGTGACGCCGCGGTCGGAGAGATCGAAGCCGGCGCGCGTCAAGTCGAGGAAGACGAAATCGTCGTTGCCGGCCTTTGCAGCGATCACCGCGGGGGTCATGGCGGCGGTGCCCCGCAACAGACCGGCATCGAAGGTCGCGCGTCCGTCGGCGTCGGTGGTTGCGGTCCCGAGGATTTCGTTGTTCTTGGCAAGCAGCGTTAGTTCGACCCCGGCAATCTGCTTTGCCGTCGCTAGGGACCGGGCAAACACGCTCAAGCCATCCGTGCCGGAATAGGTCGAGAGACCGATATCGGAGATGACGAACCACTGCGTCGCCTGACTGTCCCATTCATTTGTCGCTGCGGTACCCGAGACGGCGGTCAGGACATAGACGCCAGGCTTGCGCTGCGGCAACGCTTCATCCACCGGAAAGCTCGTCACCACTTCTTTGTTGAGGTCGGTAGAGATATCGATCGAGCCCTGCCAAACCATCTCGCCGTTTTCATCCTGAATGCGCTGGGCACTGTATCCGTCGAGCTGCGTCAGGAACTGAGAGGTGGTGAGCAGCGACGCGATGTTGCGATCGCCGATGCGGTAGAGCTTGAGGTTTGCGCTGGTCGTGTTGACCGAGACGAGCGGAATGCCGCGGCGGGCGGTTCCCGGAAGCACGAAACTGTCGCCGGTGAAGCGCACCATCGCCGCGCGGTCCGGGATATAGACGTCGAGATTGACCTGGGCTTCTAGGGGCTCGTCGGAAATGGAGGACGGCAGGCCCTGACGGAAGGCCAGCTTGTAGCGCTGGCCGTGGTTCAGGCTCTCGACGCAGATCTCGCTGCCCTTCGCTTCGAGCGCCTTGGGCGGCGCGCCGTCGAGCGTGACGTATGGGGTGTAGTCCACGCCGGCCTTCACCAGCGGTTCGGAAAACTGGACGCAAACCCGCGGTATGGCGCTGTCGGAATCGACCGTATGCTCAGTCACGCGGAAGCCTTGGCGCGTTTTCAATGTGTCATAGGCCGCCCGAACCGTCTTTGCCTCGACAATCGCAAGGCTGGCTTTGTAGGCGCTGAGCGCCGCTCGGAAATTCTCCGAGCTTTCCAGTGCCTTTGCGAGAACAGCCAGAGCGTCTGCGCGGGACTGTGCCGTGCGCGTGAGCTGGTAGCCGTTGATGGCGGCGAGCGACGCCTGGACGGCAAAGTCGGTGTTGCCGTAGACGCGGTTGGCAGCGCGTGCCGCCTCGATCCAGAGTGCGCCGTCCTCCGGGATGATCGATAAGGCACCCTGGAAAGCCTTCAGTGCCGGGGCGATCCTGCCGGCGGCGAGTTCGCGATGGGCGGCGGCGATCAGGCCGTTGAGCCCCTGCCCTTCCTGATCCGGCTCCAGCGCGAGATTGATCTTGGCTGTGCGGGCATCAGCAAGCTGCTGTTCGGTGAGGAAGGGCAGCGCCGGCGGCGCGCCGATATCCGGTTCGCTCGCGGCGGCTTCGACAATCTTGCCGGCGATAGCGCCAGTGAACGTATTCAGCTTGTTGTAGTCGGATTTGAGGAAACACCATTTCACCTTGGGATTGTAGGTGAAGGCGCGGCAGGAGGAGTCGGCCATGCAGACCGTCTTGCACTGATCGAGGGTGACGTTTTGCTCGGTGCGGAGGTCAAAGCCGAAATAGTCGCCGTTTTCTGTCGTGAGGACATGCCGGCCCGTTTCCGCTGCCCTGACAGCAGGGCTGAAGGAGAGTACGGCAAGAATGATCGCTGAATACCGGATAAACGCGCGCATAGACATTAAGTCCTCCCCAACGCTGCCGTTTTGACCGGTTGTACTCTTCAGACTTGTCCGTCGTTTGTCAACCGAGCCATGGCAGCGACCTATCTGTGGTCACTGCCCTGGTTAACGGTTGAACATCACCGTTTAATCGCAGGACGATATATAAAATGCGCAACCCCCGATATTTCTTGAAAGAGACACATCGGGGCACCTTAGGCTGGATAGGTCAGGATTGGGAAACCTTAAGCCTTGGGCGGTGGTCACCGGCAATCGTTTCGCCGAAAGGCCCAGTGTTCGCACCGGCCGAATAGGCCTTCACCGGATGGTTGAGCGGCAGGTTGGGCAGCACGAGTTCTCCGAACTTGTAGGCTTCTTCCAGATGCGGATATCCTGACAGGATGAAGGTGTCGATGCCGATCTGGCGATATTCGTCGATCCGCGCCTTCACTTGGTCGGGATCGCCGACAAGTGCAGTCCCTGCTCCGCCGCGCACGAGGCCGACACCGGCCCAGAGGTTGGGGCTGATTTCCAGCTTGTCCTTGCGGCCACCATGCAGCTTGCTCATCCGGCTCTGGCCAACCGAGTCCATGCGCTGGAAGACCTTCTGTGCGGTGGCGATCGTGTCTTCATCGACGTATTTGATGAGTTCGTCCGCTGCGGTCCACGCCTCCTTGGCGGTCTCACGGACAATGACGTGGAGGCGGATGCCGAAGGTGACCTTACGGCCCTCGGCATCTGCCAGTGCTCGAACCTCGGCAATCTTCTTCTCGACATCTTCTGGCGGTTCGCCCCAGGTGAGATACTTGTCGATCGTGCGGGCGGCGACCTGCTGGCCGATACCCGACGAGCCGCCGAAATAGAGCGGCGGGTGCGGCTCCTGGAATGGCCTGAACAACAGCTTCGCATCCTCGATATCGAAATGCTTGCTCTTGACCGTCACGTCCTTGCCGCGCAGGACGGCCTTGTAGATGTCGAGGAATTCTTCGGTGACTTCGTAGCGTTCCTCGTGGGAATAATGGATACCATCGCCCTTGTTCTCGATCGGATCGCCGCCGGTGACGACGTTGACGAGGAGACGGCCACTCGAAATCCTGTCGAGCGTCGCCGTCATGCGGGCGGCAAGCGTCGGGCTGAGCAGGCCCGGACGGACGGCGACGAGGAACCGCAGCTTTTCCGTCAGAGGTGCAAGTGCGGAAGCGACGATCCAACTGTCCTCGCAACTGCGGCCCGTTGGGATCAGCACGCCGTAGTAGCCGAGATTGTCGGCGGCCTGGGCGATCTGCTTCAGATAGTTGAGGTCAACGTTGCGGCCGCCGATGGAGGTGCCGAGATAGCGGCTGTCCCCATGGGTGGGCAGAAACCAGAGAACGTCGATTTTTTCCGGAACCGTGCTCATATGCGATTGTCTCCAGCGTGTACGGAATACGATTTAGCATTTGGCCGACAGTCTTTCCGGGATTGGTGCTGGTTACAAAACAATAATATCTATAAATTTTATCATGTATGGAAAATCCGTTCACGGCTAGCCCCATTCCTGAGGCGTACATTTAGAGGTCGAATTGGTGGATTTGATGGAGTGAAATTAGACCCGCGACCCGAAGGCCGCGGGATCGGGTCTTTCGTGGGCTACGGCCCATCAGCCTGCCTGTAATTGCGGCCGTGAACGCGCATCAATCAGCGTCGCGGCGGCATAAGTCTGCGTTACGATCTCGGGCACGAGATCGATATCCGGAAGCGAGCCGAGGCCGAGCGGACCGATGGCGAACAGGCCAACGGGCGTGCCCCTGGGGGTGAGCAGTTCGCCGGCTGGGTTTACGGCTAGGCCAAGATCGAGTTCGTCCGTGCTTGCGAGGCCTGCGCGCAGCAGATCGGTTATAGCAGGATCTTTCAGGTCAGGCGAAAGGCAGCGGCAGTCTATGACTTCGTCCGCGGCAAAGTGCTCCTCCGTGGACTGACCGGCCCACCGCACGACAAGCCCAATGGGGCTTCGCTTCAGCGTAGTCCCGCGTTTCAACTCCGTCATGCCGCCGGACAGTTCCCGTTCAAGCCTTGCATGCACGTCCGCGGGGAGCCTGTTGCGGTGGCTGTCATAGATGGCTCTCAGATGGCGATTGAATTGCCGTTTTTCGCTCGGCGGCAACGAAGCCCACAGGGTGCGGGCTCGCTTGCGCAGGCCGTTCATCGCGGCCTGCCAACTCCAGCCGTTTTCCTCGGCTTCCGCGCAGGCTTTGCGGACGAACCGGACGATATGGCGAAGCTGCGAGGGCATCGGTTGCGACGGGAAGACGGCATCCGCGGGCATGCGGGTATGCGGCTGCGGCAGGAACCCGCGACGTGACAGGATCGTGATGCGGCCGGCAAACCCACCGTCGCGCAATTGCAGGACCTGGTCCACCGCTCGCAGGCCGTTGCCCATGACGACGACATGCCGGGCGCCATTTGCGGGGCTTTGCAGAGCGACTTCACCATCCTGCTCGGTTTTCTCTTGGTGGGCCTTCAACCCATAGCCGGTTGCCAGAACGACCGTGTCGTAAATTGCTTCGCTGCCATCAGCCAGTCCGAGCGCGAACAAGCCGTTGTCGTTGCGCCGGATACCGGCGATGCCCTCATTGGACATCTGGACGCTGACATCAGTGCGTTGCGCCAAGGCTTCGGAAAACCGCTGATAGACATAATCGCTGAAGGTGGCCTTCGGCACGAAGATCTGGCCGAAGCCCGGGATCGCGGCGGAGACGGCTTCGCGAAAATGCTGGTTGGCCTGCAGCCAGCGGGTGAAATCCTTCGGCTCGCCGGTCGAGACCGAGAGGTCGCGGGCGCGGCTGTTGAGGATTTCGGTCGCGCGTGCGGTTGCTAGGGCCTGGCCACCGCTGATGATCGGCTGCGGATCGAACATGCGCAGTTGAAACGGCTGGCTGACTGATTTCAGGAGAGCGATTGCCATCATCAAACCGGAAAAGCCGCGGCCGACAATGGCGATCTGCAAAGGCTGGCTACTATAACCGTAAGGCGCCGAGAAACCATGAACCGTCATATCATCTCCTCCCCCGCATCATGCGGCTGGATTGTTGAACCTTGGCACTGTCACTCAAACGCCAGTTCACAAATATACGGCATACTCTATATATTTTGTCATTTAACCATGGGAGGCCCATGGTAGCAAGTCGTTTTCACGTCCTGTTATTTTTCGATATATTTCCGTTACTTGTTGGGATTGGAGTTGCCCATGCCGCCATTGGCTGCGCCGAAATGGCCGCTAGACCTCAACGCTAGACACGGTCTGAGCGCCGCTTTTCGAACCGGCGGATGAAGGCGTTGATATCGCCGCCGGTGCGCCGCATTTCTCTCTTTCTGATCAGGACACACATGACACGTGCCGCAGTCGAAAAGGTCATTTCATCAAGGGGGCTGTCGCTGGTCCAGGGCTTTGTCAGTCGCTCGGTAACGGCGCTGACCATATTGTTCGGCAGAATGTCCGTGCAATTGCGCATGTGATCGAACACGACTCCGATCGGAACCGGCATGCCCTGATAGTACACCGCCGGAGCATCTGAACCTTCAACCCAATCGTCATAGGCCTCCAGGGCGTCGCGGAACAACTGGTGCAGCGTGATCGGCGCATGTCCTTCATGAAGTTGTGGTAACAGGTTGTTCATCTGCACATCCTCGCATCGTTGCAAAACACGGTGTTTGATGTCGACAGAAATCGACCCGGCGCTTAACGCGCAGGGAAACGGAATGTTCCGGGTATTGCCAAGAAAAATGCGTGTTTTTCCGTGGCGCCCCGAACGGCTTCGAGCGTAGCGGCCCCCATGCGAGGCGCGATTGTCCTCCCCTCTTCCGTAGGATCAAGGGGCAGGCGATAGCTTTGGATGGTACGGTATTGCACCGCGATTCGGGATGAAACACGCCGAAGAGTGCATGAGTCGCGCATTTCGTCGTCCCTGTCGTCCATATAGCGCAGGTTGCCGCATGATTGTTAACATGAAACATTGGGTTGGCACTCGCGCGGCGCCGCGCTTCGGCGGAGATCAGGAACGCCTTGGATTCATGAGTGAATCGTGTTTTGGGCGGCGGCGGATTCATTTTCTTATCCCGCTGTGTTAACCTTCTGTTAACCAATAACTTCTTGCACGAATCGTTGCGTTGCGTATCGTCACGGTTATATCCCCCATCCGGCAATTTTACCGTGACGAAAGTTTTTGAACGTGAGCAATGCAATTCGAGCGACCAAGATTGAGCGCAAGACCGTCGATGAGACGATCGGAGATCATGCGGCGGTTATCAGTTCGCAGCTGCAAGCGATCAGCGAGGCCCTCTTTCCGCCCACGGCCAACAAGACCTTGCGGCGGTTCACCTCTGGCGAGGCGGCTCGCCTCATGGGAGTTTCGGATTCGACGCTGCGCAAAATGACGCTTGCCGGCGAAGGACCGCAGCCCGAACTCACCAGCAACGGACGCCGCCTCTATACCCTGCGGCAGATCAACGAATTGCGCGAAAAGCTGGCGCAGACGGCGCGGGGCCGCGAAGCCTATAACCTTGTGCCGCGCCGCGGCCCCGATGATCACCTCCAGGTCATCGCCGTCACCAATTTCAAAGGCGGCTCGGGCAAGACGACCACGACTGTGCACCTGGCGCAATATCTGGCGCTGCAGGGATATCGGGTGCTTGCCGTCGATCTTGATCCGCAGGCAAGCCTCTCCGCCCTTCTCGGCGTCCTGCCGGAAACCGATGTCAGGTCGAACGAGACGCTTTACGCCGCCATCCGCTATGATGAGGAAAAGCGCCCGCTGGCGGACGTCATCCGCAACACCTATTTCGACGGCCTCGATCTCGTGCCGGGTAATCTTGAGCTGATGGAGTTTGAGCATACGACTCCGCGCGCCCTGACGAGCGGCTCCCGCGATGGAGACGGAATTTTCTTCACCCGCGTTGCGCGTGCGCTCGATGAAATCGCTGACGGCTATGACGTGGTCGTCATCGATTGCCCGCCGCAGCTCGGTTACTTGACGCTGAGTGGCCTTTGCGCGGCAACATCGATGGTGGTGACGATCCATCCGCAAATGCTCGACGTGGCGTCAATGAGCCAGTTCCTGTTGATGACACATGACCTACTGGCCGTCGTTCGCGAGGCGGGCGGCGAACTGAAATATGATTTCATCCGCTATCTTCTCACCCGCTATGAACCTCAGGACGCGCCGCAGACCAAGGTCGCCGCCCTCCTTCGCAATCTGTTCGACGATCACGTCATGACCAATCCGATGGTGAAGTCGGCCGCGGTTTCCGATGCGGGTCTAACGAAGCAGACACTGTACGAGATCGGCCGGGAGAACCTCACTCGTTCGACCTATGACCGGGCAATGGAAGCACTCGACGCGGTGAACGGCGAAGTCGAATCCCTCATTCGGCAAGCGTGGGGGCGCACGCCAAAATGAGCCCTCTCCTCCCACTGCCCGCAGTTTGTTGGGAGCTCCCAACAGTGCATTTCAAACGGTTCCGTGCTTCGCCCGATGAACGGGATCTTTCGAGTGGCATATCCACTGGACCCAGGGGCTATGCCACCCGGCCGCACCTGTTGGGAGCTCCCAACTTCTGCTGTTTCCAAGGCGCCGCGGCTCAAAAGCATCTAAATCGGGGTGATCTGTCGTGAGCCGAAAAGATACCGTCAACACTTTGTTTATGCGCAGGCCGGAAGGCTCCGCGCCAGTTGCCGGCGTTGAAAAAAGCCCAGATCGCGTCCGCACGGGCGCCATTTCAGCTATGGGCGCGTCACTGCAGGAAATGACCGAGGGTGCGCGCAGCGCCGCAAAATTGCAGGAGCAGCTGGCGTCCGGATCCACCGTGATCGATCTGGATCCGTCGCAGATCGATAGCTCCTCTGTGAGCGATCGTATTTCGATAGCGGTCGATCCCGGTTTTGAGGCGCTCGTCGAGAGCATCCGAGAAAATGGCCAGCAGGTTCCGATCCTCGTTCGGCCCCAGGCTACCGCGCCCGGACGCTTCCAGGTGGCTTATGGCCGCCGGCGTCTGCGGGCCGCAGCCAAGCTCGGCAAGACAGTCAGGGCCATTGTCCAGACACTGACGGACAACGAACTCGTCATCGCGCAGGGCAAGGAAAATCTCGACCGGCAGGATCTGTCCTATATCGAAAAAGCCCAATTCGCGCGACGCCTCGAAGATGGCGGCTACGACCGGACGACGATCATGGCGGCGCTCTCGACCGACAAGGCTGACCTCAGCCGCTACATCTCCATCGCGCGCAGTATTCCGGAATATCTGGTTCAGGCGATCGGGCCGGCGCCAAAAGCGGGCAGGGCGCGCTGGGCGGCGTTGGCCGATCGGCTGGAGCGGAAACAGAACACGCTCGATGCCCTGATCGCGGACGTGGAGTTTCTAGCGACTGACAGCGATACGCGGTTCAGCCGTGTGTTCGAAATGCTCGGCGCCGAGCCGGCGAAGAGAAAGCCGAAGGCACAGGAATGGAAGAACCCGCAGGGCAAGAAAGCAGCCCGGATCGAGCGGGACGATGTTCAGACCCGGATCGTTTTCGATGAGCGGCAGGTGCCCGAATTCGGCAGCTATCTCGCCGATCGGCTGGACGATCTCTACGTGGAATTTACGGCCAGCCGCAAACGGGATGGCCGATACTAGCTTACGCCGGGCGCCCATGTGGGCCCCTCAAGATCAACCGCTATCGAAGGATGGGTAGCAGACAAAAATCGGCAAAGAAAAAGGCCCCCGAAATGCATTCCGGAAGCCCTTCTCGACTGTTTGGCGACTGAGAGAATCACACTTCCTGGAATCGTAGTCAAGTCTCTTCATTGAGATCGGCGTCATTTTGACGAGCTGAGTGGCTTTGCCCGACGAAAGGCAGACGCGATGGAAGGTGGAAGTGTGGCGACGCCCTTTGGGCGGCGGGCGATGACGCTTGGCATGTTGGCCAATCAGGTCATGGCGCGAGAGATCGAGGACGGCAAGACCGTCGACAAGTGGAAACTCTTCCGGGCGCTGTGCGAAGCAAGGCCGCTGATCGGCGTCACCGATCGCGCGCTCGCGGTCATGAATGCGCTTCTGAGTTTCTATCCAAAGGACGAACTATCAGAGGCGCACGGGCTCGTCGTTTTCCCGTCCAATGCGCAGTTGTCACTGCGGTCCCATGGGATGACAGAACAGACGATCCGGCGTCATCTCGCGGTGTTGGTCGAAGCTGGGCTCATTATTCGCAAGGACAGTCCAAACGGCAAACGTTATGTGCGCAGGAACGGCGCCGGTGCGATTGACGAGGCCTTCGGTTTTTCCCTGGCGCCGCTTCTTGCACGTGCGGATGAAGTCGAAAGCCTGGCGGCGCAAGTGACGGCCGAACGACTGCATCTGCAGCGGCTACGCGAGCGGTTGACACTGTGCCGCCGCGACGTCGCCAAGCTGATCGAAACGGCCGCGGAGGAGGGCGCCAGGGGCGACTGGGAGATGATCAGCATGCATTTCCGTGCCCTGGTAATGGCGATTCCGCGCACACCGACACCAGATGTGCTGACGACGGCGCTCGAGGAGATGGAGATGCTGCGCGAAGAGATCGTCAATCTCTTGGAAATGCACATCGATTCAAGGAAAATAAGCGGCAATCCCTTTCAAAATCAGCGGCACATACAGAATTCAAATACCGATTCCATCTCTGAATCTGAACCTGCAATCGAAACGAAGCAGGGCGAAAAATCCGAAATCGATCGGCAAACACTGCCCGTGACGAAGGGACAGAAGGACGCAGATCTTGGTAAACGCAGCGTTAATGCGGCCGGTGCAGCCAACGAAAGTCATCGCAGTCCGCCAGGTCTTGGCATCAAGGCGTTTCCGCTGGCTCTGGTGCTGCAGGCATGCCCCCAGATTGCCGATTACGGGGCAGGCGGAGCCATTTCGACCTGGCGCGATTTGATGGCGGCAGCGGTTGTTGTGCGTTCGATGCTTGGCGTCAGCCCCGATGCCTATCAACAGGCTTGCGAGATACTCGGAGCGGAAAATGCCGCGACCGTGATTGCCTGCATTCTCGAGCGGGCCGGGCATATCAACTCCGCCGGCGGTTATCTCCGAGACCTGACACGACGCGCCGAAAGGGGCGAATTTGCCATCGGCCCGATGCTGATGGCGCTCGCCAGAGCCAACGGAAATTCTGTGAGAAAGGCAGGCTAGAAAGAGGTGATTAACCTTTATTTTCTATTGAAAAGGATGTGCCCATTGCCCGTGAATTATGAGTGAGCAGGTCCCTATGCGTCTTTCCCGAACCAATTTTTCGAACCCCTTCGATCACACGGGAGAGCGGCCCGCAGACCACGACGATCATCTGGCGAAAGCCGAGCATCAGCGGCGCGTCTACGGTTCGCCGATCGATCCGAACGGTGAGGAAAATGCGACCGGAACCGATACGGATGCCATGGCTGCAAGCGAAATCGAGGGGCGCGAGGATGCGCCGGTGTGGCAAAGCGCCTTTGTGCTCAGACCCAACGTGCGCTTCACCCGCACGCCGGAGAGTGTCTATTCGAAGCGCTTGCCCGCTGAAGCAAAAAAACAGCCAGCGCCGGCTTATCCGGATCCCAAGGCAGAGGGGAGTGACAACAAGGGCGTTGCTTCGACCGCCGAAAATCCTGTGGCAGGTGAACCCCCCGTTGCCATAGCGCAAGCAGAGCAGGCTACATCCGGCATTCAGCTCCTTTCGCTGCGTCTCAAACGGGAGATGGAATTGCAGGCGGATGCCAACCCGGTCTTCGAAATGATGGAGACTGCTGCCATTGATCTCGCCTGCTTCCCGGCTGACGAAGATCCGCAGTCCGTGGACGCCTGGGAAACAGCCGCGAAACGACCGAATGCCCTTTACGATGTTTCCGATGATGTGTTCTGGAGTGCCATGGATATGGCTGCCGATATGGACGTGCTGATGCCGGTGGCGCGCTGGCAGGCGCCCGAGTTTCAGGTGGCGCCGGACTCTGTCACGGCACTCTATCGGGAGATAGGCGTCAGGCGCGTGAGCGCGCCGTCGGCGGGGCTCCTTGTGGTAAGGACCGCGCTTGCCAAGGCGCCTGAGAAGTTGCCGCCGGTGGAACTGGCCGAAGTGAAATCGCGGCTTCCGGCCGCTCGGGCTCCTATCGAGCCGGCCCGCGACGTGCCCCCCCTGGCGGCCACGTCTGAACCGGTTCGGGAGATCAAGCCTGAGACCGTAGCAAAAATCGCCGATACCTCGATCGGCCTGGACACGGACGACTACGTTTTCCCGCCCGTTACGCTTTTGCAGGAACCGTCCGTCCAGGAAACGGCCATCATTACGCAGGAGGCGCTGGAACAAAGCGCCGGCCTGTTGGAAAGTGTGCTGGAGGATTTCGGCATTCGCGGCGAGATCATCGATGTGCGGCCAGGTCCGGTGGTTACGCTCTATGAATTCGAACCGGCGCCGGGCGTGAAATCCTCGCGTGTCATCGGCCTTTCGGATGATATCGCACGCTCCATGTCGGCCCTGTCGGCGCGCGTCGCGGTGGTGCCGGGCCGCAACGTCATTGGTATCGAACTGCCGAACCCGGTCCGTGAGACCGTCTATTTCCGCGAACTGATCGAATCCGAAAACTACGGCGAGACCCGCTTCAAGCTGGCGCTATGCCTGGGCAAGACGATCGGCGGGGAGCCGGTGGTGGCAGAGCTTGCCAAGATGCCGCATCTTCTGGTCGCTGGTACCACGGGTTCAGGCAAATCGGTGGCGATCAATACGATGATCCTCTCCTTGCTCTATCGGCTGAAGCCGGAGGAATGCCGGCTGATCATGGTCGATCCGAAGATGCTAGAGCTTTCGGTCTATGACGGCATTCCGCATTTGCTGACGCCGGTTGTGACCGATCCGAAAAAGGCCGTGATGGCGCTGAAATGGGCGGTTCGCGAAATGGAAGACCGCTACCGCAAGATGTCGCGGCTCGGCGTGCGCAACATCGACGGCTTCAACGCGCGCGCCGCATCGGCTCGGGCCAAGGGTGAGACGATCCTGTGCTCGGTACAGACCGGGTTTGACCGCTCGACCGGCGAGGCAATCTTCGAGCAGGAGGAAATGGACCTCGCGCCGATGCCCTATATCGTCGTCATCGTCGATGAAATGGCCGACCTGATGATGGTCGCAGGCAAGGAGATCGAGGGTGCCATCCAGCGGCTCGCTCAGATGGCGCGCGCCGCCGGCATCCACCTGATCATGGCGACGCAGCGCCCCTCGGTTGATGTCATCACCGGCACGATCAAGGCCAACTTCCCGACCCGCATCTCCTTCCAGGTGACCTCCAAGATCGACAGTCGGACGATCCTCGGCGAGCAGGGCGCCGAGCATCTGCTGGGGCAGGGGGATATGCTGCACATGGTCGGCGGCGGGCGGATCGCGCGTGTGCATGGTCCCTTCGTGTCGGACGAGGAGGTCGAGAAGGTGGTCGCGCATCTGAAGACGCAAGGGCGCCCGGAATACCTTGGCACCGTAACCGAGGATGCCGAGGACGCCGACGAGGCCGCGGAGGGGGACAGCGCGGTCTTCGACAAGGGCGCGATGGCCGAGGAAGACGGCAACGATCTCTACGACAAGGCGGTCAAGGTCGTGCTGCGTGACAAGAAGTGCTCGACCTCCTACATTCAGCGCCGCCTGCAGATCGGCTATAATAGAGCCGCTTCGCTCGTCGAACGCATGGAGAGGGAAGGGCTTGTCGGACCGGCGAACCATGTCGGCAAACGCACGATCCTTTCCGCCGTCCGCGAGCCGATTGAGGTGCCGGCTGGCGATGAGGATTGATCTGGTCCTGTGCTTGGCGCGGGCCGTGGAAACAGGTTTGATCGCTTTCGCTGATAGCGGAGGCGATCACAGGCTACAGTATATCGCCCTACAGCCAGGCGGCTTGGTGAGGTTGACGCGGGCCGGTCCTTGTCGAGGACCTCGATAAAGCGACGGCCGTCCTCGCGCTGATCCCGGCCGACATCCAGCCCGACGATTTCCGAGCGTCGCAATCCGCCAGCAAATCTGAGCAGTCGCGAATGCCGCTGTCGAGGATTTCGCGCATGGCGATGATGTCCTGCGGCATCGTCGCCTCCTTCTGGACCGGCGGTCGGGCATAGCCGACGAGACGGCGGGGTTGGGTAGGGGAGGGGGACGGATACGGCGCTGACATAGGCCGATTCTGGCCGACTTTTTACAATTACGCAATGTGTGAGAAAAGGAACGTTTGTAAACGTCTCTTGAGCCGCTGTTGCAGTTATCATGACCTGAAAAAGCGCTGTTTTTCAGCGCTTTTCGACGCTGTGGTATCCGCTGGCGCTCCCTCTGTACAGTCGGCGGAGAGGCTTCGCTCTATATATTATGTGGGTGAAAAAAGTATGCAATACGATTGAATCTAATGGTATGATAGCTTCAATATTGACAAGTTATCGTAGTTAGAACAATGGCTTATTAATTCAGCGATTTGCCTCTATTAACCGTTCTTCCGGCTGTAGCGCGAGCCGAAGTGTGGCTTTTACTTCCCAATTTCAATTGAAGCCGTAAGCTGAAAATCTAGCCCTCGATTCTGACCTTACGGCTTCACGTTGGGGAGGGCAGGGGCCGTTTCAAGGCCCCAGATTCCTTGGTGAGGCTAACGTGGACCGGTAGCGTCAGCGCTGATATTTGCGGACATCAGCGTCTTCCGATTTACCGGCATGAGAGCCGCGACGGGCAGTTGTTTATGACAGTTTGATGACGGAACATGCGGTGCGGTCCCGGCCATTACGGTGAAGGGACGCTGCGCCGAGGGGATCATGCAGGAAACGGAACTGAAGCTCGAACTTTCACCGTCGGGTGCGGCGCAGCTCCTGAAGAAAAATCCCTTCGACTCCGCGCCCACGATCCTTCAGCAGAAGTCCATATATTTTGACACTCCCGGATGGGATCTTTCCAAGCGTGGCCTGTCGCTGCGCATCCGGCAATCGGGAAACGAGCGGATACAGACCGTCAAAGCCAGCGACGGCGCCGCGGCCGGATCGTTCACACGCGAGGAATTTGAGGGACCGGTCGTCGGCGATGCACCGGATCTTGACGATCCGCAGATCCGAGACCTGCTTGCAGGCGCTGGCCCAAAGCTCGTGCCCTTGTTCGAGGTTCATGTCAAACGGCATCGTTGGAATGTCATGGACGGCGACGCCACAATCGAAGTCGCTTTGGATCTTGGCAAGGTCGTTGCAGCGGATCGCGAGGCGCCGCTGTGCGAGATCGAGTTTGAAAAGAAGGCGGGCTCACCGACAGCGCTGTTTGCGCTCGCCCGCAAAGTCGACCTGATCACACCGGCGCATCTCGGGGTGCTGAGCAAAGCGGAACGGGGCTATCGTCTGCTTGGGCCAGCCCCCGGTGCTGTGAAAGCGGCTCCGACCCCGCTCACGTCCGACATGAGCGCGGCAACGGCTTTCGCGCGCATCGCCGCGGCGTGTCTCAGACAGTTTCGTCTCAATGAAACAGCGCTGGGCTGGTCCCGCGATGCCGAGGCCCTGCACCAGGCTCGCATATCGCTGCGACGGCTGCGCTCCCTTTGCTCGATCTGCAAATCCCTGTTTAACGACAGCCGTTTCGACCACCTGCGAGGAGAATTGCGATGGCTCGCCTCGGAACTTGGCGATGCGCGCAACATCGACGTGATGATCGACCGCGCTTCGAGCGAAGCTCTTTCACGCCGTCTTCAAGATGCGCGCGCCGACGCCTACGGGGCGGTCGAAGCATCGCTCTCCTCGGTGCGCGCCCGCTCCTTGATGATCGATGCCGCCGGGTGGATTTCCATTAGAGACTGGCGAACCGACCAATCGGACGAAACATTGCACGAGCAGTCCTCAAGGGATTTCGCCTCCGGCGTGTTTGATAAACTTTGGAAAAAGGTGGCGAAGGGGGGCAACGATCTCATCGATGCAGATGACGAGACACGCCATGAAGTGCGCATAGCCGCAAAGAAACTGCGCTATGCGGCAGAGTTCTTCGAGCCGCTTTACAAGGCTCATGCCAAACGCCACCGCCGCTTCATCACGGCGATGTCAGGTCTTCAGGATGAGCTCGGTAGTCTGAACGATCTTGCCACTGCTCCTGATATGCTGTCGGCGCTCGGACTGTCGGATGTGGTGGGCGCGGAGGACCTCTTCAGCGCGGACGACAAGGCGAAACTTCTGCACCAAGCGGCAGAAGCGCACGACACCCTTGTCGAAACGAAACGTTTCTGGCGTTGAGGCGGCACGGTTAGTCGGACGGCGTGGGCATGGGCCGGGCCGCCTGCGGAGGCATACTCTCGGACGTCGGGCATACCCGCCGCGCGGAGTAGGGGAGGGGGCTTTTCAAAGCCCGGATGCCTTGGTGAGATTGACCCGGAAGCGGTCACGCCGCCGCTGATATTTTCGGGTCATTTCGGCGCTGGCATGGCCGAGCTGCTTCTGGACATAACGCTCGTCGACCTCGGCCGAGGAGGCAAGGCCGGCGCGCAGCGAATGGCCCGAGAATTTTAGCGCGCGCTCGCCTTCACTGAGATCACCGCGAACACCGGCGGCAAGGGCCGTCGACTTGACCAGGCGGGCAATCTCCTTGTCGTTGAGACGATCTGGCCCAACGTCTTTGCCTTTGCCGGCGACGCGGCGGAAGAGGGGGCCTTTGGCGAGCTTTGCGAAGCGGATCCAGGTCTCGACCGCGACCACCGGGCAGGTGGCGTCGGAGGAGCCGCGGCCGACTTCGACCTCGCGCCAGCCGGTCTTGCCGCGCAACGTCAGCAGCATGCCCTTGTCGAGGATTTCGATCCAGCCCGAAGAATCCTCGGTCTGGTCGCGGCCAAGGTCGAGGCCGACGATTTCCGAGCGCCGAAGCCCGCCGGCAAAGCCGATCAGCAGCATCGCCCGGTCACGCAAGCCGCGCAGGGTTCCCCTGTCCAGCGTCTCCAGCATGGCGATCAAGTCTTCCGGCAGAATGGCTTCCTTCTGCCGAGGCGGGGCGGCGTGGGTATTGCGGATGCCGGCCATCACCGTGGCGATCGCGCGGTCCTTGCGGTCAAGTTTTTGGCCGCCGCGCTGGGCATAATTCCAGCTGAGGGCGGAGAGGCGCCGCTCGATGGTCGAGACGGAGTTCGCCTTCATGCCGCGTTCGGTGGTTCCGGAGGCGCAGGCGGTGATGTAGAGGCCGACGACCTGCGGAACCGGCGGCAAGGGCGAGACATTCTGGCGGCGGCACCAGGCGGCGAAATGCTTCCAGTCGGCGGCGTAGGCGCGACGGGTATTGGTGGAGCTGGCGGCCTCGACATAGGAGCGGGCGCGACCGGCAAGGTCCTCGAGATGGCCGGGAAGGGTAGCGGCCTTGTCGGCCGGCGACGGCAGCACAGAAACATCACCAGAATGCGCCGTGCTGTCAGACGGCGCGGGGTTCTCCTCGGCGTGATTTTCGCGGTTCTGCTCGATGATTTGGATCATTCCATATATAGAGAGCAGAATGTCCGATAAGGCAAGCTTATCGGACATAATTATGTAGCGACGGGCAGTGTGGTTAGGCGAGTACTAATGATGATAAGTGCTCAAGCATGCCCTCTTGCATGGATTCGAGGCCCATTCTCTATCCAGCGACTGGCCCTGAAATGCCCGTGGTGGCCGAGCGGCTCATGGGGCGCAGGGAAGACGAGGCGGCGCTGCGCGCGTAACGCGTCCTGCTGCTGGCGCCCGCCGGCAAGGTGTTTTTCGCCCCATCTTTCTATGTTATTGAAGGGAATAGATTTTCCTGATTTGGATGCGATCCTGCGGGGTATCTGGGGTTCTGTCGGGCGCGATCAACGATCTGTTGGGCTTGCGGGTTGTGAGTTTTGTCCGGCTGAAGATCCACGGACCTTCAGGCAAGGGATGAACGCCCTCGATCTCGCCGGCCTCAGCGGCAAGCCTCAACGTCTTGGGGGCGATACCGAGGGATCGTGCCGCATTTCCCAGATTAAGCCAAGGCTCGATCCCATCTGGCTGCGGGCGGAAGACCGGAATCTTGCGGTATGATCTAAGTTCCGTGATGCGTTCACGGGTCCAGCGATTGCCGTTGCCTGTTGACAGTCCATTGCGATTGAGTACACCGGCAATCACATCATCATTGGCAATGAGGGCAAGCTGCCTTACCGCCTCGATGAGGTCGTCGGGCGTAGCGTTTCTTTGGCCGCGATGCCTCTTCGGCAGGCGCAGTTGCGTATGGACACCGCCAACCCAGTGGATTGCGAGGACGATCTCGGAGGTTACGTCGTCGAGGTCGGCGATCACTTCATGAATGACCGTGCGCACGATGCGTTTCTTGAGCCTGGCATCGGTCGATGGCGCTGCCTAGACGGCACGAAGGTTCTCCGCAAGGGCTGCCATCGCTGATGTCGACATCGGCGATGGTTGAGGCGTCGCAGCGTCATGGCCGGCAATCTTATTCTCGATCTCGCCGACGCGAGCGAGCGTCTTGTTCCACCGCGCCTCAAGTTCCGACGTCACCAGCCGGTTCTCAGGATCAGCCGCGTCATATTGCCGGAATGCCCGGTCGGCGGCATAGCGTGCCGCCTGAAGATCGCGCTGGAGGGCGTCGCGGACCTGGTCACGTTGGCTGGTCATATTGCGTTCCGCCTCGGCGGCGGCGGCAATGGCTCCCGGTTCGACCACCCCGAGTAGCGCCTCTTCGATCGCGTCATCGACCCGCAGGCCGCCGAAGGCGATGCAGCGTGGTTCGCCATTGTCGAGCAGACCACGCCAGCAGGAATACCGCGGAATGTTATGGTTGGTCCCTGTGTAACGAACCGTCAGCTTCCGGCCGCACCTTTTGCAGCGGAAAAGGCCGGCAAGCAGGGCGTCGCCATGCTTCGGCGCTCCATGATGGCGGCTCGCGGGTACATTGTCGCTGACCATCTTGCGGATCTCCTCCGCCCGTTCCCAACTGACATAGCCTTCGTGCGCATCCGGGATCAACGCAAGCCATTCATCACGCGACTTGCGGCGAATTCCAGATCGGCCACCGTATCCTGACACAGAACGACTCTTACCATAAGCATAAGCGCCGCCGTAGATCGGGTTCTCGATCATCCGGTGGACAGTCGCATAGTTTGGCCTGCGCCAGACGACATCGCCATTGGCACGCCTGACAGGCAGGTCCAGCCCATGTTCGAGGAACCATAGCAGGGCCTGTCTTGCACTTCCGAGTTCGGCGACCTTGTTGAAGACCAGTGTAATGGCTTCCTGAACACGTCGATCGGGATCTTTCTCGATCCTGTCACCGGCCTTTACGAAGCCGACCGGGGTAGCGACGACAAGCTCGCCACGGCGGGCCTTCTCGTAGCGTGCGGAAAGGGAACGCTGACGCAGAAGATCGAGTTCATATTCGTTGAGGCTGCCCTTCAGTCCCAGCAGTAGGCGGTCATTACCCTGGCGCGGCGCATAGACCGCTTCCTGGTCGATTAGAACGGTATCAACGACACGGCACATCTCGATGAGTTGTTGCCAGTCTCGGCTGTTGCGGGCAAAGCGCGATACCTCTCGTGCCGCAACCGCCCCCACCTTGCCAAGGCTGACCTCGGCGACCATCCGGTCGAAACCGGCGCGGGTTACACCGCCTGCCGCTGACCGACCAAGATCGTCATCCACCGTCTCAATGCACGACCAGCCAAGTGCGGTCAGGCGGTCGCGCATGGCGTATTGAAGAGCACTGCTTTCGCGATTGTGCAGAACCTGATGGGCCGAGGACTGCCGGACATACAGGATCGCCTTGCGTTCCAGATGTGCGGTCCGATTTTCTCATGAATCATCACCGGCCTCCTTCTGCTGCGAGGAGCTCTCGCCGTTTGCGTGGTCGACGAGCAGTCGCACTATGAGCGCCGTCAGTGTCTGGCGCGCCTCCTCCGGCAACGCCTGCCATTGCGGTATAGCCGGCCTCTTCCTGCTGTGTAGGCCCGAGAACAGATCGAACTGATATGTCGTGAACTGACGTGGCATGGACTTCTCCCCGACTTGGAAGAAGATCAATTCAGTCACTATCTGTCCATACTGGGCCGGGGGTATCTCGGCGCTCCGGGTATTTATGACGACGCCCAGATCGCTGGCTGGAAGAAGGTCACCAACGCGGTTCATGCGAAGGGTGGCAAGATCTTCCTGCAGATCTGGCACGTTGGCCGCCAGAGCCATGTTGAGATGACCAAAGGCCGGCAGCCGGTCGCACCGTCGGCCGTGCCGTTCGAGCAGGTCGTCTTCACGAAGGACGGTTGGACTCCTGCCTCTCCGGCCCGTGCTCTCGATATCAGCGAGATGCCCGGCATCGTTGAGGAATTCCGCCGCGGTGCCGAGCGCTCCAAGCAGGCCGGCTTCGACGGCGTCGAAGTCCATGGCGCGAACGGCTACCTGCTCGACCAGTTCCTGCAGGATGGATCCAACAAGCGCACCGACGCCTATGGCGGGTCTGTCGAAAACCGGGCCCGTCTCCTGCTTGACGTGACCGATGCTGCAGTCTCCGTCTGGGGCAAGAACCGTGTCGGCGTTCGTCTAGGCCCTGGCGGCAGATGGGCATCCATGTCTGACAGCAATCCCGAAGCGACGTTCGGCTACGCCGCCGATCAGCTTAACAAATTCGATCTCTCCTACCTCCACATCATTGAGCCGCGGATTGTCGGCGGTGAGGCTCCGGTCGAAGGCAAGCCTCCGATTGCAGCGGCCCAGATCCGCAAGGTCTACAATGGCCGCATCATCGCCGCTGGTGGCTTCGAGCGGGAAGGTGCCGAACAGATCGTCGACAGCGGCACCGTGGATATGGTTGCGTTCGGCCGGCACTTTTCGGCCAACCCGGACTTGCCGTACCGCCTGAAGAACAACTTGCCTCTCAACAAGTACGACCGCGACAGCTTCTGGGGCGGGGACAACCGCGGCTACACCGACTTTGCACGCTACGAAAAGGCCCTGGAAGAAGCCTGACGTAGCCGCGGGCGCACTCCTCGCCACCGACGGACCGGGTGCGCCCGCCCAAGCTCTGTTGACAAAAATAATACGACCGGTCATATTATTTCGAGTTCGGGATATGAAGGAATGGATACCATGTCGTCGTCAACAGGCTCCGGCTCCTTCAAGCCGATCTACTTCCTGGCCCTCGGAACCTTCGCTATCGGAACCGAGGGCTTCATGATCGTCCCACTCTTGCCGAAGATGTCGGCCGACCTCTCGGTGCCGATTGCCGCAGTGGGTTCTCTCGTGACCATCTTCACGCTCACCCTCGCTATCAGTTCGCCGATCCTGACGACCCTTACGGGCAGCCTGAACCGTCGCAAGCTTCTTATCTGGTCGATGCTCGCCTTCGCCGCGGCCAACCTCGTCGCTTGGGCGTCGCGCGACTACTGGGGCATCATGATGGCCAGAGTCCTGCTCGCTCTGGCAGCGGGCCTCTACACGCCGAACGCGAATGCGCTGGCGGGGGCGGTCGTGTCTCCGGAGAAGCGAGGAAGGGCGCTCGCGATCGTCAACGGCGGCATCACTCTTGCAATCGCCTTGGGCCTTCCCCTGGGCTCACTGGTCGGCGACGCCTTCGGCTGGCGCATGACCTTCCTCGGTGTCGGACTGCTGTCCCACATTGCCGTCACTGGCCTGATCTTCGGCCTGCACCAGGGCGTCGGCGACCACATGAAGGTGGCGTCACTTAGGGAACGTGTCGCAGTCGCTGGTAATCCTCAGATTCTGATGGCACTGCTCGTCACATTCATCTGGGCTGCAGGCGCTTTCACGGCCTGGACCTACATCGCTCCATACCTGACGTCGACGATAGGGGCTTCCAGCAACGGCATCAGCGCCATCGTCTCCATTTGGGGACTGTCTGCCGCAGCAAGCGTCTTCGGCGGTGGCGCGCTCAACGACCGCGTCGGCGCGAACGCGGTCATAGCTCCTGCGCTGACCCTTCTTGCGATGGCGTTCCTGATGCTTTCCGCCAGCGCTTACTTCGTGACGCCGGGCCAGGCGATCGCGCCGGTCGTGGTCGCAGTCATCGTCTGGGGTCTGACGGCCTGGGCCTTCTTCCCGTCGCAGATCTCCCGCCTGATCGGCATCGGCGGCCATCAATTGGCTCCGATTGTTTTATCCCTGAATGCATCGTTCATGTACGCCGGATTTGCGGCAGGCGCTGCACTTGGTTCCGTAGTGATTTCAAATGGTTCGGTGGCAAATCTAGGCTGGGTTGCCGCTGTGTTCGAAGTCGTGGCCCTCGGCCTTCTCGTGGCGACAACCCGCGAAGCCAGCCGCGCGCAAGCCATTCAACCCTGAAAATCCAAGGAGACTGAAAAATGAAACTCACAGGCAACACGATCTTCATTACTGGTGGCGGCTCCGGCATTGGCCGCGGTCTTGCTGAAGCGCTCCACAAGCACGGCAATAAGGTCATCATCTCCGGTCGCCGGAAGCAGAATCTGCAGGAGACGCTCGACGCCAATACTGGAATGGATTCGGTCGTTCTCGACGTGAACGATCCGCAGCAGGTGAAGCAGACGGTCGATGACCTTATCAAGAAGTATCCGTCGCTGAACGTCGTCATAAACAATGCCGGCATCATGCTTCCGGACGCGGCCGAGGGCGAAATCGACGATGAGCTGTTGGTATCCACCGTCTCGACGAACTTGCTGGCTCCTATCCGCATCACGTCAGCCTTCATCGACCATCTGAAGAAGCAGCCCGATGCAACGGTTGCCTATGTCTCATCGGTGCTCGCCTTCGTTCCGCTGGCGATCACCGCCGTCTATTCAGCGACCAAGGCCGCGCTCCATTCGTATTCCATGTCGCAGCGCTACAAGCTGCGAAACTCCTCGGTGGAGGTTCTGGAGATTGCACCGCCGTGGGTCCGTACCGACCTGATGAACAGCCGCGAGGAAGAGCGGGCCATGCCGCTCGAAGACTTCGTTGCCCAGACGATGACGGCGCTCGATACCGCGACGACAGAAGTGCTGGTCGAAGTTGCAAAGCCTTTGCGGAACAATCCGGGACCGCAGGAGCACGGGTTTGTGAACCAGTTCAACGATATGCTTGTAGGACTGGAAAAAGCCGCCTAGGTCTACGGTACACAAGCACAGCGTCCGGAGGCGGAATGGATGTCTCCCGCCCCCGGACGACGAGAGGGCAGATCATGGTCTCCAAGACCCGACAGAAGATCGTCGAGGCGGCGCTCGAGCGGTTCCACGAGTTCGGCTACAACGGCTCCAGCGTGAACGATGTTGTCGAACGCGCTGGCGTTCCGAAGGGATCTTTCTACAACTACTTTAAAGCCAAGGAACTTCTCGCGCTCGAGGTTCTCAAGATCTACTCCGAGCGATCCCGTTTCGACATCCTTGCGGACAAGTCCCTGCGTCCGCTGGAGCGGATCCGGCAGCACTTCGGCTTCATGGCGGAACGTTACGACCGGCTCGGCTACGCCCGCGGCTGCCTGATCGGCAACTTGGCGGCTGAATCCACGGACGAAGCCCCGCTTGTCCGGAATGCGCTCGCCGAATCCCTCGGCCGTTGGACAGACGCCCTGGAAGGCGTTCTGAGGGAGGGTCAAGAGCTCGGAGATGTGCCATCGAGCGTCGATGCAAGGAAGACCGCCCGGTTCCTGATCAACTCCTGGGAAGGTGCCGTCATCCGGATGAAGGTTACGGCCGCGCGTGAGCCGCTCGACGATTTCTTCGATATCGCAATCGCTCTTCTGGATCTGCAGCAGCGAAGGGACGCCAGCGCGCATGAGTGAGCGAAGGCAGCGATGAGAAGAAACCCCGTGTTGGCCTTGTCGACATCGCGATTGGACCGGGCGACGACGCGGAACTCAGATTTAACGAGAGTGTTGGAAAGGTATCCACCATCGTTCGAAGAGACGGGAAGGCGATCAACGCTTGGTCTATCGGAAGTGACCCACTCGCTTGAGGCGTTACGCGTTCCATCTCGTGAAATAACTTCGCGAGCAGCCTGATGAGTTGGAAATCTATCTCCTCTCCGGCACATCGATTGGGCGGAGCAGCTCTTTGTCGAGCCTGCATATCAGTCCCGGGGTGATTCCTTGTTGATGACATTCTCTTCCAACAATTCCGGCATCGATCGACCGCGAATGATAATCGGCCTGACCGATGCGGAACCATCGGTGTCTTGTTAGGCTGCCTCAAGCTCTTCTGGGAATTTATCGCCGAACATCGGCAAGCCGCTCTGGGACTCGGCGCGTGTCGCTTCGTCCTGGAGGACGTCCCAGTGCTCGGCGAGCCTTCCGTTCTCGATGCGGACGACGTCGGCGGCGACCCATGCGGCCGGCCGGCCATTACCGGAGAAGCGGCCGTGGACGATGACATAATCGCCTTCCGCGAGGATGAGATGATGCTCCCAATTCAAAGTGTCCGGGATGGTTTTGACCAGTTCGAACAGGCCCTCGCGGCCCGGTTTGATGTGCGCGCTGTGCTGAATGTAGGTCGGTGACCAGAACTCCCATGCGGTGTCGTAGTCGCGTTTGTTGAACAACGTGTCGAACGCCTTCAGCACGAGGGCCTTGTTCTCTTCCTGCTTGGTCATCTCGATTTTTCCTTCTATCATCATTGACAATTACGATCATAACTGTGAACTCAAATATTTGGCTTGTCAATTATGATCGTAATTGTGATGGCGGGTCATTGATCGGAGGATGATTATGGGTACCTCGAAGGACGACGTATTGAAGAACCGCAGCGCGATTTTGAACTCTGCAAACGCATTGTTCCGCGAGAAGGGGCCCGACGCGGTCGGCGTGACGGAACTGATGAAGCGAGCCGGCTTCACCCAGGGCGGCTTCTACAACCACTTCTCTTCGAAGGACGCTCTGGTGAATGACGTGGTCGCTATGGCGATGGATACGGGACTGCAGGATCTGGAGAAGCAGCTCGGTTCAGGTGATGATCTCTCCACGGTCACGGGGCAAGTTGAGTTTTATCTCTCGCCCGAACATCGGGACGATATCGAGCACGGCTGCCCGATCAGCGGGCTCGCGCATGACGTTCGCAGAATGGGCGACGAAGCCCAGGCCACCTTCGCAAAGGGCCTTCGGGCAGCCATCGAAGAGGTTAGGAAGCATCTCGGCGACGATGTTGACGAGGGTGGGGCGGCAGCGATCTATAGTCAGCTCGTGGGCGGGTTGATCCTGGCGCGGGCGACGGCGGCGAGTGATCCAGAGCTTTCGGAGACGCTGATGGAGGCTTCTCGTGAAGCGGCCTCTTGGCAAGTAGTGGGATTGTCCAACTCCGCTTAGCAACCAACTTCGGCGGTTTCGTCACCCTAAGGCTTCGTTGATAAATTATCGCGTCGCTATCGGTTTGGTTGGGCTAATGGTGTAGTTCCAATCGCCGTGGAATTGGTGGCGATGGATGTTGATGGCGTCCATCTCGGCATCGCTGACCTTGACGCCGGCCGGGTAGGCATTGGTGTCGATCTCGGACTTGACCTTGAGGCCGGCTTTGGTTGTGGTTGCGGCGATCAGTTGGACAATGGTCTGGTAGCTGACGCGCGGCTTGCCGCGCCAGTTCTTGGTGATGAACGAGAAGAGGCGATGCTCGATCTTGTTCCATTTGCTGGTGCCGAGCGGCGAATGGCAGACGGTGATGGCCAGGCCGAGTTCGTCGGCCAGCGTTTGCAATTCACGCTTCCACAGCCGGACGCGGGCGTCGTTGCTACCGCCGCAATCGGCGGTGATCAGCAGCCGTGTCGCATTTGGATAGCGTTGACATCCCATCGATTGCCACCAGCGGCGGATGCTGTTGACCGCGAAGCTGGCCGTGTCGTGGTCGATGCCGACACTGACCCAGCCGGCGTTGTCGGCGATGTCGTAGACCCCGTAGGGTGCCGCCCGGCCGAGCTCGGGGATGAGGAAGTCGTGCACCCGGACCGCTTCGGGCTGCCCTTTTGGGCTGTATTCCCGGCCGCCATTCTTGAAGTCGCCGACCAGTTCCTTCTTCTTGGTGTCGACCGAGATCGCCGGCTCAGCTGCCGCCAGCGCCTCTTTCACCCGATCGTTGATGTAGCCGAACTGGGCATCGCGGGTTGGGATGGTTCGTTCCCTCGCGGGTCTTGCGGTTGGCCTGCAGGGTGTAGCCCATCTCGCGCAGCAGATCGGCCACCACGTTGTGGCCGATGCGATGGCCAAGCGCGCCAAGCCCGCTCGCCAGATTGCGCAGGCTCCTGGCCGTCCACAACAGCGGTGCCATCGGATCGCCACGCGTGGCGGGCTCGACCAGGTCCTTGAGGTCGGCCAAAAGCGTCGCATCCGTGGCGGCCAATGACCGCCGGCCGCCGCCTTGGCGACGAACCCGATCCGAAGCCGCCTCCGGCGGTGCCTCGCCGCGCAATTCCGCTAAACCGCGCGTGATCGTGCTGCGCGCCAGACCCGTGATCCGGGAGACCGCCGTCACCCCGCCGCGGCCGGCCGCCAACGCTTCGGCCGCCGCAAAGCGCCGCCGTCCGCGCTCGTCCAGAACCGGAGCGAGCGCCGTGTAGCGCAGTTGGATGGCCGCCTCGTCAATCACGCCGTGATTCTACAGGTTCCGAGCTAAAAGGGAATCCCAAAACCCGCCAAAAACAACAGTCGCGATTCAGTTATTTATCAACAATGCCTTAGCTCGTAAGCCCGATCCTCGTTGGGGAACACGATGGCCCCAACCGAAATCAGGGGCACTGCGGCGGTCCGTGCTGCGGCGATCAGGCCTCATGGTTGAGGCCTGATCGAGCTTTCGCAGGTCAGGCCTCGTGTCGCCGTTCAGTTCATAGGGCCGAAGCTGCGGGGCGACAGCCAAAGATAGCGCTTTTTGGCGTGCAACGATCCATCAGAAAAAGAGGTACCCGATGGCTGTTCGCAGACAAACGACGCCTTGCGTCGCGCACGTGACGTTACACCTCCCGATTGGGACAAAGAGGCCGCTGCCATCCGGACTATCCATAAGGCGCAGGATTGGTCGGATATCGGCAATATGCGATCGTCAATCCGGACGGCCGGGCCGAAATAGGTGGAGACAAGATGGTACTTGGAAGACTATTACCTTCGTCCTTGGACCGATCGCCAGTGTCGCCGGCAAGAACCCCCACGCCGCCGTCAAGGGAGCTTGGTGCATCTGTGGACGCCCCTTAGAATGCAAGACATCAAGGAAGGCTTCGAGGTTCATTTCCTCGACCAACCGTTTTCCTATATCCCGATCGCGCATCCTGCCTCCCATTATGGCGCGTCTGTAACGACAATATCATTACGGCGCTTGTAAAGATGATGTCGTTACGATATAGTGGGAGAAAATAGGAGGTTCCCATGCCCACGTCGCAGACCAATAAAAGTCCGGACGCTAGCGTACCGCTGAATATGCGCATCAAGCCCGCGACCCGCAACCTGATCGACCGTGCCGCCGAGCTGCTTGGCAGGACGCGCACGGATTTCATGCTGGAGGCTTCCGAGCGCCGCGCCGAGGAAGTGCTGCTCGACCGCACTATCTTTACGGTCAGCCCCGAAATCTATGCCGAGTACCTTGCCCGGCTCGATGCGCCCGTACAGCCCAATGAGCGTCTGAAACGCACCATGTCGACCAAAGCGCCGTGGGATGAGGCGTGACCCTCAGCGCACCGGCGCCACTGGCCGACCATCACGAACTGGCCGAATTCAATTCCGGCGTCCCTGAACTCGACGACTGGCTGCGTCGCCGCGCCCGCGCCAATCAGGCAGGCGGTGCGTCACGTACCTTCGTCGTGTGCGAGGGCAACCATGTCATCGCCTATTATGCGCTCGCCTCCGGCGCGGTAAAGCAGCCGGAAGCACCTGGCCGTTTCCGACGCAACATGCCCGATCCGATTCCGGTTGCCGTCCTCGGCCGCCTCGCTATCGACCAGACCTATCAGGGGCGCGGTATCGGCAGGGCGCTGGTGCGCGACGCAGGCCTGCGTCTGCTCAATGCCGCTGAAATCCTAGGTATCCGCGGCGTGCTGGTGCATGCGATCTCGGATGATGCGCGAGCCTTCTATGAAGCGGTCGGCTTCCTGCCTTCGCCGTCCGATCCCATGGTGCTGATGGTCGGGCTGCGTGATTTGAACAGCGCGCTGAATTCCTGACATCATCGTCGGTCCGCTCCCACAAATCGGATGCGATTTTTGTCATCGTCGCGACACTTGCAGCGACGATTTTCTTACACGGACTTTCGGCTTGCTAGTTCAATTGCCGGACAGTGTTTTGGATGCGGCTGATGACTGAGCCAGTTCGAGACCTTTTTGTGCGATAGCGGCACTTGCATCCCCGCCACCAGCAACGGTGACAGTAGGAAACGCGAGCAGGAGAAAAGCCCCAACGCACCCGACGGTAAAAACGCCCACGACGCGATCGAGTACGTGAAATTCTGGAAGATTCGGACGGGAAAGTCTCAGTGGATGTTCTACGAGCGGGGGCCGCGCACCGAATTGAAGTTGAATGAGGGTACAGAAACGTTTTAGCTCGTGAGGCAGCTTATCTCCGTGCTCCAGCGCGTTTCGTTGCGCGAAGCTGCAAGCTCACGAAGACAGGCAGGCCGACTGTCATGGGCTCGGCCAGTAGACAGGTGAAATCCTATGGGATGGTCCTTTAAAATTGGGACGATTGCGGGCACCGAAATCCGTGTGCACATGACCTTTGCCCTTTTGCTCGTCTGGATTTGGTTCATGCACTATCGGATCGGTGGAACACCTGCCGCCTGGGAAGGCGTCGCCTTTATCGTCGCCGTGTTCACATGCGTGGTGCTGCATGAATTCGGGCACATTGCTGCCGCGCGCCACTTTGGCATCAAGACGCCCGACATCACGCTTTTGCCGATCGGCGGTGTGGCGCGGCTGGAGCGCAATCCGAGCGAGCCGCTTCAGGAGTTGGTGATCGCCGTCGCGGGTCCCCTGGTCAACGTGATGATCGCCGCATTCCTCGTTGCGGCGCTGGGGGGCGTCGTCGGTCTGGAGCAACTTGCCGAGCCGCAGAACCCCCGCGTCAGCTTTTTTGTCAGGTTGGCCGGCGTCAACATCTTCCTCGTGCTGTTCAACATGATACCTGCCTTTCCAATGGATGGTGGTCGGGTCTTGCGGGCGATCCTTGCCTGGCGCTGGTCCTGGGCGCGCGCGACAAGAGTCGCTGCCACGATCGGGCAGGGTGCTGCCTTTGCGATGGGGCTTGCAGGATTGTTTTACAATCCGCTGCTCATCCTCGTCGCAATCTTCGTTTACCTCGCGGCGGAGGCGGAAGCACAAGGCGCTCAACTGCAGGAGATTTCGGGTGACGTGGTCGTCAGCGATGTCATGGTAACGGCTTTCGCTACCCTCCAGCCCTCGGCGAACCTCAGCGAAGCTGTCGAGCTTTTGCTTGCGACCGGCCAGAGCGAATTTCCCGTGGTCGACCGGGATGGTCAGTTCGAGGGCCTGCTGACGCGTGCTGGATTGATCAGTGCAATGACGGACAAAGGCGTGAATACGCCGGTACGAAGTGTCATGCGCGTCGATATCCCCAGCATTAACGAGCGGACACCCGTCGACGAGAGCCTTCGCATCATGCAGAGCCGCAATGCTCCGGCCGCTGCGGTGGTCGATAATCACCGGCGTCTTGTCGGTATGATGAACTACGAAACGATCGGAGAGATGCTGATGCTCCGCACGGCCGTCGAAGACTTTCGTTTCGGCACTCTGCGTCGGCAGAGGCGGGCGGCACGAGGTTGAGGTCACTCCCTATAGGAACTCCTCGGAGGTGCCGTTGGCGCAACGACCGATGTTGCGGCGAATGCCATGCCGTTAACGCTCAATGATTGCTACGCCGTCCTTGATGCGGTCGCTCGGATAGAGGATGGCCTTTTCCTCGGGCCGTAGCCCCTTTTGGATTTCCACTGAGAGGCTGTTTCGCTGGCCGACAACAACGGGGCGCAATCGTGCCCGCGCCTCTTGCGCGACGAACACGGCCCATTCGTCGCCCTGCCGGAACAAGGCGCCGAGCGGCAGTTTGAGGACTTCGCCTTCGAAAAGGATGACCTGCACATCGACGCGATAGCCGTGTCCAAGCTGTCGCCAATGGTCGGGCGGATCGGCAAAATCCAACACGACATCGACGCGCTGCTCTTCTATTCCGAGGGCGGAAGTCTTCGTTTGGCCGAACGGCTCTATGCGCCGCACGATCGCTTTCAAATCCTCGCCGCCCCAACCGGCAATGATGGCTTTCTGCCCCGGCTTGATCTTGACCGCGTCTTCCGAGAGCAGATTGACGACGATTTCCAGATCGGCGGGGTCGCCGATCTCCAGCAGGGCGGTGCCCGCCTCCACGACGCCCTCGCTGCGGCGCATGACGCGCAGAACCACCCCGCTTACCGGAGCCGACACCGGCACGCACTCGCACGGGCCGCTGCGGTTTTGCATTTCCTGGCGTGACAGCAGGCGCGATTGGGCCTGCTTCAGTTCGTGCTCGCGCACATTCAACGCGGCTTCGGCTGTGGCAAGATTGGCTTCGGCGACGTTGTAGGCACGCTCTGCGTCTTCCAGGGCGCGCTGCGAGATCGTACTGCGCTCGATCAGCAGGCGCGCGCGTGCGCGTTCACCCTGGACGAAGGTCAGATCGGCTCTCGCCTTGTTGAGTTCCGCGGCGGCGAGCTTGTGCGCCGCCCGCGCCGCCTCGACGGCGGCATGCTGTTCCGCCTCCGAGCGCACGTCCAGAAAAGCCGGAGGGGCGGGCTCGATTTGCGCCAGCTGCGTCTCCCCGGCTTTGACGATATCGCCGGCCTCGGCCGTGATGCGCTGCATTTGGCCCCGCAGCGGTGCATGAAGCGTGTAGACGTCGCGAACGCGCGCTTCGCCCTCCTCTTCGATGGCAACGCGCAGCAGGCCGGTCTCGGCGGTTGCGAGGTCGACCGGAATTGGCTGGGGCCGCAAAGCATAGGTGATGCCTGCCACGAGCAGGGCCAGCAAGCCGCCCCAGATTGCCAGCCGGCGTTTCGCGATACTCACCTGCTACTCCCTTGTTTTCAGCACCGCGATCAGATCCAGATGATCGAGCCGCCGCCGCACCACCGCAGCAGAGATCAGCCCGGCCGCTAGCGCGATCAGCGCAGCCTTGCCGTAGGTTGCGTCGCGCAGAACCAGCGGGACGCGGTACAGTTCAGTTTCAAAGGCGCTCGTCATGTACCATGCCAGGCCAAAACCGATGACCGCGCCGAGCGGGATCGCGACCCATGTCAGGATGCCGGCTTCGCCAAGCAGGATATAGGAGATTTCCCAGCGGCTGAAGCCGAGGACGCGCAGGGTCGCGAGTTCGCGCGCCCGTTCGGAGAGCGCGATGCGGATGGAATTGTAGGTGACGCCGACGGAGAGCGTCAGCGAAAAGGCGACGAAGAAGCCGATGAAAATGAAGATCGTTTCGCCCATGGTCTTGTAGAAGGTGTCGATGGCGGCGTGGCGGAACAGGACGGCGGCAATGTGGGGCGTATCCTTGAGCCGTGTCAGCAGGGTCGTGCGGCTTGACGCATCGACGCGCAGGTGCAGGCCGCTCACGACGCGTCCGTCGCCCGCGATCCTGTTGAGCGCGGCCATGTCCATATAGGCGGGCTTGCCGATATAGGTTTCGAAGACCTGTACCACCGGCAGGCTCACCCGCGGCTGGCGCCCTTCCAGCAGCTCGACGATGACGATATCGCCCGCCTTGACCTCAAGTAGTTCGGCCAGTTTGACAGAGAGCATCAGCCCGCCGGGCGGCACCTCCAGGCGTCCGCGCTCGACGTCGAAGACGGGGCTGAGGACGGCTCGGGGCGGCACGCCAATAATGCCCTGCCGCTCAATGAGATGTCCGTGATTGATGCGCGCCGCGACATAGCGATAGGGTTCAGCCGCCAGGACGCCGGGCAGATGCTCGAAATCCCTGATCGCGTCGATCGGTTGCAGGTCGTTGAACGCGACGGTCGCGTCCTGATGCTGTCCGCGCTCGAAGACGGTTTCGGCAAGGGAATCGATGGCGTCGACCCATTGGAGCGCCATAATGAGCACGGCGACCGACATGGCCAGGCCGAGACTGGCGAGGAATGCCCGCACCGGCCATCGGATGATGCGCCGCACGATCATGCGCGACGGTTCGTCCAGAGCGCCGGCCAGTGCCGTCCACGACGCGAAGGCGCGCCGATAGATTGGCGGAGAAGGTGGCTGCATGGCTTCCGCCGGCGGCAGCCGGACCGCACGCCGCACCGCCGCCAGGCTGCCGGCCAGTGCGGCTGCCAGACTGATCGCCCCGGCAATCACGAAGCCCGCCGGGCCGGGACGATAGAGGAGAAACGGGAAGCGGTAAAACTTCGTGTAGAGCTCCGTATTCCAATGGCCGAGCCAGGCGCCGATCAACGAGCCGAAGAGGATGCCGATCGTGCCGATGACAAGAACCATCTTGGCGTAGTGCCAGCCGATCGCCCAATTGCCGTAGCCGAAGGCCTTCAGGAGCCCGATCTCGCGGCGCTCGGTCTGGATCAAGCGGGCCATCACCATGTTGGTCAGGAAGGCGGCGACCGCAAGGAAGATGGCCGGCATGATCCGTGACATGTTTTTCTGTTGCGCGATCTCGCTTTCGAGGAACCAGTTCGACGTCTGATCCGGACGGCCATAGCTCCCCACGCCGCCGAAGGGGGAAAGCAGGCCATCGAGCCTGCGGATGACATCCTTTTCGTCCGCATCAGGCAGGAGGCTAAGCGTCACACTGTTGAAGGACGCCTTGAGGTCGAAGGCTGCCGCCAACGCATCCCTGCCCATCCACAATACGCCGAAGCGCTCGTCGTCCGGCATGAGGCCGCCGGGGGCGATGGCATAGACGTATTCCGGACTGAGCGCCGTGCCGACGACCTGCAGGTTGCGTTTTCTGCCGCGCAAGACGGCATTGAAACTGTCGCCGGGTTTCAATCGGTGGGCCTCGGCGAAGGGTTCGCTGACCACCACCTCGTCGGGCCGCGTCGGGTCGGCTAGGCGCCCCGACCGGATCACCAATGCGTTAAGAAGCTCAGGGCCCCGTTCAGGCAGCGAAATCAACCGGGCGACAACGGGCTCGGAAAAGCCGGCCATGTCGAGAATGGCGCCTTCAACGATGCGCGTTTCGGCGAGCCTCACGCCGGGTATGGCCGCGATATCGCGTCCGAGATATTCGGGCGCCCGTTTAGCGTCGGCGAACACATCGGCAAAGCGCGTTCGCTCATAGTAGGCGGCGGTCGTCTCCTCGAGCGCCTCGATCGTCGTCAGGGCCATGATGAGCAGTGCCGTGCCGGAAGCGATGACGAGTGCGATGGCCAACACCTGCGCCCTCAGCCGCCAAAGTTCGCGAAGAAGCTTTCGGTCCAAACTGGTCATCATGGTCACCAGGCGAGTTCGGCCGGCGCGCGCTGCACGGCATTGCGCCGCGTTTCGACGATGCGCCCGTCGGCGAAGTAGAGCACGCGATTGGCAATCTCTGCAATGACGGCGTTGTGCGTAATGAGCGCTGTGGTTGTCCCAATCTCCCGGTTGATCCGCAGGATCGCGTCGAGGACAAGGATTCCGGTCTTGCTGTCGAGCGCGCCGGTCGGCTCGTCGCAAAGCAGCAGGTCCGGTCGCTTGGCGATCGCGCGGGCGATGGCGACCCGTTGCTGCTCGCCGCCGGAAAGCTGCGCGGGGAAGTGATCCAGCCTATCGCCGAGACCGACCATCGCCAGCGCCTCGGCCGGAGGCATGGGATCCCTGGCGATCTCTGTCACGAGGGCGACGTTTTCACGTGCTGTCAGGCTGGGGATCAGATTGTAGAACTGGAAGACGAAGCCGACGTGGTTGCGCCGGTAAAGGTTGAGTGCGTGTTCGCTGTCCATATCGAGCTCACGATCGCGAAACAGGACTCTGCCGCTTGTCGGCTTGTCGAGACCGCCGAGGATATTGAGCAAAGTCGATTTGCCGCTTCCCGATGGACCGAGCAGGACCACCAGCTCCCCTTCGCCGAGATCGACGTCGACGCCCCGCAGCGCGTGAACCTCTATCGTGCCCATACGATAGGTCTTGGTCAGGTCGCGCCCGCGCAGTGCCATGGCCGATGCTTCTTCTTCCACCGGTCGCTCCTCGGTTTGCGAGGCATCGCCTGCGCCCCGTTCCGGGGGCAGGCCCCCAGCTGTTCAAATCGCCGAGATGTCATTCCGAGAGATAGTGCTCGATCTCCGGGATGGGAACCTTTACCAGATCCTTTGCCACTTCGGCGGTCACGGTGGCGCGAGCAGAAGGGCTGAGGCACTTTCGCAGGATGCCGAGTGCGCGCGATGGCGCAACGAGCACGAGATTGGTGATGCCATGGTCGCGCACCAAGCCATCGAGCTTCTCGGCAATGTGAGAGAGAAACGCCTCCTCGGCCTGGTCGTGCCAATCCGTCTCCTCAGTCGTGCTTCGAGCGCCGCCTTGTGACTGGTAGACGCGGCCCGGGCGGTCGGTTCCGAGATCGCGCGTCGGCGGTTGATATTCTGAGGCGACGTCAACCGGAACGAGATTGGGCCGTTCCGCGTCACCGTCGTTGCGCAGAATGAGGGCTTTGGCTCCATCGCATACCAGTACCCAGCTTTTATGTGGAATTCGTGTCTTCGACATGGTGTCCTCCTATTGCAGCGAACCTGGCGATGGTCGTTCCCGCGTTGATCTTTCCGCGCGCTCAGCGCGCCATCAGAACGGGGAACCTCGCCTTCTCGAGCATCGATCTCGTGACGCCGCCGAAGATGAGCTCGCGCAGCCGGGAATGGCCGTATGCGCCCATCACGATGAGATCGGCATCGACGTCGAGGGCATGTTGCTGAAGAACTTCGGTCACCGACCGACCCGCGCTCGGTAATGTGTCGACCGTCACGTTGATGCCGTGGCGGGCGAGATAGGCGGCGACGTCCGCGCCGGGCTCTTCACCGCTTGCCCTGAGCGCCGCGTTTGGATCCACCATGGTGACGTGAACGGAACCGGCATTCACCATGAGTTCGAGTGCTTGCTGCGCGGCATGTGCGGATGACGCACGCGAGTCCCAAGCCAAAAGGACTGTTTTCGGTTGCAGCGTCGGTGTGCTGTCACGCGGCGCGATCAGCAGCGGCCGGCCGGCCTGGAAAAGGCCGCCATCAACGACCTGCTGCTTCAGATCGGGATCCTGAAAAACACTGGGGCCAGCCAGGACGAGATCGGCGTAGAGCGCACGCTCGCCAATGTCGAAATTCGCCCCGGCCACTTCCACGCAGAGACTGTCGACGTCAAACGAGATCTCGCTTCGCGCCAGCTTTTCGCGAACCTGCCTAACGCATTCGTCGAGTTGCTGCAGGTTTCGCTCGCGTTGGTCCAGCCATCCCTGCGAAAGCGTTGCGCATCTTCCGGTCGGTTGCGGCGCCACGGCTACGACAAGAGCACTCAAATGGGCCCCGACTTGAATGCAGAGATCGGTCGCCACACGGAGATCGCCATCGATCTCCGTCGTGCCCATCACACTGAGAATTGTCTTAAAGGGCATTTGCTCTCCTCCGTTGGGGATCATTGGGATCGCGGCTGCATTGTTCGATGGACGCCCGATCGCCTTGTGCCGGATCGACGCCGCACCGTTCGTCCTGATCCGCTCCAGCAGCCGGCGAACCTGGCGCTCGCTCAAGCCCAGAACATGCGCCGCCGACACCATCGTCATCCGGCCGTCAATGACCTTCGACAAAACCTCGATCCGCTGCAGATCGCGCTCGCTCATCGCAATCAATCCCATCCGCAATCTCCCACGTCATTCAAACGCGGGCAGAGTGACATTCCAACTTTGCAGAAACAGGACACTTCAACTTTGCGGCTACAGATGTGAGTCAGATAATCCAATTTATGGAACATTTAGCGCAATGCTAACGAACACGCCGTCAATGGACAAACCCCGTCAGGAACGACGTTAGATTGGCGCTCAACGCGTCGCACAGATAACCACCTTCCTGAACGATAACCGTCGGCAAGCCGAGCCCGCTGATCGCCTCGGCGATCCGGGCAAAGCCGGGCGTCGAAACGGACAGCCCGCCGAAAGGGTCGCCTTCGAAGGCATCGAGGCCGAGTGCGATGACCAGCGCGTCTGGCCCATAGGCTTCGATGCGGCGGTTGGCGACATCAAGCGCTTCCAAAAATTCCGCATCGACCGTCTTGCGCGGCAGCGGTAGGTTGAAGTTATAGCCGAGACCGGGGCCTTCGCCGCGCTCGTCGGCATTGCCCCAGTAGAAGGGATAGAAGCGCACGGGATCGGCATGCAGCGACACTGTCAGCACGTCGTTGCGGGCGTAGAAGATTCCTTGCGTGCCGTTGCCGTGATGCAGGTCGACATCGAGGATGGCGACGCGCTTGGACGAACCGAGCAGGTGTTGGGCGGCAATCGCCGAATTGTTGAGGAAACAGAAGCCGCCGGCAACATCGGTAAAGGCGTGGTGACCCGGCGGGCGGCAAAGCGCATAGGCAGAACGCTCGCCGGCCAGCACGACTTCCGCCGCCTCGACCGCGCTCCAGGCGCTCCAGCAGGCGCTGCCCCAGGTATCGGCGGAAATCGGGCAGGCGGTATCGGCCATATGATAGCCGGCCTGACCGACAGCGGAGGCGGGATAGCCGCCGGTGCGGGCCAGCGGATGGATGTTCGGCATCACCTCTTCCGATGCGCCCTCGATCCGCTGCCAGCGCAGGAAGATGTTTTGCAGGAACTCGATATATTCGGGCGTATGGATGGCGGCAATCGGCTTTACGCCGTGATCACGCGGCCTGACGATCTCGCAGCCCGCTGCCTTGGCGCCGGCAAGCAGCCGCTCGACGCGCTCCGGCTTTTCCGGATTGGGCTGCGCCGCGCCGCTCGACAGGAACATCTTCGGATCATGCTTCTTCTGTTCGTTCGCATAGAAGGTCTTCATGTTTTTCCCCTCAAACCCCGCTCTCATGCAGCCCGGCAAGCGCTTCGAAGGCATCGCCATAGGCGGCATGAATGCGCTCGTCTTCAGCCCAGGAAAGCCCCATCCGCTCGTAGAAATGCTGCACCGGGACGTTCTTCGCGTCGACGGACAAACGTAGGTAAGTACCACCGCTCGCGCGGATATGCGCTGCCGTATGGCGTAGAAGCGCCACCCCCGACGCCCGCACCACGAAACCGCTCCTCGACGACGATATCCTGAATATAGGCACCCTTCTGCCCGCGCCATGTGGAAAAACTCTGGAAGAAGAGGCACATGCCAGCGAACGCTCCCTCGATTTCGGCGATCAGCACGGTGAAGGCCTGCTGCGCACCGAAGCCGTGCCTGCGGATATCGTCCGGCGTCGAGGTGACCCTTTCCTCCGAACCAAGGTACTTCGCGATCGTCAGCAAGCCGGCATGGATCAGCTTGGCGTCCTCGGCCACGACCAGACGGACGTGCGGCAATGGGGGTGAAGGGTCCACCATCAGCACGCTACCCGATCGCTGCCCTTGAGCGAAAGCATCGCCCGTGCCTCGTCCGGCGTGGCGGCCGTCCTGTGTCCAGAAATAGATGCCCTCTGCCCGGTTGACCAGTGGCCGGCGCAGGCGCGCGACGTAGAAAAGATGGGATGCGGGACGTTCGCTGGCTTGGATGTTCATGACGTTCGGCTTCTGTCGGTTGAGGACATTGACGGTGACGCGTTCGACCCGGCAGGAAGATGCCGTCGAACGGATATGCAGGTCCACCATGGCGCCGCCCGCATAGGCAAAGGATCGCGTGTAGCAGCAGATCTCGCCACGCGCGCCGTCAATGCTCGGATATTCGTAATAGTGACCGCGCACAGCTTCGCGCCGCTCTTCGACACTGAGCCCGAAATCAGGAACGGCTGGCTTCTGTCCTTCACGTCAACGCCTCGTTGGGTCTGTCGATCGAGACGATCAAACCATAGTGGACTCGGGTGGACAAATACATTAGGCGCTGCCGATCCACGTGGTCGCTGCCGACATCGAGGCGCGCCAGCTCTGGCAATTGCCGCCCTAACCCGCCGGCCGCCGATGTCTATTTGGTAACCAGACCGTCCGCACGCAGCAGCCCGGCGGAGATTTTGATGATGGATCGGCTGCTCGCCGTGTTCCGCTCGGCGAGCGGACCTATCCGCGAGGCCTTGCAGCCCGGAGCCTGAGATAATCTGATCGGCTCATCTCTCCAGTCAATGCGGAAAATGCGGCTAGGAATTCTCCGTTGGCCCCTCTTGGTTGGCGATCTCCAGAACGGAAATGACTTCCGCATCGCTCACCTGATGAAATTCATTGTAAAAATGCCCGACAGCGTAGAAGACGGGCGGCGTTTCGAGGCAGATGAGTGCATCAACATCCCGGTCCAACTGTTCAAGGGTTTCGGCCGGCGCAACCGGAACGGCCAGCACCAGCTCCCGCGGCTCTTGTCTTCGAATGGCCTTGAGCGCCGCGTTGACGGTAGAGCCGGTTGCGATGCCGTCATCGACCACGATGACCACGCGCCCGCTAAGAGGAATGTTGCCGCGGTCGCCGAGATAACGCTGCCGCCGTCGGTCGATCTCCGCCTGTTCCAACCGACAGATCGCCGAAAATTCCTTTTCGCGGATTCCAGCCTGCCGGATCACGCTTTCGTTGCGAAAGATCGTCGGCTCCGCTCCGTCGACAATGGCCCCCATCGCCAGCTCCGGCTGGAACGGCACGCCGATCTTTTGAACGAAAAGTAGGTCCAGCGACGCGTCAAGCGCACTGGCAATTTCGGAAGCGACAATCACGCCGCCGCGCGGCAGCGCAACGATGACCGGGCTTTTCTCACGATAGCCGGCCAATGCCGCTGCCAGCTTGCGACCTGCGTCCTTGCGGTTTGCGAACAACATCTCCCACCTGCCTGTTTCGAGCGCGGGAACACTCCGGCACCGATGCGGGGATTGCATCCGGACAGCTTACCTCATCCGAGACAAGGCCGCCATTTCAACGATAGACGAGCACCGGTATCTTGGAGTGGGTGAGCACTTTGGTCGTCACGCTTCCAAGCAGCAACGCGTCAATGCCGCGCCTCCCGTGCGACGCCATGGCGATCAGGTCGCAGCCCTTGTTCTGGGCGGTGGCGATGATGGCCCGGTAAGGTTCGTCGCTGCTGATCTGCACGGTGTCGCAGCTGACGCCGTAGCTGCTCGCCTTCCGTTCGGCTTCGGCAAGATGCCGTACGGCAACGCTGCGTGCGTGCTCTTCATATTCGTCGCGGGTGCTTGCAAGCTGTTCGCTGTCCGCCGTGAACAAATGGAATGGCTCCACCACCGTCAGAACCGTCACGCGCGCCTTGGCATCGCGAGCGAGTTCAATACCAAGGTCAAGCGCCGTCGCCGACAGTTTAGAGCCGTCGATCGGGATGAGAATGTGCTGAAACATGAAAACCTCCTTCTGTTACCGCCCAGCATAAACCGTTGGAATTCGGCAACATTGATCGCGGTCAAACCGGCGCTTGGACTTTCGTCTGACGCGCGCCGTTTTCACTCCACCGGCATCACTTCACTTCAGCGGCTCGAACCGCAATTGGCCCCTTGACGCACCTCGCTTGATTTGCATTATTGCTCAGATGTCAGACCAATTTTGGTTTCAGCCGGAAAGCGGGCGATGAAGCACAAGGATGCAAGAGCGACCCTCATCCCCCTGCCCCCGGCGGACCGGGCCCAGCAGGTGACGGCTGCGCTTGCCGACTATATCCAGCGCTCCAATCTGGTTCCCGGCGACCGGCTTCCGGCCGAGCGCGAGTTGATGGCGGCGCTCGGCGTCGGCCGCTCGACCATTCGCGAAGTCATCCGTCATTTCCAGGCGCTCGGCGTCGTCGAGGCGCGCAAGGGCAGCGGCACATACCTTTTGAAGCCGATTTCCGTTGCCACCATCCATATGCCGTTGTCGCTGGAAACCACCCATCTGCGCGATGCGCTGTTGAAGACCTTGGAAGTCCGCCGCGGCATCGAGGCCGAGGCCGGCATGGTCGCCGCCCGCATGCGCACGGCCGAAGACCTGAAGACGATTGAGGAAAAGCTGAACGAGATGGAGCGGGTGCATCTTTCCAAGGGCACATCCGGCCCGGAAGACCTGGCCTTCCATCTCGCCATCTACGACGCCACCCACAATCCGCTGTTCAAGCAACTTCTGGAACAGATGCGCGAAGCCTTCGAGCGCTTCTGGGAAAAGCCTTTCGACCGGCCGGACTTCGCGCGCCGGTCCTTCCCGTTCCACCGCACGCTCTTCAACGCCATTGCCGCGCGGGACCCTGAAGCGGCGCGCGCCGAAACACTGAAAATCCTCGCCATCGTCGAGGAAGACATCAAGGAAATGTCCAAATGAGCAACGGGTTCGATCCGTTCGAAGATGCCTCCCTCATCGTCGCCCATGACGAGAGCAATGCCTATGACGCCGTCGTGCCGCCGATCGTGCAGACCTCGCTCTTCACCTTCACCGATTATGACGACATGGTCGCCTCGTATCGCGGCGAGAAGATCCGGCCGATCTACACGCGCGGTCTCAATCCGACAGTGCGCATGTTCGAGGAGATGCTGGCGAAACTCGAAGGCGCGGAAGACGCGATCGGCTTTGCCAGCGGCATGTCGGCCATCTCCTCCACCGTTCTCTCCTTCGTTGAACCGGGCGACCGCATCGTCGCCGTCAAGCATCTCTATCCGGATGCCTTCCGCCTGTTCGGCACGCTGTTGAAGCGCATGCGTATCGAAGTGACCTATGTCGATGGCCGCGACGAGGAAGCGGTCGCAAGGGCCTTGCCCGGCGCGAAACTTCTCTATCTGGAAAGCCCGACAAGCTGGATCATGGAAACCCATGACGTTGCAGCCCTCACAGCCCTTGCCAAGCGCCACGGCGTCGTCACGACGATCGACAACAGCTGGGCAAGCCCGATCTTCCAGCAGCCGATTTCGCTCGGCGTCGATCTAGTCATCCATTCGGCCTCCAAATATCTCGGCGGCCACAGCGACGTCGTTGCCGGCGTCGTCGCCGGCTCGAAGGAACTGATCGGCCGCATCCGCTCGGAAGCTTACCCCTATCTCGGCGGCAAGCTCTCGCCCTTCGATGCCTGGCTGTTGATCCGCGGTATGCGCACGCTACCGATCCGCATGAAGGCGCATGAACAGTCGGCGACAGCGCTTGCCAAGCGCCTGCAGGCCCACGAGGCGGTCGAGACCGTCTGCTATCCCGGCCTAGCCAACCAACTGGCGCCCGGCCTGTCGGGCACATCAGGCCTGTTCTCGTTCATTTTCCGCGACGGCATCGATGTCCGCACGTTTTCCGATCACCTCAAGCTGTTCAAGCTGGGCGTCAGCTGGGGCGGGCACGAGAGCCTGGTCGTGCCGGGCGACGTCGTTCTCGCACAAAAAGCACAGCCCAATTCCGCGGTCGCCTTCGGCATCAGTCCGCGGTCGGTACGGCTCCATGTCGGCCTGGAGGGAACGGAGGCCCTCTGGAGCGATCTCGAAGCGGCAATCACTGCCGCCTCATCAGGCTGACACGACGGCAAGCAACCACCCAACAAAAAAGGGGAAATGAAAATGAGGAAACTGATTGCGGCGACGCTGTTCGCCTCTCTGATGGCAGGCACCGCCCTTGCCGATACCAAGCTGAAGCTGGTGGAAGTCATCACCAGCCCCGAGCGCACCGAGACGCTGAAGTCGATCGTCGCCAAGTTCGAAGCGGCGAACCCTGGCACCACGGTCGAGGTCATCTCGCTCCCCTGGGGCGAAGCCTTCCAGAAGTTTGCCACCATGGTCTCGGCCGGTGAAATCCCGGATGTGATGGAAATGCCCGACACCTGGCTGTCGCTCTATGCCAATAACGGCATGCTCGAAAGCCTCGAGCCCTATCTCAAGGAATGGGAACACACGTCCGGCCTGACGGACCGGGCGCTCGAACTTGGCCGCGACGTCAAGGACACGGCCTATATGCTGCCCTATGGCTTCTATCTGCGCGCCATGTTCTACAACAAAAAGATCCTGGCAGAGGCCGGCGTCGAAGGCCCGCCGAAGACGATGGACGACTTCGTTGCCGCCGCCGAAAAGATCAAGAAACTGCCGGGCAAATATGCCTATTGCATGCGCGGCGGCCCGGGCGGCCTCAACGGCTGGATGATGTTCGGCGCAACAATGGCCGGCGACAATACCTACTTCAACGAAGACGGCACGTCGAAATTCAGCGAAGAAGGCTGGGTCAAGGGCTTCACCTGGCTGACCGATCTCTACAAGAACGGTTACGCACCGAAGGACAGCGTCAACTGGGGCTTCAACGAAATCGTCGCGGGCTTCTACACCGGAACCTGCGCCATGCTCGACCAGGACCCGGACGCCTTGATCGCCATCAGCGAACGCATGGAGGCGGCCGATTACGGCGTCACCACCATGCCGAAGGGCCCGTCCGGCAAGACCTTCCCGACTATCGGGTATGCAGGCTGGTCGATGATGTCGGCAAGCGCCAACAAGGACCTCGCCTGGAAGCTGATCGCAACGCTCGAGGGCCCGGAAGGAAATATCGAGTGGAACAAGCGCATCGGCGCCCTGCCCGCCCTGAAAGCGGCCGAGAAGGACCCCTTCTATGCCAGCGAGCAGTTCAAGGGCTGGTTCGAGGAACTGGCCGACAAGGACGCCGTACCGACCGTCATGCCGACCTATCTCGAAGAATTTGCCTTCTTCAAGGATTCGATGGCGATCAAGACCAGCCAGGAAGCCATGCTCGGCGATATTACGCCGGAAGAGATGGCCAAGCAATGGGCTGACTATATGACCAAGGCTCAGCAGAAGTACCTCGCGAGCAAATAGTCATAAGCCTTGAACCGCAGGCAGCAGCCTCCTTTTCGCTGCCTGCGGCTTCATTCCTGACTGGAAACACGGCTTGTCCCCGAGAAACATGCCGCGAAACGGAATATTTGACGATGGATTCACTCGCAGCCCACGCTCGCGGCGCACGCAGGGACCAACGGCCGCTGAAAAAGCGCCTTGCCGACGCGTCTGCGCCCTATCTCTATAGCGCGCCGGCGCTGATCCTCATCGTCACCGTCATGCTGGTGCCGTTGGTGCTGGGGATCTCCTATGCCTTCCGCGATATCCAGCTGCTCAATCCCTTCTCCGGCGGTTTCATCGGGCTCGACCATTTCAAGACCCTGTCGCAGGACCAGAATTTCTATCGGGCGCTCCGAAACACGCTGTGGTGGACCGGCTGGTCCGTCCTCCTGCAGTTTATCTTCGGCCTCATCCTCGCTTTGTTGCTCGACAAGCCCTTCTACGGCCGCGCCATCGTGCAGGCGCTGGTCTTCCTGCCCTGGGCCGTTCCGAGCTTCCTCGCCGGTCTTAACTGGTCGTGGCTGTTCAATCCCGTCGTCGGCCCCCTGCCCCACTGGTTCTATGCGCTCGGCCTGATGAGCGAGCCCGCCAATATTCTCTCCGATCCGCAGCTTTCCATGTGGGGGCCGATCATCGCGAATGTCTGGTGGGGCATCCCCTTCTTCGCGATCACCCTGCTTGCCGCCCTGCAAGCGATCCCGCGCGATCTCTATGAGGCCGCCAGCATCGATGGCGCCGGGCCTGTGCAACGGTTCATCTCCATCACCCTGCCGTTCCTCGCCCCGACCATTGCCATCACCGTTCTCTTGCGCACCGTCTGGATTTCCAACTTTGCCGACCTGATCATCGTCATGACCAATGGTGGCCCCGCGGACCGCAGCCAGATCGTCGCCAGCTACATTTTCACCCAGGCCTTCAAGCGGCTCGATTTCGGCTATGCCTCGGCCATCGCGCTCGTACTGCTCGTGCTCCTGATCACCTATTCGATGCTGATCGTCGTGTTGCGGCAGTGGCTCCTGAGCAAGGATTGAGATCGTGACCGCCAAACGCATCCTCTCCATCCTCGCGCACCGTCTCGCCATCCTCGCCTATGTCGCTTTCGCGCTTTTCCCGCTCTACTGGCTCTTGAAAGTATCAGTGACGCCCAACAAGCTGCTCTATTCCGAAGGCATCAAGATGTGGCCGTCGCGGACGAGCTTCGAGCATTTCGAGTTCGTGCTGAAGCACAGCGATTTCCCTGTCTTCTTCAAGAACAGCCTGATCGTCTCGGGTTCGACCGCTGTCATCGTGACGGTGCTTGCCTCGCTCGCCGGCTATGCCATGTCGCGCTTCAACTTTCGCGGCAAATACTGGATCGTGACGCTGATGCTGCTCACCCAGATGTTCCCGCTGGTCATGCTGGTCGCGCCGATCTTCAAGATACTCTCGCCGCTCGGCCTCACCAACAGCCTGACCGGCCTCGTCATCGTCTACACCGCCTTCAACGTGCCCTTCGCCACCTTCCTGATGCAGTCCTTCTTCGATGGCATCCCGAAGGATCTGGAGGAAGCCGCGATGATCGACGGCGCAACCCAGTTCGTCGCCTTCCGCCAGATCATCCTGCCGCTGACGCTGCCCGGCATTGCCGCAACGCTCGGCTTCGTCTTCACCTCCGCCTGGAGCGAACTCCTGTTCTCGCTGATGCTGATCTCCGGAAACGATGCGGCGACCTTTCCGGTCGGGCTCCTGTCCTTCGTCTCGAAATTCTCGGTCGACTTCGGACAGATGATGGCGGCGGGCGTGCTGGCGCTCATCCCCGCCTGCCTGTTCTTCCTGTTGATCCAACGTTACCTCGTGCAGGGCCTGACGGCCGGCGCCGTGAAAGGCTGAACCCATGGCATCCATCGATATCGCCCACGTCCAGAAATCCTACGGCATCCATCCGGTGCTGCACGGCGTCGATCTCGAAATCAAGGACGGCGAGTTCGTCGTCCTCGTCGGCCCCTCCGGCTGCGGAAAATCGACGCTTCTGCGCATGATCGCCGGTCTGGAAGCCGTCACCGAAGGCGAAATCCGCATCGCCGGAAAGCGGGTCAACGACCTCGCCCCGAAGGATCGGGATATCGCCATGGTGTTCCAGTCCTACGCGCTCTATCCGCATATGAGCGTGGCGAAGAACATGAGCTACAGCCTGCGGCTGAGGAAAACCGCGAAGGACAAGATCGCGTCCGTCGTCTCCAGCGCGGCGAACAAACTCGGGCTCGATCCCCTGATGGAGCGCCGTCCCAAGGCGCTCTCCGGGGGCCAGCGCCAGCGCGTCGCCATGGGCCGTGCCATCGTCCGCCAGCCAAAGGCCTTCCTGTTCGACGAGCCGCTCTCCAACCTCGACGCCCGCCTGCGCGAACAGATGCGCGCCGAAATCAAGAAACTGCACCAGGACCTCGGCGCCACCTCCATCTACGTCACCCACGACCAGATCGAGGCGATGACGCTCGCCGACCGGATCGTTGCCATGCATGGCGGCATCATCCAGCAGGTCGGCAGCCCGCTCGAACTCTACGACAATCCCGCCAACCTCTTCGTCGCCGGCTTCATCGGCTCGCCCGGCATGAATTTCTTCGAAGGTCGCTACATGCAAACGGGCGACACAGCAAACTTCGCCCTCACCGGCGGCATCGTCCTGCCGCTCGGCAGCACCGCCAATCTCGAAGACGGCAGCCGCGCCACGCTCGGCATCCGGCCGGAGCATGTGGTGCTCGGCGCCGAGGGCCCGGATGTGCTGAAGGCAACCGTCGATCTCGTCGAACCCACCGGCTTCGGCATCATCGTCCACCTGAAGCTCGGCCCTGTCGCCTTCAAGGCCTTCACGCTGGACCGCCGCTTCCTCGGCATGCACGGCGAGGTCGCTGTCCGGCTTCCCGTGGCAAACCTGCATTTCTTCAACGAGGACGGTCGGAAGGTCTGACCGGATCGGCCGTTACTCCTCCGCCTTCTCCAGCGGCATCAGCGTGAACAGTTCCTGCGCCCGTTTGACGCCGCGTAGCGCGTAGCGGCCGATCGAGACCACCTCGGCATTGCGCGGCGGCGGGGCCGCGGCGACGAACTGCGAGGACATGATGACGCTGCGATCGACGAAGCGGCACATCGAAGCGATACGGCTGACTTCGTTGACAGCCGGGCCGATGACGGTGAAATCGAGGCGGTCGCTGGAGCCGATATTGCCATAAAAGACGTCGCCGATGTGAAGCCCGAGATAGACCTCCGTCACGGGGCGGTTTTCCGAACGTCGGCGCTCGTTCAGGCCTTTCAGCTTTTCCCGCAAAAGCTGCTCGGCGAGCAAGGCCCGGGCGCAGGCGTCCTCCCGCTCCCCCGCCTTGAAGATCGCCAGCGTGCCGTCGCCGATCAGCTTCAGCACGTTGCCGCCCGCCTCGTGGATCGAGGAAATGACCGCGTCGGCATAATCATTGAGGAAGGGAATGATCTCGTCCGGCGGCAGGTTGTCGGAGATGCGGGTGTAGTTTTGCAGGTCCGAGAACCACAGCACCGCCGAAATCCGCTCCGCCTTGCCGCGCGAGATACGGCCTTCCAGTACCTGCTTGGCCGCGTCCTCGCCGAGATAGACTTCTGCGATCGTGCGCGAGATGCGGGTCAGCGAACCCGACTTGATCGCCAGCGCGAGCACCGGCACCAATTGCCGCAGTGCCGCTAAGTCCTCGTCACGAAAACCGCCGTCATCCATCGTCGTCCAATGCGAGTAGAAACAGTCCATGTCGCCGATATGGCTGTCCTTGGCGAACCGGTGGATCATCGCGATATAGTCCTTGTGGCCGGCAGCCAGCAGCGTATCGAGCGTGAAGAAATCGAGGGGATCGCCGAAGCCGAGGCGGCGGCGGACCTCGTTCTTGTTGTTTTCGCGCATATAGTGAAAGGCCGAGCGCTCCCAGTTTTCCGCCGAAACGCCCTCATTGGTCGGCCCATATTCGAATGCCGTCCTCACTGGCTCCTGGCTGTCCCACTGGAAGGCGCGCCCCTCATAGACGGGGTGCAGCGTGTCGATCAGCGCCAGCCCGCGATCGAGCCGCATGCCGGCGGCGCGGGCACGCTGACAGAAGCCGTTGACGATATCCATCTCGTCGGTGCCCTTGATGCCTTGGGTTGTCAGCCAGGCGGAGATTTCGCTGATATCGTGTGCGTTCATGTCGATAATCCTGAATCTCGGGCATTTGCACATCTAACGCACAACCCCGCAACCCGAAACGGATTTAAGCGAGCGGGGCGGTCGAAATCTATGCGTCGGGTATGTCCATGAAGCTGGACGATGCGGCTGGAGGCGCGGATGTGGGTAACACCAGTCCGAAAGGCAAGCCTCGATCCAAGATTTCTTTTTAACGGCCTTCTTGCCGCGCGGCAAATTCGCGCGAAAGCCAGTCGATGAAGACGCGCACACGCGGAGACAGCTGGCGGTTGCGCGGATAGAGAAGCGATACTGGCGTCGGCGTCGGCGGATTGTCCCGAAGAATGGCAACCAGCGTACCGTTTTTTAGGTCATCCTCCAGCGCATACCGCGGCGCCTGCATGATGCCGAGCCCCAGCCGCGCCGAAGCCGCCAGCGTATCGGCGCCATTGACCGAAACGACCGCCGGCAGGGAGATATTGCGGATTGTTCCCGCCACCGTGAACTCGAGCGGCAATAATCCGCCGATAGCCGTCGACCAGAAGCCGATCATCTGGTGCCCACCGAGATCGTCGAGGTTCTTCGGCATGCCGAATCGGGCGATGTATTCGGGCGAGGCGCAGGTGACTTCCTCCAAGAGCCCGACGCGGCGCGCGATCATGTCACTGTCCTGCAGGTCGCCGACGCGCAGCACGCAATCTATTCCCTCGCGGATCAGATCGACCAGCCGGTCGCCCTCGCTCATGTAGAGTTGGAGATCCGGATATTCCTTCAGGAAAGCAGGCAATCCCGGCAGGACGAAGTGCCGCGCCAGCCTGCCATGTACATCGACGCGCAGAAGGCCCTTGGGCTTGGCGCCGGCAAAGGCCCCCTCCGCATCCTCGATATCGGACAGGATGGTCAGGCACCGCCGGTAATAGGCTTCGCCGTCGAGCGTCGGGCTGACATGTCGGGTCGTGCGCTGCAGAAGCCTGACGCCAAGCCGCGCCTCCAGCTGTTTTACCGCATCGGTCACCGTCGACCGGGGAAGCCCCGTGTCCTCGGCGGCGAGCGTGAAGCTGCGCCGCTCCACCACGCGGGTAAACACCCGCATTGCCTCAAATCTGTCCATGATGATTGTTCGCCGCTGCCGAATAGTAATGCCGAAGAATGACTGATTATCCGCCGCAAGAAAAGACGCATCTTCTCCTCATCGAAACCGCGCTGCGGCGCAGAACACTTAAAGGAGAACGAAAATGTCGAATGGCAATAACAAGGTAGCAATCGTCACCGGCGCCTCGCGCGGGATCGGCGCCGCCATCGCCGAACGCCTGGCCAAGGACGGCTTCACCGTCGTCATCAACTACTCCGGTGATGCCGCTCCGGCTGAGGCACTGGCCCGCAAGATCGAAGACGAGGGCGGCCGCGCGCTCACCGCGAAAGCCGACATCAGCGACACTGACGCCGTCCGCCGCATGTTCGACGCGGCAGAAGCTGCCTTCGGCGGTATCGATGTCCTGGTCAACAATGCCGGCATCATGACGCTCTCGTCGCTTGCTGAAAGCTCGGATACCCTGTTCGACCGCCAGATCAACGTCAACCTGAAGGGCACCTTCAACACCTTGCGGGAAGCGGCAAAGCGCCTGCGCGACGGCGGCCGGATCGTCAACTTCTCGACCAGCGTCGTTGGCCTGAAGCTCGAAAACTACGGTGTCTATGCCGCCACCAAGGCCGCCGTCGAAACGTTGACCGCCATCCTGTCGAAGGAACTGCGCGGCCGCTCGATCACCGTCAACGCGGTCGCCCCCGGTCCGACGGCCACCGACCTCTTCCTCACCGGCAAGTCGGACGAACTGATCGCCTGCATGTCGAAGATGAACCCGCTGGAACGCCTCGGCACCCCGGAAGACATCGCCGCCGCGGTCGCTTTCCTTACAGGCCCCGACGGTTCATGGATCAACGGCCAGGTCCTGCGCGCCAATGGCGGCATGGTCTGAACCTTCGCAACCCCGGTTCATGGCTGTGCGGACGCGGCCTGCGACGCAGTCATCGTATGCGCGCCGCATCTCTGAAAAACAGGAGAAACTTAAATGGAGCGGATGTGTCGGGACATGGCTTTTCGAGGTGACACGTTGCCGGAATAATGTAAGCTGCCCTGGAAACGGACCTCGCCCGATTGGCTAATTAGCTGAAAAGGCCGCAGAAAATTGAATTCTTTTCAGATTTCAGACTACCGCAGATTGGTCAAGCCCGCGTCTCGACTACCTCCAGATTATTGACCCGACAGGTCTCGGCCAGTTGCGCTCTACATGACTTTTTCCGTGCGTCCGCACCGGAACGACACGTTTGATGCGCCTAGAGAGGACTTGCACATGCTCAGAAACTGGCTGGTTCCGGCGATACTGCTTTTCTCCACGGCTCTGTCCGCAACCCCGTCCTCAGCTCAGGAACAACAGACGCCCGCTGTCACGGTGGCCAAGCCGGTTGTTCGCGATGTCGTCGACGTCGATGAGTTCATCGGCCGCTTCGAAGCCGTCGATGAAGTGACGGTCCGGTCGCGGATCGGCGGTTATCTCGATCAGGTCGATTTCACCGACGGCGCCATGGTGAAGAAGGGCGATCAGCTTTTCATCATCGACCAGCGGCCGTTTCAGACTGCGCTCGACGTCGCCACCTCATCCCTTGAAGTTGCGAAATCCACGCTCGTCTTCGCCGAAGCCGAATTCACACGCACGGAATCGCTCGTTCAGAAGGGAACGCTTCCGGTCTCCACCCTTGACGACCGCCGTCGCGAGCTCCGGTCGGCGCAGGCCAATCTGCGCGGCGCGGAAGCGAGCCTCGCCAGGGCGGAGCTCGACCTCGAATACACGAAGATCATTGCACCGCTGGCCGGTCGTATCGATCGCCGGCTGGTTTCGGTCGGCAATCTCGTGCAGGCCGACCAAACTTCGCTGACGACGATCGTCTCGCTCGATCCCATCGACTTCTATTTCGACGTCGACGAACGCCGCCTGCTCAACTACGCTCGCCAGGCGCGCGAGCACGGGAGCAACCTGCAGGAGGGCGGCGGGTCGCTCGATGTCTATGTGACCATCGCCGATTCCACGGAGAAACCCTTCAAGGGCAAGCTCGATTTCGCCGAAAACCGCGTCGACCAGGAAACCGGCACGATGCGGGTGCGCGCCCGCTTCGACAATTCGAATTTCGTGCTGCAGCCAGGCCTTTTCGGCCGCGTCGAAGTCAGCGCTTCCAACACCTACAAGGGCATCCTCATTCCGGATGACGCGATCGGCTCCGACCAGGATCAGCGGGTGGTCTATGTCGTTGCCGAGGACGGCAGCTTTACGACGAAACCGGTGCGGCTTGGACCGAGGCTCTACGGCTATCGCGTCATTCGCGAGGGCATGACCGGTGACGAGACCATCGTCGTCAACGGGCTGACGCGGCTGCGGCCCGGCGTGGTCGTCGACCCGCAAATGATCACGCTGCCGCCCGAAGCCGCCGCGACGGAGAACGGCCAATGAAATTTGCCCATTTCTTCGTGGACAGGCCGATTTTCGCGTCGGTCCTGTCGATCGTCCTTTTGATCGTCGGCGGCATCGCATATTTCCAGTTGCCTGTCGCGCAATATCCGGAAATCGCACCGCCGACCATCGTCATCCGAACGGCCTATCCGGGTGCCGATGCCGAGACGATCGCCAACACGGTCTCGACCCCGCTCGAGCAGGAAATCAACGGCGTCGAGGACATGCTCTACATGTCCTCCTATTCGACCGCCGACGGTTCAATGGCGCTAACGGTCACCTTCAAGCTCGGCACCGACCTCGACAAGGCGCAGGTGCTGGTCCAGAACCGCGTCTCGATCGCCGAACCAAGGTTGCCGGAAGAAGTTCGCCGCATCGGCGTCACCACGGCCAAGAGCTCGCCCGACCTGATGATGGTCGTGCACCTGCTGTCGCCGAACGACCGCTACGACCAGCTCTACGTCTCCAACTATGCCCGCACCCGCGCCCGCGACCTGCTGGTGCGCCTCGACGGCGTCGGCGACGTCATCCTGTTCGGCGAGCGCGAGTTTGCGCTGCGCATCTGGCTCGATCCGGAAAAGCTCGCCTCCTACGGCATGACCTCCGGCGACGTCGTGCAGTCGCTGCGCGACCAGAACGTCCAGGTCTCCGGCGGCTCGATCGGCGGACCGCCGAACGCGGGCACCAATGCGTTCCAATACACCGTCACCACCGAGGGCCGCTTCAGCGACGCCCGCCAGTTCCGCTATGTCATCGTGAAAGCAACGGAAAGCGGCCGTCTCGTGCAGCTGCAGGACGTTGCCCGCATCGAGCTCGGCGCCAAGGATTATGTCACCAACAGCTACCTGAACGGCAAGGCGGCCGTCGCCATGGGCATCTTCTCGCGGCCGGGCACGAATGCGCTCGACGCCGCCGAGGAAATCAAGGCGACGATGGAAAGACTTTCCAAGGATTTCCCACCGGGCCTCGAATACACCATCGTCTACAACCCGACGGAATTCATCTCGGAGTCGATCAACGAGGTCTACAAGACCATTCTCGAGGCCGCCATTCTCGTTGCCATCGTGGTGCTCGTCTTCCTGCAGTCCTGGCGCACGGCGCTGATCCCGATCATCGCCATTCCCGTGTCGCTGATCGGCACCTTCGCGCTGCTGCTGGCCTTCGGTTTCTCGCTCAACATGCTGACGCTGTTCGGCCTGGTGCTGGCGATCGGTATCGTCGTCGACGACGCGATCGTCGTCGTCGAAAACGTCGAGCGCAATCTGGCCAAGGGCATGACGCCCAAACAGGCCTCGCATGTGACGATGGACGAGGTCGGCACCGCCGTCATCGCCATCTCGCTCGTTTTGATCGCCGTCTTCGTGCCGACGGCCTTCATCCCGGGTATTTCCGGGCAGTTTTACCTGCAGTTCGCCGTCACCATTTCGGTGGCGACCGCGATCTCGGCGCTCAACTCGCTGACCCTCTCGCCGGCGCTCGCGGCACTGATCCTGCGTCCGCATGAGGAACATCACGAAACGCGCAACCCGTTCACGCGCGTCGGCCGCGGCCTTGCCAACGGCTTCAACACCGGTTTCGACCGGATGACCCACGGATACTCCTGGGTCGTCCGCCATCTCGTCTCGACGAAGATTGCGCTCGGCGCCAGCCTGATCGTCTTTTTCGGATTGCTGGCGGGCACCTGGTATATGGCGCAGATCGTGCCGCGCGGCTTCGTGCCGACGATGGACCAGGGCTATGCGATCGTCGTCGTGCAACTGCCCGAAGGCGCCTCGCTTGCCCGCACGGACGCGGTGGTAAAGAAGGCGACCGAGATGATCCGCAAGGTGCCGGGCATCAAGGATGCGGTTTCGTTCGCCGGTTTCAACGGCGCAACCTTCACCAACGCCTCGAATTCCGGCGTCATCTTCACACCCTTCGCGTCCTTCGAGGAACGCCTGGAGCGTGGGCAGAGCGCCGATCAGATCATCGGCCAGCTCTACGGCACGATGCAGGCCATCCAGGAAGCCTTCATCATTGCCGTGCCGCCGCCGTCGATCCGCGGCATCGGCAATTCCGGTGGTTTCAAGATGCAGATCGTCGATCGCGAAAGCTCCGACATGCGCCGCGCGCTCGGGCTTGCCTATCAGATGATGGGTGCCGCCAACCAGACGGAAGGGCTGACGGGCGTCTTCACCACCTTCTCCGCTTCCAGCCCGCAATATTTCCTGGCGGTCGACCGTGACAAGGCGCGGGCGCTGAACGTGCCGATCCCCAACATCTTCGAGACGCTGTCGATCAACCTCGGCACCTCCTATGTCAACGACTTCAATGCCTTCGGCCGCGTCTATCAGGTGCGGGCGCAGGCCGACCAGCAATACCGGCTGGAGCGTGAGGACATTCTCAACCTGAAAGTCCGCTCGGCAGCCGGCGCCCTCGTGCCGCTCGGAACACTGGTCGATATCAGGGATATGACCGGCCCGGCACTCGTCCAACGCTACAACATGTATGTGTCGGTGCCGCTGCAGGGCAATCCTGCCCCCGGCGTATCGACGGGCACTGCGCTCGACAAGATGGAGGCACTGGCCGCACAAATCCTGCCGCCGGGCACAGGCTTCGAATGGACGGATCTCGCCTTCCAGGAGCGCAACACCGGCAACACGGCGATCTTCATCTTCGCGCTATCGGTCATCTTCGTCTTCCTGGCGCTGTCGGCCCAGTATGAAAGCTGGATACTGCCGCTGGCGATCATCCTCGTCGTGCCGATGGCCGTGCTTGCAGCTCTGGTCGGCGTGCATCTCAGGGGTTTGGACAACAACATCCTGACGCAGATCGGCTTGATCGTTCTGATCGGCCTTGCGGCGAAGAACGCGATCCTGATCGTCGAGTTCGCCCGCCAGGCGCAGGATGACGGAATGAACCCCGTCAAAGCCGCGATCGAGGCGAGCCGGCTCCGGCTGCGGCCGATCCTGATGACCGCCTTTGCCTTCATCCTCGGTGTCGTGCCGCTGATGATCGCCACCGGCCCGGGTGCCGAAATGCGCCAGTCGCTTGGCACCGCCGTCTTCTCCGGCATGCTCGGCGTCACCATTCTCGGCCTGTTCCTGACCCCGGTCTTCTACGTCGCCCTGCGCTCTTTCCGCTACAAGCCGAAAGAGAAGCCCGTGGCGCCGGAAGCCGGCATGATCTGATTACCGGAGGCCGGACAGCCCCTGCCCGGCCATCGCCACGTAAAACTTCAGCCGCTGGCGCCCGACCGCTCTACCGGTCGGGCGTAATCAGCTTTACCGTCGGAAAATAGGTCCGATAGCGCGCCGTATCCCGTGTCAGCAGGTCCAGCTGGTCAACGGCGGCGTGCGCGCCAATGAAGAAATCCGGCAGGACGCCGGCGCGCGAACCGCCCGCCTTGCGGTACTTCTGGAACACTTTTCCGGCGAGAAACAGCGCGGATCGAGGCAGGGCCGCCATTTCGAGACCGGCCGCGGCGAGAAAGGCTTCCAGCCGTTCGATCCGCTCGTAGCGCACCGCAAGCTCGGCGTAGACGACGTCATTGATCAGCAGCGGGCCGCGCAATGCTGCCGCTTCCAGTTGTTCGATCGACCAGTCCGCCCAGTTCGGATCGTCCGTCACCACGTCGAGCAGGACGTTCGTGTCGACAAGGGTCACTCGTCACCGCGCGTCAGCGCCATGATGGCGTCGGTGCTCAGTCCCTTTCCGGCATGCCCGCGCAGCCTGCTGAAGCGGCTTGCAGGCCGTTTTTCGTCCACCCGCGTCAAAACCACGGTGCCGTCCGCAGCACGCTGAAAATCCACCCGCGTTCCCGGCACGATCCCAAGGAAATCCCGCACCGGTTTCGGAATGGTCACTTGGCCTTTCGTCGTTACTTTCGCGCTCATCATCAACCTCGGTAAGGATTGCTGAAATTAAGGTATTACATCGGGCGACCGACTTCAAGACACGGTGCGACCTGTTTCGCTCCCGGACGCTCCTTGCCGCGTGCCGCTCATCCCCACCCCAAAAACCTGTGCCATTCTTACGCCGCCCCGTCATCGGCATTGCACATACCCTAACGGAGCAGGATGTCGGCGATGCCTCACAGATGGAACCGCATCAGCAACTCATTGACTGCGCTGATGGCCACACCTGTCTGCCATTTGTCTGCCAGAACCGGATAATCGATCACACCGGCATAAAGAGGCAGGAAGTCGCGATATCAGCATTCCAAAACATCCTAATGGCGAAAAAGAATGTCAAGTGAGAAAACCTTTTCTCACTTGACATTTTTCATGGTAAAAGCTTTTCTCCTTCCAACAAAGGGAGGAAGTGCTGGATACCGGAGGAGCGAAAAAGCGCATAACCATTCATGACGTTGCGGCGGCGGCGGGCGTGAGCATTTCGACTGCGTCGAAAGCGCTGAACAACAAGGGACGCATGGGAGACGAAACGCGTGAACGCGTGAAGCGGGTCGCAAGCGACATCGGCTTTCGCCCGAACGCGCTCGCCCGCGGCCTGCTCAGCAAGCGCAGCTTCACCATCGGCCTTTTGACCAACGACACATACGGCCGCTTCACCCTGCCGGTGATGGCCGGCATCTCGGAGGCATTGGTCGATCATGGGGTTTCGGTTTTCCTCTGCGCCATCGAGGACGATCCGGCGCTCGGGCAGATTCATGTCGAGGCAATGCTCGACAAGCAGGTGGATGGTATCATCGCCACCGGCAAACGGCTCGACAAACGGCTGCCGGTCGATCTCTCCAACCTGCCGGTTCCGGTGGTCTATGCCTTCACCGAGGGGACGCCGAACAGCGTGACGTTCCGATCGGACGACGCCCAAGGCGCAAGGCTGGCGGTGGAATGGCTTTTGAAGATCGGGCGCAACCGGATCGTGCATGTCACCGGGCCGCAGGAATTCTTTTCCGTGCGGGAGCGCGCCGGCGCCTATCGCGAGGCCGCCGGTGAAGGCGAACCGGTCATGTATGGCGTCTGGTCCGAAAGCTGGGGCCATGATGCGATCGAGGAGATCTGGAAGAACCTGGGAGAAAAACCGGACGCACTCCTCTGCGGCAACGACCAGATCGCGCGCGGAGCAGTCGATGCCTTGCGCGAGCGCGGCATCAAGGTGCCTGAGGATGTGTCCGTCATCGGCTTCGACAATTGGGAGATTGTCGCGGCCCAGACACGGCCACCACTGACGACGGTCGATATGGAGCTGAAGGAACTCGGGCGGCAGGCGGGACTGACCGTGCTGGCGCTGGCGGAGGGACGGCCGGTCGAGCCGGGCGTGAGGAAACTGCCATGCCGGCTGGTTGTCCGGCAGTCATGCGGGGGCAACATCCCGAGGGAATAAGCAAAGGCGCGAGGAGATGCGCCATATTGGGAGGAATATCATGATCAAGCGTCTATTGGCAGCGACCAGCATCGCTACCCTGTGCCTGGTGTCCGGCGCATCGGCCGCCGAAAAGGTCGAAATGTGGGTTCGTACCGGCATCGGCGAAGCCTTCAAGAAGGCCGTCGAATCCTACAACTCCAGCCACGAGAACCAGGTCTCGATGACCGAGGTGCCGTTCTCGGAACTGGTGCAGAAATATGCGACGGCGATCGCCGGCGGACAGGCGCCCGACGCCCTTTCGATGGACCTCATCTACAATCCCGCCTTTGCGGCGGCCGGCCAGCTCGAAGACCTGACGGACTGGGCGAAATCGCTGCCCTATTTCAATTCGCTATCGCCGTCGCATGTCAAACTCGGCACCTATGAGGACCACATCTACGGCCTGCCGCTTTCCGTCGAGACGTCGGTCTTCGCCTGGAACAAGGACCTCTACAAGAAAGCCGGTCTCGACCCGGAAAAAGCGCCGGCGACCTGGGATGAAATCACCGCCAATGCGGAGAAGATCCGGGCGCTGGGTGACGATACCTACGGCTTCTATTTCTCCGGCGGCGGTTGCGGCGGCTGCATGATCTTCACCTTCTCCCCGCTCGTCTGGGGTTCCGGCGCCGACATCCTGTCGGCCGACAGCAAGACGGCAACGCTCGATACGCCGCAAATGCGCAAGGCTGTCGATATCTATCGCAACATGGTCAAGAAGGACCTGGTGCCAGCCGGTGCCGCCAGCGACAACGGTGCCAACTTCCTGACCTTCACCAACGGCAAGATCGGCCAGCAGAGCATTGGCGCCTTTGCCATCGGATCGCTGGTGACCGAGCATCCTGATATCAACTTCGGCGTGACGCTGATCCCCGGCGCCGCGGGCGGAACATCCTCCTTCGCCGGCGGCGACAATTTCGTCATCACCAAGGGCACGCCGAAGATCGACGCCGTCAAGGAATTCCTCGAATATATCTATTCCGAGGACGGCCAAAAGATCATGGCGAAATATGGCAGTCTGCCGACGCGCGGCGATATCGCCGATAAGGTGCTGGAAGGTCTCGATCCCCGGCTGCAGGTGGGTATCCAAGCCATTTCCGTCGCCAAGACGCCCTATACGCTGCAGTTCAACGACCTGATCAACAGCGCCAACGGTCCCTGGGCGAGCTTCACCAACGCAGCCATTTTCGGTGATGACGTGGATGGTGCTTTTGCCAATGCGCAGAGCGAGATGCAGTCGATCATCGACAGTGGCCAGTAATCTCTCAAAAGCCCGCCTTCCGGCCAAATTTTTTTAAAAACGAATGCGGAGCATTTCGATGACCGGTTTCGGTTCGAAGGACCTATTGTCCCGACGCAGGCGACGGCGCAGATCGGGTTGGCGCGGCTTGATGTACATCGCGCCGGCGATGGCGCTCGTCATCCTGTTCTTCGTCATGCCGGTCATCTTCACCGGATGGATGAGCCTGCACAACTGGCCGCTGATGGGCGGCACGCGTTGGATCGGCTTCAAGAACTATGTCCGCATGTTTCACGACGCCCGCTTCATGTCGGCGCTGCAATTCACGGCCTGTTATACCGTCATCGTCACTATCGCGATCTTCGCCGTCGCCTTTCCGCTGGCGATCTTCGTGGAAAAACAACGGCGCTTCGTCAGCGCCTACCGCACCATCATCTTCCTGCCCGTTGTTGTCGGCCTGGCAACGGCCTCGCTGCTCTGGGTGTGGCTTGCCAATGTCGATAGCGGCTTCATCGGACCGGCGCTGAGGGCGTTCGGATGGGTGGACAAGAGCCCCAACCTGCTCGCCACCTTCGATAGTGCCTTCCTCACCATCATCGTCATGGTCGTCTGGAAGATCGCCGGCTTCACCATGATCATTCTTCTGACCGGCCTGCAGGCGATTCCATCCGAACTGACGGAAGCCGCCCGTATCGACGGCGCCGGACGCTGGCAGCGCTTCCGGCATCTGACGCTGCCCTTGATGCGCAAGACGATTGCGCTGGCCCTGATTATCTCCGTCACCGGATCGATCCTTGCCTTCGACCAGTTCTACATCATGACCAGCGGCGGACCGCAGAACCGGATGATCTCGGTCGTGTATTACATCTTCAACCAGTCCTTCGTGTCCTTCAATCTCGGCTACGGTGCCGCTCTCTCTATCGCCCTTCTCGCCATTCTGGTCGCGATCAGCATCGTCCAGCTCTGGCTGCTGCGCGTCGGGGAGGAGCGGCCATGAGCCTTTCGAAAGAACGCCGCGCCCGCAAAGCGTTTCGGGCGAAGACGGCCTATCATGCGGCCGGCCTAGCCATCGCGCTGTTTTTCCTGGCGCCCTTCGTCATCACCTTCCTCTCCTCGTTCCGCCATGGGACGGAGGCCCGCCTGCCGCCGCTGCCGCCATGGCCGACGACCGGGGTCAGCCTTGATTCCTACCAGTCCCTCGACAGTTTTGGCGCTGGCATCTGGCAGCATACGATCAACTCGCTGCTGGTGTCGGTCGCGACGGTGGTGCTGACCGTCGCCGTCAGCCTGCTCGCCGGCTATGGCTTCTCGCGCTATCGGTTTCCGCTGAAGAACGTGCTGTTCGTGCTGATCATCGCCACCCTGATGATCCCGTTCCAGTCGATCCTGACGCCGCTGTTCATCATCCTGGCCAAGCTCGGGCTCAACAATTCGCTGCTTGGACTGACACTCGTCTATGTGACGCTGCAGCTTCCCTTCTCTGTCTTCATGATGCGCAACGCCTTCGACGCCGTGCCGAAGGAGATCGAGGAGGCCGCGCGCATCGACGGTGCGCGGGATCTGAGGCTGCTCGTCCGCGTGCTTCTGCCGCTGGTCCTGCCGGGTGTTGCGACTGTCGCAATCTTTGCTTTCCTCAATGCCTGGAACGAATTCCTCGCGGCGCTGATCCTGCTGTCCAGTAACGAGAAATACACGCTGCCTGTCCTGATGATGGCGGTGCGCGCCGGGCGTCTCGGCGCCGTCAACTGGGGCGCCGTGCAAGCCGGTGTCGCCGTCATGACGGTCCCCTGCCTAGTCGTCTTCCTGCTTCTGCAACGCTACTACATGCGTGGGCTGATGGCCGGCGCGGTGAAATGACCTCAAGAAATGGATGAAGCCATGAACAGGACGAAGAGAGACCGCCAGTTCCGCCCCCTGCCCGTGCCCAGTGTCGATATCCAGGGACTGTTCGGCGACCGCCAGGACGCGATCTGCGATACTACCGCCGAAACGCTGCTCGACCGCTGCGTCGAGGCCGGCATGGTGCGTGCGATCGACATGAGCCAGCCGAGCCCCGGCGTTGTCATACCGATCCAGCCCTGGGGCGGCACCACGCAGATGTTCTGGGACAGCGACCTCGGCAAGTCGATCGAGACGGTTGCCTATTCGCTCTACCGCCGGCCCAATCCGAAGCTCGAGGCCCGCGTCGACGAAATCATTGACATGTACGAGAAGATGCAGGACGCGGATGGCTATCTGAACGCTTGGTTCCAGCGCGTCCAGCCCGGCCGCCGCTGGACCAACCTGCGCGACCATCACGAACTCTATTGCGCCGGTCACCTGATCGAAGGCGCCGTCGCCTATTTTCAAGCGACAGGGAAGCGTAAGCTGCTCGACGTTATGTGCCGCTGTGCCGACTACCTGATCAAGGTTTTCGGCTATGGCGAGGGACAGAAACGCGGCTATTGCGGCCATGAGGAAATCGAACTGGCGCTGGTGAAACTGGCACGCGTGACTGGCCAGAAGAAATATCTCGATCTGTGCAAGTTCTTCATCGACGAGCGAGGGGCCGAGCCGCACTACTTCACCGAGGAAACGATCCGCGACGGACGCGACCCCGCCAACTTCATTCAGAAGACCTATGAGTATAGTCAGTCGCACGAGCCGGTGCGCGATCAGAAGAAGGTCGTCGGCCACGCCGTGCGCGCCATGTATCTCTATTCCGGCATGGCAGACGTCGCCACGGAATATAACGACGACAGCCTGACCGCCGCGCTGGAAACCCTTTGGGACGACCTGACGACCAAGCAGATGTATGTGACCGGCGGTATTGGTCCGGCGGCGTCCAACGAAGGCTTCACTGACTACTATGACCTGCCCAACGAAAGCGCCTATGCCGAGACCTGCGCCTCCGTTGGCCTGGTCTTCTGGGCCAATCGCATGCTCGGCCGCGGTCCGAACCGGCGCTATGCCGACATCATGGAACAGGCGCTCTATAACGGCGCCATGTCTGGGCTGTCGCTCGACGGCAAGACCTTCTTCTACGAAAATCCGCTCGAAAGCGGTGGCAAGCATCACCGCTGGGTCTGGCATCATTGCCCTTGCTGCCCGCCGAATATCGCCCGCCTTCTCGCTTCCATCGGCTCCTATATGTATGCCTTGGCGGAAGACGAGATCGCCGTGCATCTCTACGGGGAGAGCACGGCACGCTTCGAAATCGGCGGCGCAAAAATCGAGTTGGCCCAGAAGACCCGCTATCCCTGGGACGGCGCGATCCGTTTCGATATGAAGGCGGACAAGGCGGCTCGTTTCGTCATTTCGCTGCGCATTCCCGAATGGGCCGATGGGTCGACGTTGAAGGTCAATGGCGAGGCCGTGGATCTGGCCAAGGTGACGATCGATGGCTATGCCCGCATTGAGCGGGAATGGAAAAGCGGCGACCATATCGATCTCGATATTCCGCTCGCACCCCGAGCCCTCTTTGCCAATCCGCTTGTGCGCCAGGACGCCGGTCGCACCGCTCTGATGCGCGGCCCGCTGGTTTATTGCGTAGAGGCAGCCGACAATGGCAAGGGGCTGAATGCCATCCAGTTGACCGGCGATCTCTTCAGCGCAAAGACGGCTGAAATCCCCGAACTGCGCGGTGCCGTGGCGCTCGATCTGCCCGTCATGAGCGACGAAGCCGACTGGGGCAGCGCACTTTACCGAACCGCGCCTCCCAAGGCAAAGAAAGGAACGGCGCGGTTTGTGCCCTATCCTTTCTGGGACAACCGGGCGCCGGGCGAAATGCTCGTCTGGGTCAGAGCGGGTGGCCTGAGCGATGAATGAGATGACCGATACCGGTGTTGTGCTGACCGATATCCGCAAGAGCTTCGGCAGCCTGGAGGTCATTCACGGGATCGACCTGACGATCGCGGAGGGTTCCTTCGTGGTCTTTGTCGGCCCGTCCGGATGCGGAAAATCGACGCTTCTGAGGATGATCGCGGGCCTGGAGGACGTCACCGACGGCGAGATCGACATCAAGGGACGCAACGTTACCGATCTCGATCCCTCCGATCGCGGCATCGCCATGGTCTTCCAGTCCTATGCGCTTTACCCGCATATGAGCGTGCGCGAAAACCTAGCCTTCGGGCTGAAGATGGCGCACACGGAAACCGCCAAGATCGAGAGCCGCGTCAAGGCGGCATCGGCGATCCTGAAGATCGACCATCTCTTCGATCGTCGCCCCGGACAGCTCTCAGGCGGCCAGCGCCAGCGTGTGGCGATCGGCCGGGCGATCGTGCGCGAGCCGGATGTATTCCTGTTCGATGAGCCGCTCTCCAACCTGGATGCCGAATTGCGCGTCTCAATGCGCATAGAGATCGCAAGGCTTCACCGCGAACTCGGCAACACGATGATCTACGTAACGCACGACCAGACGGAGGCCATGACGCTGGCCGACATGATCGTCGTCCTGCGCGACGGCCGCGTCGAGCAGACCGGCAGTCCGCGCGAGGTCTATGAAAATCCGGCAAACACTTTCGTCGCTGGCTTCATCGGCTCGCCGCGGATGAACTTGCTGAACGCGGAATGGGTGGGCGATGGATCGATCCGTATCGGCGCAAACCGCATCACTTCGTCGATGGGTGCGCAAAAATTGTCGCCAGGCGATAAACTTACCTTGGGCGTACGACCCGAGCACTTGAGCGTATCCACCAATAGCGAAGGGACGCTCCATGCCAAGGTGGATTTTTATGAGTATCTCGGCGGTACTCAATTTCTCTATTGTCAGCTGGAGGACGGTCAGTCCGTCATCGCCGAATATCGATCGCCGGTCGCGATCAATGCCGGCGACATCGTTTACCTCTCAAGTGAGATCAACCAGCGTCGCTACTTCGACGCCGCGGGACAGCGATTATTCACCCCCTGGCCAATTCTTCCGTCGCATCGCTGAGAAATTTTTCCATCCTTGCCCGCGGCCTCCGCGGGCATTCTTCTTGGCGGTGGATCTCGTGGCGGGCTGATTTCAGTAGTGCCTCCCGCTTCAGGTCGAATGCATCACTCGCGACAACGATGGAAAAGGCGCTCTCCTGTGATCGCAATGGTCTTCCAGGATGCGGCGAAGCGCATCCAGGTCAGAAGGTTCGATGAACGCTCGCGATCAATATCCGGCAGCGAACTGCACCGACGAATCGTGGTCATCATTTAGTTGTGTCCGGCCTGGCGGCCAGGAGGTGAACGAGTTCCATCGGGAAGGGGAATATAATCGTTGAGTTCTTTTCTCCGGCAATGACGTTCAACGCGCTCAAGTAGCGCAACTGCATGGCCAGAGGCTGCCGGGCCAGGATTTCGGCCGCCTCCACCAGCTTCGCTGCGGCCTGCTGCTCGCCCTCGGCATTTATGACTTTCGCGCGCCGCTCGCGTTCGGCCTCCGCCTGGCGGGCGATCGCACGGATCATCGATTCGTTGATGTCGACATGTTTGATCTCGACGTTGGCGACTTTGATACCCCACGCGTCAGTTTGGGTGTCGAGTATTTTCTGGATATCTTCGTTGAGCCTGTCGCGTTCCGAGAGCATCTCGTCGAGATCGTGCTTGCCGAGCACCGAGCGCAACGTCGTCTGGGCAAGCTGGCTCGTGGCCGCCATGAAATCCTCGACCTGAATCGTCGATTTTTCGGGATCGATGACCCTGAAATAAATCACCGCACTGACGCGGACCGAGACGTTGTCACGAGAGATGACGTCCTGGCTGGGTACATCGAGAACGCGCGTCCGCAAATCGACCCGCACCATCTGCTGCACGTAGGGAACAAGCAGGATCAATCCAGGCCCCTTCACGCCGGTGAATCGGCCAAGTGTGAAAACAACTCCGCGCTCATACTCGCGCAGGATCTTGATCGCACTCGCGATGATAACCAGCAATAGGATGATCGCGGCGACATAGAAGATAAAAACTCCAAACATGGTCATGCGCTTTTCTCCCTGCCTTCCAGAGGCCGTTGATCTCTGCGCGGTTTGCGGGCAACCTCCAGCGTTAGCCCCTCTCGAGCGATGACCGTCACATCTTCTCCGGCTGCGAGCCGTTCGGCGGAGACGGCCCTCCAGCGCTCTCCATGGGCGACGATGTAGCCGGTGGTGTCCGTCCAATCGGAAACTTTGCCTGAAATGCCGATCATCTGCTCCGCACCCGTCACGACGGCGTGCCGGCGCGCGGTGAATGCAAGCCGAGCGACAATGAGGCTGAAAGCAAGGCCTGAAATGCCGATGCCAACCAGGACTGGCCAGCTCACTTCCAAATCCGGCACATCCGTATCGAAGAGAATTGTTGCGCCCAGAACGAGCGCGACAGAACCACCGAGGCCCAGGACGCCGAACGTCGGCGTATGCGCTTCCGCAACGAACAGCGTAACAGCAAGGACGACGAGGCCGACTCCCGCGTAACTTACCGGCAGCATGGCCAAAGCATAAAGACCGAGTAAAAGACTTATGCCCCCGACGGTTCCAGGTATCACCGCCCCGGGCGTAAGAAACTCGAAAATCAGGCCGTAGATACCAATGATCATCAGGATGAGTGCCACGTTCGGATCGGCAATGACCGAGAGCAGGCGCGTCCTCCAGTCGGGCTCGACGTTTTGGACGATGAGACCGGTTGTATCGAGCCGTATGTCCGCCTCTCCCACGCGCACCGTACGACCATTGGCTTGCGCCAACAGATCATCAACGGTGGTAGCGGTGAAATCGATGACTTTTTCTCGTTCGGCAGCGGTCGATGAAAGGCTTGCAGCGTCGCGCACCGCCCGTTCTGCCCAGTCGGCATTGCGATTGCGAAGCTCAGCCAGACCCCGAAGATAGGCAGCCGCGTCGTTTACTGCTTTGGCCTCTGTGGTGTTGCGCGGCTGTTGTCCCTTGCCGTCGCGGTTGTCGTCACCGTCGAATCCGCTCCCGCCGAGGGCAATGGGCGTTGCCGCTCCCAAATTGGTGCCTGGCGCCATGGCAGCGATATGGCTGGCATATAAAATGTAAGTGCCGGCGCTGGCCGCGCGCGCGCCACTCGGGGCCACGAAACTCGCGACAGGCACGGACGAGGCAAGGATTGCGCGAATGATTTCTCGCATTGATGTATCGAGGCCGCCGGGTGTGTCCAATTGCAGTACGACCAGCGTCACTTCGCGTTCGTTGGCAAGCTCAAGGCCGCGTTTCACGTAGTCGGCCGACGCCGGGCTGACGGCGCCATTCAATCGCAGAAGTAAGGCGACGCGCTCCGAACCCGCTGTCGGTGCGACGGAAAATAGGGATGCCGAACCCAAGATGAGTGCGAGAGCGAAGATTCGGATTGCTTGTTGGCAAAACCTCCGGGGTCGCACCATCATCCGATAAATATTCATAGCTTCAATATACGCCAGAATCACCAAAAGATAAGGCAGAAGCTTCTTGGCCACCTGCGGCTATCGCACCGTGCACATGAGACTTGGAGGCCGGTCGGCGCCACCAAAATGTATTACTCGTCGTCGAACCCCGGCGTGAATTGGAGTGCGCCCCTACTGCATAATTCCTTAAATCGGAATCGATTTAAGGATAAAATTATGCAGCAGTTTCAAAGTGCTACAGCGTCCTTTGCGCGTCATATTTGACGCGCGGCGCTGTAAGGACGGACAACAATCAGGCCGCCGTTTGCCAGCCTGCCGGTTGTGTTGATCCTCGAGCTGCCGCGGGCTGAGATTGCCGGGCGGCGAATGAAGCCTGCGTGTGTTGTAGACCTCCTCTATGAGGTGGCGCAGGTGTTCAGCAACATCGCTGAACGTTTCGAATGCCATCGGGTAAACCGCTTCAATCTTCAACGTCTTCATGAAGCTTTTAGTCTTGGCGTTGTTGTAGGGATTTCCCCTGCGGTCCATTTTGCCGATCAGATCACCGTCGGCCAATGCATCCAGACAAACCTGAGTGGCGTGTTGTGAGCCGCGGTCGGAGAAGAGCCGTTTCACCTCGTCAGCTTCGGGCCGACTGGGCCAAGAACTTCGATCTTGCTTAACGTTTCTTATTGTAGAGATTCCCACAGTGCCGCTGAGGAGACCTACAATGAAATTGTTCGACTGGCTGATAGGATATAAACCGGCGCCGAAGGGCGTGGCGCGCCAATCGACGGCAGCGCTTCACAACGATCTTCTCGCCATCAATAGAAAAACCGCGCCGTTCATCATTCGTGATGGCAAGCCGGAAGGCGTCGATCTCGTCGCCGAGTGGAAGATCATCGATGCCCGCTGGTACGAACTATTTGCCAAAGCAGGGCTGCAAAGGGTGTTCAAGGTGCTGATGAAATTCGACGTTGCCAATTGCGAAGTCCGTGCCGTCGATCAGGAATGGTCTGTCGAATGGCGCGCCGGTGTGCCCACGCTTGCGTTGAGCGCTGATGCGTTTCGCGGTCGGAAGTGGGAAAAAAGCTTCGGCATGGCCTTCGCCTTCAAGGAGGATTTGTCCTACGGCAAGGTTTACGAATATCGCTTCAATACCGCCGAAATAAAGACGCCCCTAATTAACGCCGCTCACCAGGCCGGCTGGGGTTGGAGAGGTGTGGCGTTCGGGAAATTGTGAGCGCGCGCTTCCATGTGATCAAGCGTTGAAAAGTGACCCTGCCGGGAAATTCCATATTCAATTGAAATCGCAATTATTATTTTTCAACGCAGAGGGGTCCCTGTCAAACGGCCCTTGAACAGCTGCGCGCCACAATCGCGGATGGCGTCACGCGCGTGTCTGCCTCTGTGGCTTCCCAGATTGTCGAGGATGACAATGTCGCCGTGTTTAAGCGTTGTGGCTAGGCGCTGCATGGATCCATGCGGTGAAAGTGATGCCGTCGATGGGGCCGTCGAGCACGGGGGGCACGACGATGCCGTCATGGCGCAATCGATGGAGCAAGGGATCTTGCCTCATCGGCTGTCAGCGCTCTCTCCCGTGTGCCGGAAACGATAATCTCCAGCACTTCATGCTCGTCCGTATTCCTGATGTAGCGGTCGCCGACATACTCACCGCGCTTCAGAACCATGACGCGATCACCCACGGCAAAAATGTCGACAAGGCGGTGTGAGATGATGATCTGGGCAACGCCCTGCTTCTTCAGTTCCAGCATGGTTTCGAGCAGCCGTTCGGTCGCCATCACGGAAAGGTTGGCGGTCGGTTCGTCGAGGATCACGACGCGCGGCTCGAATGAGATCGCGCGGGCAATCGCAACAGATTGCTGGCGGCCGCCCGACAGGCTTTCGACCTTCTGATAGACGGAGTTCACGTCGACTTTGAGACGTTTCAGCACGCTGTCGGCGTCCGCATACATCTTCCGCCGATTGACGAAGGGGCCTTTGAGCGGCCAGCGGCCAAGAAAGATGTTCTGGCCGACGTCCATGTTCCCGCAAAGCGCGAAATCCTGATAGATCATCTCGATGCCGGCGTCGCGACTCTCATGCGGGCTCTTGAAGCGCACCGGTTGCCCGGCCACCAGGATTTCACCGGCATCGCGTTGATAAGCACCGGTCAGGATCTTCATGAGTGTTGATTTTCCGGCCGAATTATCACCGACAAGGCCAAGAATCTCACCAGGGTAAAGCGTGAGATCGACCTTGCGAAGCGCCTGAACGGCTCCGAAGGCTTTTTCGATGCCCCGCATTTCCACGATCGGCGCGGATGGTGTCGCGTCAGCCATGACTACCGTCCCGTGTTGGTGCGCCTCTTGCGAGGCGGGTTTGCAGGCGTCCGAAAATGTTGGTCTGGCGCACCCATATGTCGATCAGCACCGCGACGATCAGGATGATGCCGATGAAGACATTAATCCAGTGCTGCGGCATGCTGAATCCCTGGACGTTAAGTTGCAGGAGCGCCCGGACGAGCGTGATTACTGCCGCGCCTGCAAGCGCACCGATCATGGTGCCGTAGCCGCCGAAGATCGACCCACCGCCGATGATCACGGAAGCGATGGCATCAAGCTCACGAAACTGGCCGGCAACCGGGTTGAAGCTGCGAAAATAAGCGACATTGATGATCCCCGCCATGCTCGCGCAGAGCGCCGCCAACAAGAGCGAGATGAAGCGCGCCCGGTTGGTGTTGATGCCGGCATAGGCGGCGGCGCGGATGTTGCCGCCGGTGGCGCAGACCTTCAACCCGAACGGTGTATACGCAAGAACGATGCCCGCCATCAGCGCCACGAAAAACATCCAGATCGTCTGGACGCTGACGACCTCGGCCACCATGCGAATGATCCCCGGCGGCAGCGAAAGGCCGAAATGGAGGAGAACATCATTCACCTTGCGGCCGAGCAGATTGTAGCCCTCGGGCCAGCCGGTCAGCTGTTGTCCTGCGACGAACCAGGCGGCGAGGCCTCGGGCAATGTAGAACATGCCGAGCGTGGCGACGAAGGCGGGCAGTTTGAAACCGACCGTGACGACGGCATTGACGAAGCCGGCCGCCATCCCGGCGAGGAGGCCCATCGTCACCGCGGTGAGTGGGTCGGCGCCCAGCACCTTCAGGAAATAGGCTGCGGTGCTGCCGGCAAGGGCGAGCACCGCGCCTACGGAGAGATCGATATCGCCGGCAGCGATGACATAGGTGAGCCCGACCGTAATGAGCGCCAGCTCGGTGTAGTTGAGCAGGATAGCGAAGGTGTTGGACAGGTTCCACCAGTAGTCCGGCCTCAGCGCGAAGCCCGTTAGCCACAACACGGCTGTCAGGATAATGGCAAGCGCGTCGCGGCGCGCGAGAAAACTGCCGAACCCCGTGGCAGAGAGTGCGATGTCGGTCGCCATCGCCCCCTTGGTCTGGACACCCTCAAGCGCTACCCCGCCCATCTCGTAGGCCGGCGGCGGTGGCTGGCCGCGGAGCCACGCCCAAAGCCGGGCAGCGATCTGGCGCCGAATGAGGTAGGGTTCAATGAGCACGGCGATGACAAGAAGCAGCCCAAGGAAAACCAGTACCGCACCCGCGGGCAAGGTGAACTTGGCGCCGACTGCGATGTTTTCACCGTCGATAAGGACGATGCGCGTGATTGGCCACCCCTCGCGCAACACCTTGTCGATCAGGACGACGACCGCCGCGCCAAGGCAGGAACCGATCACACGGCCGCGGCCGCCTAGGATCGATGCCCCACCGATAATGACGGATGCGATAACGGTGAGCTCCCAGCTGACGCCGTAGAGAGGGGTCACACCCTTGTCCTGCGCTGCCGACAACAGGGCCGCAAGGGTCGCGCAAAGCGACGAGATCAGGTACGCGCGGATGCGCACCCAGCGCGTGCGAATGCCCGCATAGGCCGCCGCCTGCTCGTTGCCCCCAGTGGCGAAGGTCTCGTAGCCCCAACGGGTTTTGGCGAGCACACAAGCACCGACGATGGCGACGACTGCGAAGATCGCGATTTGGTTATTGAAGCCGAAGACATTCGTCTCGCCCAGGTGGAAGAAAACCGCATAGTCCTTCGCCTTGTCGGAATAGTAGATCGCCTGACCATGCGTCAGCGCGAGCACGAAGCCGCGGCCGATGAAAAGGATCGTCAGCGTCGCAATGAACGCCGGCACTTTCAGGGTAGTCACGAGCACGCCGTTGACCAGGCCAATCACCGTGCCCAAAAGCACGCAGAGGATCACCGACGTGATGAGGTCGAAATCGAGAAAACTCGGCGCAAAAAGCCTGGCGAAAACCACCGCGACCAGACCGTAGGTGGACCCAACCGAGAGATCGATGTCCCTGTTGGCGATGACGAAAGTCATTCCAACCGCGATGATCCCCACGCGCGACGTGTCGCGCAGTAGCGCGTGAAGGGCCTCCGTCGATCCGAAGAAGGCCGGATTAACGAGAGCCCCGCCGAAGTAGAGTAGCGCAAGGAATATGATGAGTCCGGCCTCCCAGCCGCCGACGAGCTGGGGCGGCGCGCGGCCGAGCGATGTCGTCGTGGTGAGCTCCATAGGTTTCTACCGACCGATCCTTGCTTTTGCGCGGCGGGACGGCTCGTGCCCTCCCGCCTTGATTTTCAGACGTTTCGATCGGAAATCAGTTCTCGAAGCGCTTGCCGACGTTTGCGACCGTATCCTTCGTGACCAGTTGGGCGCGCGTGTCGAGATTGGCAGCCGCGATGCCGCGATCGATCTGCAGATAAAGCTGCATGACAGGCCAGAAGCCCTGCAAGAAGGGCTGCTGTCCGAGCGAGCCAGTCAGATTCCCGGACGAGATGCCCTCCTGCTGCGTTGGACCGAGGTCGAAACCATAGGCACAGAACTTGCCGGTCCATCCCATCTGGGCAACCGCCTTGACAAGCGGCGGCGTAAAGACGTTGTTGGCTGTAAAGGCGCCGACCACGTCACCACGGGACTCGAAGAGCGAAACAAGGGCATTGACCGGGTCGTTCGGGTTCGTGTCAATGCCGACGTTCTCCGGACCGGCGTCAACCTTGAAGGCCTCGAGCTTGCCGGCGTCCTTCAACGTCTTCACGATTGCATTGAAGGCGGCCGTGACGCGGTTGTTCACCTCAATATTGCCCATGGCGGTGGAGGACGGCAGCACGATCGAGCCGCTGGACTTGCCGCTTGCAAGCACGCAGTTGGCGAGCGCCTCGCCGCCGATTGCCGCGGCCGACGCGTCCTGACCGGTGTGGCTTATCCCGCTCCGGTGCAGGATGGTGTCATCGAACGAGTTGGTCGTCGCGACCGGGATGCCAGCCGCCTCGGCGGCCTTGACGATGTCGTTGTAGGCGCCGACCTGCGGCGTCGTCATAATGATGCCGTCGATGGTCGGATCCTGAACGATCTGGTTCAGGATTTCGATCTCGCGGGCGGGATCATCCACCGGCGATTCCGAACCGAGCAGCAGGATCCTGGCACCGATCATGTTGCCGGCGACGGTTGCGCCGACATAGACAGGGTCAAAGAAACCATTGCCTGCTGTGTGCGTCACGATCGCAAAGGTCAAATGACCGTCAGCCGAATGGAAATCCTTCGTGCCGGGGGCCTCCTTGGCGGCTTCCTCGAAATTGTAACCGCCAACCGCTTTCTCGACGCTACCCGATTGCGCGAATGCATGCGGGATGCCGAGCGATAACGCCGTGGCCGATGCCGCGTACAACAATATCCGCTTCATGATTGGTCCTCCCTTGAAATCAAGGGACGAAAGCCGTTCGAGCGCAATTTATCGAGAGTGGGGCCGAGGGCTTCCTCCCATTTTTTAATTTTCCGCGCAATTCTGGTTCAAGTAAAGGGAAACCAATCGCACTTGTGAATTTGTTCGCTTTGGAAGCGTCCGATAACAGTTTTTGAATGGCCGGTGACAGGTGCCATGCCTTTGAGTCGTCATAGGTGTGCTGGATATGCGGCTCATAGCATTGGTTTCCAGCATTTGACCACGGATGTACTGGCACTTGCTGTTGAGACGGGTCGGAGCGGTCGGGTCGTTACCTGGCTTTTTTTGATGCTGTCGACTCTCTCGCGCTATCCTTCACCGACGGGATCGGAGAGCGCGACAGCATGTCCATGTGATGCCCCTTCCGGCGGAGCAAGTCTAACCCCAAAGGGCGGCTACCAATGATTGTGCACTTACTGCGAGCTAAATTGCGCTGATTGCAAACCAGTCTCTATTGCGACAGGCCTGCCTTTGCCCCATTGTGAGTATATTATTCACTGTGCAATCGGAATGATATTCATATTGGGACGGTTCAAAACATGAAGGTTGAGAAATTCAACAACGTCACCGGCGCCGTCGAGCAAGCAATGCAGAATGGTCGGATCGGATTTGCCCTGCAACAGGTAAACGCAGTAGATGATTCCAGAATTGTACTTTATTCTGAATGCCTAGGAAGACTCATCGAGCCTGACGGAACAATAAGAACGGCAGGAGAATTTTTAGAATTTCTCGACGCCGCCAGAAATTCTCCCACCTTTGAGCGGCATATCCTAAGCCTCGCTTTTGACTGGTTGTCTTGCCACCCATCAGATGTTTTGGGTTGTAATATCTCAGCCGAAAATATCTCCGATCCACAAAACTGGGCCGCTCTTTATGAGTTGCTTTTCCAGCACCGCTTACTCGCGTCACGTCTCGTTTTAGAGATAACCGAAAGTTTGCCGATTACGGAACTCTTCGTCGCTGCAGAGCTGCTTCAGACCATTCGGGTACTGGGATACAAGATCGCGGTGGATGATTTTGGAACAGGTTACTCAACCGCCGAATCACTGTTGTCCATTCCCGTCGACATTGTGAAGATTGACGCATTTTTCGTCCGGCACCGGCGCGATGATTCAGAGCGTTTC
>NZ_CAXUPP020000005.1:0-178040 GCF_964252955.1 Pararhizobium sp. LjRoot238 | reverse complement strand
GCCCTGCGGGCCACCTTCTCCCCGTGGGGGAGAAGAGGGGTGGGCGGCAAACAGCTTCGCCCACGCGCGGAAAATCCGCCGTGGTTCTCTCCTGCGTTACTTGGCCGGGGCGCCGGGAGGTGCCGAGACGAAGTAAGTTTGGATGACGCCTTCCAGCGCCCCGTTCAGCGTTCGTCGACTGGCAACTCCGGTTTCTCTGCGCGGATGATCGGCACCTTTACCAGGGTGGGGCTCGCGGGCTCTCTTATTGCTCTTCCAACACCCGCCGCGCCACGAAAGATCGGCCTTTCGGCAGACCAGTCGCCGGTCCTCATGTGTGCCTCACAGGCACGCCCCGCCCTGTTTCAGGCGAGAGGGAAACCATTTTCTGACAGTCCACCGGGCAAAGGCTCACGTCCTTCCTCCACCCGGCACCGGTCCCGCCTCGCCGCGACGCCTCGCGGGGTAGCCGATGACGGAACGGCATGATCATCGCACAGGTTTGCCGGGCGGGGATCAGCGGGGAAACTCCGGGGATGATTTTTGCTTTTTTGGCAAACATCTGGCCGTCCCTCCGGGTCATCCTCGGGCTTGACCCGAGGATCCAATCACCAGCTCCGTCCGGATGATACGCGTTGGTAGGCTTGAGGATGGATCCTCGGGTCAAGCCCGAGGATGACGGCGAGGAGAGAGGGGCTTGACCGGTAAAGCCTGAGGATGATGGCGGGCGCGCTGATCTTTCGTGCCCCCGGGCTGGACCTCATAGGGGAGAATGACCGCAAAGAGAGACTTGCGTGCCGGCGCAATCTCGGGGTCGTCAAACCCCATCATTCCCCACATGAGAAAGACCGGATTCAATCTTTGTTGGTAATTTTCCGTTAGCAATTGACGGTAGTGGGCGCGTTAGCGCCGTGGGCTTTTGTTTTGCGTGTGTGGTCCTATGCGTCTCTCGGCTGTTCTAGCACTCTTCCTTGTCGGCCTTGCCCTTTCGGGCTGCGGTTCGCGGCCGGACAGCGTCGCGGCGCGGCCGTCGCCGGAGACGACCAACTCCGTCACGCAACCGGTCGTCCCCGTGCCGTCGGCGGAGGTGGCCGAGGCGCAGGCGGCACAGCAGCAGGAGGAACTGGCCTGGGCGGGGCAGGTGCCGCAGCCGCAGGCCTTCGAGGCGGTGGCGACCGAGGGCATGGCCGTTCCAACGGAGCGGCCGGTGACGCTGATGACGCCGGACGAGCCGGCGACGGCAACGCGACCGGGCCGGCGGGCGCAGATCTACAGCCGCCAGTTCCGCGACGCCCATCCGATCAATTTCGGCTCCCGCTCGCCGCGCAAGCTCGCTGTCCACGGTGTCGACATTTCGCGCTGGCAGGGCGAGATCGACTGGGCGCGGCTCAGGACGCAAGGGGCGAACTTCGCCTATATCAAGGCGACCGACGGCGGCGACCATCTCGACCCGATGTTCAAGAAGAACTGGCGGCGCGCCAAGGAGGCCGGGCTGAAGCGCGGCGCCTATCACTTCTTCTACTGGTGCCGCACCGCCGGCGAACAGGCCGACTGGTTCATCCGCAACGTGCCGCGCGACCCCGACGCGTTGCCGCCGGTGATCGACGTCGAATATAATGGCGAGTCGAGCTGCAAGCGGCGCGTCTCGCGGGCGAAGGTGCTGGAAAAGATGCAGGTCTTCATGGACAAGCTGGAGCGGTACTACGGAAAGCGCCCGGTGATCTACACCGCGCCCGACTTCTACCGCGACAATCTGAGGGACGAATTCCCCAACCACCCCTTCTGGCTCCGCTCGGTCGCCGCCCACCCGTCAAAAGTCTATCCGGGCCGCAAATGGCTGTTCTGGCAATATTCCGGCTCGGGGCTTTCGCATGGGGTTGAGGGCAGGATCGACCTCAACGTGTTCCATGGGAGTGAGGAGGATTGGCATAGTTGGGTGGCGCGGGGGTGAGGGTTGGGGGTGGCCTGTCATCCAGACTCACAGGGATGCGGCGAAGTCGGCTCTCATAAATAGCAAAGTGTGAACGTGGTGGTTCATATTAGACACGTTGAGTTTGAACCGTTTTTTCATGACGCTCATCAGTTTCCTGCTGCGAAGCAAGCGATACAATATAGCGGCAGGGCGAGTGAGACCGCCTCTAGCGTCTGCGTCCGTTTTTCATTGATGGCCTTCCAGCTTTGAGCAAAATCTTAAGCTGGACTTCTCTAGTATAGTCAACCGGATGCCGAGGGTTGTGAATGTGGAAATTATTAGGTGGCGCGGCGGCGTTGCCGCTGATTGTAGCGTGGTGTGCGTGGAAGTGGGATTGGCCTATACTCCCCGGCACGACGCCACTCACTACGACAGACTTATGGTCTCTCGCGGGGACTTGGTTGAGTTATCTTGGGGTACTTTTTTCCTTCTATGCAGCATACGAGGTAGGCGAACTTGCCAAAAGATATTTCGCCAAGACACGGTTCCCCGAAATCCGAGGTAGTCTCACGAACATAACCACCGCAATGACGAAAGCGGCCAACAAGCGGGCAGTCGAATTGCGTTCTGAAAGATTTATTTCTCAAATTGCGGTGTTCCTCAGGTCTATCGGGCGAATTAAAGGGCACAAGATGCACGACCTTATAAAGAGAGCCGAAAAGGAATGCGTTTTGTTGGTTAGCTGGATGAATGACCCAAAGCGGGATCAACTCATCGCCAATGATGCGACCGTCTATTGGGACCTTTTCAGAACACTCAACGAATTGTCTGAGGAAATATCCGCTTACTTGAAAGAGCAGGAGGCAAAGTGATGGCCTATAGCAACGAAGACTGGATGAAGGCGATCACAAAGTTGATTGAACTGACCTCGAAACAAGAGGCCGTATGGGACATTACTAGCTCTTACGACAATGACCCATGGACCGAAGTAGATCGCGCATATGAAACAAACTTGAATGGACTGAGATACGTAGTCAAGTCCTCTAGATACCGAAGCTATCTTGACGAAGATGAGTGGTATTGGGCGAATAAATTCGAGTTCGAAATATATAAACTCACCAACGATCATACCCCAATAAGGATAGCTAAATCTCCAGACCTGAATGTAATATCAAACTTGTACGCGATCGCAGAAGATAGCTACGCATACAAAGAGAACGCACTAAAAGGTTTGCTATTTTGATCCCGTAAGGAGAATTTTTACTTGAGATCAATCCAAGTTGGCGGATAGAAGCAAACCACTTGAAGCGGGTGGCACAAGGGCTCGCTTAATCGAGCCTAAACAGGTCCACGGCTGAACTCGAAATCGTGAGGCATGTCGAAGTCGCGTTTGACGTGGCGGACGGCCTAGCAGAATTTCCGCAATGTCACCCGACGGGAGGGCCGGCGGGTGTGCTCCGCAGCGACCTGCGAGGGCCTTGGTCTGGATTTATCACAGTGCCAAGCAAAGTTAGAACATGACTAAGTATTTGAGATAACTGAAAAACTATCATCACGGACAACGCCCACCGCCACTCGACACATCGTAGTGTCCTCAACTCGGTTTGCGCGAGTCATTCCCCACCCCCCCCATCGCCCGCGTTACCCCCTCCGCCGCCGCCCGCACCACCGGCCCCAGCTCCGCAAGCGTCCCGTCCGGCAGCCGCACCGCCGGTCCCGAGACCGAAATTCCCGCGATCGCCTCGCCGTATTCGTTGAAGATCGGGGCGGCGAGGCAGCGCATGCCCAGCGTGTGTTCCTCGTCGTCGATCGACCAGCCGCGGGTGCGGGTGACTTCCAGGTCGGCGAGCAGCTTGGAGAGGGTGTCGCGGGTGTTTTCGGTGAAGCGGGGAAGGGAGCGGGTTGAGAGGAGGCGTTCGATCTCGGCGTCGGGCCAAGTGGAGAGGATGGCCTTGCCGATGCCGGAGGCGTGGATCGGGCCGCGGCGGCCGGGGCGGAAGAAGGCGCGCATCGGGGCGTGGCTTTCGACCTGCGAGATGAAAACGACGTCGCCGCCGTCCTCGATGCCGATATTGGCGGTTTCGCCCGAGCGTTCCATCAGTTGTTTCAGGAAGGGGCGGCTGATCGTGCCGAGCTTGCGGAAGCGCAGGAAGGCGTTGCCGATCTCGAAGGCTTTCAGGCCGATCGTCCAGGCGCCGGTCTCGGCGTCGCGGGTGACCATGCCGTGACCCGCAAGCGCGGTGAGCAGCCGGTGGACCGTCGAGGGGGCCATGCCGGACTGGTCGGCAAGCTCGGTCAGCGCTGCGCCATCGGCGCTTGCCACGAGGTCGAGCAGTTTCAGGCTGCGGTCGAGCACCTGGACGGAGGAAGGGGCGGCGTTCTCATTGGCCTTGCGGCCGGGTTTGGCACGCAATTGATCCTGTCTTGATGGTTGCGGCTTGTCTGCCATGTGCGTCCCCTTTGCCCGGTTTTCTCATGACATATTGCATCGTTGCGCGAACCGGAACTGGTTTGGGGCACCGTTTGGCGTTTCTGCCCCTCACCCTCTCCCAGCCTGTGGGGAGAGGGGAAGTTTGCCGCCGGCCTGATGCTTCCCGCAGCGGGCTTTCGCCCATCGATTTCGGAGCAAGCGGCCAGCATCAAAATCCATAGGCACTTACCATGCCTCCGGAGGGCGCCATTCATGCCGGATTCGTTGAAAATGTTTATTTCCATATGATGGGAATGATTTCCATTATTCAATTGCCGTCCCGCAAAAATGGACTAACCTCATCCTCACACGATGGAGGATCTAGTCATGGCGAAAATGCGCGCTGTCGATGCGGCGGTTCTGGTTCTGGAGAAGGAAGGCGTCGATTGCGCCTTCGGGGTTCCGGGGGCGGCGATCAATCCCTTTTATTCGGCGCTGAAGGCGCGCGGCTCGGTGCGCCATATCCTGGCGCGGCATGTCGAGGGTGCCTCGCATATGGCAGAGGGCTATACCCGTGCCCGGCACGGCAATATCGGCGTCTGCATCGGCACCTCGGGGCCGGCCGGCACAGACATGATCACCGGGCTCTATTCGGCCCAGGCGGATTCGATCCCGATCCTCTGCATCACCGGCCAGGCGCCGCGCGCCCGGCTCGACAAGGAGGATTTTCAGGCCGTCGACATTGCCAAGATCGCAGGGCCGCTAACCAAATGGGCGGTCACCGTCATGGAGCCGGCGCTGGTGCCCTTCGTCTTCCAGAAGGCGTTCCACCTGATGCGCTCGGGCCGTCCCGGTCCGGTGCTGATCGACCTGCCGGTCGACGTGCAGCTGGCCGAGATCGAGTTCGATATCGACACCTATGCCTCGCTCGGCGCCTACAAGCCCTCGGCAACGCGGGCTCAAGCCGAGAAGGCGATCGCCATGCTGAACGCGGCGGAGCGTCCGCTGATCGTCGCCGGCGGCGGCATCATCAACGCGGATGCCTCCGATCTCTTGACCGAATTCGCCGAGATCACCGGCATTCCGGTGATCCCGACGCTGATGGGCTGGGGCACGATCCCGGACGATCATCCGCTGATGGCCGGCATGTGCGGGCTGCAGACCTCGCACCGCTATGGCAATGCCAATCTCCTGGCCTCCGACTTCGTGCTCGGCGTCGGCAACCGCTGGGCCAATCGCCATACCGGCAACGTGCCGACCTATACGGAAGGGCGCAAATTCATCCATGTCGATATCGAGCCGACCCAGATCGGCCGCGTCTTCGCGCCGGATTTCGGCATCGTCTCGGATGCGGGGGCGGCGCTGAAGCTCTTCCTCGACGTTGCCACCGAATGGAAGACGGCGGGAAAATTGCGCGACTGGTCGGGCTGGGCGGAAGAGTGCCGCGAGCGCAAGCGCACCATGCTGCGCAAGACGCATTTCGACCAGACGCCCTTGAAGCCGCAGCGGGTCTACGAGGAGATGAACAAGGCGTTCGGCCGCGACACCTGCTATGTCTCGACGATCGGCCTCAGCCAGATTGCCGGGGCGCAGTTCCTGCACGTCTACAAGCCGCGCAACTGGATCAATTGCGGCCAGGCAGGCCCGCTCGGCTGGACGCTGCCAGCAGCGCTCGGTGTGCGCGCCGCCGATCCGGACCGGCCGATCGTGGCGCTGTCGGGCGATTACGACTTCCAGTTCATGATCGAGGAACTGGCGGTCGGCGCCCAGCACAGGCTGCCCTACCTGCATGTGGTCGTGAACAATTCCTATCTCGGCCTGATCCGCCAGGCGCAGCGCGGCTTCAACATGGATTTCGAGGTGAGCCTCGCCTTTGACAACATCAACGCATCCGAAGATGCGGAGAAGGGCTATGGCGTCGATCACGTGGCGGTCGCCGAAGGGCTCGGCTGCAAGGCGATAAGGGTGAGGAGCCCGAACGAGTTCCAGGAGGCTTTCGCCAAGGCAAAGGCTTTGATGGACGAACATCGGGTGCCAGTCGTCATCGAGTTCATCCTCGAGCGCGTCACCAATATTTCGATGGGTGCCGACATCAATGCCGTCGTCGAGTTCGAGGAGCTTGCCGAGCGCGGCGAGGATGCGCCGACGGCGATCATGGCTGCCCTGCTCGACTGATCAGAAAACGGAGGATTGTTCATGCCGAAATTCGCGGCAAACCTGACCATGCTTTTCAACGAGGTGCCATTCCTCGATCGGTTCGCACTCGCCGCCAAGGCCGGGTTCGAGGCGGTGGAATATCTCTTTCCCTATGACTTCGACGCCGAGGCGCTGAAGGCTGCCCTCGCCGCCAACGGCCTCACCCAGGTGCTGCACAACCTGCCGGCCGGCAACTGGGCCGGCGGCGAACGCGGCATCGCCATCCTGCCCGACCGGATCGACGAATTCCGCCGCGGCGTGGCGTCTGCCATCGACTATGCGACGACGCTTGGCTGTGCCCAGGTCAACTGCCTCGCCGGCATCGCCCCGACAGGCGTTTCCGATGACGCGCTGCGGGCGACCTTCGTTGCCAATCTCAGGCTGGCGGCGACCGAACTCGGCAAACACGGCATCCGGCTGTTGATCGAGCCGATCAACCGCTTCGACATTCCGGGCTTCTACCTCAACACGGTGGATGAGGCGGCCTCGATCATCGCGGAGGTCGGCAGCGACAACCTGTTCATCCAGTACGACCTCTACCACCAGCAGCGGACGCAGGGCGAACTGATCGGCACCTATCAAAAGCATAAGGACCGGATCACCCATATCCAGCTTGCCGACAATCCAGGCCGCAACGAGCCCGGCACCGGCGAGATCAACTATCCCTTCGTCTTCGCGGCGCTCGACGCCGCCGGATATGACGGCTTCATCGGCTGCGAATACAAGCCGCGCACGACGACATCCGAAGGCCTCGGCTGGCTGTCCGAGGCGAACCTTCGGCCCCGCAGCGCAGACATCATCAAGATCAGGAGTTAAGCATCATGGCCACAATCGGCTTTATCGGACTGGGTATCATGGGCACGCCGATGGCGCGCCACCTGCAGGATGCCGGGCATACCGTCGTCACCTCGAAATTCTTCATCCCGCCGAAGCAGGAGGTCCTCGACAACGGCCTGCTGTTTGCGGACAATCCGAAGGCGCTGGCCGAGGAGGTCGACATCGTCATCCTGATGCTGCCGGACACGCCGGAGGTCAAGGACGTCCTGTTCGGCGAAAACGGCGTTGCCTACGGCCTGTCGAAGGGCAAGCTGGTCATCGACATGAGCTCGATCTCGCCGATCGAGACCAAGGAATTCGCCAGGAAGGTGCGCGAGACGGGCGCCGAATATATGGATGCGCCGGTCTCCGGCGGCGAGGTCGGCGCGAAACAGGCGTCGCTCTCGATCATGGCCGGCGGCACTGAGGAAAGCTTCGCGCGGGCGCTGCCGCTGTTCAAACTGATGGGCAAGAACATCACGCTGGTCGGCGACTGCGGCGACGGCCAGGTGACCAAGGTCGCCAACCAGATCATCGTCGCGCTGACCATCGAGGCGGTCTCGGAAGCGCTGGTCTTCGCCTCGAAGGCAGGGGCTGATCCGGCGCGCGTGCGCGAGGCGTTGATGGGCGGGTTTGCCTCCTCGCGCATTCTCGAAGTGCACGGCGACCGGATGATCAAGCGCACCTTCGATCCCGGCTTCCGCATCTCGCTGCACCAGAAGGATCTCAATCTGGCGCTGCAGGGGGCAAAATCGCTCGGCATATCGCTGCCGAACACGGCGGCGACGCAGGAGCTCTTCAACAATTGCGCTGCCAATGGCGATGCCGGTCTCGATCACTCGGGCCTCGTCAAGGCTCTGGAACGCATGGCCAACCACGCGGTCGCCTGACGAACCGACCGGGCGGCAAGGAGGAACGCCGCCCGGTCTTTTTGATAGATAAGGATAAACGACATGCCGCCGATCGCGGACCCCAAGGTTTTTCTCGAAGCGTTGTTTCACGCGGCGGTCGCCGCCGCCGATCCGGTCAGGGTGCTGGCGGCCAATCTGCCGGAGAAGCCGAAGGGCAAGACGGTGGTGATCGGTGCCGGGAAGGGTGCGGCGCAGATGGCGCAGGTGTTCGAACGGCTCTGGGATGGGCCGCTTTCGGGCGCCGTCGTGACGCGCTACGGCTATGGCGCGTTTTGCGAGCGGATCGAGGTGCTGGAGGCATCGCATCCGTTGCCGGATGAAAACGGCTTGAAGGCGTCGCTGCGGCTGATGCAGGAGGTGAGCGGGCTCACAGAGGATGATCTTGTCGTAGCGCTGATCTGCGGCGGCGGGTCAGCGCTGCTGCCGATGCCGGCGGCCGGGCTGACGCTGCAGGACGAGATTGTCGTCAACCGGGCGCTCTTGGCCTCCGGTGCGCCGATCAGCGCAATGAATGCGGTGCGCAAGCATGTCTCGCTGATCAAGGGCGGGCGGCTGGCTGCGGCAGCTTATCCCGCCAAGGTCGTGTCCTTGGTCGTGTCGGACATTCCCGGCGATGACCCGGCGCTGGTTGCTTCGGGGCCGACGATCCCCGATGGCAGTACGCGCGAGGATGCGCTGAGATATATCGAGCGTTTTCGGCTGGACCTGCCACAAAAGGTCATGGATTTCATCCGCGGCGGGGACTGCGCCGCACCAGCACCGTCCGATCCGCGCTTTGCAAGCAATACCGTCCGTCTCGTGGCATCGGCCGCGGTTTCACTGGAGGCAGCAGTGGAGGCGGCGCGCGAGGTCGGCGTCGAAGCCGTCATTCTCTCCGATGCGATGGAAGGGGAGGCGAGCGAGGTCGGACGCGTGCATGCCGCGATCGTGCGAGAAGTTGCCGTGCGCAACCGGCCGTTCAGGAAGCCCGTCGTCATTCTCTCCGGGGGCGAGACCACCGTGACGATCAAGGAGGGGGGCAGGGGCGCGGGCAAGGGCGGGCGCAACAGCGAGTTTCTTCTGTCTCTGGCTCTCGGTATCGACGGATGCCCCGGTGTCTCGGCGCTTGCGGCGGATACGGATGGGATCGATGGGTCTGAAGACAATGCCGGGGCATTTGCCGATGGCACTTCGATTGCGCGTGTTGCCGCAAACGATATCGATGCCGCGGCACTTCTCGTCCGCAATGACAGCTGGTCCGCCTTCGATGCGATCGGCGATATTTTCAAGCCGGGGCCGACCGGTACGAACGTCAATGATTTTCGGGCGATCCTCGTTCAATAACTGTATCCTTGAGCGAAAATCCGGAACCAAACGCCGGGCTGCCGGTTTGTCCTCTCATGGTTCAATAGCACGAGGATCAAGGCGATGCTGAAATCACTGACAGCCGATGTGTTCGGCATGGGTGTCGATCCGCAGCATGGCGGCGAAAGCCTTGTCGATTTCGAATGGCGCTACCGGGTTCTCGTCATCTTTCCCGGCGAGGATCGCAGTGAGGCCATGCGCCAAGCCGATATTCTGCTGGCTGAAACCGAGGGGCTGCGCGAGCGCGATCTGATCGTGCTGGAAGTCGGCCGCGACGATGTGAAGGTGCTGTTCGGGCCGCATTACGATCTCAATCCTTACGCCATCCGCTACGATCTCGACGTTGCCGATGGCGTCTTTGCGCTGCGGCTTGTCGGCAAGGATGGATTGGTCAAGCTGCGGTCGGACGACGTGGTGCCTGTCTCCACCATTTTCGAGTTGATCGATCAGACGCCGACACGCAAACCTTCGAACTGAGGCGCTGAGATCATTGCCGGGCTTGCAGCCAATGCATGATGCCGCGCGCGGCGGCGCGGCCGGTGGCGAAACAGGCGGTCAGCAGATAGCCGCCGGTCGGCGCCTCCCAGTCCAGCATTTCTCCCGTGGCGAAGATGCCGGGCAGGGATTTGAGCATATATCGCTCGTCGAGATTATCGAGGCGGATACCGCCCGCCGATGAAATCGCTTCGGCGATCGGCCGCGGCTTAAGCACAGGGATCAGTAGCGCCTTGATCGATCGCGCAAGTTGCTGCGGATCGGTGAGCGCGGTTTCCGGAAGCAGTTCCCGCAGCAGGGCGGATTTGACGCCTTCGAGCCCGGCGCCCTTGCGCAGGCGATTGGAGAGGCTGGCCTTTCCATCCTGGCGGTCAAGGTCTCTCGCCAGGCGTTCGATGCTTCTTCCCGGTGCGAGATCTATGCGCAGGTCTGCCCGTCCATTCACGGAAAGCCGGTCCCGCAAGGCCGCCGCATGCGCGTAGACAAGGCTACCCTCTATGCCGTGTTCGGAAATCACGAATTCTCCGGGAAAGGTCCCGGCATCCGACGTGGCCGTCACCGATTTCAGCGGCGCGCCGGCAAAGCGGGATTTGAAGATATCGCTCCAGGCAACGTCGAAGCCGCAATTGGCGGGTAGAAGATCGGCTATTTCAACGCCCTTATCGCGCAGCACGGCGGTCCAGGCTCCGTCCGATCCCAGGCGCGGCCAGCTGGCGCCGCCGAGCGCGAGCAGCGTCGCGTCGTTGCGGATGACTGCCCTTCCATTCGGCGTTTCGAAGACTAGATCGTCACCGGCAAAACCCGTCCAGCGATGGCGTGTGAGCAGTTTCACGCCTTGCGCTTCGAGCCTGCCGAGCCAGGCGCGCAGAAGCGGCGATGCCTTCATGACTTTCGGGAAAACGCGTCCGGATGTGCCGACGAAGGTTTCCGTGCCGAGCCCCGATGCCCAATCCTGCACGTCATCGGGGGTGAAAGCGTCGAGCGCTGAACGCAGTCGCTCGCTGGCCGCTCCGAAACGGGTGGCGAAGCGTGCGTAGTTCTCGGAATGGGTGATGTTAAGGCCGGATTTGCCTGCGAGCAGGAATTTCCGGCCGAAGGTCGGCATGCCGTCATAGACTGTCACCGCATGGCCGGACAGCGACAGCACCTCTGCCGCCATCAGGCCCGCCGGCCCGCCGCCGATGATCGCGATCTGTTTTCCTGCCATGATCTGTCCGCTGCCGTTGTCGTGGTTCCGTCTTGAAGCTTGCCGGCGTCGTATGCAAGGGCGACAGCGACGGTAGCCGATTGTCCGGGCAATCGAAACGACGGCTTTGCCGCGGTGATTTTTTGCAAATCATGCGTGCAAGCCTCTGTCTTGGTTCGGAAATTGTTGCGCGGGTGTGATAGTCTCGAAATTCGACACCGGCGCGGCGGAAGAGGAGTCCGTCGCACCGGCATCACTCGACGGCTGTGAACTCGGAGGAGAGCAGTGTCCGCCAAGCGCCTCGGTCGAGGTCGCGGTGGATATCGTTCGTACCCGGCATAGAGCAGCGTGATAGGGAGGAGGCCCGATGTATTCAGGTGGTTTGAGCTTTGCTCTGGGCGAAGAAATCGAGGCGCTGCGCGAGGCCGTGCGCCGGTTTGCCAGCGAGCGCATCGCGCCGCATGCAGCCGACATCGATCGGGACAACAGCTTTCCGACGCCGCTCTGGCGGGAAATGGGCGATCTCGGGCTGCTGGGCATCACAGCGGATGAAGCTTACGGCGGAAGCGGTCTCGGCTATCTCGCCCATTGCGTGGCGATGGAGGAGATCAGCCGCGCTTCGGCGTCGGTGGGCTTGAGCTATGGGGCGCATTCCAATCTCTGCGTCAACCAGATCAACCGCAACGGCTCGGATGCGCAAAAACAGCAATATCTGCCGAAGCTTGTTTCCGGCGAGCATGTCGGAGCACTGGCGATGTCCGAGCCGGGAGCGGGCTCCGATGTCGTCTCGATGAAGCTCAGGGCCGACAAACGCGGAGACCGTTATGTGCTCAACGGCAACAAGATGTGGATCACCAACGGTCCGGATGCCGATGTGCTGGTGGTCTATGCCAAGACCGATCCGCAGGCCGGTCCGCGCGGCATAACGGCATTCCTGATCGAAAAGAGTTTCTCCGGTTTTTCCACCGGCAAGAAGCTCGACAAGCTCGGCATGCGCGGCTCCAACACTTGCGAACTGATCTTCAGCGATTGCGAAGTGCCGGAGGAGAATGTGCTGGGCAGCGTCGGCGGTGGGGTTCGCATCCTGATGTCGGGTCTCGACTACGAGCGGGTGGTGCTTTCTGCCGGGCCGCTCGGGATCATGGCGGCTTGCCTAGACGCCGCCGTCCCCTATCTGCATGAAAGAAAGCAGTTCGGCCAGCCGATCGGGGAATTCCAACTCATGCAGGGAAAGATCGCCGACATGTATGTGACGCTGAATGCCGCGCGCGCCTATGTCTACGCCGTGGCTTCCGCTTGCGACCGCGGCGAGACGGCGCGCAAGGATGCGGCCGGCTGCATCCTCTATGCGGCCGAACGGGCGACGGCATTGGCGCTTGAAACCATCCAGGTGCTGGGCGGCAATGGTTATACCAATGACTATCCAGCGGGCCGTCTGCTGAGAGACGCCAAGCTCTATGAGATCGGCGCCGGGACTTCGGAGATACGGCGCATGTTGATCGGCCGGGAATTGTTTGCGGAAACGATGTAGATTTTACATTTATCGTTTTACATAACGTGTTACGTAAAATATAATCGCCGTATCGATTGATGGAGGTTGTGATGAATATGTTGCACTTATCTGTACGGCAGGGTTCGGAAAAAGCGCGTATCTGGCAAATCTGCGATGAACTGCTGGCCAAGAACGGCACACCGCCGAGCGGGCGTGAAGTTGCAGATATCTATATGGCCGAAGGCGGCAATCAGGGGACCGGTTTCACACAGTATTCCCATTGGAAGAAGGAATATCTCGCCCGGCAGGAGAAAGACATGCAGCGGGACCTGCCATCCCTTTCGCCGGGAAACATCACTTTCCGGTCGATGTCAGTGGCGACTGACGGCAGCATCACGCTTCCGGCCGATCTTCGCCGCGCCATGCTTCTCGATGATGACGGACGGGTGACGGTAAGCGTTATCGATGGCGAACTGCGCGTCATCTCTCCAATGGTTGCCGTTCGTCAGCTGCAGCGCCGCACACGGGATCTGGTGCCCGCAGGCACGCTCGTCTCCGACGAATTGATCGCGGAACGCCGCAAGGAAGCGGAGGCGCAATGAGCGGCGCGGTGTTCGATGCTTCCGCTATATTGGCCATGGCTTTCAACGAGCCGGGCGCCGAACAGGCGATGATGCAGCTCCCAGGTGCACGCATCTCGGCAGTCAATTATTCGGAAGCCGGGGCAAAGCTGATCGACAAAGGCCTGCAACCGGATGAGGCTTTCGTCTGGCTGGGGGCTCTTCGGCTCGAGGTCGTTCCGTTCGATACGACCTCCGCCGAGGGGGCGGCCGCATTGCGAAAAGATACGCGCGCAAGGCGGCTTTCCTTTGCCGATCGCGCTTGCATAGGGCTGGCAATCATCGGCGGCACGGCTGCCATCACCACTGACAGGATCTGGTCGGAACTCGACCTCGCCTGTGTCGTGAAACTTATCCGGTAGGTGACCCCATGGCCGTGATCCGCTCGCAAATTTCCACCGCATCGGAAACATTCCGGGCCAACAGCGCGGCGATGAGCGACGCGATGCGCGTGGCGGAGGAGGCAGCGCTTCTGGCGGCCGGCGGCGGCGGCGAGGTGGCGCGCGAACGCCATGTCAGCCGGGGCAAGATGCTGCCGCGCGAGCGCGTGGCCCAGCTGATCGATCCGGCGACGCCGTTCCTCGAAGTCGGTTTGACCGCCGCGCACGGGCTCTACAACGGTGATGCGCCGGCTGCAGGCTTGATCACCGGGATCGGCCGCGTGTCCGGCCGCGACTGCATGATCGTCTGCAATGATGCCACCGTCAAAGGCGGCACCTATTATCCGATGACGGTGAAGAAGCATTTGCGGGCGCAGGAGGTCGCGGCGGAGAATAATCTGCCCTGCATCTATCTGGTCGATTCCGGGGGGGCCAACCTGCCGAACCAGGACGAGGTTTTTCCGGACCGGGATCACTTCGGCCGAATTTTCTACAACCAGGCGAACATGTCGGCTGCCGGCATTCCGCAGATCGCCGTGGTGATGGGGTCGTGCACGGCGGGCGGCGCCTATGTGCCGGCGATGTCGGACGAGGCGATCATCGTCGAGGGTCAGGGAACGATCTTTCTGGCCGGCCCGCCGCTGGTTCGCGCCGCGACCGGCGAGATTGTCTCATCCGAAGATCTGGGCGGTGGCGACGTGCATACGCGGCTTTCCGGCGTTGCCGACCATCTGGCGCGCAACGATGCGCATGCGCTGGCTTTGGCGCGCCGGACAGTCGCTAATCTCAACCGGCCAGTGATCGCGACCGTAGAGCGGCAGGCACCGGAGGAACCGGTCTACGATCCAGACGATATTACGGGCATCGTCCCATCCGACCTGCGCACGCCCTATGACATTCGCGAGGTGATTGCCCGCATCGTCGACGGTTCCCGGTTCGACGAGTTCAAGGCGCGATACGGCACCACGCTTGTCTGCGGCTTTGCCCATGTGCACGGTATCCCCGTTGGCATCATCGCCAACAATGGCGTGCTGTTTTCGGAATCGGCGCTGAAGGGCACGCATTTCGTCGAATTGTGTTCGCAACGCAAAATCCCGCTCGTTTTCCTGCAGAACATCACAGGCTTCATGGTCGGGCGGAAATACGAGACGGAAGGCATTGCCAAGCATGGCGCCAAGCTGGTGACGGCGGTGGCGACGACGAAGGTGCCGAAGATCACCATGCTGGTCGGCGGCTCCTTCGGCGCCGGCAATTACGGCATGAGCGGCCGGGCCTTTTCGCCGCGCTTCCTCTGGACCTGGCCGAACAGCCGGATTTCCGTGATGGGCGGCGAGCAGGCGGCAGGGGTTTTGGCGACCGTGCGCGGCGATGCGCTGAAGCGGGCTGGCACCCCCTGGACGGAAGAGGACGAGGCGAAATTCAAGCAGCCGGTGCTCAACCTGTTCGAAACCCAAAGCCACCCGCTCTATGCCTCGGCGCGGCTCTGGGACGACGGCATCATCGATCCGCGCAAGAGCCGCGATGTGCTGGCGCTCTCTCTTTCGGCAACAATGAATGCACCGATAGACGAAACCCGTTTTGGCCTGTTCAGGATGTGAGGAGACGACAATGAAACGCGACGTTTTCAATGCCAAGAATGCCCCTCAACCGCGCGGCGGCTATTCGCAAGCCGTGCGGCTTGAGGATTTTCAGCGGCTGCTCTTCGTCAGCGGTCAGGTGCCAACGGATTCCGACGATGCCTTGCCTGCAAGCTTCGAGGCGCAGGCGCGACAGGTCTGGCTCAATGTTGATGCACAGCTGAAGGCGGCGGGGATGACCAAGGCGGATATCGTCAAGGTGACGACGTATCTCGCCGACCGGCACCACACCGTGGCCAATCGCGAAATCCGCAGCGAGTATCTCGGCAACCTGGCGCCGGCGATGACGGTGGTGATCGCCGGCATTTTCGACGGGGCCTGGCTTCTCGAGGTCGAAGTCGTCGCCGCGCAATAGACCGGGATAGATCATGTTTTCGAAGATCCTCATTGCCAATCGCGGTGAAATCGCGTGCCGCATCATCCGCACGGCGCGGCAGCTCGGCATCCGCACGGCAGCGGTCTATTCCGATGCGGACGCCGGCGCGCTTCATGTCGAACTGGCGGATGAGGCCTTCCGCATTGGCGCCGCTGTGGCAGCTGAGAGCTATCTTTCGATCGAGCGTATCATCGGAGTGGCGCAACGGTGCGGCGCGCAGGCGATCCATCCGGGCTATGGGTTTCTGTCGGAGAACGCGGATTTCGCCGAGGCGGTCGAGGCGGCCGGAATGGCCTTCATCGGGCCTTCGCCGGCTGCCATTCGCGCCATGGGCCTGAAGGACGCGGCCAAGGTACTGATGGAGCAATCGGGCGTGCCGGTGGTTCCCGGTTATCATGGGGACGATCAGGACGCTGCGTTCCTGGCCGAGCGCGCCGCCGAGATCGGCTTTCCTGTGCTGATCAAGGCGCGCGCCGGCGGCGGCGGCAAAGGCATGCGTCGCGTCGACCAGCCGGAGGATTTCGGCGCAGCACTCGAAGCGGCGCGGCGGGAGGCGGAAGCGGCCTTCGGCGATGGGGCGGTGCTGATCGAGAAATATCTGCAACGGCCCCGCCATATCGAAATTCAGGTCTTCGGCGACCGCGATGGCAATGTCGTGCATCTGTTCGAGCGTGACTGCTCTTTGCAGCGACGGCACCAGAAGGTGATCGAGGAGGCGCCGGCGCCGGGCATGACAGCGGAAATGCGCATGGCCATGGGCGACGCCGCCGTTCGCGCGGCGCGGGCCATCGGCTACCAGGGGGCAGGCACGGTCGAATTCATCGTCGATGTCTCCGATGGGCTTGAGCCCGACAAATTCTTCTTCATGGAAATGAACACGCGCCTTCAGGTCGAGCACCCGGTGACGGAGGCGATCACGGGGATCGACCTTGTCGAATGGCAATTGCGGGTGGCAAATGGCGAGCCTTTGCCGAAGAGGCAGTCCGAGCTTGCGATCGACGGCTGGTCCTTCGAGGCGCGGGTCTATGCGGAGGACCCGGCGCGGGGTTTCCTGCCTTCGACCGGCACGCTGTGGCATCTGAGCTTTCCGGACGATGACACGCGCATCGATACCGGCGTGCGGCCGGGCGATCGCATCAGCCCCTATTACGATCCGATGATCGCCAAGCTGAGCGTGCACGGCCCGACCAGAGCCGCCGCGCTCGCCCGGCTGACGGAGGCTTTGAGAAACAGCCATATCGGCGGCGTCGCCAACAATCTCGAATTTCTTCGTCGTCTGAGCCAGCAGCCGGACTTTACCTCGGGGCATCCCGACACCGGGCTCATCGACCGTGAGGTCGAGACGCTGACTGCCGCCGAGGCGCCCGACGAGGCGGCAGTGGCGCTGGCGGCGGTTTTGTCTCTCGGCATTCTGCGGAAACGGCCGGCCGGCGATCCCTGGCTGTCGCTTGGCCACTGGCAGATCTGGGGCCAGGCGACGCGCACGGTGACGCTCGATCATGCCGGCGAGCGTCATGCCTTGCGGGTGGCAGCACGAGGGCTCGATCTGTTTGCGGTTCATAACGGCGGCCATGTCCTGCCGGTGCGCATTTTCGGCCGGTTCGACGGCGGGTGCCATGCGGAGGTCGGAGGCCGGCAGGTTCGCTTGCTGCTGCTTGAGGCACCGCACGGCCTGACGCTGTTGCTCGATGGCAAGGCCCATGAATTCCACGTGCCTGATCCACTCGATGGTGAGGCCGAGAGTGCGACCGGAACCGATCGTGTCGTCGCGCCCATGCCGGGACTGGTCAAGCTGGTGCGCGTTCAGGCGGGAGATGCGGTCTCAAAAGGTGACGCGTTGATCGTCATGGAGGCGATGAAGATGGAACTGACCCTTTCGGCAAGCCGGGACGGCGTTGTCGAGAGTATGAATGTCGCCGAGGGCGAGCAGACCTCCGAGGGTACGGTTCTCTTGTCGCTGAAGCCCGAGGCTGCGTGATGTCAGAAACGGATACAAGCGGCGCTTTAAACCGCGTGTCGATTGTGGAGATGGCGCCGCGGGACGGGCTTCAGAACGAGAAGGTCCTGATCGATACGGCCGCCAAGATCAGGCTTGTTGATATGCTCTCGGCCTGCGGGTTCGAACGCATCGAGGTCACGAGTTTCGTCAGCCCGAAATGGGTGCCGCAACTGGCCGATGCGGCCGAGGTCATGGCCGGCATCGACCGCAGGCCAGGCGTGCGCTATGCGGTGCTGACACCGAATATGAAGGGCTTCGAAGCGGCGCTTGCGGCGGGGGCGCACGAGGTCGCGATCTTTGCCTCGGCGTCCGAAGGGTTTTCGCAGCACAATATCAATTGCTCCGTCGCCGAGAGTATCGAGCGTTTTTTGCCGGTGGCGCAGGCCGCCCGGCAGCACGGTATTCCGATGCGCGGCTATGTCAGTTGCGTGGTAGAATGCCCCTATGATGGCGCCATCGCCCCCGCAAGCGCTGCCAATGTTGCCGCGCAGCTCATGCAGCTCGGCTGTTACGAGATCAGTCTCGGCGACACGATCGGCCGGGGGACGCCGGAGGCGGTCGATCGCATGTTGACGGCCGTGCTGGCGGCGATCCCCGCGGCCAAGCTGGCCGGGCATTTTCACGATACGTCGGGCCGGGCGCTCGACAATATCGGCGTTGCGCTGGATCGCGGCATCCGCGTGTTTGATGCTTCGGTGGGCGGTTTGGGTGGATGCCCTTACGCACCGGGCGCCAAGGGCAATGTCGATACGCTGCTGGTCGACCGCTATTTGAAAGCGCGCGGTTTCGAGACGGGGCTAGACGCAGACGCACTTGCAACGGCCGCGGATTTCGCGCGCGGTTTGAGGAGTTCCGCATGACGTTCAAGACCATTCACCTGTTCGTCGATGATCGAGGCGTGGCGCGCCTGACGCTTGCCCGCCCGGAGAAACACAATGCGCTCTCGGCCACGATGATCGACGAGTTGACGGACGTGGCAGGACAATTGGGGATCGACCGGTTCGTGCGCGTCATCGAGCTGACCGGGGAGGGCGCAAGCTTCTGTGCCGGTGGCGATCTCGGCTGGATGAAGGCGCAGGTCGAGGCCGACCGGGCGACGCGGATGGCGGAGGCGCGGCGGCTGGCGCTGATGTTCAAGGCGCTGAACGACCTGGAAAAACCCGTCATCGCCCGCGTCCACGGCAATGCCTTTGGCGGCGGCATTGGCCTGCTTGCCGTTGCCGACGTTGCCATTGCTGCGGACACGGCGAAATTCGGGCTGACCGAGACGCGGCTCGGGCTGATCCCGGCAACGATCAGCCCCTATGTCGTGGCCCGCATCGGCGAGGGCCAGGCGCGGCCGCTGTTCATGTCCGGCAAGATCATCGGCGCGCACGAGGCGCACGCGGCCGGATTGGTGACGCGCGTCGTGCCGATGCCGGTGCTCGACAAGGCGATGGAGGCGGAGATCAAGCCTTATCTGCAGGTGGCTCCCGGCGCTGTCGGCCGCTCGAAGGCCCTGGCGCGGTCGCTCGGCATGCGGATCACCGACGCCGTCGTCGAGGCGACGATCGAACGCCTGGCCGATGCCTGGGAGACGGCGGAGGCGCGGGAAGGCATTTCGGCATTTCTGGAGAAGCGGGAGCCGAGCTGGCGCAAGCCGGCTTAGCGCGTCTGCGCTTGAAATGTGCATGATTTGAGCATATTTTGATACTGTCTTTATCAAGATGTGCTAGGAATGTGCCATGACAACCTTGAGCTTCGATATTGCGGCAAGCCGGTTCAGTGACGGTCGGTCGCCGTTTCTGTCGGCGCCCCGTGTCTCGGAACAACTCGGTGTCACGCTGTCCGAGCTTGCCCGCTTGATCGGCGTTGCCCGCAACACGCTGACGGCGAAATCGGGCGCGCGCAAGGTGGACAGCGCCTTGAGCCAGGTCGTGCGCATCCTTGCCATGGCCAGCGAAATGGCCGGAGACGAGAACCGCGCGACCATCTGGTTCAAGCATCAGCCGATCCCCGGCTGGGCGGGCAAGACGGCCTATGATCTGGTGAGCGAGGGCAAGTCGGACAAGGTGCTGGCCTATCTCGAGGCGGTGCGGTCCGGCGTTTATGCCTGATAAAAGCGTTCAAACGCTGACCCTGTGGCGCGCCTTCGTGCCGCAATGGGCCTTTGCCCCGCTTTCGGGCGAGGGCGCTGCGCGTTTCGGCGGCCGCTGGAACCCGGTCGGGTCGCCGACGATCTATGCAGCGCGCGAGCTCTCGACCGCCTGGGCGGAGTATAATCAGGGTTTTGTCCAGCATCCGGCGCTGATCGCGCAGCTTGAGCTCAAAGGCGCCTCTCTCACCGATTTGACCGATGAGACGACGCTTTCAAAACTCGGAAGCTCTGCCGATATCCATCGTTGCGAATGGCGGATGCATCTCGACAAGGGCGAGATACCCGAGACCCATCGGCTGCGGCAACGGTTGATCGAGCAGGATTTCGACGGGGTCGTCTATCCATCTTTCATGTCGCCGGGCGGAACCTGCGTGGCGCTCTGGCGGTGGAATTCAGCGGGCGCGCCGCGCCTCGATGTCATTGATCCCGATGGGCGCATGCCGAAGACATCCGCATCGTGGATGTAATGGCCGTCGCTTTTGCGGACGGCTACCGGGATAATGTCGGGAAAAGCTTCGCATACTGCGCATCGCAACCGTTCGTGACCGGATAATACCAAGTATCGATGATACCGCGCCGGTCGAATTGTGGTAACCACGCCTGCCACCTGCGAAAGTTCCTGAATGCGCCTTGCCAGCCTTGCCATGTATGCCAGCCCGCTACCGCTTGCTGAAGCCACGGCGGCTTTGTGGGGCTTCCTGAGCGATGCGCTGAAGCGCGCGGGTCTAAAAGACGTTCCCGGTACGCTCGATGAGGCCGTGCGGTACAATGAGGCATGGACGCATCCCGGGCTGCTGCTGGCCCAGGCTTGCGGCTTTCCCTACGTGAAGCACCTGCGCGGCAGCGTGCGGCTGGTGGCGACGCCGGTCTATGGTCATCCGGGCTGCGACGGGCCGTCCAAATGCAGCTTCATCGTCGTCGGCAGGGGTTCTTCCGCCCGATCGCTCGAGGAGTTGCGTGGCGCGCGAGCCGCGATCAACGAGCCGGACAGCAATTCCGGCGTCAATCTGTTTCGTGCCGCCGTCGCGCCGCTGGCGCGGGATGGCCGGTTCTTTTCCTCGGTAATCGAAACGGGCGGGCACCGCAACAGCATCGCGGCGATCACGGCAGGGAGGGCGGAGGTGGCGGCAATCGACTGCGTCACCTATGGCAATGTGCGTCGGTTCGACCCGAGCAGTCTGGCCGGTGTTCGCATTCTCACCGAGACGGTCAAAGGGCCGGGACTGCCGCTGATCACCCGAGCCGATGCTTCCGATGGGGAGGTTTCACTGCTGCGGCAGGTCCTGCGGCAGGCGATCGCCGAGCCTTCGCTGGGCCCTGTGCGGGATGTGCTGGCGCTGAAGGATTTTGCCGTTCTGTCCGATGCGGACTATGAGCCGCTGGCGGACCTGGAACGGCAGGCACAGCGATTGGAGTATCCGGTGATCTCCTGACATCCGCCGCCTGATACCGGGCGACGGATGGTCCCTTGGACAATCAGACGGCTTGGAGCTTCAGCGTCACCGTCTCGAACCGAGGCGTGTTGCTGTTCAGCGCCCGGCGGGCGGTATCGCGGGCGCCGATCGCGATGAGGCCGTTGCGGCATAGGCTCGAAGAAACGTCCGCACCGCATTGCGCGCGGCACTTTCCAGCTCGTCTTCCGTTGGTTTTGCGCCGAACAGCGTGCTCATCTGCAGGTCGGCATTGACCAGCGCCAGGAACTGCCGGGCCGCGAGGTCGAAATCGTCGATCTGCATGAGCCCCTTGTGGGCGAGGCGGGCGAAGAGGGCGGCCAGTGCGGTGCCGATCTTGCCAGGGCCGTGCTGGCGCCAGGATTCGAAGAGATGCGGGTAGCGTTCGCCTTCCGACTGCACCAGTCTGCGCAGGAATTTCCCATCCTGATTGCAGATGCAGTTGCGGCTGAGGCGCACGGCAAAGGCTGCAAGATCGTCTTCCAGATTGTCCGGATTTTCCGGAAAGGTCGACAGAATCGAGAACAGCATGGCATTCGCCCTGTCCATGACGTCCTCGACGACGGCCGTGAACAGGTTCTCTTTTTCCCGGTAGTGATTGTAGACCGTCTGGCGCGACACGCAGGCTTCGGCGGCGATCTCGTCGATGCTCGCGCCGGCAAAACCCTGGCGGCAAAAGACTTCGGCGGCGGCATCGAGGATCGACAAGCGCTTGGCACATTGTCCGCGCTGACTGTGCACGGAGGTCTTCGGAACTGTGTCATTGGAACTTTTCATGAGGCGAAGATAATGCCTATTGACGTTTTAGACAATGGTGTCTAATTTTACATATGTGTCCAAATTAATTGACACGCTGGTGCCAATTGAGCGCGGGTCCTCCCAAGCACCGCGATCATCCTGGTTACGATCACATTGAACCCTCCTGAGAGCGATGCGGCAAGGCGATGTCCCGGCTGTGCGCCGCTGTTTTCTGAAAGATGATCACCATGACGACCTCCTTTTTTCGCACGGCGCTGATCCTCGGTCTTTTATCGGCGATCGGCCCTTTCGCCATCGATATGTATCTTCCGGCCTTGCCCTCGATCGGACAGGATCTTCAGGCCGAAAACAATGTCGTGCAGCTGAGCCTGCTTGCCTTTTTTATCTCCTTTGCACTCTCCCAACTCGTCTACGGACCGCTGTCGGATATGTGGGGCCGCAAGACGCCGCTTTATCTCGGCATCGGCCTGTTTTCCGTGGCCAGCATCGGCTGCGCGCTGGCGACCGATATCGAAACCCTGATCGCCTTCCGCTTCCTGCAGGGGATCGGCGGAGCCGCCGGCATGGTCATTCCGCGCGCCATCGTCCGTGACATGCATACCGGGGTGCAGGCCGCGCGGCTGATGTCGCTGCTGATGCTGGTCTTCAGCATTTCGCCGATCCTTGCGCCGCTCACCGGCAGCGCCGTCATCGAATTCTACGGCTGGCGCGGCGTCTTCTGGGCGGTCATGGCCGCCTCATTCATTGGCCTGATCCTTCTGGCGACGCAGTTACGGGAAACCCGTCCGAAGGCGCATCGCGCCGAAAGCAGCCTTGGCAGCGCCTTGGCGGCCTATGGTGTGCTCTTGAAGGACAAGAACTTCCTGACGCTCACCTTCATCGGCGGGCTCGGCATCTCCAGCTTCCTCGTCTATCTGGCGAACTCGCCCTTCGTGCTGATCGACCATTACGGCCTGACGCCGACGCAATACAGCCTCGCCTTCTCGACCAACGCCGTGTCGTTCTTCGGCGTATCGCAGGCGACCGGCTGGTTCGGCGAGCGCTTCGGCCTCGTGCGCGTCATGCGTGTCGCCGTCACCGCTTTCGCGCTGACCATGGCAACAATGGCCATCGTCATGAGCCTGGGCTTCAACCAGTTGCCCGTGTTGGCTGTTTTCCTCTTCGTCGGCTATGGCTGTCTTGGTCTTGTCATCCCGACGACGGCGGTTCTGGCGCTGGAGGATCACGGCGAGATCGCCGGCACGGCCTCGTCGCTGATGGGAACATTGCATTTCGTCACGGCCGCTGTCGCCATGGTGGTTGCGTCGGTCTTCTTCGATGGCACCGCGGTGCCGATGGCGATGGGGATAGCGCTGTGCGCCGTCGGCGCGCTGTTGCTAACCCAGGCGACGATCGGCCGCCGCCGTGCGGTGGCTGCTGCAGCCGAATAACCGCGGATCATCGATCGCGTGGAATGCCAGAGGCCCGGGCGATGTTCCGGGCCTTTTGCTGGTCGGGCGGTCGTCCGCCGAAGCTGGACAATTCCGGCCCGAGCGTTATCTCGCTTCCGGAATGAATGACGTGGACCTGAAACCGGGGGCGACGCATGGCTGGCCAGCTGAACATGTGGCAGGGGATCCGGATCCCCGATCTCGACGGAAAAGCGGTTCTGATCACCGGTGCATCGACCGGCATCGGCGCCGCGCTGGTGCGGGCGTTTTCTGTCCAGGGCGCAAGCGTCGCGATTCACTACAATGAGAGCCGCCAGGCGGCAACCGACCTGCTGGCGGAGGTCGAGGCCGCCGGCGGCACGGCGGTGCTTGTCCAGGGCGACGTATCCGCGGATGGGGTAACTGAACGGGTGGTCGAGGAGGCCGCCGGTCATTTCGGCCGGCTCGACGGGCTGATCAACAATGCCGGTGGCATGCTCGGTCGCGTCGCGACCGCCGAAATGAGCGATGCGCACTACCAGCGCGTGATGGATCTGAACGCCCGCTCGGTGCTTGCCGGGACGCGGGCCGCGCATCCCTGGCTGCGCAAACAGGGCGGCTTCATCGTCAATACGACGTCGATCGCCGCCCGCAATGGCGGCGGCAATGGCGCTATTCTCTATGCGGCGGCCAAAGGCTTCGTATCGACCATCACCCGCGGCCACGCCAAGGAATTTGTCGGCGACGGCATCCGCGTCAACGCCGTGGCGCCCGGCATCATCGCGACGCCATTCCACGAACGCTACACCAGCCCTGACATGCTCGATGCGCAACGGCGTACCGTGCCGATGGGCCGGGTCGGCTCGCCGGAGGACTGCGTCGGCGCCTATCTCTTCCTGGCATCGCCCATTTTGTCCGGCTACATCACCGGCCAGATCATCGAGGTCAATGGCGGCCAGTTGATGCCTTAACCGCACGGCGGTGCTTCAGGACTGGTCAATCGCGCGGTTGACAGCGGCACCGTTCGCCTTGACGCCGCCGCCGCGCTCGGACTACATCATTGCCGACGGTTCCCCGATGGATGACTTCGAGGGGATTAATAGGGAACACGGTGCGGAAGACCCAACAGGGACCAAGACCGTGGCTGCCCCCGCAACTGTAAGCGGATTGCCGATCGTCCTTGTGGCGCCTTTTTGAGGCACCATGCCACTGCGAGCCTCTGGTCTCGCGGGAAGGCAGACGCAAAGCACATATTCGCAAGCCAGGAGACCTGCCGTCGAAAGCAATATCCACTCACCCGGGCGGGGTTGCCCGGAAAGGAACCGTCATGATCGATTTCGACCGCCTTGCCGGGCGCTTTGTCGCCTTTTCCCGTATCCTCGCGCCGATTTCCGCAACAGTCGTTGCGTTGGGGAGCCTTTGCACACCGGCCGCGGCTGCGCCGACGCGCTATCCCCTGGAAATTGCCAATTGTGGCCAGACCGTCCGCTTCGAGAAGCCGCCGGAGAAGATTGTCTCGATCGGTCAGGGCATGACCGAAATCCTGTTCTCGCTCGGCTTGGCCGACAAGATTGCCGGGACCGCCGTCTGGGTCGGTCCGGTGCTGAAAGAATATGAGGCCGAAAACCGGAAGATCAAGCGTCTTGCCGACAACGATCCGAGCTTTGAATCCGTCGTCGGCGAGGCGCCGGATCTCGTCGCCGCCGAATTCGAATGGCATGTCGGGCCGCAAGGGTCGGTCGCCAAGCGCGAGCAGTTTTCAGGCCTCGGCATCAACACCTATGTTTCGCCGGCCGATTGCGTCGCCAAGGTCAACACGGATGGCGGCGATGGCGTGCGCAGGCAACTCTTCACGATGGACCTGATCTACCAGGAAATCCGTGAGTTCTCGGAAATCTTCGACATAAGGGATCGCGGCGATGCGCTGATCGCCGACCTGAAAAAGCGGGAATCCGACGCTGTCGCTTCGATCGGTGGAAAGCTCGGCGAGATTCCCGTCGTCTTCTGGTTTTCGAGCAAGGAAGTCGCGGGCGACGCCTTCATCGCCGGCAAGAACAGCGCTCCAGCCTATATCCTGAAGACGATCGGCGTCAGGAATGTCGTGACGACCGAGGAGGAATGGCCTCTGGTCGGCTGGGAAACGATCGCGGAGGCCAATCCGTCCGTCATCGTCATCGCCACCATGGACCGCCGGCGCTACGCGGCGGACGATCCGGCGGTGAAGATCGATTTCCTGGAGAAGGATCCGGTCACCAGCCAGCTGGATGCGGTCAAGAACAGGCGCTTCGTCCGGATGGATGCGCAGTCGATGAACCCGACAATCCGCACCATCGATGGCATCGAGACCCTGGCGCAAGGCATCAAGACATTCGGGTTGTCGCAGTGACACTTGCGGCTATCGGTCAACCTGTGGTGACCGGCGAAAGATGGTGGGCGCGCCTGGCGCTCGCCATCCTGACGCTTGTCGCACTCGCCTTCATGGTCAGCCTCGCCGTCTCGATCGGCGAGATCTCCATCCCGCTCACAACAACCGGCAAGGCCGTGGCCAACCGGATTTTCGGCGCGTCCTTCGAACTCAGCCGCATCCATGAGGGCATCGTCTGGGACTATCGGCTGAGCCGTGCGCTTCTTGCCGCGAGTTCCGGTGCGGCCCTTGCGCTGTCCGGCGCGATCCTGCAGGCGCTGCTGCGCAATCCGCTGGCCGAGCCTTATGTGCTCGGCATTTCCGCCGGCGCATCCACCGGGGCGGTCGCGGTCATGATCCTCGGCTTCGGCTATGGCGTCCTGACGTTGTCAGCCGGCGCTTTCATCGGCGCAATCACGGCCTTCGTTCTCGTCTCGGCACTCGCGGCAGGGGCCGGCGGAGGAGCGGACCGGATCATTCTGGCGGGGGTAGCGGGATCGCAGCTTTTCACCGCGCTGACGTCCTACATCGTCACCACATCGGCCAATGCCGAGCAGGCGCGCGGCGTCATGTTCTGGTTGCTCGGCAGCCTTGCCGGCGTGCGCTGGCCGGATGTCTATCTGGCCGCTCCAGTCGCTCTCGTCGGTTTTGCAGTGTCGATGTTCTATGCCCGAGCGCTCGATGCCTTTACCTTCGGGATCGATGCAGCGGCGGCTCTGGGCATTGCGGTCAGCCGTGTTCGCATCATCCTTCTCGGCGCAACGGCGCTGATGACGGCGGCCATGGTCAGTATCGTCGGCTCCATCGGCTTTGTCGGATTGGTCATTCCGCATGCGGCGCGGTTTCTCGCCGGCCCATCGCACGGCCGCCTTCTGCCTGCCTCGGCGATGATGGGCGCGATCTTCATGGTCACCGCCGATATTGCATCGCGCATCATCATTCCGCAGCAGATCCTGCCGATCGGCGTCGTCACCGCGCTGTTTGGCGCCCCGGCCTTCGCGTTCATTCTCTACAAGGCGAGGAGACCGGTTTGAGCATTTCCGTCCGTGACGTCCACTGGTTGGCCGCCGGCGAGATGATCGTCGACGGCATTAGCATCGACGTAGCGCCCGGCAAGACGCTTGGCCTGCTTGGCCCCAATGGGTCGGGCAAATCCAGCCTGTTGCGTCTCATCTGTCGGCTGCGCAACGTCAAAAGCGGTGTCATTTCGCTGGGAAATACCGATATCGCCGCAATGTCCCGCCTCGATATTGCCCGCCGCGTCGCTTTCGTCGAGCAGCAGGCAACGACTGACGCGCAGGTGACCGTTCTCGACGTCGTGCGGCTCGGGCGCACGCCGCATCGCGGCCCGTTGTCACCCTGGGGGGCCGCGGACGATGCGGCGGTAAATGCCGCTCTTTTCCATGTCGGCATGCCCGGCCGCGCCGGACAGCTTTGGCATACGCTGTCCGGCGGCGAGCGCCAGCGCGTGCACATCGCCCGCGCACTGGCGCAGACACCGAGCGAACTGCTGCTTGACGAGCCGACGAACCATCTCGACATCCAACATCAATTGGAAATCCTCGGCCTGGTGGCGCGGCTGCCGGTGACCAGCATCGTTGCACTGCATGATCTCAATCTGGCAGCGATGTTCTGCGACAGCCTTGCCGTGTTGCACCAGGGCAAGGTCGTAGCCGCGGGCGCGCCGGAGGATATTCTGACGGAAAGGCTTATGGCCGAGGTTTTTGGCGTGCGCGCCCATATCGAACGCTCAGCCTATCACGGCCGGTACCATGTCCAGTATCGGATCGACTGATCGGCATCGCCTTCAAGGTCGTCGAGTATTGATACTGCCGCCGATTCAATCGCTTATGGATGTTCCATAAATCGCCTTACGTCTCAAAAGTTTGTAGCCGCAAAGTTGAAGTGCCCTGTTTCTGCAAAGTTGGAATGTCACACTGCCCGCGTTTTGATGACGTGGGAGATTGCGGATGGGATTGATTGCGATGAGCGAGCGCGATCTGCAGCGGATCGAGGTTTTGTCGAAGGTCATTGACAGCCGGATGACGATGGTGTCGGCGGCGCATGTTCTGGGCTTGAGCGAGCGCCAGGTGCGCCGGCTGCTGGAGCGGATCAGGACGACCGGTGCGGCGTCGATCCGGCACAAGGCGATCGGGCGTCCATCGAACAATCGGATCAGCGACGGCGTGCGCGATTATGCTGTTGCGATCGTACGCGAGCGCTATGCCGATTTCGGTCCGACCTTGGCAGCCGAGAAGCTTGCCGAGCGTGATGGGCTGACGGTGTCGCGCGAGACGTTGCGGCACTGGATGTCGCAGGCTGGCCTCTGGCTGTCGCGCAAGCAGCGTCGGACGTTTCATCAGCCGCGGCTGCGCCGGGAGGCCTATGGCGAACTGGTGCAGATCGATGGTTCGGAGCACCGCTGGTTCGAGGATCGCGGCGATCCGTGTTCGCTGCTGGTGTTCATCGACGATGCCACCGGCAAGCTGATGCAGTTGCGGTTCGTGCGATCGGAAAGTGCGTTCAGCTACTTCGAGGCGCTGGAGCTTTATTTGAGGGATCACGGTGCTCCTGTTGCCTTCTATTCCGATAAGCATTCGGTGTTCAGAGTGGCGAAGAAGGATGCCAAGGGTGGCCAAGGCATGACCCAGTTCGGGCGGGCGCTTTGTGAGCTAAACATCGAGATTCTTTGCGCAAATTCGAGCCAGGCCAAGGGCCGTGTCGAACGTGCGAACCGGACGTTGCAGGACCGCTTGATCAAGGATCTGCGGCTGGCGGAGGTCTCCGACATGGATAGAGGCAATGCCTTCCTGGCGGGCTTCATGGAGCGCCACAATGCGAAGTTTGCGCGCATCCCTGCCCGGCCCGATGATCTGCATCGGCCGGTGAATCTTGCGTCGGACCGGCTCAAGGACATTCTGTGCAAGCGTGAGCAACGCTACATCACGGCACAGCTGACCATTTCGTTCGAGCGCCAGCGGATCATGCTGGAGGAGACCGATGTCACCCGCGGGCTGGTCGGCCGCTATGTCGAGACCTATGCCTATGCGGATGGTCGGCTCGACGTGCGCTGGAAAGGCCATTCGCTGCCGTATCGGGTGTTCTACAAGGACCAGCGGGTGACGCATGCGGCGATCACCGAGAACAAGCGGCTTTCCGATGTGCTGGCCTACATCAAGGAGCGGCAGGATCAGCTGCCAACGCCGAAGGTCAAGACCAACAGCGAGAAGAACGGCTACAAGCCGCGCGGTCGAAAGCCGGGCCGGAAGACGGATTTCATGAACGATGCGGCGGCGATTGCCCGGCGTCAGCAGGCGCACTCCAAGCTTGATGCTGCGGAATGAAGTACCGGTCGAATAATCTCAAAGCTCAAGCCGATGGGTGCTTCTCACCCGCCCCTCCCTTCCCTTGCAACCCGGCCCAGCCGGTCCGGTCGGGGCTGGTCGTCGTGCCGTATGGCAGCGCCAAGTGACATTTTAACTTTGCGCCAGAGCGGACATTTCAACCTGGCTGCCACAAAGTTGAGTTGTAATAGGGCTTTATGCGATCAACTATCGAGTTACGGGTCTCCGGTTCGAATCCGCTCAAGGCGACCGAGCGAAACCATCGTCCTCATGGTCACGGGTACGAGTCCGGTTATGTGGACCATAGAATCGTTTGTCCAACCCGGAGACATAGGTGTGAAGCTGCACCACACATGACCCACTGGAGATTGAAATTCAACGCGTCTCGGCGACATCACTCGGCAGGCCTGCTCGTTTGCCCCTATCGACCTCTGTCTTCTTGACCAATCGTGCAGCGTATTCGGTGAGCAACCAATCTTGGCCGCGATCGATGAAACGGCCGCCCACCGTGAGGGATGTTCGGCTTCGTGATCCAGCACCATACGGATGGCACGGTCACGGACTTCAGGTGAAAATTTGTTCGTCGTTTTGCTCATATCGGCTCCAATCTCTCATGAGTTGAAGCCTCCGGCAAACCCGGTGCGATTCACTCTTGTCGAGCCGCCGATCCACAACTCGAATATAATAGGTCGTCTCGCCCCTTGGAACTGGATGCTGGCAGGATGCACGGGCATGACGGCCGAGGCGCTCCGGACGATGACGTTCGAGGAAATCGCACCGCATGCCCGGCTGATGGTCGCCCCAGGCTGCCGATATGTCTGCCCCCGTTGCCCGCCCGATATCCATCGAAAGGGTGCAGCGTTTCCCTGGAACTTCTGGTGTCGCGAGCACGACGCTCGGCTCGAGGCGCGCGGCGGCAGAAGATTGGAGGAGTGGCTGCCGGAAACGGTTCTGACGCTGCTCGATTTCAACGCTCGCGACGGCGCGATGCGGCTGGCGGACTGGGCGCGCGGAAGGGACGGCGGGGCGCCCTCCGTATCTGAACTGCTGGATTTCTTGACCACACGCCATCGCAGATCCTCGCCGCCGGCGCTGGCCGAGCAGCCGGTCCTGTCCTTGGCGGCCCGCAGGGCCAATCACGATTTCCTCACCCGTCCAATAGCCCGGCAAGCATTATTGGTCATCGTGCCGGAATATGACCGCGCCGCGCCCGTCCTTGCCAAGCCAGTGCGGGCCGGCCTGTTTTCGATGGCGCAGGGCTCTCTGCTGCAGAATTACGCCCTTGCCGTCGGCGTGGGACGGCTGTCCGCCGATCCCGTTGGCTATGCCGCTTCGGTGTTGTTGGCGAGCGACGGGGAGGGCGAGCCACTATGTTGATGCTCCTGCGGCGGCTCTTATCCCGCCCTTAGCGTGGCGCGAATTCCCGCTTTCCCGCGGAAGCGCGTCGCTATGCTGAAAGCTCCGATATGCTTCAATCACGCAGACTGATCTCAGAGATAAACGATTCACCGACTTGCATCCGGGCACTGAAGCGACCGCTTTCGATCGGCATTCACCTCCTGGATTGGCGAGCAGTATCCGTTTCTTGATCGTGATGTCATCGATGCGTTGATCGCGCGGGGCGCATCGTTGCTGGGTGTCGATACTTTCAATGTTGATACACGCGCCGATCCCGCCCGTCCCGCTCATTCGCTCCTTCTTGAGCGTGATATCCTGATCGTCGAGAACCTGCGCGATCTGCACCTCCTGCCAAAGGACGGCTTCCGGTTTTTCGCCATTCCCATCAAGGCCGTCGGCGCCGCCGCTATGACCGTTCGCGCCTTTGCCGATGCCCGACCTGAGAGATAGATGACGTTTTGTACCAGAGACATAGTCGTTAATTGTTCTGTCCAGTCGGACAAGATAGATTAATTTCCTCCGATGAAACGCGACAAGAATGGGCCAGCGCATCCAAGGTGAGCGAGACACCGCGTTGGTAAACCGCGTGGTAGACAGTTACTGCCTTTTCACCACGAAATGGCCTAGGTTGCTCCTGATTTTGCAATTTGAGGGTTACATCCTGGCCAAGACAATCCACTCCATGATCCGCGTTCTCCAGGAGCAGCGGTCGGTTGAATTCTACCATCAGGCTTTCGGTCTTGCGGTTGCCGAGCGGCTGGATTTTGAAACGTTCACACTGATCTATCTAAGCAATCAGGAAAGCGAATTCGAACTTGAGCTGACCGTCAACAAAGGCCGTTCCGAACCCTATGCGCTTGGCGACGGCTATGGCCATCTCGCCGTTTCGGTCGACGATCTCGACGCCGAGCACCAGCGCCTCGCTGGGCTCGGCTTCAATCCCGGCACGGTGGTGGACTTCAATCATCACGGCAAAAAGCTCGCCCGATTTTTCTTCATCAGCGATCCCGATGGCTACAAGATCGAAGTGTTGCAGCGTGGCGGGCGCTATCTCTAAGCTGCTGTCCGCACATGTTTGTAGACCGTCGTTCGCGACAGGCCGAGTTCACGCGCCGTGCGTGATATGTTCTTATCGGTCTTTTGGTAAACCGACCGGATTTCCTGACATTTGGCGCGGTTGAGCGGTCGGCCCCTGCATTCGTCGCAGCAGTCGCGAGAAAGGTCGGAGACGGGACCGGCCTCGTCGAAGCAGCTTTCGTCAATGTAGTCGGCGCGCCGGCGAACCAGTGCGCGCTGCAACACGGATCGGAGTTCGCGGATATTGCCAGGCCATTTCCGTTGCAGGAGGGTGGCGATTGCGGCATCGGTCACGGGTGTTCCGGGCGCCATTTTTTCCATCAGATGGCGGACGACACTGGCAAAATCAGACCGCGTTCGCAGCGCAGGCAGGCGGATAGCGAATGCGTTCAACCGGTAATAGAGGTCGGCCCGAAACTGTCTTTGCGCTACCATGTCCTCCAGATCGCGATTGGTCGCCGAGACGATCTGGATATCCACTTTCTGCGTCTTTTGGCCACCGACGGCACGGATTTCCATGGTGTCAAGGAAGCGCAGCAGCGATGTCTGCGCGGCAAGCGGTATATCGGCAACCTCGTCGAGAAATAGCGTGCCGCGATCAGCCAAGCGAGCCAAGCCGGGAGCGCCTTCCGCGCGCGCACTGGTGAATGCTCCGCGCTCGTGGCCGAAGATTTCCGCGGTGAACAATTCCTCCGGCACTGCGCCGCAATTGAACGCGATGAACTCCCCTTTGCGGCCACTCAGCCGGTGGACATGGCGGGCCATCAGCTCCTTGCCGGTGCCGGTCTCACCGGTAATGTGCACCGGCATACAAAGCAGCACCGCCTCGGCAAGATCGTTGAGCGACCGTTTGATCGCTGGATCGTCCGAGACGAAGTCCGGCGCGTCTTCTTTTCGCAGCAGCACCGGAATGGAAGGTGAAGAACGCTTCGGCATGGGCGTGCGGCGTTCGCCGATCTGGCGGCAAACCATGAAGACGCCGCTGCCCGCCCGGTCGCGGATGCGGATGACACCACCTTTCAGAAGGCCATCGACCGCCGGGCCGAAGCCCGCTTCGAACAGCATGTCGAAATGGCTGCCCGGCGCGGCGGACAGGCCGTTGAGGAATGCCTTGCCTGGGCGGTTGATCGACACGACCTCGCCGTCGAGCGACACGGAAATCAGCCCCGCGGAAAGCGTGTCGAGATATTCCACGCGTGGATGGAAGGCGAAGACGAAGCTTTTGGAATGGTCCTGATAAATAAGGCCGTTCTCGATCTGGGCGGCGGCCATGCGAACCAAAGCATGCGTATGCTCCTGCCGGGCCTCATGGGCGCACGATGCATCGAGCAGTCCAAGAATCTTGCCATCGGAATTGAAGATCGGTGCGGCCATGCAACTCAGATGGCTGTGGCAGGCGAAATAATGCTCGCGACCGTAGATCGCCACCGGCTGTTCGACCATGGCGGCGAGCCCCAGCGCATTTGTGCCACGCTCGCTTTCGCTCCACATGCTGCCGGGAATGATCGACCGCCCGGCCTCGCTAGCGGCGAAATGCTGGTCGCTGATCGTATCGAGCACGATGCCATCCGCATCGCCAAGGGCGATCATGAAATTCGAGCCGGCGATTTGTGAGTGCAGGAGTTGCATCTCTGCGAGCGCCAGCAGACGCATCGCGGCATTGGCCTCGCGGCGATGCTTTACGTCGGAAAATGCGACAACACTGTGCCGCGGCGTGCCCCGTGGGTCGAGGTCGATGTCACGGCATCGCTGCCAGCTGTCGGCAACGATCGGCTGCAGGGCACCGACAGGGAAGCGCTCGCCCTTTTCCAGCGCGTTGCGCGCGCGGTCCATTCCCGAAAGATGCTGCATGTCTCCTCCTCATGCATCATTTCCGCCAAGGTACCAGCATTGGGCAAGGCGGCGCAATAGACAGAAACTGTACAGTGTCGCTGTTCATAGCGTTCAACCGGTGAACATCTGTTGAGCGGACGATCTGGCTCATGTCACTGATAACGCAATAGAATTAGGTCTGGCGTAAGGCTTGCTTATTGACTCCTGCAACGGGCAAAAATCCGTCAATTGGAGGAGAAAAGGCATGAAGGCGCAAGTTCTAACCAAATACGACGACAACCTGACGGCGGACCAATGGGTTTCGCTGCAGGAAGTCGCCGATCCGGTCATAACCAAATCAACCGATGTCATCGTCAGGATCGGGGGAGCCGGTGTCTGCCGCACTGATCTCCACATCATCGAAGGGGTCTGGCGGCCGCATATGGATCCTGCCGGCAATAATCTCCTGCCGCTCATTATGGGTCATGAGAATGCTGGCTGGGTGGAGGCCATCGGCAAGGAAGTCGAAGGTATCAAGGTCGGAGATCCGGTGATCGTGCATCCCAAGATTTCCGGCGGTACCTGCCTAGCGTGCCGGCGCGGCTTCGACATGCATGGGCCGGGCAAGTTTCCGGGGCTGGATTGCAACGGTGGCTATTCCGAATATCTCTGCACATCGGAGCGCAACATCGTGCCGCTGCCGAAGACGCTGGCGCCGAAGGAGGTGGCACCTTACGCCGATGCTGGACTAACAGCTTACAGGGCCGTCAAGAAGGCGACGCGGCATCTGTTGCCGGGCGAGGCTTGTGTGGTCATCGGCGCGGGCGGGCTCGGCCATATCGGTGTGCAATGCCTCAAAGCGATGTGCGCGGCGGATGTGATCGTCGTCGACAAATCTGACGCTTCTCTGGCACTGGCCGCAAAGATCGGCGCCGACAAGACGGTGAAGGCGGACGGCAACGAGGTCGAGGCCGTTCTCGAACTGACGGGCGGTCAAGGCGCCGAGGCGGTCATTGATTTCGTCGGCGAGAAAGGCACGACGACCAAGGGGCTCGCCATGACTCGATCGATGGGCAGCTATTATGTCGTCGGCTACGGCGAGGACATCCGCGTGCCCACGGTCGACATGGTAATCACCGAAAAGAACATAATCGGCAATCTGGTCGGCACCTGGGCAGAGCTGACCGAACTGATGGCGCTGGCCGATCGCGGGCTCGTGGATCTGACCACCGTCGAATACCGGCTGGCCGATGCCAACCAGGCGCTCCGGGATCTGCGCGACGGCAAGATCCACGGTCGCGCCGTGCTCATTCCCTGATATGCCGGTCCAGCATGCATCCGCTCTCCGCCAGGTCAACCGGCGGGGAGCCTTTGCCGTAAGGCGACACATCGTGGGAGGAAGAGATATGATGTGCAGGGTGTTGACAGCGCAGAGCCCGCACCGATTCACGAAGATCAGCCGGTCGGTGCGCATTTCCGGACATTCAACCAGCATCCGGCTGGAGGCGGCGTTCTGGGACGCCCTCAAAGACATGGCGCAGATGGAAGGGCTTTCGACCGCCAAGCTGATATCGGCACTGTATGATGAAGCGTTGGCCCTGCCCGGCGGCATGTCGAATCTGGCGTCCGTACTGCGCACGGTTTGTCTGCTCTACTTGGAAGAGCGAAATACGCAGATCGTTTTCCGTCGCAACGCCTAAACCGAGATGGCAGCAGATGAACGCGCTGCCATCTCGGCATGCCGGATCGACTCCAATGCAATCAATTGGCTTTCCGCTCCGCCTCGAGGCGGCCCTCGGCGATCCATCGTGCGCCGAGCACCAGCGCGCCCATGCTGAAGTCCTTGCCGTGAGCCGCGATCATCTCTTCCGACAGTCTGGCAATTTTCTCGAAAAATGCGTCCTTGCTCTGTTCTTCAATGGTGCGTTCCGCCTGCATGATGTCCTCCGTTATCGGTTTTCAGGGTTGTTATTTGAAGATCTCGTTCGGAAAGGTGACGATGGCCGCATTGCCGAGCGCATCGCCCACAGCCAGATGGCGACCGTCTGTCGACCATTGCAGCGCCGTGACCGGACCGCCGGCATCCCGCACGATCAGTTCCTCGGGCGATCCGATAGGGGCTATGGCAATCCGGCCGTTCGGATAGCCGGCCGCAACCAGCGCCTTGACAGGATGGGCCGCGACGGCATCCACCATGACGAAGCCTCCGCGTCCCGTGGCGCGCGCGCCGGGCGGCGGTGCATCCATCGACCAGCCGGCGATGCGATAGGCGCCGGAGGCCAGCACCGTGTTGGCCACCGGGCTCCAGTCGAGCATTGCGACCGGTCCGGGAAAATCGCCGAGCATGATATGGTGCCCTGTGTCCGCGTTCAGCAGAACGAGCCCGCCGGTTTGAAGTCCGCAACCGAGCCACCGGCCATCCGCGCTCCATTCCAACGACAGCGGCGATGATGGAAGGGACATCTCGATCAGCGGGCCGGGGTCATCGGCAATGCGCCAAACGCTCAGGCTGCCCGAACAGGCCAGCGCGACCAGCCGGCCATCGCCGGCGATCGACACGATGGCCGGTTTCCGGTCACCAAGATCGATCTCGCGGATCGTGTCCGTCTCTCCCGATTGCAGGCGCAGGCGATGGGACACCGCCGCAGCGCTGAGACCCGTCGCGCGGCAATGATCGAAGGCGCAGATCGGGCCTTTGTCGGACAAAACCTTTGCCACGATCGCGCCGGTACGATCGACCCGCAGCAAATCGCCGCTGCGGGTTGCCGCGAGAAACGCTCCGTCCCGATGGGCCGAGAGCCTTGCACCCTCATGGATGCGCGTGCTGATCAACGGCGAGGGCTTGCCCAGCCGCGGCTGGATCGTCGTCTGGCCGTTGTCGATCACGATACGCGATTCCGGCGGTTCGTTGTCGCCGAGGCGGGCGAGCGCAACCGCGCCATCCACTGAGCCGATCGCCAGAAGCGTGTCGTCCTCGTTGAAACAGAGATGACGGACCGGTGCCTGGCGCTGCCAATTGCGGGCCAGAAGATCGAACAGGGTTACGTTCGGCATGGTCTGCTGGTTCATGTCATTCTCCCTTTGCGGTCGCGATCAGCTCGTCCAGGGCCGCGACCTTCCTTTCCGCCGCAGCGATATCCCCGGCGCAATCCGCCTGGGCCTTCCGCATCGCCGCAGCGTTGTTCTCCGTCTCAAGCAATTCCTGCGCCAGTTTCCCGTTGGCGGGATTGCGGAGGATTTCCATCTCGAGGCGTAGAATCTCCATTTCCATCCCGGCCGCCGCCTGCGTCAGCTTCAATGCTGTTGCGGTCAGCGCCGAGACGGTGGCGACGCGTTCGACGCGGCGCCTCATGAGATCGTCGGCGGCATTGTCTGTGCTGGTCATTGCAAATTCCCTGTCTCAACGGTGCGCGGCGTCGCCGGTCGCCGGCGCTTTCCAGGCTTCCAGAATGGTCGGTAGTTCCGGTAGCTGTGTTCTGAATTGATGTTCGGCCATCACCACATGGTCGCGAAGCTGATCCCAGACATCGACGCGGATCATCGTATCCCCCGTCAGTTGCTCCACCTCCTCAATGCGGAACTGCCGGGACAGCGATACGCCGGAGAAAACGAAATCGCGCAGCATCAGTGCATGCCGTTCGGCAAAGGCATGAATCATCGGGTGGGTGTCCTGGGTCACCCCGGTCGCGGCCAGTTCGGTCAGGATGAAATGCTGGAAATGGGTTTGCATCAGATGCTGACTTTCGCCCACGAAACGCAGGGCGAAAACGAGATCGCGCGGCATGAGCCGCGCCAGCGCTGTGCTGATATCTTCCCGGGGGCTCTCCGCCGAACCGGGGCCGTCATTGTCTGTCATGATTTCTCTTCCAGATAAAAACCATTGTCCATGGATTATAAAATATAGATAAGAAGAAAATTATGTCTAATTATATTCTCTCCGCATATGCAAGAAACTATGCTGCAGTTGCACATAATATAGAATGTTACATACTGTAATTTACAATTGTAAAATAACGTTACACATAACGGATATTCACCCTTTCCAATCGTTCCCAGCACTGCGTTTTCAAATTGGCACGGCCTTTGCATCGTCTATTCCATAAGAAGCCATCGCGTTTGCAGCGACGCCAGAAGAACGAAGGAATGGGGAGTTCGGTTTTAAACAGTCTGGAACGGGAGTGTCCGGATCGTTCCCCCCAAAAACCTTTGCCGTGATCCACTTGAATGGCCGGACCTTGGTCGCGCCTTTGGCGCAGCCCCATGCCTGCCGTTCCACCTTTCGCTCGCGGCGCTAACGGCGCCGTTCCAGCCGGGGCCGGGAAGGCCCGCGGTTCAAACACAGTGGAGGCTGATGACGATGTCGTCTTTGACGCTTAACAAGATCACCTCGCAGCGCGGTATTTCCGTTGGCGAGGCAACCAAGAAGATTTCCGACCTCGGTTGGAATCCCACCTACGTCCAGGAAGCGATGACGTTTCCGACCGACTACAAGATCACGAAGGCGCCGCGCGATCCGATGAAGCAGGTGCTGCGCTCCTATTTCCCCATGCAGGAGGAAAAGGACAACCGCGTCTACGGCGCGCTCGATGCCGCTCTTCGCGGCGACATGTTCCGCAACGTCCAGCCGCGCTGGGTCGAGTGGATGAAACTGTTCCTGGCCATCATTCCCTTTCCGGAAATTTCGGCGGCCCGCTCCATGGCGATGGTCGCCCGCATCGCGCCCGGCGAGGATCTGCGTACCGGCTTCACCATGCAGATGGTCGACGAGTTCCGTCATTCGACCATCCAGATGAACCTGAAAAAATGGTACATGGAAAACTATATCGATCCGGCGGGCTTCGACATTACGGAAGAGGCTTTCGGCAAGTGCTACGCCACGACCATCGGCCGCCAATTCGGCGAAGGCTTCATCACCGGCGACGTGATGACCTCAGCCTGCATGTACCTGACCGTGGTCGCGGAAACCGCCTTCACCAACACGTTGTTCGTGGCGATGCCTTCGGAAGCCGCCCGCAATGGCGACTATGCGCTGCCGACCGTGTTCCTGTCGGTGCAGTCCGATGAAAGCCGGCATATCGGCAACGGCCATTCTCTCCTGATGGCGGCGCTGAAGGAACCGGAAAACCATCTGCTCCTGGAGCGTGACCTGCGGTACGCCTTCTGGCAGAACCATGCGATCGTCGACGCAGCCATCGGCACCCTGATCGAATACGGCACGACCAACCGCGACAAGAACAAGGAATCCTATGCGGAAATGTGGCACCGCTGGATCTTCGAGGACTACTACCGCACCTACATGCTGCCGCTCGAAAAATACGGCATCAAGATCCATCATGACGATGTTCACGAAGCCTGGAACCGCATTACCAAGAAAAACTACGTCCACAAGGTGGCCCAGTTCTTCACGGTCGGCTGGCCGCTCAATTTCTGGCGGATCGAAGCCCAGACCGACAAGGACTTCGAATGGTTCGAACACAAATATCCGGGCTGGTACGCTGAATTCGGCGACTTCTGGAAATGGCACGCCAAGCTCAGCAAGCGCGGCGAGAAGATCATCACCTTCAACGAGGATGTCGGATACGTCTATCCGCACCGCTGCTGGAGTTGCCTGGTTCCCTGCCTGATCCGCGAGGACATGGTGGTCGACGAGATCGACGGGCAGATCCACACGTTTGCGCATGAACTGGACCGCTGGACCGCCGTCGAGGCGTTCTCGGATGAGTACCAGGGCCGGCCGACGCCCGCCATGGGCCGGTTCAGCGGCAAGCGCGAGTGGGAAACCGTCTATCACGGCTGGGATCTCGGCGAGGCGATGAAGGATCTGAACTTCATCCGCTCCGACGGCAAGACCCTTGTTCCGCAGCCGCACCTGAGCTTCGACGCCAAGGATATGTGGACCCTCGACGACGTTCGCGGCCACACCATCATGTCGCCGCTGACGCTGCTGCGCGAAATGACGCCTGCCGACCGCGAAAAGCACCTCGCCGAGTATCGCGCGGGCTTCACCGTGAACCCCTGCAACTAGGGCCAGACTGCTGCGGAGGCCTGAACCGGCCTCCGCAATTTCCGGAATGAGGCCGTTTCTTTTCGGAGGCACGGACAGGAATTGGGAGATTCTAGAATGGCTGAAGCTCAAAAAGCACATCAGACCGCCCATACGGTGCGACTTGAACCAGTCGGGGTCGAGTTCGAGGTCGAACATGGCGAGACCGTTTTGAATGCTGCATTTCGCCAGGGCATCGCGCTGCCGCACGGCTGCAAGGAAGGGCAATGTTCTGCCTGCAAATGCGTGCTGCTCGACGGTGAGGTCGACATGCTCAAATATTCGACCTTCGCGCTCAACGACATGGAGAAGGAATCCGGCCACATCCTGTTGTGCCGGTCGATCGCCTATTCCGACGTCGAGGTCGAACTTCTCAACTATGACGAGGAGGTTCTTGCGAAAGCGATTGCCGTCAAGACGTTCAAGGGCCGCATCTCCGCCAAGGAGAATTTGACCCACGACATACGCGGCATCGAAATCGAGCTCAACTCCCCGATGAAGTTCTGGGCGGGGCAATATGTCGACATCACAGTCACCACGGAAAAAGGGGAGACGATTACGCGCTCGTTCTCCATGGCAAATACGCCGCACGAAACCCAGAAACTCTCCTTCATCATCAAGAAATACCCTGAAGGAAAGTTCTCCGGAGAACTCGATTCCGGAGGAATCCGGGTCGGAGCCGAGGTCTCCGTCGTCGGACCTTACGGAACCTGTTTCCGGCGAGAAAACAGGGAAGGCGCCCTCGTTCTCGTAGGCGCGGGATCGGGCATGTCGCCGGTCTGGTCGATCCTCAACGACCACGTGATGAGTGGCGAGACGCGACCGGTCTATTTCTTCTATGGCGCGCGAACACCCGACGATCTTTTTCATCTCGACAAGATCGCCGACCTGGTGAGCCGGTATCCGGATGTCACCTTTATCCCCGTCCTGTCGCATGCCGAAGAGGGTGCCTGGGACGGCGAGCGGGGTTTCGTCCACCAGAACGTCGACGCCATCCTCAAACGACTTGGCATCGACGGCGAGGGAGACGTCTATGCCTGCGGCCCGCCGCCGATGATCGATGCGCTGCAGCCGGTTCTCTTCATGAACGGCTTCGAAATGGAGCGCATCTTCTTCGACAAGTTCACCACGTCATCCGGTGGAGGAACATCCGGCCACTGAGGTCGGATGCATCGGGGAACATACGCACAGCAATTGCAACAAGGGAGTGAGACATCATGACAGCCACAGCGACTTCAACTCGATCAGGCGCCGCGGGTTCGGCGGTCTTCGCCGATTCCGACAGCCGGAAATATCGATATTTCGACCCGAAAGGCCAGCGCGCCACCCATTACGAGGACGTGACGGTCGACGTCCAGCCGGACCCGGAACGCTATCTGATCCAGAACTGGATCATTTCCTTTGCCAACGGCAAGGGCGCCTATGTCAAGGACAACACGGCCGCCGAGAGTTCCAACTGGCACGCCTTCCGCGCGCCGGACCAGGAATGGGAGCGCACTCACTATCAGCGCCAGTCGAAGATCGAGACGATGGTGCAGAGCGTGATCACCAATGCCCGCCGGGCCGGTGCGCCGAAGTCCTTCGACAAGGTCTGGATCAAGGTTCTGCAGGCCCATCTGGGCGCCTGGAAACATGCCGAATTCGGCCTCGGCACGTCGTTGATGCAGGCGCAGCGCTACGGCTACACCCAAATGATCAACAACGCCACGCTGACCAATTCCTCCTACAAGCTGCGGCTTGCCCAGGACATCACGCTCTATCTCGCCGAGATCGGCATGGATATTCCAGGCTGGGACGACGAACTCGGCAAGAAGCACTGGCTGGAGGACAGCGTCTGGCAGGGCACCCGCGAAGCCATCGAGACGATCATGGGTGCAACCGACTATCTCGAACAGTATTTCGCGATCAACATCGTCTTCGAACCGTTGGTCGGCGAGCTGTTTCGCTCCGGCTTCCTGATGCAGGCTGCGGCCGCCAATCATGACTTCATCACGCCGCCGGTCGTCTCGGCCGCCGAAGCGGATTACGAACGCAATCTCGCCAACACGATCGACCTGATCTACCTGCTCGCCAACGACGAAAAGCACGGCGCGGCCAACCGCAAGCTTTTCCAGGGCTGGGTCGATAAGCATAGCGCACTCGCCGACAAGGCAGCCCTCGGCCTTCAGCCGATCTGGTCGATGCCGCATTCCAAGCCGATCTCGTTCCCCGACGTCCGCGCGCAGTCCGAAGAACGGATTGGCCAGATTCTCGGCGAACTCGGCCTGACACGCTAAACCCAGGAGCAACCAGAATGTCATCAATCGCACGCGACGCATCGCAGTCCAACATCTTCAAATCGATGAAGGACATCACCTTCGAACAGACGATTTCCCACCAGTGTGGCGTCACCATGAACGATTCGGTCGAGGCCCGCGCCATCGCCGAATTCATGGGCCTGAAACCCGGCGTCACCGTAACCTACGCCCCGGCGATGATCCGCATCGACGGAAACGGCAAGCTGATCTTCCGGATGGACGACATCAGCGAATATCTCGGCCGCGAAATGACCGCCGAGATCTTCGAGGTCAATACCTCTACCCATTACGGCCGCATGGTGCGCATCGACGACAACGAGGTCATTCTGTTCGGCGATATGGACGAGGTGTTCGCATACATCTGAGACGAGAGGACGAGCGGCGCGCCGTTGGAGCGGCGCGTCGGAGTTTCAATCATCCTAGTGGAGGAAAATATGTTCAAGACACCGGAAGGCAAGGAAATCTTCATCGTCGACGGCCACACCCATTTCTGGGACGGCAGCCCCGAAAACCAGCGCAATATCCACGGCAAACAGTTCGTCGAGTGCTTCTACGCCTACCACACGGCACTGAGCCCGAAGGAACAGCTCTGGGAGAAGAGCAAGTTCGAAAAATACAGTGCCGACGATCTCTATCACGACCTGTTCATCGACGGCCCGGACGATGTGGCGATCGTTCAGTCGACCTATCTCAAGGATTTCTACAAGAACGGCTTCAACACCGTCGAGCGGAATTCGGAGATGGCCAATCGCTATCCCGAGCGTTTCATCGTCAACGGGTCGTTCGACCCGCGCGACGGCGACAAGGCGCTGGAATACATCCACTGGATGAAGGAGACCTACGACATCAAGGGCGTGAAGATGTACACGGCCGAGTGGAACGGGGCCTCGAAGGGCTGGAGGCTCAACGATCCGGCGGCCTACAAGTGTTTCGAGCTTTGCGAAAAGCTCGGCATCAAGAACGTCCATGTTCACAAGGGACCGACCATCTTGCCGCTGAACAAGGATGCTTTCGACGTTCACGACGTCGATTATGCCGCGACCGATTTCCAGAATCTCAACTGGATCGTTGAACATTGCGGCTTGCCAAGGCTCGACGATTTCTGCTGGATCGCCGTGCAGGAAACCAATGTCTATGGCGGTCTTGCCGTCGCGCTGCCCTTCATCCACTCACGGCCGCGTTATTTCGCCGAGGTGATTTCCGAACTGCTGTTCTGGGCCGGTCCGGACAAGATCCTCTTCGGGTCTGATTACGCGATCTGGACACCGCGCTGGCTGGTCGAGAAATTCTGGGCGTTCGAACTGCCGGAGGATATCGCCAAGGAACGCGGCGTCGAGCTGACCCATGAGATCAAGGAGAAGATCCTCGGCCTCAACGCAGCAAGGCTCTACGATATCGATGTCGCGGCCAAGAAGGCGGCTCTCGCCGCGTCGCCGTTCAGCGTCGCGGCGGAGTGAAGGCGATGAAAACCGCCACTCAGTCAGAAAGCCGTCAGGGGGAACTCTGGCGGCGTTTGGAAGGCGTCAACGATCCGGAACTGGACGAGCCCGTGACGGACATGGGCTTTATCGAGCACGCGGAGATTGCGGCCGATGGCCGGGTCGATGTCGGCTTTCGCCTGCCGACATACTGGTGTTCGCCGAACTTCGCCTTCCTGATGCTCGACGATGTCCGGTCGGCCCTTGAGGCCCTGTCCTGGTCGCCCAAATACCATATCACCCTGCACGACCATATGTTTGCCGAGGAGGTCAACAAGGGTATCGCGGACGGTAAGAGTTTCAAGGAGATTTTCGGATCGCTTGCGGAGGATGCCGATCTTGAGGATCTGCGAGAGAAGTTCCGGGTAAAGGCCTTCAAGCGCCGCCAGGAAGCGGTGATCTTCGATCTTCGCGCAATGGGGATGACGGACAGCGACATCGTCGCCATGACGTGTGCCACTTTCGAAGCCTATGCGTTCGGCAGCGAAGAGGCGGCGAAGCAGAAGGCACGCTACCGCGAGGCATGGTTCTGGCGGTTTCCGAATCTGTCGTCGAATGCCGCCATGATCGTCGATCACGAAGGCGGACGGATCGCGCCGGAGGCGCTGTCTACACATCTTGCCGAACTGCGTAGCGTGCGGATCAACATGGAGTTCAACGGCGCGCTATGCCGGGGGCTCAAACAAACGCGTTACAAGGAAATGGAAATGATCGATGGTGAGCCGACGCTTGTCGATTTCATCATCGGCCGGGTTCCAGGAACCGAAATGCGGCCGCATTCCAACCGGTAAACACAACGGCCTTCCCGAAAGAGGCCCCAAATCAACAAACCGCCCGTCAGGCGGAAGGAGGAACTATGTCCAAATTGATGTTGCACAATTCCGAAGCGCGGCGCGCGCTCGCCCGGGGCGTTGCCAGATTGGCGGCCGCCGTCGAACCTACCCTTGGTCCAAGAGGGATGAATGCGATGATCGACCGGCCGCTTGGAACACCGATGGTCACCCGCGACGGCGTCAGCATTGCATCCGAAATCGAGCTGCACGACCGGTTCGAAAATATGGGCGCGCAGGTGGTGCGCGAGGTCTCCATGCAGACCAACGAGGTTGCCGGCGACGGTACCACGACTGCCATCGTGCTGGCCAATGCGCTGGTGCAGGGAGGCGTCGCTGCCAATGAGCGCGGGGTGAAATCCGTCGATCTGTGCAAGGGCATCGATCTTGCCGTCGACAAGGTGGTCGAGGGGCTGAAGGCCGGCGCCAAACCCGCCAAGGGCAATGGCAAGCTTGCCGCCGTCGCCAATATCGCCGCCACAGATTCAAAGCTCGGCGCGCTGGTCGCTGAGGCCTATGAGCGCGTCGGCGCCGACGGCATCATCACCACCGATTTCAGCGTGACCACCGAAACGACGCTGGATGTGGTCGAGGGCATGTCCTTCGAGCGCGGCTATCTCTCCCATCACATGGTCACCAATCAGGAGAAGATGGAGGCCGTGCTCGAACGCCCGCTGATCCTTTTGACCGACCTGAAGATCCGGGAACCGTCGTCGCTTGACGCGGTGCGCCGTCTCGCCGACGATGCGGGCCGTCCGCTGTTGATCGTGGCCGAGGACGTTTCCCCGGAAGCGGTGGTGACATTGCTTGGCAAGCATGAAACAGGGAAATACCTGATCGTGCATCCGCCGGAATATGGTCATTGGCGCAAGGCGATGCTTGAGGATCTGGCGATCCTGACTGGTGGCCGGGTGATCGCCCGCGATCTCGGCGGACGCATCGAAGACGTGGCGGTCGAAGATCTGGGTTCGGCCGAACGGGTCCGAACGAGTTCGACTTATACGACGATCGTCCGCGGTGGCGGCGATTCGGCTGCGATCGCGGCGCGCAAGGCGCAGGTGCAGCGGCAATATGAAGTCGCGCCGCCCAACATCGAGCAGGACAAGCTGCGCGAACGGTTGGCCAAGCTGTCGGGCGGAACGGCCGTGCTCTATGCCGGCGGAGTCACGCCGGTCGAGCAGAAGCGTACGATCCAGTTGATCGAGGATTCGCTGCATGCGGTGCGTGCCGCAGCCGAGGAAGGCGTGGTGGCAGGCGGGGGTTCGGCGCTGGCCCAGATCGCGCCGGTGCTCGATGCCCTGATCGCGGCGGCCGACTACGATGTCGCCGAGGGGATCCGCCTCGTGCAATCGGTGCTTACGCGGCCGCTGTGGCGTATCGCGACCAATGCCGGTCGCGATCCCGATGCGATCATCGCCGAGGTCACCCGCGTCAACAGCGGTTACGGGTTCAACGCCTCGCTCGGCAAATACGAAAACATGATCGATGCCGGGATCATCGATCCGGTGCGCGTGACCTATACTGCGCTGCGAAACGCAGCCTCGGTCGCCAAGCTCATCCTGACGACGGAAACACTGATCGGCGATCTTGCCGAACACGAGGATCCGACGGCCGGACCGGCACTTGGCGGCGGCGCGGAGAAGCTTGGCCGCGCCTGAACGCAATCTCGACATTCGGCCGGCCGCCGGCACCAACCCTTACTTACCCCTCGCGGCCGGGCGGGGAGTAGAACATCTTGGGAGAGAAGAGAGAATGAACAAATATGTGTGTGAGTTCATCGGCACGTTTGCGCTGGTGTTTTTCGGTTGTGCCACGGTCATCTTCATGCGGTCCGAAGTCGGCCTGCTCGGCGTGGCATTTGCGTTTGGCCTGACGGTCGTTGCGATGGCCTATTCCATCGGCTCGTTTCCGGTGCCCATCTTAATCCTGCCGTCAGCCTTGGATTCTTCTGCAGCGGTCGACTAAGGCCCGCCGATCTCGCGGCCTATATCATCGCCCAATGCCTTGGTGCGATCTTGGCGGCGGGTGCGCTCTACATCATCGCCGAGGGCAAGGCCGGAGGGTACGACGTGGCAGCCAACGGATTTGCTCAGAACGGCTGGTCCGGCTATTCCATGCTTTCGGCTTTCCTGTTCGAACTGGTCGCGACCTTCATCTTCCTCATTGTTATCCTGCGGGCGACCGCGACCGACGGTGCCGGCGTGCTGGCGGGTCTGGCGATCGGCCTGACCCTCGTCGCCATCCATCTCGCCGGGATCACGGTCTCAGGCGCCTCGGTCAATCCTGCCCGTTCGCTCGGGCCGGCACTTTTTGCCGGCGGTTCGGCGCTCTCCCAGCTCTGGCTCTATGTCCTTGCACCGTGCATGGGTGCCGCAGCCGCGGGCATCCTCTGGCGTTCGGGCACGTTCGAAGTCATCGAGGCAGCCGCGTAGCCTTCGTGATGCCGGCTGGAAAGCCAACGCTTACCAAGAACCCATGGCATTCGCGCCATGGGTTCTTGCCGCTCCGTTGGTAGTCAGAATTCGAGCCTCAAACGAAACCGCGCCTGATGCCGAACTGCTCCAGCTTGCGATAAAGCGTAGGGCGCGATACGCCGAGCCGCTGGGCAACCTTGCTGAGATTGCCGTGTTCGGCTACCAGCGCATTCCGGATCGCCTGTCGCTCGGCATCCTCAAAGCTGACGACAGGGGCATCATTTCCCTTACGCTCGTCTGTTACCGATGCAATTTGGCCCTGTGTCGGTTCAGCTATGTCGGTGGGCAGATCCTCGAAGCCCACGAAGCTGTTGTTCGAAAGCAGATGCAGTCGTTCAACGAGGTTTCGCAGTTCGCGGACATTGCCGGGCCAGCGGTAGGCGAGCAGTGCGTCCAAGGCGTGGTTTGAGAAACGGAGCGGCGCGCTTCCCTTGCGATCGGCGAGCTTGCGATTGAAATGCTCGATCAGCAACAGGCTGTCGCTGCCGCGATCCCGGAGTGGCGGAACATGGATAGACACTGTGCTTATCCGGTAGAACAGATCCTTGCGAAAGCGACCATTTCCAACTTCTGCCTTGAGATCTCGGTTTGTGGAGGCGACAAGCCTGACGTCGACCGGCCGCAGCCGGCTGTCGCCTAGTCGGTTGACCGCTCTCTCTTCGAGCACACGCAATAGAAAGGGTTGCATATCCAGCGGCATCTCGCCAATTTCATCAAGGCTTAGGACGCCCCCATCGGCGAGCTCGAAAACGCCAGGTTTGCCGTCCCGGGACGCCCCCGTGAAGGCGCCCCCAACATGGCCGAACAGCTCGCTGCCAAACAACTCCTTTGTTATGGCGCCGCAGTTGAGGGCAATGAAGGGACCGTTGGCTGATTTGCGGCTTGCGCTGTGAACGAGCCGCGCAAACAGTTCCTTGCCGACGCCCGTTTCGCCTTCGATCAGGAGTGAGGTTACATCCTCCGATTCGCCGATCTTGCAGGCGATATCCACGGCATTTCGCAGGGCTTCGCTCTCGCCGATGATGAGCGCGCATTCATCTTTCAGACGCTGCGACGTGGTTCTGCTGCCAATCGAGACGGTTCTGCCGTCACCAGTTTTGGGAAAGACCAGGGCCGCGCCGCGGACATCCCCATCAAGTTCCAGAGGGCAGACATGCCAGGATTGCATATCCTGGGGCAGGGCGGTCGAAACGCTGTCGAGAAAGCCGGAGTTGCTCAACTCCGGCAAACGACAGCGCCTGGCGTCCTGGCGGATCGTGTCGCCGAATCGCTTCCTCTCCGAGATCGGCACATTGTTGCTGTATATGGCGCGGCCATGGCGGTCGATGATCATGACGCCGTCGTTCGAACGATAGTTGCTAGCCGACGCTATGAAGGCCTCCAGCAACCGCATCCGCTCTTCATTCTGCGAATCCGCGAGCGCCCGTTCAATTTCCCGAGCGGCAGCCGTAACGAGGGCGATGTTGTGTGGCCGGAAAATATCAGGATGGCCCGAAAGATCGACGACCCCAATAACCTTACCATCAAAAGGATCGCGGATCGGCGCTCCGGCACAGGTCCAGGCTTTTATCCCCGCGCAAAAGTGTTCGGCGGCATGGACAAATACGGGCTCCCCTGTCCAAAGGGCGGTACCTATGCCGTTGGTTCCAACAACATCCTCGGTCCACTTCCCTCCAACCCCGAGATGAATATCCATGCCGTCGTAGATCGTCTTCTTGTCGCCGATGACGTCGATCAGCACCCCTTCGCCGTCGGCCAGCATCAACATTGCGCCTGTGCCGTTCAATAGCCTCCCGATCGCCTCGAACGGACGGGCTGCTGCTGCCAGCAGTTCCGAACTGCTTCTGGCAAGGGCCTCGACTGCATCCTTGTCTGTCTCGATCGGCGCCTCGTTGCGCTGTGCATCGATACCGCCATTGGCGCAACGGTGCCAGGAATCGTTGATCGTCAATCTGACGGGCAACGAGGATCGCGCAGGCTCGATCCTGCCCTCCAGCAGCGACTCCCAAGCGCGCATCGTCATTCGCTCATCGTAGGCGGAACTCAAAATCGCATCGCCGGTCATCAAGCCGCCAATCGCCGAAGGTTTGGCCTTTGCTGGATTTCCCGGTGTATATGAATTTCGGCTCATACGGCTATTCACATTCCACGTTCGAGGGAACTGGCGTCAAGCTGAGTTGGCGGGGGATAGAGGTGTGCCTCTCGTCCTCAAGTCTCGGGAGGAATATCAAGCCGCAGACCGATATCGGCCGCCAGATCCGCGTCGCCGTAGGAAGATCCCACCACGACACCGTCCATATCCGCCAGGGCTGCGGCCATCGACTCGTCGAGTGGGCCGATGTATCCATTAGCCTTCGTCGCCAATGCGAACATCTTCAGGCCTCGCCGGTCGCGAATGTCGCCGAAATGTTGCAGTTGTCGCCCACTTGTGACATCGACGCTTATCACGCGACCATTAGCGGTAACGCGGATTTTGGGTTCCGCTGCGGGGACCGGTGCCGTCCCACCCCCGATATGGATGATGAGGCCTTCTGCCTGTGGGGCCAGTTTCGGCTTTTTTGATTCCGAGTAGCGACCACCGCTAAACTGGTCGGCAAGCTTCGTGATGACGCTGCGGTTTTGCTCTATCAGCCGACGGACTTGCGCGTCCTCCCGACGCGGTCCGTCCTGCTTCGAAAATATCTCGACCATGAACCCTCCCAGATTCTGCCTGCCTGCGTTTTCGCATCGTATTGTGGCAAAAGCCTATCACATTTTCAGACATCAACCAGCAGGTATCTTATACTGAGGAACCCCGGAAAGGTGGTATCGGGCTGCGGCGGGGCCGATTGTTTTGACGGTTATAGTTCGAGGAACTCCGATCCGAATCGCCATGGGGCAGGGATTTTTCCGGTAGAGAGGAGCCACCCACCATGGACGAGATTGCGACAATCGGGCTTGATATCGCAAAGAATGTTTTCCAGCTTCATGGCATTGACGCCGATGGACAGGTCGTCCTGCGCAAGTCGCCGCGACGCGGGCAGATGCAGCCATTCTTCGAGAAGCTTCCTCCCTGCCGGATTGGCATGGAGGCTTGCGCGACGGCCCATCACTGGGCGCGAACGCTCATGGAAGCTGGCTATGATCTCCGGCTGATCCCACCAAACTATACCAAGCCGTACCTGCGACGGCAGAAGAATGATGCCGCTGATGCTGCGGCCATCTGCGAAGCGGTCACACGACCGTCGATGCGGTTTGTCCCGGCAAAGAGCCAGGACCAGCAAGCGACACTGATGCTGCACAGCGCACGCGAGCTTCTGATTTCGCAACGGACTGCGCTCATCAATGCCTTGCGTGGTCACTTTGCCGAGCTTGGCATTGTCGCACCGCAAGGAGCCCGGAATGTCCGGCAGTTGATCGCAATCCTCGACGATGAACAACACAGCCCGCAGGCCGTTCGCGTTGCCCTCGTGCCCTTGGCCGCGGCATTGACAGAGATGGAGGCCCAGATCGCAACGCTCGACAAGGCGATCCTTACCGCTCATCGCAACAACGATGTCAGCATCCGACTTGCGACCGTGCCCGGGATAGGGCGTGTCATCGCTACTTGCCTTTCCGCCAGCGTCTCGGATCCGAAGTTGTTTGACGGCGGACGTGAGTTTGCAGCCTGGCTGGGTCTTGTCCCCAGGCAACACTCAACCGGCGGCAAACCAAGACTGGGTTCCATTTCCAAGATGGGTAACCGGCATTTACGCAAGCTCTTGGTGGTTGGCGCTCATGCAGCACTCTACAGGATGAAGAAGGGGACGACTGATACACGCCTCTGGCGAACTGGGCGCGTTGTCTGCTCTCAAGAAAACCCTTCAAACTTGTCGCCGTCGCCCTCGCCAACAAAATGGCCCGCATCGCGTGGGCGATTATGGCGAGGAACAAGAACGACTATCAGCAGGACTTCGCTCCCGGCCATAGCGCTCCGGTCTTGGCGTAAACACACTGAAACGAACAAGCGTTACCTTTGCCTTATACCAACGTGAGCGATCTCTGACTCGTTTTTGCGGTTTCCAAATCAGTTGAAGTCTGAATCTATGTCGCAAACGGAGGTTTGCGGATGACATTGGGAATTCCACTGCGCGATGACTTCGACGGTTTTGCCCTGCGGGCATTGGCCAAAAATGCGAAGGACGCGGCACAGGCTCGGCGTCTTCTTGCCCTTGCCGAAATCTATGATGGCCATTCACGCAGCGATGCGGCCAGGATCGGAGGCGTGACCCTGCAGATTGTTCGCGATTGGGTTGTTCGCTTCAATGCGCGTGGTCCGTCAGGGCTCATCAATGGCAAAGCGCCTGGCAATCAAGGAAAGCTTTCCGACGTGCATCGTCAGGCTCTGGCAAAGATCGTCGAAAGTGGCCCGATACCAGCGGTGCATGGCGTCGTTCGCTGGCGGCGCAAGGATCTTGTTCAATGGCTTTTCCAGGAGTACCGGATATCCGTCGATGAAACGACCATTGGCCGCGAATTGAAGGCGTTCGGCTTTGCAAAGCTGTCTGCTCGCCCGCGCCATTACGCCCAGAACGAAGGCGACCTGGAGAGTTTAAAAAAAACTTCCCCGCCACGTTGGCAGCCATCAAAAGCAGGCTCCCCAAGAACGTCGCGATCGAGCTCTGGTGGGCCGACGAAGCTCGGATAGGGCAGAAGAACAAGATCACCCGGCGATGGGCACGCAAGGGGACAAGGCCTTCGGCACCACTCGATCAACGCACGATGTGGACGTACATCTTCGGAGCCATCTGCCCCAAGAAGGGCAAGGGTGCGGGCCTTGTTCTTCCCTACTGCGACACCAGCGCCATGAACCAGCATTTGCTCGAAATCAGCCAGGCTGTCGATGAGGGTGCTCATGCCGTGCTGATCGTTGATCAGGCTGGATGGCACGTCACGCCGAAACTCATCGTCCCCGACAACATCACCTTGCTATTCCTGCCGCCGCGCTCGCCCGAATTAAACCCCGTCGAGAACGTGTGGCAATTTATGCGCGATAACTGGTTGTCCAACCGGATCTTCAAGGACTACGAGGACATCGTCGCCCATTGCTGTGACGCATGGAACAAGCTGGTCGCACAGCCGTGGAAGATCATGTCGATCGGAATGCGCGATTGGGCGCACCGGTTTTGATTAGCGCTCGTTGGTATTAGCGGCACAACAGTTGGCGGAGTGACAATGGCATGATGTGACAGCATAGCGGAATGGACCGCACGAACCGAAGAACCCGCGGTGATGTCTTGCGCAACAACAGCGCGATAATGTGATAGGGATCGGATCAAGCGGAAAACATCAAGGCCAGCGGTCATCACGTGCCGCACAAACAGGCCGGAGACATGACTGCACCCGACCCGCAAAGCTCAAACATCGTCCAAAAGCACATTGCCAAACGGGCGCCATCCAGACATGACATCACCGTCCCAGTTGCTCATACCGGAGCACCAGATTGATCACTCGGGACTGTCCCACGCGCAAAACCTTCTGCCCGGATTGCGACATGCCCATCGGTCAGCTCTTGACCGATCCCGCCGTCATGCCAGCCAGGAAATAGCGTTGGGCGACCAGATAGAGCACCAGCAGCGGAAGAGATCCGAGCACGCTCATCGCCATCATCTCGTTCCATTCGAAGGCATGCTGGCCCATCAGGAGCTGGATGCCGATCGGGACGGTTCGCAGGTCCATTGATTTCGTCAGCGTCAGGGCGAAGAGGAATTCGTTCCAGGCAAGCAGAAAAGTGTAGACGCCCGTGGCGACGATGCCGGGCACAGAGATGGGAACGATCACCCGCCAAAGAGCCGTCCAACTCGATCCGCCGTCCACCAGCACTGCTTCGTCCAGTTCCTTTGGCAGAGTGTTGAGGTAACCGGTCATCAACAAGATCGCGTAGGGTAGGGTGAAGACCATGTAGGTCAGGATCAGCGCCAGATATGTGTCGAAGATCCTGAAGGCTACCACCATTCCGAAGTAGGGAATGAGGAGGGTGATCGGCGGAACGGTCTGCGTACTGATGATGAAGATGTTCAGCGTGTTCTTGAAGCGGAACGAATAACGGCTGAAGCCATAGGCGGCCAGAATGGCGACGATGAGCGTCAGAAGCGTGACGACGCCGGCGACGAAGTAGCTGTTGATGAAGAACCGAACCTTCACGGGGTCATTGAAGATCGTCAGATAGGCCGAGATCGTGAAATCGTCCGGCAGCAGCCTCGGCGGAAGGGCGAAGATTTCGGTGTTCGATTTCAGCGAGCTGAAGAACATCCACACGATCGGAAAGGCGGCGAAGACCAGACCGATCGCGAGCCCGACATAGGTCAGGAGGGTCGGCAGCACCGAGTTTTTGAAAGACCGCTTTGCCATGGGCTTTACCTGCGCTGCTGATGCTTGATGTAGAAGTAGGTGACGCTCATCGAGATGACGAGGATGATCATCGCGCTCGCCGAGGCCAGCGAGAACTCATACTGGGCGAAGGCGAGTTTGTAGGTGAATGTGCTCAGCACTTCGGTCGAATAGATCGGACCGCCGCCGGTCGTCATCCACACGAGTGGGAAGACCTGCATCGTCCAGATGAAATCGAGGAGCGCGATGCTGATGATAATCGGCATCAGTTGCGGAATAGTGATGTACCAGAATTTCTCCAGTTCGTTGGCGCCGTCGATGCCGGCGGCCTCGTACAGTTCCTTCGGAATGCCCTGAAGGCCGGCGAGCAGGCTGACCATGTAGAGCGGATAGCCGGCCCAGATGTTTGCGAACGTCAAGGCATGGATTGCGGTGCTCGTGGAGGAGAACCACTCGACCTTGAAGTCAACGATATGGAGGGCCATCAGAATGCTGTTCACGACGCCGTTCGGGTCGAGCAGCAGGCGCCAGATGATGGCGATGATGACGGCCGTGAACAGCCAGGGCAGGATGTAGAGGACACGCAGGACACTGCGAATGAGCGGATCGACGCGGTTTGTATTCAAGAGCAGCGCGAAGGCGAGGCCGATGATGAAGTGGAAGACCACGCTCATGACCGTGAAATAGAGCGTCTGGACGACCGATTGCCAGAAAACCGGGTTCCCGAAGATCGTGACGTAGTTCTGCAGCCCGACGAAGGCGGCACCCTTCTTCATGATGGCGCCATCCATCAAGGAATAGCGGAACACCATCGCCATCGGAAACAGCATCAGCAGAACGAGAAGCAGCGTGGCCGGTGAAACGTAGAGATACGGCACCAGCTTCCTCAAAGTGGTGTAGCGAAGCTTACCCTTCCTGCGCGCTTTCGTCGGCGCGGCGACCAGAGCCGAAGCGGAACGATTCATGAGGCCTGACTTTCCATTCTACCGAGAATTGACGAATTGCACCGGCAGCGCGGAGCCGCTCTGCCGGTGACGGTGAAAGCGCCGTGCCTAGAACTTGGCGAGCCAGGCCTTCTGCGTATTGGTAGCAGCATCCTTGGCGGACTGCGCACCGTCAAACATCTTCTGAACTTCGACATTCATGTCGCGCATCAACTCTTCGGCAACCGGAAGGCCGACGAATTCGTTGGCCGGATAACCGCTCTGGAAAATTTTGAAGGCTTCAGCGAAGATCGGGTCGGAGGCCACGAAGTCCGGCTTTGCGTGGACGTTGCCGGGGAAGGCATTGGCGATCGAAACGAGGCGGCCGTTCACGTCCGGGCTCATCAGAAATTCGACCAGCTTCCAGGCTTCTTCCTTGTGCTCGCTGCCTTCGCTGATCCCGATGCCCCAGGATGCGTAGGGCATGCCGCGCTTGCCGGTGTAGCCGTCAGAAGCCGGCAAGGCAGAGATGCCGAAATTAAGCTGCGGATTGCGTTCGCGGATGAGGTTCACGTGGGCGAGCGAGTCGACCATCATGCCGACGCGACCGTTGACGAATTCCTCGACCTTGTCCTGCTCCTTCTTGGCGAAGATACCGGGCGATATGACGCCTTCCTTGTTGAGGGATCCAATATACTCGAGCGTGCCGACGACAGCGTCGTTTTCGAGGTCCGGCTTGCCGTCCTTCATCATAGAGGCGCCCGAGGCCCAAACCCAGGACATCACGTCGTTCTGGATGCCGCTCGGCGACTGCAGCGACAGCGGCAGGACCCAACCGTATTGGTTTTTGGAGGCATCGGTCATCTTCTTTGCGGCTTCGGCGAATTCCGTGCGCGTCGTCGGCATCTTGTCGACGCCGGCTGCCTTGGCGAGATCCATGTTCACGAAAACCGGATAGACGAAGGAGGCGAGCGGGAACATCACGCTTTTGCCCTCGACCTTGACGATGTCGGTGATCTGGCTCTTGTCGTAGTTCGCCTTATCCATCAGTTCGTCCATCGATGCGATGGCGCCCTGTTTGGCAAGACCGTTGACCCAGGCACCATCGAGGCCAACCACGTCGCTGAGCGTACCGGAAGCGGCGCCGACGACGATCTGGTCGCGGGTCGTGGCATAAGGGCCGCTGACGAGCGTCACCTTGATGCCGGGGTTCTTGGCTTCAAAGTCGTCCATGATGCCACGCAGCGCGCCGGCGGGCATTTCGGGCTCCCACCACTGGATGAATTCGATTGTGGTGTCGGCGAATGCCGACGTGGCGCAAAGCATCCAGGCAGCCGCGGCGGCCTTCATCGTCATACTGAGTTTTTTGAAAATCATATCTGCCTCCCATTGGACTTTCAGCGGATCGATCCTCCCAGATCGCAGCAGAAGTAGGTTCCTTGAGGCCCCTACCTGTCAACGAGGAACTGCGATCGAGGACCGTGTAGGTGCCATTTTTGTGCATATTTTGCATATAACTATATGATATAAAATAATAAAAAAAATTTGCGCGCGGAAATTTTTTTGCGCTATATTTATAGCTTGTGACGCATTATTTCTTTACTTTCGTAAGCAAATGAAAGTTTACTCAATAAATCGAAATGCGACCGCCGTGCCGGCTTCGTGGCGAGCCTTCGTGATTGGCGGTCGAAACGAGTGGCTTGCAGCCGTGAGGCGTCGGAAATGCTACCGGACGGGTATTTTCGCTTTTCGCAAGAACGGGCGATTTGGGTATCGCGTGACGTGAATACGACCACTGCAATCGCCGACTTTCGTCAGGGACCAGTACGTTTTATCTATTGCGTAATTTTGCGCGACATCGGATTTCTGCTGCGCGAGCGAGTTCGATTTTTAGCCCGCCTAGCGTGTCGTCCTGCAAGTCGGTAAGGAACTGAATGGCCAAGAAGAGTTACAGATCGATGGACGACTTCGCGAGCGCATGTGGCGTTTCGCGGCCGACGCTGTCGAAATATTTCGACGATCCGACCCAGGTCAAGGAAGTGACCCGCAAGCGCATCGAGGCGGCGCTGAAAAAATCGAATTTCGAGCCGAACCTTTTTGCGCGGCATCTCAATCGCAAGCGGACCAAGAATATCGGCATACTGGTGCCGACCATGTCGGATCCATTCTATGTGCAGGTCGTGTCGCTGATCGAGCTGGAATTGCGCGCAAAGGGCTTCTGGCCCGTACAGCTCTCCTCCCACACGCGGCCCGAACTGGAGGAGGAGGCCGTGCGGACGCTCCTCTCGCTGAAGGTCGCGGGTGCGGTGGTAGCGCCATTGGGTGCCGGATCGCGCCGGTCGGCGCTGGAACGCCTGACCGATGCGATCCCTGTCGTCTGCTTTGATAGTCCCGCCAGCATCGACCTGCCCTTTGTCGGGAACGACAATGCGCAGAGCGTTGCGGCCATCGTCCAGTATCTGTGTCGCTCGGGTGAGCCACCGATTTTCCTGGAAGTGCCGCACCTCACCGAAAATGCGGGCGAACGGCAGGCGAGCTACCGCGCCACCATGATCCGGGAAGGTCATTCGCCGCTCGTCATCGATTGCGAGGCTCCACCCTCATGGGAATTCGAGCGCCTCGGCTACGAACAGATGCAGCGGATCCTCGCCAAGGGCAGCCTGCCGGGCAAGACGCTGCTGTGCGCCAACGACCGGTTCGCCTTCGGCGCGATGGCGGCCGCGTTCGCTTCCGGGCTCAAGATTGGTCGCAGTGATTCCTGCGACGTGCGCATTGCAGGCCACGACGATCATCCGCTGAGCCGCTACACCTGCCCGTCGCTGACGACGATGGCGCAGGATGCCCCCGAAATTGCCGCGAAAGCCGTGGAGCTTCTGTTGAAGCGTCTCGATGATGAGGACGACGACCGGGCGGTGGAGACGAAGAGAGTGATCCTCGAAGCGACCCTGGTGATGCGGGAGTCCGCCTGAGGCCGCCCTTCGCCAGTTACGGTGTCAGGGGCCGAGGGCGGGGTCCATGCGGCGCCACGCTGCCGCAATGGCTTCCAGGGCCTCTTTCGCCTCCGGTATGGCGCGTCCCATGGACACGAAGCCATGGATCTGTCCCGGCCATATCCGACACGTGGCTTGTGCCTCCGCTTCTAGTCGCTTCGCATAGGCAGCGCCCTCGTCGAACAGCACGTCGTATCCGGCAAGGACGACGAACGCCGGAGCGACGCCTGCAAGCGACGCTGCGTTAAGCGGCGAGGCGCGCCAGTCCAAGCGGCTGGCGGCGTGCGGAAGGTAGTGGTTCCGGAACCATGCCATCGCGGCTGCCGTCAGGCCGAAATCCTCGGCATAGCGTCTGTAGCTATCCAGCACCTGCTGCTGATCGGTGACGGGATAGATCAGCACCTGACCGATCACCCCGGGGGCGTCTCCATCCCGTGCCATGAGCGCGACGACGGCGGCCAGATTTCCGCCGGCGCTGTCGCCGCCGATGATGATCCGCGCCGGGTCGATGCCGAGGGTGTCGGCGCGATCCTTCATCCAGACGAGTGCTCCCGCGCAATCCTCCAGCGCCGCCGGGAAAGGATGGTCTGGGGCCAGGCGATAGTCGGGCGAAAAAACGACAGCGCCGACCGCATTGGCGAGGGAGCGACAGATATCCTCATGGGTCTCCGGCGTGCCGATCACCCAGCCGCCGCCGTGGAGATAGAGCAGGGCCGGGGCACCCTGCTGCGGTGCGCCGCGGCCCCGCCAGATCTTCAGCCTGATGTTGCCGGCATACTCTTCCCGCGTCTCATCCACATCTTCTAGCGGCCATTGAATCTGTGCGAAACCGTCGAGATACTGCGCCCGCGCCTCAACCGGCTGGCAGCGTTCGATCGGGATCTGCGGGTCGCCCGGCCAAGCGAGGGCGCGCTTTGCGGATTCGTCCAGTATCGTCATGCGAGCAGACTTCTCGCTTCGTCTTCCTTCAGTTCCTTCGGCTGCTCGACCGCGCCGGAGATGGTCTGGGCGATGCCGGTTTTGCCCGCGCGCAGGATCGCCTCCATGATTTCGAGCACATGCAGCGCGAGATCGCCCGAAGCGCGCGGCGGGCGGCCCTCGATGATCGCCCGCGCGAGATCGGCGAGGCCGAGCATGCGGTAGTTGGCGCGGTCCGGTGCCGCGATCGGCCAGTTGATAGCACCGAAGAGTTCGCCGGCGGTGTCCGTTTCCTGCCATGGTGCGCCACGACTGGAAAGCGCGACGACGCCGCCGAAATTATCCGGGTCGGGCAAGCGCAGCGAGCCTTCGGTGCCATGCAGCTCGATGGGATGATTGGAGTGGCGAAACACGTCCCAGGAGGCGCCGAAGGTGATGGTGGCGCCGCAATCGAATTCCAGGAGCGAAAGCACGCTGGTCGGGGTGCCGACCTTGAAGGTGGTGCCCTTCTTCGGCCCCTCCGCCGTGATCAGTCGTTCCTCCTGACCGCTCGTGGCGACGGCCTGCGCGCGGCGAACGGGTCCCATCAGATTGACCATCATCGTGAGGTAGTAGGGGCCCATGTCCATGACCGGCCCGGCGCCGCCCTGATAGTAGAAGCTCGGGTCGGGGTGCCAGTGCTCCATCCCGCGCCCCATCATGAAGGCAGACCCGGTTACCAGCTTGCCGATGGCGCCGGCTTCCAGTTGGCGTCGTGCACGGCGCCCTGCCGCGCCGAGGAAAGTGTCCGGAGCCGAGCCGAGTGCGAGGCCCTTTGCGGCCGCCGCATCGACCAGCTGCCTTCCCTCACGCGCCGTGACGCCAAGCGGCTTCTCGGTAAAGACATGCTTGCCCGCCGACAGCGCCCGCATGGAAACGTCGAAATGAGCAGCCGGAATCGTCAGGTTCAGAATGAGGTCGATGTTCTTGTCGTCGATAAGGGATTCGACATCCGTCGCGCGCAGGTTGAACTCCGCCGCGCGGCGCCTGGCCGCCTCCATGTTGAGATCCGCGCAGGTGGTGATTTCAACGCCGCGGAACAGGGGCGCATTGCGCATGTAGGCGAGCGAAATGTTGCCGCATCCGACCACGCCGATTTTGAGTTTCGTATCGTTCGTCTGTGTCATGTTGAAGGACCTGATCCTGCCAGTCTGCATGGGGGTTCCGAAACGGAACGTTGAATATAATCGCGAGAAACAAATTATATTGACGCACGATAACATTTTATCTTACGTAGTGACAAGGCGTTTGGAGGCGTCGATTTTCCGGGGAAATGCCGACGTAGCGGTTTCTGTCCAACCCTCTGCCGGGATGGGCTGCCTTTCCGACTCCAACGAAGTAGGCCCCTGCGGCGGCCCCGTCGGCGCAGGCCAAGACCGTCGACGCCGGTGCCGGCGTACTCATCAATCGAGAGGTCAGGACCAAGATATGAAGACTGCAGAATTGCAAATCGGATGCCAGACATTCACCTGGGAGATGTTGGGTGCGCGGTGGCCGGGCGGGCCGGATGACCTCGTGCGCGCAATCGCCGATGCCGGTTATTCCGGTATCGAGATCACCGACACGATGATCGGCCACTATGCGCTGCATCCCGCTGCCTTTGCCCGGACGCTTGCCGATGCGGGCCTGAAGCTGGTCTCTTTCGCCTTCGGTTCGTCCAGCGGCTTCACTCTGCCGGAAAAGATTGCGTCCGATCTCGATACCGCCCGCCGTTGGGTGGATTTCGCGGCTCATTTCCCCGGTGCACTGGTGTCGATGGGGTCGGCGACGGTCGTTTCGGATGGTTCGCGCGACGAAAAGTTCGCGATTGCGGCCGAATGCTACAATCGTTCCACGGAAATCGGGCGAACCGCGGGGGTTGCAGTCGCGGTGCATCCTTCCTCGCATCACAACACGCTTCTCTTCACCCGCGCGGACTATGATCGTCTGTTCACGCTTCTCGATCCGCAGGTTGGCTGGGTGCCGGATACCGGCCATATCCTGCGCGGTGGCCAGTCGATGGACGACACTCTGGCGGCACACCGCGCCCGTATCCGTTACGTTCATCTCAAGGATGTCGATGCAAGCGGTACCTGGGCGATGCTTGGCGCCGGCGTCTGCGATGTGTCGGCCGTAGTCGCGGCCGTCCGCGTGGCTCCGCTGTTCAATGGCTGGATCGTGGTCGAGGAAGAATCCGATCATGCTGGCAAGAGTCCGTCCGGCGCCGTTCGAGAGAATCGTGAGACGCTGCGCCGCTTTGGGTTCTAGCCGGCGACAGGCCGCCTGCAGCTCATGCGTAGCGGACTTCCACGCCCAGTTTTTCCAGGCGGTTGCGGATGCTATGCGGCATGTTGCTGTCCGTGATGATCAGATCGACACGTGACAGGGAAAAAGCCTTGGAGGATGCTCCGATATCCCATTTGCTGGAGTCTGCCACGAGCACGACGCGGCGGGCCATGCGCACCAGATTGCGCTTGGTGCGAGCGATGTCTTCCGACACATCGACGACGTCGAAGGCCTGATCGATCGCGTGGGCGCTGACGAAGGCCTGATGTGCAACGAGCCCGCCGAGTGCCTTGTCGGAATCCGAAACGATCGTGCTGACGGTGCTTGGAAAAACCCGGCCGCCGATCATGTGCACGTCGAGCCCCGGCCGATACATCAGATGCTGCGCGATATTCATGGCTGTTGTCGCCACGACCACATTGTGGACCGGTGGCATCTGCATGGCCACCTGCAACAGCGTGGAGCCGCTGTCGAAGACGATCGACTGGTTGTCGATGATCTGGCGGGCGGCCACCTGCGCGATCCGCCGTTTGGCATCGAAATTGCGCTGCATGCGCTCTTCAAAGGCGGCGGCCGGAGAATCGGCGGGCAGGGCGACCGCTCCGCCGTGGGTTTTGATGAGCTGCTTCTTGGCGTCCATGATTTCGAGATCGGAACGGATCGTCACTTCCGAAACCTCGAAGAATTCTGCGAGCTGGCGGGTGCGCGCCTGACCGACTCTTTGGAGTTCCAGCAAGATCTGATGCCGTCGCTGTTCTGCAAGCATGAATGACCCCGAATTGCCTCTGTTGACGATGAGGATTTCTTTCGAAAAACGAAAGACTGTTGTTCCGCATTTCTATTTCAGAAAAGCCAATAGCGATTTTTTTAGAGATTGGCACGTCAAAAATTCTCAAATAAGGTCGAAATGAAAGAAATCGAAATATTGAATGTTGTTTTGTTTTCGAGTTAGGGTCACCCGGCATCAGCGCCCGCAACCGCAAGGGGATTTTTCGACATGGGTCTCGGAACAAAAATTCGTCTCTCCCGCCTGTTCTCAAACCCGTCAGGCAATCTTTTCGGAGGCGCTGTCGATCATTTCGTCGGCTATGGCAACGTGCGCGAAGGTGGGCTCGCCGACTTGCCCGGCGCTCTGAAGCGCGTCATGGCCGGCGGCCCCGACTACGTCAGCATCCAGCCGGGTGCTGCGCGTCATCTCTGGTCGGAATATGCCGGCAAGGCGGCGCTGGTTATCCAGGCCGGGTGTTTCACGGCGGACGATCGCATTCGCCAGCTCATCGCCACGCCTGAGGATGCGGTGCGCTACGGTGCCGATGCGCTGGCCGTCGCCATTCCGGTGCGCGGTAACACTGAAGGCGAATATATCCGCTGGCTAACCGATACGGTGAATGCGGCGGCCCGCTTTGAAATGCCGGTCATCGCCCATGTCTATCCGCGCGACTTCGCCAATGGTGGCAAGATCGTCTTTACACCGGATGAAATCGCCTATGCGGTGCGCATTGGCTACGAGACGGGCGTGGATGTCGTCAAGGTCGGCTACACCGGCGATTTCGACTCGTTCAGCGAAACGGTGGCGACCTGCCCGATCCCGGTCGTTATCGCCGGCGGTCCGAAGACGGATACGCTGCTCGGTGCCCTGGAGCAGACGTCCGACGCCCTGCGGGCTGGTGCCAAGGGTGCCGTGGTTGGCCGAAATCTTTGGGGTCACGGCGACACCACGACGGCGGCGCGCGCCTTCAAACGCGTCATCCATGATGGAATGACGCCGCGAGAGGCGCTGGCCGCTGCCGGCGCATAGGACATGCCACGCTCTTTCCATGTTCTGGGCTTTGGCGCCTTGGCAATCGACGACATCATCTATGTCGATCGGCCGCTGACCGCCGGCAAGGGGCGGGTGACGGAGCGCGCCACCGATCACGGCGGCAACGTGGCGACGGCCCTGGTGACCGTCGCCCGGCTCGGTGGACACGCCGCATTCATCGGGTGGCTGAACGATCAGCCGCGCGCCGATGTCGGCGGTCGCGAGCTCGAGCGGGACGGCGTCGACATATCTTTTGCGCCGCGCCATCCATCCGCCGCGCCCATCCGCTCCGTGATCACGGTCGGCCCGGACGGTGACCGGTTTATCGCCTATGACGACGACGTATTGCATGGCACTTCGGAAGCGCTGCCGGACGACGTGCTGACGCAGGCGCCAGTACTCCTGATTGACGGCTATTCCGTACATTCCGAATCGGTGGTTGCCCGCGCACGCGCACTCGGCCTTTCCGTTGTCGCCGATATCGAATGGACCGTCGGTGCAGCGACCGACCGGATCATGGCTCTCGCCGATCATCTGGTCCTGCCGCTCGCCTTTGGCAAGTCCTATGCCGGCGAAAGCGATCCTGCTGCTATCCTTGAAAAGCTCTGGTCGGCCGAGCGCTCCGCGGTCGTTCTCACCGATGGCGATCGCGGTTCCTATGTCCGGCAGAAGGGTGACGCCGAGCTCTGGCATGTTCCGGCCTATGCGGTGCGGGCGGTCGATACGACCGGTGCGGGCGACTGTTTTCACGGCGCCTATGCTTTTGCTCTCGCGGAAGGGAAGAGACCTCTCCGTTCCGTGGTCTATGCCACCGCCGCCGCCGCCATCTCCGTGACATCGCATGGCGGGCGCAAGGGGCTACCCGACAACCATGCATGCCAGGCGTGGATGATGAGTGAAAATGCGCCCGCGCCCGTGCTTTTGACAGCCAGTTAAAACCCAGATCCGTACCTGCGTGACCGTGCGTTTCGGTGGACCGTGCTCCTCCGTCGCGACCGGTTTCGACGGGCGACTACGGCGATCGCCTTGCGAAGTCAGCCATCGATGTCTTGCACCAAAAATATACGCGCGTTAAAAAATAACATTGCACACATAGTAATTTTTAAAATCACATAATATGTATATTTTTCAGTATTTTAATTGAAAATTACGGTGGCGATTGAGTTTTTCTCTTGCGATTTTCTGTTGACTTTTATGCGTAGTCCTGAGCCTCTTGTGTGGCGGCTGGGAGGTGGTGGGCGAGGGTCGCCCTTGGGTGCGGCCGAGACTGGACTTGGGAGGAAAATGACGTGGCAGTGGTTATGCTGGACAGGATCTGCAAGACCTATGGAAACAACTACCATGCAATCAAGGATTTGAGCCTGACGATCCATGATGGCGAGTTCCTGATTTTGGTCGGCCCTTCCGGCTGCGGAAAATCGACGGCGCTCCGCATGATCGCAGGGCTCGAGGAAATCACCAGCGGAACGCTGAGCATCGGTGGGCAGGACGTTGTGGATCTCCCGCCCAAGGATCGTGATATCGCCATGGTCTTCCAGAGCTATGCGCTCTATCCGCACATGACCGTTTTCGACAACATCGCCTTTTCGATGAAGTTGGCGGGCAAGAGCAAGGCCGAACGCACCAAGCGCGTCAACGAAGTCGCCAAAATCCTCCAGCTGGAGACCCTGTTGGGCAACAAGCCCGCGCAACTTTCCGGCGGCCAGCGCCAGCGCGTGGCGATGGGGCGCGCCATGGTGCGTGAGCCCGCGGCCTTCCTCATGGACGAGCCCCTCTCGAACCTTGATGCGAAGCTGCGGGTGCAGATGCGGGCCGAAATCGCAAGCCTCCAGCGACAGCTGGGGGTCACGACGATCTACGTGACCCATGATCAGACCGAGGCCCTGACGATGGGTGATCGCGTCGCTGTCCTGAAGGGCGGCGTGCTGCAGCAGGTGGACACGCCCAAGGCGCTCTACAACCGTCCGATCAATGCCTTCGTCGCCGGCTTCATCGGCTCGCCGTCCATGAACCTCTTCGAAGGGCGTCTGCAGGACGGCAAGATCCAGCTGCCGACCTTCTCCATCCCCCTGCCTGTCAGCGCCTTCGATCGTGCGCCCGGTCTTTCCGCCTTCGAGGGAAAGACCGTCGTCTTCGGCATCCGGCCGGAAGACCTCTATGACGGGCGCCTTCCTTCGGGCGCCGCCTATCCGACGATCCCGGCGCTGGTCAAGTCGATCGAGGAGCTTGGCTCCGAACTGATCGTTCATCTCAACATCGAGGCGGTCCGCGTCGATTCGGGCGACCCAGACGCCGTCGAGGACCTGAGCAACGCCGCCAATGCCGTCGCGAGGTTCGAAGCCGTCAGCGCGGTTGAGGCGGGCGAGTCCATCGATCTGGCCGTCGATCCGGCCAAGCTGCATTTTTTCCACCCGCAGACGCATATGGCGCTGTGAGATCGAGGCCGGCGATGGGCGCGGCGCTCTCCTTCGACGATGGCGGTGCGCAAGGAACATCGCCTCGGTTGCCCCATGTCATTCTCTTAGGCGCCGGAACCGGCGTCGCTTGTCAACATCAACACCCAAAGGTTTCGCGATGCCAGCAAAACAGGAAAGACGCCTTCGCGTAGGCGTCCTCGGAGCGGGCCAGATTGCCCAGGCAGCACATTTCGAGAGCTGCACCAAGGCAGTGAATTCCGATCTCTATGCGATTTGCGACGTGGCTGACGATCTGCGCGAGCGCATGGCGATCACGCATGCGGCGGAGAAGACCTACAACGACTTCGACAAGATGCTCGCCGATCCGAACCTTGACGCCGTGATCATTGCGACCGCTGACGCCTTCCACGTTCCGGCCTCCGTCCGGGCGCTGGAGGCCGGCAAGCATGTTCTTTGCGAGAAACCGGTTGGCCTGACGGTCGAGGAATGCCTCGGGCTGAAAGCTGCAATCGAAAAATCCGGAAAGATCTTCCAGGTCGGCCACATGAAGCGGTTCGATGCCGGCCTTCAGGCTGCGAAAGCCTTCATTCGCGACGAGATTGGCGAATTGATTGCCCTGAAGGCCTGGTATTGCGACAGCACGCATCGCTATCCGATGACCGACGCCGTCCAGCCGTTGGTCGTCACCAGCGCCAATGCCCGCAAACCTTCCAGCAATCCCAAGGCGGACCTCCGCCGCTACTACATGCTCGCGCACGGCTGCCACCTGATCGACACTGCGCGCTATTTTGCCGGCGACATCATTTCGGTCCAGGCGCGCCTATCGGAGCGCGCCGGTATCTGGTGCTGGTTCGTCGACGTGGAGTTCGCCTCCGGTACCCTCGGTCATCTCGACCTGACCGTACAGGTCCGCATGGATTGGCATGAGGGCTTCCAGATCTACGGCCAGAACGGCAGCATTCTCGGCAAGACCTATAACCCCTGGTACTACAAGACCAGCGAGGTCGATATCTTTCGGGAAGCCGACGGGGCGACCCATCGCGTGCTGGGTGCGGACGGGCATTTCTACCGCCGCCAGCTGGAAGGCTTCGCCCGCACCATACTGGACGGCACGCCAATGGAGGGTGCCGACGTCGACGACGGCCTCGCATCCGTCCGGGCCATGGTCGCCATCGCGCGATCGGTCGAAAGCGGCCGGCGGGTCGTCCTTGCCGACGCCACGGGTGGCGTGTGATGAAGCTCGGTATTTTCGCCAAGACCTTCGAGGGGACGGATCCCGAAACCGTACTGAAGGCGGTTGCCGACGCCGGTTTCGACTCCACGCAATACAACATGGCCTGCTCGGGTCTGCCTTCGATGCCGGAGGCAATCGGCAAAGAGCAGGCGCGCCCGGTTGCGGAAGCGGCGCGAAAGACGGGTATCGAGATCGTCGCCGTCTCTGGCACCTACAACATGATCCATCCCGATCGCGCCGTGCGCGAGGCCGGTCATCGAAAGCTGGCCGCGCTTGCCGAACGCTGTGCCGATCTGTCGACCGGGCTGATTACGCTTTGCACCGGCACACGCGATCCGGCCGACCAGTGGAAGGAACATCCGGACAATGACACGCGTGATGCCTGGCGGGACCTGCTTGAAGCCATGGCTGCAGCTGTCGAGATCGCCGAGCGTTACAACGTCGAACTCGGTATCGAGCCCGAGCTCGCCAACGTCGTCAACTCGGCGGAAAAGGCGCATCGTCTGATCGCGGAGCTGAAGAGCCCGCGTGTCAAGATCGTACTCGATCCCGCCAATCTCTTCGAGCATGCAACGATCGACGAGCAGCGGACCATTGTCTCGTCCGCTATTGATCTTCTGGGCGACCGGATCGTCATGGCGCATGCAAAGGACCGCAATCCCGACGGCAGCTTCGCCGTCGCAGGCAAAGGCGTCCTCGACTATGCGCACTACTTCGGCAGGCTCGGCGCGATCGGTTTTACCGGGAGCCTGATCACGCACGGCCTGTCGGCGTCGGAGGCGCCCGGCGTGGCCGGGTTCCTCAGGAGCAAGTTGGAGAACGCCTCGGCCGGAGCGGCGCGATGACCGAAGCTCGAATCTTCGAAACCTGCGACGGCACGCTTCTGAACGTCGATACGGCGGGGGATGGCATTCCGGTCGTGTTCCAGCACGGTCTCTGCGGAGACGCCGGTCAGACCGGGGAGGTCTTTCCGGCGGGGCAGGGGTTTTGCCGTATCACCGTCGAAGCGCGCGGCCATGGCCGATCGCAGACCGGAAAGCTGGACAAGCTGTCGATCGCCACATTTGCGGAGGATATCGCTTCATATCTCGAAAGACATCGTTCGGCACCCGTGGCCGTCGGCGGGATCTCGATGGGCGCTGCGATCGCCCTGCGCCTTGCGGTGAAGCGGCCCGATCTCGTGAAGGCGCTGATCATCGCGCGACCTGCCTGGCTGACTTCAGCCGCCCCGAAAAACATGGCGCCAAACGCCGAGGTCGGCCGTCTACTGAAGAAACTGCCGCCGGATGCCGCGAGGACCACGTTTCTCGCCGGACCAACGGGGCAACACCTCGCGGCCGAGGCTCCGGACAATCTGGCGTCGCTTGTCGGGTTCTTCTCGCGCACGCCTGTGGATGTGACCGCCGAGCTACTGACCGCCGTTTCCAACGACGGCCCGGGCATTACGGACGAGGAAGTGAAGCGGATCGGGGTACCGACGCTCGTCATCGGCCACGAGCAGGACGTCATTCATCCGATTGCCTATGTGCGTGCCCTTGCCGATCGGATTCCGGCGGCACGCTTCGCCCAAATCACCCCGAAGGCCTTAAGCCGCGCGCAGTACGTCGCTGACTTCCGGCTCGCCATGGGCCATTTTCTGAAGGAGCTTTGAGACCATGACCGCGCCATCGAAGAGCTGGATTGCCGAACTTCCAAAAGACCGCCTGATCGCGGAATTCTCCGTCTGGTCGGCGGACCTCGTGCGTCTCGCGGACGATCTCGCGCGCGTCGATTCCTATGTGGACATACTCCATATCGATGTGGCTGACGGTCATTTCGCACCTGCCATGCTGTTCTTCCCGGATCTCGTCGCCGGCGTCCGCAAGATTTCCGCGCGGCCGATTCATGTCCACCTTATGGTGGACGACAGCATCATCCTTTCGCAGATCGAGCAGTTCGCCGATGCCGGCAGCGATCTGATCAGTCTTCATTTGGAAAATGAAAGCGTTGCCGAAAAGGCGCTCGATCTGCTGGATCGGCACGGTGTTGCCTCCGGCCTGGTTCTCAAAGTCGATACCCCTGTCGAGCGGGTCCGCGAATATGCGTCCCGGCTGAATTTCCTGACGCTGCTCGGCACGGCGATCGGTGTGAAGGGCCAGGGGCTCGATGAGAAAGCCGGCGAACGCCTGCAGCAGGCCAGGCAGATCATCGCCGATTGCGGCGCTAGCCATCGTATCGTGCTTGCCGCCGATGGAGGCATTCGCGAGCATACGGTACCGCTGTTGCGCCAGGCCGGTGCGGAAACTGTTGTCCTCGGCTCGCTCGCCTTCAATGCGCCGTCGCTTGACGAGCGCATGGCGTGGCTGCGTGCCCTCTGAACGGCGGGCATCAGATGCAGCGGCTCGCCATCGGAATTGATCTGGGTGGAACCCAGGTTCGAGCTGCCCTCGTCGATGAGCGAGGCACGATCGTTGCGCGCGTCGAGGATAGAACCGAGGCGATGGCTGGCCCGGAGCGGGTGCTCTCGCAGATGCGCAGGCTCGTCGACCGGCTGTTTTCAAACGCCGACCCGTCATCCGTGGTTGCGGTCGGCGTTTCTGCCCCCGGTCCGACTGATACCGCCGCCGGGGTTGCGTCGGATATTCCGACCCTTTCGGGCTTTGCCGATTTTCCGCTGAAGGCGGAGGCGCAAAAGCTCTTTCCGTTTCCGGTCAGCCTGGAAAATGACGGGATCGCCGCGGCCATCGGCGAGTGGCAGTTCGGGGCCGGCAAGGGGCTCGACAATCTGGTCTACGTCACCGTCAGCACAGGGATCGGCGGCGGGGTCATTTCCGACGGGCGCGTGGTTCGCGGCCGCAAGGGCATGGCAGGCCATGTCGGCCACATGTCGATGGTGCCGAACGGAGCCCTTTGCCCTTGTGGCAACAAGGGCTGTTTCGAGGCCTATGGGTCCGGAACGGCATTTCAGCTTCGTGCCCGGATGCAGGCGCTGGAATGCAGCGACACGACGCTTGGCCGTGATGGCTCTGCCATCGAAGGCCACAGCATCTTCACGGCTGCAAGGAACGGCGATTGCCTTGCCAGCCGGCTGATAGACGAAGAGGCCGAAATTCTTGGCCGCGGTTTCACGAGTTTGATCCATATCTTTAGCCCGGATGTCGTGGTCATGGGGGGCGGCCTCTCCCATGAGTTCGACCGTCTTCAGCCCGGCATCCAGAACTACATAACCACATGGGCGATGCCGGCCTTCAGGGATGTAGAGGTGAGGCGGGCGGCGTTGGGCCAGAATTCAGGCCTGATCGGAGCCGCGGCCGTGGCTTTTCTGGCGGAGGCAGCACCGTAGCGGCTCCCCCGCAGGTTTTACGCAGGCATTGAGATCAGGGAAGGCGGAAAATGCTGACAATCAAGAGACTGGACCTTGAGGACGCACGCGTATTGATCGCTGGCGTGCGGGCAAAGGCAGAAGAGATCGGCGTGCCGATGTGCATTGCCGTCACCGATGAATCGGGACAGCTCGTCGCATTCGAGCGCATGGACGGCGGCAAGCTTACCAGCACCATCATCGCGCAGGACAAGGCATACACGGCCGCAGGGGCGAAGCGCACGACGGAGAGTTATGGCGACGCCAGCCAACCCGGCAAGCCAGCCTACGGGATCAACACAAGCATCGGCGGGCGCCTGCTCGTGGTCGCCGGCGGCATCCCCGTTGTCGTCGATGGACAGGTGGTTGGCGCGGTCGGGGTCAGTTCCGGCACGCCGGCGCAGGACAGCCAGTGCGCACAGGCCGGAATCGACCGGTTCTTGACCAAGGTCTGATCCCGTCGCTGGCGTCAGCCGCAATCAATACCGTAGCGAAGACAGGGAGGTCGATATTGTCAGCCACGACGAGCGGGATCGCGCCGGAAGCGCTGGGTCCGACAATCACGATTGGCGAGATTCTCGTGGAGATCATGGCCACGACGATTGGCACCGGCTTCCTGGAGCCGCAGGTGCTCGTCGGGCCCTATCCGAGCGGTGCGCCGGCAATATTCATCGACCAGGTTTCGCGCATCGGCGGAAAGGCCGGAATCATAGCAAGCGTCGGCAACGACGATTTCGGCAAATTGAATATCGGCCGGCTCAAAAATGACGGGGTTGATGTTTCCGCAATCTCGGTGATCGAAGGAAAGTCAACAGGCAGTGCCTTCGTCCGCTACCGCCCGGACGGCGCCCGCGATTTTGTCTTCAACATTACCAGTTCGGCGGCGGGTGAGATCCGGGTGACCAGCGCCGGTGATGCTCTGATCGAGCGTGCCGGACATGTTCACGTCATGGGATCAGCCTTTGCCATTCCCGGCGTCTCCGAATTGCTTTCGGCCTCGGTGAAGAAGGTGAAATCACGGGGTGGATCTGTATCCTTCGACCCAAATATCCGCAAAGAGCTGCTTAAGGCAGACGGTCGCGGCCTCATGGACGAGATGCTGGCTGCAACCGATCTGCTGCTGCCCTCGGACGAGGAACTCCTGATCGCCGCGGGCCGGCCGGACGAAACATCTGCATTGGCCCGCCTTTTCGGGATGGGGATCCGTGAGATCGTTCTCAAACGCGGGCGAGCCGGGTCCAGTTTCTTCGGTCAGGACGGCGCCCGGATCGACAGTCCTGCTTTCCGGGTCGCGGAGATCGACCCCACCGGCGCGGGCGATTGCTTCGGTGCGACCTACCTTACCTGCCGCCGCAAGGGAATGGATCCAGACAAGGCACTCCGGCTCGCAAATGCAGCCGGAGCCCACAATGTGACAAAGCAGGGGCCGATGGAGGGCGTATCCAGTTTGGCCGACCTTGAGGCCTTTGTTGCTGCTGTCACTGCCGGAGCCACCCTTTGAACCGCGATATTCTGACGTTACTGGCTTCAACACGGCTGAGCGGCAACCCGATCGGGATCACATCGGTATGCTCGGCTCATCCCACTGTCTTGCGGGCGGCCCTGCGGCGCGCGGCGCGCGGTGATCGTGATGTCCTTATCGAGGCGACGTGCAACCAGGTAAACCATCTGGGCGGCTACACAGGAATGACGCCTCGCGATTTTGTGGGGTTCGTCTATCGCATCGCAGCGGAAGAAGGGCTTGAACGCGGGCGGATCATTTTCGGGGGAGACCACCTTGGCCCCAACCCCTGGAGGAAGGAACCACCCGGCGAGGCCATGGAAAAGGCGATTTCCATGGTCGAGGCCTATGTTGCTTCCGGATTCCGAAAAATTCATCTGGACGCGTCGATGGGGTGCGCCGGCGAGCCGGCGGCGCTCGATGATCGCACGATCGCGCAACGCGCAGCGCGGCTTGCACTGGCCGCGGAAGCCGTCGCGCGTGCCGCAAACCTGCCACCGCCAGTGTATGTTCTTGGCACGGAAGTCCCCATTCCCGGCGGTGCCGATCATGCGCTGAACGATATCGAGCCGACCTCGGCCTTTGCCGCGCGTGCCACCATCGCCGTCCACGAGGACGTCTTTCGCGAGGCCAACCTGTCGGACGCGTTTTTGCGTACCATTGCCTTCGTGGTCCAGCCCGGCGTGGAATTTGGCAGCGACAACGTCATCGCTTACCGGCCGGAGCGCGCGCTTGCCCTGACAAGCCTGCTTGACGAGCAGCCGCGGCTGGTTTTCGAAGCACACTCCACCGACTATCAAACCGGAGACGCCCTCGCATCCCTCGTTCGCGACGGTTTTCCGATCCTCAAGGTCGGTCCGGGTTTGACATTTGCCTATCGCGAGGCCGCCTATGCGCTTGATATGATCGCCTCCGAAATAGTCCCCGGCTATGGCGAACGCCCGCTGGCAAAGGCAATGGAAACCGTCATGATGGCCTCGCCGGCGGACTGGCGCGGCCACTACCATGGCGACGAGAACGCGTTGCGGCTTCAGCGGCACTATAGCTACAGCGATCGTATCCGCTACTACTGGAACGGACCCGAAGCGGACGCTGCGGTACAGGCGCTTCTGGAGGCGCTCCGTCGGGTCCGGATCCCGGAGACACTCATGCACCAGTATCTGCCGCAAGTTTCGCACGATTTCAGCGCGGCAGGTACGCCTGAGGATATTCTCATCGCTGCCGTGGATCGCGTGCTTGCGGTTTATGAGGCAGCGACGAACCCTGCATCTGCGGCTTGAGGAACGAGACTTGCGAATAGGCGGGGCCACCCAACCGAATCGGAGACCATCGCCGTCATCAAAGTGGATAGTTCAGCCCATTCGCTCGGACGCATAGCTTCCCGGGCTTGCCGGGAAGACGACGGTACGGTTGCCGTTGATGAAGGTGCGGTGGTGGACATGCGCGTGCACGGCGCGAGCCAGCACCTGGCTTTCGACGTCGCGGCCGATCGAGACATAGTCCTCGGCCGACTGCGAATGGGTGATGCGGGCGATGTCCTGTTCGATGATCGGACCCTCGTCGAGATCGGCGGTGACATAGTGTGCCGTCGCACCGATCAGCTTCACGCCGCGCTCATAGGCCTGCTTGTAGGGGTTGGCGCCCTTGAACGACGGCAGGAAGGAGTGGTGGATGTTGATGATCCGGCCCGACATTTTCTGGCAGATCGCGTCGGAGAGGATTTGCATGTAGCGGGCGAGCACGATCAGTTCGGTGCCGGTCTGCTCGACCACGTCCATCATCCGGGCTTCGGCCTGCGCCTTGTTGGCCTTGGTGACCGGGATATGATGGAACGGGTGGTTGACGACGACCTTCTGGTAGTCGAAGTGATTGGAGACGACACCGACGATGTCGATCGGCAGCGCGCCGATCTTCCAGCGATAGAGCAGGTCGTTCAGGCAGTGGCCGAAGCGCGACACCATCAGCAGCACCTTCATACGATGCTCGGAATCGCGGATATCGGCGACCATGCCGAAACGGGTCTTCACCGCCTCAAAACCCGCCGTCAGCTTGTCGAGCGTCGCGCCCTCCTGGCTGATGAAGGTCAGGCGCATGAAGAACAGGCCGGTTTCCATGTCGTCGAACTGCGAGCTGTCGGTGATGTAGCAGCCCTCGTCTGCCAGATAACCGGTGATCGCCGCAACGATGCCGCGGGTGGATTTGCAGGATACGGTCAGCAAAAAGGAGGTCATGGCAATCCTCAGTCGAGACCGCAACCGCGCGGTCCATTCCGGTTGATAGACAAGTAAGCGGGATCAGGCGGCGAGCAGTTGTTTCAGCTTGATCTCCGGTGCGGCCAGCGCTGCTGGATCGGGATGGCGGTCGGCGGCGATCAGCATCTCGGCGAGCCGGATATCACGGGCGATCGTGTTACCCGGTCCGATGCCGCTCGCGGCGAGCAGACGGCCTTCGCCGTCGAGATGGAAGAGAATGAACGCCTCGGCCGAGAGGTCGCGTCGCACCGTGGTGACTGCACCCTCGGCAAGCCCCGCGATCTGCAGCGTCAGGTCGTACTGATCCGACCAGAACCACGGCGCGGCCGAGATGGGTTCTTCTGCACCGATCATGTTGGCAGCCGCAAGCGCACCTTGTTCATAAGCGTTGCGCCAGGATTCCAGCCGGACCCGCCGGCCGCCATAGAGACCAAGCGGAAAGGAACAGCAGTCGCCGGCGGCGAAGATATCGGGATCGCTGGTGCGCAGATGTTGATCGACGGCAATGCCGTTGTCGATAGCCAGTCCGGCCGCATCGGCGAGCGCGACATTCGGCACAGAACCGATGCCGACGACGAGAAGGTCGGCAGCAATCACGCGACGATCTTTTAGGGTGATGCGCACCTCGCTTGGCCGTTCCTCGATCGCGGCTATCTTGATACCGCAGAGAAGGTCCACGCCCGCGCCGCGATGGCGGTTGCTGACGACCTCGGCGATTTCGGCCGGGACACCGCGGGTAAGAACGCGCGTCAGCCCTTCGAGCAACGTCACGCTTGCGCCAAGTTTGCGAGCACTCGCGGCAAGCTCGAGGCCAATGAAGCCGCCGCCGATGATCGCAATGCGGTTGCCTTCGGCAAGGTGACTGCGGATGGCAACCGCATCGCCATGGGTACGCAAGACGCGGATGCGGTCGTCCGAACACGGCGCCGCCGGCAGTTCCCGTGCGCTGGCACCCGTTGCCAGAAGAAGCTTGTCATAGCGAAGCCGGGAGCCGTCCGACAACGCCACGCTTCTTCCGGCCCGCTCGATTGCGGTAACCGAAGCGCCGATGATTATCAGGATGCCCTGCTCTTCGAAGCGGGCGGCATCGGCCACGAACTTCGGCCCGGCGCCGGAGACGATGGCATCCTTGGAAAGCGGTGGACGCTCATAGGGTAGAAGTGTTTCCGTGCCGACGAGCGTGACAGCGCCGTCGAAACCCCGTTCACGCAGAGCAAAGGCTGCGCGTGCGCCGCACTCCCCGGCGCCTGCGATGACAAAAGAGGGCATGACCAAGCCTCGTGTGAGAGAGAAAGTTAAAACGATGAAGCCTGGACGCTTCAGCCCGGCAGTTCGACCAGCACCGCCCCATCCTCGATGCGTGCCGGGTAGGTGTTGAGGTTCTTGCATGCCGGCAGGCGCCTGGCTTCGCCGGTGCGGTAGTCGAACACGCCGGAATGCTTGGGGCATTCGATCTCGTAGTCCATGACCAGACTATCGGCGAGGTGGATCGTCTCATGGGTGCAAAGGCCATCGGTGCAGAAGACCTCGTCGTCCGGCGAGCGGTAGAGCGCATAGGTGCGACCGGAGTGGTCGAAGCGGCGGGCGCCTTCCTGCTCGATGTCGTCGAGGCTGCAGGCAGAAATCCAACTTTTTCATGACATCCTCCTCACTTCGCAGCACTTGTGGCATTGGCGCGGGCCTTGCGCCTTTCATAACGGGCCTGCATCAGCGTGTCGCCCTCCCTGGTTCCGTCGTGCCATGTGCCGAATCACTTGTCGAAGGGCACGAGGCCGTCGCCATAATTCACCTCAAAGAACTTGTGGTGGAGATAGTGGGTATAGGCATGGCTATCGATCGCTGCCTTCTCGCCCACCACGATCTTGTCGAAACCGATATGGCCAACAACAGCGCCGCGCACCGTAAAGTTAACCAGCTGGGGATCGACCTGTGCGATCTTGCAGCATGACCCAAGTCGCTCGTGATCGCCTTTATCGTCGCCACCGATTCCCGGCTGAAGTGATTGCCCACGCCGTGTGGCTCTATCTTCGTTTTCCGCTTAGTCTGAGCATGGTCGAAGATCTGCTGGCAGCGCGTGGAATTATCGTCTCGCACCAGACCGTGCGTCTCTGGGCTGAGAAATTCGGTCGGCACTTTGCCGGCGAAATTCGTAGTCGATCCGCCGGTCGACTTGGAGACAAATGGCACCTCGATGAGGTCGATATCTCCATTGGCGGCAAAAAACACTGGCTTTGGCGCGCTGTCGATCAGGACGGCTTCGTTCTCGACGTGCTGGTGCAGAGCCGCCGCAATACCAAGGCCGCCAACCGCCTCATGCGAAAGCTTCTGAAAGGACAGGGGCGATCACCTCGAGTGATAATCACCGACAAGTTGCGCTCCTATGGCGCAGCAAAGCGCGACATCATGCCCTGCGTCGAACATCGATCGCACAAAGGCCTGAACAACCGCGCGGAGAATTCCCATCAACCGACCCGGCGGCGAGAGCGGATCATGAAGGGCTTTAAGTCAGCCCGTCATCTCCAGTGTTTCGTGTCCATTCATGACCCCGTCGCCAATCTCTTTCACATTCCCCGCCACGATATTCCATCCGATCATCACCGCGAACTGAGAACCGCAGCCATGCGAATGTGGAATGAGATCGCACGCCTGCAGGCAGCGTAAGCGAAAGTGGAGGGCGACACTTTCGGCCAGGGCCGGTTAACTTTACGGTGCCAAAGGCACAGCTTCCTGAAGAGAAACGTACCGTTCTGGCAAAATGGGCCCCCCAACTATCAAAGGCCGTTTCACAGCTCGCGTCGGCTTTGCCGGAGGATCGAAAAGCACTTGCTCAGAGTTTCGAGAAGCAGTTTCAAAGTATCGATGTGCTTGCAAAGGCAAAAGCTATTGATGACGCCGGGGTAACTTCAGCGGATGCCGCGCTAAAGAATTTTTCTGTGATTGGCGCGCAGTTGAAGCAGACGAGCGATCTGCTGATGCGTAAATCCGTCGCCGATCTAGCGGTATCGGATCAAGAGGTGTCAAAAGCGGAGGCAGTTGGCAATAAGCTGCGCGCGATCGTCAATAGCAACAACGAAATCCGTGTCGTCTTCGCGGAGCTCGTTGCGCAACCGGACGAAGCGAGTGTCAAGAAAGTCCAACAGTCTTTGTACATGTACGGCACGGAACTCGGGCGGCTTGCACGCCTGGTGAAAGACGATCCATTCTTTTCTGATCTGCCACTGAAGGTTCAGCCAGTTCTCGACGCTCTTTCAGCTGACGCTGCTGCATTGGCAACGAGCTCGGCTGAAATCCAAACCGATTTCACCGAAGCGACACGACAAATAGAGGATACCTGGACGCTCCTTACACAGTTCGCTGAGAGCCAGAAGCAGGAGGCTGGCGTCGAGCGGAAGCAGGCAAACACCATTTCGCTCAGTGCAATGGCAGTTGGTATTTTCATTGCTATGATTGCAGGAGCGGCGCTCGTTCTTACGTTAAAAGGACCAATCAGTCAGATCACTGCGGCAATGCGCCGAATTGCGGATGGAAAGCTGGACACCGCAATATCAGGTGGCACGCGACGCGACGAAATCGGCGACATGGCGCGAGCCCTCTCGGTGTTCAAGGACAACGCTCTCTCAAAACTTACCATGGAGGAAGAGGCCGAGACTGTACGGAAATCCGCGGAGGCCGACGACAAAAAAACGAAAGCGAGCGCAGGGAGGCTCGTAACCAAATCGATAGCGCGATGCATGCCCTGGCGCACGGTTTGACCCAACTGTCTCATGGCGACTTAGACTTTTCCATTGATACTCCTTTCGCCGATCACCTCGATAGCCTCCGTGAGGATTTCAATAAATCGGTTGCCGGCCTTCACCGAACCCTATTTGCTATCCGGGGCACTTCTGGCCTGATCAGCGACAACGGTAGGCAGATGGCGCAGTCTGTGGACGCCCTCGCCAAGCGGACGGAGCAGCAAGCGGCAGCGCTTGAAGAAGCGGCCGCGGCCGTTGAGCAGATCTCAGCGGCTGTGTCGACGTCGTCCAACAGGGCGGACGCTACTCTGGAACTCGTCCACAAGGCGTTCGGCGCAGGCTGCCAAAGAGATCGGAAAACTCATAAGCGACTCCGTCAGGGAGGTCGCCACAGGATCGGAATACGTCGGCAACGCGGGCGACGCGCTCACGCAAATTTCCCAGGAGATTGTTGAGATATTCTCCCATGTCGGACTTATCGCCTCCTCAAGCCGAGAGCAGGCCACATCGTTGAAGTCGATCAATTCATCAGTGACTGAGATTGATCGTATGACCCAGCAGAATGCAACGATGGTCGAGGAAGCGAATGCCGCCACCCACCAGCTAGCAGAAAAGACCCGTGAGTTAACCAACTTAGTCGGTTGTTTCCAGCTTGCGGACGAGCAGGTTAATGATGCGCCTTACAATGTTGCCGCGTGAACCGGTTTGCCCTGTTGAATTTGATGTAATGAGACTGTGCGCGGTCAACGTTTTCCGTTGTTTTATTTGCTCTTTTCGACTTCCAGGGTAACGGACGGCCTGGTTTTACAAGTGGAAAAACTAATGTTTCGGCGCGGTCGGGCGGCCTCCCGATGCGGCGCACATATGGCCGCGGGCCTTGATGAGGTCCGCAGATTGGATCCCAATCACCTCTACGCGCACGAGGCTGTTTGCGAAGGTCTATCGGTTCGTCACCAAATGATATGGCTCGCCGGCGAAGGATGCCTTCGATGACGCGATCTGGTGTAACCCGCAAAATCATATGGCAGTAATATAAGAGCTGCCGCCCGATCAGCTTCTGAAAATGTCCGCGTATTTACAACAGCTCCCTTCGTGGCAAAAAGAAACAGCGGCATGCCTGCCAGACGATAATTTGAAGCGGATATGCTCGGTGGGCTGAAGCTGAAGGCCGCGCTCCGCGTGCGAACGATGGTCGATCCGCATATCCAGGCCGGCCATCGCCAACCGCTCGTTGGCGATGCTCTCCCACGACTGCCTGATATCGCGAAGCTGCATGTCGGTCGTGGCAAGGCCATTCGAGAGCAGACGATCGCGATATCCAGATCGCTCGCCTGAAGGCAGCGGGCTGTGAAATCGTCCGCTCGGAAAGAGGCTCCGGCGCATCGAGGAGCGGACGGACGGAACTTGAGACGATCATGCAGTTCCTGCGCGCCGGCGCCGAGCTGGTCGTCTTGCGGCTCGATCGTCTCGGCCGTTCCACCCACGATGTCCTCAATCTGGTGCATGAGCTCGAAGAAAAGGGAGCCTCATTGCGCGTCCTCGAACCGGAGGTGACGACAGCGGGTGACATGGGCCGGATGGTGATCACCATTCTCGGTATGGTGGCCGACATGGATTCCGGCCTTTGTAGACGCCCTCGACTTTCGCTGCCTCGATTCCGGCTCTTTGCCGATCCTTGATGAACTTCAGTTACACTCGCACTCGCGGAAAGCTCCGTATCGGCTTTTGAATGAGAAGGGAGGCGAAGCCGTTGCCAGAATGACGGAACTGTGCGAATATTAGATAAACGCATCGATTTTATCGGAAGGAATTGCCATGCAGCCGGATACTATCGATGGCAAGGCCGTCAAAAACCTCGCGATCGCTCACGCACTCAACGGCGCGGTCGTTTTTGGCCAGCCGGGCGGCTTTGCCGTTCTTGTAAAATATGGGGCGAATGAAAGAGCGGTTGCCGCTCAAAGGTCCCGCCGCATGCGCATCTGGCGGAATCTGAACACGGCTGCCGCTTATGTTCGCGACGAGCTCGGGCTTGCGAGGTTCGAAATAGACATGACCGAACATGATCCGGCCGCCGTAGAGCGGAAGCGGCCCGACACAGCGGAACGTCAGCGCCAGCTACATGAGGCCGGCGAACATGACGCTTGGTTCCGAAGCCAGGTGCAAAAAGCGATTCATGGTATTGAGGATGGCTCGAACCGTGCAATTCCCGAAGACGAATGGGCGGAAAAGTCGCGACTGAAGCGGGCCGGCCTACAGCGCCGCATCGGCGCGCAGGATCACTGAATAGATGCGGATCATCAGGCGTGATTCCTATGCCATCGATCTCGACAGGATCGTGGATCACATTGCTTTGGACAATCCTTCCGCTGCTCTCGATGTGTGGGATGACATCGAGCGGCAGGTCGAGCGGTTGCATGATTTTCCTCGCTCCGGCCGCTCCGGACGAATGCCGGAAACAAGGGAACTGGTTGTGTCTGGAACGCCCTATATCGTCGTCTATATGGTTTCCCAAGTGGTGGAACTGATCCGCGTGCTTCATGGCGCGCAGAAGTGGCCGCCCGAAAACTAGATCCCGGCTTTGCGCATCAGTTCGTCTAGGCCCTCACCATAGGAAAAGCCGGTCTCGTTACAATATTGCTTGAAGCGGTTGATGACGTCGATCGGCGCCCGAACAAATGCTTGATCTAGTGTTCTGGAATTAACGGATGGATTCCCTGAGGCTGGCAAATATGCGAGTCTGGGTCCATGGACACGGACAAGAGGCTGTTGCTGTCGCCTGGGGATCGGGTGCGGTTGGAAGGTTGGGTGGCGGACCGGAACACGCCGCAGAAGCTGGTTTGGCGGGCGCGGATCGTGCTGATGTGGGCGGACGCGGCGAGTCTGGCGTCGATTGTGCGGACGCTGGGCAAGACCAAGAAGACGGCCTACCGCTGGCGCGATCGTTATCTTGAGCAGGGTGTCGATGGGCTTGGGCGCGACGCGACCCGGCCTGGCCGTAAGAAGCCGTTGAGCGCCGAAGTCATTGCGCGTGTGGTCGAGATGACGCTGCGAGAGAAGCCACCGGCGGCCACGCAATGGAGCGCGCGCACGCTTGCCAAGGCGGTGGGTCTGAGCCACACCAGCGTACAGCGCATCTGGAGCGCGCATGGGCTCAAGCCCCATTTGACCAAGACGTTCAAACTGTCGAACGACAAGCAGTTCGTCGAGAAGGTGACCGACGTCGTCGGTCTCTACCTTGATCCGCCGGACCGGGCGCTAGTGTTCTCGGTCGACGAGAAGAGTCAGATCCAGGCGCTGGACCGCACCCAACCGGGCCTGCCGATGAAGAAGGGGCGGGCGGGAACGATGACCCACGACTATAAGCGGCATGGCACGACGACACTGTTCGCCGCCCTCGATGTCGCCACCGGCAGGGTGATCGGCGAATGCATGAAACGTCATCGTCACCAGGAATGGCTCAAATTCCTTCGGCTCATCGACCGCAGCACGCCCAAGGGCTTCGACCTGCACCTGATCGCCGACAACTATGCCACCCATAAGCATCCGGCGGTCAAAGCCTGGCTGGCCAAACATCCTCGCTTCCACATGCATTTCACCCCCACTTCGGCGTCCTGGCTCAATCAGGTCGAACGCTTCTTCGGCTTGATAACAGGCGATCGAATCCGGTGCGGCGTGTTCAAGAGTGTCGCCGAACTCGAAGGCGCAATTCAAGACTATCTCGATCATCACAACGCCGATCCAAAGCCCTTCGTTTGGACCAAATCCGCTACAGACATTCTTGAAAAGGTCGCTCGGGGGCGACAGGCGTTAGAGTCACAACACTAGCGGCTCGCTCGCTTTCGTACGCGCTTTATACGTTGGACCGGTTCCCGGCTTTGGAAGCCGGCGGGGCGGCAGCACGATCGGCCGCTTCCTGTTCCTTCATTATATCGGTCTTCTCCGCCGGTCGCGGGGCAAAGCCCGATAAATCCAGCTTGTTTGTTTTCCCAAATCCGAGGTTGCTTGACATCAGGCCGCCCTCTCCGTCGAACTCGACCGCAACAGTTCCAGGATTTCTACCGTGAGCTGGATAGCGTTTTCGACAGCTGCATCAAGGCCATTGAACTTAAGCGGGTCTAGTTCAAAGAGACTCAGACGCTCCATGAACATCGCGTTATAGGCCTCACGCCTGTAGAGATGTGTATTTAACACCGGCGATGCCTGCCTTTAGGTTGTCGCACACGATCGTGTTCGTGACGCCGCTGAACAGGCTTGCGCGCGTTCCTGGGCTCGATCCCCAGTCCGGCAGTTTCTGGCTGAAGCTGGACCTGCCGAATGTCGTAGACGAGGCGGGCAACGCCACAAAGATTTGCGCCGAATGGATGACGCCGGTCGAAGGGTCGATGATGGGAATGGTGTGGCCTGCGCAATCGGTCTGCATCACCGCGCCGCCTCGTGATGGTTGCGGAACGTCGCGTGAGCGCGGCGTCGACGAGGGCAAAACGGTCGCAAAACCATGTGTAAACGTAACCGTCGGGATGGCTCGCCCTGTCTTCCTGCCATTGCAGCGTCAGCGTTACACCCTGGCGCTTGGTCTGAGCTGCAGACACCCACTCAGGGGATAACGTTTTGCGGAACGCAACGCCCTCACACGGTCAGCACTGACGAGGTGCCGTCCCCTCGAATCACTGGCCGATCAAGTTGCCGGTGATGAAATTACGAAAGATGGCTCAAGGAAATGTCACGAGGTGTAGACACGAGCAACGGCAAAAGGCGAAAGCCTTAGTTGCGCCCTTACGATTCCAACTGACTTCACTCCGGATTTCGTCGCTTTCCTCATTGTGTCCCCGTCAAGCACATCCAGTTGAGCGCGCGCTGGATTAACCAACTCGCTCATGTCCACCGTTAGTGCTTGATCGCTGAGATTGACGATCCACAGAGTGGCCTCCTTTTTGGCTTCCGTTCTGAAAGACATGACTTTTTGCGGATGGGAGGCAACGACGGCACGCCATTGCTGACCTGCCAGTTCCGCCAGGCCAGCCACGATGTGAAAGAGTGGTCGTCTTCCGCCTTCGGCGATCGGCTCGCCTTTTTCGGCAAAGACGCCGAACGGTCCGGTGAGGGCTGATAGCGTCAGTGTCTCGATATCTGCATCCAGCACTGAAGTGATGTAACCGGTGGCGAAGGCGGCGGCGAACAGGCCGGTATGGCGGGGGTCACGGTTGGCCATTGGGATGCGGCTACTATTTGGGTTGTCCATCGTGCGGCTGCCATAGGGGTTTTGCCGCATGGCGATGGTGGAGGGTCCGAGCCGATAGGGCTTGTCGCCGTAGATGGCGCGGACCGACCTTGTGACGAAGGGCAGCGCTTCAAGTGTCTGCATGACGCTCAGATCGTCAGCCGCATGCACGATGGGACTGGTGCAATGGCTGATGAAACCGAGGTTTCCGGCCGGAACACGCTTGCGGTTGAGTTCGGTGAAATAGGAGAGCATGCCGCCGCCGAGGCGAATGCCGGGAAATGCGTTCAATGCGGCTGCGTAGACTTCCTCGAGCGGTGGACAATCCGGCCATTTGCTACCGGGCGGGGTCGATTGGCGATCGACAGAGGGGCAGACCATGATGGCACTAGGTGCGAAGTCTGCGGCGCGCATCCACGCGGCAATCTCCAGCATTTCCTCATCCAGCGGGCGTTGGCAGCGGACGGCGAATTCGAGCGTTGTCGTGCCGCCGTGGATGGCGGCAATCTCGGCAAAACCCTTGAACACGGCGGCGTCATGACCGGCTGCGGGGTCGAAGTGGAAGAGCAGGTCCTGAACCTTCGGCCCATCCTGGCGCGCGAGGGTAGCGAGACTGGCTTTGGCTTCCTCTGGGGTGATCACCAGGCCGATGGCGGGCATCGTGCCGGACGCTGTCCCGGGCGTGAGCCGGATGACGGCGGAGTTCCCGGCGGATGCGGGGCGATCACCCGAAGAGGCGCGGCGGTCGATGATTGTCAGGGTGATTTGCTGGACGATAGGTTCGTCGGGCGGTATCCGGTAGGGCCAGGGCAGGGCCAACGGGCGGACATAGGTCTTGTAGGAGGCGTCCGACCAGTTGCGCTGGTCTTCCATCTCGAACGTGTCGCCCTCCATGCGGCATTCGACGCTAACACCAGCAAGCGCATTGTGGGTTATAGCGCGCATGTCCTCGAAGGGTTGCCAGGGCTCGATGAGATCCGGCAACTTCGTGTCCTCTATCTCGCCATTGACATGCTCGACGGTGACTGCCGCTCCGGCGACGCCGACGATGGGATGCAGGATGCAAAAGCCGCAGCGATTGGTCTCGAAGCCTGTGGGGGAGCGGGCCACGCTTGTGAAGGTCAATTTGCCATCGGCACGTCCTTCGATCATTGCTGCTATGTCGAGAACGGCGCCGTTCGGGCCATCGCAACGGGCGCCGTAGGAGACAGTGAAGCCGTTCCCCGATTCCGCTACCACGAGGTTCGACAAACCGGGATCATAGGTGCCCCAATCACTATCGCGCACGAGGTAGGAAATGGCGCGCAGGACTTCGACGCCGTCGTAGGCGATGGTCCGCAGATTGCCGCCGGCCAGTTGTGCTGTCAGTTTTCCGGCCCTCAGGAGACGCGGGACGGGTTCGGCCAGGATGGTTCCGTAAAGCTGGAAGGCAAATGCCGTGTCGCTCATTTCAGCAAGGTTCCGATCTCGACGGTCGCCTTGGAGGCGGCGCTTTCATAGGCGGCTTCGACGAGGGCCAAGGTCTTCAGATTGTCGGCGCCGGAGGTGCACGTTTCCTCTTGCCGGCGGAGGCAATCGGCCCAGTGCTGCTGGATGGCGAAGACGCTTTCCTGGATATTGTGCCACGGCCGCGACGCCCAGGGCAGCAAGATTGGGGCGACGTCGGTGGTCGTCGTTCCCTCGCCATTGGTGACCTGCAGCTCGTAGCCCTGCGAAAGGCGCAGCGAGCCCTGCGTACCGTCGAGCTCGATCAGCGTTTCGGGGAAGGGCTCGACGGATTGTCTGGTCGCATAGCTGACATCGACAATGGAGGTCGCGCCGTTGTCGTGGTCGAGCAGGATGGTCGCCACGTCCTCGCCGCGGATTTTCGGATTAACGCGTTTTGTTCGCGCGGACAGGCTCGTCACGTCGCCGAGAATATAGCGGGCGATATCGAGCGTATGGATGCCGAGGTCCTCGATGATAAAGCGCTTGCCTTCCGCCAGGTATGGCTGGCCGGAGAAAACATCGTAGCCGGAGCGGAAGGAGAAGCGGCCCCAGAAAGGGGTGCCGATTGCGCCGGAATCCAGCGCCTTGCGGACGGCCTGGATGGATGTCTGCCAGCGGAAATTCTCGTGGATCATAAGGGGGATTCCTGCGATATCGCAGGCTGCGACCATGGCTTTTGCGTCGGCAAGCGTCGGAGCAAACGGCTTCTGGCAAATCGCAGGAACCTTCTGGGAGGCGGCCAATTCCACCAGTGCGCGATGACTGTTCACCGTGGTTGCGATATCGACGAAATCGAAACCGCCATCGGCGAACATCTGCGCTGCATCGGTGTAGCGCCGCTCGACACCGAACTGGTCGCCGACGAGCTTCAGCCGCTCGGGGTCGTGGTCGCAGATGGCGACGACGGACACGCCTTTGACATCGTACCAGCCGTGCATCTGGTTGACGGCGAAGAAGCCGCAACCGACCAGGGCGCCGCGCAGTTCCATCATCTTCTCACCCCCTCCTCGCCAGCTGCATCAACGTCACCTGCTGTTGCAAGCGGCGCTGGGCCTGGTCGACCACCACCGCAACGATGATGACGATGCCCTTGATCACCATCTGCCAGAAGGAGGAGACCCCCATCATCACCAGACCGTCTGACAGAATACCGATGACGAAGGCGCCGATGATGGTGCCACCGATTGTGCCGCGACCGCCGGACATCGAGGTGCCACCGAGGACGGCTGCGGCAATGGCGTTAAGTTCGAAGGAGTTGCCGGTGGCCGGATGCGAAGCCATCAGCTCCGACGAAATGACAATGCCGACGATGGCGGCGCAGAAGCCGGAGAACATGTAGACGAACATCTTGACCCGGTCGACACGGATACCGGACATGCGGGCGGCGCGCTCGTTGCCGCCGACGGCGAAGATCTGACGGCCGATCGGCACGTATTTCGCGACATAGGCGGCGGCGAGCGCCACGACGATCAGGATCCAGATCGATACCGGCAGGCCGATGATGCGGCCGGAACCAAGGAAGCCGAAGCCGGTCGTTGCAAGTTCCGGCTTGCCGACGAGGTTCGGGAACGTCTGGCCGTCCGAGGAGAGCAGGGCGAATCCACGGGCGACGTAGAGCGTGCCGAGCGTAGCGATGAAGGGGGCGACATTGAGCTTGGTGATCAGAAGACCGTTCACCGCGCCGATGACAACGCCAACCGCGAGCGTGATCAGGCAGACCTCGACGACATTGAAATACATCGTATAGCCAAACTGCAGATCGATGCCGTTGAGGATCAGACCGCCGGCGACCATGCCGCAGAGGCCGACGATCGAGCCGACCGAAAGGTCGATGCCACCGGTGATGATGACGAAAGTCATGCCCATGGCGAGGAAGGCATTCAGCGCCACATGCTTCGACATCAGGATGATATTGGCCGTCGACAGGAAGTTCGGCGCGAAGATCGAGAAGAAGGCGATGACGGCAAAGAGCGCAATGAACGTCCTGAGCTTCATCAGCGTCAAAAGGATGGAGCCGCTATCGGTTGCCGGTGCTTTTTCGGTCGCGGTTGCTGTGATCATCACGCAATTTCCCCAATGGTTTTGTGTTCGGCCGATTTGTGTCCCTCGGACGCAGCCTTGACGATGAGCTCTTCGGTGGCGTCCGCCCGGTCAAGGATCGTCGTTACCTTGCCGTTGCTCATCACGGCGATGCGGTCGGAGAGCGCCATGACCTCGTCGAGGTCGGAAGTTGAAAACAGGATGGCGAGGCCTTCACCAGCGAGCCTGCGCATGGTGCGGAAGACATCAGCCTTGGCGCCGACATCGATGCCGCGGCTGGGTTCGTCCATTAGCAGCACCTTCGGGTTGGTCATCAGAGCCTTGCCGATGACAACCTTCTGCTGGTTGCCGCCGGACATCGAGGTAACGTCGAAATCCGGATTCGGCGCCTTGATCGAGAGGTTGCGGACCTGTTCCTTGATGGCCGTCTGTTCGCGGTCGCTGGCGATGTGGAAACCGAACTTCACGAATTTCTCGAGGCTTGCCAGAGTGAGGTTCGAAGCGATCGACAAGACCTGCACGAGGCCTTCCCGCTGCCGGTCTTCCGGGATGAGCGCAAGGCCTTTTCGGATACGGGTGGAGGTGTCCTTAGCGAAGATCTCATCGCCCGAGACGAAGATCTGGCCGGTGGAGTGCGCATGCTGGCCGATGACGCATTCGAAGAACTCGCTGCGGCCGGCGCCCATGAGGCCATAGATGCCGAGAACCTCGCCGGCCCTGACGGAGATAGACAGGTGATCGACGGCAAAACCGCCCGTCCTGCGCGGCAGGCAGATATTCTCGGCGCGGAAGGCTTCACTGCCGAGCTTGTGGTCGACGGATTTGGCAAAATCCTTGGCATCGGAACCGATCATCGAGCGGACGATCCATTTGGTGTCGATATCCCGAACCATTGCCTGGCCGGTAATCTGGCCGTCGCGCAGCACGGTAATGTAATCGCCGATGCGCATCAGCTCTTCCAGCCGGTGCGAGATGTAGACAATGGCGACGCCCTGCGCCTTCAACTCGCCGATGACCTTGAAGAGGATATCGACTTCCGCGGCCGACAATGCCGAGGTCGGCTCGTCGAGAATGAGGATACGGGTATCGAGCGAGATCGCCTTGGCGATTTCCACAAGCTGCTGTTGGCCGATCGGCAGGTCCTCGACCATGGTTTCGGCACTGATGCCAGCGGCGAGCTTGTCGAGGAAATGATTGGCCTTTTCGACCTGCGTCTTGTGATCGATGCCGCGAATGCCGCGGGTGATCTCGCGGGTGGCGAAGATGTTTTCGGCGACCGAGAGGTTGCCGAACAGGTTCAATTCCTGAAACACCATGCCGATGCCATGCCTCTGCGCATCGGCCGGGGAGTTGAACTCGACCTCCTTGCCGTCGAGCAGGATGCGGCCGAGAGAAGGTTTCTCGACGCCGGCGATCATGCGCATCAGCGTCGACTTGCCGGCGCCGTTTTCGCCGACGAGCACGTTGACCGCGCCGCGCTTCAGTTCGAGGCTCGCATGCTTGACTGCGACGATGCCCGAATAGACTTTCGTCACGTCGTCGAGCTTTAGGATGGTCTCATGTGTCTCGGCTGCCATGTCAGCCGCCGATCGTGATGGTGGCGGGCGTCAGCAACGCCGGCTGGCCAGCGGACGGCAGGGGATAGGCGCCGAGAGCTTCCACGTTTTTGCCTTCGAGGCCTTCGCGCGGCAGCTTTTCGAGCGTCAAGCCGTTGACATGGATGTTGAAGGCCTTGCCGAATTCAGCCCACTGGATCTGGTTCTTGAATTCGTTGAAATTGACGAAGTCGAGGCTGTCGCGGATCGCGGTGCCCTTGATGACCGGGCCGATCTGGACGCGCACATCCGCCTTGCCGTCGCCATCGACATCAGTGTCGAGGTAGGCAGCACGGGATTTCGTTTCGGCCTTGACGATCGTGCCGGAGACTTTCGCGGCAAATGTCCAGGGGGCCGTGCCGTCCTTTTCCTTGTGACCGTATTTTGCCGCGGCGGCATCGAGATCGGATTTAGACAGAGCGGAAACCTCCTGGAAGGTTCCGGCGCGCATTTCCAGGAACGGAATGACTTTCGCAATCCAGATATCCGCGACCTGGCGATCGGGATTGAACCCGCCGCTTGCAGCTTCTGCGGCCTCTTCGGCCGTCGGCGTCTTGATGATCTTGCAACCGGGCAGCGCCAGCACGATGGCGAGCGAGATTGCGGCGGTTGTCACGAAGTTCGGCATGGAATTCTGCTCCATCAGATGGAAATAAACGCAGGGCGGAGAGTGTCCGCCCTGCGCGCATTCTTTGGGAGGATCAGTTCGTGAGCGCGAAGGTTTCGAGCTTGGCGGAATTCTCGCCGTTGATCAGCACGCAATCCATAAGCTGCTTTTCCTCAGCCGGACCCTTGCCGGTCTTGATGAAGACGTCGGCCTGTTCGACAGCCATCTGCGCCTGCGCGTAAGCCGGTTGCAGCACGGTCGCCTTGATGCCGCCCGACGCGATGCTATCGCGCACGTCGTTGGAACCGTCGAAACCGACGACGATCACGTCCTTGCGGCCGGCGGCCTGGAGAGCGGCGATTGCGCCCATGGCCATCGTGTCGTTGCCGGAGATGACGCCCTTGATATCCGGGTTCGCCTGCAGGATGGTCTCCATCTTGGAGTAGCCCTCCGTCTGGCTCCAGTTGGCCGACTGCTGGGCGACCATCTTCATGTCCGGATATTCGTCGATGATGTCGTGGTAACCCTTGGAGCGGATGCCGGCGTTAAGATCGGCTTCGCGGCCGAGCAGTTCGACATAGTTGCCGGCCTCGCCCATCAGCTTGACGAACTCTTCGGCACCGAGCTGCGCGCCCTGATAGTTGTTGGAAACGATCTGCGAGACGGCAACGCCGGTGGCGTTGATTTCACGGTCGATCAGGAAGGAGGGAACGCCTGCGTCCTTGGCCTTCTGAACGGCGGCAATCGAGGCTTCCGAGCCCGCATTGTCGAGAATGATCGCCTTTGCGCCGCGGCCGATAGCGGTATCGATCAATTGCGATTGCTTGTTGGCATCGTCGTCATGGACGAGAACCAGGGTTTCGTAGCCGAGTTCCTTGGCCTTGGCTTCCGCGCCGACGGCTTCCGCCTTGAAGAACGGGTTGTCGTGCGAGGGGGTGATGATGGCGATGAGGTCGGCAGCAAAGGCCGGCATCGCAACGCCCAGTGAAAGGGCGCAGGCAAAGGCGGCAAGGGTTAGTCTGCGTGTTAGTTTCATGTGGTTCCTCCCAAGTGAATTGATCGGCCCCGTTCCCGGCGGAGCCGATGATTGTCAGGCCTTAGAGCCTGACGGCGATCAGGTGATGCGCCGAATGCTCTCGGCGATCTCCTGTGGTTCGAAGACTTTTTTCCAGTCGTCGCGCATCAGCGCCGGGATGCCGAATTCAATGGCCTTGTTGCAGGCATCGGAGAACACGCCCTGCACCTCGCCGAAGATCACGGCGCCGAGCACGTTCATGTGGCCGAGCAGGAAGTCACGAGCGGCCTCCTCCGGCACACCGCGTTTCACACACTCGTCCATGGCCTGCTTCATGACGACCAGCAGCGAGGCGCAGACGGTTTCAGATAGGCCCGGCTCCAGCATCGCCATCTGCTCGACAGTAACGCGATGCGAGCGCATGACCGGCGACCAGATGACCTTGGCGATCTCTTCGCCGAGGCCGTAGGCCTCTTCCGGTCCCTGCATCAGGGCGGAAACGATATGCTGCTTGGCAAACAGACCGCCGAAATGATCCCTCTTCGCGGCCATGTCCGTTTCATCGTTGAAGATCGGCGGATGGCACGGATGGGTGACGAAATAGGTGAGATCGGCCCGAACCGGCAGGTGGCCGGCAAACGGGGCCGCCGCGTCGAGGGCCACAACCATGGTGCCGGCTGCGAGCTTGTCGACGATATCGGCCGCGACCTTGCCGATTGCCGTATCCGGAACGGCGAGAATGACAACGTTGGCGCCATCCAGCCCGGCATTGGCCGGCACGCAGGAGATCTCGAGATCGTTTTTCAGCCGCGCCTGGCTCGCATCGCTGACTTCGATGTGGCGCACGTCAAAGCGCGAGCCTTTTAAGTTCTTGGCCAGCCGGTAGCCCATTTTGCCGCCGGCGCCGAAGAGAGCAATTGAAGTCATTTTTCCTCGCTTATTGTCTGTTTGCCGTAACTATATGCAACTGGTATGATGAGTCAATCATCATATCAGCTCATGGACGGATTTTCGGACCTGCGTACGACCGAATGCAAAATCCGTCCGCAGCCATATAGCTCGGGCCTTGAACCATGAGGGTCGTGCTCCGCGTTGGAAAATGCGCTTGCGTTCTGAAGCTCTCGGTTACTTCACCTTGTCCAGTCGGTTGATGGCCTCGACATTTTCGGCGGACGCGCCGTTGGGGTCGAAGTCGGATTCCAGCCATTTGTCGACGATCCTCTTGGCAAGTTCCGGGCCGATGACGCGGGCACCCATGGTGATGATCTGCGCGTTGTTAGACTTCGCCGCGCGTTCAGCCGAATAGGTGTCGTGGGTCAGAGCGGCGCGGATGCCGGGCACCTTGTTAGCCGAAATCGCTACGCCGATGCCCGTGCCGCAGATCAGAATGCCGCGCTCGTTCTGACCATCGATGATGGTCTGCGCCAGCGCCAGCGACAGGTCGGCATAGTAGCCGGATTGGCTGAGGTCGCTGACCTTAAGGTGCGGCCTGGTGGCTAGATGGGCGGCTATGACGTCGAGCAGCGGCTTGCCCGCGCTGTCTGCTCCGATCGCGATATTCATGGGGTATCCTTCCGTTTGTCGTAGCCTGGTTCAGGGAGCGCCTTGGACACTCGGCCGAGAATGTCGAGATAGCCGGAAACCGCCCAAGCCGAGCGGCCGATGAACAGCCCGTCGATATGGGTGCAGGCGGCGAACTCCACGCAATTGTCTGGATTGACGCTACCGCCATAGAGCACCGGGATTTTTCGCCCGAGCACGGCTTGCGCGGCTGCGGAGATCTTCGCATGGCGCGCATCGGCATATTCCGAGGATGCCGGAATGCCCTTGACGCCGATCGCCCAGACTGGCTCGTAGGCGATCAGGATGTCAGCATTCTTAGCCTCGCCTTGAAGCTGCCCAAGAGCACCTTCGACCTGCGACTTCAGCATCGCATCCGCCCGCCCACTCTCGCGCTCCACAAGCGTCTCGCCGATGCAGATCAGCGGAATCAAAGCATGACGCACGGCGCTCTCGACCTTCAATCCAACGGTCTCGTCCGTCTCGCCGAAGAATTCTCGGCGCTCGCTATGGCCAAGTTCGACCAGATCGAGCCCGCAATCGACCAGCATCGGCGCAGAGATTTCGCCGGTCCAGGCGCCGGCATCATCCCAGTGCATGTTCTGGGCTCCAACCCTCACAGAGGTACCGTTTAGGGCGGCCTTGACCTCACGCGCGGCGGTGAACGGCGGGATGACAAAACGCTGAATGCGCGCATCGCGCGCGGCATCCGATTCGACAAGAGCATTCGCAAAGGCGAGAGCCTCCGAGAGCAGCTTGTTCATCTTGAAGCTCGTCCCTACCCAGAACGTCATCGTTTCATTCTCCCTCGATTACGCCTGCACGCCGTCCCGGATCTGCGAGAAATAGGCATCCGATCCCACCTGGCCGCCCTTAAGGGCGATCTGCAGTCCGTTCGTCGCGGCGTGCGTCCCATGGGCTGTACAGAGGGGGGAACCGGGCGTCTGGGGCAGAGGTAGCAGGGTCGTCAACGCCTCTACATTCAACTCCCGCAGCGCATGACTTGACGTGTCACCGCCCGCGATGACGGCGCGTTTCAGGTTCTGTTCCTCAGTGAGGCGACGCAGGATTTTGCCGAGCATTCGGCCGAGGCGATGGCGGCTACCGGCAATCCTGTCGATATGGCTGCCGCGGTCGGCGGATGGGCCGAGTGCAGTGTTGAGGATGACGCTGCTGCCCTGTTGAAGACATTCGATGCCCGCGGCGATGGCACGTTCCAGCGCAGCGTTACCATTCTCGCCGAGCAGTTCCATCGGCTCGAGGTTGATGCCGGCAAAGCCATTTTCGGTGGCGTGGCGGATCTGGCGCTCTGTGGTGGGCGAGACGCTCCCGGAAACGACGGCGATGCGATGAGCCCTGCCGGGGAGAGGAAACGCCCTGCGTCCCGACGTCAGCCCAGCTTGCGACCAGGCGGTAAGGAGTGCGTATTCGACGCCTGAAGAACCCGATACGAACCAGCCATTGCCGGGCTTCAGCCGGAAGAGCTGGCGACCGGCATTGATCTGGCTTTCGGTGCTATCGACGTCGAAGAGTACCATGCCGTCTGCGCGTTCGCAGAGGGCATCGATCTTGTCATCGGCGTCTGTGGCGTCCAGCATCGGGAGATCGGCAAGCCGTGTCTCAAGCGCCGTCTGTTCCTTGAGGTGCAGGCGCAGGTCAGCCTCGGCCATGGGAGTTACAGGGTGGCGGTTCATCACGGGGTGACGGTCGATACGATAGACCTCGCCCCGATAGGCAGCGAAGAGGTGACCAAAGGCTGTATAGCGTTTCAGCTGCGGCGCGCCGACGACGAGAGGAACATAGGCCTGATCGAACAGTTTCTTTCCGATCTCGACCGCCTTGCCGATGTTGCCGATTTGCGGGCTCGAGTCGAAGGTCGAGCAAACCTTGTAGTGGCAGATGGCGGCATTCAGGCTTTTCAACCAAGCAAGGGCGAGCGTGAGGTGTTCATCCATCCAGTCCGGGGTTTCACTGCGGCTCGTGCCGGCAAGACCGATCGCGCGGCAATGGCTGAAGCGATGCAGAAGACCTTCATCCGGTATGTCCATGAACAAGACGGTCTCCACGCCGTTGGAGGCGAGCGCTTCCATCACATCGGTGGAGCCGGTGAGGTCGTCGCCATAATAGGAAAGGAGTAGATCGTGTTTCGTCATGGCTCTCACTCGCCTTTGCCGAATTTCTTGAGCGACGCCGCCAACTCCGGATGGTCCTCGGCATAGGTTTCGAGCGGGATGTCCGCAACCGCTGCTTGCCAGGCCTGCTGCACGGCATGCACACCGGCGACCGGGCCACCTGGATGACTGACGATACCGCCGCCGCACAGATAGAGAAGATCCGTCGTACGGCCGGTGCGGCGGTAGGTTTCGGGCGCTTGCCCGCCCCATTGACCGGAGCCTGCAACGGGAAGCGCGCAGTCGGACGCGTCGAACAGTGGCGTAGTGACAGCCTTGAAGGATTCGACGAAGCTCTCGTCCGGTTCCCAGTATTTGACTCCGATGCCATTGATCTGGAACTGGTCGACGCCGAGCAGACGCCAGAACTGCTGCCAGACCTTGAAATCGAAACCAATGCCGGGATGACGCGTCAGCACGTCCCAACCGTTGCGATGAGCGTGCAACACGAGGCCAGAGCGTTTGCGCAAAAATGCCATGGCGCCCATGCCGATGGAGTTGATGTTGACGACGGCGCAGTTGCCACCCGCCTTCAGAACGAGGTCGTGGTTTCGCATCATCTCGTCCGGATCAGTGTGGGAGATGCCGAACGCATACATCACCTTCTTGCCGGTCTTCTGCTCATGATCGAGGATCTTGGGCATGATGGCGGCAACGCGTTCCTCGAGCGGAGAATAGACCGGGCTCATCAGTTTCTCGTCGTCCTTTATGAAATCGACTCCAGACTGGATGAGATTCCCGACGAGTTCCGCGGTTTCCTGCGGGCGCAGGCCAAGCGCTGGTTTGACGATGGTACCGATGATTGGGCGGTCGTAGACGCCGGTGAGCCTCCGGCTTCCGGCAAGACCGAACTGCGGGCCGGGATAGGCCCCGCGATATGCATCCGGCAGCTTGAGATCCACAACCCTGAGGCCGGTCAGGCCGCGAATGGAAAAGATGCCGCCGACAGCAATGGTCATCAAGGCAGAGAGATCGGTGCCGATGGCATCAAGCGGAAAGGCGATATCGGTGTCGGCGCGGTGGATGACGTCGTGCCCCGCCGGTGCTTCCGGCCAGCTTGGGGACGGCGCATCGGGAAGGGGACGAATGGCAAGCACATGAGCGGCGACGCGCGCCTTTAGCTCCTGCGTCTCACCTGGAACCGGTACGAATGTGCCTGTCGATTGATCGCTGGCGATCTTTTCCGCCATGCCCTCGACGCTGCCGGGCGTTTCAATACGGTAGGTGACGGTGATCATCATGAATTGTTCGTTGCTCCTTTATGCCAACACGTTTATTGATGACGTCACCTCATTAGCTGGTATAATGAGTATTCCAAATCGCGCAAGACGTTTTAGGCTGTCCTTGCAAAGTTTTCGGCTCAAAACGGCGACTTGATCTTTCCTTGCCAGTTCGCTCAGGTACATAAGGAGGGGAGACCTTGATCCAGCGAGTCAGCATGAACCAGCCAGTAGAGCAGATCGTGAGGCGCAAACTCTCCGATGAAGTGTTTGACCGTCTTGAGCGAATGATTACCTCGGGCGAGTTGAAGCCGGGCGATGATATGCCGTCGGAACGTGTCCTCATGGAGCGCTTTGGCGTGGGGCGCCCGGCGATACGCGAAGCGATGCAGTCGCTAGCGAACATGGGCCTCGTGGCGATTTCGCACGGCGAGCGGGCGAAGGTCTTGGAGTTGACCGCGCAGTCCATCTTCCGGCAGGTCAATTCAACCGCAAAGATCATGTTGTCGCGATCATCTGACTCGCTGGAACACCTGAAAAACGCGCGTATTTTTTTCGAGCGGGGGATGGCACGCGAAGCAGCGGCAAAAGCCACGGAACGGGATGTCGAAGAACTGCGGGAAATCCTCGAACGGCAGCGGCGATCGTTGGGAAAAGCCGAAGAATTCATTTCCGCCGATATGCAATTTCACACTCGCATCGCTCAGATCTCGGGCAATCCGATCTTCGTTGCAGTCAGCGAGGCTATGTTAGCCTGGCTCAAGGAGTATCACACCGACATGCTCATTTGGACGGGCAAGGAAAAGTTAACGCTTGTTGAACACGAGAAGATAATCGATCGACTGGCAGCGGCGGATGCCGATGGGGCCGAAGTCGCGATGCTGGGGCACCTCGAGAGGTCAAGTGCGCTGTATATGAGTAGCCCTGGAGGCTGCATATGATGTAGCGCCCACGCGCTGTCGATCGGCGGTCAGATCGACTTCAGATACTCGATCAGATCGCGCCTCTCTTGTTGGAGAACCTGCGAGGCAGAAAGCTGCCGAGTTGATTACGCTGCTCAAGCTCGACTGATCGTTTTGGTGGGAGACCTTGCTTCTTTAAAAGCCGGATCAGCAATCGCTTGGCGGCTTTGGTATCGCGGCGGGTCTGTACGATCTCATCGAGAACATAACCATCCTGGTCAATCGCGCGCTCGCTCGTGCTCATTGTAGACCTTAAAGTCAGGATGGGTCGAGGAAAGGCCCCCATAGACCGGAGCTTGAAACGGACACCAAACGACTTTGAAATCAAAGTGACTTCACCTCCATTCTCGCGCTCGTAGATTCGGCCTTTCATTAAATGCTGATGCAGCGACCGCGGTCGCCTACTGTGGGCTGGACGCCTGGTTCGAGGGTAAGGAGGTCGAGCTTCGCCGATTTGCGCGACTGTTTTCGGAGGCTCCGGAACCCGAGCCGTCTCCGGCTGGCGAATTGGGGTATGAAGCGTTTTGGCTGGCCGTTATCTCTTCGCGATTAGCAGAACAGGTCGTCACAGCTCAGTCGCGGATGCTCAATGAGCCGAACGGCTACTGATCGGCAGGTTGGGTGAGGTCACACTCGCCGGGTTGGCGGAACAGCTCGATGCCATCTTCCGAGCCGGACTTAAGCAGTGGAACCAATCGGTGATGAGAGGTCATGAACTTGCCAATCTCGCTGGCGTCGCAGCGCTATCCAGGCGAAGATCGATCCAAGTCTGCAACCGAATGTCGTCCGGGGCGCCGTGAGGCGGCGGCTTGTGAGGACGGCGTCCGTGACTTCCGCCGTCTGCGCGTCACCGAGGCCAGGTCGCTCCCGTTGTCGTCAGATAAATGGCATAAAGCGACTGTGTGGCGGTGATAAACAAGCGGTTGCGACGTGGCCCGCCAAATGTGAGATTTGCGACCGTCTGGGGAACCTTGATCTTGCCGATGAGAGTACCGTCCGGCGCAAAGCAGTGCACCCCATCTGCAGCGCTTGACCAGACATTTCCACTCACATCAACGCGCATCCCGTCTGGGATGCCGTTATCGATGTTGCAGAAAACTCGCCCGCTTGTCAGCGCTCCGTTATCCCCGATATCGAAGATCCGAATATGGCGGGCCGCGTTATCGTCGTGGCTCGCACCGCTGTCGGTGACATAGAGCTTGGTCTCGTCCGGTGAGAAGGCAAGGCCGTTGGGCTGCAGAAAATCGCTGACAACGACGGCAAGATCGCCGGTGGCGGGATCGAGCCGGTAGACGTTGCGGGTGGGCTGTTCCGGATTTGCCTGATAACCTTCATAATCCGAGAGAATGCCGTAGGTCGGATCGGTAAACCAGATGGTGCCGTCCGACCGGACGATGACATCGTTGGGTGAATTCAGCCGTCTTCCCTGATAGCTGTCGGCAAGAACCGTGATCGAACCATCCGCTTCGGTACGCGTGACGCGCCGCGTGCCGTGCTCGCAAGAAATCAGCCGCCCCTGCCGATCGCGGGTGTTTCCATTGGCGAAGTTCGACGGCGCGCGGAACACGGAGACCCCGCCGTCCGGCACCCAGCGCAATATTCGCTCGCTTGGAATGTCGCTCCAGACAAGCTGCTGCGCATCGCCGAACCAGACTGGACCCTCCGCCCAGCGGCAGCCGGTATAAAGCTCTTCGAGGACGACACTGCCTATGAACAGCGCCTTAAATCTTGGGTCATGGACTTCATAGGGGGAAACTTGGAGCATGGGATCGGACCGAATTATCGTTGGTTTGGATTGCGGCCGCCTGCGACCACAATGACGGCAATAATGATGAGGCCTGTCATGATCAGCCTGATGCCGGCGCCGGCTCCATAGGTATTGAGCATGGAAACAACAAGAAACATGAAGAGCGATGCTCCCCAGATTCCGGCCACATTGCTGTTGCCGCCGGCAACAGCCGTGCCGCCGATGACGACGACGGCGATCGACATCAAGAGGTATTCCGAACCCATGTTGAGCGCGGCCCCACCGGAGAAGCTGGCGAGGAGATAACCGCAGACCGCGGCCAAAATGGCGCACAGGATGTAGGTGATGAAGCGCGTCCCGTCGACCGGGATGCCGGCCATCCGAGCCGCACGGATGCTCTGACCGATCGCCGCGATCCAGCGGCCGTAGACCGTCTTTTGCAACAGGATAAAGGCGAAAACCGAAAGGATCAAGGCAACGAGAGCGACATGCGGGATCCCGATCGTCGTTTCGGTTGTGAATTTTGCAAGGGCCTGCGGCGGCTTGATACGCAGGCCACGATTGGTCCAGATCGCCGTCGATTGCACGATGAAACTCATCGACAGCGTCGCGATGATCGGCGGGATCTGCAGGAGCTTGATCAGAGCAAAGTTGCCGATGCCGACTACGACGCCGATCGCGACGGCGACGACAAGACCCGGCAGGATAAGCGAATTATCGACCTGCATGAATTTCAGTGCGACAGTGCCCGCAAGCGTCATTGTGGCCGGAACGCAGAGATCGATGTTGCCCGGCCCCAGCGTGATCACGAACATTTGGCCAATGCCGACAAGTATGGAGAAAGCGGCGAAAGTCAGCGCCGCTTGGCTGAGCCCAATTGCGCTTGTACCACCGGTAAATAGGATGGTGGCGATCCAGACGACGAATGCTGCAACGAAAGACCAGATCCAGGGCTTACGAGACAGGGAAGCGAAGATGCTCATGATCGCTTCTCCCGGTTTTCAAGGCGTTTGAGCAGCAGCCGGAGCCCAAGCACGACGATCAGAATCGCACCCTGCGCGCCAATCTGCCAATCCGGCGAGATGCGCAGGAAGGATAGAAACGAGCCGGCAAGCGTCAGCGTCAACGCGCCGATGACCGCGCCGATGGGAGAGACGCGGCCACCAGTGAACTCGCCGCCACCAAGGATGACACCGGCAATCGACAAGAGCGTGTAGCGAAGCGCAATATTGGCGTCGGCCGACGTGGTCAATCCGACCAGCGAGATACCGGCGAGAATGGCAAAAAAAGCCGCCAGCGCGTAGGTCGCTGCCCGCGCTCCCAGAATAGACCAGCCCGCGCGTTCCACGGAGCGGGCATTGCCGCCGACGCCGCGCAGGATAACACCGATGGACGAGCGCATGATCACAAAATGCGCGACCAGAGCTATGACGACGCAGGCGATGATCGCCATTGGCACCAATGGTGGCCGGGAGATCATGACGGCGCGCGCCCATTCCGGCGCGTGTCCGCCAGGAGCCGGCAGGATGAGGACTGCAAGACCGCCCCAAACGAAGCTCATGCCGAGTGTGACAACGATGGACGGAAGAGTACGGACATGGATCAACACGCCGAGTGCTGCATAGGTTGCGATTGCGGCCGCAAGGATGAGCACACCGATCACGGGGGTGGCCTGTAGGAACGTGGCAGCGACACACGCCACGAAGCTGACGAAAGTACCCATCGACAGGTCGAGATCGTTGACCGTCATGATCAACATCTGCGCAATCGTCGCCAACGCAATCGGCACGGCCAGATTGAACAAAAGGTTGAGTCCGACATAACTCATGGCGCGCGGCTGCAGATAGAAGACGGCGATCAGTAGGATGGTCAGCGACAAAGCGGGTATCAAAAGTCGGATCGAAGCGGAGGATAGCGTTCTCTTCATGCCGCGGCGCCCATGAAAGAGGCTGCCAGGATACTCTTCTCCGTCACATCGTCTCCCCTGAGCTCAGCAACGATTAGACCGTTATTGAACACATAAACCCGATCGCAAAGGCAGATTTCATCCATCTCGGTCGAGTACCAGACGAAAGTGCGTCCCTTATCGGCCTCAGCCCGTAGGATGGCATAAACCTCCTGCTTCGTGCCGATGTCGACACCGCGCATGGGATCGTCCATCAGTACGGCGGGTGCCGGCGTGGCAAGGGCACGGGCAAACAATACCTTCTGTTGGTTGCCGCCTGAGAGCGACAGAATCGGATTGCCGACATTCGGGGTGCGGATCTCGATACGCTCTTTCCAGGCCTGCCCGAGATCAGCCTCGGCGGGCTCGCTGACGATGCCCCTCCGGGAGAGGCCTGCAAGATCAGCGATCGTCAGGTTCTTCAGGATGCTCCAAAGCGGGAAGACGCCGTTTAGCGCGCGATCTCCGGCGATGAAGGCCACCTGAGCTTCGGGCGCGCGGAACCAGCTCCCAGTGCGCCCTAGATAGAGATCGATTAGCGTATCGGTCTGGCCGTGGCCACCCAGGCCGGCAAGACCGATAATTTCACCAGGAAAAGCCTGAAAGGGAAGACCCTTACCGCGACGCGAAGGCTGCGACAGGAGCGGCGTCAGTCCGGCGGTGTCCTTGACGCGCTTTTCTTGATCGCGACCCTTAACCACGCTCCCCATAGCCGCGACCAGGCTGTGCTCGTCGAATTCGCCGGCAGGTCGATCGGTCACCACCTTGCCGTCCTTCATCACGACGATGCGGTCGGACGTCGACAGTATTTCGCCAAGGATATGGGAGATGAAGATGACCGATCCGCCGGTCTCGACGAAGCTGCGGACATAGCCCAGCAACTGCGTCGCGAGGGTTGCGTCGAGCGACGACGTGGGTTCATCGAGAATCACCAGTTTCACTGGTTGTGCTACCTGCGAGAAGGCCGTGGCTATCTCCACCATCTGACGCTCTGCGATCGAAAGATCACCGACGACACCGCTTGGGTCGATACCATGGCCGGGGAATATCTCATCGAGTTTGTCGCCGATAATGCGTGCTGCTCGATGCCGCCAGCCCCAGCCCGCGAGCGTGCGGTGCATTATGCGGGTGTTCTCGATCACCGTCAGGTTCGGACACAGCGACAGTTCCTGGAAGACGCAGCGAACGCCATTGGCGCGCGCCGCAGCGATGCCATAACGGGGCATCGGCTCCCCCCCGCATGCGATCGTGCCCTGATGGGGCGACAACCCGCCATTGATGACGTTGACGATCGTCGATTTGCCGGCGCCGTTGTGTCCGACGAGGCCAACGCATTCGCCAGGCAAAATTCTCATGGTTACACCATCGAGTGCCTTGACCGCGCCAAAGCTGACCTTGGCATCCGCGACCTCGATGACCGCGCCCCGCAGCGGTATTGCCGTCATACTGTGCATTCCCGGAAAAAGAGACGGTTCTGGCCGGTTCGAAGACCAGACAGAACCGTAAGTTGGGAGGATACTTTATTTTGCTTCCGCTATGACCTTTTCGGCATCAGCTTGCGAATACTCGACGTTGGCGACGCCACCTTCCTGGGTGTTGGCCAGATTAGTTTCCAGCGTGTCCTGGCTAATGCTGAGGAAGGGAACGACGAGATCCTTCTTCACTTCCTTACCGTCGAGAATCTGCTGGGCAACCCAGAAGGCGAGCGTTGACACGCCAGGTGCGATCGAAACCGACATGGTTTCGTAGCCATTGGCATCCTTCTGTTCCTTCCACCATTTCAACTCGTCCTGCCGGTTGCCCATGATGATGGTTGGTATCGGCCGCTTGGCGGCTGCGAAGGCTTCTGCCGCTCCATAACCGTCGCCGCCTTGGGTGACGACCGCTGCAACGTCGGGAAGGCTCGGGAGGATGCCGGCCACTGCCTTTTGGGCCACGTCCTGCGCCCAGTCGCCGTGGACGGAGCCGACGATCTTGAATTGCGGGAACTGCGCCACACCGGCGTGGATACCGGCCGAGATCTCGTCATCCACGAAGACGCCAGCGAGGCCGCGAATTTCAAGCAGATTGCCACCGGACGGCAGCTTTTTGGACAAATATTCAACCTGGCTGCGGCCCATTTCCTTGAAGTCTACAGCGATGCGCCACGCACACGGTTCGGTGACGATGCCATCGAATGACACGACGGTGATGCCAGCATCGCAAGCTTCCTTCACGGCACCATTGAGCGCCGTCGGAGAAGCGGCGTTGAGCACAATGGCGTCATAGCCCTGCAGAATCATATTCTGGATCTGAGCAGCCTGTTCGGTCGCTTGGTTTTCGGCAGTGGTGAAAGGATCGGCCGCGGCAACGATACCGGCCTTCACGGCTTCGCCGGCCACCTTTTCCCAACTCGTCAGCATTGCCTGCCGCCAGGAGTTGCCGGCGTAGTTGTTGGACAATGCAATCTTCTTGGCCGACGTATCGGCGATTGCCTGAATCGGCATTGCAGCGCACGACAGTGCTGCCGATGCCAAAAGCATCTTTCTGAAATTCATCTCTCTCTCCCTGTTGATCCGACTTTCATTGAGCGGGATCTGTCCATCCTGGCCGAAGCGGTGACGAGCTTTTGTGAAATGCCGAGCTTCCTCCTCTCAGCAGGCACAGGATGGTATAGAACTGGAGGCTTGTATAGGAAGTTTGAGGCAGCGCTTTTGCGGTATCTGCTATAGATGATGCGGGATCCTGCAGGACGTGCGGCGCCTGTCGGGCGCTTACTAGAGAATGAGGAACGACCCGGGCTTTACCGTGGAGGCGGGAAGAAGTCGGCGGGGGGGGGAGATACAACCGTGCTCAAAATGGCGCCATCGGCACTTCTCGATCATTATCTGGGAATATCGCGCCTGCTTGCCGGGCAGCTTGAGTTCCGCTCCGCCATCCGGGCCGTGGCGGTGGAGATCTCCCATATCATCCCGCATGATCATCTCGACGTCTGCATCATCATGCACGGTGGAAAATACCATACGGCCTATGAGACCGGGCTCGAAACCGCATGGGGTAACCATCCGCCGGCGCTCGTCTCCGGCAGCCCGATCCGTACCCTCCTCTGGGGCGAGGTTTCGTATTTTCTGACAGATGACGCTGGAATCGATCCGCGGTTCAATTTCGAAGGTGCCTTTACCTTGCCTATTTTCGATCAGGCTCTACGCAGCCGACTCCATGTTCCGTTGAAAGTGGAAGGGGACGTGATCGGTGCACTGAGCTGTTCGTCGCACCAGGCAGGACTTTACACGATGGAAGACATCATCAACGCCCGCTCCATCGCAGATTTGCTGTCACCTTATTTCTTTGCTCTCCGGGCTGCCGAGCAGGCGCAGCAATCGGCGATTGTCGAGGCCGAGGCCCGGGCACGCGAAGAGGGACTGCGGCTTGGCGCACTTAATTTGACGGAAGCCCTCGAGCGCGAGCGGCAGCGCATCGGCATGGACCTGCACGACCAAACGTTGGCGGATCTCACACGCTTGTCGCGACGGCTGGAGCGGCTTACCCACGAACCGGATGTTGCCGGCGAAGTATTGGAGCCGTTGGTTCGCAGCCTACAGCACTGCATGCAGGATCTCCGGCAAATCATCGAGGAGGCCAAACCCTCCGTCCTGCAGCTCTTCGGTTTCGTGCAGGCAGTGGAGAACCACCTCGACCGATCGGTGCGCGACAGCGCCCTTTCGATCGAGCGCGAGTTGATCGACGAGACGGACGGCGGCATCGATAGCCTTGATCAGACCGTCTGCATTGCGCTGTTTCGCATTACCCAGGAGGCGATCAACAATGCAGTGCGCCATGCGCAGGCTAACCGCATTGTGGTGCGGCTGCGCGAGCAAACCGATGGCCTTTCAATTGAAGTTTGTGACGACGGTGTTGGTATTGCCAAACAGCGCCGGCGCAATGGCGGCGGTATCGACAATATGAAAACGCGGGCTAGGCTGATTTCCGCCAAGTTTTCCATCAGTGCGGGCCGAAACAATCTCGGGACCGCGATCGGCGTGCATCTGCCAGTGGCAGCGCAAACGCCGCGCCAACCGGGCCCGAGGAACGAGCCATGAAAGTTCTGATCGTCGAAGACGACCCCTTGCACCGCTCCTACCTTCATGAAGCCGTCTGTGCCGCCTTGCCGGAATGCGAAACGGTGATCGAGGCGGAAAGCGGCACCGCGGGCGAAAAGCTCGCACGCGACCACCGTTCGGCCCATGTCGTCATGGATCTACAGATGAACAATCGAAATGGCATCGAGGCCGCCCGCACGATCTGGAAAGAGCGGCCGGATACGCGCATCCTCTTCTGGTCCAACTATTCCGATGAGGCCTACGTGCGGGGTGTTTCGCGTATCGTGCCAGACGGTGCGGCCTATGGATATGTGCTCAAGTCCGCCTCCGACGAGCGGTTGAAACTGGCTTTGCGCAGCATTTTCGTCGAGGCGCAATGCGTCATTGATCGGGAAGTACGCGGGATGCAGCAAAAGAGCCTCGGCCAGACAAAAGGGTTTAGCGACACGGAGTATGAAATCCTGGTCGATATTGCGTTGGGCCTGACGGATCGAGCCATTGCGAGAAGACGCAATCTTTCGCTTCGCAGTGTCCAGAACAGACTTCAGCAACTTTATGAAAAACTCGACGTCTATCAAACCGCATCAGACGACCATGATGATAGCCGCTTCAACCTTCGAGCAAGGGCGGTAACTGTTGCGATGCTGCGCAAGCTTCTCAACTATAGTGCCTTAGAACGCGCTGAAAGCGAGCTAGCTGAATGGCTCAAATCGCTGTGATTTGCTTCGCACCGCGTCGGCGGCATCGATTACGAGCCAGTAAGTTACAGTAATTGAGATGCTGAAGAGTGGCCGCTGTGAGTCGATCCCGGCCGCTGACCGAGATTTGTCAGTCGCCGCGCGAAAAATCGGTCCGCGCAGGGCGCATCGTACACCTTCATCAAAATCGGCGTGGAAACGATCCCGCCGGTGACACTGATTGCCGCACGCACCTTGATGGCTGGCGCGATCCTCCTTGGCGTCATCAGGTCACGCGGATTGGCCTTGCCAAGGGACGTCGCGATATGGCGGCGTTTCCTGTTTCAAGCCTGCCTCAACAGTGTGATCCCATTTACGTTGATCGCCTGGGCGGAACGCACCGTGGATGCTGGGCCACGCTCTCTACGCTCATCCAGTCCGCCAAGATGAACGAAGTCGACCCGCTGGCCTGGCTGACACAGACGCTTGAGCGTATCCCGCAGGTTGGCCATCGAGCGAGATCGACGCGCTGATGCCCTGGAACTTCCAGAAGCAACGGTGTCACCTCATCGCTTACAAACAAACGGCCTGGGGAGAAGGTTTTCGCGATCGGCTCCCTCATGAGCTCGCCGGCCGCAGCTTCTGCGCGCATCTTCATCTGTTCCGCTGCTGCAGAGGCGTTGAGCCGCCGCGGCGGCAATGCTCCGGCTTTACATTTCTTTACATTCGCCCAGAACGCGCGAAACGTTGGCCTGTTAGCTTTCCTCCATTGCAGCAGGCGCTGCGGAGGAAAAGGAGACGAATGATGGAAACTGAGGACAAGAACCTGGCGAACCCGGCCGCCAGCGAAGCCGCTTCGAAGGGCTGGGGCCGGCGCGCGGCGATCGGCGGCATCGCGGCCGTCGCGGTTGTCGGCGGGATCGGCTTTGCAGCCGCGCGCAGCGACGATTTCGGCTTTGGCATGGGCCGCTTCGGCATGGGCGGCCACCTGATGCACGCGCATATGGGAGGTGGCGACTTTATGGAACACCGGATCGGCTCCCTGCTCGACGAACTCAATGCAACGTCCGAACAGGAAGACAAGCTTTGGGACATCATCGACAAGGCGCGCGATGAGATCAGGCCGACTTTCCGGGACTTCCGCGAGACGCGTGAGGCGGTTATCGAACTCCTCGGCGCGCCGACCATCGACCGCGCCGCCGCCGAGAAACTGCGCAGTGAGCGCATCGCGGCCATCGACGAGGCCTCGCGCAAGATGACGACTGCGCTCCTCGACGCCGCCGAAGTGCTGACCCCCGAACAACGCGCCAAGCTGGCCGCGCATTTGAAGGAGCGCGGAGGCCGCGGCCGGTGGTAGACTGCGTCGGCCAAGGGACTGAACGGAGAGCGGAGCGATGGTGGAACAGGTCCTGATCGTCGATGATGATACGCGCCTGTCCGCCATGCTCGCCGACTATCTCTCCGCAAACGGCTACATCGTCCACGCCGCCGCGACGGCCACGGCGGGCCTTGCTGACCTCGGCCGCCGTGCGCCGGACGCCGTGATCCTCGACGTCATGCTCCCCGACCTCGACGGCTTTGAGACCTGTCGGCGGATGCGCGCCGTCTCCGACGTGCCGATCCTGATGCTCACGGCCAAGGGCGAGGAGACCGATCGCATCGTCGGGCTGGAGCTAGGTGCCGACGACTATCTACCCAAGCCTTTCAATCCGCGCGAACTGCTGGCGCGGCTGAAAGCGATCCTGCGCCGCCGCAACGGTGGTGCGGCCGTTTCGCGCGTCCTGCGCTTCGGACGGCTGGAGATCGAGCCGGGATCCCGCTCGGCCAGGATCGACGGCCGCGAATGTGCTCTGACCAGCTACCAGTTCGACCTGCTTGTGGCGCTTGCCGAAAATGCCGGCCGCACGCTGTCGCGCGAGCAGTTGATGGACACGGTCAAGGGTGAGGAGTTGGAAGCCTTCGACCGTTCCATAGACGTCCATATCTCGCGCATCAGGGCGGCCATCGAGAGCGACCCCAAGCATCCGAGGCGCATCATCACCGTGCGCGGCGCCGGCTATGTCTTCGCCCGCTTCCAGGATGACGAGAGATAGAGCGATGCGCAGCCGGCTGTTCCTAAAAATCTATCTGACGCTGCTGGCGAGCCTTGCCGCGGTCGCCGTCGCCAGCGCGGCCTTCGTGTGGCTGGGACAGGGCGAGGAGGAGTCCAGTTGGCAGAGCCAACGCGCGCGGTTCGTCGCCGCGCTGATTCCGCCCGACATGGACCAGCGGTCGGTCGAGGCGACGTTGGAGCGGTTTTCACGGGCCTTCGACGCCGACATAGCGGTATACGATCCGCGTGGCAGACTGATCGCGAGCGCCGGCCGACCGCTCCCGCGCGACATTCTCGAGCGGCCTTGGCGCCACCGCCCGTTAGGCAATACTCACACCGTGGTAACGGAGTTGCCCGACGGTCGCGCAGTAGCTGCGCGCATGGAGCGGCCTTTCCGTCCGGCTGGCCGCAATCCGCTCGCCTATCTGGCGTTGATCGCCGCCGTCATCGGGCTCGCCGCCTATCCGGTGGTGCGTCACCTGACCCGACGGCTGGAACGGTTACGCGCGGGCGTTGACGCCTGGGGCAGGGGCGATTTCGTGGCCCGCGTGCCTGAGGACGGCAGCGACGAGGTCGCGGCGGTGGCAAAGAGCTTCAACAAGGCCGCCGACCATGTCGAGCGGCTGATCAGGTCACACCGCGCCTTGCTCGCCAATGCCAGCCACGAATTGCGCTCGCCGCTTGCGCGCCTGCGTATCGCGATCGACCTCTATGAACAGGCGCCGGACGACAGCCGCAGGGAGGAGATCGTCCATAACCTCGCCGAGCTGAACACGCTGGTCGAGGAGATCCTGCTGGCAAGCAGGCTCGATCATGTCGATGAGCTCGATGTACCGGAGTCCGTCGACCTTCTGGCTCTGGTCTCGGAAGAGGGCGCGCGCAACGGCGTCGAGGTCTCCGGCACGCCGGCGACGGTCACAGGCAATGCGCGCCTGCTCGCCAGGCTCGTGCGCAATCTGATGCAGAACGCGCTACGCCACGGCGACCCGCCCGTCGCAGCCACTGTCGCGCAGGCTGGTAGCGAGGTGGAAATCAGGGTCCGCGACCACGGCCCGGGTCTACCGGATAGCGAGAGCGCCCGCGTTTTCGAGCCCTTCTACAGGCCCCCGGGCCGCAGCGAGGCCGCGGGCGGCTGGGGCTTGGGGCTGGCGCTGGTGCGCCAGATCGCCGAGCGCCACGGCGGCGCGGTGCGATACGAATCTCCGTCGGGCGGCGGCGCCTGCTTCGTCGTGGTGCTTCCAGTGCATCGGGTCGCCCGAACGATGAAGTGAAGTGTCTGCAATGCCACCTTTTTGGCACACTGGCGCGAATGTTCGGATTCCACCCGTTGCGATCATCCAGGTTTGTCCGCGCCAGGGTGCAAGTTGACTCCAGCCGGTCATTCCGGATGCGCCCGATGAACGCTACCGCTCGGCCGCTGGCGCAAGGAGATGGGACAAGCGGACGTTTGCGAGCGAACGTTGGTTGTCGACCGAGGCCTGCCTCAAGCCAAATAGACATGGCAGCAATACGGCAGTAAAGTTTGGCTAATCGGTGCTAGGAAGGCGCCATTGCTCATGGCCAACAAATCCATCAGACGTCGGCTTGCTGCCATTTTGGCCGCTGATGTGGTCGGCTACAGCCGGCTTATGGAGCGGGACGAAAAAAGCACCCACACGCTGCTCATGGCGCGGTGGAAAGAGGTGCTGGAGCCGCTCGTCGCAACTCATCAGGGCCGCGTCTTCAAGAGGACGGGTGACGGTGTCCTTGTCGAGTTCGGCAGCGCCGTCAACGCCATCGAATGCGCAGCAGCAATTCAGCAGGCCATGGCCGTCGCAAACGGAGATATGCCGGAGGACCGGGCGATCGTGCTCCGCGTCGGTGTCAACCTGGGCGACATCATGGTCGAGGACCGCGATCTATACGGGGACGGGGTCAATGTGGCTGCCCGTATCGAGGCGCTTGCCGATCCTGGCGGCGTGGCGATTTCGGATGGAATTCATGAATACGTGCATGGGCGTGTCGGCCTCGATTTCGTCGACGCCGGCGATTATGAGGTCAAGAACATCGAGCGCCCGGTGCACATTTGGCGTTGGTCGCCGAACGACCGCGCGAGCGATCCCAACAAGACTGCCGCCGAACCCCCGCCGCAGCTTCCAAAGAAGCCATCGATAGCCGTTCTACCGTTTGACAACATGTCCGGCGACCCGGAGCAGGGTTATTTCGCCGATGGCATCACCGAGGACATTATCACGGATCTTTCAAAGGTTTCCGGCCTCTTCGTGATCGCCCGGAACTCCTCCTTCGCCTATAAAGGCAAGACGCCGGACATCCGCAAGGTGAGCCGGGAACTCGGCGTCCGCTACATCCTTGAAGGCAGTGTGCGCCGGGCCACCGACCGTATTCGCATCAACGCCCAGATGATCGACGGCACGACGGGCGGTCATCTGTGGGCCGAGCGCTACGACCGTGGACTTGAGGATATTTTTGCTGTTCAGGACGAAGTGACCCGCACGATCGTCAACGCGCTCAGAGTGAAGCTGACACCCCGCGAAGAGGAGTGGCGAGAGAGCCGCGGCAGGGTCGATCCCGAAGCCTACGACCTGCTCGTCCGCTCCCGTCAGTCCATTCTGCAGTTCAACTCCGTATCGTCCGCTGAGGCGCGCAGCATGCTGGAGCGCGCCATCGTGATCGATCCGGGGCTGGCGGCGGCCTATGCTTCGCTCTCGATTACCGCCTTAACTGACTTCATCAACCACTGGAACGGCGCAACGCCTGACAATCTCACACAGGCGTTCGAGCTGGCACACAGGGCAATCGAGACGGACGATACTGAGCCGCAAGGCCATCACGCGCTCGGGCTCGCGCTTGCCTTCATGCGGCGCCTGGATGAGGCGGAGCGCGCTGAAGAGCGGGCGATCGAACTCGACCCCAATTCGGCCAACGCCTATACGGCATTTGGCGCCATAAGGGATTTCCAGGGTCGGCACGAAGACGCCCTGGCGCTGTATACACGGGCCCACCGGCTTGACCCGCAATTCGACCTGTCGCTGCATTTCCTGGGGAGGGCGCTATTGAGTCTCGGGCGCTTTGACGAGGCCGAGATCGCCTTCAAGCGTCGGTTAACGCTTGCGCCGCGATCGGACATGACGCGCTTTTATCTCGCGTGTCTCTGTGGACGAATCGGGCGGCACGAAGAAGCGCGGCGCTATTGGCGTGAGGTCCTGGAGGTTAACCCGAACTTTTCTATCGATCACCTCAAGCGGACTTTACCATACCGGGATCCCAATCTGTTCGATCGGCTGGTGGACGGACTCCGCGAGGCCGGCGTCTCCATCTAAATACGGAACGGGACAAGCGTCCTCGGCGGAGAGGAGCAGGGAAAGTCCGGGTATGGGTATCCGATGTTTCGCCGCACATTGCCGCTGTCGCCGTGATCTGTGATCGACATTCCATGGAAGAGCGAAGGGAATTTCTCCATGGAGACGACTTTGGAGTTTCTCGCAACCGGACAGGCCGGACGTGAGGTGCATCGCCAATGGCCGGACGAGTTGAAGGCCGGGATCGCTTCGGAGCGCCTGCAACCGGGCGTGAAGGTGAACGCGGTGGCGGACCGCTATGGGCTGAAGCGGAACCATCTGTCGTCGTGGCGAACGATGGCGCGTCATGGCAAACTGGTTTTGCCTACGCCTGCAGAACCACCTGTCCAGGGCTTGCCGCTTGCGCAATAATGGTCAGCATCGGAGGTTGGCTTAACACTTCGACACGATACCCAAGCTGAGTACCCATAGGGAAATTCGCGAAGCTCCTCAATGCTCCCGCCCTAGACTGTTTACGGATGAAGGAAAGTCGGCCGGTGAGCAGTCAGCGTAGTGCGGGGCGAACAGGTGGAAGTTGACCTGGTGCATTCAAGCCCCATCACTCTCGCATCTTGGTGCATTGCCGGGCGCAAAGCAGAAGCGAACGATCTGTTCTCGTTCTGTGCTCGCAGCATCGCATAACGTCTCATGTGGAACCTGCGAAAATGACTCGGGACGAACTACTGGTCGCAGGTTCGATTCCTTTCAAGAGCTACAAACCTTAGAGATTTTCCGATGTGATCGTGACGAAGCGGATGGGATCGTTCGAGATCGCTTCGCCAACAAGCCCGAGACGGGCGAGCATCAGGTCGATCGCACGGCGCGCTTGCGCCTCCGGAGCCTGATCGAGGACAACTGACATGACGCCTTCCCGCAAGGCTGCCGCGCTGCGTTCGGTGAGTTCATGGCCGACAAAGAAGATGTCCCGACCGCGCGTCTGCTTGCGCAGCACGGCCGACAACGAAGCGTTGGCACCGCCCGCGTTGTAGAGGCCGACGAGATCAGGCCAGAGACGCAATGCCTCGAACAGCCAGTCGGCACTATGCCCGGCATCGTCATGGCCGAACAGGACGGCGGCAAAGGCCAAACCGTCGCGGGGCCTCTCGGCGAGATAGTCGGAAAAGCCGCGGATGCGGTCGCGATGCACCTGGTAGATCTGACTGTGGCAGAGGGCGACGATTGTACCTTTACTCGGCTGCATCCGGGACAGAAGCAGTCCAGCCGTTCGGCCCGCGGCATAATTGTCGATACCGACATAATCCGCCCTGACCCCTTCGGCGCGTGTAACGATCTGCAGGACCGGCAGGCCTTCCTTTTCCAGCTTGGCCAGTGCCGACCGGATGAGTGGGTGATCCGGCACGGCCAGGATCAGCCCCGCTCGTCTCGTCTCCGGGTTTGCGATCCGCTCGGCGATCGCCGCAGGATCGTGTTCGTCCATGAAGGTGCGGTGCACGGCGACGGATACGTCAAGCGTCGCGGCGATCCGACCGAAAGCCTGTGAAAGGCGAGAGAAGAAGGTTGTTTCCGGCCTGACCAGAATTACGTCGATGCGAAAAATGCCGCGATGCACGTCCGGCAGCCGGCGGGGATAGTCGAGCGTACGCGCGGCAGCAATGACTTTCTCGGCAAGTTCGCGGCGAACCCCGCCTCGACCGTTGAGCACGCGTTCTACCGTCGCGGTACCTACACCGGCAAGGCGGGCGATATTGTGGAAAGTCGGCTTGGGAATGGAGGCCTCGGATGTAGATGGGATCGAGTCTGCAAGATATGGCATAGCTGCCCCAGCGCCAAGCCGGGTGGAGCGGAGACGCACAAGGGCGGTAACAGGCGGAGGCGGACGATGAGGTCAGAACCGCGGGCCGGTCAACAATTGCCCCAACAGAGCCTGACGAGTAGCCAGCACGACACAGTAAACCAGAAGCCCCGCTCAAATGGCACGCTTGACTTAGGCCTCAGCCCAAGTCCCAATCAACATTGTCATGAAGCGCTCGGCTGCCGGCGAAAGTGTGCCACCACGGCGGCGCACGATGCCGATCGTTCGCGAGATCTCCGGATTACGAATCGGTCTCGTGACGAGGAACGGGTGCTCCTCCTGTGGTGTGGCGAGCTTCGGCAAAACCGAAATTCCGAGCCCAGCTTCGACCAAACCAAGCGATGTCGACAGATGCGTGACTTCATAGGACCAGCGCAATTTCAGGTTCGATTTCGCCAATGCTGCATCAAGAAGCGTGCGATTGCCGCTGGACCGGTGAACCGTGATCAGTTGATAGGGCGCCAAATCACCCCACTCAAGCTCACTCTTCGCCGCCAACGGATGATCCTTGCGTACTGCCAGTACAAAGGGATCCTCGATGAGCCGGTCAAAAACGAGGTCGGGGTCTGAGAAGCCCATGATATTGATGCCGAACTCGACTTCCCCGCGGGCGACTGCCTGCAGACCGTCGGTGGCCGGCAGATCGAGAATGCGAAAACGAATATTGGGATACTCGGCACTGAACTGCTTGATGACGGTGGGCAAAAAATAGAAAGCTGCCGTCGGCAAGCACGCGATCGTCACGAGACCGCTGCGTTGAGACCCGACGTCGCGCACCGCAAACAGCGACGTGTCGAACTCCTCGAGCATCCGGCGCACCAACGGGATCAGCTCCGCCCCGAGCGCAGTTGTCGAGACATGACGCGTCGTCCGCTCGAGCAAAGGCGCGCCGATTGCCAACTCCAGCTTCTGAATCCGCCGGCTGAGTGCCGGCTGCGACAGATTGAGAGCTTCGGCAGAGCGATGGAAATTTTCCAGTTCGACGACCGATAGAAATGCACGCAGATCCAGTATTTCGCAATTAATGCTCATTACGCATCATTCCTTCTGATATTCGCATTTCACATATCAATCATTTTGCCGTCTACTGCAACAAAGAAGCTGATTGATATTTAAATCGCATCAGTATGCGGACACAACCATGAACGACCTGATTTCCATTCCCTGCGTTCTGATGCGAGGCGGCACTTCCAAGGGGCCGTTCTTTCTCGCATCCGATCTTCCATCGGATTCTCGTCAAAGGGATCAGATTCTGCTTTCGGTCATGGGATCCGGTCACCCGTTGCAGATCGATGGTATCGGCGGCGGCAACCCGGTCACCAGCAAGGTTGCCATCGTCGGTCCGCCAACCGTGCCGGATGCAGATGTGGATTATCTGTTCGCCCAGGTCCGCATCGATCAGCAATTCGTCGACACCTCACCCAACTGCGGAAACATGCTGGCAGCCGTCGGGCCGTTCGCCATCGAGGCCGGCCTGGTCAAGGCGGCAATGGGTGTAACCCGCGTACGCATTCACAACGTCAATACCGGCAAACTCATCGAAGCCGAGGTTCCGACCCCTGATGGCCGTGTTGCCTATATGGGAGATGCCTCGATCGACGGCGTGCCCGGCAATGCTGCGCCGATCGCGCTGACCTTCATGGACGCGGCGGGGGCACGCACAGGCAAGCTTTTTCCGACCGGCAACCCGCGCGACAGGATCGACGGCATCGACGTTACCTGTATCGATTGCGCCATGCCGATGATGTTGCTGGATGCCGCAGCCCTCGGCGTGACGGGCAATGAATCTGCGGCCGAGCTCAATGCCAATGGCGCATTGCTGCAGCGCCTCGAAACTCTCAGACTCGAGGCCGGCCGGCGCATGGGTATGGGTGATGTCAGCAATCAGGTCACGCCAAAGCCGGTTCTGATCACGAGGCCCAACAAGGGCGGCGATCTCGGCGTGCGCTATTTCATGCCGCACCAGTGCCACCCGTCTCTCGCAACAACCGGCGCGGTTGGGATTGCGACAGCCTGCATCAGCGACGGAACCGTCGCCTCGCGGCTGATCGGCGACCGCAAGCCGCCGGTCGTTCTCGTTCTGGAACATCCAAGCGGTCGCCTGGAAGTGAAACTGGATACCCGCGACGGCAAGACGGTCGCAGGAATCCTGCGGACGGCCCGGCGCCTCTTCGAGGGTCAGGTCTTTGCAAAACCTATCGCGCAAATGGTTTGCGCGGCATAATCGAGTGGTTGCCGGGAGGGCGCCACATCAGGGAGGAATACACATGCGTAAACTTATACTCGCCCTTGCCGCAACCGTCGCTTTTGCCGGTTCGGCCCTTGCGGAACCCGTCCGTATCAGCGTTGGGTCCTACAATCTCAACAACCTGCCCTTCCCCGTTGCGGCCGGCCTTGGCCTTTACGAGAAGGAAGGCCTTGAAGTGACGGTCGAAAACTTCGCCTCCGGCGGTTCCAAGACGCTGCAGGCGCTTGTCGCCGGCTCGACGGATATCGCCGTCGGCTTCTACGATCATACGATCCAAATGCAGTCGCAGAACAAGGCCGTCGTCGCGTTCGTACAGCTCGCGCGCAATTCAGGCCTGGTTCTGGCTGGCGGCAACAGCGCAACATTCGATCCGGCCAAACCCGAGACGATCAAGGGTGCAAAGATCGGCATTACCTCGCCGGGGTCCTCTTCGGACTTCTTCGTACGCTACTATCTGCAGCGCCACAATCTATCGGCTGACGACGTTGCGCTGATCGGCGTCGGCTCCGGTGCGGCCGCCGTCGCGGCGCTCGAACAGGGGAAAGTCGATCTTCTGGTCAACTACGATCCGGCGGCGACCTTCATCGAAGCCAAGGGTGTCGGCAAGATTTTGATCGATGCCCGCAGCGACGAAGGTGCCAAGGCGATTTATGGCGGAATCTACCCGACCTCCGTCCTCTATGCGACGCAGGCCTATATCGATGACAACCCGGAGACCATCCAGAAGGTCACGAACGCGACCGTCAAGGCACTGGAATGGATGAACGCGCACAGCGCCGAAGAGATCGTCGAAAAGCTGCCGAAGGAATTCATTTCCGGCGACCGCGAGACCTATGTGAAGGCTGTCCAGAATGCCAAACCGATCTTCTCGGTGGATGGCAAGTTCAGCGAGACCGACACCCAGACGCCGCTTGCCGTTCTCAAAAGCTTCAATGAAAAGGTGGCTGCTGCAACCATCGATCTTTCCAAGACCTACACGAACGATTTCGTGGACAAGGTGAAGGACAAGACCACCAACTGATCCGAGGAGGAGGCCATGTCTTTGGCTGTCGTAAAACCCATGCCTATCCCAACGGGACAGCACAATACAAAACCGATGGTATCGATCGACGCCGTGACAATGTCGTTCGGTTCCTATGTCGCGGTGCAGAACGTCAACCTGACGGTTGCCGATGGCGAGTTTCTCGCCATCGTCGGACCGACCGGTTGCGGGAAAAGCACCATCTTGAACGCGATCGCAGGACTTCTCAAGCCCGCGAGCGGAACGGTGTCGATCGACGGTACCCCGGTAAAGGGTGTCCAGAACGACATCGGCTATCTCTTCCAGCAGGACGCGCTGCTCCCGTGGAAGACGTCCATCGAGAATGTCGAACTCGGCCTGATGTTCAGGGGCGTTGCAGCCGCCGAGCGGCGCGAGCGTTCGATGAGCTGGCTTGCCAAGGTCGGACTCAAAGGGTTCGAACACCGCTATCCGCACCAGTTGTCCGGTGGCCAGCGCAAACGTGTCCAGATGGCGCAAGCGCTCATTGCCGGTCCGAAGGTCATCCTGATGGACGAGCCGTTCTCGGCCCTCGACATCCATACGCGGCATCTCATGCAGAATGAATTGCTGCGCCTTTGGCAAGAAGAACGCCGCGCCGTCGTTATGATCACACATGACCTCGAAGAGGCCATTGCGCTTGGAGACCGCGTCGCCATTCTGGCCGCCGGCCCCCGCTCGCGGGTTATCGAGAGTTTCCCGGTAGAGCTCGAGCGGCCCCGGGATGTCGCCGAGATCAAGCTCGATCCACGCTTCATGGATCTGTACCGCAATATCTGGGCTTCCCTGCGCGGCGAAGTGGAGAAAAGCTATGAACGTCGTGACTGAACGCATCATCCAGCTCGGTATGCTGGTTTTCATCCTCGGCGGCTGGCAACTTGGCGTAACCGCCGGCTTCATCGACGTCTTCTTCTTTCCCGCGCCGCTCGACATCTTCAACCAGATCGTCAGCTGGATCGTTGACCCCGGCTTCTATCGGCACGTTTCCATTACACTGACCGAGACTGTGCTCGGCTACATCATCGGCACCGGCCTGGGCGTCGCAGCCGGTGTATGGCTCGGTCTCAGCCGCAGTGCGGCACGAATTCTGGACCCCTTCATCAAGGGCCTGAACGCCATTCCGCGCGTCGTGCTTGCACCGATTTTCGTTCTCTGGCTTGGGCTTGGCCTTTGGTCGAAGGTGGCGCTTGCCGTAACATTGGTGTTCTTCATCACCTTCTTCAACGCGATGCAGGGTGTACGCGAAGTCAACCCAGTGGTACTCGCAAACGCAAGGATCCTCGGGGCCAAACGTTCCGATCTGTTGCGGCACGTCTATTTTCCAGCGGCGGCAAGCTGGATCCTGTCCTCGCTGCGCACGTCTGTCGGCTTCGCAGTGGTCGGCGCCATCATCGGCGAATATCTCGGCTCCTCTGCGGGCCTCGGTTATCTGATCGCTCAGGCCGAAGGCAACTTCGACGCGGTCGGCGTGTTTGCTGGCATCATCATCCTTGCCATCTTCGTTCTCATCATCGATCGAATTCTTGATGTTCTGGAGGGGCGGCTCATCAAGTGGAGACCGAACGCCGCAGAAGAGAGAACGGCCTAGAATCCAATCGAACCATCTTTGCTCGGTCGAAGGGGTGCTCTTGGCGGCGCCCCTTCTCGATGAAACTGGCATCGACCAGGCACGGCTGGCCGGACAAAATTCCGACGGCCTTCAAACGGTTGACTTATCCTCAGTGGCGAGTATTGTCCGAAATATTGGTATGACCACCTGGCCAGCTGACCGCTTGCAGCGGCATCGCCGGGACTGTCGAGGAAGATGATGTTCTCCGCCGTAGAATCGCGCCGCCTCTATCGCCAGGTGGCGGACCAGATGCGAAGCTTGATCGAGCGGGGCGAGTTGGCTCCCGGCTCGCGCCTTCCAGCCGAGCGCGAACTGGCGCAGATGCTCGGTGTATCCCGCCCGACCGTCCGGGAAGCACTGATCGTGCTGGAGGTGGAAGGCTTTGTCGATATCCGCATGGGCTCGGGCATCTATGTGACGGCGCGCAAGGGTCTGTCGGCCGATCTGCCGCCGGAGGATTTCGAAGGGCCGTTCGAATTGCTGAGGGCGCGGGCGGTGGTGGAATGCGCCGTCGCCGAGGAAGCCGCCCGTCTGGCACGGCCCGAGCACATCCTCATCCTTGACGACAATCTGGCGCGGATGGCGTCGGCACTCGACGACCGGCGCCTGGCTCTTGCGCTCGACCGCGACTTTCACGTCATCGTCTCGGGCATCATCGCCAACGCGACCCTGAACCGTTTCGTCGGCAGCATCCACGACATGCGCATGACGCCCTATTTCGAGAAGCTCGCCAGCTATTTCGAAAATACCGAGACCTGGCGAGCCGCGATGGAGGAGCATCGCGCCATCCGCGACGCGATCGCCGCCGGCGATCCGGCCGCCGCGCGGGCCGCAATGCGCGCGCATCTCGACCAATCTCAGCTTCGCCTGTCGAAAAGTTTCGAGGAGGAACCGTCCGACAGCACGATACCCGCCGCATGGAGGCGTGTCGGGGGCAATTAGCCACAGGACCAATAACTTCAACTTGGGAGGAGAACAAAGATGAAGTTCAGATTGACGACGTTACTGGGTGCGACAGCTGCCGTGTTGGCCTCGGCACTCACGGTGCAAGCCGAGACGGTGCTCAAATGGGCGCATGTCTATGAGACCTCGGAACCGTTCCACACCGAATCCGCCTGGGCGGCCGAGGAGATCGGCAAGCGCACGGAGGGCCGCTACAAGATCGACGTCTTCCCGGCGTCGCAACTCGGCAAGGAAGCCGATCTCAACCAGGGCCTGAAGCTCGGCACTGTCGATATCATTATTTCGGGCTCGAGCTTCGCTGCGCGCGAATATGCACCTATCGGCGTCACCTATTACCCCTATACCTTCCGGGATCCGGCTCATCTGATCGCCTATACCAAGAGCGATGTGTTCAAGAGCCTGGCCAAGGGTTACGAGGACGCCTCCGGCAATCACATCACCGCCGTCACGTATTACGGCACCCGTCAGACAACATCGAACCGGCCGATCGGCAAATGCACCGACATGCATGGTCTGAAGATGCGCGTCCCGGACGTGCCGGCCTATCTCGCCATGCCGCGCGCCTGCGGTGCCAATACCACGCCGATCGCCTTTGCCGAGGTCTATCTCGCCCTGCAGAACGGTACGGTCGAAGCTCAGGAAAACCCCCTGACCACGATCGATGCGAAGAAGTTCTACGAGGTGCAGAAGCATATCGTGCTCACCGGCCATATCGTCGACCATCTGAACACGCTGGTGTCGAAGAGCTTGTGGTCGCAGCTTTCCGACGCCGACAAGCAGATCTTTACCGAGGTCATGCAGGAGGCTGCCGAGCGCAGCACCAAGATCATCGAGGAGCGTGAAAAGAGCCTGGTCGCGACCTTCAAGGAGCGTGGCATCGAGGTCACCGAGGTCGACAGGGCCGATTTCGAAAAGACCGTCGTGGAAAAGGTCGCGCTCGAGGACTTCGGCTACAACAAGGCAGACTGGGAGGCCATCCGCGCCGTCAAGTGAGCCATCGATGCCGGCTGCCCGCAAGAGCCGCCGGCATTCCGCCCCTCTTTTCGTCGGATGATCTCCCATGCAACAAGAAGTCCATTCGCTGATAACGCCTGAGGAAATCGCCCATTCCTTCGAGGATGCCGCGCCGGTCGCCGATGTGTCGCATTATGCCGTCGAGGACTGGGTCACGCTCGCCATCTTCTGGGTGATGACGGCCTGCGTCTTCCTGCAGTTCTTCACCCGCTACGTGCTCAACGACTCCTATGCCTGGACCGAGGAGATCGCGATCAACTGCCTGATCGGCGTCGTGTTCCTGGGCTCGGTCATGTGCGTTCGCGTATCACGCCACATCCAGGTCGACGTCCTCTATCACTACCTGCCGCCGCCTTTGGCCAGGGGGATGGCGATCTTCGTGGACATCGTTCGTATCGGCTTCTTCGCCTATGCCTGTTGGCTGATGTGGCGCTATGTGGCGATCGTCCACGGCGAGCGCATGGTGACCGTCAACCTTCCGCGCAACGTCGTCTTCTACAGCGTGATGGCCGGCTTCGTGCTGATGCTCGTCCGCTCCATTCAAGTTTTCATCGCCAATCAGCGCCGCGGTTATTCGGTTCTCGAAAGGCCCGAGGAATTTCAGAAGGTTGAGGATTGATCCATGCTTCTGCTCGTCGGCTCATTTCTCGTCTTGATGGTGGTGGGCGTGCCCGTTGCCATTTCCATGGCCGTGGCCTCGGTTCTCTATCTCGTCTTTTACAATGTCGCGCCCGACATCATTGCCGCGCAGCGGATGATCGCCGGGGTCGAGAGTTTTCCGCTGCTCGCCGTTCCCTTCTTCATTCTCGCGGGCAACCTGATGAATTCCGCCGGCGTCACTGGCCGCATCTATTCCTTCGCCGTCGCCTTGGTCGGCTGGATGAAGGGCGGGCTTGCCCAGGTCAATATCATCGGCTCGGTGATCTTTTCCGGCATGTCGGGCACGGCGCTCGCCGACGCCGCTGGCATCGGCACGATCGAGATCAAGGCGATGAAGGATCATGGCTATCCCGTCGAGACAGCCGTCGGCGTCACTGCCGCCTCGGCGACGCTCGGCCCGATCTTTCCACCGTCTCTGCCCTTCGTCATCTATGGCATGATGGCCAATGTCTCGATCGGCGCACTGTTCATGGCGGGCATCGTGCCGGGCGTGGTCATGACCGTCCTGATGATGGTGACCGTCGCGATTTTCGCCTACCGGCGTGGCTGGGGTTCGGACACCCCGTTCGAGATGAAACGCCTGCTGACGGCGTCGCTCGAGGTCGTGGTGGTCTTCTCCGTGCCGCTCCTGATCTTCCTCCTGATGTCGGCCGGCCTGTCGATGAACGTCGCCGTCGGCATCGCACTTGCCGCGCTGCTCGCCATCGACTGGTACTTCGACTTCTCCGCTGTCATGGCGCTGATGACCCCGGTCATCCTGATCGGCGGCATGACGATGGGGTGGTTCACGCCGACGGAAGCTGCCGTTGCCGCCGTGCTGTGGTCGCTGTTCCTCGGGCTGGTGCGCTACCGGACCATGACACTGTCGACGCTGTCGCGAGCCACGTTCGACACGATCGAAACCACAGCGTCGGTGTTGTTCATCGTCACAGCCGCCTCCATCTTCGCGTGGCTGCTGACGGTCAGCCAGGCCGCCCAGATGCTATCGGGTGCGATCCTGTCGATCACCGACAATAAGTGGGTGTTCCTCATCCTGGTCAACCTCCTGATGCTGTTCGTCGGCTGCTTCCTGGACACGATTGCCGCGATCACCATATTGGTCCCGATCCTGCTGCCGCTGGTAACCCAGTTCGATATCGATCCGGTGCATTTCGGCCTGATCATGACGCTGAACCTGATGATCGGGCTGCTGCATCCGCCCCTTGGCATGGTGCTCTTCGTGCTGTCGCGCGTCGCCAAGCTGTCGGTCGAGCGGACCACAATGGCGATCCTGCCCTGGCTCGTTCCGCTGTTCGTCGCGCTCATCCTGATCACCTTCGTTCCGGCAGTCACGCTTTGGCTGCCGACCGAGGTCGGGCTGATCCGCCGATGAGGAGAAAAGTCATGCAGGCGCGTCTCGCACGGCTACACGGCCGACGCGACTTGAGGGTGGAAGTGGCGGATGTCGCCGAACCGGGCGATGGGGAAGTGCTGCTGAAGATGGCGGCAGGCGGCATTTGCGGCTCAGACCTCCACTACTACCAGGATGGCGGCTTCGGTCCGGTGCGGGTTCGCGAGCCGATCGTTCCAGGGCATGAGGCGTCCGGCCGTGTCGCGGCATTCGGCCCGAATGTCTCCGGGCTAGCACTCGGCGACCTCGTGGCTGTCAATCCGAGCCAGCCCTGCGGAAATTGCCGTTTCTGCCGCGAGGGTCTCGCCATCCATTGCCTGAACATGCAGTTCATGGGCAGCGCCATGCGCCTGCCCCATGCACAGGGCATGTTTCGGGACTGGCTGGTGGTTCCGGCCATCCAATGCCTGCCTGCCGGCACCCTGGTCAGCGCCGGCGAGGCCGCCTGCGCCGAACCGCTCGCCGTCTGCCTGCATGCGGTAGCACAAGCTGGGGATATCCGGGGCAAGCATGTGCTGGTCACCGGCGCGGGGCCGATCGGCGCGCTGGTCGTCGCGGCCGTCCGCCATGCCGGCGCGGGAACGATCGTGGTGACGGACCTCGCCGACGCCGCGCTCGAGCGGGCATCGGCCTGCGGCGCTACCCGCGTCATCAATGTCCGCCGCGATCCCGAGCAACTCGCGGCCTATGAAACTGACAAGGGCCAGTTCGACGTCGTGTTCGAATGCTCCGCCGCCGAACCGGCGCTGCGCAGCGCGATCGCGACGGTCAGGCCACGCGGCCTGATCGTGCAGGTCGGTGTGACGGGCGACATCACACTCCCGCTGAATGCCCTGGTCGGCAAGGAATTGCGGCTGATCGGGTCGCAGAGGTTCGACAGCGAATTCCCCCTTGCCGTCGAGCTCATCGCGGATCGCCGGATCGACGTCCGGCCGATCATTTCCCACACATTCCCGGTCGATCAGGCAATCGACGCCTTCGAACAGGCCGGCGACCGCTCGGGCGCCTGCAAGGTACAGCTCAGCTTTCTGGCTTAGGAGTTCACATGCGACATACGTGGCGTTGGTTTGGTCCGGTCGACCGGGTAAGCGTACAGGATGCGGATCAGGCCGGCGCGCATGGCATCGTCAGCGCGCTACATCACATTCCGACCGGTGACGTCTGGCCATCGGATGAGATCACAAAGCGGCAGGAACAGGTCCGCGTCGGCGGCCTGGAATGGGAGGTCGTGGAAAGCGTTCCCGTTTCGGAGAGCATCAAGACGCAGACTGGCCCCTGGCGCGAGCACATTTCCAATTGGCAGGAAACGCTACGCCGTCTCTCCGCCGCCGGCATCCGCACGGTCTGCTACAATTTCATGCCGGTGCTTGACTGGACGCGCACCGATCTGCGCTGGACCGCGCGCCATGGTGCAAAGGCCATGCGCTTTGATCGGATCGACTTCGTCGCCTTCGACCTGCATCTGCTGCAGCGGGCGGGCGCTGCCGAGGACTATGATGCAGAAACCCGTGAGCAGGCACAACGGCGTTTCCGCGAGATGACCGACGAGCGCAAACTGGGCCTGTCGCGCAATATCGGCGCGGGCTTGCCAGGTTCCTCCGACGGCTACAGCCTACCGCAACTCAGGGAGCATCTGCAGAGTTACGCGGGGATCGACCGGGAAAAGTTGCAACGGCACCTCATCGATTTTCTCACCGAGGTGACGCCAGTGGCCGAGCAGGTCGGGATCAATATCGGCGCCCATCCGGACGATCCGCCATGGGCGCTACTCGGACTGCCGCGCATCCTGTCGAGTGCCGAGGATTATGCCCACATGCTGCGCGAGGTCGACAGCCCGGCGAACGGCGTCACCTTCTGCACGGGTTCGCTCGGCGCCCGCGCGGCCAATGACCTGCCGGCCATGGTTCGCCAGTTCGCACCGCGGATCCACTTCGTCCATCTTCGCAATGTCCGCCGCGAGGAGCCGGAGACACCCTGCTCGTTCTTCGAGGACGAACATCTGGAGGGTGATACCGACATGGTGGCTGTCATCGCCGAGCTCCTCACCGAGGAAAAACGGCGGCGCGCCGCCGGACGGGCGGACCACCAGATCCCAATGCGGCCGGATCACGGTCAAGAGATCCTCGACGATCTGACCCGCAGTGCCCAACCCGGCTATCCGGCGATTGGCCGCCTGAAGGGCCTGGCCGAACTGCGCGGCATCGAACGTGCCTTGTCGCACGCGACCTATGGGTTGTCCTGATCATGGAACGACTATCCGCATCGACACCGTTGACCGACGATATCGGCAGGCCGCGCTATGATCGCACCGCCTTAAAGCCCGGCATCGTACATATCGGTTTCGGCGCGTTTCACCGGGCACATCAGGCCGTCTATACCGATTGTGCCCTGGAGCAGAATTTCGGCGACTGGGGCGTCATCGCAGTCAGCCTGCGGTCGTTCGGCGCAATCCGGGATCTCAGCGCGCAGGATCATCTGTTTTCGGTGGTGAGCCGCGGGGCTGCGGGTGACAATATCCGGATCATCGGCTCGGTGATCGGCGGGCTGTCCGCCGTCGAGGATCGCGAGGCACTGCTCGCACTCCTCGCCGATCCGGCGATCCGCATTGTCTCGATCACCGTCACTGAAAAGGCGTACGGCATCGATCCGGTCACCGGCGGCCTCGACCATCAGCATCCGGCGATCGCGGCTGATCTCGCCCATCCGGAGACGCCGACGGGTGTGATCGGCTTTATCGTCGAGGGTCTGGCGCGGCGGCACTCGGCCGGGCTTCAACCCTTCACGGTTCTTTGTTGCGACAACCTGCCGACCAACGGTCGCGTTGTCCAACGCTTGGTGATCGAGATGGGCACAATGCGCGAGCCGGCGCTTGCCGCCTGGATTTCCGAGTACGGCGCTTTCCCCTCGACCATGGTGGATCGCATCGTTCCGGCGGCCACGGCGGAGACGCGGCATCGAGCGGCGGCACTACTCGGCGCCGAAGACAAGCTGGCTCTGGACACTGAACCTTTCATGCAATGGGTGATCGAAGATCATTTCGTCTCGGGCCGCCCCGCCTGGGAGGCGGCCGGTGCCCTCTTCGTCAGGGATGTCGAGCCCTATGAGAAGATGAAGCTCAGGCTGCTGAACGGCGCCCATTCGACGATCGCCTATCTCGGCCAGTTAGCTGGCCTCGACTATGTCCGTGACGTCATGGCCGTTCCGCACTATCGGAGCCAGGTCCGACAATATATGGATGCGGCGGCTCGAACGCTCGATCCGGTACCGGGCATCGATCTTGAGGCTTACCGGGAGCAGTTGATGCAACGGTTCGCCAATCCGACGATTGCCCACCGCACGCGTCAGATCGCCATGGATGGCAGCCAAAAACTGCCGCAAAGGATTTTCGCTGCAGCGGTGGACGATCTCGCGGCCGGGCGCGACGGCGCCATGTTCGCCTATGCCACAGCACTGTGGATAGCCTATGTGCTACAAACGCCAGATGTGGAGGACCCGCGCCAACAGGAACTGAAAGCCGCAGCCACAGAAGCGATCCACAACGACGGGCCTTCTGCCTTTTTCGCCATTCCCGGTCTCTTTCCGCCGGCTCTGGTCGAAGACAGAGCTTGGTTGAACCGGTTGAACCGTGAACTGAAGGTGATCAAAAAAACGGCAGACCGGACTTAACTGTTTGAGTAGGTGCGTTCGTCAGAGAAGGACTGTGAATCAGAGCCGAAGGCTTGATCGCCGGTCTGGTTCAGTCTCGCACGGTCAACCTTTCGCATCTTGCCAGCCATGTAAGCGGCACGGCTCGATATGCCTCGAAGTACCGTCGGCTGCAGCGTTTCTTCCAGTTCGTCCGTCTCGATCAGATCACGGCTGCGCGAATCGTGGTGCACATGCTCGACCTGCAGCCCCCAAATACCTGGCACTCGACCGCCCCAGCCTTTGCTCCGGCTCCGTGACGCAGCACAGCGTCACGGATAGGGTCGCCATCATCGGCACCATCGGTGGTGAACTGGCCAACGTCACCATCGATCTTCGAGCAGTTGTTCCACCTGCGATGCGTCACATGTGTCTCTTCGCATCGTGATTGCCGCAGCCGGAATTAAGAGCTACCATCGGCGTGCCGGTCGTCGACGCGGCGCGTTCTGCGGACCGGTATGGGAGAAACGGCCATGTTACGTTCAGTTCTGCTTGCTTTATTATTGTCGGTCATCCCCGCGACCGCTTTTGCCAATGAATGCCCGAGCATCATGGCCGCGATCGATGCGGCCTTGCCGACCGCAACCCTCGCAGAGCCCGATATGACGAAAGTCAAGGAGCTGCGCGCCAAAGGCGAAGAATTGCACGCCGCTGGCGATCATGCCGGATCAATCGCTGCGCTCAACCAAGCCAAGAAGTTGCTCGGCATCTAAGCGCTTCATCGAGCGCGGCGGACGCATTGCTTCCCGATTGGCGACCTTCGCCCCAAAGCCGCGCTCTGGGCGCGCTGCGTGCGGGCGCAAGGGGAAAATGTATTGTCCGGCCAGCGCGGTCTGTGTCCGAGATGCGCGCAATAGTGTAAACAGCACATGAACTTAACAAAAAAATCCATGCAACATTAACCGCCCTCGGCGGACTTCTGCGGTGCTTTCGATAGACCAGCAGAGGCGATATGTTACGAGAACTGTATTCATCCATAGTGCCGAAGTCGCACATGTTTCGTGCGAAGCTGTCGGGGTTCATTTTGAGCCCGCTTGTTGGCATCTCCCTGCGTCTCCTGCAAAACAAGGAAGGGAATTTTGCGATCATGACCGCACTTGTCGCCATCGTCCTACTGGGCGCAGCCGGCGGAGCGGTGGATTTCGCGCACGCGCTCAGCGTACGGAACAGCTTGCAGGGCAACCTGGACGCGGCAGTTTTGGCCGCAGCCCGGGAATCAAAGAGCGCTCAGATCGTCAGGGCCAAGCAGTTCTTTGATGCTGGGACTGTCTCCATGACGGAATATACGCCGCATGCGGAGTTTGCGATCGACCAGGACGGCATTGTCTCCGGGCGGGCGGAGGCGTCGCTGAAAACGTCCCTGCTTTCCGTACTGGCCATCAAGGAGATCTCGGTTTCCGTTCGCGCTGCCGCAGCAACATCCTCTGCTGAATCGTCGGGCACCAAAGCCCCCTGCATCTTGTTACTTGAGCAGAGCCAGAGCGGGTTTTACGTCAATTCAGGTGCGGGAATTCGAAAGACCGATTGCGAGATCCATGTCCACTCGGCGGCATATCCTGCGGCAACCTTCACCGACGGCGGCAATGGACTTGATGTGGCGCGTATCTGCATCAAAGGCGCGCAGGTTTCCTACAACAACAGGCTCAATCCGGCGGTGGAGAAGAATTGTGAGGTCGCCGCAGACTCCCTTTCGGAGAGTTTGCCGGAAGTCAGGGCGCTTGGCTGCGATTCCCAACTGGGCGGACATTTGCCGGACAATCAGAAAACACACAAGCTTTCGCCGGGCATTTACTGTGGCTGGACAAGCGCCAACGGGTCGCCAAGGATCGAATTGAAACCCGGGCTGTATGTTATCAAGGACGGCGGCTGGAGCTTCAATTCAGGCACGACGCTCGTTGGCGAAGACGTGACGCTGTATTTCGCAGATACGTCGAAGATCTTTTTCAACGGTAACGTCAACATCGACCTGTCTGCGCCGAAGGAGGGTACCTACAAGGATATCCTTTTCTTCGAAGCTCCCGGGCTCGCGCAGTCGGACCTGTTGTTCAACGGTACCGACAAAGCAACGCTCAATGGGATCATTCATATGCCAAGCAGAAACGTGCATTTCAACTCGACCTTTGCCATGAACAACGACCGCACGGCCATCGTATTCAATCGCATGAGCATGGATGGTACCAACTGGAATCTGACCCCCCTGACCGAGGTCACTTCGTCTGGTGGTGACGAAAGTGGTAGCGGCGTTCGGCTTCTTTATTGAACCCTGAAGCATTTGGTGGGACCGAATCCCAACCGGGCGCCTGCCGCACCACTCGAGATGGAACTGACAGAGTAGGCCGACAAGCTCGCCGGTCGGTCCGACATGCCGATAGAGCGTTACGCGCTCGATTCCCAACTCGGAACACAGGTCATGTAATCTCACGTCCTCAAGCCCCGTATTTTCCCGCACCCAACCCAGATCTTCCTCGAAGCATTGCTTGAGGCCGCCCCGGGGGAGTCGTTTCGAACGACAACCTCGTGGAACAAGGCTGGCCCGGCATAATTGTCGAAGAAAGCAATCTCACCGTGCAGATCGCGGCCCTGCGAAAGGCACTGCGCAAGACGCCCGACGGTCAGGAGCGGCGGGGAAGGAAAGCGCACGGTATTATTGGGTTTCGGGCTACGGCTGGACGCCTGAGACGCAAAACGGCAATCTCTATCAGCCGTAGAGATAGTTCGGAAGCCAGAGTGCCATGCCCGGCCAGACATACATGATGACCATGCAGAGGATGACGATCAGCATGTAGGGCATCATGCCCGCGAAGATCTGGTTGAGGGTGACGTGCGGTGGCGCGACGCCCTTGAGATAATAAGCTGACATCGCTACCGGCGGCGACAGGAACGCCGCCTGCAGATTGACGAAGACGAGGACGCCCCACAGAACCGGATCGATGTCGAAGTGCCTCAGCAATGGCAGGAAGATCGGCACGAAGATGATGATGATCTCGGTCCATTCGAGCGGCCATCCAAGAACGAAGATGATCGCCTGCGACAGGATCATGAACTGCACCGGCGTCAGGTCGAGCGCCAGTACCCATTGCTCGATGAGCGCCTGGCCGCCGAGGATGGCGAAGACGGCCGAGAAGAGCGCCGATCCGACGAACAGCCAGCACACCATCGCCGTCGTCTTTGCGGTCAGGAACACCGCTTCCTTGGTGCGCTTCCAGTTGAGCGTCCGGGCCTGGAACGCCAACAGGAATGCCCCGGCAGCGCCAACGGCTGCGGATTCGGTCGCCGTGGTGATGCCGAACAGGATGACGGCGAGCACGGTGACGGTGAGAACCCCGAGCGGCATGACGGAGGAGACCAGAAGCTTCACGACCTGCAGGCGATCGGCGGTCATGTTGCGGTAGTAGCGGACGAGGACGACCGCAGCGATGGCCGCGATGATGCCGAACGTCACGTAGAAACTCGCCGCCGGGCCGGCGGCCACCTCCGACGCTGCGTCCGCCGCCGGCGCACCGAGCTCTTCCAGTCCCTCTGGGGCTTCGGCCTCGGCCGAGGCCTGCGGACGGATGACGACATACCACCACACGAGCGCGAGCGTGAACGCTGTCAGCGAGAAGGGTACCAGTGCGGCGCAGGCATTCTTGATCAGCTTCCAATAGGTGAGCCGCCCCTCCTCGGTGTCAATCGCCATCGCCCGCGACGGCGAGAAGAGCGCGGAAAGCAGCCCGACCAACATGTTGCGCGAATAGAGGGCCTCAAAGCTCCTCATCCAGCCGGGCACCGGAACTCTTGTCTGTTCCTCGGGCAAGGCCGGCGCGATCTTCGGGTTGATAGTCGCCCAGCCGAGAACATAGGCGAGATAGAGAAGCGCGAGGAAAAAGCCGGGGAACATAGCGGCGGCGTAGAGTTTGACGACCGACTGCCCCGCAACCGCCGCGTAGACGATGATCATCACCGATGGCGGGATCAGAATGCCCAGCGTGCCGCCGGCGGTGATGACGCCCGACGCGAGCTTCACGTCGTAGCCGGCGCGCAGCATCGGGTTCATCGCGATGACGCCCATCAGCACCACCACGGCGCCGACGAGGCCGCTGGCAATGCCCCAGAAGGTGCAGACAATGAGCGTCGCAACGGCAAGCGACGCGGGCACCCGCCGGAAGGAAAGCTGGATGCTGTAGAACATCTTGTCGACCAGCGCGCCGCGCTCCATCACGTAGCCCATCAGCACGAAGAGCGGGATGGAGATCAGGACGTCGTTGGTCATCGCGCCATAGGTGCGTTGAACCATCAGGTCGAAGACGCGGTTGTCGATCCAGTGCTCGACCGGATTGTAGAAGGCGTAGAAGCCGAAAAGCATGCCTAACCCCATAAGGGTGAAGGCTGTTGGGAACCCCATCATGATGACGATCACGATAAGGATCAGCATGGTCAGTCCGAGGAACGGATCGCTCACCTCTCGATGTCTCCCCCCAGGCCCCGTTGGCGCGCCGCCCTGTCGATGTCCTGGGCGCGCTCGATCGCAGCCTCGCGCGTCTCCGCGTCTATATGCTCGCTCTGTGCCAGTTGCTCGGCGACGACGTCGATCTCCTCCACATCCTTGAGCCGGCGCGGCCATTCTCCGGTCCTGAGACAGACGATGCAGCGCATGATCTCGGCAAGCCCCTGAAGCATCACGAGGGCACCTGCTATTGGAATGACGGTCTTGAAGTAGTAGATCGGCGGCCCCTCCGCCGTCACGGTCGAATGCTCGCCGATCCGCCACGAAAGCGCCGCGTAGTCGTAGCCCGCGTAAACGAGGGCAGCGACGCCGGGCAGGAAGAAGAAGATGTAGAGGACCAGATCGAGCCCGGCCTGTATCCGCGGCCTGAACGAGCTGTAGAGAAAGTCACCGCGCACATGGGCATTCTGTGCCAGCCCGTAGGCTCCGGCGAGCATGAACAGCGTACCGTAGAACATGTTGCTGGCGTCGAAGATCCACGCGGTCGGCATGTTCATGATGTAGCGCTTGAAGACCTCGACGCAGACGAGCGCCATCAGCCCGATGATGAGCCAGGCCGCAGCCTTGCCGACCCACACGCTGATTGCATCGACCGTAAGCAGAAAGTGCTGAACGTACACGCGTGCCCCCGGATAGCGAGGGCGGAAGCGGATTTTTCGGCCCGCATCCGCGCCTCGCCCATTAAAAACCGATCGAACTGTGCGTCAGAGTTCCTTCGACACCCCGTCCTTTCCGAAGTAATGATCGAACACCAATCGCCGGCTGACGACGGTGTCCTGTTCCCATCGCGTCGCCCGCTCTGCAAAGGCAAGCTGGGACTCGAGGATCTCCTTGAATAGCGGGTTTTCCGCCGCCTTCTTCTTCACGACCTCGTCGTAAACCTCCAATTGCCTCTTGAGGATCGCTTCAGGCGTCTTGTAGAACTTGACCTTGTCGGTCGTCTGCATCTCCACATAGTCTTTCGAATAGCGATCGATCGCCTTCCAGGCCATGTCCTGCGAAGCAGCCTCGACGGCGTTGGAGATGATTGCCTTCATTTGTTCAGGCAGCGCGTCGTATTTCGTCTTGTTGAACATGATCTCGAACTGCTCCGCATTCTGGTGATAGCTCTGCAGCATGCAGATCTTCGAGACGTCCGGGAAACCAAGCACCCGGTCGGACGAGGCGTTGTTGAATTCGGCCGCGTCGAGCAGGCCACGATCCAACGCCGCGACGATCTCGCCGCCCGGCAGGGCGTTGACGGCGGCCCCGAGACCCGTGAAGACATCGATCGAGATACCGACCGTGCGGAATTTCAGTCCCTGAAGATCCTCGGCCTTTGCCACGGGCTTCTTGAACCAGCCGAGCGGCTGTGTCGGCATCGGCCCATAAGGGAACGAAACGACATTGGCGCCGATGGATTCATAGAGCTTGGCGAGAAGCTCCTTGCCGCCGCCATATTTGTGCCACGCCAGCAGCATGTTGGCGTCCATTGCAAAGCCCGGCCCGGAACCCCAGAGCGCCAGCGCCGTCTGTTTCCCATAGTGGTAGACGAGCACGCCGTGGCCGCCGTCGAGCGTTCCTTGCGACACGGCGTCAAGCAGGCCGAAGGCAGGCACGACTGCGCCCGCCGGCAACACCTCGATCTTGAGGTCGCCACCGGTCATGTCGTTGACCTTCTTGGCGAAATCGAGTGCGAATTCGTGAAAGATATCCTTTGAGGGCCATGTGCTCTGCCAGCGCATGTTGACCGGCCCCTGCGCCTTGACGACGCTCGGCGCAGCGATCATCGCCGCACCTGCCATGGCCGCGCCGCTCAGAAATTTGCGACGCGACGTCCTCCCCCCAATCTGAGTCCTTCGTTTCATCTCTTCCTCCCGAAAACATCGGCTTACTCGCCCGTAGTCGAGCGGAACCAGGAAAAGGGTGATGCGGTCTTCCCCCGCATCCCGCTCGTTGAGCTAGGGTCTTGACTCTAAACAATACTCTCAATGAGGCCCCAAGCAAGGATTGCAGGGAGGAACGCTCAAATATCTTTGCAGAAAACCTGCCTCGACGAACGGTTTTGTTGCGTAGGAGGGTTGGCCTGTGCTGTTTGTTCACAAACCGTCCGCCCCGGGGCGGGCTGACATCTCTCTCCAACTCGAAACCGCCGGTAACGCATCTAGCCAAGCATCCAGGCTCTCTTGCTTGGTGAATCATTACCGCGGCTGATACGCCTCTGGCGAACAGGGCGCGTCGCCTGCTATCGAAGAAATCCTTCAAGCTTGTCGCGGTCGCGCTCGCTAACAGATAGCCCGCATCGCATGGGCGATATGGCGCGGAAGCTGAGTTATCAGCCGGGCAGCACACTCAGCAGCAGCGCCTCGATTCCTGCGTAAACCGGAACGCACAAGCATCGCCTTTCGAGGCACAACAGTTGGCGGAGTGACAATGGCGTGATGTGACAGCACAGCGGAATGGCCGCACGAACCGAAGAACCCGCGGTGATGTCTTGCGCAACAACAGCGCGATAATTTGATAGTGATCGGTTCAAGCGGAAAACATCAGGGCCAGCAGTCATCACGTGCCGCACAAACAGGCCGGAGACATGACTGCACCCGACCCGCCAGCTCAAACATCGTCCACAGTCACCTTGCCAAACGGGCGCCATCCAGACATGACGTCGCCTCTAACGATTCTTCTGCGACGGGGCCTATCCGCGCCCAGTCGGACACTCCGGATCTTCGTGGAGCGAAGGGATCGTCTCGCAGGTCGCGCCGCGTAGGCGATCTCGCTTGTCGGCGCGGCCCGAAAGCAGCCGCAGCCAAGGCGGCAGGTGGAAGGCGCTCATGAGCAGGTACATCCGCACCATGCCGTTGAGCGGAAAGGTATCCGGCATGGAGGAGCAGATCATATCTGCTTCGCCGTTCACGGACGTGAGAAGCGCCATGACAGCGAAGGTTGGAGCGGCGGCAAGGGAGAGCCAATGGGTTGCACGGGCACCGGCTGCTTTGCCGCCAGAGGCAGCCGCAAAGCCGCTGCCTGCAGCGGGTATCCCTTCCAGCCACCGGTTGGACAGGGAGGACATAGCAGTCAACCCCGGCCATATTCGTCGTGGCGGCGCCACCAGACGCCGTTCTCGTTGCGCCCCAACGGGGCCCGGTCGAGCCACTGATACATGCCCCAGACCCCGTCCAATCCGCGGGCATAGCTGGAATAGGTATGATAGACGGCACCGTCCTGGAGCACGAAGGCGCTGAGCCCAGGCCGGTCGCGCGTATATGTGGCGACGTCGGTTCCAGTCATGGCGGCGATCTGCGCGACCGGGCCTTCGCTGCCGCGCAGCTGCCATTCCTGGACGGACCTGCCGGCGAGCGGCTGAGGCATCGGTGCCTCGCGGTGGAAGTTATATTCTATGCCGCCGTCGCGCTGCTCTTCCTCGGTGAACCAGACGCTGAAATCACGGTTGAAATCGCTACCGAAGGAGGAGGCCCAGGGAAAGCTCCAGCCCATTCGCTCCTTGAAGACCTGCAGCCTGGCGAGCGGTGCGCGTGATACGGCCGCGAAGGCGACGTCGTGGTTTTCGAGATGGACAACGATGCCGTTGAAGCCATCGGCGATCGACGAGCAGGACGGGCAGCCGGCCGTATAGTCAGGCCCGAACATGAAATGATAGACGAGGAGCTGCGAGCGTCCCTTGAAGAGGTCGATGAGTGAGGCGTTGCCGTCAGCCGTCTCGAAACGATAGTCCTTGTCGACCCGCACCCAGGGCAACTCCTGACGCCGCTGTGCCAGCAAGTCGCTGCACCGCGTCAGTTCCTTCTCATCCGCGAGCAGCTCGAGCCGTGCTGCGAGCCATTCTTTGCGTGTCCCTGTCATATGCGTCGTCATCATGCTTCTCCTTTTGCCGTCTGTTGTCGTACCATCGCTGGTGCGAGCGGTTGCTTGGTCGTTAGGAACAGACTAGGGGCCGGGCGGAGGATGGTGGGAGTTACAAGTTTGACGGGATTTCGATGGACTCGATGATCACCGCCGCGGCGCGGCTGCTCGCGACCGGTGATCTTCTCGGCGCATTGAAGAGGGTTGCCCTGCGCGAAGATGCGCCTGCGCTTGCGCTGCGGGGCATTGCGATGGCGCAGCTTGGTGACCTCGTCAGGGCAAAGGCTCTCCTCAAAATGGCCGCCCGTGCCTTCGGGCCGAGAGAGGCGATGGCACGTGCGCGCTGTATCGTCGCCGAAGCCGAAATCGCGCTCGTCTCGCGTGACCTTGCCTGGCCGGCCAAGACGCTCGCCGCCGCGCGGGCGGTGCTCGAAGCCCATGGAGACCGCTTGAATGCCGCCCATGCGCGTCATCTCGAAGTCCGGCGCTTGCTCTTGATCGGCCATCTAGACGAGGCCGAACGGCTGCTCGCCGAGCTCGACCCGACACCGCTTCCGCCTCCATCGAGGACCGCTTACGAGTTGGTCGTCGCCGGGATCGCCGTCCGGCGGCTCCAGACGGGCGCGGCACGCGCGGCCTTCCGGCGGGCGGAAAATGCCGCGCATGAGGCGGGCATTCCCGCACTCGCTGCCGAAGTCGAAAGCGCATCCCAGGTTCTGAAAACGCCTGCCGCGCGTCTGGTCGCCGGGGGCGAGGAACGCTTCCTGCTGCTGGAGGAGGTCGAGGCGCTGCTTGCATCGGGGGCGCTCGTGGTGGATGCCTGCCGTTATGCGGTACGTGATGCAAACACGCTGGTCTCTCTCACAACGCGTCCGGTCTTGTTCGCGCTTGCGCGCGCTCTAGGTGAGAGCTGGCCGGGGGATGTCTCGCGGAATGCGCTCGTCGCCCGGGCCTTCCGGGGGAAGGATGCCGATGAATCACATCGAGCGCGATTGCGCGTCGAAGTCGGGCGGCTGCGAGGCGAGCTCCGCACACTCGCGGACGTGAGGGCGACCAAGGATGGCTTTGCGCTCACGCCGCGCCGTGCCCGCGAGGTCGTCGTCCTGGCCCCACCCGTCGAGGAACAGCATGGAGCTGTACTCGCCTTCCTCGCCGATGGCGAGTCCTGGTCGAGCTCGGCCTTGGCGATCGCGCTTGGGGCCAGCCCGCGCACGGTGCAGCGGGCGCTCGATGCACTGGCGGCGGCTGGCAAGGTACAATCCTTCGGCCGGGGGCCGGCATGCCGCTGGACGACCCCATCTCTGCCGGGATTCCCGTCAACTTTGTTACTCCCCGGTCCACTGCCGAGCGATTAGGATGAACCCATGAAACAGTCTCAAGCCGAAATTCTTCGTGAATATGGGCCGTTTCCACGTGCCGATCGCGTGAATGGCGTCACCTATGATGGAAAGCACATCTGGTTTGCGTCCGGAGACAAGCTCAATGCCTTCGACCCAGCGGTTGGAGAGGTCGTGCGCTCGATCGATGTCGCCGCGCATGCCGGAACGGCCTTTGATGGCCAGCACCTCTTTCAGATCGCCGAGAATCGCATCCAGGAGATCGATCCGAAGACCGGCGAGGTGCTCTCGACGATCCCGGCGCCCGGCAACGGCGGCGATTCCGGCCTTGCTTGGGCCGAGGGGACACTCTGGGTCGGGCAGCATCGCGGCCGGAAAATCCATCAGATCAATCCCGAGACAGGTACAATTCTTCGCACTATCGAATCCAACCGCTTCGTCACCGGCGTGACCTGGATCGATGGAGACCTCTGGCACGGCACCTGGGAAGGTGACGAGAGCGATGTTCGGCGGGTCGATCCCGAGACGGGAGAGGTCTTGGAGCGCATCGATATGCCAGCTGGCTTGGGCGTATCGGGGCTTGAGTCCGATGGCGGAGATCAGCTTTTTTGCGGCGGCGGGAGTAGCGGCAAGATCCGAGCCATCCACCGGCCAGGATGAGGGCCCGCCCGAGCGAACCACGCCTTACGGATGGCATTGATGCACGGATCATTCAACGGTTGGACATTAAGCGGTTGAGACCGCAATCATTGTGATCCGAGGCCATGCCCCGTAAACATAACGCCGCTCGTCGTGTCGAACGATGAAGCAGGTCTTCGCCGACGCGGCAGTTTGACCCTGTGGCTGACGCCGGAGGCGACGGGTGGGTGGGCTGCTGCGCGCCGTACCTCGCGCGGCGGCCAACCACGATATTCCGATCTGGCAATTGAGACCGCCTTGACGCTGGGCATGGTGTTCGCACTGCGACTGCGTCAGAGCGAAGGGGGAGGGATTGCTGGCCTCGGTGCTTGCGTTGATGGGACTGGAACTACCCATCCCCGATCATACGACGCTCAGGCGCAGGGCAAGAACGTGGAAGCCGTCTGCCAGAGGCAATGACATGGAGCCGGTGCCGAAAGGTCCGCTTCATGTGCTGGTCGACAGCACTGGCCTGCAGATCTTCGGTGCCGGCCAATGGCTTGAAGACAAGCACGGTGGCAAGTCCCGTAGGGGCGGCTCGCATCCTCAATCAGGTTTGGGAGGCAGCGTAACGATGACTTCGGCGGCCACCGTCTGAAAGAGACGATCAGCGTGCAGCACTCAGCGAACTGACGGAGGGCAGAATTCGGATTCTGACAAAACCAGCATAAAGACGAGTGATTGGATTGGGAAACGATAGCCGCGAACGTAGCATTCAAAACGCGGATAAAAATCCGCATCGAAGGCTCAGCGGCATCCCGTTGTTTTTTATCAAAAATTTCTACGGCTTTCGCTGTGAGTTAGGTTCTGAACCATCGAATCTGATATAAGGGGGATAAAACGAGGACGTACAATGCCAATTCACGATCCCCGCGCACTTCTCAACCGACTGCTGGAAGAACCCACTGAAAGCGCGTGGCTGGAATTCAAGGTCAACAACAAGGATCCTCGCGAGATCGGGGAATATGTGCCTCGTGTTTCCGATACATGCACCAACGCCCGCTTGCGCCAACCGGGCGTAAATATGGGGCAGATCGTTGGAACTTATTCACATTAAAATGAGACGCGTTGTGCACACCCCCATATTGGTCACAAATCGGTGACACCGATGCTGATAATCGGTAAGAATGGGACTCGGCGGTCGGGAGGAATGTCCGGATTGGAGGAGGAAACGACGGCCTTAGAAAAGGCCAGCGGGCCAGCCATGAACAGTGGTGTCAACGTTCTCAGTTCCAATAGCGGAAAGGGTGTTTAATGAAGGTCATAATTGAAAATACCGTATGCCTGAACACGGGTGACGCGGCAATTTTGATGGCAATACGGCACATCTTAAGATCTGCTTTTGGCAATGACTTGAAATTTATCGTGTTTGACTCGCAGCCAGAGGTTTCGCGACGGCTGTATCCGTCGTCTGCCTATGGAGACATAGAGTTCCGCCGGTTGGTTTCGGAGACGGTGTTCAAGTACAGCCATGGAACGGGCTCCTTCAAGGACGCCGCCAAGCCACATTACAACAAGCTTCTCTTGAAGCTGCTCCGCATCTTTTCGGATGGATCCTTGTCGAAGTTCGGTCTGATCAGCAAGCGCGATCGGGACAGCATCCAGGCTTATCGTGATGCAGATATGGTCATTACCACGGGTGGAACCTACCTGGTTGAGACATATAATCTGGAGAAGCGGCTCAACCAGTTCGAGTTGGACGACATTCTCGGCAAAACGCCGATCTTTTTTACCCAGTCTCTGGGACCGTTCCGCAATCCGACCAATCGCCAGAGGTTGAAGCAGGCCTTCGACAAGAGCGAGCTTATTCTTCTCCGTGACGCGCATTCGAAGGACAATATCTCGGAGGTGGTGGCCGATATCGAGAAATGCCATGTCGTTGCGGATTCGGTGTTCGCTCTGGCCGATACCGCCCGCATACAGGCCGTTCGTTCGGCACCTGCAGGTTCGGGCACAGGTGTCGTGGCGATTTCCGTCAGGAACTGGAATTATGTGAAAGATGGCGAAAACGGAATGGATCGATACATCGATTCCATTCGTGCCATGGCAACTGACCTCGTTCGCGCCTACGGCAAGAAAGTGGTCTTCGTCTCGACGTGCCAAGGCGTGCCGGAATATGCCCATGACGATTCCAAAACGGCAAAAGCAATCTACGCGAGGCTGGACCCGGATGTTGCCGCCAATACCTCCGTGGACGATGGGTTCCATTCACCGGAGCAGTTGATGGCAATGGTGAAAGGGTTTGATTTCGTCGTCGCCACGCGCATGCACATGATGATCATGTCTTTGTGTGTTGGCACGCCCGTGCTCCCGATTGCCTATGAGTTCAAGACGAAGGAGTTGTCGGCGCGCCTTGGGATTGCCGAGCTAACGCTTGACATCAACACGGTCACCGCGGCAAAGGCCAGCGAGACCCTGGCGGCATTTGTTTCGGGGCTCGAGCAGTATCGGCAAAAGAGCTTGAGCTCAGTGCTTGAAGAGCATGCCTCGGCGATGTCCGTTGTGGAACCGTTGAAGCAGGCGTTTGCAAGCCTAGCGGCGAAGCGAAGCGGTTACGTTCTTCCAGCTGGCCAACAGGTTGCGCCGCGAGGCGGGGTAAATCACAGCAAAAACCAAAGCGATGCCGTAGTTTAAGACGACTGCCGCTGAGATCGACCATAGATCGTTCCCGAGCAATTCGCTCTTGGCAAGGGCATCATAACCGAGCCAGGCCAAGAGCGAAGAAACCAGGAACAGACCCTGAATCGACACAAAGTCCCATCCCGTCACCGGGCCTATTCTGTGGAGAAGGACTGCAAGCACCGGTATTCTGAGAACATAGCCGCTGATGGCATAGGCGGCAGCGACGCCTGTTGCGCCCCATGGCAGTCCGACGAAAAACGACAGGACTGCGGTCAGCGACGAGTAGATGCCCCAATGGAACATCGTTTTTGTTTTGCCCTGGCAAATGAAGATCCACCCGGTGGTGTTCCCGATAGGTTGAACCAGACTTGCTATGCCAAGCCAGGCAAAAATCGGCGTAACGGGCTGCCATTGCGGGCCGAACAAGAAGGTCACCACGGGACCGCTGGCGCAAGTCAGGGCGCCGATGCCCGGCATGGTCACGGCGGCCAGCAGCCAGTTCGTCCGCATGTAGATGTCTCGGAACCGCGGCTTGTCGTCCTGAATGCGGCTCAGCATCGGTATCATTACCCGCGTCAGCGGTTGATTAATGTTTTGTAGCGGAAACAGCAGAAGCTTGTAGGCCCGGTCGTAGTAGCCGAGCTCGATGGTGCTGGAGTACTTGCCGACCAGAATATTGGGGAGATTTCGGGAGAAGAAGTTCACCAGATTAAACCCGGTGAGGTTGGCGCCGAAGGAAATGATGTCGCGGTCGACGCGCAGTGTCGGCCGGCCAGGCATCCAGCCGGTACTGAGCCACGCCGACAGCAGCACGATTGCTACGGCCACGGCAGGACCGATCGCCAGCGACCAGTAACCGAACCCCAAATAAGCGGCGATCGCAGTGACGGCAAAACCACCGACCGTGGACGTCACGTCATTGATTGCCAGCTGGGTGAACTGGAGGTTCCGGTTCATCAGCGCGAGTGGCAGCGCGGCCAAGCTGCCGATCAGCAACGGCAACGCTGAAGCGATGGTGATCGCTGTCATTCGTGGATCGCCGTAGAACGCCGCAACCGCCGGTGACAGGGCCACCAGCACGGCGGTTGAACCCAGACCGACGGCAGTGCTGACCCAGAACACCTCGTTGAGCTGCTCGGGCGTGATGTCCTTGCGCTGGATGACGGCCTGCTGCAGCCCCATGTTCTGAAACAGGCTGATGAAGGCGGCGATCGGGCCGACCGAGGCCATCAGGCCGAAATCCTCCGGCACCAGCAAGCGAGCCAGGACAACGACCGACAGGAACTGCACGACCATCTTGATAATCTGGGAGCCGGCTGTAACAAGCCCGCCGCGCAAAGCCGTTCGTCCAAAGGAGCGCTGGTCCATGGTGTTCACTTTCATTTCCCTGCTTTAGCGACGTCGCTGACGATAGTCGCGAAGCGGTCGTTCAAGGTTTCGGCATTGTATTCCTGTTCGACCTTCAGGCGCGCATCCTGAGCAAACTGCTCACATTGTTCCGGGTGTGTCGCAATCCAGAGGATGGAATCTGCAAGGGCCGCAACGTCTTTCTCAGGCGCGAGAAAACCGGTCTTGCGATCTGCGATCAACTCTGGAATGCCCGAGTGATGGGTGCTGACGACGGTGAGGCCGGCGGCCATGGCTTCCATGAGGGCGACGGGAATTCCCTCGACGTCCCCGTTGCCCGCCGTGACGCTGGGCAAGACGAAGACATGGGAACGCCGCAGTTCCTCCTTGACCGTGGCATGGGGCAGGCTTCCCGTGAACGCGACACGGTCCGTGATGTCACCCTCGGCCGCGATTTGCTGAAGCTGCTCACGATTGGGACCGTCGCCCACGATCGTGTACTGCCAATCGAACTCTGGTTTTGATTTCTTGACTAGGCTCATGGCCCGAAGGGCAAACTCCACGCCCTTCTTCTCGATCAGCCGGCTTACGGAAATAAGTCGTAGCGTCACCTCGCGCCGTGACTGGGGCGTGAACGGTATCTGTGTTACGTCGATGCCCATGCGGTGCACCGACACCTTCTGATCAGAAGCGCCGGCCTCGATGAGAAGCCTGCGGAAGTAATCGTTGACCGGCAGGTTGAGCGATCCAAACTTGAAAAGATCACGGTACTCGCCAAGTCGCTTTTCATGAAGCGGAACGCCAACGTCGTAGCCGTGAAAAACCGTTATGATCGGGGGAGTGATCAAGCCTCTTTTCTTGAGACGCGCAACCCGCGCACCATTATGTCCGAAATGGGCGACGATCACGTCGAAACTATTGAGACGACGGACCGACAGCCTGTCGAGAAGCGTAGAGGCCTTGTCCCTCAGTCCGCTCGGGAGAGTTGCGATCCTGGAGCGGAGACCCGCTGCAGGCCCCCACCAATCCCGTGTCCCCGCCATCAGTGTCGACAGGGGTTCGACGGAGGTGTCGATATGAGCTTCCGGCGCAATGCCGTTGCAGACGACACCCACCTCGAAGTTTCGCTGAAGCAAACCTGCCATCTGATTGATAACAAAGGTCTCGGAGAGTGCAGGAAACCTTCCAACAACATAACCAACGCGCATATGAAGCCCTTTGGATGTGATCCGAGAACAGTGTTTCGGGTCTTGTGCATGGCAGCACGCCATGCACACTCTGCGGATCCTGGTCGATCTTGTTGAGGCCCAAAAATGGGCCGTGTCAGGATGCCCGACGCGCCTCGGTCACCGAGCCTGCGGCTTCAGTCAGGACATCCATGAACATGGCGAATTGGCGAACTGGGTCCAGTTGCGGCCGTTTTGAAAACTCCAGAGCCGCAGAAGATAGGGCTTCGTAGTGCGCCTTGTCGTCCCACAGCCGACGCACGGCCTGTACCCAATTCTCCAGTGGTGCGTCATAGTCGAGCAGGACGCCACCGGCGCCGATCGCTTCGGGAAGGCCGCCACGTGTTGAGCCCACGACCGGAATTCCACTGCAATGGGCTTCGGAGGCCACGCGTCCCCAAGCCTCTTCCCATTTGCTTGGCGCAAGCAGGATCTTCGTTCGGCCATAGACCGTCTTCATGTCGCTCGTGCGGTTCTCAAGCTTGACATTGCCGAGCGGTGCGATGATCCGCTCGATCTCGGCACGATGCTCGTCGCTCAGCTTCCAGCTCTCGACGAACAGGAAAGGGATGTCCTTGCACTGTTCGGCAATTTTTACGGCCAGTTCGAAGCCCTTCTCATTGTAGGGGTTGATAAGCGTGACGTATTCGCCCGTCGAATTGGTGCGGTAATGAGAAGCATTGATGGTCGGCGGGATCACGACCGAATCGATACCGAACTTCTCTTTGTAGGTTCGCGCCGTAAATTCTGAGTTGGCAATGTATAGGGCCGAATGGAGCTCTCTCAGGTCGCCGGCCAGTTCATGGAACTCGACATTTCTCAGGTAGACGACAAGCGGAATGTTGTGGATTTGAAGCGCCTTGCCGATCGGCACAGACTTGTGGCACTGCACGACCGCCACATCGGGCTTGGTCTTCTGAACCGCAAATTCTGCCGCTTCCCAGGGATACCAAGCTCGAACCACCGGATAGCCAGGGAATGTGTCCATGGCAGCGCGCTGGCCCAAGAGCTTCATCTTCGCTCTGGCTTTGAAGCCGAAGAAGCCGTCGCCGAACAAAGCGGCTAGAACCGCAGGTTGATGTCCCATAGACCGCAATTGCTCAATCAGATGATGCGTACTTGACTGCACGCCGCCACTGAACTCGGGATAATATCCATTGCCGCCAGCAAAAAGAACATTCATGATCGCTGCTCCTCTACCGCATTACTGCGAGTTATTTCGCAAATAACATCTGTCATCTGTCTGGGCATTCTTGGTGCGCCGCCTCCTGTCCAACAATCGTTGGCATCAGGAATAGTTCCGGGGCGCTTTGCCATTTGCTTAGATTTTCCGGGATCGATCCCGCCAACAGGTTGACCATTGGCAGGATGATGTCTTGATCGCGCTTGCTCCAGCCGTTCAGGCTGCCTGGCGTCCGATGCCGAAGTATTCAAGTCCGTGACGCGCAACTGTCTTTGGATTGTAGAGGTTGCGGCCATCGAAGATGACGGGTGTTGCCAGTGCTTCACGCAGCATGTCGAAAGAGGGAGCCTTGAAATTCTTCCACTCCGTAACGATCATCAGCGCGTCGGCTCCACGCAGCGCGGCCTCCTTGGTGCCGCACAATAACAGGTCATCACGCTGGCCATAGATGTTCTGGCACTCGGCCATGGCCTCTGGGTCATACGCACTGACACTGGCGCCGGCGTCCCAGAGGGCCTCCATCAGGACACGGGAGGGCGCCTCGCGCATGTCGTCCGTGTTTGGCTTGAAGGCAAGGCCCCACAGGGCAAAACGCTTGCCGCGCAAATCACCGCCGAAATACTGATGGACTTTCTCAAACAGCACAGATTTCTGGGTATTGTTCCGCTGCTCGACAGCTTTGAGCATGGTGGCGTCGAATTCGACACTTTCAGCCGCCTTGATAAGGGCACGCACGTCCTTCGGGAAGCACGAGCCGCCATACCCAGAACCCGGATAGATGAAGTGATACCCAATGCGTGGATCGCTGCCTATGCCTTTGCGAACTTCTTCGATATCGGCACCCAAATGATCAGCGAGGCCCGCCATCTCGTTAATGAAACTGATCTTTGTCGCCAACATGCAGTTGGCGGCATATTTCGTGAACTCCGCGCTGCGGACATCCATTACAATGATCTTCTCGTGATTGCGATTGAAGGGCTCATAGAGCTCACGCATCAATTGCTCTGAAATCGGTGACTGAGTTCCGATGATGATTCGATCCGGACGCTGGCAATCGGCTACGGCCGATCCTTCCTTCAGGAATTCAGGGTTTGAAACCACGTCAAACTCTAGCTCACCGAGCCCGCGCATCGTGAGAATTTCGCCGACCCGTTTCCGCAGCCTGTCACACGTTCCGACCGGCACGGTGGATTTGCTGACAATGATCTTGGGTTCAGTCATATCCCTGGCGATCGTCTCGGCGACTGCCATGACATATTTCAGATCAGCCGAACCGTCTTCGCCCGGCGGAGTACCAACCGCGCTGATCAGGATCCGGCCGTGCTTGATCGCCGCTGCCGCATCTGTCGTGAATGCCAACCGTCCAGCGGCATGATTTTCCTTTACGAGATCCTCAAGACCCGGTTCATAAATGGGGATGACGCCATCACGTAGTCGCTTGACCTTCTCGGCGTCAACGTCGACGCACACAACGTTATGGCCCACTTCAGCGAGAACGGCTGCCTGAACAAGCCCTACGTACCCAATCCCAAAGACAGTCAGATTCATTTGACCTCCACCTTTCTTCTCGAACAGGACAGGCCTGTCGAATTTGCTTGGTCGGTTTCGAACTAGGTTTCTTCGAAGACAGTCGGCGGCGCGGAGTCGAGGTACCACCATTTTTATTGCATTGCAACATCAAGCCTTCACCCAGATCTGATCGCAGGAGATGCATGGAAAATAGAAGTGCAAAGTCTATCTCGCCTTCGATCCCTCATGTGCCCAGCATAATTAAGGTTAGTTTCAGGTCTTGCCCGACCCCCGGGGCTGATGCGGGTGCTTTGGGCAGAAATTGCATATCATTAACCCGCGATGAAATTCTGGGGAAACCGCCCGCAACTGACACAACCTTGCCGTGCTGAACCATCGCCGCTGCCGCGGGTCCGTTGCAGTGTGTTTCAAGCGCCGATCGCCGGCAGGTAGTTGGGCATCGATGAAGGACAGCCGATGCATTGCACTTTAGTTGGAACCTTATCCGCAGCATCCGCACTGCTGTTGAACCGGCGGACACTTCACCGAACCGAAGGAGCAAAACACGCAGCAGTCTCCGGGCTCGGGGCGCAACAGCGTCTTGCAGTGCGCCTGCAGCGAAACGCGGGCGCTGGCCGCGCGCAAGCTGGCGATGATCGAAGAGAAGATCGCCGACCTTGCGGCGATGCGGCAGGCATTGGCCGGGCTGGTTCATCGGTGCGACACAGGCGGCGGCGAAACCACCTGCCCGATCATCGATGCGCTGTTGGCGGGCGATATCCGGTTGGGCTGATCGTCAACCGGTGAGCGGAGAGGCCGGCGGCGACCTGGCGGGCCCAAGACCTACCAGCGCGCCACGCGGGTACCTGCAACGGTGCCAAGAAGCGTGAGGATGGCGATGGCGAGCGTATACCAGAAGGCGACGAACAGCGGTGAATCGTCGGTGCAATGGGCGGCGTAGAGCGTTGCCGCAATGCCGCCGGCAAGCAGGCCGGAAATCGCGCCGGCCAAGGTCGGGTTCGTGGGAGCAGCCCGGCGCATCACCGTCAGGAAGATCGCGAGCGGGCCAAAGCCGATCAGCGGAATGAACGTCAGGCAAAGCCTTGCGTTGGAGCCGATCAGCCTCGTCGCCCAGACATCCGCCGGCAGGACGAGGAGTTCGACCAGAACGGCACTTGCCAGAAGGAGCGGTGCAGCAAGGAGCGGCGGCGCCATCCGGTGCAAGGATGCGCCCGGCCGCGACAGAACCCGCGCAACGCCGAAGGCCGTTACGGCAAGGGTAAGGGTAAACACGAATTTGAACAGGAACCGCAGCGTCTGGGCCGCGGTCAGGAAATCCTGCCGCGGCCCGAGGGTGGCGACGAAGACGGTTGCCGCGACGATGACCGCAAAGATGGCTGCGATCCGCCACGTCGGGGCAAGAGGCCTGACGGGTTGTCCGGCGTCGGCGGCAAGGGCTTTGATGAGGTCGTTCGTTTCCATGTTCAGTTTCGTCCAAACCGTCTGGCGATCGCGGCAAGCCCGCGATGGAGCGCGACGCGCACCGCTGTCTCGCTCATGCCGAGATTGCGGGCCGTCTCTCTGATCGAGCGTCCGTCGACCGAGACGGCCGCCACCACCGAACGCTGGCCCGGCGCAAGAGTCTCGAGTGCGCGATCGATTTCCCAGTTCCTCACTGTTTCAGTCTGCGGCGCAGCGGCCGTTTCCACGATGTCGTCAACGTCGATTTCCAACCTGCGGCCCCGCCGTCGGAAGGCGTCGACAAGCTTGTAGCGGGCGATTGCATAAAGCCACGGCGTGACAGGGGCATCCTCCTGCCAGGTATGACGCTTGAGATGTACCGCAAGCAGCGTTTCCTGCACGATATCCTCCGGGTCCATACCACCGCCGACGATCTTTCGCCGCGCCAGGCCGCGCACCAGGCAAGCCGCGCGCTGGAGAAACTCGCCATAGGCGCGCTCGTCTCCAGTGAGCGCCGCACGCATGAGCCGGGCAAGATCGTCTTCGTCTCCGGCGTTCAAGCCTGCCTTCCTCCCATTACGTTCAAACGGCGCCATTTGTTACGTGGCGCGCGGGATTTTGTCCAACCGCCGCCACGGCCGTTCACGAAATCGTTATTGCCGCTAGATGTAACACTACCCGTGCCCGGATCGAAGTCGCTTTTGTGCGCCCCTGAAGGTGCACACCCATCCAAGAGGAGAAGGAAGATATGTCTACCAGATCGACAATAACCTCGGCCATGCTCGTTGGTGCGCTGGCGACGGCGTTTGCATCGCTTGCGGCCGCCGCACCCCTGACGCCCGAGCAGGTCAAGGCAGCGATGGATGCCGGCAAGGAAAAATGTTTCGGCGTCGCACTCAAGGGCCAGAACGACTGCGCTGCCGGCCCAGGCACCACCTGCCAGGGCACGTCTACCGTCGATTATCAGGGCAATTCCTGGAAGTTCGTCGATGGCGGCACCTGCACGACTATGCAACTCCCCGGCGACCGGCACGGCTCTCCCGAAGCACTGACGCGCGACCTGCCGTCGTAAGCAAAGCAATCTGCCGGAAAATGGAGGTTACAATGAACCAATATGTGGCACGTCCGCAGTCAAGTGCTGGGCGAGCAACCCTTCGCTTTCCGGCACACCCCATCGCTGGCCTTGCGGGCGCCAGTTTCAAGCATGAGCATCTGTCGGCGATCCTGGCCGACGAGGGGCAGATGGGGTTCTTCGAGGTCCACGCCGAAAACTACATGGGGGCGGGCGGTCCGCCGCATGACGCGCTCACCCGCATTCGCCGGGACCATCCGGTCTCGCTGCATGGCGTCTGCATGTCGATCGGCGGCCCGCAGCCGATCGACATGGCCCATCTGGCCCGGTTCAAGCGGCTCATCGACATCTATGAACCGGCGCTCGTCTCGGAACATCTCGCCTGGTCGACGCACCGGACCACATATTTCAACGATCTCCTGCCGCTTCCCTACACACAGGCGACCTTGGACCGGGTGGCCGACCATATCGACGAGGTACAGGAGGCGATCGGCCGGCCCATTCTTCTGGAAAACCCGTCGACCTACGTGATCTTTCCCGAATCGAGCATGAGCGAGACGGAGTTCATCCGCGGCCTCGCCCGGCGAACCGGCTGCGGCCTGCTTCTCGACATCAACAATGTCTTCGTTTCGGCGACCAATCACGACTATTCGGCGATGGAATATCTCTCCGACTACCCGCTCGGACAAGTCGGCGAAATCCACCTCGCCGGCCACGCCGAACAGGAGGACGACGACGGTGCGCTTCTGCTGATCGACAGCCATGACGCACCGGTTTCAGACGCGGTGTGGAAGCTCTACGAAATCGTCATCGGCCGATGCGGCCCGATCCCGACGCTGATCGAATGGGACAGCGATATTCCCGTTTGGCCTGTACTCAAGGCGGAAGCCACCGCCGCCCAGGCAATCCTCGACCGCTGCGCCAACCGCACTGTTCCGGAGAAGTCCAATGCCGGACATTGAAACAGAGCAAACGCCCATGACGCAATCTCGCCTCTCACGGTTCCCCTCTCCTCGCAAGCGGGATGAGGAAGGCACCCGCGTTTCGGCCTTTCTCTTCTCCCCGCGTGCGGAGAACGGTCTCCGGCAGGAGGATGAGGGGCTTGGGGACCTGCTTGCCTATCGGGCGTTCGCCGCAGCCCTGCTCAACCCCGAGCGCGAGACGCCTTCCGCCGTTTCAGGCCCGCACGGGAAGACGGCGAGCAAACGCTATGATGTCTACCGCAACAATGTCACGGCCAGCCTCATCAACGCGCTGGCGGCGATCTTTCCCGCGACCAGGCGCATCACCGGCGAGGATTTCTTCCGCGCCATGGCACGGTTCCATATGCGGGCGACACCGCCGACCTCGCCGCTTCTCTTCGAATATGGCCGGGATTTCCCTGCCTTCATCGAGACATATGAACATGCGCAGGGAATGCCGTGGCTCGGCGATGTTGCGCGCATCGAGCGGGCATGGCTCGACGCCTACCACGCCGCCGACGCCGCGCCGCTCGATCCTGAACTGTTCGCCTCGATCCCACCGGAATATCTCGCCGAAATCGTCCTCGTTCCGCATGCGGCAACGCGGATCCTGCGCTCCGTCTTTCCTGCGGTGACGATCTTCGCGATGAACCGGGGTGATCGCCCGGTCGGCGCAATCGAGGCGGTTGAGCCGGAGGACGCACTGATAACCCGACCGAGGCTCGAGGTTTTCGTCCGTCGGCTTCCTCCGGGTGGCGCGGTTTTCCTGACGCATCTGATCGATGGTCGTCCGCTTGGTCAGGCAGCCGCTGCCGCATTTGACGACACCCCTGATTTCGATCTTGCCGCAAACATCGCCGGCATTGTCGAAGCGGGCGCATTCATAGGCATTAGCCAAGGAGCTTGACGATCATGACACGCGAATGGAACATCCGGAGCGACGATATAGCGCTAAAGATCAGAGCCTTCATCGGGCGGCTCGACGGTCTCGTCGGGGCTATTGCCTTTCCGTCGTTGACGCAATTCGTGCTGCGCCTTGCCCTCGCCGTTCCTTTCTGGCGGTCCGGCATCAACAAATGGGATGGCTTCCTGCAGTTGAACGATGTTGCCGTCCTGCTTTTTTCTTCCGAGTTCAAGCTGCATCTGCCCGGCGGGCCCTATGATTTTCCGGCCCCGGCGGCGATGGCCTTCGCGTCCGGCGTGGGGGAAATCCTTTTTCCCGTGCTGCTCGTTCTGGGACTCGGGACGCGGTTCGCAGCCCTTGCGCTTCTAGGGATGACGCTCGTCATCCAGTTGACCGTCCCCGAGGGCTGGCCGATACACGTCACCTGGGCGGCGATGGCGCTTGCCGTCATGGCCGGCGGTGCCGGGCGTTTGTCGCTTGACCATCTGATCCGCCGCTATGCCGGCTATTAGCGGCACAACAGTTGGCGGAGTGACAATGGCATGATGTGACAGCATAGCGGAATGGACCGCACGAACCGAAGAACCAGCGGTGATGTCTTGCGCAACAACAGCGCGATAATGTGATAGGGATCGGATCAAGCGGAAACATCAAGGCCAGCGGTCATCACGTGCCGCACAAACAGGCCGGAGACATGACTGCACCCGACCCGCAAAGCTCAAACATCGTCCAAAAGCACATTGCCAAGCGGGCGCCATCCAGACATGTCATCACCTGTAGATCGATGCTCATGCGATCAAGGCTATTGCCGTGTAATTCCATCGTTAAAGTATGACGTCATATCCGACGAATAATCGGACCGATGACGTAATTCCCTGGCGATCTGTTCAAGCGCCAGGTTCAGGCAATAGACCGTCTGCTCCGCATCAAGAAGCGCGGCGCTTTCTCTTGCGAAAACGACAAGACGCGCTATGGCGTGGAATTCTTCGATCTCGCTCTCGGCCAATACCTCCAGGTCCGAGAAGGGAATGGTGGCTTGTTGTGCTGTCATTTCTGGCTCCGCAATGATGTTGCGTCGATATTAGACAGAGCCCATGGAAATTTCGCGTGACATGGGCGTGACACACTTCAAGAGAGATTACCGGCGCCGCGCGCCGTGGAATGTTGTTTCACCATTTCATTCCAAAGGGTTGTTCGCTGGAATTGCCATTCCAGTTTGGGTAGTGGTCGAATGTCAGCAAGCCGTGACATAACAGCCAGAAGCTCGATCGCATCGGCACGCTTCTGGTTGACGGCAAAACTCCGCAGAGCAGTGGCTATGGGAGACTTTCTGTCCTCGTCTATAAATTCTGCAAGCTCGAGGATAGATCGCCATGTGCGATCCTTAAAGAAGATTGAGCGGGCAACCGCGCTCAAGCGACCGGCTTCATTGGAACTTACGAACTGCCTGTCGACCAGGGCATCAAGCGTGGCGGAAACATTCACCAAGGGCTCGCTGAGCGGAAGCCAACCGAGTTCAGCCGGTCCATGAACCTGGGCCACATCGGCGTCGTCCACGCGGCTTCCCCCTGCGTATTCCTGGAAAATCCTACCTACACCGATCATGCCGAACAGGTGGCATTCCGCGGCTCTCAATGCACCCATGCTGGCTGCCCCGACGACCGTTACGCCAGCACTGAGGGCATACAGAATTTCCTTGTGCCAGACCGGAGCGGTATACTCAAACCCTCCATCAACGATGCCGATGACGGTCGCTCCTTCTTCCACAGCTTGGAAGACGTCTCCCTGGATGGCCGGGCCGTGAACGACGATATCCCCGGCTCGTTGATGTGCATCCGGTAATGTCGGGCCAACATAAAGAATTTTCATCCGAAAGACCCTTTGGACAGGGCGCGGGCACCAAATCGCCGCGCACGGGCGCCTTCCGGATTCTCCAACTGTGGCGCAAGCACTTTTACCACCGCAAACGGCCACCTAGGATCACTAAGTGATACGGCAATGATCGGCCCCAACCCCATGCGTCTTAAACCATCAACGGTTGCACCAAGTCCACCGCCCTCCAGGTTTTTGAAGTTTTCCGGACACACAGCGCTTGGATGCGCTCGCAACAGATTGCGCGTCTCCTCGGGTAATGACTGGGGGTAGACCGAGGGATAGATATCGTCCCTGCCGCCGCTAATAAAAGTCATGCGAGATTGTACCGCCTCGGTAATCGCCCGCGAGATGGCCTTGTGAACTGATGGATGTGTTCCTGCCCCATAGTTCACATCGACAAAACGCGGCCGGTGAGCGGAAATCACCTCTACGGGAGCGACAAGCGCTGTGAAGGAAGGTACACCAATATCGCTGGTGATATCGAACAACCGCAGCACAAGGCCGGCCGATTCGATACGAGCAACCAACGACGAAATATCGTCGCAGCCGAGAGACCCCGGGTGAATGCACGACGATTGCCGAGCCTTGAAACCGGACACCTGCCAAAGCACGTATGCGTCCCGCTCGATGCGCTCGTTCAAACCATGGAACGTAGCCTCGTCCGAGGTGTTTCCCGAAGCCAAACCATCAGACGATTGCCAGTACCTGCAACCGCCCAACGTTCGGTCGAGCGTTACAGCGTCGAGCGGTACGTGGATCTCGTCACCGGAAATCAGATCACGGCCGGCGACCCAGGAGATATCCTCGTCGTCCTTAGCAGTGGTTTGGCCGGTTGCAATCAGGCTGGGAAGTTTATCAAATCGCTTCCCGGCACTGCTGAGCGTGTGCGCTGATGTACAAACGATGTCGCAGTGCGGAGTGGAGGCGGCGACCCGCTCTAACGCCTCCATAACGGCGGACGTCCTCGCCTCATCGTCAGTAAGACCCTTTCCCTGAGCGACGACGATTGATTTTGCATTGGGCGTACCGATGCGCTTTTCCTCTCAACCACACCTTCGGCCGCTGTCGGTCTTGGACCGATCGAAAGGGTGTCTCGCACCGGTTGATCGTGCGGGAAGCGCTCCAGTATCAAGAAAGCGGCTTGCCGCGCTGCGACGGCTTCTGTTGCCGTCGATACATCTGCAGACGTTTCAAGCAGCCGGGCACGCACCAGCTCGAGTTGTTTCTGACGTTGTTCCTTCAGCCAGTGAGCGGCCATCCCATCGGCATCGTCCAATTCGGAAAGAAACGTGCGGCTCACCAAATCAACGAGAGACGACAACGGTGTTTCTGCTCGGTGCGCCACACCCAGCACATCTGCGTCACAGGCGAATTGGTGGCGATTGAGGGAAACATGTGTCGGCGAAAAGGTGAACAGCGAACCGTGCGCGACCCGCAGGCGCGAAATCAACTTCCTCAGATTCGTAAATGCGACGGCACGGTCTTCGTTGCCCCACAGGAATTCGGCAGCCTCCTCCCGGCTGATTTCAGCGAATGCGCCGGTAGCCAGGTAGGCAACAAGCAACAATCCCTTGCGAGGATATTTGCACGCCTGCCCTGCAGCATCGAGCAGGCGCAACCTACCGAATGTCTGCAGAAACATGCGGTTCACCGAGGAGCTGAGGAAGAATCGCGCTTCGCGTCGGCAGAATGAATGCCGCTATCGTCCGCCAGGGCCTTTGCCATAGTAATGATGGTCTGCCGCACCCGTTTGTCCTTGATCGACGTGAAGGCCCGATTAAGTGTTACTCCATCGCGAGAGATTAGGAATGTTCCAATCTCGTCGGCCTCTCGGACCAATCCATCCGGCGCCGAGATCTGCTGATCCTCGAAGAAGAAGCTAATCGGGACACTTAAAACTCCCGCAGCGGCCTGCAGTTTGCTCGCGCTGATCCGGTTTGTACCCTTTTCATACTTCTGGATCTGCTGGAAGGTGATGCCCAAGCGCTCTCCCAGCTTTTCCTGGCTCAGTCCCAACACAAGGCGTCGTGACCTCAGACGATTGCCGACGTGAATATCGATTTGGTGAGGCCTGCCTTTTGTCATTCCTTTGCGCTCCCTCGGATCGCATAAATTCAATCATGCGTTGATCGCCAGCAGCATGACAATTTCTTTGTAAAATGCAACAACCGCCCCGCGTTTGACTCTCCAGAATCATGAGGGAAATGCAGATGGATACAATGGGCTTTTCAGGCGGACATCGCCGAACAGCGTGTGGAAGGTACCAGAAATCCTATGTCGCATTCTGTACCTTTGCGGGGATGGACCCATCTTTTGAGCACAGAAGGTGAACAGCGACGACGCTTTCACAGCTCCGCCGATCTTGTAGCTATTCCTCGGCATCAGCCCTGAATAAAGGAAGAAAATCGTTGACGTCGCCAGCTGGCGCTGTCCGTCACACCGTTCAACTCAGGCCCTGAACAGGTCCGCAGACGCGTTTTGATCGATGACAAAAAACCTCTAACCTGCAACGGAGGCGCGGCATAACGAAAGTACCTCGTCCCATTGGCGCTTAGCCCCTTTTTTGTTAGCTTTCAGAAGCTCGACCTTGTTGGACGAGAGGTTTAATTTCCGGGGTTCGCAACCCTCTACTGTGCGCCGGGTGGCGCGGACATCGAAGGATGCGGCCCAGACGCGACGTCTTCTGGCGCTTGCGGAAATTTATGACGGCGCCTCTCGCGGGCAGGCAGCGAAAGTTGGTGGCGTGACGCTGCAGATCGTGCGGGACTGGGTCGTGCGCTTCAATGCGAAAGGGCCAGCGGGTCTGCTTGACGGCAAGGCTCCTGGGAAGGCTCCCAAACTCAATGACGATCAGCGCCTTGCGCTTCGTCGCCTTGTCGAAACGGGGCCGATCCCGGCGATCCACGGCGTTGTGCGTTGGCGTTTGAAGGACCTGGATATACCTTTCTGGCCAATCACGAGGCCTCCCGGTTCCCGTGCAAGGAGCTTCCATACATGCCAGGGTCTCTGACCACGCCAAGCCAGACGGGCGCTCGCATTGTCGCTCCCGTCTATGTTGCCTTCCGCAGGAATTGAGTGCGTCGGCGCCTGGATAGTTGCATTTTTCGAGGCTCAATGCCTGGCCTGCATGCTCCCCTGTCAACGCTTCACGTACGGCCTCACGACCGTCCGCGCATGACTCGGGGCCAATGTGGATCGCTACTCCTTCATCGCAAGAGACTTTCACTCTCTACTCCTTGCCGGTTTCTACCGGCGCACCAACTCCTCATGCTCTCCCCGTTGTGGGGTCGTCTGCGGGAGGGGCGAAAATCCGACCCTAATCGATCTGGACGCGGACAATATCGCGTCAGCTGAGAAGCCCCACTTCGCGCTAGATAGCGGGCCTCCGGTGCCTGCTCGCCCAAGCGCTGTTGTCGACGCGTTGCAGCCATCTGGACTTGCTTGAGCTTGTTGACCCAAGGCGGTCCTTCTACTTCTAGCTCAGTTTGTCGGTGTGTCGCAAACAGAGCGAGAAGCAGACCTTCAGTGGATCGCGCTGCTCACGCCGCCAACCCGGCGATCCGCGAAACCAGCCACAGCATCGCGGCGGTCCCGATCATGTAGGCGCCGAACTGACGCACCGGTGCGGGCTGTATCGTGCCCAGTGCGCCTGCCGCCCTAAGCACGACCAGCGCCGTAGCGACGAAGATCAGCTGTCCCGCCTCGACGCCCAGGTTGAATGTCAGCAGGCTCAGCGGCACGTCGGATTGCGGCAAGCCGATTTCCTTCAGGGCGGCGGCAAAACCGAAACCATGCAGCAGTCCGAACGCGAAGGCCACGACCCAGGGGTAGCTCTCCGCGAGCCGCCTCTCGCCCGGCTTCATTCTGACCAGTTCGCTCGCGATGAAGGCTATGCTGAGAGCGATCGTCACTTCCACCGGTTTCTGCGGCAAACTGAAATATCCGAGCGATGCTCCGGCCAGCGTTATGCTGTGCGCGACGGTAAAGGCTGTGATCGTCTTGACCAGCATCCAGCGGTCTCGAATGAGCAGCATGAGCGCAAGCACGAAGAGCAGATGATCGAGACCCGAGAGTATATGGTCGACGCCCAGTAGGAAATACGTCTGGGCGACCACGAGGCTCGTCTGTGCGCCGGCTGCTGTGAACGAGGGCGCGTCCGGCATGAGGCGCACGACCTCCGTGTCGCCGTTCTCGTATTCGATGCGGACGAGCGCTTCGGTCATGGTCGACTTGAGGCCGATGATGCCGATCTCGCCGCCTTTCAATCCCGCGGCACAGGCGACGGTCCATCGCTCCAGATAAGCTCCGCCCTCGATCGACCCTGCCGGTTCGGCTTTCTCGACGCACGGCTTCGGCAGACTTACATAGAGGCCGAGACGCATTTCGCCTTGCGCCGGAACCTTCCAGACGACGGCGAACTCGCCGCTCGCCGTTTCGCGCATGTCGAGATAGGCCGGCCTGATCTCGTGGGCCATGCCGGACGTGGCCAGGAACATGGGGATGAGCACTGCCAGCAGGGCGCCAAGCCGCGTCATGGGCCGGTTTCCGCACCAGCCGGGCTTTCGATGCTCACCACATAGCGCTTGAGGAGTTCGGCGAAGCGCCGGTTCTCGAGTTCGGCGCGTTTGGCATTCGTCCACTCCCGCGCCACCGCGTCGCGCACCTCGTCGAGCGTCGGCACTCGGCCGGGCACACGCTCAGACACCCGGATCAGATGCAACCCGAAACCGCCGGCGACGGGACCCGTCCACTGGCCCAGCGGGGCCTTGTCGAGTTCTTCCGCGAATTCGGCGCCGAAGGTTTGGCCGATTGATGTCTTGCCCGTAAGCGGCAGGTCGGACGGAAGCAGCGTGGGGTCGCCAAGAAGGGCGTGGTCCGTGGCCGGGTCGGTCAGCAGCACTTCGAGGACGGAAGCCGCGTCCTTTGCGATCGTGTCGCCGCGCCGCCGAGGGTTGAGGAACACCTGCTGGAAGGCCAGCATCGGATCGATCTCGAACGTGGCTGCATTGGCTTTCAGATAGGCATCGAGCTCCGCATCGGTCGCTGTCAGCGTTTCGGCGTCGGCCGCGTTCAGGAATTCCATCTTCTGACGCAAGCGGCGACGAACGACCGTGTCGTCCCTGTCGAGCCCGAGCTCCAGCGCCTGGCGTACCAGAATTTCTTCCTTCACATGGTCGTCGATCAGGCCCCTTAATTCGTCAGCTGTCGGCGGACGCTGCCAGGTCTTGGTAAACACGGCCGCCATCTGCTCGATCTTCGGTGCGGTGACGACGATGCGGTCCGGCTTGTCGTCCGTATCGGCGCCCAAGAGCCCGTAACCCGCGAAGATCAGCAGCGCGAGAGCCAAGAAGTGGACCAGCGGCTCCCTCAGCACGCGTTTCAAGAAGATCGTGCTCACTCGTTCGCCGGATGCCGGACCCGACCGTCCGGCGGCCGGTTCAACCGCCGGCATCGCGATCACGGCGTGTACCAGATCGGCGAGGTATAGGCGCGTTCGATGACGGTCATCCGCGTGCCCTCCAGCGGCTTTGTCCCGAACCGTTTGGCGTCATAGGCGGTCCACCGAGGCGTCGGTATCTCGATGACGCGTCCGTAGTAGAAGGCCTTCTGTTTCGGATCGAAGCTCGGATCCTTCCAGACCGCGATCAGTTCCGGCGCACCGATGGTGTTGGTCCAGGTCGCGTTCTCGATGTCGACGGTGCTGCCGACCGATGGCACCTTGCCGTCGGCGCCCGGCTTGCGGTCCCCGCCCCAGGCGACGTCGTACACCTGCTCATGCGTCTCGCCCTTGTCGTCGAGCCAGCCCTTGACGATCTGGTAGCGGTCGAGGTTGGCCCCGATTGGGTCTCGCAGCGCGGCGACGAGGAACGACGGTGCCTTGCCTTCCGGCGCTGCCGTCAGGTCGCCGCCCATGGGAACGCCCTTGCCGTAGCCGATCGCGCCGGGGTTGCGGGTCTCGGCATCGGCCGGCTCGAAATCCCAGCCGCCGAAGAAGCGCACGGCCATGCGCGGCCCGGTGGTTGCATAGGTCTCCTTGCGCTGCATGGCGTCCCAGATCGACTCGCGCGTGTTTTCCGCCGCCCATACAGCCGCGTAGCCCGACGCGCCGACCTCCCAGTCCATCACCGTGATGCCGGTCTTGGCGTCCTTGACGAACGTTGCCGTCAGGCGTTCCGGGCTCGGCTCCTGCGGCGTGGTCTTGCCGAAGAAGTTTTCCTCTTCCATGGCCGCAAGGCCCGTATGCGCGTCGGAGCTGCCGACCAGCCCGAACTTGTAGGGGTTCGTGCCGAGTTCGGCTTCGAGCTTGAGGCCGTTCATCAGCGCGGACCGTGTATATTCGAACTCGAGCATGTCAGGCGTTTTCGGCACGCTGGCATCGAGATTACCGAAATCCCAGGTCTCGAAATCCGCGAACTCGTCATTGGGCGACAGGACCGGGTGCGCCTCGCCGTCGCCCTTCGTCTGGGTTGTCTCGTAGAGGCGTTCCCACCTGGAGCGCTGCTCGACATATTCCTTGTCGACCGGCTTGCCGGTGAAGGATTCGATCAGCGGGAACATGCGGCCGTTGGACAGATTGCCGTTGTGCGCAATCGCCAGCACGCTGCCGCCGGTCTTGTCCTCATAGGCCTGCATCCACTTCCATAGGTCGCGCGGATTGTCGCTGCCCAAGGGCTTAAGCGTCGTATAGGGCACGACCTGATCGGCCTTGTCGGCATTGTCGCGGAAGACGACATTGCGATGCAGATTGTTGCCTGCCGTGTTCGAGGTCCACTCGTAGCCGATGAAGGCCGTGAACCGCCCCGGATCGTTATATTCCTCGGCGGCCTTTATCGTGTCCTGCCACGCGTTTTTGTAGGGACGCGTATCCGGCCCGTAGATCATGCTCTTGGGCAGCGTTCCCTTGCCGAAGCTGAAGATGATTTCGAGCGCCGCCGTGGCGCCCTGACCCGACTTGATCATGTCGTACCAGGTCTTGGCCTGCGGATCGGCGATGACATCCGGCTTGCCGGCAAAGAGGTCGGGAAACATGCCCATGTTGTCGGAGTGGTCGGCCACCACCAGAAAGTCGAGCGGCCGTGACAGCTTGGCAGGCTGGCCGCTCGACGCCGTGATCTCCTCGCCGCGGGCGAAGCGGTAAGCGTCGCGAGGCGTCAACCGTGCTCCGAAGGCGCCGGCATCGAACGAGGCTCCGGTGTGGAGATGCGTGTCGCCGAATAGCGGCCGGGTCGGAAAATTGCGCCCCGCATAGGGCGAGTAGACGGGTTTGCTGGAAAATGCCTTTCCGGCCTTCGCACTGTCCAGAGTGCCGATATCGGTGGTCTCCTGAGCCGCAGCCGGCAAGGCAGAGCCCAGGCTTACGAACCCCGCAATAATCAACTTCGCAGATGTCTTTTTCATCGCTTTCCCCCCTTTGCAGCAGTCATACTTAAACCGTCCGAGCCGGCTATTTGTTGATTTGCATCAATGAGCGTCTTGTGACTACCGTCCATGGTGTGACAACCACCTAATATGCCGGTTAGCAGGGGCCCATTGTAGTATCGTCGGGATTAGCCCGTCTCCCGGGCATTCAATTGTTCGTGAAAATCTTACTGGCGTGACATTCGCAGTCCAGATAGAGTGCAATGATCGCATTTGCATCGTAGCAAATAAGGAACAACATGAGCAACGTTTAGTTGGAAAAGAATGTACTCAGCCATGATCAAACCGGGGCGCGGTTGAGAGCTGGCAAAATGCTTAGAGTTACTGGAGGGGAAAAGATGAAACTTGGAGCTGCGCGTACTCTGACGTTCATTGGGAGTCTTCTATTTACCGGTGGTGTCATGGCTGGTGACATTTATTCACCGATGACGCCGCCAGCTCAGCAAGCTGAAACGGAAGCGGGATGGACGTTCGCAATCGCCCCCTATTTCTGGGCGGCGGGGATATCCGGCGACGTCGCGCAATTTGGACTGCCGGCGGTCGAAGTCGATTCGAGTTTCAGCGATATCCTTGACCATCTCGACTTCGGGGCTATGGCGATCGGCGAAGCCCGGTACGATCGTTACAGCATCTTCGGCGACGTCATGTATTCCAAGATATCGGGCTCCGCCGGCACGCCCAGAGGGATCGTGGCCTCCAGCGTCGAGGTCACGTCGGAAACGTTTGCCGGTTTGCTCGGCGTTGGCTACTCGATCATCGACGACAACTCCGCGCGCCTTGATGTCGTCGGCGGGGCAAGGGTGTGGTCTGTCGACACCGATCTCTCGTTCAGCGGCGGCATTCTTGATGGTGTGTCGCGAAACGACGGCGCGACATGGGTGGATGCGATGGCCGGATTTCGTGGAAACTACGCGATCACGCCCGAGATCTATCTGACCGGATGGGGGCTTATCGGCGCCGGCCAAGCCGACCTCGATTGGGACGTCGCCGCCGCGATCGGTTACCGTTTCAGCGACACCATTTCGGCGGTCGTCGGCTACCGGGCCTTGGGTGTCGACTACAGTAAGGACGGCTTCGTGTTCGACGTGGTGCAACAAGGCCCGATTCTCGGAATGGTGATACGCTTTTAACCCGATCAACGCTCAGCGAGGCCTCGGTTGTACAGCCTGACTGAGCGAGCCGTTTTGACGCCTAACTGCGCCCAATGCGAACGAGGCAAACGCGAACAGACGCACCGAAGATCGGCGACAAGTACAATGTTTGGTCCGACTTGCTCTCGCTGAGACCTATAGGTCGCCATCGGCGCCCTGAAAGCTTCCGGCGTTTCCTCGCCACTACGAGACGAACATCACGAGAAGAAACGCGAAATCCGTCATGGAACCGCACGGCAAAACTTACACGATGTTACGGGCCACACCCCGCCAATTCTGCTAACATATGCAATCCGAGGGAGGAAAACATGAAAATTGGACGTCGCTGCGCCGTGGGGATACTCGCCTTGGCAACCTTTGCGCCGATTGCGCATGCGGAGGATGATGCTCGCGCCATTCTCAAATCCATGTCGGATTACTTGGCCAAACAGCAGACCTTCTCCGCAACCTTCAACACCGATATTGAAGTTGTGACACCCGATCTGCAGAAGATTCAGTTCGCGAGCTCAGGTCAGGTTGCCGTCAGTCGCCCGAACAAGCTGCATGCGGCCCGCACAGGCGGGTTCGCCGATATCGAAATGATTTTCGACGGCAAGCAGGTGACCATTCATTCGAAGGACGCCAAATCATTCGCCCAGATTGACGCTCCTGGGACGATCGATGAACTCGTTGTAAAGCTTGAATCGGATGGGTATGCGTTGCCTGGTGCCGACCTGCTGCTATCCAACGTCTATGATGTGCTCAATGCCGGCGTTGTTGACGCCAAGCATATCGGAACAGGCGTGATTGGCGGTGTGGAGTGCGAGCATCTGGCCTTTCGCAACGCGGATACGGACTGGCAGTTGTGGGTGCGCACAGGGGCGGAGCCGATCCCTTGCAAATACGTGATCACCTCCAAGGCCGTGGCGGCTGCGCCGCAATATACGCTGATCATCAATTCCTGGAGCGGAGAGGTGAAGGATGATTTTTCATTCGCACCGCCGAGCGACACCAAGCGGGTGGATGCGAAAGCGATGCCCCACATCGACGACATTCCAGAAGGAGCCAGCGAATGACCAGCCGCAAAAAACTTATCGCTTGCGCAGGTATTACCACATTGCTCCTGGTGGGCGACGTCCTTACCGGCGGAGTTGGTTCGTTCATTTCTGAAGCCCAGGCTCGCGTCGGCCGTCCGCTAACGCCAGTGAGCTACGCGGGAGTTGCGCGCCGGACGACGCGCCGGGCCGTTGCTGCGGGAGCGGCAGCCGGCACGGTCTATGCTCCGGGCTGCGTTCAGGTTGTCGATGCCTACGGGCGGGTCTATTACCGGTGTCCATGAAGGGCCTGTGGCGCTGGAGAACAAGAACTGCCTGTGCGCCAAGGGACGATGAACCTTCACGCGGCTTGTCGCAACTTCCCCGACAAGCGGAGCGGCCGGAAGCCGTCCGGTAAAGCCGGCGCGGTGTCCCAAGTGTAGATGCCCGTGAGGTTAATGTGTTCCCAGCTCAGCGGCGACACGTGCTTCAGCACGTTGTCGGAGATATTGCGACCGCTTTGACGCAGATGGGCGACGGCGCGGCTGAGGTAGACGGTGTTCCAGTGAACGATGGCGCTGACGACCAGATTGAGGGCGTCGCGTTAACAGAACGCCAAACAACGCCAAGGGAGGACAAACCGTGAATTGCTTTCCGAGATTGCCACCGGTCTGCTTATCGAACCACCGAAGAAGAGGAAGTGCACCCCGGAGCGGACCCACGAAAGCGATCGGCAACTTTACGATTTCAACTCGTTGCGGATTCACCAAGGTGACACCCGAAGTCAATTGCCTTGACCTTGAACGGGTCCCCTGAAGAGACTTGTTGATCGGAACGAGGATCCTTGGGTTTGACGAAATCCCTCCACTCCAAGACATCACGACCAGCAGCAGGAACATACGACCGACGGTCTGTTCGAAAACCAACGTGCAAGTACTCATTTTTTGGTATTTGACATCGTCCAACGTTGACGTGATCAGATCCTGAACGTCAGCAAGTAGCTCTTATTTTCGATGGCGACTTGTAATACAATTTTAGGTGGCTAGCACGACGTAGGCACCCGTCAAGTTCATCTGAGAAGCATTGCCCGTCGCCCAAAATCCTTCGGCATTTGGGCGCGCCATCGGTTCCGGTTCGATAGCCCATGCGTGGCGATCTTGATTTGGGTCAATGCCAATGACGCGTATCTCTGGCATGTGAACACGTGTAGATAGGCAGGAACATTGAAGATGAACTCAATCTGTCGGATAGCATTGACAGCCGTCGGCCTCGCGGACTGCATCGCTCCCCCGCCTCAGAGCTGGGCCCAGCCGGCCACAACTACTTCCGGCAATCTCGGTCGAACTGTCCCGCCAATCGCGGAGCCGACGCTTCAGCCCATCTGTGAACTCAACGTCTGCGTGGTGACCCGTTCGGCGGCACCAGTGGGCGAGCGCGTACCTTAGTGCGAAACCCTTGACTTGACCCCTTCTGATGCGGCGGGCGGGACACCGCCCATCGAATTAACATTTCGGAAACAATGGGAGGTAACAATGCATGAGTCTACGCTGTTACAGCGGCTGGGGGCGGCTGTTGCCGCACTCATCGTCGGCTGCGCCCTGACGATTGCGACTGCGTCCGCGCAGGGAAAGAAGCCCAATATCCTGATCATCTGGGGCGATGATATCGGCGGCTTCAATATCAGCGCCTACAACATGGGCCTGATGGGCTACAAGACGCCCAACATCGACAGCCTCGCCCGGGAGGGCGCTCTTTTCACCGACTGGTATGGCCAGCAGAGCTGCACGGCCGGCCGGGCAGCATTCATCACCGGACAGTCGCCGATACGCACCGGCCTCACAAAGGTTGGCCTTCCCGGTGCACCGGAGGGCATGAAGAAGGAAGACCCGACGATCGCCACGCTGCTCAAGGCCCAGGGCTACATGACCGGCCAGTTCGGTAAGAACCATCTTGGCGACCGCGACGAGATGCTGCCGACTGCCCATGGCTTCGATGAGTTCTTCGGCAATCTCTACCACCTGAACGCCGAGGAAGAGCCCGAGAATCCCGACTACCCGAAGGATCCCGAGTTCAAGAAGCGGTTCGGGCCGCGCGGTGTCATCCACAGCTTCGCCGGCGGAACCATCACCGACACAGGGCCGCTCACCCGCAAGCGCATGGAGACGATCGACGATGAGGTGACCGAAAAGGCACTGGCTTTCATGGAGAGCGCCAAGAAGGCGGATAAGCCATTCTTCATGTGGTACAACTCCACCCGGATGCACATCTTCACACATTTGAAGGAAGAGTCCGCGGGCAAGACCGGTCTCGGCGTCTATGCCGATGGCATGGTCGAGCATGACGGACACGTCGGCCAGATCCTCGCCAAGCTCAAGGAACTGGGGCTCGAGGACAACACCATCGTCATGTATTCCACCGACAACGGTGCGGAATCCATGTCCTGGCCCGATGGCGGTACCACCATGTTCCGCGGCGAGAAGAACATGCAGTATGAGGGCGGTTACCGCGTGCCCACCGTGATCCGCTGGCCCGGTGTGATCGAGCCCGGGACCGTCATCAACGAAGTCGCCTCGCATGAAGACATGCTCCCGACCCTGCTTGCGGCGGTTGGCGACACGTCGGTCAAGGACGACCTGCTCAAGGGTAGGACCGTCGGTGACATGACGTACAAGATCCATATCGACGGCTACAACCTGCTGCCGGCCCTCAAGGGCGAAGGCGAGTGGCCGCACAAGGAGTTCATCTACTGGACGGACGACGGCAGCGTCGCCGCGCTTCGTTACGGGAACTGGAAGGCCACCTTCCTGCGCCAGGATGCTCACGGCCTGAGCGTCTGGCAGGAGCCTTTCGTGAAGCTTCGCGCGCCGATGCTGACCAATCTGCGTATGGATCCGTTCGAGACCGCTCGTGAGGTCAACTTTGACTACAATCGCTGGTTTGCGGAGCGCATGTTCATGATCGCGCCCGCGGCCGGTTATGTCGGGCAATGGTTGCAGAGCTTCAAGGAGTTTCCGCCGCGCCAGAAACCCGGCAGTTTCAATCTCGACCATGTCATGGAAGCGGTGACGGCACCGCAGCATAACTGACCGGAATTGAAGGCTTGAGCGCATTGCCGCTGGGAAAGCGGCAATGCGCCTATGACAACGACGGAAGGCCGCAGGAAGCAAGACTTTCGACCTTCCTCGACTTCAGCTACCAAAAGCGAGGATAAATCGATGTCCATGTTCGCGCGGGGTTGGATCGCCCTCGCTCTTGGGGTCGCAGCGCTGCTGTCAACGCAAATCGTGGCAAGGGGGGCGGACGACCCGCTGCCTTCCTGGAACGACACGGCGACGAAGCAGGCCATCGTCGCCTTTGTCACGGCGGTCACCACGGAGGGGTCGCCGGATTTCGTGCCGGCTCCTGAGCGCGTCGCCGTGTTCGACAACGACGGCACCCTGTGGGCCGAGCAGCCAATGTATGTGCAGATGACGTTTGCGCTCGACCGCGTCAAGGCGATGGTGCCGTTGCACCCGGAGTGGAAGGACCAGCAGCCCTTCAAGGCCGTGTTGGAAGGCGACATGAAGGCGCTGGCCGAATCCGGCGAACGCGGCGTGGCCGAACTGATCATGGCGACCCATGCCGGCATGACCACAGACGAGTTCGAGATGATCGTGACCGACTGGATCGCCACGGCCCGCGATCCCCGGTTCAACCGGCCCTATACCGATCTGGTCTACCAGCCGATGATCGAACTGCTGGGATATCTGCGCGCCAACGGGTTCAAGACTTACATCGTGTCGGGCGGCGGCATCGAGTTCATGCGGCCGTGGACCGAGCGGGTCTATGGCATTCCACGGGAGAACGTTGTGGGCTCTTCGATCAAGACGACGTTCGAGATGCGCGACGGGAGGCCCGTGTTGTTCCGTCTGCCGCAGCTCGATTTCATCGACGACAAGGCCGGCAAGCCCGTCGGCATCAACGCGCATATCGGCCGCCGCCCGATCGCCGCCTTCGGCAATTCGGATGGTGATCTCGAAATGCTGCAGTGGGCAACGATGGGTGGCGGTGTCCGTTTCGGCCTGATCGTCCACCACACCGACGCGGAACGCGAATACGCCTACGACCGTCAAGCCCTTATTGGAAAGCTCGACAAAGCCCTGGATGCAGCGGTCCTGAACAAATGGACCGTCGTCGACATGAAGGGCGATTGGAAGCGGGTGTTCAAAGACTGAGCGGCAGGGATCGGTACTTGAATGTGATGGGAACGTTGGCCGATGTCCAAAGCCAGCCGTAAGCGCAAGGCGATCGCCCAACCGCGTCCGCAGCCGGTCGGCGTGCCGCGTCGGTTCGCCCAGGGGCGCGCGATCCGGGCTACGGTTGCAATCGCGTCGACCATTCTCGTCGGCGCCGCCGTGGCCTTCTGGCTCGTCAACAGCGGCATATCCGCATCGTCGATCGTGCGTGTGTCGGGCGGCCCGCCCGCCGCCGCGGCATTCGTCGGCAGCGAAACCTGCAGCGGCTGCCATGACACGGAGGCAAACCTCTGGCGCGGTTCGCAGCACAAGCACGCGATGGACCACGCTACCGAACAATCGGTGCTGGGCGACTTCTCCGACGCGCGCTTCGACTACTATGGCGTTCAGTCGCGTTTCTTCCGCAAGGACGGAAAATTCCTCGTCGAAACCGACGGACCGGACGGCAAGCCGGCGAATTTCGAGATCAAGTACACCTTCGGCGTCGATCCGATGCAGCAGTACCTGATTGCGTTCCCCGACGGCCGCCTTCAGGCACTGCCCATCGCCTGGGACAGCCGCCCGAAGGATGAAGGCGGACAGCGCTGGTTCCATCTCTATCCGGACGAGCCAATCCCCCACGATGACATCCTGCATTGGACCAACCTCAACCAGAACTGGAACTATATGTGCGCCGAGTGCCATTCGACCGGGGTGCGCAAGAACTACGACGCTGCGAACGATCGTTTCGCCACCACCTGGGCCGAGATCAGCGTCGGCTGCGAGACCTGCCACGGCGAGGGATCGCGTCACGTCGCCTGGGCGCAGAGCCGGCGGGGCTGGTGGCCGTTCGGCAGCGACGACGAGCCGGAAAAGGGACTCGCGGTCCGCTTCGACGAGCGCGCGGGCGTCAGTTGGACGCCGGATGCCGCGACCGGAATGCCGAAGCGCAGCCTGCAGCCTCCGCTCCTGCGCAAGGAGGTCGAAACTTGCGGCCTCTGTCACGCGCGGCGCGGGCAGCTCTCCGAGGACTGGGTTCCTGGACCGTCGCTGTCCAACACGCACCGCGTCTCGCCGCTCGATCGCAGGCTGTTTCATGCCGACGGGCAGATGCGCGACGTCGAGGAGACATACAACTACGCCCCCTTCAAGCAGAGCAAGATGTTCGCGATGGGGGTCACCTGCAGCGATTGCCATGATCCACACAGCGCCGCATTGCGCGCGCCGGGGGACGGCGTGTGCGCGCAATGTCACGCGCCGGACACCTACCAGACCGTCGCCCACAGCCGTCACAGCGACGCGCAGCCACCGCTTGCATGTGCCTCCTGCCACATGCCGGCGCGCACCTACATGGGGATCGACCGGCGGCACGATCACAGTTTCCGCATCCCGCGGCCGGATCTGACCGTCAAGCTTGGCACGCCCAATGCCTGCAACGATTGCCACAAGGACAAGCCGGCCGAATGGGCGGCGACCGCCGTCAAGAAGTGGTTCGGCCCGGACCGCAAGGGGTTTCAGACCTATGCCGAGGCATTCCATGCCGCGGGGACGGGTCAGCCGGACGCCGACAGGCTTCTTGCCGCGGTCGCCTCTGACGCCAACGCGCCGGCCTTCGCACGCGCCAGCGCATTGGCCGAGCTCAGAGCGTATGTGTCCGGCCTCAACGTCGATCTGGCGCGGTCCGGTCTTGCCGATCGCGACCCGATGGTGCGCATCGGCGCGCTCGACATGCTCGAAGGCGTTCCCGCCGATCGGCTTTGGCCAATGGTTTCGCCCCTTCTCTCCGACCCGGTCCGCGGCGTGCGCCTCAGGGCCGTGTCGCTGCTGGCGACGGTTCCGGCTGCGCGCCAGCCTTCGGCCGATCGCGGCCGTTTCGATCAGGCGGCAGAGGAATTCATCGCCGCCCAGCGCGTCAATGCCGATCGCCCCGAGGGGCGGACCGCGCTGGGCACATTCTTCGCCCAGCACGGTATGGCTGCGGAAGCGGAAGCCGAATACAGGGCCGCGCTGCGTCTGAGCTCCGGGTTTGCGCCGGCGGCGGTCAACCTCGCCGATCTCTACCGGCAGCTTGGACGGGACGCCGATGGCGAGCCGGTGCTGCGCGCCGCACTTACCGCATCGCCGAAGGACTCGGGCATCCATCATGCGCTCGGCTTGACGCTGGTGCGCCTGAAGCAATTCGACAAGGCGCTCGAGGAATTGCGCCAAGCCGCCGAATTCGCGCCCGACCAAGCGCGCTATGCCTATGCCTACGCGATCGCCTTGCATTCGGCCGGGCGCGCCGGCGACGCGATCGCGGTGCTCAAAGCGAACCTCGTGCATCACCCGCGTGATCGGGACACGTTGTTGGCGCTGACGATGCTCAGTCGCGACGGTGGCGATCTCGCCGCCGCCCTTGACTATGCCGAACGGTTGCTGCGGCTCGCCCCGGACGATCACGATCTCTTTCGCTTCATTCGGGAGCTTCGGCGATTGACGAACTCCGGTCAATAAAGTTTCGGCAACCGGTCGCGACTTGCCGTTGCGAGGCCCTCTGGTGGTTTTGAAAGGTGTCGGAAAGCGAGCTTGCCGCACGATTCGATCTACACGGGCCGACTGATGCCCAATCGCCTCATTTCTCGATAGACCGTGGAGCGGCCGGGGCCCAGTTGCCTTGCCGCTTCGGCCGGCGACACCCTAGCCTTGACCAGCGTGATCGCGGCTGCGACCTTTTTCATGTCGAGCGGTTGCCGACCGGGGCGTTTCCCTCTTGCCCTTGCCGCAGCGACACCGTCTTTCGTGTGCTTGGAAATCAACGGTCTATCGGGAAATGCGCCGTCTCGGCATTAGCCGGCCCGCTTAATGGACATTGTTCGCTAACCCCGTGCCCGAAGCGCTGCGGTCAGCGGCAGCCGCGTGGCGGCGATGGCGGGGAGGGCGCCGCCGAGGATGCCGACGGCAAGGCCGAGCAGGCCCGCTGTCAGCAGCACGTCGGGCGTGACGGCGAGCTGGAAGGCCATGCGGGCGTTGTTCGCGCCGATGGTGCTTGCCTGCCAGCCGTTGAAGATCAGCCATGAGGCGAAGAGGCCGAGGACGATGCCGGCGCCCGCGAGCACTACGGCTTCGACCCATGTGCCGAGAAAGGCCGAGAGGCGGCTGAAGCCGAGCGCGCGGACGGTGGCGATCTCGACGGTCCGGTCGGTGACGGAGCTCATCATCGTGTTGAGTGCGCCCGCCGTAGCACCCACGGCCATCAGCAGCGCGACCGGCCAGCCGAACAGGCGGATCAGGCTCGCCGTGCGTCCGGATTGTGCGGCGTAGAGATCGGCCTCGGAAAGGGCGACGAGCGGTGTGCCCGTGATCGTGGCGAGCTTGTCCTGCAAAAGTTTGAGCGCGGCGGCATCGGTGAGGCGGAGTTTCAGGCTTTGCACCTGTCCCTGCCGGTCGAAGGCGGCGCGCACGGCATCGACGTCGGCCCATATTTCGGATTCGAAGGCGCTGCCATCGGCGGAGAAATGACCCGATACCGTCCAGTCGACCGCGCCGAGGCGGACCGTGTCGCCCACGCCGAGGCCGAATTCGCTGGCAAGGCGGTCGCCGACGACGATCTCGCGAGCACCGGGCGTGAAGACGCACCCTGCCGAAAGGCTGATGCCGTCGCGGATCGACGGGCCGGCCGCATCCATGCCGCGCAGCGCCAGCGTGCGTGCCGTTCCATCCGCCGGCTGCTTCACATCGACGGGCACGACGATCTCGCGGGACGAGACGAGTTTGCCGTCCGTATCGCGGGTGACGCCGAGGTCGCCAGTCATGGCGTCGAGCGTGCGGATAACGGTCGCGGGAATATCCGAGCCCGTCTCCTGATTGGTGCCGCCGCCGAGAATGACGGCGACGGAGGGTGAGCCGGCGCCGGTCAGCGCCGTCTCGAACCCTTTCGCCATGGACAGGAACCCGGCGAGCACGCAGACGACGAGCGCGACCGACAGGGCCATGGAGGCGGAAATCGCGAGACGACGCGGCAGGCTGGACAGATTGGTCCGGATCATCACGAACGCTTGTCTGCTGTGGGTGGACATGGGACTACCTCGTTCTGAAAGCTTTGATGATGGGGGTTCGCATCGCGTTGAAGGCCGGCAGGGCGCCGGTTGCGAGGCCGAGGGCGGCGATGATCGAGAGCGCTTTGGCGAGAACCGGCGTGGAGAAGACCAGCCCCAGTTCCGGGCCGGCGATCATGGTGGCGAGCTTCGCCAGAACAAGGCCGAGGCCGCCGCCCACGGCGAAGACGAAGAGGGTCTCGCCGAGAATGAGCGCCATGATGCCGAGGCGGGAGAAGCCGAGCGTCTTCAGCACCCCGATCTCGAATATGCGTTCGCGCACGGCAAAGACCATGGTGTTGACGACGATCATCAGCAGGGTGACGAAGGCGGCGCCGACGACGAGCTTCACGATCAGGCTGATATCGGCATATTGGCGCAGGAAGGCTTCCAGGAACTGCCTTTCCGATTGCGTGCGCGTGGGCGCTGCCGAGTTGGCGAAAAGCGTATCGATCTGGGCGGCAAGCTCCCCCGGCGAGACGCCCGCGCGGGGTCGGACGATGAAGGCATCGACGCTATCTTTGCCGCGCGCGCGGACGGCATTCACATAGTCGTAGCGGGCGATCATGAAATAGGTGTCGGTGGCGGCGGTTTCGCCCTCGAAGATGCCGGCGATCTCGAAGCGCCAGTCGCGCCCGCCGTCCTCTCTCGGCGTGTCGAAGGTGGTGACCGTCGCGCGCTGGCCGACGACCCAGCCTTGCGCCTCGGCCAAGGCGCGGCCGACCAGCACCTTGTCGCGGGCCTGACCGATCGCCTCCACCAACGCGGGCGTCAGCCCGAGCTCCTTGCCGTTGACTGCCATCAGCAGGTCGGGATCGGCGGCACTGATGGCGACGACGTTCTTCTCCACATCGACGAAGCCGCGCAGCCGCGTCACATATCCGACGGCCGCGACGTCAGGGTCGACGGCAATGCGCGGCATCGCCGCCATCGGCAGCGGCTGCGTGCGGCCGCTCGCGCTCGTGACGCCGAGAATGTCGTCGCTCGCGCCGGCCGTCCCTTGCGTTCCGTTGAGGAAACTCGCGGTCAGGCCATAGATCAGGAAGGCGACCCCGATCGAGACCATCAGAAGCACGGTGCGGAGCGGCTTTCGCCATGCATTTTTTCGGGCGAGATCAAAGAAGGTCATCAGGCGGCCCTCTTCTCTTCGACGAAATCGCCCTTGTCGAGATGCAGCGTGCGGCGGGCGTAAAGGGCTGCTTGAGGGTCGTGCGTCACCATGACGATGGTCTTTTTCAGGGCCTGGTTGAGAAAACGCAGCATGTCCAGAACCTCGTCGGCGGACTTGCGGTCGAGGTCGCCGGTCGGCTCGTCGCAGAGCAGCAAACCCGGATCGGAGACGATAGCGCGGGCGATGCCGATGCGCTGCTGCTGGCCGCCGGACATCATGGCGGGATATTGTCTTTCGCGCCCGGCAAGCCCGACGAGGTCGAGGACTCTTTCGACGCGGATGCGCCGCTCCTTGCGCGATAGGGGTTTCAGCAGCAGCGGCAGCTCGACATTCTCGGCCGCGGTGAGCATGGGCAGTAGATTGTAGAATTGAAAGACGATGCCCATGTTATGCGCCCGCCAAGCGGAGCGCGCTGCCTCGCCCATCTGGTCGAGGCGGCTTGTGCCGATCCGTAGCGTTCCGGCATCCGGGCTGTCGATACCGGCCAGCATGTTGAGCAGCGTCGATTTGCCCGATCCGGAGGGGCCCATGGCGGCGACGAAATCGCCGTGCGGGATCGCCAGATCGAGCCCGGAGAAGATGGGGATCATCTCCCCGCCCATGCGGAATGCCTTCCTGACTCCACTGAGCGCGATATAGGGGGCGATATTCTCTGTCATTGTGTGGGTTCTCCTGCTTCATCGAGGGTGATGCGGATGCGGGCCGCCATGTTCGGCCGGATGCCGTCGGGCGGACCGTCGAGCGACAGGCGCAGCGAGACGGTGCCCTTTTCGGCGGAGGCGACGGGCGCCAGCCGCAGGACCGCGACGGCGAAGGGCCGGTCGGGGAAACCGTCGAGCACCGCCTGGCCGCGAAGGCCGGGCTTCAGGGCGGCGATGGTGGTTTCAGCCACGTCGGCGTCGATCACGAGGCTTTTGGTATCGGTGATCGTGAGCAGGCTCTGGCTTTCACGAACGCTGTCGATCCGCGCCAGCACCGTGTCGCCGACACGGGCCTCGAGGCGGGTGACGGTGCCGGCGAACGGCGCGCGAACGGTCAGTTCCGCCACCCGTTCCTCCGCGATGCGAATGGCGAGATCGGCACTGTCAGCAGATTGCCGCGCTTGCGCCACCGCGTTTGACGCCCGCTCCGTGGCGGCGCGCGCATCATCAAGCGCCTGCCTTGAGGTCGCGTCACGGGCGGCGAGGATTTCAGTGCGGTCCAGCAGGGTGCGAGCCTGCGCAAGGTCGATCCTGCGGGCGGCAAGGACCAGCTCGGCCTGAGCGTTCGCGGCACTTGCCTGTTCAAGCGCGAAACGGGCGCCTGCATCCTCGAGCCTCACCAGGATCTGACCCGCCTCGACGGGATCACCCAGCGTCACGGCAATCCGCGTGATCCTGCCTTCATATTTGGCGAAAACCGCCGTCATGCGCGGCGCGACGACAAAACCGGAGCCGGTGACCTCGCGGCCGGCCGGGAGGGGATTGCGGGCGGCGGATCGCTCCGCAATTTGCTCGCCCTCGGTCTGCGTCACCGCGACAGCGTCGGCTGTTGCACGTTCCGGTTCCGACAGGGTGCCGGCCATGGTTTTGAACTGGCTAACTATGTCCGACTGATAGAGGGTGACGCCTGCGGCGGCCCCGAACATCAGCGCTGAAATGCTGACCGGCAGGGCGAGACGCCGGAGCATCAGCTTCGGCGACCGGATGTCGAGAGGGACGGGTTCAAGCGATAGCGACTTGAGCGTCTCGGCGCGTTTTCGGCCGCATTCTGTGGCAATGTCGAAATGTGTGTTCATGCCGAGCATCATGGCCGGCGAGGGCGCAAACGCGACCTGAAACGTGTTATGGGTCGTGCTCGATCGCGATCCGGGACGGCGCAGCCTTCCGCTCGCGCCATTCGAGCGGCGACATTTCGGTGACGCGGCGGAATTCGCGGTTGAAGTTGGACTTGGTCTGGAAGCCCACCTCGAACATGATCTCGGTCACGGCCTTGTCCGTTTCGACGAGCAGCGCGCAGGCCTCGGCGATCCGGTGCTCATTGACATATTGCGAAACGTTCTTGCCCGTCGCCCGGTTGATCGCCGTGGAAATCTGTCGCGCCGGTATACCAAGCTTGCGCGCGAGCCGGTCGAGGTTGAGATCGACATTGCGGTAAGCGCGCTTCGTCGCCATCAACGCCTCGACGGCTGACAGCGTTTCCTTGTCCCCGCCCGTTTCGGACGGCACGGCCGCTTCGACCGTTTCCGTCGCCGCGTGGCTTCGGCTCGCGGTCGCCGCGGCAATAGACAGGATGATCAGCGAGGCAAGATTGCCGACCGCAATCAGCGGCGGGGCATGTTCTCCCCGCATCCAGGTCAAATCGAAAAACACGAAGGTATCGACGGCCGCGGAGAAGAGCAGGGCAAGAGCGGCAAAGAGGATGGCGCGGTAGGCGGGTGCTGCCTCTTCGAAGGGCGCGAGGCGCAACGCATCCATCCCCGATCGCATCAGCAGCAAGATCGCAACCGCATAGGCGAGGAAGATTACCACAAGCGCCATGTCGATTGCATCGCGCCATGTCGCCAGCAGCACGACGACGATGAACATGGGAACGGTATGGAGAGCAAGACGGTGCGCCGAAGGCGCGCGGCTCCTGCGCACCAGTTCCGTCACCCCCGCATAGGCGAGCGGCGGCACGGCGGCGGCGCCCACCGGCGCGAGATACATGATGGCGCCCTGCACGCCATATCCCCAGCGCAGGCCGGAGAGCAGCGAGAGAAACGCACTGACGAGGATGAGCGCCAGAAACGGTCGGTTCGCCGGCCTCTCATCACCCTGCCGCACGGCGGCGCCGAAGAGAACGATCAGCAGGATGGCGATGACGAAGGGGAGAGGTACGAATGGCATGAAAATCCGGCGCAGGAATGGAGAGAAGCAGTCTCGGCCATCCTGCGCCGCAGGACAACCTCTCGCGACCTTTATCATGTTCCAGGTCTAATAGTGTCCTGTTTCACAAGCCTGGAACCGCCTCACTGCCGCCAAAACGTGGGACCGCTGACATTTCCTTTGCTTAGCGTTGTTTAGGACAGTTCGCGGAATAACCGCTACGTGTTTCTTGGGGTGATGGTGTAGTTCCACTCTGGATGGAAGGCGTCGCCTTTGACATGGAGGCCTGCCATCTGGGCATCGGAGACCTTGACGCCTTTGTGGTAGGTGCGGGTGTCGAGGGCGCATTCGACCTTGAGGCCGGTCTTTGTCGTGGTGGCACCGATCAGTTCGACCACGGCCAGGCGGCTTTCGAGCGGGCGGCCGCGCCAGTTCTGGGTAATGTGGCAGAACAGGCGGTGTTCGATCTTGTTCCACTTGGAGGTGCCGGGCGGATAATGGTGGACGTGAAGGACCAAGTCGGTCTCGTCGGCCAGTTTCTGCAATTCCAACTTCCATAGCCTGACGCGCGCGCCGTTTGAGCCGCCGCAGTCGGCCGTGACGGTCAGTTCACTTGCCTTGGGATAGCGCTCTCGTCCCATGCGATCGAGCCAGCACCGGATCGACTGGACGGCGAACTCGGCCGTATCGGCGGTAATGCCCAAGCTGACGAAGCCCGCGTTCGCCGTCACGTCGTAGATGCCGTAAGGCACCACCTTGCCCAGTTCCTTGTCCTCGAAGTCATGCACCTTGACGCGGATCGGCGTGCCTTTCGGGCGATAGTCGCTGCCGACATTCTTGTAGTTGCCCACCAGTTCCTTTTTCTTGGTATCGACCGAGATGACCGGTTGGCCCTTGGCTTGGGCCGCAATCACCTTCGTGTTGATGTGCTCGAACTGGGCGTTGCGATCGGGATGGTGCGAGCCTTCGTCCGCCTTGCGGTTGCGCTGACGCGAAAAGCCCAGCTTCACCAACTCCTTGGCCACCGTGTCGGCGCTGATCGGGTGGCCCATCGCCGTCAGCGTGTCGGCGAGTTTATCCATACTCTTCGACACCCAGAGCAAGGGCCGCTCGGGATCGCCCAGCGTGGCCGGCTCCACCAGTCGCTTCAACTGCGCAACAAGCCCAGGATCAAGCGCGCTCACCGCCTTGCGCCCGCCGCCAGCACGCCGAACCTGACCCAGCCCCAGAGGCATGGCATCCAGGTCGTCCTGTCCGCGATTGATCGTCGACCGCGCCAACCCGGTGATCCGCGAGACTGCCGCAAGCCCGCCCCATCCCGCCGTGCTCGCCTCGGCCGCCGCGAACATCCGACGCCCGCGTTCATCGAGCTTGCGCCCCACTGTCTCCCAGCGGTATCTGATGCCATCCTCGTCGATCATGCCATCGACATACGTCTATCTGATCCGGCCGGGAATCCCCCGCACATGAGTCAATCAGACGCACCCTCGACAAATGACGATTCAGTTATTGTTCGGAGCGTCCTTAGCGGGAAACCAACGCTCTGCCCTCAAGATGGCAGGACATGGACCCGCATCGGCCGCCGACGGGTCCATTTTGGCGGTTGGTCTATTGTCATCGTGTCCGTGGTTCTGCAACGTACGTGGCAATCGCCCCATGCGCTGCAACAGCGCACCGAGGCTAAACGGAGTTTGAGATTGAGCGTTGCCTTCACCAAGGAAGAAAGTTCCGAAACTGCTTCGGAAACCCTGCTGCCTGAACGTCCAATTTCGCCGCACCCGAACCTTGTTACGGAAGCGGGATTGAAGGCTCTGGAGTTGCAGCTTCAGCAAGCGCGCGAGGCTTACGATGCAACGAGCACGATCGAAGACGTCAATGAACGACGAAGGCAGGCAGCAAGCCCCTTGCGTGATACGCGCTACTTTGCGGCAAGAGTTCGCACGGCTCAGGTTGTCCCTGAGCAGACTTCGATTGGCACTGTTGCCTTTGGAAGCACGGTAACCTTCAGCCGTAGTGACGGGCGCGTGCAGATGTATCGCATCGTGGGAGAGGACGAAGCCGATCCCAAGGCGGGGTCGATTTCCTACGTATCCCCGGTGGCAAGGCTTCTCATGGGCAAAGTTGTTGGGGATGTCGTCAGCGCAGGGGGGCAAGAACTCGAGATTATTACCATCTCCTAGAGCGTCCATATGGCAACGATGCGAAGGCAGCGGCTGTCCGAGACATTATCGAGCAGGTTATGGCCGGGACCCTTTCCCTTCTTCTCGGATCAACGGGCCTATGCGGCAATCCAAGGTAGACTACGAAGAGTGCTCTAGGCTTCACATTGCGCTGTGCGGCTTGGGAGAGACGATGCACCAAAATGAAGCGAATGGCGGGTTGAGATAGCATCCGGCATTGGTTATCTGGTGCCAACCGCAAGCGGACCCTCCGCGAAAAACAAGGTGCGTCCCGGCATGATCCCAGATTTCGTCGTCACCCATTCCGGCGGCTTCCATGCCGACGAACTGCTTTCCAGCGTCATCCTGAACCGGCTCTTCCCGCAGGCTCGTCTTGTCCGAAGCCGCGCACCGGAATGGATCACACCCGGCGTGGGCCGCATCATCTACGATGTCGGCGGCATGTATGACGCTACAGCGCAGATATTCGACCACCATCAGCGCGGCGCGCCGCTCCGTGACGATGGCCAGCCCTACAGTTCGTTCGGATTGATCTGGAAGCATTACGGCCGTGACTATCTGGCCGCCTTCGGCCTCCCCGAAGCGCATATCGAGACCGTCCATGCCTCTTTCGATGCCAGTTTCGTGCTGCCGGTCGACCTGATGGACAATGGTGCGCTCAGCCCTTCCGTTGCCGGACCGTTGGCCGGGCTGACGTTGCCGGCTCTGCTGGAGACCTTGAAACCCGTTTTCGACGAGAATGATCCCGAGGCCGAGAATCGCGGATTCGAAAACGCTCTGGCCATTGCCCGTAGCTTCGTCGAGGCAAGGATAGCCCAAAGCGCCGCAAAATTGCGGGCCGAAGGACTTGTGCATCAGGCGATCCAGGATACGGGCCAAGGGCATATCCTTGAACTGCCAATGGGAATGCCGTTCCGTCCCGCCATCGTGAAGGCAGGCGCCGATCACCTGCTGTTTGTCGTTCATCCGCGTGAAAAGGATTGGTGCCTGACCACCATCCGCCGCGCCGACGAAGGGTTTGAGGTGCGGGCCGATCTGCCGGCAGCCTGGGCTGGCCTGACCAATGGTGATTTGGAGGCTGCCTGCGGCATAGATGGCGCGAGCTTCTGCCACAACGGCCGCTTCATCGCCGCCGCCAAGACCCGCGAAGCTGCACTCGCCATGGCGGAGTTGGCCGTAAGCGAAGCTATTTCTATCGGCCTAGAGCCAAGTATCGACGGTTGAGGTGGCCCGGTCAGAAGTTCCGCTTTCGGCGCTTTTGACACGTGCTTGGCCTCCCGAGTTGGCCAAAGTTGACCTACTCTACTCACACGGCCGCACCGGGGTTCCGTTGCAAACTCTTCGGTTACAGTCGCGGTGGCATTGTTCTCCGGTATGTGCCGGGAGATTTCGAATGTTCAAGGGCCGCCACTTCGACCAGTCGGTGATTTTGTTATGCGTGCGCTGGTATCTGGCCTACGGTCTCAGCTTGCGTGACTGAAGGAAATGATGGCCGAACGCGGTATCAGCATTGATCATTCGACGATCCATCGCTGGGTCGTACACTTTTCTCCCATGCTGTTGGAGCGCTTCAACCGGCGCAAGCGTGCTGTCACCGGCAAATGGCACGCCGATGAAACCTACATCAAAGTCCGGGGGCAATGGATGTACCTCTATCGCGCCATCGACAGTGCCGGCGACACGGTCGAATTTTGGTTCAGCGAACATCGGGACCTGCGTACGGCCAAACGGTTCTTCAGGAATGCATTCAACCACCACGGCCGCCCCGATCGCATCGTCATCGACGGTAGCCAGACCAACCGGGAAGCCATCGTGTCTTGTGATGCAATCGCGCGCCTGAAGGACCATTCGGGCCGGGCCGTCGAACCGATCCGTATTCGGCCAGTACCTGAACAACCGCATCGAGCAGGATCACCGACGAGTTAAGCGGCGCGTAAGACCGATGCTCGGTTTTAACTCTGTCGCCAGCGCAACGGCGACGCTGTCCGGCATTGAAATGCTTCACATGATGCGCAAGAGACAGGCTCAATATCCCTCCCATCCAAACCCGTCCCTCGCCGAACAGTTCGCCATCCTGGCAGATGCCGTCTGACGCAGTGAAGGATCAGTCTGGCTTGCCAGCTCTGCGGATTTTGCAACACAACCCTGGACAGGGTTCGGTGGCATCGCCGCTTCTGGCCAACGTCTACCTGCACTACGTGTTCGACCTGTGGGCCGCACGCTGGAGACGGCAGAAGGCCAAGGGCGACATGATCATCATACGGTACGCCGACGACATTGTGGTCGGGTTCCAGTATGAAAACGATGCCCGCCGCTTCTGGGATGAGATGCGCGAGCGACTGCAAGAGTTTGCGCTGTCGTTGCATCCGGAAAAGACCCGCCTGATCGAGTTTGGCCGCTTCGCAGCAGCCCAGCGCGCTTCAGTCGGGCTCGGTAAACCGGCGACCTTCAACTTTCTCGGTTTCACTTTCATCTGCAGCAAATCCCGTCGGGGTAAATTCGTCGTCAAGCGGCGAACCAGACGAGATCGCATGCAGGCAAGGCTGAAAGAGATAAAGGGAGAGTTGCGACGGCGACTGCACCAGCCCATCCCCGAGCAAGGGAAATGGCTGCGGCAGGTCGTTACCGGCTTTTTCGCCTATCATGCCGTGCCGCATAACGGCGCGGCGCTAGGGTCGTTCCGCCACCATGCCACCGACCTTTGGAGGCGCTCGCTTCGGCGACGCAGCCAAAAGGACACGCTGACATGGACCGGATGAAGAAGCTGGCTGACGACTGGCTCCCCAAACCGCTCATCCTTCACCCTTGGCCTAGCGATCGCTTCGCCGTCAAACACCTGAGGTAGGAGCCGTATGCGGGAATTCCGCACGTGCGGATCTGTGCGGGGGGCGCCCAGCGATGGGCGTCCCTACCGCGTTCGTGATTTTATGAGCAATTTTAGTTCAACTCGCTTCCGCCAAAAAATCAGGAATTGCGCGACAGCGGCATGCTCTCTTGATGTCCTTCGAGGCACGCCGAGATCGCCCGCAGCTGGAATTCCAGTGCGGGGCCCTGTGCCGGGAACCGGCCGTCCAGCGCAGAGGTACCGACGGTAAATCCCGCTGCGCCACTCTTACGAATAGTCTCGACCTGATCCGGCCGGTCCACCGATCCAGCGACGATAATGGGCTTGGGCACGGCTCGGCACACAGCGTCGATGAGAGATGGCACATTGCCTGCCGAACGGTAGGCGAGAAGGTCGAGACCGGCGACACCGGGATGGCTGGCGAGCGCGACGGCGCTTTTGACGATCTCGGCCTGCGATCCTTCGAGAATGCTCGGGTGCCCGACGATGCGGCCCGGAAACGGATAGTAGCGGATGGGCGTCCCTTCCAGCAGCGGCAGCACGTCTTCGGCATGGGTGCCCCCGAGAAGATAGTCGACGCCGAGGTCGATCGCCGCCTTGACCGAGCGGATCTCGCTGTCGCGGTCGAGCGATACGACTTCGAGATAGGTGCTGGCTCCGCCCTCGCGAATCTGGCGGGCGAGGCCGGCGAGCGCGTCGAACGGCAGGCCGACGTCCTTGAAGCCGATGTGGCGGATTCCGGCCCGGAGCGCCGTTTCGGCGTGGACGGCGGCGTCGGCCACGGTGCGGTCGTTGCGTGTCAGCATGAAGATGAAGTCGAATGGCGTCATGGGGTGTCGGCTTTCAGGTTCGGGAGGGAAGCCTTCAGCCGAAGGGCGTAGTCGAAGGCGGTCTCAAGGCTGGAGGGGTCGGCAACGCCGGACCCCGCGATGTCGAAGGCGGTGCCGTGATCGGGGCTGGTGCGCACGAACGGCAGGCCCAGCGTGACGTTCACGCCATGGTCGAGGCCCATGTATTTGACCGGGATGAGGCCCTGGTCGTGATACTGCGCGACCACGATGTCGAAGCGGCCCTTGCGGGCCTGCATGAACACGGTGTCGCCGGGCCATGGGCCGGATGCGTCGATACCTTCGGCGCGGGCCGCCTCGATCGCCGGCCGGATGATGCGGATTTCCTCGTCTCCGAAGAGACCGCCTTCGCCGGCATGCGGATTGAGGCCCGCGACAGCGACGCGCGGATGGGCGATGCCGAGCGCCTGCGCACCGGCATGGGCCAGCTGGATCGCGTCCATCTGCGCCGCGAAATCGCCTTTGCGGATCGCCTCGGATAGCGAACAATGGATGGTGACGAGGACCGTACGAATGTCCTCGTTCGCCAGCATCATGGCAACCTTGGGAGCGCCGCCATGATCGGCCAGGATTTCGGTGTGGCCGGGATAGTGCAGACCGGCGGCGGCGAGCGCTTCCTTGTGGATCGGCGCCGTGACGATGCCGCCCACGCGACCGTCCCGCGCCAGTCGGATCGCGGCGACGATGGCGTCGAACGCCGCGCGTCCACCGATGGCCGAAACCTGGCTGACCGGTGGCAGGACGCAAAGCTGCGAGGAGCAAAGCACGTTGAGCGTTCCGTCCTCGAGCACGGTCTCATCGAGGGAAGCGATCGGCCGGACCCGCACATCAGCATCCAGCGCGGAAAGGGCGTGGTTCATCACCAGCGGATCACCGACGACGATCCAGTGCCGCTTGTCCGGGCGACGGAGATACATTTTTGCGATGATCTCGGGGCCGATGCCGGAGGGATCGCCCATGGTCACGGCGAGAGGAGCGTCATGGGCGGTCATGGATCAGAGCCTTTCGTGAAAGCGGTTTGGCCAGCAGGCCGCGGGCGGCATCAAGGAGTGCCGACGGTGAGCCGAACCCTCCCGCCTTCATGGCGATGGTGATCGACGCTCCGTCCACCCGTTCGGCGCGGCCGACCGGAAAGCCGGGCTCCAGCTCGCAGGTGAGAAAGAAACGGGTGACGCCGAGGCGGTCGAGGATCGCCGCCATTGTCTCGCCGCCGGTGGCGATCACCGCGTCATAGTCATGCCGAACGACAGATGCGGCTGCTTGTCCGGCGAGGTTCGCCATCAACGCGCTGGCATTCGCCTGCCGTTGCAGCGGTGCCCGAAGGCAAATCACACGGGCATCGCCGGGAGCGTCGGCCATGTCGGTGACGACGGGAACGCCTTGTGCCCGCAAGGTCTCGCATTGGGCGCGCGTCACCGGATTGGCGCTTCCTGCGACGATCAGCACGCGCCCGGCGGCTTTGCCCGTTACCGGGCGTCCATCCGGCACAGCAGGGACCAGCGATGCCAGCGCGATGGCGAGACCAGGAGAGCCCACCCACAGGACAGTCTCAGGATCGGGGATGCTGGCGACTTGCCGGTTCAGTACGTCTTGGCTGTCGGCGTCGAGGATCAGAATGGATGCGTTCGTTGCCGCATCGCCGAAACTGTCTGGGGCGAGAATGATCGGTCTCCCCAGGGACGGGTCGATCAGATTGGCAACGTGCGATGTGCCTGCGGGATGGACTGGATCACAGCCGTAGACGCTTTGGCTCACGGGAATGCCGCTCACCGTCTGGATCCCGCCGACGGTGAGCCGCCCCACTTCGGGAAAGGCTGGAGCGATGACAAGCCTGCTCCGGCCGCTTGCGCGAAAGGCGGCGGCGACTTCCACGCGGATATGGCCGCGCAGGGTCGAATCGATCGTCTTGAACAGAAGGCGGGCATTTGAGAGGGCCGACACGGCGTCGGCCGTAGCCTTTGTCGCCTGCCAGATGGCAGAGGCGCGGCTGTTGGTGTCGATCGAAACGACGGCCCCATTTTCCGGGCCGTCGGCATTTCGCTTGATCAGAGGCGCATGGCCTTTCGCGAGAAAGGCCGCCGCGCCGTCGGTAGCACTGGTCAGGTCGTCGGCGATTATCCCGACGAGGAGAGATGTGTTCTGCTTCATGTTGGTGACATTAGCAGAACGGTCAGAACAGATTATCCATATGATCTGACGATTGGTGGTGATATGAAATCACCAATGAAACGATCGGACATACCTTTTCTCGACGATCTGCGTGCCTTCGAAACAGTGGCGCGTCTAGGGTCTGTGCGTGCTGCGGCTGCCGAACTCGCTCTGACGCATGGTGCAGTGAGCCGTCGCGTCTCCAAACTCTCCGCCGATCTTGGTCTGCGCTTGCTCGAAGCGGACGGACGCGGAGTGCGTCTGACCTCCGATGGCGAGAAGCTGGCGGAGGCGACCGGTAAGGCGTTCAGCTTAATCACTGATACCTTGGCAGAAATCAGATCCGGCTCGACGCCCATTCCGATCATCCTGTCCTGCGAGCGCTCGCTGGCGATGCGCTGGCTGATTCCGCGCCTGTCTGGGTTTCAGGATCGATACCCGGATGTCGAGGTGCATCTGTCGACCGGCGGCGGTGCGCTCGACTTCGCGCGCGACCGGGTGACGCTTGCGATCCGCCGTCTCGATTTTCTGGTGGACCCGGAATGGACCATCATCAGGCTGATGCCCGAGCGTGTTGGTCCGGTAATGCTACCATCCCTGCGCAAGCGGTTCGAGAGTGGCGACTATGTGGCGCTCGGATCACGGACGCGACCGAATGCTTGGGAAGCGTGGTTCGACGAGCACATGGATGCGCCGCGTCCTCGAACGACCCGATTGCTGGATCATCATTTCCTGATGGCAGAAGCAGCCCTGGGTGGTCTTGGCGTTGCTCTTGCACCACAAGCGATTGCAGCGGATGACGTCGCGAATGGGCGATTGGAAGCACCACTCGGCTTTGATCGCGACGGGACCGACTACGGCCTGATCCATCCGAAGTCGATCATTGTTTCAACCGGCCTCTCCGCATTGCGAGATTGGCTGACCACAGAGTCCGAGATATCGTTCAAGAAGATATAGAAAGTGTAGGAATGGTTGCACGCCAGAATCGTTTCGCAGGACTCCCAATAAAAATTAGACTTGTGCGCCTG
>NZ_CAXUPP020000004.1:0-282256 GCF_964252955.1 Pararhizobium sp. LjRoot238 | reverse complement strand
TTTTGCAACGAGCATTTTGTATCAGTAACTCATGCGGCTACGCTGCCGAAATCGATCCGGCTGTCCAGATCGAGATCGAACCGGCCGTAGGGGTTGACGTGGCTGTAGATGAGCGGCGTGAGACCTCGATAATCTTCCGGCGTCATCCGGCCAGCCCATTTCGGTTCCGCCAGCACGGTCTGAAGCATACGAGTGTTCACATAGACAAGCGACGCCTGCAGCAAATGCAGCGCGAGGGCGGAGACTTCTTGCTCGTCAATCCGGTTGGAGGCAATTTCGCCGCCCTTGCCGAAGAACACGAAACCGTTGGCGCTGTTCCAGTTTTCGACGACATTCAGCCCCTCGTGGATTTCCCGGCGGAATGCCTCCTGGCGAAGATAGCGGCACAGGAATATCGTCTTGACCGCACGGCCGAGCTCGCTCAGCGCCTTGTAGGTCGGGTGCCTCACTTCGGCACGGGCGAAACGGCGCAGAATGGCCTCCGGGTCCGCTGTTCTCGTCTGCGTGGCGGCAGTGTATTTGACCATTTCATCGTATTGCTGCTCGATCTCCTCCCAGTTGATTGCTCCGGAAAGGATCGGCAGGAGGTTCGGCAATCGCGCACGCATCGCAGCTTCCGGGATCGCCAGCTTCTGGCGGGCAATCGCCTTCAGGCGCGGCGCGAGTTCAAAGCCGAGAAGGCGGCAAAATGCGAAACCGACTGCGCTCTGACCATGACTGTCGACATACTGGCGCTGGATTTCCATATCTGTGCAATGACGCAGCACGCCCTCGATCATGGAGGCGACCTCCGAGGACGAGCACCGCTTGAGCTGCGAATAGACGCAGGTCGCGCGTCTCTCGACATGCCAGTAGATCATGACACCTCGACCGCCATAACGGGCATGCCATTCCGTCATGAGATTTCGGTCCCATGCTCCGAACTTTGTCGAATCGGACGCGCACGCCGTACCCGCGTCTCCCCAGACAGCCGCATTACGGGTCGCCAGCGTAGCGTTCGCCACCCGCGCGCACGCCTCCCTCAGCGCCGGCGCATGGATGAAGCGGCGGTGAACATGCAGCAGTTCGTCGTAGCTGACATCAGGTGTCGCGCCGGCGACCCGCTTGAGCCCAGCATTCGTGCCGAGACCATAGAGGCACAACAGAAGCCGTCGATCCAGCATCTCCTTCGACAGAGAAACCCTCGACGCCGATGTTTCGAAGGCGTCCAGCAGACCGGTGTCGAGTGCAGCCTCCTTCAGCACGTCGAGCAGCCCCGTTATCGGCCAGCGCCCGCCGATCTCGCCTTTGATCGCGTCGAGCCCCTTGGGCTCTGGCGAAGGCTTGAACGGTGTGATCGAGATACGGTTTTCGCCGCGCCACAGCAGACGGACCTTGTCGTTTTGCGGAATCGTTTCGTTCAGAAGCAGCAGCTCCCGCTCAAGCTCCGCACGAACGGTTGACGTAAATTCCCTCGCGTCCGGCGTTAGATTGAGGCCGGAATAATAGTCGTCGTTCCATGTCGAGTTCAGTCCGCTTGTCGCTGAGCCTCAAATTAGCATGTTCCGGCCGCCACGCCACAAAATTTGAAACCGCGGTGGTCGTATACCGCTGGGTTAGTTTAGGGCGCATGGTCAAGGCCGCCGCCCGCATTTGGCGAGACGTCGGATTTCTCGATTCCTTAATGTCTGAATTGGGTCGGGACTTGCCGTACTACTTCTCCGAATGAAGGGCAGAGAAAAAGCCTTCCATTGACCTCCGTGTGGCAAGCCCCGTTCATCGGATGCTATAGTCGGCTGAGCAACTCCGACTTCTTGGCCTCGAATTCCTGATCCGTGAGAATGCCTTTCGCATGGAATGCCGCGAGGCGTTCGATCTTGTCGAAGATGTCCTCATCCGACCGAAGCGCCTCCGGTGCTGGACGTGCCGCTTGTTGCGGCTCAGCGGATGCCGGCGCGGACGAGGCGAATATCGGCGGCGCAGCCTTGGCGGCGGATGTTCCGGTAGCCGGCGTGTGCGCCGGTCCCTTGTCGCCCTGCCGTACCACATCCAGTTCCGAAATTTTCACCAGCCCATGCTGAGAGGTAAAGCTCAGCGACTGGTCGCCGCTTTGCTGTTGCGAGAACCCGCCAATGCGATGGTCCTTCGTGTCATAGACCGTAACCAGGCCGCCGATATCGATCGCCAGCCGTCGGGTTGTCGGGAAAAAGGCATAGCGCAGGTCATTCTGCGCCCCGGTCGAGGCAGGATGCCCGAGCTCCTCGGGCCACCAGTTCGCCGCCGACAGCGCGCCAGGCACGAACAGGCTGACGCCGCCGCCCTGACCTTGATATTGGGACTGGTGCGACGTCTGCGGGCCTAGCAAATCCATGCCGCGCACCAAGGCCGCAAGCTCCGAACAAATCCCGGCCACGTTCGCCTTCAGCGCATTATTGAACATGTCGCCGACCATGATCATGCCGCCCTGCGACCATTGCCCCATCCCACCCAGATCGGGATGGTTGAACTGGGCCTGTGTCGCCTGCCCGGCGATAATCGCCATCAGAAGGTGCTCTACCGCGCCGAGGCTGATCCCGTACCGCTCTGCAATCCCTCCCAGGGTCCGTCGGCCCTCTTCACTGAGTTGTCGCATCGTGATCGCCCTTGCCTGATGAAGATTGCGGGCACGCCGCACCACGCCGGCGCATCCATTGCAAGTGATCTAGCACACGCCGCTCCGGGTTGACAGGGGCCAGCAGGATCAGTGTCTCGATGCGGCCTGCCGGATTGGCACAAGGCCTCTTCTCCAATCCCTCATGACGTTTTAATTTCTACATCGTGAATTTAAGTTACGACGATAAAATGCTGATATATGTAATATTTATACGATTTTCATAAGGTCAGATGGTGCACCGGGAAATGAACCCCTTTTCAAATTCGCCGATGCATTTATCCCGTCGCCGGAGAACGCCGAGCAGTCGCAAACCGGGACGGCGGACGGATTTCATCAACCATCCCGACGTCATTGCCCGGCGGCAGAGAGCGGTTTTTCGCATCGAGGCGGCCGAATGAACGCTCAAAGCGAAAGCCGACAGCAAGTCACCCGCCCCGATCTGCCCTTGCAACCCGGTCCAGCCGGTCAGATCGGGGCTGGTCAGGACCGCCGCAGCCCGAAATTTCAACGCCCTCTCAGACGCCCTCGGATCCATCTGTAATCTTTTCAACACCGCCGAATGTCGAAACTATTTCAAAGCTGCAGGATATGGGTTCGATTAATCGTACGATGCTCTAGTCAATGAGGGTTGGTATAAGGTGGTTCCGTGAACCAAGCCTTTTCGTCATTTCCAAATGATCAGTTGCTGCTGCCGGGCGGTATTGTAACAGCGTTGTTTTGCTTGGCCCAGACTACTGGAGCTTACTGCAGCCGGGTAGCTATGCCGCCTTCAGGTCTCTTCTCGGTGATGGCGTGAGCTTTCATAGTATGGGCAGTCGTCTGTTTGAAGATCGCGCGTTCAAGTGGTGCAGCCAGAGATTCGGCATAAGGAGTCGCGATGTGATGACGATCACGGAAGGTCAACTTGCCGTTGATTACGGCATGACAAAGCGTCTGGCTGCAGAAAAGATCAGTCAAATCGACATATCTTGCATTCTTGATGTTCGAGATGATCCCCTTTTCTATTTGGGCACCACCGTCATCGGCAGCTGCAGCCCGGGGTGTATCGCAAATCGACGGATCTCTTCCCTGCCAGAGCGCGCGCGCCACGCATTTGTCGACATAGGACATGTGGGTGGGAACATCGCGAAGGAAGACGACGTTGATGCCGGCATTGCTGAGCGCCTCGATTGTTGATCTTATGCCTTGCGCCCACTCCTTCTTGCGCGCCGGATACTCGGATGGATCGCCAATTTGGTCTGCCAGATGGATCATTGAAAGCTGTGAGATGATTACCATCCGTGGTTTCATTGCAATAATTTCTTTGATCGCAAGCTCTCTCCAGTCATCGCACTCCGTGTAATCCCTTCTCAGCCTCGAATCCCGAGTTGTTATTCGCGTCGCCCGGCATGATGTTTTCATGTATGTCACGAGGCGGATACTATCCTTCTTCGCTATGTCGACGAGCGGTGTCGACCAATGATCGGCATGCGAATCGCCGAAAAGAACGACAGTCTCGTTTGACGATGGCGTGCCGAATACGCAGGGTTTTGGCTTGACCGTTTCAAGATCCAGCACGCAGCTGCCATCCGTTTCGCGCACCACGGAGGGGCGTTCGGCAGTCTCAACGATCATTTGCTGTTGCGGACTGATATTGTGTTTTGCGAGTGTGGCGCTCGCATATGCGGCTGTGATACCCGTCATTGTAAGCAGCGCCGCGAAGCCGAGAGAACGGCGCGTGCCTGCCATAAGCCAGGCATTCCTGCGTATCGGGTTTTCAACGAAGTGATAACTGAAAATAGACAATGCAAGGGTCAGCACCAGGAGCAGGATGCGCTGAACACTTGTCAATTCAGGCATCACCATCGTTGCGTAGACGATGACTGGCCAGTGCCACAGGTAGAGTGAATAGGACAGTTTCCCCACCCACTGAAGGGGTTTGACAGCGAGAATGGCCTTGGGCCCGCTGAGACCTTGGTGCACACCGCTGAGAAGCACCATGACCGTTCCCATCGCAGGCACCAATGCAATAAAGCCGGGAAAGGCAGACTGCTCGGATACTCTCAAATAGGTTACGGCGATCAATGCCAGGCCGAGCCAGCCCATGGCGGGCGAATACGGGAAGCGCTTGGCCCAGTTGTCCAACAGCGCCATCGAGGCAAGGCCTCCAAGGGCAAATTCCCAGGCCCGGAACGGTGAAAAATAAAATGCCCAAGGTTGTGAAACGGTCGTCAACCACGCGCAAAGCGCAAACGAAATAGCGGCTACCGCGACCATCAGCAATAAAACACCATGCTTGCCGGGGCGTATCCGTGTAAACAACAGGAGAAGTACGGGCCAAGCGAGGTAGAACTGTTCCTCGACTGACAGTGACCAGAAATGAATGAACGGGTTATTCGTGGCGTCGACAGCGAAATAATCAAGAGACCAACGGATGAGCCACAAGTTGATTAAATAGGTCGAGGCGAACAACGCTCCCTTGGAGTAAAGTTGCTGTTCGGATGGCGCGAGAATAAAATAGCCTACCAAAAGTGTCGTCAGAATTACAAAAAGGGAGGCGGGAAGCAGACGGCGTGCGCGCCGCGCATAGAAAGTCCAGAGGTTGACTGTGCCGTGTTTCGTTATTTCCTGCTGAAGATGCCTCGTAATAAGGTATCCTGATATCACGAAAAAGATATCGACGCCGACGAAGCCGCCGGGCAAGCTAGTGAGACCGAAATGGTAGGCAATTACCCCGGAAACTGCCAGGGCACGCAGCCCTTCGATATCAGGGCGGAACGATTTTGATGCGGCGACGGCACTCATATATTTGCCTAGCTCCGTATCTAAGGGACGACCTATTGAAAGACCAGCATAGGTAAATTTTGATGCAGGGCAACATCTTTGATGCGACGCAACATCAGCTGAATTGTCGAAAACTGACCGGAAAGCGTTCTCAAGCTAGGCGGGTTTGCTCGCGACGACCCCGTGCGGGTCGCTGATAGATAACAGAGCGGCCGCGCCGCCCTTCCTTTGCGAAGGGGAGGGGAGACAACGGCCGCCGCTTTTCAAGGCCACGCGGTGGTGGATGTCAAAAATTCAGGAGTGTTGCGACTATGGATGAATTGTATAGGTAGATTATTCGGCATCCACCAAGAAGAGAGTTCTATGACTTCCCTGTAGAACCCTGTGCTCTTTTCCAGCAGGAATGATATAGAAGTCGCCAGAGCGCATACTGATGAGCTGCCCTTCGATCTCAAGCCGCATTTCTCCTTCAATAACAAGGACCGCTTCGTCAAAATCAGCATGGCTTTCAAATGGAATTCCAGCTTCATTCATGCGAATGATCTTGAAGTTTGCCCCTGCTGTATTCCCAAGAATACGAGAGCGCCATGCCTCCGGAAGACTGTAAACGCTCATTTCCCTGCACGTTGACGCCCGCGATTTCGACGGATCGCTTTCGTATACGGCATCTGGCCTGATCAGGCAGTGGCGGTTTTGCTGGTCTTCGCCACGCTTCTTCTCGGCTGGGCGACGGCGACGGAATGTGCCGCCTGGGGCGTGCTCGGTTCGCTCGGCATCGCCGCTTGGTCCGGCACGCTAACGCGCAAGGCCTTCTGGGAAAGCGTGATGGGCGCGACACGGCTCACCTGCATGATCATGCTGATCCTCACCGGAGCTGGTTTCATGTCGATCGCCATGGGCTATACCGGCATACCCAATGCGCTGGCCGCCTGGGTCGACAGCTTCAACCTCAGCCCTTATGCGCTAATTGCCGTGCTGACCATCATGTATATCCTGCTCGCGCAGCACTCGACGGCCTTTCGATGATCGTCCTGACCACTGTCGTGGTCCTGCCGATGATCCAGCAGGCTGGCTTCGACCTCGTCTGGTTTGGGATCTTCCTGGTGCTGATCGTCGAAATGGCGGAGGTTTCGCCACCGGTTGGCTTCAATCTTTTCGTCCTGCAAACCATGAGCGGACGAGACAGCCTGACGGTGGCGCGCGCCGCGCTGCCTTTCTTCTTCCTGCTTGTGGCGACAGTCGCCATCATCACGGTCTTCCCGGACATCGTGATGGTTCTGCCGCGAATGGCATTCCCGGGCTAATCATAGGAGATAATAAGAATGGGAACTTCCAACCTAGCCCGCCTTGGCCTTGCCGCCGTGGCCTTCCTCGCAGGGACAACAGCATCCCTCGCGGACACCCAATGGGTCTTGCCGTCCGCCTATCCGCCGGCCAACTACCACGTCCAGAACCTCACCCAGTTCGCCGCCGATGTGGAGGCGGCCAGCAAGGGTGAGCTGAAGATTACCGTTCACCCCAGCGCCGCCCTGTTCAAGGCGCCGGATATCAAACGGGCGGTTCAGACAGGTCAGGCGCAGGCCGGCGAAGTCCTGATGTCGTTGCATGAAAACGAAAATCCGATCTTCGGTATCGATGTCGTTCCGTTCCTCGCAACGAGTTTCGATCAGTCGAAGAAGCTCTGGGCAGCGTCAAAGGAAACGGTTGCCGCCGCGCTTGATGCCCAGGGGCTGAAGCTGCTCTACGCGACGCCGTGGCCGCCACAGGGCATTTTCACCAAGAAGGAACTGGCAAGCGTCGCCGACATGAACGGCCTCAAGTGGCGCGCCTATAATGTCGGTACCTCGCGCATCGCCGAGCTCGTCGGCGCCCAACCCGTCACCATCCAGGCGGCAGAACTGCCGCAGGCGCTCGCGACCGGCGTGGTCGACGGCCTTATGACCTCGAGCGCCACCGGAGTCGACAGCAAGATCTGGGAGTCACTGACCCATTATTATGATACGCAGGCCTGGATTCCGAAGAACGTGATCTTTGTCAACAAGGCGAGCTTCGAAGCCCTCGATCCCACGGTTCAGACAGCGGTGCTGGATGCGGCGGCGGCAGCCGAGACGCGCGGCTGGGAGCTCGCGGCCGAAAAGACTGCGGGCTATATGGGTCAACTGAAATCCAATCGCATGACGGTCGGTGCACCGGGTGACGCCTTGAAAAGCGGCCTTACGGAAATCGGCGCGAAGCTTACCGAAGACTGGCTTGCCAAGGCAGGTAGCGAAGGCGCCGCAGTTCTGGATGCCTATAAAAAAATGTAATAGAAGCCAAGGCCGCCGGCCGGTTCCGGCGGCGTTTGGACCCAATGAATTTCGATATGGAGAGCCTGGACTGTGACAAGTGACGCAGAAACCCTCGGACCCATCGTCTCGTCAGGACATCTCGCGACGGGCGCCCTACCTGCGCTGTCGGAGATCGAATTCGGCATGATCATGCTCAATCATGCCTTCAGTCGCTGGATGGTGCGCTGCATGGCCGCGGCCGGCATTCCCGATTTGTCGCCGATGGACGTTCTGGTTCTTCACAACATCAACAGCCGCGGCAAGCCGAAAACGCTCGCCGACATCTGCCTTGTTCTCAACATCGAAGACACCCATGTGGTCAACTACGCGCTGAAGAAACTGGAGCGGCTGAAACTGATCAAGGTCGGCAAGCGCGGCAAGGAAAAATTGGTGATGGTGACCCCAGCCGGCGAAGCCGCCTGCACGCGTTACGCCGCGGTTCGTGAAACGCTCCTTGTCAAATCCGTGCTTGCCACAGAAGTCTCGGGCGAAACCCTGTCGGCGATCGCCGCGCGCATTCGCGCCCTTTCCGGTCACTATGACCAGGCCTGCCGGGCCGCGGCATCGCTTTAACGTCCGTGATCTGGCACAAAATCTTATTTTGGGGAGCATAACGTTTTGTGGGGTAATGGTGAGGAATAGCCATAAAATCGGTCGTAACGGCTTGTCGAATTGACACTTTGATATGCCTTAAGGGAGGGGTGCCCCACAAAACCTTATGCTCTCCTGGTCATGGGACAGAGGACGCCGCATGATCAGGTTGTCATTTAGCCCCCTACCGGAACCGACCCCACCTGGCCGCTGATCCCGAGCCGATCGCCGAGATAGTGGTAAGAGGACAGTCCGAGCTTTTTGCAGGTCTTCATCAGGCCAAGCATGGTGTCACGCGCAACACCGCCGTAGCGGCTCAAGGTGCGCTTGTATTTCCTTCGCGAAGAAAGTTGCCGATAACTAAACTGGATTTTGCCACCCGCCGCGTATCGAATCCTCGCAACATGGCGGCGCGAGTTCTTAAATCCCTGACCCGTCGAGCTGCTGGACGTCGTCGCCTTCCCAAGGTGAGGGCATGGAGGTGCTATTGAGATTGGCCGAGGGCATCGGCATCCAGCACTTCAATTCCGGCTCAGCATATTCGACGAGACGGCCGGGCGAGGAATCGGAAGCACGCCAGCCTTCTGCACCGAACTGATCGCCATTCGACCAATACGCGAGGTCAACTTCTGCCGGCCCCTGTTCGGACGGGCGGATCGTGACGAGGATCCGACTGCCGTCTTTCGGCGCGGTTGTCATGTGGCGCCAGCGGTCTGGCTCATTCATCGTTTTTCCTCCTGCCTTGCTGCAGGCTGCAAGTGTCGCCTCGCCATCGAAAACGGTCAACTCACAGTTTTGCACAATCCATCCCGTGTATTCCGCTGGAAACTGCCGCTCGACAACGAATGCCTCCTGGTCGCTCGATGAATAGCGTGCCAGGCGGCGGCAGGCGGAAAATCTGCCGCCGGTGCTGCAGGCTATCGTCACTCTCGATGCCTGGAATGTTTTGAGCGTGCTGCAGCACGCGCCCTGGCTCGGTCGGCTGCTGGCAGCGTCCATCCTCCGCCAGACCGGCGTAACCACCGCGACGCATCTCGCCGCCTTCAATCTCGGCCTGAAATCCTTCCCCGTCGATCGTCGCCGGCATCGCGATCGCGAGGCTCAGCTGCTCGCCATCGCACACGGCCTGAATGCGACGAAGTTCATCAGTGGGTGGGGCGATGTGCACCCTATACCCCTGTTTGTCCAGCGCGAGGTAAAGATCGTCGGCGATCGAGAGTGCACGAAACAGGGCAGCTTCTGATGAAATCAAATCCGGCTGGATTCTCTTGTAGGGCCGGAGGAACTCCCCATCTTTTACATCCCGTGTCTTCCGTAAATGCTCTTCGACGCCAAAAAGCAGCGGATGATGTTCCAGGCGGCGAGCCTTTGCGTCGGCCTTGGTCTTTCGGGTAGGGCTATCTTCAAGCGCCTTCTTTTGCCGTGGCTTTGGGATCGACGGCGTTATTTCAATGGTTTCATCGGATCCCTCTGGCAGCACTGGTAACGTCTCATATGGAACCTGCGAAAATGACTCGGGACGAACTACTGGTCGCAGGTTCGATTCCTTTCAAGAGCTTTGACTTTGACTGCTCGGAATCTACCTATGTCCACCGCGTGTTGGTAGTTCGACCAGCGATCGGTTCGGGTGTAAGCCGCGCCGACGGATGAATTGGACTGCGCCGAAGATTTAAGCGTTCAGCTGCGAGCGAATTCCAGAAGCGGCCCGATATTGTGATTGTCCGCTGCGCGTAGTGCGGCGACGTAACGTGCGCGCAGCTCCCCAACATCGGCCAGACTACCACCGCCCCAACTGAAACGCTTGCCGCCGAGCCGCTCGATCAGAAGATCAGCCGCCAGGCGCGCATGACGACCATTCCCGTTCGGAAATGGGTGAATCGCTACCAGGCGATGATGAAACCTGATCGCGATCTCATCCGACGGAAAGGTCTTGTGCTCGATCCAATAGCGGATGTCGTTCAATAGGCTCGTGAGCTCCATTCCGATGCGATAAGCGTGAATGCCGATGTTGCGCTCCGTTATCCGGAACGTACCGGCCCATTGCCAGACTTCCCCAAACATCCGCTTGTGCAATATCCGCATGAAGTCTTCGCTGAGCATCCGTTCAAGCGCCAGACGCCGCCGGCCCCGCGCCCAGGCAGCACCATCAACAATGTTTTCCTGCTCTGCCTCGTTGAGGTCTTTGCGGTGTGTGATCCAGGTCTGGAGCAAGCCCTCTCGCTCCTGAGGCTCAAGCGGTGTTGCGTCGTCTGGCTCTTGGAAAAGATCCGTCATGTGTCGTTCCAGAGATCACGCTCAGAAAGCTTGTCGCGGATGTATGCCTCGACGCGAGCTTCGAAAGCTGCATTGTCCGTGCCTTGAGCTTCCAACCGCATCGTGTGTGCAACACGCTGGAGCTCGCGTATTGCGATCCTGCGTGCCCGAGCTTCTATGACTGCTTCAAGTGAACTGTTTGGAACGAGGGCGTAGACGAGCGTGCAATCCAGAGCCTCGGCCGCCCGGCGCAACGTGTTGAGCTGGATCGTTCCTGCCGCTTCCGACTTCTCGATCGTCTCGACGGTTTGAGGCCTGATGCCAATGCGTGCGCCGAGTTGCGTTCCTGTCATGCCGAGGGCGTCGCGCAAAGCGCGTATCCATCCCTTGGGCGGCGCCTTGAAGCGGTCAATCGGCTGGAGCGCCCGAAGTCTTTCGTCGAGCCGCAATCTTGCTCTTTTACGGGCATCGCCCTTCATTGTTCAGTCCATAAGCTGATTCAATGCCTTGTTCTATCAGCTTATAGTATGGCCTTCAATCCAAAGATCAGTCTGCCGCCTGAGAATTTCTATAGTTTCATCAGCTTGTAGTCTGAACCTCCGCTATAAAAATCAGCCTATAGTTTGATGGGGTTAGGTTGGGTCGCTCACCCAGGAAGGCGACAGCAGAGAATTTCAGGCGAAACAATGACGTGGTCGGCAGTTCGAATCCGTTCACATCAGGATTTTTGTCAATGGTTCATTCAGGTGGCATCGAGTTCTCCTTCGTAGTCGGATCCACGGTCTGAGCCCATAGCAATTACCGGCCCGTCCTCGGGCCTAGCCAAGCGAGCTCGACCATCGTCGCTCGCAAACGCGGATTTCCCGCCTTCGAGACACCCTGCTCACGATTGACGTTGCCGCTTTGCCAGGGCGAAGGAGCAAGTCCTGCGTAAGCCTCTGCAAAAGCCTTCGCCGCGGGGGTGGCCACCGACGCGAAATAGCCGGCGGAGGCGAAGAGGTTCTTGGAGCCATCAGCGCCGATGCCAGCCAGGGTGTTCTCTTCGATCAGCGTGCCCAGGCGGATCACATGATCGGAGAGGCCGAAGCTGCCGAAAGCGCGATTGAAGCCGACGGACGCCCCGCCGACCAGCGTGATCAGCACGGCGTTGGCGCCGCTTTCTTTGATCTTGGCGAGGTTGGAGTCGAAGTTGTCGGACGTGAAGGGGAGATTCCTCCCCGACCACTTCGCCGCCGCTGGCCGCGATATAGGTCTTGGCGGCGGCATTGGTGTCGCGCGGCCAGTTGTAGTCATTGCCGATCAGATACCATTTTTTCGCATCCCTGTTGGCGGCTAGCCACGGAATGACCGGCTGCAACTGCTGGGAGGGCGTCTCGCCGATTACGAAAAGACCGGGAGCACAGGCGCCACCCTCATAGACCGGCGTGTAGATATAGGGCACTTGCCCCTTGAAGAGATTGACGAGTGCCCCGCGAACGGCGCTGTCGTTCATGCGACAAAGGCTTCGGCCCCCTGTCGTTTCCAGACCTTGAGCACGGCCTGCGCTGCTTCGGCGGGCGGCACGCCGACATCGGTATAGATCGGCTCGATAATGCGGCCAAAAATGCCGCCTTCGGCATTGATCTTGTCCACCGCCATCTGCGCGCAGTTTTTGGACGATGGCCCGAAGAGGCCGGCCGGTCCGGACATAGGGACGAGAACACCCACTTTCAGCGGCCCTTCGGCGTGGGCCTGGTCCACAAAGTCCACCCGGGTTAGGATCCCGGCCGCAACCAGAGTGGCGGAAGTCATCAGAAAATTACGCCTTTTCATTGGTTCACCCTCGTTTGGTTTATCGAATGCTTACAGGCCTGATGCGAGCGTCGGCCTATGCCTGAATGAGAAGACCGGCTCGATCGTGGCCGCAATCGCCAGCAGCCGATCGTCGGATCCCCGGGGTCCATCGAGTTCCATGCCGATCGGCAGGTCCTCCGGACTCAAGCTAACCGGCAGGCTGATGCCGGGAAGCGCGGCATTGCTGCCAGGCCCCACATTGCGGACATAGGTACCGAAGGTCGGCACCTGTTCTCCGTTGAGCTCCACCGAGGCGTCCTGTCCGATCGGCCGTGCCGTCATTGGCGATGTCGGGAAAATGATCGCCTCGACATTGTGTCTGGCGAAGTAGTCACGATAGACTGCCTGAAGCTTCGGCCGGAAGCTGCCGATGACCTCCCTGTATACCGCTTCTGGTACGGCGCCGCCGTCAAGCAGGGACTCGAACAGTGCGCGGACATCCGGGCTGCCGACGCCATCGCAGACTTCGCGAAGCGTGAGCCCGATGTCATTGCCGTCGAGATATTTTTGAAGGTCAACAAGGAATTCATAAAGCGCGACTGGAAAGCTGACGGCCTCGTCCAGCGCGCCAATCCCGGCAATGTCGGCCTCGATGACCTCGACACCGGCAAGGCGCAGGGCGCCAAGCGCCGCCTCGGCGGCTCCCGCAACGGCAGGTTCCAGCATCTCGTAGAAATGCTCTCTCGGGACGCCGATCCGCAGTCCCTTTAGAGCAACGGTTTCCTGGGGCGCGGCTCGCCCTGTGATCACCGCGTCGAGCAAGATCGTATCCTCGACATCGACAGTGATAGGTCCGGCCGTATCGCGTGTGTGACTGATCGGCACGATGCCAGCGCCGGAATAACGGCCCACGGTCGGCCGGAAGCCAACCAGTCCGCAGAGCGACGCCGGCAAGCGGACCGAGGCACCGGTATCGGTGCCGATGCCGCCCGGCATCATGCGCGCCGCGACGGCGATGGCAACGCCGCCGCTGGAACCGCCGGGAATCATGTTGACATTCCACGGATTGCGCGCGGCACCGGTCACGCTGTTGTTGGATGTGATGCCGAACGCGAGTTCATTCATGTTGCCGGTGCCGCCGAGCAGCGCACCTGCGTCGAACAACGCCTTTGCTATAGGTGCGGGCGCTGCCGCGATGTGACCGGCGAGAGCAGCCGTGGCGGCGCCTGCTGGAAGAATGCCGGTGCTGATATTGTCCTTGAGGCAGAGCGGCACACCGCCAAGACCTTGCCCGGCGCGCCCGCTGTCATCGATGTCATCCGCGGCTTTCCGCAAACCGTCCCAGTCCGTGGACACAAAGGCGTTGAGCGCCGCGCCTGCCTCGCACCGCGCGATGAGCGCTTCGGCGAGATCACGTGATTTGAACTTACCGCCCGCCATCCCGGCGATGGCTTGCCTGATTGTCAGTTCGTGGAGATTGGATGCCGTCATGAATAACCCCTTGTCCATGCAAGAAAGAGGCTATTCGCAAGGTCGGGCGAGGGTACATCCTCAGAAATGAGGATTTTGCACGGCAGGTCCCGAATTACTGGAGAAGTTTTGCCAGGATCTGTGTCCGGTTAGAGGTTTCGGTCTTCTCATATATGTGCTTCAGGTGCGTTCTGACCGTTGTGAAGGATATGCCGCAAAGGTCGGCGATCTCCTTGTCCGACGAACCGTTGAGCACAGCCGAATAGATGGCCTGTTCGCGCGGCGTGAGGCCGTGCCTCTCCGCAAGCCGCACAAGCGCGGCGGACATGCGAAGTTCGGGGCTTCGCGCGCCTTCCTGCTGCAATGCCCTGCTCAGCGCATTAGCATAAGCCGGGCCTATCATGTTCAGGATCTCCATGTCGCGGTTGGAGAAATCCTCGCTTTGACGATCACGCCAGATCCTCATATCCCCGACGTTCCGGTTGCCGGTATAGGCGAAGTAATTCACCCGTACCACAAGCCATCGCGCGCAAGGAAATCGTTGAAGAATTCGGTCCGCAGGAAGCGTTCGCGGGATATGATGTCACTGACACGGGTCGCTCGTCGCCTCTTCTGCAAAACTGGGGTGATGGGGTCGCAGAACTGGAAATGATCCTCATAACTCGAAAGATTGACATCGCTCATGTTGATCGCGATTCGATGATCGAAGCGCTTGGCGTCAGTGCACCAGATGTAGGAAGCGAAGAATTGCGCGTGCAGCAGTTCCATGATCTTGGCGCCGATGGTCTCGCGGATTTCTCCGGTGGAGTAATCCGCGGACAGATCCTTCATCAGATTGGTCAGCAACCTTGTTTCGCGTGAGCTCAAATTCATGGCCCGGCCTTCCAAATGTAAGAACAGATTGCCTACAGTGAAAGGAGCGAGCGGCCGTATGTCAAGCAGCGGCCGCTACGCCTTTGCTCCGAGACCAAATCTTGGGCTGCCGGGGGTTGAGTTTTCAGGCAATGACCACGATGGCAGGCTTGTCGCGCCGCCGGGGTTGTATAGGGTGATCGGCACCTTGTTGCTGATCGCACCATGTGGCCGCTTTTCGTTGTAAATGGTCAAAGAGCGGCCGATGCCAGCTCGGGCCTCGGACACGGTTTTGTAGGCGTGGAGATAGACCTCCTCATATTTGATCGAGCGCCAGAGCCGCTCGACGAAGACATTGTCCCGCCACGCGCCCCTGCCGTTTATGGAATTGTCGATCTCCGCCTTCTCCGGCACGGCGGTGAAGTCGATGGAGGTAAACTGCGACTATCCGTATTGAAGGTGTCCGGCTTTCCATACAGAGCAAGCGCTTCCTTTACCGCTTCGATACAGAAGGCTGTCTCCATCGTGATCGACAGCCGCCACGACAGAACCCGGCGAGTGAACCAATCGACGACAGCGCAGAGATAGACAAAGCCGCGCGCTACAGGGATGTAGGTCAGAGGTCCATGGCCCAACACCTGGTTTGGTCTGGTGACCTCGGTTAGCGGGGGATAATTGTGCCGCCTATCTTGGACGTCTCCTTGATCTTGCTCATGACGACCGTCGAGTCCGTCTTGCCGATGCAGCCCAGCTTCATCAGGCCCTGTTCAGTTGAAAGCGTTTGCCTGGAGGGCCTTGTGATCCGGCCAAGGGTTGGAACGCACTCCCCCGGCGCTACAGTTCCTGGGGCTAATATCGCGTTTTAGCAATCTCACGATTCTTTTGCGCCCAGGAATCGTATCTGCGCCACGTGGCTTACAAAGGGAGGGAATTCAGTGAGCTTGCCGTCTAGACTAAATGTTCGCCTGGGGCTGGGTGACCCGTCTAAGGTCCTGCTTCGTAGCAAAACTTGAGGGTCCGGCCCGACTGCGAAAGCTTGGCTAGCATGCGGGCCAAGGCCGTTGGTGTGTTGACGATCTGGCCAAACGCGCGCACGTCACCGCGCTTACCGCCATCGGCAAACGCCACCGAAATCGTTTCTTTGTGAACATCCAATCCGACGTATGTGATAGTCTCGTCCATGGCCCGTCTCCTCCTATGCATGAGGCTCTACGAGAGGATCGCTCTCGCAACCCTCGATACCTGCATATTGTGAACCGCCGCAACGATGATTGCCGAATTGGGCGATCTCAGTCGCTTTACAAACCCGCGTCAACTGATGGCCTATCTGGGGCTGGTACCATCGGAGCATTCGAGCGGCGGAACCCGACGCCAGGGCGGCATTACCAAAGCGGGGAACACAACAGCACGCCGCATGTTGATCGAGGCGGCCTGGAGCTATTGAACCGCCCCGGCTTTGCCGGAGACCGTTTGGTCTTCCGTACGGAAGTCCACCAAGATGGTGCATGAGAGAACCCTTGCGGGCGCGGTGTGGCGATGTTTTGGGCGGCTGAAGAGCTGAGACAGCGGAGCTGTACATGGCACATTTTAACAATGCCAAACCGGTCTCTTGCCACCACCCGATGAACATGATCATACGCCGACAGCGTGTTGCTATCCGGCAGTACGGGTGAAACTGGATTGAGACCGGTATTTACTTAGGCAAAGTCTACCTCGATGCGCCAATGCTCTTCAACCGAAGCGATAACAAATGATCCGCTCGAAATGGAGTCCCTTGACGCATCCAGAAGCTGAAACCTGTGGCGTTGCGGCTTTTATGCAACTTTGCAATGAAAGCAGGCACCGGCCTGCTTCCTTGATCACTTACGTTCCCTTACAATCCCTTTCGGATGCAGAGGAGTTCCGCCATGAGCGAAGACGCCTTCAACATGTCGATCCGCAAGTTCTTGAAGGAAGTTGGCGTCACTTCGCAGCGCAAGATCGAAGAGACGGTGCGCGAAGGCCAAACCGACGGCAAGAAGCTGAAGGTCCGAATGACGCTGACGGCGGAAGGCACCGGCCTCAACCACGTAGTGGACGGCGAGATCGAACTTCCATAAGTCCGGCGAAGCGATCGCTGATGACGCGCAGCCCGCCTATGCCGGGCAGAAATGTTCTTGTTCTGTGCTTCGAAGATCGCATAATATCTCCAATGAAAGAACACAAGGGGGCAGAACACCTTCAATTGGCGGCTTTCCCTGGGTTCGGTTTTGTTTGGACCGGCATTGGCGCCGACCGGCAAAGTGTTTTCTTCGGCGCGACAGACGTCTGCCGTTCGGTACGCAAACCAGTCTCCAATGCGTGACCCTGATGCCGCTCTTGGCTTCGGTCACAGAGTGGCGTTCGGCTCCCGGTTTCCCATTCTCCTCGAAGAGCGCAGCCCAGCCTTGCCGGGCTCGCTAAGACATTATCAGGACAGCCGGGATATCGTTGACGTGCCTTCGGTGGTTTTGGTGCCGCGCGGCTCGTAAGCGCGCTGGTCACGCAGGATCTGGAAGGCGATCGTCAAAAGCTTGCGCTCAATAGCCACCCGCGCCTTGTTTGTTCCTCTGATCTTTAGGTGTTCGTACTGGGCACGAAGTTGCGCATCGCTGGCGATGGCGGGAGAGACCGCTTCCACGAAAGCCCAGCGCAGCCACTTGTTGCCCTGCTTGATGATCTTACCGTGAAAGGTCTTGCCACCACTCGAATAGGTCGACGGCACAAGCCCGGCATAGGCGGCAAGCTTCTTCGGTGACCGGAACCGTGATATCTCGTCGATCTCCGCATCGATCAACCGGGCGAAGAACTCGCCAATGCCAGGGATCGTCTTCAACAGCTTCACATTACCATTGGCCCTGGTCATCGCCCGGATCGTCGCTTCCGACTGCTTGATCCGCTCATTGATATCGCCGATGAAGTCGAGACCACGGTCGATCTGGATGCGGTCGATCGGCGAGACGTTCACGTCAGCAAGCTGGATGCGGCCAGCCTTGCCGAATAGGTCACCGAGCTTCTTCAACTGTGCCGTCTGTTCCGGATAGCGATCAAACACCGTGACAATGCGGTTCTTCGTCATCGTGCGCAGCCGGACATAGAATATCCGCTCACGAAGCGCGATGCGCAGTTCTCTCGCGCGCTCGCCTGGTGCCCAGGCCTCCGGCACCAGATCGGCCCTGAGCAGATGGGCCAGCACCGTCGCATCGATCTTGTCGGTCTTGATCTTGGCGTCGGCGATCGCCTTGACCTTCAAGGGATGGGCGAGAACGACATCGTCACAAATGTCGTCGAGCCAGTCGTACATCACCATCCAGTTGCGGGTCGCTTCGACAACCGCATGCGAGTTCTCCCGGTAGCGTTCCAGAAAGCCGCCCAGCGACTGGCGATCGTTCTTCACCCGGCCGGATCGGAGCGTCTTGCCGCTGCTGTCCTGCACCACCAGATGACTGTAGGATTTGTGGTAGTCGACCCCGATATGGTAATCATAAGAGGCAGTCATGCCTCCAACTCCCTTATTGAGATCTGCGAAACCCCAATAAGGTAAGCCGAAAGGCCGGAAGTGTGACTGTCCCTCGATCATCATCTGCATCTCAGTGATCCGTTCTCTCACGGGCGCGGCCTCTTTCATGCCACCTCCTCGGGAACCTACGCAGGACCGCCGCGGTAGACGTTCCTCCAGTACTGGCTGGCCAGGCGGGCGAAATTTTGGTCATAGAGTATCGGCACAAAACGGGCGCTCCGACCCGACGGCGTTGTCCCAAGCCTCCGGGTCTCGTATTTTCGCATCAAGCGCGTGCAAAACCGTTGCACAGATCTACGCGCCATGCTGTAGGTTGCATCGATCACCCGTGTGCAGAAACCAGATGGCTGTTCCCGACGAGTTGCGACAGAACCTTGCCGAGAGCCGCTTCGGAGTGCGGCTGCTCGTGCTGCTCGTGCTGATAATGATCGCCGGTCTTCCGCTCGCCGTCTGGCTCGACATCAACAGCCTCTCGCGCGATGCCCTGCAGCGGCAGGCGCAGGACATGAGTTCGCTGATCACCAGTATCCGCTCCTATTATGCGACGAACGTGGTGGGCCGGGTGTTGGCCGCCCATGCGGAGGGACAGGCGGCCGATACGGTAATCTCGCACAACTACGCGACCATCCCCGGTGCGATTCCGCTGCCAGCGACGCTCTCGCTGGAACTTGGCGGCGTCATCAAGGAGCAACAAGCCAACATCTCCTACCGCTTCATCTCCGACCTGCCGTTCAAGAACCGGGCTGCGCATCCGATGGATGCCTTCGAGACCTCGGCGCTCGCCACGCTGCGGGCGGATTCGAAGCAGACCGTGGCGAACATTGCGCGCGACGGCTTCAACAACCTTTACCGCATGATCACGCCGGTCGTCATGGGGCCGGCTTGCGTGGCCTGCCACAACAGCCATCCCGAAAGCCCGAGAACGAACTGGAAGGTCGGCGACGTACGCGGCATCCAAGAGGTGTCGATCACGCAGCCCTTCGCCCGCAACGCCTTCGCCTTCAAATATCTGCTGCTCTACTTTTTCTTCGTCGCGATCGTGGGCATGACCTTCGTCGTGCTGCAGCGGAGGCATGCGCGCGTCATCAAAAACTTCAACCGCGAACTGGAAGCGGCCAATGAGTTCCTGGCCAGCATCTCGCTTAAGATTTCGCGCTATCTCTCGCCGCAGATCTACAAGAGCATCTTCAGCGGACAAAAGGACGTGGTGGTCCACACCGAGCGGAAGCGGCTGACGATCTTCTTTTCCGACATCAAGGATTTCACGGCGACCACTGAGCGGCTTCAGCCGGAAGCGCTGACGGAGATGTTGAACGAATATCTGACCGAGATGTCGAACATCGCGCTCGCCCATGGCGGCACGATCGACAAGTTCATCGGCGATGCGATCCTCGTCTTCTTCGGTGATCCCGAGACGAAGGGAGCGACCGAGGACGCCAAGGCCTGCATTCGCATGGCGATGGACATGCAGCAGCGGCTGGGCGAACTGAAGGCCAAGTGGCGCAACGATGGCACGGAGGAACCCTTCGTGGTGCGCATGGGGATCAACACCGGCTATTGCAATGTCGGAAACTTCGGCAGCAACGACCGCATGGACTACACGATCATCGGCGCCGAGGCGAACCTCGCCGCACGGCTGCAGAGCATCGCCGATGGCGGCAAGATCGTCATCAGCTACGAAACCTATGCGCTGGTGCAGGATATCGCCGATGCGCATGCGCTGCCGCCGATCACGATGAAGGGCATCCAGCGCGAGATCGTGCCCTATATGGATGGCCTGATGGCGGGCGCCGACAGGAGGGCCCGAATCCTGAGCGAGCATCTGGCCGGGCTCGACCTCCATCTCGACATCGGCCAGCTCGATCCGGAGGAGAAATTACGCGTCCGAAAGGCGCTGGCGGACGCCATGGCCGCGCTCGATAGCACTCCATGATTGCATCGCCTTAATTTTTCGAAGGGCGCAGCTGGATATGAAAAAGGCACGATCGGCAATGCTGCTTCTTCAGGTACTATGCGCCACAAAGCATCACTGCTTTCAATTCACAGCCCGATCGCAACCTATTCATCTGCACCGCAAACACTTGAGCGCTTGCGACCATCGATAGCCCCGTGAGGCCGCCAATGAAACTTGGCGCATAATCGCCCGGTCAAGACCCGTGACACGCCCACACCAGCGATGTAGATCCAACGTATATCTGCGTCAGATCGCACTGGCGAGGCGGTCGGTAATGTAAAGCTCCAGCAGCTTTTTTGATACGGGACCCGGCTTGCCGTCGCCGAGCACCCGGCCGTCGATTTTCACCACCGGCATCACGAAGCTCGTGGCCGAGGTGATGAAGGCTTCCGCCGCATCCCGCGCTTCCTGCGGGGCGAAGGCGCGTTCCTCGACGGCAAGCCCCGCCTGTCGCGCCAGATCCAGCACCGAACCGCGGGTGATGCCGTGCAGCAGTGCGTTGGAAAGGCCACGCGTCACCAGCACGCCCTGTTTGGTTACGATATGGGCATTTGCCGAGGTCGCCTCGGTGATTTTCCCGTCCTCGACGAAAAGCGCGTCGTCGGCGCCCTGCCGGCGGGCTTCCATCTTGGCGAGCGATGAATAGAGAAGCTGCACTGTCTTGATCTGGCGGTTTGCCCATCGCCCCTCCGGGTAGATGATGACTGATATGCCGGTCTGCCGTTTCGGATTGTCGATGACGGTGCGGGCCTGCGTGAACATCACGAAGGTCGGGGCCAGGTCGCCGGAAAAGAGGAAATCGCGGTCATGCGCCCCGCGTGATACCTGCAGATAAATCAGCCCCTCGGAAACAGCGTTACGGGCGAGGATCTCGCGATGCAGGGCGAGCAGTTCCTCGTCCGTCAGCGAAAAGGGTATCTCGAGTGCTTCCAGCGAACGTTTCAGCCGGCCGGCATGGTCGGCATAATCTATCAGCTTGCCGCCGATGACGGCGGCGACCTCATAGACGGCGTCGGCGAACATATATCCACGGTCGAAGATGGAAACCTTGGCCTCGTTTTCCGGCAGCCACTCGCCATTGAGGTAGACAGTACGGATCATTTCGGGAAGTCCTCGTGCGGGTTTGTCTCTGGAGTTTCAGGTGGATCGTCCGGCCCGTCCCGGTATTCGGTGCGAAATACGGTTATCCGGACGGTTGCGTTTAGTTCATCCGGTTATCGAAAGGCCGAATAAAACGCCTTGTAAACAATTGGTTGGGTTATTCATCCCGTCCAGCGAAATCCCCTCGACGGCGGGCGGGGCTATTTTCTGAGTAATTTTTCAGCGGCTTCTTGCGCAGCCAAAAAAATCACCATATGTTGCTTTTGTTCGGAATACGATCTGTATACCGAAAAAACAAAAAGAATTCTGATCCGCTCAGCCGATCCTCCCAAGCCGGTGCGGCGGACGTCAAAAGAGGGGTTCCCGTATCATGAAGAACGTGCTTTGCGCGGGTGTCGCCGCGTTGATTGCTGCCATTGCCGTGCCCGCGGCCGCAGAGACCGCCTGGGATATGTCCGTCGTGTGGCCGGAGGGCAATTTCCACACCAAGAACGCGATGAAATTCGCCGAAACCGTCAAGGATGTCACGAAGGGCGAGGTGGTCATTACCGTCCACTCCGGCGGTGCGCTGGGTATCAAGGGGCCGGAAGGCATGACGGCTGTGCGCGACGGCATCGTGCCCATCGCCGATATTCTGATGAGCCAGCAGGTCGGCGAGGCGCCGGTCCTCGGCATTGAAACACTGCCCTATCTGGCGCCCACCCTGCAGGATCTGGCGCTGCTGCACAAATTCTTCCGGCCGAAGATCGAGGACGTTGCAACCTCGATGAACCAGAAGCTGCTGTACATGGTGCCGTGGCCGGGCCAGGCGGTGTATTCGCCGAACAAGATTGAGAAGATCGAGGACCTCGCGGGCCTTAAGATCCGCGTCGTGGATGCCAATGGCCACAATTTCTTTGCCGCACTTGGCGCGGCGCCGGTGCAGATGCCCTGGGGCGAAGTCGTACCCTCGCTTGCCGCCGGCACGATCAACGGCGTTACTACCTCTTCATCATCGGGCGTCGACGGTGCTTTCTGGGAGTTCATGAAGAGCATGAGCACTTTCAACTGGCAGGCGTCGAGCAACATCGTCACCGTCAACCTCGATGCCTGGAACGCGCTCGCGCCGGAAACCCGGAAGGCAATCGAGGATGTCTCCAAGAAGCTGGAGGGCGAATTCTGGCTCGTCAGCCGTGCCGAGGACGAGGACAAGCTCGCCATCCTCAAGGAAAAGGGAATTGCCGTCGAGGCGCCGTCGCCGGAACTGCGGGCAGCGCTGATCGAGCGGGCAAAGCCGCTGTGGGACGACTTCAAGACGCGGGTCCCCGACGCCGCTCCTTATATCGACGCGTATCTCAAGGCGCAGAAATAGGGCGTCGACCAGCCGCCGTTCGCTGCGGCGGCTGGTCATCCTCCCTGCTGTTTTCGGAGAATGGCCATGAATACAGGATCGCATTCACGATTTTGCGCGGTCGTCGGCCTCATCGACCGGTCGACCGCCTTCGGCAATATCATTGCAGCCCTTAGCCTTCTGGCGATCTTCGTGCTGATCGCGGGTGAAATCATCATCCGCAATCTCAGCGGCTTTTCGCTGAGCTTTTCTTGGGATTTTGCGGCCTATCTGATGGGAAGTACCTTCATGATGGCCGCCGCCAGCGCGCTGAAATCCGGCTCGCATGTGCGCGTCACGGCGATCACCGAAATTCTGTCGCCGCGCGGCGGCCGAATGCTGGACATGCTGGCCTGCCTGCTGGGGCTCGCCATCAGCGTGGCGCTCACCTACGCACTGATCGAGATGGCGTGGCTTTCCTTCCAGCGCGGTTCCACCTCCTCTTCCGTCATCCGCACACCGCTCGTCTATCCGCAGGCGGTCCTGGCGGCGGGCGGCGTGCTTCTAACGCTGCAAATGGTTGCCCAGTCTCTGCGCCTTACCCGCGGCGAGACGCTCACCACCGGACCGGGACTGGAGTAGGACAATGGGGCAGGTTTCTCTAAGCCTTCTTGGTCTCATGAGCATCATCCTTGGGACCGGCGTGTGGATCGGCATCGGACTGATCGGCACGGGTGCCGCGCTGCTATGGCTCTTCCGGCCATCCATCCCGTTCTCGAAGCTGCTGGCCCAGCAGTCGTGGAACACGCTGGTCTCGCCGGAAATGCTGGCGCTGCCGCTCTTCATTCTGATGGCGGAAATTCTCTTTCGGACGAAGATTTCCGAAGCACTGTTTTCGGGCCTGGCGCCTTGGCTGCGCCGCGTGCCCGGCCGCCTCGGCCACATCACCGTCATGGGCTGCACGCTGTTCGCCTCGGTCTGCGGCTCTTCGGCGGCAACCACGGCGACCGTCGGACGCATCACCGCCAGGGAACTCATCTCACGGGGCTATGACCGCGACCTCGTTACCGGCAGTCTTGCCGGCGCTGGCACGCTCGGCTTTCTCATTCCGCCGTCCACCATCATGATCATCTACGGCGTGATGGCCGAGGAATCGATCCTCAAGCTCTTCATGGCCGGCATCCTGCCCGGCCTGCTGATGGCGGCCGCCTACATGGGTTATATCGGCATTCGCGCGCTCATGGATCCCGCCCTCGTCGGCGCAACGCCGCCCTCGACGCGGCTTGTCGAAAAGCTCGTGGCGTTAAAGGATCTCGGCCCTCTGCTGCTTCTGATCGTCGGCGTCGTCGGCTCCATGTATGGCGGCATCGCTTCGCCGACCGAGGCGGCGGCGGTTGGCGTTGCCGGATCGATCGCGATCGGCTTCTTCCAAAAGACGCTCACCGTCAAGGGGCTGCTGGAATCGGCCCGGCAGGCGGCGGATTCCTGTGCCATGATCGGCCTCATCATGGTTGGCGCCATGTTCCTGTCCACTGCCATTGGATATCTCGGCCTGCCGCGCTACATCGCCGGCATGATCGAGGGCTGGGGACTGTCGCCCTTCATGCTGATCCTCGTGCTTCTGATGTTCTACATCATTCTCGGCACGGTGATGGAAGGGCTCGGCTGCATCGTTATGACCCTGCCGATCACGCTTCCGCTCGTCATGGCCGCGGGCTATAGCAAGATCTGGTTTGGCATCTTTATCGTGATTGTAGTGGAAATGGCACAGATCTCGCCGCCGGTCGGCTTCAACCTGACGGTCATCCAGCGGCTGACCGGAGACAGCATGGCGCGCATCACGCGGGCAACCATGCCGTTTTTCCTCATCATGACCGCCTTCGTGATCCTGATCGCGCTGTTTCCCGGCATTGTCACGGCCGTACCGGACCTGATGGCGCAGGCACGTTGAAGGCAGCATGAGGACATGACAGCGCGTATTCTGCCCTGCGGCGCCCGAGCTCTGACGGTCGAACTCTCCGACCGGATAAGCGAGGAAATCAATGCCGCCATCATTACGCTGGCGGATGATCTCGCCGCGCGCCCGATACCGGGTGTCGAGGAGACAGTGCCCACCTACCGCTCGCTGATGGTGCTCTACGATCCCGCCATCGTGCGTGGCAAGGCGCTTGGCGCAGCACTGCTGGAACGGCTGGGGGGGCTGAAGGCTGATGCCGCAGGTCACCGGCGCTTCCATGTCCCGGTCGTCTATGGCGGGGCGGTGGGGCAGGATCTCGACGCGCTCGCCGCCATGAAGGAGATGACGCCGGACGAGCTGATCGCGCTGCATTCCTCCGCCGAATACCGCGTCTATATGATCGGCTTCGCGCCCGGCTTCGCCTATCTCGGCGGACTGCCGGAGCGGTTGCACACGCCGCGCCTGCCGGTGCCGCGTCAGCGGATCGAGGCTGGCGCCGTCGGCATCGGCGGCAAGCAGGCCAGCATCAGTTCCGTGGCCGGGCCAAGCGGCTGGCGCTTCATCGGGCAGACGCCCGTTCGCCTCTTTGATCCGGTCCGGCTTCAGCCGTTCCTGCTGGCTGCGGGCGACAGGGTCCGGTTTCGCCCGGTTGGCGCGGAAGAGGCGCGCGACATCGAGGCCCACATCGCCGCCGGCGGAACCGGCATGGAGGAGGCCGCGACATGAGTGGCACGCTGACCATAGAACGTGCCGGCCTGATGATGACGGTGCAGGATGCCGGTCGGACCGGCCTGCTGCGCTACGGCGTTTCAGCTTCCGGCGCCATGGATGGCGAGGCCTATGCGATCGCCAATGCGCTGGTGGGCAATGCGCCCGGCGCCGCCGTCGTCGAGTTCGCGATCACCGGCGGCGCGGTTCGCACCAGCCGCGACTGTCTCGTTGCCGTCACCGGCGGCGCCAGTGACCTCCGAATCGACACGCAGGCGGTTCCCGGCTGGGAAAGCCATCTCCTGAAAGCGGGAGAGGTGCTGACGATCGGCACCATGCGTGGCGCGGTGTGGGGCTATCTTGGCGTCTCGGGCGGCATCGTTACGCCACCGGTGCTCGGCAGCCGCGCCACGCATCTGCGCACCGCCCTCGGCGGACTGGAGGGCAGGGCGCTTGCCGCCGGCGACTGCCTGCCGCTTGGCGAGGAGCCGGGTGCATCGCCGCTTCGCCTCGGGATGCTCTTCCGCCGCAAGCCGGGGCCGGTGCGTATCGTGCCGGGACCGCAAGACGATTACTTCGGTCGCGATGCGTGGGAGACCTTCCTCTGCTGCCCCTTTACCATCTCCGCCATGCGTGACCGCATGGCAATGATGCTCGACGGACCGGCGCTTTGCGCCGCTGGGGGGCACGATATCGTCTCCGACGGCACGCTTGCCGGGTCCATTCAGATCCCGTCGTCCGGCCGCCCCATCGTGCTGATGGCCGACCGCCAGACGACGGGCGGCTATCCGAAGATCGCGACGATCGCTTCGGCCGATCTCAACCGGTTGACGCAGATGCCGAGCGGCGAGCAAATCCGTTTTCGGCGGGTTTCGCAGGACGAGGCCGAGGAGGCGGACATCGCGGCCCGTCGCCAGTTTGAAACCGTGCTCGCCACGCTGGAAGATGTCGAGACGGGAGGAGGAGCATCATGAACCAACCCCTGGCCTATCAGGCGCGCGACCGCATTGTCGAAATGATCCTGTCGGGCGAACTCGGCCCCGGCGACACGCTGTCCGAGGGCCGCCTCGGCCTGCTGCTCGACATGTCGCGTACTCCGGTGCGCGAGGCGATGAAGCGCATCGAGGCCGAAGGCCTTGCCGCCCGCGAGGGCCGTTTCCTGAAGGTTCGCCGGCTGACCTGCGACGAGGTATGCGAAATCTTCCTGTTGCGCGAGACGCTCGAAACCCATGGCGCGCGCGCCGCCGTGGGGCTTTCGCCGGCCGTCCTTGAAGCCATGCGCGCCCGCATCGAAGCGCTGATGCTGGTCGGACCCGGTGAGGAGCATTGGCGTATCGACGACGACTTCCATCACATGATCGCCGCCGCCAGCGGTAATCCGGTGCTCGTGTCGACCGTTGAGGCGCTACGCCTGCGCACCTGCATGTTCGATTACGGTCGCGTTCCGGATCGCTTCCTGAAGGGGTGCCGCGAGCACCTGGGCATTCTCGATGCGCTTCGCAGGGGCGGCGGGGAGGAAGCCGCACAACTCATGGGCGCCCATATTTTGCGGGCGCGGAACGCCATTCTCGCCCATCTTGAACATTATGAGGAAAGAAAAGGCCAATGAAGTGCCTTATTGTTCAGCCGGTACATGCCGACGGGCTCGATCTTCTGGTAGCCGCGGGTATCGAGCCAGTGATCTGCCCCGATCCGTCGCTGGAAACCGTCGCAGCGCTGCTGCCCGGCTGCGTCGCCGCGATTACTCGCGATGTCGGCTTTCCGGCGGTCTTTTTCGATGCCGCCGACACCCTTAAGGTCGTGGTCGTGCATGGCGCTGGCCACGATGCCGTGGATAAGAGAGCCGCAACCGAAAAGGGCGTGCTCGTTTGTAATTCGCCCGGCTTCAACGCCCGCTCGGTGTCGGAACTGGCGCTCGGCCTTGCGCTTGCGGCGGCGCGGCTCATTCCAGCGGCCGACCGGGAGGAGCGCGAAGGACTCCACGGTTTCCGTGAGCGCGGCGTCTTCAGCGAGCTTTCCGGCAAGACGGCGCTGATCGTCGGTTTCGGTGCGACGGGGGCGGGCCTCGCCCGCATGCTGGAAAGCGCGTTTGGCATGCGTGTGCTGGTCTTTTCTCCGCGTGCTCCCGATGTCGGCGGCTTCGCGCGTGTCGCATCGCTGGAAGAGGGGCTGCGTCAGGCCGACCTCATTTCGCTGCATACGCCGATGCGGGAAGACACGCGCGGCCTGATCGGCGAAGAAACGCTTTCGCTCGTCAAGCCGGGGGCGATCCTCGTCAATACGGCCCGTGCCGGGCTGGTCGACGAGATGGCACTTGCGCAGGCGATTGCCGACGGTCGGATTGCCGCCGTCGGCCTCGACGTCTATTCCCACGATGCGCCGGTCGGGCCGCTTGGTCAGTCGAACCGCGTTATCTTTACGCCGCATCTGGGCGGTGCGACGTTGGAGGCGCTGAAGCGCACCGCAGTCGGTTCGGCGCGTAACGTGCTGACCGCGCTTTCGGGCACCACGCCCGCTACCGCCGTCAACGCGCCGATCGGCACCTATGCGACGCATGCAGAAAGGATCACCTCATGATCGAAACGACGATCGCCCGGATCATCGAGGAGGTGAATAGCCTCAGCCTTCCCGGCCCCGGCTATACGCGGCCGTCGTACAGCCCCCTTGAAACGCAAGCCCATGCCATCATCGCCGCGGAGGCCGAAAAGCTCGGCATGACGGTGACCAGGGATGCCGGGTCCAACCTGTTCGCCCGCATGCCCGGCCGCGACCGCGCCGCGCCGCCGCTCTTCATCGGTTCGCACCTTGATACGGTGCCGATGGGCGGCGCCTATGATGGCGTTGCCGGCGTTGCCGGCGTCGCAGGCGCGATGGCGCTGGCTGCATCCTTTGCAGAAAGCGGCGAGATGCCGCCGGTCGATCTCGTCGTCACCGTCACCCGCGCCGAAGAAAGCGTCTGGTTTCCTGTCTCCTATATCGGTTCGCGCGCTACGCTCGGCCGTTTGACGGCACCCGAAATGGAAGCCCACCGCGCAGATACCGGCGAAACGCTCGCCCATCACATGCGCCTCGAGGGTGGCGATCCGGATGCCGTGCTGAAGGGGCCGGGGTTGTTGCCCGCCAGCTTCGTCGAAATCCATATCGAACAGGGGCCGGTGTTGCACCAGGCTGACGAACCTTTCGCGCTGGTCAATGGCGTGCGCGGCGGTCTGCGCTACCGCAATGCCGGGATTGACGGCGTCTGGGCCCATTCCGGCGGCGCTCCGCGCGCCGAGCGCGCCGATGCCGTCTTTGCCTTCGCCGATCTGGTGAGCGTGCTCGACCGCCATTGGGCCGCCGTGCTTTGCGAAGGCCTCGACCTCGCCGTCACCTTCGGCCGGGTCGATGCGGCGAGCGACGAGCACGCCTTCGCCAAGGTGCCGGGACGGCTGGAATTTGCGGTCGATATTCGCTCCGGCGAGGGCACGGTACTCCACCAGATGGATGCTATCCTGAAGCAGGAGATCGCAGCCATCGAGGCGCGGCGCGGCGTGCTTTTCCGGCTCGGCGCGCAGTCGTGCAGCAAGCCGGCGAAACTGTCTTCGGGGCTGAATGCCCGCATCGCCGAAGGGGCGGCGCGGCTCGGCCTTGCCCCGCGCGTGATGCTGTCCGGCGGCGGACACGATGCGGCCGTCTTTGCCACTGCGGGCTGGGACAGCACCATGCTCTTTATCCGCAACTGGAACGGCAGCCACAATCCTGACGAGGGCATGGACGTAAAGGATCTGGCGGCCGCCGTTCGCGTACTTGCTGCCACCTTCGCCGACAGGCAGGCACGCGCATGATGGAACAGAGCCTCACCGCCGCCGACACAGACGACCGGGAAACGCTGGCCGATCGCATCTATCGCGACATCAAGAGCGCCATTCTGGAAGGCCGCATTGCCGCCGACGAACCCCTCAGCGAAAACCAGCTCGCGGCGGATGCCGGCGCCTCGCGCACCCCGCTGCGCGTCGCGCTGTCGCGGTTGGAGCAGGAAGGCGTCATTAAAAGGCTCGCCAACGGCACGCTGACGGTGCGCGCCGTCACGGTGGAGCAATTGCTGCATATCGTGCAGCTGCGCCGGCTGCTGGAAGGCGCGGTCGCGGCGCGCGCGGCGGAACGGACCCACCAGATCGGGGCGTTGCATCCCGCACTTGCCGCCATCCGCCCGGTCATGCAGGCCTATGGCGATGGCGCCGACACGGCCTTCGACGAATTCTGGCGGCAGGATGACGCCTTTCACAGCGCTGTCGCGGAAGCGGCAGGGCTAACGCTCTGGCCCGTCATGCTGGCGGAACTCAGGGAAACTGCACGTCGCTGCACGATCACCCGCACGCATGACCGTTTCACCGACCAGGCACGCGAGCACTTGGCGGTTATTGCCGCAGTTGAGGCCGGCGATGCGGACGGCGCGAAAGCGGCAATGGAAGCGCATTTCGCCAGCGTCCGCGCACGCTTCCTTGACTGGCTGGCGAGACCGTGATGCCTCAGGAGACAATTATCCCGACCGACCTGATCCACCTGCGCGGCATGGAAGCAGCCTTTCCTGCCGCCGAGTTCGAAAGCCGGCAGCAGTGGGCGCGCGCGGCAATCGCCACTGCCGGCCATGAAGCGCTCATCGTCACCTCGCCGGAGACGATCTACTGGCTGACGGGCCGCCAGACGGCGGGCTATTTCGCCTTTCAGGCACTCGTCCTCCCGGCGGAAGGGGAACTGGCGCTCCTGGTGCGGCAGCTCGAATTGCCGGGTGCCATCTCCAATACATGGCTTGCTGACGTCACCGTCTATCAGGACGGCGAGGATCCGGCAGCTGCGCTTGCCGCGCTGGTGCGGCGGCTCGGCCTTGCCAATCCGGCGTTGGAAAGGAACGGTTGGTTCGTCTCCCCGCTGATGGCGGAGCGCATCGAGGCGGCGATCGGCGCGGGTCCGCTTTCGGACGGTTCGGCCCTTCTGCCCCCACTTAGAATGGTGAAGTCACCCGCCGAACTCGAGGCCATCCGCAAGGCCGCGGTTTACGCGGAGACCGGGCTTTCCGCGGCGATTGCCGCCTGCCGCGAGGGTGTCGATGAAAACGCCGTCGCTGCCGCCATGATGGCCGCCGCCGTTGCCGCCGGGTCTGAGGCCTTCGGCATGGAACCGCTCGTCTCGTCGGGACCGCGCAGCGGCCTGCCGCATATGACATGGCGGCGCCGTGCGATGGAAACGGGCGATGCGGTTTTTCTGGAAATGGCCGCAAGCCATGCGCGCTATCATTCGGCAATGATGCGTACCGCGTTCATCGGCCGACCCTCGGACGAAGCCGCGCGGATGATGGATTGCGCGCTGGTGGCACTTGAGGCGGCGCTCGCCGCCATCCGGCCCGGCGTGCCTGCGAGCGCGCCGCACGACGCGGCCCAACGGGTGATCGACGCGGCCGGCTATACCGCCGCCTTCCGTAAGCGCATCGGCTATTCCATGGGCGTCGCCTTTGCGCCCGACTGGGGTGAGGGCACCATTCTCAGCCTCTTTACTAGCGTCGACACCCTTCTCGAACCGGGAATGGTCTTTCACTTGCCCGCCACGCTTCGCGCCTACGGCCGTTTCACCGTCGGCGCCTCCGAAACCGTCATCGTGACCGAAAGCGGTTGCGATGTTCTGTCCACCCTGCCGCGCGGCATCGCCGTGCGCTGATTACCCCACAAGGAGTTTTCCATGCGTTCGCTGTTCCACCTTGCCTATCACGTCACCGACCTCGACGAGGCGCGCCGCTTCTATGGCGACGTGCTCGGCTGCGAGGAAGGCCGTTCCACCGATACCTGGGTGGATTTCGACTTTTTCGGTCACCAGATCTCGCTGCATCTCGGCAAGCCTTTCGAAGTCACCCGCACCGGCAAGGTCGGCGACCATATGGTGATGATGCCGCATCTCGGCGTCGTGCTGCCGCTTGAAGACTGGATCGCGCTCGCCGCGCGTCTCGAAAAGGGCGACATCGCCTTCGACATTCCACCGGTCGTCCGCTTTTCCGGCGAACCGGGCGAACAACGCACCATGTTCTTCTTCGATCCATCGGGCAATCCGATTGAGGTCAAAGGGTTCAAGGATTTCGACAGCGTTTTCGCGCATTGATCGAGTGGTAAAAACCGCATACCCGCCGTTGTTCTCATCACTGGCGCGCTCGCGGTATCCTGCAAGCCACCGTGGATACGGCGCGCGGCTACTGAACGAACTGTTCGATACCACCATTCATTCGTCAGCACACAACATCGCATCCCGCAGGACGCGCTATCCAGGAGACAGAGGGTATGGCCTCGATTGATCTCAACTGCGACATGGGCGAAAGCTTCGGTGCCTACACGATGGGCGACGACAAGGCTATGCTTGAACTGATCACCACGGCCAACATCGCCTGCGGCTTTCATGCCGGTGATCCGGTGGTGATGCGCAAGACGATCCTGATGGCGAAGGAGCGCGGCGTGGCAATCGGCGCGCATCCCTCCTTCATGGATCTCTACGGATTCGGGCGCCGGCGCATTTCCGGCGAGCGGCCGGAAGACCTCGAGGCCCAACTGATTTATCAGATCGCGGCGATCCGCGGCATGGCGGAGGCCCTCGGCTGGCCGATCACCCATGTAAAAACGCACGGCTCGCTCGGCAACATGGCGGCCGAGGATGCGGTCCTTGCTGACGTCTGCGTCCGCTCCGTCGCGGTCGTTGATCCTTCGCTCGTCTTCGTGACCTTGCCTTATTCCGAAACCATGAAGGCGGCCGAAAAGGCCGGGCTGAGGATCGCCTGCGAGATATATGGGGACCGCACTTATACCGACGAGGGCCGGCTGACGCCGCGGTCCGAGGTCGGCGCGGTGATCCACGATCCACGGCAGAGCGTCGATCAGGTGCTCTCCATGGTGCGCGACGGCCGCATCCCCACGACTGGCGGCGGCAAGCTACCGGTTGAGGCGGCGACGCTCTGCATGCATGGCGACACGCCGGGCGCAGTGGGCATGGCGGCCGCGCTGCGCGAGGCACTGGTGGCGGAAGGTGTGACGATCGCCCCCTTTGCCCGTCCGAAAACCCGCTGCTAGAAACTGGAGGAAACGATGCCTCACCTGATCGACCGCAACACATCCGGCGTCTACATCATCGCCGCTACGCCATTTACGGATGACGGAGCCGTGGATTTCGACAGTATTGATCGGTTGGTCGAGTTTTACCGGGAGACCGGCGTCACCGGCATGACCATTCTTGGGATGATGGGCGAAGCCGACAAGCTGACGCCGGAGGAGCGACTCTCCGTGCTCGACCGCTTCATGCGCCGCGCCGGCGATCTGCCGGTCGTGGTCGGTGTCTCCGATGCCGGGCTCGGCAATCTGGCCGCGCTTGGCCGTGCCGCCATGGACAAGGGAGCGGCAGGAGTGATGGTTGCGCCGTCGCGAGGGCCGGCGCGCGAGGATCGCGTCATGTCCTACTTTCATCAGGTCTGCGCCGCCCTCGGCGCCGGCGTGCCGATGGTGTTTCAGGACTTCCCGCAGACGACGGGCGTGCCGGTTTCGCCGCGCACCATTCTGGAACTCACCCGCGACCTGCCGCAGATCGTCATGCTCAAGCATGAGGATTGCCCCGGCCTTGCCAAGATTTCCGCCGTGCGTGCCGCCGAGGAGCAAGGTTTTCCGCGCGTGTCGATCCTGTGTGGCAATGGTGGGCTCTATCTGCCGCAGGAACTCGCCCGCGGGGCGGATGGCGCTATGACCGGCTTTGCCTATCCGGAGGCGCTGGTCGTAACAATCAATCTGTTTCGGGCAGGCAAGGCGGAGGAAGCGGAGGATATGTTCGATGCCTATCTGCCGATCCTGCGCCACGAGCAGCAACTCGGCTTCGGCCCTGGGCTACGCAAGATGATCCTCATGAAGCGCGGTGCGATCGCGTTCGCCGCCACCCGCGCGCCGGGACCGAAACTCTCCGCGGTCGATATGGCGGAACTTGAGCGGCTGATGACCCGCACGGAGCAGAAGCTCCGGGCTTTTTAACTAGCCTCCGTCCATAAACCGGCATATTTTGTAGCGTTTGCAAGCACTTGCCGTATGGCTGTATTGCCTTGGAGGTCACGGACGGGATCAGGGGCGCTGGTTTTCGTCAGAGCGGAGTTGCAAGGGGTGATCGCGCGCACGCCATGGGGGCCGGCATGGGCCGGTGCGAGGCAGTTGCGACGCCGGGTCGGCATCAGGTCGGATTGAGGCCCGTGAGGAGGACCTTTGCGCCTGTCGGTACCGAGCTTTGCGAGCTGGCGGGTGCTGCCGGGCTACGCTGGACGGTGGAGGAGTGCTTCCAGCGCACAAAGGATGATCTCGGCCTCGATCATTGCGAGGCGCGTTCCTGGCATGCCTGGCACCGACACATGACACTCGTCATGGCGGCTGCAGCCTTCCTCGCCAAGTTGGGAGCCGACTTGCGCCGCAGCGCCGGTGGCAAACCGAACGAAACGAGTCCAAACCCGCCAATCGCCGCCTGACCAACAAATTTGCGCTTCTGCCCAGCGTCGCAGAGATCCGTTATCTGATCACACGCCTCCTGTTGTGGCCGCCGATCAGAGTCCCATTCATTCTCGCGTGGTCGCTCTGGCGACGGAAGCATCAAGCCATCGCAATGGGCGCTCATTACAAAATGAGACATCGAACGCAACTGTAGTAACTAAGCGGCCGTTGCCAGCGTGTGTGGCTTAGCTGCAGTTCATCGCATGGCGGCGCTGGCAAGCCAGCTTCGAACTGCCGCAACGGAATGTGGATGCCGGGGCTTACGTGGTGATACTACGTAGAAATCCGAGCCTACGCGAAGTTCCGTTGGCAACACCCGGAGGAGACGTCCCGAGGCTATGTCATCCTCAACAAAGAAGGTACTGGCCAAAGCTAGCCCCTGACCGGCTACTGCAGCCTCGATTGCCAGCGAGGTCTGATTGAATCTGATGTTCTTGACAGCCGCCATCGTCGTCCTCCTCAAAAGCGCCGACTCCAGGTACTGCGGCCAGAAGTTATGGGCATCGTGCAGGAGCGGATACCGAGCGATGTTGTCGTCATCGCTCGGTGCGCCGAGCTTCTCCACCAGTAACGGACTGCCAACGGCCACAATGATCTGATCGAACAAAAGGTCGGCGTTCAGCCCCGGTCCGAATGGCGGACAGCCATAACGAACCGCAAGGTCGACTGCATCAGTCTGGAAGTTCGATATCCGGTCGCTCGCGAGGATGGACTTGCTTCGGAAAAGTGGAGAGGTTTTCTTGAGTTGAAAGGAAACCGGAATGCCGAAGCAGAAGAATTTTACGAAAGAATTTGAGAAGGAGGCAGTGCGCCTAGCGCAGACGAGCGGCCGGACGCAGCGCGAGATCGCCCAGGATTTGGGCGTCGGCCTATCGACGCTGGTGCGCTGGATCGGCCGTAGCCGTGATCAGGCGATGGATGCGCCGACAGGGGCGGCTGCCACCGAGGACATGGTGGCCGAGTTGAAACGGTTACGCCGGGAGAACGAAATCCTGCGGCAGGAACGCGAGATATTGAAGCGTGCCGCAACTTTTTTCGCCAAGGAGGGAAGTCGATGAAGTTCCGCTTCATCGACCAGGCGAAAACGGAATTCCCCGCATACCGTCTTTGCAAGGTTCTGGGCGTCAGCCAGAGCGGCTATTTTGCCTGGAAGGATCGACCCGCCAGTCGTCGGCAGCACGAGGATATGGTGATGCTGGCGCATGTGCGCTCGGCCTATGCGCTTTCTCACGAGACCTATGGCAGTCCACGCATGACGCGAGAATTGCAAGACTGCGGCTTTGCCATCGGTCGACGACGAACTGCCCGGCTGATGCGAGAAAATGGCCTCCATGCCCGGCAAAAGCGGCGGTTCAAGCGCACCACGGATAGCCAGCATGCGTTTCCGGTCGCGCCGAACATCATCGATCAGGACTTCGCTGCGACCGGGCCAAACCAGAAATGGGGTGTTGATATTTCCTACGTATGGACCCGCGAGGGTTGGCTCTATCTTGCCGTTGTCATCGACCTGTTCTCTCGCCGCGTCGTCGGCTGGCATGTCGGCGATCGGCTACATCGCCAACTGGCAGTCAATGCTCTTCGAAAAGCCATTGTCATGCGTCGTCCAAAGCCTGGCCTGATCCATCATTCCGATCGCGGCAGTCAATATTGTTCGATTGACTATCAGGCGCTGCTGCGCAGCAAAGGCATTCTGATCTCGATGTCAGGAAAGGGAAATTGCTACGACAACGCGATGGTCGAAACGTTCTTCAAAACGTTGAAATCAGAACTGATCTGGAGGACCATCTATCAAACGCGAGACCACGCCGAAATTGCCATTGCCCGTTACATCGACGGCTTCTACAATCCCGTTCGCAGGCACTCGGCGCTTGATTATTTAAGCCCCGCACACTTCGAGAGACTGGCCGCATGATCTGAAATCGCCTCTCCACTTTTCCGAAGCAAGTCCAGGATGCGCAGATCGATGTCCGGATGGGCGGACGTGAAATCCGGCAATCGAGGTATTAGCCATTTCGAGGCAAAGCTGGGGGTCACACTTATCGTTAGGTGAAGCGGTTCCGGCTTCAGTGCGTCGGTTGCTTCGGAAATAAGCTCAAAGGCACGTCGGACGTTTGCCACGTAGCTACGTCCGGCCTCGGTCAAAGCAAGCGTTCTCGGAAGCCTCTCGAAGAGCTTCAGCCCCAGCTCAGCCTCAAGCCCTCTTATCTGTTGCGCCACAGCGCCTTGAGTCACGCCAAGTTCCTCAGCCGCCACGCGAAAGTTCAAGTGGCGGGTGACCACCTCGAACACGCGAAGACCGTTGAGAGAGGGAAGACGTCGGAAGCTTTCTGCCATTCGATAGATTTTCTACTGTATAACGAGAATGGAACTGGTTCGTATTGATGGTTCTCGAATGATATCACGCTTCGCATGGAACTGTAGACCGCGATCTGATGCGGAAATCTAAATCACAGGAGAAGGCGATGACTGTAGAAAAGGTAGCTATCGTAACAGCGGGTGGAAGCGGTATGGGCGCGGCTGCGGCGAAGCGCCTTGCTGCCGACGGCTTCAAGGTCGCGATCCTTTCGTCCTCCGGCAAGGGCGAGGAGTTCGCGAAGGAACTGGGCGGCGTCGGCGTCACCGGTTCCAACCAGTCAAACGATGACCTTCGCAAGCTCGTCGATCTCACAATGTCCGCTTGGGGACGTATCGATGTCCTCGTGAACAGCGCCGGTCATGGACCTCGCGCCCCGATCCTTGAGGTCACCGATGAAGACTGGCAGCGCGGCATGGACGTCTACTTGATGAACGTGATCCGCCCGACGCGCATGGTGACACCCCACATGCAGAAGCAGAAATCGGGCACGATCATCAACATCTCCACGGCCTGGGTCTTCGAACCAAGCCCGATGTTCCCGACTTCCGCTGTGTTCCGGGCAGGGTTGGCATCCTTCACGAAAATATTTGCGGATACCTATGCGGCCGAAAACGTCCGGATGAACAACGTTCTTCCGGGTTGGATCGACAGCCTGCCGGCGACCGAGGAGCGCCGCGACAGCGTTCCGATGAAGCGCTACGGCACGAGTGATGAAGTTGCCGCGACCATCGTGTTCCTCGCTTCCGAGGGTGCAAGCTACATTACGGGCCAAAGCATCCGCGTCGATGGCGGCCTCATGCGATCAGTGTGACACATCCTATGACGACAAACTCGAAGACCTTGGCCTACGTCGCCTTCGCGGCGCTAGGCCTGATCTGGGGCAGTAGCTTTATCTTCATGAAGTGGGCTGCCGTCCTCATTGCGCCGACGCAGATCGTTCTGCTGCGCGTGCTGTTTGGCTTCGTTCCAGTGCTCCTGTTCGCGCTGGCCACAGGGGCGATGAGCAAGAGGCATCTGCGCCACGCCCATCACTTCCTCATCATGTCCGTCTTCGCGTCGACGCTTTACTATATTGGCTATGCGAAAGGTACGGCGCTGCTTCCATCCAGCATCGCCGGAATGCTCAGCGGATCGATCCCGCTTTTTACCTTCCTGGCCGCTTGGCTCTTCCTACGGGAGGAACCTCTTAACGCCAAAACCATCGGGGGCACGGCCCTGGGCTTTATTGGTATCCTGCTGATTGCCCAACCTTGGAACGCCGGGGTGAGCCAGGTCAATTTCCTCGGCGCACTCTACCTTTTGGGAGGATCACTGTGCGTTGGCGCGGGGTTCGTTTATGTCCGCAAGTTCATATCGCCCCTGGGAATCCCACCGGCCGCTCTCGCTGCATACCAGCTCGCGCTGGCCCTGCTGACACTGCTGGGGACGACCGACTACACCGGAATGGCAGCCATCCTAACCGATAACTGGGCTCTCGTTGGTGTTGTATTTGGCCTTGGGCTGTGTAGTACCGGCATCGCATTTATCATCTATTACTTCATCACCCAGGAGTTGGGAGCAATCGTTGCATCGAGCGCGACCTACCTCCCACCAATCGTGGCGCTTCTGATCGGTGCACTCTGGGTTGGAGAACAGATACAGTTCATCGACATCGTTGCAATGGCAGCGATCTTGATCGGCGTCGGTATACTGCAATCCGGACGCAGAGCCGCAAAACCGAAAGTGCCAGTTCCTCAATCGTAAGAGCCCGGCTCGCAGGCACTGTCTGAGCCTTCTCGGCCTCAGGCAACGGTAGACGACTGATGCGATCGATCTTCTCCGCAACGACGACCTCCCCCGGCTGAAGGTCCGCGATCAGGCGCAGCTTGGCCTCGACCATTGCCAATGGTAAGATTGTCTGCGCCGATCTGACCACGGATGACGCCGGTGATTCGACGACTTTGCCTGACCTACTGAACCAGATTGATGGCCCTGTCGCCTGGTTAATTGCTGATGGCGCCTATGATGGCGCGCAACCCGTAATCTGCTTGCAACACGCTTTGGTGTGGAAACAGACATCATTATCCCGCCCCCGAAGAACGCCGTTGCCAGCCCCCAATCGGCGCCGGAGCCATCGGCTCGAGACCGCCGTATCGTCGAGATAGAGACCTGTGGTCGGTTGGCCTGGCAAAAATCCACCGGCTACAATCAGCGCAGCCGCGTGGGGACACAGATGGGAAGGTGGAAGGCCGTGATCGGGCCGAAACTGAGAGCGAGAAACTTCGAAAACCAAAAAAACCGAAGGAAATATCGGCGGCCGCGTTCTCAACCGGATGACCGAACTCGGACGTCCCGAGTTCGAACGCGCATGAAAAGTGCCCTGGGTAAGGGAAATCTCGCCTACGGTCCGATCCATGCAACACGGCCGTCTCCACGAGTTGGGTCACGGGCCGACAGCAAAGACAAGCGCCGCCGAAGATCGACGAGGGCCTCGCTAGGCGGACGCTTACCCCGCTCAGCCATGGTCCGCTCCGGTACACGCCACGGCTTCCTGATCGTCGCGATACTTCCCCAGGTGATGGTAAAGGGTCGTTTCCGCGAACGCTCAAAACCATTCGCTGGAACGAACTGTGGCAAGTTGATCCGCAGGGGCTAACATTGCGGTCAATCGTGGTTCGGGGTGCTGAACCAGCCCAATGCCCCCCACCATTGGCACATTGCGTGAGCAGGATTTTATGATTGCAAGCACGCTGCGTCGATGGCGAGCACATTGGCAATTAAGGTGAGCGCAGCCAGAATTTCATTGTCAGATAATCTGAGCAAAAATCTGCTCCGTTTGCGAGCGCGACCCCGGACAATTGCAAGCGCCTACACCTATCTGCATCTCGACGCGATCCGGGTGAAGACGCGGGATTTCAGGTAACGGGTAACGACGGGGCCGTTGGTTCGAATCCCAAGGCGATCTAGCGGGAAATGTCCGACCGTATTGGAGCAGCGATTGACGTTGGTCTATTACGGGGCCTTCAGTTCGAATCCGTTTGTAAGCGTTACTTTCCAAAAATCCAAGGATCGCCGGTTCGATTCGTCTTCTGTTGGGCCACGTTGATGTCAAGTAGCTTGGGTACTTCAGAATTGGCCACCGAACGCAATCCGGGGCTCGGCGCTGTGACTTTGATCACCTTTGCATAGCCGCAGAAGTCAATGATTCCGATCGATTGTGAGAATGGCTGACTTCGGGTATTGACCTTCCGCCTCATCAAAAATGACTGCGCAAGGGAAGTTCATTTCAGCGTAACTTGCTCGGCGCGACTCCATAACGTGCCCGAAATGCTGTGGCGAAATGCGCTGAATCGGAAAAGCCGGTCTCGAAGGCGATGGAGGTCATCGGCATCATGCTGTTTTCCACCAGGAAGCGGGCATATCGCAATCGTGTTTCCAGAATGAAGCGCTTCGGCGTCATGTTAGTGTGTTGTTGAAAGAGGCGTGCGAACTGGCGGGGTGACAATCCGACCGCTTGGGCGGCCTGTTCCGGTGAGACGCCGCGGCCTTTTCTGCTCTCGATCAGGACCACGGCACGCTGGATGCGTGTGTCGGTGAAATTGCGAAAGATCGTCGCCCTTTCCTGGTCGAAGGTGCTCATGGCTTTCTGTTCGGTCAACGAAAGCTGGTGCACCACCTTGGCCGCCCGGTCCGGTCCGCAATGGGTCCGGATCAGGTCTGTCATCAGGGAGAGAACCGAGATGCCGCCTGGTACCGTGATGCGTGCCTTGTCGATCAAAAAATCGTCGCGCGTGGAAAAGGCGAGCCGGGGAAAGGCCATGCGGAAGTCTTCGCCATGGAATGGATGAACCGAGGCCTTGTGGCCGGCCAGAAGCCCTTCTTGCGCAAGGACGAAGACCCCGGTGCAGACACCAATGATCGGCACGCCGGCCGAGGCCGCGACCCGCAGATAGGCTCGATGTCTGGCGGGGGCCGCGCGCAGATGGGGCAGAAGCCCGCCGATCACCACGATATAGTCGAAGTCGGTTGGATTGATATAGGCAGCGTCCGCCTGCACACGAATGCCGCAGCTTGCCACGGCGCCGTGGCCGGGCTCGCCCATGATAGACCAGCGACAATAGAGCGGGCGCGAATTGTCGGCGAAATCGGCTGCGTGGCGCAACGGCTCGACGATGCCGGTCAGCGACATCATCGGAAAGGTCGGCCAGAGAAGAATGCCGATGGTGAGATCCGGCTTGCGATCACGCGCCGTCAGCAACCGTTCCTTCCACAGCCCATCCAGCCAATGGACATAGTCCTCGCCGCCTTCATTCGACACGCCTGACTCTGGAACCATCAGCCTCTCCCATCGGCAGCCGCATAAAAGCCAGCGTCGAGTTTTCAAAGATTATGTCTGATTTTCAAAATTCAGCCAGTGATTTTGCTGCCAGAGTTTGCCCTGTCGAACAAGACAATCCGGTGGCGAACCTCCGGATCGGGGAACCAAAAACAGGGATTTGAACGATGAAACTTTCTCTTTCGAGAAGGCTGGTGATGCACGCCCTCCTGGCAGCGATCACGGGCCTGTCCGCATTTTCGCCAGCCAGCGCCTTCGAGCTTGCCCAGGAAGCCAAGCTGACCGTTGCCTTTACCGGCGATATGCCGGGCTCCGGTTGGCAGGACGGCAAGATGATCGGTTATGACGGCGAGATCATGCAGCGGATTGCCGAGAAGCTCGGTCTCAAGATCGAGCCCGCGCTGATGGAATGGTCGGGCACGATCGCTTCCGTCGAGGCCGGCCGCGTCGATGTCATGCTCGGCACGATGGGCTGGACCGAGAAGCGCACCAAGATCATGACCTTGTCCGAGCCGATCCATTATTTCAAGAACGGCATCATGCAGTCGACCAAGACGAATTGGGACAAGCTTTCGGATCTCGAGGGCAAGAAAGTCGGCACGATCACCGGCTTTTCCTTCGTGCCTGAGCTGAAGGCGATCAAGGATCTTGAGCTGTCGCTTTATGATACCTCCGATGCTGCCGTCCGAGACCTGATCGCCGGTCGTATCGATGCCGTCATCGGTGATCCGCCAGTGGTCTCTTATGCAATCAAGCAAAACCCCGACTGGAACATGCAGTTCCTCGCCTTCACCGACACCAATCCGGACTTTCCGCTGCTGACCGGTCTTGGCCAGGTTGTCTACGGCCTCAACAAGAAGAACGATGACCTGCGCCAGAAGATGGACGCGATCATCGCAGAGATGTGGAAGACCTGTGAGATGAAGGAGATCGGCCAGCGTTACGGCCTTTCCGCCGATGTCTGGTACCAGCCAGCCGGTGAAAACTTCCGCGCCGGCGTCGATCGCCCGACCGACTACAAGCTGCCTTCCTGCGCCGCGGGCGGTTGATCCATGGACACCGTGAGGGCTGCCGGTTCGGCAGTCCTCTCCATCCTGCCAGACGAAAGCCAACAGACGAGGAATGGTGATGGACGCGCTTTTGAGTGTCGCGGGCCTGCGCAAGAGCTATGGGCCGGTCGAGGTGCTGAAGGGCATCGATTTCTCGGTTAAGGCCGGTGAGAAGATCGCCCTGATCGGGCCTTCAGGATCGGGCAAGTCGACCTGTCTGCGCTGCATGAATTTTCTGGAGACACCGACGGCGGGGGAAATCCTGCTTGATGGCGAGCGGATCGGCATGCGCAATGGGCGTTTGATGAACGACCGGCAGTTGGCGCCGCAACGCGCCGAGATGGGCATGGTCTTTCAGCTCTTCAATCTCTGGCCACATCTGACCGTCACCGAGAATGTGGCCATCGCGGTGCGCAAGGTGCGTGGTCTTGCCGCCAAGGAAGCACGCGAACTGGCGCTGGACATGCTGGCCAAGGTTCACATGACGCATCGTGCCGATGCGTCGCCGCTAGAACTGTCCGGTGGGCAGCAGCAGCGTGTCGCCATTGCCCGCGCGCTCGCCCAGAAACCGAAGCTCATACTGTTTGACGAGCCGACATCGGCGCTCGATCCGGAACTTGTTCGCGAGGTGCTGAACGTCATCGAGGAGCTGGCGGACGAGGGGCGAACGATGCTCATTGTCACGCATGAGATCGCGTTTGCCCGAGATGTCGCCGATCGCGTGATGTTCCTGGATGGCGGCGTGATCGTGGAAGACGGGCCAGCCAGTGCGGTCATCAATACGCCGCGCGAGGAGCGAACCCGCAGCTTCCTGAAACAGATCAGGCATTGAGGATCACCTGTGCCTGATTTTGAGACCTTCCGCCTTGTTCTTGAAGGCCTAGTTGCGGGCCTTGGCGTCACCGTGCTTGTGGCCCTGTCGTCGCTTGCAATCGGCCTCGCCCTCGGGTTTGGACTTTCGCTTGTCCGGGAATTCACCCGGACAAAGGCGGTGCATTTCGCCATTGACGCCTATGTCGAGCTTTTGCGGAACATCCCGGCGCTGACGCACCTGTTCATACTGTATTTTGGCCTCGCCAGCCTCGGTCTCAGACTGTCCTCGATCGGGGCGGCAATCCTCGGCCTCGGGCTGATCGGCGCTGCCGTAACCTGCGACATTTTCCGCGCCGGCTTTCGGTCGCTGCCGAAAGGCCAGGTGGAAGCCGGCTTTGCCGTTGGCCTGACGCCGAGGCAGACGATCGTCTCCATCCTCACGCCGCAGGCGATGCGCATCGCGCTTCCTGGGCTTGGCAACTATGCTGTGCAGCTCGTCAAGGATACCTCGGTCGTCTCAGCCATCGCGGCCCCCGAGATCATGTTCTTTGCCCGCTCCATGGTCACCTCATCGTTCCAGACAACGCTGATCTACGCGACGGCTGCAGGTCTCTACCTGTTGCTGAGCCTGCCTTTGATGCAGTGCGTGCGTGTTCTGGAAGCTCACTATGGAAAGCTCAAGGGATGACCGGTTTTCTACAACCCTATTTCGAGTATGGCGGTGAATGGTGGCCGCTTCTGGCCGAGGCGATGTTGAACACCGCACTGCTTTCGGTCGCCGGTTTCTTCCTTTCGGTGGTTCTCGGCCTTGCTTTACTCCTGTCCCAGATGTCCGGCTCGGCCGTGCTGCGCGGTTTTGCAGCGCTCTACGTCACGACCGTGCGCGGCGTGCCGCTGCTTGCCATCCTGTTCCTGCTCTATTTCGGCTTGCCGGGCGTAGGCATCACCTTCAATGCCTTTACGGCGGCGGTACTTGGGCTCTCACTCTGTTTTGCCGCCCAGGTGTCCGAGCTGTTCCGGGCCGGACTGAAGGCGATCCCGAAAGGGCAGCGGGAGGCGGCACTTGCAGCCGGGTTTACACCGGCACAGTGTTTCACCTTCATCATCCTGCCGCAGGTCGTGCGCGTCATCCTCTCGCCGATGATCGTGACCTTCGTCTCGCTGCTCAAGGATTCCTCCCTTGCCTCGTTGATCACAGTGAACGAACTGGTTCTGACGGGACGGGCCATGGCGACCGAATATTTCCTGCCGCTGCAGATCTATATCGCGGTCGGCCTTTGCTACTTCATGATCGGTTGGCCATTTTCCGTCCTCTCCCGGCGGCTTGCCGCGCCAGCCGCCCGCTAAAACTTCAGAAGAAAGCCACATCAATGGATACGCAACCGAAAGGCGGCGGTGAAAGCCGCGTCCATACCACTGCCGACGCCGGTCATGCACGCCCCCCGGTGATTCTGATCACGCCCGATCTCTGCACAGAAGACACAGCAGAAACCGAGCACCAATATGTGGTGCGTACCAACTATGCCGAAGCGATCAAGGAGGCAGGTGGGCTTGCGTTGATCCTGCCATATCATCTGGACCATATAGCCGCAGCCTTGGCACTCTGCGATGGCGTCCTGGTCACCGGAGCCCAGCCGGGTGCCGAGGTCGCAAAACAGCGTGGCGCCTTCGAGCGAGCGCTTGTGCATCAGGCATTGGCAGAGGGAAAGCCCCTGCTTGGAATCTGCCATGGAATGCAGTTGATCGGCGAACATCTCGGCGGCTCGTTTGCAAAGGACCTCCCTGGTCTGGCAAGCGAGACGACGGCACATCTGCCTTATGCGGTGCCGGATCGCCTTGCGCACGAGATCGCGATCACACCGGGGAGCGTGCTTGCTGAGTGGCAGGGCGGAACGACGGCTGAGGTCAACAGCCTGCACCGTCATGCGCTCACGGGCGCCGGGAAGTTCAACGTGCTTGCCTGCGCTCCCGATGGGGTCACCGAAGCCTTTGAGGCCTTGGGCGATACCTTCTGTCTGGGCGTGCAATGGCATCCTGAATATAGGCTGACTGAGCTCGACCGTCAGATCCTGAAAGGCTTTGTGGCGAAATGCGCGGAGCGGGGAGCGAATGGATCGCCGCTGTCGCGCAACCGTAATGCTCTCATTAAGGCGCGTCTCGATGAACTCGGATTGGCCCTGCCGGAGGCATCCTTGCCGCCCGGTGCTTTTGTCGGGGCGGTCCAGTCGGGTACGATCGTCACCGTGTCAGGCCAGGTGCCGCTTCGTGATGGTCAGGTCGTTTGCACTGGCCATGTGGGGGGCGGGGTTTCGATCGATCAAGCACGCGATAGCGCGCGCTGGGCCTTGCTGAATGCGCTTGCACAACTGGAAAAAATTGCCGGTGGATTGGATCGCGTCACGAGCTTTGTACGGCTCGCGGGCTATGTTTCTGCCACGCCGGATTTCACCCGCCATGGCCTGGTGGTCGATGGAGCCTCGGAATTGCTCCGCGATCTCTTTCCCGATCGCTGGATGCATGCGCGGGTTGCCCTCGGGGTCTCCTCGCTGCCGCGCGGGGTGCCCGTGGAGATCGAATTGTCCGCTGTTGTCACAGAAGGTCACTGAGATGAAGCCGGTTGTTGTCGTCGGTGCCGGTGTCGTCGGTGTGGCCTCCGCCTATCTGCTATGCCGGGCGGGTTACGCAGTCACCCTTGTCGACCGGAACCATGGGCCTGCCGAAGGCACGAGCCGTGCGAACGGAGCCCAGCTGAGCTATGCCTATGGCGACGCCCTCGGTTCGCCGTCGCTGCTGCGGCATCTGCCGGAGATCCTGATGGGTCGTGATCCGGCCTATCGCATCCGGTTGCAGACGGACCCCGAATTCCTGATCTGGGGTCTTCGTTTCCTGGCAGAAAGCCTGCCGGGCCGCTCGCTGGCTAATACGCGCCATTTGCTGGATTTGGCGTCCGCGACGCGGCGGCTGCTGGAAGACGTCTTGGCCGAGTTCGATCTGTCGTTCGACTACCAGGTCTCGGGCAAGATGATCCTCTACCCGACCGCGAAAGCCTTTGAGAGCGGTGCGAATGCTCATCGACTGAAGCGATCGATGGGGATCCGGCAGGAGCTGCTGGATCGAGCTCAGGCAACGGAGATAGAGCCCGCCCTCGCACTTTATCCCGATCCCATCGATCGTGTTATGTACAGTCCCGACGATGCAGCAGGCCGGCCCGACCGGTTCTGCGTGGCATTGGTCAATGGACTTGTTCAGCACTATGGTTTGCAAACGGTGTTCGGCCAGGAGGTTCGAAGCATCCGCAGTCAGAAGGGGCAGGTTGCCGGGTTGTCCTTCGCTGCGCGCGAGCCACTTGATTGTGATCTGGTGGTCATCACGACTGGGTCCTCGACCGATTTACTGTCTTTGGCGGACCGCCCGTTCGGCGCCATCTGGCCGGTGCAGGGATATTCGATGACAGCCGCGGCGCGGCCGGCTGCGATGCAGGTTTCAATCACGGATCTCAAGCGCAAGATTGTCTTTGCCCGACTTGGAGACGAGGTGCGGATCGCAGGCCTTGCGGATATAGGTGCGAAGCGCTTCCGCTTTTCAAGGGACCGCTTCGATCTGTTTCAATCCGCCTCCATTGAGGCCTTCGGCGGCACCTTCGAGCATCAGGGCAGTCATTTGGGCGCATGGTCAGGGGCCAGACCCTGCACGCCATCGTCGCGGCCCATTATTCGACCCGGGAAGGTGAAAGGGCTCTATCTCAATCTCGGTCACGGCACGCTTGGCTGGACGCTCTGCCTAGGATCGGCGCAACATCTGCTCGAGCTGGTGGCAGGCGAGGAGGGCGGCCGAGCCGGCCTTTCAAACGCATGAGCCACACTCGTTATTTGATCTGAGTTATCTAACGAGGGCGGAGTTTCCGATGTTGTCGCCCGTCGTTACGGGTTGACGCGCCGGCAGATCTATGACCTGGCGCAAGCGGCTGCGCAACGGTCGCCTGGCACTGACGACAGACGCGGCGGCAACCTTTGCAGCGCTGGTCGTGGGGGAGCCGACGGGCTCTCGTGCCGTGATTGAGGTGCCAACGATTTTGCTCGAACGTCTGACGGTCTTCATGCTTTCGTCGTTCGTGATCAGTCTCCCGTAGTCTCCCAATGCGCTGGCTTCGAAGATCGCAGCGGGGGAGGTGTCGTTAAAGCCGTCAGCAGGCGAAGTTACGGTGGTCACGACGGCGAACTTCCAACGACCGGGTCGGTAACATAACCCAACATAACAGAACATTTGAAAACGCTCGTTCTTGGTATGGCTTTGGCCACCACCACGTACCGGTGGTTCGCACAAGGAAGCGCTGCCATGGCAATGACCCAAACCAACTACGAATCGATTACATCCGAGGCGTCCAACGCCGCTGTACATGGCGCTGCAACGGAGTGGTGGAATCCTGACGATATCGACCTGGACGACTATGATACGCCTGATTGGTGGGATGATTTCCTTGGCCGCGGCGACCAGGTGATAAACGGCACAGCTAAAGCGGATTTTCTGTTTGGCGCGCGCGGCAGCGATACGATCAGCGGCGGCCGTGGCAACGACATCCTGGACGGCGGAAGAGGGGTCGACATCCTCAAAGGGGGCGACGGTAACGATACATATATCGTTGATGACGTCCGCGACAAAACGACCGACGTCGATGAGGGTGGCACGGACACCGTCATCAGTTCTGCCAGCTACAGCCTGTCTTCGGATATCGAGAACCTCACTCTGACCGGAACGAAGGCGCTTCGTGGCACTGGCAACGATCTTGACAATAGGCTGCTCGGAAACGCGGGCGGCAACAGCCTGAATGGTGGCGCTGGCGATGACAGGCTCTATGGCGGGTTCGGCAAGGACACCCTGACGGGAGGCGACGGCAACGACACGCTGATTGGTGGCGCTCACAACGATCGCCTCAACGGCGGCGATGGCAACGATACGCTTTGGGGCGGCCTTGGCAAAGACCTCCTCACCGGTGGCTTGGGCAGCGATGTATTCGTTTACAAGACTGCAGCCGAATCCGGCCGTCTCGCTAGCGACACCATCACCGCCTTTTCCAGCAACGACGGCGACCGTATCGACATTTCGGACATCGATGCGGTTTCTCGCAACGGTCTGAACCAGAATGACACTTTCACCTTCATCGGTACCGAGAAGTTCCACGGCACAGCCGGAGAGCTTCGGTACGAGACGAAGGGTTCGGACACCTTTGTCTACGGCGACACCAACGGCGATGAGGCCGCTGACTTCACCATCCATCTGGACCACGCGGTGGAGCTCGCCAAGGGTGATTTCATCCTTTGATGGGTGACAAAGGACATGTTCGCACACCACGTGTGCGAACATGTCCTGGCGACAGTTGTCCGAGAACTCCGGGGCTTAAAGAGCTGGCCCGGACGTAGGGAAGGACGACGACGATGAATGCGCAACGGACGACGAGGTCTTGGATCCAACCTGAGACGGGTCGGCGACCAGGTATCAAGATCGGTGCCTGCGCCGTAGTCATCGGTCTGTTTTTCGCTGTCGCCTGCCACGTAGCGGTCATGCCAGCCGACACCGAAGAACACGTCTCGGTCGACAGAGGCATTCGCGAAGACCAATTGACCAGACTACAGGCCGCTGTCGATGCGAGTCCCGCTTTTGAAGTCGCGCTTGCAACGAAACCTGACCTTCCCGCAACCGTCATCCACACGATGAAGCCGGTTGCTTCGCAGAAGCGTGCGACATCCGGTGCCGATGGCAGACGGGCAGCCGCCAGGGGAAAGATGCCTCCAGGCGTTTTGCGGTTTGATCGCTGCATTCCAAAGTGCGAAACGCAGGATCCGCTGATCGTGGGCTACGCCGGGCGGAGCCAGTCTCCGAAAGTGGCGCCGTTGACAGCGGGCAATGAGGACGACGGGCGTTTCAATCTGTCATCCTTGCAGGGAGCTGGCTACATTTTAGGCCGTACCGCAGATGCGCCGCGTGTAGCCCTGAGAAAAGGTCGCGATATCATCTATGGCATCGTCCGCTCCGACTGACGTCTTGGCAAGCGGTCAGCGTCCCAAGTCGGTAACCTTGAGGTCCTCTGATTTGCCGAGGCGCTCTTTTCTCTCGATTTTCTCAGTGTTCATCACCAGCGTGCTTCACGCCGACGGGCGCGGGACAGTCGATTTCAAGTTGCTACGGGCCGACTATTCCAGATCGCCTGTCCCCAGATGCCCACAAACCTGACCGGCTCTCCGCGTCTTTGAGGACGAGGCGGTGTGGCAATCTGCCCCTTCTCTTGGTCCAAACGGTGAAATCAGCGAAGTACGAAAGCTTTCCTTGGTGACCGGGTCATGACGCCGGGAAGGAACGCTACTCTGCGGTGCAAGGTGCATGGGCTGGGAATGCTGTTCAATTTCTGGCGTCATGCAGGATCTGATCTGCGCGAAAAACGAACTCATTGCAGAAACGCGTCGGAACCGCCCTGCAACAAAACCGAATAAAACCAAACACACCAACGTACAAATATCCGGTAGCTATTCCTTGAACCAACAGGAGAATAGCCGTGACGTCGCACTCGGAAATCAAAAAAAATGAGAAACCGATCCTGGTGTTTCTCCCAAGAAGCGCGGCCCAGGTCATCGTCTCGAAACTCGTTGAGTATGGTTATGCGGCGACCGCCGTCTATTCCGTGCCTGAGCTCTTCGACGCCCTGCGCTCGGCCAGCTATTCCCTGGCGGTGACGACCCGTCCGGATATCGACATGGTACGCGCCATCCAATCCATACCAGTCGTGAATCTGGAAGTGTTTTTCCACACCGTCGGCTCCACGGGCAACGGTGTGGTGGCCTCGAAGCAGTTCGACGGCAAGGCGTTTCTCGAGCGGATCAGGGTTCTTATTGAACCACGGTCAAGCAAGGGCGCGGCAATCGATGGCAATTCGCAAACCAACACCAATTGGAACGGCGCCAGGAACCAGATGTTTCGATGGTGGGCGGCTGCAAAGCCCTATCTAGACGGCCGCGTGCCCGCAGGCGCGAAGAAATGAACATGGCCCTGTGCCAGAGCAAAGCCCGTGTTGCACCGGACGGCTCTGGATCTCTGAACGAGCCTCGATTCCAAAATGTGGAGCCAGTTTTGTCCGGCGGTCGTGGAAATGGTTCGCCCGGTTATTCACTTTTAACTAGTGTCAAATAGCGGCTCTGAAACGAGAGCTGCTCCTATACGGCGGGTGCCTTCTGATGTTCTGGGTAATTGGAGCAACATCGTTGAGCGGGTTCGTGATCACGGCTTTCTTCGTCATCATGGCAACGGGCCAGCTTGTCAAAAGAGGTGCACAGGGCGTTTTGGCGACGATGGGCAAGCGTTCCGCTTTCAAACGTTATGGGACGGGGCTGGCATCACTCGTCCTCTTCTGCCTGGTGGTCGCGCGCGCATGTTACATCGCGACTGTCCTCGTCGATACCGAACTTCGAACGCCAACCGTACCGCTCATTGCCGTTTCAACCAGCTCGTCCTGACGTCCGGAACGTCTGACTGGTCGCAACATATCTCAGTATATTTGAACATCATGTTGCACGACAATTGATTATCCTGCCGCATGTTCGCTTCGAGGCTTCTCCATGCCGCAAACGTTTTAATCTTCGGCGTCGGCGGTGGCACTGGACGGCGGGACAGCAAAAGTCCGGACAGGGCGCGGCACTTGCGAAGCGCATCGGGGCGGCCATGGCCTTGAACCCTGACGTCAGGACACCTCAACGCCGACGAATGACATATCTTGTCGAAATGAGATAATTTCAGATTCAGCAGAATTCCACCGACAGCAAAGCGATCGATTATGGCGTACGAAATAGCAGCTTCCGACCAGACCCACATCCTTATCGTCGAGGACGATCGCGACATCGCGGGCATGCTGGTCGATCTGGTCAAAAGCAATGGCTTCGAGGCTTCGTCAGCGGCAAGCGGGGTCGAAATGGATCGCTTGCTGGCCGGACACCAATTCGATCTGATCGTTTTAGATGCGATGCTTCCCGGCGAAGATGGCTTCAGCATCTGCAGGCGACTCCGCTCGTCACGTTCTATCCCGATCCTGATGCTGACGGCGTTGCGAGAGGATATCGACCGCATCCTCGGCCTGGAGCTTGGCGCCGATGACTATGTCACCAAGCCATTCAACTCACGCGAGCTGATGGCGCGGATCAAGAGCATCCTGCGCAGGGCGTCATACTCCCAGGGGCCGGACGAGGGGCTTGCGCCCATGGCGTTCGCCGGATGGCGCATTGATCCCAAAAGCCGTCAACTCCACGACCCGGACGGTGCGCAGGTCTCCATGACCACTGCGGAGTTCGACCTGCTTCTGGCGTTCTGTTTCAATCCCAACAAAGTCCTGACGCGGGAACAGCTTCTTTCAATGACGCATGCGGGATCCGCCGGACCTGTCGAACGCAGCATCGACGCCCATATCAGCCGGGTCCGACAGAAAATAGAGCCAAACCTCAAGGAGCCGACCTTCATAAAGACAGTGCGGCTCGGAGGCTATTTGTTCGCGTCCAGGGTGGAGCGTCTGCCTTGAAAAACCTGCGTAGGGCGTCCATCCAGAAACAGATACTCATCCTGGCGACCTTTCTGGTCATCCTTGTTTCCCTGGTGGCGATGTTCACTGAGCCGTTCATCTACGGCCGGAATGAGCGTGATTTTCAAAGTGGATTGTTCGCCGGACAGGCAGAGATAATTTTGGATCGGTTCCGCGCGGCGGCGTCCACTCAGGAAGAGGATGCCGTTCTCGATTCCGCGGCTCGATTGGGGATCAACGTTGAAAGGTTCGCCCCGGGCAGCCGTGTCGTCGGGCAGGAGAAAGTCGTCTCTCCCAGCGAACTTGTGAGGCATATCAAAGAGTTGCTGGCAAGTAGTCTTGCGACGTCGGTGCGGCGCCTTCTGACGGGGGAGCCGAAATCCAATTCCATGGTTGTCAAGGTCGATGCCCGGCGCGCGCTCATCTATCAGCTGCCTGTGTTTCCAGCGATGCTCTGGCTTGCTCCTGCGGTTGCGAGCGGACTTTTGAAGATCGTGATCCCGCTGCTGCTGCTCGGTATCTTCAGCAGCTGGCTGATCACCGATCCTCTCACCCGATTTGCCGCCGCCGCAAAGCGGGTGAGCATGGATGACAACGACGAGCCGTTCCAGGCAGAGGGCGCTTCAGAGATCCGCAGTCTGGCCGAATCGCTGAACGTCATGCGGGATCGGATCCAGAGCATGGTGGAATATCGGACAAAAGTCCTGAGCGCAGTTGGCCATGATCTCCGAACGCCGCTGACGCGATTGCGAATGCGGGCGGAGCGTTCCGCAGAACCTGAGCTTCGGCGTCTCATGCTGGCCGATATTGCGACCCTGACCTCGATGGTCGATGAGTGTCTGGCCTATTTCAGGGATCCATCTGCCGGCGAAGATTTTCGGAAGGTCGACGTCTCCAGTCTGCTTCAGACGGTAGCAACAGACTTCTCGGATACTGGTATCAATGTCACTTATGAGGGTCCAAGACGGCTGGCCTATGTCTGCAAACCCCAAGCCCTCACGCGCGCGCTATCCAACCTCATCGACAATGCATCCCGTTACGCCACGCAGATCGAGCTTACCTTGCAACATCGTGACGACGGCGGTGTACAAATAAGAGTTGCCGACAATGGTCCTGGTTTGACGGACGAACTCAAGGCGAAAGTTTTGGAGCCGTTTTTCAAGGCTGATGAATCTCGGCAGATCGGTAGAAAAGGCGGCTTTGGTCTCGGTCTTCCCATCGCAAAGGGCATCGTCATCAAGGGACACAAGGGAGAGTTCGCATTGCTGGACGCCGACCCGAGCGGCCTTGTCGTTGCAATAGATCTTCCCGCTTTTGAGGGGCCGCATACGGGAGGATCGGACACGCTACCAGGTAAGCCTATCCCATTCGTACGGGAGCCCCAGAACGATCGACCCTAATCCGTGCCACTACCGTCGCGAACATTTTCAGACGTTTCAAAAAACACCGCAACGTTCCGATCGCATACAACGGTCTCCATCAAAACATGCCGTCCGGCAGATTTCTCCTTGGAGCCAAAGAACTCATGAAATTCCTTCCAATCAGTGTTGCACTGATCGCTGCCTGCGCGATGCTTGCTGCCTGCTCGACACCGAGCCCCACCGTCTACTCCGGTCTCGCCTCGGCATCGCAGTTGCAACCGAATACCCAAGACAGGACTGGGCGGGTGCCCTACCGCTACCAGGGCGATGCCGATTGGCGGCAGTACAGCAAGATCATCGTCGATCCTGTCACCGTCTACAACGGCACTGACAATCAGTTCGGCAAGGTTCCAGAAAAGGATAAGGTCTTCCTGGCAAGCTATATGCAGACGCAATTCACCGAAAAGCTGAAGACGCGGTTTGCGGTCGTGAACGCTCCGACGCCAGGCACGCTCAGGCTACATCTGACGCTGACGGGAGCGAAAACCACCACCGCCGTTCTGGGGCCGGCCACGCGACTCGACATGGCGGGCGGCGTCTATAACACCGTCCAGGCCATTCGCGGGCGGGAAGGCTCCATGACAGGATCCGTCAACTATGCCGTGGAAATCTACGATGCCACCAGCAACCGGCTCCTGTCTGCATTCGTCACCAAGCAATACCCGAATGCCTTGAACATCGGCTCAACCTTCACCGCTTTGGATGCCTCCAACGTCGGCATCCGCAAGGGGGCTGACGATCTGGTTGCGCAGTTCAAGTAGAACGGCCCGGAGCGTGGCTGCACAACCATATGGGGAGCAGCGCCCGCATTGGAGCGGCCGACATGCCCTGCAATGGAGCATCCGAACGCACTCAGGCAACAACCGCCCCAGAACAAGGCGAGGGGGCACTTCTAAAGCACGCCTGGTAGCAGCCGCCAGTCAATTCCAATCGATTTTCTCCCAACGCCATCTCCATCCGGAGCAGAAACTGCACACACTCACGCATGCCCTTTTTACCCATCCGGGCTTCTGTCGGGCGACGGATGGTGGCGAAGCATTCCGGCAGGTTCCAAGCTTTCAGCGGCGAGGTCCAATCCCAGCGCATTGGTCTTTCGCTCGATGAACGCTCACATGAGGACTTCCATCTTCCCAAGGCGATGCATCTTTCCGGCGGTGGCGGGGCCGACGCGGTGAGGCCGTTTTCCGCCTTGATCCGGGCGGGATCTCCTCGGCGATCTCGGCCGCGAGCTCTTTCTTACGGCCATGAAGCGGCGTCCAGTCTCAATCGCGGGGATGCCGGTTCGCTCGGTTTCGATCCGGCCGGCGCGCGTGTCCTCTGCGCACAGCTGATGCCTAGGCGTCGATGTCCCGGATCGAATCGAGCGGCCCGCTCAGCGCCGTCCGGGGATGAACCAGCTCTGGCTGGATCAGATGGATTTTGACGGCGGGACGGCTTTCTTCGATGAGTTCGAAGGCCTTGGCGAGCATGCTCTCGGTATCCTGTCGGATCATGATGACCGGGAAGGGTAGGAACGAGCCGAAGGGGTCGTAGTCATAACAGCCGACGACGATGTCCGCGAAGGTCTCGTGGGGGTGCTTCGCCATGAAGCGGAGCAGGCCCTCGAAGTTGATCGACGAGTTGATGAACAGGCCACGCGGCAGCTTCCCCTCGCGCTCGTAGAAGGCTTCGAAAGCCTTTTGCGTCATGTTCGGCGAGTAGCCCGTCGGCTGGATGCAGGCATCCGTGTCCATGCCGAGCAACGTCGACTTTGTATCGCGAAAGCCTCTTATGCGTTCCCTGCTGGCATGGTCGTTGCGCCCACCAAACAGGTATAGCTCCTCCGGCTTCAGGGGATCGGCCGGGCCGAAACGTTGGATGATCGCTTCGGTGAGCATCCGGGCGCCCTGGTAGTTGTCGCTGATGACCGATGGCGCCTTCGTCCCCGGCAGGTCAATATTGATGTGCCGGATGCCGGCGGCCTCGCACAGCGTATGAACACTGTCCGGATCGGTCGCACCGGCAATGAACAATTCATCGATCGAGTAGGAGATCAGCGTTTCGACCGTGGCAAGTTCCTCGCGTGGATCGCGCGAGGCGCTGACGACGACCGGACATTTGCCGTGGCTGCGCACCTGCGCTTCGAAGGTCTGCGCCATCGACGAGAAGTAGCGGTTGTCATGCACAGGTAGAAGCAGGCCGACGAGACCGGAGCGGGAATTACGCAAGCCGCGCGCCTGCAGGTTGGCAGTATATTGATGCTGCTCGGCCAGGTTTTGGATGAGTTCGGCAGTGCTTTCCTTGATGCGTCGCTTGCGCCAGGTGCCGTTCAGGACAGCGCTGACTGTCGAGGCGGAGCAGCCGGACAGGATCGAAAGATCATAGATCGTCGCCTTCTTTTTGCCCTGCTGCTTCATGCCGTCCTCCACTCGTTTTCTTAGTGCCAATTTCCTCTTGACGAAAGTTTAAATCCAAAACATATTATTTGCACCATCGATTGTGCAAAAAAGAAATATCGATTGTGCACATCGCGGCCCGCTTGAGGAGGCGGCGAATTGGAGGATGCGATTTCCCGCGTCGATTTGAACTGAACTGACAGGGATCGCCAGCCGGGCGGCCCGGGGAGTTTCCTGTGCGGAAACGTTTGGAGGAGGAAGAAGCATGAAAAAATTTATGATTGCAGCGCTTGCTGCGTCGCTGTCGCTTGGTGTTTCGTTTGCGGCGCTGGCTGCCGACAAAGTCGGCGTCGTCGTCAAGATCGGGGGCATTCCGTGGTTCAACGCTATGGAAGCCGGCATCAAGGAGCAAGGGGGCAAGCTCGGGCTCGATGCCTTCATGATTGGCCCGACCAGCGCCGATCCGGCGCTGCAGGTGCGCGCCATCGAGGACCTGATCGCGCAGGGCGTCAAGGTTATCGGCGTCGTACCGAACGATGCCAAGGTGCTAGAACCAGTTCTGGCCAAGGCAAAGGAAGCCGGCATATTCGTCATCACCCATGAATCGCCAGGCCAGAAGGGCGCTGACTGGAATTTCGAGCTGGCCTCGTCGACCGGTTTCGGCGAAGCCCATGGCAAGCTTCTGGCAGAGAAAATGGGCGGCAAGGGCGAATATGCCGTGTTCGTCGGCTCGCTCACCGTTCCGCTGCACAATGCCTGGGCCGATGCGGCGATCGCCTACATCAAGGCGAACTATCCCGACATGAAACTGGTCGGCGAACGCTATGGTGTCGCTGAAGACGTCGACAAGAGCCGTTCGACCGCGCTCGATCTCATCTCGGCGCATCCGGACCTCAAGGGTTTCCTGGCCTTCGGCAGCCAGGGTCCGATCGGCGCCGGCCGTGCCGTCGAGGAGCGCCGCAAGACCGGCGAGATTTTCGTGCTCGGTCCTTTCTCGCCCGGTCAGGGCCAGAAACTGATCAAGTCCGACGCGATTTCCGGCGGCTTCATGTGGAATCCGAAACAGGCCGGTGAAGTCTTCGTCACGATGGCCGATCGCCTGATCAAGGGTGAGAGCGTCAAGGATGGCGACGATATTCCCGGTCTCGGCGTCATCAAGCCGGTCGGTAACGACATCATTGTCGATCAATTGCTGCCGATCAACAAGGACACCGTGGACGAGCTTGCAGGCATGGGCCTGTAACCTTCTCCGGAATGGGTTCTCCCGGGCTGCTGGGCTGGCTTCGGCCGGCTCGGCGGTGCCTGAAACTTTCACAGATGAGCATTTTTACAGGTTGATACAATGATCGGACGTGCAAGCGTGGAGAGCGGCCAAAAGCCGCTTCTGTCCCTGCGCAACATCAATATGACCTTCGGCGGCGTCAGGGCGCTGAAGAACGTCAGCTTCGACGTGCTGCCGGGCGAAGTGCATTGCCTGGCGGGGGAAAACGGTTCCGGCAAGAGCACGCTGATCAAGATCATCACCGGCGTTTACCGGCCGCAAGACGGCGCGGTCATCGAGTATGACGGGCAGACCTATTCGCATATGTCGCCTGTGACCGCTCAAGCTGCCGGCATCCAGGTCATCTGGCAGGACCTTGCCTTGTTTCCGGAAATGACCGTTGCCGAGAACATTGCCTTTCAGACCGTTCTTGGCCGTTGGCCGCGCTTCGTCAATTTCAGCAGCGTGCGCGAGACGGCGGAAAAGGCGCTGGCGCGGCTTGGTGTCACGCTCGATGTCGACCGGCCGCTAAAGGATTATCCGATCGCCCAGCGCCAGATCGTGGCGATCGCGCGTGCGCTCATCGGTGAAGCCAAGCTGGTGTTCATGGATGAGCCGACCGCATCGCTGACGCAATCGGAAACCGACCATCTGCTCGATATCGTCCGGACACTGTCTGCATCCGGCGTCGCGGTCGTGTTCGTCAGCCACCGGCTCGCCGAGGTACTGGAGATATCGAGCCGGCTTACGGTCCTGCGCGACGGTGCGCTTGTCGGTGTCTACCCGACTGTTGGCATGACCCAATCGCGCATCACCGAGCTGATGACCGGCAAGACCTTCGACCACACCATTCGCGCCCGCGATGTCAGCGATAATCCTGTTGTTCTGGAGGTGGAGGGGCTGTCCCGCCGGGGCCAGTTCGAGGACATCTCTTTCACCGTGCGGCGCGGCGAAACGCTCGGTATCACCGGACTGCTTGGGGCAGGGCGCACCGAACTTGCGCTGTCGCTGTTCGGTATGCTGAAACCGCGATCGGGCACCGTCAAACTCGAAGGCAAGCCGGTCCATTTCTTCTCCAACAGGGACGCTATCGCCGCGGGCATCGCCTATCTGTCAGAGGACCGGCTGTCGCTCGGTCTTATCCAGCAGCAGTCGATCGCCGACAATCTGGTGATCGCATCTCTCGACCGGATCATGGCCGGCGGGCTGTTGTCAGATAACAGCAAGCGGGATCTGGTCGCACGGTGGATCGCCGATCTCGGCGTCAAGATCGGACTGCAAAGCGATGCGATTTCGACGCTGTCCGGCGGCAACCAGCAGCGCGTCGCCATCGCCAAATGGCTGGCGACCGATCCGAAGTTACTCATTCTCGATGCACCGACCGTCGGCGTCGACGTCGGTGCCCGTGCCGGCATTTTCGACATCGTCGCGAAGCTCGCCGAAAGCGGCCTTGCGATCATTCTGATTTCCGACGAGGTGCCGGAGGTCTATTTCAATGCGGACCGCGTGTTGCACATGGCACAGGGGCGCATCGTCAACCAGTTCACGCCACCGGACTGCGCGCTCCAGGATATCGAGGCTTCCGTCTATGCGTAAGGTTGTTCAATCCCACGCGACGGAATTTGCGCTGCTCGTGGTCATCGTGATCATCAGCTTGTTCCTGTCCGTCATCACCGATCGCTTCTTTTCTCTCGGAAACGCGTTCGATCTGCTGAACACAAGCTCCGTCAATATCATTTTCGCCGTCGGTCTGCTGGTAGTGCTGATCGCTGGTGGCATCGACATCTCGTTCGCCGTCGCGGCATCCGTCGTTCAATACGTTACGGCCATCCTGCTTGGATGGATGGGTGGCGGCGGGTGGATCAGCGGCCTGTTGATCGCAGGCGCGCTCGGTATTCTGCTCGGGGCCGTCAACGCCTTCCTGATTCACAAATTCCGGATCATCTCGATCGTGGCGACCATCGCCACGTTCAATATCTATTTCGGGCTGCTGATGTTCTTCACGCGTGGCGTCTCGATCTACAACCTGCCGGACTGGCTGACGACGCGCGTCATCCTGTTCGAACATGAACTGGCCGATGGCAGCTGGATCGAGATCACGCTGCCGGTGCTGGTCATGCTGATCTGCGTGGTGGCCACATGGGCGTTTATCACCCGCACGACGACCGGACGGCAGCTCTATGCCTTTGGCGACAATCCGGAAGGGGCGCGACGCTTCGGTATCAATATCGGCGCGATGCAGTTCATCGCCTTCGGCTGGCTTGGCCTGATGGCAGGGATCGGCGGTCTGATCCAGGCGCATTATGCCCAGGAGGTGGTTCCAAATGCGCTTTATGGCCGCGAACTGGATGTGCTCGCAGCCGTGGTGCTCGGCGGGGCGCGGCTCGGCGGCGGCAAAGGATCTGTGCTCGGCTGCGTGCTCGGCGTGCTGCTGATCTCGATCACCCAGAATGGCCTCAATCTCGCGGGCGTCTCGCCCTATGCCTTCAAGATGATCGTCGGCGCCATCATTCTGGTTGCCATCACGCTCTCGAACACCAGCATCGAAAAGCTGTTGCCGTTCATGCGCCAGGACGGAGACCGCAAATGACCGCAATCGTCAATCGCACCAGGGCTTTCCTCGGGCCGGAAATGGCTGGGCCGGGATTTACGCTGCTTGCCGTTCTCGTCGTCTTCAGCCTGGTCTCACCGCAATTCCTCAGCCGAGCCACCTTCGGTTCGGTTGCCTTCCAGTTGCCGGAACTGGGCCTTCTGACGCTTGCCATGTTGCTGCCGGTGCTGACCGGCGGACTGAACCTTGCCATCACCTTCACCGCCAATATCGCCGGCCTGACGCTGGCCTGGGTGCTGCAACAGTATGGCGGCGCAGATGCGGGACCGGTCGCCTTCTTTCTCGGCTCTCTGCTCGGCATCGGCGTCGGGGCGCTCAGCGGCGTGGTGATGGGACTGGTGATCGCCTATACACGCGCTCATCCGATCCTGGTGTCGCTGTCGATGATGATCTTCCTGCGCGGGCTCGGCGAATTCCTGACGCGCGGCGGCGATGTCTCGGGTTTTCCAGCTTTCCTCCAACCGCTCGGCCACGGCAGCATCCTCGGGTTTCCGGTGCCGCTGCTGGTCTTCATCGGCTGCGTGGCGATCTGGCATCTGCTTCTGACGCGGATGAAGCTCGGTTTCAACACCTACATGATCGGCTCGAACATCGAGGCAGCGCGCTATTCCGGCGTCAATACGCGCAAGGTTCTGGTGCTGGTCTACACGTTGTCGGGCGCGATGTGCGCGGTTGCCGGCATCATCATGCTCGCCCGTTTCAATTCGGTGCGCGTCGGCCATGGCGAATCCTATCTGCTGATCACCGTGCTTGCCTGCTTTCTCGGCGGCGTCAATCCGTTCGGCGGCTTTGGCCGGGTCATTCCGGTCTTCGTCGCGCTCGTTGTCCTGCAGCTTCTGGCATCCGGCCTCAACCTGATGGGCGCAAACCAGCATCTGGCCACGGCCGTCTGGGGCATTCTGCTCATTGCCGTGATGATCCTGCGCTTCGCGGCCGGGCATCTCAAATTTCTCAAACGGAAAAAAGGATAGAGCCATGGAAGGTTTTGGTGTTCATACCAGCATGTGGACCATGAACTGGGACCGCGCAGGGGCGGAGAAGGCAATTGCCGCCGCGGTCAAATACGAGATGGACTTCATCGAGATCGCGCTCCTGAATGCGCCGGCGGTGGATGCGGACCATAGCCGCAAGCTTCTCGAGAAACACAAGCTGCGCTCGGTCTGCTCGCTTGGGCTGCCTGAGCATGCATGGGCCTCGGTGCATCCGGAAAAAGCTGTCGAGTACCTGAAGGTCGCCATCGACAAGACGGCAGACATGGGGGCGGAAGCCTTGTCCGGCGTCATCTTCGGCGGTATCGGCGAGCGCACCGGCGTTCCGCCCACCGAAAAGGAATATGACAACATCGCCCGCGCCCTGCAGGCGGCGGCGAAACATGCAAAGACACGGGGCATCCAACTGGGTGTCGAGGCGGTCAATCGCTACGAGAACCATCTGATCAACACGGCCCAGCAGGCGGTGGATATGATCGAGCGCGTTGGTGCCGACAATGTCTTCGTCCACCTCGACACTTATCACATGAATATCGAGGAGAAGGGGGCTGCTAACGGCATTCTCGATGCGCGCGACCACATCAAGTATATCCACCTCTCCGAAAGCGATCGCGGAACGCCAGGTTACGGCAACGTGCCCTGGGACGAAATCTACACGGCACTCGCTGCCATCGGCTTCAAGGGTGGGCTGGCGATGGAGAGCTTCATCAACATGCCGCCGCAGGTGGCCTATGGCCTGGCTGTTTGGCGCCCGGTGGCTAAGGATGAGGCGGAAGTGATGGGTAACGGCCTGCCATTCCTGCGCAACAAGGCGCGGCAGTACGGCTTGATCTGAAAACCAGGGCTGTTTCCAGCCGCACATGCAGCAAGTTGTGGAAACGAAAATGACGAAAGGGCGGACGATCGATCGGATGGAAGACAGGCAATCGGCGACTGGTGCGGTTCTCGATGTCGGCAAGACCAAGCTGCTGTGCTTCGATCTGATGATAGACGTGGTCTGTTCAGGAACGGCCAGGCGATGCCGAGCATGCTCGTCCAGAGCGTAGGGGACGCAAACCGGAACAGGTCCAGGACCACACCTAAATCCATTGGGATCGACGCGTCGAGGTAGGGGGAAGGCCAACGCCCTGGAAAACGGTCGATTGCCGGACAGGAGAGGCGAGATGCAGGCAAGGCAAACTGACGCTTGGTGACGCTCACCTGGCCGCGGCGCGAACGTCGCGGCGGAAATCCGAAGGCGGCATGCCGGCAATCTGCCGGAAAGCCTTGTTGAAGGCACTCACCGAACCGAAGCCGCTATCCAGCGCCACCTGCAGAATGCTGTCGTTGCAATTCATCAGCATGGCTTGCGCCCGCGAAAGACGCAGCAGGGTCAGGTACTTGATCAGCGTCATACCTGTCGACTTGCGAAACAGGTTCATGGCGTATTTCGGATGCAATCCGGCTGCTGCGGCGATATCGACTGCATCGATTTCCTCGAGAAAATTGGCAGCGATGAAATCGCACATGCGTTCGACGCCGAGCGAAGACGAGGCCGAGGCGGTCTCGGCCTTGTATTCCTTGCCGGTCGAAACGATCGTGAAAGGCTCCATGAACATTCGTTCGACGCGCAGCAGCAGCTCTTCCACAGCGTGCTGGGCCTTCATCTCGTCTCCGGAATTAGCCCAGCTACGCCAGCGCGGAAAGTTCCGGTCGTCGGCACAATCCGTCTCGGATGTCAGCATCGTCGCGCCGCCCATGAGCATTGCCGAGATTGCCGGCGGCAGCCGCATGCGGAAGAAATGCACCAGCGGCAGATGAGCGCCGGCATAGATGGAATCGTCGGAGGATTCGTCCATCCTGTGCGGCTGCCCGCCCCAGAACAGACATATCTGTCCGGCGCCGAGCCTGAGATCATGGCCGGCCATGCGATAATGCACCGAGCCTCGCATCACATAGTTTATTTCGATTTGCGCATGCCAATGCGCGCGCAGCATAATCGGAGGATGGGCGTGGAAGAAATGCAGCCGGGTTGGCATGCCCTCGATGCTGCTGGCACCCGGCTGGTCGATCGCTCGTTCGACCATCTTACTTTCCGCCAAATCTACATTCCCTTTGTACGAGACAGATTTTCGCCCGGTGATAATGTGCCCATGTTCGCTGAAGGACTACAATTGAAAAAGGGAGGTTTTCAATGTGCATCAAGTATTTCGGGGCACCTCTAGATCTCTAGGGCGATCCCACCAACCAGTTCCTCTGACCGAGGCGACGCCGACCTTTCCGCCCGCGTGGCTGTCGCGGAGCACCTCTATGTCTATGCCACCGTTTCCGGCGAACCGCTGATCATCGGGAGGCCGGAATCGCGCCCCGTCGGGCTCTCCGACAGACGCTGCTTCCCGTCCGATGCTCAAGGCAGGCGGCTGCGCTGATCAATCCACTCTCCCTGGACTGACCAAAAAGGATATTCCATGAGCTCAGAACAACCGATCCGTTGGGGTATCATCGGCCCTGGCACCATCGCGCGGACATTCGCAGCAGGGATTGCCCATTCCGCGACGGGCCGCCTAGTGGCCATCGCCACCCGCAATCCGGACAAGCCCGGCCTCGGCGAGGGCTTTCCGGGAGCGCGCATCGTGAAGGGTTACGACACGCTTGTCGCCGATCCGGTGATCGACGCGGTTTACATCGCCACGCCGCACCCCAGCCATGCCGAATGGGCGATCAAGGCGGTGCGCGCCGGCAAGCATGTGCTGGTCGAAAAGCCGATGGCGCTTTCAGCGTTCGATGCACAATCGATCTTCCACGAAGCGACAAAGGCCGGCGTCTTCGCCGGCGAAGCCTATATGTACCGGCTCCATCCGCAGACGGCCCGTCTCGTCGACCTGGTGCGGGACGGGACGATCGGCGAAGTACGGATTATCCGCTCGAGTTTCGGCTTCGACATGGGCGGTTATCGCCCTGAGCACCGTCTCTTTGCCAATGATCTCGCCGGCGGCGGCATTCTCGATGTCGGCGGCTACCCGGTCTCAATGGTGTGCATGCTCGCCGGTGCTGCCGAGAACAAGCCTTTCCTCGAACCGCTGACGGTGTCTGGCGCTGCCCGTCTGGGGCCGTCCGGCGTCGACGAGTGGGCGTCGGCGGTCCTCAAGTTCCCCAATGACATCGTCGCGGAGGTGTCCTGCTCGATCATGGCACAGCAGGACAACGTGCTGCGCATCATCGGTTCGAAAGGCCGCATCGAGGTGAAGGACTTCTGGTACGCCTCCGGCAAGCAGGGCGGGGTAGGGCGCATCGAAGTCATTACGAGCGATGGACAGCAGGCAATCGAGGTCGAGGAGACGCGCTATCTCTACTCGTTCGAGGTCGACGCGGTCGGCGAGGCGATCCGTGCCGGCCGCACCGAGTTCACCTTCCCCGGCATGAGCGCCGAAGATACGCGCGCCAATCTGCGCGTTCTCGACCGCTGGCGCGCATCCGTCGGTCTCGAGTATGGGATCGAGACGGCCGCCAGGCGGACCGCCAACATCGCGGGCGCGGCAGTCGTCGCCGGGAAGAGCGTGCCCAAGCGGCAGATCCCCGGCGTGGCCAAGCCGGCCTCCACGGTTGCGCTGGGCTTCGAGTTCTTCCCGAGTTTCGCCTCCGCCTCACTGACGCTTGATGCCTTCTACGAGGCGGGCGGAAACCTGTTCGATACCGCATTCGTCTACGGTGCTGGCAAGACCGAGAGCATTTTCGGCGACTGGTTTACGAGCCGCAAGGTCAACCGCGAGGACATCGTCCTGATCGGCAAGGGCGCCCATTCGCCGCTCTGCTATCCGGACGTGATCGCCAGACAATTGGATCAGTCGTTAGAGCGGCTAAAGACGGATTATGTTGATGTCTATTTCATGCATCGCGACAATCTGGACGTCCCGGTCGGCGAATTCGTCGATGCCATGGACGCCGAAGTCCGGCGCGGGCGGATCCGGGGTATTTTCGGTGGGTCCAACTGGACGCGCGAGCGTATGGACGAGGCCACCGTCTATGCCAAGAAAAACGGCAAGGCGGCCCCGGCGGCTCTTTCCAACAACTTCTCGTTGGCGCAGATGCTCGATCCCATCTGGCCCGGCTGCGTCGCGGCGTCCGACGACGGCTGGAAAGTCTGGCTGAAGAACCGGCAGATTCCCAACTTCGCCTGGTCGAGCCAAGGGAGGGGCTTTTTCACCGACCGGGCAGGGCGCGACAAGCATGACGACGAGGAAATCGTCCGGGTCTGGTATTCCGGCCGCAATTTCGAACGCCGCGACCGCGCAATCGAACTCGCCAAGAAGCACGGCTGCAGCCCGATCCACATCGCCCTCGCCTATGTCATCGCTCAACCGTTCCCGATCATCCCGCTCATCGGTCCGCGGACCGTGGCGGAACTGGAAGACAGCCTCTCGGCGATTCAGATCACGCTTGCTCCGGACGAGGTGCGTTGGCTGGAAGGCTGATCGATTGGGCTGCGCTTTTGCGCGTCCTTCGATTGCTGCCCGCTGCACTTCATAGCTATCTACGCGTTTCAACCACTTCTGCTGGCAAAGGATGATTGAATCACACGGGAGGAATTTGCGGCAGTCATCAAGAACGAGGGCGGGAAAATTGCGCCGGAAGAAGTGTTTGCCGCTTTCGAGCAAATGGTCGGTTCGCTGCCGCCGCAGGAGCCTGCGACAGTTCCTGCAGCTCTCCGGCGGCGGCCTGATCTTCGAACCGCCAGTTGTCTGTTTCAACGAGGAGGGTAGAGACCTAAGGCTCAGGCGCATGAGCGACCATCGGGCACGTGCCGCGTCGGACTCGTAGCGAGGGAGAAAGCGGACGTTCTTGCCAATTTTTGCCAAAATTGCTATGGTCTTTCGCATGAGCACGATGAACATTTCCCTACCTGACCATCTTAAGAGCTTCATCGATGAGCAAGTCGCTGGGCGAGGCTATGGGACGAGCAGCGAGTATATCCGGGAACTGATACGTCGAGATCAGGACCGTCTCGATTTGCGTAGGCTGTTGCTTGACGGAGCCTCGTCCGCGCAGAGTAAACCGGTCGACGCGGACTATTTCGCCAGTCTGCGCGATCGAGTACACGCTCGGCACAGCAAGTGAATAATAGGACGATAATCCCCCGGGAGCTGGCTCGCAGCGATGTCGAGGCAGCGGTCGACTATTATGTACGCGAAGCTGGAGCCGAGGTCGCTCTGGGCTTTATCGACGCTCTTCAAGCAGCTTACGATCTGATCGCTAGCCATCCGGAGTCCGGATCGTTGCGATATGCATACGAGTTGGGATTGCCTGACCTGCGGAGTATTTCGCTGAAGCAATACCCCTATCTCGTTTTCTATCGTGACCACACCGGTTATGTCGACGTATGGCGCGTGCTTCATGCCAAACTGGACATCCCGCATTTGATGCAGGAACCAGATAATCACTGACCCCTCGAAACATTTGCGTCGTTGTGGGCTCCTTGTCTGAGCGGGCCGTCGATTCGAATCCGTTTGCAAGCATGGTTGAGAGGCCTGCTTACGGCGCGCCCGAGCGACCGTACACCAAACAGATCTGCGGTGTCGCAGATCACCGGACCAGTCCCGCTTTGCGGAGGCCAAGGATAAACTTCTCTGCATCCGAGGGCTCCCTGAACGGCAAGCGACCGATATGCTCGACCGGGGAGTACCTCGGATTGATCTCCCTGAGCTCGCGCCAAACCTCGCAGGCCTCATACAATTTGCCGAGATGACCCAACGCCGACGAAAGGAAGGCGCGCGATAAATCCGTGGTCGGATTGACCGCGATCCTATCCCTGAACAGAGCCGCAGCGGTCTCGTAGTCACCGGCCACGAAATGGGCAGTGCCTAGGAAGTGCATATACTGCTGCTGGAATGCCGGATCCAGGCGCATCGCTGGAGGGGGCAACCCATCTTGGATGTATGGCCCATTCCAGGCGGCGCTTTGTTGATGCCCTCAAGGCGAGAAAGAAAGGTGGCGGACCGCCGGAGCAGGCGCTCCGGTTCTTCGAGCAGCTCTATCGGGTTGAAAGGCAAGCGCGGAACGAAAAACCGGACAAGGGTGAAACGCAGGCCGACTGCATTCGCCGCTTTCGCCAGCAACACAGCATACCCGTCCTCAACGCCCTCAAGGAATGGCTCGACGAAATCGCCCCGAAGGTCTTGCCTGACAGCAAGCTCGGCGATGCCATCTCCTACACCCTGAACCAGTGGGATTATCTGACGCGCTACACCGAAGATGGCAGGATGCCGATCGACAATAACCTTCTGGAGCGCGACATAAGAATTTTTGCAACCGGCAGAAAGAGTTGGTTGTTCAGCGACACAGTCGAAGGAGCCAAGGCTAGCGCCGTCATCTATAGCCTGATGTTGACCTGCCGCGCCTGTGGCGTCGAACCATTAGCGTGGTTGCGCCACGTCCTCACAGAGTTGCCTCAACGCGCTGTCGACGCAGATATTGACGACCTGATGCCCTTCAACTTCTCCAAAACCACAGCAACCTGACCCCGCAACGCCTTCCTCTGAAAGCGAACGGTCATCGCAAGAGACGTCAACGTGCGTGGAAAAGAGCGCTTACGAGTGAAGCTACATCTTGGACGCTGCGCTGGAGCATGCGGCTAACCCGGAGGTGGGTGAGTGGAGATTCAACTCGGATGGAAAATGCTGTAGAATGGTAACCGGATTTAGCCGGGGGGTCCGATGTGCTTACCGCCACGGCAGAGCGTCGCCTTGCCGCCATCGTCGCTGCCGATGTCGCCGGCTATTCACGTCTGATGGGCGAGAACGAGGTAGAGACGCTCGCCGCCCTCAAAGTCCTCCGCAAGGACCTGATCGACCCGCTTGTCGCCGGACACAAGGGGCACATCGTCAAGACGACGGGCGACGGGCTGCTGCTTGAGTTTCCCTCGGTCGTCGAGGCTGTTGCCTGCGCGGTAGACGTGCAGCGGGGAATGCTTGAGAGCAATCGCCGTGTCCTCGCGGACCGGCGCATCGATTTCCGCATGGGCATCAATATCGGCGACGTGATCTTCGAGGACGGGGACGTCTTCGGCGACGGCGTCAATGTGGCGGCACGCCTGGAACAGATCGCTCCGCCCGGCGGCATTTGCCTGTCGGAGGATGTCTATCGGCAGGTACGGAACAAACTCGATGTTGCCGTATACGATGTCGGCCAGCAGCGGCTTAAGAACATCGCCAACCCCGTCCGGGTTTACCGGATCGATCTGACACCGCAGGCAAAGGCGAGGAGGCGGTTTGCCGAGCATGCAGATTGGAGGGCGCGGCCGCTTGGGCTGGCGCTGGCAGGCGCTGCCATGCTGAGTGCGATCGTCACGGCGGCAGTGTGGTTCGGTCTCGGCCGGATTCCTGCGCCCCAACAGCAGGCGGAGCGTTCCGCCCTGGAAGCTGCCACCCTTTTTCCTATCATCGCCGTGCTGCCATTCGCAAACCAGACCGGCGATGAGGCGCAAAGCTATTTTGCCGACGGGGTTACAGAGGAGGTTATCAATGCCCTCGGCCGTTTCAAGAGCCTGCGGGTGATCGGTCCCAATGCAGTGCTACGCTACAGGAACCAGCTGGCGGCGCGGGTGGAGATTTCTTCCGAGCTGGGCGCAAGCTATCTCGTAGATGGCAGTGTCAGGCGCTCTGCCGACCGCGTGCGGATTTCCGCCCAGCTGAGCGAGGCGAAATCCGGCACGGTCATGTGGAGCGACCGCTATGATGGAGAGCTGTCGGACATCTTCGCGTTTCAGGACCGCATCGCACGCGATATTGCCGGTACGCTCGCAGCCAACATCACTCAGCTGGAGGGCCGGCGCCGCCTCGACGAGGGGAGGCCGGATCAGACCGCCTTCGATCTCGTGCTGCGCGCCCGTGCGATCGGGCATGGCTCTTCGCGGGCCGCCAACCGACAGGTTCGGGAGTTGATGACCAAGGCAGTCGAATTAGATCCGAACTATGCCACCAGCCATGCTCTTCTCGCCGAAGCCATATATTCGCAAGTGGTTCAGGGCTGGACGGAGTTCCCCGACCGCGAGCTTGCCCGTGCAGAGGACCTCGCGCGCCGGGCCATCGCGCTAGGTCCCGATGAGCCTGACGGGCACCGCATCCTTGGCCGCATCCTGCTGATCCGAGCCGAATACGAGCCGGCGCGCAACGCGCTGCAGCGGGCGATTGACCTCAATCCGAGTGACGCCAATGCCTTGGCCGTCTGGGGAGCCCTCCAATCCTTTATTGGGGACCTTCCACGCGCGATCGAGTCGCTTGAACTGGCCTTGAAATATGATCCGCTGCTCCAGCCGAACGCTCATTTCGATCTTGCCATCAGCTACTACCTCGCGCGCCGGCACGAAGACGCCCTGCGCGTCGTCGAACGCGGCATCTCACGGTTTCCGAATTTCGTGATGTTCAACGTGCCTGCTGCAGCGGCGGCTGCACAGCTCGGGCGCCAGGAGCAGGCGGCCTTCTACGTCACCGAAATACGGCGACGACTGCCGCAGCTCAATGTTGATCTTCTTGGTTCACGCTTCAGAGATCCGGCCCATCCGGCGTATATGAGAGAAGGACTCAGGCGTGCTGGCTTATGAGGCGCTATTGCCGTGGCCACTCGGGGAGCCCTGACACTCGCGGATAGTTCGCGTCCGCGTTGCTCACGAAAGCCGCTGGATCGGCAGCAAACTTCGCTGGACCGGCCGGCGCTCCAAACAGGTACAAGCGACCTTCGTGAATCAACCAAATGTTCGGATCGGCAACCAGCCTATAGCCTTTCGACAGTGCCGCTGTGCACCAGTTCTGGTACTGCGGGGCATAGCGGTCGGGATCGGCCTTGAAGAGCTCGAGGTGCTTCGCCGAGGCGAATTGATAGACGGCGCCGTCCCACTCATATTCATACCGCGGGTCGCCGAGCGTCGGCTTGGCGTCGGTGAAATAGGCCACGGGATCGTAGCCCTTGATCGCGAGGCGATCATCCAACCCATTGGCCGTCCCAAGACCGAACGATAATCCGGCAACGAGCCCAACCAGCAAAAGGCTGCGTCTGTCCATGGATGATCTCCGCATGCAGAGCACTAACCAAAAAGAGAACGTACCGCGTTGCCGCCGCGATAGAAAGGCAATTCCCTGTGATCGTGGGAGGATAGCTCAGCGAGGAGATTCTGTCCGGCGCGCCCACTCAGCGATCGGGCATTAGCAGGGGTGGTCCCAAGCTTCAAGCGACGTGTTTTCGCCAGGAAGCGGACTGTCTAGTGGAGGAGCACTGTGTCTGCTTTTGGGGTCGAGACGCGACGCTACCGATCCGTCATTGATGGTCCGGTTCTGGACCCGAGGACGAAGCCGCTCGCGCGGCAATGGCGCCTGTGGTGGGCGTCGTGCACCGAGCCAAACGCCGCGCATTTGAGAACGGGCAGTCCTGCTCGGGTCGGCAACGAGCGCGGGTGTTGCGTGAGCGGGATCGAGCAGCCCAGGCACGAAGCCTGCCGGATAGTCGAGGCCGTTGGCAGCTTCGATATGATAGTCCCTAGGCGCGTGCATGGATCCGCTCCAGTCGCTGAGCCGCGTGCCGATCGAGGATCGACTGCGCCGCCTTGCTTCGGCCTTCAATACCGGCCAATCGGGAATGGCGCTGTCCCATTCGATAAGCGTCGGAATAGGGCCACGCCGGCTGATCACGATGTCAAAGAGTTTCCAGACCGCATCGGCGACCGGCCCGTCGTGACTGTCGATCAACAGCCGATCGCCCTCGTCGTCCTCCTGCTCCGTATGCCCCGCCAGATGAATCTCGCCGGCATGTTCGAGCGGGTAGTCGGAAAGATATTCGAGAGGGGAAAAGCCGTGGTTGGTCGCCGAGACAAAGACGTTGTTGACGTCGAGCAGCAGCCCGCAGCCGGTACGTTTCACAATTTCCCGGATGAACGCTGTCTCGCTCATCGTCGACTCCGTGAACAGCACGTAAGTTGAAGGATTCTCCAACAGAAGCGGCCGGCGGATCACCTCCTGAACCTCATCGATATGTTCGGCGACGCGCCGCCTCGCGGATGCGCGTGAGCGCGACATGCGGCGGGCCGCCAGCACCCATGTAATTTTCCGCATGAATTTCGAAGAAGCCGCCAGCCGACCCTTCGTCCGCGAGGATGGACGGCAGATGCTGGTGCTTGAAGCTGGTACCAGCCCGGCCGTCGATCGAATGCGCCGGAAAGCGGAGAACTCCCGACGGGTCAATATCCGCGTGTCTATGTCCGCGACCCCGAGACCCGACAGTTTCGGCCCGCCGTCTTTCGTTGTTTACCGGTATTTCAGAAGGCGCCTAGAATCACGGCGGCGACGCTTCTCGAAAGCTTCGGGCTTAAACCATCGTTCGGGGCTTACGACGTAGCCCCCGCTCATGTTTACCGCTTGGTATCGAATTTCGAGACTGAGCGCCGATAGCGAATGTGCGAGCGATCAGCCCTTCCCGGAATAAACGAGCCAGATTTCTGAGCAATCTCGTCATCATTTTGCTTCCTTCGTTACACGGTCGAATGTGGGTTTTTCGTGCGGACATATTCCCGCCATCCGCCCAACGCGGTGACCTCCTCAGCACCCGCAACAGCGTGGGCTTCGCAGAGGAAACCGGAGATTCTGCTGCCGTCTTCGAGGACCACTTTTCCAATGCCGAGCGGTCCTGGAATCTTCTGGACGAAGTTGCCGAAGGCGGCAGGCGGCAGCGCCCAGACTTCGACCTCAAGGCCGTTTCCGGCGAAGCCTGGTTCGCGGAGGAGGCCGGGTTTGGGCGGTAGCGTGTCCGGTAGCACGAAAAGGCGGTAGTCTCCGGCTGTCCGGCAGGTTTTCAGGCGATATCCGCCGGGTCCCGTCAGTTCATGGTTGAGTGGCATGCCGGTCAGGTGTGCACCGACAACGACGATCGGAACAAAGCCATCGTCATGCGTTGCGACACGACTTTCATCAGGAATGCCGCCTGTGCAGTCGATGCCCATGCCGGATACAGCAGACCGGTGCAGTGAATCGGCAAGGGACGCCAGCGCGTCGTCTGTGAAGGCTGGACCAACCAGTGTCACGCCCCCGGGCAGACCGTTGCTGCCGAAGCCGGCCGGGACGGCGATGGCTGCGCAATCGAGCAGGTTGACGAAATTAGTGTAGCGTCCAAGCCGCCCGTTGAGCGTGACCGGATCAGCCATCATCTCGACAACCGTGTAGGTGGTCGGCGCGGTCGGCAGGACCAGCACGTCGGCCTTTTTCCACTCCGCTTGTGTTTTGCGGCGCAATTCTTCCAGCCTATATCGGCCGTTGAACGCATCGACCGCGGTTTTGTCCTTTGCACCTTCGATAATTTTTAAAACCGTGGGGTCGAAATCCCCAGCATTGGTTGCCAGAAAATCCTCGACGGCAGCGAGACGCTCGGCCACCCACGGGCCTTCGTAAAGAAGAGCCGCGGCTTCCCGAAACGGCGCATAGTCGAAGGGAACGACTGTCGCGCCCAACGTTCTCGCCCGTTCTATAGCCTGATCGTAGAGCCGCTCGACGTCGGCATCACCGAAGAATTCGCGCTCCGCGCCGCAAAGGACCCCTACTCGCAGTCCGGATGTGGGCAGCGACGTCCACTTGGCTTCTCGCGAGAACGGGTCGGCGGCATCGAAACCCTCGGCGACCTTCCGGATCGCAATCCCGTCGCCAACCGTCGCGGCAAAGATTGTGATGCAATCCACACTCCTGCAGGCAGGTACGGTGCCGGTATTCGACAGCAGTCCCGGCGTTGGCTTGATGCCGACGAGATTGTTGAAGGCGGCCGGAACGCGGCCGGAGCCTGCCGTGTCGGTACCAAGCGCAAAAGTGGCGAGGCCGGATGCGACCGCGACCGCCGAACCGGAACTCGATCCACCAGAAATGTATTCGGGGTCAAAGACGGAGCGCGGTGCGCCATGGGGAGACCGCGTGCCGTTGAGGCCGGTTGCGAACTGGTCGAGGTTCGTCTTGCCGATGACGATCGCACCGGCGGCTTTGAGCCGTCCGACCGCCGTGGCATCCGCTGCCGGGTCGTAGGCATAGGCCGGGCAGGCGGCGGTGGTCGGCAGGCCGGCGGCATCAATATTGTCCTTAACCGCAAAGGGGATGCCCCACAGCGGCAGACTGTTCGGCTCGGGCGCACGGGCCATCAGGTCACGCGCGGCCGCGCGCAGATCCTCTGCGGATGTGGCGGTGATGAAGATCGCCGGGTCCTTGGAAGCAGCGCGACGGGCGATGACCGTTTCGACGAGATCGAGTGGCGTCAGGCCGGATTGATAGGCAGCCCGGAGGCTTGAGAGATCGAGGATTGTCGGCAGCATGTCAGCAGTTCTCCAAAACGACGATGATATCGCCGGCCTTGACGTTTCTTCCCGGCCCGGCGCGCAGATCGCGGACACGTCCGGCGGCATGGGCGGAGATGTTGATTTCCATTTTCATGGATTCGATGATGGCAACGGTCTCGCCGGCGGCGACGGTAGCGCCCGGCTCGACCAGCAGTTTCCAGATATTGCCGGGAACGCTGCTCGCGACGCCGAAGCAATCGGCCGGGATATCACCGTCGAGCATTTCGCCTATGCCGTCGTCGCTGACGAAGCTATCGAGACCGGCGTCCTTCCAGCGTTGCCGCTCGGCGTCGAAAGCCGCCTGCTGCGTCGCCTTGAAGCGGCCGATCGATTCGGCATTTGCCTGCAACTCCTTCTCGTAGGCCGCGTAGGAGAATTCCGTCTCCTCGATCCTGACCGGATAGCCGCCGTGCGGGAAGGCGGCGCGCGCCTCCGTCAGTTCCTGATGGCTAACCGGGAAGAAGCGGATCTGATCGAAGAAATTGAGCAGCCAGGGTTTGCCCTTGGCGAATGCGGGTGTCTGCCGCCAAGTGTTCCAGACCTGGATGGTGCGGCCGAACAGCTGGTAACCGCCCGGACCTTCCATGCCGTAGATGCACATATAGGCGCCACCGATACCGACGGCGTTTTCGGGTGTCCATGTACGGGCCGGATTGTACTTGGTGGTGACGAGGCGATGGCGTGGATCGATGGGGGTTGCGACCGGCGCTCCAAGATAGACGTCGCCGAGACCGAGCACCAGATAGCTGGCGTCGAACACGATGTCCTTCACGGCTTGCTCGTCGGCAAGCCCGTTGATGCGACGGATGAACTCGATGTTCGACGGGCACCACGGGGCGTTCGGGCGGACCAGCTCCTGATATTTGCGCATGGCGAGTTCGGCGTCCTGGTCGTTCCACGACAGCGGCAGGTGGACGATGCGGCTCGGGACGATGACTTCGTGCGCCGATGGGAGCGTCGTTTCGATATCCGCCAGCAATCCGAGCAGGCGCTTCCGCATCAATGTCGTGCCGTCGTAGTGGATCTGAAGCGAGCGGATGCCAGGCGTCAGGTCGATCAGACCGGGGAGACGGGCCTCGATGATCGCATTCATCAAGAGGTGCACGCGCAGACGTAGGGCGATATCGAGTGCCATCGGACCGTATTCGACGAGCAGATTATCGTCGCCCTGCCGGCGGTAGACGACGGAGACGGGGCCGTCATCGCGCGTTCCGACGATTGCCGAACCGGCATCCGTAACGGGTCGATGGACCGCTGGACCGGCAAGCGGATCGTCCGGGCGGGCGACCGGATGAAAGCGGATATGGTCGCCGGGCTTGAACTGACCCATTTTCCACTGTTCGTCACGGGCAATCACCGCCGGGCAGACGAAGCCGCCGAGGCTCGGACCGTCGGGACCAAGGATGATCGGCATGTCGCCGGTGAAGTCGATCGCTCCGACCGCGTAGGCATTGTCATGCAGGTTGGAAGGATGGAGCCCTGCCTCGCCGCCATCATGACGTGCCCATTTCGGCGCAGGGCCGATAAGGCGAACGCCAGTGCGGGCGCTGTTGAAATGTACCTCGTATGTGGTGGAAAACAGCGTATCGATGTCCTCCGGCTGAAAGAAATCCGGCGCGCCGTGTGGCCCGTAAACGACCCCGACCTGCCAGTCGCGGGTGAGCGCGGCTGGATCCGCAGCGGGTTCCGGCGGCCTGGGGGGAACCTGTCTTGCGAGGTGGAGCACATGACCGGTCTTCAACGGTCCGGTGGCATTTCCACCGAACTGTCCGAGGCCGAAGGTGGCGCGGGAGCCCAGGACGACGGGGGCCGCAAAACCACCCGCAACCGCGAGGTAGGCGCGTTGGCCGGGGCCATCGATGACGCCGATCGACAGCACTTGTCCCGCACGGATCTTCACCGCCGCATCATGCGGCAGTTTTTCGCCATCGCGGGTCATCGTCATATGCGCTCCGGCAAGCGCTACCACGGTGTCGGCGTAAAAGCGCAGCGTCGGGCCGGAAACGGTCAATTCCAGCGCCGCGGTCGTATCGTCATTGCCAACAAGGCGATTGGCACGGCGGAAGGATCGTTCGTCCATCGGTCCGCTCGGCGGCACGCCCACGTGCCAGAGGCCTAGCCGCCCCGGCAGTTCCTGGATACTGGACTGCGCACCGGACGACAGAACTTCGACGACATCCGGCACGAAGGAAAAATCATGCAGCGCCGTGGTCGCCACCTTACCGCTCGCAAGCAATTCGGAAGCCGCAATTTCCCGCAGATAGCCCAGATTCGTCTCGATGCCCGCGATCGAAGTTGCCGCAAGCGCCGTCTGCAGTTTTGCGATCGCCGCCGGCCGGTCCTCCGCCGTGACGATCAGCTTTGCCAGCATCGGGTCATAGAACGGCGTGACCTCGGTGCCGGTCTCGATCCAGCCATCGACACGAGCGTCAGCGGGGAATACGACCTCCGTCAAAAGGCCGGCGCTCGGGCGGAAATCAGCATGCGGCATCTCGGCATAGACGCGCACTTCCATCGCCGCGCCTCTCGGCCGCAAGGTTTCTGCGCCTGACAACACATCCTCGCCGGCCGCCTGGCGGATCATCCATTCGACGAGGTCGATGCCGAAGACGGCCTCTGTGACCGGATGCTCCACCTGAAGACGCGTATTGACCTCGAGGAAGTAGATCTCCTCGCGCGCCGGATCGTAGATGAACTCGACGGTGCCTGCCGACGCGTAGGATACCGAAGCACCCAGATCGACAGCCGCCTCGTGCAGCCGCGCCCGCGTGGCAGCCGAAAGGCCAGGCGCCGGCGTTTCCTCCACCACCTTCTGATTGCGCCGCTGCAACGAGCAATCCCGCTCGCCCAGCGCCACGACCTTGCCCCTGCCATCGCCGAAAATCTGCACCTCGACGTGGCGCGCGTCGGCCACGAACCGCTCGATATAGACGCGCGCATCGCCAAAGCTCGCGCGCGCCGTGCGCTGCACGCTCTCGAACGAGGCCTTGAGCGCCGCCGCGTCGGCGCAGAGCTGCATGCCGATACCGCCGCCGCCGGCCGTGCTTTTTAGCATTACCGGATATCCGATCGTTTCGGCGGCCGTAAGCGCTTCCGCGGCGCTGGAAAGCAGATCGGTGCCCGGCAGGAGCGGCACGCCGCTCGCCTTCGCCAGCTCGCGCGCCGTGTGCTTCAGCCCGAAGGCGGAAAGATGTTCCGGGCGGGGACCGATAAAGGCGATGCCTTTAGCGGCGAGCCGCTCGGCAAAGCCGATATTTTCGGACAGGAAACCGTAGCCGGGATGCACGGCTTCCGCGCCCGTGGCGTTGCAGGCGGCAATGACCGCGTCCACGTTGAGGTAGCTTTCGCGGGCAGGAGCGGGGCCAAGACGAACCGCTTCGTCGGCGAGAAGCACCGGCAGGGCGAAGCGATCGGCGTCGGAATAGACGGCAACCGATGCGATGCCCATCCTTTTCAGTGTCCGGATGACCCGGACGGCGATTTCGCCGCGATTGGCGATCAAGACTTTCCTGAACATGGCCGTCAGACCTCACAGTCCGCAGGCGCATCCCATATGAGCACGCGGATCGGTGTCGGATCGAAGCCGTTGCAGGGATTGTTGATTTGCGGGCAATTGGAGATGACGCAGAGCACATCCATCTCGGCCACCAGCTCAACATAGTCGCCCGCCGAAGAGATGCCGTCGACGATGGTCATCTCGCCGTTCGGCTTGATCGGCACGTTCATGAAGAAGTTGATGTTCGGCACGATGTCGTGCTTGCTCATTCCGTGTTTTGTTACTTCCAGGACGAAATTGTCGCGGCAGGCGTGGAGATATTTTGTGCCGTGGCCGAAGCGGACGGTGTTGCTTTCGCAGGAGCAGGCGCCGGCAGCGGTGTCGTGGCGGCCGCAGCTGTCAGCCGTCATCGTCAGCATGACATTGCCTTCATTGGATATGATTTTGGTGCCGGTGCCCACATAGGCGGCCCCCTGTTCGCGCATCGTGTCCTGATTGGAATAGCGCTCGGAAAAGTCGTCGGCGCGGTAGAACAGCGTATCGATCGCCTGCTGGCCGTAGCTGTCCTCGATCCGGATCGTCTGGCCTTTGCGCAAGATGCCCGACCATGGCGCTTCGGCCGGGATGAAGTGGTCCTCGGCGGCGTTTTCAAGTGAACGGGCTGACGAGGTCTGAATGAAATCGGTCATTGTTCAGTCCTCCTCAGGCCAGCATCAGGGCGTTGTTTTCGAAGCCTCGCACGGCTTCCGCTGTCGCGGTGCGAGGCAGGTCGTCCGCCGCGGGTGCCGCACAAAAGAAGCGGGTCACAATGACCGGAACCGGCGCATAGGCGGGATTTGGATCGAGCGGATGCGGGCAGTTTGAGAGGCCGACCAGCATATCCATCTCGGCGCGCAGCTCGGCGTAGTTGCCGCTGCTGGAGCGCTTTTCCTGCCAGTGGAACGTGCCGGCGTCGTCGAGCCGCACCGGTGCGAAGAGATTGAGAATTGCAGGAATATCGCGACGATCGAGGCCGAGCTTGCCGGCAACCAGTACGAAATTGTCCCGGGTGTTGCGGGTCTTGACGCCGGGATATTTGGCTGCGTTCGAAGCGGCCGTCGATCCTCCCATCAGGCAATCATGAGTGCCGGAACTATCCTCGATCATTGAAAACATGACGCGGCCCATATCCGAGAAGATCACGCGGCCCTTGCCGAGCGCCGTCGTCCACTGAACCTTTGCGGTATCCACCAGATTAAGCCGCTCGCTGGTGTCCGCCGTGTTCCACGCGATCAGGGCGACGGTCGATCCACCATGCTGCTGGTCGATGCGCAGCGCTTCGCCGCGCTTCAGCAAGGTTGACCAGTACCAGCCCCCGGGTATCGTCTCCTGGTGGACAATCGCCGCCGCTTCGATTTGAGGCGCGGGCAGGGTGCTCGGCGCCGGAAATGCCTTGGGTGCAAACTCCAGCCCCTTCTTCTGATGATCTTCGTAGCGCTGCCTGTTGGCAGCGATTTCTTCCTGTGAGCGCCTGACGTGCATGGCTATTTTTCCTCTGATTGACTGAAGGCCGGGTCGTCCCGGCGAGGGCCCTTCGAGGCGACCGGGCCGTCCCGATCAGGGCTGAAAATCGACCGTTCGCCCGCGCGGCGCGGCGGCCAGATGGAAATATCCCTGGTGATGGTCGCGCCGTAGCGCTCCTTCTCTTCCGGCCGATTGTGCGGCCGCTCGAAAGCGACGACCCGGGTAGCAAGCGTAAAGGCCTCGCGCATGTCGTGCGTGACCATGACGACGGTCATCTGCGTTTCGTGCCACAGCCGTTTCATCAAGGTGTGGATTTCTGCCCGTATGCCGGGATCGAGCGCACCGAACGGCTCATCGAGAAGCAGGAGCTTCGGCTTCATGATCAGCGCCTGCGCCAGCGCGAGCCTTTGCTGCATGCCGCCGGAAAGCTGCGCCGGATATTTGTCTTCGGCACCGGAGAGACCCACTTCGGCGATCATCTGCCGGGCCTCCTCGATTGCGCTGCGCCGAGCCGCGCCGAAAAGCCTTGCTGCGCTTCGCGAAGCGGAGAATTCCTTGCCGATGAGCACGTTGCCGAGCACGGTCAGATGCGGGAAGACCGAGTAGCGCTGGAAGACGACACCGCGATCCGGGCCCGGTTCGGGCGGCAGCCGCTTGCCATCGATGAGGATCGTGCCCTTCGTCGCCCGCTCCTGGCCAAGCAGCACGCGCAGGAATGTCGACTTGCCGCAGCCGGACGGGCCGACGAGCGCGACGAACGCGCGGGAGGCAACCGTCAGCGAGACGTTCTCCAGCACGACCTGATCGCCATATTCCTTCCAGACGTTGTCGATGACGAGTTCGCTCATGCCTGCTTCTCCAGTTCCGACCAGGGGAAGAGAGCGACGCGGAGACGGTCGAGGATGATGTTGGTCAGGACGGCCAGCAGCGTGATCCAGGCGACATAGGGAAAGATCACGTCCATCGACAGGTAGCGGCGGACGAGAAAGATGCGGTAGCCGAGCCCTGAGTCAGACGAGATGGCTTCTGCGGCGATGAGGAAGAGCCAGGCCGGGCCGAGCTGCAGCCGGAGACAGGTGATCAGCCGCGGCAGGATCTGCGGCAGTACGACGCGAAGTGCGATCTGCCACGACGAACCGCCGAGCGTTTCGGCTTTGACGACCTGCTCGCGCGGCAGTTCCAGCGCCTTGAACGCGAGATCGCGGATCATGGCGGGGGTGACGCCGATAACGATCAGCGCGATCTTCGACGCTTCGCCAAGGCCCATGACGATGAAAAGGATGGGCAGCAGCGCCAGTGGCGGCACCATGGAAATGACCGCAACGACGGGGGCAAGAAGCGCCCTCAGATAGGGCAGCATGCCGATCGCTATGCCGATCAGCAGAGCGGTTCCCGTCGATATGCCGAGACCCGCGAACAGGCGTATGAGGCTCGCGGCCGTATCGGACCACAAAAGATAGTCGCCGGTGCGGACATCCGGCAGGAAAGCCAGCCGATTGATGGCGTCGGTAAAGCCCGTGAGACCGGGTAGCAGCTTGTCATTGGCATTCTCGGCGAGCCGTGCGGCCGCTCCCGCGATGTAGGCGGCAATCATAAGCACGAAGGGCAAAAGCATGAGGGTGAACTGCGCACCCCGGCTCGGCCTGGTGTTGATCCAGCGCATAAACGTGGCTCCACGGATGAAGGGGAGGGGCGGAACGGGAAAATCCGCACCGCCGGTCATCGATCGTTCAGAGCGAGCCGTCAGCCGCGGCCTTCATATAGGTCTCGGTGAAGCGCAGCTTGACGTTGGCGCTGTCGCCGAGAACCTTGCCGTCCGGCATTTCGATGCCGATGACGTCTGCCGAGGCGGCGCCGTTGCCGAGCAGGCCCTTCTCGAACAGGAAGCTCCGCACGAGGTCCATCGTTTTCGGCAGGCTCGGCGATGACGTAAATGCCAGCGCATCGGCGGGCTTGGCGAACAGCTTGGTGGCTGCCATCTGCGCTTCGAAGCCCTTGAGATCCGTGCCGGAAGCCGACCCCATCGCTTCCCGCGCCGCTTTGCCTTCGGCGCTGTCTGCCGTCATCAGGTCTGCGGTTTCGTACCAGATGCCGGCCAGCGCCTTGCCGAAATCCGGGTTGTCCTTCAGCACGCCCGAATTCGCCACCATCAGATCGATGATCTCGCCGGGAATTTGCGAGCTGTCGAAAACCTTCTTGGCCGTCGAATTTTTCAGAATTGTTTCGACGAGGGGGTTCCAGGTGACCACCGCCGTGACATCCGCCGTCTCATAAGCGGCAACCATGTCGGCATCCGATGTGTTGACCACCTTTACATCCTGCTCGGACGACTGGATGCTCTCGAGCGCGCGTGCCAGCAGATAGTGGGAGACGGAGAATTCAACGAGATTGACGTTCTGGCCCTTCACATCGGCAAGGTTGTCCTTGTCCTTGAGGAGGACAGCGTCGTTGCCATTCGAGAAGTCGCCGACAATGACCGCCGTCGTATCGACGCCGCCGGCGGCCGGGATGGAGAGGCCGTCCATGTTGGTGAGCGTCACCGCGTCGAAGGCGCCGGCCGTATATTGGTTCATCGACTCGACGTAGTCGTTGAACTGGGTGACCTCGATCGTGATCCCGTACTTGTCCGCCCATTTCTTGACGATGCCATGATCGGCGGCATAGCCCCACGGCATCCAGCCGACGTAGATCGACCAAGCGACTTTGAAATCTGTCTTGGGCGCGGCCATGGCAACGGTGGCCATGCCAAATGCCAGCGATGCCGTGAGTGCTGTGATCGAAAGTAGTTTCGAAAAAGTCTGCATTGAAATTCCCCTTTTGCTTTTCTTCAAAAAGGGATCGGCATAGACCATCGCGCCGCCAATCCCTTGGCTAACGAGGTCTCCCGGGCTTTTGTCCCGCCGTGCACCCGGCTGGATGTCTCCCCAACCGGTGGTAGCTCTCGGACCAGCACGCTTCAATAAAGCGCCGGAACCCTAGCCACCAACTCTGCAATGAAACAAGCAAAGCCTGTGCCAATTGCTAACACTTTGATTTTACGGCATGTGTAGAGCGATCAAACTTCCGGCCATGTGAAGTGCATGCAGATGCCCATTCTTTGGGCGCCGTCACGCCTTTTAAGTCATCATGCTTTTCACCATGTAAGAAAGAGGCTTGGGGCCACGGCTGAGTTATAGTCGCGTCTGTCGACCTGCCCAGCCTTTACGGATCCCGCCGACGCCGAATACGAAGGCAGAAGCCGCAGAATAGGCTGTGTAAGACGATCCAGAATAACTGGGGCTACGATTCGAATCCTTTCAAGGCGAGCAAGTTCCCTCTGTCAAAGCGGCCCATGGTCCAGCCGTGGCAAAACATGACGCGCGAAAAGATCGGCCTCAGTGGCGTGCGGATAGCCCGAGAGTATGAAAGCCTCTATCCCTTCCGCGCGGTACGCCCGCAGTTTTGCCAGAACCTGATCGGGATCGCCGACGATCGCGGCACCGCAACCGGAGCGGGCGCGGCCGATGCCGGTCCAGAGGTTGTCTTCAACATAGCCCTCATTGCCGGCCTGCTCGCGCAGCTCGGCTTGTCGCCTGACACCAACCGACTGGCTGTCGAGTGATTTTGCCCGAATAGCCGCACCGGTGGCGTCATCGAGTTTTGAGAGCAACCGGTCGGCAGCAAGTTGTGCCTCCGATTCGGTTTCGCGGATGACGACATGCACGCGGTAGCCGAAGCGGAGCGGGCGGCCACGGCTTTGTGCCCGGTTGCGAAGATCGGCGATGGTGTCACGAACAGCTTCCATCCGGTCCGGCCACATCAGATAGACGTCGGCACCTTCAGCCGCGGCTTCGCGGGCGTCCTCCGACAATCCGCCGAAATAGAATTGTGGGCAGCGTCCCGATAGCGGCGCGATCCGCGGCGGCTCGACCTTCAGCTTCCAGAAGGTTCCGTCGTGATCGAGTGGCTTTCCGTCAAGAAGCGTGCGCAGGATAGACATAGCCTCGATGGTGCGGGCATAGCGCGGGCCGCTCGCAAGAGTTTCTCCTGGCATCTCGCTGGAAATGATGTTGACAGCCAGGCGGCCATTGGCGATGCGGTCGATGGTGGCAATCTGGCGGGCCAGCTGCGCCGGCCAATTTTCACCGATGCGCACAGCCATCAATAGCTTGATCCGGCGGGTCAGCGCCGCCATCGCTGATGCAAAAGCCGTCGTGTCGATGCCCAGCGCATAGCCGGACGGAAGTAGAATATTGTCGAAGCCGCCGCTTTCGGCCTGTAGGACGATATCACGACAGTGTTCGAAGCTCGATTGTAGCCGCGGGTCCGGAACGCCGAGGAATTCGTAGTCGTCGTCGCACAGGGCGGAAAACCAGCTTACTTCGCAGGCGGTGGTCATGAGATGGTGTCTCCGGTCTCGTCGGCGCATTCTCGCGCAGCATTTCTCTGTCGGCTCGGTCTCTGGCGCAAGCGTCTCTGGTAGCAGCCGTTCCCTATCGAAGGAAGAAACGGCGCTTTGCCATTCTCCCGTTTCGTAGATCAATTTTCGAAGCGGAATGGCCGCGCGGGGTGGATTGTCTTCGGTCAACTGCTTTGCCGGTGAAGCAGCGTGAAGCGGGTGTCGATGACCGTGGGCGTTCTTTCGCCGCCATGGGCGATGCGCTCGAGGATCAGGCGGGCGGCCTCGGTGCCGATCAGATCGCCCGGCGGGCGGATGGTGGTGAGCGAGGGATTTGAGGCGGCGCTGAAGCTGAGGTCGCCGAAGCCAACGACCGAAAGCTGTCCGGGGATGTCGATCCCGAGCCGCTGGCATTCGAAGATAACGCCCAGCGCCACATGGTCGTTGGAGCAGGCAATGCCATCCACCTGCGGAAATTTCCGCATGGTTTCGCCTAGCAGCATGGCGCCGACTTCGGCGCTCGACGGCGCGGGATGCTGGATGATATCGACGGTAACACCTGGTGTTTTACGGGCTTCCTCCACAAATCCCTCGGCGCGGTGCGTCGCTCTTTTATCTTCCTGCAAGCGGGCGCCGAGAAAGACGAGGTTGTGGCGATTTCGCTGAACAAGATGCGCGGCGGCCGAACGGCCGACCTGTTCGTGGTGGAAACCGACGGCCATCTCGATCGGCTCGGAGCCGAGCTCCCAGATTTCGACCACCGGCACGTTGCTCTCGCGTAGTAGTTTTCGGGTTGCGGTGCTGTGGCTGAGCCCCGTCAACACAATTGCAGCCGGCGCCCAGGACAAAGCCATCCGCACCAGATTTTCCTCCTCGCGCTCGCTGTATTCAGTGTGGCCGAGCAGGACTTGCAGCCGCTCCTTGCCCAGTTCCGCCTGCATGGTTGCAACTGTTTCGGCGAAGAAGGCATTACGCACGGAAGGCACGATGATGCTGACGGCGCGGGAAGAGGCGGCGGCGAGCCCTCCCGCCATCAGGTTCGGGACATAGTTGAGCGCTTCGATGGATTTTGCGATCGCCTCGCTGGCTGACGCTGATACGGCGTCCGGCTTGCGCAGATAGAGCGAGACGGTCGAGGGTGAAACCTCGGCCCGTGCCGCGACATCCATCATCGTCACCCGCTGCATCTTGCGGCGTTTGCGTGTCGGCTTCACGGAGCGTCGAGTATCCACCATTTTTCCAGTCAATATAATAGCGCTATTATTCTGATGCATGATAGCGCATGGGGTTCCATGGAACAATTCCCATTGACCGAGAATACGCTACTTATCTGACAAGGCTCCATAAATTGGCAAATTTTTGGCGCCCGTTTTGGTTTGCCAGCATCACACACAGCGATTTTGAGCGGGCCTGCTTGCCAAAGTTAAATCGTAGCGCTATTATTTGCACAAGAAATAGCGATCGGCACAGGATGAGGTGTCGTTTTCGGGAGGCTGAAATGGCGGGAGTGAGCCTACGGGCGCTGGACAAGAGTTATGGCGCCCTTCGGATCGTCAAGGGTATCGATCTGGAGATCGCCGACGGTGAGTTCGTGGTCTTCGTTGGTCCTTCGGGCTGCGGCAAATCCACGACCCTGCGTATGGTTGCCGGGCTGGAATCGATCACCGGCGGCGAGGTCAGGATCGGCGACCGTGTCGTCAATCGGCTGGCGCCGCGCGAGCGCGATATCGCCATGGTCTTTCAGGACTATGCGCTTTATCCGCACAAGACGGTTCGGGAGAATATGGGTTTCAGCCTGAAGGTACGCGGCATTGCTGCCGGCGAGGCCGCGGCGCGGGTCGATGAGGCTGCCAACATGCTCGGAATTTCCCATCTGCTCGATCGCCGGCCGGGCCAGCTGTCAGGCGGCCAGCGCCAGCGCGTCGCCATGGGGCGCGCCATCGTGCGTCGTCCTCAGGTGTTTCTCTTCGACGAGCCGTTGTCCAACCTGGATGCGAAATTGCGCGGTCAGGTCCGGACCGAAATCAAGAAGCTGCATCAGGCGATCGGCACGACGATCATCTACGTCACCCATGACCAAGTCGAGGCCATGACGCTCGCCGACCGGATCGTCATCCTACGCGGTGGTGAGATCGAGCAGGTCGGAACGCCGGACGAGGTTTACAATCGCCCGGCCAGTGTCTTCGTCGGCGGGTTCGTCGGATCGCCAGCGATGAACTTTGCCAAGGCAAAGGCCGATGGCAGTCATTTGATATTTGCCAATGGAGACCACCTGCCGCTGTCGGCGATCCAGGCGCGCGCTGTCGACGGCCGCGAATTCGTCGTCGGTATCCGACCGGAGCATTTCACGGCAAACGCATCCGAGGTGGCGCTGACCTGTCATGTTCAGGTCGTCGAGCCGCTCGGCTCCGATACCCTAGTCCATTTCGCTGTCGGCAACGAAACGTTGACGGCCCGGATGCCGCCGGAAACGCGGGTCACAGCTGGCGAAACGCTCAAGATCGGCGTGGATCCTACGAAAATTCATCTCTTTGACGCCGCAACGGAACGCGCCGTCCATTGACGACCCCGCGCGGGGAGGATGCCAAGACCGCGCAACCAAACACCAAACGGGAGGAAATGATGACTTTTTCAAAATTCACCGGTGCCCTTTTCTGCGGCACAATGCTGGCCTTCGCTGTGCCGGCTTCGGCTGAAACGGCGCTGAACATTTATATCTCCAGCCAGCACCAGCCGGACGTCTGGCGCAAGGCGCTCGACAAGTATGAAGCCGCCAATCCCGACGTGAAGGTCAAGATCGAGACCGGCGGCAATACGTCCGAAGCCCAGGCGCAGTATCTCAACACCGTGATGTCGGCCAAGGATACCTCGCTCGACGTCCTGATCCTCGACGTCATCCGCCCGGCGCAGTTTGCCGCTGCCGGCTGGACCAGTGATTTCGCGGATAAGGACATGTCGTCCTTCCTGCCGGCCTATGCGGGCGCCAACACCGTCGATGGCAAGGTGATCGCGCTGCCGGCCTTCGCGGACTCCCAGTTCCTCTACTACCGCAAGGATCTTCTGGAGAAATACGGCATCGAGCCGCCCAAGACCTGGGACGAATTGAAGACTGCGGCGAAGAAAATCGCCGAAGGCGAGGGCAATGCCGATCTGCAGGGCCTGTCCTTCCAGGGCAAGGCGATCGAGGGTGCCGTCTGCACCTTCCTTCTGCCGTATTGGAGCCAGGGCAAGATGCTGACCGACAACGGCCGCCTGACCTTCGATCGCGATGCGGCCATCAAGTCGCTGAGCCTCTGGAAGAGCTTTGCCGACGAAGGCGTTGCCAAGAAGAACATCGCCGAAGTCGGCACCGACGATACGCGCAAGGAATTCCAGGCCGGCAACGTGATCTTCGCGGTCAACTGGTCCTATGCCTGGGCGCAGTCGCAAGGTGCTGAATCCGCCGTTGCTGGCAAGGTTGGCGTTGCCAAGCTGCCGGCCATGACGGGTGGCGAGCAGGCCACCTGCCTCGGCGGCTGGGAATGGGGCGTGTCGGCCTATTCCGAGCATCAGGACGAGGCGAAGAAGCTGGTCGAATACCTGTCGTCTGAGGACGTTTCGAAGTTCATGGCCATCAACGCCTCGCTGCTGCCGACCTATGCCGGTCTTTATCAGGACGCAGAGGTTACGAAGAGCGCGCCGTGGTTTGCCGATGCGCTGCAGGTGGTCGAGACCGCCAAGCCGCGTCCGGTGACGCCGCGCTACAACGAAGTGAGCGAAGTCATACGCACCACGGTCAACGCGGTTCTCGCCGGGGTGACGACGCCGGAAGATGGCGCCGACCAGATCGAGGCACGCCTGAAGCGCATCCTGCGGTGAGGAGCCCTTAACGCCTTGCTCCATCCCCTCCCTGTGCTGCGGGGAGGGGAGATATTCTCAAGAGGCAGGACGAGCGGCCTTTCGGCTGCGCCGGGCGAGGCATAGGCCTTGCCGTCCAGACCTCTCAACGTTTCGGAACGAAACCATGGCGACGACAACCACATTCAAGGCAACGGACATACGGGAAGCCCCGCCTGCGGGCTGGACACGCTGGCTTGATCTCAGCGACCGTTCGCTGGCCGTGCTGCTTCTGGCGCCGGCCGCGATCCTTCTGGCGCTGATCATCGTCTATCCGGTTTGCCGGCTGGCCTATACCAGCTTCTTCAACCTGTCGCTGACCTCCGGCCTTCCTGCCGAATTCGTAGGGCTGGAGAACTACCGGTTGATGATCGATGATCCGGTCTTCTGGGAAACCACCTGGAATACGGTTCTAATCACGCTGATCACCGTTCCCGGCGCTCTGCTGGTCGGGCTTGGTCTGGCCCTGATGGCAAACCTTCCCTTCGCGATGCAGTGGCCCGTTCGCCTGTCGTTGCTTATCCCCTGGGCGCTACCGCTGTCCTTTGCCGGCCTGATCTTCGCCTGGTTCTTCCATTCGGAATATGGCGTCGTTAATGACGTGCTGAACCGTTTCGGGTTCGAGGGGATCATCTGGTTCAACTCGCCGAACTGGGCCTTTGCCGCCATCTGTCTCACCATCGTTTGGAAGACGTCGTCCTTTATGGCGCTGATTATCCTGGCGGGGCTGCAGACCATTCCGCGCTCACTTTATGAGGCTGCCGACGTGGACGGCGCCGGGCGCATGCGGCAGTTCTTCGAGATCACGCTGCCGCTTCTGAAGCCGTCGATCGTCGTGGCGCTGATCTTCCGCACGATCACCGCGCTGCAGACTTTTGACATCCCCTACATGATGACGGGCGGCGGGCCGGGCACTTCCACCTCGACGCTTGCCATGTACATCCACCAGAACACCGTGTCCTTCCTCGATCTCGGCTACGGCTCGGCGCTCGCCGTCGTGATGTTCGCCCTGTCGATGTGCGTGACGGCCGTTTACCTCCGCATGATCCGGACCAAGGAGTAATCGCCATGAGCACGACAACAACCGCCGGTTCGACGTCCTTCCTGTCTGGAAAGCCGCTGCGCTTCATCGCAGCCGGCATTCTCCTGGTGAACGGCATGTTCCCGGCGCTCTGGATCCTTTTCACTTCACTCAAAACGGAAGCGGAGCTGACGGCCAAGCCGATCACTTGGATCCCGCATGCGCCGACCGTGCAGAACTATGTGCAGGCTTTCTCCGACCAGCCGCTGCACATCTTCCTGTTCAACAGCTTCATGGTGGCGCTACTCTCGACCGCGCTGACGCTGCTCGTCTCAGTGCTGGCGGCCTATGCGCTCGCCCGACTCAACTTGGCCTATCGCGGGCTAATCCTGTCGCTGATCATCGCCGTCTCGACATTCCCGCTGGTGACGCTGCTGGTGCCGCTGTTCGAGATCATGCGGGCGCTCAATCTCTTGAACAGCTGGACGGCGCTGATCCTGCCCTACACGGTGCTGAGCCTGCCGGTGTGCACGCTGATGCTGGTGTCGTTCTTCGAGGGCATTCCGCGCGATTTGGAAAATGCGGCGATGATCGATGGCTGCACGCGCATGGGGGCGTTGTTCAAGGTGGTCGTGCCGCTCTGTGCACCGGGTGTATTCACGGCAGGCATTCTTGCCTTCGTCAATGCTTGGGATGAGTTCCTGCTGGCGCTGTCGTTCAACTCAAACCCGTCCTTGCGCACGCTGCCGGTCGGCATCCAGCTCTATCAGGGCGAGTTCGCCTTTCCCTGGCCGGTCATTTCGGCAGCACTGGTCGTCGGCATCGTTCCGGTCGCGATCCTGATCGTCATCTTCCAGGAGCGTGTCGTCTCCGGCCTGACTGCGGGTGGTATCAAGGGATGAGCGATGTGAAGAAAAGGCGCGAGCTTTCGCAACTGCGCAGCCAGCGCTGGTTCGCCTCCGACGACATGCGGGGCTTTGCCCATCGCCAGCGCACGCAGCAGATGGGCATGCGTCGCGACGAGTTCATGGGCCGGCCGGTGATCGGCATCATTAACACCTGGAGCGAGATGAGCCCCTGCCATGCGCACTTGCGCGATCGCGCCGAGGCGGTAAAGCGCGGCGTTTGGCAGGCCGGCGGCTATCCGGTCGAGATGCCCGCGCTCTCTGTCGGCGAAGTCATGGTCAAGCCTACCACCATGCTCTACCGCAATTTCCTGGCGATGGAATGTGAGGAGCTTTTGCGCTCGCATCCAGTCGATGGCGCGGTTCTACTCGGCGGCTGCGACAAGTCCACGCCGGCGCTTTTGATGGGCGCGATCTCCATGGATATCCCGGTGATCTACTGCCCGGCCGGGCCGATGTCGAACGGACAGTGGCGCGGCATGAAGACGGGGGCCGGAACCCACACCAAGAAATACTGGGACGAGCTTCGTGCCGGCAATATCACGCAGGATGACTGGGTCGATCTGGAAAGCCGGATGACGCGTTCGGCCGGCACCTGCAACACGATCGGCACGGCCTCGACCATGACCTCGATCGTCGATGCGATGGGGCTGACCTTGCCGGGCGCGTCCTCGATCCCGGCAACGGATTCCGGCCACCCGCGCATGGCGTCGGCCTGCGGCGTGCGGATCGTCGATATGGTCTGGGAGGACCTGAAACCCTCCGACATCCTCGACAAGGCGAGCTTCCTCAACGGCCTCGTTGCGTATATGGCGCTCGGCGGCTCCACCAATGCGGCCGTCCATCTGGTCGCCATGGCGCGCCGCGCCGGGGTCGATCTGTCGCTGGACGACATGGCGGCGATGGCGGGTAAAGTTCCCGTGGCGGCCAACGTGTTTCCATCCGGCGAATACCTGATGGAGGACTTCTACTTCGCCGGCGGTCTTCTGGCGCTTCTCCACAAGTTTTCCCGTCACCTCGATCTGACGCGGCCGACGGTCAATGGCCGGACGCTCGGCGAAAACATCGCAGGTGCGGACTGCTGGAACGACGATGTCATTCGCGGCGAGGACAATCCGGTGGTGCCGCTGTCGCGCGGCAAGACGCTGGAAGTTCTGCGCGGCAATCTGGCGCCGAACGGTGCCGTGATGAAGTCCTCTGCGGCCAATCCGAAATTCCTGAAGCATGTCGGCCCGGCCATCGTCTTCGACAATCCCGGCGTCATGAACACGACGCTCGACGATCCCGATCTGGATATCACCGAGGACACAGTGATCGTGCTGCGCAATGCCGGTCCAGTTGGCGCACCGGGGATGCCGGAATGGGGCAATCTGCCGATCCCGAAGAAGCTTCTGAAACAGGGTGTGCGCGACATGGTGCGCATCTGCGACGGCCGCATGAGCGGCACGCATTACGGCACCTGCATCCTGCACGTCTCGCCCGAGGCCGCAATCGGCGGACCGCTGGCGCTCTTGAAGACCGGGGATCTGATTGAACTCGACGTTGAGGCTGGGACCGTCAACATGCGGGTCGATGAGGCCGAGATCGCCCGCCGGCGAGCCGAGTGGAAGCCTGCATCGCCGGTCTACCAACGGTCTTTTGCAGCGCTTTACCAGCAGCATGTCAGCCAGGCCGATCAGGGCTGCGATTTCGATTTTCTGAGTGGAACGGCCGTCGTGCCCGATCCTGCGATCTATTGAGGAGACGACCATGAGCCTGACGAACCATTTCAAGACATGGCTTACCGAAAAGGAGCGGGCAACACCGCTCGGAACTTGGCTGATGGCTGCAGCACCCGCAACGGCCGAGGCGCTCGGTTATGCCGGCTTCGATTTCCTCGTCGTCGACATGGAGCATGTGCCGGTCGAGGTCTCCGATGTCGCGGGCATCCTGCGCGCCATCGGCTGCACGCCGGCGGAGGCGGTGGTGCGGCTTGCCTGGAACGATCAGGTTCTGGTCAAGCGCGTGCTCGATGCCGGCGCACGCACCGTCATGCTGCCCTTCGTCCAGACGGCCGAGGAAGCGCGCGCGGCTGCGTCCTACACCCGCTATCCGCCGCAGGGCATTCGCGGGGTGGCCGCCGTTCATCGCGGCTCGAAGTTCGGAACGATCCCGGACTACCTGAAGAAGGCCAACGGCGAAGTCTGCACCATCGTCCAGCTCGAAACGCCGGAAGCAATCGAGCGCCTGCCGGAGATCGCAGCGGTTGATGGCATCGACGCGCTGTTCGTCGGGCCGGGCGATCTGTCGGCGGCCATGGGCCATATCGGCAATATCGCCCATCCGGAAGTTCAGGCGCTGATCGAAAAGGCGGCCAAGGATGCGCGTGCGGCCGGCATACCTGTCGGTATCGTCGGCCCCAATCCGGACATGGTGAAGCGTTTCCTCGGGTACGGCTACGACTTCGCTGCTATCGCTTCGGATATCGCGATGATGACCGGCCGCGCCAATGACTGGCTGGGCGTCCTGAAGGGGCAGGCGGCTCCTGTTGCGGCACCAGCCGCTGCCTATTGAGGATATTTTCGTGCAAACCGGCTTCGATCTTGTTCTCGACGCAAAGACGTCTCTCGGCGAATGCCCCTTGTGGTCAGTCGCCGAGCAGGTGCTGTATTTCGTCGATATCAAGCGCTGCCGCATCCATCGTTTCGATCCGCAGACGGGCGGCTTGAAGACCCTCCAGCTTTCAGAGGAAGTTGGCTGCATCGGACTTGTTGCAGGGGGCGGTTTCGTGGCGGGCTTGCGGTCGGGGATCTGGCTGATCGATGCGGATGGCGGGCCGGTTCGCAAGCTGGCCGCCAATCCCGAGGACCAGGCGATCAGCCGCTTCAACGACGGCATGGTCGACCCGATGGGCCGGTTCATTGCCGGAACGGTGGATGAAAGCCGCGAAAATGGGATTGCCGGTCTCTATCGATATGATCGCACCGGATTGGCCCAACTGGCGAACAGTCTTCTGACGTCGAACGGCGTCGCCTTTTCGCCGGATGGAGCGCGGCTCTATCACGCCGACACGTTGCGCTACACGCTCTATACCTACGACTACGCGCCGAAAACCGGCGCTGCATCCAACCGGCAAGTCTTTGCCCGGTTTGGCAGCGAGACGGACAAGGGGCGCCCGGATGGCGGCGCGGTCGACGTCGATGGTTGCTACTGGACGGCATTGTTCGAAGGTGGACGGGTCCAGCGCTACACCCCCGATGGCACGCTGCTAGCCGAATATCCGGTTCCCGTCAAATGCCCGACCATGGTCACCTTCGGCGGCGCGGACATGCGCACGCTCTATTGCACCAGCGCCAGCGTCGGCCGTTCCGACGCCGAGCTCGCGGCATTTCCGCTATCGGGCGGTCTCTTTGCCATGCGGACCGACGTCTCGGGGCTGCCAAAACCTCTTTTCAATCCGGAAGTCTGATCCATGCCATCCACCTATGACACCGTCAGCTATGCATCTCTCGAAGGCCGCGCCGTGCTGATCACCGGCGGCGCTTCGGGGATCGGCGCGGAAATGGTCAAGGCTTTTTCGGCGCAGGGCGCGAACGTCTCCTTCATCGATATCGACGCTGTCGAAGGGGCAAGGCTTGCCGCCGAAACAGGGGCCGCCTTTTCCGTCTGCGATATCACCGACATTGCGGCCTTGCGGGTCGCCATTGCCGGGATAGAGCAGGTGTGTGGCGGCATCGATACGCTCGTCAACAATGCGGGCAAGGACGATCGCCACGCGATGGCCGATGTCGAACCGGACAGCTGGCGCAGGGCGCTGTCGCTCAATCTCGATCACCAGTTCTTCGCCACCCAGGCCGTCAGCCCGCGCATGGCGGAGAAGGGAGCCGGGTCGGTGATCATGCTCGGCTCGATTTCCTGGATGCGCGGGCGTCCGGGCATGGTCGGCTACACGACGGCCAAGGCGGCCATCAACGGCATGACAAAGACGCTTGCCCGCGAACTCGGTCCTTCCGGAATCCGCATCAACTGCATCGTGCCCGGCGCGATCGTGACCGAGCGGCAATTGAAGCTGTGGACCTCGCCGGAGCAGAACCAGCAGTTCATCGACCTGCAGGCGCTGAAATTCCGGCTGGATGCGAGCCACGTGGCGCGCATGGCGCTGTTTCTCGCCTCCGACGAAAGCGGCGGCTGCACCGGCGCCAATTTTGTCGTCGATGCCGGGCTCACCCAGAATTGAGCGTGCCCTCACTGGACCTGAAAGACCTGAAAGAAAACACGATGAAACTCGAAAAGACAGAAACCGGCTTTACCCTGTCCATCAACGGCCGGACGATTCTCGATCACAGCACCAGCGCGCCCTGCATCTACGCCGGCATAGGCGAAGAGCGCATGGACATGTATCGCGGCAATTTCGAGATCGAGGACTATGTCGTCGAGCGTAGCCGATTGGCCCATGCGCAGATCGATGGAAACCGGATTGCCCTGTCCGAAAAGGCCGGCCAGAAACCCCGGCTGGCCCTCACGGTGACCAGCGGCGCCATCGAGTTCGAAGCCATGGACCCGCTGGTCAATCGTCTCTGGATCCGCGTTCCCGCCGATCCTGACGAACATGTCTGGGGCGGTGGCGAGCAGATGTCCTATCTCGACATGCGCGGCCGCCGGTTTCCCATGTGGACCTCGGAGCCCGGCGTGGGACGCGACAGGACCAGCGAGATCACCTTCAGATCCAACGCCAAGGACCGGGCCGGCGGAGATTACTTCAACACGAACTACCCGCAGCCAACCTATGTCTCCTCCGCGCTCTACGCACTGCATGTGGAGACCTCGGCCTATTCCGTCTTCGATTTCCGCCGCAAGACCTTCCACGAGATCGAGATCTGGGCGATCCCCGAGCGGATCGAGCTTTTTGCCGCTCCGACCTTTGTCGATATCGTCGGACAACTGTCCGAGCGCTTCGGGCGTCAGCCGCCGCTTCCGGACTGGGTTTACAACGGCGCGATCATCGGGCTGAAGGATGGAGAGAAATCCTTCGAGCGTCTTCAGACGATGCGCGATGCCGGTGTCGAGGTGTCTGCTCTCTGGTGCGAGGACTGGGTCGGCCTGCGCCAGACATCTTTCGGCGCGCGCCTTTTCTGGGACTGGCAGGCTAACGAGGATCGTTATCCCGACCTACGCCAGAGGATCGCCGAGCTGAACGACGACGGCATCCGGTTCCTAGGCTACGTGAATCCGTATCTCTGCGTCGATGGCCCGCTGTTTGCGATCGCCGAAGCCGCCGGCTATTTCGCGACGGATGCAGCCGGCAAGACTGCGCTCGTGGATTTCGGCGAGTTCGATTGCGGCGTGGTGGATTTCACCAATCCGGCCGCAGCCGAATGGTTTTCCGAGGAGATCATCGGCAAGAAGATGCTGGACTACGGCCTCTCCGGCTGGATGGCCGATTTCGGCGAATACCTGCCGATCGACGTGCAGCTTTCAAACGGTATCGATGCAAAGCTGATGCACAATCGGTGGCCGACGCTTTGGGCCGAGGTCAACGCCAACGCCGTGACAAGCCGTGGCATGAGCGGCGAGGCGCTGTTCTTCATGCGGGCCGGCTTTACCGGTGTGCAGAAGCATTGCCCATTGTTGTGGGGCGGCGACCAGTCGGTGGACTTCTCCCGCCATGACGGACTCGTCACCGTCATCTGCGCGGCGCTCTCGTCCGGCCTGCTGGGCAATTCCTATCATCACTCCGATATCGGCGGCTACACCAGCCTGTTCGGCAATGTCCGCACACCGGAGCTGCTGATGCGCTGGGCGGAAATGGCGGCTTTTACCCCGGTCATGCGCAGCCACGAGGGCAACCGTCCGCGTGAAAACGTGCAGATCGATCAGGATCCGCACGTTCTGTCGCATTTTGCCCGGATGACGCGGGTCTACAAGCACCTTGCGCCCTATCTCAAATCCCTGTCCGAAGAGGCGGTTGCGCGGGGTCTGCCGGTGCAGCGGCCGCTCTTCCTGCATCACCAGGACGATCGCGAGACCTATGCGATCCAGGACAGCTATCTCTACGGCGCCGACATGCTGGTCGCGCCCGTCTGGGAGGCAGCGCAGGCGGATCGCGTCGTCTATCTGCCGCGGGGCGAGCGCTGGGTTCATGCCTGGACGGGAGAAATCTTTGCCGGCGGCGAAAAGCTGCGGATTGCCGCGCCGCTCGGGCAGCCGCCCGTCTTCTATCGGGCAGGTTGCGCATACGAGGCGCTGTTTGCTGGTCTTCGAGGTCTGTGACGGTGAGCGCTGCCGGTCTTGCGGGGCTTCTGTTGCTGTCGGGCGTTGCCGCCTATATGCAGACCCTGACCGGTTTTGCCTTCGGCCTGATCATGATGGGCGGCATCGGGCTTTCCGGGCTGATGCCCCTGCCGGAAGCCGCCGTGCTCGTCGGCTGCATGGTGCTCGTCAATGCCGCGCAGGTTCTCGCACGCGGCTGGCGCGATATCGCCTGGCCTGAATTCTGGCCGGTCATCATCTTCAGCCTTGCGGCTCTTACTGCCGGATACTGGCTGCTGGGCGTGATGGTTTCGGCGTCGATCGACTGGCTGAAGCTTGTGCTCGGCATTGTCATCATCGCTTCGAGCCTGCAGCTTGCACTGAAGCCTCAGCCGTTGGCAGTGCGGTCTTCGAGCGCTTCCTTCGTGTTTTTCGGTGCGGTTGCCGGTCTCATGGGCGGCCTGTTTTCCACCGCCGGTCCGCCGCTTGTCTATCATCTCTACCGGCAGCCGCTGCCGGCGATCAGCATCCGCGAAACGCTGGTGGCGGTCTTTGCCGTCAATGCCGTCATTCGGCTGGCCATGGTCGCGGCTGCCGGCGACGTGCCGCACAGCGGCTTCTGGTGGGGCCTGCTCTGCATTCCGGTCGTGATGATCATGACCTTCGCTGCCAAACGGTGGCCACCGCCCTTGTCTGCCCTGTCCATCCGCCGCATGGCCTTCGGCCTGCTTCTCTTGTCCGGCCTGTCGCTGGCCGTTCCCGCCCTTTTGAAGATCATAGGAGATCATGCATCATGACCGAGCGCCGCACGCTTGCCCTCAAGGATCCCGCCCTGCTCACAGACAAGGCTTTCGTCGCCGGCGCGTGGATCACCGCGCCCGACGGCAAGTCCTTTGCCGTGACCGACCCCTTCGACGGCGCGCTGATTGCCCATGTGCCGGATCTCGGCCAGGCGGTTGTCGCCCAGGCGATCGATGCGGCGGCGGACGCGCAGAAGCTCTGGGCAAGGCGCACGGCCAAGGAACGGGCGCAGGTGCTCAAGCGCTGGCATGATCTCATCGTCGAAAACGCCGACGATCTGGCGCTGATCCTGACGACCGAACAGGGTAAGCCACTGGCGGAGGCGAAGGGCGAGGTCGTCTCCAATGCCGCCTATCTCGAATGGTTCGCGGAGGAGGCAAAGCGCATCGACGGCGATATCATTCCCGGTCCCAATGCCGGCCAGCGCATCATGGTGCTGAAGCAACCGGTCGGCGTCTGCGCGGCGATCACGCCGTGGAATTTCCCGAACGGCATGATCACCCGCAAGGCAGGCCCGGCCCTTGCCGCCGGCTGCAGCATGATCCTGAAGCCGGCTTCGCAGACACCGCTATCGGCGCTGGCGCTCGCCGTTCTGGCCGAGCGCGCCGGCGTGCCGAAGGGCGTGTTTTCGGTCGTGACCGGCGAGGCGAAGCCGATCGGTCTCGAGTTCTGCCACAATCCGAAGGTCGCCAAGATCACCTTCACCGGTTCCACCGGCGTCGGCCGCTGGCTGATGAAGGAGGCGGCCGACGGCATCAAGCGCCTGTCGCTGGAACTGGGCGGCAACGCGCCCTTCATCGTTTTCGACGACGCGGATCTCGATGCTGCCGTCGAAGGCGCGATGATCTCCAAATTCCGCAATGCCGGCCAGACCTGCGTCTGCGCCAATCGCATCTATGTGCAGGAGAGTGTCGCTGCAGCCTTCACCGAAAAGCTGCTTGCCAAGGTTTCAGGTCTTTCGCTCGGTCGCGGCACCGAAGCCGGCGTCAGCCAGGGGCCGCTCATCGATGAAAAGGCCGTGGCGAAGATGGAAGAGCATGTCGCCGATGTGGTCGCAAAAGGCGGGACTGTGGTTTCCGGCGGCAAGCGCAGCGCGCTCGGCGGCACTTTCTTCGAGCCGACGGTCGTGACCGGCGTGACGCAGGCGATGAAGGTGGCCAGAGAGGAAACCTTTGCGCCGCTGGCGCCGATCATTTCGTTCGAAGACGAAAATGATGTCATCGCCATGGCCAATGACAGCGAATTCGGCCTTGCCTCCTATTTCTATGCCAAGGACATGGCCCGCATCTGGCGCGTTGCAGAAGCGCTCGAAGCCGGCATGGTTGGCGTCAATACCGGCATGATCGCCAACGAAATGGCGCCCTTCGGCGGTATCAAGCAATCCGGCATGGGCCGTGAAGGCTCGAAATACGGAATCGAAGGATTTCTTGAGCTGAAGTATGTTGCCCTCGGGGGTCTTTGACGAATTGCTGATAAGCCGATGACAATGCCGGTATTTCAAGTTTCTATGGACAGTTCTTGATACGCGGTGGCCAAGCGGTCGTCGTCCTTATTGCCCCGATGTGCGGTTCGGTTCCCTTCAAGGCGTAGGATGGATAAGGTTCCGCTTACCCATCGCTCGGGTTTTTCATACCCGCCCCGATCAACAGCACAGACAGGCGGCGGCGTAACTCGCTTCTGAAAATTGCGCGTGCCTCAGCGATCTCGTGGAAGCCGATATGCGCAACGAAGCGCATGACCGTAGAGACGGAGACGCCGCAGTCGTTCGCGATTGAGGTCGCGCTACCAAAGGCTATGAGTTCCGGTTTGGCCAGGACCCTCTTCGCGACATTCTCGACGCGAAAAGGGAAGGTGACGTCGCGGCAGGCGATGGCCCGCTTCAGCTCTTCGAAACTTGCCGGCGGGCTGCTTAGATTGCGGATATGCTGCGGCATTTCTTGGCACACTCCGTCTTTTGCGATCCGGCCTCAAAGGCTGGAGAGCGGAATCGTCCGGCGCTCGGTGACCGACTGGATGCAGGCAAGCGCGATGGCAAGCGCATTGCGGGCGTCTTCACCGGTCGGGCCGGTGACGGTGCCCGTCCTTATGGCGTCGACGAAGGAGGCGAGCTGGGCCGTGTAACCATGGACGAAGTGATCCGTGTCACGCCTCCAGGTGTCGTTCGACACTCCGTTCTTGTCGTAGAGCGTCATGGAGGAACGGCGCACGTCGCCCATCATCACCATGCCGCCGGAGCCAAAGACCTCGCCGCGGATGTCGTAGCCGTACATGGCGCAGAAATTCGCCTCCGCCACGGCGATCGAACCGTTGTCGAAGCGGATGGTGACGACGGCGGTATCGTGAAAACCCTTGTCGGCGAAATCCGGCCGCACCAGCGCATCGGCAATCGCCGTCACCTCGACCGGCTTCGCTGTCGGGTTCAGCCAAAGGAGCGTGTCGAAGTCATGGATCAGCGTCTCGTAGAAGATCGTCCACAGCGGCGTCTTTTCCGGGTTGCCTCCGTAGGGACCCGGGTCTCTCGTCAACGAGCGAAGAAGTTGGACGGAACCAACTTTGCCAGCGTCGATCGCCGCGCGGCCTTCGTAAAAAGCTTGGTCCCAGCGGCGATTGAAGCCGACCTGGAGCGGTACCTTGGCAGACTTTGTGGCAGCGATCGCCTGGTCTGCTTCCTCAAGCGTCAGCGCCATCGGCTTTTCGCAGAAGACCGCTTTTCCGGCCCGCGCGGCTTCCACAACGACGCTCGTGTGGAAGCGCGCCGGTGTGGCGATGATCACGCCATCGATCTCGGGATTGGCGAGAAGTTCCGACACACTGGTATAGGCTTCGGGCGCATCGAGCGCCGCAGCCAGTTTTTCGGCAGCGTGCGGCGCCGGATCGGCGACGGCCACGAGACTGGCATCGACGAGACGCCGAGCGACACTTTCGGCGTGGAACGAACCGATGCGGCCGGCACCGATGAGAGCGAGATTGACGGGACGGTGGGAGGGCATGAAAAGCTCCTGAAAAATGCTGTTGTCGGATCAGAGGGAAAACGCGTCGCGGAAACGGGAAAGCGCCAGCTCGTCATCGCCGGATGGCCACGCTTCCATGCCGATCGTCCCGCGGTATCCCATCTCGTTCAGTGCGCGTGCGATTGCCGGATAGTTGATTTCCCCGGTGCCCGGCTCTTTGCGGCCCGGAACGTCCGCGACCTGGATTTCACCGATATGCGGAAGGGCGGTGCGGCAAAGCTCGATCAAGTTCCCTTCACCGATCTGCGCGTGGTAAAGATCGAGGTTGAGCTTCAGCGACGGCCGGTTGACGGCCGCGACCAAAGCGAGTGTGTCGGCGGCCTTGGCAAACGGCGTCTTTGGATGGTCAACAGCCTCGTTCAGGTTTTCGAGGACGAAGGTAACGCCTTCCTCTTCCCCAAGATCCGCGATGCGCTTTAGCGTATCGACGGCTTTCAGCCACATGGCGCCGGTGACGATGTCCGATTTCACGACCGGCAGGCCCTGTCCGTCGAGCCCCGTGCCGTGCAGGTTGAGGCGCGGGCAATTCAGTTCCCTGGCGACAGGGATCGACAGGCGCGCTGTGCGCAGAAGTTCATCCGCGCCTTCCTCGTCGGCCAAAGTGCCGGAAACGTATCCGGTCATCGACGAGAACGTGGTGCCGGACTTTGCGATCGCCTTGATATCGTGTTTCGTCCAGTCCCAGATTTCCGCCTGGAAGCCGAGTTCTGTGATGCGTTTCAGCCGATCAAGGACGGGCAGGGTGCGAAACACCATTTCCGCGCAGACTGCGAGCGTGAAAGGCGAGGTTTTTAAGATCGTGGTCATTTCTGTTTTCCAATGCTTGTATTGCTCAGATCGTCCCGCCGAGCTCGTGAGAAATCACCTGCAGTTCCTTGCCGCCGGCCATGAGGTTCTGCAGTTCCTCGAGAGAAATCTCGCTTTTGTCGAAGGTGCCGAGCGTCTTTCCACGATTGAGAACCGTGAAGCGGTTGCCGACAGCAAAGGCGTGACGGACATTGTGGGTAATGAAAATGACGCCGAGTCCCTTTTGTTGGACCTGGTGGATGTACTTCAGCACCATGGATGTCTGGGCGACGCCCAATGCGGATGTCGGCTCATCGAGGATGAGGACCTTCGCTCCGAAGTAGACCGCCCGTGCGATCGCCACACATTGCCGCTCGCCGCCGGAAAGGGTGCCGACCGCCTGGTTCGGGTCGCGGATATCGATGCCGATCTTGTGCATCTCCTCGCGGGTCACCTCGCTGCAATACTTGAAATCGACACGACGGAACGGCGGAATGCCCTTTACGGGTTCGCGTCCCATGAAGAAGTTTCGCGTGATCGACATCAACGGGATCATCGCCAGGTCCTGATAGACGGTCGCGATGCCGGCATCGAGTGCATCGCGCGGGCTGGTGAATGCGACCGGCTTTCCCTCGACCAGGAAATCGCCGCCCGAGGGACGGACCACACCCGACAGCGTCTTGATGAGCGTGGATTTCCCAGCTCCGTTATCGCCAAGCAGGCAGAGCACTTCGCCCTGTGATACCTTCATTGAAACACCTGAGAGCGCGATGACGGAGCCGTAGTGCTTGACGATATTTCTGACTTCTATGACCGGCGGAGCGGTTCCTGAATGGGTATCAGTCATGATCAGCGCTCCCCTGTCACTTTTCGGCGGATGAAATTGTTGAAGAGAACGGCCAGAAGCAGCATCGAGCCGAGGAACACCTGGAACCAGTCCGAGTCGAACTTCGTGTAGGTCAGGCCGATGGAGACGAGGCCGAAAATGATGGCGCCGAAGAAGGCGCCGATCGCCGAACCATAGCCGCCTGTCAGCAGGCATCCGCCAATCACGGCAGCGATGATCGCCTCGAATTCCTTCTGAAAACCACGACGCGCGTCCGTCGAGCCGGCATCCAGCACGGTGATGATAGCAACGAGTGCTGCGGCGCAGGCCGTGAGGGCGAAAAGGCCTGTCTTTACACGGTCGACCGGTACGCCAGAGTTTCTCGCCGCATTGGGATCGCCGCCGGCGGCAAAGACCCAGTTTCCGATCCGTGTCCGTAAAAGAACCCAAGTGGCAAGCACAGCAATAGCGACGAACCAGAGGACGGATACCGGCACGCCCGTGACTTTCGGAACACCATTGTCGAATTTTTCGATCAGGTCATTGGCTGCAAGCCAGCTGAAAATGTCCTGGAAGGCGACGCCCGAGAACAAGCGCTTCAAGGGACCGTCGCCGACGACCTCACCTATACCGCGAAGCTGTGTCGAGCCGCCAGTCGCCCATTTCAGTCCAACAAGAGTTAGACCCCGCAGAATGAAGAGGAAGGCAAGCGTGACGATGAACGACGGCAGCCGTGTCCTGATGACGATCTGTCCGTTCACTGCGCCCATGGCGGCTGCAAGCAGCATCGTGATGACAATGGAAATCCAGAGTGGTTGGCCGAAATTGGTCAGGGCCGCACCGAAGATCAGACCCGCGAAGGCGACCATCGAGCCGATCGAAAGATCGAACTCGCCACCAATCATCAGCAGAGCTGCCGCAATGGCGAGAATTCCCAGCTGTGAGGCTGGGGCCAGGATCGTCATCACACCTGAAAGCGAAAACATCGAACGGTCTGCGGTAAGAAAGAAGAACGTCACCACCAGGATGAGGCCAGCAACCGCGCCGAGTTCGGGCCGACGCATCATATGTGTAAGAAAGCCCACTTGTTTGATGCGCTCGTCGGAGTTTGACGCATCTCCTATTTTTTGCTCGATCGGAGCCATGATACCTACCTCCCAATGGATGCAATTCGCCGAAGCGCCGAGGGCATTCCTCACGACGCACGTCGTCTGTCGAACACCGTCCTCGAAAGCGGGGAGGGTGTTCGACAATCACGCCTTTCGACAGTCGTGGATTAACGGATGCCCTTTGCCGATAGTTCGACGACCTGGGCTGCCTTTTCCTTGGTGATCAGGTTCGGACCGGAAGGCACATTGCCGCCGGGGATCAGGCCGTATTTCGCATAGTTTGCGAGGAAGACGACAGGCAGATAACCCTGGAGGAACTGCTGCTGATCGATGGCGAAAGCGGCTTCACCGGATGCGACAGCCTTCAAGAAGTCCGCCGAAAGGTCGAAGGTCGCAACGTTGATCTTGCCGGTCACGCCTGCATCGGCGACGGCAGCCAGGGATGGTTCGCCTGCCGTGCTCGCACCGAGCGCCATAACGGTGTCGATGTCGGGATTGGAGCTGAGCGCAGCCTTCACCTTGGCCCGTACGTCGGCCGGATCGTTGGAGACGGGCAGAACCGTAACGGTGCCTGCAAAACCATCGGAGAAGCCCTTGCAACGCTGATCGAGGGAAACGTTACCGACTTCCTGGTTGACGCAGATGGCGACCTTGCCGCCCATTTCCCTGAGCTTTTCACCCGCTGCCTTGCCGGCGCTATATTCGTCCTGGCCGACATGGAGAAGCGCTCCGAGCGACTTCGAGACATCGGAGCCGGAATTGATGGAAATGACCGGAATGCCGGCGGCGACGGCCTTTTGGATCGACGGGCCCAATGCGGACGAATCCGGGATCGAGACGATCAGGCCGGCTGGTTTCTGGTTGACTGCTGCGTCGATCAACTGGCTCATGGCCACCATGTCGAAGGTTTCCGGTGCACGATAGTCGATGCTGACACCGGCATCCTTGGCACCGGCGCTCACCCCGTTCTTGACAACGGACCAGAAGGGGTCGTTGGCCTGGCCATGCGTTACGGCGATGATGTTGATATCCTGTGCGATGGCAACGCCCGATGCAGCGCCAAGCGCTCCAACCAAGGCAACGCCCAGCACGATTTTACGAAGAAACGATTTCATAAAAACTCCTCCCAAAGGGTGCCCCCACACCTCCCAGCGCGAGAACCACCAAAAACGCCTCAGACGGCGCGTCCTCCAATATGCTACCGGGTGTATAAAATTTGCTACCGGTAGCAAACGTGCATAGCTATAGAATTCTTGCTAGAAGAAATCAACCATTCATTTCGCGATCCGGCAGAAATGGAATAAACGTTTCGAAACGGAGAAGTTCGATTATGAAGCGAGCGACGGCGCAGAACGTGGCGATGGAGGCCGGCGTTTCGAAGTGGACGGTCATCCGCGCATTTACCCCGGGTGCCTCGATCACGGAAGCAAGCAAAGCCAAAGTGCTGGAGGCGGCAGAGCGACTCAATTATCGGCCGAACCTGTTGGCCAGGAGCCTTGCCACCAATTCTACACATCAGGTCGCGGTTCTCGTTGATGACTTTGCAAACCCACACAAGCTTCCGTTTCTTGAAAAGCTGACCGCTAGCCTGCAGGCGGAGGGGCTCGTGACGATGTTGATCAATATCAATCAGCACTACAGCCACGTGCATGCCATATTGAATGCCGACCAGCGGCAGGTTGATGCGATCGTGCTATTTGGTACAGCGTTTCGCGACGAGATGTTGACAGATCATAAGCTGGGACGTGGTGGGCCTCCGATGTTTGTTCTCGCTCGAGATAGCCAGATCGAAGATGTTCCCGCTATTTCCTGCGATGCGGCCGTAGCGATTGCCGAGATCGGCAAGCACCTATTGGAAAAGGGATATCGGAGGCCGGGATTTATGGCCGGAGCTCGCACCCTGTCTACGGCGCTTGGCAGGCGGAGGAACTTTAAAGAATTCTGGCGAACCTCTCTCGGGGTCGAACTTGTGGAGATGTCTGCCGAGCGCTACAGCGCAGAGGCCGGCGCACAGGCTGCCCGGGACTATCTGTCCCAAGTCGCGCCAGAAGACCGGATCGATGTCCTCATGTGCGAAAATGATGCCCTCGCGTTCGGAGCTATGGATGTTGTCCGAAGCGAATTCGGGTTACGTGTGCCGAACGATCTCGCCATTGTGGGCTTCGACAACGCTGCCCCTGCGGCGTCACCCGCATACAGCCTTACAACCTACGAGCAACCCACCGACCAGATGGTCAAAGCGACAATCGACATGATTCTGGAAAGAGCGCCGAGGGAGACAGTTAATTTCCAGGGCAAGCTTGTTGTGAGAAATTCAGCTTGATCGATCAAACAATAGGCGCGGTCGATTTACTGACAATTGGTTCTGCTCGAATTCCTCGCGCTCGAAATATCCGACGCGGAAGAACGGCTGTGGCTGTGAGCACTCCGTAAGCGAGCGCCGCCACGGCGACGATTTGGAACAGGACGCCGACGCTCGCTCCATACCAGATCACCGCGGACCATCCCAAACCCGCGGCGACAATCATCCTCACGGTTCCGGCCATTACGGGAAGAAGCACACGCTTGGTTCCCTGGCTCGCGAAGTAAAGTGCCAGTCCCAATCCAATCGCCCCGTATGCAGGTGCCACCGTTCGCAAATAAAGGGATCCCATTTCCCGTACGTTTGGGTCGTTGGTGAACAGCTTCATCCAGACATGCGGGAACAGCGCAGCGAGGAGGCCGATGATCTGTGTGACTCCAAACGCCATGCCTGCGCCAATCCAGGCGACCCTGCGCGCACGTTCGACCTGGTTTGCTCCCATGTTGATGCCGACCATCGTCACAATGGCGGTCCCAAGGCCGAAAATGATGGGGATCTGCAGGTAGTCGAGGCGCGACGCAATTCCAAATCCCGCGATGGCATCCGCGCCGAAGTGGCCAACGGCAGCGGTGACGAAGGTGACCGTGAGATTGACCTGAACCGTACCGACAGCGGAGGGGAGTCCGACGCCCAATATGTCCCTGAACAGCCGACCCTGTAGCGGAACAATTCTGAGCTTCAGCGGGCTACGTGACGATCGCAGGTAAATTGACAGCGCGACAGCCGCCAAAAGGTAATAAATGAAGACTGCTGCACCGCCGCCGGCGACGCCGAGCCGTGGGAACGGACCCCAGCCAAAAATCAGGGGAGGCGACAGTGCCAACATAATTACGGCGCCCGAGACGATCACCAGTGCGGGCACCTTGACGTTGCCGGCGCCGCGAAGTGCCGCTGACAGCAGTGCCGTGATCCAGATAGGAATGGAGCCCGCGAACACAATCCCTGAGTAGGTGAGGGCGGCTGAGAGCGTCGCTCCGGATCCGCCCATTGAGCGGTACAGATATGACCCGAACAGGATGGCGGCGAGCGAGAAGACAGCGCCGAAAGCGGTGGCAAGGGCGACTGAATGCCAGACAAGTCCGTCGGCATCGGAGCGGCGATTGGCCCCGAGTGCCCGAGCAATCGCAGAAGAGACACCACCGCCGATCCCGCCATTTGACATCATCTGCATCAACATGAGCACTGGGAAGACGAGGGTGACGCCTGCCAGCGCTTCAGTGCCAAGAAAACTGATGAAGTAGGTTTCGGCAACCCCGACAAGTGTTTGAACCACGAGAACGACAACGGTCGGAAGCGCCAATCGGAGGAGGGTTGGTGTGATTGGGCCGTCCAGAACTCCCAGTGGAGCCCGCGGCGGGATTTTCATGGCAGGTGAACCCTTTGAAGAGGAGACGTCGGTCATGGCTGATCCTTTTCGCGCATTACGGCCTCGATGTTCCGGGTATCGGCGTGCAGCCGACATGAAGCTCGTCACACTCAGGAAACGCCTCACATAGACGCTTCATCCTGAGTGGCAGGCAGAGAATCATGCTGCTTGATAATAGATTTCGTTTAAAATCTAAATCACGTATAGAGTTTAGACGCAATCTAATTTTGATGGTGAGCGAACGCGCCGTCCGGGGCCATACAGGAATGACGAAAACGATATTCTTTGACCGGGAACCAATCGCCACCGACATCGCGGAAAACCCCATCGCCAACGATCTATGCTTTGTACTTCAGCGGGCCAATCGCATTATTTCGCGCGGCGCTGACTCTGCATTGCGAGCGACAGGACTGACTGCCGAGCAGACATTGCTGCTTGCGGCAATCGCCGAGGCGGGGTCCCCTAGAGCCGCCGATCTCTCCCGCAGCCTCGGCATCGATGCTTCGACGATTGCGGCGAACCTCAAGCCTCTGATGAGGCAAGAATTGGTTTTTGCGCCGGTCGATATCAGCGACCGCAGAGCGCGGCGGCTTTTTCTGACCGTGGCTGGGAGCGAACGGCTTGAGAGGGGGATCAAGCAGCTCCAGGAATACGAAGGCGGCCTGGCATTAGAGTGTGACGGAAATACCGATCTACCTGGCCTCTGTCAGGCTCTCAGCAGTCTGGCAGAAGCATGCCTTTAAGTAACACGCGCCCGCCTTCATGCCTGTCTTCTTTCCCCAGGAACGTTGCTGAGCTCACCCACGCCAATGACGGCAATCCTTGGCTGGAGGGGACGTATATTCGGTGCGGTAACCATCGTTTGGTTCATAGAAGGTCAGCTCCCAAGCAAGGCTAGTTTCAGGACGGGGTGGCCGCGGCGATGAGAGTCAGCCAACGGTGGATTGCTACCACTGATCCCTTTATGTCCACCGTCTGAAGAGTGCGCTGGCATTGACCCCGCCAAAGCCGAAACCGTTGGATATTGCGTATTCAGCGTCCAATTGGCGCGCTTGGTTTGCGACGAAATCGATACCGTCGGCTTCCGGATCCGGAGAACTCAGGTTCAGGGTCGGCGGCGCGATCTGGTTCCTGAGTGCCATGATTGTGAAGATGGCTTCCAGCCCACCAGCCGCACCGAGCAGATGTCCTGTTGCCGATTTCGTACCGCTCACAGCGATGGTGTTGTCGGAACCGAACACAGTCTTGATGGCCCTGATCTCACCGAGATCTCCCACTGGTGTCGAGGTGGCGTGCGCGTTCAGATGTCCGATCTCACGCGGGGCTATACCGGCCTGCGCGATAGCGATCTCCATGGCTCTGCGCGCCCCGTTCCCGTCTTCGGGGCCGGAGGTGATGTGATGGGCGTCGGCTGTCGTGCCGTATCCGACGAGTTCGGCAATTGGAGTGGCGCCGCGAGCAAGCGCGTGGCTCAAGGCTTCGATGACGAGCATGCCGCTCCCTTCGCCCATGACGAAGCCATCGCGTGACGTGTCGAAAGGACGCGATGCCTGGCTCGGCGTTTCGTTGAAGCCGGTCGATAGCGATCTGGCAGCTGCGAAACCACCGAGACTGACGATATTCATGCAGGCTTCCGTTCCGCCGCAGATAGCAATGTCGGCTTCATTGGATCGAATAAGCCTGGCGGCATCTCCAATCGCCTGAACACCGGCAGCGCACGCGGTTACCGGTGCGCCGAGGGGGCCTTTGAAGCCATGGCGGATCGAGACTTGTCCCGCCGCGAGGTTGACGAGAAACGACGGTATGGTGAAAGGTGAAAGACGACGGACACCGCGTTGATCGACGGTGCGAACCGCTTCAGTGATTGCGGGAAAGCCCCCGATACCCGAAGCGATGATCGTCGCGGTTCGTAGCCGGTCATCATTCGAAATCGGCTTCCACTTCGCTTGAGCGAGCGCTTCTTCAGCGGCCGCCAGTGCAAAGATGATGAATCGGTCGACCTTGCGTTGATCCTTCGGAGCCAGGACGGTATCCGGATCGAAGCCTCCTTCGGCGTCTTCAGCGAACGAGGGGACCACTCCCCCTATTTTGGACGGCAGGTCTCCGACGACATCGTCTCCCAGTCGCCGAATACCGCTCCGACCCGCAAGGAGGCGCGACCAGGAGATGCCGACATTGGCTCCAAGGGGGCTGACAGCTCCCATTCCCGTTACAACGATACGACGCATCTGTTTTCCACCTGTCTTCTCATTGAAATTAAGCAAGCTTTTCGCGTGCCGGCCGACGATACGGCCAGTGCCCGTTCTCAAAACATGCAGTTTGCGCAAGGATTCAAGGAGCCCTGTTGCCCGCACATTCGGGCGGCAGGTCAACGCGTGCCCTTATCCGCACTAGGTCATCGAACCCGGCGATAGCCTTCAGGCGACGCCATCGCCGCCAGCAATGCGCCTGACTTCGCAAGCGGCTGCGTCGAGGATGCCTTGCGACAAATTCTCATCCTGCATAATCCGCGACAACGTGACGGCGCCCACCATCAGAGACAGTATCGCCATCGCCTTGCCGCTGGGATTGGAGCTCTTGGCGTCGTCCATCAGCTCATCCAGCACCTCAAAGTGAGCGCGGATACCATCCTCGAATGGACGTCTTACCTCTTCACTCTGCCGAGCGGCGTCCGATCCGAGCGCCACCAAAGGGCAACCTTCGGCCATTTCTCCACGATGGTCGGGGGAGAGGTAGAACGCCATGACAGCTTCGAGGGGATCGGAACTGTCCGCGGCCGCCGCTGACCATCTCCGGGTCGCGCTTTCCATCGCGCGCCTCGATGCCAGTGCAGCAAGGTCGTCCTTCGATGCGAACTGCTTATAGAAGCCACCTTGCGTAAGGCCGGCTCCCTTCATCAGATCTTTCAGGCCAATCCCGTCAAATCCATGTTCTCGAAACAGACGGCTTGCGACGTTGATCACCGTTTCCCGGTTCTCCTCGGCCTGTGCTCGGCTCACTCTCATACTGACCTCCGATTAGATTTCATTTGACATCTATAACCAAAATAGAGTTAGATCGCAATCTAAATCATCCAGGTTGCTGGTCAAGAAGAGAACTCAAAATGAAACGCAAACATGTCCTGACTTTCGTGGGTCTCGTCGCAGCGGCGGGGGCGGCTGCCTTTTTCCTGGTGTTCGAAACGCCTAAACGGGAAGCCGAGGCTGCAGACCCAAGGACCGCTTCACCACTGGTAATGGTGGCAGAGGCGAAGAAGACGGAAACGGCGGAGCGTTCGTTTACCGGCACCGTTGCATCGCGGATACAAAGCAACCTCGGTTTCCGGGTTCCCGGCAAAATCGTCGAGCGGCTGGTCGACGTTGGCCAGCAGGTGAGACAAGGCCAGACCCTGATGCGCATTGATGAAACCGATCTCCAGCTCGCGCTGACAGCGAAGCGCAATACGGTCACCGCAGCGCGTGCCGTCCTGACCCAGGCACAGGCAGATGAGACACGATATGCGACGCTGGTGAAAAATGGATTGGCTGCCACTCAACAGCGTTATGAACAGGCAAAGGCGGCTCTCGATACGGCCTCCGCACAGCTCGCCGCGGCTGAAGCCGACGCCAAGGTTGCGGAAAATGCGGCCACCTATTCCGTTCTTCTTGCAGATTCGGATGGAACGGTCGTCAATACGCTTGGAGATCCCGGGCAAGTCGTGACAGCAGGCCAGACGGTGGTTCAACTCGCGCAGGCTGGACCGCGGGAAGCTGTTGTCTGGCTACCTGAGACTTTACGACCCCGGGTAGGGTCCGTGGCGGAGGCCAGTGTCTACGGAGGCGACGGCCTCAGCGGAAAAGCTCGTTTGCGACAGATTTCCGACGCTGCCGATCCCCAGACCCGCACTTACGACGCGCGTTATGTTCTTGAAGGCTCCGCCGCCTCTGCTCCGCTCGGCTCGACTGTTACGATTAAAATTCTGGACGCGGACAGGCAGTTGGAGGTCGCTGTTCCCGTAGGCTCCATCCTGGACGACGGTAACCGCACGGGTGTGTGGGTTGTTGATGGCGGCACATCCACCGTGAAGTTCACCCCGGTCAAAGTTCAGCAGATCGGCGAAGAAACGGCATTTGTCACGGGAATTGGAATTGGCGAGCAGGTTGTCGCTCTGGGCGCACATCTTCTCGACGATGGTGTGGCCGTCAGGATTGCCTCGCAGCAAGAGGTGACGAAATAATGAGCTTCAATCTTTCCGCCATCGCTGTCCGCGAACGCGCCGTTACTCTGTTCTTTATCGTTCTTCTGGCTGCCGCAGGAGCATACGCCTTTGTCAAGCTGGGACGCGCCGAGGATCCGTCTTTCACCATCAAGACACTGACGGTCACGTCAGTTTGGCCGGGCGCGACAGCGCGCGAAATGCAGGATCTTGTGGCTGAGCCGCTCGAAAAGCGTATCCAGGAACTCACGTGGTACGACCGTGTCGAAACCACGACGCGGCCTGGCTACGCCTTCCTCACGGTCACACTCAAAGACAATACTCCGGCAAGCGCCGTCGCAGAAGAGTTCTATCAAGCTCGCAAAAAGCTCGGCGACGAAGCCCGAAATCTTCCGCCCGGCGTCATGGGTCCCTTTGTCAATGATGAATACTCGGACGTGAGCTTCGGACTTTACGCACTGAAGGCGAAGGGGATGCCGATGCGCGACCTCGTTCGCCAGGCGGAGGTCATCCGTCAGGACCTCCTGCATGTTCCGGGCGTCAAGAAAATCAACATTCTCGGAGAGCGCCCAGAACAGATTTTCGTCGAATTCTCCTATGCCAAGCTCGCAACACTCGGAATATCGGCAACCGATATCGCCGCAGCTTTGCAGAGACAGAACACGGTCACGCCGGCCGGCTCTATCGACACGCGTGGCCCCCAGGTCTTCATCCGTTTCGACGGAGCCTATAACAGTGTACAGGCGATTGCCGACACGCCGATCGTGGCGGGCGGACGGACGCTAAAGCTCTCCGATCTGGCGGAGGTGCGGCGCGGTTATCAGGATCCCGCAACCTACATCATCCGCCATCAGGGCGAGCCGACAATCATGCTGGGTGCAGTGATGCAACCGGGCTGGAATGGCCTTGAGCTCGGCAAGGCGCTTGAAGCGCGGTCCTCCGAGATTGCGCAGACATTGCCGCTTGGTATGACGCTCACCAAAGTCAGCGATCAGGCCGTCAACATAGATGAGGCGGTCGGCGAGTTCATGCTGAAGTTCGCCATGGCGCTTGGCGTCGTGCTGTTCGTAAGTCTGGTCGCACTCGGCTGGCGCGTCGGCATTGTGGTGGCGCTTGCTGTGCCGCTCACCCTTGCTGTCGTCTTCCTCATCATGCTGGAAACTGGCCGGTTTTTCGATCGTATCACGCTCGGCGCTTTGATCCTTGCGCTCGGCCTTCTCGTGGACGACGCCATCATCGCCATCGAGGTCATGGTCGTGAAAATGGAGGAGGGCATGGACCGCATCAAGGCGGCCGCTTATGCCTGGAGCCATACGGCGGCGCCGATGCTGTCGGGTACGCTGGTCACGATTATCGGGCTGATGCCTGTGGGCTTCGCACGATCGACTGCGGGTGAATACGCCGGCAACATCTTCTGGGTTGTCGGCTTTGCGCTGATCGTCTCCTGGATCATCGCGGTGACCTTTACGCCATACCTCGGTGTAAAAATGCTGCCGAACATCAAACCGGTCGAAGGCGGACACCACGCCATCTATGATACGCCGAACTACCGGCGCCTGCGCTCCATCATCAAGTTTGCGGTTCGCCACAAGTTCGTGACCTGCGCTGTGGTCGGCATCACGATGGCTGTTTCGGTCGTCGGGATGGGAAGCGTAAAACAACAGTTCTTCCCGACATCGGATCGGCCCGAGGTGCTGGTCGAAGTTCGTATGCCCGAAGGTACGAGCATCGAAACCACGACAGCCGCAGTAGAGAAAGTCGAAGCCTGGCTGCAAACTCAGCCGGAAGCGAAAATCGTCACCAGCTATGTGGGGCAGGGTGCACCTCGCTTCTTCTTCGCCATGGCGCCGGAACTTCCCGATCCTGCTTTCGCCAAGGTCGTTGTGCTGACGCCCGATGCCCATGCACGCGAGGCTATAAAGCACCGCCTTCGGGCCGCTATTTCGGAAGGGCTCGTTCCTGAAGCATCTATCCGTGTAACGCAGCTTGTATTCGGCCCCTACACGCCGTTTCCGGTCGAGTTTCGGATCATGGGACCGGATCAGGATGAGTTGTACAAGATTTCCGAGCAAGCCCTGGCAATTATGAAAAGTGTACCCGATGTACGACAGGCCAACCGGGATTGGGGCAACCGAACCCCTGTGCTGCGGTTTGTTCCAGATCAGGACCGGCTCAATCTGATCGGTCTCTCACCCTCTGAGGCAGCCCAGCAGATGCAGTTGCTGCTCAGCGGCATTCCGGTCACACAGGTGCGCGACAACATCCGCAACGTCCCCGTTGTCGCACGCAGCGCAGGTGACAACCGACTTGATCCGTCACGGCTGAGCGATTTCTCGCTCATGAGCAGGGAGGGCCGTCAGGTCCCCCTCGATCAGATCGGGCATTCGGAGATCCGGTTCGAGGAGCCTATCCTGAAGCGCCGTGACCGCACGCCGGTGATCACGATACGCTCCGATATCAACGAAGCGACGCAACCCCCGGAAGTTTCCCAGCAGGTCATGAAGGCACTTCAGCCGCTCATCGCATCGCTTCCGGTTGGATATCGCATCGAGATGGGTGGCAATATCGAGGAGTCGCTCAAGGCCAATGTCGCACTCGTCCAGGTTTTTCCGCTGATGATCGCGGCCATGTTGATTGTCATTATCCTTCAGGTGCGTAGCCTGTCGACGATGACAATGGTGATGTTGACCGCCCCCCTCGGACTTGCCGGAGTCGTCCCGACCCTGCTCCTGTTCAATCAGCCTTTCGGCTTCAACGCCATTCTCGGACTGATAGGATTGGCCGGTATCCTCATGCGCAACACGCTGATCCTGACTGAGCAAATCAAGGAAAATCAGGCCGCCGGCCTTGATGACTATCACGCGGTGATTGAAGCCACTGTGCAACGTACGCGTCCTGTCATTCTGACTGCGCTGGCAGCCATTCTCGCCTTCATACCCTTAACGCATTCGGTGTTCTGGGGGTCGATGGCATACACACTGATTGGCGGAACGGCGGCAGGCACAGTCATGATCCTGCTCTTCCTTCCAGCCCTCTATGCGGTGTGGTTCCGGATCAAACCAACGAAAGAAGACAACCAAGGAGAAACGATTGAAGAACTGGAACTCCCGAGGGCGATGGCCGCCGAGTAGGGCATCTCGTTTGCAAGAGATACCTCCGGTTTTTCAGCACCGCTTCTGTGCCGACCGCTATGCGTCGGGGAGCGGATCGCCTGCAATAATCGGGCGCGTCTTGAAACGCCGGTTGGTTAGAAACGTCGGAATGGAGACCTCATGAGCCGAGTTGCCTCCAGAGAAATTGACGTCGGCTTCTTTCGGGAGCGCATACTGGATGTGGCGGAAGAGCACTTTCGCCGCATCGGTTACCAAAAGACGTCGGTGTCCGACATTGCATCTTGCCTTGGAATGAGCAGCGCGAATATCTACCGCTATTTCCTTTCAAGGGCGGAAATCAACGCGGCGATCTGTGGCCGCTTCTTTGCAGAAACTGCTCGATCCGCAAATGCGATCGCCCGGATGCGTGCGCCGGCTCAAGAGAAGCTCGTAGATCTTTTAAATATCCTCCAACACAAAAGGAAAACGACGTTCATCCAGGAGAAGCCGGTCCACGATCTGATCGTCGCCGCGACGGAAGAGAACTGGGCGATCATCAGAGCCCATGGTGCCCAGATCGTGACGATCATCGAGACGATCGTAAAAGAGGGGATCGAAGCAGGCGAGTTTAGTGTTGATGATGCCGCGCAAGCTGCCCGAAGTGTGATGAACGCCTTCATGCCGTTCTACCACCCCGTTCTCGTCGAGCAGCGGGTCCGAAACGGCGAAGATACCGAAGCAGGTCTGCGTGAGCAGATCCGCTTTTTTGCATGCAAAGTAAACCTCCACCTACGGTGGAGGACTGGACGAGTTCTACACGGTAGTTGAGAGACCTCCTGCTTGAACCATTGGCGTGGCCAAGACATTCAAACATGGAGGTTATATGGATGAACAATCGCTCTCGCATGCGACCTGGGACTGCAAATATCATGTGGTCTTTGGCAGCAAGTACCGGACGAAAAGACTCTACGGGGACGTACGGCGTGAGTTGGGTGAACTCTTGCGTCGGCTGGCTCTGCAAAAGGGTTGCCAGATCGAGGAGGGCCATTTGATGCCCGACCACGTGCACATGCTGATATCGATCCCGCCGAAGTATTCGGTGGCGCACATTGTCGGTTTTCTGAAGGGCAAGACGGCCCTTTATGTTGCCAACAAATATGCGCGCAAGCGCCGATATAAAGGCTATCACTTTTGGGCACGCGGATATTTCGTCTCGACGACGGGCTATAATGAGCAGGTCGTCAGACAATATATCCGTAATCAGGAAAAGGCCGACAAAGCTTCCGACTTTGCCGACCAATTCAATCGTAGCTACTAGGCGCTAACAAAACCACTTCTAGTGGTTCAAGCGCAGCGTTTCAAACCTCCACCTCTGGTGGAGGTCATGACTTCTGAAAGCTCTCGGCGGGTCTGACTAGCATTGGCCGCTATCCACTCGTACCGGCCGCGCGGAGGCGCGGCTGCCGTATCTAAAGATGAAGCCGTGCAGGAGGTCGAGGTGATCGTTCTGTCAATCCCCTTTGCTCGTTATCCAGATCTCGCCGGGCTTTTTGAGGCTGTGCCTGAAGGCGTCGTCGTGATCGACACCTCCAATTACTATCCCTTCCGCGACGGTGTCATCGCGGAGGTCAATGGCGGCATGCCTGAAAGCGGTTGGGTCAGCGAGCAAATTGGCCGTCCCGTGGTCAAGGCATGGAATGCGGCGTTGGCGGCGGCGCTCGCGGAGAAAGGTCGACCGAAGGGCGAAGCTGGACGAATTGCCATTCCAGTTGCCGGCGACCAGCCGGACGTCAGCAGCCCGGCACTCCTGCCTATTGCACCGAGCTTTCAACCGGTGAACTAGAAACGGCGCTGCAATCGGCGGACCAATCTCGTGCTCCTGAAAATCGTGACGCCTTGATGAGAGGGTTCATGTTGAGCGAGCGCATCAAGGAAATTGCGAGAACGGATGAAACCGCGCGGCAACTGACGACGATCCCAGGCATTGGTCCGATTTCCGCCGCTGCGCTGGCGGCCATCGCGCCATCGCCCTCGACCTTCTCGAAAGGTCGTGATTTTGCCGCCTGGCTCGGGCTCACACCGAAACAGAATTCGACGGGTGGCAAGACGCGCCTGGGCGGGACATCGAAGATGGGGCAAAGAGACTTACGGCGTCTCCTGATCCTTGGTGCGATGGCCGTAGTGCAACAGGCTGCGTGGCATGGCGCGGTTGACGGGTCCTGGTTAGCTCGCATGCTCGCGCGGAAACCAAAAATGCTGTTGCAGTCGCGCTGGCAAACAAGATCGCCCGTGTCGCCTGGGCCTTGATGGCTCGCGGCGGGGTGTACCAGGTCCCAGCTGCCGCCTGACGGCGACGGGCTGGAGACGTCGAAATGCGGTGATTCTAAGCGGAGGTTTATGGGCGAACAGTCGAGAAAGACGAGATCGGAAGAGCCAGTGAAGCTGTATGCGCCGCAGAGCGCTCAATTTCGATTTGGATCCGATCTTCGAACTATCCATAAGGGCCCGCGGCACCGTAAGGCCGCATCATGAGGCCGGACACACGACGGAACTCGACCGCATTGCTCATCGCCAAAGTGAAAAAATCACTTGCATTTCCGGGGGCGTCCACACACGCAGATTCGGGCCGATCAGGCCTATCTGGCTCAAATAGTTAAATCGTCACCACGGCCTATCATTACGGTTGGTGCGCCGGGAGACCGGCAAGGAGTAGATGGTGCAAGTCCATTACGATGAAGGCGTAGCGAGCCACATCGGCCCCGAGCCGTGCGCAGGCCTCCGCGAGGGTGTTTGCGAAGCGTCGGTAGGGGAGCATACAGGCCAGCCATTGAGCGTGTGCTGCAGAGACATGCAGACAGAGAGGAGATGAATGAGAGACATGTCGTAAAGCTGCGTGAAAGATGAGGGTGGGCCCCTCGGGATCGACTTTCAGGAGTAGGTCTCAAACCAGTCCAAGCGGCGGCATCCAAAAGGTGCGGTCGTGAGCGTTGGATGAAAAGTCCGAAGTTAATTCGGGCAGGTAAGTATCCGAGAGACGAATGCAAATGAACCCTCGACGACACGTCGAAAATGGTAGGCGTTGCTAAAACCAGGGGCGGCTCAATCCTCTGGGACAAATCCGCGGGACACCTGATTACCGGGCGGATAGCAACCGGCGCAGAGAGGGCGTGAATCGGATGCAGGCTCTCGCGCGGAACTGCAGGAACCAGGTCTTGGATGCCAAGGGAGACGCTGAAGCGGCTAAAACTGCGAGGCAAGAGTACCGAAGCCAAGGACTGGGGCGGACCGACCCGTAGTAGTGATGAAAGTCCTGTAATGGGGCTGGAGCGAAGGGGTCGGGTCAGGTGGTCGTGTCTTTTGAAACAACTGGAGACAGGATGACGTCGACGGATACGACAGACAAGCCGTTTAGGATCGATAAGCGGCTGGTGCACGAAGCTTATAAAGCGGTCAAATCCAATGGTGGTGCGGCCGGGGTGGACGGGCAGACGATCGAGCAGTTCGAAGCCGACCTGGGGAGGAACCTCTACAGGATTTGGAACAGGATGAGCTCGGGAAGCTACTTTCCGCCACCGGTGCGTGCCGTCCCCATTCCCAAAAAGACTGGGGGCCAGCGGATTTTGGGTGTGCCCACCGTGAGCGATAGGATCGCGCAAATGGTGGTCAAACGGCTCATTGAACCGGAACTTGATCAGATCTTTCGGCCTGATTCCTACGGCTACCGTCCGGGCAAATCTGCTCTGGACGCCGTAGGGGTCACGCGTCAGCGGTGCTGGAAATACGATTGGGTTTTAGAGTTTGATATCAAGGGCTTATTTGACAACATATCGCACGAACTCTTGCTCAAGGCGGTCCGGAAGCATGTGAAGTGTAAATGGGCGTTGCTCTATATCGAAAGATGGCTGACGGCGCCCCTGGAACAGGATGGACAAAGGATAGAGCGTGATCGCGGTACCCCGCAAGGGGGAGTGGTCAGCCCGATTCTTTCAAATCTTTTCCTGCACTACGCATTTGATCTCTGGATGGACCGGACATACCCCGACCTTCCATGGTGCCGGTATGCGGATGACGGCCTGGTGCACTGCCGGTCCGAACGGGAAGCGGAGGCCATCAAGGCCGCCCTTCAAGCAAGGCTGGCGGAATGCCAGCTGGAAATGCATCCCACCAAAACCAAGATCGTTTACTGCAAAGACGGAAACCGGAAACGGAACCATAAGAATGTCAAATTCGACTTTCTTGGCTACTGCTTTCGGCCTCGACGGGCAAGGAATGCGCGGACACATAAGATGTTCTGCAACTTCTCGCCGGGCGTCAGCGCTGTAGCGCTGAAGGCGATGCGGAAAACGATCCGGGACTTGGACATCCGACGTCAGACCTCGGTAGCGATGACAGAGATCGCCCGCCAACTCAATCCACTCCTTCGGGGCTGGATAGCGTATTACGGGCGATACACTGCATCGGCTCTGGGGCCATTCTTGCGATACGTCAATCAGACACTGCAGGCGTGGATGATGCGGAAGTTCAAGCGCTTTAAGGGTCGCAAGACAAAGGCAGGGACCTTTCTCATCCGATTAAAGCGGGAATGCCCCAACCTCTTTGTGCACTGGAAACTCGGTCGGACAGGCACGTTGGCCTGATGGGAGCCCAGTGAGGCGAGAGCCTCACGCTGGGTTCTGCGAGAGGCCGAAGGTGAAAGTCCTTCGGCCTACTCACCCGCGAAAGAATGTTTTTCCGGGCGCCGACGCTGTCAACTGAGCGGAAGGCGATACGGGTGGGTGTGCAATCGCGAGCATCCGTCTGGCCCGGCGTGGTCGCAGACCCTGGCATGTATGGAAGCTCCTTGTACGGGAACCGGGAGATCTCCTGGTCGGCCATGACCCCTTTTGGGGCGGATGGTCCGCAGCGGGAAGGCGAGGAGCCGTAGCCGCTGATGCACGACACGGAGAAGTCTGACTTCGGCATAGTAGCGATGAAGCCGACGAACAAAGCCGGGCAACCGGTCGCGGAGTTGGTGGAGCCAAGGCCGGGGACCAAGGGGAACGCGGGACAGCAAAGCACGCACCGGGCACAGGACCGGGCTCGCGTGACCCAAGCGCTGGATCGCGTACGGAAAGCTGCAAGGCTAAAGAAGAAGGAACGGTTCACCGCACTTCTCCACCACATCAATGTCGATGCACTTCGGACGGCATTCTACGCGCTCAGGCGCAAAGCTGCCGCTGGCGTGGATGGCATAACATGGCAGGACTACGAGGCAGACCTTGAGCCTCGGCTCCGGGAACTGCACGCACGGGTTCACGGGGGAGCGTACCGACCGCAACCATCTCGCCGGACGTACATACCGAAGGCGGATGGAAAGCAGCGGCCGCTGGCGATCGCAGCCCTGGAAGACAAAATCGTCCAGGGTGCAACGGTCATGGTGCTCAACGCGATCTATGAAGGTGACTTCTGCGGTTTCTCGTACGGGTTCCGACCCGGACGGGGGCCGCACGATGCGTTGGATGCCTTATCCGTCGCGATCAGCGAGCGGAAGGTGAACTGGATCATGGATGCCGATATCCAAAACTTCTTTGGGGCGGTCAGCCAGGAATGGCTGGTCCGTTTCCTGGAGCACCGGGTCGGCGACAAGCGCATCATCCGTCTGATCCAGAAATGGCTGAAGGCGGGCATCCTCGAAGACGGAGTCGTGATCGTCGATGACAGGGGCACTGGTCAGGGCTCGGTAATCTCACCGCTCCTCGCCAACATCTACCTGCACTACGTTCTCGACCTTTGGGCCAAGCGTTGGAGACGGTGCGAGGCCACCGGCGACATGATCATCGTGCGCTACGCGGACGATGTGGTGGTCGGCTTCGAGCATGAGGACGACGCTCGTCGTTTCCTCGATGCGATGCGTGCGAGGCTTGAGGAGTTCATGCTGTCGCTCCATCCGAACAAGACCCGCCTGATTGAGTTTGGTCGCCGTGCAGCGGCCAAGCGCAAGAAGCGCGGGGTCGGAAAACCGGAGACCTTCGATTTCCTGGGGTTCACGTTCATTTGTGGAAAATCACGCCGTGGGAACTTCCTGCTTCAACGGAAGACGCGACGTGATCGCATGCGGACCAAACTTCGGGAGATCAAGGCGGAGTTGCGGCGTCGAATGCACAGCCCGATCCCCGAACAGGGGAGATGGCTGAAGCGGGTCGTGACTGGGCACTTTGCGTACTTCGCGGTCCCCACGAACGGCCGAGCACTGAATGCGTTTCGGTTCTACATAACCGATCTCTGGAGGCGCACCCTTCGGCGGCGCAGCCAGCGGAGCGGCCTAACCTGGGATCGCGCAACAAGGCTCACCGATCACTGGCTCCCCAGACCTCGGATACTTCATCCATGGCCACAATTGCGTTTCGCCGTCTCTCACCCGAGGTAGGAGCCGAGTGCGGGAATTCCGCTCGCTCGGATCTGTGCGGGGGGCGCTCAGTAATGGGCGTCCCTACCGCGATCATATTTATCTGTAGTCTGAATCTATAGGTCTCCATGATTCGGAGGTCATGGATGGCAGGTGCATCAATCGAGAAGACGCTTGAACTTTGGGCATCATCGCTGCGCGACGTAAAGTCACGTATTCGGAAGCTATTTACGCAGGAGCGAGTTGCAGCATCTGCGAACCTTTTCCTGGACGGCTTGCTGGGTGACGAGCGGCGTAAGACAGGTTGGATGCGCGCTGAGGCGGCCGGTGATCCCGGCCCGTGGCGGCAACAGGCCATTCTGGGTCGCGGGCGTTGGGACGCGGACGCACTTCGCGACATCGTGCGAGAGTATGTTGTAGAAAACCTCGCCACCGATGATGCGGTCCTGGTCATCGATGAGACGGGCTTCCTCAAGCAGGGCAAGACATCGTGCGGTGTTGCACGTCAATACACAGGTTCGGCAGGCAAGATAACGAACTGCCAGATCGGTGTGTTCGCCGCCTATGTGTCCGTTCGCGGTCATGCCTTTATCGATCGAGCCCTGTACTTGCCCAAGAGCTGGACTGGCGAGCCGGCAAGGCTTGCAGCAACTCATGTTCCTGAGGCTACGGCCTTCGCTACCAAGCCAGGCCTGGCTGTCGATATGATACGGCGTTCGCTGGCAGCCGATGTGCCGTTTTCCTGGGTGGCTGCAGATGCTGTATATGGCGTCGGGGACATTGAAGGCACCCTGCGCCGAGCCTGTAAAGGTTACGTTCTTGGGGTTAAATCGGACCACCATTTCGGCTCCTGGTCGGGTAAGCCTCCAGTCGCCGGCACAGCTCAGGAGATCGCCCGTGATCTCGATCCAAAAGCATGGCAGCGTCTTTCCGCCGGTGAAGGCACCAAAGGCGCGCGGCTTCATGACTGGGCCTACTGCGAACTCGCCGATCTCGATGCCGACGAATATAACGAGACGAAATCGGGGCTTTGGACCCGTGGCCTCCTGATCCGGCGTAATATCAGCGACGGCGATCTCGCATTCTTCACCACATGGTGCCCGGCCGGGACCGGCATCCAGACGCTCGTTTCCGTCGAAGGCCATCGCTGGGCGATCGAAGACAGCTTCGAGACCGCAAAGAACGAGCTCGGCCTCGACCACAACGAAACCCGGTCATGGCATGGCTGGCATCGCCACGTCTCCCTCGTCATGCTCGCCTTCGCCATGATGGCGGTGATCCGGTACCGCGCCAATGACGTGACGCCCCAAAAAAGACCGCGGATGCCGACCATCAGGATTTGATCCGCTGGTCTATCCAGGAAGTCCGCCGCATCGCCATCAGACTCGCCCAGCGTCGCATAAACCCCGCCTACGTCATCGCATGGTCATGCTGGAGACGCGCCCATCAGGCGGCAGCTCGACGAGCTCACCTGAATTCTAAAATGCAACTGTAATGCTAGGTACGAGGCCTTTATCAACCAAAGACAGCCACGGCAGATTTGACGGTGATGCCGCCATCCGGGCTTCTGCGCATCTGACGGCCGGTAGCAGCGCGGAACACTTGCAGTAATTGCAGCGCGGGAGGTACTCGTGACCAAAGGGTTTTCATGCTTTCCTTGCCGCTTCGGCTTTTTCGCAGAGCCTGTCCGGTAACAATGCGCTGGGACCAGCGGAAGCCGATTTCATGGAAATATAGGTCGGCAAGTTCCGGGCTGATGTGATGAAAAACACCTGCGATGGTTCGGCGGACCCGAGCATTGAACCCTTCAACTGAATTGACGTGGACGGCATCCCGGACATATTCGCGGCTTGAGTGGTTGACTGTTTCGTGTGCGGCGAAGCTTTCGCCAATGGCCATGAATGCCTTTGCCTCGTCACTCATCAAATGCGCATGAAGCTCAATTTGTGTTGCAATTGCGCCTACGGCAGCACGCAATGAAAGGCCGGTAACGACAGCGGCGCGGGCATCGCCCGCGGTGGAACCGGGGGTGACATCTGCCGGTCGCTGCACGATCGCCATGACCGGCGTCTTCTCCGTTTTTGCCTGCCCCTTGCGGCCTCGCCCCGGTGGCGGTTCATCAGGCCGCTTTCTTGGCCTTCCACCAAGATAGAAATGGTCAATCTCCACCGTGCCGTCCAGCATGTTTTCGCGCGCCACCATGAGACGCAGCGCATGACCGATCCGCCAGGCCGTGGGTTGGCTCACCCCGAGTGTCTCGGCGAGACGAACCGAGGACAAGCCTTTGTCCGACTGCAGCAACAGCCACATCGCCTTGAGCCATAGGCGCAAGGGAAGTTTCGTGGCGTGCAGGGGCGTGTGTGTTGTCACCGTGAACTGGAAACGGCAATCACCGCTGGAGCATTGATAGAGACCCGGCCGCGCACGGCGCTTGCCCATGTCGCGGCCAGCTATCGCGATCGAGCGCTTGTAACCACAGGCGGGGCAGACCCTGCCATCTGGCCATACCATGCTTTCCAGCAAACGACGGCAATGCTCCTCGTCCCGGAACGCGGCGACCATATCTTCAACTGTCCGAATATTGGAAAGCGTTGCCAGCATCATTTCAGACATAATTACCTCCTTCGGGACTGACCGAAGAATCGCATGGAAGACACTGTATTACAAGGACGTTGCTGTCTTTGGTTGATAAAAGCCAGGTACGATGCAGGCAATGGCCGGAACATAGCAAGAACAAGGTTTCCCGCCAAGTCGGCTCTGACTGAATGTGATCTTGCCAGGAAAGTGCGACCGCGCCCCCTTTCGGTGCTATGTTCGGCAATCCCGCACCTGGTCAGGCTGCCAATGCCGCCCTGTTGTAGCCACATGATCAATATGCTGGGCGAACTTGCTGCGAAGGGGCTGAAGGCCGCGCTGGGCAAACGCTCCGCTTGATATTGGATGGGCCTACAAGGCGCTCAGTGAGTGAACCTCAGCAAAATCCATTCAGTTTAAGGATCTTATGTGCCTCGATCGATGCGCGAAGCTCGTCCTCGGAGTTGCGGTTGCCCTGGTTGGCGTCGGGATGGTGCATTTTGAGCCTTTCCTTATAGCGGCTCCTGATTTCCTGCGGTGTTGCCTCCGGCAAGAGACCGAGTGTCGCAAAAGCCTTGGCTTCGAGCACTTTGAGTTTTCGTTTCTGCAAATCGGCTTTTTGGGCTTGGCGTTGTGCCGCAGTTTTTCGGGCATTCAATGCCCTTGCAGAGCCGGAACGGACTGTCGACGGGATCGGGATTTCGGTCGGCTGGCTGACTCTCGTTCCCCGGGTCGGACGACTGCCGGCTGTCGCCTCCCTTTGATAGCGAGCGACGTCCGCGTTTGATGGAGTCGTCGTGTAACTGTATCCCTTGTTGTATTCTTTGACGTGCTCAAGACAGAACAACAGATAAAGGCCTTCAGCGCCCGGCCCCACAGGGGCGCGATGCGTGCCAACCTTTTCACAACCGTCCCATTGGCATTTCGGGCCAGTGGGTTCGCTGGCGGAAGCGGACTTTTTGCGAGCAGATCTAAGGCCCACGAATATTTTCGAATCAAGCGTCATCGCACCTGTATGGATGCCGCGCGTCACCTCGGCAAGATTTAGCAAATTCGCTCGCCAATCCCTCAAGCTGTCAGTAAACCCAAATCAGTGCGATCTTTGCATGAGCACGCATGCTCAACGAGGCAACCTCGAATGGTTTGGTGATGATCGGCATACCCGGTACAAATGGCTGCATCAGCCACATGTTGACCATTCATGCCATTGACGCCAGCTTTGAAAGTGCCAATCGATGACGTCTGCCATCCCCGATTTTTTGAGTGAACTATATCAGTCGGCCAACGCGGTCTCACAGGTATCAACCTTCGAACGCCGGCGCCTGATCGAGCGCGCCGCAAGAATGATTGCGGAGCAGCGGATACAACTCGCGGCTACGGGCAACGTCGTATCCATGCCGTCAAGCGTTGTCGCAGGCCTCGACACTATTCATCCGCAGATCGACGACATGCCCGACCCCGAAAATTGCATGTCCTGAGCGCGAAGACCGAGTGATGGGAGAGGGTAGGTCCGTTACTCGTCCATCAGTCCGTCGAACACTTCCAGCATTGCGTCGGCGATCGCTTGCCCGAGGTCAGCGGCGCTCGTTGCCAGCGCCTTCTCGTCCATATCACGTGCTGCCATCGCGAAGGCAGCACCTTGGGTAGTAACTATTTCCTGAGCACGCTGGATTGCCCAGAGCGCAAAGTCGCTACGGCTTCCGATCTCGGTCGTTTCCATCACTTTTCTCCTGATTTGCATAGACGATTGCCGTATATCGGTATCAGCAATCCAAGTCAGCCTATTGGCATGACATGATATGTTTCCATCGGTGGCACAGAGATCAGCGGGCATGACAGCGCAGTTCGATATGTTTTCAGACGAGGTTAGCTCGACACTGCCGAAGGCCGGCCGCCAGGCGCAGCTGACACAATCGACGCCGAGCGCGATGAGTGAAGACGGTATGGTTGACCATCTGGTGAACACGGGGCGGTACCGTGTTCTCCGAAAACTGGAGTCTCGTGCGGTTGCGATCACAATCCGCCCCGAATTCCCCTTGAGAGGCGTCATCCTTGATACTGAAACCACCGGCCTCAATCACCTCAAAGACGAAATCATCGAGATCGGGATCATCGCATTCACCTTCGATGCGATGATGGCGGATTGCAACAGCCGAGTGTGCCCATTCCTGCGGATATCACCAAGCTGACCGGCATTTCCGACGCGATGGTCGAAGGCCAGGTGATCGACATAGCGGCCCTCAAGGCGCTGATCGATCCTGCCGATCTCATCATAGCTCACAATGCCAGCTTTGACCGGCCGTTTTGCGAAGTGTTTTCCCAGACCTTTGCGCGCAAGGCCTGGGCTTATTCCAATCGGAAATTGACTGGTCATCGCGGGGGTATGAAGGCACCAAGCTCGGCTACCTGATGGGGCAGGCAGGCTATTTCCACGAAGGGCACCGTGCCGTCGATGATTGCTTCGCCCTCCTGGAAGTTTTGATGCGCGAGACCTCAGGCGAAATGCGGACCGCATTTGCAGAACTCTATCAGGCCAGCCAGCAGGCTCGCGTTCGTGTCTTCGCCGAAAACAGTCCGTTCGACATGAAGGACCATCTGAAATCCCGTGGATACCGCTGGTCTGATGGAAGCGACGGCCGGCCAAAATCCTGGTGGATCGAGGTCGATGAGGACACACTCGACAAGGAGTTCCACCATCTACGGACCGAAATCTACCGCTGGCCGGACGCCGATAGGCCCATCAAGCGGCTGACCGCATTCGACCGCTTCAGGGCGTGATGCCACACGGTTTCAGCAACGGAAGGGTGACCTTGGGCCTCACGCATGGGTGGCGTGAGGCATTGTCGCTGTTGCGATCGGGTTAGGGCGTATGTTGTATTCAACAAACGACGCCGGGGCCAAACGGAGCTCCTGGCGTCAAAAAGAACCTCAAGGGATTATGCCCCGAACGGCTATCGGGCGGTGCACCACGTCGGAGCCGGTGCGTTAGATCCCCGACCCGTCGAACTGCTGGGCGTCGTCGCCTTCCCAGGGTGAGGGCATGGACGCGCGGCTGCGATTGGCGGAAGGCATCGGCATCCAGCACTTCAGCTCCGGTTCGGCATATTCGATGACGCAGCCGGGGGAGGAATCAGAGGCGCGCCAGCCTTCTGCGCCGAACTGATCGCCATTCGACCAGTAGGCGAGGTCAACTTCCGCCGGCCCCTGTTCAGACGGGCGGACCGTGACGAGGATCCGACCCGTCTTTCGGCGCGCTTGCCATGTGGCGCCACCTGTCTGGCTCGTCCACGTTCTTCTCTCCTGCCTTGCTGCAGGTAGAGTGTCGCCTCGCCATCGAAAGCGGTCAACCCAAACTTTGCACAAGCCATCCTCTCAAGACGAGTCGGGAAAATTTGAATAACCGCTCAAGAGCGGGGGCGTGCCTTTACTTAATAGAAAATTCTGCCTGAGCCTGCTTTGCAATGGGCTCAAATCCGTTTGAGGCGAAGGAAGTCCATTGCAGGGTGCGGCGTCACAAAGACGTTGCCGACAATGCACGACCATGCACGCATCGGAGACGCGTGCTTGGTCGGAGCGGATTCATAAAGCGATGAGTACCGATCGCGCATCACGACATGATCAGCCCGCCATCCACATTGATCGTCTGGCCGGTGATGTAGGCTGCGTCTGGCGATGCAAGGAAGGCGACGAGGGCAGCGACTTCGGCGGGGGTACCGGCGCGACCCATGGGGATGCCTTCGACCCACTCGGCCATGAGTTCGCCCGGGCCATACTCGCCGAGCATCTCACCCCAGACGCGGTCGTTGTAGTCCCACATCTCGGTATGGATGATACCGGGGCAAATGGCATTGGCGGTAATGCCTTCTCGCGCCAGTTCTTTGGCAAGGCTCTGCGTCAGGCCGACCACGCCGAACTTCGATGCGGCGTAGTGGGGGGTATAGATGAAGCCCTGGCGGGCCTGGCCTGAGGCGGTGTTGATGAGGCGGCCCCTGGTGTCGCTGGCGCGGAAACGGCGGATCGCCTCCTGGCAGCAGAGGAACACGCCCTTGGTGTTGACGTCGAGGTTGAGGTCCCATTCGCGTTCGGTGAGGTTCTCCACCTTGGCGATGGTGATGACGCCGGCGTTCTGGACGGAGACGGAAATAGCGCCGAGCTTCGCCTCGGCCTCGCCATAGGCCTCCCGCACCGCCCTTGCATCGGTCACATCAAGGGCGAGACCAAGCACTTCGGCGCCGGTTTCCTCAGCGAGCGTCCCAGCTGCCGCGGCCATATCCTTCTCGATTGCAGCGATAGCGACTTTTGCACCCTCTTCGGCAAAGCGCTTGGCGATGCCCCGCCCGATGCCCTTGTTGCCCCCGGTAACGAACACCCTCTGGCCTGCGAAACGTCTCATGGTGTTTCCTCCATAATGCGCAGCAGGCCGAAGGCTGATCTCGAGGGAGATCAGGCCGTGAGCCGAGCTGCTGTGAACTTGTCGGTGACAAGCACATCGATGACTCCCAGATTCAGGGCGCCGGCAATGGCCTGGGTTTTCGCTCCTCCGCCCGCGAGCGCCATGACGCGGCTGGTCTTGCGCAGATCCTCCAGCGAGATGCCGATGACGCGTTCGTTGAGCGGGGTTTCGACCGGCTTGCCGTCCTTGTCGTAGAACCGGTAGGAAATCTCGCCGACGGCGCCGGCCTCGTGAAGCACCGCCATCTCCTGGCGGGAGAAAGTGTTACCGGAGCGGGCGAGGAGCTCGGACGGCTCCACCGCGCCGATGCCAACAATCGCAAGGCTGAGGCGGCCAAACAGGTCCATCGTCTCGCGCACGACCGGGTCGGACAGCATGACCAGCTTTGCCTCGCGCGACGAGGTAATGCCCTGGACAAGGAGCAGCCGCGGCTCGCCGCCGGTAAGCCTTGCCAGACGCGCCGTCAACTGTGTGGCATGGGTCTGCACTGATGCATCGCCCATGCCGCCGAGGATCTGCACGATGTACTTGGCCTTGGCATTCTTGAGCGGATGGATGTTGTCCACCATGCGCAGGATGGTCTGGCTCCAGCTTGAGACGCCGACGATCTCGTCCTGCTGCAGGGTGACCTCGAGGAAATGGGCGGCGGCCTCGCCGATGCGGGCCATGATCGCGCCGTCGCGATCCTCGGAACAGTCGATGACGATGGCTTCGGTCAGGCGGTAGCGCTCGCGCAGCGCTGTTTCGAGGTCGGCGAAGGTGCCGGCCGGAGGAATGACCGTCGTGCGTACGATATCTTCCTGCTCTGCCCGCTTCAGCATGCGCGAAACGGTGGCCTGCGACATGTGCATGATCTCGGCGATTTCGGCCTGCCGCGTGCCTTCGATATGGTACATCTGGGCGATGCGGGCGATCAGTCGCAGCTCGTTGAGCCGTCCCATGGGATTCTCCAGTGGTGAATTTTTATTCACTCATAGTTGAAGGACCCGAAACGGTCGAGCGGTAGATTGCGTCCTGCCAAACCAGAAGCCGTTCCCTGGCGTCGGAAGCACGCGGCGTGATGGGACTGCCGGCGCGCGGCAAGGCGGCGATGGCGGCAAGATCGGGCCACACGCCCAGCGAAAGCCCGGCGAGATAGGCCGCGCCGAGCGCGGAGGCCTCGGGTGCGTCGCATTGGATGATGGCATGGTTCAGTGTGTCGGCGACGCATTGCATCAGGAAGGTGTTCTTGCTCGGCCCGCCATCCGCAAAGAGACGGCCGAGCGGCGTTGGCGATTGCGCTGACATAGCCTTGAACACGTCATGGACCTGGAAGGCCATCGAATCCGTCACCGCGCGGGCCATCTGGGCCCGCGTCGTGTTGAAGGTGATGCCGGAGAACAGCGCCTGTGCGTCGGCCTGCCAGTAGGGAGCGCCGAGGCCGACGAAGGCCGGTACAAAGCCCGGCCCCCCAGGATCGGCCGTTGCCGCCAGATCAGTCAACGCTTGCACATCGGACAGGCCAAGTATCTCGACCATCCAGGGCAGCGCCGCGGCCGACACGAGGATATTGCCCTCGAAGGCATAGGTCGGCTTGCCATCGATCGACCAGGCGATCGTCGTGGTGATACCGTGCTCAGGCGCGATGAAGCGGGGCAGGGTCGTCATGATCGACGAGCCGGTGCCGAAGGTTACCTTGCCATCCCCGGGATTGAAGGCGCCGTGACCGAAGAGGGCGGCATGGCTGTCGCCGATAGCCGAGGCGATCGGGATGCCGTCCCTCAGGCCTCGTACGTTCTTTGTGACGCCGAAGTTTGAGGCGCTGTCGCGCACCTCGGGCAGGGCGGATTTCGGCACACCGAACAGGTTGCAAAGCTCGTCGCTCCAGACCTGACGATTCAGGTCGTAAAGCTGGCTGCGGGCGGCGTTGGCCGCGTCGCAGGCATGGACCGCTCCGTCCGTGAAGCAATGGATCAGCCAGGCGTCGATCGTGCCCAGCCGGACCGTGTGTCTCGCTGGCACGCGGTCGAGCAGCCACTTCATCTTGGGGCCGGGGAACATCGGATCGATGGGAAGGCCGGTGAGTGCCTGGACGTGCGCCGCATGCCCCGCCGCAATGAGTTCGGCGCAGGCCGGCGCGCTGCGGCGGCATTGCCAGCTGACCACGGGGCCGAGCGGCTTGCCGGTGGCGCCATCCCAGACGGTGACGGATTCGCGCTGGTTGGAGATCGCGACGCCAAGAATGTCGACCGCAGGTCCCGCTCGCAGGCAGGCGGCAATCGCCTCCTGGACCGATTCCCATATGCGCAACGGGCTCTGTTCGACCCAGCCAGGCTGCGGGTGCTCGATGCCGACGGGAGACGCGCCGCGCGACAGGATTTCCCCGGCCGTCGAAACGAGCACGGCCTTGGAATTCGTGGTGCCCTGATCGATGGCGAGAATTGCGGTTATCATGGCGGCTCCGGCAGGCAGGAATTGGGGGCGCGGCGAAAGGGAGGTCTTGCCGCGCCCGGCACGGGATCTAAACGCGCACTATCATGCGCGGGAAGGCTTCCGTGCAATCAGCGTTACGGCCGCATCAGCGATGGCGGCAGGGGACATGCCGAATTCGTCGAGCAGGAACTCTGCCGAGCCGGTAGGGGCGAAGATGCCAGGAACGCCGAGGATCTTCATCGGCACTGGCGCTTCGGCCACGACGAACTCGGCGATGGCTGAGCCAAGGCCGCCGATAGTGGAGTGCTCTTCCGCCGTCAGGATGGCGCCGGTTTCGCGCGCAGCAGCCACCACCGCCTCCACGTCGATCGGGCGGACCGTCGCCATGTTCAGTACGCGCGCCTCGATCCCCTGCTCGCAGAGAAGCTCGGCCGCCTTCACAATGCGGTGGGTCACCGTGCCATTGGCGATGAGGGTGATCGCATCGCCATCCCGCAGCAGATTCGCCTTGCCCAGCTCGAATTTGTGGTCGACCGGCAGCAGGTCCGGAACGCCCACACGTGATAGGCGAAGGAAGACCGGTCCGTCATAGTGGGCGGCCCATTCCACGGCCGCGGCCGTTTCGATCGAATCGCAGGGGGCTACGACGGGGAGGTTCGGCAGCACGCGCAACCAGGCAAAGTCTTCGATGGAATGGTGCGTGGGTCCAAGTTCGCCATACGCCATGCCGGAGGAAATGCCGATGAGCTTCACATTGGCGTTGGAATAGGCGATGTCGGCTTTGATCTGCTCCAGCGACCGGCCGGTCAGGAAGCAGGCGGCGCCACAGACGAAGGGCAAGAGGCCGCCATTGGCAAGGCCGGCGCCGACGCCCACCATGTTCTGTTCGGCGATGCCGACATTGACCAGTCGCTCCGGCCACTTCGATTTGAAGCCGCCGAGCTTGGATGAGCCGACCGAGTCGTTACAGACGGCCACGATCCTGGGGTTGTCTGCGCCGAGTTGTTCCAGCATGGAGACGAAGGCATCGCGGCAGTCGTGCAGCTTGGGAGAAGGTGTCAGGGCGTTCATCACAGGGCCTCCGAAAGCTCAGCCACGGCAATCTTGTACTGTTCGGCATTCGGCACCTTGTGGTGCCAGTCGACCTTGTCCTGCATGAAGGAGATGCCGTGGCCCTTGTTGGTATGGGCGACAATGCAATGCGGACGATCGCCGCGCTTCTCCAGCGCCGGAACGATTTCGTCCATGGCATTGCCGTTGATTTCGCTGACATCCCAGCCGAAGGCTGCGAGCTTGGACGGGAAGGGGGCGAGATTGTTGGTGTCCTTCAGCGACGCGCCCTGCTGGAACCGGTTGTGGTCGATGATGAGCGTCAGGTTGTCGAGGCCGAACTGCGCGGCAGACGCGATAGCCTCCCAGTTCGATCCTTCCTGCATTTCGCCGTCACCGGTCAGAACATAGGTGCGATACGCCGCCCCCGTGAGCTTGGCGGCCTTCGCCATGCCGACCGCAACCGGCAGGCCATGGCCAAGCGGGCCGGTATTGGTCTCGACGCCCGGCACCTTGTTGCAGTTCGGATGGCCGTTGAGGCGCGAATGCGGCTTCAGGAACGTGGCGATCTCGTCTTCCGGAATGAAGCCGCGCTTGGCAAGCGTCACATAAAGTGCCAGCGCCACATGCCCCTTTGAGAGCACGAAACGGTCACGATCCGGATTCCTCGGCTGGTCGGGCCAGATGCGCAGCACACGGAAATAGAGCGCCGTCAGAATGTCGATAGCGGACATTTCCCCGCCAATGTGGCCGGCGCCGGCTTCGAACACCGCTTGCAGGTCGCGAAGGCGGATCTGTTGAGCGATGCGGTCGAGATCATTCGGCTGCATGAAACCCCCATAGTGAATAAATATACAGTGCCCTATATACTTGCATGGAGATTGAGCAAGTCAAGTGAAAATAGGGCTAGTCAGGTAAAAATTACGGAGCCTGGTCGTATTGACACACCCTAGATCGATCGTATACGAATTTACAGACAGTAATGAATATTTATGCACGCTGCCTATTTGAGGCAGCTGGCTGACCGGAGGAGGGTTCATGCTGGTTGCAGCGAAGGAAAATCAAGGTGTCGTGGGCGGGCTACTCCCAACGTTGCGGGGAGCGACCGGGCCGCTGATCGGCCTTATCGTTCTGTGCCTTTTCCTAACCTTCGCGACGGACAAGTTTCTGTCTGTGCGAAACTTCCTCAACGTGCTCGACCAAATCACGGTGCTGGGCGTCATGGCCGTGGGTATGACGATGGTCATCCTGATCGGCGGCATCGATCTTGCCGTCGGTTCGGTCATGGCGTTGGCGATGATGGTTCTCGGTTACCTCAACGTTGTGCTCGGCGTGCCGATGGGCATCGCTATTCCGCTGGCCTTGATTGCGGCATCGCTGAACGGCCTGATCGCCGGCCTGCTGATCACGCGCTTCAACGTGCCGGCCTTCATCGCGACGCTCGCCATGATGTCGATTACGCGAGGCATCGCTAACATGATCACGGACGGTCAGCAGATCATCGGCTTCCCCGCCTGGTTCAACATGATGGCGATCGTGCGCTTCGGCGGCTTCCTGACGCTGACGGTCGCCGTGATGCTGTTGGTGTTCATTGTCGGCCTGCTCTACCAGCGCTACCGTCACGGAGGGCGCGTGCTCTACGCCATAGGCGGCAATGCGGAAGTAGCGCGGCTTGCCGGCATCAATGTCCAGCAAGCGACCGTTCTCGTCTACGTCGTGTGCAGCTTCCTTGCCGGGCTTTCCGGCATGGTGCTCGCAGCCCGTCTCGACTCGGTCCAGCCGTCCTCGGGTGTTTCCTATGAACTCGACGCCATCGCGGCGGTCGTCATCGGCGGCACATCGCTGTCAGGCGGCACCGGCGGCATCGGCGGCACTATTATCGGCGTGCTGATCATCGGGGTTCTGCGCAACGGGCTTAACCTGCTCAGCGTCTCTCCGTTCATGCAGCAGGTCATCATCGGCGCCGTGATCGTACTAGCCGTCACGGCCGAAACCTACCGTAAGCGCAAGTAGCGTTTTTCACCCCGCTGCAACGAACGGCGGGGTGCTGAAAACGGTTCGCAATGGTGCGGGCCGGCAAAAGGGAGGTGGCGTCCGGCGAAGGCAGGTCGCACACCAGGCAACTCGGAGGAGAAACCATGAAACTGTCCAAACTGCTGATGGCGGCAACTGCGGCCGCGGTCCTTGCAACCCCGTTCGGCGCGTCGGCCGCAGAGATCAAGAAGATCGGCCTTGCCGTTCCGAACCTCCAGGCCGACTTTTTCAACCAGATCAAGCTCGGCGTCGAAAAGTACGCGAAGGAAAAGGGTATCGAGGTCGTCGTCGTTGACGCGAAGAACGACACCAATACGCAGGTTAGCCAGGTGCAGGACCTGATGACACAGGACATCAACGCGTTCATCTATATCCCGGCTGGCGCCGCTGCCGCCGCCGTGCCGACCCGTCTTGCCCGCGAAGCCGGCATTCCGGTGATCAATGTCGACCGCGTTCCGGAAGGCGCGCCGGGCGACACATTTATCGCCGGCGAGAGCGTCGAATCCGCCTATGCCGTGTGCAAGCACATTATCGAGAAGGCCGGCGGCAAGGGTAAGATGGCGATCATCCACGGCCAGAAGGGCACCACGCCGGAAGTGGATCGCTTTACCGGCTGCAAGCGTGCCATCGACGAGAACAAGGGTGTCGAGCTCGTCGACCAGCAGTGGAGCAACATGTGGTCTGCGGATGAGGGGTTCTCGATCGCGCAGAACATGCTGCAGGCCAATCCGGATATTACGATCATCTTCGGCCAGGCAGACGGTCTCGCCATGGGTGCAGCCAAGGCGGTCGACGTCGCCAACCTCTCGGACAAGGTGATCATCGGCGGCTATGACGGCGACGTCTCGGCACTCGAATATCTCGCCAAGTGCAAGGGTCCGTTCATCGCAACCGCGACGCAGAGCACGCAGAAGATGGGCGTCCTTGCAGTCGAATCCGCGCTCGCTGTCGCCGCCGGCCAAAAGGTCGAAGAGCGCCAGACGCCGAATGCCGTGCTGACAACTTGCGAGAACGCGCCGGAATTTGTGAAGAGCCATCCGTAATCCGGCTTCATAACCGAAAGGTAGCAGCGCCATGACGACCCGCTCTCCCATCCTGTCGCTCCGCGGAATTCAGAAATCCTACGGGCCGATCAAGGTTCTCCTCGGTGTCGATCTCGACATCTATCCGGGAGAGGTCGTGGCGCTGCTTGGTGAAAACGGTGCCGGAAAATCGACCCTGTCGAACATCATTTCCGGCACCGTCCAGCCCTCCGCAGGGGACTTGACCTGGCTCGGCAAGACCTATGCCCCTGCCAATCCCCGCGCCGCGATGGACGAGGGGGTGGGCATGATCCATCAGGAACTGAAACTGCTTCCGAAGCTTTCCATCGCAGAGAATGTCTTTGTCGGCCGCTATCCGATGAAGTCGGGTCGGGTTGACCGCAAAGCAATGGAGGAGCAGGCGCGCAGCGGCTTGCATCGGCTGGGTCTCGATATCTCGCCCGACCGCCTTGTCGAAGGGCTGTCGACCGGAAAGCAGCAGTTGATCGAGATCGCCAAGGCGCTTACGCTCAACGCCCGTTTGCTGATCCTTGACGAGCCGACCGCCGCATTGGGTGGCGAAGAAACCCAACTCTTGTTCCAGCAGATCGAACGTCTGAAGTCGGAAGGCGTGGGCATTATCTATATTTCGCACCGTCTTGAGGAAATCCGCCAGGTCGCCGACCGCATCGTCGTCATGCGTGACGGCGCCAAGGTGCAGGAATTTGACAGCGGCGACGTTCCGGTCCGCACCATCGTCGAAGCGATGGTCGGACGCTCGCTTGAGCGCATGTTTCCGATCCTTCCGACACCGACGGCGGAGGTGGCGCTGGAGGTGCGCAGTCTCACATCGCCGTCCAACGCGTTTCGCAACATCAGCTTTTCGGTCCGCAAGGGCGAAGTTTTCGGCATCGCCGGCCTCATGGGTGCCGGCCGCACCGAACTCGTGCGCGCCGTCACCGGCGCCGATCCCATTTCCGGCGGCGAGGTCCTGTTGCACGGCAAACCCGTCACGCCGCGCGCGCCCATCGACGCGATCCGCAACGGCATCGTCCTCGTGCCCGAAGATCGTAAGCTCCAAGGCGTGGTGCTTGAACACTCGATTGCTGAAAACATCGGTTATGCCAACCTCGGCGAGATTTCCCGCAGGGGCTGGATTTCGTCGGGTCGCATCCATGAGTTCGCCGAGGACTATATCAGGAAGTTCGGGGTCAAGGGCCGCGGCGGGCAAAATGCCGGCGAGCTTTCTGGCGGCAACCAGCAGAAGGTGGTGCTTGCCAAGTGGCTGGCGCGCAAGCCGCAGGTCGTGGTGCTGGATGAGCCGACGCGCGGCATCGACGTCGGCGCCCGCTCTTCGATCTACGATCTCATCATGGATCTTGCCCGTGCGGGCGTTGCGGTCATCGTGGTCAGTTCCGACCTCGAGGAGGTGCTCGGCGTCTCCAACCGCATCATGGTCATGGCTCAGGGCAAGCAGGCCGGTATCCTGAACCGCGAGGATGCAAACGACGTCTCGGTCATGGAACTGGCGACGATCTGAACAGGGAATAATTCATCATGTCTGAAATCACTCTGAATGCACCGAAATTGTTCGATCTCTCCGGAAACATCGCTTTCGTGACGGGGGCAGGCAGCGGCATCGGGCAGCGCATCGCCATAGGGCTGGCGCAGTGCGGTGCGGACGTCGCGCTGCTCGACCGCCGAACCGATGATGGGCTTGCGAAGACCGCCGATTTTATCGCCAGGGCAGGCCGCCGCAGCATCCAGATCGCCGCCGACGTGACCAGCGGCGCGGCGCTCAACGAAGCAGTTGCACGCACCGAGGCGGAACTTGGGGCGCTGACGCTTGCCGTCAATGCCGCCGGCATCGCCAACGCCAATCCGGCGGAGGAGATGGAGGAAATCCAGTTCCAGACGATGATGGACATCAACCTGAAGGGTGTTTTCCTCTCCTGCCAGGCGGAAGCGCGTTCCATGCTGAAGACCGGGCGAGGGGCGATCGTCAACATCGCCTCCATGTCCGGCGTCATCGTCAACCGGGGCCTCAGCCAGTGCCACTACAACGCCTCGAAGGCCGGCGTGATCCACATGACGAAATCCATGGCAATGGAATGGGTCGGCCGCGGCATTCGCGTGAACACGATCAGCCCCGGCTATACGGCAACGCCGATGAACACGCGCCCCGAAATGGTGCATCAGACGAAACTGTTCGAGGAACAGACGCCGATGCAGCGCATGGCAAATGTCGACGAGATGGTCGGCCCCGCAGTCTTCCTGTTGTCGGAGGCCGCGAGTTTCGTGACCGGCGTCGATCTTCTCGTCGATGGCGGTTTCTGTTGCTGGTAATGGTACGCGGCCGGTCAAATCTGGCCTCTTGCATTTTAGCGGAGGAATTCCTTATTTACGTGTGTTCTCAGGGCGGGGTGAAAATCCCCACCGGCGGTATCCGGAGCGATCCGGGAGCCCGCGAGCGCTTCCACGAAGGTGGAGGGTCAGCAGACCCGGTGAGATGCCGGGGCCGACGGTTACAGTCCGGATGGAAGAGGGCATGCTTGCAAACCGCTCCTCACCGGGCGGCTGTAGGCCTGTTCGCCCAAGGGATTGATAACGCCGATATCGGCAACCCTTGAAAGGCAATGAAAATGGCAATCTCGAAAATTGAAGACGCAATCGCGGCACTGGCGTGCGGAGGCATGATCGTGGTCGTAGACGACGAGGACCGGGAAAACGAAGGCGACATCATCGTCGCCTCGGATTTCATAACCCCCGAGACGATCGCGTTCATGATGAAACACGCTCGCGGGCTCATCTGCGTGGCGATGGAAGGGGAGCGGCTCGACGCGCTTGATATTCCGCTGATGGTGCCGCGGAACACCGAACTGCACAAAACGGCTTTCACGGTCTCGGTCGATTACCTGCCGGGAACTACTACTGGTATTTCCGCAGCCGATCGGGCCGCGACTGTTCGGGCGTTGATGGACCCCAGGTCGCGGTCGGCGGATTTCGCCCGCCCAGGCCATATTTTCCCGTTGCGGGCGCACCCTGCGGGCGTTCGCGGCCGGCCTGGTCACACGGAGGCCGCGGTAGATTTTGCGCGTCTCGCAGGCAAGTCCGCATCGGGCGTCATTTGCGAAGTTGCCAATGACGATGGGACGATGGCCCGACTACCCGAGCTTCTAGTCTTCGCCGAAACGCACCAACTTCCTTTGGTTACTATTCAGGACCTGATCGCCTATGTCGAGAAGACTTGGCGCCACGTTGCGGTTCACGCTGCCTGAGTGTCGGTCCATAAAGAAGTTGAATGATATGAATCGTTTGTGATTCCATGCAGTTGAATTGATTCGATGAGGGCATGGACGCGATGTGGACGAAGGCTAACCGAGGGAAATACAATCGAGATTGTCTGCGCTATCCGAGCGATTTGACGGATGCGGAATGGGCGCTGGCTGAACCCTTGATTCCGCCTGCCAAGCACGGCGGTCGCAGGCGTGAGGTCGATGTCCGGGAGGTTCTCAACGGCCTGCTTTATGTTCTCAGCACGGGTTGCCAATGGCGGGCAGTGCCGAAGGACCTGCCGCCGAAGAGCACGCTGTTCAGCTATTTCGACCTGTGGAACTGGGACGGCACGCTCGGCCGCATTCATGAGGAACTCTACGTGAAATGCCGTGAGGCGATGGGCCGCGAGGCCAGTCCGACGGCGGCAATCATGGACAGCCAGAGCGTCAAAGGCGCTGAAAAAGGGGGCGCTGCATTGACCCGGGCGGGTATGATGCGGGGAAAAAGATCAAAGGCAAGAAACGCCATATCCTTGTCGATACGGTAGGCCTTCTGCTGCATGCGCTGGTTCATCCGGCCGACATCCAGGACCGCGACGGTGGCGTGCTGGTTCTGAAGACGCTGTTCGGGCGCTATCCGTTCTTGAAGAAACTGTTCGCCGATGGTGGCTATCAGGGGCCTGTCTTCGCCAAGGGACAAAAGAAGGCAATGCCAGGACTTGCGACCGCGATCGTCAAGCGCTCCGACACCGCCAAGGGTTTTGAGGTTCTGCCGAGGCGCTGGGTGGTCGAACGGACGTTCGCATGGCTGGGTCGATGCCGCAGGCTGGCCAAGGATTTCGAAAATCTGTCGCGCAACGCGCTCGCCTTCCTCAAGCTGGCGTCTATCCGCCTCATGCTGCGAAGGCTCTGTTCAAAATGAATAACTTTCCGGACCGACTCTGAGACCCTTCAGTTTCGGACGCTCGAAGTGCCTCACTCTTCGAGCGTCTCGGCCCAAATTTCCATTGCTCATTCCGGTAGCACTTACTTATGTAGAACTGCGTCCAATCGATGTTGGGCTGTTGATTTCCACTGAGAACTGACCCGGTCCTGCGACTGAGGCCCGTTCCTATGATCTAAATTTCGAAACCACCCTAGAAGTAGCGGACTTCCTCGGCCTCGACGCTCAGCGGATCCTTTCCGCGCTTGGAAAGCCAGGAGTAGACCGGCGGCACGCGATCCGCGATGGATTCCACATGAATGTCGATCATGCAGGGACCGTCCTTGTAGGCGAAAGCACCGGCCAGGGCCGTATCCAGTTCTCCGGCATCGCGCGCAGTCCACGCCATCAGGCCAAAGGCTTCGGCAATCGCCTGTCCTTTTGGCGGCATGAAATCGACGCCGAAGCATTGATTGTGGCCACGCAGGCGATGCAGCCCCTTGATCCAGCCGAAAGTGCCGTTGTTGAACAGAAGAAGCACCGCCGGGATCTGCAACCGCACGAGCGTCTCCAGTTCGCCGACGGACATGCCGAAGGAACCGTCGCCGAACATGCCGATAGGACGCTTGTTCTTGTCGGCGAACCAGGCGCCCACCGTGGCCGGCAGAGCAGAGCCAAGGCCACCAAAGGCCCGTGGGATGGCGATGCGGGTTCGGCGATCGCTGAGCTTCAGGAAGCGGGTCATGTGCGGTGTCGGCGTACCGGCATCGGAGTAGATCAGTGCCGGTTTGCCATAGGCCTCGAGAGCCTCATTGAAGCAACGGACGGCCCGCTCTGGGCGCAACGGCGCCGCATCGGAATTGAGCAGGACCTGTGCATTCGTCCAGAAATTCGCGCGCAATTCGTTCAGTTCGTCGACCCATGCGGTGGTCTTGCCGGAATCACGATCTGCCGGGGTCATGGCAATGAGTTGCTCCAGCACCAGCCTGGCATCTCCCGGAACAGAGAGGACATTTTCGTAGTTGTTGGCCATGATCTCCGGATCAATGTCGATCTGGGCGACGCGCTTGTTCAGCGTAATCGTCGGAAACGTCCAGCCGATCGTGACGACCGAGCCCATCCTGGAACCGACGAACAGCACGAAGTCGGCATGCTCCAGTGCCCAGTTGGCATGGGGATGAAAGCCGTTGTCGCCGATCACTCCGACGGCAAGGCGATGATCGTCCGGCATCGTGCCCTGACCGGTCATCGTTGTGCAGACGGGAATGTTGAGACGTTCTGCAAGCTCCGTTACCTGCGGACCCGTGCACGAGCGGTTGACGCCGCCGCCCGAAACGATCAGCGGCTTGGCGCTGCTCGTCAGCAGTGAGAGCAGCGTTTCCAGCTTGTCTTGGGTCGGAAGTGTCGGATAGGCAGGGAACTGCATGCATTCGGTCTCCACATGCGTCGAGATGCGCGTCGGATCTATCTCGGCCAGCAACATGTCTTCGGGGATCTGCAGATGCACTGCACCAGGCTTGCCCGAGCAGGCGATGCGGAAGGCGCGCCGGATGATCTCGGGCAGCTTTTCCGGCGATTTGACCTGAACGGACATTTTGGTGATCGGATCGAACAGGCGGGCGCAATCGAGTTCGGTCAGAACACCCCGCCCTTCGCCCGGCAGTGGGATATCGATGGTCAGCAGGATGACCGGCACCGACGACGAATTGGACTCCGCCACGGGCGGCAGGGAATACATGGCGCCAGCGCCCGACGGGCACTCGAAAACACCCGGCTTGCTTGTGAACCGGCCATAGGCATCCGCCATGTAACCGGCCGAGCGCTCGTCGCGTGCCATCACGTGGCGGATCTTGTCTTCATTCACCTGCAGCGCTTCGTAGAGCGGAACATTTGTGTCGCCCGGCACGCCAAAGATCACTTCGACGCCGTAGCCTATGAGCATTTCCACGAGAACGTCTGCACCGCGCATGGCTTGTTTTCCTTCATGATTGTTCGAAAATTTGGATTTATGGGAGGTCGCGGCCTGCGCTGCCCTGACGTCAGGACCCGACGCGAATGGTGGCCACCCGGGAGCGCAGCGCCGCAAGAATGCTTGGCGCCACGATCCGGGACGTTTTGGGATTGGACGACGGCAGGTTCCGGCTTTCCATCGTCAGGCCGATCTCGTCACCCTCGATCTTGAGAAGATGGATGGCGCCGGGAATGTCGGGATCCATCCAGAGTTCGATCTCGGTCCGTTCGAAACCGATCCCGGCAAGGCTTATCGAAACCGCCACATTCAGATGCCGCGGAAAATGCTTGGCGGCAGCGGTCGCCGAACCTTTGAAGACGCGAATTGCCTCGGTCGGACGGCTCGTCCTGAAGTCAAAGCCCTGCTCGAGCACGAATGGTTCGTTGGCGAGGGATTCGGGCTTGACGCGTGCCTTGAGGTGGACGCTGTGCACCGTCCCCTCGACCGCGCTACGCAATATGTCGAGGCCGGGCATGGCGCCGGAGGCGATCTGCATCCTTGCTCCATGCTCCGCTGCAATCTGCTCCAAGTTCGGGACGTTCAGGAAACCGCCGGCGCTGACGCAGATCAGATCCCGTCCCCGCGCAAGAGCCGCGTCCACGATCTCGGGCAGGGCCGCGCCGGTGGCAGCCTCCACGACGACGTCGCAATGATCCGCAAGCTCGCCAAGTGGCATCACGAGATCTGCAACCCCCAGCGTCTCGGCATGAGCGCGCGCCTTCTCCAGGTTTCGCGCGGAAATGGCAGCCAGTCGGACCCCCGGTATTGCATTTGCAACCAGTGCCGCCGCAACCGTTCTGCCCGACGCGCCGAATCCTGCCAATCCAACCTTCATGATGTCTGTCCCTTCCAACGGAATCTGCGGGGCGAAAAAACGCCGATATTGATGTTCGTCGCCCGACCGGAAATCTGGTCGGCGACGATACGGCCTGTGACTGGCCCCGACGCGAAGCCAACATGCCCTTGACCGAAGGCATAGATGACATCAGGAAAGCGTGACGACGGCCCGATCACTGGCAACCCGTCCGGTGTCGATGGACGGTGCCCCATCCATCGCTCCATTTTCTGCGCAGGTGATCCGGCGAGGCCGGAATAAGTGCCTTTGGCATGCTCCATCAAGACATCCACCCGGCGCCAGTCCGGCGGGGCGTCGACCGTCGCCAGCTCGACCTGACCGGAGAGCCGAAGTCCCCTCGCTGTCGGCGTATTGGCCATTCTGCCGTCTGCGGGCATGACCGGATGAACGGGGCCAACCTCCGGCGCGATGATCTCGCCATGGTACCCCCCCGCTCTGACTCGAGCGGTATCGCGTCGCCACATATGCGGGCGAGCGCCTTCGACCAGATATCTGCAGCGATGACGACACGGTCGCAGGAAATCTGCGAAACATTGGTCTTCACGGCGATCAGACGTCCCTTTTCGAATACGAACCCGGTCGCTCTTGCCCGTGAAAGGTCGGCGCCGCGATCGATGGCGACCCTCATGATCCGGGCGACATACGACCCCGGATCGATGCAATGGGCGCCGTCTTCCACCAGAAGGCCCAGTCCATATCGTTTCGCCAGCCGGGGCTCCCGTTCCGCAAGCTCTGCACTGTCGAGTTCCCGCCAGGAGACCCCCGTCATCCGCCGGAGCTTCTACCCGAGGGCATCGGCCTCGAGTGCCTTGCGATCCGCATAGGCGTAGAGAAGCCCCTCCCGGCGAACGAGATCCGGCCGCCCGATCTCTGCGGCAAGCGCCTGATGACGTTGGGGGGCGTCACCCAGCAGCAATGCCAGGGCGGATGCCGTTGCCTCCACCTTGGAGACGGTCGATCCCGCGCGCAGGAACCGGACCAGCCAGGGCATTAGCTTGAAGATATACCGCCACCGGATGACCAGCGGACCGTTGGGGTTCAGCAGATATCCCGGCACCTGTCGCCATAGGCCGGGCATGGACATGGGTACCACGGACGCCGGACTGATCCAGCTGCCGTGCCCGTAGCTGGCGGCCTGCGGCCCTCCTGCTTCAGCGGGCTCGATGACCGTAACTTCGTGGCCGTCCCGCAGGAGTTCAAGCGCGCAGCTTGCTCCCACGATACCCGCGCCGATGACGACGATACGCATGTGTCAGCCCCTTCGGTTCTTCAGAGATACCGGCGGGGATTGGCTGCGCCGTAGAACGTGTTGATCAGTGTATTGATATCGAACACAGGAAGACCGGACTCTTCCGCGACGAATGACGAGAACAGGCACATGTTGGTGCATTCGAACAGGATCGCGCCCGGGTTCGGGCATGTGGCCATGAATTCCCGCGTCATTTCCAGCATCTCCTCCTTCAGGATATCGGTATCGAGCTCCGCCCGTCCGCCGATATAGGTCGCAGGGAATTGGGCATCGGGTTTCATGCCCTGTATCTGGGTGGGGATCGTCCTCATCGACCAGCCGACGCCGTTGAAATGCCGGTCGTTGAGATGATGCGCGCGTTCCGTGAACACACCGATCACCTTGCCGGAAGGCAACATGGTGTGAATGACCGGAGCCTGAAGTAGCGCCGAGGTGAAAACCGGTATATTGACCGCCGCAGCGATATCCTTCTGGAATGGCGCAAGAAAGCCGCAACTCGTGGTGATGGCCTTCACGCCCTCCGCCTCAAGCTCACGGGCCGCTTCGATGAACGGCGCGATCAGATCCACATCCGGTGCATCGCCCATGATCTTGCTGGTCACGGCGCCTTTAACGATCTTGTAGCGAACCGGGAAATCGAAGGAACGTGCATTGCCGATATCGCCGGCGGGCCGTGGAAACGTGGTATCCAGCATCAGGATGCCGATGTCCTGGCCGTAATTGGTAAAGCCGCCCTTGAGTATCATGTCTGTCTCCATTCGACTGGACACGGTTCTGCAGCGCGGCCGGGCGGCCGCTCAAAAACCATGCTTGATTGCGTATTCGTTAGTTGGCCTCGGCCCCTCGGTGAAAATGCGACAGGAAAGCGCGAGTATCGTCCTTCTGGGGTGTATCGATGATCTGACGCGCCGGCCCTTCCTCGACGATCGCTCCGTCGCGCATGAAGATGACCCGGCTGGCCACATCCCGCGCGAAGGCTATCTCGTGCGTGACGATGACCATCGTCATGCCCTCCGCCGCCAGTGCTTTCATCGTGCCGAGAACCTCACCGACGAGTTCCGGATCGAGCGCCGAGGTAGCTTCGTCGAACAGCATGACATCCGGCTGCATCGCCAGCGCTATCGCAACTCGCTGCTTTTGCCCTCCAGACAGCGTCTCCGGCTTTTGATGGGCGCGATCAGCAAGACCGACCTTGGCAAGCTGCTCGCGGGCGATGCGCTCCGCATCGGCTCGGCTCATCCTCTTCACCTGGACCGGCGCCTCCATCACATTCTGCAGCACGCTCATGTGCGGAAATAGATTGAAGTGCTGAAACACCATACCGGTGCGAGCCCTGAAACTCGCCAGTTCCCGATCTCCCGGAACCCTGCTTCCGGGGCCGAAATCAAACCGCGTCTCGCCAACCCGCAAGCTTCCGGCATTTGGGATCGTGCCACGCTATCTTGTTGAAACTGTTGTGGGCAGAATCTTACGATTAAATGCAAAACGACATCTCGTCGCCGCAGCGATATTTCCCGGTCCGAACGAGAATGCCCTTTCCGACACCCGCAGAAAGTGCGCCGGCGACATCGTTCTCCGCATCGTCGCCAACCATGGCGACATCGGCCGGATCGCAACCAGTGCTCGCCACAGCCGCGAGGAAGAATTCCGGCGACGGCTTGCCGAAAAGCCTCGCCTTCGTGCCACTGGCATATTCGAGCGCCTCGACGAAGGGGCCTGCGTCCAGACTGAGATGCCCGTCAATATCGCGGAACACCCGGTTGCGGGCAAGTGCTAGAAATGGTGCACCATTCTGCAGTTCGCGGAAGGCCACGTTCATATTGTCATAGGTAAAACGCTGAGCCGCATCGCCGAGGACGATCGCAACCGGTCCTTCAGTGCGGCAATCGGCGAAGTCTTCCTCAAGGTCGGGATGGACCAGCAAATGCGGCGCGTAACCGTTCTTATCCAGCCAGGCACGGGCGGCCGCAACGGGTGTGAACACCTCGTCCGGAGCCGCGCTGATGCCGAAGGACTGGAGTTGATGAATAAGCTGCCGTTTGGATTGTCGCGTTGTGTTTGTCAGGAACCTGATAGAGATTTCGGCAGCGCGCAGGTGCGACATTGACTCGACGGCCCCAGGCATCGCCGCGTAGCCATCACAAAGCACGCCGGAGATATCCAGCAGGACGCCTTTGATCATGAGAGAATACTGCATGAGCGCGAAGGGTCGGTCAATGACTGTGGATCGGATGCTACTCAATCGGTCCGATAGGGAAGGTCAAGGCGCCATGATTTCCGTGGGCCACGGTTTATCGCCAATCTCACCCCCAGGGGCACAAGCGTGATGGTGTCAGGACCAATCGAAAAGATCGAGTTCGTGTACTTCGCGTCTTGCACGGCGCCCAGATGTGGCCCGAAGACATCACGACGGAATAACCTCAAACCACGCTCCTCACCCTGACCAGCATCACTGCGATGCATCAATGACTGCATGAAATCAGGTTCGTTACGCCGCTGGTCGGTGGTCCAGTTCGATTCCCGTCGTGAGTCTCCCAACCGGAACGGCGTCTCCTATAAGCGGCCGCACGGTTTCACATCAATTTAGGAGCTTGTCGGCCCCCTTCAACGGTATCTCGAGCCCATAATGTCCTTGGCCGCGTCCTCGTTTTATGCTGAAGCAATCGGCGCGTGGTTTTCCTTATGGTCATGGCTTCTCAGAGTTTCGACCTGTATCGATGACGGAATTGCGTGTGATCGGGCAACGATAGGAGCTCCATGATCCTCGTGCTGCAAAGTGTTTCAAAATCCTACCAGACTGCAGAAGGTCCGCTTGAGGTTCTGCACGACGTCAACCTTTCGCTGGAGACCGGAAGAAGCCTTGCGCTGACAGGCGAGTCCGGCAGCGGAAAGAGCACGCTCCTGCACCTTGCCGCGGGCCTTGATCAACCCGATTCCGGCCGGATTGAGATCGCCGGGCAGGAGATTTCGCGGCTCGGGGATGTCGGACGCGCAGCCCTCCGCCGTTCCGTGGTCGGGCTGGTGTTTCAGCAGTTCAACCTGATCCCGTCGCTGGATGTTGCCGCGAACCTTGCCTTTCATACGCGTCTTGCCGGTCGGTACGATCCCGTGTGGCAAACGGAACTGACGGAACGGCTTGGGCTAGGTGCCCTGTTGATGCGCTATCCGGAACAGCTATCCGTCGGTCAGCAGCAGCGCGTAGCGATCGGGCGGACGCTGGCCGCACGGCCAAAACTTGTATTGGCCGACGAGCCAACCGGCAATCTGGACGAAACGACCGGCGATGCAGTTCTGGCGCTAATGCTGTCGCTGGTGACCGAGACCGGGGCAGCCCTGCTGATGGTTACGCATTCCATGCGGCTTGCCGAACGACTGGATGCCCGCGTACACCTTCGCTCCGGACGGATTGCGTGATGTGGCGCGCCGCCATGTCTGCTTTGCTGTCCCATTGGCGGCGCCGACCGATGCAGCTGGTCATGCTGCTGATGGGCCTGTCGCTGGCGACGGCGCTGTGGTCCGGGGTTCAGGCGATCAATGCCGAAGCCCGTGCTAGCTATGATCGCGCCGCTTCAATTCTCGGCAAGGACCGGCTGGAGCAACTGGTGCACGCGGACGGCGGAGTGATCCCGCAGCACGTTTTTGTCGAACTCCGTCGGGCAGGGTGGCTGGTGTCACCCGTCATCGAGGGACAGCTACGTGTCGGCGCAACCCGGTTGCACGTGATCGGCATCGAACCGCTGAGCCTGCCGGTTGAAGCGCAGCAGGTCGATCTCGGAAGCGGCGACGGTCTGCTTCAGTTCATCATGCCGCCGGGGCTCATCTACGTTTCGCCCGAAACCGCGCGGCAGTTGTCGGGTCAACAACTGCCGCCAATACGCACTGCGGCCAATATACTGCCTGGCACCGCCATAACAGACATCGGGATTGCGCAGAGACTTCTCGAAAAGCCCCGGCAGATCAGCCGGCTGATCCTCTCCCCGGACCAGCCGGAAGACCGCACGTCACTTGCGGCAATCGCGCCTAAACTGGTGCTGAAGAAACCAGATGCGCAAGGCGATCTGGCAAGGCTAACAGACAGTTTCCATCTGAACCTGACCGCATTTGGCTTTCTTGCCTTCGCCGTCGGCCTCTTCATCGTCTATTCCGCAATCGGCCTTGCCTTCGAACAGCGCCGTCCGACCTTCCGCACACTTCGTTCGCTAGGATTATCGGCGCGCGCTCTGACCGGTCTTCTTCTGGCCGAACTCATCATGCTTGCGCTGGTGGCCGGCATCGTCGGCGTGGCGATCGGCTATCTTGTGGCCTCGTTCCTCCTTCCGGGCGTCGCGGCCACCCTGCAGGGACTTTATGGTGCAAGCGTACCCGGCACGCTCACGCTGCGTCCGCAATGGTGGGTGACAGGTCTGGGGATCGCCGTGTTCGGCACGCTCGTTTCCGCTGCGCAAAGCCTTTGGCGGGTGTGGCGTATGCCGTTGCTGGCGCCGGCGCAGCCGCGCGCCTGGGCGCGCGCCTCGGAAACCGCACTGCGGTTCCAGGCATTTGCTGCTCTTGGCCTGTTTGCGACGACGATCGGGCTCGGCCTGTGGGGGTCAGGGCTGGTCGTGGGGTTTTCCGTTCTTGGCGGTTTGCTGCTGGGGGCTGCGCTGCTGCTGCCTGTGGTCCTCGCGCTCTTCCTGGCTCTGATGCAGCGATGGGCATCCAGGCCCGTCGCGCAATGGTTCTGGGCCGATACACGCCAGCAGCTTCCAGGTCTTTCGCTGGCTCTGATGGCGCTGCTCCTGGCTCTCTCGGCCAATGTCGGCGTGGGCACGATGGTATCGAGCTTCCGCCTGACCTTCACCGGCTGGCTGGATCAGCGGCTGGCCGCCGAGCTTTATGTGACCGCGCGTAGCGAGATTGAGGCGCAGGCGCTGCGCCAGTGGCTCCGCCCCAAGGTGGACGCGGTGCTGCCGATCTGGAGCGTGAATGGCGTGGTCAACCAGCAACCGGCGGAAATCTACGGCATGGCGGATCATTCGACCTATCGTGACAACTGGCCACTGCTTGAGGCGCTCCCCGACGTCTGGGATCGGGTTGCGCGCGGCGAGGCCGCGCTGGTCAACGAACAGCTAGCACGCCGCGACAACCTCGTTGTCGGCGACAGGCTCCTTCTGCCCGGAGACTGGGACACTCTGTTAGCAGGCGTCTATTCCGATTACGGCAATCCGACGGGACAAGTGATCGTCGGTATCGATGCGCTGATAGCGCATTATCCGGATGTGTCGCGGCTTCGATATGGTCTGCGTCTGTCGCCGCCGGAAGCGGCGGGTCTCGCCATTGAGCTTCGCAACGCGTTCGATCTTCCGCCCCAAAATCTCGTCGATCAGGCGAGCCTGAAGCGGCGGTCGCTGCAGATCTTCGAGCAGACGTTTGCCGTAACCGCCACGTTGAATGTGCTAACGCTCGGCGTCGCGGGTCTGGCGATGTTCGCAAGCCTGATGACACTTTCGGGCATGCGGTTGCCGCAGCTTGCACCGATCTGGGCGATGGGGTTGACACGACGACATCTGGTTCTCCTCGAACTGGCGAGAACGATGGTTCTTGCCGTCATCACCCTGGTCGCGGCACTGCCAGTCGGTCTTGGCCTCGCCTGGATTCTGCTTGCTATCGTCAATGTCGAGGCATTCGGATGGCGGCTGCCGATTTATCTGTTCCCCGCGGACTGGCTGCGCCTCGGCGCGCTGGCGCTTGCTGCCGCCCTGCTTTCGGCGCTAATCCCGCTGCGGCGGCTGGCTGCGATTGCGCCCTCCGACCTTCTTAAGGTGTTTGCCAATGAACGCTAAGCCTTGGCTTTTATGCCTCTGCGCCATCGCTCTCATGCTGAGCGGTGTCGCCTTGCGAAGCCCGGTCAAGGCGCAAGGATTTGCCGGCCTCGGCACGACGGCGGAAGGTTTCACGCTTCCCCGGCCAGGTATCTCGTTCAGCTTCCCGGTCGATCATGGGCCGCATCCTGACTACCGCATCGAGTGGTGGTATCTGACCGCCAACCTCGAGGCGGCTGACGGCACCAAATATGGCGTGCAGTGGACGCTTTTCCGCTCGGGCCTTGTGCCCGGCGAGAAGAACGGCTGGTCGAGCCCGCAGGTCTGGATGGGGCATGCGGCGGTGACGACGCCGGAAAAGCATTACTTTGCCGAGCGCCTTTCCCGCGGCGGAACCGGACAGGCTGGCGTCACTGCCGCACCTTTCGAGGCATGGATCGACGACTGGCGGATGCAGCGCCTTTCACCGGCTTCCCCCGGTAACGTCGACGAGCTATCCGAAGCCGTGCTTCACGCCTCGGGCAAGGACTTCCGCTATGACCTCCAGCTTCAGGCTAGAGGTCCGATCGTGGCCCAGGGACAGGGCGGATATTCGGTGAAGTCTGCCGCGGGGCAAGCCAGCTATTATTACTCGCAGCCATTCTACACCGTCGACGGTATGCTCGCGCTTCCCGAAGGGGAAATCGCTGTTACCGGTCAGGCATGGTTGGATCGGGAATGGTCGTCACAGCCGCTTGCGGCGGATCAAACAGGTTGGGACTGGTTCTCGCTGCATTTTGAATCCGGCGAAAAGTTGATGGGTTTTCGACTGCGCGACAGCGGCCAAGGCTACACGTCCGCTACCTGGATTTCAGCGGATGGAAAGCCGGCGGCGCTGGCTCCGGGAGAACTCAAGGTAATACCGCTCGAAACGGCCGATGTCGCCGGGCGCAAGATCCCTATCGTATGGCGTATCGAGCTGCCATCTCTTGGGTTGGATGTGACGACGAGTGCGCTAAATCCACGGGCCTGGATGGCAACGCGGACGCCCTATTGGGAAGGACCGATCCGCTTCGAAGGCACGCATGGCGGCCGGGGCTATCTCGAAATGACTGGATATTGAGAGGCAGATCTAGTGTGTAGCCATTCTCTACCACGATCTCATCGGCAAACCCCCTTCCGTCTATGGATGGGAAAGCCTGTGCCGGGCCCACGTTTGAAACGGCAGTGGCCAGCGAAAGCCCAAGGATTGCCCGAATCTTCATTTGCGTCACCAAGCCTTTCGAAAAGCAAAACGGTTGAAACGTTGTTTTGTGCCGCTTCAAGACGGGGTAACGGCATCGTATCGGCGCAACCAGAAACGAGCGGACTATCGACGCTTCCAGCGCAGCTCCGTACTGTCGCCAACCGATCTGCCTGACAAGATGCCATCACGTCGCGGTTTTGGCGCTGGCGCTGATGTTTTGCATATCAAGCAAATACTGCTCAACATCTCCGTTGCATGCCTCTTTCAGTTCAGCAACGGAATAACCGGCAGCTTCTGCCTTCAGCCAAAGTGCTTTCGCTTCAAGTTGAAGATCGGCCTTTTGTTCGCGATGTTTCTGGAATCTGACAAGTTCCGGAATTCTAGATTCCAACCATTCCTTGATGCTTTGCATGTTCCCGCTCCTATCAAGGCACAGAAACAGAGTGCAATCCATCGAAGGCAAATCAGTTACGGCGCCCGGATCTCCTGTGATCGAATACCCGGCGCTGAGGGTGGGGAACGCTGATTTCACGACAGTTCCGCGGAGCAGCGAGGTGACAACAAAAAAGGCCGGGGCGAAACCGCACCGACCTTCCTCATTATCGCTTCTACACCAGTGCCAGTACATCCGTGGTCAAAAGTCTTAAGCGATATCCGGTCATTGCGAGCTTCCGCGAATTTGGGTGGGACGCTCAAGTAGCAATGCCGATGACCGGTATATAGGTGGCCATTATGTTCAAAACAAGTTGGCCAGTTCGGAAGTCCTCTTACGACAAGGGCGAGTAGCTCTCCTGCTCTGGATCGTCCTTGTCGTTGCCAACGCCGAGAAGTGTGATCAACGCTTGGCGCTCGGGGCTCATCGACCCCGCATTCAGAAAAGCCTGAACGTCGGTTCGCGTTTCATGCCCCCCGGATGAGTCGTTCGCCCTGTGAAGCACGAACGTTCTCCGGGTTGCCTCGTCCGTGCCGAGGTACCACCGATCGCCGTTGGAGCTAGAAGCGAATTGCTGAAGGTTTTCCATAGTCCACATTCCCTCGTTAAGAGAGATATGGTGCAGTCGGACAGATTTGCGAGGGGAGCGATCCGTGCCGGTCCCGGCCATCCATCGCTGACCTTCAGCGCACGATCGGACAAGGCGAGACAGGAACTTTCCCCGCCCATCATCAGTTATGGCCTCCAAGGAGGTATGACATGGATTACGCTACCTGGATGTTTGCACTGCTCGTTGGAACCACTGTCATCGGTTCTGCGATCGCATATGGCGTCTTTAGCAATCGCCGATGCACTTCCGAAATGAAGCCGACCAAGCAGGACAAGATCGATGAGATGGCTTGGCGAAAAGAACTGCTTCGCGAGTAGATACCGCGCCCGCCCCCGCGCCATCAAAGCGGCTGAGCGACAATGAGAGCACGTACTTTACTCCTCGGCATTGTGGTTGGGCGTCGGCATGCTCAGCCTGCTTTTCCGCTTGGCCCTCAGGCCCTTCCCGATCGTTGCTCAGAGGCCTCGGATTTGCGCATAGGCCGACACAACGAGCAAAAGAATTAATCAAGCCGTCAAACCCATGCGGACCCTCTGGGCGAGGAAACCAGTCACGGCGCGAAACAGAAAGAAGACGCCCAATGCGGAGTAGATCACATGTTCCGTATTCATGCTGCCTCCTCTTCGCGTCGCGCTGGCGTCGGTAGCGATAATCACCCTTATCGCTACCGACCATCGGACTTTATGCGCAATATGCACGCTACCCGGCCTCCGGCGCATCATTCACCGTCGTCCATGTCAGCGACCACTCGTCCTTGCTGCCTTCGTTGTGAACGTAACGGCCGTGCCCGGCGATTTCGTCTCCGTGGGTACTCATTACTACCCAATGGGGTGGAGCTATCCCCGGAAGTTCCAATGCGCGAAGAACGTCCTCCAGTTCGTCCAACGTGGTGACCTTGTGGATGTCTTGACGGCCACTCGCCTTAATCGTCCAGGCATAGTGCGCCACGGTGGTGTCGCGGTCGATTTTCATCATATCCTCCTTTCGCACTAGAATATCAGGAGGGGTAATTTGTTCCTTGGGGCCATGATTCGCTTCGCGGTTACTGATGTTCTTTACCGCGACAACTCCGACTGTGTTAAAGTCAGCATTTGGGACTGGAGATTGTCATGCCCGAGCGGAACAAGCTCTACGAAAGCGATGTCATCACCCTTCATGCAGTCCCTTTGATTGGCTTGCTTAGCCTGCAATGTGAACATGGCCCAATCGAGATTGCGATCAATCGTGTCGCTGCAGAGACCCTGCGAAAGGCTCTGGGGCGGTTTCTTGTCAAAGCTGATTAACCTGTCCAACGGCTGCGCGGTCTTTGGTCGCATCCATTTCAAGTATAATGCACCATGTCACCCCGCCTAGTTGTCTCTCTACTACTTGTCGCCCTATCTGGCGTTTTGGGGAGGGCATTTCGCCCGCCACAAGGCGAGATTAGCCCGTATTATCTGTCGTCGACAACATGTCCCGACGGCAAGCCTGAGAGCACGTCCCAATTCTAGATGAGCACTCTCAGCATCCGTTGGCGAAGGGAGGAACGCCGCCTCGATTATCACCCCGCTGGTCGGGATTATCATCACCGAGCCTCCGAGGAAGGAGGCTGTCGGCGGCGGCTACGCCGACGTGTCTGCAAGCGCGCTCGAAACCGAGACATCGACCCGCATTCCGTTGAAAGAACCAGGCATACCGACAAAGCTACCTGACACGGGTACGACCTGTGCTATATCGCGGGCAACTGCCACGGGAATTAGATTGAAGCCGCCGACGCTTCGGTTCGTCGGATCGAAGGTGATCCAGCCCGCCCCCGGCACATAGACCTCCGCCCAAGCATGGGTGGACCCGGACGAAATCGAAGCCGCTTGCTCTGTGTCAGGACTGTAGAGGTATCCGGAGACTAATCTCGCACCGAAACCAAGGCTTCGCGCCGCATCGACAAAGAGCACTGCGAAATCGCGGCAGGTTCCCCAGCCGCGATCGATCGTTTGGAGAGGCGCCAGCGTGCCTTCCTCGTCCCTGCTCTGGTATGCGATCCATCCGGTGATGCCAACGCTCAAATCCTTGAGCAGCGACAGTGTGTCTGTTCCGGGCCCGGCGACAAAGGCGGATGCCCATCTCTGCAGGCGACGGTTTGGATCCGCATAGCTCGGCACGGTTAGCGTGCCGAGATCCTGCCATTCGTCCGCCGAATGCAGGAAGGGATAGGAAGTTGCAGAGGGCGCGATCGTGAAGATTGGCCAGGGCGCGGCATTGAGCTCGACTTCGCAGTCGCTTGTGACTATCAAGCGGTCGGTGAGTTGGAAAAACGAAGCGGTCGCCACAGCATTGCCGAAAACGTCGCTGGCCCATGTCAATGTTGCAGAAGGTGATGTCTCGATGCTGCTCGTCTTCACGCGCACATCGCGGCTTTCCCTAGGCCGCAGCATCAGGCGGTGCGGCGAGAGGCTTACGAGCCGATCGTAAGAGTAGCTCGTCAAATGGCGGATGCGGACAGTTGACAAGGCACCGTTACTGCGTGTTGAGAAGATAAACCGCCAGCGCGGCCACCATCTTGTCAGGGCGAATTATCCGCAGCGTGCCGAATTTCGAGGCTTTATCCTTCATAACTTGGCTCGGTGGCGGCGGTTGGGACCCAGCTCAAATTGTCCTCCTTGGATACCCGCTCTTGCCCGAGCTCGTCGTTGCGAAGACGATATTGCGGAGAAAGATCCATTACCGGGAGAAGTGTTATTACCCGGTACGTCTCGGCCGCGACTGGGGAGAGCCCAGCTCGGCTTAGGAGCCGAACCTCTGCGCCGACTGCAAATTTGTGACGGGCCATGCCCCACCTGCCTTTCTAACTATCGTCCCTCGCCCATGCCATCACGCCGCAGCATCTCTTCGAGCGCCTCGGCATCGACCGGAAACATGCAAGAGACCTGGCCGTTTTCCGGCGTCGCCGGTATGGTGATGAAGGTAGCGACACGGCGATAGGCGAGCCAGGAAAGACCCTCAATCAATTCTTCGTCCTCGTTTACTTCATAGTCGCCAGGCGCCAGCGGAACATCGAGGCCATCCAGCGATGCCGGCGCGTTGAAATGAATGGTTCGGTGTGTCGTCCGTGTCATCATGATCGTAGTGGTTTCCATGCGGCCGTCTCAAACGAGGTCGCGTTGACTTGGCCCGAGATGCTGAGACTCGTGCCGCGCGTTGACAGCTTCAAGCGCTCCGAGAAACTCGCCATAACCGGGAACACTCTCAAGGCAGCTTTACTGCGCCGCCTTCGTTCTCCCAAGACGCTAGCGCAGTTGCGTCTTCGTGTTTCCGGCGTCGCACCGTTTGTGGATAGTTCTGTGAAGCGATAGAGCCCGCAAGGACTCTACGAATGATTGCAACCTCTTCTGGACCAGTTCGTCCCTCAGAGGCCCGCATATCTGACGTGGAATAGTTTGCGCGTTTGAGAATTCGCCGCAATACGAGGCTCCCGCGGTTTGTGGTAGATGCGGCTCTCAAGGTCGGAATTTTCACCATAGCCATCCCTCAAGCACCACATACAAGATGAAGGCGAGGCTAAACACGGCCACGGTTCGAAAGGCCGTATCCCTATAGTCGTGGTCGCGAAGTTGTCTAAATGCGGAAGACATCACGTCCTCCCTATGTGTTGGGGCAGGGGGAATAACCCCCAAAGCGACAGCGCCCGTATTGAATAGCTGCCAGAAACGCAACAGTGCGCTTTCCTGATAATATTAGCAAATATCAAATTATATTCTGCCGGAGCCTGACAATCAGCCTAGCAACTTTCTCGAGGCGGATCGCCCATCCCAATCGTCGACCGCAAGGTGATCGCAGCAGCGCCATTTGCGATCCGCGACCGCGCTTCTTTCCGAACGATGCGTCCTTCACGCGTCCTTCCTATTTTCGATCGCCAGTTCCATCACCAAATCCGCGACTTCGACGAGTGCCGCTGCCGCCTCTTCACGCGTCCATCCGGCGTGGATTGCTTCTTCCATGACCTGTTGGATCTTGTTCTCAATCGCTTCCTGACAATCGAGAAATCGGTCGTCGTAGTCGCCATCCTGCTTCGGGGTTTTGATCGGCTGCATGTTGGTTCCTCCGGCCGGCGACGGGACAGTATGTGCCAATAAGAATTGCCAGCACGATCTCGTCCTCCTCACGCCTGCCTTCTCTAATATACCGCAAAAGATACCGGATGTGCCGGTGAAGATAATTGTTCGGCATGCGGCCAATTCACGAGGACAAGGAGCGTATCAATCGGCCTAGCTAAAGAAACCCGTATGCGCGCCAGAAGTTCGGGCGGCACATCAAGTCCTTCGTTCCGTCGCTCTACGACTGCCCGGCCGAGATGAACGGTATTCCAGTAGATGATGACCGCCGAAACCAGGTTGAGCCCGGCGATCCGATAGTGCTGGCCTTCTGTGGTGCGATCACGGATTTCACCTTGGCGACCGATGCGAAGCGCATTCTTGAGCGCATGGTGGGCCTCGCCCTTGTTGAGGCCGATCTGGGCGCGGCGCTGCATGTCCGTGTCGAGAATCCATTCGATAATGAACAGCGTGCGCTCGATGCGACCGACCTCGCGCAACGCAGCCGCCAGATCATTCTGGCGGGGGTAGGAGGCAAGCTTGCGGAGCAACCGGCTCGTCCTGATCTTGCCGGCCGCCATGGTGGCGGCACAACGGAACAGGTCAGGCCAGTTTGCAATGAACAGTTCGTCGCGAATTTTGCCACCGACCAGCTTGCGCAGGTCTTTGGATGTCCCTAAGGGATCGAAACACGTAGAGGCGCTTCGAGGGCAGATCGCGGATGCGCAGGACCAGCCGATACCGAAGCCGGACTCGGCGCTGCTAGTGGTCGAGCAGGCTGCTTCGACATAGGCGCGGGCGCGGTAGGTCCATCAAGAGGGGCAGGAAATGGCAGGCCGGTGGTGGCGCGATCTTTACAATATCGGAACCGCTGCTTGTGATGTAGTGCATGCTCGTGTGAAGGGGCAGTGTCCGGCGTCTGCAGGAAAATGCGGGCCAATGCCTCGATCAGGAGCAGAGTCGATGGCCACTTGCGCGGCTTGCGGGGTTGAACGGCAGTGCATCGTACTCGGTTCCTTCGTTGATTCCCACGGATTGAAGCACCGCTTTGATCTCGTGCACATGGCGTCCGGTGATTGCGAAATCGACGTCATGAAATTTCTCCTGTTGAGACAGGCCGAACGGTACGAATTTTCGTTTGTTCAGTGACCGTCGAATGCTTGATCGGGCAACACGCTACGGAGGCTGATCAGTATCAATGGCTTATTGGCTTTTTGCCAACGCGTTCCCTTCGAAAGCCCTTAGTTCGTCATACAACGCCTCGACGGTGACGGCAGCGAGGTCGGCTGATGCGGCGTAGCCTTGCGAAGCAATGGCAGTTTCGCTCCTGATATTCGACCAATGCCACAACCCCTTGAACCGTGGTCGTGGCTCCAGAAATATCCGCCCGATCAGGATCTCTCCGTCGAAGCCGATGAAATCATTTTCCGGAGAGAGCTCCAGCGGCCGCCATTGATATCGTGGTCGCGTAATTTCAGATGATCTCACAGGCGTTATCTCCCCGGCTGGGCCGCGTTCTTGGAAGCCTCGGCGGCCGCTGGGCTTCTTGGTACAAACCCGCGCGCGTTTAGTCGCCCGCGGACTTCTTCGCATCCGGAAACTTCGTGGTGTCGGGTTTGCCTGGCGCAGGGGCAGCGGGTTGCTTCTTCTCTTCAGCTTCAGTCTTTGGGCGAAACTTAATCATCTCAATGATCCTTTGGTCGCGCTTCAGGAAACTGACGGCGCGCGTCGTCACATGTGAATTGGTGGACGTAAAAGGAAGGTCAGCCGAACAAGTTCTCTAGAAATATGCCTCGTGTAGCGCCAGATAGGCGCCAAGCATCAAGAACAACGCCAATGTCCACTTGATGAGAAAAAGCACGTAGTCAAAGTGATAAAAGGAATCGAAGAACGATTTCATTGCAGGCCTCCCGTATTAATCGGATAGCCGCGTCTCTCTAGCATACTAAACCGGGTCGATGTTTTAAATATTTGGCTACACCGGATTATCATTGTCGCCTGCTGCCGAATGATCGCTAGCACTCTAAGGTAGAGAGTGCTACTGTTATTCGATGGGAGAAGCCATTCGGCTACGATCCCGCTAAGGAACCCAAAATGGCTGATACCAAATTTCGTCCGCTGCACGATCGCGTCGTCGTGCGCCGTATCGAGGCTGAAGCAAAGACCAAGGGCGGCATCATCATTCCGGATACCGCCAAGGAAAAGCCGCAGGAAGGCGAAATCGTTGCCGTCGGCACCGGCGTTCGTGACGATAGCGGCAAGCTGATCGCGCTCGACGTCAAGGCTGGCGACCGCATTCTGTTCGGCAAGTGGTCGGGCTCGGAAGTCAAGCTCAACGGCGAAGAGCTTCTGATCATGAAGGAAGCCGACATCATGGGCGTCATCGGCTGATCCTGGCCGGTTCCCTTCTCCACAATTCCATAAAACCAATTGGGCACCAGCCCGGGAGTTTTTAAAATGGCAGCCAAAGAAATCAAGTTCGGCCGCACCGCGCGCGAAAAGATGCTGCGTGGCGTCGACATCCTCGCAGACGCCGTCAAGATAACGCTGGGTCCCAGGGGCCGTAACGTCATCATCGACAAGGCCTATGGCGCACCACGCATCACCAAGGATGGTGTGACTGTCGCCAAGGAAATCGAGATCGAAGACAAGTTCGAGAACATGGGCGCCCAGATGGTCCGCGAAGTTGCTTCGAAGACCAACGACATCGCCGGCGACGGTACGACGACTGCAACGGTTCTCGCCCAGGCGATCGTTCGCGAAGGCACAAAGGCTGTTGCCGCCGGCATGAACCCGATGGACCTGAAGCGCGGCATCGATCTTGCAGTGACAGAAGTGGTCAAGGGTCTTGTCGCCAAGGCCAAGAAGATCAGCACTTCGGAAGAAGTGGCCCAGGTCGGCACGATCTCCGCCAATGGCGAAACGGAAATCGGCCAGTACATCGCTGACGCGATGCAGAAGGTCGGCAATGAAGGCGTCATCACGGTTGAAGAAGCCAAGACCGCCGAAACCGAACTCGAAGTCGTCGAAGGCATGCAGTTCGACCGTGGTTATCTGAGCCCGTATTTCGTCACCAATGCCGAGAAAATGGTTGCCGAACTGGAGGACGCCTATGTTCTCCTTCACGAGAAAAAGCTTTCCAACCTGCAGGCCATGCTCCCGGTTCTCGAAGCCGTCGTTCAGACCGGCAAGCCGCTCCTGATCATCTCGGAAGACGTCGAAGGCGAAGCGCTTGCAACGCTCGTTGTCAACAAGCTGCGTGGTGGCCTGAAGATTGCTGCCGTCAAGGCTCCGGGCTTCGGCGATCGCCGCAAGGCCATGCTGGAAGACATCGCCATCCTGACCGGTGGCCAGGTCATCTCCGAAGACATCGGCATCAAGCTGGAAAACGTCACGCTCGAAATGCTCGGCCGCGTCAAGAAGGTGACCATTACGAAAGAGAATACCATTCTCGTCGATGGTGCCGGCAAAAAGCCGGAGATCGAGGGTCGTGTTGCCCAGATCAAGGCTCAGATCGAAGAAACAACCTCCGACTACGACAAGGAAAAGCTGCAGGAGCGCCTGGCCAAGCTTTCGGGCGGCGTCGCCGTGATCCGCGTCGGCGGTGCGACTGAAATCGAAGTCAAGGAAAAGAAGGATCGTATCGACGACGCGCTGAATGCGACACGCGCTGCGGTCGAAGAGGGTATCGTTCCCGGCGGCGGCACGGCGCTTCTGCGTGCCTCGATCGTTCTCGACATCAAGGGTGCCAACGACGACCAGACGGCGGGTATCAACATCGTCCGCAAGGCGCTTCAGTCGCTGGTTCGCCAGATAGCTGAGAACGCCGGTGACGAAGGTTCGATCGTGGTCGGCAAGATCCTCGAAAGCAACACCGACAACTACGGCTACAACGCCCAGACCGGCGAATATGGCGACATGATCGCCATGGGTATCGTCGATCCGGTCAAGGTTGTTCGCACGGCCCTGCAGAACGCAGCTTCGGTTGCCGGCCTGCTCGTGACCACCGAAGCCATGATTGCAGAACTTCCGAAGAAAGATGCTGCCGGCGGCGGCATGCCTGACATGGGCGGCATGATGTAACGGGTTTCATTTCGGAACCACGGTCGTCATTCGATGCGAAGAGGGATCCGGCCAACCGGATCGCTCTTCGCGACGCATCGGCAATGCTCCCGGACTGAATCTCTATTCTCGATGTGCCGTTGAACGCCGAAAGGCAGGTTACGCACGGCTGCTTCGACATAACCGCCGCTCGTATCAAACACGCTCTTTTATCGGAGAACCAGAATGTCGAGAGCGTCCTTCTTGCGATAGGCGTCGTAGCCGAAGTCGAGTGTGAAATGCCCGGCGTGTCCGGTCTCTCCTTCGATGGTGGCAATTTCGTTGCTCAGCAAGTCTCTGAGAGGACCGGCGATATATTGTCGTGCTGCCTCGTCGACCTGATCGGCAAGCGTCTTCTGTTGCTGATTGACGGAGGGTAGAGCCGCTATCTCGGCCTCAAGCGGCACCTTCAGGTCCGCCTTGTAGATGCCGATGTCGATATCCTCGGAAAAGCGTCGGATCAGACCATACGCCTTGCTTAGGCTGGTGCCGCCCTTGAAGTAAAGGCGTACGGGATCAGCCGTGCGCCGATTGAATAGAAAGTCGAGCACCCAACAGACATATAGATCCTTTTCAATGTTCTCAGCTCGTGTTTCCAGATCGGAAGCCACGGCCGAAAAGAGCGCCCTGCGCTCATCCACGGTCGAGCGGAGGATTTCAATGAACGCCTGTTTCATGCTTTTCCAGTGTTTCGTGGGTTGAGACGCGCGGAGCACGGATTATCGCGTCCACGGCCGAATACATCCAGGCGGGAATGGCGTGGATGTTTTCGCGCAGGTCCTGGACGATCGCCTCCCGGTGCGGGTTTTGCGCCAGGTGGCGCGCGATACCCTCGACAACGATGTCCAAGTTGGATCGTCCGTCCCGGAACCAATTGAGCGCCTGGACTACACGCATTGCCGGTCGTCCCGCCCAAAAAGCGGTCTTTGCCGAGATGCGCTTGAAATCCAGCGTATAGATAACCGGTTTCGTCGCATTCGGGTCGCTGGCATTGGCTTCGATCTCGATCGGCCTTGGATACGTGTCGGCGTAGATCGTCGAGCGCGCCGGGACGGCTGTCGTTAGACCAAGGTCGTTGGCGGCGGTCATGCCGTCCACGCATACCCGTAGCTTGTCGCGCCGGGCAATCGCATCGATGAATGAGGCCCGCGGCGGAAAGACCATCTTGCCGGTCAATTGGCTGGTGGTTGGCTTGTCGTACAGGCCTCGGTGAGGGCGACGAATAGCGCCTCGGTTGGTAAGCCGCTGCAGTCCCTTTTCGACAGCGTTGGGGGTTCCGATATCCAGGAAATCGGCACGCGACCAGACGCCGGCAGGTGCGGCCTTGGCAATACGGTCGTGAATGCGCTCCAGTGTATCGGATGTGGGATCAGGCATAACAGCGCCTCCTTCTGACCGTAAAATATATACAAATTTTGGTCAGTAGCAAGGGTTGACTCGGTTACTGACCAAAATTTGCATCAAAATATTGGTCAGTATGAAAAGCAGCGCCCTCTGCCCCGCTGGCGTGAAGCGCCGAAATGTCACGGGGATCGTTGAACAGTGATGTTTGCGCTACAGCCAACCGTATTGAACGGATCGCGGGATTGTCCGCTGGCTGACGGATGTGTTGGAGAGCTGCGGTGTAAGATTCGCCGGTTTTGGTTGCGCGAGCGCGTACACGGCGTTTGAGATTTCCATTTTGCGTCATTGTCAGGCCTTTCACGTCCCGGACGCAGTTCCCCAGCAACCCGCCCGAAACGATCGGACCAAGATAGTGACCTGAGACGAAAGTCCCTTTGCCTCCGTTCAAGACCATGCTGGGGAAGGTCTGGGAGGTTAGGCGCAGGCCACGCCACACTCAGGATGTCGGTCCAATGCCGATTCGTCAATCTGTCGCAAAAATCCCGATTAAAATCGCTTTTCTGCGACCGATTTTTTGCAACAACCAATCTCGATTGTCACGATGTACTGTCGTCGTTCGCCAAGTTGGCCTTTTTCGCAGCTTCGGGCCGACAGGGCCGAGTTAAAGGCAACTCGAAAGCCGCGTTAGCCCGGCGGCGTTATCGGCGCTCACGGCCGTCTCAATCCGTCGTCTCTGGCAGACTACGATAAGCCTCACCCTTGCAACAGAACTATTGGACCCTCTGCCCCGTAAAGCGATCTCGTCCGTGCCAAAACTCGCAAACTGGACACCATTCGCCTTCGTAATCGATCCCTTCTTGGTGAGGGCACCCAATGATGCCATCGGTCATCACGACGGATCGCGCCTGATGCTCCTCGATAAATTCGAGTATCTCACGGGCAATGCCGGGGTCGGCGCGGACATCGCCACGTTCCACTTTCCAGTCGCGCAACTCTTCCACGGCTGCATTCTCGGATGGGACGATGCCAACAGCGACCTTTGTCGCTTGGCTCAGGTCCGGACCGTAGAAGGCAATCGTCGCAATTGGCCATCCCCGCAATCCCTTCCGGGCTTTCTTACTCAGGCGCTTGAGAAACCGATCTTCCAACATGTTTGCGCTTTCGCGACCACTGCGTTCACGATTGATCTTGGCGATCTGCGGGAATGTAGGAAATTATTTCCCATTGCGCTATCGCCATTCCTGTTCCCTTCAGAAATTGACAATGGGCTCCCGAAACCGGCCTACCGGATATCTGTGTGCCAATAATGCACTGAGGCTCCTGATCACTCTGGCAGATTGTGTCATATCGCTCTGACTGGTCTCCGTCTTTAAGACCAATCAGATATGCGTGCGCCATGTCGAAGCTCTGGTGCCGGCGAACGACGACGGAGCAGCGATTGCCGGCGGCGATCGAGCGGACCTGCTTCATTTTGCCAAGATCCGGGTAGGGCGAGCGATCTGGAGAAAGAGTGTGCACCTAGTCGCGCAGCGCCGCTCGATAGATTCTCGGAAAAGTAATATTCAGCTGTGTGCACCCGTTAGAGGTCGGAATTGGCGCCGAATGATGTGTCAAAGGGCATGCAAAACCGCGTCGGCCGAAGATGCAGCATTGGGGAAGGTGATTACGTTCGTTTTCGGGCCTGCGGCGGCTACGACAACCGGCTGGGGCTCCGCTTCTTCGGACGCTTGTCCACCGCCGTTTCATCCATGCGCCGGCGTTGAGGGAGGCGTGCGCACGAGTTGCAAACGCGACACTGGCGATCCGCAGTGCTGCAGTATGGGGAGACGCGGGCACGGCATGCACGTTACGGCGGGCGTGGCGTCATGATCTACTGGCATGTCGAGAAGCGCGCGACTTGCGTTTATTCACAGCTCAAGCGGTGCTCTTCCTCGGAGGTATCCCACACATTGAGGTAAAGGCTTCCCGGACAGCATTAGCTTAGGAACCTTTCTGTCAAACGGGACCAAAGTGCCGCGCCGACGATCAGATTTTCATCGGCAAAATCGAATTTCGAGCTGTGGAGAATTTCTGAGCTCATTCCATTGCCGAGGCGAAGGAAGCTTCCCGGCTTGTGCTCCAGAAAATAGGCGAAGTCCTCGCTTCCGGGGATCAGATGGCATGTCGAAACATTGTCTGTGCCGACGAGTTCCTCTGCCACGCTGCGGGCGAATTCCGTCTCTTCTTCCGAATTGACGACGACCGGGTAGCCGTGGAGGTAGGCGACTTCGGCACTCGCGCCATGCCCCTCCGCAACGGCGGTCGTAAGTTTGCGAATCCGGGTTTCGAGTATCTCCCTTATTCCCGGCTCGAAGGACCGGACGCTCAGCGAAAGCGTCGCCGTATTCGGAATGACATTGGACGCTTCGCCGGCATGGATGGAGCCGACTGTGATAACAGCCGTTTGTGTCGGATCGACATTCCGGGAAACAATCGACTGCAATGAAACGACGAGATTGCAGGCAGCAACAACCGGGTCGACCGTCAAGTGCGGCCGGGACGCGTGTCCACCTTTCCCGGTGATGGTGATCTTCACCGTATCTGCTGCTGCCATCAAAGGCCCGCTCCGCATTAACCAACTGCCTGCCGGCGCGCCTGGGTGATTGTGCAACCCGAAGATCGCATCGCAGGGGAAACGCTCGAACAGTCCATCGGCAATCATTGCTTGAGCACCGCTGCCGACACCCGCCTCCTCGGCAGGTTGGAATATAAGATTGACCGTCCCGTCGAAGCGCCGGGTGCGCGCAAGGTATTCGGCAGCCCCCAGCAACATGGTGGTGTGGCCATCATGGCCACAGGCATGCATCTTGCCGGGGGCTTTGCTCGCATAAGCAAGGCCCGTCTCCTCCGCGATCGGAAGCGCATCCATGTCGGCGCGGATGGCGATGCTCTTGGTGCCGGTTCCCACCTTGAGACGAGCAACGACGCCATGGCCGCCAACATTGCGGGCAACTTCGTAGCCCCACCCTTCGAGCTTTTCCGCAACGAAACGCGCCGTGTCGGCCTCTTCGAAAGAAAGCTCCGGATGGGCGTGAAGATAGTGCCGCGTGGTGAGCAGCTGCTCCTCTAACGGTTCGAAATCAGAAATGCGGGCAAAGGCATTGTCGCGTGTCATCGAATATTCCAATCATTGAACAAGGAGGCGCCGCAGCACCGCAAAGCCGCGGCGCTGACGGTGCGCAAATGGACGAGGGGTCGTCTGCTAGATAAAGCGCGCCAGGAAACTTCGCGTGCGCTGATGCTGCGGGTTGCCGAGAACGTCTTCCGGCTTGCCCTGTTCGACGATGTAGCCACCGTCCATGAAGATCACCCGGTCGGCCGCCTCACGGGCAAAGCCGATCTCATGGGTCACCACGATCATGGTCAGCCCCTGGTTTGCAAGGTCCCGCATCGTGGACAGCACCTCGCCCACGAGTTCGGGATCGAGCGCCGAGGTCGGTTCGTCGAACAGCATCAGCTTCGGCTTGATCGCGAGCGCCCGCGCAATCGCGACGCGCTGCTGCTGGCCGCCGGAAAGATGGCGCGGATAGCTGTCGGCCTTGGCTGAAAGACCGACCCGTTCCAGAAGCCTCAGGGCGTTTTCCGTCGCCGCCTTGCGGCTTTCCCCATGGATACCGACCGGCGCTTCGATGATGTTCTGCAGCACCGTCATATGTGGATAGAGATTGAACTGCTGGAAGACCATGCCGATCTTGCGCCGCTGCACGGCGATCGCATTGTTCGAAAGTTTCTCCAGCCGCTCCTTTCGCAAACGGTAGCCGATCTGCTCTCCATCGACCTCGATCGAACCCTTGTTGATTGCTTCGAGATGATTGATGCAACGCAGAAAGGTCGATTTTCCGGAACCGGACGGCCCGAGAATGACGACGACCTCGCCGGGTGCGACGTCAAGATCGATGCCTTTCAAGACTTCCAGTTGGTCGAAAGATTTATGGACATTGCGGGCACGCACGAGCGGCTCGCCTGTAGCAATAGCGGTCAATGGCTTGCCTCCTGTGCGAGGATCGGTGACGGCACGGCCGAGTTTTCCGGGATGCCCGCCGCCTTGACCAGTTTGGCGCTGTCGTCCGTTCGCCGCTCTCCGCGGCCGTAGTAGCGCTCGATGTAGCCTTGACCGATATTGAGGACAGAGGTGATGAGGAGATACCATATCACGGCCACAAGCAGCATCGGGATGACCTCGAAGGTGCTGTTATAGATCGACTGCACGGAATAAAGCAGGTCTGCCATGGCGATGACGCTGACCAGAGAGGTGGCCTTGATCATGCTGATCAGCTGGTTGCCCGTCGGTGGGACGATCGACCGCATCGCCTGCGGTATGATGATCCGGCGAAGGGCGCGGGCGCGTGTCATGCCGAAGGCTTCCGCCGTTTCCGCCTGTCCCCTGTCGACGGACAGAAGACCGCCGCGGATGATTTCAGCCATATAAGCCGCCTCGTTCAAGGCAAGCCCGACGATTGCGGCCGTCATCGGCGTGATCACCGAATTGGTATCCCAGCTGGCCAGTGTCGGGCCGAAAGGGATAGCGATCGACAACGTGGGAAACAGCGTCGACAGATTGTACCAGAAGATCAACTGGACCAGCAGCGGCGTGCCGCGGAAGAACCAGATGAAGAGGCCGGCAAGGGAATGGGCCAGCAGATCCGAGGACAGCCGCGCGATCGCAAGCAGTAGGCCGAGGGCAATGCCGATCAGCATGGCGACGACCGTCAGACCCAGGCTGACGTAGAGACCGCTGATGACGGTTGGGTCGAAGAAATATCTACCGACCACGGGCCAGCCGAAATTTTCGTTGTTAGCGACGATCCATGCAAAATTTGCGGCGATCGCAAGGGTTCCAACCCAAAGGACAAGGCGATCTGTGCGAAACGGTTGATGGGCGTTTGCGACATCGCGGGGGTCGGCACCGCCCGAAGGCGATGCGTTTTTCTGGCTATGGGCGCTCATTTTGGCAAGGTCCCGCCGAGGTTGATACCGGGTTCCTTGATCATGTTGTTCTCAAGACCCCATTTCTTCATGATGGCAGCATAGGTGCCATTATCCATAAGAACTTTGATGCCGTCGCGAAGCACTTCGCCGAGCGGCGATCCCTTCGGCACGACCGCGCCCTGATAGAGATTGTCGAAACCGTTCTTCTGACCGACGCCGGTGAGTTCAAGCTGGCCATTCGCCTGCGACACGAAATAGGTGAGAGGCGCCTGCGAGGAGAAGAAGGCATCCGAACGCTTGGACCGGACGGCAAGGATCGAGCTTGGTTGGTCGGTAAAGGACTGGATCTCGACGGGATTCTTGCCGTCCGTCTTGCACTTTTCCAGTTGCGCCTGGATCACGCGTTCCGCCGATCCGCCAGCCATGACGGCGACGCGCTGTCCGCAGGCCGTATCCAGCGAGGTGATGCCATTGGGATTGCCCTTCTGAACGGCGAAAACCACGAATTCCTGAACCCAGTCGACGAAGTCGTTGGCTTCCTCGCGGCTCTTGAAGTCGCCGACGGGGCCGAAGGCGAATTGATACCGGCCGGAATTGATGCCTGCAAGAAGCGCCGGCAGACCGCCGACCGTGGCGTGTTCAATCTTGACGCCGAGCACCTGTCCGAGTGCTTCCGTCAGGTCGGCGCTGGCGCCGGTCATTTCGGTGCCCTTGACGATCTCGTAGGGAGGAAAGGAACCGTTGTTGACGGAGATCATCGTGCCGGCGGTTCTGATGCTTTCCGGAAGCTTTGCGTGCAACGCTTCGTCAATGGCCAGTTTCGGGAGTGCTGCTTCCTGGGCAATGGCAATGCCCGACAACAGGACGCTGGCAAGGATGAAGGATGTGATGGATTTCAATGGCATTTCGTATTCCCCTTTTTTGGTTTTGATAGAAATGAGTTTAGGATCCGCTCACGGCGAGTTGTGGGCGATGCGAATTCGCGTAGAGCGGAAAGAGCTCTTCCGGCGTCAGTGTCCGTGGAAGAATGCCCTGCGCGTGCAATTCGCTGGAAAAGCCTGCGATCATCACCCGATTGGCGTCAAAGCCGCTGTCGCTCCAGTTCGCCGGAAGGTCAGCCGAAACCTTGAGAATCTCATCGAACATCCATGGCGTCGTCTCGGCGTATTTGCGGCGCTTGGCGGTCCAGACGCGCTGGGATTCGTCGATCAGCTCGCTCAGTTCCGCGGCAAGCCATGGATGCTCTTCAACGATTGCAGTCTTGATGCCGATCAGATGCATGCCGGGCACATAGCCCACATCGTTGAAATACTGGAGTTCGGCGCTGCGAAAATCGCTCAAAACCTGGCGGAAGGGAGAGTTTGCAGTGAAAAACCCGTCCGGCATGAAGGGGGTGAAAACAGCGTCCAGACCACCCTCACGCAACAGGTCCATCATCGGCCGCTCGTCGGGCACCGCTTCGATACGTCCAGGGCGGCCAAAGCCATCGAGACGGTCGGTGATCGGATGGGCCTCGGTCAAGCGGCCAGCAAACCAGGTCGCATCCTCGACGCCCACGCCTTCGCGACGCAGGGCCGCACGGGTCCAGGTGTTGCCGGAATCACGCCAGCCGGTGACGCCGATGCGCTTGCCTGCGAGCTGGCCGAGCTGCGTGATCGGGCCGCTTTTCGTGGTGATGATGCAGCGATGACGAAAACCGCGCATGATGAAGTTGGGAACACCAACGACCGTGTCGTCGTCATCAGCACGAAGCTGAGCATACCGGCTGAAGGACATTTCGGCGGCATCATGGGCTTCGTCTCTGCCCACATGCGAGATCAGGGTGCCGACCCTGTCGACCTTCACGTCTAGGCGAGCGGACGAAACATCTCCAAGGACGAGCGGGGTCATGTAATCCCAATCGCGTAGAGCCAGACGTAGGGTAACAGGCATGCAGGTCGCTCACAAAAATGGATACTGAGCGTGTAAATAAATGTTCAATTTTCATTGATCAAATGTTATTACGTTATTGAACATTTAAACACGGTGTAAAAATGAGCGAAACTCGCAGTGCAAAATGGTTTGCCGAAAAAATCAGCGACAAGTCCATTCGCGGAATTGCGTTGGAAACCAGCGCTTTGATCCGCGCTGGTGCCTTGCCGGTCGGGACAAAACTGCCAGCGATCCGTGACCTGGCCTTCGTGCTTGGCATAAGCCCGGCAACCATCTCCCAAGCATGGAGCGAATTGCGCCGCCAGAAGATCATCAGCGGCCGCGGCCGCAACGGTACCTGGGTCAGCGGTGACCGCTTCATCGCCAAACCGGAGCGACTGGCGAGTTCGGGCAATTACGGCGAGGGCGTGCTTAATCTTACAAGTGCCGTGCCGGACGTGCGTCTTTTGCCACAACTGGAGAAGGCCCTGGCTTATGGTGCGTCCGCCGACGACCTCAATAGCTATGAACGCAGCCGTATTCTGCCGGAACTCGAGGCTGCGGCGCGACGGACATGGCCATATGAGCCGGAGGCGTTTCTCGCCACAAACGGCGGCTACAACGCGGTCTACACGTTGCTTCATGCGCTGGTGACGCCCGGCGCGTCCGTGGCCATCGAGAATCCGACAGCCATGCGTCTCCTCGATATCCTCGAGGATCGCGGTGTTCGCATCCTGCCGGTGCAATGCGACAGGAACGGGCCGCTACCGTCGTCGCTGCAGAACGCGATGAAGTACAAGCCGGTTGCATTCCTGTTCCAGCCGCGCCTTCATTCGGTGACGGGCCAAAGTGTCAGCAAGACAAGGCTGGATTCCTTGGCCGACGTCCTGGATGGAAGCGATACGCTGATCATCGAGGATGACGGCGTGGCCGATATTTCCGCCGCGCCGCGGCATTCCCTGGGAGACCGTTTCCCTGACCGCGTGATCCATATCCTGTCCTATTCGAAGACCTTGGGGCCGGACCTGCGCCTGGCTGTTCTATCGAGTTCCCAGGTGATCGTGGAACAGATTCAGTCCTATCGCAGTTTCAGCGCCGGCTGGACCAGCAGAATTCTGCAATCGGCGGCTGCCTGGCTGCTTCGCGATCCGGCAACGGAAGAGACCCTGGAGCGCGCCCGGGCGATCTATCAGAAACGACGGGACGATCTGACGAGCGCGCTGCGCGCGCGCAATGTCGCCGTGGAGGATGGGATGGGACTTTGTAGCTGGGTTCCGGTTTCATCGGAACCGTTCGCGATGGTGACGATGGCTGCCAGGGGCATTGCCGTACACCCCGGCGCAAAGTTTTCGATTTCCCCGAGCAATCACATCAGAGTAGCAACAGGAAATCTCTCGGACCGTTGTGAGGAAGTTGCGGACGGTATCGCGCTTGCGTGCACGCCCCCTTGAGTTCGCATGGCGCAGACCGAACCGCGACATCCACACCGTAGTCGGAGGCCGTTGGCGTCAGTCCGACAAATCACCAGCCGTGGATCCATTGCGAGGCACGGCGTTTCAATGGGCGTCTGCAGGTCCAGGTGCCGATAGCTCCCACCCGAGAAAAGGAGGGGGCGAGGAAAGGGATTGGGTGACCTGTCGATACGACGTCACGTTGGTGCAAGTTGGGCTGTACATTGCTTTGCATGGAAAGGAGACCACCCCCATGCGAACGCATCAGGTTGAAGTTGACGACGAGGTCTTCTCATTCGTCAAAGCTCACGCCCAACCGTTAGTAGACAATTTCAATTCGGCACTTCGACGCCTGCTTCCGATCGGGCAAGAGACGCCAAGCGCGCGTGAGGAGCTTAGCACCACTCCATCTTTGCCAAGTGGAACGCCGCAGGCGCTACGTCAAATCCTTGAAGTTACGCACTTGGTTCGCAGTGGCGGGTATACGAGAATTGCTGCGACTCACAAGAGAAAACGTCCGCGAATTGCGGCATGCGGACTCTGTAAACCTCATAAAACAAACGGGGCTTGTCCTCGCCATCGCGATATGCGCGGCGGCGATCGTCGGCGTTATCTGTCGGGAAGCGATCAGTTCCGTTGTGAAGGTCTTAAGGCTCCAAGCCGGGATAGGTGAAGTGCGAAGGCGGGTGAGGCCGCCGCTTTGCCGTTCACCGGAGGTTCAGGCTCGATGGCTTAATGTGATAGCCAACGACGAGGAGTCCATGATGACAAAGCTGTTATCCGCCCTCGCAGCCGTAGCCTTGGCTGCGTCTTTCACCTTGCCGCTAAATGCCGCGCCCATCTTCGTGCCGAAGCCCGAGCAAGTGCAGACCGGTGCTGTCGAACAGGTCAATCACTGGCGTCATCGTCATTGGCGCGCGGATCGCCACTGGAACAGGCGGTACGCTTCCCGTTCCTGCCGCTACTACGGCAGGTGCTACCCTCGCCATTACGGGTATTACGACGGGTATTACGGCTATCGTGACCATTACCCGTACCACCGGCGGTCGGGAGTGACCATCTATTTTGATTTCTAGCCGGTAGAGCTTGCAGCACCGCCTGCGAGCGCAGCAATCGAAGGCAACCCGCGCTAAGCTCACGCAACCGTTGCCGGAGATGTTGATCGCGTCCCGGCAGGTGGTGTAGGTGGCGGGAGGTAGCAAAGCCGAACGCCCGCGCGCTTCTCGTTGCGTTGTAGCGGGTGATCGGCTTTGCGGGCGGCCATCAGTGTTTTCCGATAGGGTCGGGTTGTCGAAGACCAACCTGACGGAAAGACCACCGATGACCAATGACATGATGAACGTGCGCTCGCTTGTTGAGAAGAGCGCCGACGCAGATTTATTGCGCGAGATGCCCCCGGATCAAGTCCGAGGGGGCTTTGCGGCCGAGCGGTTGATGGAGCTGGAGGTTGGCGGCGCGACCGGTGCTGGTTTCGGTGAGAAGAGCCCGATGCGGCTCGCCCAGCGCAACGGCTACCGTGACCGCGATTGGGAGACGCGCGCCGGAACCGTCGAACTGCGCATTCCTAAGTTGCGCAAGGGTAGCTATTTCCCAAGCTTTCTAGAGCCCCGTCGGATGGCGGAAAAGGCTCTGACGGCCGTTATCCAGGAAGCCTATATCCAAGGCATCTCGACCCGTTCTGTCGACGATCTGGTCAAGGCCATGGGCATGAGCGGCATCTCCAAAAGCCAGGTGAGCCGCCTGTGCGAAGTGATCGACGTCAAGGTGAAGGCGTTCCTCGACAGGCCGATTGAAGGTGACTGGCCATACATCTGGATCGATGCCACCTATCTGAAGGTCCGCCGCGGCGGGCGCATCGTTTCCGTTGCCGTCATCATCGCCGTCGGCGTCAACAGCGACGGCCGGCGTGAGGTACTTGGTATGGAAGTCGGCACGTCCGAAGCCGAGCCGATCTGGACGGAGTTCCTGCGCCGGCTGACCCGCCGAGGATTGCGCGGTGTCAAGCTTGTCGTCTCCGATGCGCATGAAGGCCTCAAGGCGGCTGTCACCAAGGTTCTCAGCGCCACCTGGCAAAGATGCCGGGTCCACTTCATGAGAAACGTGCTCGCGCATGCCGGCAAGAGCGGCCGGCGGGTCGTCTCGGCCTTCATCGCAACGGCCTTTGCCCAGGAGACCTCGGAGGCAGCCAGCGCTCAATGGCGCAGCGTCGCCGATCAGATCAGACCGAAAGTTCCAAAGCTCGCCACCATCATGGACAACGCTGAAGAGGATGTGCTCGCCTACATGACCTTCCCGAAAGAGCACCGGGCAAAGCTGCATTCGACGAATCCAATCGAGCGTCTCAACGGCGAAATCAAGCGACGCACCGAGGTCGTCGGCATCTTTCCGAACGACGAAGCCATCATCCGTCTCGTCGGCGCACTGCTGCTCGAACAGAATGACGAATGGGCCGTCCAACGCGCCCGGTACCTGACACTTGAGACCATGGCGCAAATGAGCGATGATCCGCAAATCAGTCTGCCCGCTGTGGCCCGCTGATATCCCTCCGGCTCTATGTCGGAAAGCACGGCCTTCAGCCGCGACTTACACCACATAGCGTAATCGCTCAGGGCCTAGCCTTCAGGGCGGCGGCTCTCCACACTGTCCCTTGTTGACCGTGGCCAGTGTGCCGAAGCTATGAGGAGAACCACCATGAAGTATTATGCCGGACTGGATGTCAGCCAGCAAACGACCTCGATCTGCATCGTTGATGACGAGGGCCGCATTATTGCCGAATGGAAGGTAGCATCATGTCCGGACGCAATTGGGGAGGCGCTGGAGCCGTTTGCCGTAACCCGTGCAGGGCTTGAGACCGGTCCGTTGTCGGTCTGGCTTTGGAATGGTTTGAGAGAGCGTGGCGTTCCCATCATCTGCATGGACGCTCGCCACGCTCATGCAGCTTTGCAGATGATGCCCGCCAAGACAGACCGCAACGATGCCATCGGCCTGGCGCAGATCATTCGTACCGGTTGGTGCAAGAGCGTTCATGTAAAATCGACAGCGAGCCACGAGGCGCGGGCGCTCCTTGCCACCCGCAGCCAATTCGTACAAATCCGTTGCGACCTTGAAAACCAGATCAGAGGTGTTCTACGCACCTTTGGCATCCTGTTCGGTAAACGCGTCGGCGGGTTTGCCAAGCGTGCCGAGGAGATCGTCGACGGCGAATTGCATGCGTCTCCAACAATCCGAGCTGTGGTGGAAGCGCTGATGGGGGCACGCGCCGGCGTCCTCGAGCAGATCCGTCGTCTCGATGGGAAAGTACGCTCGATAGCGCGGCAAAACACTGTAGTGCGTCGCCTGATGTCAGTACCCGGTGTCGGGGTGATAACTGCGCTCGGCTTCGCTGCGACCATTGATGATCCGGCACGATTTAAACGATCGTCCAGTGCCGGAGCATACCTTGGCCTGACACCCCGCATCTATGCCTCCGGCGAGACAATGAGATCCGGACGCGTCTCGAAGCGGGGTGACGACTTTCTTCGACGCAGCCTATACGAGGCGGCCAACGCGCTACTGACACGTATTCCGCGGTTCTCTGCTTTGAAGAGTTGGGGGCTGCGCATTGCGCGGCGGGGCGGCTATCGCAAAGCTAAAGTTGCCGTGGCTCGAAAACTCGCCGTGATCCTTCATGCTATGTGGATATCCGGCGAGCCGTTCCGCTGGTCGTCGCAAGATCCAAACGAGCTTGCATGATCGCAACGAAGTCTATGCCTTGCTGAGATCAGCGAAATCGTCCGGTCAGGACGGTGGCGCAGTCAAGACCGATCCCAGGAATGCGAGTGCTGGTTCGTCCAGATAACCGCGAACACCACATTGGTCGACTGAGCCTATCCAACGCCATGATGAGGCGGTCGAAATACCGACCTCGAAGAGAACCATGAGCCTGACCCGCGATACCAACTGAGCCCAGCTTGACAACCGCGATTAGAGAACCTCCCGGGACACGATCGACGAACAAGGGTTCTTCCGCATATTTGGTGCAGCAGGCGGGATTCACGGATGGTGCGAATAAGGCCATAAGGTCGGATACGCAGTCGGCTTGGGACTACATTGCGACAAAAACTCGCCAGCGGTTAGGGGGCGCTGATGTCAAATACGAAGCCAGAACGGCAGAAACAGGCGCGTAAGGCGCTTCAGAATATCATGTTCTTCGGTTCGGATCCCTTCAAGGCGTACACACAGAATGCCAACACTTCTAAACGTGCTCAGCTGGCCTAGCGGTTAAGAAGCGGACGGTGAAGAAGATTGTGTTCCAGGTCCAACCAGGGCGGATCCTCTGCATACATTTCCTCGATCAGCTGCTTGACGAGGTCGATATAGCTCGAATTGTCGCCGACCCGGTGGTTGAGGATCACCGGTGAGGTGGCGCCCTTACCGTCGAGCAGCCGATAGTGCACGTCCGAGCGCATCTGGCGCGCGGAGGCGGGGATGATGCACACGCCGGCTTCAGCGGCGACCAGGCCCAAGGCTGTCTGGATTTCCCGCACCTCCTGCACTTCTGCCGGCCGCGCGTCGTGGCCGTGCAAGAGGCTCAACACATGGTCGGCATAGCCGGGTCGCGGCTCCTTGGGGTAGACGATGATCTTCTGGCCGGCCAGCGCCGCGACCCGCAGGGGCGAAGGATCCTGGGCGAGCGGCGTGCCTTTCGGAATTGCCACGACCAAACTTTCTTCACGCAGAACCGTCCCGACCACGTTCGGGTCACTGTGCCGCAGGCGACCGAAACCAATGTCGATGCGGCCTTCCTTAAGCGCTGGGATCTGCTGGACAGAGACCATTTCCAGTAACTGAATGTCCAGCTCCGGCGCGTGCTGCCGCAGCTTTCGCACCAATGAAGGCAGTCCGCCGTACAAGGTCGACGCCACAAAGCCAATGGAAAGCACGCTGTTTTGGTTCAGGCCGACCCGACGCGTTGCCGCCTGCATCTGCTCGACCCGGCCGAGCACCTGCAGAGCCTGTTCGTAAAACAGCCGTCCCGCCTCCGTCAGCCGGACGGGCCGGACCTTGCGGATGATGAGCGGGACGCCCAGTTCATCCTCCAGCAACTGGACCTGTCGGCTCAGCGGCGGTTGAGCGATGTGCAGCGTCTGGGCGGCGCGCGTGAAATTTCGCTCCCGCGCGACGGCCACGAAATAGCGCAGCTGGCGAAGATCCATCCTTGGTCCAATCCGTTATGACTATTTTACCACCGTTTATCACATGTTGCAGGTGCGGTAAGTGCAGATAGGTTAGCATTTTTTGCGATATGATACCATATAGGTATCATAGCAGACGCAAATGATGTTGGACGACGCTCCTTGGTCGGCGCAAATTCGAACCATGAACACGACCTCAACATCCGTTGTCCCGATTGCAGCAGCGTTCCCGCTCGTCGAACGTGTCGAGACTCTGCTCGTCGATCTTCCGACCATACGCCCGCACAAGCTGTCGATGGCGACGATGAATGGCCAGACCCTGATGCTGGTCAAAGTTCGCTGCAGCGACGGCATCGTCGGCGTAGGCGAGGGCACCACAATCGGCGGGCTGGCCTATGGCGGCGAAAGCCCGGAAAGCATGAAGCTGGCCATCGACACCTATTTCGCGACGGTGATGGTCGGTCAGGATGCCTCCCGCGTGCAGGCGTTGATGGCGCGGCTCGGCAAAATGGTGAAGGAGAACCGCTTTGCCAAGAGTGCGGTTGAAACCGCGCTGCTCGATGCACACGGCAAGCGGCTTGGGCTTCCGGTCAGCGAATTGCTCGGCGGGCGCCGCCGCGATCGCCTTCCGGTCGCCTGGACGCTCGCCTCGGGCGATACGGCAAAGGATATCGCTGAAGCCGAACAGATGCTCTCCATCCGCAGGCACAAGGTCTTCAAGTTGAAGATCGGCGCCAGGCCGATCCGCGAGGATATTGCCCATGTCGCCGCGATCAAGCATGCGCTGGGCGACCGCGGTGCGGTGCGCGTCGACGTCAACATGGCCTGGAGCGAGACCGAGGCCGTCTATGGCATGGCGGCGCTGGCCGACGCCGGCTGCGAACTGGTCGAGCAACCGGTCGCGTCGGCCGCGGGGCTGGCGCGTCTGATGCGCCGCTTCTCCGTGGCGCTGATGGCGGACGAATCCTTGCACGGCTCGGAATCGGCCTTCGAGATCGCCAGGGTGCACGGCGCTGATGTGTTCGCGGTCAAGGTCGAGCAGAGCGGCGGCCTGTTCAATGCGCTGCGCGTGGCAGCGATCGCCGATGCGGCCGGGATCGAACTTTACGGCGGCACCATGCTGGAAGGCGCCTTCGGGACGGTCGCTTCGGCTCATGCCTTTTCCACCTTCGCCAACCTGCAATGGGGCACGGAACTGTTCGGGCCCCTCCTGTTGACCGAGGAGATCCTCGCGACGCCGCTGGATTACAGCGACTTCCAACTGACCATTCCCGATGGACCCGGCTTGGGCATCACGCTGGATGAGGACCGCGTCAGGTTCTTCCAGCGCGATGGACTGCGCAAGACCGTAAGCATCGCGAAGTAGAGGAGCCAGACCATGCTGTTTCAAGTTCGCATGGATGTCAGCATCCCGCGAGACCTCGCCCCGGAGGAGACGGCGGACATCATCGCGAGGGAGCGGGCCTATTCGCAGGAACTGCAGCACAGCGGCAAATGGCGCCACATCTGGAGGATCGTCGGCGAGTACGCGAACTACAGCATCTTCGACGTGAAGGATAACGACGAACTGCACCAGATCCTGTCGGGTCTGCCCCTGTTCAAGTTCATGACCATCACTGTCACGCCGCTGGTGCGGCATCCGTCTTCGATCCGCGACGAGGACAGCTGAGCAAGGCGCCGGGAGCGGCGTTCTGCCCGGATGGCGAGCGTCCCGATCGGCTTTCACAACACCCAAGAAGGAGGAGTATGGCAATGGAAGTAAAGATTTTCGACAAGCCCGAGGTGCAGGACTTCCTGAAGGTTCTGAGCGGCTTGAACAATGACGGCGGCAATCCGCGCATGAAGCAGATCGTTCATCGGGTGATGTCCGACCTGTTCAAGGCAATCGACGACCTCAACATCACCCCTGACGAATACTGGACCGGCATTGCCTGGCTCAACGAACTCGGTGCTGCGGGACAGGCCGGCCTGATCTCGCCCGGTCTCGGCCTAGACCATTTCCTCGACGAGCGCCTCGACGCGATCGACGCGGCGCTCGGCATCAGCAATCCGACCCCGCGCACCATCGAAGGCCCGCTCTATGTGGCCGGCGCCCCGGCCTTGGAAGGCTTTGCCCGTCTTGACGACGGCAGGGACACCAACGGCCGTACTCTGATCATGCACGGAACCGTTTACGACGCCGGCGGCAAGCCGCTGCCGGGCGCGACCGTTGAAGTCTGGCACTGCGACACCCGCGGGTTCTACTCACACTTCGACCCGACCGGACTACAGGCGCCGTTCAATATGCGCCGCACGATCATCGCCGATGCGAAGGGCTGTTATAAGTTCCAGAGCATCGTGCCGCACGGTTACGGTGTTCCTCCGGGCAGCCCGACCGAAAAGCTGCTGTCCGCGCTCGGCCGCCATGGTCAGCGTCCGGCGCATATCCACTTCTTCATCAGTGCCGATGGCCACCGCAAGCTGACCACCCAGATCAACATCGACGGCGACCCGCTGGTCAACGACGACTTCGCCTACGCAACCCGTGACGGTCTCGTTCCGGCCATCACCGAGCGCACCGACGAGGCCAGCATAAAGGCCAACAATCTCACCGGTCCGTTCGCCGAGATCGAATTCGACATTCATCTCACCGCGCTCGTGAACGGCGTGGACAATCAGGTCAACGAGCAGCGCCAGCGCGCCGCGGCGTAAGACCCCCCGCGGCGGCTGAAAGAGGCCGCCGCCCGAACATCGCGAATTCGACATTGTTGCAACGGCCGCACGGGAAGAGGTGCGCCGCGAGCGGGAGAAGAACTATGTCTATCGAAAAGGCCCATGACCTCGACCAGTTGCTTGCAACGGCGGTGCAGGATGACAAGGAGGCCGGCGTGTTTCGCTGCCGGCGCGACATCTTCACCAATGCCGAATTGTTCGAGCTCGAGATGAAGCACATCTTCGAGAGCAACTGGGTCTATCTGGCCCATGAGAGCCAGATCCCCGACAACAACGATTATTACACCACCTATATCGGCCGTCAGCCGGTGGTCATCACGCGCGACAAGACCGGCATACTCAATGCCGTGATCAATGCCTGCGCCCATCGGGGTGCCATGCTGTGTCGTCGCAAGCACGGCAACAAGGGCAGCTTCACCTGTCCCTTCCATGGCTGGACCTTCTCAAACACCGGCAAGTTGCTCAAGGTGAAGGACGAGAAGACAACCCAGTATCCGCCGCAGTTCAACCAGAACGGCTCGCACGATTTGAAGCGTGTTGCTCGTTTCGAGAGCTATCGCGGCTTCCTGTTTGGCAGCTTGAACGCCGATGTCGCCGCGCTCGAGGATTATCTCGGTGAAACCAGGGTGATCATCGACCAGATCGTCGACCAGGCGCCGGACGGGCTGGAGGTGCTGCGCGGCAATTCCTCCTACATCTATGACGGCAACTGGAAGCTCCAGATGGAGAACGGTTGCGACGGCTACCATGTCAGCTCCGTGCACTGGAACTACGCCGCGACCATGGGCCGCCGCGCCGAAGAGGGCACCAAGGCGGTGGATGCCAACAGCTGGAGCAAGTCGACCGCCGGCGTCTATGGCTTCGAAAACGGCCATATCCTGCTCTGGACCCGGACGATGAACCCGGAGGTGCGCCCCGTCTACAGCGCGCGCGAGGAGATCACGGCGCGCGTGGGCGAGGACAAGGCGAACTTCATCGTCAACCAGACCCGCAATCTCTGCCTCTATCCGAACGTCTTCCTGATGGACCAGTTCAGCACCCAGATCCGCGTCACCCGGCCGATCAGCGTAGACAAAACCGAGATCAGCATCTTCTGCTTTGCGCCGAAGGGCGAAAGCGCCGAGAACCGCGCGCTTCGCATCCGTCAGTACGAGGATTTCTTCAATGTCTCAGGCATGGGCACGGCCGACGACCTCGAGGAATTCCGAGCCTGCCAGGCCGGTTATGCCGGTATCGCCGCGCTCTGGAACGACATGTCGCGCGGCGCGCCGCTCTGGATCGAAGGTCCGGACGACAATGCAAGGCGGATGGGAATGAACCCGCTGCTTTCGGGCGAGCGCAGCGAGGACGAGGGCCTTTTCGTGCGCCAGCACGAATACTGGGCCAGGGTGATGCGCGAAGCGCTCGCCTGCGAGCGGAATGAGGTGGCGGCATGAGCATCTCCTACGAAACCATCTGCGCCTTCCTCTACAGGGAGGCGCGCCTGCTGGACGACCGCGAGTGGGATGAGTGGCTCACCTGCTATGCGAAGGACGTGACCTACTGGATGCCGGCCTGGGACGACGATGACCAGATCACCGAGGATCCGCACGCGCAGATTTCGCTGATCTACTATCCCAATCGCGAGGGCCTGGAAGACCGGGTCTTCCGGATCAAGACGGAGCGATCCGGCGCATCGACGCCGGAGCCGCGCACCAGCCACAACGTCACCAATGTCGAGGTGCTGGACGTGCGCGGCGAGGAGGTGGACGTCCGCTACAATTTCAACACGCTCAACCATCGCTACAAGGTCACCGATCACTTCTTCGGGACCATGTTCGTCACGCTGCGCCGCAGCGGCGACCAGCTGCTGATTTCAGCCAAGAAGATCGTGCTGAAGAACGACTACATCCGCCAGGTCATCGACGTCTATCACATCTGACGAGCGTCGCCGGGCGGGCAGGAAACTTTTGAGGAGGGTTCCATGGCCAGCTACAACATCGCATTGAACTTCGAGGACGGCGTTACCCGTTTCATCGACTGCAAGGACGGCGAGAAGGTGCTCGATGCCGCCTACCGCAGCAAGATCAACCTGCCGATGGACTGTTCCGACGGCGTCTGTGGCACCTGCAAGTGCCGTGCCGAAAGCGGTTCCTACGAACTCGGCGACGACTATATCGACGATGCGCTGACCGCGGACGAGGCGGAGAGCGGCCTTATCCTTGCCTGCCAGATGAAGCCGACGTCGGATTGCGTCATCGCCGTGCCGACGACCTCCGTCGCCTGCAAGACCGGACAGCAGACCTTTGCCGCCACGGTCGCCAGGGTGGCGCCGCACAAAGATGCGGCGATCATGCTGGAACTGGACGTGGATGCCGATGCGCCAGCCTTTCTGCCCGGCCAATACGTCAATATCGACGTGCCGGGCAGCGGCCAGCACCGTTCCTACTCCTTCAGCACCGCGCCCGGCGAGAAGCGCATCGGCTTTCTGATCAAGAAGATCCCGGGCGGCGTGATGAGCGGCTGGCTGGAGCGCGCCGAAGCGGGAGGGAAACTCGACCTGACCGGCCCGCTCGGCAGCTTCTACATGCGCAAGGTCGAACGACCGCTCTTGTTCCTGGCCGGCGGCACGGGGCTTGCGCCGTTCCTGTCCATGCTGGAGGTGCTGGCCCGCGAAAATTCGCAGCAGCAGGTTCACCTGATCTACGGCGTGACTCGCGATCTGGACCTGGTCCTCGTTGACGAGGTCGAGGCCTATGCCGGCCGGCTGCCCAACTTCACCTACACCACAGTGGTCGCCGAGGAAGCCTCCAGCCATCCCCGCAAGGGCTGGGTGACCCACCACATGCCGGGCGAGGCGCTCAACGGCGGCGATGTCGACGTCTATCTCTGCGGCCCGCCGCCGATGGTCGATGCGGTTCGCAAGCATTTCGACGACAACGGCGTCAAGCCCAACAGCTTCCACTACGAAAAGTTCACGCCAAACGCCGTGGCGAAGGAGGCCGCATGAGCACGGCACGCTTCACGGACCGCTTCGCGGGCAAGGTGCTGGTCGTCACGGGCGCCGCGCAAGGCATTGGTCGCGCGGTGGCGCAACGCGCCGCCGAGGAGGGCGGCAAGGTGCTCTTCGTCGACCGCGCTGCCTTCGTCGCCGACGTGGCGGCTGAAGTGAAGGGCGAGGATGCGGTGGCCTTCAGCGCGGATCTTGAGACCTATGAGGGCGCAGCGGCGGCGATGCGCTTTGCCAGGGAAAAATTCGGCGGCATCGATATTCTGATCAACAATGTCGGCGGCGCGATCCGAATGCGCCCCTATTCGGAGTTCGAGCCAGAGCAGATCGACGCCGAAATCCATCGTTCCCTGATGCCGACCCTTTACTGCTGCCATGCGGTTCTTCCGTATCTGTTCGAGCGCGACGGCGGAACGATCGTCAACGTGTCCTCGAATGCCACGCGCGGCATCCATCGTGTGCCCTATTCGGCGGCAAAGGGAGGCGTGAATGCCATCACCCACTCGCTGGCCATGGAACTGGCCGAGCGCAACATCCGCGTGGTCGCCACGGCGCCCGGCGGTACGAAAGCACCGCCGCGCCGCATCCCCCGCAATGCCGCCGGCGACACGGCGGCGGAGCAGGGCTGGATGGCCGACGTCGTGGAGCAGGTGAAGCATTCGAGCTTCATAAAGCGCTACGGCACGATCGACGAGCAGGCCGCGCCGATCCTGTTTCTCGCCTCGGACGAGGCGTCCTATATCACCGGCAGCGTGCTGCCGGTCGCCGGAGGAGATCTCGGCTGAAATTTCTGGACTGACCTGCATAACGACTCGAGGAGGAGCGAACATGCGCGCTATCGATGTGAATGAAGCCATAGACAACAGCCCGGTCGGACGCTTTCAGTGGATGGTGGTCGGGCTCTGCGCCCTACTTCTTATCGTCGACGGCTACGATGTCTTCGTCGCCGGAACCGTGCTGCCGACCTTGATGGCCGAATGGCAGCTGAGCAAACCGGAGGCGGGCGCGCTACAGGCCTGGGCGTTGTTCGGGATGATGTTCGGCGCGCTCATTTTCGGCCCGCTGGCGGACAAGATTGGCCGCAAGAAAGGGATTGCGATCAGCTTCCTGCTGTTCACCGTCTCCACCCTGCTGACCGGTTTCGCCAGCACACCGACGGAATTCAAGATTTTCCGTTTCATCGCTGGTCTCGGCTGCGGCGGCTTGATGCCGAACACCGTGGCGCTGATGAACGAATACGCTCCCAAGCGCCTTCGCGGCACCATGGTCGCGCTGATGTTCTCCGGTTACTCCGTCGGCGGCATGGTCGCCGCGGCGCTCGGCATCGGCATGATCCCGCAATTCGGCTGGAAGCCGATGTTCTACATCGCCGCGGTCCCGCTGCTCATGCTTCCCGTCATCCTATGGAAACTGCCTGAGTCGCTCGGTTTCCTCATCCGTCAGGGCCGGCAGGAGCAGGCCAAGCGGATTTATGCGAAGATCACCCCGTCCGCGCGTCTGTCCGCCGACGACAAGCTGACCTTTACCGAAACGAAGGGGGCCGCCGCCTCGGTCGCGGAGCTCTTCCGGCATCAGCGCGCTTTGCGCACGGCAATGCTCTGGGTGGCATTCTTCTGTTGCCTGTTGCTGGTGTATCTTCTGTCCTCGTGGCTGCCGAAGGTGCTGCAGGAAGCCGGTTATGCCGAAAGGGCCAGCCTGCTGAGCCTCTTCTCCCTCAATTTCGGCGGCATGGCCGGGGCAATCGCCGGCGGCTGGCTTGGTGATCGGTTCGGGCTTCCGAAGGTCGTGGTCGGCTTCTTCGCCGCTGCCGCGGTATCGATCGCGCTGATCGGCTTCAATCTGCCTGCCGGAGTGCTGTTCCTGATGGTGTTCATTGCCGGTGCCACCACGATCGGCACGCAGATCCTGCTCTATGCCAGCGTGGCGCAGCTCTATAACCTCTCCGTGCGCTCCACAGGTCTCGGCTGGGCCTCCGGCGTCGGACGCATCGGCGCGATCGTTGGCCCCACGCTTGGCGGCCTGCTGCTGGCGAAGGAATTTCCGCTGCAGCATAACTTCCTGATCTTCGCCATTCCGGCGGTCATCTCGGCAGTGGCGATGCTGGTGTTCGCGGTCAGCAACGCGCGCCGCTCGAGCGCCATAGCCCTGGCGGCGGCATAAGGCGACGGCCAGCGGTCAGGGGAACCGGCGTGCGGATGCATCTCTCCGGTCGTTGTGGCCGGGGCGGCCTCTGCCCGGGTTGCCGCACGAACCGCTGGCCCCCGCCATGTACTTTTTCGCCATCGCACCGTCTTCTTCCGTGCGACAAGGTCAATACGGGAACCGCGATAAGCGCGGCTTCCGCCAATGCGGGTGACTGAATTCATGTATTACCTCGATCTTCCCGGCCATCGCCTGTATCACACCATCGACGGAGACGACCCGGCTGCGCCCTGGCTCGTATTCTGCAACTCGCTCGGAACCGACCTTCACATGTGGGACGCGCAGGTGGCCGTGTTGTCACGGCACTTTCGCATTCTGAGATACGATTGCCGCGGTCACGGCCAGTCGTCGGCCCCGCCACCACCCTATTCATTGGCCGATCTCGGCAGCGACGTGATGGCCCTGCTTGACGCCCGGGAGATCGAGCGTGCGCATTTCTGCGGTTTGTCGATCGGCGGCCTGACGGGGCAGTGGCTGGCCATCAACGCCGGCCAGCGCCTCAACAAGGTCATCCTCTGCGCCACGGCGGCGAAGATCGGTACCGCCGAAGGCTGGGCCGCGCGGATGGATGATGTGCGGACGAACGGGCTTGCGCCTCTCACCGCCGCCACGGCCGAGCGGTGGTTCACCCCGACGTTCAGGGCCGCCGAACCCGGTGTCGTCGGCGCGGTGCTGGAAGGCTTTGCAGCGACATCGGTCGACGGCTACGCCGGGTGCTGCGCGGCGCTTGCCGGCGCCGACCTAAGGGAAGAAATCGAGCAGATCGCCAATCCGCTACTTGCCATCTCCGGCGATGACGACCCGGTATGCGCGCCATCCGATCTGGAATACATCGCCGCCCGTGTGCAGTGGGGCCGGCACTTATCGTTGCGTGGCAGCCATATCGTTAATGTCGAAGACTCGCAGGCGTTCAACGCGGTGCTTCTGGATTTTCTCCGCAACTAGCCAGCCAGCAAAGCGCCGCAGGTGAAGTTCGAGACCCGCAGGCTGTTCGGCGCGGGGCTTCGAACTGGCGACTACATCTGAAAGGGGCGGAACCATAAATGTTGCCACGGATGGAAGGCGAAGCGCCCTGAAGCCTTCGGGCATGTGTGGAGTTTGCCATACGAGAAGTAGACGCCGGTGAAATTGATCTGCCACCAGTTCAAACGCGCTGTGTTGTTCCACAAACGCGGTGAAATCGGTGAAGGGTCATTCGAGAGCCAGGCGGTCAGGGTATCCGGCCTCAGTTTCGTCGTCAGCGCGAGCGTGCACTGGAAGGAGCGTTCATACAGGAAGCGGTCTGTAGTTCGTACGCGGCGAAGAGGAGGCGTCCGCAATGGAAGTTAACACAATTGGTCTTGATCTGGCGAAGACAGTTTTTAAGGCGCACGGGGCTGATGCATCTGGCGCGGTTGTTTTGCGCAAACAGCTTCGTCGGAACAGGCTCCTTGAGTTTTTCGCCAGGCAATCGCCATGTATTGTCGCTATGGAAGCGTGTGGCGGTGCGCATTATTGGGCGCGTGAGATCGGCAACTTGGGCCACAAAGTCCGCCTGATAGCAGGTCACCACCTATATGAAGGGCACGCTGCGCCTCCAGGCCCGCAAACACCTCATCGGAAAGCACCTCCTGCGAAACATGCCTGCTGCCGCCTGCCAGCGCGTTTGCCGCGTCCAGATACATCAAACCGGTCCGGATGAGAACGCCGGAGAGAAAGTGCACCCATCCGGGTTGGCGGCGGTGTGTAGATTCAGATACCAGCGTCCTTCGGCAAGGTCTGCAGCTTGGGCGTCGTCAAGCGTGGCAGAACCCTTCGCCAGCGCCGAGACGTCGATCGGAACAACAGGCGGCGCGTTCACCCCGACCGCGGCCGGGCCGTGGAAATGAGCTGCCGTGACGTCGCCGCTCGATCCGGAATGTTCGATTGTCCAGGAGTGATTTTTACTGTCGGAATCGTAGGTGATGTCGGCGGTACCAGTTGCGCTGGTCTGGACAGGCGGCACCTCCCCGCTTCCCTTGAGGTCTGCTTTGAACTTCATCTCCGGCTGTTGCCGCTGCGAGAAAACTCACAAGCGCGATGGCACCGAGACCGACCTTCAAAGCGCTCAATTGCATCTTTCATCCTCGCGATTTGATGCTGGTCCTTATTGCTAACATCATGCTCTGCCAGCAGGAGCAATGGCCTGTAAATAGCGTGCGCACTGCTGGCGACCACTGGTCGCCAGCAGTGCGCACCGGCCATCGGCCGCAGCAATGGTCAGTGCATGTTACGGAGCCGGAAAAGCGTTTGTTTTTCAGTTCGCTGCGAACGGATCACACTCGATGAAAGACGAACTTTCGCCGTTACCAGGCGGGAGACAAATCATCTTCCATTATCTCGTGGCGCATAACGTGGACGTCAAAACGACTGTGTCTGCGTCCGGTCATCTCGGTCATAAAGAGCGCGGTGCGATCAACGAAAGCGTCCAGCTTCATTTCACAATTGCGCAATTCCGTTGTTAGTCGCCACAGTGCCTCGTTAATCGCGCGCAGGGCATCGGCGAGAATCTCGCCCTTTTTCCCTCCGTGGCGTAAACAGCTGTAGTTGACCGCGTTGCTTATGGCGATGTCGGCAAACCGGCGACAAGCAGGCGTGGCTTCAACAAGCGCCAAGGCCGTTCGAATATTGACGGCAAAAGCCAGTTCGAACTCGATCGAGGCAAACTCGCGATCGGGCGAGGGTGGATGAATGCGCTCCAGGAAGGGATACCAGACCGGATCCGCTTTCATCACCATAACCTGCCTCAGGACTGCGTTGCGCCCGCCCGAGTCGAGCTGCGTATCGGGTGTATACTGGCCTGAATTCAATCCGCGCGCTTCAGCCTTTGGTCCTATATGCATCACGACTTTGGTCCGAGTTCGGGGAAATTCCCGTGGGACAGCGGACGTTGCCCACTCGGAGTGTGATCAGCGTTGCGAAGGAGACGCAGACTCCTCAAGCCAAACTGGGAGAGCGCTCATGAACGACAAAGTCTACAACGTCCTCTTTCTGTGCACGGGCAATTCAGCCCGCTCGATCATCGCCGAAGCCATCCTCAACAGGCTCGGCATGGGCAGGTTCAAGGCCTATTCGGCAGGGTCGCAGCCAAAGGGAGAAGTGCATCCGTTTGCCTTGCAGTTCCTCAAGGGACTGAACTACGACACATCCTTCGCCCGCTCGAAGGCTTGGGACGAGTTCGCCGCTTCCGGTGCGCCGCAAATGGATTTCGTCTTCACCGTCTGCGACAACGCCGCCGCCGAAGCCTGTCCGGTCTGACCTGGTCAGCCGATGACGGCGCATTGGGGTGTGCCCGACCCGGCGGCCGCCGAAGGCAGCGAGGCCGAGCGCCACTTTGCCTTCGCCGAGACCTACCGCATGCTCAACAACCGCCTCTCGATCTTCACCAGCCTGCCGAGACGAGCCTCGACAAGCTCGCCCTGCAGAAGCGATTGGACGAGATCGGCCGAACCATTCCGAAGGCAGGCTGACACATGGCGTTCGACCTGAAACGCCGCCTCGCCGCGGAGGCCCTGGGCACGGCCCTCCTGGTTGCCACGGTCGTCGGCTCCGGCATCATGGCCGACCGTCTCTCCGACGACGTGGCGGTCTCGCTGCTCGGCAAAGATGTGATGCGAAAATCCTGACATGGCCGCTGGTGGATTATGTAGCCGCGATGGCTAGCGCATCGACGTAGCGGACGCGCTGGTCCGGCATCAGCGGCGTTCTTATGCGTTTCAGGGCTTCATTCCACTCCGTCAATCAAGATCGCATTGCACATCATACTCTGCAGACGGAGTGGTAGGATCACCTGATATGCGGGAGAGTTGTACCAGGCCTCAGCGGCAGTCCGGGAGGGGAATTCCACGATCACTGTCCGATCGAACGGCCACTCGCCTTCGACCACGGTGAGTTCGCCGCCTCGGGCGACGATCCTTCCATCGAACGGCGCCAGCGTCGACATGACCACCTTTCGATAGGCTTCGAATTTTGCCGGGTCGTGCAAACTCTCTTGAAAGATGTAATAGGCGCTCATCCGGCTAGTTTAGCACAAATTCTCCTCAGCCAGCATGACGATAGCTCTTGATATTGCAGGTATATGCCATAGCTCTAAAATTATAGCCCCGATCGGTACGCAACCTGCCTTTTGATCGGAACGGTGGTCAACATTGCTCGTCGGGAGGACGATATGAAGCACCATGAACACGATCAACTGCAGAGCCTTGCCAGGATCGGCCAGGATTACCCTCAGCTCATGCCGTGCGACAAACGTCTCCAACGTTGGGTCGAGCTTCTCGAAGGGGATCCCGACCGGGTCCTCTCGACATTGCATGAGACCGAATATCAGCCAGCGACGGTGCGAGCGGCTATCCGTTGCAACAATTCGGCGATCTCCGTTGCCTTCAGTGACCCGCTCCTTCGGGCAGCTGGGCTGGGGAACGACACTTACGGGGAGGCGAAGCGGTTTTTCGAGCTGTCCGACAGGCAGTTGCACAGAATTGTCTGCTCCTGCCATTTCGGCGCGATAGTAAGCGCTGCAAAGGTCGCGCGCTATATCCGGGCAAAGCATATTGACAGGGGGCAAGGCGTTTGGGGCCGCTTGCGCGGACTATTCGCCTGAATCTTGAAGCCTCGCCGTCTTCAAGAACTCTCCCGGCCGTACGAAATCGGGCTCGTTCGGCCCGGAGATTCGTATTCGGCTTGCGACAGGACCTTTGAAGCCACAGTTCGGCGGCAGAAGTGTCGACGTCGCTACCTCTGGGAAGGTTGACCCTCGCTGGCGAAGCGCAGCCTTCACGACTGGCGCCGGTCGCAGCCTCTTCCCCGCGTCGGACTTCGTTTGCGAATCAGCGAGGCTGATGTTCCAGTAGACGGCTAAACCAGCCACATAATCATTCCCGCCGCGCCGCGTTCATCGCTCGCGGATATAGGACGTTTGCTCATCCTGAAGCGGCGAACATGATTGTCAATAGCGACTCCGTTGACTGCAGACAGCAGACTGATCCACCTGCAGGGCATATTGCGCCGCACGGAATTATGTTGCGCTGCAATAAGGCATTGGGGAACGTAGTTCCTAAAAATCCCGCCAAATGTCATACTATTGAAATTTTATTCTACTATCTACTGTTATCGAATTGACAAACCCCAGATGTAATGTACTTTCTGCCCCCTGTCAGCCGACAGGTCAGACCCGAGATGACGAGGAGAGTATCTTGAATATTTTCAAAAGAAACTTGTCGCTCATTTCCATCCGGAAGATGCGTGGTTGTCGCGATCGAATGTGACGCAAACCGCGTCCGCTCGAATCCGTGTCAATCAGTATTGCGCCTTGATCGGAGAATTCAGTGATGAAGCAGGTTGTCGAATACCAGGGTATCCCGGTTGGTGTTCTTATACCGCGTGACGGCTGCCTTGCCTTCATGGCAGTGAAATACGATGTCATGGAGCTTGATGGCAGAAGCTTTTCGTCGGCTGCCGAAGCGCGCGAAGCCGTTAGAGCCCATGTGACACAACGCGTCACCCTTGCGGCCTAAGGTTTCTGAGGGGTTCGGGTCGTCGCAGAAGCATTACCGAGCGGCGGACCGTCCCGATGGAGAACTGCGGTCACAGTTTCTTTAAAAAGCTGACACCATAATCGGAACACTCGCTCGATCCACGCGGACCATGCGGTGTTGCCGGGTCACCCGACAATAGAAAGTCGGTCATACCAACGAGGCGCAGGCTGCCTGCCGCGCGTCCTTGTCGGGGAGCGCGAACTCGTCGGCGATATTCGGCGCTCGCCTGGAAGCCGAGCACCTCCACGTCGGTACCCGAGCGATAGGCCGGCGCACCGAAGAGTACCACCGTCGACACACCGAGCTGAGAGGCGACATCGCGCGCGGCATTGTCCCGGTCTGCCATCATCGCAATCGCCGCTTTCAGTTTCTGCCGGGTCATCACACGCGGGTGGCCGCCGTCCCTGCCACGGGCGCGAGCCGCAGCCAGCCCCGCCATGGTGCGTTCGTGTATGAGATCGCGCTCAAACTCAGCCAACGTGGCGAAGATGCCGAAAACGAGCCGGTCGTCGTCGTCGTGGTATCTACGTCGCCGGTCAGCACCTTGAGCCCGATCCCGCGTTTCTGCAGGTCGCTCACTAGGTCGACTACATGCGGAAGCGAGCGGCCGATGCGATCGAGTTTCAATACGACCAGCGCATCGCCTGCCCGGGCGATCTCAAGCGCCTTTGCGAGGCCAGGTCGTTCGGTTGCGCGGCCCGAGCACACGTCGTCGTAAATCTTCTCGCATCGGGCACGCTCCAGCCCATCACGCTGAGGATCGAAATTTTGCTCACCAGTCGATACGCGCATGTATCCAATCAGCATGGTCGCTCCCCATTTCCATATTAACTTAGACGGGGAGGGTTTATCGGCTATAGGTTTCTGGATGAGTATTTATGAAAAATGCGGCGGCTACGGCCTCGTTACGACACGCAAGGTGCCATACGATGCGAGGCTGAATCATCAACGGCTGCCACGAGTGTGACGGTCGTGGTCAGCGGAAAAAGGAACTTTCGAAAAGTGCCGCTATTTAAACCACGGCTGTTGCGGCGCGGGCATTCAGATACGAGCCAGCATCTGGTCGACCGGTCATCATCGTATCGCGCCACACTTGCTGCTCGGCGTTAATGAGCCCCAACTCCCATACGCACGCGATGACGGGTCTCGTCACCGTATCCATGGGCTTATCGGCGCCCCAAAGCGTGCGGCGGATGTGTTGGCAGAGTACTGACCCTTGGATCCACCAATGCGCCAGAACTGATATACCGAGATCGCCAGGGTGTATGATGACGAAGCCCAAACCATTGTCTTCACCTTCAGCCGACACAAGAGGCGGTAAATCTTGCATAACAAATGAATTGGCATCATCAATCATTGAACTGGTAAGCTCTTTTCCGGCTGCTACAATGCCATAGACCTTGAGCTTAAGATGACCGACTTCCCAAAAACCTAAGTGCGCTACCGCTCGCGGGCGATATAGTTCTGTTACGCCTGTGTTCATCGGGAAATCCTTGTTTGCAATACTCTATCGGCATGGCAGCGAAGAATGTCAACTTGCAAAGGACTCGAAGCCGTTGTGCACCGCGCCTCGCAAGAACCCGTAGATTGTATACGGCCTTGAAGCCTTATGTAGGTCTGTTCCGTTGATGATACTGCTGGCGAATTCATTTTGGCGTTAACTACGGTTGGCTGGGTGCGGCACTACGACTCACCTAGGATTGTGGCCGCCTGCGAGTCAAATACCAGCGCCGCCATTAGAATCGAAGTTGTCCCCGCCTTTGATTCTGCACAGGATGGCCATGTCGCTTCAGCCAAGAGAAATCGCCCCGGTTCCTGAGGATACCCGCCGTGTCGCCCATGCGGCCTTTCCCAAAGGAAATATTTATATCCGCATGCGAGATGAGATAGGCACAATCTTCAACGATCCGATGTTCGCGCCCCTGTTCCCGGCCCGTGGCCAGCCAGCCCAAAGCCCCTGGCGTCTGGCGTTGATCACGGTGATGCAATTCGCGGAGGGCCTGTCCGATCGTCAGGCCGCCGACGCGGTTCGCGGCCGGATCGACTGGAAATACGCTCTGGGCCTGGAACTAACCGATCCCGGTGGTGACGCTTCGGTGTTGTGCGAGTTTCGCGGCCGTCTCGTTGATAGTGGCGTCGGGGCAGCCGTGCTCGATACGATGCTGTCGCGGTTCAAAGTGCGTGGCCTCTTGAAGGCCCGTGGCCAGCAGCGCACGGATTCCACCCATGTCCTGGCCGCGATCCGCACCCTCAACCGGCTGGAAACCATCGGCGAAACTTTGCGCGCGGCTCTAAACTGCCTGGCGACGGCTGCGCCGGACTGGTTGACCGGCGTGGTCATGCCCGACTGGATCGAGCGATATGCGGTTCGTGTCGAAGAATACCGCCTGCCCAAAGGCGAGGAGGCACGCACCGCAATGGCCGAACGGATTGGCACCGACGGGCACACGCTCCTGAAGGCGGTGTACGAACCAGCTGCGCCAGCCTGGCTGCGCGAACTCCCGTCCGTGCAAGCCTTGCGGCAAACTTGGGTGCATCAGTTTTCCGTTGAGGATAGCACTCTCCGATGGCGAGAAGCGACTGATCTGCCGCCTGCGACGACGCGCTTTGACAGTCCTTATGACACAGACGCCCGTTACGGTAACAAGCGCAGCACGACCTGGACCGGTTATAAAGTCCACTTCACCGAGACCTGCGATGACGATCTGCCGCATCTTCTGGTGCATGTAGAAACTACCTTGGCGCCGGTCACAGACAGCGAACTGACGGCGCCGATCCACAATGCTCTGGCTGACAAGGACCTGACGCCTGGCACCCATCTGGTCGATGCTGGCTATGTCGATGCCGATCTGCTTGTCACCAGCCGCACAGAACAGAGTATCGAGTTGCTGGGGCCGGTACGCCCCGACGTGAGTTGGCAGGCCAAGGCGAGACTGGGTTTCGACATCTCCGCCTTCGCCATTAACTGGCAGGCCAAAACGGCAATCTGCCCGCAAGGCCAGACCAGCGTCGACTGGACACCGGCCCACGACAAGTGGGGCAATAGCACTATTCATGTCGGCTTTCATCGTAGAACCTGTGCCGCCTGCATAAGCCGTCCACAATGTACCCGGGCAAAGTCAGACCCGCGCGAACTCACTTTGCGCCTGCAACGCCAGCATGAGGCGTTGCAGGATGTTCGCCGTCAGCAGGAAAACAAGGAATGGCGTACCCGGTACGGTAAGCGGGCAGGAATAGAGGGCACTCTGTCCCAAGCCGTCCGCGCCTTCGGCCTCCGGCAATGTCGTTATCGCGGGTTGGCGAAGACAAAATTGCAGCACATCTTCACCGCCATTGCCATCAATCTTGCACGGCTGGACGCTTGGCTAACAGAACACCCCATTGCCAAAACAAGACGATCCGCCTTCGCCTCTCTGTCGCCTATCGCAGCATAGGATGGGCAGCTTCCGAATTCGCCAGCAGTATCCGTTGATACTCAGACCCCGCCTTGGCGTCTACATCATCAGAACGGGACCGAAACGTCGGCGAGCGGCGGAACCTGCTCAAAGCGAGCGGATCAGGCGGAAGATCTCGCTCGCAACATCGGTCGTGACCTGGCGCACCTTCGCCTCCACGACCGTACGCATGACGGCGTCGCTGATGTCCCGGCCGGGATTGATCGTCCAGGCGTCCGTCTCGATGCCGAGGTCGAGCAGGCGCGCAACGAGGGGGAAGCCCTGGTTTTCCGCGGTTACGATGACATCGAACCGGAGATAGACGAGGCTCACGCTGGTCCTGTGCCGCTCGATGTGGCGCAGCAGCCGCTCCGGATCACGCAGACCTGGTTGGCGTGATACCGCCAGCATCGGGTCGTAGCCGAGCCGGGCTCCGGGAATGGCAGCGACGAGACGGCGTGCAGCATCCAGATGATGCGATCCGACGACGATGGCGCCTTCCAGCCCTGCGACGGCCGCCGCCGCATCGGCGATCGCCGAATCCGGAAGCGGGTGTCCGTCGAGCAGCTTGAGGTCGAGTTGAAGGTTGGCTGATGGCGCTCTCGGCCGTCTTCGAAGCGGGGTTATCAGTTCGGCGAGCGACAGCACCGGCGCGTCGGGGTCGGGGGAGCCGTCGGCGTCCCGGTGGAAAAGCCCCCTCATCGATGCGATCGGCATGCGCGGAACGCGGCCGCGGCCGGTCGTCGCGGGACCGAGCGTCGGATCGTGAAGAACCGCGAAGCGGCCATCGGCGGTGGCGAGTATGTCGACCTCGAGGCTCGCGCCGAGCTGCCAGCCGAGGGCGAGGTTCGAACGCTTGAAGGGCGCCTCAGCGAGGTGCGTGCGCAGTTTGTGCCACTTGAGCCGGACAGGGCCGTACGGGCCCTCGACTGCCACCGGCGTATTCGACGTCTGGTTGCTTGTCTCAAACGCGTCCACCGGCGCGCCTCCTCTCCGCCTCAGGAAATAGGGCGACTGTCGCTCGATTGTGTCAAGCCGGTTCACGGACATGCGCGCCCGCAATGAGTTTCTGTCGCGCCGTCTCGAACACGAGCGAATTCTCGGGCAGGAAACCAATCTTTACTTGCTCGCCTGTCGAATGGCCGGCGGATGAACCCTGTTCAAGCACGCGAACGGCGCCCATGCCGGTTTCGACGACATAGAGAATCTCGCGGCCCATCGGCTCGATCTGCGCGACACGGCCGGCAAAGCCGGTATCCCCGATTCTGAGGTGCTCCGGCCTCAGCCCGACAGTCAGCGACCCCGACGCGCCCTCGACCGGAAATCTGGCGCCATTCACGGTGACCATCCCGCCCTCGGCTTCGCCGGCAACGAGGTTGATGGGCGGCGAGCCGATGAAGCCGGCTACGAACAGGCTCGAGGGCCTGAGATAGAGGTCGTCCGGCGTCCCAACCTGCTCGATCCGGCCGGCACGCATGCAGATGATACGGTCGGCCATTGTGGTCGCCTCGATTTGGTCATGCGTGACGAGGACGGTCGTCACGCCGAGCTGCGCGTGCAGCGACTTGATCTCGGTCCGCATCGAAAGACGAAGCGAAGCGTCGAGGTTGGAAAGCGGCTCGTCGAGCAGCAGCAGCTGCGGCTCCTTCACAAGGGCGCGAGCAAGGGCGACGCGCTGCTGCTGGCCGCCGGAAAGCTCGCTGGGGCGACGGTCCAGCAGTTCCGCGACCCGGACAAGGTCCGCAGCGGCCGTCACCCGGGCGAGAGCTTCGTCGCGCGGCGTTTTCTTGAAGCGCAGCGGAAACAGGATGTTGTCGCGCACGCTCATGTGCGGGTAGAGCGCGTAGGATTGAAAGACGATGCCGACATTGCGGTCGCGTGTCTCTACTTCGTTGACGACATGGCCGTCAAAGAGCAGCTCGCCGCCACTCGGAAGGTAGATGCCGGCGAGCATGAACAGGCTGGTCGACTTGCCGCAGCCGGAGGGGCCGAGAAGTGCTACGAACTCGCCGTCCTCAATGACGAGGTTCAGTTCGGGGATGACCTCGACGGCGCCGAAGCGCTTCACCACGTTACGGAATTCGATCTTCGCCATCGTCTTCACCCCTTCACGCCGCCGATCGACATTTGCATGAGATAGCGCTGCGCGGCCATGTAGAGGATGAGACTCGGGACAAGGTAGAAGACGCCGACCGCAGATACGACGCCGTAGTCGACACCCATGACGTCATCGCGCACCCAGTACATATAAAGGCTCATTGTCCAGTTGCTGTTTCTGATCAGGAAGGTGAACACGAAGATGTACTCCTCCCAGCCGCGGATGAAGGTGAAGACTGCGATGGCGAGGATGCCGTTCCTCACCTGCGGCAGCACCACGCTGACGAATGCCTGCCGCCGTGACGCCCCGTCAGTCAGCGCACTCATCTCGATGTCCCACGGCACTGCGTCGAAGAAGCCCTTCATGATGAAAATCGCAAACGGCAGCTCGAAAGCGACAAGCACAAGGATGACGCCGAAAAGTGTGTCGAGCAGACCGATCCAGTAGAGCATCAGGAACATCGGCACGATCAGCGTTAGCACGGGGAAGGCGTGAAGGACCAGGAGTGAGCGCAGCATCGAGGACCGTCCGGGGAACTGGAAGCGCGAAAGGTAGTAGGCTGCCAATGAGGCGACAGTGACGACGATGGCGGTCTGCGCGCCGGCGATCAGGATCGAGTTGCCAAAGGCATGCCAGACGTTAGGAAACTGCACCGCGCCTTTGATTTCCCCGATCCGAGACCGCACGACCGAGGCGAAGTCAGGCTCCCACAGGAAGATGAAATTGCCGAGGTGAAGGTCCGGGCCGACCAGCAGGGCGAAGGCTAAGACACCGATCGCGGCGACTGCCGCAATGCCGATCCACGACTGACGCCGGCTTTGCGCGAGCGCGGCAGTGAGCCAGAAGGCGACGACGACCGGCATGAACACGGCCATCGAGCGCCACAGAACCGCTGTTTCTGCGACGCCCGTCCTGGCCGAAAAGGCGATCGTGACGAGCCAGAAATAGGGCAGGATGATCGGCAGCGACACGGCGATGAGGAAGGCGTAGAGGACGACAGCCTTGGTGCGCCGGGCGGCCCGCGCCCGCGCAGCCAATGCATCCCAATCGGCCGCGGACTCGGATGCCGCCGTGGACGCCGTGGGGATCGCTTGCGCGGCCATCTCAATGCACCTCGATACGGGGGCGCTGGAGCAGGCGCTCCATATCGAAGAAGCGCCAGCCGAGCAGCGCGACGACGACGCCGATGACGATCAGAAAAAGCGCCAGCGCGGCTCCGTAGCCATATTGTCCGCTCTCGAAGGCGCGACGGTACACGTAAAGCGCATAGACAGTCGTGTCGTAGAACGGACCGCCCTTGGTGAGGAGCAGGATGTATTCGAAGCTGACCAGCAGCGAGAGTGTCTGGTAGATCGTCACAAAGCTGATCGGCCAACGCAGCGCCGGCAGGGTGATGAAGCGGATCTTTGCGAACGTTCCGGCGCCGTCCACTGCCGCGGCGTGAAACAGGTGCTCGGGGATGCTGCGGATCGCGGCGGTGAAGATGATCATGCCCATCGAAGCGCCGATGAAGCCGTTCGAGATGATGATGAGCGCGATCGGCGCCGAAGTCAGCAGGTCGAGCGGAGCGTCGAGGCCGAACGCCTGCATGAGGACCTGGTTTACGAGGCCGGCTTCGGTGGGGCTCACCGCCCACAGCCAGAGCAGAATGTAAAGGACGGACGGGCTCATCCGCGGCAGCAGCCACACACCCCGGAAGAAGCTGCCGGATGCATTCCGGATCGCCGTGGTGGTGATGGCGAGGATCAGGCCAAAGGTCACGTTGAAGATCGCCAGCGTGCCGAAGACGTAAATGAAGGTCAGGCCTATGACCTGCGACAAGCGGCGGTCAGTTCGAAAGACCTTCTCGTACTGCTCGGTGGTGAACTCGCTGATGCGGAGCGAGCGGCTGAGGTCGGTGAATGACACTGCGATATCGATAACCACGGGGACAACGAAGAAGAGGACCGTCAGAACGATCGCCGGGCCGAGAAAGATTACAAAATTCGTGCGCCTGCGCGCCACCGAGCCCGCATGGCCGCGCCGCTCGATCGTGAGTTCTTCTGCTATCGTCGTCATCGTTTGGCTCGCACGGCGGACTTCGCAGCCGCCGACCCAGCGCGCCAGGTCGACGGTCGCGAGACAGATTGGACCTATTTGACGATCACGTCCTCGAGGGTGGACGACGCCTCCTCGATGACGAAATCGGCTGCTTTCTGCGCCGACAACCGCCCCGATTCTATGCCCTGAATTGCGGCATAGATGATGCCGTTGAGCTCCCCGAACTGCGAGTTGTTGGGCAGAAACTTGGTGATCTTGAGCAATTCGGTTGCCCTGGCGAGCGGCCAGGCCTTGGCATAGCGTGGGTCTTCGAGTTGCTCGGGTTTGATGCCGAGATGCGTCGTTGTGACCGCGTGATCGGTGTTGACGTCAGCCGCCGAGGCGTGACCAAGCAGGCGGACGGCGAGTTCCGGCTCCTTCGTGTCGGCAGCAATCGCATAAACGATCGGATGGGTCAGACTGACCGGCGAGCCGCCCTTCTGGGGCGCCGGCCCCGCAATCCAGCCCCAATCCGCGAAGAAGGCCTTTTCGTCCTGCGGCAGCCCGTAGGTCGGGAACGCGACGCTGCCGAGATCCCAGATGCCGTACATCCAGAACGCCGCGTTGCCGGTGTAGAATTCCTTGCGCAGCGCATCGAATTCCATCGCCGTGTTGTTGGCCGGGATGACCCCTTCCTTCACCCCGCGCTCGAACCAACCGAAGGCGGCAGCGAGCTTGTCGCGCTCGAGGAGCAGTTTGCCGGTTGCCGGATCGACGAAGTCGCTGCCGTAGGCCTGGAAGATCATGATGTAGTCCGGCCCCTTGTTTGGCCGGTGAAGCACGCCGTATTGCGCCTTTGTCTTGTCGACGACCTGCTTGGCGATCTCCAGCACCTCGTCCATCGTCAGGTCACCCGACAACGCACGCTCCGGCATGGCGTCGACGAAGGCAGCGTCGTAGCCGGCCTCGCGCAGCAGCTTCTTGTTGTAGAAGAACATCCTCGCTTCGGCGTCCTGCGGAATGGCGTAGGTGCCGTCGGGGCACTTCGCCGATGACCAAAGCGACGGAAAGATCGTGCCGAAGTGCTGAGGGTACTTGGCGATATAGTCGTCAAGCTTGAGAACGAAGCCATCCTCCTGGAAGGCGCAGATCCATTCGTGCGCGGCAATGAATACATCGGGGCCTTCGCCGATGCCGAATACCTTGAGCAGTTGTAGTGCGTCATCGTCGAAGCCCTTGGCGGGGCTCTCGCGCACGACAACCTCGACGCGCTTGGAGGTGCCCTCGGCCGCGAGTTCCTTGTTCAGCCGCTCGGCAGCCTTGATCACATTGCCGGGGCGCAGCGGCCCCGAGGGATCCTGACGCGACCAGAGCTCGAGTTTCACGGTTTCTTGCGCGAACAGAGGCGTCGCCACAAGCAAGATCGCACTGCCGCTCACCAATGCCGCGCTCAGAAGCGCAGCAGTTCCGATTTTCCAGTGAATCATCCTGATTTCCTCCCAGCCGCGACACGTTTTTTGATCGTGTCGTCATTGATTGTTGCAATGCTGTGCAACACGATTATGAATGCGTTTCGGGGAATGTCCAGCGGAGTCGAGCCGGTGTCGGATAGAGACAGCAACCAAGGCCGCTTCGTGAGCGCCCAGGCAGTCGCCGAGCGTGCAGGCGTGTCCCGGTCGGCAGTTTCGCGGGCCTTCACCCCTGGTGCAAGCATCGCACCAGCAACGCTGGCGCAGGTGCGGGAGGCAGCCGCGGCACTCGGATACCAGGTCAACGATCTCGCCCGCGGGCTTCTCGCCAATCGGAGCCGGCTGGTCGGGCTCGTGACCTCCGACGCCGATGCTCCATTCCAGGCCCAGTTGGTTGCCGCCATCTCGCAAGCTTTGATCGAGCGCTCCAACGTCCCGGCGATCATCAGCATCGGGTCCACGGCGGACGACGTTGCGAATGCCAGCCGCCAGTTGTTGCGCTATCGGGCGGAGGCGACCGTCTTCCTCTCGGGCTCGCCGCCGGCCAGTCTTGTCGAGCTCACGCGGCGAAACGGACAGCCGCTGATCCTGGTCAATCGAGCCGAGACCGGCCTCGACAGCGTCCATTGCGATGACAGGGACGGCGCGCAGCGGGCCTTTGAGGCCCTGCGCCTGGCAGGAGCCTCTCGTTTCGCCGTGGTCAACAGGGCGAACCCGAGCCTGAGCCTCTCCGCCCGCGAGCACGCCTTCGTTGAATTTGCCGCCGCTTCCGGATTCCAGACGAAGAGCGTTCGGGCCGGCCGCGCCGACTATGATGGCGGGAAAGAGGCGGCGCGACAGCTCCTGGCGAGCGGCCCGGCGCCCGACGCGGTGTTCTGCGTGAATGATCTCATGGCATTCGGCACGCTCGATCACCTTCGCGGCGCGAGCCTGCGCGTCCCCAACGACGTGTCGGTCATTGGCTTCGACGATGTGCCCATGGCCGCATGGTCCTCCTATCGTCTGACCACTCTGAGGCAAGATCCTCGGCGGATTGCCCGGGATGTCATATCGATTCTCGATCGGCGCCTCGCCGAACCCGACTCGCCGCCGATTTCGGTGTACTTCCCCGTCGAGCTCGTTGTTCGCGAAACAGTCAGAGTGCGCCGGTAGAGAACTCGCGCCGCACGATGGAGGATCAAATCGAAAATGGCCTTCAGCTTCCTTGCCCACGAAGCGGGACGTGTCCATGTCTGTGGCCACCGCGGCTACAGCCTCCATTACCCGGAGAATACCTTGCCGGCATTCGAGGCGGCAAAGGCTGCAGGGGCGAGCACGGTCGAGATCGACGTCGTCTTGACCGCGGATGGTGAGCCGATCGTCCTGCACGACTTGACCGTCGATAGGACGACAAACGGACGCGGCTTTGCAGCCGACCTCAGCCTCGAGCAGATCCGCGCATTGGATGCGGGGGTTCGGTTTCATCTGGCTTTCGCCGGAACGAAGGTACCGACTGTAGCGGAGGCGCTCGATTGGGCGAAGGCGGACGATATGGGCGTTGTACTCGAGATCAAGGAGGCAGAGCGGCCGGACATCGCCGTTGACCGCGTGGCAGCCTTGCTGCGAGCAACGGGCACCATCGACCGGGTCGTTGTCATCAGCTTCGACCATGTGATGCTGAAACGTGCGGTCGAACGCCATTCCGATCTTAGGACCGAAGCCATAACGCACGCCCGCCACGCCGACCTCGTCGGGGTGTTGAGGGCGTGCAGCGCGAACTCGGTCTCGATCGAGCTCGACATGTTCCGCACCGACGATGCGAAGGCGTTGCATGAAGCGGGCTTCAGCAACCGCGTACACGTGCCTCGCCCCGACGCGCTCGCCCAATATTGGCGCGGCGGACGCGATCCCTTGCCCGAGCTCGTGCAATGGATCGCTGACGGGCTTATCGACACGGTCTCTGGTGACGACGTGCCGTTCATCGCGATGCTCGTCAAGCGCGCCGGCCGCGCCGGATGAGGCCACCGGAATTCTGTTCTGCTGCGTCGCCCTATGTTTGGTCGTCGGCGGCGAACTGGAGCTCGGGATTGTCTACAATCCACTTGCGGCCGCGTTCCTTTTGGCGAAAATAAATGTCCGCGCCTTTCTGAACGGTCGGCCGATCAACGTGAGCTGCGAAAACGGACGCGACGCGGTCCTGCGTCGGCTTCAGCTATCAGCGGACGCTCGCCGCGCGCGCGCTCCACTGCTTTCCGGTGGCTGCGGCGGCGCGCTTCGGCTGTTACTGGAGAGCGCCACATGAGGCGTGCGACGCGGCGGCAGGACTGGTCCGCAAGGGCCAGAGGCTGGACCAACGATCTGAGGCCGGGACACGCTTGGCCAACGGTAACGAGATCCTCGCCGTAACGCCGGGACTTGGTCGACACGGCCTAACGACATGCTGCATTGGGCAGCTCTGATTGAGGGGCAGACGAGGCTCGATTAAGGCCGTTTTCGTACTCTTTGATTCGCTCAACCGCCACGTACTTGCTCCGTATGGAGGAAAGCGTGTGCCCACGCCCAATTTCTCCCGTTTGGCCGAGTGCACCGCAACATTCGAGCGCCACTATGTCGGCAGCCTGCCCTGCATGCCGGCGCGCCGCGACCTCCAGACCGGACGGCTCAGCTTTCTCCACCGGAGCTGGGGGCCGCTTGAGCCGTTCGACAATTCCTTTCCCGAGCTGCTGCGACAGGCCGGCTCTTACAGCCACCTCGTCACCGACCACTTCCACTATTTCGAGGACGGCGGCGCCACGTATCACACCCGGTATGACAGCTACGACTTCATCCGTGGGCAGGAGGGCGACCCCTGGAAAGCCATGGTGCAGCCACCATGGGAGCGCCTGCGCCAGATGTATCATGAGCGGCAATTCAGCCAGTCGGCACGCGACAAGTTTCGCCGTAACATCGTAAACCGCGAATTCATCAAGGACGAGAGCGAGTTCCCGTCGGTGCGCTGCTTCGACACCGGACTGGAGTTTCTCGAGCGAAACCGGACCGCGGAGAACTGGTTTCTGCAGATCGAGACGTTCGACCCGCATGAACCTTTCACCGCGCCCGCGCGGTTTCGCGACGAATTCAGGACGGGCTGGAACGGCCCGGTTCGCGACTGGCCGCGCTACGGCCGCGTCGACGAGTTGCCGGAAGAGTGCGAGGAACTGCGCGCCAACTACTACGCCGTCGTCGCGCTTTGCGATTTCCTCATCGGGCGGCTTCTCGATTATTTCGATGCGAACGACCTTTGGCGCGACACCGCGCTCGTTGTCACCACCGATCACGGCTTTCTTCTCGGCGAGCAGATCGTGCACGTCCCGCTTTTCGTGCACGATCCGCGCCGGCCGGGAAGTGCCGGCGTCCGGCGGTCGGCTCTGACCCAGACCATCGATCTCGCGCCGACATTCCTCGATCTGTTCGACGTGCGAGCCGTTGCCGAGATGCGGGGGCATTCGCTCCTCCCGATGCTCGACGCCGATCGCTCGCTGCGGCACGGGGAACTGTTCGGCTATTTCGGCGGTGCGATCAATGTGACGGACGGGCGCTATACCTATCACCGGTTCCCCCCGACCCTCGCTCCCAGGAGCTTTATCAATACACACTGATGCCGACGCACATTTGGGAGCCGTTCACGCCAGAAGAACTCGCAGGCGCCTCGCTTGCACAGCCCATGCCCTTCACGAAGGGAGCGCCGGTCCTGAAGATACCGGTGATTGAGCGGTCGGCCATCTTCGACAACTACGGTCCCGGCGCGCTCCTTGAGAGTGAAACACGGCTCTACGATCTCGCAGACGATCCAGGGCAAAATACGCCCCTTGTCTCCCCGGAGATCGAGCAAGCTATGACGCGTCTCATGCAGGATCTCATGCGCGCCAATGATGCTCCGCCTGAAGCATACGGACGTATTGCGATTGCGCCGCCGCCAGCGTCCGCGATGTGATCCTGGGTGGCCTGCATCCGACCCTGTTGGCGCAGCGCTTGCCGTTGCTCTCTATTGCGGAGCCTTCGGTCCGAACCCTTCACGGTGCCTGTCCTCCCGGTAACCGTTGAATCTCCACAGGCGTCTTCATGATGATTTCTCGATGGGGGAAGGGGATGGCTATGCCCGCCTGCTTGAACGCATCCCATAATGCCATGAGAACTTGGCCGCGAATATTGGTCAGACCGTTTGCCGGATCGGAGATCCAGAAGCGGAGGCGGAAATCCAGCGAGGAGGCACCAAAGGCTGTCATCCAGCAGACCGGGTCCTTATAGTCGTTAGCGACGCGGGGAACGGCCGATGCAGTTTCGATGGCAATCCGCACCACCTCATGCGGATCACTATCGTACGACGTGCCGAAATCGACATCGATACGGACGTAGTCGCTGGAAAAGGACCAATTCACCACCTGCTGCGAGATGAAGTCCTCATTGGGGATAAGGTATTCCTTCCCGTCGCGGGTAATGACCGACACGAAACGTGCACGGAGATCGCGGATGAATCCGAACGTGTCGCCGAGCGTGATCGTGTCACCGGGCTTGATCGACTTGTCGAGCAGGATGATGATCCCGGAAATGAAATTGGACACTACCTTCTGCAGTCCGAAGCCAATTCCGACGCCGACAGCACCCGAAAAGACCGTTAACGCCGTGAGATCGATACCCGTTGCGGACAATGCGATCGCGCCGGCGATCATGATCAGAACGATCTTGATGACCTTGCTGATCAGCACTTTGAACGACGGCGACAGATCGCCCGAACGTTGGACCCAATGGGAAAGCACATTGCCGACGAGCACTGCGACCCAGATAAGGGCGGTTGTCAGCACAACCGCCTTTAGGACGATCAGCAGCGAGAGACGCGTCGCGCCCAGATTGACGGCGGCGCCATCCAGCGTCGACAGGACAGGACCGTCAAGCCCGGTGGCGTATAGGGCGAGGTAGCCCCAACTTACGATGGCGACCATGCGCGACAAGGTTGGATTGCGGATGATCTTGGTAAGCACGGAAATTACAAACCAGGCGGCCGCCAGGGTCAGCGCAGTCGAGACCAGCCAGCGCTGCGAGGGCCAGGTACCCTGTGTGAGAATGACGTTCGCAAGCCACAGCCAAAGAATCAGAAAAAGCCATTTCACGCGGCGCATGAACGCGATGATGACGCGCAACAGATCTGGGTTGCCCTTGATGCGCCTGGCTCTGGTTTCCATCGCCGGCTCGGTTCTGGATGCGATGAAGGAGGCGAAAATGTACCCGACCGCGATAATCCCGAGCTGATAGAACGTCCATTCGCTCAGCACGAATGTCCTAAACCAAATTTCAAGCGGTTGAACGATCTGCATGAAATCCATGGCAGGTGCCTCTTGACGTACGTCTGCTATTAACCCTCGGAATTCAAGAATGTTCACGAAAAGGCGAGTTTACGCCCGTGGAGCTGCCGAAACTGCGGCCGTTATTTGGCTTATGGGGCTTGGTCGCCTACTTGCCTGCGAGAGATGCTCCGCTACTTGGGCCAGGATGGATGTTCAGGAGAGCGCAGTTTCAGCGAGTCGGGCGAACCCGTGCACACGGACGCAGCTTCAGGTACAGAATCCCGCTATCATGGCTGAAGTCGAGCGCCTTCTCGCGGGCCGCACGCGAGATATCCGCATCAAAGGCGAGCTTCGCCGCCTATTTCAAGAGTGCTCATGGCCGCGAACTGCCAAGATCATTCGCGCCTGGATGACGTGGGTGGCCGTGTTGGATGCATTGACGTTGGTTGTCAACGCCGTCCTGCTTCCAAAAGCGATCGCGCTGTCGATGCTTCCGCCAGCCTGCATCCTCCCGCCCGCCGCTTTGGCCACCGCCTTCGTCTGGCGAAGACCGCGCCCGTTCTGGCTCCAAAGAATTTCTATTCTCGCAGGCATGTTCCTCATCCTCTTGTCGGTCGCCCTAGGCCGTGGTGACGATTTAAGGTTTTAAGGTTCCCAAAGGGTTTCAAATCAGATTCAACACTGACTTTTGGAGGTCAGTGATGGATTGCGATGCTCTTCGGGATGATCAGTGGGAGCGTATCAAGGCGATTGTGCCCGGCGGGACCAAGGGCAAACGCGGTCCGCGAACCAACAACCGGCTTTTTCTGGATGCGTTGCTATGGATGGCTCGTTCTGGTGGCCGCTGGCGTGACCTGCCTGAGCGGCTGGGCGATTACCGCTCGGTCAAGCGACGCTATTATCGCTGGATCGAGATGGGTGTGCTCGACGACATGCTTGCCGTCCTTGCCCGCGAAGCCGACCTGGAATGGCTGATGATCGATAGCACCATTGTGCGAGCCCACCAGCATGCCGCCGGAGCGCGCAAGGAAAAAGGGGGGCGGATGCCCAGGGCCTGGGTCGGTCTCGCGGCGGATTGAGCACCAAGATCCATGCCGCGACGGAGGCTCTGGGGCTTCCGGTGCGCCTGATCGGCAGTCCCGGACAGCGCAACGACATCACCCTTGCACATCAGTTGGTCGAGGGTTTCGAGACGGATGCGGCAATCGCCGACAAAGGCTATGACGCAGACCATTTACGCGACAAGATCGCCGAAGCGGGTGCTGAAGTCGTCATCCCGCCAAAGCAAAACCGCAAAATCCAGCATCCCTATAACGCCGACCTCTACAAGGAACGCAACCGTATCGAACGCTTCTTCAGCAAACTCAAACAGTTCCGACGAGTGGCAACCCGATACGACAAATTGCTGGCAAACTTCATGGGCTTCGTCAAACTCGCCGCCATCGCAATCTGGCTCAAATAGTTAAATCGTCACCACGGCCTAGTGGGCGTGAGCGCGGGTGGGGAGTTCTACGAAAGGCACTTGAATATCATGCTGTTCGTGGCCATTACCGCCATTATCATTTTCGGTATTCCACTGGCTTGGACAGTGACGGTCGCCTCCTTTGCGCTTGGTCTCTATCTGGCTTTTCAACTGCAGAACCCCGGCTTGGAAAAAGGGAGCGCCGTAGCCGCGACGCTATTTTTTGCCAGCGGCATCATCGCCACCGTCGTTGCCCGGCGCACCATGACGATTCTCGCCCAGAAGACCTTCCTTCTTGAGCAGCGAGACCGGAGCCGTGTCGCAGAACTTGCTGACGCAAATGCTCAGCTTGAGCGGCTTGCGAGAACTGATCCCTTAACTGGGATCGCCAACCGGCGCTGGATGATGGAAACGCTCAATCATCTCTGCAGCGGGGGTATAAAGCGCCGCGGGGGTGCCGTCATGCTGATGTGCGATATTGACGACTTCAAGAACCTAAATGATCGTCTCGGCCATGCCGAGGGCGATCGCTGCCTTGTGAAGGTTGCCGGCATCATAGAGAGCTGTGTGGGGCGAAATCGCGACCTTGTGGCCCGCTACGGCGGTGAGGAGTTCCTCGACTTGCTGACGGGGGTGGACGAGCGAGAGGCTATCGCTGTGGCTGAACGAATTCGAGTGAGCGTTGAAGCCGCCTCTCTTCCGAACCATGCATCTCGCGTGGCGCCCTACGTCACCCTCAGCATTGGGGTGGCGGTTCACGCTCCAGATAACGATATCATCTCGCCAGAGCAGCTTCAGAACCACGCTGACACGGCACTCTATCTTGCCAAACAAGCCGGTCGCAATCGCGTGGTGCTCCACGAGCCAGTTTCGCCGAGCGCGTAACCTCGACCGTGCCCGCGGGAAGCATTCTCGTTGATTTTGTTGGTCTTTTCCCCCTCCACGTAAAAGAAAGCCGTCAGCGTCAACGTCGTCAGCTGTGGCCTGTGACGTTCTCGTGTGAGCGTGACAGAGCACAGCGATGACCTTCAAACTGTGTTTCATATTGTAGGCGATGGCAGTGAGGCGAAATTGAAGGCCGCAACCATATAGGCGACCTTCGCTCGCCAACCGCCAAAAGGCAGCCTGAATTTCCAGACTTTTGCCCCAAAATCATATCGGCCAGGCCAGCAATAGCATCGGAACACTGACGATCAACACGATGATCGAAAGCGGCAGCCCGAGGCGGGCGTAATCGCCAAATCGATAGCCGCCTGGCCCCATCACCAGCGTGTTGCATTGGTGTCCGATGGGGGTGAGGAAGTCGCAGCCGGCGCCGATTGCGACGGCCATCAAGAAAGCATCGGGCTGGAAGCCGAGTTTTTCTGCGAAAGTTGCTGCAATGGGCGCCATGACCAGAACCGTCGCGGCATTGTTAAGGAAGGGCGTCACGGCCATCGCCGCCATCAGGATAAGCGTCAGCGCCCCATAGGGCGGCAGCATTTCGGCGGCGCGCGACAGCAGGGCGGCGATGACGTCTGTCGTTCCAGTGGTCCTCAGTGAATCGCTGATGGGGATAAGGGCCGCCAGCATGATGAGGATCGGCGCGTCGATATGGTTGTAGAGATCACGTATTGGCATCGATCCGGATATCACCATGGAGAACGCGGCGGAAAAAAAGACAATGGCAACCGGAATGCCTCCAAAAGCAGTGGCACCCATCGCCGCCACCAGAATGAGGACGGGGAGAAGCCGGTTGCGCGCGCTGCCCAGCTTCAGATCGCGCTCCACCAGCGGCAGGCATCCCCATTCGCGCAACAGATCCGGGAGCTGCTGAAGATAACCTTGCAACACCAGGACGTCGCCGTTCCGGATTTTGATTTCGCCAAGGCGCTCGGTGAAGCGCCTGTCACGGCGGCTGACAGCAAGGAGGTTGAGACCCGTATTTTCGAAGAGTGAAAGATCCTTTGCACTCAACCCGATCAGTCGGGAGTGTTCGCCCACGATGGCCTCCACCGAGCTGATATCCTTACGCCTGTCTTTCTCGTGGGTGCGATCAGACAGCTGCAGTTTTCCTTCACTGACGATCTTATCAAGGGCACCGTGTTCACCTTCGAGGATAAGGAGATCGCCAGCCTTCAGAACAGTATCCGGAAGCGGGGTGCGTTTCAGTCCGGTGTCACCGATGATAGTGGTGACCATGGCATCCCCGCCTGCTGGCTTCTGCAGCCAGCTGATCGATTGACCAACTGCAGGCGAGTTAACAGCCACCTTTGCCTCTGTGGTATAATTCTTGATCGTCACGGCCTCGTCCATCGAGGTTTTTTCTCGCGCCCGCTCCGGCAACAATCGGTAGGACAGACCCAAAAAGATGATGCCAGTGACCGTAACCGCCGCGCCGACGGGTGTGTAATCAAACATTGTGAACGGCTGTCCGGTGATTTCCTCGCGCACGCGGGAGACGATGATGTTTGGCGATGTACCGATCTGTGTCATCAAACCTCCGAGCAAAGATGCGAAGGACATCGGCATCAGGAACATCGACGGAGAGACGCGGGATTTGCGGGCCATCTGAACGGCAACCGGAATCATGATCGCCAGGGCGCCAATATTCTTGATGAACGCAGACAGCACGGCGACAATAATCACGAGCATAATGAGCTGCGTCCGTGGTCCTCCTTTCTCAGGGGAGAGACGTCTAAGTGCGATGTCCATAATACCAGACCGGGAAATTGCCGCACTCACGACAAGCGCACTTCCCACAATGATGACAATGTCATCGGCGAAGCCGGAAAAAGCCTCCTTTGTTGGGACGATCCCGAGTGTGATTGATACCAAAAGTGCGCCGGCGGCGACAACGTCGTAACGGTAACGGCCCCATACGAATGCCGCCATCAGCAAGGCGAGCGTCAGTAGAGAGAGCCATTGATCTGTGCGCATGTTTGTAATCCTGGCGAGTGCCGGTAGAACGCGCGAGATGGAATATTGATGCCAATCGCAGAAAAGAAAGCGTTTTGCCTCTGTTGCCCCGTGAGTCTCAGATCGGCGACGGTAAAATCGCTGTCTTCACCGTGTTCAAGTTCATTACCTGCATTGGCTAGACCGAAACTATCCCAAGCGGCCATAACCGTGGCGACATCCCGCACGTCCTGCTCTGGGGCAACAAGCGCGGCGTCTGAATTGTGCCGGCCCGCATCTCAATAACGCGGCGCGTAGTCCAGACCGCCGTCAATCCTTGCCGGGCGCCCGTCGAGGAAAAGTTCGCCGATGCGCGGTGCCGAGCGGGCGATGACCTTGCCGCGCCGGATCACCGCCAGCCGGTTCGGTTTCAGCCGTAGCGCTTCCAGTGCATCCTGCGCCTGGAGGATGACGAGGTCTGCGTTGCAGCCCGTTTCCAGGCCATAGCCTTCCAGGCCCATGGTCTTTGCCGAGTTGACCGTCAGCGCATCGAAGATCTTCTTCTTGTCCTCGATGCCGGCCATCTGCGCGACATGGATGGCCATATGGCCGACCTCCAGCATGTCGCCCGATCCCATCGAATACCAAGGATCCATGACGCAATCATGCCCGAAGGAGACGTTGAGCCCGGCATCCATCAGTTCGCGCACGCGGGTCATGCCGCGGCGCTTCGGATAGGTGTCGTGCCGGCCCTGCAGCATGATGTTGATCAGCGGATTGGGGATGACATTGATCTGCGCTTCCGCCATCAGGGGAATGAGCTTGGAGACATAGTAATTGTCCATCGAGTGCATCGAGGTCAGATGCGAGCCGGCTACGCGTCCCTCAAGGCCGAAGCGGATGGTTTGCGCGGCAAGCGTCTCGATATGGCGCGAAAGCGGGTCATCGGTCTCATCGCAATGCATGTCCACTGGCAGGTCACGGTCGGCGGCGATGCGGCAGAGCGCCTCGACTGAAGCCGTGCCTTCGCCCATGGTTCGCTCGAAATGGGGAATGCCACCGACGATATCGACGCCCATGTCGAGTGCGCGGTTAAGCGCGTCGATCGCGCCCGGCGAGCGGTAATAGCCATCTTGCGGGAAGGCGACCAATTGCAGATCGATATAGGGCGCGACCTTCTCGCGAACCTCGATCATCGCTTCGACGGTCACCAGCCTCGGATCGCTGGTGTCGACATGGCTTCGGATGAAGAGCAGTCCTTGCGTCACCGCCAGATCGCAGTAGCGCAGCGCGCGATCGACCAGTTCTCGCCTTGTCACGATCGGGCGAAGCTCGCCCCAAAGCGCAATGCCTTCAAGCAGGGTGCCGGACACGTTCATGCGCGGCAGACCGAGCGACAGCGTTGCATCCATGTGGAAATGTGGATCAACGAAGGGCGGGCTCACCAGCCGTCCGGTGGCGTCGATTTCTTCTCCCGCCCGCGCCTCGATCGTCCTATCGATCGCGCTGATCTTGCCGCCCGTGATGCCGATGTCGATGCCCTTGCGGCCGTCGGGAAGATTTGCGTTGCGGATGATCAGGTCGAACATGGAAACCTCGTTGAGTAAAAGCGGTTATCGCTCGCCGCGTCGGTAAGGCTGCATCAACGCCTGCGGCACGCGGGCGCGGCGGGCCATCACGGCAAGCGCGACGATGGAAAGGATATAGGGCGTCATCAGGAACATCTGGTAGGGCACGCCTTCCACCACGGTTTGCAGCCTGAGCTGGAACGCATCGAAGAAGGCGAAAAGCAGCGCGCCGAACAGCGCCCGTCCGGGTCGCCATGATGAGAACACCACAAGCGCGATGCAGATCCAGCCGCGTCCCTGCACCATCGTCGGGAAGAAGCTGTTGAACGCCGACAAAGTGAGGAATGCTCCTCCCATCCCCATCAATGCGCTTCCGGCGATTACCGCGCCGTAGCGGACCTTCATTGGATTGATCCCTTGCGCTTCGGCCGCATGCGGATTTTCGCCGGTCATGCGGATCGCGAGACCAAGCGGCGTACGAAAGAGGATGTAGGCCATCATAAGCGCAATCAGGATCGCCAGATAGGTCGGTGCTGTCTGTGTGAAAAAGGCCGGCCCGATGAAGGGCAGCGTTGACAGGCCGGGAATGGCGATCGGCTGGAACGGCACGATGGTCGGCGGCGTACCTGCCGTGGGCACGATCAGACGGAAGACGTAGTAGCTGAAACTTGAGGCGAATAGCGTGACGCCGAGGCCCGCCACATGCTGGGAGAGGCCCAGTGTAACCGTCAGGCCTGAATGCAGCAGGCCGAAGACCCCGCCGGCAATCGCGGCGATCAGCAGGCCGGTCCACAGATCGGCGCCGTGATAGACGGAGAGCCAGCCGATCATCGCGCCGAAGGTCATGATACCCTCGATGCCGAGATTGAGCACACCGGCGCGCTCGCACAGCAGTGCGCCGAGCGTTCCGAAGATCAAGGGTGTCGCGATGCGCAGGACGGCGCCCCAGAGCCCGACGGATGCTATTATATCGAACAGCACGGTCATCGGCGGATCCTGTACTGGGTGAAGAACAGCGCGATCAGCATTGCCAGCAACGACAGTGCTACCGTGACATCGGCAATATAAGTGGGGATGCCGAGGCCACGGCTCATGCCATCCGCGCCGACGAACATGGTGGCCGTGAAAATGGCTGCGAGGACGACGCCGAGCGGGTTGAGATTGGCGAGCATAGCGACGACGATGCCGGCATAGCCGAAACCGGGTGACAGATCGGTCGTGACATAACCCTTCACGCCCATGACCTCGATTGCACCGGCAAGCCCGGCAAGCCCGCTCGACAGGCAGGCGACCTTCACCAGCGTTCTGCCAAGCGGAACGCCCGCGAAAACCGCGCCGGAGGGATTGAGCCCGGCGGCGCGCGATTGCAGGCCGAACACGGTGCGCGACTGGATGAGATGGACGATGATCGCCAGCGCAATCGCGATCGCAAAGCCGATATGCAGGCGGGAGCGGGCAATCTGCTTCGGCAGCATGGCGTGATCGCTGACCGATTGCGACTGCGGCCAGCCGAAAGCGAGCGGATCCTTGAGCACACCGTCGATCAGCATCGAAACGAAGAGCAGCGCTATGAAGTTCAACAAGAGGCTGGTCACGACTTCATCGACCGAGAAGCGCAGCCTGAGCCAGAGTGGAATAAGGATCAGGACCATGCCGGCGATGGCGCCGACCAGAAGCAGCAACGGAATAAGAACCGGTGCAGGCAGATCGCCCAACACTTTGGCACTCGCTGCGGCAACCGCGATGGCCCCGAGATAGAACTGGCCTTCCGCGCCGATGTTCCAGAGCCTTGCCCGGAAGGCGACGGCGGCGGCGAGCCCTGTCAGCATCAGCGGCGTTGCACGCGTCAGCGTTTCGGTGGCGGACAGGCGCGATCCGAAAGCACCGGTCAGGATGCGCCAATAGGCATCGAGCACTGGCGCGCCGGCGATTGCGATCAGGATGCCGGAGAGGGCGAGGGCGGCAATGACTGCGAGCACCGGCGCGACGATCAGCAGATAAAGCGGGCGATGTTCGCGGCGCTCAAATCGCATGGTCGGCCTTCCGGGCCTCATGCCATTCGCCGGCCATCATCAGGCCGAGTCTGCGTGCATCGGCCACTTCCGCTTCGACGGGTGGCGACAACCGGCCGCCGGCGATAGCCTGGATGCGATCGGCAAGCGCGATCACTTCGTCCAGATCCTCCGAGATCAAAAGTACGGCCATACCCTGCCGGCGGGCTTCCAGAAGACGCGCATGCACGGCTGCCACGGCGCCTTCATCAAGGCCGCGCGCTGGCTGCGCGGCAATCAGTATGCGCGGCCGCTGATGCAGATTGCGGCCGAGGATAAGCTTTTGCATGTTGCCGCCCGAAAGCAACCGCGTGCGGCTTGCAGGGCTGCCGCCGCGGACGTCGAATTGGCCGATGATCTCCCTGGCAAAGGCCATGCCTGCCTTGCGGTTCACAAGTCCACAGCGCGAAAATGCAGGCGAGGAAATGCGCTCGAGCACGGCGTTTTCCCAGATTGCCATTTCACCGATCACGCCTTCCTCGTTGCGGTCCTCTGGAATGCGGCCAATGCCGGCGCCGACGACATCGGCGACACCGATATTGCCGATCGGTTCTCCGAAAAGGAGGAGGTCGCCGGATGTGCGCGAAAGCGTGCCGGAAAGAAGATGCGCCAGCGCCGCCTGACCGTTGCCTGAGACGCCGATGATGCCGATGATTTCTCCTTCGCGCAGCCGGAAACTGACAGACTTCAACCGCTCGACGCCGTCGACCTTCACAGTGACATCGACAGCCTCCAGCGCAACCGCGCCGGGCGTCGATGGCTCGCGCACCGGCCGCGTCACACGGCGGCCGACCATCAGTTCGGCCAGTTCCGCCTTGCTGGTCTTAGACGCCTTGCGTTCAGCGACCATCTTGCCGCCGCGCAGCACGACGATGCGGTCGGCGGCGGCCATGACCTCATCGAGCTTGTGGGAGATGAAGATCAGCGAAAGGCCCTGCCGGGCCATTTCCTTCAGCGTCGTGAATAGCTTTTCGGCCTCCATATTGGTCAGCACCGCCGTTGGCTCGTCAAGGATCAGGATGCGGGCGTCGTTATAGAGCGCCTTGAGGATCTCGACGCGCTGCTGCTCACCGACCGAAAGGTCTCCAAGACGCGCATCCGCATCGACCTTGAGGCCGAAGCGCTGCGAAATTGCCAGAAGCTTCTTCCGCGCCGCGGATGTCCCGGAGCGCCAGGACCAGAGTTTTTCCGTGCCTGTCATGACATTTTCGAGAACGGTCAGATTGGGTGCAAGCGAGAAATGCTGATGCACCATGCCAACACCGGCGCGGATTGCCGCCCGCGGATTGCCCTGCGGCAGTTCGGCGCCATCGATCAGAATTCGGCCGGCGTCCGGCATATAATGGCCAAAGAGGATGCTCATCAGCGTGGTCTTGCCCGCGCCGTTTTCGCCGAGCAGGGCGACAACTTCGCCGTTGGCAAGCGTCATCGAGATATCGTCATTTGCAAGGTTGCTGCCGAAGCGCTTGCTGACGCCATCTATTTCGAGAACCGGAACTGTCATGCCGCAAGCCCCGCCACTGGAAAACGGTGTTGCCAGCGCTCTTCCCGCTCGAGACGCGCGGCAAGTGATAACAGCAGCGGCTCGTGGCCCATCGGCGCCATGATCTGCACGGGCAAGGGCAGGCCGTCCGCATCGGTTCCAAAGGGCAGGGTCAAGGCCGGAAATCCTGAAATATTGGCGAGAGAGGCAAGCGGTGCAAAAGCAGCCATCCGCTCAAGCTGCAGCTCGGTATCGGCATGATCGGAGGGAAACGAGCCAATCGCAAGAGGCGCAGTCGACAGCATCGGCATGAGGATGCAATCGACATTGTCGAAAAGATTCCAGAAATCGCGGCTGACCAGCACCGCACCGTTCAGCGCATTCCACAGCGCTGTCGCGGACAGGGCATTTCCGCGCGCTATGAACGCTTGGGTGAGAGGCTCGGCTCTCCGGCCGTCGAGAGCCAAGGTGTCGATCAAGGCGGCAAGGTTGACGGAAATGATATCGCCGAAGGCGCGGCCGCTTGCCGCGACTTGTCCAGCGAATTTGGCCCATTTCAGCGGAACGATCTCGTGTCCGTCGGCCTCGAATGCGCGAGCGGCGGCTTCGACAGCCTCCAGCCGGGTATTCTCGATCGGGTATTGTGCTCCCGTGTCGAGCAACAAGCCAACACGCAAATGGCCGTTTTTGATGTCTGCAGCAAAAGGGTCCGGAAACGGTCCCCCGGCGTTGCTCCTCAGAGCATCGAAAACCAGCGCCGTGTCTCTTACCGATCTGCAGACGGCCAGTTCACTGGCAATACCGCCGAGATGATTGTCGAAGGTTGGCCCGGCGGGGATTGCGCCTCGCGTCGGCTTCATTCCAACGAGGCCGCAGCAGGCCGCGGGCACGCGGATCGAACCACCGGCATCCGTGGCATGCGCGATTGCGACGATGCCGGCTGCGACCGCCGCCGCTGCGCCACCGGACGAGCCGCCGGGGGTGCGCGCCGGATCGAGCGGATTGCTGCAAGTTGGTCCGGCAGCGGGTTCGCTCGCCAGCGAAAGACCGAACTCCGGGCTCGTCGTCACCCCGAACAGGCAGAAGCCCGCTTCGCGGAAGCGAGCGGCGAAAGCCGAATCCGGTTCGCTGCTCTCTCGTTCGAAGAGACGGGAACCGGCCGTCACCGGCAAGCCGGCGAAAGGTCCACCCAGATCCTTCGCCAGCGTCGGCACGCCGGCAAACGGCCGGGCAGCAAAGCGGCCCGGCTCCAAGCGCCGTTCTCGATCCATGGCTTCCGCCGACGCCACGCCCATCGCTGCGTCGAGATGGGCGATAGTGCCGAGCGCTTTATGGTCCTCCGCCAAGGCAAGCGAAGCCCGCATAGCGTCCGATGCGGTCAGGCGGCCGCTCTTGATCGCCTGGGTCAGATCCGTCGCGTCACCGCGCATGGGCTGAACTACTTCGGTTCGTCCATCATCTTCGGAACTTCGAAGTTACCGGCCTTGATCTCCGCCCGCTTGGCTTCCATCGCAGCCTCTGCTTCGGCAGGTGCCACGCCCTTCACGAAGACGATATCGCTGCCGCCTTCCTTCATCAGGCCGTAAGACGTGTAGGTCTTGCCGACCGGCTTGCCGGCGGCGGCATCGGCGATCGCGGCGTTGAGGATCGGACGGAAGTACCACATGGCGTTGGCGAACACCGTGTCCGGGTAGCGCGGCGTATAGTCGATCAGCGAGCCGATCGACTTGATGCCACGTTCTTTCGCGGCGTCCGCGGTGCCAATGCGCTCGCCGAACAGAATGTCGGCGCCGGCGTCGATCTGGGCAAGACCGGCTTCGCGGGCCTTGGGCGGATCGAAGAAGGTGCCGATGAAGGAGACCAGATGCTTCGCATCCGGATTGACGGCCTTGACGCCCTCCGCAAAGGCATTGATCAGCATGTTGACCTCAGGGATCGGAATGGCGCCGACCGAGCCGACGATATTCGACTTGGTCATTGTGCCAGCCAGCATGCCGGCAAGATAGGCGCCGTCATGGTTCCAGGTGCCGAAGACGCCGAAATTGTCGCCGGCCTCAGCGCCGCTCGACCCCAGCACGAAAGCCGTGTCCGGATAATCTGCTGCGACCTGCCGCGCTTCTTTTTCCACGGCATAGGCCTCGCCGATGATCAGCTTGTTGCCCTGTTCGGCATATTCGCGCATGGCGCGCGGATAATCGGTGCCGGAGACTCCTTCGGAGAAAACATACTCAATGACGCCTTCCTTGGCTGCATCCTGCAGGGCTTTGTGCAGACAGGAATTCCAGGCATTTTCCACCGGAGAGGCATGAATGCCGGCAACCTTCATCAGCGTAGCGGCTCTTGCCAGCGGCGCGAACCCGCTGACGCCGAGGGCGATGCCCGATGCGATCACTGCACGGCGTGAAATCAAGATGTCTTTGGTCATTGATTTGCTCCCCTTTTTACCATTTGGTTCAAAAACCATAGGGAGCGCCTAAAAAAGTGTCAAGCGCCAAATTAGCTTAAAAATCAGGCTGTTCGACCCGTGCAACACCTGGACTCGCTCGTCATACATCCTGCGCCGAGGGGTGGAAAACGCCGGCGAATTGGTAGCGATCGCCCGGATGCGTGACTTCGACATGGGTCACTGTGCGGCCGTTCTGCCACGTTTGCCGCGTCAGGCTCAGGCAGGGCTCTCCTCTTTGCAATTCCAGCAGCTGCGCTGTCGCTGCATCGGCCGGAACGGCGCGGATGATGTGCTTGGCCTCGGTCCAAGGGACCTGCTCTAGCAGCCACACGCCCGGTGGCCTGGAAGCGAAGGCTTCATCACGAGCACTTGGAACGGCGTCGAGCATGATCACACGCCGCTCGATCGCATTCGGCTTGCCGTCGACGACGTGCAGACACAGCAGCCGCAGCACCTCCATATCCGGCGTCTCGGCCAGCTTCATCGCCTCATGCGGCGTCAAACGCTCTATTTTCCGGGTGAGGATTGAATAGCTATATTCGTGGCCGGCCAGCTGCGCCTCGACGCCGATGTCCTGGATATCCATCACGGTTCTGTCGATCTGCGGCGCGCTAACGAAGGTGCCGTGACGGCGGCGGCGTACAATCATGCCGCGGCGGGTGAGAACGGTCAGTGCCTTGCTGACCGTCATGCGCGAGCACTGGTACTGCTCCACCAGTTCCTGCTCGGTGGGAACGCGCTGGCCGGGCTTCCAGGCGCCACTCATGATATTTGCTTCGATCTCCTCGAAGATACGCTGATGAAGCGGCGTCACATATCACCTCGACGTTCGTATGGGTGCACTGTTTTAAGCGGGACCATCGGACCTGCTTTTTGGCCCTTTCCGATCGAGCTTCATAGCGATCAAACATCCCGGCACAAAAATTGCAAAACAGGGTGCATTGACACTCCCTGTATGACGCTGTCTATTTGTCTAGTCAAATGCGGGACAAAGAAACCTGCAGATTTCAATAACCAAAGGGAACGTTCCCCTGATCCATCATGGAAGGGGTAAAACTGGAGAGATGACAATGAGAGCAGGTTTCTTGGTACGGGGTCTCACCGCCGCCGCCCTTATGCTGGGCGCGACATTTTCAGCGCATGCCGAAGATGCATTGGCGCGCGTCAAGGCCGCAGGCACTTTGAAGGTCGGAACGGAGACCGCGTTTGCGCCGTTCGACTTCATCGACGCCGGCGAACATGCCGGATTGAACGTTGATCTCTTTGCCGAGATCGGCAAGGAACTCGGGGTCACCATCGAGTGGGTGGCCCTTCCATGGGAAGGGGTGCTGCCGGGACTGGAAGCCGGAAAATTCGATATGGTCGCCGGTCCGGCGACGATCACCAAGGCACGCATGGAGCGTTACCGCTTTACGCCGCCGATCGCCGAAGCAACCGTTGCGATCCTGAAAAAGGCGGGCGACACGACGATCACCAAGCCTGAAGACATTGCCGGAAAGGCCATCGGCGTCGGCAAGGCAACCGCCCAGCTTGCCCAGCTGACGGCCTACTCCGACACGCTGCCGACAAAGGTGGACGTGCGCGAATACCCGGCCTTTACCGAATCCTATGCCGATCTCGCAGCCGGCCGTATCGCCGGTGTTGCCAATTCGCTGCCGAACATCGCCTTCGTCGCCAGCCAGCGCAAGGATACGTTCGAGGTAGTCCTGCCACCCTTCGGCCAGAAGTCCTATTTCGGCTTCATCGGCACCAAGGATGCGGACCATGCCCCGCTGATGGACGCCATTGATGCAGCCCTCCTGAAGATGAAGGGCGACGGCCGTCTGGCTGAAGCGCAGAAGAAGTGGTTCGGCGCCAGCTTCGATACGCCGGATTCCGTGCCGGATCCGGCATTCTGATCTGACATTGCAAGTCTCGATGCGCGCCGGCCTGTGGAGCGGCGCGCATCCCTTGCCAGCGCTGAAGCGCTTGCCTCCACCGGACGGAACAGTATGCAATGTCCCTGAAACTCTTTGAGCTTCTCCTGAAAGCGTCGCTCTACACCATCGGCATCAGCCTGATATCGATCCTCATCGGTTTTGCTATCGCCATTCTGTTGTCCGGGGCGATGCTGTCCGGCCGCAAACTCTTTAGCGTCCCTGCACAGATTTTCATCAGCTTCTTTCGTGGCGTGCCCCTGCTGGTGCAGCTTCTGTTGATCTACAATCTCCTGCCCGTGATCGGCATCAACGTTCCGAGCATCGTCGCGGCGATTGTCGGCCTGTCCCTGTGTACCGCCGCCTACCAGGCGGAAAACCTGCGCGGTGGCTTTGCCAGCGTTCCGCGCGGCCTGATCGAATCCGCCGAGATGGTCGGCTTCACGCCCGGTCAGGCGTTCCGGCGCATCAAGGTTCCGATCGCACTTCGGCTGACCTTTCCAGCCCTCGTCAATGAAGCGATCCTCATCCTGAAAGCCTCGTCGCTGGTATCTGTCGTCGGCATCGTCGAGTTGACGCGCATGGCGCAGGATCTGGCCGGCAGCACGTTCCTGCCACTTGATATCTTCGCTTCCGCCGGTCTCATCTATCTCTTGATCAACTGGGTGGTGGCGCGCACCGGCGGCCTGATCGAACGGTCGCTTCCGGGGATACCGCGATGATCTTCGACGTCAACGTCATCTTCGACCAGTTGCCGGCAATCCTCAGAGGCGCGGGTGTCACCATCCTCCTCTGGATTGCAGCGACCATCGGCGGCGCCTTCTTCGGCTTTCTCGTCGCGGTCGGCCGGCGCTATGGCGGCAGGCTCATCAATCTGCCGCTCGGTTTCTGCGTGGAGATCTTGCGCGGAACGCCGTTCCTGATCCAGATTTTCCTGCTCTATTATGGCGGCCCCTTCATCGGACTTTCGCTCGATCCGGTCCCTGCCGGGTTGCTCGGCCTGACGGTCTATGGCGCGGCCTATTTCAGCGAGATTTTCCGGTCGGGATTTGCAGCCATACCCATCGGCCATATCGAAGCAGCCCAATGCGTCGGCCTCACCCAGGGCCAGATCATCCGTCGCATCCTGCTGCCGGAAATGACGATGCTGGTGCTGCCGCCGTCGGTCAACATGGCGGTGATCATCCTCAAGGAAACGGCCATCCTGTCGATCATCACCGTGCCGGAACTGACGCTCACGGTCAGCGCCATCGGCTCCCAGCAATATGCCTTCGTCGAATCGCTCTTCCTGCTTGCCCTGATCTATTGGGCGCTGGTCGAAGCAGCCGGGTGGCTTGGCCATCTCGTAGAAACACGATTGTCCAGATACAGGTTTTCCCAATCATGAGTCTTCCAGCGATCGCAGTCAAAAATCTGGTCAAGCAGTTCGGAGAAACCACCGTGCTTCATGGCATCGACCTCGATATTCCGCAGGGCAAGGTCTCCTGCCTGATCGGCCCTTCAGGCTCCGGCAAAAGCACGCTGTTGCGCTGCATGGCTTTTCTGGAGGAAGCGACGCGCGGCACGATCACCATCGACGGCGAGGTCCTTGGCTTTTCGGAAAATGCGCAAGGCGTGCGCGAACGTTTGCCCGCTGCGACTAACCGCGCGATCCGCTCACGGATCGGCATGGTGTTCCAGCAGTTCAATCTTTGGCCGCACATGACGGCGCTCGGCAATGTCAGCGAGGCGCTGAAGACGGTCCATAAGATGAGCCGCGGGGACGCCGAGGACCGGGCGATGGCGCAACTGATCAAGGTCGGCCTTGAAAGCCGCGCCGGTCACTACCCCGCCCAGCTTTCCGGCGGCCAGCAGCAGCGCGTGGCAATCGCCCGCGCACTGGCGCTGAAACCCAAGATCATGCTGTTCGATGAACCGACGTCGTCGCTCGATCCGGAACTGACGGGCGAGGTTCTCAACGTCATGCGCGATCTGGCGGCCGAGGGCATGACCATGATCGTGGTCTCGCACGAAATCGGCTTTGCGGCCACCGTCGGCCAGCAGATCAGCTTCCTCGATCAGGGAAAGCTGCTGTTCACCGGCGCTCCGGTGGATGTTTTTCGCAAGCCGCGCAATTCCCGGCTCGAACAGTTTCTCGATACCTATCTCGACCGCGGCGCGTCGATGCTGGTCTGAGTCGATCCGCCCCTCACCCCAGCCGTCTCCCCGCTTGTGGGGAGACGGCTAGGGTGAGGGGCGGAAACCGTGCTCTTATGATCGATCGAACAGCTTGCCAGGATTGAAAAGATTGGCCGGATCGAGCGCTTTCTTGATCTGGGCCATCAGGACGAGCTTGGTCGGGTCGGAGGTCGCTCGCAGAGCGTGAATGCGCTTTGAGCCGACGCCGTGCTCGGCGGAGAACGATCCGCCCATCGCCCTGATATCCGCGTAAAGGATGTCCTCGATCGTATCGCGCCGCGCCGGCCAAAGCACGTGACCGTCTCCGGTCGATAAGGACCCACGACGATGCCCGACCACTTCTTTACTGGCGCGGGGAGTATCAACACGTCAAAAAGTGATCATCCGAGCGGATGCCGGTGATCAAACACTTTGGTTCGGGGATGATGCAATAGACTGCTTTTTCGCGATCCCCATCACCCACATATGGAATTCTCTCCCATAGGGCTTTTCGAAAACGGAACGATCCCATGCCAGATAGTAGCTCTCGGGAAGCGGAAGGCGGATGTCGAAAGGTACGAGAAGAGTACCGGCCTGCAACTCGTCCTCGATCATCGAAACCTGACCCAAAACGAATCCGTGCCCGTTGACAGCAGCGTCGATCGCATTGCTCGATAGCGCGAAAAACAGGCTTGAAAGTTTTTCATTCACGGTCGCGCCAACGAGTTGAGCCCACTCGTTCCATTGTGGAGGGCGGCTGTAGTGGGATTCCCACTCGATATTGAGCAAAGGGAATTTGAGAAGGTCGGCAGCGGCGGATAACGTGCGTCCCCCGAGCAGACGCGGCGAGCACGCGGGGACCACCCAGTCCGTATAAAGGGGCGCGAAATGCGCGTGCACCTCCGCGCGCTTTCCATAGGTTATGCGAAAATCGCTCTGACCATCCGACAGGCTGGGTTCGTCATCCTTCCCAATGATCCGAACATTGGCTTCAGGATAGAGGGCTTGCCACTCGAAGATCTTACGGCCGATCCATTTGTTCACGACCGAGCTGAGCGCAGTTAGCACGATCCCAGTCTGGCTTCGCGCCCGCTCCAGAACATCGACGGAGTGATTGAGCTGGCGGAACCCCTTGGCGACTTCCTTGTGAAGGATAACACCCCAGGATGTCAGCTCCACACGGCGTCCGATACGTTCGAGAAGCGTAACGCCGAGATGACCCTCAAGTTTGCGGACTTGTTGGCTGATAGCGCTGGGCGTTACGCCGAGTTCTTTGGCAGCGGTGCTCATCGTGCCACACCGTCCGACGGCTTCGAAAGCTTGCAGGGCATGGAGTGGTGGCATAGCCATAACGATGTCTCCCGTTCCACCAATCGTTAAGTTTTTCTAAACAAGAACGCAACTGAAATCAGCTTGTCCCGCAGCGCAACAAAGAAAATACTGTCCCTATCAAGGCTAAAAACGGGGAAGAAAAGATGTTTCTCAGAAATGCTTGGTACGTCGCTACGTGGGATCACGAAATTGGACGCGACCTGACACCCGTAACGATGCTCGGCGAAAACATCGTTCTTTATCGTCTGCAGAATGGCAAGCTCGCAGCGCTTGAAGATGCCTGTCCCCATCGCAAGCTTCCTTTGTCGATGGGGAGGCTCAAGGGCGACGACGTCGAATGCGGTTATCACGGGCTGACCTTCGACTGTTCCGGCGCCTGCACCCGCGTTCCCGGTGCAGAGCGTATTCCCCATGTCGCCTGTGTCCGGTCATACCCCGTTGAAGAACGTTATGGGCTTGTCTGGGTCTGGATGGGCGATGCCGCAAAAGCCGATCCCGCCGAGATCTTCGAAGTCGAGCATTTCGGTGACCCGTCCTGGGGCATCAACCGCGGCGAGTCGATGACGATCAACTGCAACTATCTTTACATGACGGACAATCTGCTGGATCCGTCTCACGTCGCATGGGTGCACCAGAGTTCGTTCGCCAGTTCGGCTTGCGAAGAGACGCCACTGGAAACGACCGTGAAGAGCGATGGCGTCGTCGTCTGGCGTTGGATGCTGGATTCGGACCCTGCGCCCTTTTACGCCCCTTTCCTGCAGTTCGAAGGCAAATGCGATCGCAAGCAGCATTACGAGGTTCGCTATCCCAGCAATGCCATCATCAAGGCGATCTTTGCGCCATCAGGCGCCGGTGGCGAGGGCCGTGAGCTGCCGAACAATACGTTCCTGATGGACAGCTACAACTTCATGACACCGGTCGATGAGAACCGCACGAAATATTACTGGTTTCAGATGCGAAACTTCGCGCCCGACGACCCGGATGTTTCGGCGCGCTTTGCAACATCCGTACGCGGCGCATTCGAGGAGGATCGCGTCGTACTGGAGGCGGTCCATCATGGTATCGCGAACAAGAAGACGCCTAACCTCGATCTGAAGATCGATGTCGGACCGCTGCGTTTCAGACGCAAGCTTGCACAGATGATCGACAGCGAGACCGTGAATGTCGTCGCTGCCGCGGAATAGGTGCCTCCGCTAGAATGACTGAGCGATACGATCTTCGCCTGCTTTAGTGAGCAAGACGGAGATGACAAAAAATAATAATCGGGAACATAGCTGGTGATCGGCAAAAGCCGACGCCTGCCACAAATCGGGAGTATCCTTGATGCGCCACATCAGGCAGCCTGAGCTCTATTCTGTGGACTACAATGTGCTGCGGCAACGTTTTCTTTCCGCGGCGCGCCGTGCGAATGCTGCCTTGTTCGAGTACAAGCACCCGTTGCATGGCCCAGGTGGCGAGAATCTCTTCACCGATGTCGCCTATCTGGGTGATCGCAATGCATCGAGAAAACTTGTCATTTTGTCTGGCACACACGGGGTAGAGGGGCAATTCGGATCGGCATGTCAGGCGGCATGGCTTGCGGCCAACAATCCTATGAAGCTTCCGGCCGACACGGCCATCGTTTTCATTCACCTGATCAATCCCTGGGGAACTGCCTGGAGCCGACGGGTCAACGAAGACAATATCGACCTCAATCGCAACTTCGTTGACTGGGAGGGCGCTCCCCCGCGCAACGATCAATATAGCAAACTGCATGAGGCCTTCGTTTGCGCAGAATGGGATGGGCCCGATCGCGATCGTGCCGATCAGATGCTGTCGCAAGCCAGGCAGGCAGCCGGTGGGCATGCCGGGATCGCAGCGATCGTGGGAGCCGGGCAGTACGAATTTCCCGATGGCTTGTTTTATGGCGGAGATGGCCCGGCATGGTCCAACCGCACCCTCAACGACATTTTGCGCACATTTGTCAGCGATGCGTCGGATGTCGTCGTCTTCGATCTGCACACCGGTGCCGGACCTTATGGATATCCCGCTCTGCTCTCGGTCGCCGAAGAGGACCATGCAGCCCTGCAATGGGGCACGAGCATCTATGGGCATTCCCTCAAGGTGGTGATGACCGGTCACGGTGCAAAGACCGATACCGGGATTGCAGCAACGGCCACGGGATATGTGTCGGGCGCAGTTCGAAAAGCCTTGCCGAACAGCCGCGTGCTGCCTCTCGTGATCGAGTGCGGAACCCTTGACGGCCCTGCGGTGATGGACGCCGTAAAGGCGGATAACTGGCTGCATCTCTTCGGTAACCTCGAATCTCCGCTGGGGCAGAAAATCAAGCAGACATTGAGGTCTGCGTTCATCCCTCAAGACCCCGAATGGCAGCAGAACTGTCTGGCGACAAGCTTGCGATACTTCGACCGCGCGATGGCAGCCCTCGCCTCCATTGACCGTCCCGAAACAGGTGGCGCCATCGCAAAGAGCACGGCCTCTGTCGGTGACTGGCCCCCGGCGGTTCCGTTAAACACCAAACGCCATGAACGGCCAGCCGTGGAAGTTCATGATCTTCACAAGAGCTTCGGCACACACGAAGTGCTGTCCGGCGTGGGCCTGAGCGCTGATCCCGGTGAGGTCGTTTCGATGATCGGATCGTCAGGCTCCGGCAAGAGTACGTTTCTGCGCTGCATCAACCTGCTCGAACAACCGAGCAGTGGAACGATTGTCGTAGACGGTGAGGAAATACGAATGAAGCCCGTGAAGGGCGGGCGATCTCATCCCGCGGATATGCGCCAGGTCGAGCGTATCCGCTCACGGGTGGGAATGGTGTTCCAGAACTTCAATCTCTGGCCCCACATGTCGGTGCTGGAGAACATCATCGAGGCTCCCGTCCATGTTCTTGGCGAGCGTCGCCAGGATGCGGTCGAACACGCGCATCAGCTTTTGAAGAAGGTCGGGCTGTCGGAAAAGCATGCCCAGTATCCCGGCCAGCTTTCCGGAGGGCAGCAGCAACGCGCGGCGATTGCAAGAACACTCGCGATGCGGCCGAAAGTCATTCTCTGCGATGAACCGACGTCCGCTCTCGACCCGGAGCTCGTGGGCGAGGTGCTACGCGTCATCCGTCAACTGGCGGAGGAAGGTAACACGATGATCCTCGTGACGCATGAAATGCAGTTTGCGCGCGAAGTATCTCACAAGATTCTGTTCCTGCACCAAGGGAAGGTGGAGGAAGAGAGTACACCAGCGGAGTTGTTCACCAATCCGCGATCGGAACGTCTGCGTCAGTTCCTGTCGCGGACTTTATAATCTCTGCTGATAACGACTGCCGACCAAAACCCGGCAGGATGAATGTATCAAGATAACCAAAAAGGGGAACTTGCAGAATGAATTTCAAAGTCTTGTCACTCGCCATCCTTCTGGCTGGCGTCAGCACGGCCCACGCCGCCGAAGGTGAACTATCGATCGGCACCGAAGGCGCTTATCCGCCATGGAGCATGGCCGATGCTGCCGGAAACGTAACCGGTTTCGACGCCGATGTCGGCAACCTGCTGTGCACGAAGCTGGCCGTGAAATGTCGGTTCGTCGTGCAAGCCTTCGATGGCTTGATCCCTGCCCTCAAGGCGAAGCGTTTCGATGTGATCGTTTCAGGCATGTCGATTACCCAGGACCGCAAAAAAGAAATCGATTTTTCGGTCGGATATGCGGAGCTGGCAAACATGTTCCTCGTGCCCAAGACGTCCGATCTGGCCGGCATCAAGGACATCGACGCTCTGTTGAAGGGCCTGGACGGAAAGACGATCGGCGTTCAGACTGGCACGACACACGCCCATTTCATCGAAAAGCGGATCCCGACCGCCGATCTCAAGACCTACGACACACTCGACAACATGCAGATTGACCTCGCAAGCGGCCGCGTCGAGGCAGCATTTGCAGACGCCTCGGCCCTTCAGGACTTTCTCGCCAAGCCTGAGGGCAAGGACTTCCAGTTCGTCGATGTCAAAGTCCAGAGCAAATTCGATTCCACCCTCGGTGAAGGCATCGGCGTCGGCATTGCCAAGGAGAACACAGAGCTGAAGGCGAAGATCGACAAGGCGCTGTGTGAACTCGTCGCGGACGGTTCGATCGGAAAATCCAGCGAGAAATGGTTCAAGATGGATATCTCACGGCCCTGCAACTAAGACGTCCGCCCCGCATGCCGCAAACGTGCGGGGCGCTCATTCCGCCGTAATCCGACACGGTGCACACGGTCGAACATGCTGACAACGCCCGTTGCCGACAAGGCATGGAATTGCGCAGCTAAACTCAGGGCAAATCTCATGGATGCTAGTCTGATCCTAGTTTGGCAGGGTGGTTGGATAAGGGCCATTCTGCAAGGCGCTGCAATAACGATTGCCGTCGGCGCGGTGAGCATGATTGCCGGTGCTTTGATCGGAACCCTGTGCGGCGTCATCAAATGGGCGCGGATATTCCCGCTGACGCTGGTGGTCGACGCCTACACCTCTCTGGTGCGGGGAGTGCCCGAGCTGCTGATCATCTATCTTCTGTTCTTTTCCTCGGTGGAATTCGTCACACAGGTCGCAACCGCGTTCGGATATGCGGCGCTTGCAGACAGCGGATACGCCTTCATCATTGCCGTCGTCGCCGTGGGTACGATCTCCGGTGCCTACTCGACAGAGGTCATAAGGGGAGCCTTGGCATCTATCCCGGCGGGGCACATCGAAGCTGCACGGGCATTGGGAATTCCCGGACGGCGGATCTTCAGGCGCATCATCATCCCGCAAATGCTGCGCATCGCCATTTCCGGAATGAACAATGTCTGGCAGACAACCATCAAGGATACGGCGCTGGTATCGGTCGTCGGATTGCAGGAGTTGATGCGGACCGCCTCCGTTGGCGCCGGCAGCACCCGAAACCCCCTGATTTTCTTCCTCATCGCGGCTCTGGTGTATTTCGCGATCACCCTGATCAGCCAGGCTGGATTTGACAGGGTGGAACGCTTGGTCGGACTGAGGTCAAGGAAGTAGCGTGATGGATATCGAATTTTTAGAAACATCAATGCCTTTCCTGTTGAAAGGCGTCTCCACAACGGCGGCTATCACCGCGATATCTGTTGCAATCGGCTTCAATCTCGGGCTTGGCCTGGCGCTGATGAGACTGTCCGAAAACCGCTTCCTTACCGGGTTTGCGAAATACTACAGCATGGTCTTTCGCGGGACGCCGCTCTTGGTGCAATTGTTCCTGTTTTACTACGGGCTTGGCCAAATAGGCTTCATCAAAAACAATGCCGTAACGTGGTGGATCATCAGCGACGGTGCGCGTTGCGCGGTCATGGCCATCGCCCTTAACACGGCGGCCTATACATCCGAAATTCTGCGCGGCGGATTGCTGTCGATTCCAGCAGGTCTCAAGGAAGCTGCCAAGGCCACTGGAATGTCGCCCTTTCTGCGCTTTCGCCGGATCGAATTCCCGCTCGCCATTCGCCAGGCGCTGCCCGCTTACGGCAACGAGCTTATCCTTGTCGTCAAGGGCACAAGCCTTGCCTCGACGATCACGGTTCTTGAGGTCACGGGATATGCAAAGCGCCTGATGAGTCAGACATTTGCGATTTTCGAAGTGTTCGCGTTGGCCGGCGCCATCTACCTCATCATCAACCTCACCCTCATTGCGCTTATCCGAGTGCTTGAAAGCCACCTGATGCGTCATGAGGCAAGGTGAGAGCCGCCGATGTTGACGAATTGAAACGCAACCAGCTACGCCTGTTCGCGCCGCGCTCCCAAAGAGCGCGGCGTTGCCATGTCAGCCCGTGACTTTGCCGGGATTGAGGATGCGTCCGCCATCGATGGCGTGCTTGATCTGCATCATCAACGCAAATTTTACGGGGTCGGCGGTCTCACGCAAAGAGTGAATACGTTTGGACCCGATCCCGTGTTCCGCCGAGAACGAGCCTCCGGATTCCGTCAGGCCCCCATAGAGCACCGATTCGACGGCGGAAGCCTTCTCAGGTGCCAGATCCGCGCCTGCGGCGTTCAGGACAATATGAAGGTTGCCATCAGCAATGTGCCCGAAGAGGTAGGGATCGAAGGCGGGATCGATTGACCGCAGTTCCGGCATGCACCGAGCGATATACTCATCGATTTGGGACAAGGGGACCGAGACGTCAAAAGAAGGTGCTGCGGGGTGTCGGCGATAGATGAGGTCCGTGTCCTCTCTCAGACGCCACAACTCGGCTTCCTGCGCCTGCGATGTTGCGACAACAGCGCACATTTCCGGATACTTTTCATATAGCTCCTCGTAAATGCGGCCGAGTTCCATTTGGAGCTGTTCCTCGTCACCTCCGCCGAGCGACAGGATGAGGTTGACGGGATAATCAGGGGCGTAGTCGATCGCCGACCAACGATGCTCGCTGGCCGTCAACGCAAAAAACGAGCTCCAGATCGCTTCAGCCGCACGCATGTGACCGTACTGAACAGTAAGTCCGAGCCTGGTTGCTTCAAGAGCCGCCTCGACGGAAGGCAGGCCGAAGAGGGCCGTAGCAGTGGCTGCAGGAACTGGCTCCAATTTCATGGCAATCTTGGTGACGATGCCGAGCGTTCCCTCGGCCCCGATGAATAGCTGCTTGAGATCGTATCCGGTAGCGTTCTTCACAACGCGTGTAAGATCGGAATAGATCGAGCCATCAGGCAGCACAGCTTCCACACCAAGAACGCGATTCCGCATCACGCCGTAACGAAAAGCCGAAATACCACCAGCATTGGTCGAGGCCATTCCGCCAATCGTGGCAGAACCACGCGAGGGAAGATCGATGCCCGGCTCTAGATTATGTTCTGACGCGGCCGCCTGTAGTGATTGAAGTGTGACGCCGGCCTCGACGACAGCAACGCGCTCAACCGGGTAGATCGCGACAGTCTGATTCAGTCGAGCGGTCGATAATATGATCTGACCAGGTGTTGACACACTTCCGCCGACAAGCCCGGTTCGTCCACCCTGTGGGACTATCGATACGCCATGCGCAACGGCGCTTCGTATGATCGATGCGACTTCGTGGACGGATGACGGGAAAGCCAACGCGGTGGCACCGAAATTTGCCGGCGTTACGCCATAGTCAAGATTGGCAATCGCATCGCCTTGCTTCAGGTTCGAAGGGCCAATGATCTGAACGATCTCGTTCAGAAAGGACTTGGAAAGAATTCCGACTGCGCCAGCATTCTGGTCGATCATGACGCGACTTTTGCCTCAGCGAGCTTGGCCCTCAGCAGGCGGAGTGTTTCAAGAAAGCGATCGTTTTCCATTGGGAGACCAACGGTCACACGGATAAAAGAAGCAAATGCCGGTTCTTTCCAGGGTTTGACGATCACGCCGTGAGAGAGGAAATGATCGAAAGCGATTGAGCTGTCACAACCGACATCGATGAACAGAAAGTTTGTCTGGGATTCAGGAGCGAACAGGTCAAGGGAAGCAATCTCGCCAGCCATGCGATTTCGTTCGGCGACGACGCTGGCGACCGAAACACGCATCCACGTTTCGTCGTTTAGCGCGGCGACGGCAGCCAATTGCGCGGCAGCATTGACGTTGAACGGCGTCCTTGCCGATGACATGGCTTGTGCCAAGCGCGCATCGGAGGCAACGGCATAGCCTACGCGCAATCCTGCCAAGCCATAGGCCTTTGAGAACGTTCGCAACACGACGTAGGAGATGGCGCTGTCAGCCAGCGCCTTGAGCCCGTCAGGCGTCTGATCATCGCCGAATTCAAAATATGCTTCGTCAAAAACAAGCAGTGTTTCCTTCGGGACAGCCGTGATTAGGCGTGCGAGTTGATCTTGGTCGAGCGCTGGGCCAACGGGGTTGGAAGGCGAGGAGATGAAGAATATTGATGGTTTCTTGCGCAGTGCAATCGCCATGGCCTCAAGATCAAATCCAAGATCTTTTGTCATGGGGATTTTGACGACCTTCGCACCGTTTGCACGGGGCTCGATTTCGTGGAGACCAAAGCCGGGTGTAATCGTGGCCACGGTAGAAAATGGACGCAATACTGCGCGGCAAACCGCTGCGATCATCTCCTCGGAACCGTTCCCGACAACAATTCTGTCTCCGGCAACGTCGAGCTTTTTGCTGAGCGCATCGCGCAATATCACACAGGCAGGGTCCGCATAACGGGAGGGATTAAGTTCTGCCAATGCTGCGGATACGTTGGGCGAACAACCATACGGATTCTCATTGCTGGCAAGAGCCGCAATTTCATTCAAACCGCTCTTACTACGCGCCACAGCGATGTTCATTCCGGCGTTGTACGGGGGGAGTTCCGCAACGTTTGGATTCAGTCTGAGTGTATCGGCCATAGATCGATCCCGTTCATTCGAGTGGATGCTGGAAACTGGATTCAGAGGTCGAGAACGACCGAATTCACGGGCTTGGAACAACAGAGCAGAACTCGCCCGGCGGGCACGTCATCCAGCGGCTCCTCCACATATTCCACGTTGCCTGAAACGAGGGCCTGGACACAACTTCCGCAAACGCCAGCCCGACAGGAGAATTCTGGCTCGATTCCATTGCTTTCCAAGAAGCTCAAAATCGATTCCGAGGTTGGATCCCACGCGAATTTGGCATTTGACTTTCCGAGCGTGATTTCGATGCCTCCGCTCCTTGTTTCCGCGGATGGAGGAGCGATACTCGCGCCAGGAGTTGTGTCCACCTTTGGCTTCGATGGCGTGAGCAGAGATGCAGGACCGAAAAACTCGTATGCGATCTTGCTCTTTTCTACGCCGAGAGAGAGAAGCAGGTCATACATCGCCTGCATGAACGGCGGTGGTCCGCACATATAAGTTTCATAATCGTCTAGCGGCAGGAGCGACTGTAGTGTCTCTCGTGTGACAAAGCCGGTCGAGTGGTGCAGGCCCGCTTTTTTATCATCAGCCGTCGGAAAGCGATAACAGTAATGGACGTAAACACCGCTCCGTTCTTGAGCGAGTGCCTGGACCTCTTCGTGTAGCGCGTGGGTGCTTCCTTGGTCACAGGCATGTATGAACCATACAGGTCGATCGCTTTCCCTGACCAACACCTTCAGCATAGAAACGGTCGGCGTCAGCCCGACCCCGCCCGAAAGAAGAATGACCGGTTTGTGGCTGACTTTGTTGAGCTTGAAAGCGCCGCGCGGTCCGTCGATGTGGACGATCGTTCCTTCCTCTACCGAGTCATGGAGCCAGCAAGAAGCAATCCCGTTGGGCATGTCTGGCGTTAAGCCGGTCTCCCGTTTGACCGTAATTCGATACACGCCCTCATCACTTGGGGCAGAAGACACCGTGTAGTTCCGGATCATAGGTTCCCCGCCTTTCGGATGGGGCATCTGGATCGTGAGAAACTGGCCTGCTTCGAAGGGGCGCCACGCTGCGGGATCGATAGGTTCCAGATAAAAGGATGTGATCGTCGTGCTTTCGCGCACCTTCCTGAGGACCGTAAAGGGTCGGAAGCGTGGGTCGAGGGTATTCGGCATAAATCGATCATCCTTTTGATTGCACGTGCTCGGCCGATGCGCCAACACCGCTTTGACATCCGTGGGGGGAGAAACGGTTGAAAATCAGCCGGCGCTGAGTTTTCAGGCCTGATGCCAGAAGTGTTTCGCAATTTCTCCTTTGATACAGGAGATTATTCGCGCGACAGCACGAGGAGACAATCCTGCCATCGATGGGTTTTTGTTTAGAAAAGCTAAACTACGCAATCCTTGAACCCATGGAAGAAAATGCATCAGATGCTGCTGACGCGGGTCGGCAAAGATTACGGATATGGATTTTTTTGGTGGTGGTGCCTTCGACGGTACCATCCTGCCTTAACTGATACTGGGATTAGCGCTCGAAGGGGCGGTGAATGTGCTGAGACTATGTCTCGCGTTGTGTAGCCTGTTGGCGATCAACTCGTCCGAGCCCGTTCGATTTACTGCCAATGGAGATTGGGAACGCATGCCGCTGCGCTTCACTTTGAGGCAGCTCGAATACTTTGTCGCAGTGGGTGAGGCTGGTTCAATCGCTAGAGCCGCAGACCGCGCGCCGTATTTGATGGACGGTGGCCGATGAGGCTATCGCATGGGACCGGCCCAGGTCCTCGACAGCATGTTGACCGACGGCCTGAAAGACGCCTTCTTCAACGAGCATTCCGGCTGGCACTCGGCGGGTTGATGACAGCACACCAGGCGGTGTCGATACCGGTCTGGCGGACGCACTTCATCGAGGTCTACGTGTTCATTGCGGTCAACTTCGTCTTCTGCTTTGCCATGGGCAAATGGAGCAAGACCCTCGAGCGGCCCTACATTTTCTCCAAAGGCCGGGAATAGCGACCACGCGCGAAGATGCCTCATCAAACCAAAAAAGGGGAATGACCATGCTGGGAATCACCGCCTTTAGAGATTTCGGGGCCGTCTCTCGACGACCCCGACACCATTTATTCCATTGGCGAAGTTTCCGACTACAGCGCTGAAGCGCGACCTGCGTAACGAGCGCGCTCTGCGTCGATCTCCGCTTGGCTATACGGTTCGGACGCATCATCGAAGCCGGCCCAGCCCTGTCCTTCGTACGCGGTCCGGCGCGTCGGCAGATCGACCCAGTTCGAGCGCTGCAGGATTGCCTCGGCCTCGGCGGCGCGCCCTTCGTCAACCTTGGCGGTGACCAGCGTGCCGCCGCGTCGCACGCCTTCGGCGTAAACATGGGCGTCGCGCTCATCGACGCCTGAATCAGTCAGCGCGCCGATGAGGCCGCCAGCAGCACCGCCGACAACGGCACCAGTGACTGCGCCAGCAGCCGTGGCAGCGAGCCCCAGCCAGCAGCAACGACCGGGCCCACACCTGGAATTGCCATAATGCCCAGCCCCGTCAGCAGGCCTCCGACGCCGCCGACGGCCGCGCCGATGCCAGCGCCCGTACCTGCATCTTCACCGACATCGCTGTCCTTGTAGCGGCCATCCGCATTGTTCGAAACAATGCTGATATCGTCCTCCGAAATGCCCGCCGCCTTGAGCTGGTCGACTGCGGAAGTTGCATGGTAATAGTGATCGAATAGTCCTGTGACTGTCTTAGTCATTTGGTGTCTCCTTGTTATTGTTCTTGGCTGCAAATTAGTTGGCGACAATGTTGCCCTGGTAGTCCAACGATACCATCACGGCCTTGCCGTCCTTGGTGGCCTTGCCTTGCCAGACACCCTTCTCGTCGAGCTTCAGATCCGTAACGTCGGCGTATCCGGCTTCGACGATGCGATCCTTCGCCTGGACTTCGGTGAAACTGTTCGCGCCTTCTACCGGAGCCGTGGCATTCTGGTCCGAAGGCGTTGCGACCGCCGGAGTATCGCCATCCGGGTTAGCGGCTGGCTTCGTTGTCTGCGCGAACGTTGACGATACGGAGATGGCGATGATCGCCGTTGCAACGAGCAAATTCTTCATGGACTTCTCCTTTGCGGGACGTGAGCGATCCCGGCACCAGAACCAGCGACATCTGAAATTGTTCCACACGCCGAGTTATCGAAAGCAAACGGACGAGCATCGTTTCGCCGCTAGGTCACGGGCAAGACCATAAGCTCTGCTATTAATTATTTGTGCGGTGCAGCAACCTTCTGCCGCTTGGTGCGTTGGGGACCGGGCGGTTCTCGCCTAAGGCCGCTAGGAGCACCAGATGCAATCTATTTCCGACACTATTGAAAGACTGCGCAAATTGCGCTCCGCCCACAGCTCCGCCCCGATGCTCCAAGACAGGCTGACCGATCTCGGCCCGTTCGGTTCCAACCGTGGTGCCCTCGAGGCGAAAATCCACATCCCCAAGGACCTTATGCCTCGCGCGCCACTGGTGGTCGTCCTTCATGGATGTACTCAGACGTCCAGTGTGTATGACCATGGTTCCGGATGGTCTCGTCTTGCGGACGACTATGGATTCGCAGTGTTGTTCCCCCAGCAGACGCCGAGCAACAACGCCAACACGTGTTTCAACTGGTTCGTGCCCGGCGACATCCGGCGTGACCAGGGAGAGGCGTTTTCCATCCGTCAGATGATCGAAACTGTGATCTCGCGATACGACATCGATCGGAGCCGCATCTTCATCACCGGGCTGTCCGCAGGCGGAGCGATGGCGAACGTCATGCTCGCAACGCATCCGGAGCTTTTCGCAGGTGGCGCAATCATTGCAGGCCTTCCATATGGTATTGCGACGACGGTTCCAGAAGCGTTTGACCGCATGCGGGGCCAGGGGCTACCCGGAACGGATGGTCTCCAGACGCTTCTTCGGTCTGCTTCTAAGCATGACGGACCTTGGCCGGCGATTTCGGTCTGGCAAGGCACCAAAGACCATACGGTCGTTCCCGCGAACGCTTTTGCGGTCATCGAGCAGTGGCGCGGCGTGCATGAGGCGGAGTACCCGCCCGTAACCGAACGGATCGACCGCCATCAAAGGATCGTCTGGAGAGGTGCGGACGGCCGCGAAGCCCTCGAGCTCTACCAACTCGAAGGGATAGGGCATGGAACGCCGATCGATGCTACATCGGGCTATGGCAAAGCTGGCCCGTATATGCTGGATGTCGGCATCTCCTCGACCCAACACATCGCCCGCTCCTGGGGTTTGATCGCATCATTCGAAAAACGGGTGAACCTTGATCCCGGAACGTCGCACGAGCCGCCAACGAACACCTTACATTCCCCGTATTCTTCAGAACAAGGGATGGGAATCCAGCGGACGATCGAGAAAGCCCTTCGGGCGGCAGGCCTTATGAAGTGAGCGCTGGCAAAAGCGGCCGGTCTTTAGTCGGGCTGCCATCGAGCGCGAAGCGATATCGCACTACGACGAGTTGAATTCTCAGGCTATCGGCTAGTTGAGGCCGCGGCCGACGATCGTCTCGACGAGATCGGGCGAATGTCGCATTCGTTATTGAAGGTGGCGGAACATTCAAGCGCGCCCAGTGGTTACGGGAGGTGACCACGAGGAATATTCCATGAGCACCTACAAGGACGAACGCGGCGATACGGTTTCGAGTGTGGAAACGCAGAAGGTGGTGGAGGCTACGCCCGTGCAGGCACGGGGGGGATTGCTTGGGCGACCAGTACTGATGGTGCTGATAGGCGGTCTCGTTTTCGCCGCCATCGCCTGGGCTATCGCGGGCATGTATGGAGAGGCTGTCGACAACGACGCCGCCACGGAAACGAAGCAAACCACGACGACCGATACGAAGGCCGTGGTCACACCGACCGATCAGAAGGTCATCGACAATACCCCTCCCGTTGGAGAAACCATGCAGACCGCGCCAACAGACCGTGATCCCACGGCTGAATCCGGCACGGGCGGCGATTCGCAATCGGTGGCCCCGGCGGGAACCGAGAAGACGCAGTGAACAACCTCAGACAGGAGTCACGACATGACGGAGGACCAGGCCGCACCGGACAATCGGATCGAAGAGGCAGCACCGCTCGTTGACGAAGCGCTGGCGGCGGCGAACCGGAAAGCCGACAATGAGGAAGAGCTCAGCGCGTTGCGGTCGGAAGTCGCCCGGTTGCAGGATCCGCTCCGCGAAGCCGCCTCTGGAGCCGGGCGTCTGGCGATCAAAGAATTGCGCGGCAAGGTGCGGGCGCAGCCAATCACGGCTGCGGTAGCCGTCGGCTTCCTGGGCTTTTTATATGGGTTCACACGATGAGCACCACAGGCAATCGTTCGAAAGATCTGGCCGCGAAATACATCAGGCTCGGTGGCAGGCGCCGCGCGGTGCTCGACGACAATCTCGTCTCGACCCGAGAATGGGCAGAAGGCACTGCAGAGGCGGAGGCCTTCTGGCGCGACGAGATCGAAAGCTTGCCCGATGCCGAGCGCAAGGACGTCCAAAAGTTGCTGCCGGGCATCAACGCCGTCTGATCCCTTCCGACAATGTTAACTCATGAGGAGCCCTCCGATGTCGAACGCAACAAACGACCAGAGCCACCTTGGCCCTTCCACTGGAACCAGCCCGACGGAATTCGGTCAGTCTGTCGAGAGCCGCGCCCAAATCCTCGACTCGTCAACCACCGCGGGCAATGAGCCTGAACTTCTGAATATCTATCGCCTCGTTCCCATAGCGGAAGCCCACGATCCCCGGTGGGACAACTCGCCGTATCAGGGTGAAGTGGTGGTTGCCGCGCGGACAACAGGCGATGCGCGCATCGTCGCCGCCGAACGTGAGCTCGACTTCATGGAAATTGATTCAGCTCCCGCCGAGGGTGTGACGACAAGCAACGCGAGTGCGTTCAGGTCGGAAAAGCTCTACACCGTCATTGAGGTGGAGCATTCCCGACGCGATCTCAGACGTGGGGTGCTTAAGGGCGAAATCAGCGTCGACACCATCAAGCCCGTTCAGTTCTGACGGTCCCACCCTTTCGATTCCCGATCTACTTAGGTCGACATCAGTGGACCCGATCGGCACGGCAAACGCATTTAAATTCAAAAAGATGCACTCGCCCCGAGATTTTTCGCACTATGCTGGAACCTTATCTGCTTCATGCGGTTGTGCGGCGAGTCCGAGGAGCGCAGCCATGTCTAGTTTCAAATTTCGGTTCAGGGATCAGGATGGCCCTGGTGTGGCTGGCGGTTGCCAGTTTGGCCCGACAGCCGACAGACGAGCCGCCTTCAACGCCTGCGTCTTGATGCGATCAGCCTCCCGCTTTTCTTCAATCATAGCGGTGGCAACAGTCTTCGACTGCTCGAAATCTCCCTTCGGAGACGGCCCGCGCGGTCTGCGTTTGTCGTTCTGCATGGTTGGACCTCCGAGCACGCAAACCTATTCCAATAGGCAGACGCCACAATTAAGTTTGACATGTCTGCTGAAAGAATGCGGGTTGGAATCTTCGGAACCAAAGCACCCGGTCCGAGTTGAGTGGCGCTATCAACCCCACCGAGGAGACCGAAATGGCTGAGAAAACACTGGACGACCTGTTCCTTGATACGCTCAAGGACATCTATTTCGCAGAAAAGCAGATCCTGAAAGCGCTGCCGAAAATGGCACGCGCGGCACAGTCCCCTGAAGGCAAGGCGGCTTTCCTGAAGCACAAGGACGAGACCGAAGGCCAGATCGAACGCCTGCAGCAGGTGTTCGAGATCATCGGGAAGCCCGCTCGCGGAAAGACGTGCGAGGCCATTCAGGGCATTATCGCCGAAGGTGAGGAGATCATCGAAGAGTACAAGGGTTCCATCGCTCTCGATGCTGGCCTCATCTCGTCGGCTCAGGCAGTCGAGCACTACGAAATCGCCCGCTACGGCACATTGAAGTCCTGGGCTGCGCAGCTCGGCTACACCGATGCCGTCGCACTGTTCGATGCGACTTTGCAGGAAGAGCTCGCCACTGATCAGAAGCTGACCCAACTCGGCGAAGCTTCGGCGAATCCGAAGGGCGCCAAAAAAGTCGCCTGATCGCGTCGCAATTAAAAGAAGGGCCGTCTCCTGCGAGCCGGCCCTTCCTGTTTAGGCTCGCAATTATAATATGTGCCAGTCTCGGCATGCGGTGCAGCGACGGGCTTCGATTCCGGTGAACCTCTGAAACGCAGGAAGATCGAGAGCACGACGATAACGGCTGTCGAGAGGAACTCGCTTTGCCAGTTTTGCAGGGATTCGAACCAGAACTGGCCGCTAACGAGGTGCTCGGCAATGGAGACTGTTGGCTGGCCGTGCATCATGGCTTCGGCATTTTCCGCCTCTGCGCTGTATCGCAGGTGGAGGATGAATGTCAGCACAAAAAGGAAGCCGAGAGCGATCCCCAACGAGTAGGAATACACGCCCTGTGAAAAACCGCCGAGGCGGACGGGTTGTCGTCCTGCTTCAATGCAGGATCCTCGTCCTGGTCCGCGGCTTTAGCCTCGCAGAGAGCTGGCTCGGTTTGTCTGAACAGTTCGTGGCGTTTCGTTAAGTGGATTTCCGCCTCGATTATGCTGCCGCCTTTATTGGCGTCAGCGCGTTGAAGTAAGCCTGATCCGGTGTTTGCCGGTCAAGGGATGAATGTGGGCGTCGGGTATTGTAAAAGGTCAGATACCGGCCGATCCCAATGCGGGCCTCGGGCACGGTTTTGTAGGCGTGGAGATAGACCTCCTCGTATTTGATCGAGCGCCAGAGCCGCTCGACAAAGACGTTGTCCCGCCATGCGCCCCTGCCATCCATCGAGATGTCGATCTCGGCCTTCTTCAGCACCGCCGTGAAGTCGATGGAGGTGAACTGCGATCCCTGGTCCGTATTGAAGATGTCGGGCTTGCCATACCGGACAAGCGCTTCCTCGACCGCCTCGATACAGAAAGCCGTCTCCATCGTGATCGACAACCGCCACGACAGAACCCTCCGGCTGAACCAGTCAACCACAGCGCAGAGATAGACAAAGCCCCGCGCCATGGGGATGTAGGTGATGTCCATAGCCCAGACCTGGTTGGGTCTGGTCACCGCCAGCTTGCGCAGGAGATACGGATAGACCTTGTGCCCAGGTGCCGGTTTCGACGTATTGGGGCGACGGTAAATCGCCTCAATGCCCATCTTCTTCATCAGCGTCGCGATGTGAAGCCGCCCTGTGACAAGCCCTTCCGCCTTCAAAAGCCCTTGCAACATCCGGCTTCCGGCAAAGGGAAAGTCGAGGTGCAGTTCGTCGATCCGCCGCATCAGGGCCAGTTCGCCGTCTGACACAGGACGCGGTAAATAATAGACGCTGCCACGACTGAAGCCGAGAAGCTTCGCCTGGCGAATGACCGACAGTTTGTGCGCGCGGTTGATCATTTCTTTCCGCTCAGCAATCCGGCTTTGCCGAGCGCACCGGATAAAAAATCATTCTCCAGCGTCAGTTCTCCGATCTTGGCATGCAGTGTTTTGACATCGACGGTCGGAGCAGCCGGTTCCGCCTTGGCTTCATCGCCGAAAACGCCCGTCGCCCCCTCAAGGAGCTGGTCTTTCCATTGCTTGATCTGATTGGCGTGCACGTCGAACTGCTGGGATAATTCCACCAGCGTCTGTTCGCCCCGGATGGCGGCAAGCGCCACCTTCGCCTTGAAAGCCGGGCTATGATTCCGGCGCGGTCGTCTCGACATGCTCTCTCCTGTTTCCGGCATTTAAGCCAAAGTCAGGCAGAAATTCCACTTATCCTAACTGTTCAGTTTTTCCGAGCCAGCTCACAGACCTTCTCAAGGAAGCAACGGCGCGGGATTTCGTGGCCGACGCTTTCACGCACTGCAAGTTCATCGGGTACGTGGCGGATGCGCTCCCGCTTCTGGAAAAGGCTGGCATCGCCGGCGACCTAGACGAAGGCACAATCGAGCTCACGGACAAGAAGACGGTCGCAACGTTCTTCGAAGAAGTCGGCAAATTGCGCGTCTGGGCACGTGAGCCGGCCTTAAGCTGAACTGACACATAGCTGGGGCGGGGGGCAATAAGGACGGCGCCCAGCGTCCCTCCGGAACAAGCATGGACTGCGACGACCTCTTCGGGGGAACGATAATGGCTATCCGAAGCAGCTATGAGCACGGCCAACAACGCCATGGCGCTGACCAAGGGCGTTCATGATCGGGATGGACGCGTCACCGGCGTATCCCGGGGCTCTCTATGGTTTGCCGCGTCACCGTCGGGCGTCCCGTGGATAACATTCGAATAATCATCCATCTCGCCATCGCAGGGTTGAACATAATTATATCACGTACCCCTGGTTGCTATGAGGCCGGGCATCGAACCGCTTTCCCAAGATCACCTTCAGCGCCGACGACAAAAATTCTCATGATATGCGAAGCCGGCGCAGAGGCGTTCCGCAAAAGTAACGGAGGCGTCTGGGTGTGTTTCCTTATCCATTTCCAAACGAGGTTCGCGTTGACCCCGTGTTCGCGCGCAAGTTTCGATACCGATGCGCCAGGTTCGAGGCAGGCAGCAATAAGGCGGTCTTTTGATCCCGGATCGAACCGGCGTCGTCCATTCCGACCTACCAGCCGCACGGCAAGTTTTTGACCTTCTTCCATCACTTGGTGTTCACCTATTCTAGTGGACACCTCATGCCAAAACTCACTCAATCAAAGAAGGTGCGGGGAAATTCGCGGTTACGATTCAGTATACAATCGGTGACGGCGACTACGGGTCAGCAGTTCGAATCGTTTCAAGGCGCTCACTCAAACCAGTGTGCATCATCGGTGCGGCGCTGGGTGGCAGGCCGCTTTATCGTTGGAGGTGGACCAATCTATTCGACCTTTGTAGCGGTAACGGCCATGCATGCCCCACTGGCAAAGTGAATGGTTCACCAAAGGCTACGATTCCATCTTGCCTGACGATGGCGGTTCGGATGTCTTCCTGCATCAGCAAGGTTCAGGAAGCTACGGACTTTCGCTATATTTCTTCAGGAACTTTGCACTTCGTTATACCCTAAGAACCCCGCCCGCCGCCAGAATTGCCTCCGGTGTATCGACGTCCAAAAGTGAACGTTCGTCTGTAGGAACATCGATGACGGGAGTTCCTGATGTCTCGATCAGATGTCGTGCACCAACATCACCTTGGAGCCGCAACACACTGCGGAAGAGAGAGCGGGGAAGCACCGCAGGATTCCCCCCTCGACCGTACGCTGCGGCACGAACTACAGCATCACACTTTGCATCCCAGAAAGCTTTGATCAGTGCATCGAGATCGCCAGAGGTTATCCTCGGCATATCGGCGTTCATAACGAGTACACCGTCGGCGCGTTGTGCTTGATCCGTTTTAAAGCCGGTGACGAGCGATCCCGCCATCCCAGAAGCATAATCTGGGTTGTAGACATATTGGAGGTCGAGCCCTTCCAATGCGGCGAGGATTTCTTGATGGCGGTGGCCGGTGACGATAGTAACTGACGATGCCCGTGTACCAAGTGCTACCATGGCCGACCTCCGGACGAGCGGGATGCCGTCGAACTCAGCAAGCAACTTGTGCGGACCGCCAGCGCCCATTCGGCTTGCCTCGCCTGCAGCAAGGAGGATCAGGGCGATTACAGCATCGCTCTCAGCTTTACGTATAGCGCCATGTAAAGGTGGCCCGCTTGCCTTCAAGGGAACTCCTGCTCTATCCCGGATACCGTCAAGACGCTCTGCTGGTCCTCAAAAGCGCTACCTCGGTAAGCTTGAGCGGTGCCGTCCTGACAGGGTGTACGCCTACCTCATGCTCAAGTTAAACCGGTCAAAAGTCGCCCAGCCTCATTGTGTGTTGGCAGTGCTACGGCGTCTCAAAGACTGAACGATTTCCGCCAAGATTGCTATCCCGATTTCTGCCGGACCGATCGCCCCGATATCAAGGCCGATTGGGCCACGAATCCTCTCGAGATCGGCGGCGCTGAACCCGTTCGCTGCAAGGCGTTGCAAACGCAACGAATGCGACTTGCGGCCCCCGAGTGCGCCGACATAGAAACAGCCGGCTCGTAGAGCCTCAGCAAGGGGAAAGTCGTCGATCTTCGGGTCATGAGACAGAGCGACGAGCGCCGTATAGGCATCTAGCGGGCGTGTTGCGAACACCTCGTCTGGCCAGTCCGAGTAGAGCTCTATCTTTGGAAAACGCTCCTGAGTGGCAAAGGCCATCCGCGGATCAATTACGCGAATGGCGAAACCGGCAAGTTGTGCCATTTGCGCCAACACCTGACCGACGTGCACCGCGCCGATCACGACGATTTGCGGCGGCGGGATCTGAACATCGATAAAATATGTTCGGCCTGCAATTTCTGAGGATCCCGACTTACCCGAACGGAATGCGGCCGACACCGGCACAGCAAGTAGAGGGTCGCACGCTTCGCCCTCCACCACGATACTGTCATGACCTCCATGCAGATCGGTAATCCGCAACACTGTCTGGCGCTGGTGACGCGCCGTGTTCAGCCGCTTTAGATCATCCAGTTTCATTAAACCAGGCTTTCAATATAGATACGGATACGTCCACCGCAGGAAAGTCCGACACTCCATGCCCGTTCGTCGGAAACTCCAAATTCAAGGATCTTTGCTGTACCACTGTCAATGACATTCGCCGCCTCGCTGATTACCTCGCTTTCGACGCATCCTCCCGAGACCGAACCTTCGAAATTTGCGTCACGGTCGATCACGAGATGGCTGCCAGGCACGCAAGGGGCCGATCCCCACGTCTCGATGACGGTCGCGATCGCAACTTGGCGGCCAGCGACTTTCCATTCCTGCGCCGTCGTCAACGGATCATACCGGAAAGATGTATCTGCCATGCCAGCGTCTCCATCGAGATTCCAAGATCCCTGCTTCACGAGTTCACCAAAGATCCAACGAGTTTGTTTTCCGACGCAGTTCCCAAAAACTGAGCTGCTCCCATTTTCAGACCTCCTGGAACCGGGATTTCGGGGGTTGCGCGCGTCTCAATGGCAGGGACGATGAACTATTGACGAGCGACATCGGCTCCTTGGCTCCGACTTCGCCAAATTCCTGTTTTGAGTTTAACCTCGTCAAGCGTCGTCATCCTCGGAGACCTTGCGCAACAGGTAGAGCAATGCGACACGTTCCGCCGGATTGAGCTTTTTCATGGTCAGCTCCGTGATCAGGTGCGCCTTGGGATACATATCATCCAGCACGGCTTGCCCTGCCGGTAGCAATGACATGATCACCTTTCGGCCGTCCTCCTTGTCCTTGGAAATATCGATCAGGCCCCGCGCTTTCAGGCGATCGATGATGCCCCTGATCGTTGCCTGGTCCACCGCGGTCGACTTGACCAACTCGGCCTGCGAACTCGGTCCATTGTCGCGCAGCGCGCACAGTGTCACGAACTGGACCGACGTCAGATGGGGATCGCTGGCGTTTTCTTGGAAGATCGCAAGATGCTTCTGGTAGGCCTTGCGCATGAGATGGCCGACCTGCTGGGTGAAGGTGTAGCTGGCCGGCGGCGCATCCCTTTTGTCGTCGTCTGTCATTGCCAGGCATATCCTCAAAACGAACCCTGTGTGCCGCGAACCCGCAGCCACGTGGTGCGACAGGATCGGGGGTGAAAGCAAGTTTGTCGAAAAGTGTTCCGCCCCCCGAAAGGGAGCGGACCATCTCGTCTGTTGGCATAGGCTCTTAAAACGAAATCTGGCGACGAACAATGTTCTCCAAATTTTCGAAAATCCGGTGCTTTATTTGAAGTTGTGCTGCATTTCCTTGACCGCGATGTTGCCATCCAGAACCATCGGCTCGTCGTCGAGGAAGAGCGAGCAATTGCGCATCGGGATATCGAGATGGCAGGCCGTGTCGTTCGGGCCGCCGAGTTCATTGTTCGGGCCGGTCGAGAACATGACGTTGCCGTAGAATGAGCGGGCCTCCATGCCCATGCCGCCCGGGAATTCGCCGGGCACCATGCGATGCCACTTGGCGTTCTGATTGAGGCCCCAGCCGACATGGCTCATACCCATGCCACGCGGATCGTTGAAACCTGCCATGTAGGATTTGACCAGCTCTGCGTCGAGGCCGCCGCGAATGTCGGTGATCCAACCTTTTTCGATGGTATAGATAATCGGGTCGCGCACGTAGATATTCTGCGGCAGCAGGATATCGCCCGGAGCAACGACGATCGTACCGTCAACGCCGTCGTCGTCACCACCGGTGAATACGAAGCCAGAGGGCCAGTGATCCCAGCGGCCCGGCTCGTCGGTGCACGCATATTCCGTGATTGCGGGATAAGTGTTGAGCTTGTAGGTCACATCTGTGCCATGCGCAGAGGTGATCCGCATCACCTTCGCCTTGGACAACAGGTCGCCGGCAAATTCGACGCGCTCGCGCAGTTCCTTCGTCGGCAACATGCGGGCGAGAAGCTCCGGCGGTTCGACGGCGGTCAGAATACGCGTACCGGCCGCCTGGATCGCCATCTGTTCCGGGCTGAAGAGCAGAAAGATGCAATCGATCAGCATGTCGGCGGCCTTCAGGGCCTCGACCGCTTCCGGCATGGCCGCGAGGCCTGTCTGGCCGACCGCCCATGCACCTGCCGGCGGCACCGGCGGCAAACGCATGTGATACATCTTGGCCCCGAGACGCATGCCCGCGGCCATGAAGGCGTCGGCGTAATCGAGGCGCTCGTTGCCCTGGGTGAGGACGATGAGTTTTTCGCCCTCGTGGACGCCTGACATCTTCAACTGATGCAGGCAGATTTCCGTGAAGCTGAATTGATCCATGCTCGTTCCCCTATCTTGTTTTAAGGTTTGGCTGTTTTGTAAAGTTACGGACAGTCGGACTTGACCTTGGCGATTTCGGCGATCGCCTCGTCGCGCGAGACGACGTCGCCATACTTGCTGTCGATGTCGAAGAGATTGGCATTGTGCGGATCGGGATGCCGGTCGCCGACACAGTCGCGCACGACGATGGTCCGGAAGCCGTGTTGCACGGCATCGACGGCGCTGGCACGGATGCAGCCGCTGGTCGAGCAGCCGGCCATGATCACCGTGTCGATGCCCTGCGTGTGCAGCAGCGAGGCGAGGCTGGTGCCGAAAAAGGCGCTGGCATATTGCTTGACGATGACCAGTTCGCCTTTTTCCGGCGCGACGCCGTCGCAGAATTCGGCCAGCACGTTGCCCTCGACCATGGCCTTCATGACCGGGGCCTTCTTCACCCACATGCCGCCATCGGCGCAGTTCTCTGCGAGATAGAGGATGCGGGTGTGGATGACGGGAATGCCCGCGGCCCGCGCGGCAGCCAGGAGCACTGGTGTTTGCGCCACAGCATCGACGACACCTGGCGCAAAGAGCGGCGCGCCTTCCACCGTGTAGGCCTTCAGGAAGTCGATCACCAGAAGGGCCGGCCGCTGGCCGAAACCGATGCGGTTGCCCCAGACGCCCTGATAGTTGGTTTCGGCACTGACCATCGGGCTCTCCTCAATACGCGCCGGACAGCAGCGCGCCGGCACCCGGTACGACGGCTTCCAGTCCCAGTGATTTCAGCATGCAATAAGTGGTGGCGACGGCGGCAGTGAGGACCGGCTTGCCCGTCATGGCCTCGACCTTGGCGATGACAGGCAAGGATGGCATCTGCACACAGGCCGAAAGCACGATGACATCGACATCCAAGAGATTGAGCGTCTGGACGATGGCCGGCAGGTTTTCTGGATCGTGGCGGGCAACATCCAGGTTGTCGGGAATTTCAAGCGCCCGCCAATCCATCACCTCGAAGCCTTCCTCGCGAATATAGTTCACGACGAGTTCGGTCAGCGGCTTCATGTAGGGCGCGACGACGGCGATCTTCTTCGCCTTCATCACCTTAAGCCCTTCGATCAGCGCGCCGGCGCTGGTGACGACTGGGATGTTCGCACCGTTTTCCTGGGTGCGGCCGGTCAGGCGCTTTTCCGACTGGCGGTGATAACCAAGCCCCATCGCCATGATGGCGACGAGGCAGGCATATCCCAGCACATCGACGCGGGCATCGGACAGCTCGATGGCGCAGCGGTCGGATTCGGCGTCCATGGCGGCCAGTTCTTCCTTCACCACCTTCTTCATGCGCATGCGGCTGGAATGGAAGGTGAAGCGCTCCGGGCGGATCATCTGGCGGGCCGTGAGCATCGCCGGAATTTCCGTCTCCATCGTGGTGTTGGAACTCGGCACGATCTGGCCGATACGGTAGAGTTTCTGCACGGACGGCTCCTTTGATGAATATACGGACGCGCAATTCAGCGCTCTCGCTGCGGCAATAAAAATGGCGGACCACAGGCCCGCCATCGGCGTTTATCGGGAGAGGAAATCTCCAAGGGCTTCGAAAAAGCCGTCGAAATCGTCCCACGGAATCATGTGGCCAGCATTCGGTACGCGAGTCACCTCGATGGCGGGATTGAGACCCCGGATCTCGGCTTCGTCCTCCGGCGCGATCACACCGCCGCGCCCCGCGACCATCAGCAACGACGGTTGCTTCAGCGTGGCGAAATCCGGGAAGATGTCGTCCTTGTGGAAGTCCTCGAAGGCGGTGACGATGGCGGGTTCAAAGCAGGTGTGCAGCCATTCGGCGCGCAGCTGCAGCTGGCTTTCGGTCCAGGTCGGGCAGAACGCCTTCATGCCTTCTGCATCGATGCCCGCCAGCGCGAGACGAATGCTGTCGACATACCAGGGCAGCTTGCTTGGATAGGGCCTGCGGCCCGGTCCGGAGACGGGAGGGTCGATGAGGGCGAGGCGAGAGAAGTCGCCGCCGGCGTTTGCCGCCCGCATCGCGATGCGCGCACCCATGGAGTGGCCGAGAAGGGCAGGGGCGGCAAGGCCGAGCGCCTGCGCAAAGCTGATAACGTCGGCGGCCATGGCATCAAGACCGTAGTCGAGGTCGGGGCCGGTCGAGGACAGGCCGCGCCCCCGAACGTCGAGAACGTAGACATCATGGCGTTCGGCAAGGCGTTCGGCGACGAAGCCCCAAGTGATCGCCGGGCTGGTGATACCGGGGATCAGGATCATCGGCCGCCCCTTGCCGCCATAGCGGAGGTAATGCTGGCGAATGCCATTGGCAAAGGCATGTCCGCCGTAGAGAAGGGCCGCGCTCATGCGACGCTCTTGTCGAGGATCGGCTCAGCGTAGACGTCGTAGCCGTAGACCCAGGATGGGTCCTCCTGCTTCAGAAGGAACGTATTGGCGTTCGAGACGGTCTGGACCTGCGTTGCCCGATCGCGGCGGCTGGCTTCATAGAGGCGGAAGGCGGTCGTGTAGTCCTGCGATCCCGTTTCCTTCAGGCACCGCGCCAGCATCGCCGCATCCTCGATCGCCATGGCCGCACCCTGCGCCATATGCGGCTTCATCGGGTGGCAGGCATCGCCGAGCAGGACCATGCGGCCCTCGCTCCAGAGCGGCAGCGGATTGCGGTTGAACAGAGGCCACTTGGTGACGTCGTCGGTGGCTTCGATCAGCGCCTGGATCACCGGGTGGTAGCCGGCAAAGGCCTCGGACATCTCTTCGCGGCTGCTCTGCACGAAGGCGCCATCGAATGCCCAGGCGGCGTGCGGAACGCCGGTGACGTAGTAATATTCATCGCGCCTGCTGGTGGTGTAGTAGACCATCATGTGGCGATCCGGCCCCCACCACTTGACGCAGTCCTCGAAAGTGAGGTCGAACTTCTTCAGCTTATCGGCGGAAATCATCGCGCGATGACCGACCCATCCGCTGTAATTCGGCCGTTCCGCGCCAAGCAGCGTCTCGCGAACACGGGAATTGATGCCGTCAGCGCCGATGACGATTGCCGCACGTGCAGACGTGCCGTCCTGGAATTCGAGATAGACATCCGAGCCGCTGTCTTCGAGGCGGGTCAATCGCTTGTTGAACTGAACGGTCCCCGGAGTCATGGTGTCCATCTGCAAGGCCGAAAGGTCCCCGCGATGGACGGTACAATAGGTCGCCCCATAGCCTTCGAGCGGAATGCGGGAGAGGTACTCCCCCGTAAGGCCGTTCCGGCTGAACCAATAGGCCGGCGTGCTGCTGATATCGACGAGCTTCTGATCCATGCCGATGCGCTGAAAGATCTTCAGGACGTTCGGCCCCATATGAATGCCGGCGCCCAGACGAGAAAAGCTCGGCGCCTGCTCAAAAATCTCAACATTGAAGCCCGCATGCTGCAGCAGCGCACCTGCGGCCGCGCCGCCAAGTCCGGCGCCGATGATTGCGATCGTCTGGTTGTCGTTCGGCATGGACGCTTCCCCTTGGCGGTCTGTGAAAGACTTCGATGGTTCAATCTTCAGCTCGGCATATTAAGCGTACACACTTTAAACTGCAAGAGTAAAGTGGACGCAGAGTAACGAAAAAACTGCCTAAATTTGCTGCGATACCGCACATTTGCGATGGATATTTGATCAGAAATTCTCGTTGCAAGAAAAAATATAAAGCGTATACACTTGTTATATCGAAAAGACGCTGCCATTGGCCGTGGCCGATGGCGCGACACGAGCGAGGAGCTTCATGTCGTTCATTGCCAAGCGCTGCTGCAGACGTCAGGTGAACAACGCCGGTGATCCCTCTGTTTATCTCGGGCTCGGGTCAACACGATGACGAAGACGTCCGCGCACTCGCTATTTTCTCTGAAGGTCAACGGCAGGAATGTGGTCGTCGAGGCCGATCCCAAGACTCCACTGCTTTATATTCTTCGCAATGATCTCGAGCTCAACGGGCCGAAATACGGATGCGGTCTGGGCGAATGCGGCGCCTGCTGCATTCTGATAGATGGGCGCGCGGTGCGATCCTGTACGGTCCCGATCGCGGCAGTTGCGAGGCGAGCCATCACCACGCTCGAAGGGCTTGGTGATGAGGAGCATCTCCATCCGGTCCAGCAGGCCTTTATCGAGGAATCCGGGGCGCAGTGCGGATATTGCCTCAATGGAATGATCATCAGTTCGGTCGCATTGCTGGGTCGCAATCCTGATCCTGAAGAGGCCGACATCCGCGAAGCCTTGCGCCACAATCTCTGCCGCTGCGGCACGCATATCGAAATTCTCGCTGCCGTGCGCAAGGCCGTCCTCCTGTCCAAGGCCGCTTCGTCAGCCAGCGCCCTTTGCGCCATTCCGGAGACACAGGCATGACCGTCGGTCGCGATTTCCCAAAGTCGAGCTATCTCGCCGCGCCGGACATGCTGGCTGTCGTCTCCACGTCGTCTCCGGATGCCGAGCTTTACATCGCCATCGATGCAGACGGTCGGGTCACCGCGTTCAACGGGCACGTGGATCTCGGGACCGGCATTAGAACATCGCTTGCCCAGATCGTCGCCGAAGAACTCGATGTGCCCTTTGAACACGTGGTAATGGTGCTGGGCAGCACTTCCGCCGCGCCCAATCAGGGCGCGACTATCGCCAGCGAGACTATCCAGATCACTGCGAAACCGCTGCAGCGCGCGGCTGCGACGGCGCGGCAATATTTATTGCGTCGCGCGGGCGAACGGCTTCGACTGCCACCTGAAAATCTCGTTGTCGAGGATGGGATCATCCGCGCGGTCACCGGCGAGAATGTCAGCCTGTCCTTCGGCGATCTTGTCGCTGGCACCAATGTTCAGATGGTCATTGATCCCGAAGCGCCCTTGAAACCGGTTTCGGCCTACAGGATCGTCGGGTCCTCCCGGCCGCGTGTCGATATTCCTGCCAAAGCAACCGGCCGCTGGACCTATGTGCACGATGTTCGCCTGCCGGGCATGCTGCACGGGCGAGTGGTGCGCCCGCCCTATGCGGGGTTCGATCACGGCGCGCATATCGGAACGAGCCTCATTTCGGTCGACGAAAGCTCGGTCGCGCATGTTCCGGGTCTCGTCGCGGTTGTCGCCATCGGTGATTTTGTCGGCGTCGTTGTCGCCCGCGAGGAAAATGCGGCGGAAGCTGCAAAAAGTCTGAAAGCCGTCTGGCGTCTTCCGCCGGAGCAGCCAGATCTCAACGCTCCGGAAGAGGCGCTGCGTGCCCATCCGTCGACCCCACGGAAACTGGCGGATCGCGGCAATGTCGATCTGGCGCTTGCGGGAGCGGCAAATGCGATGGACCGCACCTATGTGTGGCCCTACCAGATGCACGGCTCGATCGGACCGTCCTGCGCGGTGGCCGATTATCGCGACGATCATCTGACGGTGTGGTCCGGCACGCAGAACCCCTTTCCGATGCGCAAGGACCTCTCTGTTCTTCTCGATATACCGGAAGAGAAAATCACCGTGGAGCGCCTGGAGGCGGCCGGGTGCTACGGCCGCAATTGTGCCGACGACGTCACCGCCGATGCGGCCCTGTTGTCGCGGGCCGTTGGCCGGCCGGTGCGGGTACAGCTCACCCGTGAGCAGGAGCACGCCTGGGAGCCCAAGGGCGCGGCACAGGTGATCGACGTGCGCGGCGGCCTCGATCTCGAAGGCGGCCCCGCTGCCTATGATTTTGAAACGCGCTATCCGTCCAATCTCGCACCGACGCTGCCGCTGCTCCTAACGGGCAAGATCGCCCCGGTTGCCGATACGCTGCAGATGGGCGACCGGACCGCCATCCCGCCCTACGCCTATGGCAATCTTCGCGTCACCGTGCACGACATGCCGCCGATCGCGCGTGCGTCGTGGTTTCGCGGCGTCTCGGCCATGCCGAATACCTTCGCGCATGAATCCTATGTCGACGAACTCGCTTCCGCCGCCGGTGTCGATCCGATCGAGTACCGGCTGCGCTATCTGCAGGACGCCCGGGCCGTCGATCTTGTCCGGGCTGTTGCCGAGCGCGCCAAATGGGTACCACATACCGGCCCCGGAACCCTGGGCGGCGAAGGCGATCTGCTCTACGGCCGTGGTTTTGCCTATGCCGTCTACGTGCACGGGAAATTCCCCGGCACGGCCGCTGCCTGGGCTGCCTGGGTCACCGACGTGGCCGTCAACAAGAAGACGGGCGAGATCGCGGTGACGCGTGTCATCTGCGGTCAGGATTCCGGGTTGATGATCAATCCGGACGGCGTGCGCCATCAGATACACGGCAACATCATCCAATCCACCAGCCGCGTGCTGAAGGAGCAGGTCGGCTTTTCATCAACGGCCGTCACCAGCAAGGAGTGGGGCGGCTATCCGCTGATCACCTTCCCCGAAGTACCGGATATTGACGTCTTGATGATCCCGCGGCCGGACGAGCCGCCGCTCGGTGTTGGGGAGTCGGCCTCCGTTCCGAGTGCCGCAGCCATCGCCAATGCCGTGTTCGATGCGACCGGCATCCGTTTTCGCGAACTGCCGTTGACGCCGGAGCGCGTCCTGGCCGGCCTCAATGGCAAGAATGTCGCGGAGACTATTCCACCCGTTCGCAAGCGCCGCTGGTGGACCATAGGCGTGCCGGTCGTTGGTATCTTGAGCGCCGTCGCCGGCCTTGCGACGATGGCCTCTCCTTGGCGTCCGGCCATCAGTCCGGTCGAGCGGCCGGACCCGAATGTCTACAGCGCTATAACCATCGAGCGCGGCCGGCTTGCGGCTGCGGCCGGTGCCTGCAATGTCTGCCATGTCGGCACCGACGGCCGGGCCTTTGCCGGCGGGCGCCGGTTCGACACGCCGTTCGGCGCGGTCTATGCCACCAACATCACGCCAGACCCGGAAAACGGCATCGGCAATTGGTCCTATCCGGCCTTCGAGCGCGCCATGCGCCAGGGCATCAGCCGGGACGGCCATCATCTTTATCCGGCGCATCCCTACATGTCATTTGCCGGCACCGAGGAAGCCGACCTTCAGGCCCTCTATGCCTTCATGATGACGCAGGCGCCCGTCGCGCGGAAAGCGCCCGAAACGAAACTGGTTTTTCCCTACAGCATTCGTTCGATGATGGCGGGCTGGAATGCCATGTTCCTGAAGGCAGCTCCCTTCCGATATGATCAGGCGAAGGATGCTGTCTGGAATCGCGGTGCCTATCTTGTGGAAACCCTCGGCCACTGTTCCGCCTGCCACACGGAGCGCAACGTGCTGGGTGCGGAAAAGACCGGTAAGGCGCATCTTTCCGGCGGCTTTGCCGATGGCTGGGAAGCGCCGGCGCTGAACGCCTTGGGCAAGGGGCCGGTGACATGGACCGAGAGTGCGTACTACGATTATCTTCGCAGCGGCCATGCGCGCGATCACGGCAGCGCCGCCGGTCCGATGGCCGATGTGATCTCGGCGCTTACGCCGCTGCCGGACAGCGATATCCATGCCATGGCCGTATATCTTTCGCGGTTGAACACTTCGCTTGCGTCCGAAGCGCCGGATGTTCAGAGGCAAGCGGCGATCGCGGCAAGCGTTACGGCATCAGAGCAAGCCGCCAGAATTTCGCCGAAGGGCGCGCGCATTTTCGAAGGCGCCTGCGCCTCCTGCCATGAAGGAAACTCGATCCTTTCACCGCTGACGCTGAACAGTAACCTGCACAGCGATGTGCCCGACAATGTTCTCCAGGTGCTGATGAACGGCGTGCAAGCCCCTGCGATCCTTGCCGAAACGACAGGCCGCGAAGCACCGGAAGTCATGTCGATGCCGGCATTTCGCGACGTGCTGGATCGTGCGCAGTTGGAGGACCTGACGGCCTATCTGCGCGCGCGCTTCGCGCCCGGAAAAGACGCCTGGGCTGGCACCGGTCAGGCAATGGACCGCATCAAATCCATGGTGCATTGAGGATGGAAACGCGGGTGGAAAACGAGGCGATGACGGAGGCGAAAAGCCGGGCGCTGTTTCGCGATCCGACCCATGCGTTCCGCCCGTCTGCCTACTGGTTCTGGCATTCGATACCGGATGCGCAAACCAGCCGCGCGCAATTGACCGATTTCCGCGATCAGGGCTTCGGTACCATCCTCATTCAGGCGCGCATAGCCTTTCCCCGCGAACTCTATCTGTCGGACGCCTATCTTGCCGCCTATCGGCAGGCAATCGAGATTGCCGGCGAGCTCGGCCTGAAGGCCGGTATCTACGACGACTACAATTGGATCAGTGGCCACGCCGGCGGGCGAACGGTGGATGGCCGCGACGACCTGCGGGAACGGCACCTGTTCTGGTCCACTGCGCCGGAGACTACGGGGAAGATCAGCGGTATCCATCCGCCCTTCGTCAACAGCATGGGGCGTGAAATCCTGCGCTGGCACTATGAGGGCGGGCTGGCCCGTTGGTGCGAATGGACGATCGAGGCGGCACTTCTCCATCCGTCCGGCGCAATGAGCGATGTTCATCAGGCGATCGACATCAGTGCGCGAGTGCGGGTTGCGGATGCCAACGCGCTGTCGTGCAGTTTCGTTTTCGACGGCGAGGTTCCGGCCGGTCAAGTGATCACGGTCTTCGTCAGCGCCCGCTCCGCGACGTCGAGGCACATCAACTATCTTCTGCCGGAGGCGGCAGCCCGGTTCATCGAGGTGGGCCTTGAACCCTATCGCCGTATCTTGGGCGATCTGATGCCCGATCCGCTGGGCTTCGTCTTCTACGACCAGCCGGCCGCAGGCTTCTATCGTTGGGATCAACTGGCGGGCAATCTGGGCAACAGCCTTCTCTTTGCCGCGACGCTTGCGCCGATCGCCGTGGAGAAGGCCGGGGCCGCTTTTCCGTATGTTCTTCTGTCGCTGCTGCGCGATGTCGGCCAAGAGACGCCCAGGCTGCGGGTGCAGTTCTACGAGGTTTATTCGAGCCTGATGAACACCAGCTTCTTCGGCACCTTGCGCGCGTGGGCAGTTGATTGCGGAATCGTCCTGACGGGGCACGAGATCCTGCCACATATCAGCTCCTGGTCTCTCAGCGGGGGCTTCACCAGCATCGACCCAAGGGTGGCGCCTGCCACGGACTTTTTCGGCATCGACCGTTTCCGCCATGAAACAGCGGTGGATTCCAACAATTTCGTCGCCCAGCTCGCCCCGAAATTGGGCGATTCCGTTGCCCGGTCCAATGGCCGCAGCCGTTGTGTCGTCGAGACCTATGCAAGTGCGACCCGCACGCCCGTTCGTGCGGCCGGTCAATGGGAATTGACGTTGGAGACCATGCGGGCGCAGGCGATCCGGCTGCATTGCCTGGGAACCCGGCAGTTCCTGTGGCATGGCGTGTACCAGACGGACGGTCACGACAGCGATCCGACCCCGTTTGCCAATCCGCGCTTCGACTATGGACCGGGCATCAATTTCGAACCATGGTGGGCCTATCATCATCTTTTCGCAGAGGAATCGGCGCGGATCTCGGCATTCATCGAGCCTGCCACGCCGCATGCGCGTGTTGCTATCCTCTATCCGCTGCACACGGCCTGGGCCGAAGGGCCGCGCAATAGCCATGCGACGCATATCGGCGCGTGGTGCGAGCATCTCCTGGCGCTCGGCTGCGATTTCATGCTGGTTGATGAAGGTGACCTGTCGACTGCGTCCATCGACGGCCGAACGATCGGGCTGGTTGGACTTGCCTTCGATGCCGTCGTCATGCCTTCGGCCACGGTTCTTAATTCCACCGATACGCTGCACAAGCTGGCGGATTTCCGCGCCGCCGGCGGTATGATTTGGATGTCTGGCAACGGTGTCAAAAGCGTTTGCAACGGCACTTTCGACGGCTCCGATGAACTTGGGACAGTGCATCTGCGCGATCTGCCGGCGCGATCGGACATTGCCGAGTTGGTCGCGCGCTTGCCGCTTGTCGGACCGCAGATTGTCGCGCCGGCGGGTCAGTTTTTATGGCGATGGGTAGGCCGGGATGCGGACGGCTGGTGGAGGGTCGTTCTCTTTAATGATGGAATGCAGAGCCTCGAATGCAGCATCACCCAAGGCGATGGCTTCGACTGCGAGGTCTGGTCGGCAACCGACGGGGCGGACGGCCCCATCGGCGCATTCGGACGTTTGGCGGTTGGTTTGGAACCTCAACAGGCGAAATGTCTCCGCCTGAGGGAAGCGGATGGGCAGGCGCTGGGCGATAATGAGTTCTCGTCGCTTCCTGTGTGGGATCCGTCGCGTGCCATGCCCCTTGAAGATGGCTGGAACTTTGCCGGAAGCGACAGCGATTTTGCTCCGATTTCCGTCCGCGCAGGATGGGAGGCACAAGGCCGTCCGGACTTTTCCGGAACAGGCATCTACCGGCATAGCCTCGAGATCGCGTCCAACGACGAATGGATGCTGGAGCTCGGCGAGGTTCACACGGCGGTGACCGTGCGGCTGAATGGTCGCGAGGTCGGCCAGCGCGCTTGGCGGCCATATCGTTTCCTGCTCGGCCGGTTGCCGCCCGGTCGCTACGAACTGGAGCTTGCCGTGTCCAACACCGCCGCGAATCGCTATTACGCTGGCACATCTTATCAGGGTGAGATGCTGGACAAGAGCGGCCTGACCACACCGCCGCGCCTCATTCCGCTTGCGAACACACACTGACGGGAACCCGAGACATGCTGCTGCACACGACCGTACCCCTAAGCCGCGCCTGGAACAGCTGGTCTGACCGCCCGGCGGAGATGGTGTTTCTGCCGCTCGGCGTCCGGATTACACCGATCCTTTATTCGAGCCGAAGCCGCACGACCTCTGAAATCGCCCCGCGCAGCAATACCGTGCGGCTTGGACGCCACAGCATCGACGCTTCGCACATCGACCTTGAGACTGATCACTCCGGGACCACGCTGGGCTTTTCGGCAACGAAATCCGATCCATTTACGGTTCGCGGCCAGTGGCAGGGCTTGAAAACCGGCGAATGGGGACTGCGCTTCTGGGTCACGATCGCGATATCCGCCGAGGGCGGCGAGACGGTGACGTTCGATGCGGAAAAAGGCGTTGCCCTGGTCAAGGTCGGAACACGGTTTGTTGCGATTGCAACGGCGGATGCGCCGGTTCAGGTGACCGGCCATGAGACGATTGCCGCTTTGCGCGCCGATTTCGAGGCGAACGGCTATTTCCACCTCGCAAGCCGCAGCAATGCCGCACCTGTTCTCGCCCTTCGGTTCAATCTGGAAATGATGCGTCGCGGTGCCTATTGCGCCGCCGTCGCGGACAGTGCTTCGCTTGCAATCGAGAAGGCCATCGCCGGTCTCGCGGCGAACCGGCCGGAACACATGCCGCCGGCGCATACGGCAGTTTATGAGGGCGCGCTGGATGCCATGCGCGACGTCGTGGCCTGGAACACCGTCTGGGACGAAACCAATGCTCGCCCCTACACCGCGGTCACGCGCATCTGGAACCTTGGCAAGTTCGCGGTCTGGTACAACGACCAGACGTTCGCAGCCCTTCTCGCCGGTGTTTTCGACGCCGACCTTGCCCGCGAAAATATGGCCGTCGCTCTGGCCGGCGCGACGCCGCAAGGCAATATCGCCTGCATCGTCACGTCAAATGATGCTTGGGTGGACCGCAGCCAGGCGCCGCATGGAGCCCTGATCGCGTGGCAACTCTATCAGCGGACGGGCGAAAGCTCGATCCTCAAGGCCTCTTACGATGCGCTTGCGCGAAACCAGCGCTGGTGGCGGACGCATCGCGATCCGGACGGTGCGGGTCTCGTCTCCTGCGGAACCTCCGATGTGGGCGAGGGGCTCTACAAGGGTACGGCCTTTGCCGCGCGCAACGAAACCGGCATGGACAATTCGGCCACGCATGACGAGGCTGCCTACGAGCCTGCGACGCGATCGCTGTCCACCTTCGATCTCGGATTGAACTGCGCTTTGGCGCTGGATGCCGAAATGCTGTCCAAGATGGCGGCGGTGCTCGGATATCAGGCGGACGCGGACGAGTTTGCGGGCGCAGCAGCACAGAGCCGCAAGCTGATTTCTGAGGAGCTTTGGGACGGCACGCGCAAAATCTTCGCAAACCGGCAGCGCAAGGGCGGCTTTGTTCGCTCCTTGTCACCAACAAGCTTCTACCCGTTGCTTTGCGGCGCTGCGACCGCCGATCAGGCGGAACACCTGCTTCGCCATCTCAAGGACGAGAACACCTTTGCCGGAGCGTTCGGTCTGCCGAATGCCACCCGCGACGATCCGGCCTTCGCCGACAATGTCTATTGGCGGGGGCGTATCTGGCCGAATGTCAATTTCATGGTCTGGCTCGGCCTGCGCCGGTATGGGCATTTTGCGGAGGCACGCGCTCTGGCACGGCAGAGCTATGATCTGTTCATGAAGTCCTGGCGAACCGGCCGCATCGCGGCGGAAAACTACAATGCTGTGACGGGCGAGGCGATGGACCAGGGGGATACCGATCCCTTCTATATCTGGGCCGCGTTGTTGCCGATGATGGCGGTCGGCGAGATCTGCGATTTCGATCCCTGGCGGGGGTGGACCATCACCAATTCCGGAGACGATGTTTCCATGGGGCCGATGCTGACGCCGGCCGGGTCTGCGACCGTCACCATACGCGACGGTCGTCTGACACTCGCACTCAACGGTGCCGATTTTTTGCGCACGCGCATGCGCGGGCAACTGTCCGATATGGTCGTGGAAAAAGGCCATGTCAGCTTCCGCATGTCAGCGGCGGAGCCCGTCGAGGGAACGATCGAGCTTCCGACGGTCGGCTCCAATGCGCTAGTTGTGACCGAAGGCGAAGACGGCGCGGTCGTCTGCAATCAACTGGTCAATCGGGAAATTACGGTGCCGGCTTCTTCCGGGCCGCTCGCACCGCGCTTTACCGTGGTTTTTTCGCCCATATCAGCAGGCTCTGACGGAAGGCAAGTGTTGACTCCATGACGAGTTCGACATATTAATTCGTATACAAACTAAAAATAAGAAGAATGTAGTCCAGAGGGTAACGAGCAAATGGAGATGCCAGCCAAAGTGCGCAAAAGGATATAAAGAATGCCATTTTAGCGCATTTTTGACCTTTTGGTAAAGATTTGGCCCATATGAACTCCCGTCATCGGCAGATGATATGAAAATATGCCCGCGCATAAGCTTCAATCGTTCATTTGCCGCAAAGGAAAATGCCGCGCTGCCTTCTGGACTAATACGTCAAAATTAGTTTGCTTACAAACGATCATGGGCACTTTTTCCCATGGGTTTGGGAACAATCGAATGCCTGGGTTCTACCGGGATCGTGACTGTATGTGTCAACCAAAGCCAGAGGGGCTAACAATGAACAACATTACCAGGCGCAACACACTTCAATTGATATCCGCAGGTTTGATCGCCGGCGCCAGCTATTCGATGCTTCCGCGAAAAGCGGCCGCTGCGGGCAGCATTACGGTGCTCAATTGGCAGGGCTACGGCACAGACGAGGCTTGGTCGATCAAGGCCTTCCAGGAGAAGACCGGTATCGAGGTCGTTCATGATTACTACAGTTCGGAAGCGGAAATGCTGACCAAGCTGCGCACCAATCCCGGGTCCTATGACCTTGTTGTGCTCAATGCCGCGCGCTGCGCGCAGGCGATGGCCGAGGACCTTCTGGCCCCGATCGATTTTGCCAAGGTTCCGAATATCTCTTCCGTTGCCGCCAACCTCAAGTCGAACGAGAACTTCAACAAGGAGGGAAAAGGCTACGCGGTCCCGTGGGTGTGGGGTCTGACGTCGCTTGCTCTGCGCGAAGGTCTTCCTGCCGCTGATAGCTATGCCGTTCTCGGCGATCCTGCCTACAAGAACCGCGTGGCTCTCATGGATGACGCTGTGATCTCTATCGCGACAGGTGCACTCCTCACCGGGCAGGACATGAACAATCCGACGGATCTCGCCGTCATCGGCGAAAAGCTCAAGTCCTGGAAATCGAACGTCAAGCTGCTCTGGTCTACCGAGGATCAATGGAACAAGTCCTTCGCGGCAAAGGAATTCGACGTTTCACTGTTCTGGTCGGGTGGCTCCGTCCGCTCGAAGCGCGTGAGCAAGCTTCCGGTCGATTTCGTCGTCCCGAAGGAAGGCGGCATCGGCTGGGTCGATGGCCTCGGCATCCCGGCCACCGCGCCAAACATGGAAGGCGCGCTTGCTTTTGCCAACTGGTTGATCGATCCGGCTTTCTACGTCGAATGGGCCACAAAGGCCGGTGCGCCGGCCTCCTCCAACACCGCTGCCATGGACGCGCTGCCGGCCGACGACCTGAGCCGCGTTATTCACAAGCCCGAATATGTGGAAACCATGAGCATCATGTCGGCGCTGCCGGACGACCGGCGCGAGGCTTTCAACAACCTCTGGCAGGAGGTCAAGGCGTTCTATGCGGAGTGACGCTCTTCTCAACGAAGCGGTGCGCGGACCTTCGGGTCCGCGCAAACACCGCATGCTTCCCTCTTGGGTCGCGACCACGGCACTGCTGCTGCCGACCTATGCGTGGCTGACGCTCGCGGTCCTACTGCCGCTTCTCACCATGTTGGTGTTCAGCTTCATGTCGGCAACGCCCATGGGCAAGGCGCCGATCACGTTCACCCTCAAGCACTACCGGGCCTTCGTCGATCAGCCCTACCTGGTCAATATCGGCTGGACATCGCTTGTGATCGGCTTCTGGACGACGCTGCTCTGTGCAATCTTCGGCTTCCTCGCGGCCGTTGCGCTTGCCCGGGCGACGGTCGGTCGTATGCGCGAAACGCTGTTGATCCTCATTCTTCTTCCCTTCTGGACGAACGGGCTCGTCCGCGTCTTCTCCTGGACGATGGTGCTGCGGGAAAACGGCTTTCTGGACAACGTGCTGCATATGGTTTTTGCCGATGCCGGCTCGATCTCGTTCCTCTATACGCGCTATGCTATCGTTCTGGGGCTCGTTCACGGCTATCTGCCCTATATGATCCTCACCTGCTACATCGCGCTCGTGACCATCGATGATGCGATTATCGAGGCGGCGGCCAGTCTTGGCGCGCGGTGGTGGACGATCCTGTTCCGCATTCTCATTCCGATGGCGGCGCCGGGCCTTATTTCCGGGGCGGTTCTGACCTTCGTGCCGGTCATCGGTTCCTTCATGGAGCCGCGTATTCTCGGCGGAAAAGTCGGCGTGACCATGGGCACCGTGATCGAGGACCAGTTCACCCAAGCATTCAACTGGCCATTGGGTGCAGCACTTTCGTTCACGCTGCTTGCCGTCGTCCTGGCGATCTTTGCGACATTTTCCGGCGTACTGCGTCGCGGCGCTGCTGCATAGGAACCGAAATAATGAAGCAAATCGGTCGCATCTATCTTCTGGTGGTTCTGTTCTTCCTGTACACGCCGATCATCGTGATGATGGCGATGGGGTTCAATGAATCCCAGCTTTACGAACTGCCCTTCACCTTCTCCTTCCGGTGGTACGAGGCGCTGCTCGGTAACAAGCAACTGCTGACCGCCGGCATGAACAGCATCATCATCGCCGTGATCACATCGGTTCTTGCCACTAGCCTCGGCACGCTGGCAGCAACGGCGCTTGCCCGCCAGACGTTTCGCGGTAAGAGCCTGCTGCAGCTTCTGCTGCTGCCGCCGATCGCCATTCCGTGGCTGATCACCGGTACGGCGATGCTCGTCTTCTTCTACTGGTCCGGCATCGGACGTGGCATGCATGCGCTCCTCATCGGCCACGTCGCTCTTGCCATTCCCTATGTCGTGCTGGTTGTCGGCACCGGGTTCAAGACGATCCGCGCCGATCTGGAGGAGGCTGCCATGAGCCTCGGCTCCACGCCGATCCATGCATTTTTCTCGATTACATTGCCGCTGCTGTTTCCAAGCATTCTCGGTGCTGCACTGTTTGCCTTCGCCGTTTCGCTCGATCAGTTCGTGATTTCCTATTTCCTCGCAACGCCCGGCTATTCGACATTGCCGGTCCAGATCTACTCCGCGATCCGCAAGGGCTTCACGCCTGAAATCAACGCGATATCGACCCTGCTCCTGCTCGGCTCGATGACCGTCATCCTCATTTTCGCGCGCTTCGCCAAACCCGGAGACACCAGTGACAAACGTTAAAGTTAGCGGGGTCGCAAAGACCTATGGTTCGACCAAGGTTCTGACGGACATTTCCACGGAATTCGTGGAAGGCTCCTTCACCAGCCTCCTTGGCCCCTCCGGTTCCGGCAAGACCACCCTCCTGCGCATCGTAGCCGGCTTCATAAAGCCCGACGAGGGTGTCGTCATGATCGGCAACAACGACGTGACCAATATTCCCGTTTGGGGCCGCAACATCGGCATGATGTTCCAGTCCTATGCCTTGTTTCCGCACATGACGATCGCGCAGAACGTTGCTTTCGGCTTGGAGCGGCGTGGGATAAAAGGTGCTGCGGCACGCAAGGAAGTTGATCGCGCTCTGGAGATGGTGCGCCTTCCCGGGTTTGCCGACCGGATGCCGAAACAGCTTTCCGGCGGCCAGCAGCAGCGCGTCGCACTGGCGCGCGCCATGGTCATCAAGCCGAGCGTTCTTTTGCTGGACGAACCACTTTCGGCGCTTGATCGCCGCCTGCGCCAGGAAATGCAGGTCGAACTGTTGCGCATCCAGCGCGAGAGCGGCCTGACGACGATCTTCGTGACCCATGACCAGGAAGAGGCCCTGACGCTGTCCGACACGGTGGCGATCCTCGACAAGGGCAGGATCGTCCAGACCGGCAAGCCGGCCACCGTCTACGAAAAGCCGACGACGCGGTTTGCCGCCGAATTCCTGGGCGACTCGAACTTCCTCGAGGGCAAGGTCGACAATGGCGCGGTGCGTCTTCCCAATGGCACAGCCGTGCGGACCATCAGCACGCTGCCGGCCAATGGCACCGATGTCACCCTGGCGGTGCGGCCCGAAAAAATGACGATTTCCGCCGGTGGAAGCGACGCGAACCGGCTCGAAGCCCGCATCACCACCGTCATCTATGCCGGCCCTGTCCTGTCCTATCTCCTCGAAACGCCGGATGGGATGGCCGTCAAGCTATTCGCACAGAACAAGGACGGCGTCGTGTTGAAGCAGGGCGACACGATCTCGCTCGATTGGTCGCCCGAACACACCATCGCCGTTGCGAGCTGAAACGATGGCGCTTGAGCAACTTTCCCCCAACACGTTGCATCTCGTCATCGATATGCAACGCCTGTTTGCCGAAGAAACCGACTGGCACACGCTAGTGATCGCGGACATCCTGCCCAACGTGCTTCGCCTCTGCGAAGGAAGCAGGAACCGAACGGTTTTCGCAAAGTTTATGGTGCCGCGCATGATGGATGAAGCGCCGGGGCGGTGGAAGACCTACTATCGACGCTGGTCGGCGATCATGAACCGGGCTCCGGGTTCCGGGTTGCTGGATCTTGTTGCGCCCCTGGCGGCACTCGCAGACGAGGGGTCGACGGTCGAAAAATACACCTATTCGGTCTTTGGGGCCCCGGGTTTTACGGAGCGACTTCGCGCGGAGGGCATTGATACGCTTGTTTTCAGCGGCGTTGAAACCGACGTCTGCGTCTATGCCAGCGTGCTGGATGCGATCGATCATGGATTTCGCGTTGTCATCGCGTCCGATGCGGTTGGCAGCGGCGACGTGGTCGCACATGAGGCCACGATGAACATTCTGGCCCCCCGGCTTTCCGAGCAACTGGAACTGGCAACGACACAGGCGATCCTGGACGCCTGGGATCATTGACGCTGTACTGATTTGCCCAACCGTTCCACTTTTCAAATCCGGACGCACGGCGTTTTCACTTGAGCGCAACATGCGGTAGGTTCAACCCATTAGTTCCAGGCGGAATGTGAGAGAGATGATGAGCGGCGCTTTTGGAGAGCCATCAACGTTGAACGGAACAGATTTTGAAGAGAATCTGCCCGCACAGCGTGACGGCGCGCAATATACCCTCGGCGAGCAGGTGGGTTTTTATCTGCGTCAAGCCAACCAGCGCCACGTTGCGATCTTTGCCGAACTGATGAATGAAAAACTGACGACGACGCAATGGGCTGCACTTGCCAAGCTTCGGGAACTGCAGCCCTGCTCGCAAGGGAATCTCGGCCGCGAGACGGCCATGGACATGGCGACTATCAAAGGGGTCGTGGACCGCCTGGTGAAGCGCGGGCTGATCAACACCAAACCCGATACCGAGGATGCGCGCCGCCTTGTCCTGACGCTGACGAAAGCCGGTGAGGAAACGATTGACAGGAACCGTTCCGCGGCGCTGGACGTCTCGACGCAGACGCTCAAGCCGCTCACCCCAGGCGAACGCATGATGCTGATGGAACTGCTTCAGAAGATCTGCTGAGGGCAAAGCGACAATCGGCTTCCGGCGGAACAATCACCAACATCACAGATACGAGGCGAGACATGGTCGATGATCACGATAGCGCAGTCGCGGACATCGTTGCTTCGATGAGCGACCTTGAGAAGGTCGACCTACTCAACGGTCACGGGCTCTGGAAGACCAGGTCCATCGACAGGCTGGCGATCCCCGCCATCATTATGACGGATGGAACCTATGGTGTGCGCTATTCCACCACGCAGATCGATTCCGGCGAGGACGCTGCCGTCGCGCTGCGCGATTTCCTGGCCGTGGTGAACCGCCGCGCCGACGATGACAGTCCTGAGGGAATGTTCGGGACCACCCATCCGGCCACCTGCTTTCCGAATGGAAATCTGCTCGGCTGCTCCTGGGATGTCGATCTCGCTTACGACCTCGGGCAAGCGCTCGCAGCCGAATGCCGGGCCCTTGATGTCAAACTGCTGCTCGGTCCCGGCATCAACATCCGCCGAACGCCGCTCGCCGGACGCGCCTACGAATATTATTCCGAAGATCCGGTGATTAGCGGTGAGCTTGCAGCCGGCCTCATTCGCGGCCTGCAGGATTCAGGTGTCGGGGCGTCCCTCAAGCATTTCGCCTGCAACAACTCGGAAATCGACCGCACCAATATGAGTTCCGACGTGGACGAGCGTGCCCTGCGCGAAATCTATCTCGCCGGTTTCGAACGGGCGATCGCAAAGAGCGATCCGTGGACCGTGATGAGCGCCTACAACCCGTTGAATGGGATCCAATCGGCTGAGCACCACTGGCTGCTCACCAAAGTGCTGCGTGAGGAATGGGGTTTTGACGGTCTGGTGATATCCGACTGGCACGCCATCAAGGATCGGCCAGCCTCGCTGCATGCCGGCTCGGACCTGGACATGCCGGAAAGCGAGCCCCGCAAGAAAAGTCTGCTTGCGGCACTTGATGCCGGCAACATCGACAGGGAGGCCCTGGACCGTTCCTGCAGGCGGGTTCTCGCGCTCATTCGCCGGGCGGCCGTCAATGCCGGAGCTGCTCGGACGGTCGATCTTGACGCTCATCACAGCCTTGCCCGCCGCATGGCCGCGGAATCGATCGTCCTGCTTAAGAACGAGAATGCGGCGCTGCCGCTGAAACCCGGGGCAGCAACCCGTATCCTCGTTATCGGCAATGGCGCAATCAAGCCGACGATCCAGGGCTCCGGCTCCGCGACGACCAATCCCTTTCGTGTCGATGTTCCGTTGGATGAAGTCCGCGCGCTTGCGGGGGAGAAGACAACCATCAGTTTCCTGCCGTTCGGCAAGGACGGCGGAGCCGAGACGGACGCGCAGATTGCCGGCGCGGTCGAAGCCGCAGGCAATGCTGACACGATCATCGTCTTCGCCAACCACAGGTCAGGAACGGAAGGCGAGGGTTCCGATCGCGACGATCTTTGCCTGGCACCCGGCCAGGATGCTCTGATCGACGCCGTTTCTCGCCTTGGGCGCCGTACGGTCGTCGTCCTGACGATGCCCGATGCAGTCACCATGCCGTGGATCGATGAAGTCGATGCCGTGCTCGCCTGCTTCTATCCCGGGCAGGGCGGCGGAGAGGCGATGGCGCGCATCCTGTTCGGACATCAAAACCCCTGTGGAAAGCTCTCGTCGACCCTGCCAATGCGGATCGAGGATATTCCAGGCTTTCACACCTACCCCGGCGAAAACGGCCATCACCGTTACAGCGAAGGCATCTTTGCCGGCTACCGTTATTACGATGTCCGAGATGTCACGCCGCTCTTCGCCTTCGGTCACGGGCTGAGCTACACATCGTTTGACTATGAGGACCTGTCGCTCGACGCCGAGGAGATTGCCACCGGCAGGGCTGTGACGGTCCGGTGTACCGTTCGCAACACCGGTGAGGTCAGCGGCAAGGAGATCGTCCAGATTTACGTGCGCGCCATCGAACCTGGACTGAGGCGGCCTGTCAGGGAATTGAAGGCGTTCGTGAAGGTGGAGCTTTCTCCCGGCGAGGCAAAGGTGCTGGATATCGCGCTTTCGCCGCGTGACTTCCAGTATTACGACACTGCCACCGGGCGATGGACCCTGCGCGCGGCGGCGTTCGCAATCGAGGTCGCGGCCTCTTCGCGCGATGTAAGGCTGTCGCGGACCGTGCCATGCCGTTCCGAGGAGCTTCCTGTCCCCGAGCTCGCCACCACCTTGACTCCCGCGGTGGTCTTCAGCCATCCGCACGCCGAGGACGCACTGAGAGATTTCCTCCGGAAAAGGTTGAACGTCAGTTCCGATGAAGCTCAGGCAATTCTGGACGGCACCCGTCCATCCTTCCTTGGCTTTTACAATACGCTCAGTTGGTTCATCGGAGACAGCATTGGCCAGAACGAGATCGAATCGCTTTTTAACGACATAAATTCAGCAAGTTAGCGGCTTGGCCCGCTTCGGCGAAGTGGTTCCGGGAAGCAAGCTTTCCGAGAGGATTGCGATCTCCAGTGAGCAGAAGCCGTAAGGGGTGTGTGTTGATAATCCCGTCGTCTTCGCTGCGGTTGCATGGGCATGCGCTTGCAGGCTGGAATACCATCGGCGTGCCATAGCATCGCCGAGGAATTGATTTAGACATCATCCCAAGGCTTCAGTACGACCTTTCCGGTTGTTAACCGGTTCTCCAAAAAGACGATGCGCCTCTGCCGCCTGCGACAGCCGCATGACCTTGCCTATGTTGATCGAGAGCTTTCCAGCCATGAGAAACCCGATCAGCTCGTTCATCGTTTCAGCCATCAGGTCCGGGAACGCCGCATAGGCAGAAATGTAGATACCGGTCACGGTGTGGTTGAAGGTGGTAAGCCGCCAAGGGTCGATCTGGGCAGATTTGCCGCTGGATTGACCGAGGAAAACCATACGACCGAAGGGAGCCAAGGCGTTCAGCGCGCGGTTGACGTTGTCGCCACCCGCCGTTTCCATGATCAGGTCCGCCCCCCGGCCGCCGGTCAGTTCTTTCGGCCCAGTCGGGTGCCGTGTAGTCCACGGTTGCATCGGCACCGATTTTTTCGGCCATTGCCCGCTTTTCGGGTGTGCTTGCGGCAGCAATAACCTTGCCCGCGCCGTAGAGCTTGGCGAGCTGCACGAAAAACGATCCCAGCCGCCGGCTGCGCCCTCGATAAGAACGGTTTCGCCTTCGACCAGTCGGCCGGACTTGCGAAGTGCGATCGATGCGGTCATCCCGTGTGCCACCAATGCAGCGGCATGCACGGCGTCAAATCCTTGGGCTAAGGGGAGGGCCATCGCTGCGGGAACGCAAATGTATTGTGCGTATCCACCGGCGCCTGGCGTCGCCAGAACCGGAGTTCCAATTGCGAGCGACGTGACGCCTTCACCCAGTGCGGCGACTGTGCCCGGCCACTTCTGCGCCTAGGTAGCGCTGAACAACTCGTCCACCTGATCCTTGATCAAATCGCGGACAAATGGTCGATTTTGATTATGGCGGCGCTCTGCCGCGGTCCCATGCGCTTCAACACGCTTCGACGTGAGGTGGTCGGCATCACGCAGAAATCGCTAACGCAGGTTCTGCGGCGGCTCGAGCGTTCAGGTAATATCGCCCGACGTGTGATTCCGGTGTCTCCGGTTGCTGTCGAGTATAGCGTCACGCCGCTCGGCGAAACTCTAGACTAGTGCCTGTCCACAAACGGTAAACTGCTGAAATTATTGGATGAATCGCGATGTTTCCGCGGGCAAAGCCCGGCGGTTTCAGGTACACTTTAGATCAAGCGACTGATTCTAAAGGGAAACCCGTAACCGCCGGAGCCGACAATGCGCCAAGAACGCACCGTCCAGGCCAGCATATTCGATCTTTTCGCCGAACACGAGATTGGCCGTGAACTGAAGGCGATGTCGCAGTTGCTGGATGAGCATCGCGAGTTGCTGAGCCAGGTGACGCAGGATCTGCGCCGACACGGCATCAAGGAAACCGGGCGCGAGGGCCTGCCGACGGAGGCGGTGCTGCGCTGCGCGCTACTCAAGCAATATCGCCAGTTGAGCTATCAGGAGCTGGCCTTCCATCTCGAAGACTCCGCCTCGTTCCGGGCTTTTGCCCGGCTGCCGAGGGGCTGGAGCCCGAAGAAGTCGGTCTTGCACAAGACGATCAGCGCGATCCGGGCGCAAACCTTTGAAGAGATCAACCGGGTGCTGCTGGCGAGCGCCCGACAGGAGAAGCTGGAAAGTGGCAAGGTCGTGCGTGTGGACAGCACCGTCACCGCCGCACTGATCCATGAGCCGAGCAACAGCAGCCTGTTATGGGACGCTGTCCGGGTGATGGTGCGGCTGTTGCAGCAGGCCGATGCACTGGGTAGCGCCACCCCATGGCACGACCACCGCCGCGCGGCAAAGAAGCGGGCTCGGGCGATCCAATATACCCGCGGTCGCCCCAAACGGGTGAGGCACTACAGCGCACTGCTCAAGATCACGCGCACGACCTTGAGTTATCTGCAGCAGGCGAGTGAACAGTTGCCCCTGACGGCGGGCCCGGCCGGCGACCTGTGGCAGGCCCAGCTCCGCCACTACCGGCCGCTGATCGCGCGGATCATCGCCCAGACCGAACGGCGGGTCCTGGCCGGGCAGCCGGTCCCGGCCGGCGAGAAGCTGGTGAGCCTGTTCGAGCCGCATGCCGACATCATCGTCAAGGGCAGCCGCGACGTCGACTACGGCCACAAACTCAATCTGACCACCGGCAGAAGTGGACTGATCCTCGACCTCGTCGTCGAAGCCGGCAACCCGGCCGACAGCGAGCGATTCTTGCCGATGCTGGAACGCCACATCGCCTTCTATGGCCAGCCGCCGCGTCAGGCCGCGGCCGACGGCGGCTATGCCAGCCGCGCCAATCTGCGCGGAGCCAAAGCCTGCGGCGTCCGTGACATGGCCTTCCACAAGAAGTGCGGCCTCCGCATCGAAGACATGGTCACAAGCCGCTGGGTCTATCGCAAGCTGCGCAACTTCCGCGCCTGCGCGTATTGCCTCACCCAAGAGTGTTCCCAAAGAACAATGCCGTTGCCTCACTCGGATGTTCTCGATTGCCTCACTGGTTGTTCCCGAGATCCAGCCTCTCCGATCCTCTATTACTCGGTAATGATCTCACTGCGCGATCGCTACAATTTCCGGCTGCCGCGCGGCATCTGCAAATGGGCCGGCAAGATGCACCCTGAGCCTCGATCATCGTGGTGTGCCCGGGATATATAATGCTCGACCAGCGCGCGAAACGGCTCGCCAGGTGATTGCCCAAGACGGGCAATCATTGTCGCCTTCATCGTTTCCGCAGCCCGTGCGCTAGCCAGCGTCGCTAGATCATCCTTCGACGCGAAGTTGCGATAGAAGCCGCCGTGGGTAAGCCCGGCTGCTTCCATTATGTCGGCAATACCGATCCCTTCAAATCCGCGTTCACGCAGAAGACGCGCGGCTGTTTCGATGACCAACTCGCGGTTCTCCTGCGCCTTTTCTCTCGACACTCTCATGGTCGCTTACTCGCACCAGAAACGATCCGGGTTCTGCGTCTTGCGGTGGGAAGACATCGCCTGGCTCTCAAAAAATCCGCTTGACAATTTTGATGACGAGTATCATTTATCATCTATAATGATGAACGTCATCAAAAAAATGTGAGTGACCGACGCAGGCGCTTTCGCCGCGACGGTCGACGGTCATACGGAAGAGGTAGGCACCATGACGACGATTGGCGCGAAGGTGTACCAGAAAACGGCGTTTCTCACCGGCGCGTCGAGCGGCATCGGCAAGGCGGCAGCATCCGCGCTGGCGAGCGCCGGCTACCGCGTGATCGGCACGAGCCGTAACGCGGGACCTGGCGAGGTGCGCGCCGGCGTTCGGATGATTGCGTGCGATGTCACGTCCGATGAGTCGGTCGCGACGGCGGTCGCCCTGGCGCTTAGTGAGCTCGGCCATATCGATTTGCTCGTCAATAACGCCGGCTTCAGGGTCACCGGCGCGGCCGAAGAAAGCTCTATCTCGCAAGTCCGTTCGCTGTTCGAGACCAATTTTCACGGCGTCGTCCGGGTGACCAACGCTGTCCTGCCGATCATGCGAGCGCAGAGTAGGGGGCGCATCCTCAATGTTGGTTCCGGGCTGGGGTTCATTCCGGCGCCCTTCAGTGCCTATTACTCGGCGACCAAGCATGCGCTTGAGGGGTATTCCGAATCCCTCGATCATGAGGTGCGTGAATTCGGTGTGCGCGTTGCCGTCATCGAACCGGCCGCCACACGGACGTCGTCTGAAACCAGCACGGTGCCCTCCGATACGCCGCTCGCTGCCTATGAAGCGAGCCGCGCGAAGTATCTCGTGGCGTATGAGCGTGCGATGGCCGCGGCGGACACGGCTGAAAGTGCGGCCGAAACCATCGTAAGGGCGGCGCAAGAAAAAACACCGCGCCTGCGCTACCCGTCCGGCAAGGCCGCGCGGCAAGTAGCATTCGCCCGGCGTTTTCTCCCTCGGTCTCTCTTTGACAAGATACTGCGTTCCCAATTCGGTCTGGCGTAGTCGGCCGAAGTTTATCGAGGCGCGCAAGGAGGGAGCCGTGCCATCCGACCCAATGCCCCACCCATCTTAGATTTCCCGCCCGAGCCGGAAAATGGAGTAAACAATGACCAGTTCTGTGAGGTACCACGGATCGCGTGCGCGCTACGCAGATGCGCCGAATCTCCCGATCGACATTGGGGGGACTACTTTTGCCTATCGCGACCTCGGCCCCTTGGGTGGCGTACCGCTCATTCTTCTCAACCATTGGGGCGCGGTTCTGGATAATTTCGATCCGCGGATTGTCGATGGCCTTGCCAGCAAGCACCGCGTGATTGCGACCAATTACCGGGGCATTGGTGCATCGGGCGGAACAGCGCCTGTGACCGTTGGCGAAATGGCGGACGACGCGATTGCCATGATCCGTGCGCTTGGCTTCGAGAAGGTCGATCTGCTCGGCTTTTCCCTCGGCGGATTCGTGGCTCAGGATGTTACACTTAAAGCGCCGGATCTTGTGCGAAAACTCATTCTCACGGGCACGGGTCCTGCTGGTGGTAAAGGCATCGACAAAGTGGGGCCGGTGTCCTGGCCGCTTATCATCAAAGGCTTGTTGACGCTCCGAGACCCGAAAACCTATCTATTCTTCACATCCACGGCCAATGGTCGCCGGGCCGCGAAAGCCTTTCTGAGCCGGCTGAAGGAACGTAAGGCGAATAGAGACACCGGTCCCACGCCCCGTGCTTTTTTGCGGCAACTGAAGGCGATCGCCGCTTGGGGCCGGCAGGCGCCTCAAGATCTCGGAAGCATTCGGATCCCGGTCCTGATCGCGAATGGTGACAACGACATCATGGTCCCGACCGTGAACAGCACCGACATGGCCCGACGGATCCCAGGGGCGCAACTGGTGATCTACGAAGACGCCGGACATGGCGGGATTTTCCAGAACCATGCTGATTTCGTACCTAAGGCTCTGTCTTTCCTGGACGCCTGACGCACCCACAAGAATTCAAATTGGAGAAAAACCATGAAGGCATTCACCGTTGACAGGTACAAAAAGAAGGGCGCTCTGCGCCTGGACAACGTGCCACAACCGGAATTGCAGGACAATGATGTCCTGGTACGGATCCAAGCCACCGCTGTGAACCTCCTGGATGCCAAGGTCCGGGATGGCGAGTTCAAGCTCTTTCTTCCCTATCGTCCCCCCTTTGTCCTGGGGCACGACGTCGCCGGAACGGTTGTTCGGACTGGAGCGAAGGTCAGGAGGTTCAAGGTGGGCGACGAGGTCTATGCGCGGCCACGCGATCATCGGGTCGGTACATTCGCCGAGTTCATTGCCGTCAATTACGCCGATGTGGCACTAAAGCCAAAGAACCTAAGCATGGAGGAAGCCGCCTCCATACCGCTGGTGGGGCTGACGGCGTGGCAGGCGCTTGTCGAGGTTGGCAAGGTGAAGCCCGGCCAGAAGGTCTTCATCCAGGCCGGTTCCGGCGGCGTTGGGACTTTTGCCATCCAGCTCGCCAAGCATCTCGGTGCGACCGTCGCGACGACGACGAGCACAAAGAATGTTGAGCTGGTCAAAAGTCTCGGGGCGGATGTGGTCATCGACTACAAGACGCAGGATTTCGAGAAGGTCCTGTCGGGCTACGACCTCGTGCTGAACAGTCAGGATGCGAAGACCCTCGACAAATCGTTCGGCGTGCTCAAGCCGGGCGGCCAGCTCATTTCTATTTCTGGTCCACCCGATCCTGCTTTCGCCAAGGAACTCGGTCTGAACCTGGTCCTGAAACTAGTAATTCGCCTGCTGAGCCGAGGGGTCAGGAAAAAAGCCAAGAGCCTTGGCATCCGCTACTCGTTCCTGTTCATGCGTGCCGAAGGGCAGCAATTGGGCCAAATCACCGCGCTGATCGAATCGGGCGTGATCCGCCCGGTCGTCGACAAGGTGTTCCCGTTCGAAAAGACCGGAGATGCGCTGGAATACGTTGAGACCGGGCGCGCGAAGGGCAAGGTCGTCATCACGGTCGCAGACAAAAATCCGTAGCGGTTTGACCGGATCTGCGATGCCGCATTGCGGCACCTCAGCTTGCAAAGGCTTTGCAGCAAGCGAGTCAGGCGCCTGGTGAAACTCACGCGTTGCACGTCTCAAAAATACTTGATCAATGCCGTTGACTCTTTAATGATTATCATCATTTTAAAGTATAAATAATGATAATCATCATTAATAAACAGTGCCCAAAGAGAGAACAAGATCATGCCAAAAAATCCCACGGTTCTTATCACCGGAGCGTCAACCGGCATCGGAGCAATCTATGCGGATCGTTTCGCTCGTCGCGGACATGATCTCGTGCTGGTCGCCCGCAACATAACCCGGCTGGAGGATGTCGCAGCGCGTCTGCGAGATGAGACGGGTGTGACGATCGACATCCTGCAGGCCGATCTCACCAATCTCGATGAACTCGCCAAAGTGGAAGAGCGCCTGCGCGATGACGATCGGATTGGCATCCTTGTCAACAATGCGGGCGGCAACCTTGCTGGCGGCTTTCTTACGCAGGAAACCGATGCCGTTGCCAAACTTGTCGCCTTGAACACGACCGCCGTCGTCCGCCTCGCCAGCGCTGTCGCACCGCGTTTTGCCGAAGCTGGCGAGGGTGCGATCATCAACATTTCATCGGTCGTCGGACTGGCACCGGAATTCGCCATGACGGTCTACGGCGCGACGAAGGCGTTCGTGACGTTCCTCTCACAGGGGCTCAGCCTGGACCTCGGCCCCAAGGGCGTCTATGTGCAAGCCGTGCTTCCCGCGGCCACGCGCACCGAAATCTGGGAGCATTCCGGCGTTGACGTCAACACGCTTAGCGGTGTGATGGAAGCCGGCGACCTGGTGGATGCAGCGCTCGTCGGCTTCGATCGCCGCGAAGCCGTCACCATCCCGCCGCTTCCCGATGCCGGACAGTGGGATACCTATCAGGCGGCGCGTCTCGCGATACTTCCGAACACCAGGCAGGAGCATCCCGCCGAGCGCTATCGGACGGCGGGTTGATATTCGTGGAAGCAACCGGCGACGCCAATCAGAGGATTAGATAAATGACGTTCAAGGCACTTCTGGCCAGCAAAAACGGCGATGCGATATCGACGGATCTGGTCGAACTGGAAGAAAAAGACCTCATGCCGGGCGATGTCACAATCGCCGTCGATTACTCGACCGTAAACTACAAGGACGGCATGGCGCTTACGGGCCGTGCTCCGGTCATCCAGACATTCCCGCTCGTCGCAGGTATCGATCTTGCAGGAACGGTCGAGGCGTCCTCTTATCCAGGCATCGAAGTCGGTGACCGCGTCGTCGCCAACGGCTGGGAACTGAGCCAGACCCATCACGGCGGCTACGCGCAAAAAGCGCGGTTGAGCGGCGACTGGCTCGTCAAGATCCCCGAACCCTTCAAGACGAAGGACGCCATGGCTCTTGGTACGGCGGGCTACACAGCGATGCTGTGCGTACTGGCTCTCGAACATGGCGGCATCACGCCCGACCGGGGCGACATCCTTGTCACGGGCGCCAATGGCGGCGTCGGGTCGATCGCGATCGCGCTTCTCTCCGACCTCGGTTATCGCGTGGTCGCATCAACCGGCCGTCTCGAAGAGGCCGACTTTCTGCGTGAACTTGGCGCAGCCGATGTCATCGATCGCCGAACCCTTTCGGAGCCGGGCAAGCCTATCGCCAGCGAACGCTGGGCCGGTGCGGTGGACTCCGTCGGCAGCCATACGCTGGTGAACGTGCTGGCCCAGACCCAGTATCGCGGCGTGGTGACGGCCTGCGGCCTCGCCCAGGGCCTCGATCTTCCCGCAACAGTCCTGCCCTTCATCCTGCGCAACATCACGCTTGCCGGGATCGATTCCGTCAATGCGCCGCAAGCGGTTCGGATCGAAGCATGGTCGCGTCTGGCGCGCGATCTCGATCTCCAGAAGCTTGCTCGCACGACGAAAGTTGTCGGGCTGGCCGAGGTGCCCGACATCGCGCGACGCCTCCTTGAGGGACAGGTTCAGGGCCGCACGGTCGTCGATGTCAATGCATAACACTCTTGAGGCCGCGTTGTCAGATGGCACGTGGATGAAAATCACGCTGCTTAACGCAGCCCCTTTGTTGGAGATCATTGGAATGCGTGCTTTGAAACAATCTGCCGTTGTCGCGCTTACCATGGCCGCGGCGCTCATGTCGTCGACAGCGTGGGCCGACAATGCTTCTCCAGTCGGCGTGTGGAGAAATGTCGATGACACCACAGGCAAGCCGAGAGCGATCATCAGGATTACGGAATCGAATGGAACTCTGCAGGGCAAGGTCGAGAAAGTCTTCCTCGCTCCGAACGAAAGTCCGACCTGTAAAGAATGCGAAGGCGCTTTGAAGGATGCTCCAGTCGTCGGCCTGGTCATCCTGCGTGGCCTCAAGAAGGACGGCGCCGAATATACAGGCGGCGAAATCCTCGATCCGGACAATGGCAAGGTCTACAGCAGCAAAATCCACCTGACCAACGGCGGCAAGAAGCTCAACGTGCGCGGCTATATTGGCGTGTCATTGCTGGGTCGTTCGCAGATTTGGGAACGTCAGGACTAAATTCTCTAACCCTTGGTGAAAGTAAAATGACCAGTAAAACACTCTTCGAGCCCTATGCCCTCGGCCCGCTCACACTCTCCAACCGCATCGTCATGGCTCCCCTGACGCGAAACAGAGCCGGAGCCGGCTTTGTACCGGGTGAACTCACCGCGGAATACTATGCGCAGCGCGCCTCGGCGGGCCTGATCATCTCGGAAGCGACCCAGATTTCGCAGCAGGGGCAGGGCTATCAGGACACACCGGGCATCTACTCCCAGCAACAGATCGACGGTTGGCGCAAGGTGACCGACGCTGTGCACGCCAAGGGCGGACATATCTTCCTGCAGCTCTGGCACGTCGGCCGCGTGTCGCATATCGACCTGCAGCCGGACGGAAAAGCGCCGGTGGCACCGTCCGCTATCCGGGCCGAAACCAAAACATTCGTGAACAACGGCTTCGTCGATGTGTCGGAACCCCGGGCGCTCGAGCTTGACGAAATCCCCGGCATCATCGAGGATTTCCGCCGCGCCGCTGCCAATGCGATCGACGCCGGTTTCGACGGCGTCGAAGTTCACGGTGCCAACGGCTACCTGCTTGACCAGTTCGCCAAGGACGGAGCCAATACGCGAACGGACCCCTATGGCGGTTCAATCGAAAACCGCGCCCGCCTGATGCTTGAGGTGACGGCTGCGGTTGTGGAGGAAGTCGGCGCGGAACGCACGGGCATCCGGATTTCGCCAGTCTCACCTGCCAACGGCGTTTCGAGCAGCGATCCTCAAGGTCAGTTCGACTACATCGTCAAGAAGCTCGACGAGATGGGCATTGCCTACCTCCATGTCGTCGAAGGTGCGACCGGCGGCCCCCGCGATGTTGCACCCTTCGACTTCGAGGGACTTCGACGCAAGTTCAAGAACACATACATCGCCAACAACGGCTACGACCTCGATCTCGCAGCGACGAGGCACGAGCAAGGGCTGGCGGATCTGTTTGCCTTCGGCAAGCCGTTCATCGCCAACCCGGACCTTATCGAGCGCCTGAAGACCGGTGCGCCGCTGGCCAGCTTCGATCCGTCGACGCTCTTTGGCGGCGGTGCGGCGGGTTATACCGACTACCCGGCTACCGCCGCGTCGGCCTAACCGTAACAGCAATAGGGTCGCCCATGCGCGGCCCTATTGCCCGTGCGCGCGATTTTCGATGGCATCCCGGCAATCGGCCCGGCAGGCGTCAAGTATTTCGTCCGCCAGAGAGGAATTGTCGGGACAGGCCCTCGAAAGTATGATGGCTCCGACGGCTTGAGCGAGAACGCTGATGGCCTGCGCGCGTGCGCCGACGCCGGCAGCGTGATTTCGTGCAATGCCATCCTCAAGCGCGCGCACGAGGTTGTCGATTCCGGTCGCAAAAACCTCCCTCGTCGTATCCGGCTGTCGGGCAGCCTCGCAACTCAGCGCGGCTGCCGTGCACCCATGGCCGCGGGCATCCCGGTGCTCGCGCGAGATATAGAGTTCCATGACAGCGACGGCATCGTAGCCCGCATAGCGCTCCAGGGTCTCGCCCAAACCCTTCTCGGTCGACTTAGCGATCAGGTCCTCCTTTGAGCGGAAGTGGTTGTAGAAGCCGCCATGGGTGAGCCCCGCCCGCTCCATCAATTCCGCCACCGCCACGCCATCGAACCCGTGCTCGCGAAACAACTCTGACGCGATAGCGACAATCCGCTCGTGGTTTTCCTGCTTTTTTTCCTTCGTGACGCGCACTTCGCAGCCCTTTCGACGGATTACCCGACTTATGATGTTACCCATCATTATAATTTGACTATTTTGATGACAAACATAATTAATAATAGCCACCAACGCAAGGAGCACATCATGGCAGACACGCACCTCACAGCACCGACCCGTTTTGTCGAGGTGGAGGCCAACCGCTTCGCCTATCGCCGTTGGGGAAACGCCGGTTCCGGACAGCCTCCGCTCTTCTTCCTTCAGCATTTTCGCGGCGGCACGGATCATTGGGACCCGATCATGACCGATGGACTGGCAGCGGGCCGTGAGGTGATCCTGTACGATTACCGGGGCTGCGCATCGTCCACGGGTGTGCCGCGCACCCTCATCGAGGACATGGCGGATGACGCGGCGACGGTGATCCGCGCGCTCGGTCTTTCCAGGGTCGATGTCGTGGGGTTCTCGCTCGGGGGAATGGTAGCGCAGGATCTGACCCTGCGTCATCCCGATCTCGTCCGTAAGCTCATGCTGCTCGGCACCCAGCCGCGCGGCGGCAATCCCGATCCGGATCCGAAGATTTTTGAGGCCGCGCCCCGACCGGTGCCGACCGTCGATGACTTCCTGTTCCTGTTCTTCGGCCCGTCCGAGGCGGCCAAGCAGGCAGGCCGAGACTTCTGGGAGCGCCGCCACCAGCGACAGGATCATGTCCGCCGATCTCGCCTGAGTTGATGCAGGCGCAGATCGCGGCGAACATGGCCTTTGTCGCGCCGCTCGACCTGGAAAAGCCATTCGCTCATCTGAGTGAAATCACCCAGCCGACCCTGGTCGTCAACGGTGTCAACGATGTCATGATCGCCACAATCAATTCCTAGCACATGGTTCAGAACCTCCCGAACGCCCAGTTGATCGTTTATCCAGATGCCGGGCACGGCGCGCAGTTCCAGTATCCCGAGAGGTTCCTGAAGTACGCCATCCAGTTCCTCGACGAGTGAACGCACCGCGCCCGCCTGTCGGAGGGCGCCGTCACTTGCGGGCGCGGCAGGTGCCCTGAAGTTGGTCAGGAGGAAAGACCCATGTTCACGACGATACGAAGATCAACTTCCAAATTTTTTGAGAATTCGTGGATATTCCTCGATGTTGTGCTTGACGATCCTCAAGGTGACGACCTGTTCAGGCTTGAGGCGCGCGTTCATCATCTCGAGGCCGAGGTGAAGACGCTTCGGTCACTGCTGGACAAATCCGGAGTAGGGGTCGGTGGAGGGCAATGACGGATGCTGTGGGCACTTCTTTTGCAAGAGGGACGTCCGGAGCGGGAGGAGGCAGGGAACTCGACCTCTTCGGTCGACCAAGCTTGTCAGCGGCTGAGCATCGTCTGCCCCTACGTGAGGCAAGACGGACGACTGCACAGATCGACTCGGGTAAGAAAGGGGTATATACACGCAATATGTCTCGTTGTTACTGTTCACTGCTGCGCACTGCGACCCGGAAGGTTGGCTCCGTCTACGACGATGCGCTGGCACCTTTAGGGATAAACATCGCGCAGTATTCGCTGCTCAGGCTGATCGAGCGCCGACAGCCGGTGAGCTTCACCGAACTCGGCCGCGTCGCCGAACTCGATCGCTCGACCGTCGGACGCAATGTCCGTGTGCTTGAGCGCATGGGCCTGGTCGAAACGGGGCGTGGTGAAGACGATCAGAGGGAAGCAGTTGTCAGATTGGCTGATCATGGCCACCAAGTGCTCGAAGAAGCCGCACCGCTCTGGGATGAATGCCAACGTGAGGTCGAGACCCGACTCGGTTCTGAGAACGTGAAAGCCCTGCGAGCGATCCTAGGTGCAATCTGATTTTCGAATTCAACGCGGGCATATACCCGCAAAATGGGAGTTTCATGACCGCTCCATCTTCGCATTCGTCCAGCCGTTCTCCTCTTGCGGCACAACTGGCCCGTCGCGGTATCCACTATGGGTGGGTGGTAGCGGCGGTCACGTTTCTCACCATGCTCGTGACCGCGGGCGCCGTCGGTGCGCCGGGGGTGCTGATCGGTCCACTGAAGGCCGAGTTCGGTTGGGATACCGCCGACATCTCCGCCGGCTTTGCGGTACGGCTCCTTCTGTTCGGCCTGATGGGACCCTTCGCGGCGGCTTTCATGAATCACTTCGGTGTGCGGCGGGTTGCGGCCGTCGCGCTGACGCTGGTCGGAGCCGGCATCCTCGGCTCTTTTGCGATGACGAAGCTCTGGCATCTTTTGTTGCTTTGGGGAGTGGTCGTCGGACTGGGAACCGGCCTGACGGCGATGGTCCTTGGCGCGACTGTCGCGATGCGCTGGTTCTCCACGCGCCGCGGACTTGTGCTGGGTCTTCTCACTGCAAGCACGGCCACCGGCCAACTCGTATTCCTGCCTCTTCTCGCGATCCTGACCGAACAGTTCGGCTGGCGCTACGCGCTGTCCTTCGTTCTCGCCATTTTGCTGGTCGCAGCAGTCGCGGTTCTGACATTGATGCGCGATCGGCCGGCCGACGTTGGCCAGTTGCCCTATGGCGCGACACAGCCGACGCCTGCACCGGTCCAGCCCGCGACCTTCAAGGCTATGATGGCGTCTCCCATCCTTGCGCTGCGGGAAGCATCGCGCTCGGCTACCTTCTGGGTACTGTTCGGCACATTCTTCGTCTGCGGAGCGAGCACGAACGGTCTGGTGCAAACCCATTTCGTCGCCTTGTGCGGCGACTTTGGCATCGTGCCCGTGATGGCGGCGGGCATGCTGGCGATGATCGGCATATTCGATTTTGTCGGCACGGTGGGGTCGGGCTGGCTTTCTGACCGCTATGACAGTCGCTGGCTGCTGTTCTGGTACTACAGCCTTCGTGGGCTGTCGCTGCTCTATCTGCCTTTCAGCAGCTTCAGCTTCTACGAGCTGACGATCTTCGCGATCTTCTATGGTCTCGATTGGGTTGCCACTGTGCCTCCCACGGTGAAGCTGGTGGCCGACCGGTTCGGCGACCGGGCCAACCTCGTTTTCGGATGGGTGTTCGCCGGCCACCAGCTTGGCGCGGCATCTGCAGCTTATGGCGCCGGCTTCACCCGCACCTTTTATGAAACATATCTGCCGGCGTTCTTTGTCGCTGGCCTTCTCTGCGTCGTCGCAGCGCTCTCGATCGTCCTGGTCCGCGAGCATCGTGCTCCCCTATCAACAAGCAACGCATGAGCGCTGGCTACGCCTTTGTCGCAATTCAAAAGAAGGAACAGGTCGTGAAATACATGCCATTCGGGAAAACCGGTCTCCGGGTCTCGCAAATTGCGCTTGGCACCGGAAACTTCGGCACAGGCTGGGGGCATGGCGCCGACCCCGACACGAGCAAGGCGGTCTTCGATGCCTATGCCGACGCCGGCGGCAATTTTATCGACACAGCCGACATCTATCAGTTCGGGCAGTCGGAAGAGCTTCTGGGCTCGCTGTTGCAGGGCCGCCGCGAGAATTTCGTGCTCGCCACCAAGTTCACCAACGGGGCCGTGCCCAATGCCAATCGACTCGTCACCGGAAATAGCCGCAAGGCACTGGTCGCCTCCGTGGAGGGTAGCCTCAGACGGCTTAAGACGGACCGCATCGACATCTACTGGGCGCATCATCCCGATGGGGTGACGCCTTCCGAAGAGATTGTCCGGGGGTTTGAAGATCTCGCTCGCGCTGGCAAGATTCTCTATGCAGGTCTGTCAAACTTTCCGGCCTGGCGGCTTTCGCGCGCGGTCACGCTGGCGGAACTGACCCATGCCGTTCCGATCGCCGCCGCACAGTTCGAGCACAGTCTGGTGCACCGCGAACCGGAAGCGGATCTGTTTCCGGCGTCCGAGGCATTTGGGCTTGGTGTCGTGACATGGTCGCCCCTCGGCGGCGGCATGCTGACGGGCAAGTACCGGCAAGGGGAGAAAGGCCGCGCCGAAGGCCTGGGCGGCAATGTGTTCCAGGCGGAGAATTCGGCGCAGCGCACGAAGATCCTCGACACAGTGCTCACGATCGCCGGTGAACGAGGTGTCAGCGCCGATCAGGTGGCCATTGCCTGGGCGGGCAGCCATGGCGCCGTCCCGATGATCGGTCCACGCTCGCTGACGCAGCTGGCGAGCAACCTCGGCGCGCTTGCTGTCGAGCTCTCGCCCGAACAGCTCGACAGACTCGATAGCGCCAGCAGCAGCGATCCGTCCGCACCGGCCAGAACGCCGGTGCCATGGGCGTCCGATGCAAGAGCGAAGAAAGTCGCCTGAACGCCGCTACAGCAACGCCACCACCCAGCCAGGGAGAAAAACCATGAGCACGCGTGACATCATCCTCGCCCATCCGGTTCGCACCGCGATCGGCGCCTATAACGGCACGCTGAAGGGCGTGCCCGCCACCGAGCTTGGCTCAATCGTTGTGCAAGAGTCTTTGCGACGCTCCGGGCTTTCGGGCGACGACATCGGCACGGTCGTGCTGGGCAACGTCATCCAGGCCGGAAACCGGATGAATCCGGCAAGGCAGGCGGCCATCGGCGGCGGGCTTCCGGTTTCCGTACCGGCCCTGACCGTCAATCGCGTCTGCGGGTCGGGTGCCCAAGCGATCCTGAGCGCGGCGCTGGAAATTGCCGCCGGCGACTGTAGTGCCGCTATCGCCGGCGGCATGGAGAACATGGATCGCGCGCCCTATCTGATGGACGGCGGGCGCTGGGGCTACCGCATGGGACCGGCCCAGATCCTCGACAGCATGCTGACGGACGGGCTGAACGACGCCTTCTCCGGCGAGCATTCCGGCTGGCACACGGAAGACCTCGTCACCAAGTTCCAGATCGCCCGTGAGGAGCAGGACGCGTTTTCCGCGCGGTCCCAGCAGCGTTTCGTCGCTGCGCGGGATGCCGGCCGGTTCGCGGATGAAATCGTCGCGGTGGAGATCAAAGGCCGCAAGGGGCCTGAGTGTTTCGCAGTCGATGAGGCGCCGCGCCCGGATACGACCATCGAGTCGCTCTCCCGGTTGAAGCCGGCCTTCCGTCCGGGCGGCACGATTACCGCCGGCAATGCGCCGGGGCTGAACAGCGCTGGCGCAGCAATGATCGTTGCCGACCGCGGCTTTGCCGATGCCAAAGGCCTCAAGCCCATGGCTCGCCTTGCGGGCTATGGCGTTGCCGCCGTCGAGCCCGGCCTGTTCGGTCTTGGGCCTGTTCCGGCCATTCGTCGGGCACTGGAAAAGGCCGGCTGGACGCTCGGCGACATCGAACGCATCGAGATCAACGAGGCCTTCGCCGCCGTGCCGATCGCAGTCATGCGTGAGCTTGGCCTGCCGGAGGATATCGTCAATGTCGAAGGCGGCGCCGTCGCGCATGGTCACGCGATCGGCGCGACGGGGGCGATCCTCACCACGCGGCTTCTCCATTCCATGAAACGCGATGGGCTGTCGAGAGGCATCGTCACGCTGTGCATCGGCGGCGGGCAGGGTATCGCTCTGGCGCTTGAAGCGCTGTAGTCGCATTGCAAGGGGGAGGCGAGGATGTTCGAGGATTTCGAAAGCGGCCGGATTGCGGTCGATGGCGTGGAGATCGCCTACGTCGCGGCGGGTGCGGGAGAGCCGGTGCTGCTGCTGCACGGCTTTCCGCAGACCAAGGCGCTCTGGGCACGGATCGCACCGGAACTGGTCGCACGGGGTTATCGCGCGATCTGCGCCGACCTGCGCGGCTACGGCGCCTCCGGCAAGCCGCCGGCCCAACCCGATCTCGCCAACTACAGCTTCCGCGCCATGGCGGCCGACCAAGCCGGATTGATGCGTGCGCTCGGGCATGTGCGGTTTCACCTTGTGGGACACGACCGCGGTGCCCGGGTCGCGCATCGGCTGGCCCTGGACCACCCGGCCGCGGTGGCCAGTGCTACTCTGATGGACATTGTTCCCACTGCCGTCCTGCTGATCGACCTTCGCAAGGAGGTTGCTCAAAGCTACTGGCACTGGTTCTTCCTTGCTCAGCCCGGACCTTTCCCGGAGCGCATGATCGAGGCCAATCCGGACCTCTTTTATGAAACCTGCCTCTTCGGTTGGGGCGCGGCGGGTCCAGGGGATTTCGATGCCGAACAGCTTGCCGCCTACCGCGCTTCATGGCGCGATCCCGAGGCGATTGCCGGCGGCTGCAACGATTATCGCGCCGCACTGGCGGTCGATCTCGCCCACGATCTTGCGGATCATGGAAAACGTATATCCGCTCCCGCGCTGATCCTCTACGGAGCGTCGGGCGCCGTGGCCAAACTCTACGACTTGCCCGCGACCTGGGTGGATCGCTGCACTACCATGGAGGCCCACGCAATCAAGGGCGGCCATTTTTTCCCGGACTCCGCGCCGGGGGATGTTGCGAAACACGCGGCGGCATTTCTGAGAGGTCATCCTCTTTCCGACGTGTCAGGGTAAAGTCCGATAGCGTCCTTCATATCTCACACGTAGAAAACGCGGTCGGTTGAGGCCGTTAACGGATGTGCCGCCCGGTTGGTACGCAACCTTTTACTCCGAGTGTTGCTTCAAATAAGAGATGAGATCGGTTATCGCCTGATCGTCCTTGAGACCGGGGAAGGCCATTTTCGTGCCGACCAGGTTCGTTTTCGGGTTGTGCAGATAACCGCGCAACGTCGTCTCGCCCCAGACGAGACCGTCTCCGCCGGCTGCTTTCATTGCAGCCGAATAGGCGAAACCCGGATGCGCTCCAGCGTTCTTGCCGAACAGCCCGCGCAGCGACGGACCGACCTTGTTCCTATCGGAATCAACGACATGGCAGATGGCGAATCTCTTGAAAACAGCGGCGCCCGCCGTCGCATCGCCCTCCTGGGCTCGGGCATTGAACGCACAAAGAGCGACAGGGCACATGCCGGTTAGCAGAACGGTACCCTCGCCCATGACAATCGTCATTTTCGAGGTTGCCCAGCGCTTGCGCCATCCGCCGCCCGTTCCCGAGTGATCTTCAGACTCCATCCGACGGCCCCCATGCTCCGATCCCATGCTGGCTCAGAGCGGCCGCAATTTCGTCGAGAATAGCCGGATCGTCGATCGTAGGCGGCAATTTCCATGCCTTTTTGTCGGCGATAGACTGCATGGTGCTGCGCAGGATCTTGCCCGAACGGGTCTTGGGCAACCGCTTCACCGTGACGACGATCTTGAAGGAAGCAACGGGACCGATCTTCTTCCGTACAAGCGCGACGATCTCAGCCTCGATTTCGGCTGGAGTGCGCGCCACTCCGGCATTCAGCACGACAAAACCACAGGGCACCTGTCCTTTCATCTCGTCGGCTATGCCGATCACGGCGCATTCCGCGACATCGCGATGTTCGGCGATCACCTCCTCCATACCACCCGTGGAAAGCCGGTGGCCCGCGACATTGATGATGTCGTCGGCGCGCGCCATGATGAACAGCAAGCCGCTTGCGTCGACATAGCCGGCGTCGGCTGTCTTGTAGTAACCGGGATACTCGGCGAGGTAGGCTTCGCTGAAGCGCTCATCTGCATTCCAGAGCGTCGGCAGGCAGCCAGGCGGCAACGGCAATTTGACAACCACATTGCCCAGGGTTCCCGCTTCCACCTCGTGGCCGGCGTCGTCGAGGATGCGCACGTCATAGCCTGGCATCGGTACGCCCGAGGAACCGTGTCTCACCGGCAGCAATCCCAGCCCGACCGGGTTGTGGCTGATCGGACTGCCGGTCTCGGTTTGCCACCAATGGTCGATCACGGGCACCTCGATCTGGTCCTCTGCCCATTTCATCGTGTCGGGGTCGGCACGTTCGCCCGCCAGGAATAGCGTCCGGAGCTTCGAAAGATCGTATGCTTCGCTGAGGAGCCTTCCATGGCATCAGTCGTGTACCCCTCAAAAGGAGCGACTTCGACCAAAGTTTCCAACATACTTTCGAAGTTTGTTCCGGCCCATCTGGGAACCAACTCCGAATTATTGAACATGAGAAACTCCCCAGAGTAGAATGCGAACAGGGTTGAGATGAGGCGCGTCGTCCTGTTTGCGTGTATCGACATCCAGAAAACGGGCGCCTTCGAAGAATGTTGAAGGCGCCCGATCATTCAGGCCGCGCGGTAGGATGCGAGCCAATGTGCGTAGGGGGCGGGCAATGTCCAGGACGGACGCTCGACACCGAGCTTGCGCGCGGCTGAGTACGGCCAATGCGGATCGGCGAGCATCGCCTTGCCGATCATGACCAGGTCGAGCTGTCCACTGCGGATGAGTTCGTCCGCTTGCTCCGGCTGAGTGATATTCCAACTCGCCGAGCCGGGGAGGCCAGTGGCCTTCCGGACTCGGTCGGCGTAAGGCGCAACAAACCCAGGACCCCACGGAATATTGGCCGTCGGGGTCGAAAAACCGAGGCTGGCATCAAGGAAATCGAGGCCGGCTGCCTTGAATTTCCCCACAAGATCGATCGCGTCCTGCAAGGTTTCTTCGTCACGGCCATCAAACTCGATGACGCCGAAGCGAGCCGTAAGCGGACGGTCCTCGGGCCAGACTTCACGAACGGCCGCCAGTGTTTCGAGGAGGAAGCGTCCGCGGTTTTCGGCACTGCCGCCATATTCGTCGTCGCGTTGGTTCGAATGCGACGAAAAGAAGCTCTGGCCGAGATACCCATGGGCAAAATGCAGCACGAGCCAGCGGAATCCAACATCGCGCGCGCGGATCGCCGCAGAGACAAAATCGCCACGAACGCGATCGATGTCCGCTTTCGTCATCGCACGTGGTACCTTCCGCAGGCCGCCGCCGAATGCAATGGCGGAGGGTGCGATGGTCTCCCAGCCGCGCGGGTCGCCCTCGGCGATATGATCGTCGCCTTCCCAAGGGCGGTTAGCGCTGGCCTTGCGGCCGGCATGGCCGATCTGGATCCCTGCGACCGCACCGGCCTTTTCGATGCTGGCGACGATCGGCGCAAAGGCCTCGGCCTGGTCATCGTTCCAAAGACCGGTGCAGCCCTGTGTGATCCGGCCCTCGGGAGAGACCGCTGTTGCTTCGACGTTGACGAGGCCAGCGCCACCACGCGCCAGGCTGGCGAGATGGACGTTGTGCCAGTCGTTGGGGACACCATCGATCGCGGAATACTGGCACATGGGGGAAACCGCAATCCGGTTTCGGAGTGTCACGCCTTTCAGCGTGAATTGGTCGAATAAATTGGGCATTTGGTTTCTCCTCAGTAAGGAAAGCAGATTTTCTGCATGGACCTGCTCACGCCGGCTGGCGCACGCATTACCCCTTGCAGTCGATCGATTGGGTTTTACGCCGCTGGCTTAGGCAGCGCGGTAGCGGGGTGCAGGTTCACCGGTCTGCGTCGCGGCGAACAGCTTGGACCGAGCTTCGTCGAACGTGTCCCAGAGACTGGCGTCGGCAACGGATGGCAGCGTGATGTCTTCGCCGCTGTCGAACCCGGCCAGAGCAGCATCCACCAGGTTTTCGGACGTCATCACCGCGGCCTGGTTGAGGGATGCCAACGGGATTCCCGACAAATCCCAGAGTTCGGTTGCCGTAGATGCCGGCATGACGAGTTGCAGGCGGACATTGGTCCCAGCCAATTCCTGCTGCAGGCCGCGGCTGAAGTTCATCACATAGCCCTTGGTGCCGCTGTAGATCGCACTGATCGGCAGTGCGTGAAAGGACAGGACCGAAGCAACGTTGATAATTGCACCCTCGTCGCGGCCGAGGAATTCCGGCAGAACGGCGTGCGTGAGGCGTGTGAGCGCGATGACGTTGAGTGCGATCATTGAGGCCGCGTCTTCCTCAGAGGTCTTGGCGATGGGAGCGAGTGTCGCGTTACCGGCATTGTTCACGAGGAGCGTGATCGCCGAATTGGCCTTCAGCACCTTTTCGACGCGCGTGACGTCGGCATCTTTCGTGAGGTCGGCTTCCACCACCTCAACTTTCGTGCCGTGGGCAGCACCCAGCTTGTCCGAGAGCGCCTTCAGGCGTTCAGCGCGCCGAGCTACAAGGATAAGGTCATACCCCCTTTCAGCGAGGCGTTCGGCATAGACGGCGCCGATGCCGGCAGAGGCGCCCGTAACGACAGCAACGGGCTTGAGCGATGATGCAGACATGTGAAGTTCCTATTTTGTTGAGTGCTCAAGTTTAAGTATGACCGCACCTCGCCCTTGTCAATGGCTGAGTGCTCAACTATTTTGGCGTGATGGGTAAGAAACTTTCGATTGACGATGCAGCAGAGGAACTGCGCACGGGTAGGCTGAGCCCGCCGAAGCTCCTGTCCGAACTCGTGTGCACCAACACTGCTCTTCGGCGCGCGTCACGGCGGCTAAGCCAGCTTTACGATGATGCGGTAGCGCCAACCGGGCTAAAGGCCACTCAAGTCGGGCTTCTGACCCAGATTGCCGCGTTGCGGGAGGGCGGCCATCTATGGCCCACCTTGCAATCACTCGCCGAGCGCCTTGCCGTCAGCATTTCCGCTTTGACCCACGCACTTCGCCCGCTAGTCCGGGACGGGCTCGTCGAGCTCGTGCCGGACGAACATGACGGCCGAACGAAGCACGCGATGCTGACGAGATCTGGCGAGCACCGCATGCACGAGGCGTTGGTCCATTGGGCTGACGCCAACCAACGCGTTGAGGTCGTACTAGGTCCTTCCGCGGCTGCGCTCCGCACGCTGGCGGATGACGTCGCCTCTCCGGAATTCCTAGAAGCTTATGAGGCGCGTCGCAGTCTGAAAGACTGACCGCCTTGTCCTAAGCTGGTGAAGGCCTTTCGCTCGGGACAAGTAGTGTAGTGGCTTGTTCTCAATCCGACTGAAGCGAAATGCCGGCTGTTTGTCTTCTGTGTTTACGATAGACCTTTTATCGAATGCGCAACTATGGTCGTCGCAGCCACGCCTCGACCCTGGTTCCGAATAACCGACAAGCGATGTTTCGGCTTAATCGCCGGACTCGCTGGGTGTGGGCGCTTTAAACGCCTGCTCAAAATCGTCCGATGCCAGGAACGCCAGGACCGCTCTCAATTCGGCCGCCTTCTCTGCCCCAAAGGCGGCCTCAAAGCTATCCTGGGCCGCTTTCCACAGGACCAATGTGTCTTCGAACTTGCGTGTCCCCGCTAGGGTAAGACGAATCCGACGGGCGCGGCGATCTTGAGGATCGACGATCAGCTCAAGGTAGCCGCTGCGCTCAAGCGGCTTCAACGTATGGCCAAGCGCAGACTGGTCCATGACCATGTCCTCGGCGAGTTCCCGCATCGTAGGCTCGCCCAGTGAGACCACATGGGTTAGCAGTCCCAACTGACTAGCCCTCAGACCGCTCGGCGCGATAATGCTGTCATAGAGCTGTCCCATCCTCCGTGTCGCCTGCCGTAAAACGGTGTTGTTGCAATAATTCGGGTCGACACTGGCCTTCTTCTTCAATCGACAGACCTCCTTTGAGCCTCGGACACAGGCGATTATTTCCTCATTTTCACTAGCCCTATTCCGTCGTCTTGACAAGATAGCGGCATATGCCATAGATAAATTATCGGCATATGCCGGTAAATGGCAAGGAGCTTCCCAAAACGTTGAAGGGATTGCCTCGGACGCTAAAGCGCACGGATCGGCTGCGAGAGAGCTCGAATAAGCCGATCAACACAAAGGAAAAGCAGATGAGTATTGGAAGTATGGGTAGCGCTGTCCTCGCGATAGGACTGGCGATGGGACTGGCGATGGTGGCGCCGACGGCTGCCTCCGCGCAGAGCAAGGGCAAGGTGCTGGTGGTGATGTCGAGCGCCCACCAGCTCGAACTTCGAGACGGCAAGACCTACAAGACCGGCTACTTCCTGAACGAACTCGCCGTTCCACTGAAGCAGATTGTTGATGCTGGTTACACACCTGTGTTTGCTAATCCGAACGGCGATACGCCGCAAATGGACTCGAATTCAAATCACAAGAACTATTTCGGGGGCGACGACGCCAAGCGTGCCGAAGCGGAAGCTTACATCAATGGACTCGACAGCCTGAAGCAACCGCTTCGCCTCTCGGCGGTTCAATCTGCAGGCGTTGGCGAATTCGTCGGTGTCTTTATTCCCGGTGGGCATGCGCCGATGCAGGACCTGGTCCAGGATCGATCGCTGGGACAGATACTGCGGGCGTTCCATGACGGCGGCCGGCCGACGGGCATTATCTGCCATGGTCCGGTGGCGCTGCTTTCCACGCTACCTGACCCGCAGGCTTATCGTCTCGCACTCAGCGCGAACGACGGCACCCAGCTGCAATCGCTCAGCCAGGGCTGGCCTTATGCTGGCTATCGCCTGACAGCGTTCTCTGCCGCCGAGGAAAAGCAGGTCGAAGGCGATGTGCAACTGGGCGGCAATGTCGTGTTCTACGCTGACGAGGCGCTAGCCTCGGCGGGAGCCATTTTGCAGAATGCGTCGGCACCCTGGACCAGTAATGTTGTGGTCGATCGTGAACTGATCACGGGTCAACAACCGATGTCCGACGCGGCGTTCGGCACAGCGTTTGTTCAGGCTCTGAACACACAGCCCACCAAGAAGTAACAGCGCGGCGGACGACCCGATCCGGTGGCCAACGCGTCCGGTCGCCCGCCCAGCGAGGTCCTTGCCGCCCATTTTTGCAGGACGGGCCATGATCCTCTACCCTCCACAACGGCGATGATGCACTTTGCTTAGCTTGTCCAATAGCATCAGTTGTGAATCCAGCAAACGGAGCGATTTCCGCCAAGGTTGCAACACGCGCTCAAAGGTTGTTCGGCGCGCTGGGCTAAGGCTAAATTATTTGAACATGAGGTAAGTTGGTTCGACCTGGTTCGGACGTTCGCGATCTTTAAAAAAACGCGGATTTACGCCAAATCTTACAGCCCCGTGCTGATGCGGCATGACACGAGACGATTTAGGCATCGCCATGGCCAGTAGTCATACGAAATGGCCGCTCCCGGGCGGTTGCGCCCGTAACCGCGTCCACGGCAATAGGTTGGATTTCCAAACCCGTGTCAGCATCGACGTAGCGCGCCAGATTGGTGCCGAAATTCCTATGTGCCCAGCATCACTAGTACCGGCAGGAAATCGCGCCCCGCGGCCGTGAGTACATACTCTTCGCGCGGAGGCCGTTCCGAGTAGAGGCGTTTTTCGAGCAACCCATCTTCGTGCAGAGCAGCCAACCGCCGTGTCAGCATAGTAGGTGCGATGCGCAGATTCTTCCGAAACTCTTCAAAACGTGTAAGACCCACGTGTGCGTCCCGCAGGATCAAGATGCTCCACGCGTCACCGACGAGGTCGAGGCTGCGTGCAATTGAACATTGAGAGGCAGGGCTATCGCTGTTGTCTACGTTATTTCCTGGAGCGGCGAAGCTGGCGGTCTCGGCCCTCTGTCCCCGTCTGATTTTCATTTCAAATTCTCCGTTGGGACTGTTGACTTTTTAATGACGAACGTCATGTTAAGTGTCAATAATGACGTCTATCATCAATAAACGAATCCACGAGAGAGAACAAGATCATGGCTGAAAATCCAGCTGGCCTCATCCCGAGGGCCGCCTCGGGCATCGGCGCGGCCCATGCAGAGTGGCTCGCCCGCTGCGGACATAATCTCGTGCCGGTCGCTCGTGACAAGGCGCGCGACCAGACGGGTGTGGCTGTCGGCATCCTGTTGGCTGATCTCGCCAATCCGGGTGCCGCGGTCGGAACCCGGCTGCGTGACGACCGTCGGGTTGGGGTGCTTGTGAACGATGCCGGAGCGAGCGTAAGGGGAACCTTGGTCGGGCAGGTGAATGGCTGGGTGCCCGTTGCGCCCTTCGAGATCGGGACTGAAACCAAGACGTTCGTGCACGATGCCGCCGAATCCGGGCCTGTCGAATTGAACGAGATTCCAAGTTTACTTCCCCCAGGGAGGTGTCGTGAGCCATCGACATCTAGTGTTGTGACTCTAACGCCTGTCGCCCCCGAGCGACCTTTTCAAGAATGTCTGTAGCG
>NZ_CAXUPP020000003.1:0-324188 GCF_964252955.1 Pararhizobium sp. LjRoot238 | reverse complement strand
CTTAGGTCTTAGTCAAGCGTCCTGTTTGGAGAAGGCGCCGTCATTCTGGCGGCTCCTCGTCTGCCATGATGGCGTCGAATGCGCTGTCGAGCGATGCCTGTTCAGCGAGGAGCTTTGCGAGTTCAGCCTCACTTGCCGCGCGCTCGGCAGGCGTAAGGATGCAGGCGGCAAGCTCGACGCGCAGCTGCTGGATTTCGTCGTAGATGGTAAGCATGTGTCTCTCCTCTGTTTGAAGACGAGAGACGTGCACGATGACGGAGCAGTTCGGGTCGAGGATCGCCGCAGGCGACCGGCGGAGCCGGCGAGTGGGGGAGCCAAAATGCGCAGCATTTTGGGGGTACCGCTCGTGCTCGAGGCGAGCTGATCCGGCATGGTAGGATGGGATATCTGAAGTAACGGACTTTGGGTTCCACGGACTCGGACCCAAAAAAATCAACCACTCGCTCATCGGATCATGGACGGGTGGATGCTTCAACGCGATCAGTCATGTCGAGCTAAGCCGCCGCACCCTGCTGATCTCCTGAACCAGCTTGGCGTTCTGCTTTTCCAATCGAGCAACGGCCTTCTCGGCATCCAGCACACGCTTCAGCAGGCTGGCATTCTCGGTCGCGAGCAGCCGCCTTTGCGCTTGGAGTTCATGCATCGAAGCTCGAAGTGCCGACATGTCAGATTTGGGAGGCGGTCGCTGAGTTCCGGGGCGCGGTGGATTTGCGGATGCCAATTCTTCGAGGAAACTGCTGTGTTCGGCATAGATCGTGTTTCGGCTGACCTGAGCTTCTCGCGCCAGTGCAGCCACTGTGACCCGGGTAGTCCGCCCTTCCAACGAAGCCTGTGCAACAAGCCGATCCATCGCCTGCCGAATGCGGCGCTCGGTATTTCGATGACGCGTTTCATGAGATTTCAGCTTCGCGGGCTGCTCTGCACTATTCGTCATCGTTTTCGCGACCTTGCTGAAGTTCGCCCAGAATGCGGTCACATTCATCGATCCTGGCCCTTGCCAACGCACGGCTGTCGTCGTCGAGCATCGGATGCGCCAGAAGCCGTGCATTTTGCTTGCGGCGCTCCTCCCATACCGGCCGATGCTTTTCCGTTACCGCAAAATTGCTGCAGGTGGCGCAGATGCTCTGTGTTCTGATGACCGGGTTCGGGCCTCGATCATCACCCAGGCACGATGCGCTTTCGCGGCGGTAGACGCAGTAGCCCCAATCGCAATGACCGAGGCGCATGTCGGTTTCTCTCAGGATGAAGTCTACATAGTCCGCAGCATCTCCGTCTCGTATACGTCCGCGGAAGCGACTGTGCGCAGAGATCACTCGTCCGGCACTGCCGGCCGCCGTTGCCGTAGTCAGCAAATCCTCAAGCGCCGTCCTTGTGTCGTTCGAGATCTCTCCATCGATCAGATCGGTCAGATCGAAGTCCGTCCCGACATAGCCTTTGTCGGTCATTGCTCTGGTCACGTGGCCGAAGTGCGAGGCAAGGGCGTCAAGGCCGGTACGGTCGCGTCGACCGACAAAGCGCGCAAAGGTCTTTCGTCCCTGATGGGTCGTCAGATGCCACGGCCGTTCGTTATAAAGAGGCAGATCTATAAAGGATGTAAACGGTCCGTTGAGCCGGTCAGCCAGCCCGGATGATCGCGGGATGGCCATCCCGCCGCGCCCAGCCATCGCCGACAACCATAATTCCTCCCGCCCCATCCGCTGGCGGATGGGAGCAGATAAGCGTTCCAAAACAGTCACGGCCCGCACAACAGGGTCCGGCGCCACCCATCGATGCGGCGTTCCGCCGATGCCAACGGCTGTTTTGTAGATCTGGCCACTCAGATAAGCGAAGGTTTCGGTGCCATCGGCAGCAGCATGCCGCTCGATGCATCCAGCCCGCAGGCCCAAGATTTCCGAGGCTCGCGCACCGACAAGATAGGCGATGACGACAAAGCAGGCGTCGTAAATCCGGGTGACCAGGAATTGCACCAACTTCATGGTCAGCACGGGCTCCGTCCTCCAAGGAGGAGCTTCCCCGGGCACCGTCGCGAAGCGGAAGCTATCAAGGCAAGCGCGCATGTGACTCTGTCGCGCCTTATATCCAAATCCGCTCGAAAGGGCTTGCCCGTGGGCGTCCTCGGCTTGTTCCCGCAGCGCGATTATGTCGTCGGCTGGCGTGCCGATGAGACGTAATGCTGCAGAGATAAGAGGAACGGCAATAGCATCCGGCGTATAGGGCATAGACTTGGACAGTTGCCCGGGTCTCAATGATCGGGAGCCGGTTATCGGGTCCACCAAAGGTTCAGCCGGCGCGTCAGGAAGCCAATCTCGCTGTAAATAGAGAAGGTCCAGAATCCGGATATAACCGACCGGGGTCACGGTCTCCGATAAAAAGCGCCCTCCGCGACCCGGTCGCTGGTAAACGACGCCGAGAAAGCGGTGAGCTGCATCACGGTCGAGGTCGGCAAAGCATCGATAGCCTTCGGCGACCATCCACCGGATGAGAACGCGCAGGGTCTGGAATCTTCTGACAAGAGTCGTTCCCCTTGCACGGCGACGACCCGGAGGCGGCGTCACGCGCAGCGACCAGAGAAAGCGCCGCGCAGCCTCGCGCCACGCTACCCATTCCTCATCGGTAAATCGGCTTCCATCCACAAAGGCTATGCCCCAATCGATCACGAGATCGGCGGGTGTCGTTCCCGGCACGTCGACATCCAGTTGCCAAATGCGATCCGACCACATCGATATCGTCGAGATACGGATTTCCTGATTTCGGATCCGCTGCTCCGCATTTGCAGGTTGAGCCACCATTGACGTCACTCCGGGTCCGGCAGGGGTGGAAGTGTCTCGATCAAGCACTCCGCCGCCTCATACAATCCGGAAGGAAAGTCCGGCAGGATCTCTTCACTGAGAATGCGATAGCTGGGGGCGTAAATTGATCGCCAACGCTCTGCATCGAGCCGATCGCGGGCGATTTCCAACTTGCGCATCACTTGCAGAATTCGGGCCAGGTGTCGGCTGTCTATCGGAATAACGAGGCCGGGACAGCTGAGACAGCTCATAAAACCTGGGCACAGGCGCCCCTGGGTGGATCCAGGAGCCTTGCCGGCCACCGGATTGATGCAGATGTGGCTGAAGGCTTCGGCTGAACCCTCATTGCTGTTCCCGATCTGACCATCGATATTTCGCTCAACACCATGGGCCTCTTGGCGCATTGCGATCCAGCCGATCATCCGATGCTGGAGGCTCGCGATTGTCTTCTCATACATGCGTTGTGTTTCGGGCCCGCGAACATAGAGGTCTGTCGTGCTGGCTCGAGAGTGATTGAGCAATGCTTGCGCAACGCGGATATCACCGCCGGCCGCATGGTAATGTTCGATGGCCACGCTGCCACGGAACAGGACAGGGGCGAAGGTTCGCATCGGGCAACGAAGTTGCTCAGGGTGAGCGGCATTCCAGATGGCAATTCCTTCATTGGAACGAGCAATAAACCTGCGGATACCGGCATCCAGCGTCTGAGCGCCAATTACGCCCACTCCCTTCGGGCGGTTACCTCTGATCAAAAAGAGGCGGTCGCGTTCACCAGGTGAAGCATGGGCAACGAGCGGCGCGCTCATCGCCAACACTTTTTCGACAAGATTAGGGACGGAATATCGCCGTCGCTTGTCAAAGGTCCGGCGCTGCGCACGGCGCACGGCGTTCCCCGCCCGCGGCTTGGCCCAATCAACGATGATCCGATGAGGGTCGAGGGGATGCGAAGCCAAGCAATCGCGTCCTATGTTTCGAAGGGAATCCGGATTGGCCGCCGTTTGAATGGCGATAGCCAAAAAGAATGGGACCAGAGTATCGACCGTCAGATGCAGGTGTTGCGCCAGCATCCGAGTGCCACCATGGCGCCTCGTCCGCCGATGTGACCGCCGCCCCGGGGCACGATCGTACCATGGCATTATTCCGCCACCCGCACGACCCGTTGCGACCAACAGCGTCTCCAGATCCCGACGATCATCCATTACGCCATCACGGTCTGTTTCGAGGATTGCGCGCCCTTCCTCGAAGCGAGCCCATGCGACGTCGATTTCGGCATAGCAGGCTCGTAGGATTGCCTTCAGCTCATGCGCTGGAAGTCGGCGCGGGACTGGTGTCCGGTGACGACCCGGGAAAGGATTGGCCGGGAACTGCAATTGTTCTGGCATGAGATGGGCGCGATTTCGCATCGCCCACTCAAGTATGATCTTTATAGGCAAATAGCGGCCGTGCCGGGTTGATACTCCCCAAGGTTGGCCCGTCCGCGATCTCTGGCGATCAAGCCATACGAGATAATGACCGACAGCCTCGGTCGTGAGATCCGCAACTTCAACGATCGTGCCTGCTTCCGCGACGAAGCGAGCAAACGTGCGAAGCGCTTTCCAGTATCCTTTCCGTGTCGCCGTGGCGGCACTGGCGAATGATGCGCGGAAAGCGTCAGCAAAGAGAATCGTAAGATCGACCGATAAGCCAAGCCTATTGAGGTCGAACATCTGTGCGACGACACCCCACTCGTCACGGAAAGTGATCACGATACCGCTTGAGATCGGCTTATCGAGAGCTGGAGCCACAGCAAGGCGCCGGTCGATATGTGGCCGCTCAGACCGCATCAGGAATGACCTCGCCATAAAGATATTCAATGCTCTCGGCGATTTCTCGATGATGCAGATCGACACAGCGCAGGTAGATGGACGTCGTCTGGATCGAGCTGTGACCGAGGAGGATCTGCAGCACTTTGAGTGGGTTGATCTCCGGCTTTTCAGCGGCGATCCGTTGAAGGCGGGCGAGCATTGTCGTGGCGAACGTATGGCGAAGCCAGTGCAAACTGCCATCAATTTTTGCGGCTTCGAAGCCGGCGGCAAAAACTGCGCTAAGGTGCGCTCGTGTCACGGTACCTCCATGCCTGTTCAGGAACAGGAACTCACGCGGATCATAAACCGGAGACTTGCGCTGGCGAGCTCGAACCAGAGCGGCTCTCTCCTCACCGACATACCAGTTCGTGCGATCGACAAGACGGATCGGTGGATAAATTGTCCGGGGTCGACCGCCCTTCGTTATCGCAAGGGGTACGCCGATCAGCGGATGATCAGCTGCATCGACCCCCCTGCTTTCGGGCAATTGCGCAACCGTCAAGGCGCACAGCTCCATCCGCCGCATGCCGGTACAGACTGCCCATTCAGCCATCAGCCTATAGGGCATGGAAAGGTGACCGAACAATCGCGCGAGCTGATCGGCTCGAAGCGCACGCGGCAACTTTTCGAATTCAGCTACAGTCAGAATATTCGCAGCGACCACCGCTGACCGGGTATTGGTATGGGCCAGGAGAGACTGCTTGCGCCCGGAAGTAATCCGTACATCGATCATACGGAATGGTAAGTGCGTCACCCAACCGCGTTGATGCGCCCAATTATAGAACCGGCAAATGGAGCGAATACGATCATTGATCGTGGAGCGCGCATAGGGCCTGCCAGTATGGGGACTGGGCTGTTCCAGCATACGATTGCGGTAGGCGGCAATCATTTCCTCATCGGCCAGCCTCCAATCCAGATCGGACTGTTCCAGACTGTCGAACCAATCGTATAAGTGTTCCGCGTAGGTCCGCACCGTGTCTGAAGAATGCGAACGGCCTGGAATGGTAGCCAACTCCAGAAGGTAGGCGAAGGCTGCCTCGATAATTTCCATGCGGCCGGACATCAGGATGGGAAACCCGGCAGGAATACCGGTCTGCCCCTTCGTCGCAGGAATAATCATCGCCATGGTCTTTATCCCTATGTGCGGCCGGCCTACCGTGCCCGCGTTGACCACAGGTACCTCCCGCGCATCGCTGCGTCGGACTCGTGTGGTCACTCCGCGATGCGCGGGGCCCTCCTGTGGACACCGTGCAAGCTCAGCAAACATGGCGGCATCCTGCATGACTATTGCTAAGGTAAAGAGACAATCAGGACAGTTCTGGAGATGCATTCTAACCACTCGTCCTTGACGCCGTCATTCCGTCCCGTCATCCTTGACCGATCTGAGCAGCTATCCCCCGTTCCCGTATGCCACCAAAAAGCCGAAGGCGGGCTCGACGCCCGTCTCCGGCTTCACAATCTGGAGGGAGAAGGCCCCGCCCGATGGGCGGAGCCTCGATGTCTCAGTCGCGGTTCTGGCGGGACCAGATCAGCTGGTAGCCATCCTCGCCTTCGACTTCCGTGAGGGTTGCGTAGATCGGAGCCGGGAAGCTCGGGTCGTCCAGCTTGACCGAGAGATAGTCGCGTTCGGTTTGCTCGGAGCGCTTCTGCCAAGCTGCGCCGAGCTCGACGGCGCCGGCATAGATGCGGAACTGCGGGCCCTTGTCGGAGGGGTTCTCGACGCGGGCGATGCGGGCCTTGACGTTGAGGGCGAGGGTGCGGATGGAGCCTGTGAAGCCGGTTTCGGTGGAGGTGAAAGTGCCGATGGTCGCCATGGTGATGTTCCTTTTGCTGTGTCTCGGGCTGCGCCATTGCGGCCTCGATGGCAGTCGCAAAGACCGGGGACGATCGGACCGCACCCGCCGGGGTCCACGTCGCGCCTTACGCGATGGGGTGGCATAGGGCCGCAATGCAATGAAGGGCGGCCGGGAGAAACTTTGTTGTGCGCGAGGAATGCGAATGCAGTTCGCAGGGGAAGAAAGTTGCGGACGGTCGTTGCGGGAAAACGATCGAGGCGCAGCCACTCTCCGGTCAGACATGCCCCATCGAGCCCGCACATGGAGCGCCGGAAACAGGGGATGAACGGATATCGCCATGGTGGTCTCGCACGGTTGAACGACCGCTTCGATACCGGTGCACCGGCCGTCCCTTAACTCCGGTTTTAGTTCAGGCCGTACCATGTTCCGCGGCCTGCTCCGTGCAGGGTGAGGTGTCCCTCATCGGTCAATGCGCGCAGATGATCCTTGACGGTATTCCGGCTTGCGCCCGTAGCCTTGGCCGCGTCCATCACGGTCACGCGCCCACGCTCGCGCGCCAGTTCGAGGATCGAGACCGACAACTCCGGCAGATCGCCGAGCAGGATGCGCTCACGCTCCATCTTCCGCTCGAGGCGCTGTTTTTGACGCTGCAGACTTCGCAGGAAAAACTCGACCCAGGGGTTCCAATCCTGCCGATCCGTGCGGATCGTGCCTTGTGTGCGACGAAGTGCCAGGTAATAGGCCTCCTTGTTCTGCTCGACGATGCTTTCGAGCGAACTGTAAGGCACATAGGCATAGCCGGCTCGAAGGAGCAGCAATGTGGTCAGCGCCCGCGACAGGCGGCCATTGCCATCCTGGAACGGATGGATTTCCAGAAAGACCACGACGAAGACGGCGACGATCAGCAGGGGGTGGAACGTCCCATCCTTCTCCTGGGCCTGCTGCCAGGCCACCAGCTCCGCCATGCGACCCGGCGTGTCGAACGGCGAGGCTGTCGCAAAGACGACGCCAAGGCTCACACCGTTCTCGTCGAACGCCTCGACATTGTTGGAAAGGGTCTTCCAGTCACCGCGGTGCCGCTCATCCTTGGTCGAGTGCGCCAGCAGATCCCGGTGAAGCTGGCGGATGTGATTTTCGTTGAGGGGGATCGCGTCGAAGGCCGAGAAGATCGTCTCCATCACTTCGGCATAGCCGGCGACTTCCTGTTCGTCGCGGCTGGAGAAAGAGCCGATGCGGAGGTTTACGAGCAGCCGCTCGACCTCGCGGTCACTCAGCTTGGCGCCCTCGATGCGGGTCGACGATCCGATGCTCTCGATCGTGGCGACCCGGCGCAGGCTGGACAGGCGATCGGGCGCGATGCGGCCGAGTGCGCGCCATGCGCCTTTGAACTCGTCGATCTCCGCGATCAGCGACAGGATCTCGGGCGTTATCCGCAAAGTCGAAAGATCGAGAGCAGGCATCCAATGTCCCATCCGTTTCCATCCGAAACGGTATGACACAGTGGCGTCCATTGTTCCATCCATTTTCATCCGATAGTGGGATGTGGATGAACCGAAGGCATGGAGAAGGCCCCGCCCGATGGGCGGAGCCTCGATGTCTCAGTCGCGGTTCTGGCGAGACCAGATCAGCTGGTAGCCGTCCTCGCCTTCGACCTCCGTGAGCGTTGCATAGATCGGGGCCGGGAAGCTCGGGTCGTCCAGCTTGACCGAGAGGTAGTCGCGGTCGCTCTCGTTGGAGCGCTTCTGCCAGGCCGCACCCAGCTCGACATTGCCGGCGTAGATGCGGAAGTGCGGACCCTTGTCGGAGGGGTTGTCGACGCGGGCGATGCGGGCCTTGACGTTGAGTGCGAGGGTGCGGATCGAGCCGGTGAAGCCGTTTTCGGTGGAGGTGAAGGTGCCGATGGTAGCCATGTCGAAGTTCCTTTCGGTTGTTTCGGGCCGCGCCCTTCGCGGCCTCGATGGCTGTCGCAAGGATCGGCGACGATCGGACCGCACCCCGAAGGGGCCGAAACGAAGTGGAGGGCGGCCGGGAGCGGCTTTCTTGTTTCGCGAGGAATGGGCGCGCAGCGCTCAGGGGAAGAAAGTCGCGGACGGCCGTTGCGGGAGAACGATCGAGGCGAAGCCGGTCTCCGATCAGACATGCCTCATCGAGCCCGCGGAGGACGTGGCCTATGACAGCGGTGGGAGGAACTTGGACATGCCGGCCCTAGTCAGCACGCTGCCGTGCCGGACCGTCGCAGCCGCGAACCCGCTGCTCTGTCTCCGCGTCAGGCGTCGGCTTCGGATGCGACAAACTCGGCTGCCGGGCAGCTGCCTCCTCTCATCAACGCGATATTGTCGGGCCGCGATTCGTCGCCTGGAGGATCTATGCGTCAGCAGACAAAACCGTTTACCGTCGAAATCAAGCACTCCCGGAAGCTGAAAGCCACCGATCGGAAACCATCGATCTGGGGCAAGCTGGACCTCAAGTCCGATCAGCACACGCCGGCGGAGAAAGAGCCGAGGGAGCTGTCGGCCGTTGCGGGTGACAACGACCGACCTTGACGCCTCCTACGCAGCCACTCTCTCGTCGGCCTGAATGGGCTGGAGACCGTGCAGGAAGCTGACAGCACGCTGGGCATGGGCTGCCGCCTGAAAGATCGCCCGCTTGTCATCGGAGATGACCTTCAGCCAGGAGGCAAGGTAAGACGCATGGTCCGGCCGTGGCTCCAACTCCGGCACGATCCCGAGATCGGCGCACAGGAAGCAGCTTCCAAGCTCGGCGACCAGCTCCTCGCGGGCGCGCTCGCTCTTGTCTTTGGCATATCGACTGAGGTCGCGACCGACACGATCGGGGCGCGCCGTCCAATGGCAACTTTCGTGACTCAGCGTTGCCACGTAAGACGCGGCGTCGCGGAACGTCTCGAACGGCGGCATCTGGATGTGATCCGTGACAGGCGAGTAGTAAGCCTGCGAGCCGCCATGCCGAATGACGGCGGCCGTGTTGCGGAAGAAGCGATCGGCGTGCTCGACCCGCTCGACCGGGTCGAGCACCGGACCTGGTCGGTGATGGTAGTATTCCGGCAGGCCGTCGATTTGCTCGATGTTGAAGACCGTGTATGCCTTCAGAAACGGGATCTCCCGGTCGACTTCTCCGCCATTGCCGTCCGCCTCGGACTTGGTGAAGCGGCTGGCGAAGACCACCGTCGAACCGGTCTCGCCCTTGCGCACCGCCGCTCCGAGCTCGAGCGCCTGCTTGAACGTCATCCACATGGGTGAGGTGAAGCCGCGCGCCATTCCCTCCGACCATAACAAGAGAATATTCATGCCCGAATAGGGCTGACCGTTGTGGCGCAGCGGCCGGGTAATCCGGCCATCCGTGTTGGCCGCGTGCCAGGGTTTCATCCAGGGCTTCACACCCTTTTCGAGATCGGCGACGATCCTGTCCGTGATCCGCGCATAGATGTCGGCGCGTTCGCCTTCGGCTTTCCTGCTCATGTCCATTCCCTCCATTTTGGAGGCCGCGCTCATCGCGGCCCCGTCGCGGAGGTCCGAAGGCAGGAGCGATCGAGCGGGCGGGCGCACCGGAACGGCCGCAACGGAGTGAAGGACGGCGAAGCCGTTGCGGCAGGCCGCCGGCTCCTGCAGGACCGCCGACCGGGACGGGGTCGCGTGGCGAGCGGGGTCCTTATTCTTCCCTCTCTCTTCCTTCTGATGACATGGAAAAAGGCCGGTCCCAAAGGAACCGGCCGAGGATTAAGAGTGGGGAAGGGCGGAGCAGAAGCTCCGCCCGAAACGCCTCAACCGAGAGCCGCCATCTGCGCCTCGGCCGCCTTGCGGTCGAGCGACTGGCCCGGGTTTTCGACCGGGCGGTCGAAAGGCTTCCAGGCTTCGCCGATGACGTGGCTGTAGGCTGCGACGGCACCTTCAGCCGCCATCCGCAGCGCGTGGGACTGTATGCCCATGTCGGCGGCGAATTCGCGTTTGCGCTGGGCGGCACTGTCGTAACCGACCGGGCCATCGAGGTCCTCGTCGCGGGCATCGTTTGCCGATTTGGCGGTGGCGTCACGCGCCTCCGATACCGCGCGGCTGTAGAACTGGCCGGCTCCGTGAGCCGAGCCGACATAGGCTCCGACGATACGCTGGAGATGGATCTGCATCGCCTTCTCGCCGAGACCCTCCGAGAGGCTGTCGGCGGTTTCGATGATCAGGCGCTCGTGGAGTTGACGGATGCCGTCGCTGTCGACCACCGCGGTTCCAAAGCTCTCGGCGATCAGCATTGCCTGTGCGGTGTCCGGGCATGTGAGCCTGACCATTTCGAGGGTGGCGCCCTTGCGGAGCGACACGACGCGGGGGGAGGGTCGATTGGTTGCGGGCTTGGCCATGGGATCGTCCTTTCGTGGTTTGCTTGCGAAGCGGCTCCGGCCCCTGCCGGGTCTGCCCTTCGATGCGGTCGACAGGAACCGGCTGAGGACGGGCGCTTTCACAGGTCCGGAGCGGCAGAGCGAGCGAAACGGGTTTGCAGTCAAGCGGGGTAAAGCCCTGCGAAGGACGCGAACCCGTTTTGCGAGGGAGGCTGCGCCGGCCGCTCCGCGGCGCGCCAGCGGCCTTGAAACGATCGGCCGCCGGTTCAGACCGCAGCGAAAACGAAGGGCAGACCGGCGGGGGCCGGGCGATGACCCGGGAACCCCGGAGGAGAGAACCCCTTACGACCGACAGCCCGCATCCTTTCCTCCAGCGTATCAGCCCGGCACGAAAAGCGCCGCCTCCCGGTCGAGCTCACGCCGCCGCATTACCCGCATCGTCGCCGAGTGTCCGACGCATGCCGGTGATCACCCACTCCTGACGCTGGAGCTTGCGAGCCAGGACAGCGATTTCCGTTCGTCGCTCGAAGGCTAGCCGCTCGACGTGATCCTGAAATAGCTGTTCGTCGGAGCGCGTCCACCGCGACCCGCCCCGGCGGTGCGAACGGGCCTTGGCCTTCTCGGTGACCGCTAGGCGTTCGGCCCGTGATCTGCCGGTGAATGCGATCGAGATGGTGGCGCGTCTCACGACGCGCCGCCTCCATGCGGGACAGAAGAACGCGGGGACTGACCGGATTCATGGATTGATCACCCGCGCCTGCCAGTTGATGAAAGACGACGGTCCGTTATAGGCAGCGTGGCGCGCCGGATCGATGACGAAGCCAAATCGGCCAACCGCGTACTCGTCGCTTGGTACGAGAAAGCGGCGCTCTTCCGCACGGCTGGCCCGCACGCCGCCAATCGTGGCGATGACTTCGGTCATACCGGCATGCTGCTCCGAGCGTAGCGCGGAGATGACGATCCAGTCGCCGGCATGCTCCAGCTCGAAGGTGCGGCGATCCTTTTCATGGGATTCACCGGGCGCAAGCAGACGGCCGAAGATCGATTCCCAGGCATTGGGCCACGAATCCCGGATCGTCCGATCGGCACACTTACGCTCGTATGCGGTAAAGAGGTTCGGATAGGCGAGGGCCACTGCAGCCCACGCGGCATCTTCTTCGTACCAGCCGCCGGCGCAACGAAGCATCGGATGAATTTTGACATTGCGCTCCTTGGACAGCTTGAATCCGCCATGCCCGGCAGTGGTGTGAGCGACGATACCCGCCGCGTAGACGGTGGCGCCCTGCGACGGTCCCCATGGTGTCGAGCAGTTTATCCGAACCGTTGGCCGGGCGAGCGCCCGGAGCTCGCCGCTGTGCTCGGCCTGTTCGAATATCCGCGCCCCAAATTCCGCCTCATCCGCAACGGAGCCATGATGCGAGTAGAAATCGTCACGTTTGAGCTCGGAAAGCGGCCGTGACACGCGCCAGGCGCTGGCGAGAAAATGCTGGCCATCGCGTCCCGGCACCATGGCGAAGACGAGATCGCCGACACGGGCGACGGGCAGGTCATCGGCGCTGCGACCGAACTCCACCCCTGAACAGTCAGGGGTGGCAGCTTCTGGAGCTTGGAGAGCGGGCGGGTTCATGCCGCAGCCCTCCCTTCGACGTGATCGGCTGCCACTTCATCGGCAGTGACCTCTTCCAGCACGGCATTGGGATAGCCATGTCGGGTCAACCATTCCTCCGCCGCTTGGCGATTGGCGGCGAGGTGGACGAGCTCGGCGTTGTCGCCGGCGCGGTCGAAGACCCTGATGTGGCCGAGCTGCGGGCGCTCGATCACCTTGAATATGAGGTTGCTGTCGAGCGAGAACGTCCGGTGGATGCGGATCGTGATGACGCCATTGGCGCCGAAATCGCCCTCATGCAGGGTAAATTCGGGCGACAGGCAGACATTGCCGATGCCAGCCTTGCCCTGCTTGTGGATCAGGCGACCCTTGCTGTTGCGGTTTTCCCAGGCGGCGAGCTTCTTCCTGTGGCGCTCGGGCGGGCGGGGCGTGCCGTCGGCCCAGGCGACAATCGAGCCGATGGGGGCGCGTTCGTAAATCAGAAACGCAAACATGCGCTTTCTCCTGTTGGATTGTGGATGCTGGAAAAAGCCGCCGCCGGTGATGGCCGGCGGCGGTATCGATCAGTATGACGTTGTGGGGCAGGGTTACTCGGCCGCAATTCCGTAAGCGGTATCGGGACCCTCAGTGCCGGTGTCAGCGTCGGCTTCATCCAGCTCTTCGAGCTCGGCGTCGGCTGCGTTGCCGCCGTCCTCGGCTTCCGAAACATGCGGTTTGTCCACCGCATCGTCCTCGACCGACGGCTCAGCCTCATCACCGGCGCCGTCCTCAATGCCGCCGATCGGCCCGTCGGCGGGGGCATCGTCGTCCTCGCCGCCCTGCTCCATGTTCTTGGCCAGCCACTCGGTCAGCTTCGCGTCATCGGGCGCGAAGAAGGCTGCCGGATGCACGAAGCGTTCTTCCTTGAAGTGCTCGACAAGGGCAGCGCGGGTGTCCCTGACGCGCGGGCGGGGGGCGACACTCGTGCCGCCGCAGGACGCTTCCAGCGCCGGGCGGGAGAGGCACGCGAGGAACTCCTCCGTGCCCATGTTCGGAAGATAGGCGTCGGCGCCGATGGCATCACCGGCAATCCGGACAACGATGCCGCTGTCCGAGCGATTGGTCCGCGCCGACAGGGCGTCGATCAGGGTCAACCTGGCCACGACACGAAGCGTATCCATGTCGAACTCCAGCTTGCCGCTTTCACCAATCAGCCGGACGGCCTGCCGGGCGAAACGTCTGGAGCCGTAGAGATGGCCGGAGACTTCGGAGCCGGAGTCGACCGAGACGTTCTGCCCGGCAAACGCAAGCACCAGCATTGCCATGAGGGTATCGTCCTCGATCGGAGCTCGAGCCAGCGCCTCATGCAGCGCGTTGGTGCGGAAATCGCCGATCATGTCGAGGCCGATTCGCGTGACGTCCGGCCGGGTCTTCGCTGCAACGTCGATACCTTCGTTTTCGTCCTCGCCGCCGGGGGCGGTCGGATCGCCCTTGCCTTTCGTTTTCCTGATCTCCGGCAACCGGAAATAGGCGGACTGCACCTTGCCCTCACGATCGAGATACATGGCGGTGCAATCGCCTTTGCCGGGCTTGCCGTAGACACGCTCCGCCTTCGGCGGCAAGTGCGGTTGGCCCCAATTGTTGAGCTCGACGATGGAACCCTTCTTGGGAAGATTGCTGCTCATCCATTCCTGCTGCGCACCGAGGAATGCTTCGACGTTCGTCGTGAAGCGATTGTCCTCGTCAGCAGGTCCGAACAGGTCTTCCGCCCATTCGATGCCATAGGCCTGGCGGAGATCGTCGCCAAAACTCGCATCGCGCGCAAACATGCGGGTCTTGGTGAGGCCGTTGGCGATCGCCCACCAGGATGCCGTGTCACCCTTCTTCGGCTTGTGAGCCTTCCAGACTTCCTTCTGCTCATCGAGCGACGCTGCGGAAATCGTGCGAAGCTGCTGCTCGTTCGGCATGTCGCCCTTGGCCATGTGGTCGAGCATCGTGGGCAACACATTGGCGAGCAGTCGAAGCTTGCGGATCTGTCTGACCGGCAGGGCCAGCGCAATCGCAATCGCTTCCTCGGTCCAACCGAGTGCAACGAGGCGCTCGATGCCACGCCATTGGTCGACCGGATTGAGCGGCTCGCGCGCGATGTTTTCGATCATCGAACGCATCGCGCCATTATCGTGGGCCGCCTCGACGACGATAACATCGATTTCCTCGATGCCGGCGGCGATGGCCATGCGGGTGCGCCGGTGACCGGCTTCGATGACATAACCGTTGCCGCCGGCTTCGGCGAAAATGACGGGCGGCTGGATGACGCCGACGGCCTTGATGGTCGCAAGCAGCAACGCGTCGGCCTGGGGCGTCGACTTCGACTGGCGCGTATTGTCGGGATTGTCCTTCAGCGCACGCGGATCGACCTTCATGAGTTGCATGGGAGTGTTCCTTTCCGGGGATGCGGACGCGGCCTTCTGCCGGTCCTTCCTGTCTTCATTTCCTGAAGACATCTTCCGGACCGCAAAGCGGCCCGACCGGCGCAACTGCGGGCGAGCGGCCCTGCCGCGAAGGACAAGCGGGGCTAACAGCCTTGCGAAGGACGAGTGGCCGGGATGCGTAGGCTGCGGTTGAGCGCCAGCGGCGATGGGAGGACCGATCTGCGACCGGTTTTCTTTCACCCTCTTTTCCTGTTTTTTCAGACGGGCGATCCCATGCGAAGGTCAGAATTCGGGTTGAGCGGGAACAAAAAAATGGGCCTTCGGAAGAACCGAGGCCCATGAAGTGTGAAGGTTATTTAACCTCCAGAGGGGAACAGCTGTTGCGGCGGCACTGGGAGGAGACCGCCATGTGCATCAGCTGTGTGCACTATGATGATATTTTGATCATATGGAAAACATTTATTGTGCAATGCACCCATGCGCATGCTGCACTGCTTCCAAAATCAGGCTGCCTCCCTGGTAGAGGCCCCTGTCTCGCGCGTTTCGGCCGCGAGCTCCGCCTCAACCTCCCGGAGCTGGCGACGCTTTTCGGCCAATTCCCCCGCAAAGGCAAATTCGCCACCGTGACGTGACTGGTAGGAGGCGAGGCGGCGACGCGCCTCTTCCAGCCACTGGCGATAGCGTTTCCGCTCGCCGTCGAAATCGCCCAGCGCGTGCTCGAGGCGGGAGACGGCGCCGAGCGGCGTCACAGTGACGGCGAGATCGATCTCGTAGTCCGCGCCCGTGCGCTGAAGCATGGTGGTGTAGCGATAACCCTCAGACTTGCCGAAGCGCTCGCCATTGTAGACGAGATCGAAGCCACCAATGGAGGCGATGACGATCTCACCCTCCTGTTGAAGCTGGACGAGGGTGAGGATTTCCTTCATCAGCGCGCGGCCGGCGTCCTTTCGCTCGTCATAAGAAATGCCCGTGACGGTCATCGTGAAGGCATCTCCCGCAGTCGGAACCAGCCGTTGGATATCCTTCCCGATGTCGCCGATGCGCCGGGTCGATACCTCGATGTCGCGTTCGGCGTCCCGGACCTGCCGTCGCACCGCGAACAGGTCGTCATCATGGGCGGCGCGCAACCGCTCGAGACGCGCGATATCGGCTTCGAGACCGGCCTTTTGCATCAGGCGCTCGTCGCCCGAGGCAATCGCCTTGGCCATGGCAAACTGGTTGGCCGGGCCTTCGCCGAGATCGTCCAGCCTGCGGATCGATGTATCGCCGGAAAGAGCCGCGGCGATGAAGCGGGCCTTGCGCTCATTGTTCTGCCACATGGAGGCATCAAGTGACCCTTGCGTGGCGTAGGCGAAGATGTCGACGACATCGTGCTGATTGCCCTGCCGGACGATGCGGCCCTCGCGCTGCTCGATCTGTGACGGCAGCCACGGCACATCAAGGTGATGCAGCGCCTTCAATCTGAGCTGGGCGTTGACGCCGGTGCCCATCATTTCCGAGGAGCCGATCAGGAAGCGAACCTTGCCCGAACGGACGTCACCGAACAGTCGCTGCTTTGCCTCGGTCTTCTTGAAGTCTTGTATATAGGCGATTTGCGACGCGGGTACGCCCAGTCGGATCAATTCGTCACGGATCCAGCGGTAAGCAGAGAAACCGCGTGTCTTCTCGACATTGATGGTGCCGAGATCGGAGAAGATCATCTGCGCGGCACCAGGAAGGTCATAAGTCTTGCCGTCCCGACGGACATAGGTGTTTTCGCTCGTTTCCGTCCAGATGCGAAAGGCGTTCTCGATGAGGAGATTGAGCTTGTTGTCTGGCTCATTATCGTTTGCCGGAATGACCAGGCGCAGATCGATCGCCGCGTGTCGGCCGTCGGTGATGACGGACAGCAAAATATCGTCGCCCGGTTGGGCCGGCCCCTCGCGCATCTCGATCGCCTTGATGCGGCTGTCGAGGATCTGCTGATAGAGTTTGAAGGCCGGCGTCGGCTGCGCCGTGAGGATCTGCCTCCGGCCGGTCGAGAGTGCCGGAACCTTCACATATTGCTTCAGGTCCTCCGGCATCACCACATCGGCGAAACTGCGGAACATCGCGATCAGCTCCGGCACGTTGACGAAACTGGCGAACCGGCTCACCGGCTTGTATTTGCCGGACGGCTGGATCTCGAGTTCGGTCGTCGTGTCGCCGAAGGTCGAGGCCCAGGCGTCGAATTCGTGAAGGCCGCGTTCGCGGAGCGCCTCGTGGCCGAGCAAGCGCTGAATCGAGAACATTTCGCCAAGCGTGTTGGTGATCGGCGTGCCGGAGGCCAAGACCAGTGCGCGGCTGGGGTTCTTCGTTTCGATGTAGCGGGATTTGACGTACAGGTCCCACGCCCGCTGCGACCCGTTCGGATCGATGCCCTTCAGCGTGCTCATGTTGGTTGCGAAGGACAGCTTGCGGAATTCCTGCGCCTCGTCGACGATGATCTGATCGACGCCGATTTCCGAGATCGTGAGAAGGTCGTCCTTGCGGGTCGAAAGGCTCTCCAACCGCTCCTGCAAACCCTCCTTCAGACGCTCAAGCCGCTTGCGCGACACGCGGTCGTCGCTGTCGACCTTGGTCAGCAGTTCCTCGTAGAGCTCCAGCTCGTCATGGATCATTTGGCTCTCGAATGCCGACGGCACGGCGATGAACCTGAAGGCAGAATGGGTGATGATGATCGCATCCCAGGTTGCCGTGGCGGCGCGGGACAGGAAACGCGCCCGCTTGTCCTTGGTGAAGTTTGTCTCGTCGGCGACGAGGATGCGGGCATTCGGATAGAGCGCCAGGAACTCGCGCGCCGCCTGTGCGAGGCAATGGGCTGGTACGACCAGCATCGCCTTGGCGATCAGGCCGAGCCGGCGTTGTTCCATGATGGCGGCGGCCATTGTCATCGTCTTACCGGCGCCGACGGCGTGCGCAAGATAGGTCGAGCCTGAAGAAATGATCCGCCAGATGCCGCGTTTCTGGTGCCCATAAAGAACAAAGGCGCAGCAAGCGCCTGGCAGTTTCAGGTGGGAGCCGTCGAATTTTCGCGGCGCGATGTTGTTGAACCGGTCATTATAGACGCGAGCCAATCTGTCGGTGCGGTCCGGGTCGGTCCAGACCCAATTCTGGAAAGCTTGCTTGATCTTCTGCAGCTTGTCGCGGGCGGCTTCGGTATCGACGACGTTCATGACACGGCGTTCACCCCCAATGTCCTTGAACACGTCGAATATCTGCGGAACCCGACTGTTCAGCGCATCGGCCAGCAGCTCGCCCGCATGGCGGCGGCTTGTGCCCCATTCGGAGGTTCCAGCGGCGTTGTAGCCAAACTGGCGTGCCTCGACGGTCCATGACCCGAGCTCCGGCATGTGGTGGATTCGGATGTCAGCATCCATCGTCTCCTTGACGAAGGCGACGACATCGGCAGCCGGGATCCATGGCGCGCCGAGACGGGCGGTGATGTCTGAGGGACGGAGGTCTGCGGGCTGGACATCCTGCAGCGCGCGGACATTGCGCTCATAGACTGGATCAAGCGACGCGGCTGCTTCGGCGACCATGAGCTTGGTGCGGACCGAACCGGAGAGATAGGCGTCGGACGTCAGCCATGACCCGTCGGCGGGATCGCGGAAGATGGCGTCACCGAGTTCGTCGATGACAGCGTCGGGGTCGCGATGCAGCAACTCGGCAATATGCTCGGGATCGACGCGGCCGCGTTCGTTGAGGACGACAGCCAGCGCATCGGCAGCACTGGTGATGACGGGTGGTGCCGGAGGAGAGATGACCCTTTCGGAGAAAATCGGACCGGGCTTCGCCGTATCGGTTTCGAGGTCGTAGTCCTCGATCGAGGCCACCAGCCAGCAATCGGGATCGTCCAGGAACGGCTGGAGATTGGACCGGCGATGGGTTTCGCGTACCTCGCCGCTTTCCTCATCCTCCGAGATCGAAACTGTCGTATGGTTGATCGGCCCGAAGTCGCGCACAAAACTCGACCAGGCGATACGCAGCCGAACCTGCAGATCCCGCCACGGCTGGTCGCGTTCCTGCGCTTTCAGCACCTCGCGCACGGCGTCGCGGATCGGAATCAGCTTCTTGATGATCCGGACGTGCTTTTCGGACAGGCCCTCGCCTGACCTGCCTTTCCGCACCGAAACCGCCAGCGGTGCACCGTCGATCATTTGCATGAGGCCGTGGCGGTTATTGAGAAAGAAGCTGCCCTCGCGGACCTTGTCGTTGGCGGGGCGGAGGTCGACGATCTCGCCCAGCTCCTCTTCCAGATCGATGTCGATCTGCGACGGCTCGCCGTCATACCGATCCTCAGGAAGAAGAGCGATCACGGCCTTCAGTGCCGTTTCGAGACCTTCACCGGCGCGTGGCCGGCACGTATAGGTCTCGCCGAACGGGCCAGACGTTAGGGCGTGCTCGCCGAGCACGAAATCCGGGTGCCGCGCGAACCAGCGGTTCACGCGGATCGCCCCGTCGTCGGATGTCGCAGGACGAACCTCTTCCAGATCGAGCCACGACAGATCACCCTCCGGCCCGCCGGCCTTGCGCTTGCGAAAGAACAGAATGTCCACGACCACATCCGTGCCGGCGTCGCGGCGGAAGCTTCCCTCGGGCAGACGCACTGCTGCCATCAGATCGGCGGACCTGGCGATATGCTCGCGAGCTGTGCTGTCCGCCTTGTCCATCGTGCCGCTGCTTGTCACGAACGCGGCGAGTGCTCCGGGTTTTAGGAGATCGATTGACCGGGCGATGAAGTAGTCGTGCAGCCGCAGACCGAGCGGACGGTACTGCCGGTCCGACCGAACCGTGCGATCGGAAAAGGGAGGATTGCCGATCGCGAGATCATAGATCGCGTTGAGCTCGGTGCGCGCGAAGTCGGCATTGATGATCCGCGCCTTCGGCTGAAGAAGCCGGACAATCCGCGCCGTCACCGGATCGAGTTCGATCCCGGTGACGTGGCTTGTATCCCTGAGCACCTTTGGCATCAGCGCCGGAAACAGGCCCGTGCCGATTCCCGGCTCCAGCACGCGGCCCCCGCGCCATCCGAGCCGCCGCAAGCCCGCCCAGATCGCGCGGACGATGAACTCGGGGGTGAAGTGAGCATATTGGGTGCAGCGCGCGAGCGAAGCATAGTCGGCATCGGTGACGGCGCTTTCCAGCGAACTGCCGAGGTCGTCCCAGCCTTCCCGGAAATCGACTTCGCCTGGACGCCGGAACATGCCGTTTGCGAGTTCCGATGCGCCAAAACCGGTGAAGCGGATCAGCCTCGCCTGCTCGTCACGGGTGGCGGGTCGATCCTGCTTTTCGATTTCGGTGGCAGTCAGGATGGCCACAAGATTTGCCTTCGCCCTTTGCTTCCAGTCGATCGCAAGTCCACGATCGCCATCGTCGAGATAGAAGTTGGCTCGCCCGGCTTGTCTCCGCGGCGCCGGCTGCTTCGCAACTGGTGGAGGCAATGCCGGCGTAGGGGAGGTCGGTGTCGGATCGGGATCGTCGTCGTTGGCGGCGAAACCGCCAAACGCGGTGACGCCCAGGCCAAGGCCGGACGACAATGCGCTGCTTCCGAACATATCGAGAGTGAAGGGATCGTGGGACATGGAAGCTCCTTTTCGAGGATGTGCGCCATCGCCCGCGGGACAGGTCCCGTGGCTGCGAAGGCGGATGAAAATGAGGTGTGGGAATTTGGACCTGGTTCGTCCGGCGGCAGCGATCGCGAGCTACGAGCGCGTGATTACGGAGAGCTGCATTGTTTCCGTCGCAAACTCCGCCCGCAGATGCGTGGCTTCCGGGTTTGTGGAAAGCATGGCTTCCAGGCTCGCAGCGTCGATGAAGACGATGCCGTCGTCTCCCCCGAAATACCGGCGCTTGTAGTGCCAGTAGTCCGGATTGGTCTTCGGATCGCACTCCTCGGCATAGACCGCGAGCGCTCTTTGACCCTCCGCCAATTTTCCGTTGGAAAGCACATAGACGCCTTCATCACCGACGATCCACAGGCCGGGCCGTTCGTCCTTACCCGGGAGAAGTCCATAGTGAGGATTGCGGAAACCGCCATTGGCTGCCGCGTCACTGCGTCCGCGCGCGATCACCGCACGGACGTCGACCACGCTAAATGTGAACATGGCTTCCTCCTCACGCGGCGATCGGGGAGGGAAGGTGGCGAAGATGCACCGGCAGCTTCGCAGCGATCTCCCCGTCGGTGAGTTCGTCGAGCAGCTTCAGGAAAGTGCCCTCGTTGCCGCCATAGAGCACGACGGTGCGCTTGCCGCGAGCGGACTGCGGCCACTTGTCTCCGGCATAGCCGCGGTAATCGTCGGCAGTCGTGCTCCAGATATGATCGAGCCGCTCTTGCCGCGTCATGGCCCGGACCGGACGGCTTTCGCGTTCGATGATGGCGACGCGCATCGTTTCGACGGATGCCTTGTCGGAAAGATCGCAATAGCCATGGAAATACCGGATGGCCGCGTCGATCCTGAGCGCAAAGAACACTGATGTCACCGAGCCGGTCATGAACTCCCGCATCGCAAACATGGACCCTCGGATCCACAACGGCGGCAGGATCTCGAACATGTCGTCATGTTCGGTCTCACCGATTTCGAACCATTCACCTGCGTAGAGTGGCGCGGCATCGCCATCCCGACGGTTCGGGCGCTGCGCATGGCGATCGAACATGCGGAACATCTGCTGGCGGCTTGCGACGCCCTGAAAAACCTTGGCTGTTGCGGGAGAGGGGATCATCTGTGGCTCCTTCGGAGGTTTTGGACCGAAGTGCGGCGCCGTCCTCTCGACCTCGCCATTTCATTCAGTCCTTCATGACCCCTCCCGAGCTGCCGGCATCGCGACCGGCCGGGTCAAGGGCCGGCTCAGCCGGGCGAAGCCTCCCTTGACGCGGGCGGCCCGAATGCGGCACGCCTCCTTCTCTTCGTTCCCTCATTTCCTTCTCCCTGATTTTCAGGGTCTCGTTCCAGTCCTCCTCGGGTGGGCGGAGCCGCGCCCAGTCGCAGCCGACGTCTTCAGCAAGCGCCCGCAACCGCTCGGCAAACAGATCGCCTTGAGAATTGGCGTCCGTCGCCGCGACCAGCCGGGCGTCAGGTCGGGAGGCCAATTCCCGCAGCGCGGCTTGCGTGGCCGGCGACCATCCACCGCCGGTGCTGAGATAGAGCGTGCCGTCGCGCAACCCCTCGATCGCCGCAAGGCTCATGGCGTCGATCGCAGCTTCCGTGACGGCCAGGCGCAACGCAGTATCCAACCCGATACGGAAGAGAACCTTCGTTCCGCCAGAGGCGAACCCCCGGTATTGTGGCCCCCGTGCCTCCCAGCCGGTCACCACGCCGGCATTGTCCGTATGAGCTGCCCACATGCTGCCATAGGGGCCTTCCCGAAGCAGGTCGGCGTTGATCGCTGCGCGGAGCAAAGGCGCCGGCAGCAAGCGCTCACTATTTAGGTAGCGCCATGTCGATGATCCGGGCCATGGGCTGCGGCGCGCCTGCCAACGCTTAGGTAGAGAGAGGTTGAATCCTCCACTACGCCTCGCAGGCTGCCACTCCGGTTCCGTGATCTCGAAACCGACGAGGTCCGCGACCCTTGCGGCGCCTTCGGGAAAACCGACATGATCGAGATGCTCGGCAAGCCCGAAGACATCGCCTTTCGCATCGCTGAGCGGATCGAACCATCCGCGCCCCTCATGCGTGACGATGATGATTTCACCGCCGCGGCGAAACTTGACCGCCCGCCGGGTGCTTTCCTTGATGTCGATGGCGAACCTCGCCCGTTCAAGAACGGCCGCGCAGCTCACCTGCTCACGCAGCGCCTCTATCTCTCTTCTCTTCATTTTGCTTCCGATCGCCGAGCGATCGGCCTCCATCGCCTTTCCTTGCCCGTCGTTTCGCGGGTTCCCTTCGTCCAGCCGCGAAGAGCAAAGGCTGCAAGGGCGCGGCTGGCAATTGTCGGATCATGCAATACTTGGCCGCGGCGAAGCCTCCCTTGCGGCCTGCAGCTCGCAAGCGGCACGCCAAAGGCAAAAGGCCGGCTCAATGCGTCGGCCAGGGGAAAAATTCATGCACGATCGCGAGATCGTCATCGGCGTCGATCTCGTCAGAGGGAAGGACGCCGTATTCGCCGTCGACCTTAAAGACGGTGACCGGGACCATCAGGTCACGGGAGAGCTGAAAGGCGTGGGACTGTGCAAGGGAAAGATCGTGCGACATTTGAGATGCTCCATCCGGAGCGGGCCAATTCCCGCTCGATGGCTCCTCAAAGGCCCGGCGACGGGCGCGATCACCGCGAGGCGAAGCCGAAGCGGCCGCAGCTTGCTAGCGGACCCTTTACGGGTTGATCGTGGAAGATCCGGCGCTGGGCCAGGACGCCATCACAGACAAGCGGGATTGGCATGCTTCGGCGTGTGACGCAGGTCTGCGCGCGGCTTCCGCGTTTGTGTCAGTTGCTCCCCTCGCACTCGGCAGCAAGGTCCGTTCCGTTTTCACGCCGGCGGCAAGAGCGCCTGTAGAAATCTGCCAAGTCAATCGGACTCACTGAGCTCCGCTTTCTGAAGCGCCTCCTTTATCGATTTTGCCTTCAATGCGACCAACGCACTTTGCAGGCGGCTCTCGATATCGGCAACGCTTTTGCCCTGAATCAAAGCGATTTCGGCAACGGTCCTGCCTCGAGCTATCCACCGAAGGCAGGTCTTTTCACGTGGCGCAAGCATCCGTTCCTTCATGACAAAAATCGCGTTCAGTTGGGCCGTGATCGGTGGCGGCTGTAGTGCCGAAGTCTCGTTTTGAAACCGAGGCAGCGATGCCCCCGAGAAAAGTGGCTGCCGCCGAGACCTGTGCGACGGCAGCCGAGGTGCCCCGGGAGGAGGCTGGGAGTTCGAAATCTCGTCTTCAGTATTCGCATGTTATGGTATAACATATCGCATAACCTAATTTGTGGAACTGAGTCGACTTTGCCTGTATCCAACTCGCCGGCGATGCTGAAATTGACGTCCTCTTGGGTTCAACTTCCTCAAGACTTCCAACACGTACCGAGTCTTATATTGCTACCGGTCGCAGCGATGTCGACGATTCGATCGTGGCTTGCCGCCTTGTCCAGCTTTCGAACTACCCATGAATTAACCTCCGGCCCCGATGCCGCGGCCGGTTATATCCTAGCGGGTTTGCTAGCGATCCAAGTTCAGGCGAACGTACGCCAAGTCTGCGGCCCTGCTCCAGGGGACCGCTGTTGGCGTCATCGGGCGTCGGCGCTGAGATTTCCGAGGTGATGACCAAGGCGCGCCTCGAAGTCAGGACCCACTTCGCCACGCCTTTGCGCGATTCGGGCTCCCCGCGCTTGGACAGTCGGCCAAGAGAACGCGTTGAGGAAAACGTCCTGCGTCTCCATCAGGTCCTCAGCGGAGGGCAGGGTTTTACGGTTGATCAGCCGCTTGGCCTCGGTGAGCGCAGGCTTGTCGAACGAGGCGATGCGCCGAGCGAAGTTGTCGACGAAGGCGTCGAGCTCATCATCGGGGAGTGCGCGGTTCACCCACCCGTATTTCGCTGCCGTTGCTGCGTCGAAATCGTCACTGCCGAGGACGATTTCGAGCGCCCTGGCCCGCCCGACGAGGAGTGGTAGGCGCTCGGTTGCGCCACCACCTGGGAAGACGCCTGCCCCGACTTCGATCTGAGCGAAGATCGCTCGCTCCAGGCTGGCAAAACGCATATCACACGCCAGAGCAATCTCAGAACCCCCGCCGCGAGTGCGACCCCGAATCGACGCGATGGTCACGACCGGGGAGGTGGTCAACCGTGTCGTGGCATCGATGAATGTCGGCAGACCACTCGGCCCCGGCGTAAGGGGAAAATCGCTAACCCGCGAGACGTCGTAGTGATTGACGAAGAAGTCCGGGTCAGCGCTATCGAACACAACCACCCGCAAGGTGTCATCGGACTCGATAAGACCGACGATCTGCTGCAGCTCCATTAGGGTCTCCGGATCGCACAAGTTAATCGGCGGGTTGTTGAAGGTCACCCGCCAGTATCCGGGCGCTGCCTCGGTGATCGTGAATTGGGTCAGTGGAGCACTCATTCAAAAGGTTCCTTCGTTTTAGGGCGTTGGGCACTGGAAGCGCCGGGCGCGCAGACCATCGGGTCGACATCAAAGAGGATGTCAGGCATCATCCTGAATGTCAACGACGCGATGGCATCGAGGCCCCCGGGCAACCGCTACGGCTGGTTGGAGAAGCGGAGCCGCTCAAACCAACTCGGCGTCTCGTTGACGTCGATAGAACCGTCGGTGGGAGGTGGGGGGGCGTTATGTTATAACATATCGCATAAGATAGCTTATGGAACTGGACGGTCATCTGGGAAGTGTTGCTTTTCTGAATGAGCCGAGCGCCTTCGAAGCCCGATTGTTCTTGCGCCTGTAGGGATCGGGCCGGAGCTAAAAAGCAACAAACAGCCTATTTTGACGCGTGCAACAGCCAATCTTACGAGCGAAGTCGCCATAGCATTGTCTTCCAAAGCAAATCTTTCACTCACTCACCCAGCTTCACTGCCGAAACGGCACTCTTTGGAACTGTCCGTTCCTTGATTAGCGAATCGACGCGGAAACTTTGGCGGATGCCCCAAGCCACACAGGACACTTGAAGGCTATGCAACCACCCGTGCAGCAGATCGGCTGGTCGCCGCCGTTAGTTTCCTGGCAGGATCGCCGGCAAAGGATATCAGTCCTGAACGGTCTGAGAGCCTTGGCAGGGTCATGGGCCAGATTCACACCACCCTTGCTCGCAAATCGAAGCGAAAAGCCGCATTATTACCCGCCGGTTCGATTCACGGCGCTCTCGATCACGACAATATCTTCTTTCTGGGGGATACGGTGTCCGCAGTTATCAATTTCAGGCTGCGTCACAACGACGTGCTTGTCTCGGAAATCGCTGATGTTCTGGTCGGGTGGGCACTGAATGCACAAGGCGAGATTGATCGCCAGCGCGCTCATGCGATTCTCAAGGGGTACCAGTCCGTCAGGGCATTGACCGGCGCTGAGAAAGCAGCTCTACCAGGCTTTGTACTTGCATCGGCTGCGCGGCATTATGCGGGGACCGGCCATAGGGAGCAACTGCCCGAGTTGGCCTCGTCAGCCTATAGGTCTATGACAGCGGATATAATCAATTAGACCCCGGTCCGTTTGCATCATGAAGTCCCTTGATCGTATCGATGAGCAATTATTAGCGGAGTTGAAGGCCAACTCTAAGATCTCACATGCGGATCTGTCGGCGAAGATCAATCTTTCGCGTAACGCCGTGCGGGTCCGGATCGAGCGGCTCGAACGGGACGGCTTCATCAAGGGTTATACGATTATCACAGGTGACGGCGACGCCAAGGACAACCTCACGACAGCATTGATGTTTGTCTACCGTCAAGACCGAATGCGTGGTGGGGACGTCATCAATTCACTTCGCAAGATACCTGAGGTTGTCGCCTGTGATGTCATGACAGGGGATTTTGACCTCCTCGTCCGTGTCGAGGCGGAAAAAGCCGATCGCATCAGGCAGATTTGGCAGCAGATTGCCGAAATGCCCGGCGTTCGCGATACATTGACTGCATTCGCCCTCTCTTCCATCATTCGAAAATAAGGCGTCTTGAGTCAGTCCCCTGTCGTGCTGACTTGCGATCGACGTCTGGCACGGTGACCCATGAAAAGCCCAAGACACCTTCCTCTTCCGACACTGCGGACTTTCGAAGCGTCCGCGCGCCACGGGAGCCTGACCAAAGCTGCCGATGAGCTTAGTTTGACGGACAGCGCCGTCAGCCATCAAATACGCCGGCTCGAAGACGCGCTTGGCTACGCGCTCTTCGTCAAGGCGGGACGTGGCCTTGTCCTGACCGATGCCGGTCGGGTTCTTGCGAGAACCGTCAACGAAGCACTTCAGGAAATATCCGACACTGCCTTGCGTCTTGCAGACTTGAAAGACGGTGGCGGCAAGTTGGAGATTGCATGTCCGCCAATGTTTGCAAACACGTGGCTGGCCAAAAATCTAGGGGACTTCTGCCGGGACTTTCCGTCCATCGAGTGCCACATCACGTTCATCGACAATAATCGCGTCCATGAAATCAAGGATACGGATGTCGGGATCGCATTCGGAAATGGAGGATGGCCAGATCGGTGGTCGGCGCCGTTGGACCAGGTCACTGTCGCACCTGTTTGTACGCCGCAACTGCTTGATGGAATTGGCGGACAGGGGGCCAAGCCGATCGACCTTTGCAAAACACTTCTATTGCATTGGGACGACGGCTCGGAATGGAGACGGTGGTTTGCAGAAGTCGACCTCCCCGGTTCAGACCAGAAAGCTCGCCACCTGTTCTGTAACGATCTCGGCATGGCGATTGGCCTGGCGGTGCACGGCGCCGGCGTGGCGCTGGTCAGCGACATGCTTGCCTCCCACGACCTTAAGCGAAATTCGCTCGTCAAACCCTTTCCCTTTGCCATCGACATATTCGGGGCCTGGCATGTCCTCTCCACTGACAGAAACCTCGCTCGACCAGCCGTGAGGTTATTTCTGCGCTGGCTTCTTCCACGCTTTGGCCGTGAGATTCTGCCTGAGACCGCGTAGTGCTGCGCCGACATTGACCTTAACCTTCAGCCGGAAAGACAGCTCTCGCCAGATACTTTTCCAAATTAGTCCGTTGTGTAATCCCTCGTGCAAGCTCGCGCGGCATCTCCACATGTCATTGATGACTTTGGATCACAGGTTTGCTTTCCAATAGCGTCATTCTTTGGAGAACTGACGGATGATTCATGACGTCATTTCATGTGACGGGTGAGGAATGGTCATTTGCGCGTTACAAAACTTTCAAACACTATGATCCCAATACAATAAAAAAAGTCCACGGAACATGAATACGCAAGGGAGGCGCAAGTCATGACACTTGCCGTCAAAGATATTCACAAATCATACGGGAAATTTGAAGTCCTGAAGGGCATTTCCCTCAAAGCAAACTCCGGCGACGTCATCAGTATCATTGGCGCCAGTGGATCGGGAAAGAGCACCTTCCTTCGCTGTATCAACTTTCTTGAGCGCCCGAATTCCGGCGAGATCACGGTTAGCGGGACGGCGCTCGAGACAAAGCTCGACCGTGACGGATATCTGCGGCCGACCAATCGCCGTCAGCTTCAGGCCATGCGCGCCAAGCTGGCCATGGTCTTCCAGAACTTCTGTCTCTGGTCGCACATGTCTGTGCTGTCGAATGTGATCGAAGCGCCAATGAGCGCGCTCGGTGTTTCGAGGTCCGAAGCCTGCGACCGCGCCAAGGAAAACCTCGCGAAGGTCGGTCTTGGCTTCGACGTTCTCGACAAATATCCAGCTCACCTCTCGGGTGGACAGCAGCAGCGCGTCGCAATCGCGAGGGCGCTCAGCGTTAACCCCGACGTCATGCTTTTCGACGAACCGACATCGGCCCTGGATCCCGAACTTGTTGGCGAGGTCCTGCGCGTCATGCAAGCTCTGGCGGAAGAGGGCCGTACGATGGTCGTCGTGACACATGAGATGGGCTTCGCGCGGCATGCCTCCAGCCGCGTCATGTATCTTCACCAGGGCCTCGTTGAAGAAGAAGGCACTCCGGAGGCGATCTTCAATTGCCCATCGAGCCCTCGGCTCCAACAGTTTCTGGCAGGTCGCCTGAAACACTGATCCATCTCTTGGGAGAGAGATGCGTCAGCGAAGTCCACAAAAACCCAACATCACCAGAGGTAAGAACAATGAGGATTCTCATCAATTCCGCATGCGCGCTCGTATTGGCCACGACCTTGCTCACGCCGGCGTTTGGCGCAGAGAAGGTTACGATTGCGACAGACGCAACCTTCCCGCCATTCGAATCCATTGACGCCGACGGCAAGCTGGTTGGCTTTGACATCGAATTGATGGAAGCGATCTGCAAAGAGGCTGAGCTCGACTGCAATATTATTGGAGCGGCCTGGGACGGAATGTTCCCTTCGCTCATCGAGGGCAAGTACGACGCGCTGATCTCACAGTTGACCGTCACCGAGAAGCGTCGGCAAGTTGTTGCCTTCAGCGAAATCTATGACCATCCGATCTTCCGCTTCGCTGCCCAAAAGGGAGCCGATATTACGATCACTCCCGAAGGTGTTTCTGGCAAGATCATTGCTGTCCAGACGGGAACGCCGATGGACGCCTATGTTACCGCCCACATGCCGGGCGCGACAATCAAGCGTTACGACTCCGGCAGCGCTCCGTTCCTCGATCTTGCGAACGGCCGAGCGGACCTGGTGCTCGGATACCAGGCACAGATCGTTCACAGCTTCCTTCAAAAACAAGATGGCAAGGATTTTGAACTGACTGGCCCGGAAATGACCGGCAAGGACGCCAAGGAGTTCGGCGAAGGCGTCGCGATCGCAATCGGCAAGAAAAACACCAAGCTTGTCGAAGGCGTCAACAAGGGGTTGGCAAAGGTCCGTGAAAACGGCACCCTGAAGACCTTGATGACCAAGTATTTCGGCGAGTAACAGCGATGATTACGGATTTTTCCGTGAGCATTCTGGTAGCAGGGTCGACGACCCTGCTGCTGGCGCTGTCCTCACTGGTGCTCGCGACGATCATTGGATTGGCTGCGGCCTTCGCCAAACTGTCCGACAACAGACTGCTCCGCCGGTCGGCAAACGTCTACACATTCGTCATCCGGGGTATCCCTGACCTCGTCTGGATGCTGCTTATATTTTACAGCCTCCCGTCTCTCCTCAATCAGGCCATGGCTTCACTTGGATGGGATGTTCATATTGAGTTTCCTCCGCTCGGTGCTGCGATCGGGACGCTTGGCCTCATCTTCGGCGCCTATATGACGGAGACTTTCCGCACCGCGCTCCTCAACATCCCAAAGGGGCAAATCGAGGCTGCAATGGCCTATGGTCTGCCAAGATCTCGCGTGTTCCTGGCCATCATACTTCCGCAGCTTACCCGTCTGGCCCTGCCCGGATTTACCAATAACTGGCTGGTTTTAGCCAAAGCCACCGCGCTCGCGTCCCTCATTGGACTGCATGACGTTATGTTCCGTGCCAAGGGCGCGGCAGAAGCGACGAGCATGCCGTTCACGTTCTTTCTCGTGGCGGCCGGGTTTTATCTGTCCCTGACCGTGTGCTCCATGCTCGTCCTGTCCGTCGTTGCGCGGCGGACCTCCGCTGGCGTGAAGGAGCTGACGTCATGAACTGGAACGTCATTGTCGAAAATGCCCCCCTCTATTTCGCCGGGATGAAGCTGACCCTGTTCCTTGCCTTCACGTCACTGGCGGTGTCCTTCCTCCTCGCCGTGCCAATGGCTTTCCTCGGGAACAGCAGTCGACGAGAAATTCGGTATGTGGTGAGCGCGTACACCCTGCTGTTTCGCGGCACGCCACTGCTTGTGCAGCTCTTTTTGATTTATTTCGGGTTGGCACAGTTCGGCGCGGTTCGACAGAGCTTCATCTGGCCCTGGCTCTCCAGTCCTCTTGTTTGCGTGCTTCTGGCTTTCATCATGAACACGACGGCCTATAGCACCGAGATTTTTGCTGGTGCCTTGAGAAGCATCCCGATCGGCGAGCTTGAGGCGGCGCGGGCCTTCGGATTGTCCAAGCGCAAACAAGCGATCCGTATTCTAGTCCCTGCCATGCTCACTCGATCGTTGCCCATATATGGCAATGAAATGATCATGATGCTGCACGCAACATCGCTGGCGAGCACAGTGACGCTGCTTGAAACCACCGGAGTAGCACGCCGGATTACACTCGACAACTACATCCAGTTCGAACCGTATGTCACCGCAGCCGGCATATACCTGACCATCACGTTCGTCATCATATCGGCGTTCCAAATCGTGCAACGGCGTTTCGCGGGCTACCTCGAACCCCGCAGCACCTAATTCCCAAGCCACGGATCAATCCCGCCGCCATAGCGGTCTAAGCAAGGAGATGAAAATGACTGAAAAGCCGAACCTCGGCGCTCTTTATGGCGCTGCATCCGAGGCCAAGACCTTCCTGGGCTTGGAAACGTGCACCTCGCTCAGCGAACTCAGTGCGCCGGTTGCAATTATCGGTGCGGCCGGCGCGACACCCTATGCATCGGTCGGCCCCTATTGCCGCAACGGACCGGACGCCCTGCGGCGCGCCACAAGTTCGCTGACTGCAAATGTTGATCGCCACGACTTCGATCATGGAGGAGCCGTCTTCCCTGCCAAGACAAACCGGCCAGTCGACTGTGGCAATCTTCCTTATGTCGATAATGACTCGGCCCAGAACAGAAAAGCGATTGGCGAGGCTATCGACACGATCCTCAGCCGTGGCGCGGTGCCCGTTCTTCTTGGTGGCGACGACTCCGTGCCAATCCCGATGTTGGAGGCACTCGGCCGCGATGGAAGCGGACGGAAATTCACCATCCTTCAGATCGATGCCCACATCGACTGGCGCGACGTCCATATGGGCGAAAGCTATGGTCTATCGTCGACCATGCGTCGCGCGTCGGAGATGTCTCACATTGAGCAAATTATTCAGGTCGGCGCACGTGGCATAGGCTCCGCCGCTACAACTGACTACGAAGACGCAGTGAAAAGCGGTGTGACCTTCGTAACGGCCTACGACTTTCACGAAAAGGGGGTTGGCGTTGTCACCGATCTCATTTCCGAGGGAAGTCATGTCGTGATCTGCATTGATGCCGACGCCTTCGACCCCTCCGTCGTCCCCGGCGTCATCGGACGATCGCCAGGCGGTCTCAGCTATTACCAGATGGTGGACCTCGTCAAAGGCGCAGCATCGAAGGGCAAGATCGCGGCCATGGATTTCGTCGAATACATGCCAGAGCGCGATGTCGACGACATCGGAGCTTTGAACGTTGCCCGCCTGATCACTACGGCACTTGGTGTCATCGTTCGCCAGACTGCCTGACCGGCTATCTCTTCTGAAGGAACCCAAATGTCCAGACCAGACAAGCACAAACTGTCATCGCTCGGATTCAACTCGCTCTCGGTCCATGCCGGCAATGAAGTCGACCAGACTTCAGGCGCGATACGAACCCCGATTGTCATGGCGAATTCATATGCTCTGCCCTACGATCCGTCGATGAAGGACTGGTCCGATACCACGAACCCTTCGTACACTCGAAATTCAGGCCATAACCAAATCTGCCTGCAGCGCAAGTTGGCCGCGATGGAGGGCGGCGAGGATGCAGCCGTATTTTCCACCGGCGTCGCTGCGTTACACGGGATTTTCTTCACGTTTCTCAAATCGGGCGATCATGTGATAGTCGGTGACGTGACCTACGAGGCCGTTTGGCGGCTGTTCGCAGAGCTTTTGCCCGAGCGGTACAATATCGAAGCCACGTTCGTAGACATGGGGGACATGGAGGCGGTCCGCGCCGCCGTTCGGTCCAACACCAAGCTGATCCACACGGAAACCATCGCAAACCCCACCACCAAGGTGGCGGATATCGCAACATTGGCCACAATCGCTAAGTCTGCCGGGGCGATGCTATCTGTCGACTCGACCTTCACTCCCCCACCCTTCTTCCGTCCGCTCGAACTGGGTGCAGACCTAGTCGTTCACTCCCTGACCAAATATATCAACGGTCACGGCGACGCGATGGGCGGCGTTGTGATCGGGGCGAAGGAGCTCGTGCATCACATCAAAGCGGATGCGCTCGTCGATCTCGGTGCAACGATTTCACCGTTCAACGCATGGCTGATCACTCGCGGTTCAGTAACGCTGCCGCTGCGACTGAAACAGCAGTTTTCGACAGCGGAGACTGTCGCGCATTACCTCAGCAAAGAGGATCGCCTCGCGTTCGTAACGTATCCAGGCCTTGAATCCCACAACCAGCACGAGCTTGCCAAAAGACAGTTTGGTGACAAAGGATACGGTGCGATGATGGCATTAGCCGTTCAAGGCGATCCCGAGACGCAAAATCGGTTCGTTGCCAATCTCACGCTTATCACTTCGGCAGTGTCACTCGGACATGATGAAACGCTGATAGTTCATGTCGGAGGGGGCGGTCGCGGTGGTTCGGAGAAATATCCAGAGAATTTCCGAAAATACGGCCATCTCCGGCTGTCGATCGGATTGGAAGATCCGGAAGACCTCATCGCGGACATCAAGAATGCTCTCGACCTCACGTTTCCGAGGTGAGGCCATGACGCGTCCACCTCTCCTTGTCCCTTTTTACTTTCCCGGCAGCCATAAAATTGAGACGGTTGCCGTGGAGTATACGCAGGTGCCGACTGCGCTCGAATGGGTGATCAGCGCCGTCAAGAAAATCTTTCATAGGTAGTTGAAAACGGGGCGCGACCGGTGGCTCTCAACTGGTCGTGACCCTCTGCACATTATTTAGATTTACTCAGTTTGCCATCGAGTGACCGTGCCAATGTCGTACAGAATCACCCATCGCCTGTTTGCCGAGGCCTTCGGGACTGCAACCCTCACTGCGGCGATCGTTGGCAGTGCTGTTATGGCTAGTCGGCTAACTGATAACCCTGCCGCGGCTCAGCTCTGCGTCGCCGTATCCTGCAGCGCGGTCCTATTCGTCATGCTTGAACTTCTGGCTCCCATCTCCGGGGGGCATTTCAATCCGGCAGTTAGTTTAGCGATGCTGATGCAAGGTGCCGTCCGGCGGCGCGAAGCGCTTGCCTACGTTTGTGCGCAGCTAGCTGGTGGCATATTGGGTATCGTTCTGGTCCATCTGATGTTCGAATTTCCGCCGATATCCATCGGCACACATGTCAGAAACGGCTACGCGCAGTGGCTTGCCGAGGCGGTTTCGACATTCGGCCTGGTATTTGCCATCCTGCAGGGCCTGAAGCTGCGCCCGCAGTCCGTGCCGGCCATTGTCGGTATATACGTTTTGTCTGTGACGTTGTTTGCTTCAACATCGTTTGCAAACCCCGCCACAACTGTCGCCAGAGCAATGACCGGCACACTTTCGGGCATACGCCCGGCCGACGTCCCGGCTTTCGTTGTTGCGCAACTTGGCGGGTGTCTTCTTGCTGTGGTTTTGATCCGATGGCTTACTTCGGAAACCCCCTCGGCCTCGCCTAACCGCGATTGATATCACAGGTCGATTGCGGCAGCCTGCCCTGCCACAACGTCAATCTCTGTTAGCCCGCGCTGGCGGCCGGAACGCTATGCGCTACGTTGTTTGAGGCACCACGAAATAATGGTTCGAGCCGTCGAAATTCCTGGGACACATAAGATGTGAACGCGCTGACACGCGCCGTCTTGCGGAGATCCTGATGAGTGACGACCCATAACCCGGTGGTCATACTGGCAAGTTCTGGGTGGTCCATCTTCAAGAGATTGCGAGCCGATGAACCGAGATAACAAGGAAGAACTGCGAAACCCTGTCCGCACTCTGCTGCCCTCTGCAATGATACGAGAGAATCAGCACGCAAAGAAATTGAGTTCTCCGGAATATTTTTATTCAACCAGCGTGAAATCCCCATGCCTGCAAGACTCATGTCAGGCACGATCCACCGATCGTACTCTGCCGGAGACTTTCCCGCGTTACGTTCGCTCAGTTCGCTTGTTCCGTAAATGGCAAAGTGCACATCCACCGCGCGTCGTCCGACCAGAGCATCGGGCGGGCTATCTCCGGTCCGCAAGGCAACGTCCGCGTCGCGCTGAGCGAGATCGGTCACGAAGCTGCCTGTGGTAAGAGCGACCTTTACGCCCGGATATAATTTACTGAACCCGGACAGAACCTGAGGTAGAACTGACCCCATCAAGGTGTCACATGTCGTTACCCGCAGCGTCCCTTCGAGTCGGTGATCCTTTCCTTTAAGCTTTCCCTCAAGTTGAGTGACGATATCCTGGATCTGCCGAGCAGATTGAAGGAGATCCTCGCCAGCTTCTGTGAGCGAGTGCCCATTCGCTATCCGCTCGAAGGCGCGAAAGCCGTTGGTTGATTCGAAAGACCCGATGCGGCGGAGCACTGTTGAGTGATTGACGCCCAGCGCCCGCGCTGCTCCCGCAATGGTGCGGTGTTCGGCGACTGCCAGAACATATTTCAGGTCATCCCAATTCCAATTGTGCATTTTTGCATTCCAAGAATGAATTTTTCAGGAGTTTTATCGCAAATACGCACGCCGTAAACAAACGTTTCCAGCTACGCACGGTGTGTAGCGTCTGAAATGGAGTTGACATGATTGACACCAAGCTTGCCCCATACGGCATTCTCTTGCTTCGCATACTCACGGGTGTGGCCTTGCTGGCGCACTCCCTTTATCTCAAGGTCTTCGTGCTTACGATGCCGGCGACCGTCGGGTTCTTTCAGTCGCTTGGCCTGCCCGGACCTCTGGCTTGGGCTATCCTGTTCATCGAGATCATCGCCGGAACGATGCTGATATTTGGCATCAAGCCCCGATTTGCCGCATTGGCTGGTGCGGTTGTCCTTCTCGGAGCCACCTGGGCCCACTCTGGCAACGGTTGGGAGTTCAGCAGCGCAGGCGGCGGATGGGAATATCCTTTCTTCTGGTGCCTCGCCCTTATCGCGATAGCTCTCATCGGAGACGGTGCGCACACGTTAGTACCTTCCTTCCGTCAGTCCTTGCCAAAGTAGTTCACATACGGCGCCCCTGACGGCGTGAGTATGATGCGACCATAGAGGAGCAGCGCCACCCGAGACGGGTCGTAGCGGCAATCCTAACAGGGCCGTAACCCCGTTGGCATTCACCAACCCCTGTAATAAACGACGGGCGCCGGGATCTCCTCGCCCGTCGGATCAAACCAGCGACTTCCACAACTTCCTGTGAAGCTCGTCGCAGTGTATGCGCTACGAATTCTCGATGAAATCTTCTAGGTCAAAAGTCCTTCCAAGCCGTTGGTGAGCTGCGAGATTAAAGCCTAGCGGGTATGGCACGGGCAGCCGATCGACCTGTCCGCCGCGTGAATTTGCGGATGAGGAGGACGGATTGGCACCGATCTTGAACTATCCGACGAGCCTGAAGATTGCGTCTGCCTCCGCGGCAAGGCCGTGGGCGCGACAGCGCCAAAAGCTAGTAGGTATCGTCAGCCGCTTTGCGCCTGAGCCAGGAGACATCGGTCGCGATCTTCATGGACCTTCTACGTCCGCCCACCTACAATCAGACGCGCAAAAAAGACTGGCCACGCGATAGAGCAAGCACGCCCAGACGTCTTGGAGCTCCGTCAGCGGTGGTTCTACGAGCAACTCGAGCTTGATCCGTCGCGGCTCGTGTTCATCGACAAAACATGGACCGCGACCAAGATGGCCCGCACTCATGGAAGATGCCCCAGGGGTGAACCGCTACGGATGGGTTTCCCGCATGTTCATCGCAAGACGACGACGCTTGTCGCCGGTCTGCGAAATACCGGAATGGTCGCGCCTTTGGTCATCGACGGCCCAATCAATGGCGAGTGGTTAGATGCCTATGTCGCTCAGGTCCTGGTCCCGACATTGAAACCCGGCGACGTCGTGATCCTCGACAATCTTTCCAGCCACAAACGGCCAGCAGCAAGAGCGTTGGTCGAAGCGGCGGGCGCAACGATGGTGTTCCTGCCGCCCTACAGTCCCGACTTCAACCCCATCGACCAAGCTCAAGACACATCTGAGGAAGGCGGCCGAGCTGACCGTGTCTGGTCTGTGGGACATGATTGGGAAGCTTGTCGATCTCGTCGCGCCAAACGAATGCAGAAACTACTTCAATTCATGCGGATACGATCCAACATGAAAGGGAAATGCTCTAATGACAAGGCTTTTGGCCGGATGGGGACCGACCGACCCACGCGCATCCCTTTCGTCTAGGCCCGACTGCTTGATCGCACACACCTTCAAAACAGAATTTAAAGCGGGATTGGTCCGTATGTTTTGACGTTTTCCATTGACACGCACGTCTGGAAGCTTCTGACGTTTCCACCATCGAAAAACAGCGTACGGGTCAGTTCGTTATATTCTGCCATGTCCTTCACATTGAGGAGCAGGATAAAATCCATTTCCCCTGTGACGTAGTAGCATTGCTGGACCTGGGGACAGCGCATGAAGCGATCCTTCATCGCATCGAGAAGGTCAAGCCGCTCGTTCTCGGTGGTTACGTGAACGATAATAGTTAAAGGCCGTCCAACCGCAGTCTCGTCCAGAACGGCAATTTCGCTCTTGATGACCCCGGTTTCACGCAACTGCTGTAGCCGTCGAGCCACCGCAGGCGGCGAAAGCCCTATCGCCTCGCCAATGACCCGCTGCGACACCTGATTGTCAGCTTGGACCATTCGCAGAATTTTCACGTCGAATTCATCGAGGTCGGCTGCAAGAGATCTAGCCATATCGACACCCTTTTGCGCAAGTTTCTTGCAACGAATACCCAAAATGAGAGCACAATGAAAGTTCATTCTGCAATATTCTGTCGGCTATCAATTAGTGAGGCCGTGATGATCCATTTTCATATTCCAACGCACGCGCAAATCCGGGATAACGACAAAGCACTACTTGGCGTTGCCGCTCCCAGCCGTGTGCGACCATACCTGACGTTGTGGAAAGATGAGCGCAGTACCCCGCTCTTGCCTTTGCCGGAGATTGCTATTGATACGCAGGTTGCGAGCATTGTCATAAAGGACGAAGGGCAGCGGTTGGGCCTCGGAAGCTTCAAGGCTCTCGGGGGCGCCTATGCGGTTATGACGCTTTTCAAAGGATTGCTCGAAACCCACCTCGGTGACGAAGTTTCCCCAGCTCAACTCTTATCCCCGACAGCGCGCGATTTTGCTGCGGGCATGACGTTTTGCTGTGCCACGGATGGAAACCACGGGAAGTCCGTCGCGGCCGGTGCACGTATCCTGGGCTGCCGCTCGGTCATCTTTGTCCACGAAGGCGTGACCGAGGCCCGATCCGACACCATCGGGGCTGACGAAGTGATCCGTGTCAAAGGAAACTACGACGTCTCAGTTGATGAAGCCGAGCGCGTGAGCAAAGAGCGCGGATGGCTTCTCGTTTCCGACACGTCCTGGGAAGGTTATGAGGAGATCCCGTCGCTGGTGGCACAGGGCTACACCATTCTAGCACAAGAGGCGCTCGAACAGATCAGCAAACTCAAAATCGACCCACCAACCCATGTCTTTCTCCAAGCTGGTGTGGGGGGCTTTGCAAGCAGTATTTCGCTTCACCTCAGCGAAACGCTCGGGCACGAAAACATCCGGACGATCATCGTTGAACCGGACCGCGCGGCCTGCCTGTTTGCGTCTGCGCAGGCCGGAACACTAACTTCCTTTAAGCCCACCGAGCCGACAATCATGGCTATGCTCGAATGCTACACGCCGTCGCTGGTCGCATGGCGAATACTGAACGCAAGCGCGAGCGCGTTTGTGACGGTAACTGAAGATCAGGCCAAGGACGCGATGCGAATGCTGGCATTTCGCGACCAACCTGTCGTCAGCGGAGAGAGCGGCGCTGCCGGACTTGCCGGCTACCTCGCAGTCGCCCGCGACCCTGACGCCCGTCAAAAGCTTGGCCTCGATCGTAACAGCCGAATTCTCGTCATCAACACCGAGGGGGCAACCGACCCCGCGACCTATGAGGCTATTGTCGGCCTGGCCCCGACTGCGGTTGTTCAACAAGCCGCCATCAACTGACGCGCCGTCGCGCGCAAAACGCAATGTGAAAAGAAGGGAACACAACATGAGCGCCATCAAGATCCCGCAGCGAGGCTTCACGTCAACCGAATTCGAGGCCCGTGTCGAACGCGCAAGGCAGATTATGCATCGCCACAAATTCGATGCCCTCCTCGTCTCCTCGCCGCCGAATGTTCGCTACTTCACCGGCTTCGATTCACAGTTCTGGGAAAGCCCGACCCGGCCGTGGTTCGTGGTTGTGCCGCTCGAGGGCAAGCCGGTGGCCGTCATTCCCGAAATCGGCGCGCCGGAAATGGCCCTGACCTGGATGACTGACATCCGGACGTGGCAAGCGCCGAATCCAAGCGACGACGGCATTTCACTTCTGAAATCGACGATCGAAAGCTTTCCGCGTCGTTATGGTCGTGTTGGCGCAGAACTCGGGCGCGAGATGGCTCTTCGCATGCCTGTCTCCGATTTTCTGCGGCTGCGCGATACGCTCGCACTCGAGATCGCTGATGGTGCTCCTTGTATTTGGGACATCCGCATGGTCAAGACAGCTGCGGAAATCGAGCACATCCATTACATTTGCCAGATCGCCAGCGATGCCTACGAAGCCTTGCCGGCAAGCATTTCGATCGGAGAGAGCGAACGCGAGGTTGCGCGCAAGCTAAGGATCGACATCGCGCGGCGCGGCGCGGATTCAACCCCGTTCATGCCGGCCATTTCCGGGCCTGGCGGCGTCGCGCAGATCGTTTGCGGCCCGCATGATCGCCTCATTCAAAACGGCGACGTACTCTTCATCGATACCGGCTCGACGTTCGATGGCTATTTCTGCGATTTCGACCGCAACTATGCGATCGGTACCATCTCCGATGACGCCAAGCGCGTTCATGATGCTCTGTGGCTGGCAACAGAGGCGGGTATTGCAGCTGCGGTTCCTGGCGCAAAGACCGACGATGTCTTCAGGGCAATGGCAAAGATCATCGAAGAGGCTGGCGCCATCGGCAACAACGTCGGGCGCCTCGGCCACGGTCTGGGCATGCAACTGACGGAGCCGCCATCCCATAGGCTCGGCGACGACACAATGATCCTCGAAAACATGGTGCTGACGATCGAACCCGGCATGGAATATGCACCGGGCAAGATGATTGTCCATGAAGAAAACATCGCCATCACCAGAGACGGTCCGCGTCTTTTGACCAAACGTGCGCCGCGGGAGATGCCGACAATTCGATAAGGGCTTGGGAGGAAAGCGGAGGAGACAACTCCAAATGCCGGATGGATGGTCTGCCCGGTCTTACAAAAAAGGGGAATAAAAATGCTAAAGAAAATCGTAACCGCCCTCGCCTTCACCGTCCTAACCATTCCAATGGTTGGTGTAACGACGGCCGCCGAACTCAAGACGATCAACGAAGGCACTTTGCTGGTCGGCTCGGACCAAGTCTACCCGCCATACGACTTCGTCGAGGGCGGTGTGACGAAAGGCTTTGATGCCGACGTGATGGCCGCAATCGGTCCCAAACTAGGGGTGGACGTTAAGTTCGTGGATACGCGCTTTGCAAGCCTCATTCCGGGATTGCAGGCCAACCGCTTCGACATGATCGCGTCGGCGCTTTATGTCACGCCAGCCAGGGCGCAGGTGGTCGATTACGTCGCCTATGCCAAGACTGGCGGCTCACTCATGGTGCGTGCAGACGACAGCTTCGCACCCAAAAAGCCTGAGGAGCTTTGCGGAAAACGGGTTGCCAACTTAAAAGGTGCAGCTTGGGTCCCAGAACTTCAAAAAGTGTCGCAGCAGACGTGCGGGGCCAATCCAATTGATGTGAAGGAGTTCGCGACATCCGCCGAGGCGGCACAGGCGCTGCTCTCGCGGGGCGCCGATGTCGTCTTTGATGATGCTGGCGTATCGAAAGCCGGTGTGGTCGCCTCCGGCGACCGCCTGAAGATCACGTCCACCGAGATCCTCTTTCCGGTCGTTATGGGCCTGGCAGTCAAAAAGGGCAACGACGCCCTCCTGACACAGCTAAAGCAGGCCTTCGAGCCATTGAAATCGAGCGAGGAGTACAAGGCGATCCTTGCCAGATACAACCTTGACCTCCCGTCCGATGCCGAAGTCGCCGCCGCGCTGACCCAAGCTCAGTAAACCCGCAATCCGTCCCGGGCCGCCGACACGGCTCGGGCGTTTTTTCACGGAACTGGATACATGGTTTTCGATTGGCCTTATATGATCGGGCTCCTATGGAGCCGCGACTTCTGGAACGCGACGCTTGTGGTCGTCGAGCTTAGTATAGCAACTTGGGTCCTGGCCGTTGTCCTCGGCTTCTTCGTCGCGCTTGCGCATGGCTCTGACCTGTGGGTTGTACGCCGTTCAGCAGCAATTTACGTCTGGTTCTTCAGGAGCCTGCCGCTCCTGGTTTTGCTGATTTTCGTCTATAATCTGCCCCAGGCTTTCCCTTCGACATCGGATCTCCTGTCGGTGCCATTCGTGGCAGGTCTCATAGCAATGGTGTTGAGCGAGACAGCCTATATTGCAGAAATCCATCGTGGCGCGCTCGTGGCTGTCGGCAAGGGGCAGTACGAGGCAGGCCGCGTGCTCGGTTTGTCGCGAGCAGGTATCCAGCGATTGATCGTCATTCCCCAGGCTTTGCGGATCGCCCTCCCCTCGCTTGGAAACGAGTTCGTTTCGATCGTCAAATTGACATCTCTGGTGTCCGCGATCTCTCTCGCCGAAATCCTGCTAGTCGGCCAGCGGTACTATACGCAGAATTTCAAAGTGATCGAGACAATGGTTGCGGTCGCATTTTACTATGTCTTGATCGTGACCGTCTTCGACACAGGCTTGAAAGCGCTGGAGCGTCGTCTGGACTTTTCGCGGCGCCTAGCGGAGCTGACCACCGAGGACGCGGAACCAAGTGGCGCAATCGCCAGAGCGATTGGAGATGATACGCCGGCGGCGTCCACCGAACCGGCAATTCGCCTCGACCGCGGTGGCAAGTCGTATGGCATTCACTCGGTGTTCGAGAACCTCAACTTTTCGGTCAAGCCAGGTGAGGTCGTTTCCATCATCGGGCCTTCCGGGTCCGGGAAGACTACACTTATCCGTTCGCTTAACGGGCTCGAAACGCTCGATAATGGCGTGGTCTATCTTGAGGAGCGGCCATTCCTCGCCGGCTCGAAGGAAAAACTTGCAAAGTCGCTTCGACATGACCGACGGGACGCCTTGCGGATCGGTATGGTGTTCCAGAACTTCAATCTATTTCCGCATCGCACGGCGCTCGAAAACGTCATGATGGGCCCCCTTTATCATGGCCGTGCTGATCTATCCCAGCTCCGCAAGGAAGCCCGTACGCTGCTCGACCAGGTCGGAATGCTGGTTCACGAAAACAAGTATCCGCACCAGCTGTCGGGTGGTCAGCAACAACGCATCGCCATCGCACGTGCTCTTGCGATGCATCCCTCGATCCTGCTGTTCGATGAACCGACCTCGGCTCTCGATCCTGAGACAGTCGGCGAAGTGCTGCGAATCATTGCTGCCTTGGCGCGGTCCGGAAGGACGATGGTTATTGTCACGCATGAAATGAAATTCGCCATGGACGTCTCAGATCGGGTCATCTTCATGGAAAAGGGCAGTATCGTGTTCGATGGCTCTCCCGCACAACTGAGAGAGCGGCGCAAGAATGACGTCCGTTTGGAAGAGTTTGTTCGCCTTTGACATGCGCAGTGGCGTCAAATCGTATCACGGACAGACAGCCTAAAGGAGGTGACATGACCGACAAATCGATCGACGGCGCTCGCTTGATTGCGCGCCTCGGCGAACTGGGGGGCATAGGACGAGACGGCAGGGGACAACTCAGCCGCCTTGCCGCCACGGATACCGATAAACTCGGGCGAGACTTGTTCGTCTCATGGCTTCACCAAGCCGGGCTCGAGGTCGCAATAGACCGTATCGGCAATATCTTTGGGATTTGGAAGCCGGTGGGATCGATCGATGACCGGCCACTGTTGCTCGGTTCCCACATCGATACTGTGATCAATGCGGGACAGCTGGACGGCTGCTACGGGGTCCTCGCGGCGCTTGAAGTGATCGAAATTTTGAAAGAGGATGGTTTCCAGCCGAACCGACCCATTGCGGTCGCAGCCTTTACCAATGAAGAAGGCGTGCGGTTTGCGCCGGATATGTTGGGATCTCTCGTCTTTGCCGGGGGATTTCGGTTGGACAACGCCCTCTTGATTGTTGGCGCCGACGGATCCGTTCTTGGTGAAGAGCTTGCCCGAATTGGATATGCTGGAAGCGAGGTCCCCGGCTTCATCGAGCCTGCGGCTTACGTGGAACTCCATATTGAACAGGGACCTGTTCTGGACCGGTCCGGAGTGAGCATCGGCGCGGTTGAAAACCTTCAAGGCATTTCCTGGCAAAGGATCGAGATTGAGGGTGTGGCTAATCACGCCGGGACGACACCGATGGATATGCGATCGGACGCAGGATATGGCGCAGCCAGAATCACGACCTATCTCAGGGATTTGGCACGAAATTGCGAAGGCTCAACCGTTGCGACCGTCGGCTGTTTAGAGCTGGTGCCAAACGCCATAAACGTCATCCCGTCGCGCGCTTCCCTGACCGTCGACCTGAGAAGCACCACGGAAGACCGCCTTTTGAGACATGAAGCCGCCCTTGGAGCCTTCCTTGAAACGCTGGCAGAGGACGAGCAACTGCAGATTTCCGTCGAGCGACTTGCCCGCACCACGCCGGTGAAATTCGATGAAGTCATCGTTAAAAAGATTGAAAATGCCGCTGAGAAACGCGGGCTTTCGGTTCGCCGCATGACGTCTGGCGCTGGGCATGACGCACAGATGATCGCGTCCATTGCACCGGCAGCGATGATCTTCGTTCCAAGCATCGGGGGTATCAGTCATAACCCCGCCGAACAGACAGCCGAAGTCGATTTGATCAGGGGTGCAAACGTTTTGCTGGATGTCGTTCAAAGCATTTCTCAACGCCATTCTACGAATGAGTACCCCGCGTCTTGTTCCCCCTGAGCCTGTGTTTCTAGAGTAATGCAATGGAGGATCTACCGAGAGGCCGCGACGGCCTAAGCCGCGTCACGACGATCCGGGTCGTCAATCCGGACCTGCACCTTCTTTCGGAGTCATCTGAAACGCCCCTTCGTCGGCGGTTCCGACTAGTCTCCTGAACAGTCAAAAGCTCGTGACATGTTCAGGTTGTTGGGATGCCAGACCCTTACCTGCGTCACCCCAGCGTGTAGGCCGCCACATACTTGCCCTGCTCGCGCGAACCGAAGGACGACGCCTTGCGGCCACTGTCATAGGCGGAGCAAAACCAGGCCGCACGCCGGAGTAATTGTCGGCCATTTGTGGCACACGCGGCGATTTTTGAGGGAGTTTCAGCCGGGCTTTCGGGCGCGCCTTTGGGCGAGCCCTTTAGCTTTCGCCGTTCATCTCGAGGATGTTAACATGGTGAGTGATGCGATCGAGCAGCACGCCGGTCAGACGCTCGGACCCCAAGGTTCCGTCCATTCGTCAAACGGAAGACTGCTGGTGCTCAGGGTGGCACAGCAATGCGCGATCACATCGAGCGCTCGGGAGAGCGTTTCATGCTGTTTTTCAATGGCGGGCAAGGCTAGGCGTTTCACGCCGACCGTGGATGGGACAGCTTTTTGTATCTGCGTTTCAAGCGCCTCAGGCATATGTTGGGAGAGGTTCAACCTCAGACCGATCGCGCCGCATCCCCGGCGAACCCTCCCGGATGGGCCGTAGCGAGCGCTATCTCCATCGCGAGGGTTTTTCGGGCGTGACCCTTCGCTTGGTTGGTCGGCACGGCATGCGTTGACTTCGACGATGTCTGGAAACGGCTCCTGTAGTCGTTCGGACTGACGCCTATAGTCTTGGTGAAGACCCTGCGCATGGCATTTACGTCCGCGAAGCCGCAAGTTGTAGCGATTTTCAACAGTGGCTGCGTCGTGTCTTGCAGCAGCCGTCTGGCGGCATCCGTGCGGGCGGCCGCAACGAATTCCGCCGGCGTGAAGCCGAGCTCCTTACGAAAGAGGCGAGCGAAGTTCCGGGTGCTCATGCCGACTTCATGGGCAAGGCTCTCGACGTTGAGGCCGCGGTTCAAATTCGACAAGATGTACTCCTGCGCCTTCTGGATGAGGGTCGTTTCCGACATCTGCCCGACAAGATACGCACTGAACTGCGACTGCCCTCCAGGTCTTTTTATGAACATGACCATGTAACGCGCGACGATCATCGCTGTGTCCTTACCGTGGTCTTCCTCAACGAGCGACAACGCAAGGTCGATACCTGCCGTGACGCCGGCCGCTGTTATCAAAGATCCGTCGCGCACGTAGATGGCGTCGGCATCCAGATCGATATCGGGATATTCGGCGCTGAACTTGGCGGCACATTCCCAATGCGTGGTAACTCTTTTTCCATTGAGAAGACCGGCAGCTGCGAGCAGGAACACTCCGGTACAAATAGACCCGAACCGCCTGGCCGTCGGTACGCGACGCTGGAGCCAGGCGATGACGGCGGGGTCGATTTCAAAGAAGGCCGGGTCCCCTGCTACGAGCAGGGTGTCGATATCCTCATCGTCATCGAAGATTGTCCGATCGGCCATGAACCGCAACTGGCCCGTTCCGGCTACGGAAGGCGCGCCAGTCGACATGATCTGGATATCGTAAGCGCCCATGTCTCCCAATCGCCGTGCCGCCTCCCAGAAGACCTCCGCAGGACCAACGATGTCGAGTGACTGTACGCCGGGTGGCGCGAGGATGACGATTCGCATGGGCTTTAGTCTCCTTGTTTGTCATTCACCAAATTGGTCATGCAAGATCGCTGCCAGTCCCCTCGTGTCAGGCTGCGTCGTATCTGCCTGCTGTTGAGGTGGAAATTGCATCCCTCATGGACATCTCCGTTGTCGACCTTCGCCTTGGCTGCCGCCTCAAACGCGACGCTGTTCTGTTCGTAGAACTCGATGCAGTCGTGCCGCTTTGGGGGTTTGAGCAACATTACGCGGAATGCTCGGCGATGCACGATGCAATTGCCACCATTTCCGGCGGCAAACTGCAGTGCATCGAGGTCGTCCCTCCAGATCATATCGTTGCTCACGTAGAGCGTTCGAAGCGGTTGAAGAGTGTCCCGCTCAACGAGCCCAGGAGCGCCCAGAACACGAGGCTGGTCATGACTGCCGCGGCAACGAATTGATGCTCGAGAGCTTCCGGTGCCAGCGCGGGCATTCCTTCCGGGGCCGCAGGCGCGCCGATCAGATGAGGCGCGCCGATCAGCGCGATAGCAACCAGGGCCGCCCACGGCTTACGCTGGAATGCAATCAGTCCGATACCTGCAGCAGTTGCCAGGGCGGTTCCGATCCACCAGAGTTGCCGGTCACCAAGCGGAGCGGAGGGTGTCCCTGGCAGCTCCGGCGGCAGACCCAGCATGGGAGCGATCATGACACATGCGAACCCTGCCAATCCCCAAAGCAGGCCTCCGCGCCACGTCACCGGTTTTCCGCGCATCGCGATAAGGCCACAAAGCACCAGCGCATATCCAATCGCGGTCAGCATATTGGCAGCCACCGTGAACGCCATTCGTTCAAACCCGTCTGCGGGTTCCCAGGCGCCTTCTTCGTGATCGCGACCAGCTTCATGGACGTGGGCATCCGCACGGGGAGAGACTGTGAACGCCTCTGACTCGGCTTCGCCCGCTTTTTCGTAGACCTCCGCCTTAGCGATCAACTGGCTTGTGCCGGCAAATTGAACCGCGCTTACGGACACACCAACGATGACGCCGGTAAGGGTAGCGGTAAAAACGATGGAGCGAAACAACGACATTTCAGAGACCTCAGTGGCAAGGAAACGCATTGGCATGACGGGTGTCATGTGCTGCGTTGTGAACGATCTCGATATGGGAAAACCCTACAAAGCCGACGATGATCGCGCCAAAGCACAAGGCCATCGCCGCCTGAAGAATTCTGGCTGCGGAGTTCGCTATGATGGGCGTCGAGATGGTTGATGTCGCGGATACTGACATTTTTCGTACCTTTCGAGACGGGCGGCGTGCCCTTTGCGAAGTATCTGTTGCTGTTTTTGATCAGGCCGCGAGCACGGCCCGGATCTCTTCGGGATCGATGATGCCAGCCTTTACGACTGCCTTCTCGAGCGCCGCCAGGAACTGGTCGTAGTAGTTCCATGTCGAGCGATCGACAGGATGGGCATCCTCCCAGGCCTTGATCGTCGAGATCAGTTCGTCGCGAAAATCATCCCATTCAAAAATGCCGTTCTTGGCGAGCGCCAGGGCTATTCCGAACGAGGACCGCTCCCACTGCGAACCGAAGCAGAGAGACCCGTTGGCGCGAGGAGGATTATCGGTCTTCCCCATCATCTCAGTGATTGCGAAGTGTTCGAACTGGGTTAGCATCGTCGACGGCCTCACGCGGCCTTGGCGATGGCGACGCCCATCATTGCCTCGGGAGTGACGAGCGCCTCGAGTTCCGCTTCCGTCATTCCTTCTGTGCCAACCGGACGTTCAGGAACGACGAACCAGCGGATCTGCGCACTGGAATCCCACACTTTGATTTCGATGGCTTCGGGGACCGGGAGTCCGAACTCGCCCAGAACAGCGCGTGGTTCTCGGGCGGCGCGGCTGCGAAAGGTGGGATCCTTGTACCAGTAGGGAGGCAGCCCCAGGACCGGCCAGGGATAGCAGGAGCAAAGTGTGCATATGATAAGGTTGTGCACATCCGGCGAGTTCGCGACGGCACGCATATGCTCGCCCTCGGCGCCTGCCATGCCCTCGGGCAGATTGAGTTCGGCGATCGCCGCCGGCGTGTCTGTCACGAGCCGATCTTTGAAGGACGGGTCAACCCAGGCTCGGGCGACGATCTTTGCACCGTTGAAGGGTCCCATCTTCGTTTCGAAGAAGTCGAGGACCGTATCGACGGTCTTGTCCGTTATAATGCCCTTTTTGATCAGCAGGGCTTCGAGAGCCTTGACCCGCGCGGCGCTGTAGGCTTCGCGATCCTCGCGATATTGAAAGCGGTCGATCATGTGATGTGTGCTCCTATTGGATGGCGGGTCAAGCCGCCTGTTTGGCAGATGCTGCCGCAGGCGCTTCGACGTAGTGCGAATACAGATCGGCGTAGAGACTGAAGTTTTTCTCAGTGTTGCCGGGCCAGAGGTCTTCCGGTTCGAACCGAATGCAGTAGACGGGCATTGCAGCGCCGATTCCGTCTGTCCCCGTATCGCAAAGGTAGACGTAGGCTCCGTCATAGACCGTCTCGACGGTACCGCTCTTGTCGCGAAGAAAGCCTGGAAGTCTGGTGTGCTCGATGGAGGGGACGTTCTTGATTGAAACCAAGTCGCCGACTGCGAAATCAAAAGACACATTGGAGTCGCGCTTCGGGCTGTCGCCTTCGACGAGATATTGCACGACCCGGTTGTCGATGGCCGCGTCGCCGGCGGCCGGGAACGGCTTCGACGGATCGCTATAATATTCTTCCGTCAACGCGTCGAGTTCTTCCGCGGTGATATATCCGTTGTCGATGAAGTAGCCGGAAATGCCGCCGAGCCATTTTTCGTAATAGCGGAATTTGAAATAATCGAACGGGTTCAGGGATTCGGCACCCTTTCGAAGGTCCGCCCACGTCCAAACAGTCGTGAATTTGGACGGTGTCGGGGGAAGTGGCAGTTGCGAGGAAAGCGCCATCATCGCCGTATGGATGCCGAAGATGCGGGTTTCCCAGGTCTCGACGAAAACGCGAGTTTCGGTGCTCACCGGGCCTAGACCCTCAAGCCCGCCTAGATAGTGTTGCAGTTTCATGACGTTGTCCTTTCTGCGTTACGGAATTAGGCGGTGATCGGCTTCTTGGCCGCCAGGAGATTGGTGCCCATTTCGGAGAGCAACCCGAAGACACCCCCAAGCAGCATGGCGGCCATCGCGACGAGTGTTGGATGATTGATGCCGGAGGTCACAACGGTCGTGTTGGTGGCGGCCGTCGTGCCAACGAAGGAGGCGAAGCCAAAGACGATCGCTGGTGTGAAGCTCAGGATCGGAATGGAGGAAGCAAGTACCATTGCCGACGTGCCGAGACCGACCAGGACGGCAGCGAAGATTGGATAGGCTGGTCCGAACTGGATGATTAGGAGCGTGATCGTAGCGATGATGATGCCCGTCCAGTTCGAAACAATGCTTTTGATCAGTCCGCGCTGGCCACCGCCACAAGCGAAGAAGGAAGCCCAGGCGATGAAGGTCACCCAGACGGGAACGGGAAATAGGCTCGCGGTAATGTAGGTATCGATCGCGCCCAGGACGCCAAGGCTGATCATTGCGGCAACGAGAGGGGGCATGTTCTGTCTCCTTGATGGACAAGTGGCATTTCCGGAATGAAGGGGTCAGGAAGCGAGCGCATGCGGATTGGCAAGGCAGCTTCTGAAACCCTCGCGTAAGCCGCGTTCGTCGAGATTGCGACCGATAAAGACCAAGTCGCTCAGGCGAGCCTCGGAGGGCTGCCAGATCTTGCCGGGGCGTCCTTCCAGGGTCATATGGACGCCATGGAAGACGTATCGCCGCGCCTCGCCTGCGAAGTTCAACACACCCTTCATGCGGAAAAGATCGTTGCCGATCTCCTGGACAAGTCGGGTGAGCCAACGATTGAGGGCGGCCGGGTCGAGAGCCTCGTAGTCGCGGATTGCGACGCAGCCGATCGTTTGGTCGTGCTCGTGGGCATGTTCGTCGAGAATGTTCGGATCGATCGCCAGAATGTTCTTGAGGTCGAAGGCGCCGATCCCCAGCACGTCCGCCAGTTCCACGTTGCAGGAACTTGTGCGGATGATCCGGGCCAGCGGGTTGCGCCTCGTCAGGTCCTGTTCGATTTCGATCAAACGATATTCGTCTTCAAGATCGATCTTGTTGAGCAAGAGGACGTCGGCGAAACTGATCTGCTCGACCGCCTCCTCCTGCGAGAGCTGGCGCGATATGTGACGCGCGTCGACGACGGTGACGATCGCATCGAGCTCAAGCCTTGCCGATAGAACCTCGTCGAGAATGAACGACTGTATGACCGGGGCGGGGTCGGCGAGCCCAGACGTCTCGATTATGAAACGGTCGATTGGTCGTCCAGATGCGAGCAGGCTGCGGATGGCGGCGATAAGATCGTCACGTACCGTGCAGCAAATGCAACCATTGTTGAGCTCGACGATTTCATCCTTGGTCTGAACGACGAGCTGTCCATCTATCCCGACCTCCCCATACTCGTTGACGATGACTGCGACACGCTCGGCGCTTCCCAAGCTCAAGATCCGGTTCAGCAGGGTTGTCTTTCCCGCGCCCAAAAACCCCGTCAGGATTGTCGTTTTCAACTTCGACATTGCCGCTTGCTCCGTGTTTGCATAGCTTCGCCGTCTCGCTTAAAGCGGGTTCGATCTCAGCCAATTCTCGATTTTCAGGTACTGTTACTGGCGAGCCGCTAGGCTTGCTTAAGCCGCATTACAGGTAAAACCGGCTAATTGCGCAATAGGGCCAAGGCATGCATTTCCGGCCAAAATAGCAGCAGAAACCGCCAAAATTCCGCACTTTACCGCGGCTGCTGCTTAAATAAACCGCATGCTCAAAACATAGGCAGCGCATGATTTTATTGTAGTCAATTTCAATGAGCTCCCGTTTTATCCAGGAATGGTCCCCAGATTTGCAAAATTCCATTTACCCGCTTTGGCAGACCGTTGGCGCAACAGGCGGGGGGCCTGGTGTGGCGCGTGCGGCCAAGCCTAAACGTGTGGCCCGATCATCGGCCCGTAGATCTCGGGCGCACTTGCGATGCACGGGGTCGATCCCAGCGGTTGAGCATGGCCTGGAGATGATAATCTGCAAGCTACAATTTCTTCGGGCTGTCATGCCCGTCCCGTGACAGAAAAGTCCGGACAAGTGCCCGGACTTTCGATGCGGTTTTCAAGGCAGTGGGGCGGGAGCCATATTCACCGAAGTCCCCTGCGCGGGGCGCCCCTAGTTGTAAAGATTATGTGTTCAGATCGCGCCCCCGCGTTTCCGGAAGGAGAAGTGCACCAATCACTGCCGTCAAACCGGCAAAGGCGACTGTGTACCAGAGACCGCCGAAGATGTTTCCTGTCGTGAGCACAACTGCCGTTGCCACGAAAGGCGCAAATCCACCGATCCATCCATTGCCGAGTTGCAGGGCAACCGAAACACCGCTGTACCGTATCCGAACGGGAAAGAGTTCGACCAGAAGCGCCCCGAGCGGTCCGTAGACCATTGTCGCCAGGAAAACCAAGGCAAAGAGGACCAAGACAACCATGGGACCATTCGGCTGGACCGGGACATTTGCCGCCGGCATCCCCACTTCCGTCAGGGCGGCAACGAGCTCGCCCTCATTCAGGGATTTCGCCTCACCCCCATTGATCTGGATTCGGAGAGGCTCGCCGTCAACCTTCACGGTGTAAGGAACGGCACGCCCAGTCAGCAACGCCTTCGTTTTTTGGCATTCCGTCGTTGCCTGCGGCCGGAACAATTGCCCGATAAAGGATTGATCGTGGTCGCAATCATTGCCCACCAGCACCAAGGAGGTTTTGGCGCGGAACTCCGTCAGCGCCGGATTGCCGTAGGTCGCCAGCGCTTGGAAAAGTGGCATGATCAGCAGAGCTGACAAGGCACATCCCGTCACGACAATCCACTTGCGTCCGATCCTGTCGGAAAGCCAACCGAAGAACAGGAAGAACGGCGTGCCGAGTGTGAGCGCCACGAGAAGATAGAAGTTCGCCTGATCATGAGTCATTTTGAGGATGGTCGTCATAAAATACAGGCTGTAGAAATGGCCCGTGTACCAAACGACCGCCTGGCCCGCGACGACGCCGAAGATCGCCACCAGCACGAGGCGCAGGTTCTTGCGGTCACCCAAGGTCTCGGCAATTGGGTTTTTAGAGCCTTTCCCTTGAGCTTTCATCTCCTGGAAGACAGGCGACTCATGCAACTTCAGGCGTATATAGAGCGACAGGATCAGAAGCAGGATTGAGCCGATAAAGGGGATACGCCATCCCCAGCTTGCAAAGTCTTCCGGCGACAACAGCGACCGGCAAAGAACGATCACGATCAGCGACAGGAATAGGCCAAGCGTTGCGGTGATCTGAATCCAGCTTGTCGTGAGGCCTCGCCGGTCCGGGTCGGAATGTTCTGCAACGTAGGTGACGGCACCACCGAACTCGCCGCCGACCGCCAGACCCTGTAGCAGGCGCAATCCCACAAGCAGGGCGGGAGCTGCCCATCCGATTGACTCGTAGGTGGGCAGCAGGCCAATTGCGGCGGTGGCGAGGCCCATGACCAGCATGGTCACGAGGAAGGTTTTCTTCCGGCCGACAAGATCACCGAGCCTGCCAAAGACGATTGCACCAAAGGGTCGAAGGACGAAGCCCGCGCCGAAGGTCGCAAGCGCGGCGAGCAAAGCCGCGGTTTCATTGCCCTTTGGGAAAAACAACGTGCTGAAGAAGGCGGCAAGGGATCCGTAGATAAAGAAGTCATACCATTCGAAAACGGTTCCGAGCGCGGCCGCAAAAACGGTCCGTTTCGTGTTGCGGTCGAGATCGTGCGCTTGTGACGTGACCTGTGAAGTCATCTCTTGAACAGACATGTGAACCTCCCACTCAAACGGTTTGGCGCGAGAGGCTTTCGCCACTCGACCGAGAAAAACGACTATCGCAGTCCTTAAGAAAGCTCTCGAGGACATGGTTGAAGACCTGAGGCTGCTCGAGCATCGGGAAATGACCCGCGTCCGCTATAACCTCTAGGCGGCTTTCGGGAATCCCTTCTGCGAGGATAACGGATTCGCCGGGCGGCGTGATGATGTCCTCACTCCCGACCACGACCAGCGTCGGCGCGCTGATATCATGAAGGCGGGCCCGGCTGTCCGAGGCATTGAGGGAGACAATTGCCTCCCGCGCCACGAAAGCCGGCGTCTGGGCAACCTGGACCTTGGCGAATTCGACGAGCGCGCGGCTTGCCATGCTGCCAAATGATCGCTCGATAACATTTTGGCTCGCCTGGACGACACCGAGTTCGTCGATTGCCTTGAGCACATTGTCCACGTTGACGTCCACTCCAAGTCCGTGGGGGGTGGCCCCGACAAGGACGAGCGCACGGACACGCTCGGGATGGGAAAGGGTGAAGCTTTGCGCCACCGTCCCCCCCATCGAGAGACCGACGAGAATGGCCTCGTCTATCTCGAATGCGTGATAAACCGCCAGGATGTCATTCGCAAACGCCGGGATCGTGTAGCTGCGTCCGTCTGGCCGTGGCGACACACCGTGTCCTGGAAGATTAATGCGGATGACCCTGTAACGGGACGAAAACGCCTCAACTTGCTCCCGCCAGAATTCGGAGGTGGTCGTGAACCCGTGCACGAACACGAGCGGTGAACCAGCGCCCGACATCTGGACAACCGTATCGCCGATTATCATGGTTTCAATATGCGTCATTTCTGCTCCCCTTTTAGGTTTTTACGCAGGGAACATCGCAAGGGCCGGGCCAGTTGGCGGTTTTCGAGGTATCCATTGCTCAACACCTTGGAGATATGTGCAAAATTCCAAGACCTCTTACCTCTCGGAAGGTGTTTGCATGTCAACCTCATTCGCGCACTGTCACTAAAGAGAGACACATATTGTCTCGCTTTAGAGACGATTAGTCGGTAGAGTGACAGTGACGCAATTTCATCGGGGTTCCAACCAGGTCAGGCTGAGATGACGCTTCCGGAGTGGTTCGCAGGTTCATCGGAAGAAGCCGGGTTTCTCCGTCTCGTGCTCGATCATGTCTCAGACTGCCTGGTCGCCGTCGATACAGCCGGGACAATCGTCCTGATCAATGAGCCCTACTGCCGGCTGCTCGGCGGTGAGGCCCATGACTTCCTCGGGCGCCACATAACCGATGTGGTAGGGCCACAGACCAAGCTTCATTTCGTTGCACGCGGGATCGGCACCCATGTCGGTTATCCGCTCGAGGTTCGTGGCCATAAACTGGTAACGAAGCAAGTTCCAGTGCACCGGGACGGCAAGATCATCGGTGCGGTCGGCCTTGCCCTCTTCTCTGACTATGATGCCTTAAAGAAGACCTACAGCCGGATATCGAAAGCGGAACTCGCCATTCCGCAACGTCCCAGAGCGTGGCAATCGAAGTTCAGCCTGAATGACATCATCGGCACGGGTGAGTTGATGGATTCCTATCGGGACGCCATTAAGGTGGCAGCTGCGTATGAGTTGCCTGTGATGATTTGTGGCGAGACCGGCGCGGGAAAGGAACTGGCCGCGCATGCCCTTCATGCACTGTCGGACAGGCGTACTGGACCCTTTGTGTGGGTCAACTGCGCGTCCATTCCCAGCGAGCTGATTGAAGCCGAGCTCTTTGGATACGAAGGCGGTGCTTTCACGGGCGCTCGCAGCCAGGGCAAACCGGGCAAGTTTGAGCTTGCCACAGGCGGCGTGCTTTTCCTGGACGAGATCGGCGACATGCCGCTCGCCCTTCAGGGCAGTTTGCTGCGCGTTCTGCAGATGAACGAAATCGTTCGTGTCGGCGGTACCAATCCGGTCAGTATCGACTCGAGTATCGTATGCGCGACCAATAAAGCTCTTCTTGACCTGGTGAAGGTGGGCCGCTTTCGCGAGGACCTGTATCACCGGCTGAATGTTTTGCCGATCAACGTCCCTCCCCTGCGGCATAGGAACGATATCCCACACCTTGCCGAGTGCTTGCTTGCGCGCATCGCAGGTCGGCTTGGTAAGCCCACACCAAACCTGACCGATCACGATCGCAATCTGTTGATCGGATACGCGTGGCCAGGAAACGTGCGCGAGCTCGAAAACGCGCTGACGCGAATGATCATTACCGGGACACTCGCTATTTCTGTCCAGGAGGTTTCCTCAACCCCGGCTAAGCCAGACGCGACGCCGCCACTCAAAGACAGGATCCGATCCCAAACGGACGCGGAGATCCGTGCCGCTCTCAAACAAACGCGCGGTAACAGGAGCCGCGCGGCTGAATTGCTCGGTATCAGCCGGGCCCACCTCTATCGCCTTCTCAAGGAGCCGGGCGCAAAATAGCTTGCCTTCAAGCAAGTCGCCCTGTTTCAGCCGCAAACATCTCCTCCCGCTTTGGCTCGCGTGGTCGGGCAAGACAAACGCTCAGCCGAAATCTAGAGCCTCCAGGATGTCTTCGATAAGATCCTCGGCATCCTCCAGGCCGACGGAGCAGCGGATGACGTCATCTCCAAGCGCGTCGCAAAGGCCGCTTCCTACAAGAGACAGGTGGCGGGCGCTGGTGAGGCAGGCTGAATGGCATATGAGGCTGCCGACCTCTGCCAGATTGACGCCCGACTGTATAAGCCGCAGTCTGCTGATCATCGCAGTGGCACCATCCCTGCCCGCACGAAGGCCGAAAGCCAACATTCCCGAGCCACCTGACATCTGCCTGCGAGCGGTGGAATGGTTCGGGTGAGATGGAAGAAAGGGATATCTCACCCACGCCACCGCCGGATGGGTTTCCAAGGTCAGTGCGATCGCTTGGGCGGCGGAACTGTGCCGGTCCATCCTGAGGGCAAGTGTTTTCACGCCACGAAGGATGAGGAACGAAGCCTGCGGTGAAATCACGGTCGCCTCAGGAAAACGAAGGCTGGTTTCCCGCAGCTTTTGAATGATTGCGGTGTCTCCCAGCAGGGCACCGCCGAGTGTGTCGCCATGACCGTTGATGTATTTGGTAAGCGATTGCAGGACAATATCGGCGCCGTGCTCAATCGGGCGCTGCAAGGCTGGCGAAGCGAATGTGCTGTCAACAACGATCTTGAGGCCGCGGGAGCGACCGCATTCTGCGATTGCAGCGATGTCGAGAATGTCGCCGAGAGGATTTGTCGGCGTATCAAAATAAATGAGACGCGTTCGAGGCGTCACCGCACGGCAGATGTTTGCCGGAAGCGACAGATCAACCGGGACCATCGTGATGCCGGCCCGCGTTAGCGTCTTCTCCATCAGAGCGGCCGTATCGGTACAGACTTGCCTGTGGACGATCATCTCGTCGCCTTCGGAAAGAAGCGCCAGTGCGAGCATATTGAAGGCGGCCAATCCTGATGAAAGCACCAAGCCGGCCTCGGCTCCTTCGAGGCGAGCCAACGTCTTCTCGAGCATGTCCGTCGCAGAGTGGGCGTGGTTGTCCGCACCGCTTCTTTTTCTGACCAATTGAGCGGGATGGTTCAATGACAGGTCGACTGGTTGGTGGATAGCACGCGTCGAGAATCCGAGTTCGTGGAACTCCGGATCGGCCGCATCTAACTCATCGCGATCTCGCATGAACTTGTACCTCATCGGTGGACTAGACCAATCGATCTCTGTTCCAAACGGTATTCGAATATCGGCTGCTGCGGCCATCCGGTCGGCGCGCATTGGGGTGCGCCAGTGGAGATGAGCGTAACCATCCGTGTGGCGTTAGGCACGGTGCTCGATTTCAGGAGACGGCCGGTGCATGCTGCAACGTTCTGTGCTCCGCCAACCAAAAAGTGCTTCGGTCCGACTGCAAGCAGCAGCGCCTGTGGCTACAGGCCCGTTCTCACGCGCGGACGCTGCAGCTCCGCGACAGTCATTACAAAGCGGAGCTCCTCCTTGCCACAATTCATGTAGGCATGTTTGTCTTCCGTCCGTGCCAAAACCGAAGAGCCCGCTTTAACGAGGTGCTCGCTGTCAGCCAGTTTCAAGGTAAGCGCACCGGTTTCCACATTCAGCAGTTCGAGTGTTCCGGCCGAATGGCCGGGCGATTCGAAAACCTCACCGGGAAACAGCGTCCAGCGCCAAAGCTCGATTTCATCCGGCCCGTGGGTTCCAACCAGAAGAGTGGCACTCCCGCCCTTCGGACCGCGCCAGAGGATCGAGGCATCCTCGGGTGGAACAATGCGCACAGGCACGTTGACTGCGACCCCGACGAAATCGGCGACAGAAACGCCCAATGCGGTCGCTGCCCGGCAGAGCGTCGCAATGCTCGGGTTTGCGCTGCCCTTTTCGATTTCGACCAGCATGCCTTTGCTGACGCCGGATTTGCGCGACAACTCATCGAGTGTCAGGCCATTCTGTTTCCTGAACAATTTGAGGTTCTGGGACACGGTTGCACTGACGCGTTCGACATCGGTGACCGCTTCGGTCGATATATTGACTTTCTTTTCCATGGTCAGTATTATAGACTAAATTGGTCAATGGGAGCTAGAGGGCATGTTGGAATTTCCGGTCATCGACAAAGAAATCGCAAACATCGCACCAGACTTTCGCGCGATCAGCGTCTTCGTTGATATCAAGGATGACACGCGCGGCACCATAGCCAGAAATGTGCTGGAAGAGGCTTGTGATTTTGTCCGAGCTGGAGGGCCAGCCTGGAGTGAAGCACATCTGGCAAGTTGGGCCGAGGCATATAGCCGGTTTGGAGCAAAACCGAATCGCACGCCCTGTTCTGCACAGGCGCTGAAGAAGCGGGTGAAGAAGGACGGCCGTATCCCTTCGATCAACCCGATCGTCGATCTCTACAACGCAGTCAGCTTGCGTTTTGCCATACCGGTCGGTGGAGAAAACTTAGACGCCTATGTCGGCAAGCCACGGTTGTCTGTTGCAGACGGAACCGAAGTGTTCGACACGGTGATGAACGGAGAGGCGGTCATCGAAAACCCTACCAAGGGTGAAGTCATCTGGCGCGACGATATCGGTGTCACGTGCCGGCGCTGGAACTGGCGGCAAGGTACCCGGACCCGACTGGAGACGCTGGGCGGACGGATGTGGTTCATCTTGGAAAGTTTGGCGACAATGCCTGAGGAGGCGCTAGAGGAGGCGGCCAACATGCTGGTGAACGGTTTAAGGCAACTGGCACCAGGCTGTGAGGTCTACAGACACAAGATTATAGCCGGCTAACGCGCCGGCGGTAAATCCGAGACAATGGCAGGGTGGGGAACGTGCGCCGTTTAGGCGGCGCGTGCGGACGTTCGCGTCCATTTTTTACACTCGCAACCACGAATGATGCCGCTGTCAGATACGGCGATGGCGAAGCTTTGCCCGCGGAGGAGTGGGCCAACGCTCGCAAGTCAATGGAGGTGAAATGTACATCGAAACAGTCAAGCCAGCTTTGCTGGTGAGCGACGTTCACAAGAGCTACGGCGCCCACAAGGTGCTGAAGGGGATCTCCCTTTCAGCGGAGAAGGGCGACGTGGTCTCGATCATCGGATCTTCGGGCTCAGGAAAGAGCACGTTCCTGCGCTGCATCAACTTCCTCGAAATTCCTGACCAAGGAACCTTCCAGATCAACGGCGAAGACGTGATCTTCCGCAAGGGCCGTGACGGCAAATGCCACCCCGCCAACTGGCGGCAGATCGAGAGGCTGAGAAGTGGCCTCGGCATGGTCTTCCAGAGCTTCAATCTCTGGCCGCACATGACCATTCTCCAGAACGTCATCGAGGCCCCGATCCACGTCCTGCGTATCGAGCGCAAAGCGGCGATCGAAAAGGCCGAGGCACTACTGGCCAAAGTCGGTCTCTACGACAAGAAGGACACCTACCCCGCCTTCCTTTCCGGCGGCCAGCAGCAACGTGCGTCGATTGCCCGCGCGCTCTGCGTCGATCCGGCAGTGATGCTGTTTGATGAACCGACCTCGGCACTCGATCCGGAACTCGTCGGCGAAGTGCTCAAGGTCATCCGTGGGCTGGCCGAGGAAGGCCGCACCATGGTGATGGTCACCCACGAGATGAAGTTCGCACGCGACGTTTCCACCCGCGTCATGTTTTTGCACCAGGGCCAGGTCGAGGAACTCGGCCCTCCGGCCCAGGTCTTTGGTGCACCCACCAGCGCACGCTGCAAGGAGTTTGTTGCAGCCGGTTCGCACTAACCACCACCACCATCCCAACAGAAAAAGGGGAACCCTAAGATGAAGCATTTGGGAAAAGCTCTAGCTGTCGCAGCATTCATGCTGGCGACGAGCGCCCAAGCGGAAATCCGCTTCGGCGTCGTCAATGAGGCCTATGCGCCCTACACTACGAAGGACGCTTCGGGAAAAGCAATTGGCTGGGAGATCGATCTGATGGATGCGATCTGCAAAGAGCTGAAGGAACAATGCACGATCGTCGACGTCTCCTGGGACGGCCTCATTCCGGCTCTGGAGAGCAAGAAGATCGACGTGATCTGGTCTTCGATGTCGATCACCGACGAGCGCAAGAAGCGCATCGATTTCACGGACAAATATTACTCGGCTCTCGCCGGCATGATTGGCGCCAGGGATGGCGTCATCGGCGCGACCGCCGAGCAGTTGAAAGGAAAGACCGTCGGCATCGCCGTCTCAACAACTCAGTCTGCCTACTTTAAAAAGCACTTCTCCGACATTGCGACGGAAAAAAGCTATGCGACCGTCGACGAATCCTTCCAGGACCTAGCATCCGGGCGCGTCGACTACATCTTTGCCGACACGGGACCGCTCAAGGAACTCCTGAAAACCGATCTCGGCAAGGAGTGCTGCGAATATAAAGGCAGTGTCGAAGCAGATGATGCAGTTCTTGGCGCTGGCGTCGGCGGTGGTGTCCGCAAAGGCGACGACGAGCTTCGCGAAAAGCTGAATGGCGCGATCAAAGCTGTCAGGGCGAACGGCACCTATGCCGAGTTCAGCAAGAAGTACTTCGACTACGACCCCTATTGAGTCCACGGGCGAGGCGGATTTGTCACCAGCCGTTGGTGGCAAATCTGCCGGTCCTGTTCTGGAAGGCTTCCCATGAGTTCCTCAAGTTCCATTCTGGACATGCTGTCGATTTCCCCTCCCGGCTGGGGCGGCGTATTGATCACCGGCGCGTTCGCGACCCTGTTTATCTCGTTTGGTGCCTATCTGTTTGGAATGGTGCTGGGCTTGTTCGGCGCACTCGGCAAGTTGAGTGGGTTTGCCCCACTGCAATATGCTCTCAATGTCTATACGACGATCGTCCGTGCCGTGCCGGAGCTCATCCTGATCGTCTCGCTCTACTATGCGGGAACGGATGGGCTGAATCGGATTCTTGCCATGGCGGACCTTGGCCCAGTCGAGGTCAATGGCCTGGTCGCGGCAATCGCGGTGCTGGGCTTTGTTCAGGGGGCCTACATGACCGAGGTTTTACGGGGCGCGATCCTCGCCATTCCTGTTGGACAGCTTGAAGCCGCCAAGGCCTTTGGGATGCGGCCAGGCTTACGCTTCCGCCGCATCGTCTTACCGGCTCTCATCCCCAATGCATTGCCCGGCTTTGCCAATCTGTGGATGTCCGTGATCAAGGACAGCGCCCTGATTGCCGTCGTTGGTTATCAGGAACTGGCTCTTGCTGCCCGCGTCGCCGCGAGCAACACCAAGCAGTACATGGTCTTCTTCCTGGCTGCGGCGGCACTTTATCTCGTCATCACGATTCTATCGAACCTGCTGTTCTCTGCGCTCGAAGCCTACTTTCGTCGCGGCCAACGACCAGTAGCGTAGGAGGCGGACATGGATTTCGGTTGGATATTCGAGTACCAGGACTTGCTGCTCTATGGCGCCTTCCTGACATGCCTGCTGCTGACGATTTCGGTCACGCTGGGATTTGCGCTCGCCATTCTCCTGGCGATTGCCCAGGTCGGCCGTGGTTCCATCGCCCGTTGGCTCTCCAAGTCGTACTGCACATTCTTTCGCGGAACGCCTTTGCTCATCCAGCTTTGGCTCATCTACTATGGTCTTGGCTCGTATCTGCCGCATATCCCTGGATTGCGGAGCAGCTTTCTTTGGCCGGTCTTGCGAGAGGGATTGTTCTTTGCGGCGTTGGCCCTGACGCTCAACTTCGCCGCTTACCAAGGGGAGATTCTTCGGGGAGCCATGCTGGCGGTCCCGAAAGGCGAACTTGAGGCTGCACGCGCCGTTGGCATGTCACCCTGGATGATCCTGCGCCGGATCTGGTTGCCGAGAGCGATCCGGATCGGACTTCCGACCTTCGCCGGCGAGGTCGTCCTGCAACTCAAGGCGACACCGATCGTATTTTCGGTGACCGTGATGGATCTCTACGGTGCTGCCTACAAAATCCGCCAGGATACGCTCCTCGTCTACGAGCCACTCCTCCTCGTCACCGTCTTCTACGTCAGCCTGACTTTCCTGATCACGCAAGGGTTCCAGAAACTGGAAAACGCCATCCCGGTCAGGCGCTGAGGCACTCCCCAACCACTCACTTCAACAAAGAGGTTAATTATGTCGAGACCAGACAAACACGATCTATCGACGCTCTCCTTCAATACGCTGTCGGTGCACGGCGGCAACGAAATCGACAAGACATCGGGCGCTATTCGCACACCGATCGTGATGGCGAATTCGTACGAACTTCCTTACGACCCTTCTACAATGGACTGGTCGGACACCGAGAGCCCCTCCTATACGCGCAATTCCGGCCACAATCAGATCGGCCTGCAGCGCAAGCTCGCGGCCATAGAGGGCGGCGAGGATGCAGCCGTCTTCGCAACGGGCGTTGCGGCGCTTCATGCCGTGTTCTTTACGTTTTTGAAGAGCGGCGACCACGTGATTGTCGGTGACGTCACCTATGAGGCCGTGTGGCGACTGTTTTCAGAGCTTTTGCCGCAGCGCTACAATATTGAAGCCACCTTCGTCGACATGGGCGACATGGATGCCGTCCGAGCCGCCGTGCGCCCGAATACCAAGCTGATCCATACAGAGACAATCGCCAATCCAACGACCAAGGTTGCCGATATCGCGACGCTGGCCTCAATCGCAAAACAAGCGGGCGCGCTCCTGTCGGTGGACTCGACCTTCACCCCTCCCCCGTTCTTCCGCCCGCTCGCAGTTGGTGCAGATCTCGTCATCCACTCGCTGACGAAATACATCAACGGTCATGGCGACGCGATGGGCGGGGTCGTCATCGGCTCGAAGACGCTCATCCATCACATCAAGGCAGACGCGCTCGTCGATCTCGGCGGCACGATTTCCCCGTTCAACGCCTGGCTGATCATGCGAGGCTCAGTGACTTTGCCGCTGCGCCTGAAGCAGCAGTTTTCATCCGCAGAGATCGTCGCCCGGTCCCTCGCAGCCGACAAGCGCGTCGCCTATGTCACCTATCCCGGTCTCGACAGCCATGACCAGCACGCGCTTGCCAGAACGCAGTTTGCTGGCAAGGGCTACGGCGCGGTCATGGCTTTTGCCGTCGATGGCGATCCCGATGCGCAGAACCGGTTCGTCGCACATCTCAGGGTCATCACGTCCGCCGTCTCGCTTGGTCACGACGAGAGCCTGATCGTCCATGTCGGTGGCAGTGGCCGCGGCGGCTCCGATCGTTACCCGCCGAACTTCCAGAAATACGGGCATCTGCGGCTTTCGATCGGTCTGGAAGACACCGAGGATCTGATTGCTGACATCAGTAACGCCCTCGACGAGACGTTCGGGCGAAGCTGAACACGAAGTCGAGTTGGACATGAATTGCCCCTCGCCGGGCAATTCATGTCGCCGTCAAAGCCTGATGCGCGGTAGACCCGGAGGTCCGCCAGGAAGGATATTATGTACTGGATAATCCTGTTCGTCGCCGGCCTGCTTGAGGTCGTCTGGGCGTTCTACATGAAGAGATCCGACGGTTTCACGCTGCTCATCCCGTCGGCAATCACCGTCATTGCGATGATTGCCAGCGGCGTGCTGCTGTCCCTTTCGATGAAGGTGCTGCCGCTCGGTACCGCCTACACGGTTTGGACAGGGATCGGTGCAGTTGGCTCCTTTCTGCTCGGAATGGCGATCCTTGGAGAGCCCGCGTCGCCCATGCGTTTGGCAGCGGGCGCCTTGATCGTGTCGGGGATTCTCATGATGAAGCTCGCCAGCACCTGACCTACGTCCGGCAGCAGATTGAGCAAAGTGCGCTGCTCTTTGGTCCGTTTGCCTGGTTCCTGCAGAGCAATCCGCATCCCATGCTTACCCTCATAGACTTCACTGGAGGATCGTTATGACAGTTTACAATATCGCACTTATTGGATTTGGCGGCGTCAATCGCGCCCTGGCCGAACTCATTGCCGCCAAGAACCAGCTCTGGGAGCGCGATCTTGGATTCCGCCTGAATATCGTCGCCGTGAGCGATCTCTATCTTGGTTCGGTGATTTCGCCGAACGGTCTTGATGCGAGGACCCTGGTCGAGGCGAAGTTCGAAAAGGGCGGCTTTGGACAGCTTTCCGGGGGAAGTGCCGAAGCCGACAACGAGACTATTATCAAGACCGCACCCGCAGATATTGTCGTCGAGGCCACGTTCACCAATCCGAAGGACGGCGAACCTGCTGTCTCGCATTGCCGCTGGGCGCTTGAGACCGGCAAACACGTGGTTACCACCAACAAGGGGCCGGTCGCCATTGAGGCCCAGGCGCTCAAGGCGCTGGCAAAGGTCAACGGTGTACGCTTTGAGTACGAGGGCGCCGTGATGAGCGGCACGCCGGTCATTCGCATGGCTGAGAAAACGCTTGCCGGCGCCGAACTGAAGGGCTTTGAAGGAATTTTGAACGGCACATCCAACTTCGTCCTCGGTCGCATGGAAGCGGGTTTGGATTTCGCATCCGCTGTGAAAGAAGCCCAAGAGCTCGGCTATGCCGAGGCCGATCCCACCGCCGATGTCGAAGGTTTCGACGTTCGTCTGAAAGTCGTCATCCTGGCAAACGAGCTGCTTGGCGCAAATCTCAAGCCTGAGGACGTAAGCTGCAAGGGTATCTCCGGTCTTTCACCTTCAGACATCGAGGATGCAGCAAAGGCAAACAGCCGCTGGAAGCTGATCGGAGCTGCGGTTCGCAATGACGATGGCAGCGTGACAGGCAGTGTTTCCCCCAAACGGCTTGACCTCGGCCATCCGCTGGCAGGCGTCAACGGTGCCACCAATGCAGTGTCGCTCGACACCGAACTGCTGGGCGCCGTGACGATCACCGGACCTGGCGCCGGCCGCATCGAAACCGCCTATGCGCTTCTTTCCGATATCGTCGCCATTCATTCCGCCGGCGCTTCGGCCATCGCTAAGGAGGCTGCATGATGCTCAACCTTGCACTCACACAAACGACCGCGTCTGAAGAAATTGCCGTCACCAGCCCATTCGACGGTACGCTGGTCGGAACGGTCGTGGAAACCTGTGCCGCAAGCGTGAACGTGGCTCTGGAGCGGGCAAGGCGCGGTGCGCAGATTGCCAGAACCCTGCCCCGTCACAAGCGGTCCGCGATCCTTGAAAAGGCCGCTGCGGCCATCGAAGCCGCGCGCGAGGACTTCGCGCTTCTCATCGTCAAGGAGGCGGGCAAGACGATTACGCAGGCTCGCAAAGAGACAACCCGGTGCGTCAATACGCTCAAGCTGTCTGCCGACGAGGCCAAACGCAATGCGGGCGAAGTCATCCCGTTCGATGCTTACGCAGGCTCGGAGTCTCGCCAAGGATGGTACACGAGAGAACCACTGGGCATCATTGCCGCCATCACGCCCTATAATGATCCGCTCAATCTCGTCGCCCACAAACTTGGCCCGGCAATTGCCGGCGGCAATGCCGTACTTTTGAAGCCGTCCGAACTTACCCCTCTCTCCGCCATCAAACTCGTTGAAGTCCTGGTCGAAAGCGGTCTGCCCGAGGAAATCATAACGGTGGCGATTGGCGGCGCTGAGCTTGGAAAAGCCCTTGTTGCGGCGAGAGACGTTCGCATGATCTCCTTCACCGGTGGCTTTGCCACTGGTGAAGCGATTGCCAAAACAGCAGGCCTCAAAAAGCTTGCCATGGACCTTGGCGGCAATGCTCCTGTCATCGTAATGGAGAATTGCAACTTCGATGCTGCCGTCGAGGCCTGCGTATCTGGAGCCTACTGGGCGGCCGGTCAAAACTGTATTGGCACGCAGCGAATTTTGATCCAGCGGCCGATCTATGAGCAATTCAAGGCGAAGTTCGTCGCAGAAACCAGGAAGCTCAAGACCGGCAATCCTTTGGAAGCCGACACTGATGTCGGCCCGATGATCTCACAAAAGGCGGTCGAAAGAGCGGCCGCAATGGTCGAACGGGCGCTCGCTGCCGGTGCGACATTGCTTTGGGGCCATAAGCCGACTGGCAACCTCTATCCGCCGACGGTCCTGGAGAATGTTCCAGCCTCCTGTGACGCCTGGGGCGAGGAAGTGTTCGCGCCAATCGTCATTCTTCAGCCCTTCGATGGGCTGGCGGATGCGATCGATCTGGCAAACAGCCCCGAATACAGCCTTCACGCCGGCATTTTTACAAACGACCTGGAAGGGGCGCTTGAGGCTGCAAGCAAGCTCGAGGCTGGAGGCGTCATGATCAACGACTCGTCCGACTACCGATTCGATGCAATGCCGTTTGGCGGCTTCAAATATGGAAGCATGGGCCGCGAGGGCGTCCGGTTTGCCTATGAGGACATGACCCAGCCGAAAGTCGTGTGCATCAACCGCCTGAAGACGTAACGCCAGGCCTGCTCAAATCCATCGGCAACTCAGGGAGTAAAAATGTTCAAGGGTTCTATTACCGCGCTTGTCACGCCTTTTGCTGATGGTCGCGTCGACGAGGCCGCCTTGCGCGACCTCGTCGAGTGGCAGATCGAAGAAGGATCCTTCGGTCTCGTTCCATGCGGGACAACGGGGGAAAGTCCGACGCTCAGCCATGCCGAGCATAAGCAGGTGGTCGAGATCACCATCGCGGCCGCCAAGGGCCGTGTGCCCGTCATCGCGGGCGCCGGATCAAACAGCACGGCGGAAGCAATCGACTTCGTCCGCCATGCGCAGGACGCCGGCGCCGACGGGGTTCTTATTGTCGCGCCCTATTACAACAAGCCGACCCAGGAGGGGATCTATCAGCACTTCAAGGCGATCGATGCCGCGGCCACTGTTCCGATCATCGTCTACAATATCCCCGGCCGCAGCGTCATCGATATCCAGGTCGAAACGCTGGCCCGCATTTTTGAGGACTGCGCGAATGTGAAAGGCGTCAAGGATGCAACCGGCAACCTGTTGCGCCCGTCCCTCGAGCGTATGGCCTGCGGGGAAAAGTTCAATCTTTTGACGGGTGAAGATGGCACGGCACTCGGCTACATGGCCCATGGTGGACATGGCTGCATTTCGGTGACGGCGAATGTCGCGCCGGGTCTCTGCGCTGACTTCCAGCAGGCTTGCCTAAACGGTGACTTTGCCTCGGCTTTGAAGCTGCAGGACCGCCTGATGCCACTACACCGGGCGCTTTTTCTTGAAACGAACCCTGCTGGACCGAAATATGCCTTGCAGCGTCTTGGTCGCATTCGCGGCGATCTGCGGCTGCCGCTCGTTTCGGTCAGCTCTTCCGTCCAGGAAGAGATTGACAGCGCCATGCGTCACGCGGGGATCCTGGTTTGATGGACAAGACAACGCTTGCTGAACGCATCGAATCAGATCTTATCGGGCCGCTGACCATTCCGCGACATGTACTCTACGGCGTCCATACACGGCGCGCTGAACAGAATTTTGACGTCTCCGGGCTGCGTTTGAGGGATTTTCCCGAGCTCATCCAGTCGATGGCGATGGTGAAAAAGGCATCTGCTCTCGCAAACATGGAGCTCGGGCTTCTTTCCCCCGAAAAGGCCGAAGCGATCTCTCAAGCGTCCGACGAAATCATCGCGCTCAATGATATCGATGAGAACTTTCCCGTCGACATGATGCAGGGAGGTGCCGGCACCTCGACGAACATGAACGTGAACGAGGTTCTTGCAAACCTCGCCCTTTTGAAAATGGGCGCTGACGTTGGCGATTATTCCAAGTTGCATCCCAACGACGACGTCAATCTGTCTCAATCGACAAACGACGTCTACCCCACGGCTATCCGGCTGACGATCTTACGGGCATGCGAAGGGCTTATCGCGGCTGAGGTCGCGCTTCGCGATGCATTTCGAGCCAAGGCCGTGCAATACTCGAGTGCTGTGAAAGTCGGCCGGACACAGTTGCAAGACGCTGTGCCGATGACCGCGGGGCAGGAATTCGAAGCCTTCGCTGAACTCATTGACGAGGATATCATTCAGGTCCAGTACGCCTCTAAGCTTCTTAAAGAGATAAACCTCGGCGGCTCGGCGATCGGCACGGCAATCAACGTACCCTCAGGCTTCGCGCAGTTGGCCTGCGGTCACCTGTCCCGAGTATCTGGCTATCCGTTAATCCCTGCCCGCAACTTCATCGAAGCGACATCGGACACAGGCGGGTTCGTGTCCTTTTCAGGCGTGCTCAAGCGAATTGCGGTTAAACTGAGCAAGATCTGCAATGACCTCCGGCTCCTGAGCAGTGGACCCCGCGGCGGTCTGGGTGAGATTCGCTTGCCGCCTGTTCAAGCCGGCTCGTCCATCATGCCTGGCAAGGTCAATCCCGTCATCCCGGAGATGATGAACCAGATCAGCTTTCAGGTCATCGGCAATGATCTGACGGTGACGCTCGCTGCAAGTGCCGGCCAGCTACAGCTGAATGCCATGGAACCCGTCATCGTTTTGAACATCCTTCAATCGATGCGCATGCTGACCAGAGGCATGGTGGTCTTGAAGGAACGCTGCATCGATGGCATCGAAGTCGACGTCGATCGTTGCAAGGCGTTGCTCGACCAATCTCTCGTTCTTGCCACGCCATTGGCGACGCTGATTGGATACAGCAAAGCGGCGTACCTCTCCAAGAAGGCGCTGGTCGAGAAGAGAAACTTGCGAGATGTCGTCGAAGAAGAAAGCGTTCTGACCGAAAGTCAGGCTCATCAGATTTTTGGAGACGCCGCGGAATTTGCCAATGTTTCGAAGATTATGCGCGGTTGAACGGAGGAAAGAATGGCCGTTTTCACGGAAATATCCGACGAGGACCGAAACTCGATCGCGGCGGCCTATGGCATGACCTCCCTGTCATCGGTGATCGGTATTGCCGACGGCGACAGGGAAACAACCTATCTTTTCCGGACGGCGGAGGGTGAGTTCATCGTCACACTGTTCGAAAACGGCGCCGAGCCGCTGGATCTCGAGCGGGCGTTCGCAACGATGGAGACGCTGAACAACAGCGGTATTCCCTGCCCGAAACCAACGCGCACGATTGATGGCGATGCGACCTTCCGGGCGGCCGGCCGTCTCGTTGCCGTCGTGAGTTTCGTATCAGGTTCGTCGACAAACGATCCAACGCCAGGAAAGTGTAAAAGCCTTGGCAGCCTCATGGCGCGGATCCACATGACCCTGCAAGGAGGCAAAAAGCGTTCTCTAAATCAGCTGCCGGCCGGTCCTCTGCATGGAGCCTTGATACCTTCCAACGTCTTCTTCCTTGGAGAAGACGTCAGTGGGGTTATCAACTTTCGGCTTCGGCACGATGATGTGCTGATTTCAGAGATTGCCGAGGTTCTCGTCGGCTGGGCGAGCCTGCTGACTGGAGAGCTGGACGAAGAGAAAGCCAGTGCCATTCGGGCCGGATATGAGAGTGTAAGGCTCCTGACTGAGGCAGAAGCAACGGCACTTCCCGCGTTTGTCCTCGCATCCGCCGCCAGACGTTACGCCGGTGAGAAGGACAAGACTCGCCTGCTTCAGGCTGCAGTTCGCGCCTTTGAATCGACAGGATTTGGAGCAGCAGCGCGGCAAGCGGAGTGCCGTCCTGCATGAAATATCTTCTCGACCGCATTGACGAACAGATCCTTGCCGCCTTGAAGTTGAACGCGCGCGCATCTCACGCTGAGCTGTCAGCTAAGGTGAACTTGTCGCGCAATGCTGTTCGGGTTCGCATCGAACGGCTAGAGCGCGAAGGCTTCATCAAGGGCTATACGATTGTCACCGGCGATGGCGGAAACGACAGTCACATCACTACTGCATTGATGTTCGTCTACCGCCAGGATCGCATGAGGGGCGGCGAGGTCATCCACGCTTTGCGAAAAATCCCGGAGGTCGTCGCCTGTGATGTGATGACAGGCGATTTTGACCTGCTGGTGAGGGTCGAGTCTCCTGAGGCGGATCGCATTCGCCAAATCTGGCAACTGATATCGGAGCTTCCCGGCGTGCGGGATACCCTCACGGCATTCGCTCTATCCTCGGTCATTCGGAAATAGGTGTCAGGACCCGAAACTGGACATTCGGATCCGCTGTTGACAGAATAATTGAACAGCCTTCGAAAGGGCGACGTTTTACCTGCTCGACCCGATGCCAATCTCCCTTGTCCCGGAAGCCCGTGGACGAGAATGCTGACTCTGTCGATGGTAGGACGCGGCCCGTATACACCTCTAGAGACGACTTACTCAGATCGAAGACTCAAGTTGGTGGCCGCAATCGCTATTGCGTCTGCCAGTTCGACTTCGCCCTTGGTCCGTAACCCCTCAGCCGCACCGCGCATGTCTGAAACACCGTCATCCTGACCGAGTTTTGCCTTTCCTTCGAACGAATGAATTTCGATCTCGATGCCGACTATCTGCTTCAAGAGTTCGTCTATATATTCTCTCGGGCCATCACTCATTTTCCAAGGCTGCGCGCTATTGGCCTCATGGGTCTTCGTAAGCTTCGCCACAACGGTCCGAACATATCGATCATCGTCTCGAATAATTGCTCGACCATGGGCATGCACCGTCCGGTAATTCCATGTTGGAACCTGTCGACCCGTTTCCTGTTTGCTTGGATACCAATTGGGGGAAACATACCCGCTGGGGCCACGAAAGATAACGAGGACTTCATCGTTCGTCGAAACATCCCTGAGCACTGGATTAGCGCGCGAAACGTGGCAATGGAGCCGGCCAGGACTTTCCTCAGCCACGTCAAGCAAGAAGGGGAGATGATTCGCATCTAGACCATTCTGACCATACGTGATGACGGTACCTAAGGGGTTGTTTCGGATGAGCTCGTGATGGCTGACTGCGGAGTTGTCGGCGAAATGAGCAGGCACATACATGTCGCTCTCCTCAATGAGATGGATATCTCAAAACCATGCCGGTGAATTGGCTCCCGGACGTCAATCCGGTCCCAGGATGGCTCGTTAAACTTATCCAACGGAATAAGGAATCAATCCGGGATGTGAAAGAGCCAGTTGCAAACGATACGACTAGGCCACTTTCGACGACCACGCCAGCGCGCGCTCGAACGACGCAGCCAGTGCCGGTGGAGATGAGAGCGGGTTCCTAACGCCTCGGCGACCTGAGTCCGACAAGAGCTCGGGAGAGCGATCGCGGTATCGCTCAGTTGGAAAGCGTTTGGCGCGGCGATTAAGGCAACCGCCAACGACACGATCAGTCTGATGAAACAGCGTTGAGTGTACTGATTCGCCCGTACGCCAGTTTGGCGATGACCACAAATGGGGGCAGCGCCCAAACAATAGTTGGCAATCTCTACAGGGGCAGCCCCCGGCTTCTCTCCCCCCAGGTGCTGGGTCGACCTGCTCTACCTCACCTCAGCTGGATCGTACCTGAGGAGCGAAAGGCAGTCGGCAACCTTGCGTTTGGCCGGCTCCAAGAGGGGCAAAATCGGCAGCGGCGGCTCCGCTTGGCAGAGCCCGAGCAAGTCAGCAAGCACATAGACCGACCGAAGGCTGGAGAACTGCTTGAAGAGGTTCCAGATCGGGGTCAGGGCGGCATCGAGCCGGCGAGCCTCTGCAATATCGCCGGTTTGAGCAGCCCTTACGATGCGCAGACATACGTCGGGCATGATCCCGGCAAGCACACTATACCAAGTGTCAGCGCCACAAATCATGGCTTCTGCGCAGTTCCAGTCGCCGCTATATCCGATTGAGAAATTGTTGGGCGTGGTTCCTCTCTGATCAACGAGATGTCCCCTGATCTCGTCACTATTTTCCGTCGGGTTCTTGATGGCCACGATGCCGGATACCTTGGCCAACCGCGAGACAAGTGCCGGCGTGAAGCGGAAATGTGTTGTACCGGGGTTGTCATAAATAACGATTGACAAGTTGCTCTCGCGGGCAACGGTGGAGAAATGCTGGAAGACTTCATCCTCTGTGAGGGGCGCGTAGGAGACGGCGGAAAGCAGGCCTGCGGTAGCACCCAGAGCTTTGGCATCCTGAGCCAGTCTGACCGCGTCGTCGGTTCGCAACGCCCCGACCCCAGCGACAACCGGTATGCGGCCGCCCGTTTCCTCGAGCGCTAGAGCAAGAGCTCGGCGGCGTTCCTCGCGAGAGAGGTACATGTAGGCGCCGGTACTGCCGAGGACACCGATGGAATCGACCTTGGCCGCGGCAAGACGGGCAATCAGCTTGCTGAACGCTTTGGCGTCAATCTTGCCGTCGCGGTCCATGGGCGTGATAGGAAATGCGGATAACCCACTCAAGAAGGTCATTTCATGCTCCGATGGTCGTTCTGTTCGCTGAGATAGTTGAAATGGCGATGCTATAGTTCCGTTATAGCACCTGAAGGGCTTGACGCAGATCGGCGATCAGATCGCCGACATCTTCAAGGCCGACGGAGAGACGGAGGAGGTCTTCCCCGACGCCTTCGATCAAGTGCGCATCTTTCCGGATCGACTGGCGTGCCCGTGTTATACTGGCTGGATGATAGATGAGACTGTCGGTGTCACCCAGGCTTACGGCACGCGTCAACAACTGCAGCCGGTCAAGCATTGTCCGAGCACCGTAGAACCCAGCATGAAGGCCGAAAGCAAGCATGCCCGACCCCTCAGACATTTGCTTGCGGGCGATCATCTGATCGGGATGGGAGTCCAGGAACGGATAGCTGACCCAAGCGACGGCGGGGTGCGCCTCGAGCATGTGCGCGATCGAAAGCGCCGAGGCACTGTGTCTCTCCATCCGCAGCGACAGCGTCTTCAGGCCACGCATGATGAGGAAAGCGGAGTGCGGCGACAATGTTGCCCCGGTGATATAGCGCAGGCCGGTTTCGTGCAATGTATTCAGCGTTTCAGCATCGCCGAGCAGCGCGCCACCGAGTGTGTCGCCATGACCGTTGATGTATTTTGTCAGAGAATGCAGCACGATGTCGGCGCCGTGCTCGATCGGGCGTTGCAGGGCTGGCGAGGCGAATGTGCTATCGACCGCAACTTTGACATTCCGTTTGTGAGCCCGCTCTGCGATCGCCGAGATGTCGAGAATAGCGCTCAGCGGATTGACCGGGGTCTCGAAATAGACCAGGCGGGTATTCTGCGTGATTGCCGCGTCGAGGTTGCGCGGATCCGAAAGGTCAACGGGGACGACCTTGATGCCGAAGCGAGGCAGACCTTGCTCGACCATGGCAACCGTATTGGCGTAAAGCGTCTTATGCACCACAAGCTCATCGCCTTGCGACAACAGTGACAGGACCAGGGTGCCGAAGGCGGCCATTCCGGTCGATACCACGAGACCCGCCTCGGCTCCTTCAAGGTTCGCAAGCCTTCGCTCGAGAATTTCGGTCGTTGGGTTATATTCACGGGCATAGAGCCTGCCGCCCAGCGCTGCCGCCGCGTCATTTGCTGCTACACTCTCAAAGCCGTAGGTCGATGTCATAAAGACCGGAGGCTGAACCGCTCGCGAGAACCCAGCCGGATCGAACGCGTGATGGATTGCACGGGTATCAAACCCAAGCCGCCCGCCGTGCGATGGATCGGAGTGGTCCTGAAAATCGCCGTGTTCGCTGCTGCCAGTCATTGCTTTGCGCTATCCTCTTTGCTTTCGACCACATTGGCAGCATACTGGTCCGCAAGAAATAGCCAGTTATGCGGAAAGAAAATGGTCCAGTTGGCAAGTCAGGCAACAGCTGATCGCGCAAGCAAGATGGGCGCGCGCCAGATCTACGAGGCGCTCAAGGATCAGATCGCGAACCGCGTTTATAACACCGGTGGTCAGCTGCCGTCATCTCGAAATCTGGCGAATGAGCTTGGCGTTTCGCGAACGACGGTGTCGGTCGCCTATGAGCAGCTTTCGGCGGAGGGTTTCGTGGAACTGCGCCAGGGCGCCAGACCGCGGGTCACTGCCTTGCCATTGGAACAGCGCCTGAAAGCCGCCACGCGGCAGCAACAGAGTGCTCAGCGCCTGTCAGCCTATGGCGAGAGACTTAAGGCGACACCACCATGGCTCGATTATCTGCCAAGCTCTGTCGTGATTGATTTCCGTTACGGCGATCTCGCCCCGGCTGATTTCCCCGCGCTTGCATGGAAGAAAGCCGTCAATGCGGTCATGGCTCAGCGACCGGGCCGATTGGCCTACGACGACCCGCGGGGATCGTTGCGGTTGCGGCAGGCATTGCAGGGGTATCTGTGGCGCGCCCGCACATTGCGATGCGAGCTGGAGCAAATCATCATCGTGAATGGCTCTCAGCAAGGGTTAGATCTTTGCGCACGTCTCCTGCTCGACCCTGACAGCGACTTCGTTATGGAAAACCCCGGCTATCGCATGGCGCGCCAGATCTTCGCCAGCACCGGCGCCTCTCCTGTCTCGATAGCTGTCGATGGCGAGGGTTTGCAGACCGAACTCCTGGAGGCTGTGCGAGCCCGGCTGGCCTACGTCACACCTTCCCATCAGTTTCCGCTCGGCGGCGTCATGCCGATTTCTCGCCGTCATCAGCTTCTCGAATGGGCGCGGGAAAACGACGCCTATGTGATCGAGGACGACTACGACAGCGAGTACCGCTACGATATCAGTCCGGTGCCCCCTCTCCACAGTCTGGAGGCTGGAAGCAACGTCATTTATCTCGGGACGATTTCCAAAACACTGTCGCCGATGATGCGCATCGGATATCTCGTTGTCCCGCCGGAACTGCAAGACGTATACGCAACCGCCAAGCAACTGTTCGACAGGCATTCACCGGTAACCGAGCAGGAAGCCCTGGCATCCTTGATCGAAAGCGGCGGGTATGAAAGCCATGTGCGGCGCGTACGGCGGCTAAACAGAGATCGCCGGGAGACGTTGCTGAGTGCGCTGCAGCGCGCGTTCGGCGAACGGATCACCGTGGAAGGGGCCGACGCCGGATTGCATGTCGTGGTCTGGTTCAACGAATTGCCGAGGTCGTCCGAGACACATTTGCTGCAAATCGCGCAACGCGCCGGCATTGGCGTGTATTGCATCTCACCTCTTTATGAGCCGCAAACAGGCACGGCGACGGCCGACAGGCTCGGACTTGTCATGGGCTATTCAGCCTTGAGCCCGAGGCAGATTGAACGGGGGGTCCAACTGCTTCTGGCAGCGATCGAGACAGTGACAGAAGAATTCTGAAGTCGCGTTCCGCATGCCGAACCCCGGACAATCACGACAGGCCTTTACCCGACGGCAGCCAGTCGCATGAAAATTGAAACTGGACCAGAAACAAGTAATCAAACTGGCTCTGTCGAGAAGGCCAGTTCTCCGCCAAAGTTTATCAAGAGCGGCGACGGGTGCAATGACTGTTGGGATTTGTCGTTCCACAGCCAAGCACCAGTATGCGGTAAACAAAGTTGAGATGGTCTTCGCTTGAAGGTCCGGACCGAGGCTTGATAGGGCTGATGCATGACTTGGCAGGGTAAACTGCTCCATATCCATATTGCACCGGCAGCTTCCTACGAAATGGAAGAACTGGCTGAAGCGCAACTCATTGCGAGGCGTGGAATTGTTGGCGACCGCTACTATCTCGGCACCGGAACCTATTCGCCGAAACCCGATGTTCGCGACGTCACGCTGATCGAGGTCGAGGTTCTCGAGGCGATAGCCAAGGGTGAGCCACAGATCCCGGGCTTTAAAGCCGCACTTGCGCCTGATGATCATAGACGCAATCTGACCACCCGCGGCGTCCCGCTCAGTCATCTTCTCGGCAAACGCTTTCGGGTCGGCGAAACAATTCTTCGGGCAGCGCGGATGAACTTTCCCTGCAAATATATCGAGGAGTTGCTCGGCATTCCCGGCCTCTACGACGGTCTTCTGAACCGCTCCGGCCTGAATTGTGCGATCGAGGTTGGTGGCGTCATCCGCCCCGGCGATCCCATTCTTCCGATGGACGAGTGAACGACATGGCATCACCACGTATCATCATGAAGCTGAAGGTTGTCGCCACCCGCAAAGAACCGGGGGACGTATTCGTCGTCGAACTCGAGCATCCCCGCAAACCCCTACTGCCAGCCTTCGAACCGGGCTCTCACGTCGATGTCCACCTGCCCGACGGGCGGGTTCGCCAATATTCATTGTGCGGGGACGCAGCAGAACTCAACCGGTATACGATCGCCGTGAAGCGAGAGGCAGACGGTCGCGGCGGCTCGGCGTGGCTGCATGATGCCGTTTGCGTTGGCACCGTTTTGCCGGTTTCTGCGCCGCGCAACCATTTTGCGCTGAAGGAAGGTGATGGGCCGATCGTGCTGTTGGCAGGAGGGATCGGCATCACGCCTCTCCTGGCGATGGCGGGCGTTTTGAACCGGCTGGGCAAACCGTTCGAGTTGCACTACTTCACCCGAAGTCGTTCGGTTGCGCCCCTCTTGGCAGTGATCGAGCAGGCTATTGACGGTAGCAAACTGCGACTTCATTTCGACGACCAGCCTGAGACAAGACAGGATATTGAAGCCTTGCTATCGGCCCGTCAGAGCGATGCACAGGTTTATTATTGCGGTCCACCGGGCTTCATGGCGGTAATCGCGCGAGCCACCGAAAATTGGCCGGAGGGTTCGGTACATTTCGAGGCGTTCCAGCCCGCCGCAAGCGACGACACTCCACCGGAGCCTTTTACCATCATCCTGCGCAATGGGACCGAGGTTCCAGTTCCGGCCGACAGGTCGGCGCTGTCGGCAATTCGCGCGGCTGGTATCCTGTTAATGGCGTCTTGCGAAAACGGTGTGTGCGGCACCTGCGAGTGCGGCTTCCTGGAGGGCCAGCCGATCCATAGGGATGCGGTCCTGTCGAAGGATGCCCGCAGCCACCGGTTCATCCCCTGTGTATCGCGCGCAACGGGCGTGCTGCGGCTCGATGTGTGAAATCCGGCGCTGGCGGACATGGTGACAGGCAGGAGAAACAGAATGAAACCAGAATTAGCCTACTTGAACGAGATCGAACGATGCGTCTCGTGGCTCGCTGCGTGGACCATCCACCATGCCAACCATATTCGCCAAGGCGGCGAGGTGAAGGTCGGCGGCCATCAGGCGTCTTCTGCCTCCCTGAGCACGATCATGACCACGCTCTACTATTCAGTGCTCAGGCCTCAGGACCGGGTGGCGGTCAAGCCGCATGCCTCTCCGATCTTTCACGCTATCCAGTATCTGGCAGGCAATCAGACCCGCGAAAAACTGGAAAACTTCCGCGGGTTCAAAGGCGCCCAGAGCTATCCGTCGCGGACCAAAGACGTCGACGATGTCGACTTCTCCACCGGTTCGGTGGGCCTTGGTGTCGCCCAGACCCTCTTTTCATCGTTGGTGCAAGATTACGTATCAACCCATGGCTGGATGAAGGACCGGTCTGAAGGGCGCATGGTCAGCCTGATCGGCGACGCCGAGATGGATGAGGGCAATATCTATGAGGCTTTGATCGAAGGCTGGAAGCATGGGCTGCGGAACTGCTGGTGGGTTGTCGATTATAACAGGCATTCGCTGGATGCGGTCGTCCGGGAAGGGCTGTGGCAAAAATTTGAGCAGATGTTCAAGAACTTCGGCTGGGACGTGGTGATCCTGCGCCACGGGTCCCTTCAGGAGGCAGCCTTCGCCGAGCCCGGAGGGGACAAGCTGCGGAACTGGATTGAACAGTGCCCCAACCAGCTTTATTCCGCCTTGACGTTCCAGGGCGGCACAGCTTGGCGAAAGCGGCTGCTGGATGAAATCGGCGACCAAGGGGCCGTCACGGCATTGATCGAGCGCCGTTCTGACGACGAGCTCCAGGCCCTGATGGTCAATCTCGGCGGACACGACTTACCGAACCTGCTTGAGGCTTTCGAGGCGGCGTCGCGCCACGACCGTCCGGTCTGCTTCATCTGCTACACCATCAAGGGATACGGCTTGCCGCTCGCCGGCCACAAGGATAACCACGCAGGGCAGATGACGCCCTCCCAGATCGATGGTTTCCGGCAGCGAATGGGTGTTCAACCCGGCCACGAATGGGAGAAATGGGCGGCTACGACAATGCCGGCAACTGAACTTGAGGCCTTTGTTGCCAAGGCTTCGTTCTTCAGTAAAGGGCGGCGGCGGTTTTCCGCTCCGGCCATACCGGTTCCGGTCTCCTTACCCTCACCCGCCCAGGGGGGCAAAACTCTTTCGACCCAAATGGGCTTCGGGCAGATCCTGAACGAGATCGCGCGCCACGATACGCCGCTTGCCGAGCGTATCGTGACAACCTCGCCGGACGTGACCGTATCGACAAATCTGGGACCGTGGATCAATCGGCGTGGGCTGTTTGCTCGCGACAGCATGGCCGACATCTTCAAAGCCGAGCGTATCCCCTCAACCTATACGTGGGAGTTCGGTCAAAAGGGCCAGCATCTCGAACTGGGCATTGCAGAGTCCAATCTCATGATCATGCTCGGTGCGCTCGGACTGTCGCATTCGATCAACGGCGTACGTCTCCTGCCGATTGGGACGGTCTACGATCCGTTCATCTACCGGGCAGCAGATCAACTCAATTATGCTTGCTACCAGGATGCGCGTTTCCTGCTAGTCGCGACGCCGTCAGGGGTCAGCCTTGCGCCCGAAGGTGGCGCCCATCAGTCCATCGGCACTCCGCTGATCGGTATGGCTCAGGACGGGCTGTGCGCCTTCGAACCGGCTTTTGTCGATGAATTGTCGGTCATCATGCGGTTCGCATTCGACTACATGCAGCGCGACGGCGAAGGCGACCGTGACGAGATGACCTGGCTGCGCGACGAGACCGGGGGATCTGTTTATCTGCGTCTATCCACCCGACCGCTGGAGCAACCGACCCGTGACATGAGCGCTGACCTGGCGCAAGATATCGTCAATGGTGCCTATTGGTTACGCCCCCCTGGACCGAACGCCGCTGTGATCGTCGCCTACCAAGGTGTGGTCGCCCCGGAAGCCATTGCCGCAACCGGTCTTCTGGCTGAAGACCGGCGGGATATCGGGCTGCTTGCGATCACATCTGCTGACCGGCTGAATGCCGGCTGGCAGGCAGCCGAGCGCGCCCGTCAGCGAGGACAAACCGACGCGATGAGCCATATTGAGCGTCTGTTGGCGCCGCTGTCGCGAGATTGCGGGGTCGTCACGGTGATCGATGGTCACCCTGCCACGCTGGCCTGGATCGGTGGCGTCCATGGGCACCGCGTCAAAGCTTTGGGTGTCGAGCATTTTGGCCAGACAGGGACGATCGCGGACCTATATCGTCATCATGGACTTGATGCCAATGCCATCATTCATGCGGCTCAGGCTGTCAGCGTCGGGCGTGACATTCGCTATTTGAGAGCGCTGCCTTAGAGCTGGGGCAGGCGCTTAAACAACCATCTGGCCGTCTACCGCCAGTTCGCGCACACATGGCAATCCGGGGTTCACGTCCTGTCTCCGTTGCTCAATGTTTACGGCCCGCCTCCCATTGAGCGACGCATTCCTTTACCAACCACTGTCCGGCTGGACCGAGCGCCTTTTCCCTCACATAATCAATGCGGCTTCCACGGGTCTGTGAACAACTCCTGGATGTGCGTGCCACTGGTGTTCATTCACGATCATTTCCGGAGACACCGGATGTCACGCAACGCGACTTCTTCCTCGGCAACACCGGCGGCAAAATCAATGCAGGTCGGGCTTTGGATCGCTCGAGCATTTTTCTTTATCGCCTTTACAGTATTTGGTTACATGAAGCTTTTCATGCAGATCGATCAGTCGGCTTCAATGTGGGTCTCGTCGAAATTTCAGGCGGCATCGGCATTCTCCTGCCTGCCCTCACGCGCATCCTACCTCGGTTGACGGTTCTGGCCGCCCTGGGATACGTGCTGCTGCAGATCTCTGCGATCATTTTTCATACCTCACGCGGCGAGCTGTCGGCTCTGCCGCGGAATGCCGTCCTGCTCCCATATGCCTGTTCATTCTCTGGGGACGCGGGAAAAAAGCTCCTATAGCGCCGCAGGCATAACAAAGAAGCCAAGCTGGCCTTGCAGTCCCGGCGGACAAGCATTCATTTCAAAGAAATGTACGTCGCCGGGTCGAGAATCGATAGCCGCACGGCAACTCTGCCTTCAATGACATTCGCCATCAAAAGTTGGATTTCCTCAGCTAGGGCGGAAAGCATGGGACGTGTGCGTTCTGGTTTGGGCAGGATGGCTATTTCAATATTCACAGCGGACTGATCAGCCATGACATAGGCCGGTACGATAGCAAATTGGCAGGCCGAATTTTCGACCTTTAACATACGGCAGACTATTTCTCTCAGTGGTGTCAGGTTCTCGCGAACACAGAGTTGCGTGTCTTCAGGAAGCCCCTGATCCAGATAAATCTTGATATTTGGCATGGTGATACTCACGCTGGATTGAGGACAAAATCGAACGGGGAACGCCATTGCGTACTTCCATCCAAAACCCGTTGATACGGCGCTATCAACGTTGCCTTAACGCCGAATACCGCGTCGGAGGCGAGGTAATCGTCGTCACCGACGAATGTGTGTGTAATAAGTTTTTGGTATCCTGCGGCGCTGACGATATAGTGCATATGGGCAGGGCGATAAGGATGCCTACCAAGCCGGTCAAGCATTTTTCCGACCGGTCCATCGTCAGGAATGGGATATGAAACCGGTTTGATACTGATGAAGCAGTAGTGACCATCGGGCCCGGTTATGAAAAGTCCCCGGTTGTTCCATCGAGGTTGAACTTGGGGCTGCTGCACATCATAAAAGCCATCGGCGTTGTCCGACCATACGTCGATACAGGCCCCTTCGATGGGATTACCGTCAAGGTCAGTAACCAAACCCTCGAATAGACAGCTTTCACCCTTGCCGTCGAGAGTTATGCAATCCCCCATTTCCCGGCGGGGCGCTCCGTGCACGTGGAAAGGCCCGAGTACGGTGTTTTCCGTAGCGCCTGGTTGCCTGCGATTGTTTATGGCGTCGACGAGCATGGATACGCCTAAGGTGTCAGACAGTAGGATGAATTCCTGCCGCTCCTCGGAGCTGATTTGCCCGGCTTCCGTCAGAAAATTGATCGCGATCTCCCATTCTTCCTGCGTTAGCCTAGCCTCTTTGATGAAAGCGTGGAGATGCTTCACAAGACAGCTCATGACACTTCTCAAACGGGGGTCGATATTGGGTGCCATTCGCGCGTTTACCGCATCTACCGAGGCGTCTTCCGAGAAGTAACCAGACATTGCTGCTCCTTAGGGTGCTGAATGAGAGTATCGGGTCGATGTTCGAGAAGCGGCCTACTGGCGACCCATCGGGTCCCGTTGCCTGCCTCATGAAGGCCTTACGCCTTCCCATGCATCCTGGAGCAAAGCCCGTATTCCACCGGCCTCCAGAGGACGCGGAGTCCAGTAGGGGTTGCTGACAACCAGCGCCGTCGCCCTATCAAGATCGTCAGCGGTCACACCTAGATCACGAAGTCTCATTGGTGCGCCGATGCTAAACGCAAAATCATGCAGACCCGTACCAGCGCGGGGCGAGCCGAACAGCTGCGCGACGGGCGCGAGCAGTTCCGGAACAGCCTGTTCGATATAGGAGACCGTGTGCGGCAGAAGAATCGCGTGCGTATCCGCATGTGGCAGATCGAAGGTTCCCCCAAGTGTGTGACAAAGCTTGTGGTGTAACGACATTCCTACCGCTCCAAGAACAACACCGCAGAGCCAAGACCCGTAAAGCGCGTCTGCGCGCGCCGGCGGGTCCCGGGGCAACTTGACTATGGCAGGGAGCGCTTTGCGCAAGGCGGCAAGCCCCTCCATAGCCATAAGCGAAGCGACGGGATTGCGGTCTTGGGCATATAGCCCCTCCACGGCGTGAGCCATGGCATTGAGGCCACTTGTGACGCTCATCGGAACGGGCAGGCCGAAGGTCAGTTCGGGATCATAAATGACCGTCTTCGGAAGAATCGATGACGTGCGGATTGTAGTCTTGATCCCGTTTTCCGTCTGCCCGAGAATTGGCGTCACCTCGGAACCGGCATAGGTCGTGGCAACCACAAGCTGGGGAGCGTTGTTTCTTAGGGCGATGGCCTTCCCCAATCCAATTGTTGATCCTCCACCGAGCGACACGACACAATCCGCTCCGGACCCATTGAACATGGAAAGCGCCTCGGTCGTGACATCGACCGGCGTGTGCATGACTGCGCCGCTGAACACCCCCACTGCAAGTTCGCCCAGCGCGCTCGCCAGCGCTTGCGCATCATTTTTCTGATGAGGAGTCGACAAGACAAGCGCCCTGCCACGCCCAAGGCGGCCCAATTCCTCGGAGACTTTTGAGAGGGACCCAACGCCGAACACGATGCGGGGTACAGTGCTATCAAACGTGAACAGGTCAATCATTGGGATCTCCTTGAGATCGATCGCGGCTAACAGTGGATGTGCCACCACACTTGGTCCGGGTCCTTCCAGACTTCGCATCACGGTTCTGCTTGGCCGCCGGTGATCGGGATGCAAAATCAGACTGCCGGCGTAGCGGATCCGCCTCCTCAATCGTCATGTCAGATGCTTCGAGCGCACTTCGACCAGCATTGATAATCAGGCGCGCTATCAACCCATGCGTTCCGAAGCGTAAGAGCCGGGACTTGGCTGAAAAACGACCGTGCGATTGCCGTTGATGAAAGAGCGGTGGTGGATGTGAGCATGGACCGCGCGTGCCAGTACCTGGCTTTCGACGTCGCGGCCGAGCGAGATATAGTCTTCCGCCGACTGCGCATGGGAGACGCGTACGGTGTCCTGGTCGATGATGGGTCCCTCGTCAAGGTCGGCGGTAACGTAATGGGCTGTGGCGCCGATCAACTTCACGCCCCGCTGATAGGCTTGCTTGTAGGGGTTTGCGCCCTTGAAACTTGGCAAAAATGAATGGTGAATATTGATGATGCGGCCGGACATCGTGCCGCACATCTCATCCGAGAGGATCTGCATATATCGGGCCAGCACGACGAGATCCGTTCCGGTACTGTCGACCAGTTCCATGATACGCGCCTCCGCCGCCGACTTATTAGCCTTTGTCACCGGGATGTGGTGAAACGGGATATCGTGATTGACGACCAGCTTCTGGTAATCGAAGTGATTGGAAATGACGCCCACGATGTCGATCGGCAGCGCGCCGATCTTCCAGCGGTACAAGAGATCGTTGAGGCAGTGACCGAAGCGCGAGACCATAAGCAGAACCTTCATGCGGTCCTGCACATCGTGGAGTTTCCATTCCATGCCGAACTTTGCCGCGACTGGCTTAAACCCCTCCATCAGTGCATCTCGCGACGCACCTTCGGAAAAGAGACTGATACGCATGAAGAACTTGCCGGTGCCCAGATCGTCGAACTGCGAGCTATCGACGATGTTGCACCTCTGCTCGAACAGAAATCCGGAGACCGCTGCCACGATGCCGCGGGTTGTGTCGCATGAAACCGTCAGGACATAATTCTTCATTCTTCACCGCGTTCGTTCTAGTCTAGAGCCAGTTGGCCCGATGGGTGGCCTCTCAGCAGCAATGCTGAGCCGTGCCGATGCGCCGGCCCCGCTTAGGTAGCGGAAAGCCCGATGTGCCGATCGAGCTCGGCACGATTGCTGGCAAGTTTTGCCGCGGTTTCCTCGAAGACAATCTTTCCCTGGTCAAGAGCGACAACCCGATCAGCAAAGCGCAGAGCAAGGCCGATCTGTTGCTCCACCAGAACGACCGTGTGGCCCCGGTCGGCAAGATCGCCGAAAACACTGACGAGCCTCTCGCAAATTACCGGCGCCAGTCCCTCCAGCGGTTCGTCCAGCAAAATGATCTCCGGTCTCCCAAGCAATGCCCGGGCGATCGACAACATCTGTTGTTCTCCTCCGGAAAGCTGGCGACCTCCATTGAACCGGCGTTCCTTCAATCTCGGAAAAAGATCATAGGCTTCATTCAGATCTGATCCATTCCGCATGCCCGCGATCAGGTTCTCTTCGACAGAGAGCGAGGGGAAAATATCGCGCGTCTGCGGGACGATACCAATCCCCAGTCGCGCGCGCTCGTGGGCTTGAACGCCATCGACGGGAATCCCCCTCAATCTGATGCTTCCGGCGTGCTGGCGGGTTTGCCCCATGATGGTGGCAAGCAGAGTTGTTTTGCCCACTCCGTTCCGTCCAACGATTGCCAGGCGCTCGCCCTTCACGACCTTGAGCGACACATTGCGAAGGATATGCGTATCACCATAGCCGGCCACCACGCCGTCCAGTTCCAGCAGCGCATCAGTCATGATCGGCCCCCAGATAGAGCTCCCGGACCTCGCGATTGGAGATCACTTCCTGTGGAGTGCCGTCCAATAGGATCGCGCCGTTGACCAGGACGATGATCCTATCGGCAACCTCAAAAACGAGTTGCATGTCATGCTCGATGATGAGAACCGACAAATCTACCGGAAGTCTCTTTATTGCCTGGACGATCAGGTGGCTTTCAGTGGAAGGCACCCCCGCCGCTGGCTCATCAAGGATCAAGACCTTAGGCTTCAAAGCCAATGTCAGCGCCAGTTCGACGAGCCTTTGCTGGCCATAAGCAAGTCCACGTACGGGCTTGTCCGCCAGAGGCGTCAGCGCAAGATCCTCCAGTAACTGAAAGATTTCGCATTCTACATCAGGTATCCCATCAGAGCGGCAAAAGACCTTGTTCGTGCGGCGCTCCCTTTCCAGTATCGGCAGGCGAATATTCTCGCGAACGGTGAGATCACGGAAGAGATTGGTAATCTGGAACGTTTTCGCAATTCCAGCTCGAACCCGCTCGGATTCTGACATTTTCCCAACGCCTTTGCCGTTGAGCAGGATGGTTCCCGAGGTTGGTTTGAGAACACCCGTCAACAAGTTCGCAAATGTCGTCTTTCCCGCACCGTTCGGTCCGATCAAGGCGGTCCTCGCTCCATTTGGGAGGGAAAGCGTCAGGTTTCGTGCGACTTGTAAGCCGCCGAAATTCTTCGAAAGTCCATGGACTTCAAGACCGGAGGTCATGGTTTCCTCCTCAACAGCGCAACCAGGCGATCCGGCAGCGAGACCAGCCCTTTGGGCAGGGCGAACACGATGATCAGAAGCATGAAGCCGATCACGAACAGCCAGTTGAAAGGATCGATGCCTGCTGCAATGTGATGGACGACCATGAACACGAGGGTGCCGATGAGCGCGCCATAGAGGCGCCCGGCTCCGCCCACGATCAACATCACCATGACATCGGCGGAAAGAGAGAAGTTAAAGACTTCGATCCCCACCAGGCCGGTAACCTGCGCGGCCAGCGCGCCAGCGATACCGGCAATTGCTCCGGCGATGACGTAAATCGTCACTTTGCGGCGGTAGACGGGCGTCCCAATCGCTCGCATCCGGCTCGCACTTCCTTCGATGCCGCGAAGTGCCAACCCAAACGGAGAGGAAGCGAGAATACAGCAAAAAATCAAGACTGCTATCAGAATGCAGACGGAATAGATGAACGCGACCTGGCCAACGAAGTCGAATTCATACATGCCGAGAAGTGGGGAGACAGTAATCCCCGCGAGGCCATCGGCCCCGCCGGTAAACCACCGCGCTTGTGAAGCTGTCTCCTGAAGGACCATGGTGACCGCGATCGAAATCATCAAGAGCGCTACGCCCTGCGCTCGCAAAAGCACGCACCCGGAGATCCAGGCAATCAACGCCCCGGCAATTGCACCAGCCAGAAGTCCAATCAGTGGGTCTGAAGCGAGGTGCAGAGACACGAGGCCGGCCGCGTAAGCGCCACACCCGTACATCGCCGCATGGCCAAGCGTTGCGATCCCCGCATATCCGAGGATCAGGTCAAAGGAGAGCACAAAGATCATCATGATGACGATGCGCGTCAGAAAGGCCAGATCGTAAGGAAACAAGATAAACGCGATGGCGGCTGCAACCGAAACGATCAACGCTGGTAGGATGGGCGCCAGCCGGCCCATTTTTCTTCTGATGGAAACTTGATCAGTGGCGTTCGTCATTGAGCTTTCCCCAACAAGCCCTGCGGACGAAGTGCAAGCAAAGCCGTAATAGCAAGAAAAAAGAAGATCGTACCGATCCCTGGCAGCAGATAGCGACCGGCAGTGTCCAGAATCCCGAGCCCAAGCGAAGCAACGAATGACCCTGGGATACTGCCCAGGCCACCAACCGATACGACGATCAGGAAAAGAACCATGTACCGGAGCGGATAATAGGCTTCTATGGGAAGAAGCTCTGCGCCAAGGATACCTCCGAAAGCGGCGAGCCCTGCCCCGATCGCAAAGGCAGCGAGAAAAACGCGAGGGGTGTTGATCCCGAGCGAGGCGGCAGCAACCTTGTTGTCGACAGAGGCTCGCAGATAGATCCCGAAGCGGGTCTTCTCCATCAGAAGCCAGAGCAAAGCCAGAATCATAAAGCCGGCAAGGATAACGATCACCCGATGAAGCGGGAGTGTCTTAAACCCGAGATCGACGGCTGCAGTCAGCGACTGGGGCGCCCCCAGAGACAAGATCGTTGAGCCTAAGAACAGGTTCACAGTGGCAATCATCAGGAAAACGATGCCGATGGTCGCCAGTACCTGGCCGAGTTCCCCGAAGCCGTAGATGTGACGATAGAGCAACCGCTCCAGGACAAGCGCGAGCACGATCACTAAAATCACAGCAGTGAACGATGCGATCAAGAATGGGACCCCCAAGCGCACGCTAAGGACGTGTACCGCCGCGCCGCCGAGCAGAGCGAAGCCGCCGTGGGCAAGGTTGATGATCCGCATGAGTCCCATCGTGATCGATAGTCCAACGGAGATCATGAAGAGGATCATCCCGTAGGCGATGCCATCGACAACAATGCTGAAAATGATCGACATTCGATACCTATCGAGGAAAATGGGACGAGAGGAAGAGTGGCAGGAATATTCCCCGCCACGTGCAACCAAATTACGGGTTGAAGCCCAGGTCCGGAACGTTTGGTATCGTCGCGATTTCCTTGTTGATCAAGGTCCCGTCCGCGGCTCGCTCGACCTGCCGGATATAGACGTTTTGTATCACATGGCGCGAAACGGGATCGATCTTCACGGGGCCGCGCGGGCTCTCCCATTCCAATCCCTTCGCTGCCTCGACCGCCTTTTGCCCGTCGGTTCCAGCAATTTTGATCATTTTATAGATGAGATCGACACCGTCGTAGGCGCCCACCGACGCCATGTTCGCGTGTGAACCCGGGTGGAGCTCCTTCAGCTTGGCAATGAAGCTTCTGTTCAGTTCTGAGTCATGTGCCGCAGAATAGTGGTACGCCGTGACCAACCCGATCGCCTGGTCACCCAGTGCGTCAAGCGTCGTTTCATCGGTCTCACCGGTGCCGTAAAAAGAAATGCCGGCCGCTTTGAGCCCGTTTTCGTTGTACGCCTTGGTGAAGGCGAACGTTGCTGGACCCACGGGCAGGAACGCAAATACCGCATCCGCTCCGGAAGCCTTGATCCGTTGCATGAACGGCGCGAAATCCGTCGTCTGAAGAGGCATACGAATCGTCTCGACGATGGCGCCACCGTTCTTCTCGAACGAACTGGAGAACGCCGCTTCTGCGTCTATTCCTGGATTGTAGTCAGATACGGCTGTCACGACCTTTTTTGCACCGCTTTTTGCGGCCCACTGCGCAGCCGGCTGCGCGAGTTGCGACAAGGTAAAGCTTGTCCGGAGAAAGAATTCCGACTGTTTGTTGATCGACGATGTTCCTGCGTTGAAGATGACCGCCGGTACTTTGGCCTGCTTTGTGAGGGGCGCGACAGCGATAGCGTTTGGCGTGAAATCAAAACCCGCCAGATATTTCACGCCCTCGCGCACCAGGAGTTCTTGAGCTGCGGCTTTACTCGCGTCGGCGTTTGGGCCTCCGACGTCCTTGTAGATAAATTCAACCTTGTTGCCGGCGACCTCGTCTCCGTGCAAGGCAACATAGACATCGATTGCCTCACGAAATTGTTTGCCCCAGATGGCATTCGGTCCCGAAAATGTCGCGATAACACCTACCTTGATCGTTTCGGCCAAGGCCATGGTGCTCGCCGTTGACAGCACCGCGGTTGCCACGGCGCATAGCGCAAGTTTCTTGAATTTCATAAAATCCTCCCTCCCGGAAATGCGTCCGGACGCAACTCGGCGAAAGCCGCTCTCCCAGCGAATATTAGTACGGATACCGTACTATAACTGTCAAGCCGAAGCTGGTTGTCACAAGTCCGCCAACTCCTCCAGTACCGGACTCGACATGCAGGTATATTTCGGCTCCTTGTCGTTTTGGTTCAGGTCAACGTCGTCAATCTGCCGAACCAAATCGTCGCCAGATACTATGACGGTGCCGTCATCTCTGGTAGCTTCTTATCCACTCGACAGATTTGCGAACGCCACCAAAAGGGTAGAAATGCAGGCGGATATCGCCGTACACTCCGTCGACCATTGCGTCGGCGTAGTCGTCGACGAGAACGTCTGGTCCGGCGCTCGACAGTAGCTGGGTGATCGAAAGCCCATATTTTTTAAGGACCGCTGTCGAGGCGGAGACGCCGCAAACCGCCGCAAACCGCATCAGCGTTCTGATACTTGCTGGCCCGGGAATACCGACATGGATGGGCACCGTTATTCCTCTGCTGCGGATTCCAATGATCCATTCAAGCACTGGAACCGCACTGAATGTGAACTGGGTAAAAATCGACCATTCAAGATCGAGCGCTTCGAGAATGCGGCGTTTCTCCGAGATCGCTTCGGTAAGCACGCCGGCGCTTTGCGAGGGATGGCCCTCTGGATGCCCGGCTATTGAGACGTGTCTGATCGCGTGCTGTTGCAGGACACCGCTCCGCAAGATCGCTGCGGTATCGGGAAATGCACCCTTGGGAGGATCAAGATCGCCGGCAAGAATGAGCAGACGTGTGACCTGTGCTTCACGAACAAAGCCAGACATGGCGTCTGATAACTCGGCCTCGGTGCCAATGCGCCTCGCTGCAATGTGCGGCATAGGCTCAAAGCCGAACTGGCGTATTGTCTTTGCCGCCGAGATGCGCTCATTCCCGCTGTCCGACGGGAGATACGGTACCGATATCAGCGTGCCCTTTGGAATGTCAGGAGCTAAGTCCGACAACTGCGAAGCATCTTTCACGGTGACTTCTAACGAAAATTGCTCGCGGACATCGCGATACCGGTGCTTACTCTTCAAGGCTGATATGTCCATGATAACCCCGCCCCGCTTGCATCCATGCAAGGGGATCCTCGACTGGTTTACCGACAGGCGGGCGCAGATCGCGCGACCGGCACATGTGGCGTGACTGGTTTTCGCAAGAGCATCGGCTTCCGGTTCCACCTGCCCCAAAGCAGATGGAACCGACGCCCGCCGCATTCAGCTGATTGTTGCGCGCTTCATTTTCTGGACCGAACTTGCGTAAGGAACGGGCGCCACAATGGCCCGGACTTTGAATTGTTCATGCTTTTCGACATGCGGCTTACGCGATCCACCCCCAGGTTCACCCCAGGTCAGTGTAATCTCGGTTCCCGGTGTCGCACTTCGCGCATCAAGCATCGCAAGCGACAACATCTCACCTTCGTTGTTGCTATAGCCGCAATGGCATGAGTGCCCCACAAGGACACCATCCAGACTGCGGACCTCGTCGAACTGGGGCCAGCCGTAATATGCAACGGGCAGATCTACTGCCTTGTAGCGGGGGCCTTGTCCAAGTGCGGACGCGAAGATCGCAGTGACGTCGTCGCGGTTCCACACCAGCGTGACTTTCTGGCGCCGCTGCTCGGGCGGTTGGGATTCCAGCGCCTCACGGCCGATGAAGTCATGGTCGAATTTGAGGATATGGCCATAGCCGAGATCCCAAGGCGTCACATAGTAGTCTTCGATATTCTCCGAAACGAAGCTTCCACCGAGTTGGGCGTTCGCCTCCCACCCATTGCCCGACAACCATTCACGGAAATCTCGAAGTTCATCACCGGTGTAGATCCCCGGCAGCGGATAGGGCATCCAGCCGAATTCAAAAATCGTGCTGAAGTATGTCTTAGTGCCACCCTGCTTCAGGGCATACTGTTCACCCGCTTCCAGAAGGGCAGCCCTCACCCGTTCCATATCGTCGTAGGGGCCGGAAAGTTCGGCGCCGAGATGCCCCGCCATCCCATGGCGCAGCACCATTACCTCGCATCCGCCAATCCGCACTTTCGCGGTCCTGAAAAACGCGATCTCGGGGGCTCCACCCTCGACAGCAGCATTGAAGATATGACCAGCGTTCGGCCCCTCCAGCTGGAACCGATAAAACCATCGCCTGCCGGTCGGGTTGTAAGGCGTTGGATCATCGCGCTCGATGGTAACGTCGTAACCACCTTTTTCGGCGTTGTATTGGACCCAATTCAAGACGGGCATGCCGCTAATGAGTTCGAAAGTTTCGTCGCCAAGTCTGTAGATGACACAATCGCCGATGACATGCCCACGGGGGGTGCATGCGACGAACTGCTTGGCCCGGTCGTTGGTGAAGTTTGCCAAGCTGTTGATGCCGAGACGCTGCAACAGCTTGAAAGCGTCCGGGCCCTTCAACAGGAGCTCGGGCATGTGATGAGACTGATCGAAAAGGATTGCAGTTTCCCGCCAAGCTCTTTGTTCATCCCGCCAATTGGTGAATTCCGGGGGGATGAACGCAGCGGTCAAACCGGTTCGAGCCCGATAATGAGGTGCCAAGGTGTCGTTGTAGAAATAGTCGACAAGATTGCTTTTCTCGTCCACCAGATTTTGCAGCGACCTTCCGCCGTTCGACTTAACCATTGTGAAAGTATCCTCCTCATTTTCGTTTCATTCCACGGCGCCAGCTTTTCAAGCGAGTTCACGCCTATACCTGCATGCGAAGATGCCCTCCGCATCACGTCGCATAGACCCCTCAACAATCATTTTGGAGCATTCAGACGGTATCAGAGCAAAATTGCCTCCCAAGCACGCTCCCCGCCCAAGCTCAACGCAAGCCCGATTTAGTTCGGATGCCTGACCATATGATTTTATTTCAGCCTGTGTCAATCATTTTGAAATTCGGGCTGGAAAAATAGCTGCATGAACTCTACTCGTTGAAGAAGATGACTTTAAAGGTGATAAAAAATGATTTTACGCAACGCCTGGCGCAGGAACAACATCGGTCGCCGCATGAACGAGGCTGTCAGAATTTTTGAAAACAGGATTGTTGAACATCTCAAGGATCACGGGCATGCGGAACTCACCTCGGCTCATATCAACCTGACCCGAAACCTTGATGAGGACGGAACGAGGCTAACCGAGCTCGCCAAGCGCGCTTCGTTGACGAAACAGTCGATGAGCGAACTGGTTGATCAAGTGGAACGCACGGGCCTTATAGAAAAGCGGCCCGATCCCGCCGATGGTCGAGCAAAGCTGGTTTGCTTCACGGAGAAGGGATTCGAGTGGCTTGAAGCATTTCATCAGAGCCTCGACGTCGCGGAGAATGAGATGCGTGAGGAACTCGGCGTCGCAATGGTCGACCTGCTCGTCGAGGCATTGGGGAAATATGTTGAAGCTCGTCAGGGAAAACAGGCCGATTTAGCCGATTGACTTTAGTCTGGTTTCCTTACTAAATCCGTAGGCAGGATTTGGGAGGGTAACAAGTGACCGGTGAAGCTTTCGATGTCGTCATTGCGGGGGGCGGACCGTTTGGACTGATGCTTGCAAACGAGCTTGGTCGCCGGGGAATTTCCGCCGTGCTCTTTGATGAGAAGGCGTCAACCGCCTTCAATCCGCAGGCGAACGCCACTCAGGCCAGAACGATGGAGCATTTTCGACGCCTTGGGTTTGCAGACGAAATCCGTGCGCTTGGCATGCCGGAAGATTTCCCGACGGATATCGCCTATTTCACGCGCTTTGCTTGTCACGAGTTGGCCCGTTTTCGCCTTCCCTCTGCCAAAGAGGCGCGAGAACGGGTCCTCACAATGACAGGATCTTGGAGCGCTGCCGAACTGCCCCACCGGGTTTCTCAGAAATTTGTCGAGCGCGTCCTTCGCAAGCACGCAGAGGCGCTGTCGACGATTTCGATAAACTACGGTTGGCGTCTTTCTGAATTCAAGGATACCGGTGACGCCGTGACGGTTACCGCCCGCGAAGTCGAGGGATCAGCGACGCGCGTGATCCGGTGTCAATATCTCGTCGGCGGGGACGGCGCTCGAAGCATCGTTCGCAAGGCGCTTGGCATCCGCTACCAAGGCGACGGCGGTGCTGTCCGAGACTTCTTCGGGGGTAAAATGTTTGCCCTCTACCTACGATGCCCGCAGTTCTACGAGGTCGTGCCGTTCCCGCCCGCCTGGATGAATGTTGCCTTCAACCAAGATCGCCGCGCGTTCATGGCAGCAGTCGATGGCAAGGGCGAATTCGCTTTTCACACCCAATTGAGGGAAGGCGAGCGTGAAGACGACATTACCGACGACCAAGCGATCGAGATGTTTCGAGCGGCGGTGGGATGTCCGATTGAGGCAGAAATTCTGTCTCGTGGTACCTGGACAGCCGGCTATGCGCTGGTTGCGGAGAAGTTTCAACACGGCCGGGTCTTTCTCGGCGGCGACGCAGTTCATCTTTTCACGCCCGCAGGCGGCTTGGGCTACAACACGGCCATTGACGATGCCGTCAACTTAGGTTGGAAGCTTGCCGCGGTGATCAAACAAAGCGCATCTTCGCGACTTCTCGACACATATGAACAGGAGCGGCGACCCGTTGCGATCAGGAATACCGGGTTTGCCAAGAACTTCGCCGAGTCGATCGGGAACTACGCGCCAAAAGTCGGACTAGAAACGCAGTCTGACCTCGGTTTGAAATTACGCAAAGAAGCTGGCGACTATCTGGAAGCTCACGGACGGGCCGAATTCAACATTCCTGGTGTGACGTTCGGGGCGCGTTACAATTCCCCCGTTATTTTCTCTGAAGCCGCCGAAGAGATCCCTGACCTTCCCGACGTTTACACGCCCACGGCGTCGCCAGGCGGAAGAGCTCCCCATCTGTGGCTCGATCCTCACACATCCTTATTCGACAGGTTCGGGTTTGAATGGACACTTCTCAGGCTACGTCCGTCTACCTGCAGTGGCGACGAGTTTGTCGCTGCGGCCTCGATGATGTCGATGGATCTTGCCGTCGTCGACATCGAGTCTGACCAACTTCTCGAACTTTATCGTGAACCCCTCGTGTTAATCAGGCCTGATCAAGTCGTCGCCTGGCGCGGCGACGACCGCGCTCGCGGCGCAACAGTCATCAAGACGGTCTTGGGCTACGCAGATCCCTTGAGCTTGCTGCCAAATGACGCGGCTTCAGACGCCGAAATTGAGCGCCATCGTCTATCCTGAAGTACAATTCTTGCCGTTATCGCGGCGCTCGGCTTCCGAGTAGTCATGGGAGCAACACGACAAATGGGCCTGACCCGTAAGCCCTCACCCGCCCGCATCCCTGAGCGGAGGGGCTGTTTTGGCGGCGCGAAGAATCATGCCAAAGAGATCGCGCGGCTCGTCTGTATCAGCAAGCAGATCAAGCTCTGCTTTGTCTCTTGCGCCACCTGCGAGACGAGGCGATTAACCGCAACGTCGGCATCATCGATCTTTCCATGGGCATAACTGGTGATTTTGAGGAAGCGATTAAGAGGGAGCAACAGTTGTACGCGTCGGGTAGGCAATATTCGGACAACGCCCGACCCCCAATGGCTTCTACTGGCCCGGTGCACAAGTCAGTTGATTTGCCGGGGTCCGATCTAAGTCAGGTTGCCGCATAACATCGGAGCCACCCGGCGGTTTGATTTAGCTCAAATCCATTGCGCAAACCACTACGCGCCCATACCAGCAATTGCTTCTAGGAACGCGTCAACTTCCTCCTCCGTATTGTAATAATGTGGTGACGCCCGCACCACTGGAGGAAGGTTTCGCGCAAAGGCATCAAGGGGAGTACTAGCGGGAGGGGACACTGAGACATTGATCCCTTTATTGGTCAGATCGGCCATCACGTCTTGCGAGTCCCAGTCACTAACGGTGAACGAAATGATTGAGGCAAGCGGCGCCCCAAGATCATGTACGGATACTGCGCGCATCCCCCTTAGCCCCTCGCGAAGCTGAGAGGAGAGGTGGTTGCAACGCTCTTCAATCCTGTCCAACCCAACAGCGAGCGCGTAATCAACTGCGGCGCGCAGGCCGAGACGCACCGAGTAGTTTTTTTCCCACGTTTCAAAACGTCTGGCATCAGGTCTTAACGTGTATCGTTCCGGTGCAGTCAAAGGCGCACCGTAGAGATCGATCATGGCTGGCTCAAGGTTCTCCACGACGGATTTGCGCATGTACATGAAACCAGTGCCCCGCGGCGCCCGGAGAAACTTCCTGCCCGTAGCGGTAAGGATGTCGCAGCCAAGCGCGTTAACATCAATCGGGATTTGCCCCACAGCTTGGCATGCGTCGAGCAGATAGAGAATGCCATTTTCTTGCGCTATTCGACCGATCGCTGCTGCTGGATTGATAAGCCCGCCGTTCGTCGGGATCCAGGTAACCGCTATCAGCCGGACGCGATCGTCGATCATTCTCGCAAGTGCGTCTGGATCAAGGACGCCAGAGGCGTCGTTCGGAATGACTTCGATCGATACACCAGTGCGGTTGGCGACCTGCAGAAAAGCGACATAGTTGGCGGCAAATTCGGCACTTGCCGTCAGGATCCGGTCTCCCGGTCCAAACGAAAAGGAATAGAAGGCGCGCTGCCAGGCGATCGTTGCGTTTTCAGCTATCGCTATCTCATCGCGGGCGCAGTTTACGAGCGTGGCCAAGCTGTCATAGGCTCCCTCCAACAGCGGGCCGGCCTCCGCTGCCGCCTCGTAACCTCCGATTTCGCCTTCCCGGTTCAGGTACCCTGTCACTGCATCGATCACCGCGCTCGGCATCAGCGCAGCCCCGGCATTGTTTAGGTGGTTTCTATTCTTTGTGCCGGGGGTATCGGCACGCAGATCAAAGAGGTCCAAAGCCTTGCCAGCGCCGCGGCTGATTTGTGACATGAGGGATTCCTTCCTTGATCGAACAACAATCTTGTTGACGCAATCGGCATTGTCACGGAAGCCGATACTTTCGCAACCCGCTGTGCAGAATTGGTCGGCATTGTATGATTACCCACCAACTCAACACGCCAAAGCGCTCCGCGCACTCCGCCTTAGAAACGTCACGAAGACCAGGATGCGTTTCTCAGGAGGCGTTGTTCGTCTCGGCGAACCAGTTCTTTCACGAATTGCTTTACGGCTCTCACTCTGGGAAGATAGGCTAGGTCCTGATGTGCCGACATCCAGATCTCGCGTTCACCGCTCAACTCGTCGAGCACTGGAACGAGACCGAGATTCAGACTACGCGCGAATTCGGGAAGGGCTACTATTCCTGCGCCCGCAGACGCCGCGAACATCTGCGACATCATGCTGTTAGAGCTGAACGCGATTTTTGGGGCGGGTACCAATTCCTCTAGCCAGAGAACACTTTCAAGCTGGACCAGCTCCTCGATATAGCCGACGAAGCGGTGCTCACTAAGATCCGCCGTGTGAGAGGGAACGCCATTGCGCTCCAGATAGGCCTGCGAAGCGAATAAGCCAGTCTTGAAACGTCCGATCAGTTGACTGTCGAGAGAAGCCCCGTTGGGCTTGAAGAAGCTTAGGAACAGATCGGCTTCCCGGCGAGCGACTCGAACCATTTGCGGCGATGTTACAAGCTCAAGAGCAAGATCAGGGTACCGGCTACTGAGTTCAACGAGGCGCTCCGAGAGATAAAGCGTTGCGATGCCTTCCATGGTGGCTAATCTGACTGTGCCACGAATTTCGTCGCGATTGCTCACGTCGCTTCGAAGAGCATTCACGCCGTTCTCAATTTCCTCCGCTCGCCGCAGGGTAACCAGCCCGGCCGGTGTCAGTAAAAGTCCGTCCTTGGTCCGTTCCACGAGTGCGCCGCCAACAGTATATTCCAGACGAGCAAGCCGACGCGATACGGTGGAGTGGCTGACTTTTAGTTCCCGGGCTGCTCCGGTCACGCTCTTGCACCGGACGACAATGAGGAAGAGTTTGAGATCGTCCCAGTCAAGATGATCGATTGCAGTCGCCATAGTGTCCCCGTCTATTTTTGCACAGCGTAGTCCATCCTATTGGGATTGGCGCGCAAAGTCGTTCTGATAGTTTCCAAAGGGCCGTAACCTGCCTTTGGAGGAACCATGTCAAGACGAACTGTGAATGCTTCGAACGCTGCGGCAGTGGGACCGTATTCGCACGCGGCATGGGCCGGCGACCTGTTGTTCTGCTCGGGGCAAACGCCGCTTGATCCGAGCACCGGCAAACTTGTTGACGGAAATGTTGCTGATCAGACCCGCCAGTGTTTCGATAATCTGTTTCACGTCCTGGAGGCAGCAGGCCTCGGGCCTGATGATGTCGTATCAGTCAACGTCTATCTCACCAGCATGGACGACTTCGCTCAGATGAACGAGATTTACGCGACGCGGTTTTCATCGCCCTACCCTGCCCGCACCACTATTGGCTGCGCCAGCCTCCCGCTTGGTGCACGAATTGAAATCGGTCTAACGGCAAAACGGGGCTCGTGATCTGGTCTTTGGCGACTTTGTCGAAATGGCTAATCACCAAAGCTTAATGAGTAGAGGAATGTCGAACACGGCATCGTTGTAGCCGGGCGCCTAGATGACGGCGCGCGCACATCCATTGCTTTGGACGATCCTGCAATCGAGGCGATCATCGATGCCAGTCCGCGGGCCAACAGCTTTTTCCTTGGACCAACTGGGGTGCCAATGGGGGATGAAATGATCGATGAGGGTATAGGCTATGCCCATATAGATCTGGATGAGTGCGTAAACCGAAACGATTTCATGACGTCGTTGCCGGTTACAACCACTTCGATATATTCGACGTCACTGTCAACCGGCAACGACGTCATGAAATCGTTTCGGTTCCAAGAAGGCCGGGAGGAATATGGAACCCGCTTCGATGCACAGGCGCTGTAGGAGGAAGGTGATGACGCGGACGGGTTTGCACATGACCAAGAAGGGTTTCTCCTTCCAAGGTCCGGCGGAAGGAGTTCATGCTCTCAACTCCTGGATCACCCCGGAGGACGATCTTTTTCTGGTCACGCATATGGGGTTCCTGAACATCGACCCCGACGCGTGGCATCTCGATGTCGATGGCCTCGTGGGCAACCCGACGAGGTTGCGCCTCTCGGATCTTCAAGCCATGCCTCAGCGCGAGTACATGTCTTTTCACGAATGCGCTGGAAGCCCTCTTGCCCCGACAGTCGCCAAGCGCAGGATTGGAAATGTGGTTTGGAAAGGCGTGCCGCTGTCGCTTGTTCTGGAACGTGCAAAGATCAGCACCGATGCGTCATATGTATGGACTTCCGGCCTAGAGTGGGGCGAATACGCGGAAGTTGAAGAAGCCTATCAAAAAGACCTGCCTATCGAGAAAGCACTCGCAGAAGAGGTTCTTCTCGCACTTGAGCTCAACGGCCGGGCGCTCGCGGCGGAGCGCGGAGGTCCGGTTCGACTGGTTGTACCGGGTTGGTACGGAACGAACTCCGTAAAGTGGGTTGGTTCGATCACGGCCGCGAACCAGCGGGCGAGCGGCGCCTATACGACGCGCTTCTATAACGATCCCACCCCATCAGGGGTGAAGCCAGTTTGGAGCGTCGCACCGGAGTCCGTTATCGTGGCGCCATCCCCTGAACATCTACTGTTGGCTGACGTGCCAACGAAAATATGGGGCTGGGCGTGGGGAGATCGTGAGATATCAACCGTGGAAGTCAGCGTGGATGGAGGAGGCTCGTGGCACAAGGCCACTGTAGGTCCGCGGGAAGATAGAAGTTGGCAGCGGTTCGAGTTGCCATGGGCCCCAGCATCGGGCCAGCATGTCTTGCTGTGTCGCTGCACCAACGAGTTGGGCGAAGGACAGCCGCCATCGGCCGCAAGAAACGCAGTGCATTCAGTCCAAGTTCAAGTTTGTGTCTAGGCCCTTCTCTAGTGCGAACGGTTGAGAGGGCGTAACCAGCGCGTAGAAAATCCGGTGCCCCTCAAAACAATGCAGTCGTTCTCAACCGGCGCAACCATGCCGACGAGCATTCGGCATGCTTTCGGGATGTACGCTCGGTTTCAGACCCGTTCAGGCACAGCGAACACCAGCCAGGCAGCGGTCGGTCCGATGATGGCAATACGCGCCGAGATCAGCAACTGCCGCAGGACCGCTTCCACCAGTCATTCGGCGCATTGGCGACGACAAGCGCGCCATTGGTGGAGACCGGGCTAGGCCGCGGGCGCGAGTGGCGTTCTGTGGGTATTGAATGGTGCCCGTCCAAGGAAAGGGGCATCGCGAGTTGGTGTTGACGCTGCAGCTGCGGGGGGACGCAGGGACGAAAGCAGCGCGGATTCCGGTTTCGAAAGAGATGACGATCGACTCCGTGACCTGCCGGAAGGCGCTGGTGGGCAGGATGGCACGCACCTTCGCGGGACCGGCGGAGTTTGCCAGTCGAGCGGTGCGTGACGATGAAAGCGGCGCGCTTCGTTCACGACGTATCCCAGTATCGCAGTGGTCCGGTGACGCCGTCGAAGGTTTCGATGATGATCATGTGCCCTTGATGACAGACCGGGCATTGCCTGAGCTCCTCGTAGCGGTCGTGATAGTCCTTCGGAGCTCGGCAGTCCGATGGCTCGGGAACCGGCATGCCGAGCAGGTCGCGACAGCAGGCGAGCTTTTGTGCGCGGTAGCGATTGCCGAGGAAGCCGTAATAACGGATTCGATGGAAGCCTTCGGGTAGGACGTGCAGTAGAAAGCGGCAGATGAACTCGTCGGCTGACACGGTCATGACCTTTTGCCGATCGCCGTGCCGATAATCCTTCCAGCGGAAACGCACCGTGCCATCCTCGACATCGACGAGGCGATTGTTGGAGATGGCGACGCGGTGCGTATATCGGCCGACGTAGTCGAGCACCTGCTCGGGCCTGGCGAAGGGTGGCTTGGCAAAGACGACCCACTCGCCCTTTCGCAGCGGCGCCAAATAGCGCCGGAAGGCGTTGCGTTCGCTCAGCGCTCGCAAGTCGGAGAAGAACTGCAGCTTGCCAGCGTCGAAGGCTTTCTCCAAGTGCTCCAGGAACAATCGCCGGAACAGGCGTGAGAGCATTCGGACCGGCAGGAAGAAGCCCGGCTTGCAGGCGATCCATCGCGTGCCGTCTGGCGAGAACCCGCCACCCGGGACGACGCAGTGCAGATGGGGATGGTGCAGCAAATTTTGCCCCCAGGTGTGCAAAACGGCGAAGAAACCGATCTCGGCGCCGAGATGCCGGGGGTCTGGTGTTTTCGTTACCGCCTCGGTGATCGAAAGAAGTAGATGAGGTACGATCGCTCATCGGGATAGGGGTGCTCGGAGCATAAAATGGTGACAGGCCGCCGTGACCGTGAGTTGGGAACTCGAGTTGTTTATTTGGCCGCCCATGTACCCCGCGCAGAAGCGGGCTGTTTATGTCGAATGATGCATCATCGGAACGCATAACGGAACTCAGTCCGGTGCCAAAAGGCCCGAATTACGAATAACTTGGGCGGCGGAGTTGATGTCGTTATGCATGGCTGTCTCTGCATCAATCGCGTTCCGTTTTGCGATAGCGTCCAGCAATTCGTAAAAATGGACGATCATCGCTCGGCCACCGCTGGCATAAATGGAAGCAATCACGGGGCCCATGCGAAGCCACATTCTTTGAATCATGTCCTCGAGTATTGGTAGGCCGGCTATACTCGCTATCTTCCCATGAAACATCCGGTTAAGATGGATCGCTGCTATATGGTCATCCATATTCCTGGCGCTTTCGATCTCGACCAAGATGCTCCTCAGTTCCTCAACTTGTGCACGGCTTGCCTTGCCGGCGGCAAGCGAAGCGGCCAGTCCTTCTATTCGAAGTCGAATGGTGCGGATCTCCTCGAATTGCGAAGCCCTCATACGAGGGACACGAATGTCCTTCGGACCACGCCATTCCAGCGCTCCCTCTTGCACGAGTTTCAATATAGCGTCGCGAACCGGCGTGACACTCGTGCCAAGTTGCTCGGCCAAGGCGCGGATGCGCAGCTTCTCGTCGGGTTTCAAGACGCCATCGATTAGAGCAAGTGATATCTTCGAATATACGGATTCATAGAGACTGCTGCGGTCCAATGGCTCGAACACGTCCTTCATATTCATCCTTCGTCATCACTTAAGTCGCATCGACTCGAATCGCATCCTGATGCAAAAGCGAGTGGTGTCAAATATCGTAGCATTGGACGAAAGCTTCTACACAAACACCCGTTGAGCATTAAGTCTCACGAAAAGACCACAAGAGCCCTCGCATGAGACCAACCTAAGCCGCAGTTGCACCAGCCGCAAATGCTCCGCCGATATGTAATCCGGCAATCCGCTTCCTCCCCAGTGAAAAACAGCAGATATCGCTTAAGGCCGATTCCACCCAGTTACAACGCTGATTTGCTGGCGTCGCTTTTGAGAAACGGCCCTTGCTCGATATGTAAATGATACCGGTGGATCGGAATGGGTCCGATCCTCTATCTCATCGCGTGGGCAAACATGTTGCCATACTCGTCAAACTGAAGAATTAGGCCTTCGCCCAAACACCAAGATTTGAAAGGCTCGCGGTTGTCGTCTTCCGGCGAGAATGCGATCCGCTTGTAACCTCCCTTCTTCGTCGCGTCGTTCTTTGTCATCTCCATGAGGGTTCAAAGACGCGCGCTATCGATTGAAAGTTCATGGTTCTTCACATCTACAACCCGTTGACGACGATGGTCTTGGCGTTGGTGAATTCCTTGATCCCATGCTCGCCGAGTTCACGCCCATAGCCAGATCGCTTCACCCCCCCGAAAGGCAATCGAGGATCTGATCCAACGACAGAGTTGACGAACACCGCACCCGCGTCGATGCGCAACGCAAGTCGCCTGGCAAGAGCTAAGTCCGTGCTCCATAGCGAAGCCCCGAGACCGTATACTGTTGCATTGGCCAACTCGATCGCCTCTTCTGCATCCGAGACTCGGATAACGGCTGCAACTGGACCAAAAGTCTCCTCCCCAAAGACGGTCATGTGCGGTTTGACGTCATCCAGCACCGTCGGCTCATAATAATAACCGGGACGTGCGGCATAGGCTCCACCGATCTTCAGTACAGCGCCCTCACTAATCGACTGTAGAACCTGCCCATGCAGCGTCTGTCTTAAGTCAAAACGGGCCATAGGCCCGATGGTTGTCTCTGGATCGTTGGGATCCCCGAGCACCAGCTTGCCTACTTCGTCGACAAATACCTCGACAAATTCATTTGCTACGTCCTCCTCCACGATGAAACGCTTGGCGTTAATGCACGCTTGGCCTGCGTTTGAAAACCTTGCTCGTATGGCTGCTTTGGCCGCCTTTTGGACATCGGCAGTGCCTAGGACAATAAACGGGTCCGAGCCGCCCAGTTCAAGGACCTGCTTTTTGAGCGCTCCTGCAGCCTGTGCTCCTACGATGCTGCCCACGTTGGTAGAGCCGGTTAGAGTGATCGCGGCGATCCGAGGATCTTCAATGAGTTCCCGCACCTTCGACGTATCAATCAACAGCGTCGAGAACAGACCCGACATCCCGCCCGCCATCTCAAAGACCTCCTGCGCTGCCAAAGCGCAACGCGAAGTGTTCGGAGCGTGCTTGAGGACGACCCCGTTTCCGGCAGCAAGTGCTGGAGCGAGAAACCGGAAAACCTGCCAGAATGGATAGTTCCATGGCATTATTGCCAGAACGATCCCGATCGGCTCGTATGCGACATAGCTTTCGCGGTGCCCAGCCTCGATGTAATCCGGCTGAAGATATTTCTCGGCATTTTCGGCGTAGTGCTCGCAATTCCAGGCACATTTCACGATCTCCGCTGTAGCCTCGGAAATCGGCTTACCCATTTCGACTGTAATTAACGCGGCAAGTCTTGCGGCATCCGACCTTAGAATTTCAGCGATTCTGACGAGCAGCCTCGCCCGCTCTGCTAGAGAATTCTTGCGCCAAAGGGATTGAGCCTTGACACCCAACGTCAATCGCTCGTCAACATAGGCGTCCGTGTGAAAGTTCAGCTGTTCGATTTCACGACCCGTCGATGGGTCAACTGTAATGATCATCGTCGAATTCCTCCAGGGCAGGTTCAGGTTCGCAGCGCGAGAAGTGTTTCGCGCAACTCTCCCAAAAGCAGTTCGGCGTTCGCCTGGGAGAACACCAGAGGGGGTCTGATCTTGAGGACGTTAGCACTCGGTCCAGACGCGCTTATAAGCACTCGGCGCTCACGCAAACCATTGACAATGCGGGTCGTCGCAGCGGCGTCGGCTTTCTTGTCACTCCGGTCGGAAACGATCTCGACCCCGATGAACAGCCCGGTCCCTCGAACATCACCAATCTGCTTGAACTCCTGTGATAAATCCTGAAGGGCGTCGAGCATGAAACGGCCGACTTCCAACGCACTTTGCTGCAGACCTTCACCTTGAATGACATCAAGCACAGCCGCGCCAGCGGCCGCGGCCACTGGATTGCCACCGAAGGTATTGAAATACCTGGCTTGCGCCCCAAACTCCGCCACGATCTCAGGTTTGACCACGAGGCCGGCCATCGGGAAACCGTTCCCCATCGGCTTGCCCAAGGTAACCATGTCCGGAAGGACGCCATGACGCTCAAAGCCCCACATTGTATCCCCGGTGCGGCCAAAGCCCGGCTGGACCTCGTCAGCGACAAACAGGCCACCCGCCGCATGAATTGCATCGACGGCTGGTTTCAAGAAGCCCTTTGGATCGGAGACGATGCCATCGCTGGAAAAAATTGAGTCAGCGATGAGCATGGCTGGCTTGATACCGTGCCGCTTCATGTCGGCTATTGCAGCTTCGACATCCCTGCCGAACTTGAGCATCTGATCTTCGCGGGAGTAGCGGTAGGAGTCTGGTGCGGCGACCGTTCGCACATGTTCTCCAAGATTAACAAACTCACCGAGCGACGGAGAGAATTCGGCAACCGCACTCGTCAAGCCATGATAAGCGAGACTTGTTGCGATGATCCCCGTACCGCCGGTAACATAGCGTGCGATCCTGACCGCGAGATCGTTTGCTTCGCTGCCTGTGCACGTAAACATCACCTGGCTGAGTTCCGCTGGAAACGTCGCTGTCAACCGTTCAGCATACTCGATGATGCTTTCATGAAGGTAGCGCGTATGCGTGTTCAGGATTGCTGTCTGTTTGGTAACTGCGTCCACCACCTTGGGATGACAATGACCCATCGAGGCCACGTTATTGTAGGCGTCCAGATATCGGTTGCCTTGTGCATCAAAGAGCCATATGCCCTCGCCTTTGACTATATGCAGCGGACGTTCGTAGAATAGCCTATAGGCCGGACCGAGTACTTTGTCCCTGCGCTTGATCAGAGCTTGCTCCGCGGCGCTGAGACGTGCGAAATTCTCGGCTGTGAACGCGTTTACCATTGCCATTGGGTCATGCCTCGCAATTGGGTGAAAGAATACGACGAAGTTCAGGGTCGGTTAGTTTCGACAGGCGCTGCAAACCTTCCAAGGCGGATGGGTGATTGCGCAAAATATAATCGCGATTGTCGGGCCGACTCGCTGCCCGCCACTCGGTAATAATGATCGTCATGGCGAGACGTGCTTTGACGAGGATGGGCAGGACATCGACTTCCAGCGGCGTAAGCGGCGCGACCGAGTGATATCCGCAGACAAGCGCCCTCGAAAGAGCAGGCCAATCATCTGTCGCAACATGGTAAGAGAGGGCTACAGCCAGATCGTTGATAAGAGGCGCATGCACCATATCCCCAAAATCGATGATGCCGACGATCTCTGCTGACCTGTCAGGATGGACCAAAATGTTGTGCGGATTGAAGTCGTTGTGGATGATCTGCGTTCGCAGTTGTTCGGTGACTGGAGGCACCTTCCTTGCGAACTCAGCCAGGACGTTCTTGACCAATAGCTGTCTGCTGTGACCCACGCAACCAACCAAGTCCGACAGATCGAGCGCATGCGAGATGTCCCACAATAGCTTGCCGTTTGGACGCCCTTCAAAGCTGCGCAATCCGTGACCAAGCGCTGCGAGTGCGCAGCCGAGGTTCCAGTTTTGCTGGAGCGATGGGAGGGTGCGGTATTGCTGCTCGCCTTCCAGGAACGTCAGCAGGCGGACGATGCGTCGCCCCCCGCTTTCGTCTGTGAACGAAGAATTGGAACCTCCGGTCAATGGCGAAACCATCCTGGGCACAGGCACCTCACTGGCAACAGCAGCTAGGTGAAGCAGTGCGTTGCTCTGGAATTTCAGGGCTTCTGGGTCCTCGGCTGGGTTTGCGATCTTGAGCGTATAGTTGCGGCCATCCAACGCAGCGAACCGGAAGGTTTCATCTCGCTCACTCGACAAGCGCTTCACGGTGCCTGTCAAACCATAGATATTCCTGACCAGCTTCTCGACTGCAGCTTCGGGAAGCGGCACCCAGTGCGAAGACAGCGCATCGCTTCTCTGTGAATCATTTGATTGTTCAATCATAGACGGACCCGGTTCGCGGTGACGCAGAGGTGGCGGCAGTTGGTGAGGGTAGCTCTTGGATGTTGATCCAGCGCCCCAAACAGCCGAGCGACGAAGCCAACGCCAAATGTGGCCAGAGCCGCCAGAGTTCCCCTGAAAAGACCCTCAGTTGGGGAGAACACATTCCCGTAAACAAGTGCGGCGGCCGTCGCGTAGAGGCGATCGTCATACCATTCGGTTACGAACGAAGGCGGCAAACGCCGCCCTGATTGGCTGGGCTTAACCATTCTCTCTCCATCGCGGTGGGTGCTCCGGTTAAGCAATACATCTTGATGCATCATGCGTCAAGCGTTGTTGACATCTGATGCATCGCGGTTTTTGAAGACGATGCTTTGCCCGAATGTGCTTTTCGTGTGCCAAATATAACCTTCGCGCGCCAGGACCTTTGGATCCTATAGTGTTTCGTGGCGGTATCTCCTAGTTTGTGTAGCAAAAGAATCTGGTAATTCTTTCTGTTGCTGGCTCTTGCACCCGTCGGCTTACGCACGTCACTCTCCGTCAACGGTCTTCATTGAAAGTTCATAATGCATAAATCTGTTAACGTCCCGATATAGTCGTCTTAAACATGTTCTCCCGGCGTGATGTGCCACTCGATTCTGGCCGGGATCGCATTCGGGAGGCACTCGGCGCCCTTTTCTGAAACGATCAAGGCTTGCTTCCACGTTCGTTAATAGCCGTCGACTTTTTTGCATGCGGTCGTCGTAGATCGAAGTGGCCGGCATCGCCGCCAAGAATTTCGCTCGGCACATCACCGACGACATGTGCAAACGGAAAGTGTTTGTTGCGGTAAAGCAGAAGAACCCACCATGAAAAGCGGCCATGGATAAAATCCTGCGATCACCATGCATGGGCCTTTGTTTCAACTAGAAACGGCGCACGTGAGCTCACGGCACTCCGAAAGGCTTTGCTTTGTGAAGGCAAGCCGTCCTGACGACAGAGGCGGTACTTGCGATAGCGATACATGATGAACAGCCTACAATACTTAAAAATCGTCGCCATGCACTGGCCTGTCGGGGGCTCGTTTGCCCCGCTCAGACCGTGAGCGCGGCAATTTGCAAACCTAAAAGGACCTTGACACGGAATTGATGCATGATGTATCAGAAATTCCAGCTCACTTCGACTTGAGCTTACCCGCTGGGAAAGAGGAGAACGCGAACTCGCGAGAGGCTCGTTTCCACGCTCAGCCGGTGTAATTCGCGTCACTCAAAATAGAAAAGGGGAATTGACCATGAGGAATTTGTATTCGATCGCGCGATTGGGCGTGACCTTTGCCTCCGCCATAAGCCTGTCGGTCGCCTTCGGCGGGATGGCGGCTGCGCGCGATCTGACCGTGACGTCGTGGGGCGGGACCTACCAGGAGGCTCAACGGAATATCTACTTCAAGCCTTTTGCGACAATGACGGGGAAGCCTTTGCTGGATGAATCGTGGGATGGCGGCATTGGTGTCCTTCAATCCAAGGTCAAAACTGGAACACCTAATTGGGACGTGGTTCAGGTCGAATCTGACGAGCTTGCTCTTGGCTGCGCAGACGGCCTATTTGAAAAGATCGATTGGGAAAAGATGGGTGGGAAGGACAAGTTTCTGCCATCCGCTGTAAGCGACTGCGGAGTGGGCGCAATTGTTTGGTCAACCGCGATCGCATATGACGGAGACAAGTTTAAAGATGGCCCGCAATCTTGGGCTGATTTCTGGGACGTGAAGAAATTTCCCGGAAAACGGTCGCTCCGCAAGGGGCCGAAATACACCCTTGAATTCGCTCTGCTGGCCGATGGCGTTCCGGCGGACAAGGTCTATGACGCGCTCGCTACTGACGAGGGTATTGATCGAGCATTCAAGAAACTCGATGAGTTGAAATCCGCCATCGTTTGGTGGGAGTCGGGCGCTCAGCCGCTGCAGTTTCTCGCTTCCGGCGAAGTCGCCATGGCGGCAGCGTACAATGGCCGGATCACTGGAATCAACCGCGCTGAGAAGAAGAACTTCAAAGTGGTCTGGCCGGGCAGCATCTATGCCGTTGACAGTTGGGTAGTGCTGAAAGGCACCGAGAACCAAGGGGCTGCCCAGGACTTCATAGCGTTTGCGAGCCTTCCGGAAAACCAGTCGAAACTGCCTGAGTTCATTGCTTACGGCTTGCCGAACAAGGACGCTGCGGCGAAGGTTCCCGCGGAGTATGCCAAGGACCTGCCAACGCAACCTGCCAACATGACCGAATCGATCGCGCTCGATACCGACTTCTGGATCGACAACTCCGAAACGCTGACCAAGCGCTTTAATGCGTGGCTAGCACAGTAAGGAAAACCGATGGGCGACGCTGGCTGAAATGCTTTTGGCCCGCGTCGCTGCCCAGCTTTTGGTGGCCATACTGCCGGCGTCGACAGGGGAGAAGACTTTTGACAGCGTTCATCAAGTTCGATTCGATCTCTAAATCCTATGGCACGCTTCGTGTCATGGAGGACCTCAATCTTGCTGTTGCCAGAGGCGAATTTGTAAGCCTTTTAGGGCCATCGGGTTCAGGCAAAACAACTTTGCTCATGATGCTCGCAGGCTTTGAACAACCTACCTCCGGTGTAATATTTCTGGACGGCAAGGCAATCAACGAGGTGCCGACCCATAAAAGGGATATGGGTGTCGTGTTTCAGAATTATGCTCTGTTTCCTCACATGTCGGTCGGTGAAAACGTCGCCTTCCCGCTGCAAATGCGTGGAGTTAATAAAGCGGATGTTGCCAAGCGCGTGATGCGGGCACTCGAGATGGTTCAGCTTGCGCCACTGGCAAATCGCCGGCCGTCGCAGCTTTCCGGTGGCCAACAGCAGCGTGTGGCGCTCGCCCGTGCGCTGGTCTTTGAACCGCGCGTGGTCCTGATGGATGAGCCGCTCGGTGCGTTGGACAAGAACCTACGAGAACAAATGCAGCTCGACATCCGTGATTTGCATCGCCGCCTTGGCTTGACCATAGTGTTCGTTACGCACGATCAATCCGAGGCTCTTACAATGTCGGATCGGATCGCAGTATTTAACAAAGGCAAAATCGAACAGATAGGGACACCGCGCCAGGTATACGACGCGCCTACCTCCCGTTTTGTTGCAGAATTCATCGGTGAGACCAACCTCGTCGATGCCGTTGTGGAAAGTGTGATCGCCGGGCAAGCCTTGGTAAGACTACACTCCGGTGAAAAAATCACTTCTGCAGTCACGGGCACCGTGTCATCTGGGCAAGAAGTTTACCTCTCCATCAGACCTGAGCGCCTCGAATTGACTGCGGACAAAGTTGCGTCTGAAAACCATTTGGAGCTGCAGGTTACCGATTCGGTCTATCAGGGAAATCATATGCGCGTGCAGTTGTCTGGCGCTGGTAACTCAATGATCGCTAGCTTAAATCGGCGCTCTGAAGAATTTGGCCAGGGAACAAAGGTTTACGCGGGCTTTTCCTCTGGTGACTGCAAGGTCATTGCTAAATGAACAGGCAACAGATCAAAACCGCGCGATCAATTCTCCTTATCACGCCACTGGCCGCTTTCCTCGTGGCGTTCTTTGTCTGGCCACTTATTGGCATGTTTTCTCAGTCTGTGTCCGACACGGCCGTGCTACACCTTTTGCCGCGGAGCGTCGTCGTCCTGAGCAAGTGGGACCGCAAATCACCGCCGACAACCTTGATGCAGACAGAACTTATCGCCGATTTGAAGAACGTTCGGGATCCTCAGGATCTCGGCGATATGGTTCGTAGATTGAATAGCGCCCGCTCCGGGTTCCGGACCCTAATTCCCAAAACAATAGCTGCGCTCAATGATGCTCAAAATCCGCCAGTCGATCTTGTGTCAATTGACGCCCGTTGGGAAAATCCGCAATTTTGGTTTGCAATCGCAGACGCTTTGTCACCGTTGACTGACAGAAATCTTCTCGCAGCCATCGATCTGGGGCGCAATGCAAGCGGCGAACTCGAGCGGCTCCCGGCAGAACAATCTGTAAACGTCGTGATCATGGCGCGGACATTTTGGATCGCAACGCTTGTCACCTTTTCATGCGTTGTAATCGGCCTTCCCTATGCACTGATTGTGGCATCGGTCAACGGATGGAGACGCAATCTGATGCTCGCTGCCGTCCTGCTTCCTCTTTGGACTTCTCTTCTGGTTAGAACCGCAGCTTGGTTCATCCTGCTGCAGGAGAAAGGGCTTATCAATGACCTGCTGCTTTGGACCGGCTTGACTGCCACTCCCCTGCCTCTGATCTTCAACCGAACCGGTGTTGTCATCGCGATGACCCATGTCCTTCTTCCCTTCATGGTGCTTCCCATTTACAGCACGCTTATTGCCGTTCCGAGAAATCTGATGCCGGCCGCTGCCTCTCTCGGCGCCAATCCTCTCCGCGCCTTCTTACGCGTACTATTGCCCTTGAGCCTGCGAGGCGTGGCGTCGGGGAGCCTTCTCGTATTCATCTCGGCTATTGGCTACTACATCACTCCCGCACTAATTGGGGGCCCCAGTGACCAAATGATTAGTTCCATCATAGCCTTCTATGCCACAGGTTCCGCAAACTGGGGCATGGCCGGTGCGCTGGGTATGGTGCTTCTCGTTGCGACGTTGCTGCTTTACACGGCATACGCCCGAATTTCTAAGGAAGAGGGAACAGGACATTGACCATGTGGATTAAGGCCGCAAAACTGGTTTTCTCGCCGCTGGCGATACTATTCCTCGTCGCTCCACTCATTGCTATTTTGCCGCTCGCCTTCACGTCAAGCGTAATTCTGACCTACCCCGTCCCGTCCTATTCCCTTCGTTGGTTTGAGGAACTGCTTTCGGCGGACACGTGGCGGCGATCCATAATCAACAGCCTGATGATTGGCGGCGGGACTACCTTGTTAGCTACCTTACTTGGAATGGCGGCTTCTTTGGGCCTTCGAGATCGTGCCCTTTTGTTGCGCGGAACCTTCCGCACACTTTTCCTTCTGCCAATGGTGGTGCCCGCAGTGGTGCTTGGTGTTGGAATGCAGGTGCTTCTTGCTCGGCTCGGCCTGACGAATAGCTACGTAGGTGTCATCATCGCTCATACAGTTGTTGCCGTTCCATTCGTTGTTATCAGTATCAGCGGAGCACTTGCCGGAATCGACGGGCGGACCGAGCTTGCCGCTCAAAGCCTTGGTGCCTCGCCATGGATTGTATTTCGCCGGATAACGTTGCCACTTGCAATGCCGGGAATTCTCTCCGGTGCTGTGCTAGCGTTCGCAACATCTTTGGACGAAGTCGTACTGACTCTGTTCGTCGCTGGACCCAATCAACGCACGCTGGCGCGAGAAATGTTTTCGAGCCTTCGAGAGAACGTCAGCCCCACGATCGCTGCCGCTGCATTTCTATTTATCGCCGCGACCGTAGCAGTCGGCTTATCCCTTGCACTGCTGCATTCACTCCGAACGGATGCAACGCAAGGGTAAGGCGGGGCCGCCGGGATCCGCGTCGAGCGACACTCCCACGACAATGCTGGCTCTTTCTTGAAAACCGTGCCCCCATGCCCGAAGTAATAGCATGTCATCTCGTTTCGGGAGACCATGATTTCCTGCTCGAGGTAATGGTTTGCCGCGCGGGCAGCTCGTAGTGTCGCGAAACACCCAGGATGGCTCCCTGCCTCGGAGGTCGGAGTAAAACACACACATGGGACGATGTTAGTCCAATAGCCTTCGGTGAGGGCCGCAAACTACTTCCCTGGAATTCCGTCGTTTACCAATTCGACCGAAGCAACTGATCAGTTTTCTGACGGACACCTCGGCAATGCCGGCAATGCCGGCAAGGATGTGGGCAGGCTAGGCTTGGGCGAACGGGTGATCGTCGTGGCAGTGTCCAGACGGAATAACGAAATTCGCCCGTAGTGACGATTATGAACCTTCCCTACCGCGCTGACAGGATGCTCCAAAAACTGCGCTAAGGAACATCGGGCGCGCGTTGTCAGGCATCTGCAAAAAGCTTCCCGTTCATGTACTTTAGACCGGTATCGCTCGCGACCGTGACGACCGTCCTACCCTGCCCCAACTCCTTGGCCAAACGAATCGCCGCAGTGACGTTGAGGCCCGTGGACGTGCCGACCAACAATCCTTCTTCCCGTGCTAGCCGGTGGCACATAGCGCGTGCTTCTTCTTCCGGAATGCTGCGCGCTTCGTCATATAGATCCCGACTGAGCAAAGGCGGAACGAAGCCTACCCCTATGCCTTCGACATGGTGGGTTCCCGCCCAACCCTCCGATATGACGGGTGAAGAGGCCGGCTCCAGAACCACGATCCGAACCGACGCTGAGCGCGATTTAAGAATCCTCGCCACGCCCATGGTCATTCCGGCCACGCCAACCGCGCCACAGAAGGCGTCGATACCGTCTGGAAATTGTGTGACCAACTCGTGGCCGATATCTTCGTAGCCTATCAAGGCGTCGCGGTTGTTAAACTGGTCCGAATAATAGCAGTCCGACCGCTTGGAGACATCCTGGGCGTGACGGATCATTGACGGAATTAGATCGGCCGAAATTTCGCCTGACGGGCTATGGATCAGATCAACGGTTGCGCCAAAGCTGCGCATTGTACGCAATTTCTCCATGGCAAAGGCGTTGGAAGAAGCCACAATGAGATGATAGCCTTTCACTGCGCAGACGAAGGCGAGCGAGGACCCGGTGCTTCCGCCACTCGCCTCGACCACTGTCATTCCCGGTTTCAAATCCCCGCGCCGCTCAGCTTCTTCGATGATGGATTTTGCCATGCGGTCCTTATAGGAACCTGTCGGATTGAAATACTCGAGCTTCACAAAGACTTGAGCACTCCCTTCCGGTACGACGCGACGCAGGCGTATCACCGGTGTATTGCCAATAGCATTGAGCGCGGACTCGAAGGGTGGCGGGGGGCTTGGTCGCATGTTTTATTGGTCCTTCCGGTTGATCGTCTAGCGCCCATATGCGTTGTGGGAGGGTTTTCGGGGAGAATCCGTTGGACAGCCGCCGCGGTTTTAGTTGTAGCCTTCCACGCTACCAGTAAAACGGTCACTTTACGTATCCGATTAGTCGCAGGCTTAGCTCGAACTCGGGAAAACCGGTGGATTGATCGATCCCTGATAATCTAAGATATCGTGGCCTTAAGGGATCTCACCACCGGGCAAAAATCTTGGCAAAACTGGCGGGATCAACACTTTGGGCTCCTTTCCGGGATGATCATAATTAGAATTACGCGGACAATCTTGCTAAAGCCAGGAGAAATATTGCCACATTTTTTGCAGGTCAGCGAAGCGAAGCTCTGGTGCATCAGAGCAAACTCTCACCGGCCCTAGCGTGTGTCCAGCTTCGCGAGAGCAAAACTTGATCACTCACATATTCGGATAGACCGGCCCCTCGCCGCCCTGCGGCGGTACCCAGTTGATGTTCTGGTTGGGGTCCTTGATGTCGCAGGTCTTGCAGTGGACGCAGTTCTGGGCGTTGATGACGAAGACATCCTCGCCGTCCTTTTCCACCCATTCGTAGACGCCGGCTGGACAGTAGCGGGTCGACGGGCCGGCGTAGATGTCGTGCTCGGACGACTTCTGCAGGTCCGTCGGCAAGTTTCTCGGCCGCAAGGATGATGGACAGCACGGCGGTATGGCTGAGCGAACGGCTTTCGTGCGTTTTCGAAAAGCCCTTGTGGCCCATTGCCCGGACAAGCCCCTGTTCGAGGGAATCACCAGCCAACTCAAGGCCAAAGCGATCTGGGTCAAGACCGGCATACTTGTCGATGCGACGATCATCGCCTCTGCCAGTGAGGACGACGATGAGGGCCGTTGGGTCAAGCATAAGGGCAAACCAGGAGGTTGCAAGGCAATCATCTGTGCGGGTGAGCGGCAATGATGGAGAAGACATCGTTGCAACAATGTGGACTTTACTACTATGTTGACCACGGATCGTCAGATTGAAGGAGGCCTTGTCTTGGGGCATTCACAGGCCGAAAAAGTACAAAATCGGGAGAGGATCCTGACTGAGGCAGCTGACCAGATCCGGGACGGCGGGCTTGAGTCGGTGAGCGTCGGAAAGCTCATGAAAAGCGTGAATCTAACCCATGGCGGCTTCTACCGCCATTTCGCATCACGTTCGGACTTGCTCGCCCAGGCTCTGAAGCGCGCTCTGCTTGACGGCGCGCGTCGGTCAATAAAGGGATCAACGGGTGCGCGCGCCTTCGCCAACGGGGTAAAAGACTATTTAAGTCGCAAACATCGCGACTCGCGCAGCACTGGGTGCGCAATTTCGGCGCTGGTTTCCGATGTAGGGCGTGCCGATGCCCATGCCAAGACGGTTATGGCCACGTATGTTGAGGATTATATTGCTACCACTCGGCAGCAACTTGGCGACGACGACGATGCCAGGGCGATGTTGGCCGTAAGCGCCATGGTTGGGGCTCTGGCGCTGTCGCGGGCAATGACGGATCTGAGCCGTTCGGACGCCCTTCTCCAAACCGTCCGCGATTACTTGGTGACATTCGACGACGCCAATGAGTTGGCGCGCTGAGGTCATCAGGACAAAGCGTTGCCCATACAAAACAAAGGCGCCAGAGGCGCCGGGAAGCTTCAGATGGGAGCCGTCGAACTTTCGCGGCGCGATGTTGTTGAACCGATCATTGTAAACGCGAGCCAGTCTGTCGGTGCGGTCCGGGTCAGTCCAGACCCAGTTCTGAAAAGCTTGCCTGATCTTCTGAAGCTTGTCGCGGGCTGCTTCCGTGTCGACGACATTCAGAACGCGGCGCTCGCCGCCAACATCCCTATACACGTCAAAGAGCTGCGGAACCCGACTGTTCAGCGCATCGGCCAGCAATTCGCCGGCGTGACGGCGGCCTGTGCCCCACTCAGAGGTGCCGGCTGCGCTGTAGCCAAGCTGCCGTGCCTCGACGGTCCATGACCCGAGTTCCGGCATATGATGGATCCTGATGTCCACATCCATCGTTTCCTTGACGAAGGCGACGACATCGGCAGCCGGAATCCAGGGTGCGCCGAGACGGGCAGTGATATCCGACGGCCGGAGATCGGCCGGCTGGACATCCTCCAGCGCTCGGACATTGCGCTCGTAGACTGGATCAAGCGACGCGGCTGCTTCGGCGACCATGAGCTTGGTGCGGACCGAACCGGAGAGATAGGCGTCGGACGTCAGCCATGACCCGTCGGCGGGATCGCGGAAGATGGCGTCACCGAGTTCGTCGATGACAGCGTCGGGGTCGCGATGCAGCAACTCGGCAATATGCTCGGGATCGACGCGGCCGCGTTCGTTGAGGACGACAGCCAGCGCATCGGCAGCACTGGTGATGACGGGTGGTGCCGGAGGAGAGATGACCCTTTCGGAGAAAATCGGACCGGGCTTCGCCGTATCGGTTTCGAGGTCGTAGTCCTCGATCGAGGCCACCAGCCAGCAATCGGGATCGTCCAGGAACGGCTGGAGATTGGACCGGCGATGGGTTTCGCGTACCTCGCCGCTTTCCTCATCCTCCGAGATCGAAACTGTCGTATGGTTGATCGGCCCGAAGTCGCGCACAAAACTCGACCAGGCGATACGCAGCCGAACCTGCAGATCCCGCCACGGCTGGTCGCGTTCCTGCGCTTTCAGCACCTCGCGCACGGCGTCGCGGATCGGAATCAGCTTCTTGATGATCCGGACGTGCTTTTCGGACAGGCCCTCGCCTGACCTGCCTTTCCGCACCGAAACCGCCAGCGGTGCACCGTCGATCATTTGCATGAGGCCGTGGCGGTTATTGAGAAAGAAGCTGCCCTCGCGGACCTTGTCGTTGGCGGGGCGGAGGTCGACGATCTCGCCCAGCTCCTCTTCCAGATCGATGTCGATCTGCGACGGCTCGCCGTCATACCGATCCTCAGGAAGAAGAGCGATCACGGCCTTCAGTGCCGTTTCGAGACCTTCACCGGCGCGTGGCCGGCACGTATAGGTCTCGCCGAACGGGCCAGACGTTAGGGCGTGCTCGCCGAGCACGAAATCCGGGTGCCGCGCGAACCAGCGGTTCACGCGGATCGCCCCGTCGTCGGATGTCGCAGGACGAACCTCTTCCAGATCGAGCCACGACAGATCACCCTCCGGCCCGCCGGCCTTGCGCTTGCGAAAGAACAGAATGTCCACGACCACATCCGTGCCGGCGTCGCGGCGGAAGCTTCCCTCGGGCAGACGCACTGCTGCCATCAGATCGGCGGACCTGGCGATATGCTCGCGAGCTGTGCTGTCCGCCTTGTCCATCGTGCCGCTGCTTGTCACGAACGCGGCGAGTGCTCCGGGTTTTAGGAGATCGATTGACCGGGCGATGAAGTAGTCGTGCAGCCGCAGACCGAGCGGACGGTACTGCCGGTCCGACCGAACCGTGCGATCGGAAAAGGGAGGATTGCCGATCGCGAGATCATAGATCGCGTTGAGCTCGGTGCGCGCGAAGTCGGCATTGATGATCCGCGCCTTCGGCTGAAGAAGCCGGACAATCCGCGCCGTCACCGGATCGAGTTCGATCCCGGTGACGTGGCTTGTATCCCTGAGCACCTTTGGCATCAGCGCCGGAAACAGGCCCGTGCCGATTCCCGGCTCCAGCACGCGGCCCCCGCGCCATCCGAGCCGCCGCAAGCCCGCCCAGATCGCGCGGACGATGAACTCGGGGGTGAAGTGAGCATATTGGGTGCAGCGCGCGAGCGAAGCATAGTCGGCATCGGTGACGGCGCTTTCCAGCGAACTGCCGAGGTCGTCCCAGCCTTCCCGGAAATCGACTTCGCCTGGACGCCGGAACATGCCGTTTGCGAGTTCCGATGCGCCAAAACCGGTGAAGCGGATCAGCCTCGCCTGCTCGTCACGGGTGGCGGGTCGATCCTGCTTTTCGATTTCGGTGGCAGTCAGGATGGCCACAAGATTTGCCTTCGCCCTTTGCTTCCAGTCGATCGCAAGTCCACGATCGCCATCGTCGAGATAGAAGTTGGCTCGCCCGGCTTGTCTCCGCGGCGCCGGCTGCTTCGCAACTGGTGGAGGCAATGCCGGCGTAGGGGAGGTCGGTGTCGGATCGGGATCGTCGTCGTTGGCGGCGAAACCGCCAAACGCGGTGACGCCCAGGCCAAGGCCGGACGACAATGCGCTGCTTCCGAACATATCGAGAGTGAAGGGATCGTGGGACATGGAAGCTCCTTTTCGAGGATGTGCGCCATCGCCCGCGGGACAGGTCCCGTGGCTGCGAAGGCGGATGAAAATGAGGTGTGGGAATTTGGACCTGGTTCGTCCGGCGGCAGCGATCGCGAGCTACGAGCGCGTGATTACGGAGAGCTGCATTGTTTCCGTCGCAAACTCCGCCCGCAGATGCGTGGCTTCCGGGTTTGTGGAAAGCATGGCTTCCAGGCTCGCAGCGTCGATGAAGACGATGCCGTCGTCTCCCCCGAAATACCGGCGCTTGTAGTGCCAGTAGTCCGGATTGGTCTTCGGATCGCACTCCTCGGCATAGACCGCGAGCGCTCTTTGACCCTCCGCCAATTTTCCGTTGGAAAGCACATAGACGCCTTCATCACCGACGATCCACAGGCCGGGCCGTTCGTCCTTACCCGGGAGAAGTCCATAGTGAGGATTGCGGAAACCGCCATTGGCTGCCGCGTCACTGCGTCCGCGCGCGATCACCGCACGGACGTCGACCACGCTAAATGTGAACATGGCTTCCTCCTCACGCGGCGATCGGGGAGGGAAGGTGGCGAAGATGCACCGGCAGCTTCGCAGCGATCTCCCCGTCGGTGAGTTCGTCGAGCAGCTTCAGGAAAGTGCCCTCGTTGCCGCCATAGAGCACGACGGTGCGCTTGCCGCGAGCGGACTGCGGCCACTTGTCTCCGGCATAGCCGCGGTAATCGTCGGCAGTCGTGCTCCAGATATGATCGAGCCGCTCTTGCCGCGTCATGGCCCGGACCGGACGGCTTTCGCGTTCGATGATGGCGACGCGCATCGTTTCGACGGATGCCTTGTCGGAAAGATCGCAATAGCCATGGAAATACCGGATGGCCGCGTCGATCCTGAGCGCAAAGAACACTGATGTCACCGAGCCGGTCATGAACTCCCGCATCGCAAACATGGACCCTCGGATCCACAACGGCGGCAGGATCTCGAACATGTCGTCATGTTCGGTCTCACCGATTTCGAACCATTCACCTGCGTAGAGTGGCGCGGCATCGCCATCCCGACGGTTCGGGCGCTGCGCATGGCGATCGAACATGCGGAACATCTGCTGGCGGCTTGCGACGCCCTGAAAAACCTTGGCTGTTGCGGGAGAGGGGATCATCTGTGGCTCCTTCGGAGGTTTTGGACCGAAGTGCGGCGCCGTCCTCTCGACCTCGCCATTTCATTCAGTCCTTCATGACCCCTCCCGAGCTGCCGGCATCGCGACCGGCCGGGTCAAGGGCCGGCTCAGCCGGGCGAAGCCTCCCTTGACGCGGGCGGCCCGAATGCGGCACGCCTCCTTCTCTTCGTTCCCTCATTTCCTTCTCCCTGATTTTCAGGGTCTCGTTCCAGTCCTCCTCGGGTGGGCGGAGCCGCGCCCAGTCGCAGCCGACGTCTTCAGCAAGCGCCCGCAACCGCTCGGCAAACAGATCGCCTTGAGAATTGGCGTCCGTCGCCGCGACCAGCCGGGCGTCAGGTCGGGAGGCCAATTCCCGCAGCGCGGCTTGCGTGGCCGGCGACCATCCACCGCCGGTGCTGAGATAGAGCGTGCCGTCGCGCAACCCCTCGATCGCCGCAAGGCTCATGGCGTCGATCGCAGCTTCCGTGACGGCCAGGCGCAACGCAGTATCCAACCCGATACGGAAGAGAACCTTCGTTCCGCCAGAGGCGAACCCCCGGTATTGTGGCCCCCGTGCCTCCCAGCCGGTCACCACGCCGGCATTGTCCGTATGAGCTGCCCACATGCTGCCATAGGGGCCTTCCCGAAGCAGGTCGGCGTTGATCGCTGCGCGGAGCAAAGGCGCCGGCAGCAAGCGCTCACTATTTAGGTAGCGCCATGTCGATGATCCGGGCCATGGGCTGCGGCGCGCCTGCCAACGCTTAGGTAGAGAGAGGTTGAATCCTCCACTACGCCTCGCAGGCTGCCACTCCGGTTCCGTGATCTCGAAACCGACGAGGTCCGCGACCCTTGCGGCGCCTTCGGGAAAACCGACATGATCGAGATGCTCGGCAAGCCCGAAGACATCGCCTTTCGCATCGCTGAGCGGATCGAACCATCCGCGCCCCTCATGCGTGACGATGATGATTTCACCGCCGCGGCGAAACTTGACCGCCCGCCGGGTGCTTTCCTTGATGTCGATGGCGAACCTCGCCCGTTCAAGAACGGCCGCGCAGCTCACCTGCTCACGCAGCGCCTCTATCTCTCTTCTCTTCATTTTGCTTCCGATCGCCGAGCGATCGGCCTCCATCGCCTTTCCTTGCCCGTCGTTTCACGGGCACCTTTCGGCCAGCCGCGAAGAGCAAAGGCGGCAAGGGCGCGGCTGGCAATTGTCGGATCATGCAATGCCAGCTCAGCCGCGGCGAAGCCTCCCTTGCGGCCTGCAGCTCGCGAGTGGCACGCCAAAGGCAGTGGCCGGCTCAATGAGCCGGCCAGGGAAAAAACTCATGCACGATCGCAAGATCGTCGTCGGCGTCGATCTCGTCAGAGGGAAGGACGCCGTACTCGCCATCGACCTTGAAGACGGTCACCGGGACCATCAGGTCGCGGGAAAGCTGAAAGGCATGGGACTGTGCGAGTGAAAGATCGTGCGACATTTGAGAGGCTCCACCGGGAGCGGGCCAATTCCCGCTCGATGGCTCCTCAAAAGGCTCGGGTCCGGGCGCGATCACCGCGACGGCAAAGCCATAGCGGCCGCAGCTTGCTAGCGGACCCCTTGCGGGTTGATCGTGGAAGATCCGGAACCGGGCTAGGACGCCATCAAAAGAGAGCGGGATTGGTTTGCTTCCGCTGTGGACTCAGATTTTCCGCACTGCATTCACGCTTGTGTCGGCTCCTCACCGTCGCCCGCAGCAGAACGATTGCTTCCGTTTTCCAAACCGACGGCAAGGTCCGCACCATCGGCTGCCACGCCGATATCGCGGCAAAAGTTGCGTAAAAGAAGAGTCCTAGCCAGCAGCTGGGCGTGTCAGAAATACGCTATCCCGAGATCTGAAAGTTTTCTACAGCGGGCTACGTGTGCACGCCGCAATAGGCCTCGACCGGAATAGGGCGATCGCCAATCAGGTCGTGTTCGGTGGGCAAGGTCATCGGTTCGACCCTTGAAGAAGAGCAGGGCCGTGAAGCCCAGCCGAAGATTCAGCGCAAACGTTGCGGCATCGCATCCGCAGGGATCAATGACAGATAGCTCTCGCCGCCCAGTTGGTCGCGATGCTCGTTTTTCGCGGCGACGACCAACGCTGGATCAGTCATTGCCTGCACTGCCGAGGCGGCCATAACCTTGCCGGCCTGCAGCATCCCCTTGTGGGCATAGCCAGAGGTCCCTTGCGCGACCATCTGCCAAGTATGGGGTGGCGTGCCGTAGGCCTCGGTCGCGACATAAACCTGCCCGGTCGGGATTAGCCAGCTCACGTCACCTACATCGGTCGAGCCATGCAGGAACGTCGGTTCTTCCTGGAACGTGTTAAGGTCTTCGGACAGAATCGTGCCGCGTTTGGCTATCCGCCTCTGCACCTCAGCCGAGAAGGTTCTCTGGATGCTCCCTGCGAAATCCTTTTCACTGTTGGAGAAGCCGGCGACACCGAGCTTTTCGAACTCCTGGTGCATCATCCGTGCAAGTGTCACGTTTGGCACCAGGTCGGCGGAGGCAGCGTCGAACGTGATCTCCAGCTCCGTCCCGGTCATCAGCGCCGCGCCGCGTGCAACATCTTTCACCCTCTCGGTGATGTCGCGGACTTGGTCCATTCGAGGTGCACGCACTTTATAGAGCACCTGTGCCTGAGACTGCACTACATTCGGCGCCCGTCCACCCGTGTCGGTGATCGCGTAGTGGATGCGGCCGTCCTGAAGGATGTGCTCACGCAGATAGTTGGAGCCGACATTGGTCAGCTCGACCGCGTCCAGCGCGGAACGGCCTAGATGCGGCTCGAACCCGGCATGGGCGCTGGTGCCGCGGAAGGTGAAGTACAGCTGATTCGTTGCAAGCATCCGCGCATTGTAGGCAAGGTTTTCGTCCCACGGGTGCCATGTGAAGGCCACGTCAACATCGGCGAACAGCCCCGCGCGCGCCATATATGCTTTGCCTCCGCCGCCTTCTTCGGCCGGGCAGCCGTAGTAGCGAATGGTGCCTTCGAGGTTCAACTCGTCCTTGCAGGCTTTCAGCGCAAGAATTGCCGCCAGCGCGCCGGTGCCCAGCAGGTTGTGACCGCAGCCATGGCCATTTCCGCCCTCGACGATGGGGTCGTGGCTTGCGACGCCGCCTTGTTGGCTTAGACCGGTCAATGCGTCGAACTCGCCGAGGATGGCGACGACTGGATGGCCCTCGCCATAGCGGGCGACGAAGGCGGTTTCGATATTGCCCGCGTTGCGCGTGACCGCGAAGCCCGCCTTTTCCAGCTCGTCCGCCAGAAGGGCCGCGGATTTCGTCTCCTCATAGCGAATCTCGGCGAAGGACCAGATGGCGTCCGAGACGGATTTCAGATTTTCCGCATGCGCCGCGACGGTGCGCTCGATGATGTTGATATAGGTCATGGTCTTCCTTCAGGCGGCCTGTTCGACGATTTTTTTGCTATGGATGGCGGGGAGGGTTGTGGCGATGCCGCAGACGATGACGGCGCAGCCGACGATGACCGAGAAGGCAATGCCGTAGTTCTGGTCCGTTGCAGATAGGACTGCCCCAATCAGCATGGGTGACGCAAACGAGCCAAGCTGTGCCAGCGAGTTGATGAGGCCCGTGGCCGTCCCGACCGAATTCTGCGGGAAATGCTTCATGATGCTCACGAAGACACTGATCGAGATAGCGTTCAGGAAGACGTTCGATACTGACAGGTAGGCGAAGGCCAGCGGGATCGATTCCGCGTTTGCCATCAGGTAGATGAACACTGCCGACACAGCTGAGCCGATGCAGATGAGGTATTTCTCCTTCTGGTGGAAGAAGCGGTCAAGCAACCAGCCACAGGTGAGAAAGGAGATAAACCCCAGCGTCGGCGGGATCATCGAATAGGCGCCCATCTCCATCATGCTCATGCCCTTGACCTTCACCCAGTAGGATGGCAGCCAGGATTGCAGGCCCCAGAAGACGATGTTGGTGAAGAAATAGACCGACGCGATCTTCCAGGTCAGAGTGTTCTTCAGCAACCCTGCGATGCGCTGCTTCTCCGAGATCTTCGCGCCGACGTCTTTGGCGACCAGCGTCTCGGAGCGCGGCGGCATGATGCAGTACAGCATTATCGCCAGGACAAGGCCGACAGCACCCAGCGCGATGAACATCAGCCGCCAGCTGTAAAATGCGATCAACGAGGTGATGACGATTGAGCCGAGAGCGAAGCCGACAGACGCACCTGATTGCAGAACAGACTTGGCGCGGGCCATTTGGGTTTTTTCGAAATTTTCGGTGATGGCGACAGAGCCGCCTGCGGGGAAGATTGCTTCCCCTGCACCAGTGACGGCACGTGCTGCGGCCAATCCCACCGCGCTGGTGACTGCACCCGAGACCACCGTACCCAACGACCAGACGGCCACAGCTGAGCTCAGTACCCGGCGTGAGCCCAGACGGTCTACGAGATAACCCCCAATCAGCTGCGTCATCGAATATGCAAGGAAGAAGGCACTTATGATCATGCCCTGATGATCCAGCGTCAGACCAAATTCCTCGCTAATCGGAATGATCGCGATGTTGATGGCAGTCTTGTCCAAAAAGCCAACGACCCAGCAGACAAACAGCATGCCGATAATGACGTGGCGGCGCTTTATTCTAGAAGTCATTTTCGCGGTTCCCTTTTTATTTTGATTTTTAATGTTTGTGTCATCGCGATGAAATTCATATGTTGAAGGCTCCATACGAATTCAGAATTTAGTGTGTGTTGTCACATGGAATGTTCGAGTGAAGATTGACTTGCTGTCACACCCGGTCCTGCGCGAACTGGCACAGTCTCGAGCGTTGCGCCTGAAGGACACCGATACCGAACCGGAAGGCGGCCCTGCCTCGATCCGCCATTCCATTGAACGCAAAGGAGAAACCCTCTACCTCGTCGTCGATCACTCTCATTTCACAGCCAAACGGACCGAGTTTGCGATCTGCGATAAGGAAGGCGACAAAACGACTGCCCAAATTCTTCAGGCCGTTCAGGACGCCGTCATCGAGATTCTGACCCGAACCTTTGAAATGCTTGCATCGGTAAATGCCGCAGTCATCAATTCATTGGACGAACACGAGATCGTCCATAACGTCCTGCGCGAGGTGATGAATGTGCTTCCGCATTGCGATGCCGGTGTTTTTCGCTTGTTTGACGAGGAAAGCGGCTTTCTCATCCCCGTTTCGCATGAAGGATTGCCCGAGGATTATACCCATTATCGTGTCCAGCCGAACGAATCGGTCTCGGGCGAAGTATTCGCGACCGGCCGACCGGCCATTCACAATGGTAGGCAGAATATCATCGCGGCCCATCGGGTCATGCGTCCCGAAAGTCAGTCCTTTATGGAACGGTCCGAGATAGCGAACGCGCTACTTTGCGTTCCCGTCATGGCCGAGGGGAAACGCCTGGGCACGCTGACGACGCTTTGCTTTTCCAGCGATGGAGCCTTTTCGGTTTTTGACCGTACCGTCCTTGAATCGCTGGCCGCTCAGATCGCGGTCGCCTATCAGCGGTCGCTGACCTATCAGAATGCCGTAGCCACCTCACGCCGGCTTGAACAAATGCGCAACGATCTTGCGCGCAAGAACGCCGAGCTGGACCGCGCCGTCGCGCTGCATGAGGCGCTGCTGCGCATCTTCTCCACCGGTGACGGCCTGACAGAACAGCTCCACGCAGTGGCTCAGCTGTTTGGCGTCGACTTCAGGTTCGAGAACGTGCTGGGGCTCGACTACCGATCGACAGGGTGGAGCGACGACGGCGAAGCCTTACGCCAGACAGTCGAGGTTGCTGAAGCGCCTGTCGGCCGGTTCCAGTTCCGGACCTCGGAGGATGCGGGTTTTCATCAAGTCCTGTTCGGCACGCTGGCGACATTCGTCGCGCTCGACTTTGTGCGCGACATGTCGCGGATGGACGTTCTGAATGCACGCAAGAAAGCGCATTTCGAAGCATTGGCCGCTGGCTTACCCTCCGATGGTCGTCGCAGCGGCCACGGATTTCGGCTCGATCGCTACAATCAGGTGTTTGTGGCGCGCGCCCCTCTAGGCGAGGTTTCCGGCAACCCGCGCCTTTCCCTTCACAAGTCCCTATCGGACCTGCAAGAGGGCATGACCTCCCCAAACTCCTTGCTCTTTCACCATGATGCCCAGATCGTCATACTGGTCTCCGCTTCGACCACGGCGGCGCTGGAACGAAATCTTCGAGCTATCTCCGACGCCGCGACGAAGCAGACCATCTCCGTCGGAGTAAGCGAGATTTATGAGACGAACGAACATCATTTGATGTCACGCGACTTGGCTACGCAAGCGGCGGAGGCGCTTTCGCGTCGTGGACGCTCGGGGCTTCTGCGGCATCGCGATATGGGGGTGGAACTGCTTCTGGAGGGGCGGGCGCGGCAGGATATCCTTGAATTCACTCGTCAAATATTGGCGCCTCTGCTTCAGGATCCGAGGCATCGCGTTCTGCACGACACTCTCTCACGCTACATTCACGAGGGAAAGTCGGCGACCCGCACCGCGCAGGCCCTAAAAATTCACCCAAACACGCTTTACCAGCGCCTGCAACGGGTGGAGACCCTGACGGGTCGCAAGATTGCCGACGCGGCTGATTTTACGCTGCTTAGCCTCGCCTGCCAGCTTCACGCGGAGTATTTCGGGCGTGTCACATCCTAGGACGGCGACGCGTCGTTGCAATCGGGGGCCTCTCAAGCACAACGCCTGCAATTTGGCGAGCTCGTGAGAGCTGACCGCGATGAGCGATGCCTTCCGCAAGTCCCATCTGAAAGATGCGCGAGCGCCAGGTAGCGATCCTCTCAAGTCAATCGGATTGAGACAGGTTCGCTTTCTCAATCGCCTCCTTGATCGATTTTGCCTCAAGCGCAACAAGCGCACGCTCTAAGTAATGCTCGATCTCGGAGACGCTTTTTCCCTCAAGCAAGGCGATCTCGGCAATGGTCCGGCCTCGAGAAATCCACCGCAGGCAGGACTTTTCAAACGGAGACAACATCCACGACTCCATGACAAAATCTAATTCATAGTGTTATGATATAACATATCACATAACCTAATTTATGGAACTGGACGGTCATCTGGGAAGTGTTGCTTTTCTGAATGAGCCGAGCGCCTTCGAAGCCCGATTGTTCTTGCGCCTGTAGGGATCGGGCCGGAGCTAAAAAGCAACAAACAGCCTATTTTGACGCGTGCAACAGCCAATCTTACGAGCGAAGTCGCCATAGCATTGTCTTCCAAAGCAAATCTTTCACTCACTCACCCAGCTTCACTGCCGAAACGGCACTCTTTGGAACATAAACTGATGCACCGACAAAGGCGGATCTGGAGCTTTAAATGCTCGAATGAAATCACCGGTTATCCTCCAAAACACCGAATTCTATTCCGCATAATATTTTATATAAACTATAGATTTCCTATTTTTCTTCAGTCGATCTGCGATGATGGGAATAGATCGATTCATCAAGGAGGATATCATGGGATCTATCGAGCCAACATCGCTGGACCACTCGCTGCATCCGCGCGTGAACTCGGCGGATCCTGTCCCGCCCCGGCCCCGGCCGAGTGCGCCGGCCCATATCATCAAGACAGATGAAGAAGCCATCGCCGTGGCGCATGAACTCGCTGCGGAATTTTCGCAAGGGGCTGCCCTTCGCGATCGCGAGGGGCTGCTGCCACTGGCGGAAATCGACAGATATTCGCAAAGCGGCCTTTGGGGTATCAATGTACCGAAGAGCCACGGCGGCGCCGCCGTGTCTTATCGGACGTTGGCGCGCGTGATCTCCATCATTGCCGCCGCAGACCCATCGATAGCCCAGATCACGCAAAACCATCTGGCAATCAACGGCCACATCGATCTTGACGGAACGGACGAACAGAAGAAGGAATTCTTTGGCTGGGTGCTTTCAGGCATCCGGTTCGGCAACGCCTTCTCCGAACTGAACAGCAAGACTGTCGCTGCCTTTGAAACAAGAATTGCCTATGAAGGCGACCATGCCATTGTGAACGGCGAGAAGTTCTACACGACCGGCGCGCTTCTCTCGCACATCATCCCGATTGTCGCCGTGGATGAAAACGGACAGGGATTCCTGGTATTTACCGAGCGGGACGCAGCCGGAATAACGGTCACCAACAACTGGTCGAGCTTCGGCCAGCGCACGACCGCGTCAGGATCGGTGCATATTGACGGGGTACACGTTCCCAAAAACCGCCTTCTGCCGGTCGCAGCGTTCGATCGCCCGACGATCGCCGGCCCAGTCTCGCAGATCATCCAGTCAGCGATCGACGCCGGCATCGCGCAAGGCGCCATCGAGGATGCGATCGCCTTCATCCGCACGCAAAGCCGTCCGTGGCTCGACAGCGGCAAGGAAACGGCGGCGGAAGACCCCTTCACGATTGCTGCGATCGGCGACCTGAAGATCAGGCTGAATGCTGCCCTCGCCCTTCTCGATATTGCTGGCGAAGCAATTGACGCCGCTCTTGAGAACCCGACTGAGGAACTGGTCGCCGAAGCAACTGTCAAGACGGCGGAATCGAAGGTCCTTACCACCGAGATCGCCATTCTTGCCACGAACAAGCTGTTCGAACTGGCGGGGACGCGATCGACCTTGGCACAGCACAATCTCGATCGGCATTGGCGCAATGCGCGCGCGCACACGCTGCACGATCCGGTTCGTTGGAAGTTTTTCCACGTCGGAAACTACTATCTCAATGCCGTAAACCCGCCACGCCATCCCTGGAGCTAGACGTTCTTCACAATCGCACAAAAACCCGGCTTATGCGCAACCGCAAGCCGGGTTTTCTGCTGGCATGGTCAGCAATGCCGGCACTTCATGAATTTCAGTCTTAGGAACGGTTCCCTTCTATGAGCTATAGCGCCTCGCCCAATCGTTATGACACCGCAACCTTCAGCCGCGTCGGCAAAAGCGGCCTCGTCCTGCCGCCGATTTCCTTTGGCCTGTGGCACAATTTCGGGGATACGACGACGATCGACAGGCAAAGGGCGATCCTGCTAACTGCCTTCGATCATGGTATCACCCATTTCGACCTGGCCAATAATTACGGCCCGCCGGCGGGCAGCGCTGAGATCAATTTCGGCCATATTCTGAAACAGGACCTATCATCCTATCGTGACGAGCTGATCATCTCGACGAAGGCCGGTTGGGACATGTGGCCCGGGCCCTATGGACGTGGCGGCGGATCGCGCAAGGCCTTGCTGTCCAGCCTCGACCAGAGCCTCAAGCGTCTGCAGCTCGATTATGTCGACATCTTCTATTCTCACCGTTTCGACGCGAACACGCCGCTTGAAGAGACCGCCGACGCGCTGGCAAGTGCTGTGCATCAGGGCAAGGCGCTTTACGTCGGGATCTCGTCCTATTCGGGGACGAAGACGCGCGAGATCGCTGCCCTGCTTGCCGAGCGCGATGTGCCTCTGCTGATCAATCAGCCTTCCTACAACCTCTTCAATCGCTGGATCGAGCAGGATCTGCTTGCAGCGAGCGACGAAGTCGGCGCCGGCGTGATCGCGTTCACGCCGCTGGCACAAGGCTTGCTTACGGCAAAATATCTGAATGGCGTGCCGAGCGATGCGCGCGTCAACAGGCCGGGCGGCGATTTCCTACGGCCAAGCCATCTAAGCGACGAGAACATCGTTCGCGCCCGCGCGTTGAACGAGATTGCGGCACGGCGCGGACAAAGCCTCGCGCAGCTTGCGATTGCCTGGGTTCTGCGTGACCGTCGCGTCACTTCGGCGCTGATCGGCGCGAGTTCGCCGGAACAGATCGTCGAAAACCTCGGTGCTCTGAATAACCTGACCTTCACCGCGGAAGAACTTGCCGAGATCGATCGTTATGCCGTCGAGGGAGGCGTTAATCTGTGGGAAAAGCCATCGACAGACGAGGCCGTCTAGCGATGGCGACACGTTACGTGCGGATTGACGATGCGCCACCGCCGCCCGCAACGGCGCGCTACTCTCATGCGGTCGAAGCCGGCGGGGCTCTCTACGTCACCGGCCAGTTGCCGATCGATCCGTTAGACACAAACGCTCCGCTCCCGGACTCCATCGAAAAACAGGCGGAGCGGGTTTTCAGCAATCTGCGTCTCATCGTTGAAGCTGCAGGCTACAGCCTCAACGACACGGTGTTTGTGCGGATCTATCTCAGCAATTTCGATCGGGACTACGCCGGATTGAACGCCGTGTATGACAGACAGTTTCCTGACCATGAGACGTTGCCTGCTCGCACGACAATCGGTGTGTCGCGTCTTGGAGGCGGCGCACTGGTCGAAATCGACCTGACGCTTACTCGCACGGACGCCGAAGCGGCTCAATCCAAGCAATGGGCGGACACCGGTTTTGAGCAGGCAGCCAACCAGCCCGGATAAAACACGAAACTTGGCTTTGTGCACATGACAGATATCAGCATTCCCACACCGGATTTTGCCCGAAACATGCGCCTGATCGGCCATTCCCCGATCGGCGGTCGCGGCGATGGCCTTCAGCTCATGGTACATCGCGGCTATGCCTATGTGGCGCATCCCTGGTCGAGCGGCTTTTCGATCATCGATGTCCGCGATCCGAAACGGCCCGGCCCCGTCACCTATGTTCAGGCCCCGGCCAACACATGGAACATCCATCTTCAGACGCATGACGATCTGTTGCTGGTGATCGATGCCCTGGATCTTTTCGCGGACGTACAATCATTCGCAGGAGAAAAAACTTACTACACGCAGTCCGTCGGTGAAACCTTGGGAGAGTCCGGCGGGCGGGCGCGCGAGCGCTCGTGGGACGCCGGAATGACAGTCTATGACATTTCGATCCCCGACCGGCCCCGCAGGATCGGCACGCTGCGCATCGACGGGATCGGCTTTCACAGGATCTGGTATGTCGGCGGGCGCTGGGCTTACGCCTCTGCGCTGTTTACCGGCTTTTCCGATTATATCTTCGTGACGATCGATCTTGCCAACCCTGCTCGACCTGAGATCGCAGGACGCTGGTGGCTGCCCGGCATGCACACCGCTGGCGGCGAAACATCGACGGCGCTACCGGGCCAGCGCTTCGGGATGCACCACGCCGTTGTCTCCGGCAACACGGCCTACGCCGCATGGCGCGATGGGGGATTGACACTCCTCGACGTCTCGAACCACGCCGAACCGAAACTGGTCGCGCACCGCAACTGGTCACCGCCTTATGGCGGCGGCACCCATTCGCCCCTGCCGCTGCCAGAACGTGACCTTCTGGTCGTTGCCGATGAAGCGGTTCTCGATCATGAGGCGGATGGGCGCAAGCATGTCTGGGTCTTCGACATACGCCAGCCTACGAACCCGATAAGCATCTCTACGTTCCCGATCCCAGACGATGCCGACTACACACGAAAGGGCGGTCATTTCGGGCCGCACAATCTTCACGAAAACCGCCCGGGGTCTTTCATCTCGGAAACCCTGATCTTTGCCACATGGCAAAATGCCGGCGTGCGCGCCTTCGATATTTCCGATGCCTATCATCCCAGGGAAACTGGTGCCCTCGTCCCGCCGGCACCGACCGTCATGACCGATCGCCGCAAGGATCGTCCGCCCGTCATCCAGTCGGCCGATGTTTTTGTGGATCGAGCCGGCCTGATTTTCGCAACGGACTACAATGCCGGTCTCTCAATAATTGAATACGGAGGATGATCCGAAGCATCCTCCACTTCAATTGTACTGAAAGCATCCCGGCCTAACTTTCGCGCTGTTCAGGCGCGAGCAAATCCGCATGATGCGCGCGAGCGACGTCGGGATGGGAGCGAAGGCGGCTTTTCAGGTGGTTCTGGCCGACTTCGCGAAAGATCGGATTGAGCGGATCGACGGTGATGCCGCGCTCTGAGCCGCGCAGCGCTTCCGGGAGTTCGATGACCGGGATCGACGCGTCATATCGGGCCCCGAGAAAGAATGCCACCGAGAAGCGCTCGGCACCGGCCGGCGGTGCGACCACGTCGTGGACGTCCGCACGCACGAAGCCGTTTGTCGCCAGTTCCAGCAGTTCGCCGGTATTGATGATGAAGGTGCCGGGAACTGGCGGTGCCTCGATCCATACGCCCTCTTCCGTGCGTACCCTAAGACCCGGCGTCACATCCTGGAGCAGCACGGTAACGAAGCCGCCGTCCTTGTGCGCGCCGACGCCCTGGTCGGTCTCGGCCACGTCGCGGCCCGGATAACGGATGATCTTCAGCAACTGCGATGGCTGAGGCTCGTAGATCGGCGCAAAGACGTCCTCATTCTGGCCGAGTGCCACGGCAATCGCCTTCAGCACATCAATGCCGATCCGGGTCACTTCCGCCTGATAGGCGAGCAGAAGCGGCTTCAACTCAGGCAACGCCGACGGCCACTGGTTCGGGCCGAGCAGGCGGTGCCAGGCCGGTGTATCGGGGCTGATCGCAACAGCCGTGCCCTCGGTATTGACGTCGAGCTGTTCGCGCCAGTCCTGTTCGCCGCGCGTCCGCTCCAGTCCCGCCCGGTTGTAGCCGCGAAAATGCGGCGACTTCACCATCTCGATCTCAATCTTCTGTTCGAGCGGCAGAGCGAAGAAGCGCTTGGCGGTTGCAACAACGTCGGCGATCAATTTCGGATCGACGCCATGCCCGGTGAGGTAGAAAAAGCCATGGTCGTGGAGCGTACGGCGCAGCTCGGCGACGAAAGCATCCCGCTCGGACTGTGTGCCGTGAAAGCGGGAAAAATCGAGCGTTGGCAGGTGGGTCTGGACGGGATGCGAATGAAGGGTCATCTGTCTGTCTCATCTGTTGGAAGAACTGAATTTCAGCCCACTGCGACGCGGCCGTCTGTCGCTCGGTCACGGGCGGCTGTGGCTACCGGTTAGTGCCGGCATGCGGTAGTCGCTCATTGGGAAGCCTTTTGCTTTTGGCTCTGGACCATTTCGGATCGTTCGACACGATACGCGATCGAATCCAGCCTACTCGTTCCTATGCCGCTCCTGCGAAATACTGCGTTTTCAAGGACGTTAAGCAGGGCATAACCGGCTGTCCATCTACCAAAGCCACTCGCCACGTTGATGTGGCCAGCCTCGCCGATATCGATCAGATCGCTGCCCCAGTGACCGGCAACACGCTGTAGATTGCCGAACGGCATGTAGGGATCGTTGAGGCTGCCGACGATCAGACTTGGAAACGGCAGTGATTGCTTTGGCATCCTGCCAAAATTGAGAACGCAAGGGTGCAGCCTTTCTGTCGTCTCAAGGTCGCAGGGAGCTACCAGAAGCGCACCGCGCACCTTGTCTGCCAATGGGCTCGATGCAAGGTTGGCCGCCAGGATGCAACCAAGGCTGTGCGCGACCAGCCAGACACCGTTCGACGCCCTAAGCGCCTGCTCCAGACCCGATCGCCAGTCGTTGAGATCAGGGCACGACCAATTGGCTTGCTCCAGCACCACAGCTTTCGGATCGTCGAACGCCCAATATCGCTGCCAGTGACCTTCTCCAGACCCGTTGAGCCCCGGCAGAATGAGCGTTTCGAACGGTAAGGTGGATCGATCTGACATAATTGCACTCCTTGCTTCCCAGGACAGGGCTCACAAACCATCGCGAAAGACGTACGCCCGGCGCATCGGTCGCGGCTACGCCGTCGACGGCCGAAGGGACAGAAAGAGCCCGAGGGCAAGCACCGTGGCACTCATCCAAAACCCCTCCGGCGCATACCAGCGGATGCCGTATAAATGCTCGTCCGTGCAAAGCAGCTGTGCCAGAGTGCAAAGGTCGGTTGCGCCGGCGAGACAAACGGTCGCTTGCTTCAACGTGAGGTATTCGTTGATGACGACCTTGCTGAAGATGAGCCACCACCAGCCGACAGCAGAGAGCGTGAACACCGCGCCGGCAACCAAGATCGGCGCACCCAGTTTCCGGTTAGACGTCATAGCTCACTCCAAGCGTATCCAGCAAAGTCTGCCGGAGCTGGATCAGGTCCGCGTCGTCGCGCCTCCGTGGGTGCGGCTTGTCCACCGCCACTTCGGCGACGATACACGCCGGACGATCGGAAAAGACGACAACGCGGTCGGCAAGCAACAAAGCCTCTTCGACATCATGCGTGACCAGAAGTGCCGTGAACCCCACCTGTTTCCAGAACTGAAGCAATTCTTTCTGCATCTTCAGCCGCGTCAGCGAATCCAGCTTGCCGAAGGGCTCGTCCAGCAGCAGAAGCTTTGGATCATTCACCAAAGCCCGCGCGATCGCCGCGCGTTGCGCCATGCCACCGGAAAGCTGGTGCGGATAGGCATCGGCAAAAGCTTCGAGCCTGACCAGCTTGAGAATGTCACCGATTCGGTATTCCTGCTCGCGCAGCACGCCGCGTGCGTCGAGCCCGCTTGCGACATTTCCGTGAACCGTCAGCCAAGGAAAGAGCGTCGCCTCCTGGAACACGAGAATGCGGTCCGGATGCGGTTTGAGGATCGCACGGCCGTCTTCGAGCAGTTCTCCTGCGCTCGGCGCCTCCAGACCTGCGGCCAGCCGCAGCAGCGTGGACTTGCCGCAGCCCGACGGTCCCAGAAGGGCGACGAACTCGCCAGCCTCGACGCTGATCGTCACATTGTCGAGGACGTGCAGTTGCTGATTTCCGAGATCGTAGCTGTGCGATACCCGATTAACCTGCAACGACAGGCTTTGCCGCGGGGCGGTTGTTTGATCGAAAACAACGGCCATCACAGGATCCCCTTCTGCCAGCCGAGAAGACGATCGCGCGCCACAAACAACAGACCGACGAGCCCGGCACAGATGAGGGCCATGACGATCAGCGCGGCATAGACATTGGCATAGGCCGAATAGGCCGTATTGAACTGCAGATACCAGCCGAGCCCGAACTTGGCCCCCAGCATTTCCGCAACGACGAGCACCGCGAAGGAATAATAGAGGCCCATGAAGATACCGACGAACACGTTGGGCAACGAGGCCGGGATCGCCACCTTGAAGATCAGATAGCGATTGCTCGCACCCAGCGTGCGGGCCACGTCGTAATAGGCGCGGTTGACCTGACCGACACCCGCCGCCGTCAGGATTGCGACGGGAATGCCCGAGGCCAGCGCGACCAGAAAGATCGAGGCGTGGAAGGTGCTCGGGAAGATAAAGAAGGCGCAGGGAATCCAGGCGCTTGCCGGCACCGGGCCGATCAGCTTCAGGAGCGGCATGCCCCAGTAGGCAAAGCGCTTCGACCACCCAAGAGCCACGCCACCGACAAAGCCCGCTGCCACGCCGGAAAAGAACCCGAAGGCCCAGAGCCGTGCCGTATAGGCAATACAGATCAGGATCCGGTCCCAGTCGGTCATATAGACATTTAGCAGGCCCTGCGGCGGCGAAAAGAACGGCTTCGGCAACCAGCCCAGCTTTGCCGTCAGCACCTCCCAGGCGGTGAGCCACAGACCGATCACCACGAACCATGGCCCATAGTGAACGATGGTTTCTCCAACACCGCCGAGCCGTCGGACGGCGAAGGCGAGAACCAGGAAGATGGCCGCTCCGATCAACGTGAGAATGGAAAAAAGACCAGTTGCCCCCCACGTGATGACATCGGGGAGAAACCAGGTCACGGCGGCGGCGAGCACCCAGCTGGACGCGGCCCAAAGACCGTGTGTCCAGACGGGCGCACCGAGAAACGCGAAAGCACATCCGGCGCTGCTTGTCAGCCTATCGTGAACCACATCGCTCATCACAGGTTCACGCGAAGATGTCGATGGTGATGCGATTGGAGATCTCTTCCGGATCCGTGGACGGATCTGCAACGCCGGTGAGCTTCAGGTCCTCGTAGCCGATCCTGACTTCCTTCACGAGCTCCTTGCCGAACCAGTGCTCGTGATAGGTCAGGGCCGACAGAACCTCCGTCAAGTCTTCAAGAGAGAGGCCGGGCTTCAAGGTGTCGAAGTACCACTTGGCCACCTCGTCAGGGTGCTTTGCAGTATACTGGTGGATCTCCAGATTGGCGGCCGCCACACGGCGGATCGCATCCTTGTTGGCCTCGTAATAATCGCCATTGACGCCGAGCACGCAGCAGACGCGATCCTTGAACGTGCCTGTCTGCGTGTCGGCGACGCGCGTCAGGCCAAACTTCTTCTCATAGGAATAAGCCCAGGGATCCATATGCGCGACCGCATCTGCCTCGCCGCGCAGCATGCCCTCGGCGACGAGATCGAAGGGGAACACTTTCCACGTCACATCGGTTTCGGGGTTCAGGCCAGCCTTTGCAAGAGCGACCGAGAACGCGACGCGCGACGGCGACATCACGTCGAACGTGCCGATCGTCTTGCCTTTGAGATCGGTCAGCGTCTTGATGCCGGAATCAGGCTTCACCAGAATGCTCTGGCAACCGCCATGCGAACCGGCGAAAAGCTTGACGTCGAAACCCTGCTCGATCGGCTTCAGCCAATCATAGAGAAGGCCGGGGCCGGCCTCGGCCTTGCGGGTCGCCAGCGCCTGGATCAGCGTCTGGCCGCTGGCTCCCTGATAGAACAGTTCCACGTCGAGACCGTGCTTGGCATAAATGCCCTTCGAAAGACCAAACCCAACCGGCGAATGACAGGCGGCTACTTCGGTCCATTCCAGCTTGATCGGGGTCAAATTGCCCGCCATGGCGTAGCGCGTGGACTTTGCTCCAATTAGGCCAAAGGCAGCGGCGGCACCCGCGACGCCTGTAGCCTGGAGAAGAGCTCGACGTGAGAGGCCCTTGGATTGCGAGGTGCTTTGCGCTTCTTTGCTCATGAATGTTCCCCAGTGTTCGATATGATCCCCGAGGATGCTATCAAGTAATATTAAAATACATAGAATTTATAGGCTATTTGACTCGATCGCTGGGAAATTTCTTTCTAAGGATCCGGGCGTCACCGGGTTTTGGCAAATCCAATGTTCCCCCGACACGTGCCTCAATCGCCGTTTGTCTGTGGCCCAACGATCAACGACCATGCCGAACGCCTCGAAACGATCATTGCCGAAGAGCGTGAGGCGGGAAAAGCCATCGTGCTCATCTGCCACGACATGGATTTTGTCGATCGAAATGCGCAATCCGTTCTGGCGCTTGGGACGGACAAGCAGCCAAGGGATCGGCTGACTGCGGATTTTTTCGGCGACCGCGATCACATTGTCCGGGCGTGCGTCGATCGGCTTGAGCAGACAGAGAAGCCCGAACAAGCGAAACTCCTGCGATAATAATAATCTACTGTTTTAATAGATTATTATTTCACTTTCGTGTCGTGAAGTAAAATCATGCGCCTGTCGCACATCGATCCACACAGTTAGACTCCTGAAGAAGTTAGATATTGGGCGGTCGCACTGCGCGCAATCCGATTTAGAATGTGTAGGATGGACATGAGCTTCATAAGACATTTCAGCAGACTCTGCGCCATGCGCGATGGCCTCGAAGCGAAACTGGACATGCAAGACTGTTTTTCTGACGACGACTTGTTCGACAAGTCCGGCGAAATGCGTGAAAAAATCGCGGAGCTTTCGCAGGAAATCGAGGCCTTGGAACAAAGGCGCTCGCTTGCTGAATGGTAACCTGGACGGTTGGACGGAGACCCGTTGACAGGTAGCTCAGATTGAATTTGTGCAATTCCCGCGCAACAGCCTGCCAAAACCGCGTCAGTCGATGGAAAATTCTCCATTCTCGACAAACTAAAGAACCGATTTTTAAAATCACGGGCACGCGCGAACGAATAAAGTCTATAAAATATATGCTTTAAATGGTGTACTCCGTTGAGTTTGGGGAGCTGGTTCAGCTGGCTGAAGACAAACAATTTCATCGATGGAGGCATTCATGACATTCAACATCACCCGTCGTCAGGCACTGCTCGGAGGCGCGTCGATTGCGGCCGCAGTGGCGCTCGGCGGTGTTCACCCGGCGTTCGCTGACGCCGACCGCACGAAGATCGTCGTGCGCGTCGACAAGGATCTGGTGAATCTGGATCCGGCAAACCGGTCCGGACCGGTCGATCTGAATGTGATCTGGTCGGTCCAGCAAGGCCTGATCTCTTTCAAGCCGAACTCCACCGAGTGGGAACTGGATGCGGCCGAAGAACTCGTTCAGGTCAACGACAAGGAAATCCGCTTTAAGCTTCGCCCGGGCCTGACTTTTACCGGCGGATATGGCGAACTGACGGCCGAAGACGTAAAGTTTTCCTTCGAGAGGTTCATCAAACCGGATGCCGAAGGCAAGGCGGTGACCTATGCAAAGGACTGGGCGGCACTTGATCAGGTTGAAGTGACGGGACCTCTTGAAGGCCGCATTCTTCTGAAGAGCCCGGCACCGGCTCTCTATTCCATCGCGCTTGCCGATGGCTCCGGACGGATCGTCTCGAAAAAGGCTTTCGACAAGCTCGGGGAAAAAGCCATCGCGACCCAACTAATCGGCAGCGGACCCTACATTCTCAGGGAATGGACACCGCGCGAGCAATTCGTCCTCGAAATCAATCCGGAGTACAAGGGGCCGATCAAGCCGCATTTCCAGCAGATCGTCGGCAAGCCGATCGGCGAGCAGAAGACGGCGGAGATCGCCTTCCAGTCCGGTGAAATCGACTTTACCGCCGTTGATCCGGAAAATGCGAAAGCTCTGGCGGCACTGCCCGACAGCATCGTCACCGAGATACCCGCCATCGACTATGTCTGGTTCGGCCCCAATATCGAGAAAGCTCCTTTCGACAACATCAAGGTGCGTCAGGCGCTGCGGCTTGCCGTCGACATCGAAGGCATTCTGCAGGGCGCCTATTCCGGCCTCTATCCTCGCGCCAATTCGCTGCTTGCCGAAAGCCTGCTCGGTTACTGGAAGGATGCGCCAGTCTATCAGCGCGATATCGAGGGAGCCAAGAAGCTGCTGGCGGAAGCCGGCCTTGAAAGTGGGTTCAAGACCAGACTGACCATTGAATCGACGGCACGCTACCAGGCCATCGCACAGATCATCCAAGCTAACCTTGCCGATGTCGGCATCGAAGTCGAAATTGAATCACTTGAGTCTGCTGCCTACTGGGCACTGGGCGAAAACGATGCCAGCAAGGACCTCGAACTGTCACTGATCAAATATAACGGCAAGTTCGACCCCAGCTTCCAGACGCAGTGGTTCACCTCGGAGCAGGTCGGCCAGTGGAACTGGCAGCGCTACAAGAACGCCGATTTCGACGCGCTGCACGCCAAGGGCGCCACAACGGTCGATCCGGCCGAGCGGGCCAAGATCTATGTGGATGCCCAAAAACTGCTCGATGAATCCGCAGCCTTCATATGGATCACCCACAACCTCAATGCCTTTGCGTCGCGCAACTGGCTGAAGCCGGGTGTCCTGCCGAACGGCAACAATTGGCTTTACACAGCCTTCAGCGAAACCTCGGCCTGATCTGTTTTGCCCTGCCCGCAAACAGATAGCCGCGAATCGTGCTGAAGAGTTCGTCCTTCTACGCCCATCTAGGCTTCAAACTGGCGACAGCAATTCTTGCTGTCGCCGGTGCAGTCGTGCTTTTGCTGGCGCTCACGCGTTTCATTCCCGGCAACCCGGCAACGGTCATTCTGGGGTCCCGGGCGACGCCCGAAGCTGTAGCGGCGCTGAACGCGCGGATGGGTCTGGACAAGCCTCTGCCAGAACAGGTCGTCGCCTTTTTTGCGCGGTTGATGCGCGGCGATCTCGGCGAGGACGTATTCAACGGCAGGCCGGTGCTCGACATGGTCATGGCCGCTTTGCCCAACACGGCGGCACTGGCCGTTTCCGCCATTGTTCTCGCAATCCTGATCGGCGTGCCGCTGGCCGTTGTAGCGGCAAGGCGTCCCGGAGCCGCCGCCGACAGGCTGATCGCCTTTCTGAGCGTCGGCTTCATCTCGACCCCCAGTTTCGTCGTCTCGGTCTTTCTGCTGCTGTTCTTTGCCATCTCGCTGCGGCTGTTTCCGGTGCTGGGCGCCGGCGAACGCGGCGATATCGCTGACCAGGTCTGGCATCTGATCCTGCCGTCCGCAGCACTTGCCGTCGGCTGGATCGGCTATATTGCGCGCCTGCTCCGGTCATCGCTTCTGGAAGTACTGGGCGAAAGCCACATACGAACAGTGCGCGCCTATGGTGTCAAGGAAAGCAAGATCCTGATGAAGTATGCCCTGAAGCCAGCCATCATTCCGCTGATCGCCGTGCTGGGCATGGGGTTTGGCGAGTTGCTTGGTGGGGCCGTGTTCGCGGAAGTCATCTTCAACCGGCCGGGCCTCGGCTCGCTCATCGTCGATGCCATCCGGACCCGCAACTATCCGTTGGTGCAGGGCAGCGTGTTCGTGATCGTTCTGCTCTATGTGCTGACGAATTTCGCCACAGATCTGATACAGACCTTCATCGATCCGCGCGAACGTTCGCGGCTGGCGGCGGGAGCTTCATCGTGAGCGGTCTCTCGATCGTGCGGGACATCATGCGGCGCCCTGGCGGGACTTTCAGTCTCGTTGCCGTAGTAGCCATCGTCATCGTGGCAATAGCCGCGCCGGTGATCGTGCCTTACGGGCCGAATGCGATTGCACCAGCCGACCGTCTGCTGGGTCCGAGCCTGTCGCATTGGTTTGGAACAGACCATCTCGGCCGCGACCTCTTGAGCCGGTTGATTTTCGGCACGCGCGTGGCGATGGGCGTTGCATCGTCGGTTATGGCGATATCCTTTACGGCGGGGATTCTCCTCGGCATTGTCGCCGCACTCTCGCCGCGTGCCATCGATCTGATGATTGTCGGCATTTTCGATGTGGTTACGGCTTTTCCCAGCGTGGTCCTGGCTCTTGCCCTGGTCGCCGTATTCGGGCCTGGCCTGAACAATGTTGTCTTGCTGGTCAGCGTCGTGCTGATCCCCCGCTTTGGACGCGTGGCGCGTGCGCAAACCATTTCGATCCGCAACAGCCCGTTCATCGAAGCGGAGAAAGTGCTGGGCGCGCAGCGCTGGCGAATTATCTTCACCCATGTCGTACCCAACATTATCGGGCCAATCTTCGTGCTGGCTTGCATGAATATCCCGGTGGTGATCACCATAGAGGCGGGCCTGAGTTTCCTTGGCCTCGGCGTACGTCCGCCGCTGGCGAGCTGGGGCAACCTGCTCAATGATGGTTATACCTATCTCGACCAGTCGACCTGGCCGACGGTGTTTTCCGGACTGGCGCTGATCGTCGCGACGCTGGGCTTCTCACTGCTCGGCGAATCCTTGCGCGACACTCTGGATCCGAAGCTCAGGAGCGGGCTATGACCGAACCGCTGCTTTCCATTCGCGGTCTCGATGTATCCTATCCCACCAGCAAGGGCCCTGCGCACATCTTGACGAAGGTCGACCTGACCGTCGAGCCTGGCGCGGCTGTGGGGTTGGTCGGCGAGAGCGGTAGCGGAAAATCGACACTGGCGCTCGCCTTGCTGGGCTTGCTTCCCGAGAATGCCGAGATATCGGCCAGCCATGCAGTCTTCGATGGCAGGACAGGTGTTCTGTCTGCAGCGAATTCGTCTGCACTGCGCGGCCGCGATATCGCCATGGTCTTCCAGGACCCGATGACCGCGCTGAATCCCCTGTTCACGATCGGCACGCATCTCGTCGATATCCAGCGCCGGAAGTTTCCGGGCGCGAAAACGGCCGAATTGTGGGCGCGTGGCGAGCGTGTGCTTGCGCGCGTCGGTGTTTCGGATGCCGGAAATCGAATGCGGCGCTATCCACACGAGTTTTCCGGCGGCATGCGGCAGAGGGTGGTTATCGCGATGGCCCTTTTGGTCGAACCGAAGATGTTGATTGCAGACGAGCCGACGACGGCGCTCGACGCGACGATCGAGGCGCAGGTCGTGGACATTCTGCGAGAACTGCGCTCGGAGCTTTCAGCGGCCCTGCTGGTCGTCAGCCACAGCTTTGGCCTGATCGCGGAACTTTGCGAAACGGTGATCGTGATGTATGCGGGAACGATCGTCGAGACCGGGCCAGTCGGCGAGGTGTTGCGCGATCCCCGCCACCCCTACGCGCAAGCCCTGCTGGCATGCGAGATCGAGCCGCTTTCTTCGATCGAAAAAAACGAACCCTTGGTAACCATTCCGGGCACGGTGCCCGATCCGGTGAACCGGCCAATTGGCTGTGTCTTTGCCGCCCGATGTCCCGCCCGCCATGAGCGCTGCACCGAGCCGCCGCCGTTCATTTCACAAGGACAGGGCAGAGGATTTTCCTGCTGGCTTGGAGTTTCGCCATGACCACACCGGTGCTCTCCCTCAAGGGCGCCTCCGTGCGCTATGGCGATCTGACGGCAGTGGATGGCGTATCGATCGACCTTCATGTTGGCGAAACGCTCGGTCTTGTTGGAGAAAGCGGCTGCGGCAAGTCGTCGATCGCACGGGCCATTTCCGGATTGGCGCCGTTGTCTGCCGGATCCTATTTGGTCGAGAGTGAGGATGTTGCGGTGAAGCGTCGGAGTAACCGCAGGTTCTTGTCCGATCGCGTGCAGCTTCTATTCCAGGATCCAGTGGCGTCGCTGTCGCCACGGCTCACGGTCGGTGCGCTTCTCGCCGAACCGCTTAAGATCCGCAAGACCTTCGATTCTGAGAGTTGGGCCGCAACTATCGCACTCCTGCAGGACATGGGGCTGGGAGAACAATTCCTCTCACGCTACCCGCATCAATTGAGCGGTGGGCAGGCGCGACGGGTGGCGCTGGCTCGCGTCTTGACGGCCCGGCCGAAGATCATCGTTGCCGACGAGCCGACAGCAGGGCTCGACGTTTCCATCCAGGGCGACATGCTCAACCTGCTTCGCGCTTTGCGTGACAAGCTCGGATTGAGCTATCTTTTCATTTCGCACAACCTGAACGTCGTGGGCCGCGTTACCGAGCGGGTGGCAATCATGTATCTCGGCCAGATCGTGGAAACAGGCAAGACCGGACTGCTCTTCCAGAGCCCGGCGCACCCTTACACGCAGGCGCTTCTATCGTCCAATCTGACAATCGATCCGCAGCGGCGGCGCGAGCGCATCATACTAAAGGGCGAATTGCCGAGCCCGCGGCGTCCACCGTCTGGGTGCCGTTTCCACCAGCGCTGCCCCGTCGCCCGGGACATCTGCGCCACGCTGCAGCCGCGGCTCGAGACGCGAGAGGATGGCCGTGCGGTCGCCTGCCATTTTCCCTTGACCGGCGGCACTCAGGCGATGACAGGATAACCCAGACGGTGCGCCGCCCGCTCAAGTTCAGCCAAGGGTTCATAGGCCGCGTCATCCAGAGGCACGAAGCCCTTCAACGAAAGAGTGTCGCGCACGGGTGCAAGGGAGGGCTCCGCGATTGCGTCCTGAAGCACGCGTCGCAGCGTGGCAACTTCCGCCTCGGACGCCTCAGCCCGGGTGATGAAAGGAAGCCCGGGGCCTTTCACCGTCTCGGCCAGAATCCGGATGCCCGCCAGCCGTTCCGGGTCGAACCGCAGCGTGTTTCCGTACGTGATGCAGTCGATCGCGGCGACGTCGGCTATGCCGTCCGTCACCGCATCGATGCTCGCCCGATGGCCGCCCGTCTCGACGACGGAGGAAAAGAACCTGCCATCGCGGGCGAACGGCGCGACGCTGGCGCGGAACAGGTTGACGCCCGAATTGCTGCCGGGTTCGTTGATCGCCGCGCACGCCCCGCGCAGGTCGGCAATGGTTTCGACCGCGGATGTTCTGGGCACGATGATAAAACTGCACTTGGCCGTCCCCTCGCAGCCGGGAAGACCGTAGATAGGCGTGGCCACCAAACGTACCCGGCCGCGCAGCTGTTTCACATAGGGGTAGCCACAGGTTTGCCCCAGGAGAAGATCCGGATGCACCCAGGCCGCATCATAGCGCACCGATTCATCCAGCGTATCCGGGACACCCGTCATGCCCATGCGCTTCAGGGCAGCGGACAAGAATCGCCAGAGCGCCTGCGTGGCGTCTGCAATGGGTGGCGGACTGACATACATGGCAAGGCTGGCGCGACGGTCAAGCATTCAATCTCCATGAAAAATAATCGTTTTTGGATATCATAGTAGTCTATAGATTTTATGTATTTCTAATGCCATAGTTGAATCACATGTTCGAGGAACGTTGTAATGATACCAGCAGCATCTCTGCAATCCGACCGGGGAGCTGAATCCCAGCTCGAACTCGAAACGGACGTGTTGATCGTCGGCGGCGGCCCGGCCGGATGCTGGGCGGCACTGAACGCCGTATCCGCCGGAGCGAGAGTCGTCCTCGCCGACAAGGGCTACTGCGGCAGTTCGGGCGCAACGGCGTCTGCCGGCACGCAGATCTGGTATGTGCCACCGGTTCCTGAGGAGCGGGAAGCCGCCATGGCGAGCCGCGAGGCCATGGGCGGATATCTATCCGACCGGCGCTGGATGGGGCCGGTGCTCGACAAGACCTATGAGAGTGTCAACAAGCTCGCGGAATGGGGCTATCCCTTTCCCAAGGACGAGAATGGAGTTCAGCAACGCATCTCGGTGCAGGGTCCGGAATATATGCGACTGATGCGCCGCAAGGTGAAGAATGCCGGTGTCACCATTCTCGACCATTCGCCGGCTCTCGAACTGATCACGAACGACGCTGGAACGATCGCCGGTGCAACGGGCATCCGGCGGCAGGAGGGCGGCAATTGGATGGTACACGCCGGCGCCGTGGTACTCGCCACAGGCGGGTGCGCCTTCATGAGCAAAGCGCTCGGCTGCGACGTTCTGACGGGAGACGGTTACCTGATGGCGGCAGAGGCCGGCGCAGAACTGTCCGGCATGGAGTTCTCCTCCGCCTATGCCATTTCCCCGACCTTCGCATCCATCACCAAGACGGCGCTCTATCGCTTCGCCAGCTTCTACCGCGAGGACGGCTCGCTCATCGAAGGTGCCGGATCCGCGCGTGGACGCTCGATCATCGCCCGTGCACTCCTGACGGAACCGGTCCATGCGCAGCTCGATCTCGCCGAAACCGACGAGGTTCGCGCAATCATGCGCCGCTCGCAGCCGAATTTCTTCCTGCCGTTCGATCGCCGCGGTATCGATCCTTTCAACGAGCGATTTCCGGTGACACTGCGGCTGGAAGGCACAGTCCGTGGCACCGGCGGCCTCCGCCTGACCGGGCTCGATTGCGCGACGAACGTGCCGGGCCTGTATGCCGCTGGCGATAACGCAACACGGGAACCGATCTGCGGCGGCTTCACCGGAGGTGGCAGCCATAACGCCGCCTGGGCGATTTCCACAGGCAGTTTTGCCGGTAGCGCAGCTGCTGGTTTTGCAGCCGTGCACGCAACAGAGCTGCCGTCGCATGTTCAGCATCTGGGCAAGGCCGGTTTTTCGGCGGGCGGCACTTTCGTTGACAGCGACGCGGCGCTGAAGGCCGTGCAAGCTGAGGTGTTCCCTCTGGACATCAACTATTTCAGAACGACGCCAGCGTTGACCGCATCCCTCGAACGACTCGATATGCTTTGGCGGCAGCTGGAAGGCACCCGTGGTGTGTCCGAAGGCGCTTTGCTCGCTTTGCGCCAGACCGCTGCGATGACGGCGACAGCCCGCTGGATGTATACTGCCGCCCTCACCCGTACGGAAACCCGCGGCATGCACCGGCGGGACGACTTTCCGAAGCAGGATGCGGGCCAGCATCACCGCCTGGTCGTCAGCGGACTGTCGAAGATCACCGTGAGACGGGAGTCTGTCGAAGCGCAGTCCTTCCGGGAGGCGGCCGAATAATGATCGAGGTTCTCGACGCCGATACCTGCACCGACTGCAATCTTTGTGTGTCGGTCTGTCCAACGAATGTTTTTCAGGCCGTCCCAGACGGTCCGCCCGTCATCGCGCGCCAGCACTCTTGCCAGACCTGCTTCATGTGCGAGGTATACTGTCCCGTCGACGCACTCTATGTCGACCCGGATCCTGCCCATGTCTACGGTCTCACAGTGGAAGCGGTGAAGAAGGATCGTCTTTTCGGTACCTATCGGCAGGCGATCGGCTGGGCCAAGGAGACCCGGCACCTGCGCACCGTCGACGACCATTTCCGCCTGCCGCAATGAGCCGCAGCCCGTGTTTTACAAATGATCGCGCGGTATGGTTTCATCATAGGCATGCTCCAGTAACAACGCCGCCTGTTCGTACGCCTTCAGCCGGCCGTACACACGGAAATGGTGTGCGTCGCACGTTACGATGATTACGCTGTCCAGCCGGACATCTCAATCATCGCGGCCGAAACCCTCATGTCAGATAACTGTGGATGTGCAGGAAGCCGGATACCGACATGAATAGGATACGACGATGACTTTTGCCACGCCATCCTCTGGCGTCGTGATGGAAAACTGCCTTTAAACGAGCAATATGTTCTAAATTATAGCAAACATTCAAATTAGTATATCTAGTTTATGTATTTTATAGATTTATGTTGACTGTGATCTCAGCAGTGGCGGGGGACAGTCATTGCCGGAGATGGGAACATCATCAGTTAGGAGCCAATTCATGAAAGCAACGTCCAAGGGCGGCAGCTATTTTCGAAGAGCGGTCGCAATCTCAATCATCCTTGCGACGGGCCTGCTTGCCTCGTCCGCACTGGCAGGCGAAACGCTGGACAAGATCAAGCAACGCGGCCTTATCAAGGTCGGCGTGGGAACGACGCCCGGCTTCTTTACGCCGGACAGCAACGGGCGCTGGCAAGGATTTTTTGTCGATTTCGGACGCGCACTCGCAGTGACGGTGTTCAATGACCCTGAAAAGGTGGAGTTCACCAACTCCTCGCCGCAACAGCGCCTTCCAGCTCTTCAATCCGGCGAATTCGACATTCTGCTGTCCGGCGTGACACAGACGGTCACCCGCGCCTTCAAGCTCGGCTTCCACTTCGGACCGGTGGTCTTCTATGACGGTCAGGGGCTGCTCGTTCGCAAGGACCTTGGCGTCACGAAGGGTGAGGATCTAGATGGTGCCACGATCGGCGTCCAGAGCGGAACGACCGGCGAACTCAATATTGCAGACTTCTTCCGCAAAACCGGCAAGACGTTCACCCCGGTGACGATCGAAGAAACCGGCGAATTCACCAAAGCTCTTGATACTGGCCGCGTCGATGCGCTGACGCAGGATTCAACGGATCTGGCCGCGAAGCGCACGCAACTCTCGAAGCCGGATGACTACATCCTGCTGCCCGAACGCCTGTCGAAAGAACCTCTGGCTCCCGCCATCCGCGGTGGTGACGACCAGTGGCTCGAGATCCTGAACTGGACTGTCTATGCAACCATTCAGGCCGAAGAGTTCGGCATCACGCAGGCCAATGTCGATGAGTTCCTGGAGAGCGAAGATCCGGGCATCCAGCGGTTCCTCGGCGTCGATCCGTCGCTCGGAGAGGCCATCGGCCTCGATCCGAAGTTTGCCTACAACATCATCAAGGCAGTCGGAAACTACGGTGAAATTTTCGATCGCAACGTCGGCAAGGGTACGCCCCTGAATCTGGAGCGTGGCTACAACCAGCTCTGGGCCAAGGGCGGCCTTCTCTACTCTCCGCCGTTCCGCTAAGCCGGAGCCCGGTTTCACCCGATGAAAACGATTACGCTGCCGGGTCCAATGGGACCCGGCTTCTTCTCCGGGCTCCGATCCTGGATCGGGCCGCTGCCGCTTCAGCAGACGCTGCTTCTTGCCGGCGTCTTATCGCTATTCTTTTTTTTCGGTTCGAATATGGTGGGCAGCATGGAGCGGCTCGGCATCACACCGGGGTTTTCCTTCCTTTCGCAACAGGCCAATTTCGAAATCGGTGAAAGCGATATCGCCTACGCGTCCGGCGATACCTATGCCCGTGCCCTTGCGGCCGGACTGGCCAATACGATCAAGGTAGCTTTCTTCGGATGCTGCCTTGCAACGATGCTGGGCGTTCTATTGGGCATCGCCCGCATGTCCGGCAATCTTTTGATTTCGAGCTTCGTTTATGCGTATGTGGAAATCCTGCGGAGCACCCCGCTGTTGCTGCAGCTTTTTCTATGGAGCGCGATCGCGCATAGCCTGCCGTCCCCTCGCAACGCCTTTTCCCCCTTCGATGGTTTCTTCCTGACCAATCGCGGGGTGTTCATCCCCGGCCTGCGTTTCGAGGGTCTTCACCTTGCCCAGTGGCTGCCAGGACTGGTCATCGCGGTCGCAATCGTGATCCTTGCACTCCGGCGGTATCTGCGTGGCAGAGCTTACTACCTGCTGAAATTCATAGCTTTCCTCCTCTTCACCGTGTTGCTCTATTTCGCATGCATGTGGTCGCTTGGTCTGTCCGTGACGGCCGAATTCCCTGCAAAGGGTGGTTTCAACATTCGTGGCGGATTGTCGATGACGCCGGAATTCTCGGCGCTGCTGATCGGCCTCGTCGTCAACGCCTCCGCGTCCATTTCTGAAATCGTGCGAAGCGGCATTCAATCGGTGAAGTCGGGGCAATGGGAGGCCGCACGCGCGCTCGGCCTGAAGAGCGGGCACATCATGCGGCTCATCGTATTGCCGCAAGCCCTGCGGGTCATCACGCCGCTGATGACGTCGAGCTATCTCGATCTCACCAAGAATTCCAGTTTAGCGGTGGCTATCGGATTTCCTGATTTCGTCAGCGTGGCGAACACAACGGCAAATACGACTGGCCAGGTCTTCGAAGCGATTACCATCATTGTCGCCGTCTATCTGACGCTCAATATCGGGGTCTCTATCCTGATGAACCTCTACAACCGGCGCGTGGCATTGAAGGGCGGACAGAGGCGATGAGCAAAGCTGGCGGATTGCCCGGAAAGGCCCCGGAATGGCGGCGATGGCAACAGGGTCTCTTCGGAAGCCTCGGCAACACAGTCCTGACAGTGCTGACGCTCGCCCTGTTTCTGTGGCTGCTCAAACCAGCCGTGGACTGGCTTTTTCTGGATGCGGTCTGGAGTGGTGGAGCGGACAAGTGCATGGCCGAAACAGCCGGTGCGTGCTGGACCTTCATCCGGACAAAGGCGCGGTTCATCCTGTTCGGCTTCTTCCCACCGGTCGTGCAATGGCGTCCGGCCCTCGTGCTGGTTCTATTCGCAGTGCTCCTCACCGCCTCCGCCATGCCGCGCTTCTGGAGTGCAAAGCTCATCCCGTTCTGGGTGGCTACACTTGCTCTCTCATGGTTCCTGATGGCGGGCGTGTTGACCCCGCCGCTGGTATCGACCAATCAATGGGGCGGATTGCCCATCACGCTTGGAGTGTCCATCGCCGGATTGGCTTTTGCCTTTCCCGTCGCCCTCGTCCTTGCCCTCGCCCGCCAGTCAAAAATGGGCCTGGTGCGCATTCTGGCGGTCGGCTTCATTGAAGTCCTGCGTGGCATTCCGATGATTGCGGTGCTCTACATCGCCATGCTGATCGTCCCCATGGCGGTTCCCGGCGGGGTTCTGCTCGACAAGCTGTTGCGCGCCCAGATCGGCGTGACACTGTTTTTCTCAGCGTATCTGGCCGAGGTGATCCGGGCAGGTCTGCAGATCGTGCCGCCCGGCCAGACAGAAGCGGCGGCAGCGCTTGGGCTCGGCTACTGGCACGCGAACAGGTTGATCGTTCTACCGCAGGCGTTGCGTGCCGTTATCCCCGCTATTGTCAACCTTTCGATCGGCATCCTGCTCAACACGTCCTTGCTGGCGGTCATCGGCATTTTCGATCTGCTCAACACGGCAAAGACGGCGGCAACCGACCCTGCATGGCTCGGCTTTTACACCGAGTCCTACATTTCCGTCGCCTTGATCTATTTTGCCATCGGGTTCGGCGGATCCCGCTACAGCCTCTGGTTAGAGCGGCGGCTTGCCGCGTCCCGGCTTCATTGAAAAAGGGCCTTGATCGCGTGGAAGATAGACTTTCCCCGATCGGGCAGCCGTCGTGGCATAAGATTTTACTCGGCGCGCCAGGTTTGGTCTGCGCAACCTGTGCCTTTGCTAATTAAAATCATAGATTTGATTTAGAGGCGTTTCAGGAGAGTTTCATGGCAGTGCAGGCAGCGAACGTCATTGATTTGCAGACCTATCGTCAGGCGCGCGCCAATCAGAACAAACCGCGTGGAGAAGAAGCAAAAGCCGTTTCTTTTGCCATGCAGCCCGTGATGATGTGGATGCCATATTGGGGGTTCGTACCGATGATGGTCATGGGTAGAGCGAGCCATGGCGCCTGAACCGGTTCTTCAGTTTTCTGGAGATTACAAGCCTGACACCACTGACGAATTGTCGGCCTCGACCGGCCGCAACCTGCGCCGCCTGAGAACCCGGCGTGGTTATTCGCTGGACCGCCTGGCGAAAATATCGGGGGTCAGCCGGGCGATGCTTGGCCAGATTGAAACGGGAAAAAGCAGCCCGACGATCAGCATCCTGTCGAAAATCGCTGCGGCCCTCGATGTCCCATGTGGTTCGTTGATTACAGAGCGGGCAGACGCTGCAATTACGCCCCTGCCACGGGCAAAATCGAAGATCCTGTCCTCCTCCGAAGGCAAATTCCAGACGCGGGCACTGTTTCCGTTCGAGAGCGAGCGCAAAGTCGAGTTCTATGAGCTACGCATCGCGCCGCACCATGCGGAAGCCGCGGAAGCCCACCCGCACGGCACGGTGGAAAATCTCGTGGTCACGCAGGGAACGGTGGAAATTATCGCCGGAAAGCTGCCGCCGCATATCCTGGGCGAAGGCGACGCCATTATTTTCGATGCGGATGTGAACCACACCTACAGGAACATGACCGGCACCGAGGCAATCCTCTACCTCGTGACGACATATATAGAAGAAGTCAGGGTCTGAGCAAAAGCGAGGCGCAAAAAAGCCCCCGTCTCCGGAGGCTCTTGTAGCGCAGCGAAATGCGTGAGCGGAGAGATCAGGCCGCCATCGTGCAGCACATCATCATGCCGCCGCACATCATCATCATCGGCATGCCGCCCGACATCATGGACATCATGCGCTTGCAGCAATCCATGAACATGTCCTTGTCCATGCCTTCCATCGGCATCATTTCGCAAACCATGCCATTGGCGGTCATCTTGCAGGTCATCGTGCCCATCATCATCGGCATCATCATGCCGCCCATCATCGGGTTCATCATCATGCCGTTCATCATGGGCATGCCACCCATCATTGGCATCATACCACCCATCATTGGGTTCATGCCGTTCATCATCATCGGGTTCATCATGCCGCCCATCATCGGCATCATGTTGTTCATCATCGGCATCATGTTCATTGCGGGGTTCATGGCTCTCTCCAAATCTCTGATCTAAGGCATTTCCTGCCTCGGTGATTTTGGAGATAGATCGCCTATTTTTGGCATTCAATAGAAAATATCATTCCAATTTTCTTTCCTCCAATAGAATGGAAAGCATGTCGGCCATCGCGATCGGAAGGCCAATATATTGGAGGTTTCGTTGTTAAATTGGAGGAGGCGCGATTGGATGGCCCCCCGCTTCGGGTCGCAGATACAATGGACGGCGCCTTCTGATTCCCGCGCCGCCGCTTGGATGTTCGGATTCGAACGACACCGCCGCTGGTGCCGTCCTGACAGGATCACTACGCGGAGACAGAACCGGGCATCGCCGGATGCGCTAGGTAGTGCCCTTACAGCGCAGTTTTGCCATTGGCGAGCCAGCGACTGCGTCCGGCGCTGATCGCAGCAATGTGCTCCGGCCCGATACCGCAGCAACCGCCGACAATGGTGGCGCCCTGGTCCACCCAGCGGCGAATCCACTTCAGATAGCTGGCTGGATCAAGATCGGACCGGATTTCCGAGATGCCGGCATAGGGTTCGTCGGAAGGAGGCTCGGGAACGAAGGCGTTCGCATAGACCCCAAGCCCGGCGGCCGGATTCAACGATCGGTCGATCGCCTCCCGGGCAGCGATAATCGCGGAGCTCATGACTTCCGGCTGGCTGCAATTGAAAAGAACAGCGCTTGCGCCAGCGTCCAGTGTAGCCACCACGGCGTCCGCAACGGATTCTCCCGATCGAAGCTCCGGCGGATCCGTGCGCCCGTCCTCGTCCTTTAGGGTGTAGGAGACATAGACCGGCAAGCCTGTTGCCTTGGCCGCCACAAGCGCCGACAGGGATTCGGCCGTCGAGCTTTGCGTTTCGATCAGCCAGAAATCCACATGCGGCTTGAGCCCATCAATCAAAATCTCAAGGATAGCGGGGGCTTTGTCCGCTTTGAAATTGCCAGGCCGATAGCTTTCGAAGAGCGGCGGCAGCGAGCCAGCGACTTTGACGGCCCGGCCGGCCTTTGACGCAACCTCGCGAGCGAGACGACCAGCCCGGTCTGCTAGCGCCCTGCCTTCGGCGGTAAATCGCGCCTCGCCGATCATATGCGGCACGAGCCCGTAGGAATTGGTGGTGATAATCTCCGCGCCGTTCTCCACATAGGCCTGATGGGCCTGGGCGACATAATGTGGCGCTTCGATGAGCGACAAGGCCGACCATTCCGGCAGCCGGAACGGCGCTCCCAACCGTTCGAGCAGGCGTCCCATGCCACCATCGAGAATGGCGAAATTCGTATTTTGCAGGCTCATGTCGTCTCCGTTACGCGCGGCCCAGCGCTTCGGCGCGGCCAAATCTGATTTCAAGTCTGTGCTGGATCAGTTCGAGTGCAACGGACAGTATCCAATAGATCACCGCTGCCGTGAGCAGCATTTCCATATAGTGATAGGTGGCGCGGCCATAGGACTGCGCGAGAAAATTCAGCTCCCAAAGCCCCATCACCGACACCAGCGAGGAATCCTTCAGCATCGAGATGAACTGCGCGCCGGCCGGCGGAATGATGATCCTCATCGCCTGGGGCGCAATGATCTTCCAGGCAATGATCGGTCGCGACAGGCCAAGGGCCATAGCCGCCTCGTGCTGACCTTTCGGAACGGACGAAATGCCGGCCCTGATGGTTTCCGCGAGGTAGGCCGCATAGTTTAGCGATAGGGCCAGGATGCCGGAGAAAAAGCCCGATAAGATGACCCCGAACTGCGGCAGTGCCAGATAGATCAATAGAACCTGTACCAAAAGAGGGGTGCCGCGAAAAAACGAGGCGTAGAAGGTTGCAATCCCGAACGCGAAGGGATTGGGCGACAGGCGACCGAGCGCCGTCAGCACACCAAGGATCATGGCGCATGCCATTGATATGAGCGTCACCAGTAGCGTCAGAACAACGCCCTGCACAAAACCGTCCGGCGACAGCCGAAGGCCCAGCATGAAGGGCAATTTCTGCGCGATCAGCGGAAAATCGAGACCGAGGCTGAGCAGGGCAACCAACAGCAGTGCAAGAAGCCCGATCCAGGTCAACCAGACCTTCTCACGGAAGCCGAAACCCGCCGGCTTCAAGCCGGCGGGTGGCGCCTGTGGTTCTGTCCTGTCCGCCAGCACCACGGGCAAGGCCTCATTCTGCATATTTTGTAATGTCCACGCCGAACCATTTTTCGGAGATCTTGGCCAACGTGCCGTTCGCCTTCAGTTCAGTGATGACGCGTTTGACCTCTGCGTCCCACTCCGGATCGCCCTTGTCCGTGACGACGGCATTGGGTTCGGCAAAAAGCGGCTCGCCGACAACCTTCAGCTTCTGCGTGGCATTGATCTGGCCTTGCGCTGTCGCCAGCGAGGCGACGATTGCATCAAGACGAACGCCCGCGCCCAGAGACAGATTCTGGAAGTTGACGGTCTCGTCTCCCGGAACAGCCTGAACCTCGGTGAACGGGAACTCGATCTTCGCCTTACCGGGGATAGCAAAGTTACGGTTGATATACGCTTCGTAGGACGAACCAGTGCCGACACCGACACGCTTGCCCGAAATATCGGCAATCGACTTGATCGCCTCCTCATCCGTGTTGACGACCAGCACCGCGGGGACGCTGTAGTAATTGACGGGGAAATTCACGACCTTCGCCCGCTCCTCGGTCGGCGTGGCGGATGAAATCGCCAGATCCCAACGTCCGGCCCATTTGCCGCTGATGATGGTTTCCCAGCCCGGCGTTTCCAGCTTCAGCTTGACACCAAGCTTTTCCGCAAACGCCTTGCCTACATCCACGTCGAACCCATCAAGCTGATTTTCCGCATTGATGAAGCCGAAAGGCGGGTAGTCGTTGACGAGTACATCGACAACGACGCCGTTTGCGCGGACACGATCAAGGGTTTCGCCCGCCTGTGCCGATCCCGTCATCAGAGCAGCAAACACGACGCCTGATTTTACAGTAGAACTAAGAATGCTCATTTCGTACCGATCTCCGATTGTGAAAGATCCGGCGCCCTTTCATCCAGGATCCGGAACTGTCCTCAACGGGTATCGAGATAGATAGTCCATTAAAAGAATAGAATTTCTATATAAAATGCCAAACTGAAAAAACACCGTTGTTTCTCATCGCTTGGAAGCGCTCTGCCGCCTCATCCGGCAAGCGCTCCCTGACATCAGATCCAGGAGTGCAAGGGCGGCTGCACGCCGTTCAGATAATACTGGCCGACGGCGTGGAATTTCCAGCGTACCGGATCATGAAGCGTATGGGTGCGCGCGTCTCTCCAGAAACGGTCGAGATTGTGAGCGCCGAGCGTGGATCGCGTGCCTGCAAGCTCGAACAGCTTTGATGATGCCAACAGAGCAATATCTGTGGTCAGAACCTTTGCCTCGGCAACGGCGATTTTAGCCAAACCGATCGTCTCCTCGTTGACATCGGCAATAGTCGCATCGAGCTGGCGTCCCGCCCGCTCCAGCAACGCTTCGGACGCATGCAGCCGGATTTTTAGGTCGCCTATGGTCGAGATCGTATAGGGATCGTCGGATGCCCGCTCCTGCCCGCTGTCAATCCAGGGACGAGCGTAGTTGCGAACGAGATCGATCGTCGCCTCGATTGCCCCACGCGCAATTCCGGCATCGATCGCAGGGTGAATGAGCTGGCTCTGCGGCCCCACCGCACTCTGGTTTTCATAGACGATGTGGGCAGGCAAAACGCGCTCAACGGGAACTTTGACGTTGTCGAGAATAACCGTGCCACTGGCCGTCGTGCGCTGCCCAAAAGCCGACCAGTCGTTGACAACCGTCAGGCCTGCAGAATCGCGATCCGCCACGGCGACGACGACATGGCCGTCCTCATCGAGAGCGACGATCGGAACCAGATGCGCAAACAGCGCACCTGTCGCGTAAAACTTCTGCCCATTCACGACAAAATTGCTACCGCGACGGACAAGACCCGTTTCGAACGCCTCGACGTTCTTGCCTTTGAACTCGGAAAACGCGTTGCCCAGCCGCTTGCCCGACAACACCGCGGAGAACAACGCGCGTTTCTGTTCTTCGCTTCCGGTCAGCCGAATGACGTCGATGATCTCGAAACTGTTCTGGGCGATCTGCGTCAGGGAGGGGTCGCCGGAAGCAAGGGTCGCAAAGACCTTTGCGAGCGTTACCTGGGACACGCCGGCACCTCTGTAGGCCCTGGGGATCGTGATACCCCAAAGTCCGCTCTGGGAGAAAACATCGACTTCCTCAAAAGGCAGCCTGCGTTCGCGGTCGCGTTCACGCGCGTCGGAGGCAAACAATGGCTTCAGGCGCTTGGCAACAACCAGCGCCTCCGCATCATCGCGAATGATATGGGCCGGGGCAATTGGCAGCGCCGGAACCCAGCCAGGCTCACCGGGCAGTACGATCGGGGTGGAGTTGCTTGCAGCGGCGAAATTCGTGCTCATTGGCTTTACTTTCAACATCGTATCCGGAGGGATTGCGAAAGACATGGCGGGCCTCGAAGCCCGCCCTGTTCGTCTGTGTTCACAGCACTCAAAAAGCAGCGATGATCTGGCCTTTGTAGTGATCCTCGATGAACTTGCGCGTCTCCTCGCTGTTCAGTGCCTTGGCAAGCTTGGCGACGCGGGCATCGTCCTTGGTTTCCGGCCTTGTCACCAGATACTCGCTCCAGACATTGTAGCCGTCCTGCCCGCGATCGATCAGCAACGCCTTCGATAGGTCGAGTTTTGCCTCGAAGACATAGTTTCCGTTGAGCGCTCCGAGATCGACCTCGCTCAGAGCGCGCGGCAGAAGCGCCGATTCCAGCTCGACGATCTTGAGGTTCTTCGGGTTTTCCACGACATCCTTCAGCGTTGGCAACTTGTCCTCCGGCGATATCAGCTCTGGCTTTCCATTGACCTTGATGAGTCCAAGTTTCTGCAGCAGCAGCAAACCGCGCCCGCCATTGACCGGATCGTTCGGGATGGCGACGGTCGCGCCATCGGCCAGTTGATCAGTAGAGGTGATCTTGGTCGAATAGGCGACGAAAGGCTCGATATGCACGGGCACGATCGGGATCAGATTGGTACCGCGCTCCTTGTTGTAGTCGTTGAGAAACGGCCTGTACTGATAGTAGTTGGCGTCGAGTTCGCCCGAGACCAGCTGTGCATTCGGCTGGATGTAATCGGTGAAGACACGGATATCGAGTTCGACGCCTTCCTTGGCGACGATCGGTTTGACGAATTCCAGGATCTCCGCGTGCGGGATCGCCGTGGCGCCGACGACCAGCGTCTCTGCAGCTGCCGCATTCGACAGTCCGAACGTTACGGCTGCGATGAGCGTCAGTGATTTCAGGATGTTCATAATGGTCCTCCTAAGGGTTCATTTGCGGGAAAAGTGGGTGACGAGACGATTGCCGCTGGCTTGAAGCAGTTGGACGAAAACAATGAGGATGGCGACGCAGACCAGCATGATTTCGGTCTGGAACCGGTGGTAGTCGTAGCGGATGGCAAGATCACCGAGCCCACCGCCGCCGATCGCACCAGCCATGGCCGTGTAGTCGACCAGAACGATAGACGTGACTGTGACGGCGGCGAGAAGGCTCGGAAGTGCTTCGGGCAGAATGGCCCGAAAGATCGTCTGAGCCGTCGAGGCTCCCATCGCCTGACTGGCCTCGATGATGCCGCGATCGACCTCGCGAAGGGCCGTCTCCACGAGACGGGCAAAGAAGGGCGCTGTTCCGATCACGAGCGGAAAGACGACGCCCCGGATGCCAAGGGATGTCCCCGTGACGATCACCGTCACCGGCATCAGCACGATCAGCAGAATGATGAACGGCACGGAGCGGATGATGTTGAGAACGAAGGACAGGCCGGCATAGGCCGCCGGCTGCTCGAAGGGTTGCTGCCGGCCGGTCAGGAACAGCAGGGTTCCCAGCGGCAGGCCCAGAATAACCGTCAGCACCAGGGCCCCGCTCACCATGGCCAGCGTTTGTGCAAGCGCTGTTAAGATGTCGCTCCAGTAAAGGTTTTCAAACGACATGCCGCACCTCTTCCACGAGATGGGGAACATTCCTGGCGGGCACGACGTCAGCCTCTTCGCCATGCACCTCCACCGAAACACCACCGGCCCGCAGCCCCGCAACCGCGCCTGCGACGTCGCGGCCCGACAGGGAAACCGTAAACTGCGCATAGGGCACATTGCGAATATGCCCGATCCGGCCGGCAAGGATCTGGTAATCGACGATGTTTTCGCGCGCGACACGGCTCAGAATTGGCGTGCGCGCTGTTTCGCCCGTCAGGGTCAGTCGCAGAACCCGACCTCCCAGCTCCGCGACGGAAATGCCGTCCAAACGCCCGCCATCGGGCTCGGCCTCGCGCACCAGTCTCAGCGTGGCAGGATGACGGGGATGCAGGAAGACGTCGCTGACGGTGCCCGTTTCCACGACATGACCATGATCGAGAACCGAGACCCGGTCGCATGTGCGGCGGATGATATCCATCTCGTGGGTGATCAGGACGATTGTAACGCCAAGCTCGCGATTGATCTGTTGCAGGAGTTCGAGGACCGAGCCGGTCGTTTGCGGATCCAGCGCACTGGTGGCTTCGTCGCACAGAAGAATCTTTGGCTCGCTGGCAAGGGCCCGCGCAATCCCGACACGCTGCTTCTGTCCGCCTGAGAGCTGGCTTGGATATTTGTGGGCATGGTCCGACAAACCGACACGGCCAAGAAGCGTGACAACACGCGCCTCGATCTCGGCACGGTTAAGGTTGCCTGCGAGTTTGAGGGGATAGGCGACGTTGGCCGCAGCCGTCCGCGCGCTGAGCAAATTGAAATGCTGGAACACCATCCCGATCCTGCGGCGCAACGCCCGCAATTGCTCCCCCTTGAAATCCGTTACGCGCTGGCCTTCCACGAAGACGTCGCCCCGTGTGGGGCGCTCCAGCAAGTTGATTAAACGGACCAGCGTCGACTTGCCGGCACCGGACGACCCGATGATGCCGAAAATCTCCCCCTGCCCGATTGACAGGTCGATATTCTCAAGTGCGGCTACGGGCGCCCGTTCTTTCCGGGAAATGCCTTGGCGATTTTTTCCAGACGGATCATCGGTTCAACCTACGTTGAGCCCGATGCGCCATTGGTAGGGCGGTGGCGTTCCGTTAACGGCGAAGTCGCCGATGATCCTGTCCTTATAGATGCGCGGATTATGCGACGACAGGGTGCGGGCATTGCGCCAGTGCCGGTCAAGCGCCGAGGGCTTCTTGGTCGCCGATGCGCCCAGTGCATCGAACACGATGGTTGAAGCTTCAAGAATGAGGCTCGAAACCACCACCAGCGCCTGCGACGTTTCCAGTTCGGCCACGGCATTTGCCGCCTCCTCGGCCTCGGCATCACCTGCTAAATGAGCCTGAAAGGCACGTTCGAGGGATTGCGCCGCCTGCAGCACGATCGCACTTGAAGCGTAGGCGGCGCTGCGGATCCGGCCGACGACCTGCAGAACCTGCGGATCCTGGCTGGAGCGCGGACCCGCGGCGTTGGTGTATATGCGGCGCCGTTCGGACACGGCCTTCGCGACATCGTTGGTGAGCGCCCGTCCGATACCAGCAAGAGTTGCAAGGTGAACGAGTTGATAGAAGGCCGCGGAATAGCGGAACTTGTCCTCGTCGAAGACGACATCCTCAGGATCGACCGATACGTCCTTGAAGGTCGTCGTGCCGCTGGCCGTCAGGGTCTGGCCAAATCCGTCCCAGTCATCGACGATCACGACCCCACCGGCATGGCGCCGGACGGCAAGGCCAACCCCCTGCCCGTCGATGCCCGTAGCGCCGACATCGATCCAGTCAGCGAACAGCGATCCTGTTGTATAATATTTGGCGCCGTTCAGCACCAGACCGCCGTCCTTTTCGGAAACACGGGTCGAAAAACCTTCGATCTTCGCATCTCCAATCTCGGTCCACGCATTGCCGGCGATTTCGCCGCGCGACAGCCGCTCCGTCCAGCGCTTGCGCCAGGCACCCTGCGGCTTGTTGACGATGTCTTCGGCAAAGCCGAAATGACCGCGCAGGGCCTGGGTGATGTTCGAATCCGCTTCCGAAAGCTCGATCATTAGGTTGAAAAGCTCCGGCAGCGTGGCGCCGTGACCACCTTCCTCGCGCGGGATCCGCAGGGCACCGAATCCGGATTCCTTCAGCCAGGCAATGGCCGCATGGGGAAGGTCCCGGTCTATTTCGCGCTGGATTGCCCCCTCGGCGATACGCTGAAAGACGGGGCGGAAGCGTGCCGCCAGTGTCTCGTACTGTGTGCCTGGACCTGCACCCCAGGCCAAATCGATCTGACTCATTCCAAACTACCTTCATTGTTAGCAACTTGTGGTCGACCGGGCGATGCGCCAGGCAAGCCGCATCAGTGCGCGGCCGGACCGGATCCGCCCAGATAGAATTCGTGCACGTCATCGCGGGCGAGAAGCTCTGCCGAGGTTCCGGACGCAACGACACGGCCGGTTTCGAGGATGTAGCCGTAGTCGGCATAGCGCAGAGCCAGATTGGCGTTCTGCTCGGCGATGAGGAAGCTTACGCCGGCCGATTGGTTGAGCGATCGGATGATCTCGAAGATCTCCTGCACAATGATCGGTGCCAGGCCCATCGATGGCTCGTCCAGCAGGACAAGACGCGGCTTGGTCATCAGGGCACGGCCGATCGCCACCATCTGTTGCTCGCCACCGGAAGTCAGTCCGGCTTTTGTCTTGCGTTTTTCGCGAAGACGCGGAAACCATTCGTAGATCTGCTCAAGGCTCCGCGCGAGGTCGCGGCCGCTCGGCCGTTGGACGAAACCTCCAGACAGGATATTTTCCTCGACCGTCAACTGGGAAAAGCATCTGCGTCCTTCGAGGACCTGCACGATACCCTTGGCAACCAGTTTCGACGCGGAAACCTTGCCGATGGATTCGGCCTGCCAGGTCACGCCGCCACGAACGATCTTTCCGCGCTCCGGCCCCAGAATATTGGAAATCGCCTTGAGTGTAGTGGTCTTTCCCGCCCCGTTCGCGCCCAGAAGGGCGACGATCTGGCCAGCGCCAACGGAAAGAGTGACATCGCGCACCGCAAGGATGGCCTGCCCGTAAATCGCCTCGATGTTGGAAACTTCGAGGAAGCTTTTCGTTTGCGCGTTCATGTCGTGCCCATCCGCTTTTTGAGAACGTCCCGCTCGCATCCCGTCAGTCACTGGATGCGAGCGGTCCAAATCAATTGGTTTGATCGCGCGGTGTGATGCCTTTTTCCGTGGCATAGGCTGCGGCCTTCGCCTTGATCACGTCGGCAAACAGCGCTGTATCGGCCTTGATCCAATCGGTGCGTGTATCCCAGCCTTCGCCGTTCCACTGGATAATCTTTGCCGCGATCGTTTCACCCTTGTGGTTGTCGATCGACGTCTTCAGCGGGCTAATCAGACCCTCAGCGCCCAGCTCGGCGATGCGCTTCTCATCGATATTGAGATTTTCGAGCGCCCATTGCCCCTCTTCCGCCGTCAGCGGCCGGTTGCCAAACTTCTTCTGCCCGGTGCGTAACGCTTCCACGAAAGTGATCGCTTCGATGACGCCGTAGTTGTAGTAGACGGTCCCGAACTTCGAATTGTCCTTGAGATCGCTCTTGCCTGTATCGAGGATCTTTTCCTTCATGGTCTTGATGATCCCGTAGTCGGCTCCCGGCGGAAACACCGAAACGGCAAGATAGCCCTTGGCAGCAGTGCCAGCCGGACGTGCATCGTCTTCCGACCCACTCCAGATGTCGCCGATGATCTTGTCGGCCGGGAAGCCCACACGCGCGGCTGTCTTGATCGCAACCGGCGTCATGACACCCCAGCCGCGCAGGAACACCCAGTCGGCACCGGCACGGCGGATCTGCTGCCATTGCGTCTGCTGTTGCTCGCCCGGATGCGGAACCGGAATCTGGATGTCTTCGAAACCGTATTTCTTGGCAAGGATGCCCAGCGGCTCGATCGTGTCGCGGCCGTAGCCGGAATCGTGATAAAGCGTGGCGATCTTGACGCCTTTCAGCTTGTCGTGACCTCCGACCTGCGAGGCGATGTAGTCGACGATGATCTGCGCTTCGCTCCAGTAGTCGAAGATAAGCGGAAACTGGTAGGGAAACACCCGGCCGTCGGTCGCGATGTTCTGGCCGCCGCCCGGGCTGACGATCGGGATCTTGTCAATCCGCGCCTTGTCCGTCAGTGCGACGTCAAGGCCGCTCGAATGCGGATAGATCGCGGCGGTCAGAGCGCCGTTATAGCCGTTCTTGTAGCGCTCGTAGCATTCGATGCCGCGCTCGATAGCATAGGCGGTTTCGCACTCCTGAACGAGAATCTTGACACCGTTGATGCCGCCCTCGACTTCGTTGATGTAGCGCAGATAGTCGATGTTGCCCGCACCGAACGGGATAAAGGACGGCGCGTAAGGCCCGGTGCGATAGGTAAAGAGCGGGTAGAGCTGCTGGCCCGTGGCATCCTGTGCAATGACAGGAGAATTGGCAAGGGCGATCGAGATGCCTGCGGCACCGACCACTTTTAGTATGGTTTCGAAAAAGGACATGGTTACCCCCGGTAACGTTGTTGCTCAGTGGATGCGTCTTTAGTGCGGACTGGTGGACATGACGCTGGCGCTCACCGGCCCATGGTATCGATGCCCGTCCGGATCAGGTGCCGGCATCCTTTCGGCGACCGAGCGCAGCGAACGCCCGTTGTAAAAGTGCAGTCAGTCCGTCCGGCTCCTTGATAAGAAGCAGGATGATGATCACGCCGAAGATGATGCGCTGGATGTTTGCGAGCGCGCCCTGATCGGCGAGAAACGAGAGGTTGCTGTAGAGCGTCAGCCGGTCCAGCAGGATCGGGGTGAGCACGATGAAGGCAGCGCCCAGGAAGTTTCCGTAAATGGTCGCCGTTCCGCCTATCAGCACGATGAACAAAACCTGGAAGGACTTATCGAGATTGAACGCATGGGCATCGGCGGTACCGAGATACGCAAAGGCCCAGAGTGCGCCTGCTATGCCCAGTACGAACGAACTGATGCCATAGGCCAGGAGCTTGCGTTGCGACACGGCGATGCCGATCACACGGGCGGCCGTATCCATGTCGCGGATCGCCATCCACTCTCGGCCGACGCGGCTCCTCACGACGGCGAAGGCCAATAGGATAATCAGCGCAGTCACCGCGGCGACGAGCAGATACCGGCCTGTGGCCGATTGAAGGTCGAGGCCCAGAAACTGAAGACGGGGCGCCGATATGGTCAGCGACTGGCTGTTGTTGGAGAACCACTGAAAGTTGGTGAAGAGCCACTCGAAGAAGAACTGCGCGCCGAGCGTCGATGCCGCGAGATAAAAACCTTTGATTCTCAAGCTGGGCAGGCCGAAAAAGACGCCGAACACGGCGGAGATGAAGCCGGCAAGCAAAAGGACTGTGGGAAGCGGCAGGAAAGGCGCCCGCAACAACAAGTTATAGGTTGCGAATGCACCGATCGACATGAAGGCCGCCGATCCGAGCGAAACGAGACCGGTGTAACCCATCAGGAGATTGAGACCGATTCCGGCTACTCCTAGAACGATCGTCGGAATGATGATCGAGCTCAGCCAGTAGTCCGTTGCCACAAGCGGCACGCCGACGAAGGCGACCAGCAAGCCGGCTGCCAGGGCGAGTAGGGCAAAGACCGAGGTCCGCGACAGCCGTCGCGTTTGTGCCGGATAGACTGCGAGACCGGATTCGTTCAGCGTGGTCATGAATTATACCCTTTCGATCTCGCGGTCGCCCATGAGCCCGGCAGGCCGCACGAGAAGAAAGCCAACGGCAAGGATGTAGGCGAACCAGGTCGAGACGCTGCCATTGACCAAAGGTCCGAGATACATGTCGGCCAAGGCTTCGCTGGCGCCCACCAGAAGGCCACCGATGATGGCGCCGGGAATGGAGGAAAAACCGCCGATGATCAGGACCGGCAGCGCCTTCAACGTGATCAGGGACAGGGAATACTGGACGCCCTGCCGCGCGCCCCAGAGCAGGCCGGCGATCAGCGCAACGATACCGGCGACGCTCCACACGATGCGCCAGATCTCCGGCAGCCGAATGCCGATCGACTGCGCGGCCAGCGTATCGTCTGCAACGGCGCGCAATGATACGCCCATTCGCGTCTTGCTGAAGACGATGGAAAGGACAGCCACCAGCGCAACCCCGATGAGCGTGGCAACGATATCGAACTGGCTGATGTAGATCCCGCCGAACTCGATCGCCACGTCCGGAATGCCGAGATCCAGCATATGCACGTCGGTGCCCATCAGCAACTGCGCGAAGCCTTCGACGACGTAGCTCAAGCCGAGCGTCGCCATGAACAGGGTCAGCGCATCCCGGTCGCGCAGCGGCCTGAGCACCAGCCATTCGATCGCGAAGGCCAGGCCAACCATGGCAAGCGAGGTGATAGCAAACGCAAGCGCGAAGGGGGCGCCGCGCTCGACAAGGGTGACGAACAGGAGCGCGGAAAACAGCAGCATGGCGCCCTGGGCAAAGTTGAAGACACCAGACGCCTTGTAGATGAGGACGAAACCGATTGCGACGAGGGCATACATCACCCCGGCGAACAGCCCGCTGATCAGCGTTTCGAGGAAAAAGCTCATGGTCCGGATCCTAGTGCACGGTGCCGAGATAGGCGGCGATGACGTCTGGATTGCTGCGCACCTCGGCGGGTGCCCCGTCTGCGACCTTGCGGCCATAGTCCAGGACGACGACGTGATCGGCCAGATCCATGACGATCCCGACATCATGCTCGATGAGAACAATGGTCGTCCCGAACTTGCCGTTCACCGCTCGGATGAACCGGCTCATGGTCTGCTTTTCTTCCTGGTTCATCCCCGCCATCGGCTCGTCGAGCAACAGCAAATTTGGCTCGGAAACCAGTGCCCGGCCTAGATCCACCCTCTTCTGCAAACCGTAAGGCAGCGTCGACACGATGGTGTCGGCGTGACGATCAAGGTTGAGGAACGAGAGGATCAGATCAGCGCGCTCCCGGAAGGATCTGCGCTCCTGGCGGTCCCGACCGATGCGGAGTATATTTTCTAGGAAGCTGGCAGCGCCATGCCGGGACAGGCCGGCAAGGATGTTTTCGCGCACACTGAGGCGCCGGAACAGCGCGTTATGCTGAAACGTCCGCCCGATACCAAGGCGCGCGGCCCAGCGCGGCTGGATGGCTTCGAACTTTGCGCCATCGAAGATCACCGCTCCGGAATCGGCCCGGTAGACGCCGTTGATGACATTCAGAAGGGAGCTTTTCCCAGCACCGTTCGGACCGATCAGTGCACAGATTTCGCCGGCGGCAACGCTGAAATTCAGGCCGTTCAGCGCACTGATCCCCTTGAAACTCAGCGAGACGTCTTTCAGTTCGAGAAGCGTTGCGGTCATGACGGCACCACCGCTTTCAGCTTCTGACCCGGACTAGCGGCAGCGGTGCGCGCCTTGACAGCCTCGATATCGCGATATGCATCCGCCGGATGCGATTTCGGAAGGTATGGCCCGTCGCCGAACAGCTTTTCGCGCAATGTGCCCGGTTTGTATGCAGTGGGGTAAACGCCACGCTTCTGAAGTTCAGGCACCAGCAGATCAACGACCGTCTCGAACGATTCCGGCGTCACCGCATAGGCAAGATTGAACCCGTCGACATCCGTCTCCTCGACCCAATCCTGAAGGATATCAGCCAGCGTTTCAGGCGAGCCTGTAAAGACCGGGCCAAGACCGCCTATACCACCCCATTTCGCAAGCTCCTTGACAGTCCACTGCTTGTCCTTGCCGGCAAAATGCTCGACGACCGAGACGATGGCATTGGTCTCGACCTTCTTGAGAAGATCGGTAGGTGCATACTGGCCGAAATCGATACCGCTCCAGCCGGAAAGGAACACCAGGGACCCGTCGTAGGAAGAGTAGTTCAGGTAGTCCTTGAACCGGGCATCTGCCTTGGCATCCGTCTCGTCAACGATCAGGGTTGTCAGATTGTAGATGAGGACCTTGCGAGGGTCGCGCCCGGCTGCAGCCGCCTGCGCCCGGATATCTGCGACATAGGATTTCAGCAGCGCCTTTGTAGGAGCCGCCACGAACACACACTCGGCATGGCCGGCGGCGAACGCCTTTCCAGGCCCGGACGCGCCGGCCTGGTACAGGACTGGGGTTCGCTGCGGAGACGGCTCGCAGAGGTGATAGCCGGGCACATCGAAATATTTACCGCTGTGGGCGATTTCGTGAACCTTGGAGGGATCGGTGAAAATACCGCGTTCACGGTCGCGCACGACCGCCCCCTCCTCCCAGCTGCCTTCGAACAGCTTGTAGAGAACCTCGACATACTCTGCGGCGACTTCGTAGCGATTGTCATGGCGGCGCAAACCGCCCTGCCCGATATTCTTGGCGCCGCTCTCGAGATAGGACGTGACGATGTTCCAGCCGACGCGACCCTTGGTATGATGGTCCGCAGTCGAGAGCCGGCGCGCAAACGTGTAGGGATGCTCGAACGACGTGGAGGCCGTGATGCCGATGCCGAGATGCTCGGTAGCCAGCGCAATAGGCGCTGCCAACTGCAACGGATCGTTGACCGGAATCTGGGCAGCCTGATGGATGGCGTGAAAGTTTGAGCCCTTGTAAACGTCATAATACCCGATGACGTCAGCAATGAAGATGCCGTCGAAAATGCCACGCTCGAGTGTGCGTGCCACATCCTGCCAATAGTCCAGATCCTTGTATTTCCAGGATCGGTCACGTGGATGCGACCAGAGCCCTGGTGATTGGTGGCCCACGCAATTCATGTCGAAAGCGTTGAAGCGAATTTGCCGGCTCATCAGGAGGCTCCCCAGGAGGTTGGCGCAACCGGTCGGGACCGGCGCGAACGAATGTGGGGGCACAATAAAGAAGGATGGCTAATAATACAGCTAATCTATCTTTTTAATATACTATTACGAGGAATGAATTTCCTTCCGCCGGCCGAATAGGAGAACCGCGCCGGCGGACGATTTGTGGTGCGTGGTTCACGAACGATGGGGGTGTCTTGGATCATCATGGCGGGTGAGGAAAAACCGGCGCGCAACATCCCAATAACCGCGATAGACGAGACCACCGTTGTGGCTCACGAGCTTATCACGGTTGTCGCTATAAACCGACGGTAGGCGGTACCACGAGATTCCGGGCCGCAGGTGATGAAGGACGTGAAGGTTGTTGTAGAGGTAAAGTAGGCCCAGAATGGCGCTGCCCTCGACGATCGCCGTTCGCTCCTCGTGGTCATCGGCATACCGGTGTTCTGCAAAAGATCTCAGCCGCGTCAACGCGGCACCGATATAGACGAACCCGAAAAGATAGAGCCAGAGCGGCATCGCGCAGACAACGGTCACCCATGCCAGTACAGGCAAGATGGCGCCCAGATGCCAGGCCCAGATCCGAGCGCGTCCTTTTACTCCGGAGCGAACATGGCGCCATTCACTGATCAGGAAACTGAAGATCATGACGGCCGGCCCAAGCGTCAGGCGACCGAGCAATGTCATGTTGAAATCAGCCAGCCAACGACCCGGCCGGCCCATCTTCTGCCAAGCCAGTTTGGTGACATAGGCGGATTCGGGATCGTCGATAGGGTCGGTCAGAAACTCGTCCCGGTGATGAACGAGATGAGTATCGCGATAGATAGAATAAGGAAGCCAAAGAGACAGCGGCACGGAACCGATGGCATCGTTGATGGCCTGATTGCGCGTGGGGTGACCGTGAATGACCTCATGCTGGAGAGACCCTTGCCACGCAATCAGCCAGCCGCCCGCAAGCATGACCACAACAAGCGGCAATTGCTGCCACCAGAATGTCAGGGCCAGAAACGAGCCGTAGATAAGGCCCGCGAGAATGACTGTCGGCCATTCCAGCTTGCTTGTCCCAACATGAAACCGGAAGCTCCGATTGGGCTCGATTGACATTGTCAGCTCCGCAGATGGAGGCCGCCGGATCCATCGCGCGGCGGCCCGGCATGGTTCAGTGTCAGGCGACCTTGCGGTCGCTGCCGAGACCCGAGGCCGCATCGAGACCCCGCTCGATATCTTCGAGAATATCGTCAATGTGTTCGATGCCGATCGACAGGCGGACGTAGCCCTGCGACACGCCGCTGGCCAGTTGCTCCTCGCCCGAAAGCTGGGAATGGGTGGTGGTCGCCGGGTGAATCGCCAGGCTGCGCGCATCGCCGATATTGGCGACATGGTAGAGCAGTTCCAGGCTGTCGATGAAGCGGCGGCCGGCTTCGAGACCGCCTTTCAGCTCGAAGCCGACGAGCCCGCCGTAGCCCCCCTTCAGATACTTGTCAGCACGCTCGCGCCACAGACCGGTCTGCTTGGAAGGATGGATGACCTTCGCCACTTCCGCCCGGGTCGACAGATAATCGGCGACTGCATCGGCGTTCTTGACGTGGCGCTCGATCCGCAACGGCAGCGTCTCGATGCCCTGAATGATCTGGAAGGCGTTGAAAGGCGAAAGCGGTGCGCCGAGGTCGCGCAACAGCGTCACGCGCGCCTTGATGATATAGGCAATCGGGCCAAGAGGCTTGACGGCCTCCGTCCAGACGGCGCCGTGGTAACTCTTGTCGGGCGCGTTCAGCGCCGGCTGCCGTTCGGGATGTGCCGCCCAGTCGAAATTTCCCCCATCGACGATCAGTCCTCCGATCGACGTGCCATGGCCGCCGAGATACTTGGTCGTTGAATAAACGACGATTGCCGCACCATGATCGAGCGGACGGGCGAGCAGCGGAGCCGCCGTGTTGTCGATGATCAGCGGGATGCCGGCCTCGCGGCCGATGGCCGCAACCTCTGCGATTGGAAACACCGTCAGTTTCGGATTGGGAAGGGTCTCCGCATAATAGGCCCGCGTCCGATCGTCGGTCGCCCGGCGGAAATTCTCAGGATCGGTCGGATCAACGAAGCGCACCTCGATCCCCTGATCCTTCAGCGTGTTGGCAAACAGGTTCCACGTTCCGCCGTAGAGATCGGTCGAACTGACAATGTTGTCGCCCGCCTTTGCCAGGTTCTGGACTGCAAAGGCAGACGCCGCCTGCCCGGAGGCAAGCGCCAGAGCTGCCACGCCGCCTTCGATGGCGGCCACGCGCTGCTCGAGCACATCGACCGTCGGATTGCCGATGCGGCTGTAGATATTGCCCAGTTCCTTGAGGGCAAAGAGATTGGCCGCGTGCTCGGTATCGCGGAACTGGAAGGAGGTCGTCTGATAGATCGGAACGGCAACGGCTCCGGTGGCCGGATCGGCGCGCCAGCCGGCATGAAGAACCAGGGTTTCCGGGCGGATGGATTTCAGGGTCATGATATCTCTCTTAAGGAATGGAGTTGAACAGGATCAGGCCGCAACGCGGCGAAGGGCGGCAGCGAGGTTGGCAGGCTCGGCACGCACAGTGAAATCGGCATCGACGAACGCCCAGACGACCGTGCCGTTCGAATCGACGATGTATGTCGCCGCGAGCGGCAGTTCATGGCTTTCATCGCCATTCCAGTCCGCGAGATCGATGCCGATCTCGCGATAGATCGGCCGCAGTTTCTCCGGCAGGGAGAAGACGATCCCGAGTTCGCGGGCATAGCGATTGCCCTTGTCCACCAGAACGGGAAAGCCCAGCGTATTCTTGCCGGCGGTCTCGCGTGCATTGCCGGGCTGCTCCGGCGTGATCGCAACGACGGTTGCACCCGAAGCCTCGATATCTCCGAGCGAATGTGACAGGGCGCGCAGTTCGACGTTGCAATAGGGGCACCAGCCGCCGCGATAAAAGCTGATGGCAAGCGGACCGTCGGCAGCAAGCGTCCCCAGATCGACCTCATTGCCGTCGAAGTCCTTGATGACCGGCAGCGGAATGATCGATCCGACCGACGCCGCTCTTTTCGTGATACCGCTTGCTTTCAGGTCGGTGATCGACTGGGCGATCGCAGAAAAAATCGGCTCCGGAAGCGCGCTTTTCAGCGCTTCGGCAGTCTTCTTGAGCTCAACGGCAAGTGACATGGACGCCTCCTTCGGAATGAAGCAGCGGGATGGCTGCTGCATTGTAGTCAACATCATTTATTTCTATGGTTTTTGTAGAGTAATGAATTTCCAATTTTTGCAACTTCGTTGAAAATTGCATTCATCTCCGTTTCTCAGAGCCGTCGGCCAAGAAAGCCCTCTGGCCAAGGGTAAAATTGTTTCCAGAACCGCCTGTTTATGAAACCAAATTACTCTACAATTTTTATAGATAAATTCACATTGGAGATGCGCAGACACAGCGCCGAGACAATTCGTTCGCGCCTTTCTCCCAAGCAGCGCGATTGTGCCTGCCCCGGCGGCCTCGCGGTCGGCCGGGGCGGGACGACACTGGCTGGCCTGTGAATGACCTCTGAATAGATCCTGGCGGATGGTCTTTGCAGGATGGACGAGAAACTAGCCTCTGAGGTTGGAGAACAACATGTCTGAACCGTCACGCACACACGTCCACACAGAGGTTCTGAACGCAAACAGGGATTACGTCGCGGTCTTCGGTGATAAAAAAGACCTCGCTTTGCCGCCAGCGCGCGGCTTCGCCATCCTGACCTGTATGGATGCCCGTCTCGACCCTGCCAAGTATGCCGGCCTTTCGGAAGGCGACGCGCATGTCATCAGAAACGCAGGCGGACGCGCAACCGATGATGCCATCCGCTCGCTGGTGATTTCCCACAAGCTGCTTGGCACGAAGGAATGGTTCGTCATCCACCACACGAATTGCGGGATGGAACTCTTCTCCGACGAGATCATCGGCGATCTTCTCGAGGACAATCTGGAGACGGCAGCCTTCGACGGCGCGACCTGGAGCAATCCGAAACATGGAAATGGCTGCGCCCATGGTCATTTCATCAAGTGGCAAACGATTTCCGACAACGAACGCAGCGTCGTGCAGGATGTACGCCGTATCCGCGAACACCCGCTCGTTGCCGGGCATATTCCCATCTACGGTTATATTTACGACGTGAAAACGGGACGGATCAATGAGGTGAAGACCGCGACCGAGGCCGGCAAGGCAACAGTCTGACAGTCGGCTAAAACTACATGAAGGGTAGGCGCTCCAAGGAACGTCTTTGCCCATATATGGCTCGGTGGCATTGAGGCCTTGTTCAACGAACCCAAAATCATCACATCAGGAAGCACGAACGTACATTCGAAAGACAAAGTCCATGCTACCCCGCCAGCTTCATCTCGGTGCCTTCATGCGCCCCGTCAGCCTCCACACGGCGGCTTGGCGCTACCCCGGCGCCTATGCGGATGCCAACTTCAATTTCCGCCACCTCAAGGACTTCGCGCAAGCGTTGGAACGGGCCAAATTCGACGCCTTCTTCATGGCCGATCACCTGGCCGTACTCAACATGCCGATCGAGGCGCTGCGACGCAGCCATACGGTCACATCCTTCGAGCCGTTCACGCTGCTGTCAGCCTTGGCGACGGCCACCAGCCGGATCGGGCTGGTGGCAACGGCGTCCACCACCTTCGACGAACCCTACCACATTGCCCGCCGGTTCGCCTCGCTCGATCATATCAGCGAGGGGCGCGCAGGCTGGAACATCGTGACGACGTCAAATCCAGATGCGGCGTTGAACTTCGGGCTGGAGGATCATGTCGAGCACGCGGAAAGATACCGCCGCGCCCGTGAATTCTACGATGTCGTTACCGGGCTGTGGGACAGCTTTGCCGATGATGCCTTCATCCGCGATGCAGCGTCCGGCTTCTATTTCGACCCGGAAAAACTGCATGTGCTGGACCATAAGGGCGACCATCTCTCGGTACGCGGCCCGCTCAACATCGCACGTCCCCCGCAGGGTTGGCCCGTGATCGTTCAGGCCGGCGCCTCCGAACCGGGGCGCCAGCTTGCCGCCGAAACAGCAGAGGTGATCTTCGGTTCCTCGCCGGACCTCGAAGCGGGTAAAAGTTTCTATGCCGACGTCAAAGGCCGCATGGAAAGGATCGGCCGAAACCGCGACCATCTAAAAGTGCTGCCTGGTGCCTTCGTCGTTGTTGGTGATACCGTGGAGGAGGCGAGAGCCAAACGAGCCCATCTCGACAGCCTGGTGCATTACGAGAGCGCCATCGCCTCGTTGTCGATTGCGCTTGGACACGACGCTTCCGGATTCGATCCCGACGCACCCTTGCCGCGCGACATTCCCGACACAAATGCCAGCAAGACGGGGCGTGCGCATGTTCTGCGGCTGGCGGAGCGGGAATGTCTGACAGTGCGCCAGCTCGCGCAGCGCTACGGCGGCTATTCGGGTCTCGCCTTCGTCGGCACACCGGCCACGATTGCCGACCAAATGGAGACATGGCTTTTCGAGAACGGCAGCGACGGGTTCAACATCGTATTCCCCTATCTTCCACAGGGACTGATCGACGTTGCTGAGAAACTGGTCCCCGAACTGCAAAGGCGCGGGCTGTTCAGGCGCGACTATGACGGAACGACCCTGCGCGAACATCTGGGACTGCCCCGGCCCGACAATCGGTTCTTCAAAACCGGAGGAGATGAACGTTGACAGGCGAGATTTGGGCAAGCGGTGCAGCCACCGAGGAAGCGGTTTGCAACAGTCGCCAAAAGATCAAGTGAGACCAACGCAACACCCGCCTATCTTCCTCACACGATCGGCATCGTGAATATCGACCAGACAATCGACACGGCGTGAGCGCCAACGCGGAGGAACCAGACGCCATGGCTGCGCAGCCAACCAATTTGACCGTGCTGACCACGGAAACAGCCCAATGGCCAGCCGTGCGTCGCCTCTGGGATACCCTGTGCGAAGAGGCGACAGCGGCTGCGAAAAACGATACGGCGCTCGTGCGACCGATGAACTCGGCCGTTCTCTACCATGCAAGCTTCGCGCATGCCCTGGCACACCGGCTGGCGCTCAAGCTCGCCAACCACGACATCGACCAGGAAGAACTCCTGTCACTAATTCACCGCGCCATTTTGAGCGATGCGGAACTTCTCGTCGCGGCAGCGGCGGATTTGGAAGCCGTGAAGGACCGCGACCCGAGCAACACCGAAATCCTCACACCTTTCCTCTATTTCAAGGGATTTCTAGCCCTGCAGGCCCACCGCGTGGCGCATTGGCTTTGGGTCGGCGACCGGTCGCATCTTGCCCGACACATCCAGAGCAGGATTTCGGAAGTTTTCGGGATCGATATCCATCCTGCAGCCAAGATGGGGAAAGGCATCATGCTCGACCATGGAAGTGGCCTCGTGATCGGCGAAACAGCCGTGGTCGAGGACGATGTCTCCATTCTCCAGAACGTGACGCTCGGCGGCACGGGCAAGGAAACCGGAGATCGCCATCCGAAGATCCGGCGCGGAGCGCTGATCGGCGCAGGCGCCAATATCCTCGGCAATATCGAGATCGGGATCGGCGCCAAGGTCGGAGCTGGCAGTGTCGTGATAGCCCCTGTCGCGGCCTATACGTCCGTCGTGGGGGTGCCGGCCCGCCCAATCGGACAGCGCCACTCGGTACTGCCCGGCGTCACGATGGATCAGGCCATGCCGGAGCCGGACTACGTGATCTGACGCACCGGCATTCGGCAGAAAAGCGAACGCCACTCATGGCGTGGTTAGATATCCGCGACGCCCGGAAGATATTCCGATATCGCCACCGCTACATTTCTGGCCTGCACGCGAATATCCGGCACGGCGGTTATTTCCCAGAATTGCCCCGCGGTCAGTGCGCCGACGGCAAACAGGCCGGGCTGCGTGCTGCCGTCCCGATCGAGAACCTGCGCATTCCGGCTGACGCAAATACCAAGGCCGAGCTTATCCGCCGAGATCAAGCCGTCTTCCAGCATCTGCCGAAGTAGCGGGGAGTGGGCGATCCCTGCCCGTTCCATGCCCGTGCAATTGATGATCCAGTCAGCCCGCATCCTGATGCCGCCCACGCCGCCGCGCGGCCGAAATGCAAATGCCAGCTGCCGTTCGTCTTCTTCGATCGTCTGCAGAAAACCCTTACGGACAGTCACAGTGCCGTCGCCAAGCAGCGCCTCAAGGCGCTTGAAGACATCCGGCGCCAGTCGGTGGCGATGGATGTTCCACCAGGCAAGGGCGTGGCGCAGGAAGCGGCTTTTCTGCGCATGTGACAGTTCCTGCCAGAGGCCCTGGGTCAACGGACGAAGACCATCCATCACACCCCGCCAGTCCGCGCCTGTACGCACCTGACGGCGAAGGGCGGCAAGAATCATACTGATTTCCCGCGATGATGGTAGTTCCGGCACAACCGGCACCACTTTTCGGGTCAGGTGCGGATGGGAGGCCAGACCACGCCGGGAAAGCACATGGATCCGGCCGCGATGCCCATGTGCCCGCAGCGCCAGAACCTGATCGACCATGGTCAGGCCAGATCCGAGAATGCAGACAGTTTGGGATGGTTCCACATGCGACAGCCAGCCGAGCCGCCAGGGGTTGGAGACGATACGCTCCCGCAATATTCCCTTCACGCCGGCCGGATCGACCGGCAACTCCGCATTTCCGACGCCGAGGCACAATACAACGTTGGCGGCTTCGAGGTTCGTGCCGTTGTCGAGCTGGAAGGCGACCCGTCCCACCGTACACTGATCGCATGCCGTTGCCTTCGCCTTGATGAAATGCAGCGTCGGCCGGGTGTCGCGATTACGCAAAAGCAATGCCAGCCTGTCACGAAGATAGCGTCCGAAGTCGTCGCGAGACGCAAAACCATCCGGCGGGACCCCGCGTTTCTGGTCACGCAGCCAGACCACGAAATCATCGGGCTGATCCGCAAATATGCTCATACGCGCGGCTGGCACATTGAGGCGATGAACGTGGAGTTCAGTCCGGTAGGCGGTACCGCGCCCGAACCCTGGATCGTCGCCGACGACAGCAATCGACGCCGATGGCGGCAACAGTCGCAACAGATTGACGGTTTCGGCAATCGCGGAAAAGCCTGAGCCTACGACCGCGACATCATAGACCATGTCATTCCCTCACCTGCCAGCCGTGGGGCGGATTTCAACACCGAAACGACGCTCATCTCTCAGGATGAAGATGAGCAATGAATGACTGTATCCGCGCGAGCCTCATCCAGAGTCCCGGGCATCCCGCGTTTCGACCAATTCGTCGATCCAAGCACCAAGGACCGATGCCGCTGCATGGCTCTGCACGACGATCTCCGGCACGAGATCAATATCGGGAAGACTACCCAGGCCAAGCGGCCCCATGGCAAACAGCCCCTGAAACCGGTCCGGCGAAGCCATCGCCCGTCCACAGCGGTCGACGAGGATGCCAATGTTCACCTCGTCGCGGCGTGCAAGATCCGCACGAAATACCGAACGGAACAGGGGAACATCGATGTCGGTCGGTCGAAAGCGGCAGTCTATCGTGCGGTCTGCCGGAAGGACCTCAAGACCAGCTGGAACTGAAAGCAGGACGCCGTTCGTTGCGATGCGCTCGACTTTTGCCTTCCGCACGGTGATCGCGCCACTTTCGATCGCCGCATGCAGGCGCTGGTAGTGTTCCGGCGGCAAGCGGTTTCGATGGCTGTCGTAGATCGCCTTCACGTGACGTTTAAACCGGCTGCGCTCTTCAGGCGTCAAGCCTTGCCACAGGTCGCCGGCGCGCAGACGGAAGCCGTTCATGATGCCCTGCCAGCCGGAACCCTCGGCATTTGCCGTGTTTGCGGCTTCGCGCAGAAAGCGGAACGCGCCGCGAAGCGTGCGCGGCAGCGGTTGATCCGAAAGGACCGGCCCAACACCAGAACGCGCGTGCGATTGCGGCAGGAAACCCGAGGCAGAGATCAGCGTGACGTGAGAAGCCTCTCCTGCAGTCAGCAGCCTCAGTGCCTTGTCGACAGCGTGAACTCCACCGCCGACAACCACGGTATTTCGAACGGCACTGAGCGAAGACGGTTCGTCTGCCCTGTCGCGCTGGCCATAACCGGTCGCAAGAAAGACGGCATCGAAGTGCGTGCGCTGCTGCTCGCCGAAGAAGACCGAAAGTCCGTTGCGGGGATGCCGATCGATCGCCGTCACGCTTTCCGGGCAGACCTGAACAACGACATCGGTTCGGCCTCTCAGGGCCTCGGAAAATCGCTGATAGACATAGGCACTGAAAGTCTCTCCCGGAACGAACGCATGTTCGACGCTCACGGCACTAGGGTTTACGCGATCGCGCCATGCATCACCTGTTTCGAGCCACTGCCGAAAGTCATCCGGGACGTTTGGATCGACGGAAAGGTCGCGCACGCGGCTATTGAGCACTGTCGATGCGGTTTGGCTCACGACCTCGCCGCCTTCGATCTTCGGCTGCGGGTCGAACATCACCAGATGGAAAGGCCGGTCGAATCCCTTAAGCAGAGCAATCGCCGTCATAAGGCCAGTGAAACCGCGGCCAACGATGCCGACCTTTGCCATGCGACCGGCGGTAGCGGGCCGTTGCGACGAATCTGAAAAAAGGGGTGGGACAAGCGTCATGCGTCGGTTCCTTTCTTGCGTCGGACCAGGCGGTGTTGCATCAGCCGAACGAGTCGGATCGGCCATGACGGCATAAATGTCTACTAAAATAATAGAATTTGACATCCCGAAAGCAAGAGCTATTTTTTGCTCGGATTTTACGATGCGCCTGCGGGAGCCCGTCTTTCGGGTGGCATAGGCAACAAAAAATGGATGAGACAATGAGCCTGCGTATCAATGACATTGCCCCGGACTTCACGGCCGACACCACGATCGGGCCGATCAGCTTTCACGAATGGATCGGCGCTGGCTGGGCCGTCTTGTTTTCGCATCCGAAAAACTTCACGCCGGTCTGCACGACAGAATTGGGCGGCATGGCAGGGTTGGAGCAGGAATTCCTGAAGCGGGGCGCAAAGGTCATCGGCATTTCCGTCGATCCCGTGGAAAGCCACGGAAAATGGAAGCAGGACATCAAGGTCGCAACCGGGTTCGATGTCGATTACCCACTGATCGGCGACAAGGAACTGAAGGTCGCCAAGCTTTATGACATGCTGCCTGCCGGCGCCGGCGAAAGCTCCGAAGGACGCACGCCTGCCGACAATGCGACTGTCCGCTCCGTTTTCGTCATCGGGCCTGACAAGAAGATCAAGCTGATCCTCACCTGTCCGATGACGACCGGCCGCAACTTCCATGAAATCCTGCGCGCCATCGATTCCATTCAACTCACCAGTAAACACCAGGTAGCAACGCCTGCCAATTGGCAGCAGGACGACGACGTCATCATCACCGCCGCGGTGTCAAATGAGGATGCCGTCACGCGCTTCGGAAGCTATGAAACGGTCCTGCCCTACCTCCGCAAGACCAAGCAACCGTCCGCCTGAACCACCTCGGGTTTGCTTGCGGAAATGTATCACGGCGGCTCCGCAGCGGAGCCGCCTGACCAATTCGCCGTTCGCCCGACACAGGGTTCGTCAGCCAGCCAGCCATTTTGCCAGGAAATAGGACATCTGCGGGCGCCACCACTGCCAATCGTGGTTCACATCCTCGCCCCAATAATCGACCCATGCCGGGATGGCCTTCTCGTGAAGCACGGCTTCCAAAGCCCTGGTTTCCTCCAGCATCTCGTCTTCCCAGGCGCCCTGTCCACAGCATACCGTCAGACGGAGGCTGCGGATCTGCCGGAGAACATTTTCATCCTGGAGGTTCGCGAGATAGTGCAATGGTGAATTGAAATAGATCGAACCATCGAGATTGGAGCCAAAGAAGTGTTTGGTCGAATAAATGCCGCTGAGTGCGATGACACCATCGCCCAACCAAGGAAAGCGGAACAGGAAATTTGCGGCGTGAAACGCTCCCATTGAGCATCCCGTCAGCAGTGGCCGGACTTCCGCGCCCCCATTCACCTCACGGCTGACCCTGGCTATTTCGGGGAAAATTTCGTCACTGATATAGCGGAAATAGGCTTGGTGCCGTTCAATGCGGTGACTGAAATTGTCGTCCGGGCTGAAAAACGTTTCGCCATCGATGCCATCCACCGTCCATATCTGGATTTTTCCGGCATCGATGAAGCCCTGCAATTCGGCGACCATGCCGGAATCTTCATACTGGTAGAATCGCCCATTGGACGTCGGGAACACCACCACCGGACGGCCGCTGTGACCATAGATCTTGTATTCCATCGGGCGGGCTAGATGCCTGCTATGTTGGCTATGATACGAAACGAGCATGTTTCAGACTTTGACTTCCTGAATGAACGCCACGATGTCCCGCACCTCATCGAGGCTCTCCGAGCGGAACTGATAGGCAAAATCACCCATAGCACGTCGGAATACCGTTTCAACCTCTTGATACTTCGCCAGCTTCATATGCCATTTTCCGACGATCTCGTGATGGGTGTATTTGTAGTCCAATCGGTGTTTGCGGCTGGCATAGCCGGTGAAGTATTTGCCGGGGAATGGCCCGCCAACCCGATTGTGCGCGACCATCATCGCCCACTCGCCATAAACATCCATATCGTGGGTGAAATTGATGGCGTCGGTCATCCAGGCTCCCGGCGGACGCATGTTGACTTCCAGGGCGATGATCTTCTTGTCGCGCTTGCGTTGGAAAAGTTCGATGTGGAAGAACCGCTCGCGAATATCCATGGCCTTGAGGATGTTTCGCCCAGCCTCCTCGATCTCCGGGTCAATCGCCGGCAGGCAGAAATAGTAGAGATGGGAGTCGCTGTTCACCACCTCCATGATGCTCTGCTCGAAGCGGTGGCTTGTGGCAAAAACCACATGCCCGTAGCGATCGATCAGACCGTCATAGGTCAGGATGATGCCATCGACATATTCCTCCAGAATGAAGGATATGTCCGACGGCTTGTTGCTGAAGAAACTATCAAACTCCCGAGCCGAGGAAATCTTGTAAGTCATGCTGGCGCCCGATCCGAGATCCGGCTTGGCGACGATCGGAAATCCGACCTTGTCGATGAAATCAAGAGCACTCGGCTTGTCGGAGGTTTTCAGGTGCGCGACCGTGCTCACGCCGCTTCGCTCGAAATAATCCTTCATCTTCGATTTCTGTTTCAAATTGTCGATGAAATCCAGCTTGGTTCCATAGATATTGAAATCGGTGCGAATACGCGCCTCCAGCTCCAGCCAGTGCTCGTTCAGGCTCTCGAAGCGGTCGATCTTACCGTAGCGGTGAATGAAGTAGCCGACCGCCCGGATGACTTCATCATCGTTCTCCATGTCAGTGACACGATAATACTCGGTGAGTGATGCCCGCAGCTTATCGGTCAGGTCGTCATGGGGCGTATCTCCGATACCGAGCACACGCACACCGTTGCGGCTGAGATGCTGACAAAATTCCGCGTTGTAGGCGGGGAAGTGCGGCGAGAAGAAAATGAAATTCAAGGGTTTTCCCTTTATTGCATAGACTTAGTGGATAATTCTTCACTCATTTCCACCCGAAAGTCTATATTGCGGCCAACGAACTTTCGGCACGTATCAACTCTGCTCAGCAGGCGTATCAGGCCGCCGCCCCATTGCATCCAGGAGCCTTCCGTAGCGATCCGACCGGACAAGTCTGGCAAGACCAAACCAGAGCGTCAGCATGGCAACGGAAACGCTGCCGCCATAACTGTTAATGACGGCGTATATCCCGGTTGTATCTCCGATATCGTCTTGCACTCGCTTGCGAAGGATCAAGACGCTTTTGCTGCGGTGAAGCCTCTTTCCAGATCCGTCTTCAGGTCGTTGACATCTTCAAGGCCGATATGAAGGCGCAGGACCGGGCCTTTTTCGGGAGCTTGCAAAATTCGCCGATCACCCAAGTCGACGTGAAGGGCCAAGCTCGGAAAACCGCCCCAGGAATAGCCAAGTCCGAACAGCGCGAGACCATTCAGAAAGGCCTGCGCTTTCGCTTTGAATTCCTCCCTCCTGGCAACAGCAAGCACAAAGGAGAATACGCCGCTGGCGCCTTTGAAGTCGCGCTTCCAGATCTCATGACCGGGAAAACTCGGCAGGGCCGGATACAGCACGCGCGAAACGTCGCCTCTCGCTTCCAGCCAGCGCGCGATCTCAAGCGCACTGGACTGGTGGCGCTCCAGGCGCACCCCCATGGTGCGCAGGCCACGCAAGACCTGATAGGCATCGTCAGGCGCGCCGCATATGCCGAGCGCGCCATTCGCTTGCCTGAGACGTTTCCAGTGTTCGGCGTTGGCTGAAACGGTACCCAGGAGAATGTCGGAGTGACCCGCCGGATACTTGGTCGCAGCCTGGATGGAGACGTCCACGCCAAAATCAAGCGGTCTGAAATAGAGTGGCGTCGCCCAGGTGTTGTCCATCGTCACCACCGCTCCCTGCCGGTGTGCGGCGGCGGCGATCGCAGGAACGTCCTGCATCTCGAATGTATTGGAGCCCGGCGCCTCGAGATGAACCAGTTTCGTGTTCTGCTTCAGCAGGGATTCGATCGCTGCGCCGATGGAGGGATCGTAATATTCGACCTCGACACCGAAGCGAGCCAGCATCGTATCGCAGAAATGGCGGACATTGCCGTAGACGGAATCGACGATCAGCGCATGGTCGCCCGGCGAGAGATAGGCCAGAAACGCAAGTGTCACCGCAGCAAGCCCCGACGGCACGATGATGGTTCCCGCAGCCCCTTCCAGTTCATTGACGGCCTGACACAGTGCGTCTGTCGTCGGCGTGCCGCGTGTTGCGTAGGTGTATTTCTGGTTATGGGTTTCCATCACTCCGGCATCCGGGAACAGCACTGTTGATGCTCGAACCGTCGGGGGATTGATGAAGCCGTGATAATCGAACGGATCATATCCCGCCCTGACCAACTGCGTGTTGGGTCCAATGTTTTTTGGCGTACGGTCTTTTTCGCTCATGATGTCCTGCATTCGTTGACGGCTACCAGCGGATTTGTGCTGCGGCCGGTTGTGCATCCAGTCGCGGTTAGGGTCTGTCGCCCCCGAAGTGACGCTCCAGGAAAGGCAGATTGTCCTGCCCCCAGTAAATCTCGTCGTCGTAGAGGAAGGTCGGGAAGCCGAAGACGCCGCTTTTCACGGCATGCTCCCGGTCGGCAACCCATTTACCCCTCACGTCTTCGTCTGCCTGCCGTAGCAGGAGGCCCGCACCATCAAATCCCGCCGCGTCAGCAATCGCTGCGCGGACGTGCGGCTGGCCGATGTCTTTTGCTTCGCTCCAGAAAGCATACTGCAGCGCCCGGGTCAGTCCAATCCAGTCCTTACCATCGAGATAAGCGGCAATGATGATGAGCGATGCCGGTGCTGGATCGCTGAGGTCCGGGCGGTTTTCGAGGATCAGTTCCTTGCCGCGCACGTGCGCCCAGCGCTTCAGGTCCCGTGTCCAATACCCTCGCCGGATCTCTGGGCGATTGCGCGAAAAGATGCCGCCATTCTCCTCAACGACCGTTGTCAGATAGGGCTTGATTTCGACGTTGTTCTTCGCTGCCAAGTCGATGAAAGAGTCAAAGCCGATGTAGGACCACGGCGAGCCGATGGAGAAGAAGTAGTCAACGATTTTGGTCAATGCTTGTCATTCCTGTGCATATGCGCGCCTTGCGGCGGTCCTGGTTCACGCCGTTCGTTTTTCTCTGCCCGGTTCGTTGAACCAGCCGAGCTGTGGGGCGATGATTGTGGAAAAGTCGTGGATGATCTGGCGGTATTCCTCATCCTCGAACTCGTAGGGAAGCTCAAGCCTCAGTTCGCTGACCTGCGGCAGGATCGGGTCGGCAAACAGGCGTTCGAGAATCTGCTCCGATGTGCCGGCGAGGTCCCGAGCATAGAGCGTACGGCGTTCGCCCTGCGGCGTCAGCGTGCGCTCGTAGCGTCCTGCGGCATAGTCGAGATATCGCTTGCGGGTGATGCTATCGGCACTGTCGAGAGGAACGATGACACGGCCGAGCGCAACACGCCTGCCCGATCCGCCAGCCTCCCGATACGCCGTCAACTGGCGCGACTGGGCGACGAAGAAGTCATCCGTCTCCTCGCCGGTCGTGACATTGCCGATCAAAAGGTTGAAGCCGTTGCGCCCTGCCCAGCTTGCCGACCGCAGCGACCCGCCGCCGTACCAGATGCGGTCCGTCAGCCCCTTGGCATGGGGCTGCAGCCGGGGCCGTTGCGGTCCGAAGGGGGTCTTGACGAAAGTTGTTTCGTCACCGACAGGCTTGCTCTTCAGATTGTCGACGAAGCGCAGGACACGTTCGTGGGAGAAATCATAATTTTCCCAATCACCATCGAAGACCAGCGGCGCGATCAGATCGGCATGTAGCGGCCGGCCAGCGCTCAAGCCGACGTTCAACCGCCCACGTGAAAGAACATCGACCGTCGAAAGGTCCTCGGCGAGCCGGTAGGGGCTTTCATAGCCAATCGGGATAACCGCGGTGCCGAGCTGGATGCGGCTGGTACGCTGGGTTGCCGCCGCCAGAAAAGCCGTCGCCGAGGAGATTCCCGGCTCCAGATGCCGCTGGCGTGCCCAGACACTTTGAAAGCCGATCTCCTCGCCATATTCGAGAAGTTTCAGCGTTTTTTCCAACCCGGACAACGGATCGTCAGCGGGATAATTACCCGGAGTGAGAAAGCCGATATGATTGATGGCGATGCTGCTCATCGTGCGTTCTTCCTTCAGGATTTCGGCAGGCCGGGCGGATTGGTTTCCGATTTTGGCAGGGCTTCCTCGCTCAGATGCCAATGGTCGAGAATCTTGGCGTAAACACCCTTCTCGATCAGCCCGTTGGTGGCGACGGTCAAAGCGTCTGCGAGACCACTACCCTTTTTCGTGGTGATGGCCACGTCGGAGCGATCGGGCCAGCCGGCGCTCAAGGTGCCAACGCGTTTGATGTTGTGATCACGCGCGGCGATATAGACGAGCTGTGCATGCGGCTGAACGATGACCTCGGCCCTGCCCGAAGAGACAGCCAGGAGGCTCGCCGCCTCGTCGTCGTAATATTGCAGTTCCAGCGGCTTCAGCCCGGCAGCGACGTTTTCGTCATTCCATCGAAGGAGGATGCGCTCCTGGTTGGTGCCGGCACCGACGATGATGCGCAGCCCCGCAGCATCCTTCGGTTCCCTGATCGACGTGATCGCGCTGTCGGACTTGACGAAGAAGCCGTGCAGGCCCTGGCGGTACGTGGAGAAATCGAATTTCTCCTTGCGCTGTTCGGTCACGCCGACGTTGGAGATCACCGCGTCGTATTTGCCGGATGTCAGGCCGAGCGGCCAGTCGATCCAGGCGACCGGCACGAGTTCCAGTTCAAGGCCGAGGCTGTCGGCAATGGCGGACGCATAATCCGGGTCGGCCCCGACGACAGTCTTTGCATCCGTCGCATAGGTGGCGAGCGGCGGTCCGCCCGGGCTGACCGCGACCGTGAACTTGCCTGGCGAGATGAATGCGAAATCCTTGGAGATCGCGGCGATGGCCGCGTCGTTTTTATCCACCCGGATTCGCGCCGCTTGCTCCGGGCTCAGGTCGAAGACGTCATCGCCAGCGCGTGCAACGGTCCCGAACAGAGCGAGGGTCGATGCAAGTGCTGTAATCAGGAAAGGGCGAAAAACCGATTGGTCGGTCATTGTCATGATCTCCATAAGAAGAAACGTGTTCGACCCGGCGTCGGAGTCCGACGCCGGGTCGCCTCGTGTCGCGTCAGGAACCGCTCTTCGGTAGACCGGCGGGATTGGTCTGGGACTGGTCGATGCCTTCGGCATCAAGGCTCCAGCGCTTCAGCACTTCGCCATATTTGCCGCTCTTGATCAGATCGTTGATCGCTACAGTGACGGCATCGGCGAGACCTGCTCCCTTGCGGGTCGTCACGGCGATCTCGGCCGTCAGCGGCCAGCCGCCGCTGACGATGCCGACGAGCTTGGTGTCGTGCTTGATCGATGCGCCATAAGCCCGGGTCGCGTTCGGATTGAATTCGACGTCGGCGCGACCGGACTGCAGAGCAAGGTCGCTTGCGGCGCGGTCGTCATAATACTGCACCTCGATCGGCGCCAGGCCGGCGGCGACGTTCTGTCGGTCCCATTCCAGAATGATCTTTTCCTGGTTGGTGCCCGCACCGGTGATGACCTTCAGGCCGGCGACGTCCTTCGGTTCCTTGATCTCGGTGATCTTGCTGTCCGATTTGACGTAGAAACCGAGCACATCCTTGCGATAGGTGGAGAAATCGAACTTCTCCTTGCGTTCTTCGGTTACGGTCACGTTGCTGATGACGGCATCGTACTTGCCGGATGCAACGCCCAGCGGCCAGTCGGCCCAGGCGACGGAAACGATTTCGAGCTCGAGGCCGAGCGAACCCGCCAGCAGCGAGGCAAGATCGGGATCGGCGCCGACAATCGTCTTCGCGTCATTGGCGAACGTTGCGATCGGCGGATCCCAGGCGTTGATGGCCACCGTGAACTTGCCCGGCGTGACGAATTTGAAGTCGGGCGAAATCGCCTTGATGGCCGCTTCGCTCTTTTCGGCGCGAACCCGGTTGGAAGTGTCCGGGCTGAGGTCGAATGTCTCGGCCGCCTGTGCAGTTCCCAATCCGAGGGCCGCGATGGTCACGACGCCTGCCATCAGAAGTTTAGCATTGTGCAAAAAAGTCATGCTTCCCGTCTCCTTTTTCATCTTAAAGTTGTGATTACCGATAGTCCCATCCCGTCCGCCCAGGCGACCGGGAATTTGCTAGAGAACTTTTGCGAGGAATTCGCGCGTGCGTGGATGCTCCGGCCGGCTGAAGATGCGCGCCGGCGCGCCGACCTCCAGAATGTGGCCGCCTTCCATGAACACGACGGTATCGGCCACCTCACGGGCAAATCCGACTTCATGGGTGACGATGACGAGTGTCGTGCCGGTGCGGGCCAGTTCCTTGATGACGTCGAGCACTTCGCCGACGAGTTCGGGATCGAGGGCCGAGGTGGGCTCGTCGAACAAAAGCACCTTCGGCTTCAAGGCAAGCGCCCGGGCGATGGCGACACGCTGTTGCTGGCCGCCCGAAAGCTGGCGCGGATAGGCGTCGATCTTGTCCGTGAGGCCGACGCGGGCGAGAAGTTCCCGCGCCAGTTCCACGGCCTCGCCGCGGTCTGCCCCCCGAACCTGTATCGGCGCTTCGATAAGGTTTTCCAGCACCGTCAGATGCGGGAAGAGATTGAAATTCTGGAAGACCATGCCAATATCGGCGCGGCGCTTCAGGATGTCCTTTTCCTTCAGTTCATAGAGGGTCTCGCCACTCTGGCGATAACCGACGAGATGGCCGTCGACGGAGATGAAACCGCTGTCGACCCGTTCCAGATGATTGATCGCCCGCAGCAGCGTCGACTTGCCCGACCCCGATGGACCGAGGATCGCCGTGACGCTTCCGGCCGGCAGGGTCAGGTCGACCGCATCCAGCACTTTCAGGGCGCCGAAGCTTTTCGAAATGCCGTGAATGCGAACCGGGGCGCCCGCTCTCAGCAGCGGAGCGTCGCTGAAGCCGATCTTCCGTGCGGTCTGCGTGTTGTGTTTGCCGACGCTCTGCACTGGCAACGGCCGGCGCAAGCGCGAGAAGAATGCCTGAAACGGCAGCGGAACCGGATTGCGTACCGCACCCCGGGAGAAATACCGCTCGATATAATGCTGCACAATCGACAGCACGGTCATGATGACGAGATACCAGGCGGTCGCCACCATCAGCAGCGGAATGACTTCGAGGTTGCGGCGATAGATGACCTGGACCGTGTAGAAGAGTTCCGGCAAAGCGAGCACGTAGACCATCGAGGTGCTTTTCGCCAGGCCGATGATCTCGTTGAAACCGGTCGGAAGGATCGAGCGCATGGCCTGCGGCAATACGATGCGGAACACCTGGCGGCGGCGCGGCAGACCGAGCGCTGCGGCGGCTTCAAGCTGCCCCTGATCGACCGACAGGATGCCGCCGCGGACGATTTCCGAGAAGAAGGCGGACTGGTTGAGCGTCAGGCCGAGGAATGCGGCGGCGAAGGGCGTCAGCAACTGCACGGTGGGATAATCGAGCAGCACGGCACCGGTGAACGGCACCGCGATCCGGATCGTCTCGTAGAGATAGCCGAGGTTGTTCAGCACCAGAAGAAGAACGATCAGCGGGATCGAGCGCAGCAGCCAGACATAACCCCATGAAAGACCGGAGAGCAGTGGCGATTTCGATACTCGCGCCAGCGCCAGCGCTGTTCCGAGCACAGATCCCGACACCGTGGCCAGCGCCGTCAGCAATAGCGTCCGGCCCAGACCGGCCAGAACCGGTTCGGCGATAAACCACTCGGCAAAAACATTCCACCCCCAGCGCGGGTTGGTGAATGTGGAATAAAGAACCGCGACGATGATGCCGGCGGCGAAAACCGTACCGATCAACCGGCCGGGGTGGCGCGCCGGCACGATCCGGTGGAGTGAATAGTCCTGGCTGTGATCCGCCGTCCTGCGGCCGGGTTCGATGCCCGCAAAATCTGTCGTTAGTGCCATGACGTTCCCCTTGTGGATTCTGCCGAAAGGTCAGCGGTAGCTGGCGGCGTGCTGAAGCGGTTGTTCTGAAAGAGCGATCACCGCTGCATCCGCGACCGCCAGATGGCCGATCTGCTTTTCGAACGGCAGCGTCTTGTAGATTTCCGGGTCGGCCTCGATGTCGAAGAGAGCGGTGTAGCCGTATTTCAGGTAGAGCCCGACGGCCTCCGGCTGGCGAAAACCGGTGGTCAGGTAGACCCGGGAATACCCTTGGCGGGCGGCCTGAACTTCGAGTTCGAGCAGGACTTTCACTGCCAGTCCTTGCCGGCGCAGGTCGGAGCGTGTCCAGATTCGTTTGAATTCCGCGGTCCGGTCGTCGTAATGCTTGAAGGCCCCGCCGCCGATCGTTTCGCCGTTGCGCTGAAGAAGCAGGAAATTGCCGTGCGGCGGCGCGAACGCCTCGACCGGGTAACGATTCATCTCTTCGGCCGCACCCGCCTCGCTGAAATAGGACCCATAGCGCTTGTCGTATTCATACGTCAGTTCGTCGATCAGCGGCTTTGCGCGGGGATCGAGGGGCGTGGTGTAGAAAAACGTATCGCTCATTTCGCCTAATCCTGTGGATGTCTTCAGTTGAGGAAGGTTTCCGCCAGCCGCACCCAGTAGCGGGCGGCGGGCGCGATGATCGCGTCATTGAAATCGTAGTGGGCGCTGTGCAGGGGCGCCGTGTCGCCATTGCCGACGAACAGGTAGCTGCCCGGTTTTGCCTGCAGCATGAAGGCGAAATCCTCGCTCGCCGTGCGCGGCTTGAACCCCTCCTCCACCCTTGCCGGGCCGAAGGTATCGAGCGCTACCGTTCGCGCGAACTCCGTCTCATCGCGATGGTTCATCAGCGCCGGGAAACCCAACCGGTAATCCACATCAGCGAAAGCGCCGAAACTTTCGGCCTGCGCCCGCGCCAGCGCCGGAATGCGCTCCTGCAATTGCTGGCGAACGCTCTCGGTAAAGGCCCGCATGGTGAGCTTCAGCTCGACGCTCTCCGGGATCACGTTTGACGCCGATCCGGCATGGATCGATCCGACCGTTGCCACCGCCATTTCCTGCGGATCGACATTGCGCGAGACTACGCTCTGCAGCGCGGTGATGAAGGCTGCAGAGGCGAGCACCGGATCGACTGCACGGTGCGGTTCGGCCCCATGGCCACCCTTACCGACGATCCGGATCTTCGCCTGATCGACCGAAGCCATCGCAGGTCCGGCGACGAAACCGAATTGCCCAGAAGGAACGCCCGGCCAGTTGTGCAGGCCGAAGACCGCATCGACCGGAAAGCGTTCGAACAGTCCTTCCGAAATCATCTTGCGGGCGCCGGCACCGATTTCCTCGGCTGGCTGGAAGATCAGATGAAGCGTGCCGTTGAAAATGCCGTTCTCTGCGAGATAGCGCGCCGCAGCCAGAAGGATCGACGTGTGTCCGTCATGGCCGCAGGCATGCATGACACCCGGATTGCCGCTGGCATAGGCAAGCCCGGTCGCCTCCTCGATCGGCAGCGCATCCATGTCAGCGCGTATGCCGACGCGGCGCTCGCCGGTCCCGCGCTTCAGCGTCGCGACAAGACCTGTTCCGGCAATGCCGGCGGCAACGTCATAGCCCCAGGACAAGAGGTGTGAGGCGATGAGCTTGCTGGTGCGGCGCTCCTGGAAGGCGAGCTCCGGATATTGGTGCAGATCGTGGCGCAGCGCGACGAACTCGTCGAGAGTGGCAGCAATACCTCGCTCCACGGGATCGTTGAGGCGCGGTGTCTGGGCGATAATGTTCATGGCCGTGCCCGGCGCCTCAGGCGCCGACCGCCTTTCCGCGTTCGACCTCGGTGGGCGGGGCGGCATACCGGCTCTCCCGATAGGTCAATCCCAGATGGTCGCGCAGCGTCTCGCCCTCAAGCACGGGATTGAAGTAGCCGCGCTTTTCCAGGATCGGCAGGACGTTTGTCGCAAAGTCATCGAGCCCTTCGGCGATCACCGGGAAACCGAGGATGAAGCCGTCTGCCGCGCCCTCCTCCACCCAGCGGATCAGTTCGCCCGCGATATGCTCCGCGGTGCCGATGAAAGCCGTTCGGGGCGTTGCGGCATCAAGGGCAATTTCACGCAGCGTGAGGTTCTGCTCGCGTGCCGTCTTCTTGATGCGATCGGTCGTCGCGCGAAAACTGTTCTTGCCGATATCGCCAATATCCGGAAAGGTCTCGTCCAGCGGATAGACGCTGAAATCATGGTGATCGAAGAAGCGGCCGAGATAGAGCAGCGCTTCGTCGATCGTCACGAGGCTGCGGATCGCTTGGTATTTCTGCTCCGCCTCCTCTGCCGTCTTGCCAACGATCGGCCCGATACCGGGATAGATGCCGACATCTGCGGCACGGCGTCCTTGCGCGATCGCGCTCTGCTTCACCTGCTTGTAGAAGACTTTTCCGTCCTCGATCGGGCCACCGTTGGTGAAGACCGCGTCCGCATGTTTGCCCGCGAGCTTCACCCCGGAATCGGAGGCACCTGCCTGGAAGACGACAGGCTGTCCCTGCTTCGAGCGGCCTATGTTCAACGGTCCCTCGACGCGGAAGAATCGGCCCCTGTGGTCAAGCTTGTGCAGCTTCGACTTGTCGGCATAAACGCCGGTCTCTCTGTTACGGACAAAGGCGTCGTCATCCCAGGAATCCCAGAGGCCCTTGATGACATCGAGGTACTCGTCGGCGATCTCGTAGCGCATTTCGTGTTCGGGGTGCTCGCGGCTGTAGTTGCGCCCCGAACCTTCGAGCGGGGTCGTCACCGCATTCCATCCTGCCCTGCCACGACTGATCAGGTCGATCGTGGCGAACTGGCGCGCAACCGTGAACGGATCGCTGTAGGAGGTGGAGACCGTGCCGACGAGACCGATCTTCGAGGTCGACGCCGCAAGGGCCGAAAGGATCGAGATCGGTTCGAAGCGGTTGAGGAAATGCGGGATCGACTGGGCGTTGATGTAAAGGCCGTCCGCGACGAAGGCAAAGGCGATGCCGGCCGCTTCGGCCCTGCGCGCGGTGTTGACGAAGAACTCGAAATTGACGCTTGCATCGGCCGGGCCGCTCGGATGCTTCCAGGCGTTCATATGGCCACCGGGGCCCTGCAGCATGATGCCGAACGGAATATGTTTCTGAACCATCGGGGAATCCTTTTGCGGGAGATCAGGCGGCGAGCGAAAGCCGCTCCTTGGCAAGACGCTCGATAGAGGCAAAGCGCTCGGCAGCGCCGAGCGCCGGCGTTTCAATGATGAATTCGCTGATGCCGTAGCTGCTGTGCAGGTCGTCGAGCTGCCGGCGAACCTCAGACGCCGTGCCATGAAGCACGCTCGGCGCCTTGGTTTCGAGGCGGTCAATGCCGACGCTCGCCTGGCGCGCATATTCGACCGCCTGCTCCTCGGTGCCAACATTGACGCTTCTGCCGTCGGTGAGGAAAACCTTGACAATGCGAAGATCCGCAACAGCCTTTCGAGCCACACTCGCGTCTTCGGCGGCATAGGCCGCAAGCGCCAGGATCGGGGTCTTACCACCGCTTGCCCGCGCATAGGCGTCGAAGGTCTTGCTCAGATTTTCCGGATCGCCGTTCAACTGACCGGCAAAAACAAGCCGCCAGCCCTTCGCTGCAGCAAGCTCTGCACTTTCAACGCTGGCGCCCAGAAGGAAACGCTCCGGCGCTGCCGGCGGAAACGGGGTCGCATGCGGTCCCTCGCGACCTGGATCAGCAGCAAGGAACGTATTGATGTCGGACAATTGCTGCGCAAAGTCCGGCTTTCTGGCTGGATCGGCACTCGCCTGCAACGCGCGGGTCGCCAGCGGAAAACCGCCGGGCGCCTTGCCGACGCCGAGATCGACACGGTCGGGGGCGAGCGATGCCAGGAGGTTGAAGGTCTCGGCAACCTTATAGGCACTGTAGTGCTGGAGCATGACGCCGCCGGAACCGACGCGGATTCTTGCCGTCTTGGCGAGCAGATAGGCAATCAGCGCCTCCGGCGCCGAGCTCGCAAGATTGAGCATGTTGTGATGTTCCGCGACCCAAAACCGGTGATAGCCGAGCTCCTCGGCCTTTTGAGCAAGCCTGACCGTAGCGCGCAAGGCATCCGCAGCGGTCGTACCCTCGTCGATGGGGCTTTTGTCGAGAAGACTGAGGAGGTAGGCCATAAGCCACTGATCCATTCGCTAAGTTGCAAAACTTAGTCTATAAAATCAGTAGACAAAATCATTTATAAGGAACGGCATTCTCTTTCGGGAGAGGGATGGAGAAAAAGTCACCTCGCTCGCGCAACCAGACCCGCTAGGATGAAACCACCGGATTTACAAACCGAACGAGGATCTCCATGCCAGCCCTTCCAACCTCAAACCGTATCGTCCTTGCCTCGCGCCCAACAGGTAAGCCGGTATCAGAAAATTTTCGGCGTGAGCAAGAGGCGGTTCGCGACCTCGCCGAGGGGGAAGTTCTTCTCCAGATTCTTTATCTTTCCCTTGACCCCTATATGCGCGGCCGCATGGACGATGCCAAATCCTATGCAAAACCGGTTGAAATTAATGGCGTCATGGAAGGAGGAACGGTGGCAAGGGTCCTGCGCACACGGAACGCCTTTTTCGCTCCGGGCGATATCGTCCTGTCCCATTCCGGCTGGCAGAGCCATGCAATATCGAACGGAAGCGACCTCAGAAAACTCGATCCGAACCAGGCGCCGCTAACGACCGCGCTTGGTGTTCTCGGAATGACCGGTTTTACTGCCTATGCCGGATTGCGCAACATTGGAAAACCGAAAGTGGGAGAAACCGTCGTAGTCGCGGCAGCAAGTGGTGCTGTTGGCTCGGCAGTTGGCCAGATCGCCAGGATTTTCGGCGCCCGCGCTGTCGGCATCGCGGGTGGACGCGAAAAATGCGACTATGTGCGAGACGAGCTCGGTTTTGACGCAGCGATCGACCATCGTTCGCGCGACTTTGCCACCGATCTCGCTGCGGCCTGTTCGAATGGCATCGACGTTTACTTTGAAAACGTCGGCGGCGACGTCTGGAGCGCGGTGTATCCCTTGCTCAATGACTTCGCGCGCGTGCCGGTTTGTGGACTCATCGCGCATTACAACGAAAATCGTCCCGCTGCGGACGGATATGATCAGCTTCCAGCCGTCATGCGGTCGATACTCCGCAAGAGCCTTACAATCAGAGGCTTCATACAACGTGAATTTGCAGATCAGCGTCCCGATTTTTACCGCGAGGCTGGAGCCTGGATTTCCGAAGGCCGGCTGAAATACAGAGAGGATATCGTTGAAGGACTGGAAAACGCGCCAGACGCATTCATCGGCCTTCTGGAAGGAAGAAACTTCGGCAAGCTGATTGTTCATGTCGCATCCTGAGCCGCGCTGGGAAACAGCAACAATGATCGCGGCGACGGGACATGGATATCGGGCTGATCAGCAAAAATGCTCATGCGTCCGTTTGGCAGCGTCACCCGGGACAGGTCATCCCTCATATGCCAAGCGCAAACGGCGGCGACCAACACGAATCCCGTTCTAGGTCACAAAAGCTTGGAATTACACAGTTTCTCGAAAAACTATTTTCCTGTGCCCGTCTCATCATCTGCCTTTAGTGTTTGCAGCAAGAACCGCTCGGCTCCGGACGCACCTGAACGCAAAGACGGCGAACGACATTGCCGGCTCTGGAGGGCGATGCCTAGGGGTAGAGCCCGACGCAAAGACAGATGCATTCGAGAGCGTGTATACTCTCTTCCTGGCGAATGTCGCCAAGGGCCTCTTGCCCGTCCTCGAAATCCTGCCGATCCAATTGATGATGGTCCCGATGGCAATTGCCCGCGGCTTCGAACCGGCAAAATTCCTCAATGGGTCCAAGGGAACCGTTATTGAGTAATGTCGACCCCGTTGAGTTATCGAGCCGCGGGAGCACCCGCTCGGTCATGGTTTGCTAACGGCAACAGAAATAGCGGTCGCCCTGATGGGATTTAAATCAGAGCGCTAGCTGTTCTCAACACAGTTAGGCCGCAACAATACAGATTTTCTATTGATTTGGATATTTCGGGACAGCTGTTTCTCTCTCAGCTCCAAGAGAGGATGCGATTGCTCGTGGGAACTGAAGGGGTCCTCTAGGTTCTTGCCGGAACAAGGAGCCTGATGAATGTTTTCCAGTACCATTGCCAAGACGGTCTTCGGACTCGCCCTTTCGATCTCAGCGCTCGCTGCGACCCAGGCGACTGCCGATGCGACACTCGACCGCATCAAGGGGCGCGGCACGCTGACGGTCGGCGTAATCCTGTCCGGTGCGCCGTTCGGCTATATCGACCCTAAGACCCAGGCGCAGAAAGGTTTCAACCTCGACATCGCGCAGGCGCTGGCCGATGACCTAGGCGTCAAGCTGGAAACGGTTACCGTGACGCCACCGAACCGCGTGCAGTTCCTGCAGCAAGGCAAGGTCGACATCCTGATCGCCAACATGCAGTACACCGAGGAACGCGCCAAGGTCCTCGATTACGTGCCGACGGCCTATGACCGCGCAGGCGGTGCCGCGGTCGTGCGCAAGGACAGCGGCCTGAAGGACTGGGCGGACCTGAAGGGCAAGCCGGTCTGCGTTTCACAGGGCTCCAACTACACGCAGCCTCTGATGGAAGAATACGGTGCGGTGGTGAAGGCTTTGCCGAGCCAACCGGAATCGCTGCTCGCACTGCAGGGCGGAAATTGCATCGCGGCTGTGCATGTCGGCGCAACCGTCGGCCTCCTGCTGCAGGACCGTGCGGAAGAGTGGAAGGACTATGCCATCCCCTTCCCCACCGAACTGATCCCGTCGGATTCGGTGATTTGGTTGCGCAAGGGCGAGAAGGACACGCAGGCCGCCCTGGACGCCGGTGTCAAGAAGCTGCACACGTCGGGCAAGCTCCTGGAATTCGCCAAAGCCAACCGGCTTCTGAATACCGACTACCTACAGCAGGCAAACAAGACGCTTTCCGCCAGCAAGTAAGCGGGGGCCATCGGTAGACCACATGCAGGACATCAACCTCACCGACCTGTTCGTCAGCCTGACGGGCAGGCTCGGCCTGAATTACGAGTTCCTGGCGACGGGATACGAGGCGCAGATCTGGCGCGATGGCTTCATCACCACGCTCCATCTGATCGCTCTGCTCATCCCGGTCAGCCTGGTCGCCGGCCTGCTCTTCGCTGCCTGCCTGACATCGGGCAGGCTCTGGCTTTCGGCACCGGTCAGGGCCTTCGTGGAGCTGACGCGAAATACGCCGACACTGGTGCAGTTGATGTTCAGTTTCCTTGTCCTCAACACCTTCGTGTCGAACCTGGTCGGCGGTGCGCAGAACAATCCGCTGTCGCCGTTCTTCTGGGTGGTGGCGGTGGTCGGACTGCATATCGCCGCCCTGCATGCCGAGGCGATCCGCGCCGGCATCGAGGCTGTGCCGGCTTCGACCGTCGAGGCGGCCCGCGGAATCGGATTCAGCCAGTTGCAGATCCTGCGTTATGTCGAGGTGCCGCTGGCGTTCCGAGCCTCGCTGCCGGCGATCGTCAACAACCTCATCAACCTCGTGAAGCTGACGACGGTGGGAAATGCCATCGCGGTGAGCGAGATCACCTATGCCTCGATCATGGTCTGGACGCAGCGCGACAACGTCGTCTCGCTGATGATCGTCATCCTGTTATTCTTCAGCCTCATAAACATGGTCGTCGCCCGTGTCGGCCTGTGGGTGGAGCGCCGAATCGCCGTTCCGGGATACGGCCTATGACGACCGCCGTGTTCTCCCCACCGCGCAAGATCAGCAAGGTCTTGCGCAACGTCGGCTTCGCGGCGCTGCCGTTCCTCATCCTCGTCTGGTCGCTCGCCGACCTGACGCTAGGCCGCGAACTGGTGGAGTGGATTCCTTATCTCGCCTCCGGCTTCGCCATGAACATCCTCATCGCAGTATGCGCGATGGTCCTCGGCACGCTGGTCGGCACCATATTCGGCATTCTCGAACTGGTCCCCTTCCGCGTGATCCGCTATTCGGTCATCGCCTATGTCCAGGTCTTCCGCAATGCCCCGCATCTCGTGCTGATCTTTGCGACGACCTATATCTTTCCCTTCGAGGTCGTCGTGTTCGGCAACTACCTGCCTTTCCCCGATTGGGTGAAGGCGGTGATCGGGCTTGCCATCCCGGCCAGCGCCTATGTCGCGGAAATCACCCGCGGCGCCATCCTTTCCATTCCGACGACCCAATGGGAAGCGGCCAAGGGCCTCGGTTTTTCGCGCAACCAGGCGCTGCGCTGGATCATCCTGCCGCAATGCCTGCGTCGTTCGCTGCCGCCCTGGATGAACGTGGCCGCCTCGATCACCATGGGCACGGCGCTCGCCTCGCTGGTCGGCGTGCACGAATTGCTGCATGCGGCGACCGATGCCAGCACCGCCGTGCGCCGGCTCGATTTCACGGTCATCGCCTATATTGTTGTGATGGCCGCCTTCTTCACACTTTGCTACCCGATCGCCCGCCTGACCCGACGCCTGGAACGTCGCTTCAACGCGGCCTGAGGAATTTGAAACGATGAATACATCCGCCGACACCGCGATCGTCCAACTGGAAGGCGTGCATCTGTCCTTCGGCCAGACGCAGGTGCTGAAGGGCATCGACCTCACGGTCAACAAGGGCGATGCGGTCTCCATCATTGGCCCCTCTGGCTCAGGCAAGTCGACCATCCTGCGCTGCATCAACGCACTCGTGCAGCCGCAGAGCGGCAGCATCACCGTCGATGGCACCCGTGTCGACCAGTTGACCAGGGAGAGGGAGCGCATCGCGTTACGCAAGCGCGTCGGCATCGTTTTCCAGCAATACAATCTGTTTCCGCACCTCACCGTCCTCGACAACATCGTGCTGGCGCCGACCCGCATTCTCGGTACCGGCCGGCGCGAGGCGGAAAAGCTCGCACGCGAACTGCTTGACAAGGTCCGGCTTGCGGAAAAGGCCGGCGCCTATCCTGGCCAGCTCTCCGGCGGCCAGCAGCAGCGCGTAGCGATTGCGCGTGCGCTGGCGATGAAGCCGGAACTCGTCCTGTTCGATGAAGTAACCTCTGCTCTCGACCCGGAGACCGTCGGCGAAGTACTGTGGGTGATCCGCGACCTCATCCGAGAGGGTATGACCAGCATTCTTGTGACCCATGAAATGCGCTTTGCCGAGGAGATCAGCGATACCGTCGTGTTCACCGAGAACGGTCGCATCGTCGATCAGGGCTCACCCGCGCAAATCTTTCACACCTCCGATAATCTCCGCATCCGCCAGTTCGTCGGCGGTCTTACCGGCAGCCGCGGCGCGGTGCTCGACGGCGAAGGCATCTAGGATACCTGCCATGACGAGCACAGCCGCGCCGCTGACCACCGCATTCGCAGAGGCGATCATCGTCTCTGACCCGACGAAGGATGCCGCCGCGATGGAAGCGGCACGCTCGGCCATCGTCGATTTCCTCGCCTGCACAATCGCCGGCGCCGCCGATCGCACCACCGCTGTTCTCGCCGATGCCGTCGGCGGCGACGTGCCAGGCAAGGCGATCTTGATCGGCAGCACCCACCGCACCGATCCACTCGTCGCGGCTGTCCTCAACGGCTATGCCGGTCACGTGCTCGATTATGACGACGTGCATGCCAGTGTGCGCGGCCACCCCACGACTGTAATCATCCCGGCCCTGCTGGCGCTCACCGCCGAGCGTGAATTTTCCGCAGAACAACTGGTTGCCTCCTATATGGTCGGCCTCGAGGCGATGGCGCGGCTCGGCCTGTCGGTCGGCTCTAAGCATTACGAGAATGGCTTTCATGCGACTGCGACACTCGGCACGGTCGGTGCGGCTGCGGCGATCGCGCATCTGACGCAGGCCTCGACGCAAGAGACCGCCATCGCGCTCGGCCTTGCGGCGACGCAGTCGTCCGGCCTGCGGCTGCAATTCGGTTATGATGCAAAACCCTACCATGCCGGCATGGCGGCCCGATCCGGCCTGCTGTCGGCACGACTGGCGGCGGCCGGGTTCGGGGGCGCGGCGGATTTCCTCGACAACCCGATCGGTTTCCACTCGGCCTACGCCTTCGGCGCCGAGCGTCCAGCCGCCGTCACCGAGAACTGGGGCGCCCCTTGGCAGATTGTCGCACCGGGACTGACACTGAAGGCCTATCCCTGCTGCACCGCCAGCCACCCCGTCGCCTCGCTCGGCGTAGACCTGCATAGGGAAGGCCTCGCTGCAGAGGCCATCGAAAGCATCACCTTCACCTATCCGGCCGGTGCCGATGCTGCGCTGGTAGTGAGCAAGCCGACGAACGGAATCGAGGCCCGCTTCAGCCCGGAATACGTGTTCTCCGCGGCGCTGATCGACGGTGGCCTGCGGCTCGACCATTTCGACGACCGGCCGGTGCAGCCGCGCCTGATGGCGCTGACCGAACGCGGCGGCCGCCGCCATGATGAGCGCGCACCGCGCATGTCGAGCGATCCGAAGACCCGCTTCGTCATTCTCGACATTACGCTCAAAGACGGCAATACCATTACCCGTCGTTTCGACGGCCTGCCCGGCCTCACCGATCCGACGGCAAAGTTCCGTGACGCGACCGCCGATAACCCGGCCTTCGCCGACATTCCATCACTTGTCCGATCCATGAGCAGTGCCGCCGACCTCAACCGACTTTTGGCGCTGCTCAACCAGGACCCCGTCTGAAGCCGACTTGAAGAAAGACTTAGCCATGAGCGCCAAGAGAGAAATTCATCTGGGCCTGTTCCTGCAGGGAGCGGGCCACCACGTATCCGGCTGGCGGCATCCTCATGCCGAGGCCGGCAGCGAGAATTTCGACCTCCTACGGCGCGTTTCGCAGATCGCCGAGGCGGCCAAGTTCGACATGGTCTTTCTCGCCGACGGCCTGACCAGCAGCCTCGACGCGCATCCCTCGACGATCGCCCGTTTCGAGCCGCTGACCCTGCTTGCCGCGCTGGCTTTGGTGACCGACAAGATCGGGCTGGCGGCGACATCATCGACGACCTATGGCGAACCTTACCACACGGCGCGCGCCTTCTCCTCGATCGACCACCTGAGCCATGGCCGCGCCGCCTGGAATATCGTCACCACCTCCTATGCCCGCACGGCCAACAATTTTTCCAAGTCGCATCCAGAGCATGACGAGCGTTACGCCGTGGCGGAAGAATTCGTCGACGTGGTGCGCGGCCTGTGGGACAGCTGGGACGACGACGCCTTCGTCAAAAACAAGGAAAGCGGCGTCTATGCCGACCCGGCGAAACTCCATGTGCTGGATCACAAGGGCAAGTATTATTCGGTCAAGGGGCCGCTCAATATCCCGCGGTCGCCGCAGGGTCACCCGATCCTGATCCAGGCAGGGTCCTCCGGCCCCGGCCAGGACCTTGCCGCTCGCACCGCCGACGTCGTGTTCACCGCCCAGCAGAGCCTGGAAGAGGCCAAAGCCTTCTACAGCAGCCTGAAGGAACGCGTCCTGCGCTTCGGACGCCAGGCCGACGACGTCGCGGTGATGCCCGGCTTCCTGCCGGTGATCGGCCGCACGGCCAGGGAAGCGGCCGATAAACTAGCCGAACTCGACCAGTGGACGGACCTGAAGAGCGCCATGCCGTTGCTCGAAGAACGCATCGGCCACAGCCTTGCCGATTACGATCCTGACGGCCCGCTGCCGGACCTGCCGATCTCGGACCAGCTACGCAGCCGCGCCGAGCTTTTGACCGCGCTGGCGCGGCGCGAGAACCTGACGATCCGCCAGCTGGCGTTGCGCGTTGCCGCCGGTCGCGGTCACCATATCGTGCTCGGCACGCCGGTGGAGATTGCCGATCGCATGCAGCAATGGTTCGAAGGCCGCGCCGCCGATGGTTTCAACGTCATGCCACCGTTCTTCCCGGAAGGCCTGGAGGATTTCACGCAGCTGGTTGTGCCGATCCTACAGGAACGCGGGCTGTTCCGCACCGAATACGGCGGCTTGACGCTGCGTGATCACCTCGGACTTTCCAGGACGCGAGCAAGTGGGCATCAGGCAGAGCCAAACAGAGCCGGACAAGGTGACTGATCTACAGACGGTCGCCGCGTCGATCGCGTCAGCTCCTGACGTGATTGTAGGTCATGCATTGCTTGAGGCGGCCGACATGATCCGGACCCTGAAGATCGTTCTGGATGGTAATGAATAACGGGGCCGAAGCCCCGCACTTTCATACCAGCTTCTTGCTGGCGGTTTTTCGCTCATTCGGGCGGTTTGCGCTCGGCCGTGCGGCTGGAGACAGCCACGATATCGGCACCACCATTGGCGAGGAGGCGTTTGCGCACCAGCACCCGCATGACGCGGGCGGCCGTCGAGAAGCTCATCTGATCGAGCGGTCCTTCGCCTTCCCAGGGCTTGGTCAGTCTTTCGGTGATGGCACGGACAATGTTCATCGGCACGATATCGTCGCATTCGCACATCGCTTCGAAGACAAGGCTGATCGGGATGACCCGCCCTTCGAAAGTGACGATCGGTTCCGTAAGTTCGGTATCCCATTCTTCGAAGGCGTTGAGCGCTTCGCGGAACAATTCCTGAAGGGTGATCGGCGCGTGTCCGTTGTAAAGTGGCGGCAAGGCATTCGTCATGTCTGTCTCCAATGAAAGAACACAAGGGGTAAAACACCTCCGTTTGGCGGCTTTTCCTTGGGTTCGGTTGGTCTTTGACCGGCATTGGCGCCGATCGGGTAAACCTCTCTCTTCCGCGGGACAGGTTGATTTGCTGTCCTTCGGTCGTGAACCATTCTCCAATGCGTGACCCTGATGCCGTCCTGGCTTCGGTCACAGAGTGGCGTTCGGCTCCCGGTTTCCCATTCTCCTTCAAGAGCGCAGCCCAGTCCTGCCGGGCTCGCTAGACAGATATCAGGACAACCGGGATGTCGTCGACGCGCCTTCCGTGATGGTGCTTTCGCCGCGCGGCTCGTAAGCGCGCTGGTTACGCAGGATCTGGAAGGCGATCGTCAAAAGCTTACGCGCAATCGCCACGCGCGCCTTGTTCACTCCTCTGATCTTCAGGTGTTCGTATTGGGCGCGAAGCTGCGCATCGCTGGCGATGGCGGGGGTGACGGCTTCGACGAAAGCCCAGCGCAGCCACTTGTTGCCCTGCCTGATGATCTTGCCATGAAAGGTCTTGCCGCCGCTCGAATAGGTCGAGGGCACAAGCCCGGCATAGGCGGCAAGCTTCTTCGGGTTGCGAAAGCGGGATATGTCGTCAATCTCCGCGTCGATCAGCCGGGCGAAGAACTCGCCGATGCCGGGGATCGTCTTCAACAGCTTGACGTTGGCATTGGCCTTGGTCATCGCCCGGATCGTTGCTTCCGACTGCTTGATCCGCACGTCAATGTCGCCGATGAAGTCGAGGCCACGGTCGATCTGGACGCGGTCGATCTCTGAGACGTTGACCTGCGCCAGCTGAATGCGGCCGGCCCTGCCGAACAGATCGCCGAGCTTCTTCAGCTGTGCCGTCTGCTCGGGATAGCGATCAAACACCGTGACAATGCGGTTCTTCGTCATCGTGCGCAGCCGCACGTAGAACATCCGCTCGCGCAGCGCGACGCGCAGTTCTCGCGCCCGTTCGCCCGGTGCCCAGGCCTCCGGCACCAGATCGGCCCTGAGCAGATGCGCCAGCACCGTCGCATCGATCTTGTCGGTCTTGATCTTGGCGTCGGCGATCGCCTTGACCTTCAGCGGATGGGCGAGAACGACATCATCACAAATGTCGTCGAGCCAGTCGTACATCACCATCCAGTTGCGTGTCGCCTCGACAACCGCATGCGAGTTCTCGCGGTATCGTTCCAGAAAGCCGCCAAGCGACTGGCGGTCGTTCTTCACCCGGCCGGATCTGAGCGTTTTGCCGCTGCTGTCCTGCACCACCAGATGACTGTAGGATTTGTGGTAGTCGACGCCGATATGGTAATCATAAGAGGCAGTCATGCTTCCAACTCCCTTGTTGAGATCTTGCGAACCCCAATAAGGTAAGCCGAAAGGCTGGAAGTGTGACTGTCCCTCGATCATCACCTGCATTTCAGTGATCCGTTCTATCGGTGGAGGCGGACTCTTTCATGCCACCTCCTCTTGTGGATTAAGCCAGTTCCTCCTCATCGGCCGGGATCGAAGCAGAACACGCAGAACTCAGCGTTTCCTCCGGACCGAATAACACCATAAATTTTATAGTGTAACACTCCCGTGATAAAGCGATTTATGCCTGCCAAGCGGCTGCCCCCTTGACTGCAGGCGATAAGTCATTGATATCCCTTACGCGCAAGCCCCGTATTTTCTCGGTGGGCCGACTGACGGGGTGGCCTTGACTCTCCTCCAATGGAGAACCTAATAAGAACATTTACGGCGATGCGGCCGCCAATCTGAAAACCCGATTGATGAAATCCAGTTGCCGCTCATGATATATGAAGGGCACCGCGGTCCTGCGTCAGACGACGCCTCCCCCTTTCGGGACCTGGATTGTGGTCGAGCAGCGAGCTCGTGACGGAAGAACTCCGGTAGCGACCGAGAAGCCCATAAAGACGTGCCCGGTCTACTTCCAGTTGGCGGCAGACCAAGCCGACATCGGCAGGTGACAGTCGACCCTTCGATGCCAGGGGACGGATGACTGCCTCGCGCGATACAGCCTTCTGCCAGACCGCATCGTCCCCCCGTGCTTGTCGGGTTTTCGGCTCATCGACGGTCGCCCTCGCGTTCAACCACGCGGGCCTATCGCCTTCCGCTGCTGTTCAAGGGCAACGACTTTGTACACACCGACATTGCCGTTGCTTGATCAAATGACGTTGGAGCGGACAACGAAAAACGTTTCCGGACGCGCCCTCTGTTTTGGGCGATACCTATGGATGGGTGAGTTCGCGCTGCGCCGAGGGCGTGGCACAAGTACATTTCGGGCGCTTACCTCCGATGTCTGGCTGGCATATTTATCTCGTTGCACCACCGGCGAAGGCCACATCAAGGACCCAAGAGGTAATGCCCTTTTACCATCTCCTTTGCCGCACAACGCGCTTTTCACGATGGCGAGCGATGCATGGACTTGATCTCGCTTGCGACAAGCACCTGCCATTGCCACAGATTGCGATCACGGATACCGTGTTGTTCCAGGTGCAGAACCGTCAGGTACAGATATTCCGCGCATGAGCCCATATGGCCGCAGGCGCGCGCCAACACGCGCGCAACAGCTGACAAGGGCAATTTTAAAGAGACGTGCTCACCGTTTGGGCCACCCAGAAACCAGCGCGCGCAGATAACCTTGATCTGTCTCGACCGTGATCCAACGGATTGCCTTGACGTCTTCGAGAGATCCTATCTCCCGCCGCAACAACCTCCGGATCTGGGCAAGCCGATCATCATCCGGCAAGCGATACGCCATCCCCGCGCAGCGCCCGCCCCGGTCAAGCGCCATCATCAATCCCGGCTGCTCCCGCGTGCCTCTCCAGCGGTTGAGCAGCAGACAAAACGAGCGATGCCACCCTCGAGCAATCGCCCGGCGGCTTTCGACGGCGTCGAAGTCGGGTTTCCAGATCAAGGACCCGTAAGCAAAAATCCACAGGGGCTGTCGTTGGCTTTCGAAAAATATCCGCTCAGCGACAGCCTCCAATTCGACGTCACTCAGCGATGGACGTCGCGGATCTGGGCCGAGGTCCTCTTCCTGCCGGAAGCAAAGCGCGACAAGCTCGGCGGTCAGGACATTCGGCTGTCGCCCGTCATAAATCGTCTCCCGTGATGGAGCTCACACCAACGCGAATGCCGAGCTCAATGGACGGTAAATATCGCCATCTCTTGCCGGCGCTGTTCAAGCGTGCGCAAAAGCGAGGCCGTTTCTTCGACGATCGCCGAAAACGTTGCATCGTCGGCGTCTGCGATCCTGCCAGCCATCTCTTCGATCACAGCAATTAACTGCACGATTGGGATAAGATGCTGGGCGTCGCCATGGGACTCGAAGGCGGTCACCATTTGCATCATTGCGTGAACAAGCCGCTCAATAACCTGGCGCCGATCTTCCCTTGAACCCATCGCTGGAGCGTCCGACAAGTGCAGCGGGTCATTGATTAGATCGGACATTCGCGTCTTCCTTTCGTTCAAATGGCCGAAGCTGCGCGCCGGCACCGAGCCGACCAACAGGGTGGCGTCTCTGATACGACCTGGCCATCAGATGGCCCCGATGACCAGTGCCAAAATAAAGGCGAACGACGAGACGATGGAACCGACCGCCATGCAATGCGTGGGTTTGGACTCGATGTTCCTGATATCCGACTTCGGGATCTGTCGACGAAGGTCAAACACAAGCGCCATTGCCGGTCCCTCAATACCAAGGTCCTGGGGCCGAGCGCCAATAGTAGAGTTCCTATTCACGTAACGACAGGTTGCCTTCGTCGCGCCTCTCGCCCCTTGACGCCTCGCCGCTATTTTGGTCGCGTTGCGCGGCGTTCGGCCTGCGAAGAAAAATGCTATCGAAACGCGCTATGAGGTAGTTGACGAAAGTTTGCAGCATACGATCCTCCGTTTTTTCACGATTGAGACTGCAAGGATCTGGCTCATGGAGTGAGCGGATACCGGCGCGCATTCGTCAGCAATTCGTGTACCGAAGCGATAGGGCCGAAGAGCAGGAGAAGGCGGTTTTCTTCCGTTTTCTCCAGACGATATCGCCGTGCGAAGTCGAGAACCCTCCAGAGCTCCTCGGATGGGAGTGTCGTATTGGCCTTGTCCATCATTGCATCCTAATCGAGTGGAACAGGGTACGCGCAGCTCGTTACTCAGCCGCGGCAAGAACAGCATTTACGCCAGGAAAGAATGCGGCGAGCTCGCTGACGACATCGCCAATTCGATTTGAGAGCGACTCGGAGGACACACGATAGTCTGTGAAGTCGCGGTCCGACGCGTAAACGGCCGTCGGTAGTGTATGCGACATGAAAAACCCGAACAGAGGACGCAATTGATGCTCCACCATCAAAGCGTGACGATCGCCGCCCCCCGTCGCTGCTATGATGATTGGTTTACCCCGCAGCTCGTGCGGATCGATCAGATCAATCAAGTGTTTGAAGAGGCCCGGATAGGAGCCCTTGTAGGTCGGCGCGCCGACAACAAGAGCGTCCGATCCGACGATGGCATCAACGACTTCTTTCGCCTGATCATCAAGATCCTTGCGCCAGAGAGCACTGCCAAGCGAAGCACCAACATCGTAGAGGTCATAAATCTTACTTGCAAAGCCGTACCGTTCGGCAGCGCGATCAGCGACATCCTGAACAAGGGCGTATGTCTTCGAAGGCCGATTGAAGCTGCCGACGATACCGACGAGTTTGGGAGCCGCCATGTGGTTTCCTTCCTTTGCCATTCTCGCACGCCAAGCCGCGCCAATCGTGCTGATAAATATTATCCATAAAAATACTAGATTAAAGCAACGACGAACCTTCATCACGCCGGAGAGGGGAAAATCTATCCTCGCTGGCTGTCTGCGCTATCGGACCGTTCCCCGTGTCCGCATCCACCGATTTCGATACCGGCAAGATATATTGGGTGCCCTAGCAGTTTGAGCTGGGTGGCCTCGATGCGACATCGAAATAAGAATTTGCGGGCCGCCTCAATCCAAGATTTTCTCGCAAGGTTGCGCTCTGGTAATCCTGCCTCGCAAGATCGCGCTTTTTAAGTTCTGGAAGACAAGGATCACAAAATCTTCGAGATCCCTTGGTAGGATCCGATCTCGCTCATTTGTGTTGACCCAGCCCAGTTTCGGCGCAATGAAGCTGACAAAGTCATGGATGATCTGCCGCCGATACTCCTAGTCCGCGAATTCGTCAGGAAGTTCCAACCTGAGTTCGCTAACACGCGGCAGTATGGGATCGGCAAGGACTAGCTCCAGAATCTGCCTCTCCCTGTCGCGTCAGCGTTCGCTCGTAGCGCCCCGCCTCGCAATCGCGATAACGTCTGCGGGTCAGTATCGGCTCTGTCGAGAGGAACGATGACACGAACGAGCGCGACCCGCTTTTCGTGGATGCCGGCAGCCCGATAGGTTTCAAGTTAGCGCGACTACGCGACGAAGAAATCATCCGTCTCCTTACCGGCAAGGCCGGCGCGACGGTGTGGAAATCACTGGCAATAAACGCTTGCACCGCATGGCTCGTCGCTGAGCATGTTTCAGCATCTGCGCGGCGGCGCGTCCACCGTGTTCGCTAGCAATCAGTCGGGAGATGATCCAGGGGGGCAAATGATTTCTACATCTGGGCTATCAGAGGCAGGACTTTCTCTCTCCACGAGGGCCGAAGGTAAAGTTCTGCGTTAAAATATTCCACTTAATGAATAGAGTAAGCCTGCTTAACAACGGAGATAGCCATGCGAGCGAAACGACTCACGAATTTTTTTACGATGGCGCTTCTCGCCAGCAGCATCCAGATCGGCGGACTGGGTTTTGCATTTGCCGACACGACGATTCTGAATGTCTCCTACGACCCGACGCGTGAACTCTACAAGGATTTCAACGCGGCCTTCGCTGAAAAATGGAAGGCGGATACCGGGGAAACGGTGACGATCCAGGCATCGCACGGCGGCTCCGGCAAACAGGCGCGTGCCGTCATCGACGGGCTGGAAGCCGACGTCGTGACATTGGCGCTCGAAGCCGATATCGACGCCATCGCCAAAGGAACCGGCAAGATTCCGGCTGACTGGAAGACCAAGTTCGAAAACAACAGCGCGCCCTACACCTCGACGATCGTCTTCCTGGTGCGCAAGGGCAATCCGAAGGGCATCAAGGACTGGGGCGATCTCGTGAAGGATGACATCCAGGTCATCACGCCGAACCCGAAGACCTCGGGCGGCGCCCGCTGGAACTTCCTGGCCGCCTGGGCATGGGCGCGCGCGGCCAATGGCGGCGACGATGCCAAGGCGCAGGAATATGTCAGCCAGCTCTTCAAGCATGTTCCCGTGCTCGACACCGGCGCGCGCGGCTCGACGACCACCTTCGTCCAGCGCGGCCTCGGAGACGTTCTGCTCGCCTGGGAAAACGAAGCCTATCTCTCGCTCGAGGAACTCGGCCCGGACAATTTCGACATCGTCACTCCGTCCATCTCGATCAAGGCTGAGCCGCCGGTCGCGCTGGTCGACGGCAATGTCGATGCCAAGGACACCCGCAAGGTGGCCGAAGCCTATCTGCAATATCTCTATTCGGATGTCGGCCAGAAGCTTGCGGCAAAACACTACTATCGCCCCTTCAAACCGGAAGCCGCCGACCCGGAGGACATCAAGCGTTTTGCCGATGTTAAGCTCGTCACTATTGACGAATTCGGCGGATGGAAGGAAGCTCAGCCAAAATATTTTGGAGATGGTGGGCTCTTTGACCAGATCTACAAGCCAGGACAATAAGACTTTATGACCGCACGCGCAGCTTCGCTGTGCAAATCAGGCAGCCGAGCGTCATTCCGGGATTCGGATTGGCGCTCGGCGTTACTTTGTCATGGCTCACTCTCGTCATCTCATTCCTCTCTCCGGCCTCGTTTGGCGCTCCAGCGTCCTGGGCTGGGCAACCTTCTGGGAACTGGCCAACGACCAGCGCACGGTCAACACCCTGCGTATCAACTTCGGCACGGCCTTTCTCGCCGCGCTGATCAATGTCGTCTTCCGGTAGGTCTTGCGATGGGGCTCAATCGCTGGGCAAAGGGCGTTCTGGATACACCCATCGAATTTTATTGGCCGCTCCCGCCGCTCGCCTATCTGCCGCTCATGATCATCTGGCTGGGTATCGGTGAGACCTCCAAGGTGACATTGCTGGTTCTGGCAATGTTCACCCCGATCTGCCTGTCGGCCCAAGCTGGCGTTCGATCCCTGCCACTCGAGCGTGTCAATGTGGCGCTGACGCTGGGTGCCAGCCGATGGAACCTGTTCTTCGATATCGTCCTGCCGTCGGCCCTGCCGGAAATCCTAACGGGGATCCGCATTGCCCTGGGCGTGGGCTGGGGCACCTTGGTTGCGGCCGAGCTGATCGCCTCGACAAGAGGCATCGGTTACATGATCATGTCCGCATCGCATTTCCTGGCAACCGATGTGGTTTTCGTGGGTATAGGCATTATTGCATTGTGTGCATTCGCGTTTACGCTTGGGATGCGATCACTGGAAGTATGGCTGGTTCCGTGGAAGGGAAAGAGCTGAATTCTGGAGCACGCGCAGATCACTGCCTGGACGACCCGGTCGGCCCCTCGGCGGTGCCCAGCGGCGAACCATCGACAAGTTCAAGAGATCACCCATGCGGCGTCGGGACAACACTCCAAGTGCACAGAGTGTCACTTCCCGCATGAGGTTGCTGCGTATGGCTACGAAAAAGTCAGCTGTCTGAGCGAGACGCGCACGAAACATTTTCTACAAAGCCAGCAGAAAAAGAACAACCTGTCTTTCTCGTTATCGGTTTGTGCCCTAGCCTTTCTGCATGGCGAGTCAAACGGGATCATCTTCAACATTGGATAGTCAGTACGTCTGGAAGGGGGAGACGATGATTAAATGTGGCTTGCTACAAAAGTACCCTATTGGCGGGAGGTAGCGCAGCAAGCCTTTGACCTTTTTCCACATGAGGATGACTTCTAGGTTGTTCGTCCGCTCGACGCCATCCGATCGCCAAACAATGCACTGAACCCTGGCAGGAACCAACCTTGACGGTAACAGCCTGATGATATGGCTTGCTGATTCATCAATGAAGCATCCCCAAACCGAAGCAGTCCAATGAAAGAGCCTATATCAGACCAGATCCTTACCGCCGCCGGTGCGCTTTTTTATCGCGAAGGTATCCGCGCCGTTGGCATAGATCGAATCATCGAAGAAGCGAAGGTTGCCAAGGCAACCCTCTATCGACACTTCCCGTCCAAGGACCATCTCGTTGCAGCCTATCTCCAGGATCGCCACGACCGTGTTATCCGTTCGTTGCAGGAGGTTTTGGATGCCGCGGGTGCTCCGAGGGATCAGATCAAGCTGATTTTCGAGCGTTTGTACGAAAAGGCCGATAGCCCGGAGTTTCGGGGCTGCGCGTTCGCTCTTGCAGTCGCCGAGCACGGCGATTCTCAACGCGTCGTGTCGATAGCGCGAACGCACAAGAAAACTGTGAGGGACATATTTCGCGCCATCATGTCGAGAGCTGATGTCAGACCTGACCAAGCCTCTGCCCATCTTTCCCTCCTCTATGAAGGAGCCCTTGCCACGGTGGCAGTCGAACGCGATCCGCAGGCCGTTCTTGTTGCCCGCGACTGCGCACTTTCCGTCTTCGACGCGGCGATCTCCTCGACCCGAACTCTTGAGAAGAACTGACAATGACAAAAACCATCGATTACTTCTTCGGCATTGGCTCCCCCTGGGCTTTCATCGGCCTGGAGCCGTTTGCCGCCCTTGCCTCGCGGCATGGGGCATCGATACGCCCATATGTCATCCCGCTGATCGAGGACAACGGTGCGATCTATTCCCGTAACCGGCCGGAAGCACGCCGCGCCTATTGGACGAAAGATCTAAAGCGGTGGGCGTCGCTGCGGGGCAAGACGCTGAATTTCGAAAACCGCGCCGCCCTCTCCGACCCGACGCCTGCCGGGTTTATGATTATCGCCGCCATCGAGAACGGTGCAGACTGGTTGACGCTGACAGGCGTGCTTCAAGACGCCTTTTGGGCACGCCGAGAGGACATCGGCCAAACCGAGGTCCGTCAAGCAATTGCGGATGCAGCGGGGTTCGATGGTGCAAGGCTTGAAGAACTTGCCCAAGCGGATGCGGTGCAGTCGATCTGGAAATCGAATGTCGAGACCGCCAAGGCCGCCGGCGTTTTTGGCCTTCCCACCTTCCGATACGAGGACGAACTCTATTGGGGACAGGATAGCCTGCCTTTCCTCGATCGCCATCTGAAGGGCGAAAAGCTCGTCGCCTGATCTCATCGCATGGCGCGGCATTGTCGTGCCATGCGCCGGACACGCGTTGCGTTTCTCCCGACCATACTCGGAGCGTCTCATGTCTGTTTCCCTACCGGGCTCGCTCGTCTCCACCGAATGGCTGGCGGCGCATCTCGATCATCAGAACCTCGTCATTCTCGACGGATCCTTCAAGCTGCCCGGCGCGACGCCGATCGCTTCAGAGGATTTTGCCAGTCGTCACATTCCCGGCGCGCGCTTCTTCGACATCGACACGATCGCCGATCACGAGACGTTGCTGCCGCACATGCTGCCGTCCGCCGACGCGTTCGAGCGCTACGCTGGCGATCTCGGCATTTCGAACGACAGTGTCGTCGTGGTTTACGACACGCCCGGCCTGATGTCGGCCGGACGGGTCTGGTGGACCTTGCGCACCTTCGGCCATGACACGGTCGCGATCCTCGATGGCGGGCTCAAGAAGTGGCTGGCCGAGGAACGCGCTGTGACCCATGAGGTCGTAGCGCCAGCCAGCGCACGGTTCCACGCAACATTCGACCCGACCGCTGTCCGCTCAAAGGCACAGGTTCTCGACAATCTGGGAAGCCGGGCGGAGCAGGTCATCGATGCGCGCTCGGCCGGTCGGTTTACCGCTGAGGAAAAAGAGGCACGGCCGGGCCTGCGCTCCGGGCATATTCCCGGCAGCCTCAATCTTCCCTTCAACGCCCTGACCGATCCGCAATCCGGCGAACTTCTCCCGGTGGAGGACATCCGCAAGGCATTCGAGACTGCCGGTCTTGATCTCTCCAAGCCGGTCATTGCGAGCTGCGGCTCGGGCGTGACCGCCGCCGCACTTGTTTTTGGACTGCATCTCCTCGGCAAGGAAGACGTCGCCGTCTATGACGGCGCCTGGACCGAATGGGGCCAGCCGGGTGAGGCACCTGTCGACATCGGTCCGGACAAGCGCGGAGACGGCAGATGAGCGTGCTCTCTTCCGGTCTCTCCGAAACGCTTAACGCTGTCTTCGGGGATCGTTTTTCCACCGCGCGCGCCTTGCGCGAACAGCACGGCCGCGGCGAATCCCATCACACGCCTGCCATCCCGGATGCCGTCGTATTTGTGGAAAGCACCGAGGAAGTGGCCGAGACCGTCCGGCTCTGCGCAGCTGAAGGCGTGCCGGTGATCGCGTTTGGCGCGGGTACTTCGCTCGAGGGTCATCTGACGGCGGTCCGTGGCGGCGTTTCCATCGATCTTTCGCGGATGTCGCAGGTCATCCGCGTCAGTGCCGAGGACCTTGATTGCACTGTGCAGGCCGGGGTGACGCGGGAACAACTGAACATGCACCTGCGCGACATGGGCCTGTTCTTCCCGATAGATCCCGGCGCCAACGCCTCGATCGGCGGCATGGCCGCGACGCGCGCCTCCGGAACGAACGCGGTTCTGTACGGAACCATGCGCGAGAACGTCCTGTCGCTGACCGTCGTCCTGCCGACCGGACAGGTCATCCGCACCGGCGGCCGGGCACGCAAGTCTTCTGCTGGTTATGACCTCACCCGGCTGTTTGTGGGCTCCGAAGGCACGCTCGGCATCATCACCGAAGTCACGCTCAGGCTCTACGGCATCCCGGAAACGATTTCCGCGGCGCTCTGCTCGTTCGAAAGCGTCGACCAGGCGGTCAATGCTGCGATTGCGGTCGTGCAGCTCGGCATTCCGGTTGCCCGGATGGAGTTGATGGACCGCGGGCTGATCCAGGCGGTCAACGCCTATTCCAATCTATCGCTGAAAATCGAGGACACACTCGCCTTCGAATTCCATGGCTTTCCGGAGGGGGTTCGCGAGCAGGTCGAGATGGTCAGGGCGATCGTCGAGGACAATGGCGGCAAGAATTTCGAATGGGCCAACGCGCCGGAGGAACGCAATCGGCTTTGGAAGGCGCGCCATAACGCATTCTATGCGGTCGTCTCCCAGCGGCAGAACGCAAAGGGCTGGTCATCCGACGTCTGTGTGCCTGTCTCGCAGCTGAGCGGCTGCATCGTCAAGACGCGCGAGTTTTTGCAGGGCTGTAGCGTTCCGGCCGCTATCCTCGGCCACGTCGGCGACGGCAACTACCATGTCGTCTTCGCTGTCGATCCAACGAACCAGACAGAGATCGATGAGGTCGCGATCATCAACAAGAAGATGGTCGAATACGCGATTTCGGTCGGCGGTACCTCGACCGGCGAACACGGCGTGGGCACTGGCAAAATCGCTTATCTGCGCCAGGAACACGGCGACGCCGTCGAGCTCATGGCCGTCATCAAGCAGGCGATCGACCCCAGAGGCATTATGAATCCGGGCAAGATCCTGCCTTCTTAGACGTCATCGGCCTGTCAGCAATCACTTTGATCGCCGGGGTATTCCGCACATGAACGAGTTCAAGACACATAGCTCTCATTGGGGCGCATTTTCCGGACGTTACGAAAACGGAAAGCTTGAAATCCGTCCCCATTCCGATGACCCACATCCGTCGCCCTTGCTGGGCAACCTGCCGGCGATCGCCGATAGCCCCATGCGCATCAGGCGTCCAGCAGTCAGGCGCGGTTGGCTCGAGGGCACCCCCGGCAACGCGCAGTCTCGCGGGGCAGACGATTACGTGGAAGTCAGCTGGCCGCAAGCGCTGGATCTTGTCGCGAAAGAGCTTCGGCGCGTTTACGGAGATTTCGGACCGCAGGCCGTGTTCGGCGGTTCCTACGGATGGGCCAGTGCCGGACGGTTCCATCATGCTCAGAGCCAAGTCCACCGCTTTTTGAATCTGCTGGGCGGATATGTGCGATCCGTCAACACCTATAGTTCCGGCGCTGCGATGGTCATTATCCCGCATGTCCTGGGACCATACGACCACGTCGAACGCAAGAGCGTCACCTGGGATGCCATCGAGCGGAGCAGCGAACTGATCGTAGCCTTTGGCGGAATGGCGATCAAGAACGCGGATGTGCATGGCGGCGGCAACAGCCAGCATATTGTCCGCGACAAACTGAAGGGAGCCAGCGCGCGCGGTGCCAGCTTTGTCCTCATCAGCCCGTTAAACGATGATTTCCCCTCTGAGGCGAATGCCGAATGGCTGCCGATCGTGCCGGGAACCGATGTCGCGCTGATGCTCGGCCTTGCCCATGTGCTGGTCAGGGAAGGATTGCATGACCGCGGATTTCTCGACCGCTATACGGTCGGCTACGAGCGTTTCGAGGATTATCTGCTCGGCCGGACCGATGGCGTCGAAAAAAGCCCGGAATGGGCTTCCGGCATCTGCGGCATCGGCGTCGAGGCCATCAGGGATCTGGCGCGGACAATGGCGGGAGCAAGGACACTGATTACCGTCAGCCATTCGCTTCAACGTGCCGACCATGGCGAGCAGCCGGTCTGGATGGGCATCGTGCTGGCCGCAATGCTCGGACAGATAGGACTGGACGGCGGCGGGTTCTCTTATTCTCTTGGGGCGTTGGGCAACACAGGCAAACGCCAGCTCTCCGTTCCATTGCCCACACTAAGTCAATTCCATAACCCGGTCTCGGATTTCATTCCCGTTGCGCGCATCGCCGACATGCTCCTCAATCCGGGCGAGGCGTTCAACTATAACGGTTATGCATTACGCTATCCCGATATCCGGCTCGTCTATTGGGCGGGGGGCAATCCGTTTCATCACCATCAGGATATCAACAGACTGCGGGCAGCATTCAAGAGACCCGATACCATCATCGTGCATGAAACGGCCTGGACGTCTTCCGCGCGTCACGCCGACATTGTCCTGCCGGCCACGACGACGCTCGAGCGAGACGATATCGGCGCATCGAGCGGCGATCCCTTGATGATCGCGATGAAGAAGCTCATCGAGCCGGTCGGCGAAGCGCGGGACGATTATGAAATCTTCTCGCAAATAGCACGCCGTCTCGGAACGTTCGAAGCGTTCACCGAAAACCGAACCAGCAAGGAATGGCTCGTTTTCCTGTTCGAGACGACGCGCAAGGCGCTTGCCGCGGGCGGACACGAGGCTCCCGACTTTGAAATCTTCTGGAAACGCGGCGAGCTGTTGCTGCCGCTTCAGCCTGATGACGGCGGGCCTGCACGCGCTTTCCGCCAAGACCCGGCGGGGGCAGCGCTACAAACACCATCCGGGAAAATCGAAATCTTTTCCAAGACCATCGAGAGCTTCGGTTACGACGATTGCCGTGGTCATCCGCAATGGTATCCACTCAGACCGGAAGCAGAGGCGGATGAGCGCCGCTATCCGCTCCATTTGATCTGCAACCAGCCGCATTCGCGTCTGCATAGCCAGCTGGACTATGGCGATTTCAGCCGATCCACCAAGATCAAGGGCCGGGAACCGGTGCGAATCAATCCGGCCGATGCGGCCGAGCGCGGCATCTTGGATGGCGACATCGTCAGGCTGTTCAATGCCCTTGGCAGCTGCCTTGCGGCAGCGGTATTGAGCGAAGACCTGCGAAAGGGCGTCATGCAGCTTGCGACAGGCGCGTGGTTCGAGCCCGACGATCGAGCCGCCGACAAGACCATGTGTATCCACGGCAATCCGAACATCCTCACACGCGATGTCGGAACCTCCCAGCTAGCCCAGGCCTCAACCGGGCAGCTGACCCGGGTGGAGGTCGAACGGTTCGACGGTGAACCGCCTGCGGTGCGGATATTCGAGGGGTTGAGTTTCATAGACGACGCTGACAGGTCCAGCACGAAGGCCAGTAACCGGTAAATTTGCTTTCGCCGGTCAGGGACAGGCGCCTCCTCAATCCCGGCGCCGATAGTCGAACGGACCGGTCGAGCAGCGGAATGAATGGCGCCGCCCGAGGTCCATTTTGCACCCATCACCGCCATGGTCGAAAAAGCTCCACAATCAAAGATCCCGCCAAGCCCGGAAAAGCTGATCCTCACACGCCCGGAAACGGAACAAAATAATCCATAAATTTAGTAGAAAAAGAACAACTGGTCTTTCTCCTTCTCCATACCGTGCTTAGGCTATGCGTCATGATCTGCTTGGCAAACAACACAGGACCGCATCATGACCGAACGCTCTTTTCTGCTCTCCCTTTCCCGGCGTCGTCTGCTGATCGCCACCTCCGCGCTAGCAACCGCCGCGTTGGTGGCAACGGCGGGGTTCTCGCCGGCTCTGAGTGCGGACAGCCCAAGCAACGGCGGTGACATCACCTTCCTGATCGATTCGCTGGGCGACACCTGGATCCCGAACAACAGCGCGATCTCCAGCTTCCAGGGCCACATCTGGGGACATGTGACCGATAAACTCCTTTACGTCGACGCCGACGGCAAGGTCAGCCCCTGGCTCGCCGAGCGCTGGGAGCAGAACGACAAGGCGACCGAATTCACCCTGCACCTGAAGAACGGCGTGACATTCTCCGACGGGTCCCCGCTCGACGCATCGGCCGTCGTCGCCAACCTCGACATCTGGTACGCCGGCCGCAAGAACGAGGGTATCAACCCGATTGGACTCTTTCCGAAGACCTACGACCATGCCGAGGCGATTGACGCGACTACAGTGAAGGTCTTCTTCAAGAAGCCGACGCTCGGCTTCATCCCGACGCTTGGCTACCACGGTTCGATCCTCATCTCACCGAAGACCATTGCTCAGCCCGCCACGGATCAGGCGGACCTGAGCAAGACCTCCGGCAGCGGCCCGTACGTGGTCGATAGCTGGAAGGAAGGCGACTTCGTCAAGCTGGTCAAGCGCAAGGACTACAACTGGGGTCCCGCGGCAGTCGGCCACACCGGCCCGGCCTTCCTCGACTCCATCACCTACAAGCTAGTCTCCGAGCCATCGCTGCGGGTCGCCTCGGTTCAGTCCGGCCAGGCCGACGTCGCCTACAACGCCTCCCCACAGGAGCTGCTGTCCCTCAAGGCGGAAGGCTTCACCATTGCGACGCCGCGCTATCTCGGCTTCGTCAACGGCTTGGCGATCAACACCAAGCTGGCTCCGTACGATGACGTGAAGGTCCGCCAGGCCCTCCAGGCCGGCATCAACCGCCAGGAAATCATCGACACCGTCTACACGCCCGACTGGAAGCTGGCGACGTCCTTCATCCAGAGCAACGTGCCGGGGGCGACCGACCACAGCGATCTGCTGGCCTACAGCCCGGAGAAGGCCGAAAAGCTCCTCGACGAGGCGGGCTGGACCAAGGGCGCAGACGGCATCCGCGCCAAGGACGGCAAGCCGCTGTCGCTGACACTCCACTCCAATCCCTACCTCGCAACCTCGAAGGCAGTCGACGAACTCATCGCCCAACAACTCGGCAAGATTGGCTGGAAGGTCGGCATTCAGGCTTACGACGTCGTAACATATGGCCAGAAGGTCAAGTACGGCGGCGCGGCTGTGCCAGCCTACGAGGTGACGCGCAGCTTCATCGACGCGGGCATCGTCGCCAGTATCCTGACCAACGCCAACAACGGCGAGAACTGGTTCGCCCTCGACGAGAGCGACAAGACGCTCAACGAACTGCGCGACAAGATCGCCAGCGCTGGCTCGACCGAAATCCGCGAACCGCTCCTGGACGAACTGCAGAAGTATGTCCTCGAACAGGGCTACTTCATCCCGCGCACGCAGATCGTCCAGCGCATCTACGTGCAGTCGCCGACGCTCAAGGGCGAGACATACAACGGCGTCGCCTATGCCAGCTACTACACGGCAAGCAAGACCGAAAGCGAGTAAGTCGCGATGCAACCGATGAATGTGAGGCGACAGGCATGAACAACGCCTACCTGACCTATGCCATGAAGCGTCTCGCTCAGGCCGTCGTCGTCATCGTGCTGACTTACATCTTCACGTTCGTCGTCGTCAGCATTCTGCCGGGCGACCCGATCACCAATGTCCTGAACAATCCTCAGAACGGATTTACCGAGCAGGAGATCAAGGAGATTGTCGCCGCCCAGGGCCTGGACAGGCCGGTCCTGGTTCAGCTGTGGGCATCCTTTTCCGGCTTCGTCACCGGTGACCTCGGCCTTTCGATGCGATCCAACCGGCCCGTCACGACCCTGATCGCCGAGGTGCTGCCATCGACGCTGATCCTCGCAACCACGGGTCTTGTCGTCGCGTTGCTGCTGGCGGTCGTGATCGCCTATGGCACCCAGTTTCTTCCGAAACGGTATGGCCAGGGCTTGCTGCGGGGCTTTCCGTCCTTGTTCCTGTCGGTGCCCAATTTCGTGATCGGCCTCGTATTGATCCACATCTTCGGCTTCCAGATCGGTCTTTTCCGGGTCATTGAGCCCGACAGCTTCTGGGCGACCCTTTTCGCAGCAATCGCGCTCGGCATCCCCATATCCGCACAAATCGCCGAAGTGCTCATCGCCAACCTCGACCACGAGTCCGAGCAGGAATACGCCGCCGTCGCGCGCGGCCGAGGGCTCGGGCAGATGCGCCTCTTCACCAAACACCTGCTGAAGCCGTCATCCTTGCCGGTCATTACCGTCATCGCGCTGACGATCGGCGAACTGCTCGGCGGCTCGCTGATAACCGAGACGGTGTTCGGACGCACCGGTATCGGCAGCCTTGTGCAGCGTTCGGTGAGCACCCAGGATCTCCCTGTCCTGCAGGCGGTGGTCTCGCTGGCAGCCGTGGTCTTCGTACTCGTCAACCTGATCGCCGACCTTGCCTACCCGCTGCTCGACCCGCGCGTAAAGCTCCTCGGCGCTCCCGAACGTCGTCCAGCCACAGCTGACGAAGGCTCCGCCGGCATTTCAAAGGCGGTGACATCATGACCCTCCTCTCCGCCTACTCCATCTCGCGCGTGACCCTGGACAGCCGGCTGACAGCCCTCCGGATACCGCCGACCGTCGCGCTTTCGTTCGCGATCATCGCGCTCGCGATCGGCTGGTCGCTCGCCCCCGGCCTGTTCACGAGCCATGACCCGGTCAACGGCGTTCCCGCTCACAAGCTGCTCGGCCCCAGTGCCGAGAACTGGTTCGGCACCGACCACCTGGGTCGCGACCTCTATAGCCGCGTCGTTTATGGCACGGTTTCCTCGGTATCCAGCGCACTCATTGCCGTGGTCATAGGTGTCGTCGCCGGCGGCATCATCGGCCTTCTGGCCGGCTTCCTTGGCGGCTGGGTGGACACTGTGCTCGCCCGCTTGGTCGACGTGCTGCTGGCGATCCCAAAATTCCTGCTGGCCGTCATCGTCGTCACCGCGATCGGCTTCGACACCACGAACGCCGCCATCGCCACCGGCGTCTCTGCGGTAGCCGTCTTTGCCCGGGTCATGCGCTCCGAAGTCATCAAGACCCGGCGGGCGACATTCGTTGAAGCGTCGTTCCTCTCGGGCGGCTCGCGCTGGCACATCTTGTGGCGGCATGTGCTGCCGAACGCGTCACGCTCGGTGCTCCCGCTCGCGGTGCTGCAGTTCGGCGACTCGATCCTGGTGATCGCAAGCCTTGCTTTCCTCGGGTATGGCGACCCGCCACCGGCCTCCGACTGGGGCCTGCTGATCTCGATCGGCAAGGACTACCTCAAATGGCCATGGCTGGTATACGCACCCGCCTTCGTCACAATCGCGACCGTCCTCTCTGTGAACAGGATCAGCCGATGGCTCCGCAAGACAGACTGAACTTCACTCTCGCCCATGGTGAGATCACGACGCTAAATCTACAGCGATCTGCCCCCCTGCTCCTCGTCAAGGGCATGTCCGTCTCTTACGGGCCGCAGGAGGTCGTTACCGACGTTGGCTTCGAACTGGGCCGCGGCAAGAGCCTCGCCCTCATCGGGGAGTCAGGCTCGGGCAAGTCGACCATCGCCCGCGCGGTGCTGCGACTGCTTCCTGGCAGAGGGCACGCTACCGGCCGCGTCGAGTTCGACGGCCAGGAAGTTCTCGGCCTCTCGGAGCGTCGTTTCCGGCCTTTGCGGGGACGGGCCATCGGCTTTGTCCCGCAGGATCCCGGCAACTCGCTCAACCCGGTACGGACGATTGGCGCCCAGGCGATGGAGGCGGCAGCTCTCCTCGACGAGCCCAACAAGGCAATCCAAAAGGCGCTTATCCTTGATATGTTCGCCCAGGTCGGGCTCGACAACCCCCAGCGTGTCTACGACTCGTACCCGCATGAGCTGTCGGGCGGCATGCTGCAGCGCGTGCTGATCGGCCTTGCGGTCCTCCCACGGCCCTTGCTCCTGGTCGCGGACGAGCCGACCTCCGCGCTGGACGTCACGATCCAGAAGCGGATCCTCGACCTGCTCTCCCGGCTACAGCAGGAACTCGATATCAGCCTGCTTTTGATCACCCACGATCTTGCGATCGCCGCCGAACGGGCGGACTCGCTGGTGGTGCTGAAGGACGGCCTCGTCCAGGAAGCAGGCAGGACCGCAGCTGTCTTCTCGTCGCCGGCGTCGGCATACGCGAAAAAGCTGCATGCCGACGTCCCGGCCCTCAACCCCAACCGCTATGCCAGGCTGCGCGATCCCGGCTTCCGTCGGCTCAAAACCGATGCCGGCAAGGCACCGAAGATCGAGGTCGGTGGCGTCACCAAGACCTTCACGGTCGACGGCAAGATACTGACGGCTGTCAACGATGTGTCGTTCACCGTCCCGGCCGGTACCACGCATGCGCTGGTCGGCGAGTCGGGCTCAGGCAAGACAACGACGATCCGGCTGCTGCTGGGGCTCGATGAACCCGACGCCGGGAACATCACGGTTGCCGGCGAGCGGCTCGCCGGTCGCTCGAACGGGTCTCTGCGCGCGGTGTGGCGGCATCTTCAGTTCGTTTATCAAAACCCGTTCACCTCGCTCGACCCGACCTGGAAGGTCGAGCAGCTGGTGCGCGAGCCGCTCGACCGGTTCAAGATCGGGACGCGTGAGGAACGGGCTGAGCGGGTCCGGGAAGCGCTGGCCAATGTCGGGCTCGGCGAACACCTGCTCTCACGCAAGCCGGAAGCCCTGTCAGGCGGCCAGCGCCAGCGCGTGGCCATCGCCCGGTCGCTGGTCCTCAAGCCGGACGTGATCGTGCTCGATGAGCCCACCTCCGCGCTCGACGTCAGTGTCCAGGCCGACATCGTCGAGGTGCTGCTCTCGCTGCAGGCCAAGCTCGGCCTGACCTATGTGTTCGTCTCCCACGATCTGGCCCTGGTGCGTCAACTCGCCCACACTGTCTCGGTGATGCAGCGCGGCCGCATTGTCGAACATGGGACCGTCGCCGACATCTTCGACAACCCCCAGCAGCCCTATACTCGGTCTTTGCTGGCGTCGATCCCGTCCGGCGCAGCCGATATTGCCCGCGCGCCACACCCGCAACCCCGGCGGATATTCAACGAGGAAATGATCGCATGAACGTCACCGCGCCCGCCAGCACGCTACCCGCACAGTTCCGTCCGAAGCAGCGGCTCGGCTTCAATACGCGGGTATCGTTCAACGATGAGGCTGGCCCGGCGCAGGGGCTGCGCGACGGGATCGAGCTGTTCAAGGCCGCCGAACGGCTGGGTTACCAGTCGGGCTGGGCCTACCAACGGCACTTCGACAACTACCTGTCTTCACCGCTTCCGTTCTTTGCCGCTGCCGGCCAGCATACGCAGCATATCACGCTGGGCTCCGCGGTCATCCCGATGCGCTATCAAGATCCGATCCTGCTCGCCGAGGCGGCCGGCACGACAGATCTGTTGATCGGTGGCCGGCTGGAGCTTGCCATCTCGACCGGTACCAACGCGGCGTTCGACGCAGTGTTCGGCGCGGTCGATACCGATGCCCGGACGGAGGCCAAGCGCCGCCAGGCGCGCTTCCTTGCCGCAATTGCAGGCGAGGTTCTCCACACCGTCGCCGGACCCGGACAGGGCGCCCCGGAAGGCGCCGAGCTGCGCGCGACGCCTCACAGTCCGACCCTGCGCTCCCGTATCCGGCAGGGCTCGGCCAGCCTTGACTCCGCCGTGCAGGCGGCCGAACTCGGCATCGGGCTCATCTCCGGGACCGTCCAGCACGACTACGCCGAAGGTGAGAGTTTCGGTGAATACCAGGCGCGCATCATCGAGGCCTACCGCAGCACCTGGCGTAAGACGTGGGGCAACGAGCCGCCTTCGGTCGCCGTCGCTGCCTCGATCCTGGTTGGCACCACCGCCGAACTCAGGGAGAAATACGCCAACTACGACCTCGAGCGCCGCACCCTTGGTATTGCCGCGTCTCGCCCAAAGGGTGCCCTTGAACCAACCGTGCGGACCAACCAGCCGCCCGGGACCCAGATCTCCCCGGTCTTCCATGGCACTCCCGAGCAGGTGATCGAGGCCGTCCTCAACGACCCGGGCCTCGCCGCCGCGGACGAGATTGTGCTCTTCCTGCCGCCAGGCTTCGGTCTCGCCGAGAATGTGCGGCTGCTGTCCGATCTGACGGAGACGGTGGCCTCGAACCTTGGCTGGTCGCCTGGCTTTTGAATAGACGCAAGCGGGCCATCGATGGGGTAGCATCGTTGTCTCGCCTGCATGTGGATTGCTGAACAACGTAGCTCGGCCACTTCATTGCGATGACAACCCGGTGATCCTGCTCCAAGCCACAAACGGCGATCAGCGCTCCATAGACAGTCTTCATCGCGCGAATATTTTCTACGTATTCTATAGAAAAAGAATGACCTGTCTTCCTCTCCGTTTTTCAACGCTCTAACTTGACTGCATGATTATACAACCTTAGGGAGACACGCCCACATGGCCGCAGAATTCATCAGCGTAACCTTTGCGAATGAATCGAATGACCTCAACCCCCTTCCCGACGCGCCGGTGGATCCGCAGTTTCTTGAGCGGTACGCGCGCGCGCTTGACGACTACGGTTTCAACTATACGCTGATCCCCTATTCCTCATCCTCCTTCGATCCTTTCACTCTTGGCGCCACGATTCTCGCACATACGAAGAACATCAAGATCATCGTCGCTCTGCGTCCGAACACCGTCTATCCAACCGTCGCAGCGAAATCACTGGCGACGCTTGATCAGTTGAGCGGCGGGCGCGTCGTTGTCCACTTCATTGCCGGCGGCAGCGACGAAGAGCAGGCGCGTGAAGGCGACTTCCTCAACAAGGAAGAGCGTTACGAGCGGCAGGAGGAATATATTCGCATCCTGCGCCTAGTCTGGACGTCGACAGAGCCCTTCGATTTCGATGGGAAATATTATCAGTTCAAGCAGTTCCGCAGTGCCGTGCGCCCCACGAATGGCCTTATTCCCATCTCGCTGGGCGGATCGTCGGACGCCGCTTACCGGATCGGTGGTTCGCTCGCCGACATTTTCGGCCTCTGGGGCGAGCCGCTCGCAGAGACAAAACAGCAGATCGACCGGGTCTATGCCGAAGCCGCCAAGGCCGGCCGGACGGATCGTCCCCGCATCTGGGTCACATTCCGCCCGATCGTGGCTGAAACCGACGAGCTGGCCTGGGTGAAGGCGCATCAGATTCTGGACCAACTGAACGACAACCGTCAGAAAGGTCTCGGACGGTCGCCGCTTTCCGCTCCGCGCCCTGCCAATGTCGGCTCGCAGCGACTCCTGGACATTGCTGCCCGCGGCGACGTGCATGACCGTGCCTTATGGTATCCAACAGTCACTGCGACCAACGCAGGTGGCGCCACCACCGCGCTGGTGGGATCGCCGCGAACCATCGCCGATTCCATTCTCGATTACATCGATCTTGGTGCCGACCTGATCTCCATCCGCGGCTACGACAATTACAACGATGCCGTCGATTATGGCCGCTACATCCTGCCGCTGGTGCGTGAAGGCCTCCGCGAGCGGGAAGAGGCCAGGAAGAAAGCGGCCGCGTGATGATCGCGGTCCGGCCCGGGTTTCACACTACATTCAATCCCACAATCACCAGGTGAGGCGGCGTTCATCGCGTCGAGGGATATTGCTGGCTCCATCAGAAAGCTTGAATGACATGCCCTATGACAGAAGCGTACTCGACGCGACCGCGCGGGTTCTTGCGGATGCGGCGCCGGACGCGGATCGTACCGGTCAGTTTCCCTGGGTCGGTATTCGTGCCGTTCATGAGAGCGGCCTTCTCGAAAGCACGGTTGCTACCCGCCATGGCGGCGACGGTGCCACGCTTTACGATGCCGCCACCATTCTGGCGGCGCTGGGCCGGGGCGATCCGTCGGTCGCGCTGATCAGCGCCATGACGATCTTCACCCATCTCGGCCAGGCAGGAAAGAACCATTGGCCGGAAGATCTCTACAAGCGGCTTCTGGCAGAGGGAAAGCAGCGCCCGCTCCTGCTCAACGCCGCTCGCGTCGAGCCGGAACTGGGGTCGCCAGCGCGCGGTGGCCTGCCGGCAACGCTTGCCCGGCGCACAGCAAACGGCTGGTCGATCACGGGCCGCAAGCGCTTCGTGACCGGTGCGCACGGTCTGACCCATTTTCTCGTTTGGGCTCATACCGACGAAACGCCGTCCCGGGTCGGAACCTTCGTCGTGCCGAACGGGCTGCCCGGCATTTCCGTGATCGAAAACTGGAACAGCCTCGGCATGCGCGCCACAGGTTCGCATGACGTCGACTACACTGACGTCGAAATTCCGGCAGAAAACGTCCTGGAACTCGTGGATCCCTCTGTGGCTCAGCAGGACAATCGCGCCCATGCGGCGATCACGCTGGCGCTGACCGCGATCTATCTCGGCGTGGCGGAAGCTGCGCAAGAAGCCTTCACCCGCTTCGCGCATGAGCGGGTACCGGCCAATCTTGGCTATCCCATCGCCCGCACGGAGCGGTTTGTGGCGCTTTCGGGTGAAATCGACCTGCTCGTCTCAGGTGCCCGACAGATCATTTTCGACGCGCTCGGGGCTGGCCAGGGCGATGCGGAAAGGCACATTCGGGCCCGGCTCATCGCCGGCCGGCAACTCCGCGACGCCGTGCAGATCGCGGTGCGCAGTATCGGCAATCCAGGCCTGGGCGCAGATCTGGGCCTTGAACGACATTTCCGCGACATCCAGGCCGTGCTCGTCCATGCTCCGCAGGAAGACACATCCATTTCCATTCTGGGCCGCGCCGCCTTCGACAGATGGAACCGGGATCAGGCCGCCTCGCACTCCGTGACGGACCTTCCTATCCTCAAGACAGCCTGACGCGATCGGACGGACATGACACGCTACATTATCATCGGCGCCGGCGCAGTGGGCGCGAGCCTTGCCGCAGAGTTCGAGACGCACGACATTCCCTACGTTCTGGTGGGACGTGGCGCGCAGATCGCTCATATCATCCGCCACGGCCTTTCCTATCGCCGTCCCAGAGAAACACGCGTGGTGCGACTGAACGCGGTCGACACCGCGACGCCGCCGGCCTTGAAAAGGGGCGATATCCTCATCCTCACGGTCAAGGCGCAGGACGTCGAGGCAGCAACCGATTTCTGGGCCTGGCGCGATGTGGATGGTGGGGGCCTTGCATCCGAACTGCCGCTGGTGACGCTGCAAAACGGTCTGGCGGCCGAGGATATCGCGCTTCGACGCTTCGATCGTGTCTATGCGGCAAGCGTCAAGATCCCCGCGCGCTATACCGTGACGGGCGAAGTCGTCGTCGGCAGCGAGCCGAACCTCGGCGTGGTGACGCTCGGGCGCTATCCGCACGGACTGGACGAGACCGCATCGGCAATCGTCTCCGATCTGACGAAGGCCGGATATCTGGCGGAGGCCCGCGCGGACATTCGCCGCTGGAAGGCCGCGAAGCTGGTACACAACGTGACGAACGCGACCGAGCTTTTCGCCGGCACAGCGGAGGCCCTCGCTAAGGCCGCCACCGAACTGGCCGACGAAGCCCGGACCGTCCTGAAAGCAGCGGGATACGACCCGGCAGAGCCTTCGGAGCGAACCATTGACATTTCCGGCTGGCACGTCGCGGAAGACAGCGGCATCGAACATGGCCAGCAATCGACTTGGCAGAGCTTTGCGCGCGGCACGTCGAGCGAGGTTGACTACCTGAACGGCGAGATCGTGCGGCTCGGGCGTCTTCACGGCGTACCCGTACCCCTCAATGCGGCCTTTCAGCGGGCGGCGGCGAAGCTTGCACGCGACGGCGGCAAGCCGGGTTCGCTGGACATCGCGGAGATCGAATGGTCGGCCTGACCAGAGGGAAAAATAACTTCGAACATGTGCGATCCGTCCGAATTCCACTGGTACATTCCCAACGACGTGAAGGCCGGTCATCGCGGAGATGTCGCGGCCGAAGGCCATAACAGCCTCGACACACTGACGACCCAGGCAAGAGCCATTGAAAAACACGGATGGAAGGGCGCTTTGATCGGCACCGGTTGGGGACGTCCCGACACATTCACGATCGCGACAGCGCTTGCTGCGCAAACGACGACGTTCGAGCCGTTGATCGCCGTACGCCCCGGCTACTGGAAACCTGCGAATTTCGCCTCCTCAGCGGCGACGCTCGATCAGTTGAGCGGCGGACGCGTGCGGGTCAACGTGGTGTCCGGCCAGGACGAACTCGCGGCCTATGGAGACAGCGAGGGTGACCAGGCACAACGCTACGCCCGCACGAAGGAGTTCATGCGGCTGATTCGCCGTCTCTGGACCGAAGAGAACGTCACCTTCACCGGCGACCACTTTCAGGTAACTGCGTCCACGGTGGTGCCGACGCTTGAAGCCCGAGGCAACCGCCTTCATCCGAAACTCTATTTCGGGGGTGCTTCGGAAGCGGCCGAGCGGGTGGCAGCCACGGAGGCCGACGTTCAGCTTTTCTGGGGCGAACCTCTCGACGGAGTGCGGGACCGGATCGAGCGGCTGAAGACGCTTAGCAAGGCGCTCGATCGCGATATCGCTCCGCTGGAATTCGGCCTCAGGATCACGACCCTGGTGAGAGACACGACGCAACAGGCCTGGGCCGATGCGGAAGCGAAAGTCGCCAAGATGGCCGAAGGCAAGGCCGGCAGCTGGCAGGACCATCGTCACACGGTGGCAGTGGGCCAGCAACGCCTTCTGGATCTTGCCGCGCGCGGCGACGTGCTGGACGACAATCTCTATACCGCGCCAGGTAAGTTCGGTGGCGGCGGAGCGAGCACGACGTGGCTGGTTGGCTCTGCCGAGGAAGTAGCCCGCTCGCTGCGCAAGTACGAGGAAGTCGGAATCACCCATTTCGTGCTGTCCGATACGCCTTATCTTGCGGAAATCCAGCGTCAGGGCGACCGATTGCTTCCTCTTCTCCGTACATAGGTGTATCGCAATGACGTGGCATAAAGTCCTGACGGGTCCAGAATAAGCACCTGCCGCCTGAATGGGATTGAACCGCAGATAGGGCCGTTAGATTGCGTAATCGGGATTTGCAGTTGGTTGCTCCATGGTTACACTAGGCAAATCGGACTTCGGCCTTCCGACCACCCGCGCCGGCACGCCAGCTACCGAGGTATGGGCCGCGACGGCCGACACGACGACGCTGCCAGCCCCCACCCTGGCACCCACACCAATCTCGATATTGCCGAGTATTTTTGCGCCGGCGCCTATGAGGGCGCCCCGGCGAACCTTCGGGTGGCGGTCTCCGGAATCATTGCCCGTTCCGCCTAAAGTAACATCCTGAAGTATGGAAACGTCGTCATCAACGACGGCAGTTTCGCCTATGACGAGCCCGTTTCCATGGTCAAGCATGATCCCGGTGCCCATCCGGGCAGCCGGGTGAATATCAATCGACAGCACCTCGCAGATGCGACTTTGGACGTGGCGCGCCATGTGCTTCTTATCGTTCCGCCAAAGCCAATGTGCTATGCGGTGACCCTGCAAAGCAAGAAAACCCTTAAAGTAGAGGAAAGGGATCAGTAGCTCGGACGTACTCGGGTCTCGATCATACACTGCTTGCAGGTCCGAAACAGCAGACGTTATGATATCGGGAGAGGCGTGAAAAACCTCAAGCGACAACGACGTCAGCACGTCGGCACCAACATCCCTATTCGCGAGTATTTCTGAAAAACGATAAGCCAAACCACAGGCGAAGGTTGGATGAGCCAGTATATTAAGTTGCATTGCCTGGGCAAGCCGTGGATCGTTGTCCACCACCACTCGGGCCTCCGCGGAGAGTGTGGCCCAAACGGCGCCGCAGGGGGAAACGGTGACTGGTGCGGCGGTTCCGCCAAGAGTTGTCTCAGCGGCGGCCCAACTTTGGTCGAAACGATTAGCCAGTCCCATTTGGTTCGTCATGTTTGCTCTTATCTTACCCGATTTGACCCATTTTTTCGGTTATGAGGACTCTATGACGGGCATTCCTAGTCTCCGACATGATACTCGGCAACGTCGCTGATGTTCGCGGTTGAGGCAAGTGCTGCGATATAACCAGGGCTCATCTTGAGGTCGGTCCCCTTAACAACGATATTGGTTCCCGGAAAACAGCACCGAAATCCGCAGGCCTCCTGATCTGCCACGGCCAGTCGTTGAAAATCGACGAAAAGACCTGAGCCAAAAACCTTCGCCGTGGCCTCCTTCCGCGTCCATGCGCGAAGAAGAAATTCTGCTCGTTCAACCTTCTGAGCGTAAAGATAATCAAGCTCGACTTGCCCCAGAGTACCCATGATAGTCGGTAAGAATGAAGCGCTATCTTCAATGCTCTCGACATCCACCCCGATTGCCATCGCGCTTGAAAGGCCTACAAGTGCGAGATCGCCAACGTGTGCGATGCTGACTCCGGGTCCTGAAAGAATAACTGGTTTTCCATAGGGTGCCCGAATGACCTCGACTTTGTCAGGCCGGCACTCGAGCATTGCACCAACGACACCCCGCAAGGCGATCCAACCCGTTACCGAACGATTACGATCCATCACTTGCGTGAAGCGATCTGCACGGCTCGATTCCTCGGTCGAAAGAGGAAGGTCCCATAGTTCAAACTGTTGGTGTGGAACACTTATCGAGATTGCAGCGTGAAAGTCGCCCTGCAACCACTTTCGTCTCAACTCAGAACCGATAGCCGCGAAGTCTTCCATGCGGCGTGCCGCTTCGTATGCGACCATCACGACCTACTCCTGTCAGCGCTCATATCTGAGACACGGGCCCGAGTGCCACTATTTGATTCTTCGCATGTCAGCTGGCGGCATAGGATTCTTGCACTGAAGGTTTGTCGTAGCCCTTTTTCCGATAGACGATGGTGGAAATGATCCAGCTCACGAGGAAAATGCCGACGACGGCGTAGCCCACGTTCGAAAGGTTGTCGTTGAATTCTCCTAGGAAACTCCAGAAATCCCCCTCGAATCCGAGCTTGTCGACAATAAGGCTCGCGGCTGTAAGACCACCGATAAATACGGCCACGACCACGGAAGCGGCGGTAACGGTTAGATTGTACCAAAGCTTGCGGGCCGGATTGACGTAGGCCCAGCCATACGCTCCCGTCATCAGGACGCTGTCGGTGGTGTCCATCAAGGACATTCCCGCGGTGAACAGCGCGGGAAAGAGTAGGATCGTCCAGAAGGACATGCCCTGCGCGGCCTGCATCGCGGAGATGCCCAACAGACCGATTTCCGTGGCCGTGTCGAAGCCAAGCCCGAACAGAAAACCGATCGGATACATATGCCATGACCGGGAAACCACGCGAAAGACCGGCCGGAAGATCCGTGCGATCAATCGGCGGCCGGCGAGAAGGGCGTCGAGATCTTCGTCCACGATCTTTTCTCCCCTTCTAACACGCTTGAACGCGGACCATATACCCTTGAGCACAAGAAGGTTGGCAATGCCAATGATCAGCAGAAATACCGCCGACACGGTTGTCCCGATAATGCCTCCGATGTCGGCCACCTCGTCGAGTTGCATGGCGGCAGCCGTTGCCGCGATGACGATGGATGCCAGAACCACGATGCTCGAATGGCCCAGCGAGAAGAAAAAGCCGACGGAATAAGGGGCTTTGCCCTCTTGCATCAGCTTTCTCACCACATTGTCGATCGCAGCTATATGGTCCGGGTCGAAGGCGTGACGCAGTCCTAGCATGTAGGCGAGGAACGCAGTGCCCATGAGGGCATGGCCGATCTGCAAAGGCCACCCAGGCCCAGAGCCATGCGGCGATGTTCGCAGAGATCAGGAAGACAAAGGTGATCGCCGCTTTTGTCCTGATTTGGAATGGCTTGTCGTCAAACGGATTTGGAAACATTGGCTGCCCTTTGCAAGTCACGGAGAGGCGGTTCGGCAGTGACCTGCCGACCGCCATCTAATGATAGGTACTTGGGCGGTGTTAGTGCCGGCCCCAGCCCGGGACATCACCGGTGTACTCGACCTCGAACTGGTCGAAATCGGCCATGAGATCGATAAGCTCCTGCTCGGATGCCCGGCGGCCATCGGCATAAAGCGCACCCAACCTGCGGAAGTATTCCTCGCGGTTCTTTCCCGGGCTGAAAAAGATCAGCATGACCGCTTCCTCGTCGAAGGGATTGTGGAAACCGTGAGGAACATCCTCAGGGACCTGAATGTAGGTGCCCGCAGGGGCGGCGACATGCTCACCGTCGATGTAGATTTCTACCGTTCCCTCAAGAACATAGAACGCCTCGAGCTGGTGGCGGTGAATATGCGGCGACGCGCCAGGCGCGCCGGGTTTCATGCGGTGTTCGAACAGACCGATACGATCGTCCGTCTCCTTGCCGACTGCCTTGAACGTCGTGTGCGTCGTGGTGCCGATCTGGACGGATTCGCCTTCACCGGGAAACAGGGTCTTGGAAAATTGCGTCATGAACTCTTCCTTCCTTTTGGTATTGATGGATTTAAGTGCCGGCTTGATCGGTCGGCTATGAACTGAGGAGCGACACGTATCGCTCGCCAGAGTCTGGAAATATCGTCGCGATGCGGGTCCCGGCTAAGGCCGGCCTGTGTCGCAGCTGGCGGCAGACATGGGCGACGGCGCCGGATGAAATTCCTGCAACGATCCCGGCAGCGGCAAGCTTGCGTGCCATGGCCCAGGCATCTTCATCTTCCACCGTCACAACCTCATCGAGCAGGGTGCGATCGGTGGTCGCCGCGACAAAGCCACCATTCAGTCCGGGAATACGATGAATTCCACCGGGGTTGCCGCTAAGGACGGCCGAGCGCACGGGTTCGACGGCAACGATCTTGATATCCGGGTTCTGTTCCTTGAGGTATTTCCCTGTACCGCTGATCGTCCCGCCGGTTCCCACACCGCAAACGAGGACATCGATGCGCCCGCCAAGATCGCGCCAGAGTTCCGGACCGGTCGTCTCGTAATGGGCGAGAACATTGTCTCTGTTCTCGTGCTGGCAGGCAAACCAGGCCCCCGGCGTTGCATCGCGCAGCTGTTCGGCTTTCTCGATTGCGGCGGTGTACCCCTCCTGGCTCGGCGTCAGTTCCAGCTCTGCGCCAAAAAACTTGAGCAGCTCTATGCGTTCCTTCGACGCGCTGTCGGGCAAAACGATGATGCAGCGATAGCCCCGCGCCTGGGCAAAACCCGCAAGCGCGATACCGGTATTCCCGGACGTTGCTTCGATCACCGTTCCCTGACCTGGGATCAACTGCCCCCGCGCCTCGGCCCCTGCAAGCATGTACCAGGCGATGCGATCCTTGATGCTGGAATAGGGGTTGTACTTCTCGAGCTTGGCGAAGACGTCTCCCCCGCCGACAAGCTCCGCCGGCAGTTCCAGGACGGGCGTCGCTCCGACACCTGAGCCGAAGTACAGCGCGTCCTGGGCCGTCTTGGAGGCCGCACCCTCGCCCCAACTACTGCCGTCGCTAGATGCTGGCGCCGAGTGCGTTCCGGCAACCGGCCGAAAGTTTGCTGCGTGCGGCGCGGTGGTGCTCGAGGACAAAGGGTCTATGGCGCTCATTAGTTGTTCACCTTTCCAGAGGCCTCAGGTAGGGCGGAGGGAGAAATACGACCCTCGGCAAGCGCCATTCCGACCAGGATGACTGCACCGCCCACGATGATGTTCCACGACAAGGGTTCGAGCAGCAGAACCGCACCGAACAGAACGGCGAAGACGGGCACAACATAGTCAACCGCGGACGCTGTTGAGGCGCCGACATCCTGGATCAGCCGGAAGTAGAGGATATTGGCAATTCCGCTGGCGAGAACGCCAAGGTAAAGCAGCGACAGCAACGGGACCACGGAGACCGCTTCGATTGCAGGCCAGGTAAAGAACGGCAGGGCAAGGCCGAGAAGGATGGCTGCCGCAATCAACTGGTTGGCACCCAGCGTGATCGGATCGACCTTCAAAGGCGACAAGTAGCGGCTGACATAGGCGTATCCAAGAGCATAGCTGGCGGCTGCACCGAAGCATGCCAGCGCGCCGAGCAGCGAACTGCCCTCGGCCTTCCAGGGACTGACGACGAGCGCCACGCCTACGAAGCCCAGGAAAAATCCAGACACCTTGCGCGAGGTTGCCGGTTCATTTCGCAGAGCGACCGTCGAGATGAACAGCGTCACCAGCGGCGTGCCGCCGATAAGCACACCCGCCAACCCGGCGCTGGTGTGGAGTTCACCGTAGCTGAGCAGTAGATACGGAATGACGTTTGCGAAGATCGACGACACCGCGACATGGAACCATGCCCGGCCGGTCAGTCTGAAAGACCTTCCCGTGAAGATGATAATTGCAGCGAGCGTCGCCGCGCCGAGGATCAGTCTGAACAGAACAAGTTGGTTGGGACTGAAATCCTCCAGAGCCAACTTGATGAAGGTGAAACTCGCACCCCATATCGCTGCCTGCCCGAAAAAACGGGCCGCCGTTGCCTTTTCCATCTTTACTCTCCCTATTTTGCGGCCTGTTGCACGCCGTAGTTCGGCTCTCTAACCAGGAACTTCTGGCGCCCGATAATCTCGGGTTGGTAGACGAGTGCGTCCCAGTGCGCCGCCTCCACCGGTTCAAGCGCCACCGAGACGACGTTTGGCGCGCAGCCGAAGGCCTTGATGACCGCCGATGCGAGCTCGTCCGCCAGAACCTGCCGGCGGCTTTCGTCGATGTTGGCTGGGAAATGCTTGACGCTGATATGAGGCATGGAAATCTCCCGCTCGGATGAAAGGACGTCACTGAGAGCCTGGGCGAGCGCCGTCTGGCCGTCGCCACGAAGGATCGAGTAATGGTCATGGGGAAGCTCGATGACGTCGCTGAACCCCTGCCGGACACGGCGGCCCATTGTTTCGAGGAACGAATAATCGTCTCCCTTCGCCTTGATCAGCGTGAGTGGCGCTGCAACGGTGCGCTGGTCGAGCTCGGCGAATGTGTACTCGAAGGAAAACGTGGCCTTGACGACGCCGACGATCCTGGAGACCAGATCGGTCGGAAGGTCTTCAAATCGCTCCGCAACGAAGGCGATGAAGGCGCGTTCTTCCCGTACGCTGGCAAGCAGCTCCTCTTCCAAGGGCGAGTTCAACGCTCCGGCAAACACCGATAGCAGAATGCGCAGGAACCGTTCGTCCTCGAAGCGATCGGCCTGTGTCGGCGCCGCCGCCGTTCGCTGCAAGGGAGATCCGGGAGCGATCAGGACGACCCGCTCCACCGTTCGGCCCTGTTGTTCCAGCTGATAGGCTGTTTCGAAAGCCACGCGGGCACCGAACGAGTAACCGATGCAGGTTATGGGACCGACGGGGTGATCGCGCTGAATGAGTTCCAGATCTGCTGCCGCCATTTCCTGGATTGTCGGGAACGGGATTTCATCCGGATTGATACCGTGGGCTTGAACACCCAGGAAACGATAGGCGTTGCCACCGGTCTTCGCGAGAGAACGAAGGCTCATGGGATAGCCTCCCAACCCTGGCCAGCAATAAACCGGGCTTGCGTCGATTGCCTCGTTTAGAATGACGAGACGGCTCGCGAGCGTGATCGCGCCGGAACCGATTTCGCTTGCCAAGGCCTCTACCGTCGGAGCAGCGAACAGCGCCTGTATCGGCAATCGCGTGCCGAACCTGGCATTGAGCCGATTGATGAGCGCCATTGCGGAGAGTGAGTTGCCGCCAACGTCGAAAAACGAATCCCGGATCGACAGCTCCTCATCGCCGAGACGCAGAATGTCTCTCCATATACCGGCGACCTCGATTTCAATTCTCGTCGCAGGATGGACGATTAGACGCTCACTTTCTTCCGCTTCGACCAGACTGCGCAGGGACTGCAAATCGATCTTGCCGCTTGGGGTCGTTGGTGTCTTATCGATCACTTTTACGCGGCCCGGCACCATGTATTCCGGCAGCAGCTCGCGCAGGTCGTCCTTGAGGATTTCCGTTGGGCCGCGCATGTGCACCAAATCCTCGTCCATGCCGCGGCTTGATCGTTGTGCAGGCGATATCCCACCTGCGAGCGCAAAATAGGAAAGGGCCCCGGCAGCCAGAGAAACATCCTTTCCAACAAGAGCATCCAGCCGGCTAGACGTCGCCATCTCGTAGCCCGAGAGCGAGCTATAGCCCGACGACATCAGTCCGATCTCGGGATCGCTTGTCTGCAGGCGATGGAGAAGGCGGCCAAGTTCGACAAAACCCTCCCAGCCCAATTGCTTCGAGACGATCAGGGCGATGCCGAACGTCGACCGATCGTAGACAGCCTGGTTAATCGCGATGACATCTTTGCGACGGATAACAAGGTCGCCTATTCGCACTAGCCTTCCAGAATCCAAACGGTACGTTCCCGGGCTCACACCATCCGGCGTTTCTTCATGGATCTGGATGAGGACGAGGGATTGAATGGCCGAGTGCGTCTGCGCCTTGCCCGAGAGCTCAACGCTGAGCGTGCGGACATAGTCTTCGGCACTGAACAACTCGGCAGGAACAATGTATGGCGGCGTGGCCCTAGCGGGAAACAATCCATGCCCGGCTGCGACTTCCTCGAGAAGACCCAGAATATGCCCCGCTTCGAGGTGAAGGACCTCGTCGATATTTGTCGAATAAACTTCCTGAATGCGGCTGCGCTTGCCGTAAATGTGAAGTCGGATGCCCTCTTGCGAAGGCGTGCCCAGCGATACGAGCGCCAATGTGTGATTGGCCGGGTGAAAGTAGTACAGGCCTGGCCAGAGACCCTCCACACCGTTGACTTCTACGAAGATTTGCGACGCATTCAACGCTCCCGGTGAGGCGTACGCATATTTGGGCAAGAGCCGTGTCTCGCTGGTGAACGGGCCAAACCATCGAAGGATCTTTCCGATCAACGCCTTGTTCAACCTGGGTGGGGCATGGCCATCGGCAGCAGAATGCTGCTGTGCCTGTTGTATCGCGCGCACGATCTGGTCGCCGCCGATCCGCGTCCTGAAATTGCGGTAGGTCTTGCGCGCGAATACCTGTGCCGCAACCTCTTCCGGCGCTTCGCGGAACGGCAGGCTGATGATGTTTCCGTCGAGATCATCCGGTGCGCGGAAACTACCGTTCGACAGTTGAGCGTTCACCTGCCGACGACTGGACTTGGATTTGTGATGGCTGCCAGCCACGTTTTGGTCCATCAGCGCGGCTTCCGTATCGTCAAGTTCGACGAAGGCGGCCAATTGTGTCGTGCCGAGGCGTGATTGCCACGGCACGACCGTCGCACTCTTGATCCAGCGATGGTTCTCGATCGCCAGCCGAATCTCGTCCAGTTCGATGCGATGGCCGTTGATTTTGACCTGATTGTCGACGCGGCCGCCAAAGCTGACACCACCATCGGCCGCCTTGATGGCAAGGTCGCCAGTTCGGTACACCCGGCGCTCGCGACCTCCCACATCGATAAGCGTCGTGAATCTCGCTGCCGTCAAATCGGCGTTGCCGATGTATCCACGCGCCAACTGGGGCCCGGCGATGTAGAGCTCGCCGACCTCGCCATCCGCAATCTCCGTCACGCCATCGCTCACAATCAGCTCCGTGTCGTAGACCGGATATCCGATCGGCAAGACGCGATCTGTATCGTCCAGCGCATCGGCCTTAACGGTGTAGGCGGAAACGTTGATGGTGGTTTCAGTCGGGCCGTAGAGATTGACGACGCTCGCGGTGGGATGAGCGATCTGAAGATTTCGCGCAAGACGAGACGTCAACGCCTCCCCCCCGCTGAAGATCTGGGTAAGGTTCAGATCGCGAAACCCTTCCGCTTCCAGCAGAGCCGACCAAAGCGTGGGGACGCATTGCAGCGTGGTGACATCATGACGCGCCGCAGCGTCGATCAACCGCGCCGGATCGCGATACGCACCGATACCGACCATGACGACCGTCGCGCCCTGCGCTACCGCAAGTATTTCCCATTGCGCCGCGTCGAAGCTGAAAGGCGTCTTTTGCAGAACGCGCACAGTTTCATCAATGCCCATGGCATCACGCAGCCAATCGAGCTGATGGGCAATGCTCGCATGTTCGATCGCCACGCCCTTTGGCTTGCCGGTGCTTCCCGAGGTGTAGATGACGTAGGCGAGATCGCTCGAGCGGACATTGTCGTCGTGCTCGACAAGATCTCCGCCTTCTAAACAATCTTCCAGACGGATGATGGCGTCCTCGACAGGCTTGATCGCACGCGCGTCGCTCTCCAAGGACGCGGTTGTCAGGATAATCCTGGCGCAGGAGTCATCAAGAGCATACCGCAACCGACCGCCCGGATATTCCGGGGATAGCGGCAGATACGCCCCCCCGGAGCGCAGAACCGCCCAGATCGCTACTTCGAGCTCCAGCGAGGATTCGATGAAGACGCCGACAACTGCATCGGCGCTGACACCACGATTGCGCAGGTGAGCCGCGACCTGTCCGCTGCGGCGCCAGAGTTCGGAAAAAGTCAACGAACCGGAATCAGACGACACGGCAACGCGATCCGGATGTCGCAGAACCTGCGTTCTCAATTGCTGTATGAGTGTTGAAGATGTCATCTCGATACCGCCCGTTTCGAATGACCGTATCCAATCAGATTGATATCAATTGTGATAACAATCATGTTCTCAATCAGAAGATGAGGTGGGAAAAAATTACTCAAATTGTGCTGGTGAACGCACAAGATTGAGGCATTCTGCTCAAAGGTCGATCAGCAGGATTTCGGTTGTAGACGCACCCAAGGACGGAAGCCGAGGTTGGCAATATATCCAGCACCTGAAGCAGCACTTAGACGCCTGAGCTAACGTGACCTCCTGGCCGCGCCGCGAGAACCTAGTCTCGCGAAAAGGGTAGCAAAAGCCTGCGATAGCTTTCCTCTTTTGCTCCGCCCCGCAATTCTTCGCGCGTGGTGCACCCAACGATCTTTCCGGAGGCCATGACCGCGATACGCTCGCACAACTGCGCGACGACAGCGAGATCATGACTGATAAGAAGGTAGGAAATCTGCCGATCGACGCGCAGATCCGCTAGCAAGTTGAGGAGTTCGGCTTGAATGGACACGTCGAGCGATGACGTCGGCTCGTCGAGGAGAAGAACCTGCGGCCCGACGAGCAGCGCGCGTGCAATGCAAAGACGCTGTCGCTGCCCACCTGAAATCTGGCCCGGAAAACGGAAGCGGATGGAACGTGGCAGTCCGACGGCGTCCAGCACGTCGGCAATGCGTTTGTCCTGACGATCGACGCGATGAATGATCAGAGGTTCGCGCAGGATCCTGTCCACGGTATGCGCCGGGTTAAGTGCAGCCGCTGGATCCTGGAAGACGATCTGCAACATTCGACGATCAGCAAAGGTTCGCCGGGCAACAAGTCTGCGACCGAAGGCTTCGATGGTGCCGGACCAGGTGTCGTGGATGCCCGCGATGCATTTCAGCAATGTACTCTTGCCGCAACCGGATTCGCCGACGATTCCAAGGCTCTCGCCATGGCCGAGCGTTAGCGAGACGTCATTCACGACGAGCGACGTGCCAAGCCGGATGGACAGCCCGTCGACGGAAAGGGCATGGGGCGTCATCATCTGGACCATTCCGGGTCTCGCGTGAGGACCGGCAGACGACGACCGGGGTCGTCCAAAGACGGCACGCAGGCCACCAGCCCGCGCGTATAGGCATGCTGCGCGGTCTTATAGCCCTGCCAGCTGGCGAGTGTTTCGACGGCGCGGCCCGCATACATCACCAAAACCCGGTCCGCGAAGTCGGACACCAGCTCCAGATCGTGACTGATGAGGATGAGTCCCATGCCACGCAACCGCACCTGCTCGTCGATCAGCTCGAGAATACGTCTCTGGACAACGGCATCGAGAGCGGATGTCGCCTCGTCTGCAATCAGAATATCCGGCCCGCCGGCAAGCATCATGGCGATCATCACCCGCTGCGCCATTCCGCCGGACAGTTCGTGGGGATAAAGATCGAACACGCGGCGCGGATCGCGGATGTGAACCTCGTCGAGAAGCGTTTCCACCACCTTGCGCATGTCCCGCCGCCCGGTCCGTCGATGCAGGCGAAGCATCTCTGAGACCTGCCGGCCGGCCGTTTGCACAGGATTGAGGCCTTGCCTTGGGTCCTGAACCACCATTGCGATGCGATGGCCGCGCACTGCGGTGAGTTGCCGGTCCGACAGTGACAACAGATCCATCTCGCCAAAACGCGCCTGCCCGGCCGTGACAATGGCATTGTGCCCGGCAAGGCCAAGCAAAGCGCGAACCGTCATCGATTTCCCCGACCCCGATTCCCCAACGATTGCGAGACGCTCGCGGCCGAGTGTGAAGCTGACGCCCTTCACAGCCTCTACATAGCCACCGGGCGTGCGGAAGCTGACCTTGAGATCACGGATATCGAGAAGTGGAGCCAGCAACGGGATTTCCTCTCAGGATCGCGGGTCGACGAGGTTGCGCAAAGCATCGCCCAGCAGATTGAAACCGAGAGCGAAGAACAGGATCGCTATACCAGGCATCGTCGAAACCCACCACGCCTCGAATATGACGTCTCTCCCCTCGGCAACCATCGCTCCCCATTCGGCTTGCGGCGGCGGCACGCTTGCGCCCAGGAAACCCAGGCCTGATGTGATGAGGATGATGCTGGATGCATCTAGCGTGGCACGCACTATGGCCGACGGCAGGCAGAGCGGCAGAATGTGCGTAACCATGATGCGTATGCGGGAGGCGCCGATGACGTGTGCGGCCTGCACGAACTCCGCGCCACGAAGCGCCACCGCCTCGGCGCGTGCAATGCGCGCATAGGTCGGCCAGCCCGTCAACGCGATCGCGACGATCGCCGTCGAGATACCGGGGCCGAGCGTCACTGCGACGGCAATCGCCAGGATGAGGCGAGGAAACGCCATGAAGACGTCACACAGACGCATGATGGGTGTGTCCAACCGCGGGAAAAATCCTGCGGCGATGCCGACCAGCACGCCGACGGGCACTACGATTGCGAGAACGCTTGCGACGATGGCGAGTGTCGGCCGTGCGCCCGATAGCACGCGCGAAAAAATGTCCCGGCCCAGCATATCGGTTCCAAACCAGTGACTGGTGGACGGCGGCTGCAATCGATCGCCCAGAGCCTGGAAGCTGGGATCTTGAACCGGCAACACCGCTGCGAGCGCGACGATACCCACCATCAGCAAAACGATGAACAGGCCTGTAGCGGCTATGGGGTCGCGCAGCAGCGTCGAGACATCGCGTGCAACGCGCGCCAGTTGCGCCTGCAACGGGGTATCCGGGCTGTCGTCGAAAAGCCATGCCTTTATCGCGATCATGCGTCAGGTCCGTGTCCGCGGATCTACGCGCACCTGCGCGAGTTCCGCCACCCTGTTAAGCACCATGAATATGGTGCCGATGATGAGCGTTCCGGCCAGAACGGCGCGCATGTCGGAAGCCAGGAGGGACTGGGTGATGTAAAGACCAAGTCCCGGCCATGCGAACACGGTCTCTGTCAAAACGGCCCCTTCAAGCAGGTAGGCATAGTTCCAGGCGATCACTGCAAGAAGCGGTCCGACCGCATTTGGCAGAGCGTGGCGCCACAGCACCCGCGTTTCCGACAATCCCTTCAGCCGCGCGACGTTGATGTAGTCCTGCCGATACTGCCACAGCAGGAAACCACGGGTGGTACGAGCAATGTCGCTGAAGGCGACCAAACCCAGCAGCGAGGCTGGAAGCGCTATGTGGGATATGGCATTGCCGAATGCCGCCGCGTTGCCGCTGAGGGCCGTGTCAACCAGAACGAAGCCGGTCACCGCGGGTATCGTATATTGATAGACAATATCAAGCCGGCCCGGGCCCGACACCCAGCCGAGATGCGCGTAGAACAGCAGCAGCCCCACCAGCCCCATCCAGAAAATCGGGATCGAGTTCCCGAGGATCGCCACCACACGCACCAGGCTGTCGGGCCAGCGGCCGGAAAACCGAACCGCCAGCAGTCCGGCAGGCACGCCCAGGCCAACGCCCAGCACGATTGCCACGGTCGCCAACTCGACCGTAGCCGGCAGGAACCGGCCTATATCCTGCGCGACAGGGTTTCCCGTGGTCGTGGCGACACCGAAGTTTCCCCGCGCCATATCGATAGCGAACAAGACGAACTGTTCCGGTATCGGCCTGTCCAGATGCATCTCCAGATACATTCGTTCGTAGAGTTGCTGTGGCGCGTGATCACCGATTACCGTGAGGATCGGGTCCGTCGGCAAGAGACGCCCTATGGCAAATATCACAAAAAGGAGCCCCAGCAGCACGACGGCGGGTACGATCGAACCAGAGGCCAGCCGCAGGAAGAAGGACGCACCTTTCCAGGCAAGGGCTGCGGGGGCCTTTAATTTCACGGCCGAGGCCTGCGTAAATCCGGCGTCAAGACGGCGCCCATCAGGTGCCGTCGGGATCTTGCTCGTCATTAGGCTGCCCCCCTGCGATCATCAGCGACCGGGACGGCAACCATGAGGTCACCGACGCAAGGGAAACCATTTCATGCGGCGAACTGTATTGCTAACAATATTGATTTCATTATTCGCGGATCTCGGAGATATATTTCCCGCGATATAGCCTGAACGGAAACGTTTGCAGCTGCCGGCCTCCCGGATCGAACATCTATGCGTCGATCTGGGTTAGGTTCTGCTCCAAAGCCTTGCCCATATTGTTGAGGTGCTCGAGCATCGCCTTGCCGGCGCGCACGCCGTCCGCCGCGCAGATGGCATCGACAATTTCCTTAAGTTCCTGGATGGATTGCTTGATGCGGCCGGGAAACAGGATGGTCTGGAGCCGGAAGCGGGCGATTTGTGCGTTCAAGGTCGCGACGATGCGGGTAGCGGTCGCATGAGCAGCGATGCGGCGGATCTCTGCGTGCAGCTTGTTGATCTGCTGCGAATATTCGACATATGCCTCTTCGGCCTGCGCCTGTTGGATTGCCGCCAGTATGCCCTTGAGACGTTCGCCGTCGGCAGCAGAGGCCTTGGCGGCCGCGTTGCGCACAATCAGCGTTTCCAGCGAAGCGAAGGTCTGGAGGATTTCGACTGCCTCCTGCTGGCTGATAATACGAACGCGGGCGCCCTTGTTGCGCTCGACCTCGACAAGCCCTTCCTGGTCCAGCTTTCCGAGCGCCAGCTTCACGTTGACCCGATTGACACCCAGCCACTCCGCCAATTCCAATTCCGGCAGGCGTTGGCCCGGCAGAAAATGTCCTGTCTCAATCGCTTTGCGTAACCTTGCCACCGGATCGGCGTGCCGTTTAGAAATCCTGACCACTTTCATCTCTTCCATTTCAATCGCATGCATCGTCAAGCGGGATCCCACCCACCTTCCCGCCGTGTAAAACGTCAAACGCTGCCATTCTCCAATAGCACGGATTTTAGCATACAATATTGTTAGCAATTACGCTAGCAAAGAGAAAAATTTTACACTCCTCCTCAATGGAAGAAATTTAATCCGATCTAGTTGAGTGGAGCGTGGTGGCTTCAACCAAAGAATGAGAGCGCAAGCAATCACCAGCCATGACGCCGCTAAGCGAGAGTTTCGACCTCTCTATGATGGGGAAGCGCAGGTCGGACGGCAGCCACCTGCGGCTCAAAATTCTGTGATCGCACCTGCCCGTCAGGCTTCCAGAATGGCCTTAAGGAAAGCCCTCGTCCGGTTGTTCGCCGGCGATTCGAATATCTGCGCCGGACTGCCCTGCTCGATAATCCGCCCGCCCTCGAGGAAACAGACGCGATCGGAGATTTCGCGGGCGATACCCATGTGGTGCGTCACCATCAGGGTCGTGAACTGGTGCTCCCGTGCGAGGTCGCGGATCACCGACAGCACCTCACCGACCGTTTCCGGATCGAGCGCCGAAGTCACTTCGTCGAACAGCAGGATCTTGGGCCGCATGGCGAGCGCGCGGGCGATCGCCACGCGCTGCTGCTGGCCGCCCGACAACTGGATCGGGAAATTGTTCTGCTTGTCCGCAAGCCCTACAAGCGTCAGGAGGTCGAGGGCACGCGCATGCGCTTCGTCCCTGGAAAGCCCCAGCACCCGAATGGGCGCCTCCGCGATATTTCGCAGCGCGCTCATATGCGGAAAAAGGTTGAAGCTCTGGAACACCATCCCGATCTTGCTCCGGATCGCCCGGGTTTGCGGCTCGCTCGCCTGCCGGCTCGGGGCAGCCGCGCCCAGGTCGTGCCAGAGTGCTTCGCCATCTACCGATACGCCGCCGCCCTGGACGGTCTCCAGCGTCATGAGAATGCGTAATATCGTCGATTTGCCGGAACCGCTTGGCCCGATGAGTGTCAGATTTTCGTTCTGTGCCACATCGAGGTTGAGGTCCGACAGAACGGTGAGGCCACCGAATGTCTTTTTGACATCGCGAAACGTGATGATGGGTGAAGCAATCCGGTCAGCCACGGGCGGTGCTCCTGCCGAGCCAGGCCTGCGAGGCCAAGCTTTCCAACTGCCTTGCGGCAAAGGACGTCACGAGACTGATCACAAGGAGGATGAGGCCGCAAAGCGTGATGGGTTCGATGTACTGGAAATGATCCGCGCCGTGCTGCATGGCGACGAACATGATGTCCGTCACCGCGATGGATGCCAGCAGCGGTGTTTCCTTGAAGATCGACACGAGGAGGTTTCCAAGCGCCGGAACGAGGAAAGGAACGAGTTGCGGCACGATGACGTGCCGATAGGCGTCGAAACGGGAAAAGCCGAGCGCCGTGACGGCGTCCCGCTGCCCCGACGGCAAGGCCTCGAGGCCCGCGCGATAGGCCTCGGCAACGTAGCATCCGTAGTGGATCGACAATGCGAGGATTCCTGTCGCGATCGGCGGCAGGACGATGCCGGCCTGCGGCAGCACGAAGAAGTAAAAGTAAATCTGCAGCAGCAAGGGGGTGGACCGGATGAAATCGGCGAAGAACACCGCCGGCCCTGCGATCAACGGAAAATTCGAGCGCCGCGCCGTTAACACCGGTATGCCGACCACCAGTGCGCCTGCAAATGCGAGGACCGCGACATAGATCGTGACGCCCGCTGCAGAAATCAGCTTCGGCAGGACAGCGGCCGCGATGCTGAGCCGGAACCAGTCCAGTTCGTGAATGTCTACGCCGAATATGTTCATCGGATCGCCACAATAGAAACCATCATTCTTCCACGTTCGGCCGCCGCCGACTGCATCGCCGCATCGCCTGCTGAAGGTGCGTGCCGCATCACGCCGCGCCAACGGAGGTGCGGAGCTTCCAACCGCCGAAGCGGCGCTCCATCCACCGCGTGAGCCGGATGAGCGCCTGCGCCAACAGGAAATAGATGCCCAGAACGGCGAGAAGCACCGGCACCGGCTGATAGGTGCTGACGATGATCGAGTGCGCTTGCTCCGTCAGTTCCGCCAGCCCGATCAGCGATACGATCGACGTGCCCTTGATGAGCATGACGAATTCGTTGCCCATCAACGGCAGCAAGGCGACCAGCGCCTGCGGCAGCACGACATACCGCAGGCGCTGGAAAGCACTCATCCCCAAGGCGATCGCCGCCTCGTGCTGGCTGGTGTGAACGGAAAGAACCGCTGCCCTGATATATTCCGAGGAATAGGCGGCATGCGTCAGGGAACAGCCTATCACTCCTGCCTCCCATACGCTTAGCCGCATGCCAAGGAACGGCGCGGCAAAATAGAGCCAGAACAAGGTGACATAGAGGGACACGCCACGGAACAGTTCCACGAAAGTGATGGCGGCGTAGCGCACCAGCCGCAACCGCGACAGGCGTGCAAGGCCGACGAGAATTCCCAGGCCGAAGCCGAGCGGAAGGATGATCACGAACAGCAAAAGTGTTTGCGCGAGCCCGTCCAGCAGCAGCGGGACCCACACCAGCAGGTCACGCATGCGCACTCCCCCCGGCGAGAAACTCGCCGGGCGCTTCAGGCTCGCAGGAAAGTGCGAGGCCCAAGATCCTACTCCTTGCAGATGTCTGCGAGCTTCACTTCCGGCGAGGGAATATCCGTCGGCGTGACCGCGTATTTTGCAAGGACGGCATCATATTCCGGAGTGCCCCGGAAAGCCCGTAGCGCATCGTTGAATGCCGCGACGAGGTCCTGGTCATCTTGGCGGAAGCCGAAACCGAGATAATTGATCGACGGCTTGCCGTCGAAGACGGGAAGCGTGAACGGCGTGGCCCGCTCCACCGACTTTCCGCCGTCGGCCGCGATGGTCTCGTTGGCCGCAAAGATCGTCGAGGACGTCAGGTCGACGCGGCCCGATTTCAAGGCGAAGAAGACCTCCGGAAAATCCTGGAAGACGACGAGTTGGCGCTCGGGGATGCCTAGTCGCTCGAAATCCTTGCGCGACGCCGAACCCTGCTGCGTTCCGATCTTGATATCCGGATTTTTCAGGACGTCGTCGTAGCTATGAATATTCTTGGGGTTTCCCTTCTGAACCGTGATGGCGTCGGCGATCTGGATATGCGGTTCGGCAAAGGCGATTTCGGCGCATCGTGCCGGACGAATGAAGAGGCCTGCAGCAATGGCGTCGAAATGCCCTGCCTTTAGGCCAGGGATCAGCGTGCTGAACTTTACAGCCACGCCATCGACCGCCTGAACGCCGAGTTTGGCGAACGCGGCGCGCGCTAGCTCATAGTCCACGCCCGCAAGGCTGCCGTCCGGTTGTTTAAAACTATAAGGCTTTTCGTTGGAAAAGCCGATTTGGACTGTACCGGTGCGCTTGACGCGCTCCAGTGTGGTTTCTGCCGCGACGGGCGACGCCACGATGCCAGCTGAAAAAATGGCGAGGACGGACGCCAGGAAAACTCTCTTCATATGCAATTACCCCCAAGCAATTCGCGTTACGTTTGCATCGCAACCATAAACCAAGCCGCAATATTGATAACAATTTTGATTTCAATTTTAGCCGCATGCGGCGAACGTTTTATCAATAAGGTCGGTTCGACGAGGCACTACTGCCCGCGAAGGTGTGAACCGACGCTTTAACGCCGTTTCAGCCGGCGAGCCGTGAGGCATTGGCAGACCGGGCGCGCCCCTCCCCGAACAACGTCTCGCGGAATGTCTCTCGACGTTCGGCAATGCGTCCACGGTTCCGCAGCTCGGGAATGACTTGGTCAACGAAATCGACAATCGTGCGCGGCGTAACGATGGAATTGAAATTGAACCCGTCGACGCCCGTTTCATCGACGATCGCCTCCAACTGATCGGCGATGTCGACAGGGGTTCCGACCAGGATGCCGTCTCCGAAGCGCCCGACGTCTTCAATCGCCTCCCGGACCAGGAACGGTCGGTCTGACTGGGTGGTGTACTGCGCCGCGCGCGACTGGTTGGCCTCTGTCAGCGCATAGCCGAGGATGGAATCCGGATCGAGGGTGGACAGATCGTAGCCGGACGAGCCGCAATATTGCGCCAGCGCCGATTCCGGCGAGCGGTACAGCGTATAGTCCTCCAGTTGTTCTCGCGCTTCTGCCTGCGTGGGGGCGACGATCGCCGTCTGCTGGTGGAAGATCAGGATATCGTCCGGCGCGCGGCCGAAGTCCACGGCGCGCCGGCGAATGTTGGCGACGTTCTCCTTGACCGCCGCCAATGTCCGCCCCTGCACGAAGACACATTCCGCGTGCCGGGCGGCAAAGTCGCGCCCGGCCCTGGAACTGCCCGCCTGGAAGATCACAGGCGTCCTTTGCAGGGAAGGTTCGCAGACGTGCGGGCCGGCGACCTTGAAGAATTCGCCCCTATGGTCGACTGGGCGAACCAGCGCCGGGTCGATATGAACATCGTTCTCGATGTCGAACCGGACCGCACCGTCGCTCCAACTGGCCTCCCAGAGCTTGTAGCATACCGAGAGAAACTCGTCCGCGATCGCGTATCGTCGATCGTGCGCAATCGGTTCGTCCAGTCCGAAGTAGCGGGCAGCGGCCGCGATATAGGACGTTACGACATTGAGACCGATGCGACCTTTCGTCAGATGATCGAGCGTCGAAAGTCGCCGGGCAACGTGGAAGGGATGTTCGTAGGTCGTGGAGATCGTCGTCACGAAATTGAGTGACGTCGTCGCATTGGCCATCGCGGGGACGAGCAATGACGGATCGTTGGAGGGGAACTGCATGGCATGGCGGATCGCCACCTCCGGCGACCCTCTGTAGACATCGGATGCACCGAAGAAATCCCCCAGAAAGAACGCGGTAAAGCCGCCTTCCTCTATCTTGCGGGCAATCGCGATCCAGAAGCCAATGTCGTTGTAGTTGTGATGCCGGCTATGTGGATGCCGCCAAAGACCATGGGAGTCACCGGTACGGTTGTTCAGTTCAAACAGATTGAAGAAAATAGGCTTTTTGGCCATTGTGCCCTCAGGATAGGTCGCGGGAATAGCGGCTGGGCGGGCGCGGTATCTGGAGGTTGTCACGCAGGGTCAGACCCTCGTAAGCCTCGTGATAGAGACCCCGGCGCTGCAATTCCGGAACGACCAGATCGACGAAGTCGTCGAGGTCCCCCGGCAGGTAGGAGAACCGCACATTGAAGCCATCGGCGCCGCCGCTTCTGAACCAGTGCTCGAAATGGTCGGCGACGTCCGCCGCTGTTCCGACCACGGTGTTGTAGCCGGGCGAAAGCCACCGGTAGAGGTCGCGGATGCTCATGCCGGTTTTGCGAGCGTGAGCAACCAGCAACTCCTGCCGCGTCTTGTCACCTTCCGTCGGCGGGACATCCGGCAAGGGACCGTCGATCGGATACTTGGACAAATCCGCTCCGGCCGCCCCCGAGAGCATCGCCACGCCTGCGACCGGGTGCACGAGCTCTTGGAGCTGTTCATACTTTTCCTGCGCTTCGCTGCGCGTCGCAGCAACCACCGGTGTTACCCCCGGCAGGATAGCGATGTGGTCCGGATCCCGACCTGCGGCCGCCGTGCGCGCCCGTACGTCGTCGTAGAAAGCGATCGCGCCTGGCAGATCCGATTGGGCCGTGAAAATGACATCGGCGAAACTTGCCGCAGCGTTCCGGCCGGAATCGGAAGACCCGGCCTGTACGATGACCGGATGCCCCTGTACCGGACGGGCGACGGCGAGCGGCCCGCGAACCTTGAAATCCGGGCTGGAATGGTTGAGGACGTGCATCTTTTCAGGGCGGAAAAAGCGACCGCTGTCCTTGTCGAAAAGAAATGCGTCGTCATCCCAGCTGTCCCACAGGCCTTTGACGATATCGACGAATTCCGTTGCGCGCACATAGCGGAGCGAATGCGCAGGATGCTCCCGCTGGCTGTAGTTCAGGGCTTCCGCGGCATTGGAGGAAGTTACCACGTTCCAGCCCGCGCGTCCCTTGCTGAGGTAGTCCAGCGAGGCCAGCTGGCGGGCAACAAGGTAAGGCTCATAGTAGGTGGTTGTGACCGTCCCGACCAACCCGATGCGGCTCGTGGTAACGGCCAGTGCCGAAAGCAGCGTCACAGGCTCGAAGTCGACCACCCTGGCGCTGTGGCTGAGCGTTTCTGCATCGAGCTTCACGGGAAAGGGAAGCGTATCGGCAATGAAAATTGCGTGGAACAAGCCTCTTTCCGCTGTTTGCGCAAAGGCGATCTGTGCGTCGATATCGAGGCTCGCCTGGGCGTCGGCCCGCGGATAGCGCCACCCCGCCGTGTGTTGGCCCGGTGTTTGCAGAAATGCACCCAGGATAAGCTTGTCGCGTCTTGCCATGCCATGGTCTCAATGCAGAATGTTGGAAGAAAAGCGCCATGCCGAGACTTTCCCGGCATGGCGTGCGTGGTCAGCCCTTGGTGGTGCGCCAGTAGGCCGGGGTGTCCCAGCTCGGCCCGGGCACGAAACCCTTCACATCCGCCCGAACAGGCACCTGGCCGAGTTGCTGGTAGATGACGATGAATGGGGAATTGTCGCGAACCTCCCTCTGCAAATCGAGGTAGATGGCTTCGCGCTTGGCGGAGTCGGCTTCCGTCAATCCCGACAGCGTCTTCTTGGTCAGCTCCGGAACAAGCCAGTGGTCGCGCCAGGCCGCGTTTTTGTTCTTGGAAGCATCGCTGTCGTCGTCGTTGATCGTGAAAAACGAAGCGCTGGCATGGACGTCGAGATAGTCGGGCGACCAGCCGAAGAACACCGCGTCGTGCTGACGTCCGCGAAACCTTGTCTGGAGCTGCGCCCGGTCAAGCGTGTTCAGCTCGACGGTGACGCCTGCCTGGCCGAAGGTGGACTGCAGGGATTGACTGATCTCCCTGTCGGGTGAGCGGCTCGACACGTCGAGCTTCAACTTGAACCCGTCTTTGTAGCCGGCAGCCTCCAAGAGAGACTTTGCCTTGGCGATATCCAGCTTGTAGGGCGTCTCGTCCAACGAGCCGCCCGAGCCGCTGCCCCAGAAACTCTGGTGCACCTTGGCTTGACCTTTCAGGATGTTGCCGGTGATCCCTTCGTAATCGATCGCCCAGCGCAAGGCCTGCTGCACCTTGGCATCGTCCAGCGGCTTGATGCCCTGGTTGAGCGCGATGTAATTCACATCGGTCTTGGGCGTCGAAACGATGGCTATGTCGGCGTTGGTCGAAAGCGCCTGTATCTGGTCGGCGGTCAGATTTCGCGCGATGTCCACGTCGCCTTTTTCAATCAGTAGCCGCTGGGTCGCGGCTTCCGGGATGTGACGCAGAACTATGTTCTTCAGGGGGACGCTCTCGCGCTTGTAATGCGGGTTCGCGGCGAGAAGAACGGCCTCGTTCGGCGTCCAAGCGGCCAGTTGATAGGGTCCGGACCCTGCCGTGTTCTTCTTCAGCCAACCGGCGCCGAGATCGCCCCCACTTTCATGTTTAATCGCCTCCTGCTTGTCGACGACCGAGGATACCGTGGACGATAGCACCTTCAGGAAAAGGTCGGGCGCATACGGCTTGTCGAGCTTGAGCACAAGCGTTTTCTCGTCCGTGTAGCCAACGTGGTCCGAGATGTCGTCATCCGACCACCCGAACTGCGTCAGGTAGAAGACCGGCGTCTTGCCCAGGCGCACGACACGCTCCAGGGAGAATGCGGCGTCTTCTGCAGTGACGCCGCGGCCGGAGGCAAAAAACAGACCGTCCCGGATCTTGAAAGTGAAGGTCAGCCCGTCGTCGGAAACTGTCCAGGATTCCGCGACACCACCCACCGGCTTCGTGAAATCTGCGGGATCGAAGGTGATCAGCCGCTCATAGACGTTGTTGACGACTTCGCCGCCAGTTGCCTCGTAGACCTCGGCCGGATCGAGCGTGATCAGGTCGCTGATATATTTCGCCACCACGAGGGTGTCGGCGGGTGTTTCAGCGAATGCTTGCGGGGCGCTGGAAACGAGCGATGCGCCGACGAGGAATAGCAACGTCGCAGCGGTGGATTTCAACGACGCCCCGCGCGTTGTTGAATGGTGCCCGGCTTGAAGGGGATAGGCTTGAAAAGAGGGATGCATGGGATCTCCTGATGTTGCGTTCGGCGGCGTTCGGGAGCCGAGACAAGCATCTTTCGCCCTTGTTCATCCCCCGCGCTAAGCTTCAAAGGTGAAGCCAGCCAGAGAACGGTAACTCTTTTGAGATCAATATTGATAACAATTTTGATCTCTTATTTCCGGACCCATTGAAAGCACATTCCAATTATGGCTGCGTTTCGAGTAGACCGACCTCTGGCTCACGGCGGGCGCTTTAGGAGCCCGCCCTCTCGCCAGCGCTGAACCGCACAATATGCATGCCATCCCTATGATGGACAGCGCAGTTAGCATGTCTCCGAACAGCGCTGCCGCAAGAACGATGCCGAAGCCCGTACCCCAGTAGCCGATCTGGCTGAAGACGACCGGACCTGCCAGTTCCTGAAGACGGAAATTGGCAAGATAGGAGAAGGCCGAAACGCAGATGAATGACAGAAGCCAGAACAGGATTGATGCATCGGCAAAGCTCCAGTTTGCCGGAGATTCAAAGATCGGCGCTGCGAGACCAAGTATTGCGCTCGAGACGAACAGCGTGGCGCACGAAAATGCGAGGGCGGACGCCCCAGGGGGCCAGTATGCCAAACGCATTACGTTACCCGCTGCCGCGCAGACGGGAATAGCCAATCCTGCATAGACCCAAAAGGATTGGCTCACGTTGATTTGCAAAAGTTGTTGCTGCACGAGGGCAATCATTCCCACGAAGCCGATGACAATTCCCAAAAAGCGGAGAAAGAACACTTTCTCCACGCCCATTGCGACGGCAAGTGTCATCGTCAACAGCGGCGAAAGGCAGTAGATCGTCGCCCCGTAGGCAGGCCCCACTCGCGCAACGACGAGATGCGACAGCACGACGGGAAAACCAAAGCTGATGAGGCCCAGTAGCAGATAGAGAAGGAGATCACGGGGGCCGCACGGCAAGGGTTTCCTCGAGCCACCCAGCAGCCAGGGAAGCAAAACTGCGCCCGCACCGAAATTGCCGATAACGGCGAGTTGAAACGGCTGAATTCCAGCATCCAGGGCTGCCTTGGACACCATGATTTTAGCAGCAAACAGGAAGCCGCAGACCACAAGGAGGGAAAATGGCGACGCGAAAAATGTCCAAACTGGTCCGCGTGTCATAACTGTCCTCTTGTGCGTCTTCTTCCAAATGGTTATCTTCACGTGAAGATAACCATTTGAGATATCTTAATGTCAAGACAATATGAGGCAGGAACGAAAGACGGTAGCCATCGAGACACGATCGATGAAATCCGTGCGCAATGGGCGCTGGAGCTGCCTGATTTGGACACATCTGGAATCGCTATCCTCGGTCGGGCCCGATGGATAACCCTTGCCTCTCGTCCGAGGATCGACGGAATTTTTCAATCTCACGGCCTCGATAGCGGCGAAGCTGATGTCCTATTCACGCTTCTGCGTTCCGGCCCACCCTACCGGCTTCGTCCGACAGAACTGTTCCGGTCGATGATGATTTCATCAGGTGGCATGAGCCACAGATTAAACCGTCTCCAGACTGCAGGACTGGTTCGACGGACCGCAGCCGAAAAGGACGGACGAAGTCTCCTGGTGGAATTGACAGATGAGGGAAAGCAGTGTGCCAAACAAGCTTTTCAAATGGACGCGGCCGCCGAAGCAGACATGCTCCAAGGCCTGACCGGGCAAGAACGGGCCGAGCTGGAAAGACTTTTGCGCAAACTTTCGCGGACGTTTCCTGCTGCCAACGGCGAATAAAAACCTCATCCTCTCCGAATTTTTGGCATAGCTACAGCAGCCACGTCTCTAGATCTGCCGTATGGTTCACCCAGAAGTGCACCCATTCGAGGCAAACGAAAACGGCGCTCATTCAACTTAATTTTTCAGGAGGCATTGCGATGACCCAGCGGAATGAAGGCGACACCGAACACTGGAAGCACGACGGCGTACGGGTAATAAAGGGCGCCCAGCTCGACCCCAACACTCCCCAGACGCCGGGCATGTTTAGACAGGCGGCAATAAATCATGCGCGCGTCGGCGCCCAGAAAATCTGGGCAGGCACCGTATCCATCGAACCGGACGCGAAGACGGGTGTCCATCATCATGGCGCGCTCGAAAGCGTGATTTTCGTCATTCGGGGCAAAGCGCGGATGCGATGGGGAACACGACTGGAGTACGTTGCGGAGGCTGGCCCCGGAGATTTCATCTATGTTCCGCCATATGTACCGCATCAAGAGATCAACGCTGACCCCGATCACGTCCTTGAATGCGTTTTGGTTCGCTCAGACAACGAGGCGGTTGTCGTCAACATCACTGATGTCGATCCCGTCGAGAACCCTAAAGAGGTATACTGGGTCGATCCGATTCATTCCCGGCCCGACCAATCGATTTCTTCGGAGTAAGAGTGTCGAACGCCTTGTTGGGCGTCGAACCGACGACTCTCACCAAGCTTAACGCTCTGCGCCTTCGGCCGCCGCACGGGCGAGACGAAAGGCTTATGCTGATTACTTGCGATCGTTGGGCCTGCCTGCTTTCTGGCGGTCATCGGTTGCGTTGTGCGTTGCCCCCAAGCTGGAACTGGCAATCAACTCGCGCAGCCGGCCAGCCTCATTGGCGAGTGTTGCGCTGGCTGCATTTGTTTCTTCGACCATGGCCGCGTTCTGCTGTGTCACCTGGTCCATCTGGTTGACGGCCGTGTTCACCTCGGAAAGGCCGATCGACTGTTCACGCGCCGACGTCGCGATGGAATCCATATGTTGGTTTACCGTGACGATATAACCCTCAATCGTCTTCAGCGCTTGCCCCTCGCAAGTGTCCTGGGTTTGACATAGAGCGATCCTGATTTAGCCGATCAGATCGTCCACAGCTACATGAAGTCGGGCGTTTCGTATCTTCACGGATGCTTGTAGAATCCACCATCTTCTCCACCCAGCCGTTTGTCGCCAGAATTGGCGGGAGTTGCAGGTTCTGGTCGACATCTGCGTGATCACAACCTCTCCAGGACGACGCGGTTCTCCTATCGCCTAACAATCCGACCGCTGCGGCGTCTTGCATTAAGTCTCGAAGGAAACATCGATGATGGCGCGAGCCGGGCAAGAGTGGACAGGAAAATGCCCACGACTATCTTGGTCACTGAGAGCATTGCAAAGGATAAAAAGCAACGAAGAACTCGGCGCGGTTATCGAAAATACGCGCGCCCTATATCGCTTGGACCATATAACATTTCTCATCGTTCACGATGGGACCAGTCCTCAGCCCTACCCGTTTTATTGCACGACCTATCCCCACCAGTGGACAAACGTTTACCTGAGCAGAAACTATTTTGACGTCGACCCCGTCATCGCGGTCAGCCGCACGGGGTTCCTGCCCGTTGACTGGTCGGACCTTAAACGGACGTCAGTTACAGCGGACGCCTTCTTCAAAGAAGCGAGATCGTTTGGCATAGGCCGACATGGTCTGAGTTTGCCGGTGAGAGGGCCAAATGGCGAACGCAGCATATTATCAGTGACCTCTAATACGGCCGGAAAATTATGGTCCAGGCTACGCAATTCCAGCATTCACGACCTGCAAATCTTCGCCCACTGTCTGCATGAGAAGGCAATCTCTTTTTCCAATCGTCGCGCCGGCAGCGTGTACAAGACACTTTCGCGGCGGGAAAAACAGTGCCTTGAGCTTCTCGCGCAAGGCAAGCTTATCAAGCGAATTGCTTCGGATCTTGGCATTTCGGAAAGCGCAATTCGCCTTTATCTTCGTTCGGCAAGGCGTAAGCTTGGGGCCGCCACCCTCTATCAGGCGATGGCCAGGGCAAGCTTCCTGGAGAAAATCCATGTCTGATTAGAATCTAGCTGCGCGCTCACCCGCGGTGCGCGTCAATCTCCCGAAATCGACAGATTGCGACAGCTTCCCCTTCGAGGAAGTCTGGTCACAAGGGCCATCCGCCGGCCGGTCGCTCGCAATGAAGCGGGATGCCGATATGTCATCCGACGCTCTGATGCCTGTCGCGGCGGCTGTTTCTTTCAGTCAGGGAAGGATCGCACAATGGTGGATATGCAGACCATCGACACTTGGCGGAATGCGCCGCGGCTCACTGCTTTTGCGCCGTTCTTCGAGCGAACAGCAACGGGCCTCGGCGCAATGCCTGATCGAAACATACCAGAGCCCGATATGCGGCTTCTGGAATACGATCTGGAATGCATGACGTTCTGGGACACGCACCGTCGGCTATGGGGTCATTTTGACAACCATTATTTCGCAAGCATCCCCTATCGCCTGGAAGAGGAGTGCCGCCTCGCCACCGCTATACTCTCGCACAGCCTGCGTGTTTGGGGACATAGCGGCCGTGCCGCAACATTCTACTCCCTTGGGGCTGGAGCGGGAACGCTCGCAAGAGCTCTCGCCAGGCTCGGCGACGGCCGGCTGGAGACCTTGTGCTGCAGTCCCACGGATGGCAACCGCACCTGCTTTTTTGCCAAACGAGGGAGCGAGCATGCGCATTTCTACCACGGTCCGTTCTTTGAACTGGATGCAGAACTCTACGCGGCCGATGAGAACCTGCAGCCATTCAGGGATGGCTTTGATATCTTGCTCGAGGACACAACCTTCCAAATGTACAGTCGCGACCGGAAAGCGCAACTCGCGTTCATCGCGCCCCGGATCCGGAATGATGGTTTGCTCATTCAAGTGCAAAAGATCGCACACCCAGATAGCGAAACCTATCTGCAGCGCGAGCGCCAGAAGGACGAGCAGTTCAAGCGACGTTACTTTTCCGAGACCGAGATTGTTGCGAAGAAGCGCGATGTCCTAGACACTATGCGGAAACTCCAGGTCGACCTGGAGAGTTCAATTGCTGCGCTGAGCACATTTTTCAGTCACTCCATCGTGACCTGGAACAGTGGCAATTTCTACACGATCGTCTCTTCCAATTCGCTCGCCGCGCTCAAAGGCTTCGCTAGATCGATGCTGAAACCGGCGATTCCGCCCGAGTATTGCTACGAACAGCTCCCACTCCGGTTTTTTCGAGAAACCGCTTCGTCACCATCTGAGCGATCGGAGTGGCGGCCTTCGCGCCCGGCCGACAGTTGACGCGACATGGGCCTTGCACGCCAGAGCCGAGGAAGCGAGCCGATGGACGAAAATCCGACTACAGTTCGATCCCGCGGCAACGAATTCACCGCGGCTGGACTGAAACAAACCTTGTCGCATCTCTTGCCACGGCTGGATGACCACTGGGCTCGCCCGCTCAAGAATTATGCACAGACGGCCTACCACATCGCGGGTCACCGAAGTGGATGTTCTGCTCGTGACGAGGCCATGTTCTTCCTTCAGACCTGCGTCGAACGGGCTGCGGTGCGTTCGGGAGCCACCTCGCAGGAAGCGAAGCAATCGGCCCAACAATTGGCGGCGGCCCCTGTCATTCAAACCGGTCCCCACTGCCATCTGTTGATCGAACCGGATGCGTTTTACACACACCTCTTCAGCCTGCTCGGATTAGACGCGAACGGGCTGAAATGGCATATCTGGTACAGCGCCTCCACTGTGAAATTCATTGAAAGGCCAAGGAAAGGTCCAGGATGGCTGTTGCTTGAAGGCGAGCCGGTCAACATCTTCGGGCTTCCGAGACGCCTGATGGATTCCTACAGCGTATGCGGGTTCAACGGCCCTTACAGCTTCCAATTAGTGGGAAGCAGCAAGGAGACGCCAGCCAACGCGTCAGCCGCCCGGTTGAAGGCGATTTTGCCGGAAGCGGAGTTCGCGTCTGCCGCGGACGCGATCAGGGCTGGCAATCAAGCCCTCTGGAGTTGGGCTTTCCCGGCGCAGCCACGGCTTCTCCAGCTTGACGACATCGACATCGCCGACCTCGTCGCCGATCATCTCGAAGACCCTGGTTCATGGCTATCGAGACATTTTGCCGGAAATGATCTGGTCGCACGCGCCCTCCTCGAAGCAATCGACCAACTTAACGCGGGTCCTTGGGCAGGATGGATCCGCAGCACGACTGACTTTTTCTGGGGTCATACCGGCGGGAAGCTCTTCTCGTTGCGGCTGGCGAACCGGGTTCTAACGGGCAATCCCGGTAAAGCGATGGAGCTGCGCTTTGAGCCGGCGGCTCTCGCAGCAGCACTTCGCAGGCGGGAGATCGTTCCGAACCTGTTTACGACCTTTCTGGTGGCTTCCATTCTACCGGGCATCCGCGTTCTCGGCGGGTGCCGGCAGACCGTCTACTACCCTCTCATGCGCTATGTGTTTTCAAATGCGCTTGAGCGATCCGGTCACCAGGCTTTGTTGGAAACCCTCTGTGCTGATGATTGCCCCGGGGTGTGGGGCCATCGTGTTCTGAAGCCACGCAACGCGTGGCCGTTTCAGGAGCTGGAGAGCAGCCCCCTCCCCGTCTTGCTCGATCTGTATGGCAAGCAACCACTCGAACAGACGTGCGGTGATCTTGAGAGCTTTATCAGCGATCCGATCTGGGAGACGCTGACGCAGCGGATCGCAGATGAGGTCGTTCACGTCCGTTCACCAGAATGGAAATTTGCCTGATCGGAGCTTCGTCCCGAACCGAACGTGAAACCTTGCAGCAGCAAATTCTGGGAGATGCAAATGTCCGACACCATCACCGATACCGTCATCAGGCGCCTGTCGGTCGATGACGTCGGCGTGTTCCGTGACATTCGCCTGGAAGCACTTTCATGCGAGCCTAATTCATTCGCGAGTTTACACGAAGACTGGATCAATCTCTCCGAGCAGGAATGGCGCCAGCGGCTCGAACAGCCCGTTTTTGTGGCACTCCTGAACGAGCAGCCTTGCGGCATGATGGGGCTCAGGTTTCAGAAAGCAAGGAAAATGATGCATCGCGCGACACTCACGAGTGTCTACGTGCGCAAACCCGAACGGGGAAAGGGGATTGCCTCAGACCTTCTCGGTGCCGTTGCAAACCATGCACGAGAGCTTGGAATGCTGCAGCTGGAGCTTGGGGTGAGCGCGGAAAATTCCGCCGCAATACGCTTCTATCAACGCTACGGCTTCGAACCGGTTGGTCGAATACCTCGCGGCTTCCGCGACAATGGGATGAGCAGCGACGAAGTGCTCATGTTGCTCCCCCTGGAGAAAACGCGAGAATAGCGAGCGCACTTGAAGCTTGACGCTGTGGCGACAAGGCCACCGCGCGAGCGACAATATGCAGTTTGCGTCTGGCGCACCCTGTGCTGATTTCAAAGGCTGATGTTACGCGAACTGACGATTTTCCTCCATGCGATCGTCCGCTTTCGGCCCCGAAGCAGACATAGAAGGTTCGATCACTGAAAGACCGCTTCGCGCTCCCATTTCGGCCGTTCAGCGGGAGACGACCACTTTCGAAAGCGGCCGTTTCGAAGTCCACCATCCTCTGGCCGAGATGGGGTGGAGAGTTGTCAGGCAGCTTTTGACGCCAAAGCCCAAAAGCTGCCTCTGCTCCGTAAAGCGAACGCTCGTTTATCCGCTCAATCCATATCTGCTGGCCGGCTTGGCATCGAACATGCCCTGGAGAATTGTGGCAAAGGCAGCTTCGTATTCGCGGAACAGCGTTTCATCGTGGAGCGACGGAGCGGTAACAGATTCTTGCCGATCCAGACCGTTCAGCGCAGCGTCCACGCAATTCTCGGTCGTCATGACGATGCTCCCCGGCAAGGGTTCCAGGTTTGCGCCGCCCGCAACGTCCCAGCATTCCGAGACGACAAGCGCCTGGCAGGACGAGCTGGACACGAACACCAGCGGTTCGTCGCCGATAATAGAGTTAGACGATTGATCTTAGCGAGATTTGTCGCCCGCAAGAACCCCCGCGTGAACACGCAGTCTATCTGATATGAACTCCGTGAACAGGCGGACACGCTTGGTCTTTCGCGTCTCGCCCTGTGTAAGCACCCAAAGCGTTCCATGGGGGCCGAGACTTGTGCCAGGAACTCTGACGAGCAGCGGCTCAGCATCTCCAACGAAGCAGGGAAGCGCCGATATCCCTAAGCCCAGGCGCAACGCCTCGAGATGCGCTGCATCTTCTGGAACTCGGAACGGGGCTCCGGTAATTTCGACGGCATCGCCATGGGCCCAATCGGGCACGCCCTCTATGTTTTTCGTTATCCACCTGATGTGGCCCGAATTGCCGGTCGTCCAAGCCGCGAGGAGGTCGCGAGACATATAGACACCTACGGAAAGGTCTGGGCCTTTCACGCCGTGAAGGTTCTGCGGCAGCGAATTGCGGTCAAAAACGACCCTCAAGGCCACGTCGGCTTCGCGATTTGTCAGGTTAGCGTTTTCTAAAGAGGAGTGGATCTCCATTTCGATTTCGGGGTGCTGTCGTGTAAAAGCGGCAAAGTCAGGCATCAACAGATGTGTCGCCAGGGTGGGCGCCATTGTGACTCGCAGGGGACCACGCACGCCTTGATCACGGCCGGACACGCGGCTCATCAACAGATGAGAAGAAGCCTCCATCTGTTCCGCAAACTCTTGCACCTGTTCGCCAGCTTCGGTGAGGCGATAGCCCGCCGGCAGTTTTTCGAACATCTGCGAATGGAGTCGGGCCTCAAGCTGCGCGATGCGCCTCAGCACCGTTGTGTGATTCACCTCTAGCTGGGCCGCGGCAGCGCGGACAGAACCGTGTCGTGCCACAGCGAGAAAATATCGAACATCATCCCAATCGATCGTCATTGTCTTCCTGGCCAAATCGCAATGCTGATGTCTGAGGCGGTGCAGTAACACAGATCCTATAATGCAGACGGTGTAATTATGCACCACGCTTGTGCAACTTTCGACACTGATAGCGCCGCACGCAGCATCCTACCTCCATGACGTAAACAAGGCGGGTCGGCGCGCTGCCCCTAACTCGGCGCGCATTGCACTGCGTCACTTCCATTAATTGTTCGGGGTTTCGCGGGCTGCCACTTTCAAGGAGAATATATGAGCTACGCAATTATCGGCTTCGGCAAGATCGGCCAGACTCTTGCCAAGGCGTTTGCCCGCAACGGCATTGAAGTATCCGTTGCAACCACGCGCGACCCGGAAAGTTTTGCATCCGCTGCGGCCGCGATCGGCCCCACAATCATTCCCAAAAAACTGGCGGAAGCGGTCAAGGCGGACATCGTGTTTTTGGCTGTCCGTTTCGAGTCGCACCAGGATGTCGCGAAGGCGCTGCCCACCTGGCAGGGGAAGACCATCGTCGATGTGACCAATGCCTACGGCGTGTCCCCTGAGGAACTGGGAGGACAACCTTCGTCCAAGTTCGTCGCGCAGGCCTTCTCTGGCGGAAGGCTGGTTAAGGGCTTCAATCATTTGGCCGCCGCGGTCCTTGGCCAAGACCCGGCCGTGCATGGAGGCAGGAGAATCGTGTTCCTGGCGAGCGACGATGACGGTGCTGCAGCGGAGATTGGTGCGCTTGCGGAAAATCTCGGTTTCTCGCCGATCAAACTCGGCGGGCTTTCGGAAGGCGGACTACTTGTTCAAGCGCGCGGGAATAGCTGGGGTCAACTGATCTTTAAGGACTTGGTCAAGTTCGACTGATGAATCGTGATCGCAAATTTCGATGCGATCCTGCCTCGTGGAAAAAGGGCAGCCACATTTTGATTGAAGCGAGGGCGACGCCCTCCAAAGAAGGATGCATGACATGAACAGACTGAATGGAAAGACCGCCGTGATCACCGGTGGCGCTACCGGCATCGGCCGCGCCGCAGCGAAGCGCTTCATCGAGGAGGGCGCCTTCGTCTTCATCTTCGGCCGCCGGCAAGAAGCGCTCGACGCTGCTGTGGCCGACCTCGGGCCCAATGCCCGCGCGGTGAAAGGCTCGGTCTCCGATCTGGCCGACCTCGACCGACTCTACGCGGCGGTGAAGGCCGAGCGCGGAACCCTCGACATCGTTTTCGCCAATGCCGGGGCGGGAAGCCCGCTTCCGCTCGGAGAGATCACCGCCGAGCACATCGACGAAACTTTCGACACCAATGTGAAGGGTACGATCTTCACGGTCCAGAAGGCGCTGCCGCTGATGGGCGAGGGCGGTTCGATTATCCTGACCGGATCGAGCGCCGGCACCACGGGCGCCCCGGCGTTCAGCGCCTACAGCGCAAGCAAGGCGGCAGTGCGCAACCTCGCGCGGACCTGGGCGGAGGACCTGAAGGGCACCGGCATCCGGGTAAACGTGCTGTCGCCCGGGGCGACGGCGACCGAACTCGCGAAGGAAGCGCTAGGCGAGGAGGGCCAGAAGGCCTTCGCCTCGATGACTCCGCTCCAGCGCATGGCCGATCCGGCGGAGATCGGAGCGGTGGCTGCCTTTCTCGCGTCGCCGGACAGCAGCTTCATGACCGCCAGCGAGGTCGCCGTCGATGGCGGCCTCGCGCAACTCTGACGCGCTACGCCCGGCCGGCCGCTCCATTCGATTATTCGGAGCGCCGTAGGCGCTCGGTAAAATAGGCGGAAAAACACTTTCATGCCGTTCATACCGTACGGGAGCCCGAACCTTTTAGCGAGTTTCGATAAGAGTTCCAGAAGCAAGGGCCAGCTCACCTTTATGCGTTCCCAGAATTGCGAGCTCGACAACGACGAAGTTCTCCGCGACGTAGATGCTGAATAACTCACGGTGGACATCAGGAAATGCACTCGCAAAGTCGACAATAGAGCCACCAATGGCCTGCCCGCGAAACTTCGTGCCAGAAGGAATGTCGTACATGTATCCTTCCTCCGAGAAGATGGAGACAAACTTCTCGATATCCGTTCCTCGCCCTTCTGCTGCGGCGTAAAGTTCTCTGATGATTTCTTCATTATCAAGCATCATGAATCCTTCCTGCAGTCGGTAAATTCTGTCGGTGCTTCGAAGCTATCGTTAAGCCCCGAGCTTGTCGGCGGCGGCGACCTGGGGAGGCTCGCGGCACAGCGCGGAAACCGCGCTGATCGGTGCCCACATCGTCGCAGATTCGACCACCGGCAAGTCCTCACTCGCCCAAATCTTCCAAGGCGAGCCGAGCAGAGCACGCTTGAGCCCGGCATTCACCTGTTCGGGCTCAAGCGTGCTATGGGTGATGAGCCGACGTAAGAGATGACTTGCTCCTGCCGGCGTCGTGGACCTCCCGGTGAGGCCGTGTTGTCGGCGATTCAGTCGATATCGACGTTCATGGCGAAGTCCCAGGTGCCGGCGCCGTTTTTGGCCAGGCCGATCATCATCAGGCCGAGCGCTTCGAGCGTCTGAGCCATGTGCAGGCCGCCGACATGCAAGGGACGCAGTCCGAGACTCTCGAGGAAGGTCGAGACGCGCGCCTTCGCCTCCGCATCGTCGGCTGCGATGAACGCGTCGAGGCGTCCATCCTTCGCAAGTACGTGACCGAAGATCGTGTTGAACGCCTTCACGACATGCGCGCCGGCGGGGAGGCCCTTGGCGGTCTCCTGCGCACCAGAACTGCCGTTGGGGGTGACGAGGCCCGAGAGGTCGGGGGCAACCGGGTTGGCGATGTCGATGATCACCTTGCCGTCGAGCGCGTTCCCAAAGTCGGCCACCACCGCCGCCGCACCGGTGTACGGCACGGCGAGGATGACGATGTCGCCCGCAGGCGCGGCGCCGTACGTCCCCGTGGTCGCTCCGGCTGCGAGTTGGTCGGCGAGCGCCCGCGCCTTGGCGGGGTCACGGCTGACAACCTCGACGGTGTGTCCAGCCTTTGCGGTACGGCCCGCGATCGCCGCGGCCATTTTTCCTGAGCCAATGATGCTAACAGTGCTCATGTGCAGTCTCCTAATGAGTTGGGTTATGCTCGTAGTGTCTAAGCGGGTCAGCCGGCTGGGAAGTAGTGGCCGTTGTCCAAATCGGCGAGCAGGCTGGGCTGAGCAGGCTTCCAACCGAGGGTCTGCCGCGTAATGAGGTTGGACGCCGGGAGGTCCAGCGTGACCAAATTCGCGAGGAACCCAAAGTATCCCGGCAGCATCAATACGTCCGCGGGAATGCTCACGGCGGGCAGGCCCAGACGGCTGCCAATGGCTTCGGCGATCTCGCGGAACGGGATGCCCTCGCTTTCAATCCCGTGCCAAGATTTTCCAGCCGGACCCTTCTCCAGCGCCAGACGGAACAAGGAGGCGAGGTCGCGGCTGTGTACGGCCGGCCATAGGTTCGCGCCGTCTCCGGGGTAGCCTATGACGCCCTTCTCCTTCGCAAGGCCGATCAGCAGCGGCAGGAAGCCGCCATCGGTCGTGCTGTGCGCGATGGGCGGAATCCGCACGATCGAAGACCGCACGCCCTGCTCGGAGAGGCCGACCACGGTGGTTTCCACGACGTTACGAACCCGCAGCGTACCCTTGTGTTCATCGCCGCCGGAAAGGGCCGGGTCCTCCTCGGTGGCGGGCCGGCCGAGGCTTTCCCACCCGGGCGAGCCAATGCTCCCCGACGCGACCAGCGGCTTTCCGGTCCCCGCCAGTGCCTCGCCGTACGCGAGCATGATCTGGCGCTCCGCGGCGGCCACGGCGTCGAGCCCGCCGGAGGGAAGCAGGTCTTGCCTGTGCGCGAGGTGGATGACGCCGTCGGCCTCCGCGGCCGCCGCCTTGAGCCCATTGAGGTCGGAAAGATCCCCGCGACGCACCTTGGCGCCGAGCGCCGACACCGCCGCTGCAGACTCGTCGGACCGGGCCAGGCCAGTGACCTCGTGGCCGGCGGCGATGAGTTCGGGGATGATATACGGACCGATATGGCCGGTCCCGCCAGTGACGAAAACGTGCATGTAAATGCTCCTTGTGAGTGATGTGATGCGAGAAGGGGTGGTACCGGTGCACTCAGCCGAGAAGCTTGACGCCGATTGAGAAGTTGGTGTGCTTGACGGAGTGGGTAAGGAGGCCCAGCGACAGCAGGCAGGCGTGCTCCAGCGTCCGCGCCATGGGCAGCTGCCCGGTATCCATCGGGCGCAATCCGAGGCTCTCGATGAACACCGAGACGAGTGCCTTCGCCTGCGCGTCGTCCCCGGCGATGAACACGTCCAACGGATGGCCCTCGACTGGACCGGCAGCCAGGACGTGGGAGAACAGGGTGTTGAACGCCTTGACGACTTCCGCATCGGCAGGGGCGGCCATGGCGATCTCCTGCGCGCCGAAACTGTCGCCGGGGGTCACAAAGCTCGTGTAGTCGGAGGCGACGGGGTTGGTGATGTCGACGAGGAGCTTGCCTGCCAGCTCTTCGCCGTACTGCTTCACCACGTCGAGAACGGCGGAGTAGGGAACCGCCAGGATGACAATGTCCCCGGCCGGGGCGGCGCCGAACGTTCCTGTCGTCGCGCCGGCTCCGAACTGCTCGGCCAGCGCCCGCGCCTTGCCGGCGTCGCGACTTATCACCTCGACGGTGTGTCCGGCCTTGGCGGCAAGGCCGCCGATAGCTGCTGCCATGCCACCTGAGCCGATGATGCTGATAGTGCCCATGTGCAGTCTCCTTGTGAGGTTGGGTAGTGCACCTTGCAAATGGTTCGGTGCGCTGTATCTTATGGATCACCGATCCAGATTCTCACTAATGACATCTGGATCACTGATCCGAATATGTGGACCAGTGATCCAGATGTCAAGGGGCAACCCATGCGAGCCGACGCCAGAAGAAATTACAGCCACGTACTTGCAGTCGCGCGTGACGTCGTCAGTGAGCACGGTGTCAATGCGTCCATGCGCGATATCGCCCGCCGGGCCGACGTCGGGTTGGCCACGCTGCTTCGTCACTTCCCGACGCGAGAAGCCTTGTTCGAAGCCTTGCTGTGTACGAATCTGGACGCACTGACGCAGAAGGCAGACGATCTCGAAACGTCGAACACACCTGACGAAGCGCTCGTGTCCTGGTTTCGCGAATGGTTGGCATTCGCTCAAAGCTATAGGGGCGTTGTCGCCCTGATGGCGGCCGCCCATACGAACCCGGACTCCGCTCTTTATGCTTCATGCGCAGCGGTGCATTCAGCGAGCGCACGACTACTTCTCCGTGCTCAGGCCGAAGGTACGGCGCGCACCGATATGAATGGGGACGACCTGTTCGCCCTGATGTCGGCGCTCGGCTGGGCGGTCGACCAACCCTCATTTTCGCCACGGGCCGATCATCTCTTTGATATTATCGCGAGCGCCATCCTGACAAATCGGTCGAACAACGATGTCGAGAAGCGACGTGCTAAATCAGATCGGTGAGGCGCTCCGCTACCGCGATTGACTGTGCGCCCTGCGAACAGACTTAAAGCTGACAGCGCATCCTTGATGCGCCGACAGTCGTCATCCATTTCGAGGCTGTCTAGCCCGAGGAAGGGGACAGCGAATAGACCGAGCCAAGCGCTAAGCAATCGATCGCGGATAAGCGCTGCCCCGTCGCTCGTCCGCTGGCCGACCTTGTATCGCTTAAAGGATTTTGATTTTCGAGCGACAGGGTATCAACAGGACGGCAGCCTCTCTCAGACACGTTTTCAAACCCGGCCAGTCTGCTATCGGCCCCAAATCGGGCAGTTCTCCAAGCATAGCCCATGTCCGCTATTGATGCTGGGGACGGCTCCCTTCGCGGGCATCGCGATGTGCCAGGATTGCGGTGTTGTTAGGAACCGCATGGGAGGAGCCATCCATCGAAGAGATTGCCACGATTGGACCCGACATTGCTAAGTCAGTCGGTGTTCCAAGTGCACGCCATTTCCGCAACCGGCGCGGTCGTTCGCCGACAATTGAAGCGCCGCTACGTTGCTCAGTTCTTTGCAGGCCTCAAACCTTGTCTGATTGGCATGGAAGCCTGCGACTGCCAATCATTGGGGGCGGGAATTGGCAAAACTCGGACACGAAGTACGGCTGATGCCGCCACGCTATGTAAAGCCTTACGTGAAGCGAAACAAGAACAAGGCGACTGATGCAGAAGGCATATGCGAAGCAGTGACGCGACCGAACATGCGCTTTGTCCCGATTAAGACACGGTTTCAAGAATACCCCGTTGTCACAACCACCGAAGACCATATTCGCAGTCATTTATCGAGTAGGTTCGGCCACTTCATGGTGTCGCTTTTTAAAGCGAACACCGGCACCACCGCCATTTTCTGGGATGAACTCAATCCCTGCGGCTTCCAATACCTCACGAAGTGCCCTTAGGTTTGAGTTCGTAAGAGAAGTACCGCCGTCCTCCACCTCCGCCCGACTAACTGTCGCAACACCTATCCCCGCCGCCTTGGCGAGGTCTTTCGCACTCCAACGAATTAGAGCGCGCGCCGCACGAATTTGAGCACCAGTGATTTCATTGACATCATGTGATTTCGAATTGATCAAGTCAGTCTCGTGTGTTACCTAGGCGTTACTTGGCTCTGCGGCTCACTCTCGCAGGGGCATTAAGTGAACTTCGGCTGCATCCGGTGCTCGAACACCGAATACAGCCTGACCACAATCAAGCTTACGGGAGCTCGGATCATGGCTGATTCCGACAATAGCAGAACTTTGTCTACGGTCACATGGGATGACTTGCATTCCCTCCTGGCGGCGGACTTACCCACATTTCAGATGCCCACGGCTTCCTTGGACGCGTTGCAGGACGCAGAAGACACCGATCCGGCACTCATCGCCTGGCGCCAGTGGTGCGTCTCCTGGCAACGGTTGACCGAAGCAACGCTCTTACAGCAGCTGCTCGAAAAATCTTTTATTTCCGGCGGTTTAACGCCCCGCAGCGCTGCGGGTAGTTTCGGGCCGACCGTAACCGAGCGGCAGTACAATGATGCCCTCGAAGCAGAGGATCTTGCGTCAATCTCGGAGGACTGGGCAGCAGAAGCCCTATGGAACACGCCAGCGGTGTCAGTTGCAGGCGCCGGCGCCAAGCTCCTTGCAATCGCCAGCAAGTGGGCGCCCTCGCCCACCAGCCTCGAAGAACCCTGGCCGCAAATCCGCAACATCATCGCCGACCTCCTGAAAATCAACCTGGAGCTGGGAACTGGCCGCCTGTCTGCGCCCGAACACCAACCGGTATTTCGCAACGGCTGAACAGTTCGCGCACGCGATTTCTCTAGAGCTACAGGCTCCCGCGCGTTCCTCTCAAGGCAGTCGCAAATCGCGATTTCCAAGAATCGCCTCGATGAACCGACGCGTTGGAGACTTTCCACCGCGGCGGTTTCGACTCTCTCAATAATCAAAAAAGGAACGACGAATGAAACTGGGATCCTCATTTCGCCTGCTGCTTTCAGCACTTCTGATATCGATTGCGCCCTGGGGTGCCCCATCGACCCAAGCGCAAGCAGACGAGCCGGAAGAGCTTCGCTTCGCCACGTCCTACAAGCTGATGACGCTCGATCCGCACTACGCCAATCTCAACGAGAACACCTCATTGCTCTCCCATATCTACGAGCGGCTGGTCTATCAGGACGAGGGTCTCGAGCTGACGCCCGGTCTCGCCATTTCCTGGCGGCCATTGTCCGCCACACAATGGGAATTCAAGCTCCGCGACAACGTCCGCTTTCATGATGGCACGCCGTTCACGGCTGACGACGTCCTGTACACGATCGAGCGCATCAGGGATTTCCTTCAATCTCCAAGCGGCGGCTTTCGCTCCTACGTGAATGGCATCAAGGCGGTGACGGCACCCGATCCGCTGACCGTCGTCGTCGAGACGAAGGGTAACGTCCCGAACCTGCCTTTGTCCTTCTCCTCGATTTTCGTGATGCACCGGCCTTCCGACGGTTTCCAGACCACGGAGGATCTCAATGCCGGGGATCCTCCGCTCGGCACCGGACCTTACCGGTTCGAAAGCTGGAGTTCCGGCGAGGTGCTGAAACTCACCCGCAACGACGACTATTGGGGCAGCAAGCCCGCCTGGCCGGAGGTCACGTTTCGGGTAATCGAGAACCCTGCCGCGCGCGTCGCAGCGCTGAGCACCGGGGAAGTCGACGTGGCTGACGCCATTCCGGCACGTGATGTCGCGTCGCTCAAGCACCGCGGCGCCAGGATTGCCAGCGTTGGCGCCGCCCGCATCAACTTCGTGCAGTTCGATGTCGCGCGCGAAGCGCTTCCCGGCGTGACAGCGAAGTCCGGTGAGGCGATTGCCAATCCCTTCAAGAACCCGCTGGTCCGTCGGGCGCTTTCCTTGGCCATTGACCGCGGCGTGCTCGTCGACAAAATCCTTGCTGGCTACGGTACGGCCGCCGCCCAGGTCTTCCCGACCGGCTTGCCCGGCACCTCGGCAAACCTGCAACCGCAAATGCCGAACTACGAGGAAGCTCGAGCCCTTCTTGCACAGGCCGGTTTCCCGGACGGCTTCAACCTTGTTCTGGCCGGTCCGGCCGGCCGCTATCCCGGCGACGCCGAGAGCCTTCAGGCCATCGCACAAAGCTGGGCGCGCATCGGCGTCAACGCCCAGCCGGCGGCCGCTCCGTTTTCTGTCTTCAACACCAAGCGGGCTGCCGGCGAGTATGCCGTCTGGTACGGCGGCACGTCGGGTGAAGCGGTCGATATCATCCTGCACGCACTGCTCGCGTCACCGGATCCGACCCGCGGGACTGGTGCGCTCAACTTCGGAAACTACCGCAATGAGGCCTTCGACGAGAAGCTTGCAAAGGCGGAGGGCATTGCGGTGGGGCCAGAACGCAACGCAGCACTGGTTGAAGCCACCGAGTTCGTGATGACCGACCAGCCGATTATCCCGCTCTATCACTTCCATCACATCGTCGGCTTCGGCCCGCGGGTCGGCTCTTACGTCACGCATCCGCGCGGCTGGACGACCGCGATGCAGACGCTTGCGGCGGAGAATTGATCATGGCCCTGGCTTCAGTTGCATTGGGGAGGCTGTCGCAAGCCTTCCTCCTTCTCCTCGCCATGTCGCTGATCGGCTTCATCGGCATTCACAGCGTCGGCAATCCGGTCTTCAACGTCGTCAACATCGAGACCGCCACGCCCGAAGACATCCGCCAGGCGACGATCGCGCTCGGGCTGGATCAACCGATCTGGCGCCAATATCTGGTTTTCATCGGCAACGTCATCGGCGGAAACTTCGGCACCTCCTATATTTATCATCAGCCGGCGTTCGGGCTGGTAATAAGCAAGCTGCCGGCAACACTGGAACTTGCCTGTGTCGCTATGCTGGTGGCGGCCCCGCTTGGCACGGGCCTCGGTCTAATCGCCGGCCGCCGATCCGGCACGCTCTTTGACCGCTCGGTCCTGAAGGCGAGTGTCTCGGCGCTGAGCATCCCGTCCTTCTGGCTGGCGATGATGCTGATCCTTGTCGGCGCCATCCTCACCGGCTGGTTTCCATCCGGTGGCAGGGGCGCGACCGCGCGCTTTCTCGGGCAGGAGTGGAGCCTGATTACGGCCAATGGCGTCTGGCACCTCGTGCTCCCCGCCCTGACACTGGCGATCCCGAACATTGCGCTGATCGCCAGGCTTTCCCGGTCCGGCACCATCGAAGTCGAGAACCTCGATTTTACACGGTTCTGCCGCGCCAAGGGGCTGTCCTCCCGACGGATCCTGCTGCGCCATACCTTGCCGAACATCAGCGTGCCGATCGTGACGATCATCGGCCTTCAGTTTGGCGGCATGCTCGCCTTCGCGGTGGTGGTGGAATCGATCTTCTCCTGGCCGGGCGTCGGAAAGCTTCTCATCGACTCCATCCAGCTTCTCGACCGGCCTGTGGTGATGGCGACACTGACCTTCATCGCGGTCGCGTTCGTCGCGCTGAACGCACTCGTTGATCTCTTCCACGCCGTGCTCGATCCACGCGTGCGCCTGTCCTCACAAAGGTGAACCGTCATGAAAGCTCAAATTTTTCGCGCGCTTCAGATGCGCGGTACCCTGCCGGTTCTGACCGCCTCCAAAATCCTGCTTGCCAGTTACATCCTGCTTGCCATCGCGGCGCCCACGATCGCGCCGCAAAACCCCTACGACCCGCTGCAGATCTATGGGTGGGAGGCGTCCTCACCGCCGGGGACCGTTGGAAGCGGCGGCTTTTCCTATCTGCTCGGGACAGACGGCCTTGGCAGGGATATTGCCGGCACGATCCTCTATGGCCTTCGCATAAGCCTGGTCGTCTCGCTCACGAGCGCTGCGATCGCCGCGCTAATCGGGCTGACAGCCGGCGTCAGCGCAGCCTATTTCGGGAGATGGGTTGATGCCATCATCATGCGGCTGGTCGACCTGCAGCTCAGCCTGCCGACGATCCTGATTGCGCTGATCGCCATCGTCACGCTCGGACCAGGGGTTGATCGGATCATTCTGGCTTTGATCATCGCGCAATGGGCGACCTATGCGCGGATCGCCCGCAGCGTTGCACTGAGCGAAGCGAGCAAATCCTATATGGATGCGGCCCGATTGCTTCGGATGCCGACGTCCCGGATCATCTTCCGTCACCTGCTCCCCAACAGTATCGCTCCGGCCATCACGCTGATCCCGATCGAAGTTGGTCACGCGGTTGCGCTCGAGGCCACCCTCTCCTTCCTGGGCTTGGGGGTTCCGATTGACAAGCCGTCGCTTGGCTCCGCGGTCGCAAACGGCTTCCAGTATCTCCTGACCGGCCAGTACTGGATCAGCCTGTTCCCCGGTCTGGCGCTCTTCGGCCTGATCGCATGCATCAACCTGGTTGGCGAAGACATTCGCCGCAGCCTCGATCCAAGGAACCATTCGCGATGATCATCGAGACACAGAAGTCCCCACTGCTGCGGGTCGAGAACCTTGGTCTTTGTCATCGATCGGCGTCCGGTCCAACGGCAATCCTCACCGACGTCACCTTCGAGCTTCGGCGTGGCGAGATCCTCGGCATCATCGGCGAGTCGGGTGCCGGAAAATCCACCGTCGGCAATGCCGTCCTCGGCCTGCTTGCGCCCGAGTTCCAGCAGACATCCGGGACCATCGAATTCGATGGCAAGGCGCTGGACGCTATGACGGCCGGCGAGCGGGAGGCAATCCGAGGACGCAGGATTTCCGCGATCTTCCAGGATCACACAGCCTCGCTCGATCCCTTGATGAGCGTCGGCGCCCAGGTGGAGGAAACCGTCCTTTCGGCCAACACCGCACTTTCGAAGCGCCAGGCCAAAGCCAAAGCGCTCGAACTGATGGCACGCGTCGGGATTCCCGAGCCGGCACGGCGATACCGCAACTACCCGCACCAGTTCTCCGGCGGCCAAAGGCAACGCATCGTCATTGCCATTGCTCTGGCCGCCTCCCCCGACATCATCATTGCCGACGAGCCGACCTCGGCACTCGATGCAACCGTCCAGAAGCAGATCCTGGAACTCTTACGGGGCCTGGTCAAGGAAAGTGGGGTCTCGATCATTCTCATCACCCATGACATGGGCGTGGTCTCCGAAGTCACCGACCGGGTTCTCGTCATGCGCCATGGCCAGATGGTTGAACAGGACGCCACGGCCAGCGTCCTCGATGCTCCCAGCCACGACTACACAAGAAAACTGCTCGCCGCCGTTCCAAGGCTGTTTATCCCGGCAGGACCTGTCGATGCGCGCGACAACGCGCGTGAATGCAGTTGCCCTGGGCAACCTACAGTGGACGGCGAGTTTCTGGTAGCGCAGGATGTCTCGAAACAGTTCTCCGCGCCGGGTTTTGGCTGGCGCTTTGGCGCAGGCAAGCCCGGGTTCGCACTCAGCAACATCAGAATGCGGCTGCCGCGTGGCACCATCACCGGCATCGTCGGGGAGAGCGGCAGCGGAAAGACGACGTTTGGCCGCATTATCGCCGGCCTCGACACGGCGCCCGCTGGCAGGATCGCTATCGGCGAGAACGTCTTCGACGTTTCAAGGAACGGCCGGCGGAGTGGTCTTCTCGGTCGTGTGCAGATGATCTTTCAGGATCCGTCGGTATCGTTGAACCCCCGGATGACCATCGCCGAGACGCTCAGCGAGAGCATCCGCTTCGGCGTCAAGACGCGGCCCGATGACGAGCGCAATGGCGCAGCCGAGATGATGGATCGGCTGGGCCTTGCCCGCAACTTGCTCAGCCGCCACCCGCATCAGCTTTCAGGAGGCCAGAAGCAACGTGTGTGCATTGCACGTGCGCTGTTGGCAAGGCCGGAGATCATTGTCGCGGATGAGCCGACATCAGCGCTCGACGTGTCGGTGCAGGCCGAGATCGTCCAACTGCTGAAGGACACCATCGCCGACGAGGCCGTGACGATGATCTTCATCTCCCATGACCTCGCCATCGTCCAGGAGATGTGCAGTTCAGTTTACATCTTCAAAGATGGTCGGATCGAGGACTTCGGAACCGCCGAGTTCATCTTCTCACAATCGAACAATCCCTACACGCGCGCGCTCATCAACGCACGACCCCGACGGTTTACGTGTTGAGCGGCCTGGCTCCTCCCAACCACCGCCTCGGACAGGAACAGCAAATGGTCAAAACAGCCGACAACAATTGCCGCGGGAAGGTTACTCAATGAATGACAGGTTCACTTTGGCCGTCACGGGCCAATCGCTTATCAAGCACGACATCCGCCCGATCTCCGACCCGGCGTTTTTGGAAGTCCAGTCCCTGCTCCACAATGCGGATCTCTCCTTCACCAATTTCGAGGGCACAATCCTGGGGGACCACGGTGGCTGGCCTCTGAAGGGTTCGTTCTTCGGCTGCAGCGACCCCGTCGTTCTCGATGCTCTGCGATCCATCGGGTTTCAGGGGCTCTCGCTGTCGAACAATCATGCCTTCGATCTTGGGCCTTCCGGTGTCCTATCGACCTTGGAGGAGGTGGAAAAGCGTGGATTCCTCCATGCCGGACTTGGACGCGACCACTCGGACGTTTCGCAAGCAAGCATCCGAACAATCGGCGGGAGGCGTGTTGCGATCGTCGCAATGGACGGCGGACCGGGACCGGATTTTATGTATGCTGCCGATGCCGGCAACAACCGCCCCGGGCGCCCAGGCGTCAATCGGCTTGGCCTGTCGCAGATGATCGAGGTCGATGCGCCCGCCTTCGCGCAGCTTAAGGCCATCCGGGATCAGGTCGGCTATACCGCCATCGATCTTGCCAATGACAGCCAGCCGGATGATGCTCCTCGCCTCACCCCAGAATGCGAGCTTGCTATCTCGCGGGCCGTCTTCAAACGCTCGGACAAGTTCGGGCGCGATGTCAAAATCGATGAACCTGATCTTCAGAGGAACCTCGCCTCGATTGCGACCGCGGCAGGTGATGGGTGCCTGGTGATCGCCTACCTGCACCATCATCACTGGGCGTCCAACTGGCACGAGGTTCCCGGCTGGGTGAGCGGCGTTGCCAGGCAATGCATTGACGCTGGCGCTGCCATGTTCGTCAGCCACGGTGCGCCGGTCCTTCAGCCGATCGAAATCTATCGGAGCCGGCCGATCTTCTACAGCCTCGGCAACTTCATTTTCCATGTCCGCTCGGAAAAATCGACTTGGACGGCGCCGGAGGTTTGGGAGAGCGTCGTCGGACGATGCTCGTTCGGCCCCGACAATGGCCTTGTCGAGATCACGCTTCATCCTGTTGTCATCGGCGGCGACGAAGCCTTGCAGAATGGGGTGCTCGAGCGGCGCCTGGCACCACATCTGGCGACCGGTGAGCGCGCCAAACGCATCCTGCGTCGAGTTTCCGAGCAATCCGCCAGACTCGGCGTCGAGATCACCATCGCCGGCGATATCGGTACCATCCGGGTCTAGCCGAGGGCGCAGCCTACCGAAGGGGCCGGCTGCATCACTGCCCGCACGTCATACGGGCGCACAACAGTGCAGATCAATCTCAGCAACGCTCCGAACGAGGCCTGCAGTGGCCTGCATATTTGAGTGACAAGGAATGAAAATCATGGACGCTCGGGAAGAGCTAATCAGCCGGTTTTTTCGCTATGCCGCAATAGAGAGCCAGAGCAACGGGCACTCCCAATCGTTACCCTCCTCGCCCGGTCAATCGGTGCTTGCCGCCTTGCTCGCCGACGAGATGCGCGCACTCGGCCTGAGTGACGTCGTTGCCGACGAACATGCCATCGTGACGGCCGTCAAACGGGGCACCAGACCTGAGGTGCCACCCATCGGCTTTATCGCCCATCTCGACACGGTCGATGTCGGCCTCTTGCCCTTCGTCCAACCGCAAGTCCTTCGCTTCGAAGGCAATGACCTCTGCCTCAACCGTCAAGAGGATATCTGGCTGAGGGTCGTCGAGCACCCGGAACTTCTTTCCTGGATCGGCGAAGACATCATCTTCAGCGACGGCACCAGCGTGCTCGGCGCCGACAACAAAGCAGCTATTGCCATCATCATGACGCTTATCGGCCAACTCGATCAGCTGGACAGCCACGGCGACGTCTTCATCGCCTTCGTGCCGGATGAAGAGATCGGATTGCGCGGTGCCAAGGCGCTCGATCTCACCCGCTTCTCTTGCGCATTCGCCTACACGATCGATTGCTGCGAACTCGGCGAAGTGGTGCTCGAGACTTTCAATGCCGCATCCTGCGAGATTGTCTTCAAAGGCGTCAGCGCACATCCGATGTCGGCGAAGGGGACTCTGGTCAATCCACTGCTGATGGCCGTCGACTTCATCTCACAATTCGACCGAAACGACATGCCTGAACATAGCGAGGATCGCGAAGGTTTCTTCTGGTTCAAGGACTTGGTGGCAAACGACAGCGAAGCGTCCTTGACCGTGCTGGTCCGGGATTTTGACGACGCGGGCTTCGATCGGCGCAAGGCTCGAATCACCGAAGTCGCAGAACGGATACGATCCCGATATCCCAGCGGAAACATCCGCTACCGCGTGACCGACACCTATCAAAATATCTCCAGGAATCTCGCCAGCGACAAACGTGCGGCGGCTCTGCTCTTGCGCGCCATGGACGAACTCGGGATCGAGAAGAAACTCATCCCGATGCGTGGTGGTACCGATGGCGCCGCCTTGTCAGCCCGCGGAATCCCGACCCCTAACTTTTTCACCGGCGCCTACAACTTCCATTCGCGCTACGAGTTCTTGCCGGTACCAGCCTTCGAACGTTCGCTAGATCTGGCGGTAAAGATTTGCGATCTCGCAGCGACCTGAACCACTGCCCTTGAAAATCGCCTATAAGAATGCCGAAAATCATGGTTTCGGCGACTCCTGAGGCGTGCCGTCGAAAGCGGGATAATGGTGCAGCCGCTATGAGCGGCGACCGACCCCGTGTTTTTTTCGGACTCGACTCCAATCCATCGGAATGCTTCATTTGGCGCTCGGAGGACTGAGGATGGCATACGAGTGGGATGAAGGGCGCGCGCGTCGAGTGCGCCTGATCAAACTAGCGTCTATGTGGGCATTGACGGCGTCAGCGCTCAGTGTCCCTGTTGCTTTGCTTTTGACCGCGTCTCCACTATAGCCGCCAGCGGCACTCAATGAAAATTCCGGCTCTTCACCTTCAGCGTATCGATATGAAGATCCGGTGTGAAAATGTCCCTCGGCTTGACCGCCGGCGATCGATCTCGCGAATCCCGACTTCCCGGCGATCCGTGGGCGAACTCGTCACCGCGACCCGTCGGCGGTTTTAACTCCCCATCACGATCCGCCAAGGCGGATAGGTCGCCCGACAGATCGAACAGTTGCTGGGCGATCAGATGCACGACGTCGCCTTCCCGCTGGATGCGGCCATTGATTGCCATCATGCTCGATCCGAGCACGACGCGCCGGCGCCGCTCGAAGAGCTTCGGCCAGACGACGACGTTTGCCGGACCGGTCTCGTCCTCGATCGTCAGGAACATCACACCTTTTGCCGATCCGGGCATTTGACGGACGAGAACGAGGCCTGCGGTCATCAACCAACGGCCATCTCGGGCCGACATGGCTTCTCCGCAGGTAACAATGCTTCGAGCGGCAAGGTCCTTGCGCAGGAAGGCGATCGGATGCTCGCGCAGTGTCAGCCCGGTGTGGCTGTAGTCCTGGATGACATTGTGCCCATCTGTCATCTGCCGGAGTTCGACATCAGGCTCCTTCTGCTCGGCGATCGTCTTCATCTCGCGCTCGGCCGCAGCAACAAAGAGTGGCAGTGGCTCATCGCGCAAGGCTTTGATCGCCCACAGCGCGTCTCTACGCTGAAGTTCGAGCGACGGCAGGAAAGCATCGGCCTCTGCCAGTTCGACCAGCGACGCCGCCGGCACCCCGCAGCGCCGCCACATGTCGTCGACGCTGTCGAAGGGCTGATCGGCACGGGCGGCCACGATGCGTGCCGCATCGACTGCGGCCAGTCCACGTACCAGACGCATACCCAGTCGGACAGCATGGCGGCGCTCGTCACCCACGACCGGCTCGAGCGTGCAGTCCCAGCGAGAGCGGTTGATGCAGACCGGCCGGATCTCCACACCGTGGTTGCGGGCGTCGCCGACGATCTGGGCGACCGCATAGAAACCCATCGGTTGGCTGTTGATCAAGGCCGCGCAGAACGCGTCGGCGTAATAGCATTTGACATAGCTGGAGGCATAGGCAATGAGCGCGAAGCTCGCAGCGTGGCTTTCCGGAAACCCGTATGAGCCAAAACCTTCGAGCTGCGAAAAGGTCTTTTCAGCAAACTCCGGCGAATATCCATTCTTCACCATGCCGGAGACCAGCTTGTCCTTGAACTTTGAGACGCCGCCGGTGAACTTGAACGTGGCCATCGATTTGCGAAGCTGATCGGCCTCGCCGCCGGTAAAGCCGGCGCAGACCATCGCTACCTTCATGGCCGACTCCTGGAAGAGAGGCACGCCGAGCGTCTTTCCAAGCACCGCTTCCAGTTCGGGCGTCGGGTATTCGACCGGTTCCTTGCCTTCGCGTCGGCGCAGATAGGGATGCACCATGTCGCCCTGGATCGGCCCGGGCCGGACAATCGCCACCTGGATGACGAGATCATAGAATGTTCGCGGCCTCAGCCGTGGCAACATTGCCATCTGTGCCCGGCTTTCGATCTGGAACGTTCCGAGCGTGTCGGCCTTTCTGATCATCGCATAGGTGGCATGATCCTCCTGTTCGATGTTTGCGAGATCGATCGTTTCGCCCTTATGCTCTTCAATCAGCTTGAATGCTTTCGCCATGCAGGTCAGCATCCCCAACGCCAGGACATCGACCTTCATGAACTTCAGGGCTTCGACATCGTCCTTGTCCCATTCGATCACCTGCCGGTCGGCCATTGATGCGGGCTCGATGGGGACAAGATCGTCGAGCCGATCATGCGTTAGCACGAAACCGCCGGGATGCTGGCCGAGATGCCGGGGCGCGCTCATCAGCTGCTGCGCAAGTTTCAGCGTCAGTGCGAGGCGACGGTCGTCGGGATTGAGGTTGAGTTCGCGCAGGTTCCGGTCGCCGACCATATCGGCGGACCAGGACCACATGCCCGATGACAGCGCCTTGATCATATCCTCCGGAAGACCGAGCGCCTTGCCGACATCACGGATCGCCCCTTTTGCGCGATACCGTGTCACCGTCGCGCAAAGTGCTGCCTTCTGATGTGTGTAGGTCTTGTAGATCCACTGAATGACCTCCTCGCGGCGCTCGTGCTCAAAGTCGACATCGATATCCGGCGGCTCGTCGCGCTCTTGAGATACGAAGCGCTCAAAGAGCAAGTCATTTGTCTCCGGATCGATGGAGGTGATGCCTAGAATGTAACAGACGGCGGAGTTAGCGGCGGATCCCCGCCCCTGGCAGAGGATGCCCTGGCTGCGGGCATATCGGACGATCGAAAACACGGTCAGGAAGTAGGGTGCGTATTTCATGGCCCGGATGAGGTCGAGCTCATGCCGAATGATTTTCAGAACGCTGTCCGGCAGACCTTCCGGATAGCGCGTAGGCGCGCATTCCCAGACATAATGCTCAAGAGACGCTTGCGCGTCCTTACCTGGGACGATCGCCTCTTCAGGATATTGATAGGTCAGCTCCTCGAGCGAGAACCGACAGCGATCGGCGATTTCCATCGTTCGGGCCAATGCTTCCGGGTAGCGGGGGAACAGCCGTTGCATTTCCTCCGGAGGCTTCAGATAACGGTCGGCATGACGCTCCCTCTCGAAACCGACGTCATCGATCGTGGTTCTGGTGCGAATACAGGTGACGACGTCCTGCAGCTGACGGCGCGACGGTTCGTGGAAAAGAACGTCATTCGTCACAACGGTCTTCACCTTGAAACGTGTGGCCATGTTCGACAGCTCGTGCAGCCGCACCTGGTCGTTCGGCCGCCGGCGAAGGGAAAGGGCGAGATAGGCCCGGTCCCCGAACATCTCCGCCATCTTTCTGAGCTGCATCGCGCAGGTGTCGTCAGGTAGATCGGGCACCAGAATACCGATCAGGCCCTCGGCATAGATCGCGACGTCGTCGAGATGCAGGATGCAGTTAGCCTTTCCGCCCCTGCCTTTGCCGAGCGTCAGCAACCGGGTCAGGCGTGAATAGGCGGCACGATCGGTCGGATAGACCAGGATCGACATGCCGTCCTGTAGATCGAGACGACAACCGACCACGAGGCGAACGCCTGTGGCACGGGACGCCTCGAGAGCCCGGACGATGCCGGCGAGCGAGTTTCTGTCGACGACGCCGAGCGCCGCGATGCCGAGCTCCCTGGCGGTCGCAAACAGCTCATCCGCCGACGATGCTCCGCGCAGGAATGAGAAATGTGTCGTGACCTGGAGTTCGGCATATCTCATGCGAATATCCCGTGCAGGAACCACTTGTGGGAGCCGGTCGCCGCATCGATGCCATCGCCCGACCTGAATATCCAGAATCGCTCGCCGCTCTCGTCTTCGATCACAAAATAGTCACGTACCGCGTCGAACTCGGAACCCCTCGTCCACCACTCGCCGAAAATCCGCTCCGGGCCGTCGGCGCGTTTCACCCGCCGTCGCTTGCCGCGCCAGGTCATCGACACAGGTGGATGATCCGGCAGCAGCGCGATCACCTCGATCAGATCCGGACGGGAGAGGAGGCGAACGGGTCGGGGCCAGTGCAAGGTCCATGAGGCACTGGTCTCCTCGGCAACCGCACTGACGCGCTTGACGCTGCGCTCGGGCACATCGCTCGCCACAGGCGCCATGCGATAGACACGCTGCCCGCGATTGCCGATCAAGTCGATCAGCGGCGCGATATCCACGATCTCCTCCTCGATCAGGGAGGACGCTTTCTGCACTTCGGTGAGCGGTTCGGCGATGACAGCCACCAACGAGAGTTTCTCGATCCCGAAGCCCGGCTCGATCTTCTCGATCCGGTCCTTGAAGAGCTTTGTCAGCCAGGCCACATTGCGTGCGGGTTTCGCAGTTCCAGCACGGATCGCCTGCATGGTATTGTCGACCTTACGGACGAGAAGGTCTGCGCGGCGAACGCCGAGGCCCTTCCGCTGGAGCGCTTCGCAGAGTTCAACGACCAGCCGCGAGACGTATTTGGCAATGGTCTCGGGCGCGCCGATCGGCTCGGCGAAGGCGCGGCTGACTTCGATGACATCCATCGGACGGATCGGATCGATCGGCTCCGGCAGCCGCCCATACATCTGGTCGAGACGACGGCCGATTTCGGGACCGAAGCGAAGGGCAAGCGGCGCGCGCGGTGTGGCCGAAAGCTCGCCGATCGTCTGAAACCCGAGGGTCCGCAGGCCGCTGACGATTTCAGAGGGCAATCGTAATGATGATACCGGTAGCCGCTCGACGAAACGCGATGTCTCACGCCGCGCAGCGATCACGGTATCGCGCGGGCTCACCCGTGCCAGCGCATGCGCCGCACCCCAGCTGTCGGCAATCGCAACACGTGCGGTCAGCCCCTTGGCACGAAAGCGATTGACGATGCCGGATAGCATGAGCGCCTCGCCACCCTGGAGATGATCGGCGCCTTCGGTGTCCATGACGATACCGTCGGGCGCATCCATTGCGACAATCGGCGTGTACTGCGTCAACGCCCAGAGCGTGAGGCGTTCGAGGGCCGCGGTGTCCGCGATCGGATCGGCGTCGACCATCTGCAGACCCTGCACGATGGCCTGCGCCTTGGCTGCCGGCATGCCAATATGAAGGCCCGCCGATCGGGCTGTTTCGTCCGCGGCCGCGATCCAGCGTTTCGAACCGCTCTTCGCAATGACGACTAGCGGCCGGTCAGCGGCCAGCATTCTCGCGCCGTCGGCCCTCCTGATCCTGTCGATCGCGAGATCCGGAAGATAAATGGATACGACCCGTGGCATCGCACGCTCCTACAATAAACTCTGCGCACTCACCCGCTTTCACTCTCATCAGCTCCAGAAGCCATCGTGGCCGCCCGACGCCTGGAACCGGTAGCTCTTCCGACGGCAGTACGCTGACGCGCCACCGGGATGTCGAGGCCGTCGGCTGGCCAAAATCCGAAGCCTCCGTCTGCCGCCGCCATCGTCGCACGACCAGCCCCATCGTTCCGGTCTTCTCCGCCGCGAGTTGCAGCCGGCGCGAGGCGGTCATGGGAAGACGGACGAGTTCACCGACCACGGCGCCCAGGCCACCGTAGCCAAGACCTTCCTCCATTGTCGCCAGGACATCTTCTTCCCTATCGGCTTCGGCAAAGACAACGCGATCGGGATGGAGACCCGCCTGCGTCAGCGCCGGGAAAAACAGGTCTGGACGCGTCATGCACCAAAGGATCTGCCCCTTCGTGCGCGCAGCGATCCCAGCGACGCAGAGGGCCGCTGCCGCACCATCGACCGTTCCTGACCCGCCACCGGCGAACTCGTGCAAGGCCCCATAGGCCAGACCGCCGCCTGGAAGCACGGCGTCTATTTCGGAAACCCCAAAAGCAAGGCAGCCAACCTTCCGCGTCGAACCGCCCTCGAGGGAGGCGATGCGGTCGCGTAGATCGGCAATTACCCTGTTGCGGGCAGCAGTCATCATTCACGCGTCCCTTGAAGGCCGTGTTGGAGTTTCGACTTCATGTCGTTCAATTGCAGATGTTCTCTATCTGTTCCGATGTCGTCGAAGAGTCAAGCAACCGAGAATAGGAATATTATCTCTCAACTTTAGGGAACCAAGAGATTCGCTTTGCGAATCATGGCCATGGGCCGATTGCAGCTATTTGGTAGAACCGAGAAAAAATTTTCGACGGATCGCAACTTCACCTTCGCCGCTTGGCATTTGATCGGTCCATCGGCTACGATCCTCGCAGTTTCACGGAACGGGCGCTGCGAATGTGCAATCTGTACCGCATGGAAGACAAGGACTGGGTTGCCAAGTGGGCTCAGGACGCCGAGAGCATGATCAATCTCATGCCGGCGTATCAAATGAACCCGGATCAGATGGGGCCGATCGTGCGCAATACGGCCGATGGAAGAAAGCAGTTGGTGCATGCGCGCTGGGGTCTGCCTTCCCCACTATTCGCTCTCAAGAAAGAAGCTGAGAAGAAGGCCGAAAAACTGCGAGCCAAGGGCAAGGAGGTCGACTTCGGGGCCTTGCTGCGTGATCAGGTGGATGGCGGCACCACGAATGTGCGCACTCTCAATTTCCCGCATTGGAAGCGTTGGTTTGGTGTTGAGCATCGCTGTCTTGTTCCCGTGACCAGCTTCGCGGAGCCCGATCCAGCCAGTAAGGAAGAGGGTGGCAGGACCCCCAATGCTTGGTTCGCACACGATGAAAGCAAGCCTCTGATGTTCTTTGCCGGCATCCATGTGCCGCAATGGACGAGCGTGCGGAAGGTTAAGGACGGACTGACGACCGATGATCTCTACGGTTTCCTTACCACCGATCCGAATGACCTTGTGAAGCCCATCCACGAGAAAGCTATGCCGGTCCTGCTTCTGACCAAGGAAGAGACTGATGTCTGGGTGCGTGCGCCGTGGGATGAGGCCAAGGCACTTGCCCGTCCTCTGCCCAACGATGCGCTGATCGTAACATCCCGGGAGCCTTATGGCTCGACGATCGTAACGAAGGCCGGAGAACCAGTTGCCCAGCCGAGCCTTTTCTGAGCCTGACCGGTCTAGAGCAGCTCGATCCACACCGGTGCATGATCACTTGTGTGGTCCCAGCCTCTCACCGACTTGTCGACCGTGGCCTGCTTGAGATTGTCAGCAAGTGCGGGCTCAGCAGGAAGTGATCGATCCGCAGCCCCGCGTCGCGGGCAAACGCGTGTTGATATCGCTGCGAAGACTGCTATGTTCTCTCTTTGTTTCGGGTAATACCCGCAAAGGGACACTGAGCCTGAAGCTTTCTTGCAAGACCGCCATGAACGATATGACGCCAACGCCGATCCGCAAAATCGTCCATGTGGACATGGATGGTGCGCCGTGAAGGCGCGAGAGAGGTGACAATATGACTTAGACATCATCTCTCAAGCTCGCTGATTTTCGACCGACGGTTGGAATGCCGTCTCGGCTGTAAGAGCAACAGCCGAAAGGGGGCCGAAAAGCTCGACCGGGCGTCGCCGGTTGGGTGTCATAAGCAGATCGGCCTTAAATGTACCGGATACGAGCCACCACTCGTAGGCCGGGCTACCGCAGTGTCTATGACGAGACAACGAAGTGAGCGCCGGAAGCCTCTGTATTTATCGACAACGCCTCCGCTGGTGTGATGGCACTGGAGGTCACGCGATCCGAAGCGGCAGGGTTCAGTCCATCCCTGCTGCTGGGCACGGGCATCGTGTCCGGGACAGGAACGGCTCTCTCAGCCTGTCCTCAGCATCGCCAGGGGTAGAGCTCACCGTCTAACGACACGAAGGTTGGAGATCGGAACACGGGAACTCGGATCGTCTGCCCGGCGCGGAACCGGGCTAGCCTCGACGGCAGGAGACGGACGACACCGAGGGCGGAGCTTTCGTAGTAGTCGGAGCGCGGGAAAACCGCGCACAGGGCGAAGGAAAGCAGGAAGACGGTAGGTTTGCACGACGGAGAAGCAATCTATGGACATGGATTATCAAGCCGATGAGGCCTGGGTACTCGGCGTTCAACGCAAACTTTACCAGCAGAGCAAGGCAAATCCCGACGAAGCGTGGCGCGATCTCTGGGGGTGGCTTACAGACGCCCGTATGATCCGTCATGCCTGGCGGCGCGTTTCGACCAACAAAGGTAGGCGCTCCGCCGGAGTCGACGGGATCACCGTGGACCGCGTCCGGCAAAGGATAGGTGAGCAGACGTTCCTTGATGGAATTCGGCGAGAATTGCGCTCTGGCGCATACCAACCGAGTCCATCACGACGGAAGCTCATCCCCAAGCCGGGCAAACCGGGGCAATTCCGACCCTTGGGCATTCCCACGGTGAAGGACCGCGTCGTTCAAGGCGCGGTCAAAGCAGTTCTCGAGCCGATCTTCGAGGCCCAATTCTGGCCGGTCTCCTACGGGTTTCGGCCCGGAAAGAGCACCCATGGGGCCTTGGAGCATATCCGACTGTCCCTCCTGCCGCGCAAGCGAGACGAGGACAGCCGTCGGCACCAGATGCCCTACAACTGGATAATCGAAGGCGACATAAAGGGCTGTTTCGACAACATCAATCACCACCATCTCATGGAGAGGCTGCGCGCACGCGTGGCCGACCGGCTGGTGATGGGGTTGGTGGGGCAGTTCCTAAAGGCTGGCGTCCTAGCGGAGGACCAATTCCTGCGCACAGACAACGGCACGCCGCAGGGTGGGATCATCTCCCCGTTGCTGGCCAACATCGCACTAAGCGCGATCGAGGAACGCTACGAGCGATGGACCTATCACCGCACGAAAATCCGGAAACATCGCCTCTGCAACGGGGCGGCGGCGGCACTGAGCGCACGAGGACGGGATCGCCGGCTAGGACGCTGTGTGTTCTTCCCGATCCGATATGCCGATGACTTTGTTGTGCTGGTGTCAGGCTCGAAGGAAGATGCCATCGCGGAGAAATCCGCCCTGGCGGATTACCTTCGGCAGACAACCGGTCTCGAACTGTCACCGGAAAAGACCAGGATCACGGCAGTGACGGAAGGATTCGAATTCCTCGGATTTCATGTCGCAATGCGATGGGACAAACGATACGGATATTTCCCCCGTATCGAGATACCCAAAGCAAAAGCCGCTGATCTGCGTCACAAGATCAAGGTACTCACCAAGGTCGATACGAATTTGGTGACCCTTGGTCAGAAGCTCGACGAACTGAATCTCATCCTTCGCGGCTGGGCTGGCTACTATCGCCACTGCGCCAGAGCCGGAAAAGTGTTCACGGCTATCGACTGGTTCGTGACGCGCCGTATCTGGTGCTGGCTTCGCAAGAAGCGCCGAAAAGCAAGGGTGCGCGACATTATGCGGTCCTTCGGACCGAGCCGTCGCCGCCCGACAAGACGCCTATGGCAAGAGGGTTTGCACGAGCAGTATATTCTCGCGTGGACTCCTATTCGCCGGTTCCTTCTTGGCTGGATGAAAACGCCCAACTTTGCCATGTCTTCTGGAGAGCCGGATGCGTAACGAAAGGCGCACGTCCGGTTCGGCGAGAGGCGATGAGAGACCACCCGCTGCGAGGCGGCTAGGCGCTCATCGCCTACTCTACCGTTCTATGCCTCGGTCGAGCAGCGCGATAATCCGGAGCTTCGCGGCAAACCGGTTGCCGTCGGCTATCCGCAGGCGCGCGGCGTGGTCGCGGCCGCCAGCTACGAGGCGCGCAAATTCGGCGTTCATTCCGCAATGCCGTCGGTGACGGCCAAACGCAAATGTCCCGAGTTGATTTTCGTGCCGCACCGCTTCGACGTCTACCGGGCCGTCTCGCAGCAGATCCATGCGATCTTTTCCGACTACACGCACCTGATCGAACCGCTCTCGCTCGACGAAGCCTATCTGGACGTCACCGAAAACCTCAAGGGCATGGAGCTCGCAACCGAGATCGCCGAGCAAATCCGCGCCAGGATCAAGGCCGAGACCGGCCTCACCGCATCGGCCGGCGTTTCCTACAACAAGTTCCTCGCCAAGATGGCCTCTGATCAGCGCAAGCCCGATGGTCTCTTCGTCATCACACCAAAGAACGGTCCGGCCTTCGTCGAGGCGCTGCCCGTCAAGAAGTTCCACGGCGTCGGACCGGCGACGGCGGAGAAGATGCTGAGACTCGGAATCGAGACCGGCGCGGATCTGAAAGTCCGCGATCTCGCCTTCCTGCAGCAGCACTTCGGCAAGTCGGGGCCGTATTTCTACTGGATCGCCCGCGGTATCGACGAGCGCGAAGTCAAACCCGATCGCATCCGGAAATCGATCGGCGCCGAAGATACGTTCCGGGAGGACATTCATGACCTCGACACTGCCCGCGCGGGCCTGCAGCCGCTGATCGGCAAGGTCTGGCGCTATTGCGAAGCCAATGGCATTCGCGGCAAGACGGTCACGATGAAGGTGAAGTGGGCAGATTTCACGCAGATCACACGCAGCAAGACCGTCATCGCGCCGGTGGCGAGTGCGACCGAAATCGCCGAGATTGCGGAGTTGTTGCTGTCGCCGATGTTTCCAGTCCCAAAGGGCATTCGACTATTGGGCGTGATGCTTTCGTCTCTGGATACGGTGGACGATGACGATGAACCGCAGCTGGCGCTGGCGCTTTGAAAGAAATCACGCTCGGGAATGCACGCTGGTTGTGTAACAGGTTGGGGGAATGACGCGGTGACAGGGAAAGAGTCGCCGGTGGCTTAGCTATTGATGTTCTCTATTTGTTCTCTTATAACGTGTTAAGAACCCTACAGGCGGCTCGAATAAGCTTGACGCATCCTTGTGATGGCATGTGAATGGAAAGAGGATTGGGCAGGCAAAATGAAGCAAGCGACACTTTGGAACGTCAAGAACGACGTGGGACCTTTATTTGATCCTATCGATGCCGCGCTGGAACTTGGCGCGTATGAGGCTCTATGGACCGAACAAAACGCAAGCTTCAAATCGCTTGCAGAAAAGTTCGCAGAATCTCCTGACGCGCGACCGTCTGATTTCATTCCCCCTGAACAGGCGAGGCTGGTTGCAAGCAGGGTTATTGACAAGCTCCGCGGTCCTGATGGCACGCGTTTTGACGTGCGCGTCAGGGGGGAGCTCGAATATCCCGAGCGGTTACGGCAAGCCACCCATCCCGTGGAACTCCTTTATTTTCAAGGTCGGTGGGAACTGATTGCTACGCGATCAGTGGCCGTTGTGGGCACAAGAAAACCAAGTACCGAGGGGTTGAGCCGCGTTCGGCATCTTGTGAAGAGACTCGTGCAGGATCAGTTTACGATCGTATCGGGCCTCGCCGAAGGCGTCGATACGGAAGCTCATAACGCTGCAATCGCAGCTGGCGGTGAGACGATTGCGGTAATTGGCACGCCGTTGAACCATGTCTACCCGAAATCGAACGCGAGCCTGCAGGAACGTATCGCGCGAGACCATCTGCTGATCAGTCAGGTTCCGCTCGAGCGATATGAGGCGCAAAACTTTCGGGTTAATCGTTTCTTTTTCCCTGAAAGGAACAAGACGATGTCAGCGCTCACCGAGGCGACCATTATTGTCGAGGCTGGCGAAACATCTGGAACGCTGGTGCAGGCGAGAGAAGCCCTTAAGCAAAAACGGAAACTCTTCATTTTGAACAGCTGTTTTGAACGATCGGATCTCACATGGCCGAAGCGTTTTGAAGCCGAAGGCGCCATAAGAGTACGGGAATATGACGACATCAGACGCGAGCTGGTCAGCTCGTCTTAGGGTCGTCGGCGATCTAGAGCGCCCCGATCACTTCTATCTTGATAATAGCGATACCTGCGCGTATTTCGGCACTTATACGCCGCGGGCGGGATTCGCTCATAGTTATACAAATCAGATCATCAGCAATCTAAAGAAGAGCCCATCCGTTCGAAACACCGGGCAATGGCAATATAAACAGCGCGCTATCGCCAATGTCGGAGCCGCGATTGCCCAGAACCTCAAGCCTGCCAGCTGGCAGAATACGGTCTTTATCCCCATTCCGCCGTCGAAACGGCGAGATTCGCCGGAATATGATGACCGGATGCTACGGGTCGCTCAAGCGATGGGACACAACGCTGATGTGCGCGAAGTGCTTTTTACTGAGGTGGAACGAGAGGCAAGGCATACAACGACCGATCGGCGAGACCGCGATGCGTTGCGAGCCTCGCTGGCTATCGATACTGGCCTCATCGCCAACCCCAGGCAGCAGGTCGTTCTTCTCGATGACGTCCTGACCACCGGATGCAGCTTCAAAGTCTGCAAGGAGATGATTGCAGCGATCTGGCCCGAATCGTCGATCATCGGCGTATTCGTCGCACGCCGCGTTCCGCAGAATCCGTTCGCTGACTTTGATTCGGAATAACTTAAAACTGCGTCAGCGCTCTCATGCACGGTCCTACGGCCAGTCCCACGCGGAATATCGTTTGAAGGCATCCGCGACCTGCTCTGGTGCCTTAGGATTTCGAATTTGCGCACCATTGGAAAAAACGTTTACTTGCGTTGTTGCGCTGGCATAGGGCTTGTAGGGATCCTTGAGATCAGGGGTGATGCCCGCGAGGGCACGGTAATGGTTTCCACCCGGTGTTTTCAGCCAGGCCGCACAGATGACGTCAGCTCCCGTCGCTTTAACGAAAGCTCGGGCCGCCTCGAGGGAAAAGCCCTCAGTTAAGATGTCGTCGACGACCAAAACGGTCTTGCCTGGCTTAAGTGGACTGGCTTTATATCGACCACCGAGTTGTCCTGTCTTCAAGGGGTCACGGCGAAGCCTGATCGTGGACAGCTGATTTCCGTGATCCAGGGCAATGCCTTGCTGACGGGCCGTCTGAGACTTTTGCGCCGGAGTATGGCGTTCCACAAGATCGACCAAATAGCTGGCACGCAGGGTATCAGCCACAATCTTAAGAGCGTTCGATAGAACCTTTTGGCTGGAATTGGGATGATGGCCTGGATAGGGTGCCACGTAATTGATGACCCTCCCCAACCCGGAGAAATAAAGGCGCGCGCCCATCAAGCGGCCCCAGAACCGCACATCGCCTTTATTGAATTTCACAGCCTGTTTCGCATCCGTAGAATAGGCACCGGCGGTTGGATAGGACTTGGAATACTCTGCGAGAGGGGCGATGGAATAAACCTTTAGGTCGCCCTGCTCGATTGCCCAAAACCAGTCACCGATTGAAAGACAGCAACAATCGACAAACCGAGCGATGTCCTTCGGTGACTCGAATTCGAACCCATAAGCGCTGTTCTGCGCGTGCCAGCGGGCGTTGAGAAACATGAGTTTCCCGTTTCTCGCAGCGATCATGTCCTCCTTCGTCGAACCGATATAGATCGCCTCCTCCGGCTGCCAGTTTTGGGTTTTCAAAACATGATCCATAGCACCGGCAAACTGCTTCATCGGCATATCGCGGCCACCGCGATAGTAGGGGATCTTGTGGCCGACGACCTCGCTCAGGATGTCAGGGATCTCACGCTTTGACGCCGTTTCGATCCAACTGCTGTTGCTGACGATCACCGGCGTGACATTTCTGTCCGTTAAGAACTTCAGGAGTTTGATGGTCTCGTCCATCAATACAGGGTCGATGCTGCCCTTGACAACGAGGGTGTCGCGCAGAGAAAAGATCGCGCCTTTCAAGGTGTACATTTACACGCCCCGCTAAAGAAAACTGGTCTGCCGATACTGTTGGTCGTCACGTACAGATCGCTCTACGAAGTCCCGAAAGTCTTCATCCTGCCCCGGCACGGTGAAGACTTGCCGAGGCCCGCGCCCCGCCGGAAGATTTATCGGTCGACGATCCCATGTGGGTAGCCGCAGACCCGCGATTGCCCTGCCGAGGCCAGCTGCGTACCGAACTGTATGGGCCGTGCCACTGCGTTCCTTCCACTCGACCGGGATGAGCGCTCTGGCCAATGCCGCCTGCAACCTGTTGCGACGGACAAAATTCATGGCACTGTAGCTTTCACCCGGGAGATATTCGGTGATGACAGCCCCGCCGGCATCAACAATCTTCTCCCGAATCGGCCCGATATTTTTTGGATAATCCGCAGTTATTCCGGTTCCCAACACAGCGATTGTGGGCACCTTGGCGGTAAGGCTGGCATTGTGGATGGATTGATCAATCCCTAGTGCAAGCCCGCTGACCGTGGGGTGGCCCCAATGGCTCAAGGTCAAGCCGACATATTCAGCGAGCCATAGCCCGTCGCTGGATGGATCACGGGTTCCGACGATTGCGATAGACGGCACACTCAGGACTTCCGCATTGCCCTGGACGAACAACCAATGCGGCGGATCGTCGAGGTGAAGCAGGGTGCGGGGATAACGTTCATCGGACCGAAGAACGATCTGGATTTGCCTTGCCTCAAAAGTGGCTTCCAGCTGATCGACGGATCTGGCAAGGGCGTTCCTTATTCCATCCCAATCGGCTTTCGGGCTATTGGGAAGGCGCGCGCCTTTCGATTTGAGCAGCTGGGACAGTTCCTCCCCATGAGAATTGAAAACCGATTGAAATGATCGTTTCGACTCTGCGATCTGCCAGAGTGTCTGAAAGCCCACACCCTTCATCATCGCCAAAGAGAGGAACGCCGTTTTTTCGCTGGCCAAATCCGGCTGATTGTCCACTTGCACCCTATAGCCTCATTCCGTGCTGCCGGGGCACTTGGCCGCTCGTGCGGCTTGCCGCGCTTCCAGGTCTTCCCGTGCCATAGCAATGCTTTCTTCGACAGTCGGGGGCTCCTGACGCTGGGGCGTGAGACCGTGCTGTTCCAAGACCTCGTGCAAAGCCTCGATGCTTAATATAGTGAAGAAGCCCGGCTCAGGTTTTCCGAATTGCTCCAGGCTCTCAATAACCATCCCGAGGACGAAGCCTCGTTCATGAAAGACGGGGCCGCCGCTGAAGCCGCCGCGCGGAGGTCCCGACACCACGAAACGCACGTAACGGTCGCGATAGGTGTCCACTACACCATTGACTTCAACGGTTGCGGCAAGCTGAATTGGACCAGTCGCGGTGGGCACGGGCGGATACCCGAAGGCGATACCTTTTGTAAGCAACCAATCTTCATCCACGATCCAATCGTCGTAGTGGAATCCAAGTGCCATCGAGGGAGTATTTCTATCGATGCCGCCCATTACGAATGCGGCGACATCGACGGCGATGTCATTGTGAAAAAAGGGTCCTCTCGCGATGTGCGGATTCACGTGGTTCATATGCCAGATGGGGATTTCGCCATTGAGCATTCCTCCGGTGTGCGCTTCCTCGATCAGTTCATCTCTGAAAATCCAGCCCCTGCCGTAAGGGACGACGGAAAGGACTTCGTTGTTTTCCAATACGTGCCGAGCCGTAAGATAGACACCCTCTCCAACGTGAAAGGCCGTCCCAATTCCCTCGTCGCCTGAAGGCAATCTCACCACAACAGCAGCACAAGCCAGCGCGCCGACCCTGAGGATTAGCCGTTGAAAATTCTCCGACCGCTCAGCGCGTCGCTCGGCCTCCTCGGATGTCATCGGCCTTGGGGAACCGCCTTCCGGCCACTCGTTTGTCATGAGCGACTCATTCATATTGATGCAATCCATCCATTACGTCACTTCTGTTCGGAAGCTGTGAATCGAATCTTCAGGTGAATAGCCCGGCTTTCAAAGCAATCTTACACGCTATTTTGCGCGACACGATAAGCCAGGGAAATTAAACCTGCGCGCCAGAATGTAGCGAGTGTGGCGGCCCAGTGATGTTACAAGAATGATGACCCGATCAATAGAGATTTGAATTGCAATTTGTATTGATCGCCTTGAACAGAATCGAACCAATGGCACGCTGATTAAGCAGAGCGTGCGGTAGACCAAGATTATTGTGAATTCAGGACAGAAACGCATGAAAGGCTTGCCGTCAGCGCAACTTTGACTAGAGCAAACCGCGAATCTGTGTAACTTTGCGTTCGGGGTTGGGGAGTTCCCCCGTTGATGCACGGTCAGCGCGGTGTTCTCCGCCAGGAGTGAGCGCAGAACAGATGATCAGTACCCTTGGCCTGAGCCTCATTGCTGAACTTATGCAATGGGACAATGACGAAGCGACCGCGGAATATGGCTGGCTGCAGCTGATGTCCTCTGTCAAATATGACGGCTATGCAGACTTTAGGGCCGGGGTGAGGTTCTTCGAGAGTCTCGCCACATGGCTTCGTCAGTTTGGCCAAGCTGATCGCAGGACCGCTTACGACTTCGTGCGCCAGCGTCTCGTCTACATTTCGGCCGCCGAAATGCAACGCGTAATCGAGATATTCCTCCCAGAGACCGTCACGCCGTTTCTGCGCAAAGCAGCCGCGATCGAGGCCGGTATCAAGCCTTATCAAGTCTGGGGACGTAAGGAAGGTGTCGAGGCCTTTAACCGGGTGCTGCGGCGTTCGCTGTTCATCGGGCTCAGTGACGGCAGCCGCATCGACGTCTTGCGCAGGGCCAATGCCGGTCGCCTCTCGCAGGAGCAGATCGTTCCGATGATGAATATCGGCCGCGAGAAATGGGAGGATCTTGGCAAGGAGCTGCGCAACGAGCAGGGCGAGGATGCCCGGTTCGACAACGTCTATCTGATCGATGATTTCACGGCATCGGGCACCACGTTTATTCGGCAAGTCGACGGCAAGTGGAAAGGCAAGCTCAGAAAGTTCAACGACATGATTTGCGACGCGCGCAAGCACAAGGACTTCCCTATCGCCGAGAACTATAGGCTTCACATCCACCACTACGTCTCGACAGACCAGGCGCGTATAGCGTTAAGGGAGCGCGTCGCTGACGCCAGTAAGAACTGGGATGAAAAGTCCTTCGCCGATGTCGATATTACCGAAGGCTGCCTGCTGCCGAGCCGATTGAGGCTCACGCAGCCCGCCGATGCGGCGATGCTCAAACTGTGTGAAGACTATTACGACGACCAGCTCTACATTCGGCTCAAGAAACACTGTGATGAAGCCGGACAGAGCCACATGAAATTCGGATATGCCGATTGCGCCATTCCCCTCGTGCTCGAACACAATACGCCCAACAATAGTCTTTCCATCCTATGGGCTGAGACAAGCGGCAAGCTTGGCCACCCCATGGAGCCCCTGTTCCGGCGCAGGGACCGCCACGGATAAGACATGGCAAATCCCTTTCTTCGCCGAGCAACGGAATATGTACGCGACGACGCTTCGTTTCTGGCGATCGTCAGTCCGGCGCCATTGACGACTTTCCTTGCCAAAAGCGAGCATAAGGACGCGATGTTCGAGCTCCCGGTTCGCGTTATCGGCGAGCCTGGAAGTGGCAAGACCATGTTGGCGACGCTTGCAGAATTTAAAATGGTGGAGACGATCATGCGCGATCTGTCCACCGAAAATCATCGCGGGCTCGCCACTGCTCTCGCGGATGCCGGTTTCCTGCAGGACGGAAAACCGCGCGTTGCCGCGGTTCGCATCCCGATGGAGTCGGACTATCGCGACTTCTGGGAACTGCCTTACGAGCCGGCCGTCAAGACAAAGCTTGCGCTCTGGCTCGTGCAGGCCCGCGCCATGCTTGGCCTGCTGCGCAACTTGACGGCTAACCGGCGTCGCAGTCTGGACGACATTCGCTTCATCGCACGTGAATCGTCCGAAGCACAGATCGAACAGATCGGCGGACTGACGGTCCAAGGCATTCGCGATCGCGCGCTTGAGGTTCAGAAGGCGATATACTCGATTGCCGCCGGTTTGAGGCCGCCTGCGCTTGAGAACCTGCCGATCGCGGCGACCTCGCCCTATCAGCCCTTTGAAGCCATCCGGGCGATCGAGATCGAGTGGCAGGGCGAGACGCTGTCACTCAACCCTCTGGTCATGCTCGACGACGTGCACGCGCTTCACCCAGACCAGCGCGATGACATTTTCGCAGCACTGTCGCGGCGGGAGATCCGCTTTGGCCGGTGGCTGATGATGCGGCTTGATGCATTGAGCCCGGGGGCAGTGCTTGGAGCCCCGGGCAGCCAGGAGACCCACAATCTGACGACGGGTCGGGACTTCGTCGACATTCGCATGCAGGGTCATTCGGAGCGGGGCGCAGAGAGGCGCCAATTTCGCAGCATGGCGCTCGACATGGCCAACAGATACCTGCCGCTCGTTCAGTCCCTTAAGAATCGCAATGCCGATTTCGCGGCCCTTCTGCCGAGCGAGCCCCCTGCCCTTGCGCCCGGCCGTTTGAGGGAGCTGGCATCACAGATCGAGCGCGAACAGGCCAAGCTCGGCATCACGACCGCCAGGCGCCAGGAGATCGAGATGATAGTCTCCGAACATCTTTCGGGCTCGCAGTCTTACGACAAGCGTGAAGAGATCCATCTCTCGATGGCGCGCATCCTGATGCATCGATACGCAAATCGCGTGCAGCATATGACGCCGTCGCTGTTTGAGGATTTCGATCCGGATCCGAAATCGCCGTTAAAAGCCGATTCCGGTGTGGCTGAGGCCGCCCGTTTTCAGCTGAGCGACAGTTGGAAGCGGCCCTACCACTACGGAATCTCCGACCTTTGCGACGCGAGCAACGAAAATGCCGAGTTGTTCCTCCAGTTTGCCGGCGCGCTAGTCGCGCGCATGGAGACGCGCGTGATCCGTGGCAAGAACCCCGGGCTCAACGCCTCGGCCCAGGAAAGCGCCCTGGTGGAAAAGGCGAGGTCGATTATGGACGGGTGGTCCTTTGCCTTTGCAAGGCGCGTGCGTCTTCTTGTCGACGCCATTGCCCGGGAGTGCCTTGAGGTTTCGCGCGCGCCGAACGCGCGGCTTGGTGCAGGCGCCAATGCGATCGGGATCCCGGAAGAGGAAATCCAGGATCTGCTGCGTAGCGAAAACGAGCTCGCCCTCGTTCTGAAGCACGCGCTTGCCAACGGCGCGATCATCGTCCGTCGGAATTACGGCCAGGGAGGCCGATCATGGTGCTTGATCGAGCTTTCGGGCACCGTGTGCCTCGTCCATGGGCTGACCTTCAAGCGTGGTGGCTTCCTTGAGAAGCGGATCAGCTATCTTCAGGAAGCGAGCAATTGAATGAGAAGCCACTGGAGCAACTGCATCACGCATTTTGACACTGAGGTCGAAGGCTTCATTCAATCCTATTTCGGTGAAGACGAACGCCGGTGCCTGCTGGTCGGGGCGGCTGGCTTCGACCCGAGATCTCAGCGTATTGCGACGATGCTCGCCAATGTGCTGGGGCCAAGGCTGAGCGGGATTTTCATCCGCGAGGAGCGCGGTCAACCCGATGCCGCACTCCTCGCGCGGGCGAACGACAATGCCGACACGCTCAAGGCACTGGTTCCCAATTGCGAAATCCTTCATGTCGACGTATTCGGTGACGACGGCGCCGCAATCGGCGGACCACGCATTGCCGCTAAGCTTGGCGCCTATCTCATCGACCCGGCGGTCACGGATATCGTCCTTGACATGAGCGCGCTTTCGATCGGAATCGGCTTCCCGGCGGCCAAGATGCTGCTCTCGGAATGCGAAACCGCCGGCCGCTCATTCCATCTGTTGATCGTCTCCAATCCAGAACTTGACGACAACATCGTCAGTGAGCCTGCGGACCGGCCGATGCCGGTCAAGGGATTTTCCGGTTCGGAGGCCTTGGACGGCTTGCTCGACCCAGCACGGATCTGGATTCCCCAGCTTGCCAAGGGTCGCAAGGCCGCGCTGACTAAAATCGGCCTCTCAGTCGGAGAGTGCTACAAGATTTGCCCGGTCGTCCCTTTCCCGGCTCGCGATCCGAGGCGCGCCGACGGCCTGATCAGCGAATACGAGAACGAACTCGTCAACGAATGGCAGGTCGATCCGCGCGATCTAGTTTATGTCTCGGAGCGCAATCCGCTCGATTGTTACCGCACCCTCTCGACGCTGAAGGAGCGCTACGACAAGACAGTCAACGGCACCTTCGAACCTCGAGTTATACTGTCTCCGATCGGCAGCAAGGTCATGGCGGCCGGCGCGCTGATGGCGGCCATCGAGCACGACCTGACAGTCCAGTATCTCGAAACGGTACGCTATGAATTCAATGCGCCGGACAGTTCGGGCACTGAGACGGAGGACATGATGGTGCACGTGCTTCTATCGGGGCCGGCCTATGGCGGCTACGACGCGCTCGTTCGAACGGAAGAGATATGAGAGGCCGCTTCAGCGATAAACTGGACCGAGTCGGCGACACGGTGGCGATTGGCGCCGCGGCTGACGTGACGGCCCTCGCCAGAGCACTCGACGAAGGGCGTGCGCGACCAACGATTGCCGTTGGATCGGGAGGGTCGGCCATTGCCGCGGACTATTTCGCGCGCTGCCGCGAAACGTTGTTTTCGGCCCGCACCTCCGTTGAAACCCCAATGCAGTTTGTGCTTGGAGCCTCCAGCATTTCCGATTGCGACGTGTGGCTTTTCTCGGCAAGCAGCGACAACGCCGACGTCCTGGCCGCGGTGGAAACCGCTATCAAGAGACGGGCACGTTCCATTCAGCTCGTCACGCGCAACCCGGACGGTCAGGCCGCCACGAAAGCACGTGTCGCCGGGGGCCAGATTCATGCCGTTCCGGTGACTGATGTGAAAGACGGCTACCTGGCAACGCATTCGCTCGTCGCGACGACGACTGCCCTATTATTGGCGAGCGACGTGGTAAGCGGAGAGCCGGTTGGACCAGGATTAGCAGCAAGCTATCTCGTCGGCGTCCAGGAAAGGCTCTCGGCCAAAGCCCGCGCCGGTCTGCAAGATCGCTTTCGATCCCTGAAGCGTGGCGACACATTACTCGTGCTCACCGACCCCCAGGTCAGGCCGGTTGCAACGCTCATCGACACGTCGCTTTGGGAATCCGGTATCTGCCCTGTCCAGACGACTGACTTTCGCAATTTTGCCCATGGGCGCCATGCGTGGATCCACCAGCGTAGCCCGTCATCAGTGGTTCTCGCGCTGACCGGCCAAGACAGTCGCGCGGTCTGGCAGGCGCTCAAGAACAATCTTCCCAACGCCGTGCGGGTGGTCGAGATTGATCTTGGCCGCGCGGGCCGGCTCGCCAATGCGCTTGGAGTGATCGACGCTCTTGTCCTGGTCGAGGCAATGGGGGCTGCGGTCGATATTGATCCCGGCCGCCCACCGATTGGGTCCTATGCCAAGGATATATATGAGGACCCGGCGCTGTTGTCGCTGTCGGCTGCACTTCCTCCGCCAGTCGAGCACAAGCGTGAAGCCGTTCTCAGGCATGACGATCCCTTGTCGCAACACTTGCTTCTTGCCGAGGCTCGAAGGGAATGGCTTGCTGGCATTTCTGACGCCGTGTTCGGAGGGCTAGTCCTCGATTACGACGGGACCATCGTTCGAACGGCCGACCGCTACTCTCCTCCGGCGGATGATCTCATCGCAGAACTCGAGCGGCTATTGTCTCAGGGGATGAAGGTCGCGATCGCGACCGGTCGCGGCAGCTCGGCCGGCAAAGATCTGAGGCAGGTACTCCGACCAGAGTTTCATGCGGGGGTGACCATCGCCTATTACAACGGCGGCTATTCGCGCACGCTCGACGTCGATACAAAGGTGGAACGGCCTCCCGCCGATACGGCGATCGGCGAGGCCATCGCGTGGCTGTGCGCCAACAAAGGCCTCTTCGTCAACGTCCACGAGTGTTTACTCGAACCCGGGGTTCAGATCACGATCCAAAAGGACGATCTGAAGAATGCCGACACGTTCTCTGCGGACGTCGAAACCTGCCCGCCGATTGCCGATGGGCGCGTTCGGCTGACGCGCTCGGCTCATAGTTTCGATCTGATACCAGCCACGACCACCAAACTTGCCGCAGTCAAGGCGATCACCGCGGAGCTTGATGAGGGGCTCGCGGTGCTTTGTGTCGGGGACAGCGGCTCGCGAAGCGGCAATGACTATGCGATTTTGGCAACGCCCCATGGTATAAGTGTGGGAGACGTCTGCGGCGTGGCCAATGGATGCTGGTCTTTTTTTGGAGATCATCTATTAGGCCCGGACGCACTTCTGGAACTGTTGCGTGCCTTGAAGCCTTACGGATCCAAAGGGATGAAGATTGATGTCGCATCGCTCGCATTCGACAGGAACTGGACCTAAAGCAGCAGCCAGCTATGGCTCTAGCTTAAAGCGTCGGGCAGATGTCGTCGGCACGGGTTTCACCGTCCTAGACAGATTGTATCAAGATGGGCATTTTTCGGACGAAAGTCTCGGCGGCTCGTGTGGCAACGTCCTTGTGTCGCTCGCGATGCTCCACAGGGCGGTTGCGCCGGTTTTGCGGTTGGGGCTCGACCTCGCGGGCGAAAGGCTGATGACAGAGTTCTGCGAGGCCGGCGCTATCGTCGAACATATCCATCGCAGGCCTGAGCTGCGTTCTCCCATACTTGCCGAGAAACTCGACACGGCTTCCGGCATCCACCTATTTTCGTTCACATGCCCCGAGACCGATACCGACCTTCCCCGTTATGAGTCGATCGGCGAGCCCGAACTCGAAGAGGCACTTCCCCTCCTCCAGACCTGCTCGGTCTTTTATACCGACCGCCTGTCAGAAAGCATTTTGAAGGCGATGCGCGCCGCGCGAGCGGGAGGCGCCGTCGTATTTTTTGAACCGTCGGAGATTGGCAACAGCGATCTTTTTGAACGTGCGCTCGAGCTTTCGACGATACTGAAATATTCCAGCGATCGCCTCGACGACGAGCTTGGTGGCATTGCCGCCGACTGCATCAAGATTGTCACGCATGGTTCCTCCGGGCTGGAGGTTCGTGACGGGTCGTTGAAGATCTGGTGCAGTGCGGTTGACGCAACCGAAGTGCTCGACACCTGCGGCTCGGGCGACATGGTGAGCGTCGGGATTATCGACTGGCTGCTCACTGAAGACCTATCCATTGGCGAACTGAATGGCAGCCATCTCGTCACAGGCGTTGTTGCCGGCCAACGGCTTGCTGCTGCCAACTGCGCCTATGTCGGCGCGCGCGGGCTGTTCAAGCATCGTGGCGCGTCCTATGTGAGATCGCTGCTACACGCGGGATGATTTCTTGATTATTCGGCGGCGGCCAGGCAGGTCTCTGCCGGTTCGTTTCGAAGCTTTTCGCGAAGCTCCATCAGAAGCACGCCAAGCATGTTTTTGCCGACACCATTGACCTCACCCCAAAGGCGGTTGACCTCGTTGTCGACGGTAGCGGCCTCAACGAGACGCGCATCTCCTGTCGACAGAAGGAGAGCCTTGAGATCCTCATGCTGGGTGAACTTGGCGTGGAGGACGGCGCGCATTCTGTCGAACTTCGTCTTCGACCAGCCGGGACTGACATCCCAATAGTAGAGACCATGAGCCGCCATCGCGAGAAGCGCCGGGCTCGGGGCTTCCATGAGCCACTTGCGAACGGCGGGCTTGCGCGCCTTGCCGGCTTGGTAAGCATGCTCCGAGGTTACGAAGATCTGGCCCTCGAACGAAATGCTACGGCGATACAGATTGCTCAGCGGCCCAAAGGGCTTTTCGTTGGCGCGATAGAAGCGGATTTCCGTTTGGTCAACCATATCCCCACCTTCCTTGAAAAACCCTACGATTGAGTATATGTGATTTTGCATGAAACTCAATCCCACCGAGCGTAAGAGGCTTGTTGCCGCCATTGATAAGTGTCGGGCGGAAAAGGGTCTTTCGATCTCGGTTCTTGCCGAGATGTCTGGGGTTGAACAAAGTCAGACAAGCCGAATCTGCATGGGCCAGTTCTCATCGATCAGCTCGAATGTGATGCAAATATGCATAGCCTTGGGTCTTCAGCCCCAGCCGAGCGGCGCCTTGCTCAGCAACGCACTTGCAGCGGGTCTTGCCTCGCTATGGGACGGAAGCAAAGAAGACGAAGAAAGGCTTCTTGATCTTTTGGGGGCGATCGCGAAGGTCAAAGCAGGAACGCATTGAAAGACTCGCCGCTCGCAGGACTCTTAGTCAAACAATTCCCCACGCCCGAAACCTCCCCCTCCCCGTCATCTCTCTGAGACCGAGCTCGAGAACAATCCGCCGCGCCGCCTGCGGCGTGACCCCGAGCGTCTTCACCACCATGCCGGCCGACACCAGCGGCTTTGCCATCACCAGCTCGACCAGCTCCGGCAGTTTTGAAGACGTGCGGCGTCCGTCCAACCTTCGTTCCATCATGGTGCGTGCGAGCGCCAGCCGGTCATGTTCTTTCAACCCGATTTCGGCGGCCGCTATCAACCCATGCGCGATCGCCAGCAGCCGGGTTTCGCGATCGCGATGCCGGCGCCGATCGACCGGAATGGTTTTGAGGCCGAGATTGACGGCGGCAAGATGCGCCCCAGTGGTGACGCCGGCCTGGCGCAGGATCGACGCAGCCAGCAGCCGACCAAGCCACGGCGCATGCTGCAGCACGCTCAAAAAATTCCAGGCATCGAGGGCGACGATCGCCTGCAGCACCGCCGGTAAGTCCTGGGCCTGCCGCAACACGCCCCGCCACTCCTCCAGCCGCCCGTCCTCGTCCCAGTCGAGATCATAGACCAGCGGATCCTTTTCCCGGGCCCGAGCCGGGCCGGGCGTTTTTGCCTGTTCGATAGCAGCGTCGGAGCGGGCCAGCACGGCATCAATGGCGGCGAACTCGGCGTCGAGCGGGCTATCGACGTCAGAGGTATCATCCCCCTCCCCTGCTCCAGACACTTCTCCATCCGGCTCTGAGGTGTCGATCGCCACGGTGCCGTCGGCGCCATGTGATGCTGCAGGCCACGCTTGCCCGCGGAGGCTGCGGAGACCGTCGGGGCTGAGCGGCCAGCCGGGTGGCTGCGTGGATATCCGCCGGCGGGTTTTCAGGACATCGCGGGCGATGGTCAGTTCGTGGGTCGGCGCGCGGATGTCGGCGCCGGCGTCATGCAGGACGAGGTCTTCGAGATGGACAAGCTCGCCATCGATCCACAGCGACGCGGCCGCATCGGCAAAATGCATGCGTTCGATCCACCCCTGCCCCACCGTGGAACGGGCAATGCGCTCGTCGAGACGTGCAAGTGCGGCGCCGGCGTCCGAGACCGGCTTTATGAGCGTCTGGACGGGCAAGTTGGTGAGATCGTAACGCATTGAAATCATGGTAAATGATTTGCTACAGGAACTCTATCTGAATATTACGGTTCCTCACATGGGATGATCGTTGGGTGGTGAGCTAACCATCGATAACCAGCGCTTATCGATGGTAGTTGATCTGGAGTCGCAAATCAGCAAGTATCGGGGCGAATCAGGCTGTCGTGGCCGCCGAATACAGCTATTTTGGAGCCTCCGTGGCCAAAGCCAAGACATCAGCAACTGCCGTCGAACGCCGCGCCGAAGAGCTCGACACCATCGCCGCCGTGCTGCCGATTGAGCGCCGCGACGAGCTCGCCGAGCTGCTCACCGACCACGACATCGAGACGCTGCGCCATCTCGTCAACCAGGGTATGGGCGACAACACGCTGCGGGCGCTGACCTCGGATCTCGCCTATCTGGAAGCCTGGGGATTGGCCGCCACCAAAAAGTCGCTGCCCTGGCCGGCGCCCGAAGCGCTGCTCCTGAAATTCGTCGCTCATCATCTCTGGGATCCGCAGCGCCGCGAGACCGATACCGATACCGATCACGGCATGCCCGCTGCGGTCGACGAGAACCTTCGAAATCAGGGGTTTCTGAAATCCGTCGGTCCGCACGCGCCAGCCACGGTACGCCGCCGGCTGGCCAACTGGTCGACGCTAACCAAGTGGCGCGGCCTCGATGGTGCGTTCGCCTCCCCTGCCCTCAAATCGGCCATTCGTCTCGCCGTGCGCGCCGTCCCCCGAATGCGGGGCCGCAAGAGCGCCAAGGCGGTCACCGGCGACGTGCTGGCAAGAATGCTGGCGACCTGCGCCACCGACAGTCTGCGCGATCTGCGCGACCGGGCGATCCTGATGGTCGCGTTTGCCTCCGGCGGCCGACGGCGCAGCGAAATCGCCGGACTGCGGCGTGAACAACTGACCGTCGAGCCACCGATCGAGATGCCGGACGGCCCTCCCCTCCCCTCTCTCGCCATCCATCTCGGCCGCACCAAGACCACCGCCGGCGAGCAGGATGACGTCGTCTATCTCACCGGCCGGCCGGTCGAGGCGCTGAACGCCTGGCTGCAGGCCGCGACGATCGATGGCGGCAGCGTGTTTCGGGCGATCGGGCGATGGGGCACGGTTTCGAAGCGGGCCCTCGATCCGCAGTCGGTCAATGCGATCATCAAGCAGCGGGCTGAAATGGCCGGGCTGGAGCCTGGGGAGTTTTCGGCGCACGGGTTGCGGTCGGGTTATCTGACTGAAGCGGCTAATCGCGGTATCCCCCTCCCGGAAGCCATGGAGCAGTCGCGTCATCGATCTGTGCAGCAAGCCTCGAGCTACTATAACAGTGCCACGAGGCGTACCGGCCGCGCGGCTCGCCTGTTGCCCTGATGATATTAGTGGGCTGCACTAGTCGCCCAGCGCCCTGAATCCCTCCAATTCACGTTTAAGGCGCGGGATAAGCAACCGACGAGGAAAACCTTACCCTTTGCAGCCCGCCGAAATGGCCACGTTGAGAGCCGCGACTCATTCCATTCGAACGATGAGATGTGCGAGCGACGCTGATCAACTCGGGCCCGAGGGGCCTGGTTACCCTGAAGGCAAATCTCGCCCATCCAATGCGCTTGGGCTCGTCATCGAACCATTGCAGTGTCCAGATTGCCGACATCCTGGCTGGCGCCACTGCGGATGTCATCCGCAAGGATCAAGAAATGGATTTCAAGCAGCTCGGCGCAGCAATTCACCGTTGCTGCATGAAGATAGTGTGCTGCCCGACCCGGCCATCTGCAATATACCGGCATTTCTGAATCGGCTGGCTCTTCGGGAGCTTGCCCAAGGAACGCTTCAAGGCGCTCACCCCTACCAAGATATGGACATTTTTTTATGATGCCACGGAAGCGCAACTTAGGGCCTAGCTTGCAGGACTGAGATCATAATTGGTGGCTTAGCGGTTATGGGGCGGAAACAGCTGCTGCCTGCTCAAGGTGTTGGGCATTTCGGCCAAACACCTGTTCATAGCTTGCCGCGAATATCTTGGCGTTAAGGTCCGTGACCATGCCATCAGCGATATTATCATCTGGACCGATGGCACTCGGCATATGCTTGGCTTCCAGGATAATCGCTCGGGTTGGGTTGATAGGGTAGTACAGCGCGAAGGCATAGTGGCCCCCACCCGGCAACACGTTGAGCGTTGGCTGGTCTCCAGTGATGAAAGCCAGCCCGGCTGACGCATTAAGAATTCGAAGGCGCCAGTTTTCGCGCTCGGAATATAAGCTCCAGCCCATATTGGTAGCGAAGACCAGCCGGAGGATCGGCCAAATCTTTTCAACTCGTTCACGTATCGGGCCGGCTGGAAAACCAGAGACCGTGCGATGCCGCATGTTTTTGGTTCGCAGGTGCTGCAGAGAGAGAAAGAACGCGAGATCCATCGCGTGCTCGTCGATACTCCATAGGTCCCGCTGGCCATTGCGAAGCGCATCGAGCAAGGAGATCGCGGTATTTTCGGCCGAGCTGTGCAGATTCTCCTCAGACTGGATCTCAACCTTCTCGATCTCGGCTGTGATCTCGGCATCCTGAACACCACTCGCCTCGAGATATCGTCGCAGCCGCGATGGCGCGGCAAAATCTTTCAACCAGCCGAGCGCCAGGTCGCGCAGCATCGATGTTTTGATCGTCTGTTCGATAAACACGCGGGCGAAGGTCTCATCATCTTCCGACAAGACGGGGAGCCGATAGAAGTCGCGTTCAACGGCGATATTGATCGGGTTTGACGCGAATACGGGGCGCCCCTTACGCAGGACGGAAACATTCCCGTTCGTCTCCCACGCAGAAAGGTAGTGTCGCCAGACGTAATGCTGCCGCCGCGTTACCGTCATGCACGACCATAAAGGTCAGTTAATTCATACCGCAGCTTCATGCTTCAACTTCCAGGTCTTCTGATAGAAGGCATACTTTTAAATTGGCAGGCAGCAAGTTTTGATTGCAACTTCCCGCTGAATTCATAATCTATAGTTTAGCTTGGGGGCTTTCAATGAAATTGGTGGGATTTCGCACTCTTGTATGCGTGTCACTGTTGTCTGCCCTGACGGGATGCGGTGCGACGCTGCCGGTGATGGACTATCGCCACCGGAGCGATGAAGACTTTGCAGGCTTCGTGCGCGCGGTCGCGGCGCATGTCAAATGCGAGATGCGCCGCTCCGTCGCGCGGGAATACGCGCCAAACGACCCAAACCGCAAAGTTCTATATGACTGGGCTGCGAAGATCGCGCTGACCATTAGGGCCTATGACAAGGGCAACCTGAACCCCAATGTTTCCCTGATAAACAGTACGGAAATATTGAAGGCCGCAATCGGCGCGCAGGTTGAAACCAATGGCACGCGCGAAATGACGATGACCTACTACCTCCCCTTCAAGGAGTTGCTGCCATCACGCGACGTAATCGACCAGAAAGGTAAGACGCTGGACTGCTCGAAAATATCTGACGAAATCGAGCCGATTGCCGGCAATCTCGGGATTGAGAACACGCTGCAGGCGGCGCTTCAAGCGTGGGATGGCTTCGGGACGCTTTCCGACCGGATCGAAGGCGGCCCGTTTGAAACCGTGACGCACAAGGTTTCATTCCAGGTGACCGGCGGTGCCAGCACCACGCCCACCTGGACGTTTACCGATGTAACGGTCAATCCGTCACCGACTTTCCTATCAGCCACCAGAACGAGAACGGACGAGTTGCTGATCACAATGGGCCCGACACAGCTGGGGACACGTAAGGAACGGGTCCCCTCCCCTGCCCTCAACCAGTCGTTCGAGATTGAGCGACTTCGCGATGTTCTCAATCGTTAGCAAGGAACTGCACGATGCCCACCACGCGCAAGGAATGCATGAGAAGCCAGACGCAGCCGATTTCCCGGATCGTTCCCCTCGACGTCAACTCCGCCAGTGCCATGGGCTGGTCGCATACGGGCGGAGTTGCCGGAACCACCCAACCAGCCATCGCACCGGATGTACCTGACAATCGCAATCAGACACCCGGCATGTTCCGGCTGGCCTATTTCTATCCTTCGAAGACCATTGCGCGATTTACAAACAATGTCGATCTGCAGGCCTCGGTCGAGTTCACAGGCCCTGCCCTCGCATGCGGCGGGGCGCTGGAATAGCCTACGTAGCAGAACCCTGATCAGGTCGGATTGGGCGCGGGCGCTGCTGCCCATTGCAGTCCCCAATCGAACCCCACCCTGTCCTCGGTGCTCAGGATGGCAGACACAGCCTTGTTGAGGTTTTCCAGCATCACAAGCCTTCTCTCGATCGGAAAACCTCCCTGTCGTGGTGGCGGCTGTAGCCGCCTGAAGGTACCAAGAAAGCCGTTTTGATCCTTCTCGTCCAGTCCGTCCGGGATAACCACAAGCGCAATCGCGGGCGTATGGCCCTGGACGCGAAGAGGGGGCAAAAAGCGAAACGGAACGGCTGCGAGGAATTTGTCTGCAGTGACGACGAGGGGTGTTGGTGCGTTTTTATTGACCTCGGCGTTCAGGAAGCGGGGCATCATGTACCAGGTCAAGAGATCCATTGCGCGGTTGCGCAGATATCCCTGCGACAGAGCTTCGGGCTCATCATCCTTAGGGGCGAAGAAGCTGTCAACGGATGTAACGAGCTGGACGCCACTTTGGTCAACCGCTCCTCTGTCCGCAAGCGCGTAGAGTGTGAATGCCGCAAGTCCAATCAGGCCGGCAAAGACCGGAACATCACCCACTAATAGCGTTCTGAAACGCGCGATTCGATCCTCAAATGGCATCTTTCGGCGCTGGAGGGACCGTAATGCGGCAATATAGGCAAACAGAGCGCCAGCCATCACGCGCAGGTCGGGTTCCCGCTTTTGACACATGCCAATCATCTCATCGATGTAATTCGGGGCAAATATCTGACCACGGACGGCTGCTGTAGCCATGAAACGCTCGATCATTTCATGTCTTCCAAGCCCTGCTTTCGCTTGCTCTCGGAAGACCGGATTTGAGATCCACTGTTCTGCGAGGGCAATCGACGGATTGAGCGTAAATTCCTGGGCGCCAGGAACATTCTTCAACCCATCCAGCAGGTTATCGCTCCGGAGAAGATCGATAAATGCATTGTTGTCGAGGTAGAGATCAACTTTGCTGAGATCACCCTGCGCGTCGGCGAATGGCTGTATGAAATGGAACGCACCGTGTTTCCAGATGCGGTTCGAATATGGGATCATTTCCGTCATGCCTCCTCTGTCGAACGGCTCCATAAACCATTTCAGAGCCATTGCGACCATAAGAATGCGGTATTTCAAAACATGGTTTCGAACGTAAAAACATCGTTCTAGATAATCTAAATCCTCCACAAGCCGCCCGTGAGAACCTCCAATGGTCCTCGATGAGACCAGTACCCGCGCCCGTTACCAGTCCAGGAAGTATCAGCGACATTGATGAAACTAAGACCGCTTGGATAGCAGGAACGCGATGACGTGAGATTCGACGGAAAAACCCTGACAGCTGTCAGGGTTTTGGTACCAATCCTCTTATCCGGCGGCTCTATCGCTTTGTCCATGCGCTCTCAGCAGCGCCATGAGAACCGGCCCTAACGAAAATTCGCCCCGTGCCGCCTTACGTGTCAAATCTCGGAGATATCCTCCCGGCGAGTTGATGTGCCCTGTCCGCTCGAGGATGCAAGCCATCGCGGCCGCGGCATTTTCCGGCCCCATCACCTCGCAGGCCTCTTGATAGGCCGACGGGCTGACGCCCAGCATCGACCGGACGACCACCGCTGCACCCATCATTTCGCGCCAACTTCCGATCGTACCGCCCGTCCCATACATCGCGATCTCGGGGCAAGCCCGCATCACCATGCCAAGCGGAAAATTCCGCACTGGCTCCCGCTTCGGCCGATCATCGCCCACCGCCTTTGCGTCCTGCTCCTGTCTAGAGCTAGGTTCAACTTCATGGATGGATTCGGTATTTGAATTCTGTATGTGACGCTCACTATGGTCACCATTGATGCTAATATTTTCGTCTTTTTGCTGCATTTCCAGGATGTTGATAATCTCCTGCTGCAGAAGCTCCATCTCGTCTAAGATTGACCTGACGTCACCAAGCGTTGGAGAGCGCGGAATCCTGCCCACGAGACCGATGTACATCGCTTCGATGCTTTCCCAGTTGCCCGATGCACCTTCCTCGATCGCAACAGAAATGAGCTTTCGAACGTCGCGCCGGCATATCGTCAAATTTTCCTTTGCCCGCCGGAGCGCAAAACGATCGGCAACCACCTGTTGCGCGCTCATGGCCAGCTCATCTGCTCGCATGAGCAACGGTGAAAGATCAAAGCCGAATGCGCTATCGATCGCACCCGCCTTGTCCTTCCGGGCGTAGCGCTTTCCATTGGCGCTGTCCTTTCGCACGATCAGACCCGCCTCAACGAGAAGGGCCAGATGTCTACGAAGCGTAGCCCCGGCGATACCGTGCGCCCGAAGTGTCAATTGAGCGTTGGACGGGAAAACGATGAGCTGCGCATCTTGGCGCAATTGGCTGTCCGGATAGAAGCTCAGGAGCGCGTCCAGGACGGCCAGGCTGCGGTCCTGCAGCCCAAGCAGCTCCCTTGCTTCGGAAGCATCCCGAAAGACCTTCCATTTGTCCGCCGTCTTGCCTGGCTTGATCTCACTCGTCTCGATTTGCCGCCTCACCAAGGCAAGCGTCATCGGCCGCCGCCCAAAGGGCGTCGTCACACTTCCAATCTGCATCTTCTTCACCTTCAAAAAGGCAAAAGAAACCTGCTCACCAAATTACGGTGCCAAAGACTCTTGACTGGGATTCGGGGAAATGCGATTCTCTAGTTGTCACACAGAGAGAGAGGCTTCCACGACGGCAACGTTTGGGGGCCTTTTTCTTTTGCAGTTCTTCCTTTCTTCACCTCCAAACCCTGACAGCTGTCAGGGTTTTTCGTTTTCTCGCAGACGGGCAAAGCGCTCAGTGAGCGCTGGGAGCTCCGCCTGAACAAACTTCAAAAACTCAATCCCGAGTGAGCCCTCGGCCCAAATTCGAACCTCTTTCGAGGACATCGACAGAGCACCGAGCTTCGTTCCGTTCTTGTCCGTAATCGGGCTTGGTTCCCGACGACCCGTCGATGCCGGCTTGATGGCGTTCAACGCACGTTGAAACCTTTGATCGGAGGTCTCAGCCGGCTCGCCCTTCCTAACCAGCACCGCCCGCAGGGTATCGAGCGCTCCCCCGTCGCCCGCAACCGCCTTGGCAAGATCGAGCCAACGTGGCCGCCCGATCCTTGGCGCTCGCCCAATGGCCTCGATGATGTCCGCGGGAATGATCCTGTAGACATTCCGCATCCGAGCCAGTTCTGCGTCCTCGATCGAAAGCGCGGCGTAGATGTGCCGAGGCTTGATCCCCGCATCATCCATTCGCGACGCAAATAGCGCGCGCTCGATCCAGGTGAGGTCTTGGCGACCCGCGTTTTCGATGCCTTGTGCAAGAACTAGGTCGAGGTCGGAGATCTCGACTTCGAGAGCGCGAACCGGCCTGCCGAGCTGCATGGCAGCGAGCCAGCGTCGATGACCGTAGACGATCTGATAGCGACCTGGCGACGACGGATGTTTGCGAACCTGGACGGGAACCTTTTGCCCCTCAGTCTCGATCGACCGCCTGAACGCCTCGAAGCTCGTTGCGTCATCGTCCGGCAGTCTGTCCGGGTAAGGGGAGGGGTCGATGAGCGATGGATCCAACTCGCGAACCGCACCACCACCCGACTCAACGATAGCCTTCAAGCGATCTCGCTCTGTCCGGATGTCGTCGATTGCTCGGTGAGCAGCACCGATAACACCCGCTCCGACACGATTCCCGGAAACCGGGGCAGGGGGCTGCGACGGCTGCTGTTGATCCGTAGCCTGATCACTCTCCAGCTCCGCGGAAAGCAACCCGAAGCTGGCGACAATCGACTTGCGAGGGGATTTACTCATGTCCGCCCCCAGCTGTCATTGACGAGGCGAACAATCGCCTCGTTCACGGCATCTACCGCCTCTCGGGCACGCTTGTGAGTATCGCGCCCGATCTGCCCCAATTCGAGTTCGTACACCGAACGTTTGGCCAAGCCGGCTGCCTCAACGGCGGTGCTTTCAATGGCGGTTGGCAATAATACGTCGGAGCCGAACAGATGCCGAAGCATCGCAACGACTTGCGACTGTGGCGCGTCATTGGGGTCGTGTCGTGTGACCAGATACCGAATGAAGTCCTGGTCCAACTGAGCTCCGCTTTCGTTCAGAACACTAATCAGATCGCCCATCATAAGAAGGAACTGGCTCATTGACGCAACGTCCAGCATGGCCGGATGGACCGTAATGATCATGCTGGTCGCGGCGTATATCGCGCTCAACGTCAGAAAGCCGAGCGACGGCGGAGTGTCTAGAATCACGACGTCGTAGTCCGCCTCGACTTCCGAAAGGGCGAGTTTCAGTCGCTCAAAGAAGATTGCGCCGGAGCTGGACTTGTTCGCCAAGATCCGTGGCGTTTCGTGCTCATACTCCATGACTTCAAGATTGCCAGGAATGAGGTCGATTCCATCGAAATATGTCTTGCGAATTATATCGCGGATGGGACGACGCTCGGCGTCGTCGTAACGCAAAGCGGCATAGATCGTTTCATTCGCCCCGACATCAACTTCTGGCTGAGCACCGAACAAAGCGGACAAGGATGCTTGCGGGTCCAGGTCGAGTGCAAGGACGCGATACCCATGAAGGGCGAGATAGTGGGCAAGGTGTACGCAGGTTGTCGTCTTTGCGCTGCCGCCCTTGAAGTTGGCTATTGCAAGAACCTGTAGGTGCTCGCCGACACGACGGCGAGGGAGGAATCGTAAGGCGTCTACCGGCTTCTGCTTGGCGAACAGCTCGCGCAACTCGTTGATCTGGCCCAACGTATAGACGCGGTGATTATTCTCCAGCCTGCTGGGAACCGGTCCGCGACCTTCGGTGGACATGAGCTTTAGCGTGGAATCAGGTATCGATGTCAGCTTCGACACTTCGTTGGTCAGAAACGGACGGAGCGTCTTTTCCGACTTTGGCGGATACATACGAGTTCTGAGCTGCTGCAATTGCCCGGAGAGAAGCCCGGCATGGCGCATGATTTTGCTGCCGGCATCTTCCTTCGAGCCAACAACTGCTTCTACTCGGTTTGCTATCGCCATCTGTCCCTCTTGGCGGCTTTCCACCGGTTTACCGGCTATTGCCCGCCAAAGATAGAACACGATTCTCCGAACTGGTCCAGAAGTTTAGGGTTAACAAAAGGTTAACAACCGGGGACAATCTACTCGAAGCTATTCGACTTTTTGCTTTTCCGCTCCGGGAGTTAGCCTCAGATCTCCGGCTCCTTGATCCCGGATTGTTCTCCTGTGAATCCTACAAATCCGAACAGTGCAACAGCAAGGACATTAGGGGGCTCTGTAACGCCACACCCCTCATGAAGCGCGACTCACCTCGCAACGCACATGGTGAATCCTACAACTGCCCACCGATTCCGATCTGTGCTCATTACCCGACGGTATTAACGTCGGAGAATCGCAAATGCTGGCATCGGTCGTTGCAATCCCCAAATCCGAGCGCGAAAAACAGCTCGTTGACGCTCAACACAAGCTTCGGGCCCGAGTTTTTGGGGAACGGCTTGGCTGGGACGTCACCGTTCGAGACGGTGGCGAAAGAGATGAATTCGACGATCTTCTTCCCACCTACATCGTGACGACCACAGACAAGGGCGCCATCGCGGGATGCGCCCGCCTTCTTCCGGCCATGGGTCCCACGATGGTGACGGATGTATTTCCATCGCTATTGCCAGGCGGCCAACTCAGCGGCCATGCCGCGATGATCGAGAGTTCTCGCTTCTGTGTCGACACGGCTCTCGCTGAGGGGAGGGGCGACGGCTCGGTCCATGAGGCGACGCTGACCATGTTCGCGGGCATCATCGAATGGTGCATGGCGAATGGCTACACCGAGATTGTCACGGTGACCGATCTTCGATTCGAACGGATCCTCGCTCGCGTCGGATGGCCGCTGCAGCGTTTGGGCGAGCCGAAGAAGATCGGCGTGACGATGGCCGTGGCGGGCACACTACCCGCCAATGCGGACACGTTCCTTCGGCTCCGGCCCTCCAATTACCGTTCTGAACTCACCCCTGTCAGCCAGGCAGCGTAAGGAGAAATCCGTGAACCAGCTTCGCTCTCACCCCCGTCTTGTCCGCAAACTTCAGGAGGCACTCGGCGATCTGCTCTGCGTCGCCCTGGACGACGCGAGTGTCGTCGAGATCATGCTCAATCCGGACGGAAAGCTGTTCATCGAACGACTCGGTCACGGCGTTGCACCTGCCGGCGAGATGTCGTCGGCTGCCGCGGAGATGGTGATCGGGACCGTGGCGCATGCGCTTCAATCCGAAGTGGACACGGAACAGCCCATCATCTCCGGCGAGCTGCCAATCGGTGGCCACCGCTTCGAGGGTCTGTTGCCCCCCGTTGTAGCCAAGCCTGCCTTCACAATTCGACGCCGGGCATCGCGCCTCATTCCGCTCGAAGACTATGTCCGCACCGGCGTGATGACAGAATACCAGGCCTCGACGATCCGCAGTGCCATTTCCGCGAGGCTGAACATCATCATTTCCGGGGGAACGGGCTCGGGCAAGACAACGCTTGCGAACGCCGTCATCAACGAGATCGTCAAATCCACGCCGGATGATCGCCTCGTCATTCTCGAAGACACCGCCGAAATCCAATGCGCGGCCGAGAACGCCGTTCTCCTCCATACCAGCGATTCGATCGACATGGCGCGGCTCTTGAAGAGCACCATGCGGCTGCGTCCCGACCGGATCGTCGTTGGCGAAGTCCGCGACGGTGCGGCCTTGACCCTGCTCAAGGCCTGGAACACCGGCCACCCGGGCGGCGTGGCGACCATTCATTCGAACACCGCCATGTCGGCGCTACGCCGTCTTGAACAGTTGACGGCCGAAGCAAGCCAACAGCCGATGCACGAAGTGATCGGAGAGGCCGTCGATCTGGTCATTTCGATTGAGCGAACGCCGCGCGGGCGGCTTGTTCGCGACATCATCCAAGTCGAGCGGTTCATCAACGGACAGTACGAGATCGAATCCGATCAATTCACCGAAGAACAGGAGGCGCGCGATGTCGCGTAAGCATGCACTCATCGCCACCGCGCGTTTGGCGGCGCCCATTGTTCTCGCCTCGGTCGCGCCGGCGCTTGCCAGCTCCAGCGGCGGCCTTCCATGGGAAGGGCCACTCCAGCAGATCCAGGAGTCGATTACCGGCCCGGTAGCGGGCGCAATCGCGCTCGCGGCCGTGGCCATTGCCGGTGGCATGCTCATCTTCGGCGGCGAGCTCAACGATTTCGCGCGGCGCCTTGTGTATGTCGTTCTCGTCGCCGGGATCCTGCTCGGCGCTACCAACATCGTCGGCCTGTTCGGTGCGACCGGCGCTTCGATCGGGCTAACCGACGCGCAAATCACGTCAATTGGTGCGAACGGAGGAGGGGAGGGAGATCATGGCTGAGTCCCTGTCCGGCCTGCGGCGCAATCGCATCCATCGAGCCCTCTCGCGCCCGAACCTGTTAATGGGCGCCGACCGGGAGTTGGTCCTGATCACCGGACTTGCAGCCGTAATCCTGATCTTCGTGGTTCTCACGGTCTATTCGGCCCTCTTCGGCGTCGCCGTGTGGATCGTCATCGTCGGGCTTCTCCGAATGATGGCGAAGTCGGACCCGCTCATGCGGCAGGTCTATATCAGGCACATATCCTACAAGCCCTACTACAAGGCGACCACTTCGCCTTGGCGCCGGTACTGAGGAGGCGGCCATGGTACCTCTGAAGCGCTTCCGGGTGACCGGCCCATCCTTTGCCGATCTCGTTCCCTATGCCGGCCTCGTCGACAATGGTGTCCTTCTTTTGAAGGACGGCAGTCTCATGGCCGGCTGGTACTTCGCAGGCCCGGATTCCGAAAGCGCAACGGACCTCGAGCGCAACGACCTGTCGAGGCAGATCAATGCCGTTCTGTCACGGCTTGGAAGCGGCTGGATGATCCAGGTCGAGGCCATTCGCATTCCAACGGTCGACTACCCATCGGAAGACCGTTGCCATTTCCCTGACCCGGTGACCCGCGCGATCGACGCCGAGCGTCGGGCGCATTTCGCGCGCGAGCAGGGGCATTTCGAGAGCAAGCATGCGCTGATCCTGACTTACCGGCCCATCGAGTCCAAGAAGACTGCTCTCAGCAAATATATTTATTCGGATGAGGAAAGCCGGAAGAAGTCCTACGCGGACACGGTGCTCTTCGTGTTCAGGAACGCGGTACGCGAGCTTGAACAGTATTTTGCCAACACGCTTTCGATCCGGCGAATGGAAACCCGCGAAACGGTCGAGAGGGGAGGGGAGAGAATTGCCCGCTATGACGAGCTCCTCCAGTTCGCCCGATTCTGCACCACCGGGGAAAGCCATCCGATCAGGCTTCCCGATGTTCCCATGTATCTCGACTGGATCGCCACCGCAGAGCTTGAACACGGACTGACGCCAAAGGTCGAAAACCGTTTCCTGGGCGTCGTCGCGATCGATGGTCTGCCGGCCGAAAGCTGGCCGGGGATTCTGAACAGCCTTGACCTGATGCCGCTGACCTATCGATGGTCATCGCGCTTCATTTTTCTCGATGCCGAAGAAGCCCGACAGAAGCTCGAACGGACGCGGAAGAAATGGCAGCAGAAGGTCCGGCCGTTCTTCGACCAGATATTCCAAACGCAAAGCCGGTCCGTCGACCAGGACGCGATGACCATGGTGGTCGAGACGGAGGATGCCATCGCGCAGGCTTCGTCGCAGTTGGTCGCCTATGGCTATTACACACCGGTCGTCGTGCTGTTCGACAGCGATCGCGAAGCGCTCCAGGAGAAGGCCGAAGCGATCCGGCGGCTGATCCAGGCGGAAGGTTTCGGGGCGCGGATCGAAACACTTAACGCCACCGACGCCTATCTCGGCAGCTTGCCAGGCAATTGGTATTGCAACATCCGTGAGCCGCTGATTAACACCAGCAATCTCGCCGACTTGATTCCGCTGAACTCGGTCTGGTCCGGAAACCCGGTTGCGCCATGCCCCTTTTACGCACCGAATTCCCCGCCCTTGATGCAGGTTGCGAGCGGCTCGACAGCGTTCCGTCTGAACCTGCATGTCGATGATGTCGGCCACACGCTGATCTTCGGGCCGACCGGTTCTGGCAAGTCGACGTTGCTCGCCCTGATCGCCGCACAGTTTCGCCGCTACGAACATGCGCAGATCTTCGCCTTTGACAAAGGCAGTTCGCTTCTGCCCCTGACGCTCGCAGCCGGCGGCAATCACTATGAGATTGGTGGCGACAATGCGGAAGAGGGGAGAGCGTTGGCCTTCTGCCCGCTCTCCGATCTCAAAAGTGACGCCGACCGGGCTTGGGCGACGGAATGGATCGAGATGCTGGTCGGTCTGCAGGGTGTCACGATCACACCCGATCATCGCAACGCCATCTCTCGGCAGGTCGGACTGATGGCGAGTGCATCCGGTCGCTCGCTCTCGGATTTCGTCAGCGGCGTGCAGCTGCGCGAGATCAAGGACGCACTGCATCATTACACCGTCGATGGCCCGATGGGCCAGCTCCTCGATGCGGAAGAGGACGGCCTCACACTCGGCGCCTTCCAGACTTTCGAGATCGAGCAGCTGATGAATATGGGCGAACGCAATCTCGTGCCAGTGCTGACCTACCTGTTCCGCCGGATCGAAAAGCGTTTGGATGGGTCGCCGAGCCTGATCGTGCTCGACGAGGCTTGGCTGATGCTCGGCCACCCTGTGTTCCGCGACAAGATTCGCGAGTGGCTCAAGGTGCTCCGCAAGGCGAATTGCGCCGTCGTTCTTGCGACCCAATCGATCTCCGATGCCGAGCGGTCCGGGATCATGGACGTACTAAAGGAATCCTGCCCGACAAAGATATGCCTCCCAAACGGCGCCGCTCGCGAGTCGGGGACGCGAGAATTCTACGAGCGCATCGGCTTCAACGAGCGACAGATCGAGATCGTCGCTACGGCCATGCCGAAGCGCGAATACTACGTCGCCACGCCAGAAGGCCGGCGGCTCTTCAACATGTCGCTTGGGCCAGTCGCGCTGAGCTTTGTCGGCGCGTCGGGCAAAGAGGACCTCAAACGCATCCGCGGACTGAAATCCGAACATGGCCACGACTGGCCGATCCACTGGCTTGAAACGAGAGGAGTTCACGATGCCGCATCGCTACTCAGGTTCGAATAGATGGCTCGCCTGCTTGGCGGCCGCCGCTCTCACGCTCGGAGCTGCAGGCTCAGTACAAGCCGGCACGGCCACTGGCGCTGCGACCGAATGGACACAGCTCGCCAACAACGCGCAGCTTGTCGATCTCATGAAAAGCTCCGGCATCCAGGTCGACAATCAGCTGACTCAGATCAGCCAGCTTGCAGAGCAGATCCAGAACCAGCTGAAGATCTACGAGAACATGCTGCAAAACACTGCGCAGCTTCCTGACCATGTCTGGGGTCAGGTCGAAAGCGATCTCAACCAGCTGCGCAGCATCGTCGACCAGGGACAGGGCATCGCCTTTTCGATGGGCAACGCCGACGATGTTCTTCAGCAGCGCTTTCAGAGTTATGCCGATCTCAAGACGAATTTGCCTGATAACGCGACGTTCTCCTCCACCTACCAGTCCTGGTCGAACACCAACCGCGACACGATCGCCAGCTCGCTGAAAGCGGCGAGCCTCACGGCCGACCAGTTCGATAGCGAGGAAGATGCGATGTCCTCGCTGCGGTCGATGTCCGAAACGGCTGACGGGCAGATGAAGGCTTTGCAGGTCGGCCACGAGATCGCCGCTCAGCAAGTCGCGCAAATGCAGAAGCTTCGCGGTCTCGTCTCCCAACAGATGACAATGATGGGAACCTGGCTGCAGACGGAACAGACCGACAAGGACCTGGCGCAGGCGCGGCGGGAAAAGTTCTTCAACGCCGAGGTCAGGAGCGTTCCGGAAGGCCAGAAAATGGAACCGCGATGGTGAGCCGCCCCGTCCTGATTGCCTTACTGGTTGCTGTCGCCGCTGCATCGTCCGCAGCGACAGTGCTGATCCTCAATTCCCGAAACACAGGAATACCTGCGCTCACCGAGGAGCAGCGCGCCGTCCGGGAAAAATTCTTCGGCTCCGACAAGGAGCTGCCGCCGGTCAAGGAAGGCCAGGAGATGCGTCCGAGATGGTGAAGGTAACTGTTGCGCGTTCTTTACTGATTACAGGTCTCTTTTTCCTCGCCTATGCTGTTCCCGCATTCGCGCAGGAGGGACAGGTCCTCACGGAACTGGAAAACCAGGTCTCGTCCGCTGCGAAGGGGTGGGAGACCACCATCATGGAGGCGGCGAAATCCCTATTCTGGATTCTCGCAACGATCGAGATCGGCATTGCGGCCGTCTGGTTGGCGATCCAGTCAGCCTCACTGGACAGCTGGTTCGCCGAACTGGTGCGGCGGATCATGTTTATCGGGTTCTTCGCGTTTGTTCTGACCCAAGGTCCGACCTTTGCGCGAGCGGTAGTCGACAGCCTTTTCCAGATTGGCGCCGGCGGTGGTTCAGCTTCGCCCGCTGAAGTGTTCGATGCCGGCATCCGCGTCGCCTCCCAAATGTCGCAACAAGCACAGTTCGGGGTGTTCGAAGACAATGCGCTCGCGATTGCCGCCGTTCTCGCCATGGGCATCGTTGTCATCTCCTTCTCGCTGGTTGCAGCTATTTTCGTGTCGGTCATGGTCGAAATGTATGTCGGCTTGCTCGCCGGCATGATCATGCTGGGGCTGGGTGGTTCGTCCTTCACCAAGGACTTTGCCATCCGATACCTCGTCTATGCCTTCGGCGTCGGCATGAAGCTCATGGCCTTGGTAATGATCGCCAAGATCGGATCGAACGTGCTGCTTGGCCTCGCTCAAGCTCCGACTGCCTCGTCGGATCAGTTCGTCACGACCTTGGCGATCGCCGGTATTTCCGTCGTGGTCTTCATCATCGCCATGTATGTCCCAAACATCATCCAAGGCGTTGTCCAGGGCGCATCGGTTTCCGGGGGCATGGAAGCGATCCGCCACGGGGGGCAAGCGGCATCATTCGCCGCCGGTGCTGGCTTCCTCGCCGCCGGCGCTGCCGGCGCGGGGTTTGCAGCGGCTCAAGCCGCACGAGCTGGCGGTTCATCCGTTGCAGGTTCTGCTCTTCGCGGCGTGGGTGCGAGCTTCACTTCCGGCGCGCAAGCAGCCGGATCAGCCGCCAAGGAAAAGGCAATCGGCAGTCCCGGCGCCTATGCGGGGTCCATTCTCGGGCTGGCCAATGCGAAGCTCGGTGAACGGCGCGGCGGTCATAGCGGACCGAAGCCTCCTCCCGAACGCAACGACAAACCGTAATCGAGACAAGGGAAGAATAAATGGCAGCGAACCGCGCCCCGGAAAACCCGTATCTTGCCGCTCGCCAGGAATGGAGCGAACGCTATGGCTCCTATGTGAAGGCCGCAGCCGCATGGCGCATTGTTGGTGTGCTCGGTCTGGTCATGGCCGTCATCGGCTTCAGCTACGCGATGTATCTGAGCACGCAAGTGAGGCTCGTGCCTTACATCGTCGAGGTCGACAAGCTCGGAACCGCAGTGACGGCAGGCTTTCCCGAGCAGATCGAGTATGCCGATGTCCGCGTGGTGCGCGCCACACTCGGCAACTTCGTCACAAGCTTTCGCTCAATCACGCCGGATGCGGTGGTGCAGAAGCAATACATCGACCGCACCTATGCCCTTCTTCGCACGTCCGATCCGTCGACGGAGAAGGTCAACGCCTGGTTCCGAGGCAATTCTCCGTTCGAGAAGGCGAAGTCCTCGACGGTTGCCATCGAGGTCAACAACATTGTGGCGCTTTCGAACCAGACCTATCAGATCGACTGGACGGAATACGAACGAGACCGCAAGGGCAAGGAAACCGGCACGCGCCGTTTCCGCGGCATCGCGACCGTCGCGCTCACCGCGCCACAGGATGAGGCAACGATCCGCCTCAATCCGATCGGCCTCTACGTCCGGGATTTTGACTGGACGGCACAGCTTTAAGGGCAGGGATTCTTTCAATGAAAAAAACAGAATTGATCGCAGCCGCCGGCTGCATAGCCGGACTCTTGCTTGCGGCGGGCGCGCAGGCGCAAAGCATGACGAGCAACGAGGTGAAAGGAACAAATCTTTCCAGGAAGTGGCGCGGCACGCCGGGACTGGTCACGACGGGACCGGACGGAAAGGTGATCTTCCTGTTCGGCGAAACGCAACCTTCCGTCGTCTGCTCGCCTTTACAGGTCTGCGACATCGAACTTCAGGGTGGCGAGATCGTTCGCGACGTCCTCGTCGGCGACATCGTGCGCTGGAAGGTAGAGCCGGCCACCTCGGGTGCGACAGGCGGACAGGCCATCCATCTGATCGTCAAACCATCGGAGCCAGGGCTTCTCACCTCGATGGTCGTCACCACGTCACGTCGAACCTATCACATCCAGCTCAAATCCCATCCCAGCCAGTACATGGCGCGCGTTGGTTTCGAATATCCGGAAGACGTGTCGACCAAGCTCGCCGACATCAACGCCCGTCTCGAAACGGGCGGCATTCCGGGTACCGCGCCGGACAAGCTGAACTTTTCCTATTCACTCAGCGGCGGTGCTTTGTGGAAACCGAAGCGGGTCTATTCGGACGGGGTGAAGACCTACATTCAGTTCCCGAAGTCGATCTCCGGCCAGGAGGCACCTGTGCTCTTCGTCGTCTCCGGCGGTCAAAATCGCATTGTCAATTACCGGATGAAGAACGACATGATGACCGTCGACTATGCGATCGACAAGGCGATCCTCATTTCCGGCGTCGGTTGGCGGCAGCAGAAGATCACCATCCGGCGGGGAGGCTAAACCATGCGGAAGCTATTCGCATTCTTCATCGCGGTCGCGCCGCTCTCCAGCTGCCAAACGGCCGACGACGCACTCACCACCAGCTCGACCCCCGTGGCCGTCACCGGACCGGCTGCAAGCGCCATCGCCGGCGACATGGCAAGTCGTCTGGCTGAACAGATCGGCCCGGCAGGTGCTACGACCACGATCAAAATGGAGACGGACACATCGGAGTTCGCATCCGCCCTCGAGGCGGCCCTGAAGGGGTGGGGCTACACGGTCGTCACGGACGGCAAAGTCGCCAAAGACGTCAAGCCGGTCGAGCTTGCTTATGCAATCGAGGGCTTCGATGGACAGGTGCTAGTGCAGGTCTCGACGCCTTCCATCGCTCTTGGCCGCGCTTACACGCCGACGGCGGCCGGCGCGACGCCGGCCAGTCCCCTTTCGATCATGCAGCGCAACTGACGGAGATTAACATGGTCCAGTCGCTCCAGCTTGGCACGTCGAGCCAAGCCGACGATCAGCAGGGCATGCGTCGGCTCAACCGCCTGCCGATCATCGTCGCAATCATTGTCATCGTGCTGTTCGTCGGCGTCGTCGTGATTGGTCTGTCGCTGCGCGGGCTTTCCTTCAACCGTGGCGACATCGAGAGTGCTTCCAACAGCCCTGCGACCAGTTTCGGCGACCAGCTTAAGCGGGGTGTCACGGACGGCATTATCGGTGAGCCAGAAAAGCAGGAGGTGTTTCAGCCGACGCCGGTCGTCGCGGAGAAAAAGGAAAAGCAGGAACCGGTCGTCGAGCGCCAACCAACAGATCGACAAGATCGCCGACAAAGGCTCGAATCCGAAGAGGAGTGGAAGGCTCGCCTGAAGCGAGAGCAGGATGAACAATATATGCGCGAGGCGCAGCGGCAGCGGATGGCGCGTCTCCAGGCTCGTTCCACGGCGCTCGATTCGCCGCTAAAGGTAGACATTTCCGATGTCGAGAAGGCTGCAAGCTCCACCAATGACACCGGCCGCCAGCCGACAAATGCCGTGGCGAACAGCGCCTCAGACCTTTATGCCGCGGCCATGAAATCCGGCCTGATGGGACAGAACGTCGATCAGAACGGGCAGACGTCGAAAGAGGATTTTTTCAATCAGGACATCAAAGATCTCGGCTACCTGCCAAACCAGGTCGTGCCACAGATGTCACCCAATGAATTGAAGCGCGGTTCGGTCATCCCGGCCACATTGATCACCGGCCTCAATTCCGACCTGCCGGGGCGCATTACCGCTCAGGTCAGCCAGAATGTCTACGATAGCGCGACCGGCTACCGCCTCCTTATTCCGCAGGGCGCAAAGCTGTTCGGTCGCTACGATTCCAAGGTGTCCTTCGGCCAGGAACGGGTTCTCGTCGTCTGGACGGACCTCATTTTCCCGAATGGGTCTACCCTGCAGATCGGCGGCATGGCTGGCACGGACGCCGAAGGATATGGGGGCTTCCAAGACAAGGTCGACCGCCATCTCTGGAGGACTTTCGGTTCGGCGGCGCTGGTGGCAATCATCGGGACCGGGATCGATATGTCGATGCCCGAGAGTTCGACGCTCGCGACGCAGGATACCGCCTCGGATGCAGCACGACGGAATTTTGCCGAGTCGTTCGGCCGGGTAGCGGAAGAGACCATCTCAAAGAATCTGAACGTTCAGCCGACGGTTCGGATCCGGCCGGGCTACAAGTTCAGCGTCCTGGTCGATCAGGATATTATTTTTCCGTCTACCTACAGCGGCCGGTAACAAGCTCAGGAACCTCAGATTTCCGCTATTTCGGCGCGCTGGCGGGGCCATATCGCACAGCGATACCAGGGGCAGCGAAAATCTCTCCTCAAATTATCATATTTAGATCGTGAAGACTTGAATACTCGGAGGAGGAGAGTACACCTATGACTTGCAATGACCATAGCGCGACGAGTGGAGGCTCTCAACTGCGCAGTAGGAGAAAAGGCATTGACCGGAGACCTTCGCTCTCTCATCGACATGGCAGAAGCCGCGCACGATGAACGTATGATCAAAAGTGCCCTGAAAACCTTCGCAAACTCTTGTGGCTTTGAACGTTTCGCGTATCTGCAGACCGAAGGCGCCGAAATCCGCACATTCAACTCCTATCCCGAGGAATGGCAGGACGTTTACGTTGTCAGCCAATATTCCCAGATCGATCCAGTCGTGTGGGAAGCCAAGACTCGCATGCGGATGTTTTCCTGGACGGCCGATGATTGGCCATCTCGTGGAAGCTCCAAGCTCAGGCGCTTCCGAGACCAAGCGATTGAACATGGTATTCGGAGCGGGGTGACGATTCCCGTCGAGGGAAGTTTCGGGTCGACGATGATGCTGACGTTTGCATCCTCAGCGCAGACGGCTGACGGTTCTAAACTGCAGGATGCGCAAAAAGCGATCCGGGCGGTTCTGGCGATCCACTACCGCCTGAAGATCATCGCTGCGACAACGATTGTCGCCCCGAAACGGTTGCTTTCACCAAGAGAAGCAATGTGCCTCATGTGGGCGGCAAAGGGCAAAAGCGCTCCGGAAACCGCAATCTTGACGGGGATCAACCCGAGGACAGTGCAGCACTACCTCGATAAAGCACGCGAAAAGCTCGACGCGGCAACCGTTCCGCAACTTGTCGCGATCGCAAAAGACCACGGTCTGGTATGAGCGTCAGTCTTCGCCATCTGCGCCAATTTCAGGGACGTAGCCAAGCACATCAATGATTTCCGACAGCACCTCCTGCTGGGCTTCGGATTTTTTCTGACGCGCGACATACTCATCCTGCAGACATTTGAGTACGGCGGCGGAAACCGACGGATCGGCGCTGGCGCGAGTCCATTGCTCATAGACAGCCTCATCGGCGGCAATAAGATTGCGGTGCTCACGGATCGCAGCAATCGCTAGCACCTCTAGTTCTGACTCTTGCATCGAACTGTAGCGAGATGAGCCCACATCGTTCATCCGCTTCTCCCTAACTTCATTCTCTATCGCCCTGACCTAAGACTGCGGCTTTATGATATCGGTTGAGCGTCACCACAATATTCTCGGACAGTCATCCATCTAAGATTTCTGGATTAGGGGCAACTGGGATCCTGTGATGACTTCATCTCGCGCCTCCCCACACCGACGTCGAAGAGGTGCAGGGAACTTGAACGAGACTGCCTTGCTTACTTGCTCAAAAGGATTCGGCCCTCGCTTGAGTTGTAGAGAATACTCCGTGGTAGGATACTCATCAAGCCGCTGTTCTCTCGACCATGGAGATTCGAGAGGTATTTGCGCGAAATTTGCGAGCTGCACGGCAGGCTAAAGGCTTGTCCCAGGAGGAGCTCGCGCATCGCGCGGACATCGATCGCACCTACATCAGTTCGCTAGAGCGTAGCGTCTACAATGCAAGCATCGATGTCGTCGACCGTTTGGCGACAGTCTTGGGCATCGAAGCCTGTGAGTTGCTGAAGCGGCCTCCGAAGGAGCCACAGATGCCAACCGCCGAGCTTGACGATTAAGAGAAGTTGTCTTGCGGACTGCCGGGTTCATGCCCAGCCGGCAATGACGAGAATTCATTTGTGCCAGCACATTGCGAATTGCCCACGCATCATATATATTCTTTTGAAGGAGAATAATTATGGCTGCAGCACTTCGCGAATACACACCCGCTGAGGCGGCTGCCGTGAGTGAGATCGGCATTAAGTCGGTACACAACGCGATCGACAAACGAATCATTGGAAGACCCTCTACCAGCCACCGAAGCCGTGCGATCACTGACGACGATCTGCTGCGCCTGAAGCTCTGGTTCGGCGTCGGTTCGATCCTTTCCGCCGAACGCCGGAAGCGCCTCTTTGCCGCCATCGACGAAAATCCTGAAGCCGACACGGTCAGAGCGGACGACTATCTGATCGTCGACGTCGCGAGAGCGAGGGAGCACTTGGCCGCGCGTGGCGAAGCGCTCAGGGAAGCGGACAAGATCATCCACAGCGTGAAAGGCGTGGTTGGCGGCGAACCGGTCTTCAAAGGCACGCGCGTTCCAGTCCGAACAATCGCTGCGATGAAATTGCTAGGCGCTGCCACGGACGAGATCGTCGAGGGCTATCCGGCTCTCACGGCGCGCATGGTGGACCTCGCCGAAATCTGGGTAGCGGCTCATCCTGCCCGTGGGCGGCCACGAAAGTTGTCGGAGCAGGGACTGAAAGTGACGTCGGTGAAGCGCTTGCCTCTCGGAAAGGCCGGTACCGAAAAGCCCTCGGGCACGGCTTCGTGAAGTTTCTCGTCGACGAATGCCTGCACACATCGCTCGTGGCCGTGGCTCAACATCACGGCCACGATTGCTTTCACGTCAATTGGCTGGGCCTCAGCGGCGAGACCGATTGGGATCTGATGCCCCGGATCGTCGCGGAAGATTTTACCTTCGTGACGAACAATGCCCGTGACTTCAGGAAACTCCATGCGCGAGAGGATCTGCATGCTGGCCTGGTGATCATCGTGCCGCAGGTTCTGCCGATGCAGCAGCGGGAATTGTTCACGCTCGTTCTGCAGGAACTCGCCGGTTCTCCGGATCTGGTGAACGAGGTGATCGAGATCGCCATCGAAGAGGGCGAGGCACTGCTGACGCGCTATGCACTGCCAGAGTGAAGGTCAATTCCCGCCGATGCGGGACAGATTGATCAGAATCCCCGCGTGCCCAACGTCTTGCGCTGCCTCCAACGCCCCTCTTCCTCGGTGAGACGTATGCCTTTGCTGCGGCATGCGCAGACCGCATCCTTGAAGACCTATAGTAGCGCGTTGACCCTCTCAGACTGAACTTTCGTCAGGGCACGATGTTTTCGTACTGGCTGGCCTCCGCAACAAGCCCAAACATTATGCATCTGGCTCACACTAATTTCATGCGTCGGAAACACACTAATTTCATGCTTTTGGACTCGCGCTGAGTTCTCGCTCGACTGAACGTGCCTCACGCGAAGAGACGAACTCAACGCTATTGCTGACCACCAATGCGAGATAGATCGACCCGTATCCCCGCAGTGCCAATTTTCTTTTCGTCCGAAGTTTCTGCCTCAGTCCGCTCCGGAGCCCCGGCATCGACTGTATCCGCCTCCGATTTAAAGGCCCGCGGTTCCTCTTGGTTGGCTAGTGCCCCGCCGGGGTCATCCGCCTGAAACACACTCAAGCCCTCGAACTCACCGGTCTTCCATGCGTAAACCGCATCCTCGAAAATCTGCGGGAACACGTCTTTGCTCGTGGGGTTGCCATACCATTTCGCAACGATCCTAAGGACCTTGGCAAACATCGCCGTACCTTTACGGAGGTTTTGGCAGGCATCGACAAGGTCGGGTTTCAGATCCGTCGGTTCCTTCGCTCCCACGCCAGCGGGGAACTGGGTCAGCCCAACGCGAACGACCGCCTGACCAGCATATTGCCGTACGATCGCCATCGCCTCCTCGGCCGATGCCGCTTTCGGAACGAGGATCAATCGGCCGCCCGATTTGACGGTCACGGCGAAGGGATCAGCCGAGCCCGCTGCCATCACGAATTGCTCGACGATCGCGGGCTTGAGAGAAGGGTCTGCGCATTCTTTTATCAGGGCGGCGTCAAGCATGGTGTCTCCTCTGCGCTCAGGTGTTGAAGGCAATAACAAGCGGTTTTGCGAAGAGCTTTGCCCAGCCAGTGGCAGCGGCGCGCTGAATGGCGACGATCGACGTCCCTTCGGTCCACCAGCCGTTTCCCACGGCGACGACAAAATCCGGATCGTGGAGCATGGACTGGAGGATCGGCCATACGATCAGTTGCTCGTAGCAGATCAGAGGCGCCGCCCGGCTGGCACCGATCGGGACGACCGGGTTCGCGAAGAAATCCGCCCGGGCGCCGCCGCTCTCCCCAAACCAGGATCGCCACGGCTGCCACATCGAGCCGGGAACCGGCATGCGTCCGCGATAGAGGATACTTCCGCCGTTCCGGTCGATCGCGACGAGGACATTGTCGTAGCCGGTGGCATCGAGCACCGTGGCGCCGGCGATGACCGTCGCATCGCCATCGCTGAAGGCGCCGGTCCAAAGCCGCTCCACGGTCGGTGTCCAGAAACCGAGCGCACTTTCCGGCAGCACCACGAAGCGGGCGCCATCGCTGGCGGCGCCATGCACCGTTGCAATCATGTCACGATGGCGGTGAAGACCGGCCTCGCGGCCGAGCGAAGCGCCCATTTCCAGATCGACGCCCTGCCAGCCTTCCGGTAGTTTCGGGTCGGTCCAGATCGCGGCGGACCAAAGCCATAAGCCTGCTAAGGCAATGGCGACAGCTGGCCACATGCGGGTTACGAGGCCCGCAAGGCCAGCTGTCATGAAGCCCAATCCCCACCACCCCCAGCCCGGAAACAGAACGCCGGCGGCGGTGATAGGAAGCGCCCAGCCCGTGATGCCGAATGGCGGGATGGTCATGATGACGGCAGCGAGAAAATAGCGAAACGGACGGAGGCTCTCCTTGTTCGTCCAGAGCACCAGATGCACCGCGACAAAACCCAAAGACGCGCACAGCCAGAGTAACAGGCCCGGCCAGATATCCGACGAATAGAAGGTGGCCACCCCTTGCGGCAAACCACGTGCTGCGGCCAGGAAATATCCGGCGGAGACAAGTGCCGCGACCAATCTCGTGTGCGCGATCGACCACAGAACGGGAAACCCCAGTGCGACAGGAAGGAGCAACACATGGCCGCTCCAGCCCACCACGCCGACAGCAATCGAAGCGAATATCAGCAGCGCCGGCCGAAGGTAATCACGGCACATAGGTGAACACCTCCTGCGCCAGCCCGAGAATGCCGGAGATCGGCACCGGGCCAAAATATCGGGAGTCATAGGAGCCGGGGAATGCGGAATGCAGGAAGACATATCCTGGCGGTACAATGCCGCTCGGAAAGGGCGTCAACGGCCGGTCTTTTCCATCTCGTAGTGCGAGGCTGGAAGAGGAAACCCCCCGCCCATCCACGCTCACGCTGACGCCGATTTCGACATGCTGTCCTGCAACGGCGATCACTGTCTTGATCAACGGTGCGACACCGCCCGGGCAGTAACCAGAACGGAGATAGCCTCGTGCCCTCGCAGCCTGCATCGCCGCCGTTTCCGGCGGGCAGATAAACAGGAGGTCGTCGACTGCTGCCGGTCGATGAAGCGGGATGATGCGCCAAAGGCCGAGTGGCTCGCTCGGTGTCAGATTGATGCGGTAGCCGCAGGCGACGGCAGTCACCACCAGCAGGATGGCGGCCACCGCCGCCATCGACAGAACCACAATGGCTCGTCGTTGCTGCGTGGTCATCGACAGGCGGGTTGCAGCCTCGGTCATTTCAGCGAGAGCCCTTGGCTCTTGGTTTGCCGCAGCGTCTCGGCCTGCTTGAGCGCTTCCGTCGTTCGTTCATGAGAGCCAATTCGCTGGACTGTCCGCATGGAGTTCCACGCGGCCTGGACCTCCGCCTTCTGGCCGGCCGTCATTCCTGCTGTGACGGTCTCGAAAGTCTTGCCGCTCGTGTCTTTCGCAGCCAAAGGCAGGAAGGTCCGTTCCCCGAAACGTTCGGAAACCGCCTTGGCGAAACCTTCGAGTTCTGCTTTCACCATTTTGTCGGCGAGCGCGTATTCGAGGCCAGCCGGAAGATCGTTGCGATCGATCGCATCGCGCACGCGTTCGAGCGTTTGCTTGGCGGCTGGAGAGAGCGCCGGGATGTCGACCGAAACCTTGAGCCGGACCGCGCGCTCCTCCTTCTCATGTTTGAATTCGGCCTCGGCCCGCTCACGAAGGTAGCGTTCAAGATTTCGGGCGAGCGCCGGCACATTGGCGAGCGCTTTTTCCCGGTCCTGCTTGTCGCCACGGCTCGCGAGAAGACCGGTCTTGCCCTTGAGCGCGCCAAAGCTCTCTGGCTCGCCGGCTATCCTTGCCAGGGTGGACTGCGCGACCGACTGGTCCTTCAACATGGTATCGACATTGATCGTCTTGAAGGCAGCTTCCGGCTTCGCGTAGACGAGTTGGAAGCGGGTCGAGACGTCCTCCCATTGCCTCTTGAGCCCGGGATCGGCGGCGAGCTTGTCTTCGACAGCCTGGACGAGCGATTTCGGGAAGGTGGTGATGCCTGATACCATGGGCTTGGCCTCCTTGCTTGTGTCCGGGATGGAGTGTTTGTTGCTGCCGCGGACCAGTCCGAGTGCCGCACCGATGGCGGCAAGACGGGCGCCGAGGTCGGCGAGCCTCGAGCTCTGCCGTACGGCCCATTGGAGGCGATCGTGCGCGATCGTGCGGGCCACATTCATGAGGTGCAGGCCCCGCGCTTCCGCGAAGCGCAGCGCTTGGCCGTAGAACGACGCCTTCGCGTAATCGAGCGTCGTCTCCTTGGCGTTCCGGCGCGACAGGATCGGGATGAGGCCGCCGGATTTCGCGAAGGAGCGACTGCCGTAGTAGACGGCGAGATCCTCACGATGGCGCGTCATGGCCACATAGGTGAGATGCCTGTCCAACGAGAGCGAAGCAAGCACCTTCACCCGGTCGACGGTCGTGCCCTGGCTCTTGTGGATCGTCGTCGCATAGCCGTGGTCGAGGTTGTTGTAGAAGCGCTGCTCGATCGTGACCTGGCGACGATGTTCCCCTTCGCCGATCTCAGCGACGATCCGGCCGGGTGCAGCCTCAAGCACCTTTGCGAGCATGCCGTTCTTGACGCCAAGGCTGCCCTCGTTCTTGAGGAACACGATCTGGTCGCCGGTCGCGAACATGCGGGTTCCGTCCTCTGTCTTGAACGCAAATCCGTCTGCGACGACGCCACGCTCGACCAGCTTGGCGCGGGCCATATCATTGAGCTTTCGGACGTCGCGGCGAAGGTGTGCGAGGATCAGGCTGGTCTTCGAAGGGTCGTAGTCCCGGTCCCAAGCTGCGATCAGGCTTTCGACGGCCTCGTCCTTCAGTCTCGAACCAATCATTCGACCATGGGCGGTGTAGGCATCGACAGCCTTGCCGACATTGCCACGCGCCAGATCGAGCGAGGCGTCGCGCATCCATTGCTGGCGCTGGCGGTAGATAGTCTCGAGTTCGGCATAGCCGATGCGATCGACGATTGCACGGAAGGCGGCGCCCGCTTCGATCGGTTGAAGCTGTTCCGGATCGCCGACAAGGACGAGTTTGGCGCCGGCCCTGGTGACGGCTTCGACGAAGAGCGCCATCTGCCGTGACGACACCATGCCGGCCTCGTCGAGTACGAAAACGCATCTGTCGTCGAGCTGGTTGCGACCCTGGTTCCAGCGAAGCTCCCACGACGACAGCGTGCGGGAAACGATACCAGCTTCCTTCTCCAAACCTTCGGCGGCTTTGCCAGCCAACGCTCCGCCGACCACACGATAGCCGGCGGTTTCCCACGCCTCGCGCGCAGCCTTCATCATCGTCGTCTTGCCGGCGCCGGCGCGGCCGACGACAGCGGCAATCCGCGTGGCCCCGGCGACATGCTCGATAGCCGTTCGCTGCTCATCCGACAGACGGGAATGGTGCGCAAAGGTCGCCTGCAGCACCGCCTCACGGACGCCATGGGAGGCGCGACCGGAGAGCCAGATCGCGCGGTTGACCATCTCGGCTTCAAGCCGGATCATCTCGCGCGTGGTGTACTTCGCGGGTGTCCGAATACCAGTCGCAAAGTTGATCGGCTCGCGTTCGAGCCGGAGCGCTTCCGGACTTTGCAGAATGCGGACCATCAGACTTTGGAACAGAGCGGCATCGTCGATATAGCGATACAAGACCTTCGCAACATCGCGTTCGTCGAAGACGCTCTTTTCCCGGGTGATCAGGCCAAGCACGATCTCCGGACGGCGCTGGATGCGGCGGGCGTTCTCGCTGCGGCGCTCCTCCTGAAGCTCGACGCGTTCGAGCTTGCTCGTCGAACTTTCTGACGTCCGGTCGGATTGCTGCGCCTTGCGCTCGATAGCTGTGGTGCCGACGCCAAGGTGAAGGGTCGGCTCCAGGGCAATGCCCTGCTTTTCGAAGGAACGGCCGTCGACCCGGATATCGAGACCAGCAAGCGCTAAATGTTTGTTCTGGCAGGCAAACCAGCCGTCCCGAAAAGCGTTGAAGTCATCGACGTCTCCGGCCCAAAGCCCATAGACGATCTTGCCGGCACCATTGCGGATCGGCTTGCCGTCCGGGGCGAGAACCGCGACCTTCTTCGAACCGAACCCATCTTCGGTGAGTGGTCGCAATGTCGTCATGAGATGGACATGCGGATTGCCAGGTGCGTCGTGATAGACCCAGTCCGCGCCCATACCTTTCGACGTGATATGCCGCTCCACGAAATCCCGGACGAGCGCGATGTTCTGTTCGGCCGTCAGCTCGAGCGGCAGGGCTATGGTAACGTCCTTGGCGAGCTGCGCGTCGGATCGCTTCTCGAAGCCCTCCACTTTGTTCCAGAAAGCCTCGGATGCCCCGGCGACCGAGCGATCGGCAATCATGCTGCGCACCCATTTCGGCGCGTCGGCGGGGATCACGAACTCCTCGTGCAGGAGCCCCTGCTTGCGGGTGTAGTCGATCGTTCGAGCTTCCCTCTCGAACTCCATCTTGGCGCAGTGCCGGTAGGCCGCCGACAGGACGGCGCTGCGGCCGGAGCCACGGGCGACGACGCTGACTGAGAAGTGAGGGACGGCCACGGCGGAGTTCTCTCCCGGTTGCGAACGAAATCAAAGGGTTCGTCGGGAGCGGCGGCCCTGCCAGGCGCGCTCAGCAACACGTCGCGTCAGCGACGTATAATTGCGCCCTTGGAAGCCGCTCCTTCGGAACGGCCGGGATCATTCCCGAAAGCATCGCCGTTGGCGATTGTAGGATTCACAGTAGTGCGTTCCGCACTCTCATCCGAAAAACTGGCTTCGAAAGACACGCTTTCTCAGCCAGGGAGACAATCGGAATGAAGAAGCCATCCGCGAAAATCCGCGACGAAATCGCCAAACTGCAGGAGCAGCTCAAGATTGCCGAAGCCCGGGAAGCAGAGCGGATTGGCCGGATTGCGCTCAGGGCAGGACTGGGCGAAATCGAGATCGACGAGGCGGAGCTTCAGGCTGCGTTTGAGCAACTGACCAAACGGTTTCGCGGAGGGCAGGGCGCTACGACCGGAGGGAAAAAGGGCGCAGGCGATAGCAGCGGACAAGCATCGACCACGGCGGACGCGTCTGGCGCGGGCGCGGGCAGCGCTGGCGAAGCTTGAGCGTATGGCGAGGACAATGACATCCGACGCCCGCAAGAAGGACACGCGCGAAAAGATCGAGCTCGGCGGCCTGATCGTCAAGGCAGGGCTGCGCTACGAGAAGCGAGCGCTGTTGCTGGGCGCGCTCATCGATGCAGCCCGCCGCATCAAGGGCGATGATGGCGAGCGATCCAGGCTCACCGGACTTGGTGTGGAGGCCTTCGGCAATGACGATCAATAGGATTGCGCTCGTCGTCGTGCCGGCAGCGTTGATGATCCCGGTCGTCATCGGAATGACCGGGATCGAGCAGTGGTTTTCCGGTTTCGGTAAGACCGAGGCCGCGCGACTGGCATGGGGGCGGGCGGGCATCGCATTGCCCTATGTCGCCGGTGCGACGATCGGAGTTCTGTTGCTGTTCGCGAGCGCCGGTTCGATCAATATCAAGCACGCAGGTTGGGGCGTCGTCGCGGGATCGAGTGGGACAATCCTGGTCGCAGCAGTCCGCGAAACAATGCGCCTTTCCTCTTTCATGAAGACGCTGCCGGCCGACAAGACGGTCTTGGCCTTTCTCGATCCGGCAACGTCGATCGGAGCGAGTGCGGCGCTATTATGTGCCTGCTTCGCACTCCGCGTGGCGCTCATCGGCAATGCCGCATTCACAAGGGCCGAGCCGAAGCGCATTCAGGGCAAGCGGGCGCTCCATGGCGAAGCGGATTGGATGAAACTGACGGAAGCGGCAAAGTTGTTTCCCGATGCTGGTGGCATCGTCATCGGCGAGCGCTATCGGGTCGACAAAGACAATGTCGGGAGCCAAGCGTTTCGCGCCGACAGCGCTGAGACCTGGGGCGCCGGTGGCAAGTCGCCGTTGCTCTGCTTCGATGGCTCGTTCGGCTCGTCGCACGGGATTGTCTTTGCCGGTTCCGGCGGTTTCAAGACGACGTCGGTGACGATCCCGACCGCACTCAAATGGGGAGGCACGCTGATCGTGCTGGATCCATCGAACGAGGTCGCACCGATGGTCTCCGGACATCGCGGCGGAGCGGGAAGGGACGTGTTCATTCTCGATCCGAGGAAGCCGGACATTGGCTTTAACGTCCTTGATTGGGTCGGACGTTTCGGCGGAACCAAGGAAGAGGATATTGCCTCGGTCGCCTCATGGATCATGAGCGACAGCGGCGGCGCGCGTGGTGTCCGTGACGACTTCTTTCGCGCCTCAGCGCTGCAACTGCTGACAGCGCTGATCGCCGATGTCTGCCTGTCCGGTCACACGGATGAAAAGGACCAGACACTTCGGCAGGTACGCATGAACCTCTCCGAACCTGAGCCGACATTGCGCAAGCGGCTGCAGGACATCTACGACAATTCCGGCTCGGATTTCGTGAAAGAAAACGTCGCAGCCTTCGTCAACATGACGCCGGAAACCTTCTCTGGCGTCTATGCCAATGCGGTCAAGGAGACACACTGGCTTTCCTATCCGAACTATGCCGCCCTCGTGTCGGGAAAGAAATTCTCGACCAGCGACATCGCCGCGGGAAACACCGACGTCTTCATAAACATCGACCTCAAGACATTGGAGACCCATTCCGGTCTTGCGCGCGTCGTCATCGGCTCGCTTCTCAACGCCATCTACAATCGCGACGGACAGGGGCGCGCGCTTTTTCTCCTCGATGAGGTCGCCCGCCTCGGCTACATGCGGATCATCGAGACAGCGCGTGATGCTGGCCGCAAGTACGGCATCACGCTCACGATGATCTATCAGTCGATCGGCCAGATGCGCGAAACCTATGGCGGCCGCGATGCGGCAAGCAAGTGGTTCGAGAGTGCCAGCTGGATTTCGTTCGCGGCCATCAACGATCCCGAGACCGCCGATTACATCTCCCGACGCTGCGGCATGACAACGGTCGAGATCGACCAGGTGAGCCGCAGTTTCCAGGCAAAGGGATCATCGCGGACACGCTCGAAGCAGCTCGCCGCCAGACCACTCATCCAGCCCCACGAAGTTCTGCGCATGCGTGCCGACGAACAGATCGTCTTCACCGCAGGAAACGCGCCGCTCCGATGCGGACGAGCCATCTGGTTCCGGCGCGACGACATGAAGGCATCCGTCGGCACGAACAAGTTTCACATGATTGGGGACGCGCCAAAGCCTCCATGAGGCAAGCCGGCGCGCAGTGCAATCGGGCAAGGCTGATCCAGGAAAATGAAGAGCATCGGAGAAATCAGCATGGCGACGCCCGACGGGCGAGATTTCGGGAATTCTCGTCGTGCGACGGGTGGGAAACAGGGCAGCCGCAGGAGCCTCAACATAGTGGCCCGAAGGGGAGGCGGGATCGACTGCTCCCCGCCCCTCGCGCACCATTTTGGCGGCCACGCCGTAGCACGGAGCCAGTTCCTCCGTAAACGCAGATGAAACCGGGTCCGACATAGGGTGAGGCGAAACGAGGGATCGGATGATGGCGAAATTAAATGTGGTTCCGTTCAGAAAGCCGCCGAAGGCCGGAGGTGGCCGCGATCGGCAGCGCGCGGGTGGAAGACTGCTGAGATCTGGGCAGAACAGATGGCGTAAATGCTCGACGGCAGTTCTATGCACCGTGATCATTGCTGTTGGAAGTTGGCTTGCCTATGGCGGCGCCGACGCTCTCCCCGGTCTCACCACTTTGGCCAAGACACCGACGACGGATTCATTGTCGGCTGCATTTTCGATCTGCGATGGAAGCCATCGAGCGAACTGCGTCGTCGACGGCGACACATTCTGGTTCAACGGCCAGAAAATCCGTATTGCCGATATCGATACGCCCGAACTCAGCCCACCGCGATGCGAGGCTGAACGGATCAAGGGCGAGGCGGCAAAGTCGCGACTGCTTGCGCTGCTCAACGCAGGAAAATTCTCATTGTCGGCCGAGTTCCGAGACGAGGACAAATATGGACGGAAGCTTCGGACGGTGTCTCGTGCAGGCAATTCATTGGGCGATGTTTTGATCGATGAGGGTCTCGCCCGGTCGTGGGATGGCGCGCGACACGGATGGTGCGATGGCATGTGACGGCCGGTCATCAATTCTCCGCATGGGAGAGGGATAGGGGTTTGGGGAAAGGGAGGAGGGAACCGTCCCCTTTCCCCATGGGAGGAAGTTTGAAGGAGGGGCTTGCCCTTGCTTCATGGGTGAGCTTGAGAGGGGCGGCAGAGCCCCCTTTCATAGCCGCTCCGGCCGGTCGAGCCGGCTGGAACGGCTCACGCGAAAGGCAAAGACCAGAGGCGGACGGCCGCCTCTGGTCTCGACCTCAATCGCCCGGGTCGAAAGGCTCTTTGTCCTCAAGGCCGATGTGCCATCGTTTGTCGGACCACCGCGACGGGAGGTAGATCTCATCACCGCCAAAATGCGCAATGATGATCTGGTCGGCCTCATGGAACAATCCGAAATCCACCTTGTTGTCGATTGCCCAAAGCAGCGCCGCAGACAGAAATTCGCGCGAGATATCGGCGGGAAGATGAACTTCCGCATCGAAATGTCGGCGCAAGCTTTCAAGCCAATTCAGCAGCTTTTGATCTTCGCCAACCAGGTGAGTGTTTTGATGCTTTGTCATCAGAGTCTCCTTTTCGTTTCTGACGAAAGGTGTCCGCACCGTAGTCCGTGATGGGTCAGGGACCGCGGAACGCGGCCGCGCTGCGGCGAGCAGAGGAACCGATTTTCTCTGTGCCGCTTGCGGCGCTGGGAAAATTGGAGGGGCCGCGATGTCCTTGACGCCGGAACGGCGAGTGCAAAATGGGATGTCAGAGAGAGATAGAAACGCGTCCTGAAAGGACGCGACCGCTTGCCATCTCCGATGGCCATGGGAGGCTTGGGCTGTCTGCGGACAATGACATTTGGCAGAGGCGTGCTTCCTGCCGCGAGAGGATCGTGACCCGACGGGGCGGAGACCGCTTGCGGGCTCCGGTCGCAGCGCGACGAGAGCCGCGCGGCGTCGGCGCCTCGCCCGAATGCCATTCTTCACGAAAATGAATCGGTCGCACTTGTAGGATTCACATATGTCGTTGGACGTGACGGCGCCGTGCTACGATCATGCTGGCATGATTTCGCAACCCTACCAGCTCTATGTCGAACGAACGGATACAGCCAAGAACATGGCACGGTATTATGCCATGGAGATTGAGCAGACGATGTTCGGGGAGGCTTGCCTGACCCGGCGCTGGGGACGGATCGGCAAGCGTGGCCAGGAGAAGCAGCATGTGTTCGAACGGGAGGAGGAAGCGGTTCGACTGTTTCTCGAACTGTTGAAACAAAAACGCGCTCGCGGCTATCGACCACGAACCCTCCGGTATCTGCGACGCTGATGCCAATCGCTTTCGGTCTCTTATGTTCAGACAGACGCCGACAAGGCTCTCCTGATGGCGCGTCAATCGCGCCGGTTCCAGTCGCTCTCGAACGATACTTCGATCTCGACGAAGAACGGGATCTTGATTGCGAGCTTGAAGCCAAGCTTGCCCTTGCGGAAGAAGTGACAGATGATCTTGCCAAGGTTGCGGAGTTGGCGGCCGGTGGCTGCGAGGAATTGTGCGAGGCGTTGCATGGTGGTTTCTCCTTGTCGATTGCGGTTATCGCGAGGATTGACCGCAGGCTGGGACAAGGAGGGCTGCATCGGTACGGCCGCAGCGAAGCGGAGGACTTTTCGACACCTGAATTTTGGCGCGCGAGGAGACGCAAAGCGGCGGGGAAAATTCTGATGGCGATGAGTTGCTGCACGACGACCGAACTGCAACATTCCCGATGTCGATGACCTTAGTCGACAGGGACACCGTGCAACGTCTTACCCCTTTTGACAAATTAAACAGCTCATGTTTGGCTATGTTATCTGCCGCCCTCAGAAGGGCGGCTCGGCGTCGACGCTACCGTCCTGCTCTGCCCTGATAATCGCCAGCTCGGCTTGAGCTAGGTCCAGCTCGGTCTGGATCTCGCGACGCTCCGCAGCGTCGCATGCGTTGTTAAGCTCAGCCCGCAGTTCTTCGATGTGCTGTTCGTTCGTCATCGTCTCATCTCCATGAGTGTGTGAAAGACGATTTCGCAGGGCGGGAGGGGATGGCGGGGTCAGGGATCGCGGATGCGACCGCCTGAGGCGGCGAGTGGGGGAGCCGATTTTGTTGCGTAGCGGCAAAATTGGGGGAACCGCG
>NZ_CAXUPP020000002.1:0-717567 GCF_964252955.1 Pararhizobium sp. LjRoot238 | reverse complement strand
CCTTTAGTCCCGCAAAGTGATCCACGCTGGTGCATGGTCGCTTGCGCCATCCAGGCCCCGAATATGCCTGTCAATGCCCGCGCCGCCGAGGCGGCGCGTCAGTTTCGTGCTCAAAAGGATGTGGTCGAGACGCAGACCGGCATCGCGCTGCCATCGGTTCCGGCGATAGTCCCAGAACGTATAGATTGCCCCTTCGGGATGAACTTTACGAATTGCGTCGAGCCAGCCCTGATCGAGAAGGCGCCGGAACGCGGCGCGGCTCTCGGGCTGGATGAGGGCGTTGTCATCGTAAGAACGGGTGGAATAGATGTCCCGCGGTTCCGGAACGACGTTGTAGTCGCCGGCAAGCACGACCGGCACGCCGGTCGCGAACAACTCCGCAGCATGCACCGCGAGGCGATTGTGCCAGGCAAGTTTGTAATCGAATTTCGGGCCGGGCTGCGGATTCCCGTTGGGTGCGTAGAGCGATGCGACCAGAATGCCGTTGACCGCCGCCTCGATGTAACGGCCCTGTGTATCGGACGGATCGCCGGGTAGCTCGCTCCGGGTCATGATCGGTTCGCGGTCCCGCGCCAAAATCGCAACTCCGTTCCAGCCCGATTGTCCACGCCAGACCGCGCCGTAGCCTGCGGCCTCGATTGCGGCTTTAGGGAACTGTCCGTCCGTTGCCTTAAGCTCCTGGAGGCAGACGACATCAGGCCCGGCCGCGTTCAACCAAGCGAGTAGATTGTCGAGCCTCCGGTTGACGCCATTGATGTTGAAGGTCGCGATCTTCATGCGGGCCGCATCGTCAGCGCGCCAGCCTGCCGGCCCACGTCGCCACCGCCTCGGCCATGGTCGTCAGGTGATCGGCGGCCGAGAAACCGGAGACGCTCTTGCGAGGCTTGAGGTCATGGTCGCCATCGTCAAGCCAGAGAATTTCGATCTTGTCTGAGAGTGTATAGCCCGGAACTTCCTGCTTTGTGCCGAACTCGTCACGTGTCCCCTGACAAATCAATGCCGGCGTCGTCAGCCCGGGAAGATGCTTTGTACGGAGTTGTTCCGGCTTGCCGGGAGGGTGAAAAGGGTAGCCGAGGCAAAGAAGCCCGATGATTTTCCCCGCAGAATAAAGATCGTCAGCAACCATACTGGCAACCCGTCCGCCCATCGACTTGCCGCCGATAATGAGGGGGCCGTCTGCGGCGAGTTCAGCGACGGCCGCCTTATACTCCGGATTAAGTGTCTCGGCGCGGGGCGGTGGCTTGCGGCCCTCAGATGTGCGGCGGGCTGCCATGTAACCGAACTCGAAACGGGCGAGACGAAAACCGGCCTTGGCAAGGGCCTTGGCAGTCGCAGTCATCGACGCGGAGTCCATCGGCGCGCCGGCGCCGTGTGCAAGCAGGATGGTGACGGCGCCATCGTCCGGTCCATCGAACAGAAATCGTTCGCCCATCTCAGCCAACCGTTTTCGTGGTGAACTGGAGGTCGACGAACTGCACGCCGCGCGTGGCTGTTCGTGCCCATTCGGAATCGTTGTCGAGTTCGAGATAGCGCGCCCACCGGTGTCGCGCCTCGCTGAGATTGCCGGCATCGAATTCAAGTTTCGCCAGATTGAAGATGGCATCCGCGTAGTCGCCGTCGAGTTCGATCGCTTTTTGCAGGTGCCGGCGCGCGGCATCGATCCGCCCGCGATCGCCCATAAGCCCGGCGAGGTTGAACCAGGCCTCGACGAAGCTCGGGTCGAGCTTGATAGCGCGCGCATAATCATGCGCAGCCTCCAGCGGCCGGCCACCCGCCTTGAGGCAATTCGCGCGATTGAACGCGGCGACGGAGTCCGTGGGATCGATGGCAAGGCAACGTTGATAGAAGGCGGCAGCCTCGTCGTACAGACCGTCCTCTTCGGCAGCCTCGGCCCGAGAGAAGAGGTCTTCAAGCTCCGCGTCGTCGGGCGCTCCCAGATCGAATAGCAATTGGCCGTCGAGCTCGCTCAAACCTTCGGCATCGCGGACATAGATCGTATCCGGGCCCTCGTGATGGAGCGACAGCGCGGTGAGCGAGGCCACCGAACGGGAGCGGCATACCGACCTTGCGATCGCACCCCAGGTGGCGCCGCTGGCAATCAGGCCCGCGTACTTCCTTGCGAGGATCAGATCACGGAAGGAGTAGGGTTCCGCGTCGTGCTCGAAGGCATCGAACAGGGAAAGAAAATCGAAGCTCCGTGGAGACAGCCGGGATTGGTCAATCAGCGCCTGCCGTGTGAGGGCGGATGCTGCCGGCGATGTCATCAAACCCAGCAATCGAAGAAATCCGTTCTCGCTGAGGAAACACCTGCCGTGGCTGGCCTCCATGTCGAACCGCGCTTCGATCTCGGCTTCACTTGCCTTTGTCAGCAAACCTCTGCCGAAGACCAGATGCGAGGTTCGGCGCGTCACACCGCGTCTCAAATGCCCGTGCTGCCGTTCGACCTCCCGCGCCGCCAGCCGTCGCGGGAATGCTGCCAGAGCACCCACGATGCCAAATGTCTGGCCAGAAACCGTCATCAGATTTTCTTCTTGGCAGTCGGCTTGGCCGTTGCGGAAGCGACGGCCTTCGCGGCCGGCTTTGCCGCTGGCTCCGACTTGGTCTTGCTTTTTGCCGGCGGCTTCGATTGTGAAAGGCTCGCCTTCAGCGCGTCCATGAGGTTGATGACATTGCCGCGTTCGGGAGCTGCCGCAATGATCGGCATGTGACCCTTCAACTTCTCGCGGATCATCCGCATCAGCGCCACCTCGTAGCGATCCTCGTAGTTCCTGGGATCGAAGGTAGTCAGCTTCTGCTGGATGAGCGCTTCGGCGAGTTGAAGCATTTCGGGCTCGGGTTTACCGACCGGGATATTGCCGAAATATTCGGCCGTGCCGCGCACCTCGCTGGGATTTCTCAGGGTGCAGACGAACATCCCGGTCTCGCGCGCACCAATGGTGATCACCCGCTCGCGGCTGGACAGGACCAGACGCGCGATCGCCAGCTTACCGGATTTCCGAAGCGCCTCGCGCAGCACGACGAACGTCTCCTCGGCCATCGCCCCATCCGGCGCCAGATAATAGGGAGCATCCTGGTAGATGACGTCGACCGACCTTTCGTCGACGAAGGCCTCGATGTTCATCGTGTGGTTGGATTCGATCCGCACGCTCTCGAGATCGGCGTCCTCGATGATGATGTATTTCTTGTCCTCGTACTCGTAGCCTTTCACCAGGTCGGACCGTTCGACCAGGCCAAGTTCTGGGTCGACCGGCTTCATGTTGATCCGGTTATGAGTATCCTTGTGAAGCTGATTGAAGCTGATGCGCTCGCTCGAACTGGTGGCGGGATAGAGCCGGACCGGGCAGCTCACGAGACTGAGTTTGAGGTAACCTTTCCAACTTGCCCTGGGCGCCATGATCATCTCCTGCGCGGCAACACGATTACTTTCCAGCCTCAGGCAACAAGGGCAAATCCCTGGCGAATTCGTCGATATCGGCCCAGGGATCGCCGGATGTGGCCAAGAGGCCCGGCAAAGAAGAATAGTTCAAATCCTCCGGAGCGTCGATAGTTTCAAGATCGGTCCAGCTCACGGGGGTCGATGCCGGCAGATTGGTGCGTGCACGAAGCGAATAGGGAGCGGCCGACGTGTGCCCGCGGGCATTGCGATGAAAGTCGATGAAAATCCGCCGTACGCGATTGTCCTTGCCCATCGTTGTGGTGAAGGTCTGCGGAGCAGTCGCCGCCAGGCGAGAGGCAATGGCACTTGTCGCCGGGTGCACCTTCTTCCAGGTGTGCTTCGGCGTGACCGGCACGACCACATGGATACCCTTGCCGCCGGATGTCTTGACGAACGGGACAAGACCAAGCGCCTCGAGTTCACCGCGGATGTGGATGGCCGCCTCGACCACCTCTCGCCAGCCAATGCCCTCGCCCGGATCGAGGTCGAAAACGATGCGGTCCGGCCTTTCCAGCTGCTTTCGCGTTGTCCCCCAGGTGTGGAATTCGACCACGCCGAATTGGGCCAGTGCAAGAAACCCTCTTGCGTCCTGCACGGAGAGGTAGGATTTCGTCTTGCCTTCGGAATTGGTGGTTACGAATGTCACCATCGAGGATGGCATGCCAGTGAAGGGATGGCGCTGGAAGAAGCAGTCCTGAGGCTTTCCCGTCGGGCAGCGAACAAGCGAGACCGGGCGGCCGAGAATATGCGGCAGCATGAAATCGCCGACCAGGGCATAGTAGACTGCAATATCGAGCTTGGTCGGGCCGGATTTGCCGAACAGCCGGCGTGTCGGATTGGTGACGGAGATGCTTGCGAGATCGGCGTCCGAGATCAACCGTTCTCGCCGGGCGGAAACCTGGGTTGAGAGCTCGACATCGCGCAGTCCCTTGAAGACCGCGTGGCGGAGCGCATTGTCGGCGGTCCGGTTGGAATAGTGAATGTGCGCCGAGAGCACCGGGCGAACCCACGTGACGTCTTTTGGCGCGCCCTCAAGCCTCGTCGCGCCGGCACGCAGCGGCTCCAACCGCGCAAGCAATTGCTTGAGCATTCCCGCGTCGAAGCCCGTTCCGACCTTCCCGCGATATTCCAGTTCGCCTTCCACCCATTCGCCGAGCGCGAGCGCGGCAAGGCCGCCCGCGGCCTCGGAGACGGTGTATCCGGCAATCACGAAGTCACCGATCATCAGCGCCTTGGTCTTCATCCAGGTTTTCGACCGGCCGCTGTGGTAGGGAACCGATGCGCGCTTCGACACGATGCCTTCGAGCCCCATTTCCGAGGCCTGTTCATAGAGTGCACGCCCATCGCCAACGACATGATCGCTCAGCTGAATGGCGGAGTGGCTTGATATGTACCCCTCGAGCAGCTGTGCCAGCAGCGCTTTCCGGTTTTCGAGCGGAACATTGGCAAGGTTCCAGCCGTCAAGATGAAGGAGATCGAAGGCATAGAACACAAGCCTGTTGCCTGCGCCACTAGCGAGCGCGTCTTGCAGCAGCGCGAACCGGCTGATCCCCTTGTCATCCAGCACGACGATTTCGCCGTCTATGACGGCATCGCGGCACGGCAGCCGCCGAAAGGCCTCCGGCAGGTCGCCATAGCGCTTCGTCCAATCCAGTCCGCCGCGCGTGATCAGATGCAAGGCACCAGCGGACACGTGCGCCATCGTCCGGTAGCCGTCGAACTTGATCTCGTGCAGCCATATCTCGCGCTGGTCGGCGCGGCCGGGCGGTATAGTCGTCTGCGTTGCAAGTTGTGGTTCTATGCGCGCCGGCAGGGCGCCTCGCACAGCACCTGGAAGCACGCCGGGATTGGGCTTTGCCGGTCTGGTCGCGGGCTTTGGCTTTTCCGCCAGCTCCTCGATCCGCCGGCCGGACCTGACGCTTTCCGGACGCGCGGCGAGGATGTCGATGGTGTCGTTTGAAGCGAGATCATGCTCCTTGAACAGAAGCCAGTTGCGCTGGTCATCGTCCCCCGGCTTGGGCTTCAGCCGCGCCAGCATCCAACCGCCATTGAGTTTCTCGCCGGCAAGGCGGAACTTGAAGGCGCCTGTCCTCAAGCTTTTCTCGACATCGTCCATCGGCGCCCAGATGCCGGTATCCCAGACGATCATCGGACCGGCGCCGTATTCGCCCTCGGGGATCACGCCCTCGAAGTCGATATATTCGAGCGGATGATCCTCGGTCTCGACCGCCAGCCGCTTGTCAGCCGGATTGAGCGAAGGCCCCTTCGGGACTGCCCAACTCTTCAGCACGCCGCCGACCTGCAGCCTCAAATCGTAGTGATCCGCGGTGGCATGATGCTTGTGCACGACGAAACGGTTGCCGCCGCCGGCAAGACTTCCAACCGGCTCCTGCGTCTTCGAAAAGTTCCTCTTCTTGCGATAGGCCGTCAGTTTCGATGTCGCCATTTCCCTACGCTATGGCTTGTGCGGCAAACCTGCAACATCGAGTGGAAGCAACGTTTTCGCTGTGGCTGCGCGCGAGCAGATTGGAGCCGTTTGTCCTCGCTTGTCGATAACCGATCGACGGCTCGGGGAACCAGCTCTTGGGTTGCAACAGACAACCGGCTCAGCGCATCAATCGTCGATCCGAAATCCAACCTTCATGACCACCTGATAATGCGCCACCGCGCCATCCTTGATGTGCCCTCGGATTTGATCGACTTCGAACCATTCAAGGTTTCTCATGGTTTTCGAGGCCCGCGAAATCGCTGTCTCGATCGCCTCGGTCAGCGAGACTTTCGAACTACCGATAAGTTCCACCTTCTTATAGACATGGTCGCTCACGTTATCCTCCCGGTTTGCTTCAGATTGTGCTCGGTTTCAAAAGGCGCTCGACGAGACTGCCCAATCGAGCAGGCATCGTCACGCAGACAACACAGCGCCAAAAGGCTGCTGGCATTGCAATTTCACAGCCAATAGCCAACGATCCGGCAAGAGTGTGCTGTTGTCAAACGGCCTGAGACAAGAAAGCTTTTGTCGGCGGCGAGATCGGGAAACGCGCAATGTGAAAAGCGAGATTTCAGGCGGCGCGTTCGAGGAGCTTCCTCGCCTCGCCCGCGAACTCGAGGCGGGCATCCTGATGAGACTTCGTTCGCCCGAGCGCGGTGCCCCCAAAGGAGGTGCGTGTCGCGTTCGTGTTTTACACCGCAATCGGTCTCGGCAGGTCGGCGGCCCCTTCCCTATCGGACCGATTGAGTAGCATCCGATCCACAGTCATTGACCGACCCTTCGCGCTCATGCAGTATTCTCTCATGATCAAAGGCGTCCTGCTGGATATCTCCGGCGTGCTTTGTGATGGCTACGCGGCGATGCCTGGGGCCGTCGAGTCAATGTCGCACCTGCGCGCTGCCGAAATCCCTATCAGGTTCCTGACAAACACAACGCGGCAATCCAAACGGCAGCTTATTCAACAACTCCAGTCCTTCGGCATCAGCGCGGCTCCGCACGAGGTGTTCACACCGGTTGCGGCCGCCCGTGCCTGGCTGGATAAGAACGGTTACGCGCCGCATTTGCTGGTCCATCCCGACCTTGAGGAAGACTTCGCCGATTGCCGCACTGAAGGACCGGTTGCGATCGTCCTCGGCGATGCGGCTCAGCGTTTTACCTATGACAATATGAACGCGGCCTTCCGCGAACTGCAGAATGGTGCACCATTTCTAGCACTTGCCCGCAACCGGGTGTTCCGCGATATTGACGGGCATCTCAGTCTGGACGCGGGCCCCTTCGTCGAGGCGCTCGAATATGCCAGTGGCACGAAGGCGAGGCTTTTCGGCAAGCCGTCGCCGGAATTCTTCCTCGCGGCTGTGGCGAGCACTGGTTGCGATCCGGCCGATGTCGCCATGGTTGGCGACGATGCGGAGAACGATGTCGCCGGCGCACTTTCTGCGGGTGTCGGAAAGGGCATTCTCGTTCGGACCGGGAAATATCGCCATGGGGACGAGAACAGTGTTGCGCCCGAACCATCTGCGGTGGTCGAGGATATCTGGGCAGCTGGCTGCCTCATTCTGAAGATGCGTAAGCGCTGACACTTGGGCCAGAATATCGGGTTGGCGCGTTGAACCAAATGGGCGTTATACGACGGTAGATCCTCTATAGACCATCATCGCCCAACCGTTGCGAATGGGTTGGTATCGCCCCGTGCATTCGAAGTCTCCTGAATCTCAAGATGTGCGGCGCTTTTAACGGGCCGCAAACTGTTGCAAGCCAAATTGCGCGACATCGAGCTCAGCATTCGCGGCATTCTGCGTGGCTACGGCCTCAAGGTTGGTGAGGTGAGCCGGGGCCGCTTTGAAGGGCGGATCCGCGAGCTCATCGAAGGCCACACCGTATTGGAGGCTGTCATCGGTGCGATGTTGCAGGCCCGTCTGGCCCTTTGGAGCGAATTTCCCCGTTTGCATCGTCAGATGCTGCGGCTGGCTCGGGAAGATCGGGTTTGCCAGCGATTGATGACGACCCCTGGGGTTGGCGCCCTGGTGGCCATCACCTATCGCTCAGCCGTTGATGATCCTGGTCGGTTTGGAAAGTCGCAAACGGTCGGCGCGTACTTCGGGCTGACACCGAAGAAGTATCAATCGGGCGAAACGGATATCTATGGCGGCATCAGCCGGGTTGGGGACGCGATGGTGCGAACCGCCCTTTACGAGGCCGCGCATATCATGTTGACGCGCGCGACCAGGTTCTCAGCGCTAAAGCGCTGGGCAATTGACGTGGGGAAGCGGCGCGGCATGAAGCGAGCGAAAGTTGCGCCAGCCCGCAAGCTTGCGACTGTCCTTCATCGTATGTGGGTGGATGAGACGGAATTCCGTTGGGGCAAGGAAGCCGCGATAGCATGAATAGACCGTATCGAGACGAGGCAATTGTAGGTTCGTCTCTATGAAGTCCCGTCGCCGGGACGAGAGCCTGGCAAGGTCGTGAGTAGCCCTGTGGTGCTTCGGCAATCACGCACCCTAGATTGACCTGCCGGTTCTGGATCTGATGGCATGGTCTGGCAGCCCTGGTGTTGACCACGGACAGAAGCATGATCCTGGTGACGAGATTTTGGTGCTGAGGGACGTGACGAGCAAAGGCCCATTACAGAAGGACTACTCCTAGGATTATTCGGAATTCCTAAGAAACATTCAGCCGGGCGTTGACGCGGGCTGTAGTGTGTAGCCAAGCGACTTTGCCCTTCGCTCGAGATTGTTGAGGACGCGTCGGCGGTAACTCTCCTCGTAATAGGAGGCTCCCGGATCGCTGTATTCCATACCGTGACGCAGCGTATTGTAGAACAAGACGGCGATTTTGCGGGCGGTGGCGGTGACCGCCTTGGCCTTGCCAACCCGTGCGGACAAACGCCGATAGAATGCCCCCAACGCGGTCTCAGTGCGCCCGACCCCAACTGCGGCAAGCCGCAGTAGTGCCGCGGCCCGGCTGCCAGATCGTCGGGTTCGTGAGGACAACACCTTGCCGCCGGAGATTTTGTTGCTTGGTGAGAGGCACAGCCAGGAGGTGAAGTGCTTGGCATTGGGCCAGGCCGAGAGATCGGTTCCGCACTCTGCGACCAATTTGAGCGCCAGATAAGCCCCGAGCCCATGAATCTGGGTGACGTCGCAACCAAGCAATGCTTGCAGTGCGGCGCGAACATCGAAGGCTGGGCTATTGGATTGCTTCTTCGTTGTCCCTACGAGCGGCAGTTTGCCAGCAGGGCCGGACGAGACCTTCCGCAGCCGTTTCAAGACGGCCTCGATGCGCACGTCACAGAGCGCCACCTTGGCTTGGTAGACGTCGTACAACTCCAGCGCCTGGGTCAGGGCAAAGATGTGCTCTTCGCGATCATTGCCAACGAGCGCCTGACGGATCGTCTCGGCAGATGCTCGGCAGCGCGGATGGCGATGGGTCGATAGAACCATGGGGTCGCGCTCCCCGGCCACAATCGCACGGATGATCGCCATGCCGGTTGCACCGGTGATGTCTGTCACCACGTGGTGGAGTTGCAGATTCATTTGCGTCAGCGCCTTTTGCATGTGCTGGATGTGCGAGGCGGCATAATCCAGCAAACGTTCACGCTGGCGCAGATAGGCGCGCATGACTGCAACTTCGCCCTTCAGCCGGAAGCTGGCCCTGAGCAATCCATACTCATGCAAACGCTGCAGCCATTGGGCATCGCTGATATCGGTCTTGCGGCCCGGCACATGCTTGGCATCGCGAGCGTTGACCAATATGACGTCGAAGCCGCGCTGGTCGAGTATCTCGAAGACAGGGATCCAGTAGACCCCCGTGGACTCCATCGCGACCGTGCGCACGCCGCACTGCTTAAACCAGTCCGCCAACCGATGCAGATCGTCGGTGAAGGTTCCAAAACTGCGGACCGGCTCGGAAAACTTGTCGGGCCTGACTGCGGCTACGTGCAAAGTCGCGCCGATGTCGATTGCAGCCGCATCTGGGTGTGTAGGGGAAATATCACGCTTGCTGCGAGACTTCTTTGTTCCAGACATGGCAGGCTTCTCCTATTCGTTGACGAATGGAGGGGCTGGGCTGTGCCAAAAGATCAAATTCCTAAACGGGATCGCCGCAAAACGACGTCGCCACTCTCAAGTGCGCAGCAACCCATGGACCACGTTATGTGACGGGGTTAGATACCACCAAAATTCCAACGGCCGCTCCCCTCCAGCGCCCACACTAGCATACCGTTTCTAATCTCCGCAGGCGGGACACCGACCCGCGACTGGTTATGTAGCAAATGCCACAAGATTCCGGGTGCCGTGAGAACTACCTTCTGGTTGTGAAACCGGAGGGTGGCATGGCAGGCGTGGTGGACGAGTTGAAGGGCAAGTTGGTGGAACTGGCGGGGCAGCTGGAAGCGATCCGCGCCGAGGCGGCCGTTCTTGAAGCGCAGAGGCAGGCCTTCGAGACCGTAATCGCATGCTACGATCCGGATTTTAGTTCGTCGGGCGCATCCGACCTGAAACGGAAGACTTCAGCGGACCGAAGGACCCCCACCAAGCGAGTTACCGCCCTGCTTAGAAACCGGAACCCGCGACACATCGCGCTCGACATCCTCAGAAAATCCGACGGTCCCGTCGCTGCGGCCGAGGTGGCGCAGCGGTTCGTGGCCCAGGAGCAGCTAGGCGATATGGTCGAAGGGCTGAACAGCCATCTCACCAGCCGTTTCGCCGCCATCCTCGACGGTCTTTACAAGCAGGACCTGGTTCGTTTCGAGCAGTCAGGTGATGCCGGCAGCCGCCGGCTTTGGGAGATCAATCGATAGGTGTTAAAGAAGGTAGCCAGGGCGCTCCGGCTTCTCTCCCGGCGTCCAGACCTGATCGTCGATCCGATCGGCAGCTCCCTGCCAGTAGCCGCACAGGTTCTTCGACGTCCTGCGGTGCGTCACGGTCCGCAGGACGTCCGCCATCTGCCACCGCGGCCCCATGCAATCATGTTCGGCAGAATTTGTCGAAAGAGGTCATTAAGAACCAGATTTAAAAGGGTAATTTTAATTTTCCCGATCGGCAGATATGGCTTTGGTGGAGGTCTGAGCAACATCGGAAGCAATGATCGGCAAGACGTTTGTAAAATGCAACGTAAGTACCTATTATAGAAGCGATATCTATCGGTTTAAGATCGGCAAGAATATGGAAGAAGTCCCCACTCGCATCGAACCCTGCTTTTTCGAAGAAAGCATCCCCTCGGCTTTGTCCGACCTAGTCGTTGAAATTCACTCAGAGGCTGCGGGATTGGGACAGGGGCTTCACAACGATTCAGCTCTTGAGTTGTCCGACCTCGTGCGGGTCATGAACTGCTATTATTCGAATTTGATCGAAGGTCACAACACCCGACCCAAGGACATTGAGAATGCGCTTGCCGGCGCAGAAGTGGAAGAGGCCACCCGACCGCTCGCCCTGGAGGCCAAGGCGCACGTGATCGTACAGAGAGAAATTGACCAAATGCATTTCGAAGGAAGGCTACCCTTGCCTACCTCTGCAGACTTCATTTTGTGGGTGCATCGAAGATTCTATGAGGAGATGCCAGACGAGTTCAAGTTCGTTGAGCGTCCGGATGGGGCGCAAGTTCCAATCGTACCGGGCGCATTCCGGATAGAGGGAAACGACGATGTCGTGGTCGGTAGGCACCAACCCCCTTCGTCCCCCCGCGTCACTGCATTCATGGATCATTTCTCAAAGCGCTACAGGCAGGCTCGGGTGGGTGCGACGAACAGGGTGATCGCGATTGCGGCGGCCCATCACAGGCTGAATTTCATCCATCCTTTCCCAGACGGAAACGGAAGGGTGAGCAGACTTATGTCGCATGCCATGTCACTCGATACTGGCATCGGCGGAAAGGGGCTTTGGTCGATTTCGCGGGGACTGGCCCGTGGCTTGCATGAAAAGACCGAATACAAACGGATGATGGATTATGCGGACCATCCTCGGATGGGGGACCGCGACGGACGGGGGAATCTTTCTTTGAAAGCGTTGGAGGCGTTTTGTGAGTGGTTTCTCTCCGTGACGCTCGATCAGATCAGGTTCTCCTCCGCCGTATTCGCCTTCGATAAACTAGAGAGCCGCTACCGGAAGCTGGTGAGTGCAGTGACAGATGACAAGCGTGCGCCAGACGTGATTTCTGCTGTATTGCGACACGGATCGATGGAAAGAGGCGAGATCAATCTCGTTACCAAGACATCCGAAAGGACAGCGCGGAACACCCTGACCGAACTTGTACATGCTGGCTTTCTAAAGTCAAACTCGCCAAAGACGCCGGTACGCATCGCATTTCCCCTTGATTACAGAGAAAGGCTCTTCCCTAATCTTTTCACGGATGCCGAGTTCGACGTACCAAAGCCAAGACCCCTCTCGCACCGATAATAGGGCTTGCGATTCAACCGTAGCGGGTGAAAATTCTGTGATTTGCCTTTGTGGCATCTGCTACATAACCAGTCGCGGGTCGGTGTCCCGCCTGCGGAGATTAGAAACGGTATGCTAGTGTGGGCGCTGGAGGGGAGCGGCCGTTGGAATTTTGGTGGTATCTAACCCCGTCACATAACGTGGTCCATGGGTTGCTGCGCACTTGAGAGTGGCGACGTCGTTTTGCGGCGATCCCGTTTAGGAATTTGATCTTTTGGCACAGCCCAGCCCCTCCATTCGTCAACGAATAGGAGAAGCCTGCCATGTCTGGAACAAAGAAGTCTCGCAGCAAGCGTGATATTTCCCCTACACACCCAGATGCGGCTGCAATCGACATCGGCGCGACTTTGCACGTAGCCGCAGTCAGGCCCGACAAGTTTTCCGAGCCGGTCCGCAGTTTTGGAACCTTCACCGACGATCTGCATCGGTTGGCGGACTGGTTTAAGCAGTGCGGCGTGCGCACGGTCGCGATGGAGTCCACGGGGGTCTACTGGATCCCTGTCTTCGAGATACTCGACCAGCGCGGCTTCGACGTCATATTGGTCAACGCTCGCGATGCCAAGCATGTGCCGGGCCGCAAGACCGATATCAGCGATGCCCAATGGCTGCAGCGTTTGCATGAGTATGGATTGCTCAGGGCCAGCTTCCGGCTGAAGGGCGAAGTTGCAGTCATGCGCGCCTATCTGCGCCAGCGTGAACGTTTGCTGGATTATGCCGCCTCGCACATCCAGCACATGCAAAAGGCGCTGACGCAAATGAATCTGCAACTCCACCACGTGGTGACAGACATCACCGGTGCAACCGGCATGGCGATCATCCGTGCGATTGTGGCCGGGGAGCGCGACCCCATGGTTCTATCGACCCATCGCCATCCGCGCTGCCGAGCATCTGCCGAGACGATCCGTCAGGCGCTCGTTGGCAATGATCGCGAAGAGCACATCTTTGCCCTGACCCAGGCGCTGGAGTTGTACGACGTCTACCAAGCCAAGGTGGCGCTCTGTGACGTGCGCATCGAGGCCGTCTTGAAACGGCTGCGGAAGGTCTCGTCCGGCCCTGCTGGCAAACTGCCGCTCGTAGGGACAACGAAGAAGCAATCCAATAGCCCAGCCTTCGATGTTCGCGCCGCACTGCAAGCATTGCTTGGTTGCGACGTCACCCAGATTCATGGGCTCGGGGCTTATCTGGCGCTCAAATTGGTCGCAGAGTGCGGAACCGATCTCTCGGCCTGGCCCAATGCCAAGCACTTCACCTCCTGGCTGTGCCTCTCACCAAGCAACAAAATCTCCGGCGGCAAGGTGTTGTCCTCACGAACCCGACGATCTGGCAGCCGGGCCGCGGCACTACTGCGGCTTGCCGCAGTTGGGGTCGGGCGCACTGAGACCGCGTTGGGGGCATTCTATCGGCGTTTGTCCGCACGGGTTGGCAAGGCCAAGGCGGTCACCGCCACCGCCCGCAAAATCGCCGTCTTGTTCTACAATACGCTGCGTCACGGTATGGAATACAGCGATCCGGGAGCCTCCTATTACGAGGAGAGTTACCGCCGACGCGTCCTCAACAATCTCGAGCGAAGGGCAAAGTCGCTTGGCTACACACTACAGCCCGCGTCAACGCCCGGCTGAATGTTTCTTAGGAATTCCGGGATTATTCCTAGGACTTCCAATGTTCGCCACCTCAACTCGCAAGACGGCCTTCACCGTTCTTCACCGTGGGGATACAATTCGCGTCGCGCGCGAGACCATGGGCATGAGTCAGAAACTGTCGGAAAATGACGTCGACGTCACGTTGCGGCAGATCTGCTGCCGATCAGTGGGACATCAGCACCGGCATGGAAACGTTACTCAACAGAACCTTGGTAACTCCACCGAACACAGCTTCGGAAAGGGGTGAGTGGCTGTAGGCCCCGCACACGATAAGGTCCGCATCTTCCCGGTCAAGGCCTGCAAACAAAGCGCTTGTCACATCCGTTTCGCCATAGTCGCGCCAACCTGCCAAAGTGACCCTGACGCCGTGACGTTCAAGGTGTGCTTTGATGTCCTGAACATCCTTATTCTCGTCACTGTAGTTAGGAGCGAAAACGAAGAGATAGACCTTCTGTGCGTTTTTCAGGATTGGCATGGCATCGTGAACCGCCCGGGTCGCCTCGCGACTGAAATTCCAAGCAACAACAACGCTGTTTCCGATTGGATTTTCACCTCTCCACCCTGCGGGAAGCACCAGCATCGGGACCCCGGCACTCAGAAGAACGTCCTCTGGGACAGCCGAATTACAGAGATGACGGTCGTCGGAGTTCGTTTGTGTGGCGATCAGGAGGTCGGCGCAATGAGAAAACAGCTTCTCGGCTGTCCGCGCATCCGGCGGTGCCAAGCGATACTCAAAATCGATGTGTTTTCCCTGCAGTGCTGTCACGAACTCCTGTTCAATGGCGAGTGCAGCATCGTGGCTCTCTCCTTCAAAAGCCGCCTTCGTGCTGATGTCGACGCCAATGAGCGTCGCACGGTATTTTGTGGCGAGATCGACCGCAGTACGGACACGCATGGCGGTGTTTACACCCGCGTCCAAAAAAACAACGATATCTCGAAAGGACATGATCTTCTCCCTTCTGCAATATGCGCTGAAGCTGACCTCACACCGAAATCTAAATCCAGGAGTCATCAGCCCACAGGCGATTAACGGTGAACCACATCACCGTTACAATTCAACGTTGGACAGCAGTTGAAGGTTCCCGAGGCATAGGCATGACGACAGAATCGCGGCGACAGCTCTTTCTTCCGGTCTCTCCTCCTTCGTTTCGGACGCGCTGTCCTCATCCGACCGGCCGGAACTGACCTCGGCGAAGATCATCATCTCCGGCGGCCGGGCGCTCGGCTCGTCGGAAAAATTCCAGCAGGTGATCCTGCCGGTGGCCGACAAGCTCGGTGCATCGCGTGCCGCCGTCGATGCCGGGTCGGCCAGACCGGCAAGGCGAGCCGCTGCCGCAAGGCGGGAAAAATCGCGCTCCTCTTTGCTGACGCGAGCGAGATCATCGGCAGATCGAAAGAAGCATACCTTTCTATCGACCATTTTGTGGTCTATATTCTGGTCGAGTGGAGCAATCACATGAAGCTGTCAGGACAGGTTAAGCCGATCAGTTATCTGAAGGCGCATGCACCGGAGATCATCCGGACGCTGAAGGACAATCCGCAGCCGGTTATCATAACGCTTCATGGCGAGGCGAAAGCCGTCCTTCAGGATGTCGGCCAATACGAAGAGACACAGGAAACATTGGCTCTGCTGAAGGTGCTGGCGCTCACCAACCGTCAGGTCGACGAGGGTAAGCTCCGTCCCGCTGCGGAATCCTTCGCGCGTATTCGCAAACGTCTGGCGGACAGCCAATCCTGATGCCATATCGCGTTCTTTTCGCCGAGGACGCCGAACGAGATATCGAAGATCTCTATCGCTTCATTTCCGGCCGTGATGGCGTCGAAACAGCCGAGCGCATCCTTGCGGAAATCGAGAGCGCTTGCGCCGGTCTTGAGGAATTTCCGGGACGCGGAAACGTGCCGAAGGAACTGGCTGGCCTTGGAATTTCCGAATACCGGGAACTGCATCACAAGCCGTGGCGCATGATCTATCGCGTGATGGGTACGGATGTGGTCGTTTCCTGCGTCATCGACGGACGCCGCGACATGCAGGCTTTTTTGGAGCGGCGGCTCATCCGCTAGCATTTAGCCGTCTTTAACCTTCGCAGCTACTCGCAGAGACCGGGTTTTCCCGTGGCTGAGACCTCGTCGCTTCACGACGTTCGTGTTTTACACCACAATCGGTCTCGGCGACCGCGCAACCAGTCGCGCATAGTCGATTGCCGACAACATGTTCGCATGGTTTGCCTTTCCCGTACCCGCGATATCGAAAGCCGTCCCGTGATCGACGGAGACACGGTCGATCGGCAGTCCGAGCGAGACGTTGACGGCGGTCTCGAAGGCGACGAGCTTGATCGGGATATGCCCCTGGTCGTGATACTGCGCCACCACCAGGTCGAAGGCGCCGCCGTAGGCACGCGCATAGACCGTGTCGGCCGAAATCGGGCCAACGACGTCGATGCCCTTCGCCTGCGCAAGCTCGACCGCCGGAGCCAGGAATTTCATGTCCTCGTCGCCGAACAACCCGCCTTCGCCGCAATGCGGATTGATGCCGGCGACAGCGATACGGGCCCTGCGGCCAAGCCGCAGGAAATGCTTGTGCCCTGCTTCGATCGTTGCCAGCACCCGCTCGACCGTCGCCCGTTCGATGGCGGTGCGCAGCGACACATGCGTCGAGACATGGATGGTGTTCAGCCGCTCGGAAGCGAGCAGCATGAAGGAGCTTTTCGACCCGGTGAGATGGGCAAGAAGCCCCGTGTGGCCGTCGAAATGATGGCCGGCGAGGTTCATTGCTTCCTTGTTGATCGGCGCCGTGACGATGCAATCGACATCGCCGGACATGGCAAGCTCGACGGCGCGTTTGATGTAGCGCACGGACGCGTCCCCCGCGACCGGGCTGACCTTGCCGATCTCCGGCAACGAGCCGTCGATGGCGACTTCATCGACGGCGATGGCACCGGAAACCGGCTTTGCGGAAAACCGCAACTCCGTCCCCGTCACCCTGTTTGCCCGCTCCAGCGCCTCGACATTGCCGATAATGACGAAGTTCGCCCGGTCGGCTTCCGGCAGTGTCGCCAGCGCCTTGACGATGACTTCCGGTCCAACACCGGCCGGATCGCCGAGTGTGACGGCTACGCGTGATGTGCTCATGATCATTATCCTCTGCGGGCCTGTCGTCTCAATAGGCGGCTTGGTAGATCGAAAGAATGTCGCTGCGGCCAAGCTCGCGCGGATTGTTGTCGAGAAGGCGGCGAATGGCGAAGGCGTCGTCGGCCATGACGCCGAGATCATCAGCGGGCACGCCAAGGCCGGAGAGCCGCATCTCGATGCCAAGCCCGGCGCAGAAGCCGAACGAAGCGTCGAACACCGATGCCTGGTCTGAACCCGCCTTCAGGTTCAGCGCCTCGATCACCTGCTTCGTCTTCCCGGCAACGGCGGGCGTGTTGAAGGCCAGCACATGCGGGAAGATCAGGGCATTGGCCGCGCCATGGGCGACATGCCAGCGGGTTCCGAGCGGATAGGCAAGCGCGTGCCCGCCGGCAGTGTTGACCGGACCGAGACAGAAGCCGCCATAGAGCGAGGCAAGCGAGAGCCCTGCCCGCGCCTCCGCATCCGAACCGTCGGCAACAGCGCGAGCGAGGTAGCGCCCGACCAGGCGAACTCCCTCGATCGCATAGAGATCGATCATTGGATGCGCCTTGCGGTTGGTGAAGGCCTCGACGCAATGCGCCATGGCATCGACGCCGGTCGCCGCCGTCGTCGCCGCCGGAACGGTAAAGGTGAGGCCGGGATCGATGACGGCGATGTCGGCAAGCATGTGGATGCTCTCGACCGCGAGCTTGGCCTGGGTTTGAGGATCGGTAACCAGAGCGCGGATGCCCGCCTCGCTGCCGGTGCCCGATGTCGTCGGCACTTGCGCAAGCCCCACCCGCCGTCGTTGCGCAACCTTGCCAGCGCCGACGACCTCACGCAATGTCTGCACGGAGCCGGAGAGGACGGAGGCGAGCTTGGCGAGATCCATGGCGCTGCCACCGCCGAAACCGACGATCAGGTCGGCGCGCGCCTCGTTTGCAACGGATAGCAGCAAATCCAGATTATCCGTGTCAGGCTCAGGCCTGACCTGCGAGAAGACGGTGACGACGCCCGGCAACTCGAGGATATCGACGCGGGACGCGTTGAAAGCATCCGAGACGACAAGAACGCGCGAAAAGCCCTGAGCGGCCGCCCACTTCCCGAGCTTGGCCGCGACACCGACGCCGAACTCGATGATTTGGGGACGAACGATCGTGATGGGCGCGCTCAGGCTTGTCATGATGGATCCTCGCGTCTAGGCGTATACGCCAGCAGGCGCCCGCAACAACATGTAAATTTGTTACACAAGACAGGCTTTCTTGGCAATAGAGAACTTGGGGCTATCCATCTTTTCTGCGTCTTCGATGAATGCGACACGGTGGCGTTGGTTCAATATATTGCACCAACTACTTATTTTTATTATTATTTTATAACGACAGTCGCATGGGCGGCGACCGCAAAACATCGTGACGGGCAACACTCAGCCGGCATAAGTAGCCTGTCAAAAACCATGTAAAATTATGAATCGTTCGCGCTTTTCGCACTTAAAAAGGACGCTGATTGGCCCACTTGTCAAAAATACGGGCTCAACGAGGTGACGTCCCTGAATTCTAAACGCCTGCCGAACTGCACTGGGAGCCCGGCAGGACTCAGCTCTCAGGGGATGCCAACCGCACATATTTGATGGCACGGCGATAATAGGTATAGGCGACGTGCAACGCGCCATCCGGTCCTTCGATGATCGAGGGATAGGAATATTCCCGATTGAGAGCGTCTTTCGAATTGTTGGTCAGGCAATAGCCGTCGCCGGTATCGAGATCACGCTGGCCTCCGAAAGTCCGGCCTCCATCACCGGAAAAGGCGAGGCTCATCGGTGAGCGGGGAACGCCCCAGACCGCCTTGCGCCCCTGTGAGACCGCTGCGGCCTCGGGGTTTTCGCCTTGCGCGCCCTCGTCCGCTTCGATCTCGTCGTAGAGCGAATGGCGTCGATCGCCCGACATCGAGGCATTGGAATGGTTATAGACGACGGCGATCCGCCCGTTTGAAAGACCAACCGCCTGGATCGATGAATTGTTGTTCGGCAGATTGGTCGGTTCCGGCGCGCTCCAGCTCATGCCGTCGTCGTCCGAGACGCTGCGCAGGATCTGTTCGGCAAAACGGTTGCGGTAAAAAGCCACCATCCGCGTGCCGTCTTGCGGGACGATGTTCATATGCACCGCGCCGATGCTGTCGGGCACATCGACCATCAGCCAGCTTTCACCGGCATCTCGCGAGGCGAGAACGGCCGCGGTATCGACATCGCCGGTCCAGCGGGCTCCCGGCACGCCAACGCAGCGGAACGCCGGAAGAAGCCAGGTTCCTTGGGCGTTGCCGATGATCGGCTGGCGCACGAATGTGCCTGGAATATCGCAAAGAATGTCGACCGGGCCGAAGGTGCGGCCGTCGTCCGCAGAGATCCGTCTCTTGACGATAGCGCCGTCCTGGTTTCCCGAGGTCTGCGATGTGAAGATCAGCCAGACCTTGCCGTCCGGCGCGGTGAAAAGAAGCGGGTTCTGCTCCGATTTCTGCGGATCGTCCGACATTTTTTCGGGCTCCGACCAGCGGGATGAGCCCGGCGCCAGCCGTGACATGTAGATCGAGATGTCGCCCATGCCTTCCATCGTGCCGCCGAACCAGACGCAAGCGAGCGTGCCGTCGGGCAGGAATGCAAGATTTGCGGCGTGATTTTGCACACAGGGCGACGGCAGAAACGCCTCGAAGTGGCCCTTTTCCAAGGGGTGCGGCGAGAGCGCCCCGTTCATCAACGCTGGAATTTCGTCAGGCCGAAGGCCGGAGGTGGTCAGCATATTGATCGCTCCTCAAGGCAGTTGCGCGAATTTGGTTGCGAGATCTGCCTGCTCGGCGGCGCTCAGCGCCATCAATGGCGGACGCGGGCGCCCCCAGGCGGCGTTGCCGTTCTTCAATCCCACCATCGCCTTGATCGTCGGGATCTGGACATAGGAATTGGAGAGAGAGCGATAGGCGTTGATCCGCGCCTGCGCCGCCTCGACCTCACCCGCACGGCCCGGATCGTTTGCGTGGTCGTAAACGATCCGCAGGGAAGCGGCGACCAGATTGGACGTCGCGGTGATGCAGCCGGCGCCGCCGGACTTGATCAGCGGCAAGAGCAGCGGATCTGCGCCTGCAAGCACCGAAAATCCTGGGAAAGCAGCGACAAGAGCCTGCATATTGGCAAAATCGCCGGCGGAATCCTTGATCCCCACCACCGTATGCGGGAAGGCCTTGATCAGGCGGCCGATCAGCGACAGCGTCAGCGGAATGCCAGAAACCTGGGGGATGTGATAGAGCACGATCCGGAGCCGGTCGTCGGCGATCGTCTCGATGATCTGCGCATAGGCCGCGAAAAGCCCGTCGTCCGAAACACCCTTGTAGTAGAACGGCGGCAGCATGACGACGCGGGTAACGCCGACCGATAGCGCATGCCGGGTCAGCTCGATCGTTTCCGGGATGGCGGCAACGCCGGTGCCCGGCATCAGCTGACCGCCGGAAATGCCGGACTTCAGCGCAGCCTCAAGGATGTCGCGGCGCTCTGCCGAGGAGAAAGAGTTGGCCTCACCCGTCGTGCCCAGCAGCGCCACACCGTGGCACCCCTCCTCGATCAATCGGTGGCAGTGGGCGGTGAAAAGGCCGAGGTCCGGGGTATAGTCGGCATTGAGCGGCGTGGTGGCAGCGCTGTAGACGCCGCTTATCCCTTGAATTGTCATCCTGCGAACTCCTGCTGCCCTGCCTGACGCTTTTTCGATCTGAACCGCCAGAGCCATCCGCTTTTTCCGCAATCATGACAACTTGTCAAGGAAAATTCCACGCCAAAAATCTCACACAAAAAATATCCTATTGAAAACTATGAGGTTTATTCGCAAATCGATTATTGAAGCGAATATTTCAAAGAATTAATGTTGACATATTTACAATATCAATCCAGTGTCTGACCTCATCATGGCGCGGCAACCTGTCAGGAACCAGACAGATGGAGGGCGCGATGACTGCATCTATGGGAGGATCAGATGTCTAATCGAAACAATGGAACCGGCTCGACACAGCCGCAGATGACGCGCCGCAACGCCCTGAAACTCGGTCTCGGCACGAGCGTGGCCCTCGGCCTCTTTGGCCTGAATGCCCGTATCGTCGTCGCCCAGGAAGGCCAGGTACTCAAGGTCGCACATCCCGCATTCAACCAGGATTGGTCGCCGTTGCGCGGCGGCGGCCCGCCCTATCGCTGGAATTCCGCCTGGTGGGCCGCGCCGATGTATTTCGACAGCAAGGGTGAATTGCACCCTTACGTTTTTACAAGTTGGGAACCGGACGCCGACAACAAGACCTGGACCTTCAAGATCGACCCGAAGGCTGTCTTCTCCGACGGCAGCAAGATCACCGCTGAGGACGTGAAGGGCTCGTGGAACGTTGCGGCCATGCCGAACACGAAGAACCAGCGCGCCGATCAGGTGCTGAGCAAGGTCGCCGGCTATGCTGACGTGAGCGCCGGCAAAGCCAAGGAAATTTCCGGTATCGCGACGCCGGACGAAGGCACTGTCGTCGTCACGCTGGCCGACGCCGATCCGATCTTCTTCATGCGCCTCGGCAACCACATCGTCCCGATCACCAAGGCGTCGCAATCTCGTGGCGAAGACGGCGAGGAAGTCGCCGACTGGTACATGCCCGACAACGGCGCGGTCTCTTCCGGTCCGTTCAAGCTGACCAGCATCGACCTCGACGCCGGCAAGCTGGTGTTCGAGCCGAACGAGAACTTCTTCGGCCCGAAACCGAAGCTCGCCCGCATCGAGATCGACTCGATCGAGGACAACGTCACCGCAACATCGCTCCTGAAGTCCGGCGAATACAATGCGCATACCGAACTTGTCACCTCGACCATCGTGCAGGATCTCGGCGCCAGCTTTGCAGAAGGGCCGCTGATTCCGACCAGCCAGCACTTCTGGTTCAACGCTTCCCGCGCGCCAATGGACGATCCGAAGGTGCGCCAGGCGCTGATCATGGCCGTCGACCGCGAGGGCCTGATGAAGGCCTCCTTCCCGGATGGCCCGCACAAGAAGACGGACCAGGTTCTGAACTCAGTGCCGGGCGCCGACAATTCCGGCTTCGAACCCTACCCCCATGATCCGGAAGGCGCCAAGAAGTTGCTGGCGGAATCAAGTTATGGCGGCCCAGAGCGTCTGCCCAAACTTCTCTTCGTTGGCATTTCCGGTCCGGCGATCGAGGCGGCAGCGCAGTTCATCGCCGAGCAATGGCGCCAGAACCTTGGTATCACTGCCGTCGACATGAAGCCGCAGCAGGATGCCTATGCCGGTCCCGACCAGAACGCGGTGCAGATTTTCCGCGACGACGTTGGAACCCGCGTTCCGGATGCCGTTTCCTATCTCGCCGGTTCCATCGCTTCGACCTCCTCGAACGCGCAGAACAAGCTTGGCGGCTACAAGAACGACAAGGTCGACAGTCTGCTCGCCGAAGCCGCCACCAAGGCGGTGGATGATCCGCAGCGTGTTGCGCTTGCGCAGGAAGCGCAGAAGGCCTTCCGCGAGGATTGGACCTTCATCCCCTGGTACGCCCAGGCCATGTCGCGCTGGGCGACCGACAAGGTGACCGGCATCGACAAGAACCTCGACTGGCAGGTCGTGGCGCCTTGGGACATCTCGGTCGCTTGAGCCAAGCGGATACCAACATCTCCTGTGCGGGAGCGCGAACCGCTTCCGCACAGATTTCGATTGCTGGAGTATGATAGCGCGAGCTTACGCTGCGGCGAGAACTCGAAGCTTCATCTTCAGAAAACCAGGGTGGGAGACTGCCATGCTGCGCTACATTGCGACCCGTTTCGTCGTCTGGATTCCCTCCGTCCTGCTCGTTATGCTCGGCGTCTATGCGCTGGCCTATTATGGCGCCGGCGACCCGATCAAGCTGATCTTCCTGCGCGCGCCAGGCGACGTCGCCTACAACCCCGAACGCATCGAGGCGATCCGCGAAAGTGCGGGCCTCAACCGGCCGTTTCTCGTCCAGTTTGGCAGCTATATCTGGAACCTGCTGCATGGCAATTTCGGCAATTCGCTGAGCTCGGGACGTTCCGTCTGGGCGATGGTCTCGGCCGCGGCTCCCGTTTCCTTCAAGCTGGCACTCTGTTCCGTCATCCTCACCGCCGTCGTCGCCATTCCGCTTGGGCTGATCGCCGCACTGAACCAGAACACCCGCACCGACTATGCCATTCTCGGTTCGGCCCTGTTTCTCTGGGCGATCCCGGCCTATGTCGCGGGGCCCATGCTGATGGTGCTTCTGATCATGGTTCTGCCCGGCTCGGCCGTGCCTTATGGCTGGGGCGGCGTCTTTGACGTCCGCATCCTCTTGCCGCTGCTTGTTCTGTCCTTCCAGCCTATCGCGCTGATCGTGCGGCAGACCCGTGCTGCCGTGATCGAGGTGCTGTCGGAGGATTTTGTCCGTACCGCCCGCGCCAAGGGCGTACCGGAAACGATGGTGGCACTTCGCCATATCCTGCGCCCGGTGCTGACGCCGGTCGTCACCCAGCTCGGCCTGATCATGATCACCATCGTCAACGGCGCTATCTTCGTCGAGCTCGTCTTCGGCCTGCCGGGCCTTGGTCGCCTGACCGTGAAAGCGCTGACCAATACCGACTATCCGGTCATCCTCGCCGTGACGCTGATCGGCTCGTTCCTGGTGATGATCTCCAACCTTCTGGTCGATGTGCTCTATCCGCTGCTCGACCCGCGCGCCAACGATACCAGAAGGAGCCGCTGACCATGTCTGTCGTTCCCATGACCAACCCCGTCCAGACCGACAATGAGCCGCCTGTCAGCCTGTGGCGCGACGCATGGCACCGGCTGCGCCGCAACCGGCTTGCCGTCTTCGGCCTCATCGTCGTCGTTATCCTCGCCTTCACGGCCGCCTTCGGGCCATACCTGACGCCCTACGACTTCCTGAGCCAGGATCTGAGCGCCCGCAACCTGGCACCGTCGATGTCGCATCTCTTCGGCACGGACGATCTCGGCCGCGATGTCTTCAGCCGCGTCATTTATGGCACGCGAACCGCCTTCCTGGTGGCCGTTGTCGTCACCTTCATCGCCGTTCTCATCGGCGTTTCTCTCGGCGCGATGGCGGGCTTCTTCGGTGGCCTGCTCGACAAGGTCGTCATGTGGGTGACCGACATGACCATGTCGATCCCCAACCTGCTTCTCGTCGTCGTCATCAATGCCTCGCTGAAATCGCCAATCGCTAGCTGGATGGAAAGCCGGTATCTGGCGACGCTCAACCCGATCTATCGCGAAACGGTCTGGGTCGATTTCCTGCTCGTCTTCGGCTCGATGGCGCTGATCTCCTGGCCGCCCTATGCGCGCCTCGTTCGGGCGCAGGTTCTGTCGATCCGCTCGCGGCCCTATATTACCGCAGCGCAGGCACTTGGCCTCACCAACCGCATCATCCTCATGCGCTATGTCGTGCCGAATGCACTGGGGCCGCTGATCGTTGCCGTCAGCGCCGGTCTTGGTACGGCCATGGTGCTCGAAAGCGCCTTCTCGTTCCTCGGCGTCGGGGTAAACCCGCCGACCCCGAGCTGGGGCAACATGATCTCCGACGGCCTGCGCGTCTGGCAGCATTATCCGCACCTTCTGGCTGCTCCCGCCGCCGTCCTCGGCCTTGCCTCCGTCGCCTTTTCGTTCCTCGGCGACGGTCTCAACGATGCCCTCAATCCGCGCGGAGCGAAGTGATGCTGATGGCCAACGACATTCGCCCTGAACCCACGTCGAGGACCAGAGAACGCCTGCTCGACGTCAAGGACCTGACGATCGAGATCGACACCCGCAGCGGACCCGCGACCATCGTCGATGGCATCAATCTGCATGTCGACAAAGGCGAAACGCTCGGCATTGTCGGCGAGTCCGGCTGCGGCAAAAGCCTGACGATGCTCAGCCTGATGCGGCTTCTGCCGAACAAGATCAAGGTCACGAAGGGCGAGGCCAATTTCGCCGGGCGTGACCTGCAGAAGATGTCGAACTCCGATCTGCGCAAAGTGCGCGGCGGCGAAGTCGGCTTCATTTTTCAGGACCCGATGACCTCGCTCAACCCGGTGATGCGCATCGGCCAGCAATTGGCCGAGCCTCTCATTTATCACCGCGGCATGACGAAGGCACAGGCGCGCAAGCGGGCCGGCGAACTCCTGAAGCTTGTCGGTATTCCCGGCGCCGAGGAGCGTCTCGACGCCTATCCGCACGAGTTGTCCGGCGGTATGCGCCAGCGCGTGATGATCGCCATCGGGCTTGCCTGCAATCCGCAACTGCTGATCGCCGACGAGCCGACCACCGCACTCGACGTAACGATCCAGGCACAGATCGTCGATCTGGTGAAGGAGTTGCGCGACAAACTCGGCATGTCCGTTGTCTGGATCACCCACGACCTCGCGCTGATCGCCGGTCTCGTCGATCGTATCAACGTGCTCTATGCCGGCACCGTGGTCGAGGATGCGCCCGTCGACGCGCTGTTTGCGAATCCGAGCCACCCCTATACTCAAGGGCTTCTCGCTTCCATCCCGAAGCTTTCCGACGAGCGTTCGACACGCCTCAGTTCGATCGGCGGCACGCCACCGGAGCCGGGCCGCCGCCCGACGGGCTGTCCCTTCGCACCCCGCTGTCCGCTGGTGGAACAGATCTGCCACGAGCGCGTCCCCTCGCTGGAAGGCATTGGCGAGGCCGGCACGCATCGTGTCGCCTGCTTTGTCGCGCAACGCAAACTGGAGGCTGCGTGATGGGCGCCCAACCGCTGATGCGCATCGAAAATCTGGTCAAACACTTCCACGTCCGGCTTGGCGCCTTCGGTGAGCGCGCCGCGACCGTACATGCGTTGGATGACGTCAGCTTCGAAATACTCGAAGGCGAAACCCTGAGCCTCGTCGGCGAATCCGGCTGCGGCAAGTCGACCACCGGCTTCACGCTTCTCAACCTGCACAGGGCGACCGGAGGCAGGGTCATCTATGAGGGGAGGAACATCGTCGATCTCGACGAAAAGGCGATGCGCCCCTATCGGCGCCAGCTTCAGATCGTCTTCCAGGACCCCTATTCGACGCTCAACCCGCGCATGACCATCGGCGAGGCTGTCGGCGAGCCGATCCTGTTCCACAAGCTCGCAACCAAGGCGGAACTGCCGCAGAAGATTTCCGAACTGCTCGCCGATGTCGGCCTGCCGCCACGCTTCGCCTCGCGCTACCCGCACGAACTGTCCGGCGGGCAGCGTCAGCGCGTGGCGATCGCCCGCGCCCTTGCCTGCCAGCCGAAATTCATCGTCTGCGACGAGGCAATCTCGGCGCTCGACGTTTCGGTCCAGGCGCAGATCATCAACCTGCTTCTGGATCTGCAGCAGAAATACGGACTGACCTACCTCTTCATCGCTCATGACCTTGCGGTGGTCCGCCATATCAGCGACCGCGTCGGCGTCATGTATCTCGGTCGCCTGGCAGAACTGGCGACACGCGAGGAACTGTTCGAGCATCCGCTGCATCCCTATACCAAGGCACTTCTTTCCGCTGTGCCGGAAGCCGATCCCGCCCACGAGCGCAGCCGCAAGCGGCAGATTTTGCAGGGCGACGTGCCAAGCCCGCTTTCGCCGCCGTCCGGTTGCCGCTTCCACACCCGCTGCCCGATCGCCATGAGCGTCTGCAGCAAGGTCGTGCCGGAGTGGCGCGAGGCGCGTCCCGGACACATGGTTGCCTGTCATGCCGTCACCGAGGGATTGCCTGGATGACGCTGCAAGTTGCCATCATTGCCGACGACCTGACGGGCGCGCTTGATACCGGGACGCCTTTCGTCGAGGCCGGCCTGACGGTGGCGGTGGCGATCAACGTAAAGGCGCTGCGCGCGGCATTGGCTCACAATCCCGATGTCGTCGTGGTCAATACAGTGTCACGTGCTCTTTCGGCGGATGCAGCCGCAGCGAGGATCGAGGCTGTTGCTGCGGCGATCGGCTCAGAAACGCCCCGTATTCTCTTCAAGAAGATCGATTCCAGACTGAAAGGCAACGTCGCTGCCGAAAGCACGGCGCTCGCCAGCGCAACAGGCCGCAACACGATCATCGTAGCTCCTGCCATTCCCGATCAGCAGCGCTTCACGGTCAACGGCGCCGTCACGGGGCGCGGCGTGGAGACGCCGTTGCCAATTCGCCCTATATTTCCTTCCAGCTCCTTTTCGGTAGAAGTTTGTAATGCCTCCAGCGATGGCGAGTTGGATGACCTGGCCCGTTGCACCGATTGGACCACGAAAGTCGCCGTCGGCGCGCGCGGCCTTGGCGGCGCCTTTGCCCGTTCGCTGGCAAAATCGGCACCAGCGCCCTCAATATTTTCGCCGTCCGCAAAGACCCTGTTTGCCTTCGGATCTCGCGATCCGATCACCACCGCGCAGATAGAACATCTCTGCAACATGCGTCAGATCGCCTTGATCGCCGACGCGCCTGCCGGCAATCTACCGCCTGGCGCCATCACTGCGCTTCCTGCGGTGGCGCGATGCTCCGGTGAACAAACAGTGCTTCCCGAGCGGGTCGCTACCCGCTTCGCCGAGGGTATCTGCAAGACGGTTGAACGGACACAACCGGAGATGATGATGATGGGCGGCGGCGACACGGCGCTTGCTATCCTGGAAGAACTGGGAGCCTCCGTCCTTATTCCGAACGGCGAAATCGAGGCGGGCATTCCCTGGTTCGAGATCGAAAGCGCAGATGGCAGAGTTTTCCGTTGCGCGGTAAAATCGGGAGGCTTTGGCAACGTTGATTCTTTGCTAAAACTCGTCCCTGAGAATCTGCTAAGTCAAAGGACGTCCAACAGGACAAGGATCGAAAAACAGGCGTGGTGAAGAAAATGGCGCAAGATGCCCCCTCAATCGGAGAGCCCGGCCAGGCCGCCAAACCGGAGCGTGGGAAATCAATCAGGCTGGTCGATCGCGTCTTCGACCAACTGCGCGAGCGCATCCGTTCCGGCAACTACCCACCGGACTCCCGCCTGCCGGGGGAACACGAACTCGCCTCGATCATGGGGGTCTCCCGCCCGATCGTGCGCGACGCGCTTGGACGGTTGCGCGAAGAAGGCATGGTCTATTCACGGCAAGGCGCCGGCACCTTCGTCAGTGCCCAGGCGTCGCCTGCCACGCATCTTGCCTATTCGCCGGTCAAGACGATCGCCGACATCCAGCGCTGCTATGAGTTTCGCTTGACGATCGAGCCCGCGGCAGCCTTTTTCGCCGCCCAGAGACGCGACGAAGCTGCCCTCCAGAAGATTGCCGCTGCCCTTGCCGATCTGCGCGAGGCGACGAGCCACCAGCTTCATCGCACCGACGCGGATTTCGTTTTCCACAGAGCGGTGACCGAGGCGGCCAACAATCACTATTATACGGCCTCGATCGAGGCCCTCAAACCGCACATTGCCGTCGGCATGCACCTGCATGGCCTGTCGCTGATGGGACCGAGGCTCGGCCTGGAAAAAGTCTTCGAGGAGCATAACGCCATCTATCAAGCGATTGCCGATGGCCGCGCGGAGGATGCGGAAAGGGCGATGCGACTTCATCTCGAAGGTTCCCGCAACCGCCTGTTCGAAGACCGCGTCCTCGATCTTTCCTTCTGATCGCTCCGAGCAAAAAAGCCAACGCTCCTGCAGAACGCTGGCTTTCAAGTCTTGTCGTCAAGCTGCTGAACGTGAATTCGAAAAATCGTCGCCAGAAAAAAATTTGCGCTCGGCCGACATAGGGGATCGAAGCCATGCCGTTTTGCTGAACCGGTAGGTTCAGGTTGGCGAAGCAAAATTCGTTCAGGGTCGGCTGTCGTGGAGCGCTAAATTGGATATAGCCAGCCATGAAAACAAATCAGGAGAAAACGCGTGGAAACGACGGAAATTGGCAGTCGCAGTGATTTTGCACTCTGGGCTATTCAGCGTGCGCAGGAAATCGTGACGACCGCAGGTGCGTCCTTTGCGATTGCCGCACGTGATATGAACGAAGAGGCACTTGCCGCAACCGCTGCGGAGCTTGGGAAAGCAATCAGCGATGCGATGCTCGAGGTATTTGACGGCCTGGTGGCGGAATGAGTGTCGAGAAAGCATGAGCATCAGTAGGGCGGCAAGTGCCACGCCTAACCACCTTGTGGGTGGTCTGAAATCTCAAGACGTTGTCATGGCCATAGCCATGCAGCTTTAAGATGCGTTACCGTGCATGCATATGAGCTGTTTGGTTCTGTGCCGGCCCACAGGCACTCCTTTGTCAATGTTGGTTTGTGTAATTTGCTCGCATCCGCCCATTGCGTAGGTCTCTGATCGACGCCCGAAGGTGACGAGCCGCTCATCACACTTTTACCGCAAGCACTGTCGATAGAACCGCTTGATATCGGACAGGGTGGTCATGGAAATCGCAACGCCCACGCCTATGTTCAGTCCGGCGAAGGTACAATGCGAGGGATAGATGTCGGTTGAGATCAGGCGCAGAGCGGCGGAGAATGCGTTTCGACGAGCGCGTGAGGCTGGGCACGCCGTAGAACAGGACGACCGTTTCCATGCCTGGATCGAGGAATGGATCGTCGGGCAAATCGAGATGCCGGAGGTTGCCAAGCGTTACCGCTCCCTTCTCAGCGAACGATCTGCCCTACGGCACGTCCGAGCCGCTGCTCCTGCTGGAGACAATGTCCAGGATCCGAGCGTACCTGAAGCCGAACAGCCATTTGACCTCGAAACCGAGATCAATCGGCTGATGGTTGAGGACCAGCAAGCTTCGAAGGATTGATTGTCCTGAGGTATAATACCTGGCCGCTAATATGGAAGCCCAACAACCGAATAGCCCCTCCCTCCGGAGGGAGGGGCCAAAGATGAGGTGCGGAAAAATACCTCCGCACTCCGGCTGACTGTTCAGATATCGCCGAGATTGCGACGACCGTCCAACAGGTACAGATGTTGGGGTTTTGGGTATGGTGAACGGCTCAGGACCGGGCCACGATTGGCTTGCCGCTCGCGTCCCTAAAGCCGATTATTGGTGCTTTTCTGCCGCGACCAATGCATCGACCAGACCGATTTGAGACCGTACTCCGCGTTTGTATTCGGAAATCAGAATTCTCGCCTCGTTCTCGGCTTTGCTTCGAAGCATATTGTTTTGGCTGCACCAGGCATCAAGAACGGTTTGCAGCAGCGCGATATCTTTTGGTGGTATGGTGGTCGTGAAATGTTGCATCATTATCCCTCCCGAGGACGACAACATCGAGTTGCATCGATCGTCTACCGCGATCTTCAGCGATACGACTTTAGTCTAATTTTTCGTCGCTGGAAATTACGAAAAATGATGACGCCGCCCGACTAGTAAATTTCATCGAAGACGATAGATTGCGCGCTTCCTCTTCAGGACTGCAATCTTCGAAAGGTTTCAAATGCAGGTATTGGTTCGCGACAACAACATTGATCAGGCGCTTCGCGTGTTGAAGAAAAAGCTCCAACGTGAGGGCGTCTTCCGCGAAATGCGACTGCGGGAAGCCTATGAGAAGCCGTCCGTGAAGAAGGCGCGCCAGAAATCCGAGGCCATTAGCCGTCAACGCAAGAACGTTCGAAAGCAGATGCAGCGAGAAGGCCTTCTGCCGGCTGCGAAAAAGAAGCCGAGCCGTTAAACCGGCACCCCGTCGCGATCGTCAGCCTTTTCTCCAGGCGTGACGCACTGCTCCGTACCGGCGTTATGTGGGCGGCGCTATCGGTGTGGGGGCCCGCAAGGGTTCTGTTGCAAACCCATTCATTAGGATCGGTGTGGCATTGATCTCCGGTAATGTTCCGGAGATTGGCAATGTTTGAAGGTCGGCATTTCGAGCAGTCGGTGATCTTGCTGTGCGTGCGTTGGTATCTGACTTATGGCCTGAGCCTGCGCGACCTGAAGGAAATGATGGCCGAACGCGGCATCAGCGTCGATCATTCGACGATCCATCGCTGGGTCGTGCACTTTGCGCCCCTGCTGGCGGAGCGGTTCAACCGGCGCAAGCGCGTCGTCACCGGCAAATGGCATGCCGACGAGACGTATCTCAAGGTTCGCAGTCGTTGGAGATATCTCTATCGGGCCATCGACAGCAACGGATGCACGGTCGAGTTCTGGCTCAGCGAGCATCGTGACCCTTTTGCAGCCAAACGCTGCTTCAAAAAGGCGTTCGCCCGGCATGGCCGGCCGGAACGCGTCGTTATCGACGGCAGCCAGACCAACCGGGAAGCGATCATTTCCTGTGACACCATCAGCCGCCTTCTGGATCGGTCGCGCCGCCGGCGGATCCAATGCTCGGCTTCAAGTCTTTCAGATCCGCAGTCGCAACATTGCCTGGCATCGAGATGATCCACATGCTGCGCAAGCACCAGCTGCAAGAACGCTCCACTGCCAGCTTGTCAATCGCCAAACAGTTCGAAACCCTCGTTGCCGCGATCTGAGCAGCCGCAGAAATCGCCCGGCCTCGCGGATACCTCAAATTTTGCAACAGAACCCGCGGAAGGCGTGTTCAAAGTCACAATTGACGGCAGCAGCGAGATTTTACGCGCGGGCGGAAGCTTTATCGTCCCGTCCGGCCTCGTTCACGGCGTCAAGGCGCTGGAGGCCGACAAGCTGATCGACAGCTTTACGCCTCACCGTGCGGATTTTCTCTAAACCAACCGTGTCGGGGGGAGTGATCCTCGTCAGCCGGCCTTGATCGTGTTCTTCCCCTCGCTCACCAACCTTGCGGCAGCATCGGCGACGGAGATCTGTTCGAAGGCAAGCTCGTCGGTGATGGGCCGCAGAATGCTGATATCGAACTCGGTCGAACCGATCGGCGCCGGTGGCGGATAGCCGCCGACCTGGTCCTTTAACCCGTTGATGTAATCGACCGTCGCCCGCTCGGTGGGATTGAGCGTCGGCAGGATGGCTTCACGCACGGCCGGCGACATCGGAACACCACGTTCAACACCGAGCAGTTTGCCAGCCTCCACGTCATTAACGAAGAAATCGATGAACTTCGCGGCTTCCTCGCCGTGCTCGGTCGTGGCGCCGATGCTCCAGATGAGAGCCGGGCGATAGTAGTGGCCGGATGGCCCACCCTTCGTCTCGCGCGGCAGCATGTCGATGCCAAGCTTGCCTTTCATCAGCAGCTGGTAGCCGACCATCTGGTTCGAATAGGCCATGCCCATGGCGGAGTTGCCAAGTGCCAGGCAGTTCGTGTCGATCGTGTTCTGGTCGAGCGTCTGGATATCGGCGCTGACCGTGCCGCCGCGCTTGCGCAGCTCTTCCCAATAGGCGAACCATTCCTTGGCGTCCTCGACGCTGAAGCCGAGACCGTTTTCGTCGTAGAGGCTGCTACCGCGCTGCCGCAGCCAGGCATCGAACACATAGCTGTAGCGCGCACCGTAAGGACCGCCCCAATAGGTCTTCCTGCCGGCCGCCTTGCTCATCTCGACCGCGATGTCGGCATATTCCTTCCAGGTCGTATCGCGTCCGGGCGGCGTGATGCCGGCCTTGGCAAATGCGTCGCCGTCGTAGAACAGCGAGAACGAGTTGAGGCCGAGACCGACCCCCCAAAGTTTGCCGTCCACCGTCGTCAGGTTGAGCATGTCCTTGCCGAAGGCGTCGACTTGCAGAGCCGATGGAATGAAGGGATCAAGCGCTAGGCAGGCGCCACGCTTCGAATAGTCGGAAATCGTCCGCGGTTCCAGTTGGAAGATGTCGGCGATCGAGCGCCCGGCCATCTGGGTGGAGACTTTGGTCCAGTAGGCGTCGCCGTTCAGGGACTCGCCGACGATCGTCGTTCCCGAATTCTTTTCCTGATAAAGCTTGGCGACCGCAAGCGTGCGCTTGGCGCGATCGTTCGAGCCCCACCACATGGCACGCAGCTTCGTCTCGTCGGCCGCAAAGGCTGACCGCGCGCCGCCCGCGCCGAGCACGAGACCGGCGGCTGTGCCCGCCGAGCCGAGCATAAATGAACGTCGGTTGATGAGCATGGACATTCCTCCCTGTCGTTACGACCCCGCTCACGCTCCTCCTGCGCAGTCGAGTCGATCATCGACGGGAAGAATTATGCAAAAATAATAATAATGCAAGAAATTATCTTTCTTGTTGCAAATTTGCATAATTTGCATAATGTTTGCGACATGATCGAGGAACCTTCCAGAAAACTTCGCCAAGCAGATATTGCCACGCGCGCAGGCGTTTCAGTGTCGACCGTCTCGCGGGTGCTCGCCAACGAACCGGGCATCAGCGCCGATGTTCGGCGCCAGATCCTCAAGGTGGCATCGGATCTCGGCTATCCGCTCAAGGCCGGAAGCCACACGGCGCCGGGCGTTCTGGCGTTGATTGCCAGTGACGGCGTCACAGGCGACCTCAGCGTCTTCTATGAAGGCATCGTCGAGGGGCTGCGTTCGAGCGCCGCAGAGTTCGGCATTCCCTTCGACATCCGGCTGGTGCGCGAGGATCGGGTAACGACGGAGGCCGTTCGGGACCTGATGACGACGGCCGGAGCAAGGGGCCTGTTTTTGGTCGGCATTGACCCCGCAGATACGCTACGCGCCTGGCTGGAGGAAAGTCGCACGCCCGTCGTTCTCGTCAATGGCACCGATCCCCTGATGCGCTTTGACGGAGTCTCGCCTGCGAATTTCTTTGGTGCCTATGAGGCAACAAACCGTCTTCTCGCGTTCGGACATCGCCGCATCCTGCATCTGACCGGCTCCCATCGGCACACACTGCGCGAACGGGCCCGCGGCTTCGAGGCGGCGATTGGAGCAACCAAGGACGCCACCGGCCGCATCATCCGGCTCTCCTTCCACACGAGCGCGATTGCCGAAGCCCGTGCCGTGACGATCGCCGCGCTTGCGGAAGACCCGGACGTCAGCGCTGCCTTCTGCATGAACGATTTCATCGCGGTTGGCGTGCTCGAGGCCGTGACCGAGATTGGCCGTCGCGTGCCGGAGGATTTCGCGATCGTCGGGTTCGACGATCTTCCGTGCGCCAGGATGACCGATCCGCCGCTTGCGACCATGCGCGTCGACCGCGTGGCCATTGGCCGCGAAGCTGTCGGACTGATGTTGGCGCGGTTTCGCGAACGGGACGCGCCTGCCCGCCATGTCTGCCACGCCGTCGTTCCGGTGCGGGGCGGATCACTTCCAGATGACTGAGAAGATAGTGCCATGATCTTTGATCCTGCCAGCAGAAACCCGCTCGCCGGTAATCCCCTCGCAAGCCGCGGCGACATGCAGCGCGCGCTGACCGATCTGTTCGATCCGCTGCTGCCGTATTTTTCAACCGGCAATGCCCGTGTCCGCCTCGATGCATCGGCAGGACATTTCGACCGGGCAGCGGCCGATCTGGAGGGTTTTGCACGGCCGCTCTGGGGACTCGCCCCCTTTACTGCCGGCGGCGGCGACTTCGCATTCTGGCACCGCTATGCCGAAGGCATCTCCAACGGCACCGACCCGAAACATCCGGAATACTGGGGCGCGGTCAAAGGCCGCGACCAGCGCATGGTCGAACTCGCAGCCCTCGGCTTCGCGCTTGCCCTCGTCCCGGAAAAGCTCTGGGATCCGCTCCCCCCCAGCGCAAAGGACAATCTCGTCACCTATCTGAAGCACGCCCGCCGTTTCAATTATGCCGACAACAACTGGAAATTCTTCCGTGTTCTCGTCGACATCGCTCTCGACCGGCTCGGCGTCGACTATGATTGCAGCCTGACGGAGACCTACCTTGAGGAACTCGACGGGTTCTACATCGCCGATGGCTGGTACAGGGATGGCAACGTCCGGCGCATCGACCACTATGTGCCCTTCGCCATTCACTTCTACGGGCTGATCTATTCGCGGCTGGTCGAGGACGATCGGGCGAAGCGCTATCGCGAGCGAGCGGCGCTCTTCGCCCGCGATTTCCGTCATTGGTTCGCCGAGGACGGGGCGACCATCGCATTTGGCCGCAGCCTCACCTATCGCTTCGCCTGCGCCGGCTTCTGGTCGGCCCTCGCTTTTGCCGACGTCGAAGCGCTGCCCTGGGGGGAGATTAAGGGGCTCTGCCTGAGACACCTGCGCTGGTGGGCTGACAAGCCGATGACCCATCGCGACGGGGTGCTGTCGATCGGCTACGGCTATTCCAACCTCCTGATGTCGGAAAGCTACAACTCTGCCGGCTCCCCCTATTGGGCCTTCAAGGCTTTCCTGGCGCTCGCCGTCAGCGAGACGCACCCCTTCTGGACGAGTGAAGAGAATCCGCTTTCGCCCGTCCGCCAACCTGTTCCCCTTCGTCATCCCGGCATGGTCGTCATGCGCGGTAAAGGTGATGTGGTGGCGCTTTCCTCGGGCCAGCAAAACCTCCAGCAACGCTTCGGCACGGAGAAATACGCAAAGTTCGCCTATTCGGCACGTTATGGCTTCAGCGTCGAATGCGACGAGCGCGGCTTTCATAGTGGCGCCTTCGATTCCACCCTCGCCTTCAGCGATGACAGCCTCCACTATCGGGTCCGTGAGACCAACGAGGAAGCAACGCTGGCGGGCAATGCATTGTTCTCGCGATGGTCGCCCTGGCCGGACGTCACTGTCGAGACCTGGCTGATGCCGGCAGGTCCTTGGCATATCCGCGTTCACCGCATCGTAACACCCCGGCCGCTCGAAACAGCCGAAGGCGGTTTTGCCATCGCCAGGCGTGACTTCGAGATGGATACGCTATCTTCGGTGGTGGGCGCCGCCTATGCGATCGGCGAGGAGGATTTCACCGGCATTCTCGACCTCGGCTCGACCATTCCCCGCGACGGCATCGCCCACAAGGCACCGCCTAATACCAACCTGGTCGTCGCAAAGACCCTCGTGCCGCAATTGCGCGGAAATATCCCCGCGGGAGAGACCATACTTCGCACCGCTGTGCTGGCGGCTCGCGACACGACCACCATCGCCGGTGACTGGCTGAAGCCGCCGTCTGCGCCAGCCCTCGACGAGCTTGTCGCAATGACCGCAAGCGCGGTTATCGTCAGCGCCATGGATGCGCCGGGACAGATCCCATGAAGCGTCCTTCGATCACCCTTGCCATGCTGCCGGACCGCACGCAGCACGTTCTTCCGCCGGAGCTCCTGCTCCGGCTTGAGCAACTCGGCCTTCTGCTTGATACCACGCCGATGACAACATTCACGGATGACAGGGCAAGGCGGCTGCTCGCCGAAACGGAAATTCTGGTCACCGGCTGGGGCGCGCCGCTTTTCGATGCCAACGCCCTTGCCTCCACCCCTAATCTGCGCCTCGTTGCCCATGCGGCAGGCACGGTAAAGGGTATTGTCGGTCCATGGGTCTTCGATGCCGGCGTGCTGGTCACGCACGCGGCGCAGGCGAATGCTCTCCCCGTTGCCGAGTTCACCCTCGCGGCCATCATCTTCGCTGGCAAGAATGTCTTTCGATTCCGCGATCTCTATGTCGCCCAACGCGACCGGACGCTCACCCATCCGCTTCAAGCCGAGTCGATCGGCAATTATCGCCGCGTCGTCGGCATCGTCGGTGCCTCTCGCATCGGTCGCCGCGTCATCGAGCTGCTGCGGCCCTTCGACTACGAGGTCTTACTTTACGACCCAATGGTCAGCGAGGGCGAGGCAGCCGATCACCAGGTCGAGAAAGTCGATCTCGATACCCTCTTCACACGAGCCGACATCGTTTCGCTGCACGCTCCTTCACTCCCGCAGACCCACCACATGGTCGACGCGCGACGCCTCTTGCTGATGAAAAACGGTGCGACGCTGATCAATACGGCGCGTGGCGCACTGATCGACGAGGACGCGTTGCTCGAAACGCTGAAGACCGGCGCCATCGACGCTATCATCGACGTGACGGATCCCGAGATCCCCGGGCGCACCTCGCCTTTCTATGACCTGCCGAACGTCTTCCTGACGCCGCATATCGCCGGCGCCGTCGGATTGGAGCGCATCCGGCTCGGAGAAACGGTGATCGACGAGATCGCCCGCTTCATCGACGGCAGGCCGCTGCGCCACGAGGTACGCGGGCAGGATCTGGAGGGCATGGCATGAGCGGATTCGAACCGGCGCTCTGTACCGTCACCTTCCGTTCCCTTCCCCCGGCGCAGATCGTCCGGCTGGCAACCGAGGCAAACCTTGCCGCCATCGAATGGGCCGGTGACGTCCATGTCATACCCGGAGACGATGAAGCTGCGCTAGCCATCGGCGGATTGTCCCGCGCGGCGGGGCTTGCCACCTCCTTCGGCTCCTATGTGTCACCGCCAACGGACGACATCGGTGCGTTCGCGAAGGCGCTCGATACGACGGTCAGGTTGGATGCCTCGAACATTCGAATCTGGCCCGGAACCCGCTGGCGCGATTCCGCCGACTACAGCGAAGCCGAACGACGGGCAGTCGCGGTATTGATCCGCGAAATGGCCGCGGAAGCCGAACGCGCGGGCGTTACGATCTCGCTTGAGTATCACCCTCAGTCGCTGACCGACACCACCGGTTCCGCCGAGCGTCTGATCGAGGCGATCGGTCATGACAACGTCTATCTCTGTTGGCAGCCCCGCCCCGGCCTCCCGATCGAGGAAGCCTTGGCCGAGATCGCGCGGATTGGCCAGCACGTATCGCACGTCCACGTTTTTGCCTGGGACCGCGAGCGCAACCGTTACCCGCTGGAGACCGCCAGCAGCTACTGGCGCTCAGTGCTTGCTGCAGTCCCCGCATCACGGTGGAAGGGCCGACGCTTCGCCATGCTGGAGTTCGTCCCGGAGGACGAGCAGGCCGCGTTTTTCGAGGACGCCGCAACGCTGCATCGAATTCTCGACGCCCAGGCAGCTTGAGGCAACGCGCCCTTGGGCATCAACCGATTACACTGCCTTCAGCACGCGCTCGCTCTGCTCGCTGAAAAGTTCCGGCATCAGGTCGGCAAGCCGGACAACCGAGCCGCCGTTTGCACTGGAGAACGCGGCTATTCCGCAGAGCACCGACATGGCGCCGGCGCGTGATCCCGCCCGTTGGCCGAGTGGATCGGTGGTAGCGGGCTTGAAGATCATGTTGCGCATCCGGTCGTCGCCACCGTAATGGCCTCCGGAGGAATGCGGCACGGTGATCCGCTCGACCGCGCGGCCGCCCTCCTCGAAGCTGCGGACCAGCAGTATCTCGTCTGATGCCGGCGTTTCCCAGGGCTGCGCCTCGAACTGTCGCAGCTCAATGCGCCCCTTCGACCCGTTGAAGGCGATGTGGTGACCTTCGATTGGCTGGAACGTATTCAGCGAATAGGAGACGTGGACGCCGTTGCGGTAGCGGATCGTCGCGACCATCGTGTCCGGAATGTCGATGTCCTCCCGGAAAACGCATCCATCGCGAAAATAGCCGTCGATCGCCGAGGGCTCTTCGTAGAGCGCGTCGAGGAAGGGATTGGCACCGAGGTCGAGATAGAAATCGCACTCGGCCTTGTGGGGACAGAGCTTGCAGCGCGGACCGCGAAATGGCCCTTTGCGGCCGTACATCTGCAAGTCGCCAAAGGCGCTGACCGCCTCGGGATCACTGCCGAGATACCAATTGAGCAAATCGAAATGATGCGTTGCCTTGTGCACGAACAGGCTGCCGGAATGTTTCTTGTAGGCATGCCAGCGGCGGAAATAATCGGCACCGTGCGAGGTGTCGAGATACCAGTGAAAGTCGACCGATGTCACCCGGCCGATCTCACCGGCATCGAGCAGCGACTTGATGCGGGCAGCCGTCGGCGCAAAGCGATAATTGAAGGAAACATCGACCCGCCGGCCGGTCCGCTTTTCCGCGTCGGTGATGCGGCGGATCTTGTCCACGGTCGTTGTCATCGGTTTTTCGGTGATGACGTCGGCGCCAGACTCGAGCGCGCGCACCACAATGTCGTCATGGGTGTCGTCCGGCGTGCACACGATCACGAGGTCGGGCATTGTATCCCGCAGCATGGCCTCGAGGTCGGTGTAGATCGACGCCGCACTTCCGATGATCGCCCGCGCCCGCTCGGCGCGAAGCGGATTGCGGTCGACGATCGCCACCAGTTCGACGTGATCCGACCAGCCGGCAAGGAGGTCCCGCCCCCACATCGTGGTACCGCGATTGCCCGTTCCGACCAACGCAAAGCGACGTCTCTGTTCCATGATAGCCTCTTGATTGACATGCATTCGGAGATTGGTTGCCGCCGAGCGTAAAACGCCCAACATGTAAATTTAAAATACATGCTAGTCGTTAGAATCGAGGATTGTCAACGAATCAAACCAGATTTTGCGATAGCATCTTGTCATTTTTGTATCCGAGTTTCGGCTCATCAGCAGCGCGACCGGAACCGCTCGACGCAAGTCGCGACCACCTCGTCCGCGGGACGCTTCCACCAGTTTCCGGCGGAAAATATCTCGACCTCCTGACGGCCGTTGAAACCCGCATTCACGATCAGGCGTCGGATGGCCGGCAAGTCGATGACCCCGTCACCCATCATGCCGCGATCGGTCAGCATGTCGGCGGTCGGCACCAGCCAATCGCAGATATGGTGTGCGAGGATCGCCTTCATCCGCCCCGCGCGGGCAATCTGGTTGGCGAGATCCGGATCCCACCAGACGTGATAGACGTCGATCGCGACGCCGACGCCATCGCCGAGCCTCTCGCAGATGTCCAGCGCGTGGCCAAGCGTGTTCACGCAGGCGCGGTCAGCCGCATACATCGGATGCAGTGGCTCGATAGCGAGCGGCATGTTCGCCTGGCGCGCATGCGGCAACACCGCCGCGATACCGTCTGCCACCATTCTGTGCGCCTCGCCGAGATCGTGCGATCCCTTGGGCAAACCGCCGACGACCAGCACCAGGCAATCAGCGCCGAGCGCGGCGGCCTCATCGATGGCCCGGCGATTGTCATCAAGCGCGTTTTCCTGCTCCGCCCGGGTCCCCGCCGGAAAGAAGCCGCCGCGGCAGACGCCGGTCAGGTGGAGGCCGTTGGACTTGACGATCGAGACCGCCTCCTTCAGCCCCACCGCGGCCAGCTGATCGCGCCATGGCGCAATCGACGTGATACCGTGCTTCAGGCAGACGTCCACGGCCTCAGCGAAGCCGCACTGCTCGCGAATGGTTGCAAGATTGATGGATAGATCCTCGACCGGCATGCTCGTTTTCCTCCCGAGATTTCCGTTATGATCGTGTCATCGCCGACCAGTCCGGTTCGACTGACGAACCGAGGCCCCTTGCGGCCAGCGCCGACGTGAACGCGACGCGCCCACCCCGGATGGCGAGCCGGGCGCGGCCGTTCGACATGTGATAGAGGTCGCCGTGATCGTTCAGATACGCGGCCTGCTCCTCCTGAGGCGCGCCCACCATCCCGTCGACATAGTGATGGCCGTTGCGCTCGACATGCGTCGCGCCGATGAGGGCCGCAAGCACGAGATCCTGCTGCAGCGCCAGCCCTGACTGGGTCGTCAGGTCCTCCGCCGACATGAAGTAGCGATCTGTTCTTTCCTCGCTGTTCCACCTGGCAATGCGGGCACTGTTGAGGAGCGAGCGATAGAAGCCCTTGCAGGACTTGGTCGAAATTCCCGCGTAGCCAAGCGCCTTCGCCTCGACGAAGGAACCGATATCGGCATCCGACTCGTCGATCTCTAGCGGGATGCGGCAGGAAATGTCCGCAACCGATCGCGACAGCGCCTCGGCGCGGGCGATCGGCTGCTCGAAGAACAGGATCGAGCTGCGTAGCCGGGCAAGGCGCTGTTCGGCCGCAATCCGGTCGAGTAGGTCGCCGACGCCCTCGCTGCTCTCGAATTGTTCGTTGCCATCGAGCGTCGCCACGTAGCTCTCGGTCGCCGCATCGAGCACTTCGGCAATCCGGATCAACCGTCCAGTATCCTCTGCCGGACGGCCGGAGACCTTGATCTTGAAATGGCGATGGCCATAGACGGCGATGACGTCCTGAAGCGTCTGCGGCAGGCTGTCGCCGATACGCGCCCCCTCGGCGATATCTGCCGAGGTCAACGCATCGGCGAGACCGATCGTATGACGCACGGCCATCGTGGCCGCAGGAGCGAGACTTGCGAAATAGCCGTTCAGATCGAAGCTCCGCAGATCGGGCGCGGTCGCCGCGTCGATGCCCAAACGGTTGAGCCGGACTGCCTCGACGGCACTTAGCCCCTCAAGGCAGCAGACCGCATCGATAAGGGCGCGATCGAGGAGCGCCAGCCCGTAGGATGCAACAAGACCCGGCAGTCCCCGTTCAGCCGCTCGGCGGTGATGCTCCCCCTCGATTGCCGCATGAAGCGCGAAAGGTGTTCCGCTTCCCACATCGCGGTAGGCGCCGATCGCAAGTCGAAGGCTCGTGCGCAGTTGTTTGACATTGTCGTCCGGCGAAAGCACGTGGCTCTTGTCGAACCATTTGGGCATCATCATTTCCGCCGCCCTGCCGATGGCGCTGCGCCCCGACGTATCGCTGATACGCACGCGGACAAAGGCCTGCGGCGCCGCCTCAACACGTGCGGCGCCGAAGCGGAAGGGGAAGCGGAAGCGAACAGAGCGTTCGAAGACCGCCGCTTCTTCGAGCCTGATCTCGATCTTGCCGGTCACACCTTCGCCCTCAAACGACGCCATGCACGGCGAGAATGTGGCGCATGCGCTCTGCCGCCTGCGCCGGATCGGCAAGGACCCGTGCCCGGTCGGCGAGACGGAACAAATCGGCAAGATGCGCAAGCGACCGGGCACTCTCCTGGCCGCCGATCATGGTGAAATGGTCCTGAAGTCCGTTGAGATAGGCTAGGAAGACGACGCCCGTCTTATAGAAGCGCGTTGGCGCCTTGAAGATGTGCCTGGAGAGCGGAACGGTCGGCTCGAGTAGATCGAAGAACTCGCGCTGACGGTCCGCGCCAAGCGCCGCCATGGCCGCGGAAGCGGCGGGCGCGATGGCGTCGAAGATCCCGAGCAGTGCATCGGAATGGCCCTGCTCGTCGCCGGCGATCAGTTCGGCATAATTGAAGTCGTCGCCGGTGTACATGCGCACGCCCTTCGGCAGGCGTCGGCGCATCGCGATTTCCTTTTCCTTCGACAGCAACGAAACCTTGATGCCGTCGACCTTGGCCGCATGCGCCACGATAACGTCGAGGCAGGTTTCCATCGCCATCAGATGGTCGCGATTGCCCCAATAGCCTTCGAGCGCCGGATCGAACATTTCGCCAAGCCAGTGGATGATCACCGGCTCGCGCACCTGCGACAGGATGCGGTCATAGACCTTAATGTAATCGTCGGGGCCGCGCGCGGCGGCGGCAAGGGCCCGGCTCGCCATCAAGATGATCCGGCCCCCGGCAGCCTCCACCGTCTCGATCTGCGCCTCATAGGCCCTGATGATCGTATCGAGCGTCACGTCCGGTCCCGGTGCAAGATGGTCGGTCCCGGCACCGCAGGCAATCAGGGCGCCGCGGCGACCGCGCGCTTCGGCAAGCGCGCGCCGGATCAGCTCCTGCGCCTCCGCCCAGCCAAGCCCCATGCCGCGCTGGGCGGTATCCATCGCCTCGGCGACACCCAGCCCGAGGTCCCAGAGCCGGTGACGAAAGGCAAGCGTGCGCTCCCAGTCGATCGCCGGTGTCAGCCAGGGGTCGTTGTCGGCCAGCGGATCGGCGACCACATGGGCTGCGGCGAAAACGACCCGCGGGAACGATTTCGCCTCCCGCCGCGCGAGCGGGATCGGCGTTCCGGTAAGCGTGTAGGGCGTAATGCGGCCGTCGAGCGGCAGGTTGATCGTCACCATCGCCTAGAACTCCAATGCCGGCACGCCGAGCCAGCGGCGCTCGGCCCAGGATTTCAGTCCCAGTTCGGCAAGCTGCACGCCCTTGGCGCCTGCTTCAAGCCCGTAAGGCCATGGCGCATCCTCTGCGACATGGCGCAGGAACATTTCCCACTGCACCTTGAAGCCGTTGTCGAAGCCCTGCGTATCCGGAACCTCGTCCCAGGTCTTGTAGAAGTCGATCGTCTGCGGCTGATCCGGATTCCAAACCGGCTTCGGCGTATTCACCCGGTGCTGGGTCCAGCATTTTGTCAGTCCCGCGACCGCCGAGCCATGGGTGCCGTCGACCTGGAACGTCACCAGATCGTCGCGCCTTACTCGAACTGCCCATGAGGAGTTGATCTGCGCGATCACACCACCGTCGAGCTCGAAAGTCGCATAGGCGGCATCATCGGTGTCGCAATGATAACTCTGCCCGCCCTCGTTGACGCGCGCCGGGATGTGGGTGGCACCAAGGCACGACACAGCGCGGACCTCGCCGAACAGGTTGTCGAGCACGTAGCGCCAATGGCAGAGCATGTCGAGAATGATGCCGCCGCCGTCACCCTTGCGGTAGTTCCAGGATGGACGCTGTGCCGGAACGCCCCAATCGCCCTCGAACACCCAGTAGCCGAATTCGCCGCGCACCGAGAGAATCTTGCCGAAAAAGCCCGAGTCACGCAGAAGCGCCAGCTTGCGCAGGCCGGGTAGAAACAACTTGTCCTGAACGACGCCGTGTTTCAGTCCGGAGGCGCGCGCTTTGCGGGCAAGCTTGATCGCGACTTCGAGATCGTCCGAGATCGGCTTTTCGCAATAGACATGCTTGCCGGCGTCGAGCGCCCGGCTCAAGAGCTGCGCCCGCATCAGAGTCGTGCCGGCGTCAAAGAAAATCGTATCGTTTGGATTGGCAAGTGCTGCGCCGATGTCGCTCGACCAGCGGGCGATGCCGTGCTTGCGGGCAAGTTCCTCTATCTTGGCTGCATTGCGGCCAACGATGATCGGATCGATCTCAAGGCGCTCACCCGACTTCAGTATCAGGCCGCCCTGATCCCTGATGGCCAGAATGGAGCGGACAAGGTGCTGATTGTATCCCATGCGTCCGGTGACGCCGTGAAGAATGATCCCGAGACGTGCCATTGGTTCCTCCCCTGCCATCGTCGGTGAGCTGAAGGGGCGACCAGGGCCTTTGCTTCAGCCGGTAACTAAACAGTTACTTGATGGCAGAGAGAATACGCACTTGTCAACAACAAAAATGACATGTTTGGAATTATCGGCGGATTGAGGCGAGCGTCACATGGACGATATGCTGTTCCCACCGGCCGACATTCGCAGGCTCGATCAGGTCGCGCCCGAAGATCGTCGACAGGGTGTACTGGTTGGAAAGATAGAAATATCCGAGCGAGGCGATCGTCAGGTAGACGTGAAGAGGATCCGCATCCTCGATGAAGGTGCCCTCGGCTTTTCCACGCTGAAGCAGGTCGGCGAGCTCGCCGATCAGATGCGAATGCAGCTCGCGCAGGCGCTTCGACTGGCGAAGCCAACGCGCCCTATGCAGGTTCTCCGTCCCCAGCAGGCTGAGGAACTCGGGATTGTCGAGAAAATAACGCCAGGTGAATAGAGAAAGCTCGCGAATCCCGTCTTCCGGGCTCCGATTTGCAAGATCCAGCGCCCGCTCCGCCGAGCGGATATTGATGTAGGCTTGCTCGAGCACGGCGAGATAAAGCTGCTCCTTGTCCCCGAAATAATGGTAGAGCATGCGCTTGTTGGTGCCTGCTCGTTCGGCGATCGCATCGACACGGGCGCCACCCATGCCGTTGCCCGCAAATTCCACCGTTGCAGCATCCAGAATTGCCGCTCGCGTGCGCTCTGGATCGCGCTGGTTCGCGCGCTCCGACACGCCACGGCGACCACGCCCAGTTCGACCAGCCTCGCCGCCTCCATCCATCTGAGCACCCTCTCCATCGACACATTTTGCAATAGCCGCACTATCATATTGTAAAATAAAGTTACAAGGTAATGATAGAACGCTAAACAGGTGCTTGACACCTTCGCCGCTTTACAACATAACTTGTAACCAATTAGTTATTTGTTGCAAGGGAAATCAAGGGGACTGCTGGGAGGCAGTCCTCAATGAGGAGGAGGAACAGATGACACTACGCGTAAGCAGGCGGAATTTCGTCGCGGGAGGAGCAGCGCTTCTGTCGCTCGGAGCACTTGGAGCAGGCAATGCCCTCGCCCAGGACTCTCGCCTTCGGGTGCTCTGGTGGGGCTCGCAGGCCCGTGCCGACCGCACCAACAAGGTCTCGCAACTCTATCAGTCTAAGAATGCCGGCACGTCGATCAACGGCGAGTTCCTCGGATGGGGCGACTACTGGCCGCGTCTTGCCACGCAGGTCGCCGGGCGCAATGCGCCTGATGTCATACAGATGGACTACCGCTACATCGTCGAATATGCCCGCCGCGGTGCGCTGGCGCCACTGGAAGCCTATGTACCGGCCAAACTCAAGGTCGACGACTTCGACAGGTCGCAGATCGAGGGCGGCAGTGTCGACGGGCATCTCTACGGCGTCAGTCTCGGCGCCAACGCGGCCGCGACCGTGCTCAACGCGTCGGCCTTCGAGGAATGCGGCGTCGGTTTGCCGACACAGGCAACGACCTGGGAAGAATTCGCCCGCATGGGCGCAGAAATCACCAGGGCGGGCAAGCGCAAAGGCATGTACGGCCTGGCCGACGGCAGCGTCAACGAACCGCTGTTCGAAAACTGGCTGCGCCAGCGCGGCAAGGCGCTATACACAGCCGAAGGCAAGATCGCCTTCGATCTTGACGACGCTTCCGCATGGTTCGACATGTGGGCGAAATTCCGAAAAGACGGCGTCTGCGTTCCCCCGGATGTCCAGGCGCTCGACAAGAACGATATCGAGACCAACACGGTATCGATCGGTCGCTCCGCCGCATCCTTCGCCCATTCCAACCAGTTCGTCGGCTATCAGGCGATCAACAAGGACAAGCTCAGTCTCACCAACCACATGCGCATCGAAGCGGCCTCCAAGGGCGGGCACTACCGCAAGCCATCGATGTTCTTCTCCGTCTCGGCCCAGTCGAAGGCCGTCGATCAGGCCGTCGCCTACATCGACTTTTTCGTCAAGAACCCGGAAGCCATAGAAATCCTCGGCGTCGAACGCGGTATCCCGGAATCGGTTGCAATGCGCGAGGTTGTCGCAGCGAAGCTCGACCCGCAGGGCAAGATGGCACTCGACTATGTCGCCGGGCTCGGCGATCTCGTCGGTAAGCTGCCGCCGCCGCCGCCGGCAGGTGCAGGCGAGGCAGAACTCGCCCTGCGAAGCATCGGTGAGCAGGTCGGCTTCGAACAGCTTTCGCCCGCTGATGGCGGCAAGGCGCTCGTCGACGAAGTCGCACGCATCGTTGGACGAGGCTAACCGGCATGCACAGCGTGACGCGCACCGCCACGACGGCAATTGCCGTGGACGGGCCGCGGACGGTGGTGAAGGCCAAGGGGCGCCTTGCGCGCCTCTGGGCCGCCAACGGTCCGGGCTACATGTTCCTCCTGCCATGGCTGATCGGTTTCTTCGGTTTGACACTGGGGCCAGCCTTGGTCTCGCTGTACCTTTCATTCACGAACTTTGACCTCATTCGGTCTCCTGAATGGACGGGAATGGCGAACTATGTCCGGATCGCCAACGCCGATCCGAAATTCGCCGCGGCCATGAGCGTTACACTCACCTATGTGGTGCTTTCCGTTCCCTTCAAGCTGGCTTTTGCGCTGCTGGTCGCAATCGCGCTTAATCGCGGCATCAATGGACTGACCTTCTACCGGGCGATCTTCTACCTGCCGTCACTGCTCGGCGGCAGCGTTGCCATTGCGGTTCTCTGGCGGCAGCTCTTTGCCGGCGACGGGCTCGTCAATGCCGCACTCAGCCAGTTCGGCATCGAGGGCCCAAGCTGGATCTCGCATCCGAACTATTCGATCTACACGCTGGTTGCGCTGTCGGTCTGGCAGTTCGGTTCGCCGATGATCATCTTCCTCGCCGGTCTCCGGCAAATCCCGACAGACATGTATGAAGCCGCAAGCCTAGATGGGGCCTCGAAATTCCGCCAGTTCTACAAGATTACCCTGCCCCTGTTGACGCCGGTCATCTTCTTCAACGCCGTGGTCCAGACGATCGACGCGTTCAAGGCTTTCACCCCGGCCTTCATCATCTCCGGCGGCACCGGCGGACCAATCAATTCGACGCTGTTCTACACGCTCTACCTCTACCAGGAGGCGTTCGGAAACTTCCGGATGGGCTACGCCTCGGCGCTTGCCTGGATCCTCGTGGTGATCATCGCGATCTTCACCGCCTTTTCCTTCCTGACATCGCGCTACTGGGTGCACTACGATGACTGACATTTTGATGACTGCCGTCACTGCTCCGCTCCCACCTCCGCCAACCGGACGCAGCCCCATCGCCAGCGCGCTGATCCATGTCGCCCTGATCGCCGCATCGATCGCCATGATCTACCCGCTCTTATGGATGGTCTCGGCGTCCGTCCGGCCCGAGGACGAGATCTTCTCCTCGACGTCGCTCCTGCCGTCGTCGATCGATCTCGGCTCCTATGTCCGCGGCTGGTTCGGCCTCGACATTTCCTTCGGGCGCTTCTTCTGGAACTCGCTCGTCGTCTCGGTGCTGACCGTGATCGGCAACGTCGTTGCCTGTTCGCTCGCGGCCTACGCCTTCGCGCGGCTTCGGTTCGCGGGTCGGAACTTCTGGTTCGCGATCATGCTCGGCACGCTGATGATCCCCTATCACGTGACACTGATCCCGCAATATGTGCTGTTCCTCAACCTCGGCTGGGTCGACACCTACCTGCCCCTGATCGTGCCGAAGTTTCTGGCGTCGGACGCTTTCTTCATCTTCCTCATGGTCCAGTTCTTCCGCGGCATCCCGCGCGAGCTTGACGAGGCGGCGATGATGGACGGCTGCAGCCCCTGGCGCATCTACTGGAAGATCATGCTGCCCTTGTCGCTTCCGGTTCTGGCAACGGCCGCAATCTTCTCCTTCATCTGGACCTGGGACGATTTCTTCGGTCCGCTGATCTACCTCAACGACATGAACAATTACACCATCCAGCTTGGCCTCAGAACCTTCGTAGACTCGAGCAGCACGTCCGACTGGGGCGGTCTGTTCGCCATGTCGACGCTGTCGCTGGTGCCGGTGTTCTTCTTCTTCCTGTTCTTCCAGCGGCTGCTCATCGAGGGCATCGCGACGACCGGCATGAAGCGGTGACACGCCGGATCTGAATGCAATCAACGATCCCCCGCGGGATTGACCGAAGCCATGACCATACGAGGTGTCTGTATCAATGCGTGAATTGCGTTTTGCCGCCGTTGGATTGAACCACAGCCATATCTATGGCCAGGTCAATTGCCTGCTGCGTGCCGGAGCAAAACTTGTCGGCTTCCACGAAGAGGACGATAAGCTCTCTGCCGAGTTTTGTGGCGTGTATCAGGACGTGCCGCGCAAGTCGCTCGAAGAAATCCTCGAGGACAGGACGATTGGCCTCGTCACATCGGCGGCGATCTCAACGCGGCGCGCCGACCTTGCAATCTCGGTCATGCGCCATGACAAGGACGTGCTGGTTGACAAGCCCGGGATGACCTCCCTGGAACAGCTCGCCGCAGTGAAGCGCGTCCAGGCCGAAACGAGGCGGATTTTCTCGATCCTCTATTCCGAGCATTTCGAGAACAGCGCTACCGTCAAGGCCGGCGAACTCGTTGCCAAGGGCGCGATCGGCGAGGTAGTCCATACTGTCGGTCTCGGGCCGCACCGGCTGCGGCGCGAGACACGGCCGGACTGGTTCTTCCGCCGCGCCGACTATGGCGGCATCCTGAGCGACATCGCCTCACACCAGTGCGAACAATTCCTGTTCTTCACAAACGCGACGGAGGCCCGGGTGCTGTCGGCGAGCGTTTCCAACCACACCAACGCCGACCGGCCGGAACTGCAGGATAGTGGCGACATCCACCTGATAGCCGGTAAGATCACCGGCACGATTCACGTCGACTGGTTCACGCCGGACGGCATGCCGACCTGGGGTGACGGCCGTCTCTTCATCATCGGCACGGCCGGCACGATCGAAATCCGCAAGACTGTGGACCTCGCCGGCCGCGAAGGCGGCAACCACCTGTTCCTGACGGACGGGACCGGTGTCCGGTACTTCGATTGCTCGGCGCTGGAGCTGCCCTTCGGCCGGCAGTTCATCGCCGACATCCACGACCGGACGGAAACTGCAATGCCGCAGGCCCGCTGCTTCAAAGCCATGGAACTGGCGCTGACGGCGCAGGAGATGGCCGAGACCAACCAGGAAAGACACATGAGATGAGTATCTGGACAGTCGCTGTCGTCGGTTGTGGCATCGGCAGATCGCACATCGTCGAAGGCTATCTCCCTCACCCCGACAAATTCCGCGTGGCCGCCATCTGCGACCTCGACGAAACGCGGCTGAAGCAGGTCGGTGATGAGTTCTCTATCGCTCGCCGCACGACCTCGTTTGACGAGCTGCTTGCCGACGACACAATCGACATCATCGACATCTGCACGCCGCCGAGCATCCATCTCGGCCAGGTGGTCGCAGCCCTTGGGGCCGGAAAACACGTGATCTGCGAGAAGCCGCTCACCGGCTCGATTGCTGGCGTCGACAAGATCATCGAGGCGGAAAAGAACGCCAAGGGCGTGCTTATGCCGATCTTTCAGTATCGATACGGAGACGGCATCGAGCAGGCCAGGCGCATCATCGACGCCGGCATCGCCGGCAAGCCCTATCTCGGCGCGGTCGAGACCTTTTGGCTGCGCATCCCGAAATACTATTCCGTTCCCTGGCGCGGCAAATGGGCGACCGAGCTCGGCGGCGTCCTCGTCACCCACGCGCTGCACCAGCACGACATGTTGACCCATCTGATGGGACCGGTCGACAAGGTCTTTGGCCGCGTCGCGACCCGCGTCAACGACATCGAGGTCGAGGATTGCGCAACCGCGAGCCTGCTCATGCAAAACGGCGCCCTCGTCTCACTTTCCTGCACGCTGGGTTCGCAGGAGCAGATCAGCCGGCTGCGGCTGCATTTTGAGAACGTGACCTTCGAAAGCAGCCATGAGCCCTATGCACCGGGCAGGGATCCGTGGAAGATCCTCGCAGCGAACGCTGTCGTGCAGGCAAGCATCGACGCGCTGCTCGCTGACTGGAAGCCTGTCGCGCCACGCTTCACCACGCAAATGAAACACTTTCACCGGTACCTCAGCGGCGAAGGCCCGCTGCCGGTGACAAGCCGCGACGCCCGAAAAGCGCTGGAACTGGTGACGGCGATCTACCAGTCGTCCGACAGTGGTTCCGAAGTCACGTTGCCAATTACCGCGGACAGTCCGAAATATGCAGACTGGCGCGCGCGAACACGCTAGCGGCGCCCCAACCGATTAAACCAACTCCGGCCGAGCAATTCGGTGCGGCGTCAAAACACCGGGAACCGGTCCAAGGGAGGATGTGGGCGATGTCGACGAGTGTAGTCCTAGAGAAAGTTGAAAAGCGCTACGGAGCGTTCGACGTCATCCACGGCATCGACCTCAATATCGAGCCCGGAGAGTTCGTCGTCTTCGTCGGGCCGTCCGGATGCGGAAAATCGACGCTGCTGCGCATGATTGCCGGTCTCGAGGAGATCAGCGGTGGCGCCTTGCTGCTCGACCGTGAGCGCATGAACGAAGTGGCGCCGGCCAAGCGCGGCATTGCCATGGTGTTTCAGTCCTACGCGCTCTACCCGCATATGTCGGTCTACAAGAACCTGGCCTTCGGCCTTGAGACCGCAGGCTACAAGAGAGCCGAGATCGAGCCCCGCGTGCGCCGCGCCGCTGGAATTCTGCAGATCGAGAAGCTGCTTGAGCGCAAGCCGAAGCAGCTTTCGGGCGGCCAGCGCCAACGCGTCGCCATTGGCCGCGCCATCGTGCGCGAGCCGCGTATCTTCCTGTTCGACGAGCCGCTCTCCAACCTCGACGCGGAGTTGCGCGTGCAGATGCGCGTGGAGATCTCCCGCCTGCACCGCAGCCTTGGCAACACGATGATCTACGTGACACACGACCAGGTCGAGGCCATGACTATGGCCGACAAGATCGTCGTGCTCAACGCCGGTCGCATCGAGCAGGTCGGCGCACCGCTGGAACTCTATAATCATCCGGTCAACCGCTTCGTCGCCGGCTTCATCGGCAGCCCCAAGATGAACTTTCTCAATGCCCGGCTCGAAGCCTCCGATGGCGAAGGTACTGTGATGAGCGTTGGCGGTAACACCGTCCGCCTGCCGCGCCGCCTCAAGGCAGGCGCGCCCGGCGACACAGTGACCTTCGGCATCCGGCCCGAGCATCTGGTAGCCGAACGCGAGGCCTGGATCGCGCTCGGCACCGTCAATGTCGATCTCGTCGAAAACCTCGGCGGCGCGACGATGCTCTATACGACGACACCAGACGGGCAGGCGCTGACGGTCGCTCTCGACGGCCAACAGGATGTGCAACGCGGCGCCAATCTCAAGGTCTATTTCGATCCGGCCCGCTGTCACGTTTTCGCCGCTGACGGCATCGCAATCTAGTTTCAGGGTCTGCCGGGCGGTCCCCCCGGCAGTCTTCCTCAGACAAGCGCGCTGTCGTCGAAGCGTTGAACGGCGGCGCCTGCGACAGGGCTTTGAGCAATGAAAATTCCGCCTGAGAGGCTGTGCGCAGGCAGGCCGCAGTGACGCGACGACCATCGTCCTTAGCCGCGGGCCTGCAAAACATGGCATCATCGGCGCGCCGACTGGAAATGGATGGCGCTCGACGATGTCTCCCCCTGGCGAAAACTGGTTGAGCGCTCCGGCCGAAACACCGGCGCTCCAGTAGAAGCCCTCGCTGTCGATGGCGGCACCATCCGGTCGGCCGGTCGTCTCGTCAAGGATCGCGATGCGGTGGCGGTCAAACAGGAGGCCGGTTTCAGCGTCGAAGCGCCACCGGTCGATCCATTGCGCGGGGGAGTCCGAATGGAAAAGAAGATTACCCTCGGCATTCCAGGCAAGCCCGTTGGAACAGACAAGCCCCTCGACCCTGCGCTCCACGGCCCCCGACGGCGTCACGCGATAGAGGGAGGCAACCGGCCGCCGGGTCCGCAACCTCATGCATGGTTCCAACCCAGAAGGCGTCATGGGGCCGACCTTGCCGTCGTTCAGTCGTGTATCGGTCCGCTCCGCCTCGATGCTGGCAACGATCCTGCACGTTTTGCCGCATCCGGATCGAACAGGATCACCGCATTGCGAAGTGCGACAATCAGCAGGCCAGAGCGAGCAAGGCCGATGCTGCATACCTCACTATCGAAAGCCCACCAGACATGACCGGACCCGTCTAGTCCCATCCGATGCAGAGCCCTTCCCGGAATGTCGACGAAAGAAGCAATCGCGCCGATCGTCTTAGGCGGGGCTCTCCGCAACGCCGAACCTGCCGTCGGGAAGTCAGCGGAATGTTATTTTTGCATACATGTTTGATTAAAATCGCCCCGGATGCCATTTGCATCGCCCAATGCGCCCGCCCGTATTCAATATATGAAAACAAAGATATTTTGTCTCTGCGAAAACAAAGATCGGCTACTTGCAACGGGCAAACGTGTAAACTAACATTACAAATAGCTTACAAGGGAGATTTTTATGAAAACCGCCCCCGTCACCCCGGAAGACCTCGCCGCCTCGGTTCTTGCGGTGCCACCGCTGTCGCGCGATCCGGCCGGGCTGCCGCTCGAAGGCGAAAACCGCAAGCTGGTCGACTGGCTTTATTCCGGCGGCGTCACGACCTACCTTTATGGCGGCAACGCCAACCTCTACAATTTCGGCGTCGGCGGTTTTGACGGCCTGCTCGACATGCTGGAGGCGATTGCGCCCGATGAGAGCTGCTGGATGATCCCGTCGATCGGTGCCGACTTCGGCAAGGCGGCCGACCAGGCGGCGGTACTTCGCGGGCGCGACTTCCCCACAGGGATGGTCCTGCCGCTCTCATTTCCGGCAACGCCACAGGGCTTGGCCACCGGCATCGGCAAACTCGCTGACATCGCAGGCCGCCCGCTGATCCTCTACATCAAGAACGAGGGCTACATCTCCCCGGCCGATGTCGCCCGCCTGTTTAACGATGGCGCCATCTGTGCCTTGAAATATGCGGTGGTTCGTCCCAAGCCGACACATGACCCCTATTTGAAATCCATCCTCGATGCCGTCGGTTCCGGTGCGCGCATCATCGGTGGCATCGGCGAGCGCCCGGCAATCGACCATCTCGAAATTGGGCTCAACGGCTTCACGTCAGGCTCTGTCTGCATCGCGCCGCACCTGTCAATGGCAATCCTGCGCGCCTGCAAGGCAGGCCAGACGACCGAGGCGCAGCGCATCCGCGAAGCCTTCCTGCCGCTCGAAGATTTACGCGATGCCCACTCGCCGATCCGCGTGCTCCACGAGGCGGTTCGCCTTGCCGGCATCAGCGAGACAGGGCCTATCGGCGATTTCCTGTCGAATCGCGATGGCGACGAGGGTCTTGCCGCGATATCGGCGGCCGCTCTGTCCCTGAAGGCGGCCAGCGAGGCTTTCGCTGTGCCAGCATCGAAGGACGCAGCGCGAGGTTGAAATGAGCCGGTCAGAAGTCCCGATGAGACCCGACGATACGGGCGCGCGATTCGGTAAGGTGGTAGCGCATGTAGAGGCGCGCAAGGTCGCTGTTCTGGCTGGAGATCGCCTGAAAGATCTTGCGATGCTCCTCGAGCACCCGCCGTCGCCGCTCGTCGGAACCTTGCCGTGTCAGGCTGAGCGCCATGCGCATCGATCCGCTGAGGATGTCGCGCAGCTCCTGCAGCAGTCGGGGAAAGAGTTCGTTGCCGGCCGCGTCGGCGACAGCGAGATGGAAGGCGAAGTCCTCCTCCCAGCCGGTATCGCCCTTGCTGAAGGCCGCCTCGAGAGCCGCAAGCGCATCAGCAATCTGGCCGAGTTGCCGCTTGTTGCGGCGCGCAGCGGCAAGCCCGGCACATTCGGTCTCGAGCGCGAGCCGCGGCTCGAAGGCCCTGAGATAGGAGGCGATCTCGGCCGAGGCGGCGAAGTCCGTCAAGTTCTCGGATGGCCGCGACTTGACGAAGGTGCCGATGCCCTGACGCGAAACGACGAGACCATCCGCCTGCAGCCGCATCAGCGCTTCACGCACGACCGGTCGCGACACCTCGAAGTCGTGGCAGATCTGCGCTTCCGATGGGAGCTTGTCACCCTCGCCCAGCCGGCCGCTGGTAATCTGCTCGAGGATCTGCCCGTAGAGCACATCGGCAAGGCGTTCGCGCCGCGCCGGCTTCAGCTTCAACAACGCTTCGTTCAATCGCCTGCACCCACCTGTCTATTTTATGGACAGGCAATTTAGACGAACCATTCGCGTATGCAAAGGAGGCACCTATGGCCGAACGTAAAAAACCGCAGGATTTACGCAGCTTTCGCTGGTTCGGTGCGGAGGATCTGCGCTCCTTCGGTCATCGTTCGCGCGCCTATCAGATGGGGTACGAGCAGACGGAATTCGCCGGAAAACCTGTCATTGCGATTATCAACACCTGGAGCGACATTAACCCTTGTCACACGCATCTGCGCACCCGGGCAGAAGAGGTCAAGCGCGGCGTGTGGCAGGCCGGCGGCTTCCCGATCGAGCTGCCCGCAATGTCGCTTGCGGAAACCTACGTCAAGCCGACGACCATGCTCTATCGCAACTTCCTCGCCATGGAAGTCGAGGAGCTGATCCGGTCGCATCCGATCGACGGCGTCGTGCTGCTTGCCGGTTGCGACAAGACCACACCGGCCACGATCATGGGCGCGATCCAGGTTGACTTGCCGACGATCCTCGTTCCGGCCGGACCGATGCTCCGGGGCAATTACCGCGGCCAGACGCTCGGGTCCGGATCTGACGTGTGGAAATACTGGGCGGAAAAGGAGGCCGGCCGCGTCAGCGAAGAACAATGGGCAGAGATGGAACGCGGCATCGCCCGTTCCTTCGGCACCTGCATGACCATGGGCACGGCCTCGACTATGACTGCACTCGCCGACACCCTCGGGCTTTGCTTACCGGGTGCCTCCTCTATCCCGGCGCCTGACGCCGGCCATTCGCGCATGGCCGCGCTCTCGGGCATCAGGATCGTCGACATGGTCTGGGGCGACCTGAAGCCATCCGACCTGCTCACCGAAAACGCCTTCGAAAATGCCCTCGTCGTCCACATGGCCATGGCCGGCTCGACCAATGCAATGATCCATCTGATCGCGATGGCGCGCCGGTGCGGCATCAATCTGACGCTCGATGATTTCGACCGCATGTCGGAACGCGTGCCGGTCCTTTGTAACATTCGTCCGACCGGCACCTTTCTGATGGAAGATTTCCACTATGCCGGCGGCCTGCCGGCCTTGTGGAAGCAGCTCGAGACTTTGCTCAACACCGGCGAACGCACCGTGTCGGGCACGCTCGGTGAGGCGATCGCACGCGCCGAGGTCCACCTTCCCGACGTTATACGGCCACTCGAGGGACCGGTCGCGGCACGCGGCGGAACCGCGATCCTCAAGGGCAACCTGTCACCATTAGGCTCCGTCATGAAACCTGCAGCCGCCGATCCCTCGCTGTTGAAGCACCGGGGTCCTGCGCTCGTCTTCGACGACTATGATTCGATGATGAAGGCCGTCAACGATGAGCAGCTCGATGTGACCCGCGATACGGTGCTGGTCCTGCGCAATGCCGGGCCAGCAGGCGGCCCCGGCATGCCAGAATGGGGCATGCTGCCGATCCCGCGCAAGCTTTTGAAGCAGGGGGTGCGCGACATGGTGCGTATCTCCGATGCCCGCATGAGCGGCACCAGCTATGGCGCCTGCGTCCTGCACATCGCACCCGAAGCCTATGTCGGCGGGCCCTTGGCCGCTGTCCGGAATGGCGACATCATCGCGGTCGACGTTGCGTCCCGCAGCCTGACGCTGGAAGTGCCGGATGACGAGATCGCGCGCCGCCTTGCCGCTTGGACGCCGCCCGTGCGCCACTACAGCCGCGGCTACCTTAAAATGCACGCCGAGAACATTCAGCAGGCACCCGACGGCTGCGACTTCACCTTTCTCCAGTCTGCACACAGACTGCCCGAACCGGAGATCCACTGAAAAAGACGATACTGTTACAAAATTTGAGGCCACGAGGCATATCAGGTGATCCTACCACTCCGTCTGCAGAGTATGATGTGCAATGCGATCTTGATTGACGGAGTGGAATGAAGCCCTGAAACGCATAAGAACGCCGCTGATGCCGGACCAGCGCGTCCGCTACGTCGATGCGCTAGCCATCGCGGCTACATAATCCACCAGCGGCCATGTCAGGATTTTCGCATCACATCTTCGCAAGTTTGGCTCGCGCGGCAGCATCGATCTCCTGGAACAACGACTGTACTGGTCCGATCGTCGCTCATTTTCCCTGGCCCTCATGCCATTGGCCGCCATCAGCTGCTCTTAGTGCTTTCGACCATGCGCGAAGTTCCCGTGCCGTCGTCGCCCATCCGCTTTGCGGCCGCAGGTCGCCCATGGCGCATGCCCTCCGGCCAACGCCATTGGCCCTTTACGGGGCCGGCTCGCGACATCGGTCAGTTACCGCGGTCCTGCGGTCTGGTTATTGGCGTCTGCCCCGATCCTGAACCGGTCGGAACACCGACGGTTTCCCACAAACCTGCTTCAAACCCTGCGGCGCTACCTTGCGGGCGCGGGTTGCCTTCGGCTGCTGCGCTCCCCTATCGGCTCGCTCCGGCCGCTCTCGCGCTCCTCCGAGCGCGGCGGCGGGAAAACCGTCTCCGCAACCGCGGCATTTGCGGCGCGAGGCGGGGCTGTTGCCGTGAGCCAGGACAGGCTGTCCCACTTCTTGCCGCGATGAAATGAACTATAGGTTAATCTATTGATTTGAATAATTTCCTGGGCCGCCGCTCATCGACGCCACCATGCAGACAAAAAACCGACCGCGGAATGTGCGGCCGGTTTTTCAGAATTTGATTTGTGACCCGGAAGCCTCAGGCCGCAGCGGACCTGACGGCAGCTGTCGCCTTGGCGACCGGCGCTTCGAAGGGCTTGTAGGCGTCCTTGGCGAGATCTGCATACATTTCGCCGATCTTCGTGGCTTCGGTGATATAACCTTCGTAAGCAGACTTCACATATTTGGTCTGCAGTTCGAAAGCAGCTTCAACGCTCTTGACGGTGCTGATCTTCTCGACGTGAGCAACGCTGTCTGCAAAAGCCTTCTTGGAATAGTCGGCGGCTTCGGTGGCGATCGCTTGAAATGCCTTTGTCAACACTGCATAGCTCTTCAACATCGTATCCATCGTTTCTTTGCTTTTCTTGTTTGCATCTTCGAAATTGAACATCAGGCTGCTCCTCTTTTGACGCCTTGCAACGATACCACCCTATGTGCGCTGCACAATAACGTCAGTGTATACGTGCAATGCGATAAAGGACTGTTATTGCAACAGCTTGATGAAAAGCGGCGGAACTGGAACGTTTTCTGCGAAAAAATAAATAAAAGAAATGAATAAAAGTATGACTTTACAAAAAATCCCGGCCTGAATATTAGGCCCGGGTCAAAAAGGATAAACGCAACTGTAACGAGCGATTGGATTCGATGTGCAGTTCGTCGTTGACCTATGACCGCGCGCGCTTAAACGATCGCCAATTTCGGCACGCGCTGCATTGGTGTGAGAGAGCACACAAAATGCCCTGTCGCCGAGACTTCCATCGGCTTGCAAGGATACGGAAAAGGTTTCGACGTTGATGACCCACCCGAAAAGACGTCGGGCCGTCGCTTACCTGCGCATGAGATATTATGCGATCATTTGAGCACAGAACGAGAAGTCTCCGCGCGACATAGGTCGGGTTTGCGAGCAATCCGCGACCAACTGACAATTCTCGGTCAGCGGTTGGAATCGACCAAAAGCTGCGCTGAATGATAGGGCCTGGCATGTCGTGTGCTGGGTCCGTAGCCGACATCACCCGGCACTGCTCTTGCCGTGTTTGCCGTTCTTCTTTCATTGATATGCAGCTATCGGTGAGGAGGTGTTATGGCGTGTCTATAGGCCTCCAGGTAATAAAATTTACTCCGCCGGCAGCAGATAGCGAAGCACATGAATTTCGTCTTGGTCGGTCATGTTGATTTCGAGCACTTGGTTCACAAGGTCACTGTTCATAGACAACTCTATGAGAGCCTCATCGAACAATTCCACCTGCATCGCCAACTCCATTGTGTCGGGACCGTTCAAACAAATCAGGCCAGCATGCAGAGCAACATCGGCATACTGGCCCTTTGACCCTGGGTTCGCAGCGGACCCGCGAAAATCAACCGAGTTTTTCGTTACGAAAGTCCAATCTCCGTCAAGGATGAGCGGCTTTAGTTCCCAGTCTTTCCATCCGCTTTTTCCGAGCCAGACGACATGAGACGATTCTCCATAGCCTGCCGTCTGCGACATCGTTGCGAGCCGAGGGCTCAGGCACTCATCAATCAATAGCCTCATACCGCTTTCCTGCGTCGCGGTACGCGGCGATCAGTAATAATTGTTGCTCCGATAGGCAATTCAGTCACCGGCCTCGGCCTCCCACGCGGCGGATTGGCATCGGCATATACTGTCGCCAGCTCCACCTGTTTTGCATAAAGGACGGGATAGGCCTCGAGAATGTCTTCAAGAGAATAGCCAGCAGTGACTGAGGCAGCCACGTCATGGACAGGGATACGTGTGCCTCGGATCACCGGCGTTCCCCCCAAGATATCGGGTGAAGAGACAACCATGGCGCGCGCCGCCTCAAGGCTGGCAAGACGCTCAACCATTTTTCGCACAAATGGAGCAAGGTCGATGGCCAGAAAGTCGTGATGCATGGTCCAGTCTATTTTCACCAACGAAGAAAAATTCAACGCCCTCCATTCACTCAGCCTGGGCTCCGCCCACCGAATGGTATTGAGACGCTCCTCAGACGTGAGGCGTTCCGCGCTTTCGAAGTAGAATGAAATCAGAGTGCATGCTGCAGCTAACACGTGACGCCCGTTATCTACCGAGAAAAAGGCTTCCGGCAGAATGCCCTCGTCGATGACTCTGTTTACGTCGCGAAGTGCGACGTGCGAGACGACCGCAGCTTCGGTCGTTTTCAACATCTCAGCAACTGACATGATTGGCTCCACGCTAAATCTTCCGGTCCGTCGGAATATATATGATTGAAGGGAAAAATTCAATGTCTCGTCTCAGCCACAGTGACGCTACGGGGTTCAGCTGACCTGCCATGGAACTTTCATCCAGCGGCGGCTAAAGCGCGGCGGTTAAGGCAGGCCAGCTTCCACCATCCCGCTAAACAGCCATTGTGACAGTGGACCGGCCCCGAGTCCGATCCGGACGAGCGGTATGGCAGGATCCTTCAAGATCCGGATCAGATCTTCAGGATTGCTTGGGACTTTCAGCTCTCGGAGTGTTGATTTCCACTAGGAACTGACCCGGCGTTTCCGCCGAGAATTGACCCGCCTTTTATGTATGCTTCGGGTCTGGTGTGGTGGCCAAGTTCCTGTTTTTCTCCTTCCTGGTTTTGGCTTCGTGCGCTGAGCTGTTCTTGAAGCGGAAGCTGTCGTTCCCGGTCTCAAGGATGACCACGCCGGTCAACCAGTCCGGCGCAGCCGTCGCCAGGCAGTTTAGAGCCGCGCGCAAAGTTTCGCCGATGGTTTCCAGCCGGTTGAGGGTGCGGATCGCGGCCAGGACATGGGTGGAATCCGTGCGCTGCTGGCCACGGGCCTTCAAGAGGCCACGCACTTTGAACCGCGACAGCATCGTATCGAGCACGGCTGCCCCGACGCCACTATCAACGAGACGGCCGCGAAACTCGCACAACACCGAAGCGTCACCACCGGGATCGGTTAGTTCCAAGCCCAGAGCGTATTTCCAGTCGATCCGGCCGCGAACCGCGTCGGCGGCCTGACGATCGGACAGGCCCTCCGCGAATTGCATCACCGTGATCAACGCCAGACGCCAGGGGCTTTGGGCTGGCTGGCCACGGGCCGGGAACAGGGGCGCGAACATCGGATCGTTGAAGATTGTGCCTATCTCATCTCGCATGCGGATATAAATATTTCCTTTGGGAAAGGCCGCATGGGCGACACGGCGGGTATCCTCAGGAACCGGGGCGATTTCTCTTGGCTGAAGCGACATGGCCATCCTGTGCAGAATCAAAGGCGGGGATGACTTCGATTCTAATGGCGGCGCTGGTATTTGACTCGCAGGCGACCACCATCCTAGGTGAGTCGTAGTGCCGCACCCAGCCAACCGTAGTTAACGCCAAAATGAATTCGCCAGCAGTATCAGCAACGGAACAGAAAACCTACATAAGGGATCAGCCGACTTTTCCCGGATGGCTCGGTCAGCGCCAGCTATCCAGGTCCTTGATCGTTTTCCTGTGACATTTGAGGTGGTGCTTCATCAACCGGATGTCGTGGAGGTAATCCTGTTCCGGCCGGAATTCGTAATCCGGATCGATGTGGAAGTGGTTGCGGGTAAAGCACTCGAACAGATTTATGCCGTCGTAGGTGTCGATGACCCCGTTCGAGACTTTTCGCCATATGGTGCAAAGGCGATCCTGGCTCGTTTGCATCTCTCATCTGATGAAGACGCAAATGGATGTGCTGCAGCATGTCTGTGCGCATGTAGCTGTTCAAAAGCATGAGCGAGTGGGTCGGTGTCTTCGGAACCGCAAAGCCCATTTTGTCTTCTGGCGGCAGGTCTGAGAAATCTTGGCGGTTGAAATCCTCCGTCATCGACTTAGCCCTCAAACAGTATGGCGGCATAGTCCATTGCACCATGCAGAACGTGGACAATGACCACGTGCTCATCTTCCACACGGTAGAAAATCAGGTAACTGCCATGAACCCGACGGCGAATGCCGTGCTGTTCATATCGAGGCACCAAAGGGAAGCCCTTCGGAGAGGCCGTAAGGGCCTCACACTTGCCGCGTAGCTCCTGAACGAATGAAAGAGCACGACGCGGATTATCTTTTGCGATGTAGTCCGCAATCTGTTCGAGGTCACTTTCTGCTTCGTCCGAAAATTCAACGATCATGCGGACTTTTCGGCCTGTTCAGCCATAGCGCGGTATTTTGCTTCCAGTCGGTCAAAAACTTCGCTCGCTGGCTTCGTTCGTCCCGCGTCAGCATCGGCAATACCGCGCATGATCGAGGCATCGAGGGCGGCAAGGCGCGTCTCACGATCCTGAATCAGCCGCACCCCTTCCCGCAGCACTTCACTTTTCGAACCATAGCGACCCGCATCGACGAGCTGCTTAACATAACTTTCGAGTTGTTTACCCAGATCGGCACTGATCATGTTGAATCCTCGTTCAGTCGAACTGGGTCTAAGATGGCATATTTATCAACTATTATCAAGATCGTATCATGTCGTCCTATATCCACTTATTCGGTCCATCACATTAGGGTGCACCTCAGAGTGACAGTCGAATGTGACACGCCGGGAAGGTCACAAAAGGGTCGGTGTGACCTTTATCGCTATTTGGCACTGATTGTCAGCGGTATTTGTCACAGTCCGTAAGGGGATCGTTCAACGGACGCTCGACCGCTTGCCCACTCGGCTCTCCGACGCCTTTTCGCCGGAAACGCGGCGGACGACATGTTCAATCCACCCCGGGTTGATGTTCGAGAGAAAAATCCGGGGAAGAGCGAGCTTTCGGATGAACGCCAGCCGCTCGGTGACTTCGAGAATGTTGTCCAGCGTTGCCCGACCTGCATCGGCTTTCATTGCATTGGAGCCCGTCGGTCCATCCGCGTCGGCCAGGGAGCTTTCCATCGCTGCAACAGTCTCAGGTGGAAGCGCGGCGCTCACCTCATGAAGCCAACCGTCCAGATATTGCTGGCGTTGCGAGCGAACCAGCCGTTCCAGTTCCTTGGTCGAAGGACCATAGATATTGCGATCCCGGCACCAGAGGAACACCGCCTCAAGCATAGCGCTGACGGGCTGTCCGGACGGGCAAAGTTCGTCGATAATCCAGAAAGACAGCGCTTCCCGGTCCACCCGCTTCATGCGGCGAAATCCGAGATATTGTAAAATCTCGGCGCAATGCCGACGGGCAGTTCTCCCGCCGAAATCATAGCCGGACAGTTCGTCGGCTCGGACGCCGATCTGCTCGGCTAGGTATTCGGCAGCATCGTTCGGGACCAATGTGCCATCGTCAGCGAAAAAACCGCGTGCGCTGAAGAACTTCAACTGCGTTGCCAGGACCCAACCTTGTTACCGCCGGTTTGGAATTGATGAAATCAATGTCGGCAAAGCTCAGGCTCCATTGGCCGACGAAATCCGAACACGAAATACCCGTACTCGCTGCAACGCTCCTCAATTTGGAGCGCAATGTCACGAACCGGCGTTTACCTGGTCAATCCCACAAGCGATGTTCCCACAACGTTTTTCAAGTTGGCCAAAATCGCAGCTTCGGGCCGACTGGGCCTATTCCACAAGAACTCATACACTCAAAAGCGTATATACACATTCACTCAACTATGCGGCGTCGGCGATATCCAACCGCACCGAAAGCCCCGCCTGTGTGGCTAGGTTGATCAACGTATCAAGACTGAAATTAGTGATCCGGCCGCGAAGCAGATCGTTAAGGCGCGGCTGCGTGATGCCAAGCCGCCGCGCCGCCTCGGCCTGCGTGACATTCCAGCTCCGCACACGCTGCTCGATGGCAATTAAGAGATTGGAGCGCATAGACATGCTCGCCGCTTCCTGTGGCGTGTCTTCCAAGGCGTCCCATACATTCGCAAAGCTCTGACGTTCCATAGCGAGCCTCCGCTAGATTTGCCGCAATCGGGATGCGGCCAAGTCCAAATCCCGTTTCGCGGTCTGCTGCGTCTTCTTCTGGAAAGCGTGCAGCACGTAAACCGCGTCCTCGATCTTCGCGACGTAGAGCACCCGAAAGGCTCCGGCCTCGTCGCGGATACGAATTTCCCGCACCCCTGCCCCGACGCTTGTCATCGGCTTCCAGTCGCTTGGATCAAGCCCCAGCTGCACCTTGTGCAGCTGGACGCCCGCCTCTTTGCGCGCATCCTCGGGAAAGTCCCGCAATTGCTCCAGGGAGTCTCCGAGAAATTCGAGACGCTTCATAACCTGCCTTATATCAAAACTTGTATAAACGAGCAAGGCGAACCTTCGCTCATATGTTCAATTGAGTAGCGCCGAATGAGGTGGTGCGCGACGGCACGAACGAGGGATTCCGCATACGCGAGATCGGGTGGACCTGGCCGTTCGAATTCAGCGATCAACGCATGCGCCGCGGCCCGCAGCAGCGGATCATAGACACCTGCGTGGAGACGGTCGCCGCACCGAAGTTCGGACCATAGAACTTGTCGCCGCCCGTCAGGTATTTCATGTCGATGACCGTGTTCATCGGATGCGGCGCCCATCCCTGGAAGACGACGAAGGATTTATCGCGCGAGCGCCGGACGACCTCGGAAAGCATCCCCTGCTCGCTTGATTCGACCATCTCCCAGTCTTCAAGGCCGAGCGCCGGATCCTTGATCGCATCAAGCATCAATTGGTTCGAGCCCGGCTCAATCCCATACATTTTCCGTTCGAATTTTTCGGCGAACCTCTTAAGGTCGGAGAAATCCCAGCAGCGCTGTCCCAAGACATCCAGCAAGAAAATCGTGCGCGCCTCGCCCGGAGAGTCTTCAAGGCGATACAGAGACACCTCGATGTTCCGCCGGCGAAGCGCCAGGAAAGACATACTCCAATCGAACTAGTCCCTGTTCCAGCAACTCACCGCGCTGGCAACAGTTAGTCAGCATTTGTAGTGCAAATTCAGGCTGTTACGAATAGAAAATCCAATAGTACTAAGAGTTTAATTGCCACAAAATAATAAGGGCGTTATAATATTTCTTGTTGCTAATATTTGCGGGCGGTTGGTCATGGATCAGTCGCCAAGTGGGAGGGCGTGTTTTCGTGCGCTGCGGTCCCATTTCGGATCAGCGGCGCAGAGCCGCGGAGTTGGAAATGTCCACCAGAAAAGCCTCAGGAGGTACGGCGGCATAGTTACGGCCTCCGCGCCTCATATCTCCGCATGCTTTGGTTAACAGCTACCACACAGCTACCACAGCACCGGCCAGGGCACGTGGTGTCGAGGACGTGCGGCGCCCGCCGGGATAGATCACGCGAATAGGCACGCGAATAGGGAGGACAGCAATGGCTATCACCTTTATCCTCAACGACGAGGCCGTCAACGACCAGACCACCGGGCTGCAAATCGGCGACAGCACCGACGGCTTTACCGACACCGATGTGGCATACTCCTCGCTGCCGGCTTCGATCCGGACCTATCTTGAGACGGATCTCCTGCTGAGCCCGACGTTCCCGACCAGCGTCGGCGTCGCGACCAAGACGAACTCGGTCACCGTTAATGCCTCAGCAGGCAGCCAGCTTACCGACCTCAAGTTCACCGACGGGAGCGGCGGCGCCCTCGACGGCGACGACAGCGGGCTCGACACCGTCGACGGCAAGAATATCCTGCTCTTTGCCGATGGCGACGACACTGTGATCGGCCGCTATGACAGCGATGGCAACGGCAGTGCCGACGCGATTGCCTTCGTCATCTTCAAGCAGGACGGGATCAACGCCGACTTCACCAGCGCCCAGGTGACCTTCAACATCGTCACCTACGTGCCGATCTTCCATGGCGACAGCACCAATCCGGATGACGCGGTCGATCTCGGCAACACCCTCAAGCTCGCGGCGAGCGAGAAGCTCGACTTCAGCTTCGCCGGGGCACCCTCCGGCAGCAACCTGTTCATGACCTTCGGCGATCCGACCTCCACGCAAATCGTGGTGATCGGGCAGGACCCACTCAATCAATCCCAGGGCGGAAACATCAACACCAAGGATGTGCTCAATATCAGCCAGGCCGGCAGTACCACCTCGTTCGGCGTCAACGGCAACCAGATCAACCCCGATGAGGGCGCGTTCATCACCTACGTCACGGGCGCGAACACGAACTTCCTCGTGCCCAATCTGGACCAGAACGAGGCCGATATCGAAGCCAACATCGACTTCCAGAACGTCGTCAATGCAACCACGGCATCCTTCACCGTCAACCAGACCAATCCGGGCGTCGGACCCGTCACCGTCAAGATCTCGGCCTTCAACACCGCCGCGGAACCGGGGGTGAATTTCGTCGACGGGCTCACCAACGACACGCACGTCAACATCACGTCGTTCTCGCTCACCAACGTCGTCGTCAAGACAGGCAATACGCAATATACTCCGGCCGCCTCGATCGACGCCGACGGCAACTTGATAATCACCGGCTTGAGCAGCGGCGACACCGTGCAGTGGACGACGAGCGGAACCCATGACCGCGTGCTGATCGAAAACATCAGCAACGCGGATGGCATTTCCGGCAACGACAACAACACTTTCGACATCGGCGGCTTCAGTATCGTGACGTCCAGCTCCGCCTCGGAGTTCGTCGGCCAGCAGATCGTGATCGAAGACGACGGCCCGACGGCGGGCATTGTCCAGGGTGCTCCGACGGTGGCGCATGACGAGACTGCGGGTAACCAGGCCGATGCAGACGACACCACTGCGGCAGGGGTCATCGCCCTGTTCGCGGGCGTCAGCAACATCAGCACCGACCTCAGCCCAACCGGGTACGCACAGGACCCAAGCGCGGTGGTGAGCTCAACCGGCAGTTCTACGGGTACAGATGGCGGCACGACGGCGTTCTCGCTGGATGTGTCCGCCGCAGGGGTGGATTCCGGCCTCGACACGACCGACGGCACCAGCATCTTCCTGTTCAAGGAAGGCGACCTGGTGGTCGGCCGCATCGGCGGGGCTGCAGGGCAGGCAGCCTTTGCAGTGGCCATCAATAGCGCGACCGGGGTCGTCAGCGTGGCGCAGTATGCTTCGATCCTTCATCCGACCCCGGGCGCCAGTCACGACGAGTCGGTGAACATCACCGACGGTGCGTTGCTGGCGGTGGTGACCGTCACCGACGGCGACGGCGACACCGCGACCAGTTCGACCGGTATCGGCGATGCCGTGCAATTCCAGGACGACGGCCCGACGGCGGGCATTGTCCAGGGTGCTCCGACGGTGGCGCATGACGAGACCGCGGGCAACCAGGCCGATGCAGACGACACCACTGCGGCAGGGGTCATCGCCCTGTTCGCGGGCGTCAGCAACATCAGCACCGACCTCAGTCCAACCGGGTACGCACAGGACCCAAGCGCGGTGGTGAGCTCAACCGGAAGCTCGTTCGGCGCCGATCAGGAGGGCGGCACGACGGCGTTCTCGCTGGCGGTGTCCGCCGCGGGGGTGGATTCCGGCCTCGACACGACCGACGGCACCAGCATCTTCCTGTTCAAGGAAGGCGACCTGGTGGTCGGCCGCATCGGCGGGGCTGCAGGGCAGACAGCCTTTGCAGTGGCCATCAATAGCGCGACCGGGGTCGTCAGCGTGGCGCAGTATGCTTCGATCCTTCATCCGACCCCGGGCGCCAGTCACGACGAGTCGGTGAACATCACCGACGGTGCGTTGCTGGCGGTGGTGACCGTCACCGACGGCGACGGCGACACCGCGACCAGTTCGACCGGTATCGGCGATGCCGTGCAATTCCAGGACGACGGCCCGGCCATCGGACTTATCAGCGATGGGCTGGTGGACTTCGCTGCTGGCAGCACCGTGACCAAGACGCTCAGCGGAGTGGTCGGGGCGGACGACCCGGCAACCTATAGCATCACGAGCTCGCCGGCGACCCTGACGATACTGGACGGCACGTCCTCGCAGGTAACGCTGCTCAGGGACCTTACCAACAACAACACTGTCGCTACGTACTTCAAGGATGTTGATGCCAGCGGCACACACACCGCCGGAGACATCGATTTCTTCAAGCTGACCCTGTCGAGCGGCAACTATACCTTCGATGTCCTCCAAAATCCTCCGCCCGCGGAGGTGAATTTCGGCTTCGCCGGGGCACCCTCCGGCAGCAACCTGTTCATGACCTTCGGCGATCCGACCTCCACGCAAATCGTGGTGATCGGGCAGGACCCGCTCAATCAATCCCAGGGCGGAAACATCAACACCAAGGATGTGCTCAATATCAGCCAGGCCGGCAGTACCACCTCGTTCGGCGTCAACGGCAACCAGATCAACCCCGATGAGGGCGCGTTCATCACCTACGTCACGGGCGCGAACACGAACTTCCTCGTGCCCAATCTGGACCAGAACGAGGCCGATATCGAAGCCAACATCGACTTCCAGAACGTGTTCAATGCGACCGCGGCGTCCTTCACCGTTAACCAGACCAATCCGGGCGTCGGACCCGTCACCGTCAAGATCTCGGCCTTCAGCACCGCCGCGGAACCGGGAGTGAATTTCGTCGACGGGCTCACCAACGACACGCACGTCAACATCACGTCGTTCTCGATCACCGACTTCGTCGTCAAGACAGGCAATACGCAATTTACTCCGGAAGCCTCGATCGACGCCGACGGCAACTTGATAATCACCGGCCTGAGCACCGGCGACAAGGTGCAGTGGACGACGAGCGGAAACCATGACCGCGTGCTGATCGAAAACATCAGCAACGCAGATGGCATTTCCGGCAACGACAACAACACCTTCGATATCGGCGGCTTCAGCCTCGTCCAGACGCAACCAACGCCTGACGAGAAGCTCGACTTCACGGTTCAGATCGCCGACGCGGACGGGGATACCGACAGCGACAGCTTCTCGATTGGGATCGATGGGACCGGCATTTTCGACGACGACCACGTTGACGGCGTGATCGCCTAAATGGCAAGCGGCTGTGCGCCCCTTGGGCGCACAGCCGGCATACCGCCCGATCGTGGATTCGAGTCTGTTGTCATGCAGTGCAATGAACATTCTTTCACCGCGGTGATGGCCGCGATCAGGCGCCAAGCTCCGACGCTCATCGCGTTTAGCTTCGTCGCCAACCTGCTGTTGCTGGTCAGCGCCCTCTATATGCTGCAGGTCTACGACCGAGTGCTGGCGAGCGGCTCGATGGATACGCTGCTCTGGCTGACGGTCATGGCGCTCGCCGCTATCGCCGTCTACGGCCTCTTCGAGCAAGCGCGCCGATTGATTCTCGGTCGCATCGGCGCTTGGTTGGAGGGTGAATTGAGCGGTCCTGTCATCCGTCGATCGATGGACGCGCGCCTCGCCGGCGCCACCGGCGCGGATGCCGGTCTGAAGGATGTAGCCGATCTGCGCGGCTTCGTCGGCGGCGACGGCGTTCTCGCGTTTCTTGACGCACCCTGGACGCCCGTTTTCATCACGGTTGTCTGGCTGTTACATCCTGGGCTTGGGACGCTCGCAACCGCCGGCGCCGTGATTCTGTTTCTCGCCGCCCTGGCGAACGACTTCCTCACTCGGGGGCGGCAGCAACGCGCCAGCGTCGCGCTGCGCCACAACCAGGCGGATGCGCTTCGCTATGTGGAGAGCGCGGAAACCATCGCTCCGCTCGGCATGACCAGCACGGTTCTCGCGCGCTGGCAGGCGCAACGCCGCGACGCCCAGGCCGAACGGCAGCGCCTAGCCGAGACGACGGTTGCCATCGTCAGCAGCACTCGTGCCCTGCGCCTTGCGCTGCAGGTTCTAATTCTCGGACTCGGTGCCTATTATGTGCTGAAGGGGCAATTGACCGCTGGCGGCATGATCGCCGCGTCAATTATCCTCAGTCGCGCGCTCGCCCCGATCGAGCGCTCGATCGGGGCGTGGCGCAGCTTTGTTTCCGCGCGCGCTGCACATCGAAATCTGACACGCCTCCTCGGCGTCACGACGGCTGCGGCGAAGCCTGTCCGCCTGCCGCGCCCTCAAGGCAGACTGGTGGTGCAGGGACTCTGTTACCTCGCGCCGAACTCGGGGGACCGCATTCTTAAGAATGTCTCCTTTGTGCTGGAGCCTGGCCAGACCGGTGCCATTGTCGGACCTTCCGGCGCCGGCAAGTCGAGCCTCTGTCGCCTTGTTGTCGGCGCGTGGAAGCCTTCCGACGGCCACGTGCGCCTCGACGGAGCGGAGGTCTCAGCTTGGGACTCCGAGGATCTGGGCCAATACGTCGGGTACCTCCCTCAGCAGGTGGAGCTCTTCCCCGGCACTGTTGCCGAGAACATTGCCCGCCTACGGGAGGTAGAGAGCGCCCCAGTCATAGCGGCGGCAAAGCGTGCTGGCATTCACGAGTTGATCCTCCACCTCCCGGACGGCTACCAAACCGATGTCGGCCTGCACGGCAGCCGGATTTCACTGGGCCAGCGACAGCGCCTTGGGCTCGCGCGTGCGCTGTTCGGCGACCCACCGTTGATCGTCTTGGACGAGCCGAACTCGAATCTGGACAGCGAAGGCGACCAAGCGCTGATCCGGGCACTGACTTACCTGAAGCAGCAGGGGCGGACGGTTCTGATCGTCACGCACCAGCTTATACCGCTGCAATTAACCGACAAGATCCTGGTTCTGAAAGAAGGCAGCGTGGTGATGTTCAACAACCGCGATCAGGTTCAGAAGATGACCACGAGCGGTCGCCGTCAGATCAGCGTCGTAGCGCCGGGGGCTACGGTAAGCCAGCGTTCCAACGGCGCGGACCCGACGCCGATGCACGCGGAATAACGTCCATGTGGGGCTCGCTCATCGCGCAATTGCAGGAGTTCGCCGCGCTCAAGAAAGCCTGGTACCTCGAGCTGTTCCGGGCGGCGGGTTGGACTGATCCCGGAGCGGCGGCGCAGATTGCTGTCGGTGTCACGCTCTTCAGCCTGTTGGGCGGCACGATGATTCTGCTTTGGCTCGCTTTTGCGAGACGCTCATCGGGAACCGGGGGGCCGAGCCTCGCGAATCTGACCCGCTGGCCCCGCAGGTTGGGCTATGCTGCTTTTCTGCTCCTTATTGCTGGCTTTGGCGGTTGGTCGTCGACCGCTCTGCTGGCAAGCGCCGCCATTGCGCCTGCTGTGGTCAGCCCCGATGGCAGCCGTAAAACCATTCAGCACCTCGAAGGCGGGATCGTTCGGGCGATCCATGTTCGGGAAGGCGACTGGGTCGTTAAAGGGCAGAAGCTCGTGACGCTCGAGGATATACAGGCCCGCGGCGGTTATGACGAGCTGCGGGAACGCTATGTCCATCTGCTGACGATGGAAGCACGCCTCATCGCCGAGCAGACCGGCGCGGAAGAGATTGGGTTTCCAGAGGAATTGAGGACGTTGGGGATCGCCCACGACCACAGTACAGTGATGGGCCAGCGGGACCTCCTGCATAGTCGTCGAGCCACCCAGGAAGGTAGAGAGCGAATTCTTGCTCAGCGCGTAAAGCAGTTGGAGGAAGAGATCAGCGGCCTGCACGAAGTAGTCGCCGCCCAGGACACGCAGCTCACGCTGATCGGCAAGGAGATCGAGGGCGTGGAGGTGCTCTATGGAAAAGGCCTTGAGCGCCTCCCGCGGCTACTTGCACTCCAGCGCGAGCGAGCCAAAATTCGCGCCGAAAAGGCGGCGAACCGGGCCCGCATAGCGCGCGACAAGCAGGAGATTGGCGAGACAGAAATGCAGCTTCTCACGCTGCGCCAGGAGGATAAGGAGCGAGCAAACGAGGAGTTGACAAAGGTGCGGGCAGGCCTGGCGGAGCTACGCAGCCAATTGCCATCCCGAACCGATGTTCTCAGCCGAACGGTCATTGCAGCACCGATCGCCGGCACCGTGATGAACGTGCGGGTAACGACCGAAGCCGGCGTCGTCGGGCCGGGCGAGCCCCTTCTCGACATCGTACCGTCGGAGACTGGGCTCATCGTCGATGCGCGCGTTAAACCGATCGACATCGACACGATTCGACCCGGCATGAGGGCCCGCGTTCTGTTGACCGCATATCGACAGCGCAATCTGCCCCAGGTCCATGGGATTTTGCGCACGATATCGGCGGACAGGCTGATCGACGACCGCTCGGGAGAGGCCTATTTCCTGGCCAAGGTAGAGGTTGATCGGGCGGAACTTGGGCGGATGCGAGATGTACGGCTGAGCCCGGGTATGCCTGCCGAGGTAATGATTCTGACGGGCGAACAAACTCTCCTGGACTATCTGCTGCGTCCCTTGCTCGACTCGCTCACCAAGGGCCTCCGGGAAGATTGACTGCGGCAGGCGCTTCGGCCTTCCGCGACGCGGCTGAGGCGCCGGGTCTCGAGGGCGAGCTCGTTTACCGGGAAGACCTCGTCCTCCACGACGCCCACATGGACATCCGCCCGCCGACCCACGAGCTCACCCGTGCACCCGCGGTACTCCGCGCCCGCCTGGGGGGAGCTTTGGGGAGTGGGAGGGCTGTCGATGCGGTCCGAGGAAGATCCGCTCGCAGAGGAGTTCGCCGCCATCGAAACGGTACTGGAGCGCTCTACCGCGATTAGACGACAGGCTGGACATGGTCGAGAAGGATCATGGCCAAGACGTCGCCCGCTCGGTCGCACGCAAGCTCGTGGTTTACCACCGCAGGGCCGGCGGCCAATCGCCGTTCTCGGCGTTGCTCGAACTGGACCCGAAGTCGGACCGGATCCAGAAATCGGTCAACTACGCCAAGGCCAACCTGCGCAGCGTTCTCTCCGTGGAGGAACTGGCGGATGCGGCGGGCTTGAGCGCGCGTCAGTTCAGCCGGGCCTTCCGGTCAGAGACGGGGCAGTCGCCCGCCAAGGCGGTGGAGAACCGGCGCGTGGAGGCGGCGCGGCTGATGATGGAACAAGGTCGCCACTCCATGGACGTGATCGCGGAGGAGACCGGCTTTGCCGATAGTGATCGCATGCGCCGGGCTTTTCTGCGGACGCTGGGACAGCCGCCCCAGACGATCCGGCGTAACGCGCGCGAAAGCGCAATGGCACCATGAATCAGGAGACCGTGGGGTTCGCGGGCACCTAATTTGAGATGATACCAACGCACGCACAGCAAGATCACCGACTGCTCGAAATGCCGACCTTTAAACATTGCCAATCTCCGGAACATTACCGGAGATCAATGCCATACCGATCCTAATGAATGGGTTTGCAACAGAACCAGCCAATCGCGTCTCTTGAGAATTGCAGTACCCCAAATTCATTGCATCCCGGCTATCTGAATGGCGGCGGGAGTCATGATCACCGCAAACAGAACAGGCAGAAAGAACAGGATCATCGGCACGGTCAGCTTGGGGGGAAGAGCCGCCGCTATTTTCTCAGCCTCGCTCATGCGAATATCGCGGTTCTCCTGCGCCATCACGCGAAGTGCCTGACCAAGAGGCGTCCCATATTTTTCGGCCTGGATAAGGCTGGTTACGACGGCGCGGACGCCCTCCATGCCGGTCCTCTGCCCCAGGTTCTCATAGGCCTGCCGCCGGTCCTGCAGATAGGAAAGCTCCGCCGTTGTCAGGAGGATTTCCTCCGCAATTTCCGGCGATTGCGTGCCGATTTCCTCGCCCACCTTACGAAAGGCGCTTTCGATGCCCATCCCGGCTTCGACGGTGATCAACAACAGGTCCAGCGCCTCCGGCCACGACCGGCGGATCGCCTGCTGCCGCTTCGTGATCCTGTTCCTGATGTAAATCGCTGGAGCGAAGTATCCAAGCGATCCCACGCCGGCGGCCACCGCAATTACGGCCATGAGCGGCGCCTCCGGCCTAACAATGAGCAGCAGATAGAGCAGGCAGGCCGCGAAGATCACAAACGGGGCTATCAGTCTAATCGCGAGAAAGGTCGTCACCGGAGCATGGCCGCGATAGCCGGCCATGCTCAGCTTGCGGACGATTTCTCCGCCCTCCGCCTGCTTTGCAAGGTTGAAGCGATCGACGATCGTCTGGAACAGGCGCTTCGGTTCGGCACGCAGAGACACGTTGCGCTTCTCGGCAATGAGCCGCGTGCGCTCGCGCTGGCGAATGCGTTCGCGCTCATCCTCCACCTTGCGCATGCGCTCGGCAAGCGTATCGCGGAAGATGTAGGGCCAGGAAACGGCAACGACGGCGGAAAAGGCGGCGAAGCCAGCCATCATGGCAGAGAACTGGTCCGGATCGGGGATATGGGTAGCGAGGTTCATGTCGTATCTCAGAAATCGAAATTGATCATCTTGCGCATGACGAAAGTGCCTATGCTCATCCACAGGGCGCAGCCCACGAGAACGATCTTGCCGGTCAGCGTCGTGACGAGAAGCGACATGTAGTCGGGGCTGGTGAGGTACACGGCGCCGGAGACGAAGAACGGCAGGGCGGCGATAATGCCTGCGGAGGACTTCGCCTCTGCGCTCATGGCCCTGATCTTGCCCTTCATCTTCTTCCGCTCCCGAAGCACCTTGGAAAGGTTTCCGAGCGCTTCCGAAAGGCTACCGCCGGTACGGCTCTGAATTGCGATGACGATGGCGAAAAAATTAGCCTCCGGCAGCGGTACGCGCTCGCACATGCGCTGCACGGCCTCGTCGACGGGGATTCCAAGCGTCTGGTCCTGTGCGATGGTGACGAATTCGCCTTTGACCGGCTCCTGCGCCTCGGCCGCAATCACCCTCAGGCAGTCGGTCATCGGCAAGCCGGCCTTGAGCCCGCGCACGATCACATCGACTGCATTCGGAAACTCGGCACCGAACCGCTTAAACCGCGCCTTGCGCTTCGCGTTCACATAGGTGTGTGGCAAGAGCAAACCGACCGCGACGGCGAAACCCAGCGCGCTCAAGGCGCCAAACCCCGGAAGCAGCATCAGGACATAGGCGGCGGAGCCGGCGCCGGCACAAGCGAGATAATAGGACCTGAGCGACCAGCCGAGGCCCGCTTGGCGGAGCCTGACGCCGAGCCTAGGCTTTCCCCCTTTGCGCGCATTCGCCTTTTGCTTCTCTTCTATCTCGCGAAGCGTCTTTTCCACCGAACGACGGCGGTCGCGGCCGTTCTCGTCGGCCGGCTCCGTCCGCCTGCTCTCGGTCCGCGCCGCGACGCGCTCGAATCTCTGCCGGTAGGCGCTGGCTTTGGTGGCCTGTGGATAGAACGCAGCGAGCAACAGGCCCCCGACTGAGGTCGATCCCAGGAGAAAGACGAAGACGGGAAATATCGAAGAGCTCAGCATGTTCGTTCGACCTGTGTCAGGATGGCTTTGGTGAGTTTCGGCACTCTCAGGCGGCCGCCTTTGTCTCGGCGGCGTCAAGGGCGGTGGCCAACCGCGCTTCTTCACCGTAATAGCGGGCGCGATCCCAAAAGGCCGGGCGGCCGATGCCGGTGGAACGATGTCGTCCGATGATGTTGCCTTTTCCGTCCTCTCCAAGGATGTCGTAGACGAAGAGATCTTGCGTCGTCACCACATCGCCCTCCATGCCGAGCACTTCGGTGATGTGTGTTATGCGACGCGAACCGTCGCGCAGACGCGCCGCCTGCACGATCACGTCAACCGATGAGACGAGCATTTCCCGGATCGCCTTGGCCGGCAGGGAATGCCCGCCCATGGTGATCATCGCCTCGACGCGCGAGATCGCCTCGCGCGGAGAGTTGGCGTGCAGCGTCCCCATGGAACCGTCGTGACCGGTGTTCATCGCCTGCAGCAGGTCGAAAGCCTCCGGCCCGCGGACCTCGCCGACGATGATCCGTTCCGGCCGCATGCGCAGGCAGTTCTTGACCAAGCTGCGCATGGTGATTTCACCTTGTCCTTCAATATTCGGCGGCCGGGTCTCGAGGCGCACGACATGGGGCTGTTGCAATTGCAGCTCGGCCGCGTCCTCGCAAGTGATGATACGCTCGCCATGGTCGATATAGCCCGTGAGGCAGTTCAACAGCGTCGTCTTGCCGGAGCCTGTGCCGCCTGAAATGAGCACGTTGCAGCGCACACGGCCGATGATCTTGAGGACCTCGGCGCCCTCCGGCGAGATCGAGCCGAACCGTACCAACTGATCGAGGGTCAGCTTCTCCTTCTTGAACTTGCGGATCGTCAGGCTGGGTCCGTCGATCGCGAGCGGAGGCGCGATGACGTTGACACGCGAGCCGTCGGCGAGCCGAGCGTCGCAGATCGGGCTCGATTCATCGACGCGCCGGCCGACCTGGCTGACGATACGCTGGCAGATGTTGAGGAGCTGCTCGTTGTCGCGGAAACGGACGCCCGTTTCCTGCACCTTTCCGCCGACTTCGATAAAGACCTGGTTTGCACCATTCACCATGATGTCGGCGATGTCGTCGCGTGCAAGCAAGGGTTCGAGAGGGCCGTAGCCGAGAATATCGTTGCAGATATCGCGCAGCAGGTCGTTCTGCTCGGCCATGGAAATGCCGGTCTTCTTGGCCGCGACGATATCGTTGACGATCGCGCCGATTTCCTGGCGTGCCTGGTCGCCGTCCATGCTGGAGAGTGCCGCGACATCAATGGTGGCGATGAGGGCGCTGAAGATTTCCTTCTTCAGGCTGTAATATTGCTCAGCCTTTTCCGGCTTGGCGACCGCCACGGGCTCGGCAAGCCTCAGAGATTGGCTTGGCATCGGGACGGCTTGCGGCTCTGCTACCTCCGGCAGCGCTACCGTCTCGAGAACTTTCTGCTCCGATATGGATTTCTTACCGAACATCGACGTCGCCAACCTGATTTCAATCAAACTGCGATGGTGTAGAACGAGCTGGCGGAGACGGGTGTCGCCGCCTTGCTCTGCAACATGTTGCTGCTCGCCGATTAGATCGCGGTGGAGATGCTGGTGAACACCGCGGCGACATCCGTTCCGACGGTCCTTACCGCGGCAATGATAGCGACGGCGATGAGGCCGCCGATCAGGCTGTATTCGATGGCGGTCGCGCCGGATTCGTTGCGGGCAAAGCGAACAAGGAGTTTCTTCATGGTTCGATCCTTCAGTGGGTTGGGGTTGTATCCAGTTCTGCATCACACGGCCGGGTCGGATTCTGCCTCGTTGCCCGCTTGCTGTGTGGCCTCCATATAGACTTTGTTAACCCTTTTGATCCATTCGGCCTGATGGTCGATACCCCTTCCGGATAGGATCGGCCTGATGGCCTAGTCCGATCGATCACTCCGCGATAATGCTATAGTAACCGGAACGAATGATGCTTCCGTCCGTTCACCTGAATCGGCAACAAACGGGAGTGGTCGAATGCGCATCGGCGTCAAATGGCCTGTTCTCGCATTGGCGTTATGCGCCGCGGTGAGTATGGTTCAAGCTGCGGAAGATCGGCCGGGGGCCACTAACGCGCAGGAGCCCGCCCGCCAAACAGATGGCGTGGTGAAGGTCATCGTCGATTTTGCAAGACCTTTCATACTCGATCGACCTGCGAGTACAGTCATCATCGGTAATCCGGCCATCGCACAGGCGACCCTCAGCGACGACAAAACGGTAATTCTGACCGGCAAGACACCGGGATCGACGAACCTGATCGTGATGGACGCCGAGGGCGCCGAGGTTGCCAATGTCGTCCTAGACGTGGTCGCTGCGGGCGGTCGTTTGATCACCGTAGACGAGGGCAATGGACGGGCGACCTACAGCTGCTCCGAGCGCTGCGATCCGGTTCAATCCGGCGAAGGAAATCCACCTGGCGCAACGCCGCAAGTCATTGACGGCGGCGGTTCCACCGGCGCCGGCGGGCCATGACCCTCCCGCCAGTCTCGGTCATCCGATCGGGATGCGCCGCGACAGTCCGAGGCTGACGGGGCTCTCAGCCAGTCCAGGCAGGAAAAAGGTGAACGGATAGCGGACCGACAGCACACGAAATGCGATCCCGTCCACCGTCTCCTTACTGACAGAAACCTGCAGCAGCAGTGGATCACCACCGTCGAAACTGTCGCGTACGGCGCTCTCCAGCTTTGCCTGTACCTCGCTGTCGGGCGCGTCGCGCGCAATCTGCCCGATGAGCACCGTCCGAGCCGCGATGTCGGTGGCGTAGGACAGGTCGTTTCGTACATAAAGGGCGCGGCCGAATTCGACGATCCCGAGGACGAGCAAGAGCAGCGGAAAACAGACTAGCGCGAATTCGACCGCCATTGCGCCCGACTGGCTGCACCAGGCGCGACGAAGGGTCGAGAGCGACGCCGTCATCGGACCTGCACCTGCATGGTGGAACCGAGCTTAAAGGCCGGAAGCACCTCGGGCAGAGACATTGGCTGATAGGCTTTCGCCGCCTCCAGGCGATAATATACGAATTGCGGGGCCGCCCCGGCACACAGCGTCGTTCCGCAGTCCGGCGCAACCTCGGGTGTGACATCGGCGTTTTCCGGGCAGGCGCAGTAGCGCATCACCGGCGCCAGCATGACATTGGCCGGCCTTGCGCTTTGAGCAAGCGTAGACTGCAGTACCTTGTGGACCTGTGTCGCGCCGGGATCGGCCATGGCGGCTTGCGCGCCGGCGCGAAGGACATGGTCGATCGCCATCCGTTCGGAAATCGCAAGTCCGACATCGGCCGTGGCCACGAGACAGAGCGCGAGCACCGGAGCAATCAGCGCAAATTCCACGGCGGAAACGCCAGTTTCGGACGTCTTCAGCTCGCTCACCTTCCTGCGGAGGGTGGACGGGGCCTTCGCCGCCCCGCGCTTGAAGACCCGCTGAATCAATGCTTTGAGGCCCTTTTGCCTGGTTCGTCTCTCCCTCGTCCCGCCAACCCGCCATGCAAGCGAAACCATCGCCCGCCCCGCCTTGGAATCGGGCGCCGTCTCGATGATCATCCGGCCATTGTTCGCCGCCTTGCCGAAAAGCTGTGGATCGAAGGGAACGCACACGCTCTCCTCGAGCCCCACCGCTGCGACAAAGTCCTTCGGTTTGATCTCCGGGAGCTTCGGCGTGTCGCTCTTGTTCAGCACGAGTCTCGGCGGCGGATCGTTGGGACGCTCCCTCTTCAGGAGCGCGATCAGGTTCTTGGCGTTGCGCATGCTGGCCAGATCCGGTGTTGCGGTGATCACAATCTCGTCGGCCTCCAGCAGGATTTTCCGCGTCCATTGCATCCAGATGTGAGGCAAGTCCACCACGATGTGCCAGGAATTGGACCGAGCGACATCGAGCAGATGATCGACATGGCCTTCCTTGAGGATGAAGAACCTATTGAGGTCGGCGGTGGACGGAAGCAGGTGCAGTCGATCCGCGTAGGGCACGCTCAGACGCCGCAGGAGGACGTCGTCGAGACGATCGGGGCTGTTGAGCACGTCGGCCATGCCTTGTGTCGCCTCTACATCGAAATCAAGGCCGACAGTGCCGAACTGGAGGTCAAGGTCGGCCACCAGCACATCGGCATCCGCGTGCTTCGACATCGCGAGCGCCACATTGTGCGCGAGCGTCGAGGAGCCCGTTCCACCCTTGGCGCCGATGAAGGCGACGACCCGCCCGAGCTTCTCGGTGGCGTCGCGGAAACAGCGTTGGACCGCCGTGACAAACTCCAGCTGCTCGAGCGGCGAGACGAGATAGTCGCTTACACCGGCGTCCAGAAGCTTCTTGTAGAGGCCGACATCGTTGGACCGGCCGATGACGATGACCTTCGTGCCGGTCACGCATTCCACCGCCAGCGCCTCGAGCGCCGCCATCAACCGGACTTCATCGTCATTGCTCTCGACGACGACGAGGTTCGGCGAGGTGACGCCACCATAGAGGGTCGTGGCTTCCTTTATTCCCCCGTCCTTTACCGTCACCGTGGCTCGCGCCAAGCGACGGTCGGTCGCTGCGGCGCGGATCGCCTCAGCCACTGCCTCCGACCGGCAGAAGACGGCGATCTCCACCTTCGGGACGGACAACAGCGGCGGAGTGGCCGCTACATGGAGCGTTGCTTGGGTTTCGTTACCGAGCTGTTTCATTTGTCCGACACTTCCGTGAACTAGATCAACTGCCGTCAGAGCGGGACGGAACTTCGACCATCGACATGCGCCCTCCACTGACAATGCGTACGACGCCCCTTCGGTTTCCCTCCGTTTCGACAACCGGCGCTTCCTGGTTGTCGGCGACAGCCCGGAGTGCGAGCGAAACCGAGCCGGAGGCTTCCGCCGCTGCAATGATGGCGATCTGTTCGGGATCCGCCTCGAGTGTCGCGGTTTTTCCGACAACGGAGGTGCCATCGGCTCCCTCCGAGACGGTCTGATCGACCGCGAGCACCCGTATGTTGGAAAGGATCGCGCGGCTGGCGACCTTGCCGTCCTTGCTCGAGGAGTCCGGGCGGGCGACGGTGTGGATGACGTCGACATGGTCGTTGGGCAGAATGAAGCCGCCGGCGGTGCTTTCCGCCGTCACGCGAACGGCGATCGCCCGTTTTCCGGAGGGCAGCATGCTGGAGAGGAAACCGCTGCCGCGCGCAGCGAGCTTGTCCTCTCGGATCGGCTCCCCGGCGACGAAGCTGCTCTGGGCGAGCATGCCCTTGAGCGCCTCTGTCGCATCCGGCCGTGAACTGCGGCTGATGAACACCGGTGGGATGTCGCCTTCCCAGGGCTGCCAACGCATGTGGGTCTCCTCAAGAACCGATCCGCGGGGAAGTTCGGAAGACGCGACGAGCACCTCCTGCGCAGGCGTCTTTTGTACATTGGCAGCCGCGGCTGTCGGCTGATTGGAGACGCCGAGCGCCAACCAAGAGGCAATGCCCCCGGAGGTCAGGGCGAGCAAGAGAATGGCGATGCGGATCATGGCTTACCTCGATGTGTTGTCGTCAGTGCGGCGTCAGACGAGGGCGGAGAACCAATGGCTCTCCGGTAGCAGCAGCAATGCCGCCGGCGCCATCGCCGCCCCATAAGGAATGCCCGCTTCACGCGCGTGCAGGCGGCTGGACCAAGCGCGTCCGTTCAGGACGATCGGCAGAGGGACCCTCCGAAACTGGATGAGCGCAAGCGTCAGAGCTGCGCCAAACACCGATGCGTAGACGACGAAATGCAGAGCGAGGTCGGCACCGAGCCAGAGCACTGCCACGGGGAGCAGTTTTGCGTCACCGCCGCCGATCCAGCCGAAGGCGAAGAACGTGAAAGTGCAGGCCAACGCGGCGGAGGCAACGAAAATGCTCAACGAGATCGTCGTCGGGTCCATGCCGGCGACCGGCGCAAGAATGGCATAGCCGATCGCCAGTGAGCCCACCAGGCGGTTCGATATCGTCATCGTCGCCACGTCCTTGACGCCGGCATAGGTCATCACTCCGGCGAACAGGAAGAATGCGAACCAAGCGGCGGATGTGGAAATCATCTTCAGGTGCCTTTCGCGAGGCCCCGACGGGCCGGTTTCAATTCCCGCGAAATGTGCCGTCTGGACCGCGAAATCGCCATTCGACCTGATGGCCTAGACGAGCCGAACAAGGCGCGCGGCCCGGACTAGGCCAACCGGTCGAATCGCAAGCCTCGCCGAGCCACGATATATGGTCTGGTGTGGAACAGCGGGATGCAGGACATCCGAATGAACGACACTATCGGCGCCAAAAAGCCGCCTCCCCGGTCACGCGGCCTTCCGCGTCGATTGCTACGGGACGAGCGTGGTGCAGTGGCCGTGATCGCCGCGATCGCCTTCCCCGTGCTGATTGGCGCAATGGGCCTGGGTGCCGAAACGGGCTACTGGTACCTGAAACAGCGTAAGCTGCAGCATGCGGCGGACGTCTCCGCGCATGCGGCCGCCGTGCGCCACCGGGCGGGCGACCAGCAATTGGCCCTGGAGGCCACCGCGCTCAGAATTGCGAGCGCGTCCAGCTATTCGCCCGGCAGCATGACCGTCAGCACCCAGTCCGGCCCGACCGCGGGCAACGCTAAAATAACGGTGGCACTGAGCGAGACGTATCCGCGCCTGTTTTCATCCATCTTCTCCGGCGAGCCCATGGAGATCGGGGCCCGCGCCGTTGCCGAGATTAAGGGCGGCTCGAAGGCCTGTGTGCTTGCTTTGTCGAGCTCCGCGTCCGGCGCGGTGACGGTGACCGGCTCGACGGAAGTTCATTTGTCGGGCTGCAGCGTGGTCTCCAATTCAAACGCTGCGGACGCTTTTCTGATGAAGAACGGCAGCGCTGTGATGTCGACCGACTGCGTCTACACGGTCGGCGAAGCCGTCACGACGACGGGGCTCACGCTTACCGGGTGTTATGAACCTGTCGAACGCGCCCCGCCGACGGCGGACCCCTTTGCATCCGTCGCCGAGCCGGAGAAACTGCACATCGAGCAGCTTCCCTGCAGAACGCTCGCCTATGTCTCGAATTCGACCTACACGTTCGACCGGCTTGCGAACGGGCAAGAGGCGATCCGGTTCTGTGGCGGACTGGAGATCAAAGGAACGATCTCTCTGAAGCCGGGCCTGTACATCATAGACGGTGGCGATTTCACGGTGACTGCGGGGGCGAAGCTCTCGGGCGAAGGGGTCACCTTGTTCTTCGCCAATTCGGCGGCAGCGAAGCTGCTCGGCAACGGCGATATCGATCTGTCCGCCCCGACCAGCGGGCCCTATGCCGGCCTGCTCTTTTTCGGCAGCCGTCACACGACGGGCGTGGTTCACCAGGTGACCGGCAACTCCGAATCGACATTGGAGGGAAACCTCTACATGCCGACTGCCCGCATCGACTTCACCGGAAACTCCACGGTTTCCGGAGGCTGCACCCAGATTGTTGCGGACCAGGTGACATTCACGGGCAATTCGACGATGGAAACCTGCGCTTCACCAACGGACGAGATCCTCGTAGGTCGAACGGTGTCGCTTATCGAATAGAATTCTGCTTCAACGCCCGTGGGAAATGCGGGCGAGGCCGTATTGCGCCCGCTTTCCTAGGCTCAGGACATTAGGAGCCCGTGTGGAAGATGGCGACCCCCCGCGGCACAATTTTTACCTTGTCACGTCAGAGTCGGACTCGAAAAGGCTTCAACGATATCCATATCTTGCAAGGCGTCTGGTGAGCATGCGGATGTGGGCGATGGTTATCCATGCTTCTGCTGAAGCGACGGATTTTTCGAAGTCCTTGGCCAGCCTGCGGCATCGACCCAACCAGGCGAAGGTGCGCTCGACGACCCAGCGGCGCGGCAGGATTTCAAAACCCTTGGCCTTGCCGGAACGCTTGATGATTTCGAGTGTCCATTTCCCGATTTTCTGCAGCCTCTTTTTCAGCTTGTCGCCCGCATAGCTGCCATCTGCAAAGACACCTACTTCCTTTCTGACGATTGTGCCTGTTTCAAACAGACCAGGTCTACCATGAGCTCGAAAAGCGGTGCCTTTTTACCCAGCGCCTGGGAGGGACGTGAAGCTGAATACCTTATCTTGCATATCGGCGCGTCCGACGGACATAATTCCGCCGGGTGGTTGTCTTCTCTATTCGGCGTGGTGAGGTCAAGCACCTTCTGACGATCCGTGCCTCTGGTGATTGATGTCTTCGCAGGTAGGATCTTCCTTTGTTTCAGGCGCAGTCTCAACGAGCTGCAGCCACCCTGAACGGAATGATCCAACCCACGTCCACAGCAGGGACGCTCAGTGCCTCAAATCAAGTTTGACGCGCTGAGATAAGAAGGCTGGCACCTCGCTTATGCGGTGGCGCCAGCCAATGCGTTGAACCATTCTCCTGTCTTGAGCATGCTGTGCATGATGACCGCAAGCTTTCGGGCGACCGCCACCGCGGCACGCTTGAAGCCCAACCGCTCACGCAGTTTAAGCCCCCAGCTCTTGAGACTGTACTCGCGCCTGACACCGGTTCTTGTGAGGATCACCGTCGCGGCTTCGTAAAGCAGTCCGCGCAGGTGGTTGTCGCCTCTTCGCGAGATATGGCCGTCATAGTCGACCTCGCCCGACTGGTAGCGCCGCGTTGTCAGCCCGAACCAGGCGCCAACGGAGCGCGACGTTCGGAAATTTTCTGGATCTTCAATCGCGGCAACGTAGGAGACGGCCGTGACGGCACCGACCCCTGGTATCGTCATCAAACGCTTCGCAGCCTGGTTCTCCGTATCCATACGCGGAAGGCCGCGGAGTTGGATCGCGCGCAGGCGCACTGGCTGAAGTATGGTGAGGCTGTCGCTCAGGCGATGTACTGATCCTGGGCCTTTTCGGCCTCACGTAGCCTTTTCCACGTCCACGGGAGCAGTTCATGCAGGCGGGAGACAGGAAGATCTGCGATACGGGCCAGCACGTCGGCGAGCCATACCGCGCCGCTCAAGGCGTTCTATCGCTGGCGCGCCGGTACGGGCCCGAGCGTCTTGAGGCGGCGTGCGATCGGGCACTGACGATCAATGCGCTCAGCTATTCCTCCGTCAGCACCATCCTCAAATCCGGCCTCGATCAGGCTCCGCCTGTTGCCGAGCCGGTCAAGCCGCCCCAGCGCACGGCAACATCCGCGGCAGCTCCTATTACCAGTGAAGAAAGGAAGACACTCACATGCTCACACATCCAACCCTCGACCAGATGCACGCACTCGGCCTATCCGGCATGGCGGCAGCATATCGCGAACTGGTCAATCAGCCCGAGAGCAGCGATCTCAACCGCGATGAATGGCTGGGTCTGATGCTCGACCGGGAGATGGCCGTGCGCGGCGACAAGCGCCTGACCAACCGGCTTGCAATCGCCAAACTGCGCTTCCCCGATGCTTGCATCGAGAATATCGACTTCGCCGCCCATCGCGGCCTTGACCGCCGACAGCTTCTCTCCCTGGCCCAAGGCGAATGGCTCAAAGCCCATGAGCACTTGATCCTGACCGGACAAACGGGAACGGGCAAAACCTGGCTTGCCTGCGCCATAGGACGGCAGGCGGCCCGCCTCGATTATTCCGTTCTCTATGTCCGCATGCCTCGTCTCTTCGAGGATTTGGCGCTGGCGCGCCTCGACGGTCGGTTTCCCCGATTGGTCGACAAGCTCGCGCGTGTTCAATTGCTCATCCTCGATGACTGGGGAACCCATGCGCTCAGCGATCAGCAGCGGCTGGATCTCCTGGAAATCTTCGAAGAGCGCTACCGCCGGAAATCCACTCTGATCACCGCCCAACTCCCCGTCGCGCAGTGGCACGAGATGATCGGCGAACCGACGATCGCTGACGCCATCCTCGATCGTATCGTCCATAACGCCCATCGAATTGCGCTCGAGGGAGACAGCATGAGGAAGCAAAAACCACGACCGCTCTTGACCGAAGCGCGAAACGCCGAAATCAATAACCCATGACATCAACCAGGCGAACGAAAGTCGATCCCGCGAGACTGTCCGGGATTTAGTGAAACGACTGTCCGGGATTTACCGGAATCGCTGTCCCGTTAATCCGAAATCCGCAATGGCCATACCTGCTCATCTCGCGGGCCCAGTAATGCGCGCTGCCACAGGCTTCCATCACGATCACCGCTGGAGGCTGCTCGGCCATAAATTTGGCAAAACTTCCCCGTGACAATTTCTTCCGGAACTTCAGCTCCCCCGTCATCGACGCCCCATGGAGCTGCAAAACCGTCTTTGCCAAATCCACCCCGATCATTGTATCTTTCGTCACGGTTGCCGTCCTTTCCGCTCAGTGGCTGTAAACACGATCGCGTCCCGGCAGGTGGTGTAGGTGGCAGGAGGTAGCAAAGCCGAACGCCCGCGCGCTTCTCGTTGCGCTGTAGCGGGTGATCGGCTTTGCGGGCGGCCATCAGTGTTTTCCGATAGGGTCGGGTTGTCGAAGACCAACCTGACGGAAAGACCACCGATGACCAATGACATGATGAACGTACGCTCGCTTGTTGAGAAGAGTGCAGACGCCGATTTATTGCGCGAGATGCCCCCGGATCAAGTCCGAGGGGGCTTTGCCGCCGAACGGCTGATGGAGCTGGAGGTCGGCGGAGCCACGGGTGCTGACTTCGGCGAGAAGAACCCGATGCGACTTGCTCAACGCAACGGTTATCGTGATCGGGATTGGGAGACACGAGCCGGAACCGTTGAACTCCGCATTCCCAAGCTGCGCAAGGGCAGCTACTTCCCGAGCTTTCTTGAACCGCGTCGGATGGCGGAGAAGGCTCTGACGGCCGTTATCCAGGAAGCGTATATCCAGGGAATCTCGACCCGTTCTGTCGACGATCTGGTCAAGGCCATGGGTATGAGCGGCATCTCCAAGAGCCAGGTATCGCGACTGTGCGAAGAGATCGACGTCAAGGTGAAGGCATTCCTCGACAGGCCGATTGAAGGTGACTGGCCATACGTGTGGGTGGATGCCACATACCTCAAAGTTCGGCGCGGCGGACGCATCGTTTCCGTTGCCGTCATCATCGCCGTCGGCGTCAACAGCGACGGGCGGCGCGAGGTTCTGGGTATGGAGGTCGGCACGTCCGAGGCTGAGCCGATCTGGACGGACTTCCTGCGCAGGCTCACGCGCCGAGGTCTGCGTGGTGTGAAGCTCGTCGTCTCCGATGCGCATGAGGGTCTCAAGGCCGCGGTCACCAAGGTTCTCAGTGCCACCTGGCAAAGATGCCGAGTTCACTTCATGAGGAACGTCCTGGCACATGCCGGAAAGAGCGGCAGGCGCGTCGTATCCGCCTTCATCGCAACGGCCTTCGCCCAGGAGACCCCAGAGGCAGCAAGCGCTCAATGGCGCAGCGTCGCCGATCAGATCAGGCCGAAAGTTCCGAAGCTCGCCACCATCATGGACAATGCCGAAGAGGATGTGCTCGCCTACATGACCTTCCCGAAAGAGCACCGGGCAAAGCTCCATTCGACAAATCCAATCGAGCGTCTCAACGGCGAAATCAAGCGCCGCACCGAGGTCGTTGGCATCTTTCCGAATGACGAAGCCATCGTCCGTCTCGTCGGTGCATTGCTGCTCGAACAGAATGACGAATGGGCCGTCCAACGCGCCAGATACATGACGCTTGAGACCATGGCGCAAATGAGCGATGATCCGCAAATCAGTCTGCCCGCTGTGGCACGCTGATATCCCCTCCGACCCAGGTCGGAAAGCACGGCAATCGCCGTCAGCTACACCACGTCCAGGGACACGATCGTAAACACCACTATCCTGGCACATTGCGATGCCGTCTGGGGAGGGCGGCAACCACTCCATCTTTCAATGAAACATCAAGCCCGATATATTGGTCCACGGTTGCCTCCATTTGATGTTTGGGCCCCCTTCCAATCGTGAGCCCGTATTTCCATCTTATCGGCGCAACCACCCCCGCCAGCCGTCATCTTAGAAAATGGCTAGGGGCGATCGCGCCGCGATTACCCCATGTTTCAGTCCAGGCCATTATGATCTCCATCGAATGTTCGCAAATCCGAGGGAATCACAACTGGCTGGAATCACTCACTTCTTTTTGAGGTCGCCTCTTACATCAATAAATCCGATCTGCTTTAATGTCAGCCGACGTTCCGAGACCAGCTATCGCATTTCCCAAAACCGGTCATTGAAGGACCTCGTGGGGAGGAACGGCCAGTTATTTTGCAACTGCGGCGAATGAGTTTTCGACTAACACCGAAGCTCGCGAGAGGCTGGGTAGTCACCCGGCATTTTTTTCCGCCAGAGGCGGATTGACTCCCTCCTATCTCTCGGGGGAAACATCTGCCGATGACCGCGACGACCGATTTCATCGCAGAGCTCGTACGTGCCGCCAACGAAGTGGCAAAGCTGCCGCCTATGGAGAGGGGTCGGCTGTTGAAGCGAGCTATTGCGACAATCCGGAACATGCGGGATATCGTTGGATTTCCCACATGCGGCTCTGCCGCCGATTCATTGAAAGCGATAGGCGCCTTGGCCGGGTCTACCGGTAGCAGACCTGATGCAGACGTCCGCGCCGCCCTGCTCGAAGCGGCCGGTATGATCCGGGATCTGCGCATTGTAATGGATTCGAAGATCGAGGTGATCATCAAAAACGCCCGCGGCTTAGATCGGCCGACCTCATAGGGAAGCCATGCGCATCGCGACGCCATTCGACGCGTCCATAACGGCGCCGTCCGTATCTCGGAAGACGTGGTGCGCCCGGCCTCGAAGGGATCATGCCTTGGCGCAGCTTCAAACTATCGAACGACAAGGCTTTCGCCGAGAAGCTTCACGATGTGGTCGGCCTTTACGTTTCGCCGCCGGCCCATGCGATTGTCCTTTCCGTCGATGAGAAAAGTCAGATCCAGGCGCTGGATAGGACGCAGCCGGGTCTTCCCATGAAGAAGGGTCGCGCCGGCACGATGACCCATGATTACAACCGCCACGGCACCACGACACTTTTCGCGGCCCTGAACGTTCTCGACGGATCCGTCATCGGCCGCATCAGACGCATATCGAAATTCCTTTCGATATGTATCTCGCCTGGAGCAAATCAACCCGGATCACGCGGATGACACTGCACAGCCGCGTGGCGTCTGCGGCGCAGCAAGTTCTCGAGCGTGTCGCCGGCCTTTACAGCGCCGCCGAGCGCAAGGCACTCGGTATCGATCTGTTTGGCGGATCCCTGAACGTCCGCAAGATGCGCGGCGGTCAGCATCGCCGGTTTCTTTGAGCAACTGTCGAGATTTTTCAGGGGCTGATCAGCCCGATAACAGGAGGCCGTGATGGCGACTAAAATTCTTTCCACCGCAGGCACGGCGGCGGATTCTGCCGATGTGGTCGTTGAGGCCGGTATTTCCCGTTACCGTCGCGCTGAAGGGAGTGGTGGATGCTTCTGCAAAAGTCCTCCTTCTCCTGAAGGACGATGCCAATGCCTATCATCACGTCTTCGAGCTGAACCCTGATGTCCCCGCGACGGTCATCACCGCAGCGGGCACCTACCGGTTCACGCGCGTCGCTGGAGGCGTCTGTGGGATGTTCAGTGCTTAGGTTCGCACCCCTGTTTGAGCGTCTGTTTCAGCCGCTGGTGACGACGGAAATTTCCGCCCTCCGCGCGGGTGACCGTCGAATTGGAAGCTTCAGAGCACGGGACCTACATGCACAACGAAGGCAGCATGGACGAATGGTCGCTGACGTGGACGAAGGTCGATGGAGCACATGGCCAGCGACTACGGGGGTGGGCGGCCGCCCCAGTATTCCCCAATTGTGCCTTAACACAATGAGTGCTCATCGCTAACGCGGATGGGGGACCCTCCGGCACCCCATCCGGTAACTCTAATCAGAGGATGAAGTTTCCACTGGTCAGGGCGATGTCGTCATTTACCCTTATCGCGAAGTCGATTGCCTTGTCGCCATTGACGTCGCCGTAGACATAAGTGGAAGTGCCGCTGATCTGATACCGCAGCTCGCCGCTGATGCCATGGAAAGCGGCCGTACCAATAAAGGAAAAGGCTTGGTTGCCGGAGGCTGAGGTGTTGGCATCGATGCCTGAAACATCGATCTTGTCGCCTTGGGCAGCAACGAAGTCCATTATAACGTCTTGTAGGGCGCCTGACACCCCAGTGTCGGCGGCGTTCTTGAATACGAACCTGTCGGCTCCTGCGCCTCCGTAGAGCAGATCCCGGCCGGTGTTACCATAAAGTGCGTCATTGTCATCGCCGCCGCTCAGCGTGTCGTCGCCGGCACCGCCGTCAAGTGCGTCAGCTCCCGCAAGACCGTACAAACGATCCGCGCCATCGCGGCCGTAAAGACTGTCGTTGCCTCCTTGCCCCTGGATGAGATTGGCACCGGCGTCTCCATAGAGCGCATCGTTGAAGGCGCTGCCCGCTATGTCCTCGAAGTTGAAGAAGCTGTCTCCATCGGCATGGCCGCCGCTAGCTATGCCGGTTTGCAAATCGACGTTTACTGCTGCACTTGACGTTGAGTACGACAACGTATCAACGTCTGCGCCACCATCGAGTTCGTCGCCGCCAGCTCCACCCATGATGACGTCGTTGCCATTACCACCGGAAATGGTGTTGTAGGCGCCGTTGCCGTTGAGGCGATCATTATAAAAGCTTCCGATAATGTCCTCGATCGAGCGATATGTATCCCCCTCAGCAATGTCGCCCGCGCCTCTTCCACCCTGCAAGTTGATCGTCACCCCGGCATTGGCGTAGGAATAGTTCACCAGATCGACACCTTGGTCGCCGTAGATTGCATCCGTGCCGATATAGGCGAAGAAACTGTCGTCACCCGCGCCGCCGTAAGCTGTCTTGAGGCCTTCGCCGAATAGGTAGACGGTGTCATCGCCCGTTCCCGCATAAACGGTATCCGTGCCGTTTCCGGTGTCGATCGTATCGGCACCGTCGCCGCCAGAAAGGTAATCGTCTCCATTATTGCCGTAGAGATTATCGGACCCTTCCTGGCCGTGTAGATAATCGTTATCGGCGCCACCACTGAGAATATCAGTACCATCTCCGCCAATAAGCGTGTCACTGCCAGCGTCGCCGTAAATTATATCGCGAAGATAGCCACCCGTCAGATAATCATCCCCACCTAAACCATAGATGGTATTAAGTTCTAGGCCGTATCCAGCACTAGTCGCGTTGAAACTGTCCGAATCTGCCGTTCCGTTATAAACTGTCATAATATGCCTCCTGATTTTTAATTGATTACGTTCTGAAATTATCACATTCACAATACGGGGTTAAGTAACCAAAAAAATCTATTTCAGAACTTGAGTTCAACGTTCGTTCTATTTGGCTAGACACACCAACCATAAACTGTGTAGTACCGATCAGGCCTTGCGGATGATTTCTTTCTTGAGGTCATCCACTTCCTCGCACAGCCGGTTTATAGACCGACAGAGACCTTCCAGCTCGCGCCCAAACGACTTCCTCCCATTAATGCTCTCCATCGCCTCAATGGCGGCTGTAGCGCGGTTGAGCGCAGTGGGATAACCGCCGCTACCTGGGCGTTATTCGCATCGGCTGCGGGAGAGGAGCGTTGGCCGTTCGAAAACCCACCTTTGGTGACGAATTACAAAATGCCGAGGCTGATTCCGAAGGCGATTGTGGCAAGGGGCGGCAGATCACTGATGTCCTGAAACTGCATAATTCTCTCCGGCGTCATGCGCAGCACGGTAGGCATTGAGAAGCTCGATAAGCGCGAGCATGGGATAGATCGCGATCCAAGTGCTGATGACGCCGGAATAGGCAACGCAGTAATTGATGCCGCCGAAGACCATGAAGCGATACATGCGGAAAACACCCTGATCCAAGGTGTGACGTTCTTCCGAGCTCCAATGATAAACAGGCCGACCAGCCGCAAGAGACCGACGCAAACCAGCCAGCCGAAGGTGTCTTCGTCGAACAAAGCTCGGAAAAACGCGAACGACGGCTGATCAAACACCGGGTCCGGCAACAGCAGTGAGCCCCCCAACCCGTCATGATCGTTGCCCATATCCACTCCGTCATTCGCGGTCCGAACCGGTGCTGTATGCGTATCCAGATACCTGGACCCGCGTAGCTCTCGGCGGTCATCATTTTTGCCCCGGCGCCGTGACGATGATGTCAGGCGCGTTACCCGGCGTCTTGATGACAACCTTATGCTCGTAACCCGGAGAAACGATCAGCCGCTGCAAATACTCATCGACCACGCCAGGATAGGTCATCAACACGCCGCCGCCCTGCCCGTTCGGCTGCCACTCCTGCGGCATACCAAGACCTGACATGTGGCGGTCGGCATAGGCCGGCTCGCGCAGCTCGACCGTATCGAACGGAACGACACCCGGCGGCTCGTAGCGCCGGGAGAGTTTGACAACCTTCCGGCTCATGGTCAGCCCGCCGTCCTGCGATAGGCTTCGCCCACCAGCGTCAGGCCGCTGACTTCACCATTCAGCCGGTTGTTTTCGGAATTGCCGGTGAAGAAGGCGTTGACGTAGTGGTGCGTCACGCCGGTGAATTCCTCGACGATCGTCACGCTTTGGCGTGGCGCCCGCATGAGCGCGGAATAATCGACGCCGGTATCGGCAAAGGCCACATTCGCACTGGGCGAAACCGGCGTTCCGACCCGGTCAGTCGTCCCGTTTTGGTTGGTGATTGCCTCGTTGCTCTGGCTGGCTTTGGCAGCTGCGAGCGCGGCATAACGAGCGCAGGGATCATCTGCATCGACGGTGATCCCGCCGATCTTCACGTTGTTGGTCATGTCAGGCGCTTTCTTTCGACTTTTGCGCGTCGGGATCGGTTGCGCCTGCGGCATCACTCGGAAGCCCGCGTTCGAAGGGAGACTTCATCCCGGCATCGATGTACCGTTTGGCCGCTGCTTGAGGCACGACGAGGCTTTCTGCACTTTCGTGCGCCCTATACATCCCCGAGTACATGCCGAACCAGCTTTGGAATAATCTCCAGTCCTGGAAGCAACCAGAACTCGACTGGGTTGTCGTCGGCGGCGAAAGCGGCGCTGGCGTGCGTCCAATGCAGCCAGAGTGGGCGACCTCCCTACGCGACCAATGCGCCGCCGCCGGCGTCCCGTTCCTTTTTAAGCAGCGGGGCAACCGTCGCCCCTGCTCGGATGCCAACGGCCCCTACATGTTGCGCGTCCCGAAAGCCGAGGCAGGCCGTCTGCTTGATGGCATCGAGCACAACGGCTTTCCGGAGGTTCGCGCATGACCGACGCCGAGCTCATCCTGCGGAAAATCGCTGACGTGGCCAATACGGTCGGGTTCCATTCCGGTGAACCCGGCATCGAGATCGCCGGCCACATACTGTCCTCGCTGGTCACCAACCCAGAAAACATCGAGCGCTTTTTAGTCGAGGGCACCGAGCTGCTACACGACCGCACCATTAATTTCGAAAATGGATCGCTGACTTATCGCGCCATGAACGGCGAGATCATCTTTCCCGGCGAGCGGCGAAAGGGAAAGGGTCAGGTGCAATGACCGATGTAACCGTCGATACCGGAGATCTGACCGGCATGCAGACCCAGATTGCTCACGCGATCATGGCGCTCTTGGAAGGTTTCGAATACGAGGACGCCCTGTCGACCATTATGGCTGTGCTTGCCGGCTGCATTTCAGAGGGCTCTGAGAACGTCTGCGAAGCGAAGGCAGTTGCCGAGGCGCTTGGCGAGGCATTGGTCGACCTGGTCGAGCAGGACCGGTGACATGACCGAGCCCGCCGTCAGCGCCAACCAGAAACGCATGGACGCGATCCGCAGCCGCGCCGCGCTTGCCGCGAGCGACTGGGGCATCATGGCCGGCGAACGCGGATTGACCTTGACGGCCGCCGGCGACGAGGGAACCGAAAACGTTTCGATCATCCTCGACGATGCCAGCGTCTTTAACCGTGAGTTCGCGATCGCGGCGCCGGAGGATCTGCTCTGGCTGCTGGACCGATACACCAACCTCGCCGAACGCTATCGGCGGGTGGTCGAACAGCAAGAGCGCAATCGACCGAAGCCGAAGAAATACGCCGCCGAATGCGGCATGAAATGCAACGAGAAAGATTTTATCGACTTCCTCTTCACATGTCACGGGGTCGCCGTTTCCGACAAGGAACGCGTCATCAGCCGTATCCGCACCATGCTGCGTATCACTTTCCGCGCCGAACTCGACACCGACGACGCCGCTGCATCCCGTTGGCGCCAGCTCGTCGCCGATTTTGAAAAATGGAGAAAGAACCGATGACCGAGATCGAACACCATGACACGGTCGCGATGACCGGCACCAGCCACCAGATCAGCCGCGAGCTGCTTGGCAAGATCGTCGACGAAGTGTTCGATGGCGCCATCGAAGATGCATCGGTCATCGAGCAGATCTATGCCGCCATCAAAAAGCACGAAGACCCCGCACCCCAAGATCAAATGATGGGCATTGTTGTTGACCTGAGCCTGGTGCCATGATTAGTTGCGCCGCCTGTGGAATTCGAACGCTCCAGGCTGGAAGAGTCCTTTCTGCGAACGCGGGAGGACTTTTCTTTTTTGTGGCGGCCAGGCGCCGTATCATGACCGTTAATCAGGAATATCCCGCAACGGCTTCCGTCTCGGCTTGGGCACCCGCCTTATTTGCTTCGGCTGGGATGGAAACATTATAGCGTCGGTGATAAATGAGGCTCCCACCAAACGAGAACGCTGATGGCCTTTTACAATCTTTCAGAGAAGGAGCGCATTGCTCTGACAGAGCGCGCAATCACGGAGCGTCGGACTGTTACGGAGAGGTGGAGCACATTGGAGCAAACCGAAGCAGAGCCTTGGAAGCCTCGGGCTCGCATTGCGGCTCGGCTGCTCGGAACACCGCGATCCGTCCTTGATCTTGGTTGCGGCGTGATGGCACTTGAAGAGCTTTTGCCGAGCGCCACAACCTATTACCCTGTTGACGTTGTGTCGCGCGATAGTCGTACGATCGTTTGCGATTTCAATAACGCGAGCCCTCCCCGAATTAAGGCGGAGGCTGTAACCTGCCTTGGTCTTCTGGAATATCTATTTGCCCCGGAGGCGCTGCTGAACACTCTCAGCTGGCGCCACGACAGGGCTGTTATTTCCTACTGTATAACGGATGCGCCGAAGCCTGTGGTAGAGAGGCGCGCCCACGCGTGGGTCAACGGAATGTCGAGCCAGCAGGTGGAGGCACTCTTCCATGCTACCGGCTGGAACATCCTGCAACGTCAGTTGGTGGACCAGATACAAATGATCTGGCTACTCGAACGTAAAGCTGAAAGGCGGTCTTTGATAAAATCCGCCATATTCGAGCTAAAAAGCTATTGGGGTAGCCAGTTCTTCCCTATTGCCGGCTCCACCCCATAAGGGTTCAGTTCGGCTCTCAATTCGTTGGGACGCCACGGCTCGCTCTCACGTTCATTTAGACGACTCCATCAGTTCAGTGTATCCCCACGGTGCGCGGCGACATGGACTTGCTTCGGAAAAGTGGAGAGGCGATTTCAGATTGGTCATGACCTGCGACTGAGTGGATTGCCGCACATAGACGACGGCCTTGCGCGCGAGTAGCGCTGCCGGAATCAAGTCAGTGCTGGTCATCGTCGAACTCCTCGACGACCAGACCGGCAGCCTGCATCAGCAGACAGGCCAGCGTTGATATCGCCTTCTTGCGCTCCTTGTCGCTCAGTCCGTCGAGCTTGCGCGTTTTGAATATCAGGTCGAGCTGTCGGCCGACGCCGGCACCAGCGTATTACGAGGTCTCATCATCTTCCTCCTGAGCGATTCTAAGTCCACCTCGGAAGAGTGCAGGCTTGTCACCGCCTGTGACCAGCCTGTTCAGTTCGATCAGCGCCGCAAGATCAACCCGTGCCGGACCCATCGTCATGCCGGCACACGTCACAGGATCGATCATCCATCCGGCAATCGAAACAACGACACCTGTCGGCCCCAAAACCTGCAGAAACTGACCTGTCGCTCGCTGATCGACGCGGCGAACACAAACCTGTTGGCCGAAATAGGGATGCCAACGATAATGAACTTCCACTTCATCGCCGACATGGGCAGAATGAACGGGAGATGGGGATTGGGCGGAAAAACTGGTTATTCGCCGGCGCCGACACAGGGGCCGAGACTCTGGCACGTGCCATGACGATTATCGAGACGGCCAAGATGAATGGCGTCGACCCGCAAGCCTATCTGGCCGACGTGCTCGACCGCATCCACGATCACAAGATCAATCGCCTCGATGAGCTGCTCCCTTGGAATTGGGTGCCGGTTACTGCAATCTGTGCCGAGGCCGCCTGATGGCGACGATCACCCACGTCCTCACCATCGACTATGTCGCGGAAATACTCGACGAGGACCCTGAGCTCCTTCGGGCGATCGTCAGAAATTCCGATAATCTGACCTATGGAAGTATCATCAGCGTCTATGCCGGATCAGACGAGGCAATTACTGCTCTCACTGACGATGGCATTGACGAGCTGAGCCAGATGCTTGCTCACGCTCGCCGCTCGACCGACGAATGGAACGACTTCCTCAAAGCCTTTGTCGACGACGAAGAGCTCATCGCCCGCTTCAAAGCGAAATCTCCGCGGTAACAATCGGGCGGTTACTCTACAACGGCACGGACGAGGCGATCACCGCTCTGACCGACGACGGCATTGAAGAGCTGAGGCAGATGCTCGAAGATGCCCGCCGCTCGACCAAAGAATGGCACGAGTTCCTCGACGACTTCGTCTCAGACCCAGATCTCATCGCGCGCATCAAGGCAAAATCCCCGCGGTAACAGCCGGGCGGTTACCTTCAACTCGGCGCGGCCGAACCTGCTGCACACGCCAAGCTGCAGCCACGTCGCCTGGTCGTCGATTCGGATCATCATCAATCTCTGCCTCGCTGCCGAGGCTTGTGGCATCGCCAACCAGTACCTGCTTGCCGGAACGCTCCCGGCCGATGTGAATATCGCGACGCTGCAGATCGCCTTGACGGCACGCGGGCTGCTGATCGCGCCGCTCTAAGGCTTTTAGACTTTGGTCCCGCGTTTCTTCGCGGTTTCGATCATCGCGCGCATCCGGGCCGTCTCCACGCGGTTCGGTGCGATCCGCTCAAGCTCCTCGGTCGCGATCTCAGCCTTGTCGAACTGCTTGAGCGCCAAATGGCACTTGGCAAGTGTCAGATACCCAGGCCAGAAATCCGATTTGCCTTCGATGCTTCGTTGGCAATGGATCAAGGAGAGATGGGGATTTTCCCTAATCACAAGGTTGGCGAGCAGAAGGTGAGCGTCCGCGTTTTGTTGATCGAACGATAGTGCTGTCTGCACCAGCCGGATGCGTTTGGAAAGGCTTGCGTTCGGGTTCTGCTTGGCAAGGAAGAGCCAATAGGCACTGCTCTGCTTGCGGGAAACCCGATAGGACCCGACCAGATCGGGAACCGCTTTGTCAATACTGTCGTTGACGCCGTTGAGTAGGAACTGCTTGAGGCTTTCCGTTGGCAGGACGCTCGTAATCGGGTGACTGGAATAGCCAAGCCCCACCAGATTGCCGCCGACGTTATTGATCAACTGGGCATGTTCATTGTCCAGACGGTTGCGGGGATCGAAAAGGACATAGGACCGAACATCGCTGGTTTTGAGGGCCGCCACCTTGTCGAACACGTAAGCTCGAATGCTGTTCTGCGCCGCCGTATAGCGTGTCTCGAACGGCACGTATTTCGGATTGATCGAGAACTGGGGCGAGATAGCGATGCTCTCAGTGGCGTCCAGTAGCCGCGCAAAATTAAGAGCCGCGTAGCCGCCCATGCTCGCGCCATAGGTTATCACTCGCGAATAGGGCCTCAATGCTTCGCGGGCCAGCATGACGGCTTCGACGACGTCCTCGCTCTGGTACCAGAGGTTATCCGACGGAACGAAGTGAATGGCCGGGATGCCTCTCTTGGAGAAGAAGCTGTCTCCGAACCCCTGTCTGTGAAATCCCGGGGTGTGACTGGCAGATTGAAATGTCACAAAAGCCGTGTTGCCCGGAAATAGCTCGGACCGAACGACCACGTCCGGTGACGAGTAAAAATGATGCGCGATTACCACTATATGCCCCTGAAATGCCCTCGCAATTTTAGCGCTGGGGTTGCGCAAGTCAACGACTCAAGCGGCTTAGACCGTTTGAACATCCAATATGACACCGCCAGGAGCTGCATAGAAGGCACCTTCATTCCGACTTTGAACCCGGTTCAAGGGGACCTCGAACCGTCTTCGAAGTTACGAAATTGAATAAGCTGGCTGCACTAAAACGGCCTATGGTCTGGGCATAGCCATGGCTGGCTCGTCCAGCATGGTGTAGTAGCGTTCCTCGGCTTCGGCAGGCGGTATGTTTCCGATGGGCTCCAGAAGAGAGTGGTTGAACCAGTCGACCCATTCGAGCGTGGCGAATTCAACGGCTTCGAAGTTGCGCCACGGTCCGCGTCGGTGAATGACCTCAGCCTTGTAAAGGCCGTTGATCGTTTCGGCGAGAGCATTGTCATAACTGTCGCCGACACTGCCTACGGACGGCTCTATTCCGGCCTCGGTGAGACGCTCGGTATAGCGGATACAGACGTATTGGGCAGATTCAACCGGTCGTCGCAACACCTTGAACAAGGATGTTACGATGAAGCCCCACAAGCGTCGTTCGGATCGCTCTACACACGAAGCAAACTACGTTCGCCCGGCCGGCCGCCAGTCTGGCAGCGTGAGAATCTCTGCCGCTTCTGGCAAACTGTTGCGTCTGGTCAGACGAGTGAGGACGCGGCGGTAGACGCCGGCGTTTAGGTGCGTATTCCGATGAAGCCGGCCACCGATTCCGATTTGAAGCCGGCCAGTCATTCCGATTTCATTCCGGCCACCATTCCGATTTGAAGGCGGCCATTTCTCGGACTGATCCTGGGTCTGGTTGATTTTTGGATCGGGTTTTGTTTCAGGTCAAGCGTGCGGTATTTCAGGCGCTATCGGCGAGCGCTGTTTTCGCATGCTTTCACCGGTGAGATCGATGCGATAGGCACTGTGAACGAGGCGATCCAGTATGGCATCGGCGAGCGTTGGGTTTGCGATAATTTCCCACCAGCGATCCAGGGGCACCTGACTGGTGACGATCGTCGAGCGACGCTCGTAGCGGTCTTCGATGATCTCGAGGAGATCGCGGCGCTGATCATCGTTGAGTTTTTCCGGTCCCCAGTCGTCGAGGATAAGCAGATCAGTCTTGGCCAGCGATTTGAGGATCCTGCCGTATCGCCCGTCACCCCTTGCAAGCGCGAGCGTGGCGAACAGCCGGGGAACCCGGTGGTATGCGACAGAGAAATCCTCGCGGCAGGCTTTGTGGCCGAGTGCGCAGGCAAGCCAACTTTTGCCGACACCGGCTGGCCCGGTGACGAGGAGACTATGATGCTTGCGGATCCAGTCGCAGCCAGCAAGCGCCATGAACAGATTGCGATCGAGGCCGCGGGCCGCACGAAAGTCGGCATTCTCGATCTGCGCATCATGGCGAAGCTTCGCAGCCCTGGCTCGGGCTTCGAAACGCTTCTGGCGGCGCATGGTGGCCTCTCGTTCGAGCAGTATGGCAAGCCATTCTCCATGCTCGAGACCGCGCGCTTCGGATTGTGCGTCGAGCTCCTGGAAGGCTGTGGCCATGCCGTAAAGACCGAGGTCGCGCAGCATGTCGATGGTGGGATTGATCAGCATTGGTTTGTCTCCTCAATGAAAGTAATCAGGACCACGCAGATTGGCGTGATCGACGATGGCGGTCGGTTCGGTGGAATGGCGCGCAGCCTTGTGGTTGGCCAGCAGCGAGGCAATGCTCTTGCAGTTCAGCCCACCGATCTCGACAGCGCGGGCAGATACGGCCTCGGCACGATTGCGATCGATATCGCGAAACAGGCGAAGCACACCCAGGCATGTTCGAAAGCCCTGTTCGGGATGTGGGCGACTGGCAAGGATTGCGATCACCAGACCTTCTGTCTGTGGCCCGATGGATGCAGCCCAGCGACGGAAACGATCCGGTGTCCACTCTGCATATCGCCGGTGGGAACTGGGCATATGATCTGGGTCGGTTCCATGACGCGGACCGCCATACCGGCGCTGATGGACGGCGACACGCTTGCCGCGGTGGAAGATCTCGATGGTGCGTGCCGTTGCCCTCAGATCGACCTGCTGGCGAATGAGGGCATGCGGCACGGAATAGAAGAAGGTCTTGAACTCAACGTGGTAATCCGTCGAGACGCGGGCCAAACGCCATTCGGCGAATTCGTAATCTTCACCCGGAAGGCTGGCGAGCGCGGCACGTTCGACACTCTCAAACAGTTGCCGCCGGGTAACACCCAATCGACGCATGAGGTGATCATTGATGCGATCGAGTGCCTGGCCGATGGCGGCATTGGCCTCGGCAAGCGAGAAGAACGTCTGCTTGCGCAGTCGCCCCAAAATGCAGGATTGGGCAAAACGGACTCCGTTCTCAACTTTCGATTTATCCCGCGGCTTTTTTGGCCGTGCCGGAAGAACACCGACGCCATAGTGGGAGGCCATCATGCCGTAACTGCGGTTGATCTCGGGATCGTAGAAGCTGGCATGGTTGACGCCCGACTTCAGATTGTCGGGGACGATCAGTCGCGGAACGCCGTCGAAGAAACGAAACATCCGGACATGCGAGCCGATCCAGTCGGGGAGCGTTTGCGTCCAGGTCGCCTCCGCATAGGTGAAGCTGGATGCGCCAAGCACCGCTACGAAGATCTCTGCCTCGCGGATCTCACCGGTCTTGCGATCAACGATCGGGATCTTCTTGCCGGAATAGTCGACGAAGACCTTGTCGCCGGCTGCATGCTCCTGGCGCATCGTCGGCGAAAGTCGCTGCGCGAAGCCTCTAAAGAGCTCACAAAAGCGGGAATAGCCGTAACCCTCGGGATGCGACCCACGATACTCCTCCCACAGGATGAGCAGCGTCACGCCGGGCTTCTTGAGCTCGACGGCAAGATCGGCCCAGTTGGGTTCGACGCGTCGTCTCGTGCCCTGTTTGATGCCGTTGCGAGCGAAGAGCTTGTTCTCGAGCGCATCGTCAGTGAGTTCGCCCGGCAAGGGCCAGCTCAATCCAATTGCTGCTGCGCGCTGCAGATTATCCTGCACCGTACTGCGCGCTATTCCCAATACGACTGCAATCTCGCGGGAGCTGGTCCCGCTTCCGGCAAGTCGCAGCATTTGTCGTAACTGTCTCATGGTCAGCCTTCTCTTTGCCGGCATCAAAATGTCCTCGTTCATCACGAGGTATCGATGCCAAAAGTTGCTGACCCAGGAGGTAATCTTCAGTGCCGAAAACTGGCCGGTCTTTGATTGGAACGGTGGCCGGCTTCAAATCGGAATGGTGGCCGGTCTTTGATCGGATTGCCGGCCGGCTTCACGTCGGAATCCGCAGTTTAGGCGCCTGTCGGAGCGCGATGGTTTCGGAGTTCAGGAGGAATGCCACCAACACATTTGGCCCCATCGGCAAAGCCACCGAGCGGGCGTTATCTAACATTTTCAGAGCGCGAGGACATTGCAATCGAACTCGCCAAAGGCAACGGAGCCCGGGCCATTGCACGCAAACTCGGGAGGTCGCCGAGCACGATCTCTCGCGAGCTGCGACGCAACGCATCCACGCGAGGTGGGAATTTGGACTATCGGGCCAGTACAGCGCAATGGCATGCCGATCGCGCCTCCATGCGCCCAAGGCCTGGCCGCAGTTTGCCGAGCAGGCCGATCGGGAGGGATGGCCCGCCGCCCGCTTCCTGTCGGCCATCGCCGAACATGAGTTGGCCGAGCGATCGCATCGCAGGATCGAACGCCACCTCGCCGAGGCGCATCTGCCGCCTGGAAAGACACTCGACAGATTCGCCTTCGACGCCGTGCCCATGGTCTCCAAGGCCCAGGTCATGGCGATTGCAGCCGGCGATAGTTGGATCGCCAAAGGTGCCACCCAGTTTCTCACCGCCAGTCCAGCAGCACTCAACTGGTTAGACGCTCTAAGAGGCCTTGGCGTTTTCCCTGGCTCACGACATCGAGAAAGCCGGACCAGGAGGCTTCCTGGTCGGAAGGAAACGCGACGAAGCCTAAAGGTGTGCAAGCGCCCCTTTGTCCGCTCCATCCCACAGAAAAAGTATAATCGCCGCTTTGACCCTTTGGCACAGCTTGCATGTCCAGCCAAACGCGCTGGCGGGGATGCAGGGTTTTCGAGACCGCGCCTCTTGGCGACGTCCAGCGTAACTCTGCATTCGCGGTTTCATGTTCGTTTACAATCAAAAGCCTCATCTGAAGTGATTGGCCCCGTTCAAGGTCGACGTGGGCCGACAGCTTTACTTCTCTGAACGCGCCGTCTTCACATCCCTGCCTTGAGGCTATCCAGTTTGAACCACATTGAAATCGCTCTGCGGACTGCACATTTTGATGATCAGCCGCAAAGCCGCTGTTCCGGAACGCGTAGAACTCACCAAACTGAAGTGTAGCGGAGCCGGATCTACCCGTCCAAGCGTAAGATTTTAGCTTCTGCAACATCCAGTGAGGGCGCTTCCGCTCTGTGTCTTCTGCGCCAGCCGTCTCACGATGCCGCGCGCCATTTTCTTGAACGGCACGCGTCAGGCGAGATAGGCTTTTGATATTGGAAAAATCAACGTAATCAACGATCGCTCGACCCCAGATCCGGAAGTTCGATTCCAATAGCCCTGAAATAACGGGGCAACCCATGCGACGCGCGATCGTAATCCAACGTGCACCATCCGCGCAATCGTCAACAATGATCGCAAGCCGCGCGCTCTTTAATGCAGCAATTCCCTCTCGCGAGTATATGTGAAATGAGTTACCGGCCGTCAAAATCGTCGACGGAATGTTGCTTGAGGTTTTATGCTCGTAGAGAACCTGATATCGATCAGCACTTCCAGCTTCTTCCACTGCGGAAAGTATATTTTTCAGTTTTCCAGAATCTAAATCCCGGGCAACAATTACTACGGCATTTCCACTTACAGTCATTTCCGCAACGTCCGTCACGTCTCGCTCGACCTGGAAGACCTGCGAGAGGGGATGTTGCGTAATTGATGCAACGCTATCAAGAGTGGACACGGTCCGCCCGTCGATGGCCAATGTCAGCGTGCTCAGCAGTCGAGCACTGAGATACAACGCCGACTTATCGTTTAGAAACGACACAGCGCTCGTCTTATCCATGTTTTTGTCGATGAAGAGAATGGGAAGCAAGTCACGCTCATGCATCTCTTCCAAAATCGCCGCGCCGACACCCATCACATCCAGCCATGCATCGATGCCGATGATAACTGCTGATTTATCAGGAACACATTGTCGCGCGACGTAGTGATGAGCGTCCTCGTTGCTGCTCAGCCCGTCGAGAATCTCAAACTCCCCTCGGGAGGAGAGCTGACAAATCCCGAAGGAACCGCCGCTCTGAATAGAAGGCAGACACTCGTCCCGATAGAGCGTTTCTTTGAACCTGCCAATCGGGTCGGAGATCAGGTCTAAGCTTGTCACGCAAAGAAACACTGGACGGCCTAAGACGGAATATGATTTCACCGGCGCTCGCCGCTTCTCGATATCCGGAAGATGCAACTCTACCGGTACGCCGAGAAACCTCAACTCCTTCTCAGCATGATATTCCCGGGGATCCAGTTCGAGAGCACGTAAATACCAGTGCGTTGCCTGGTCTATGTCGCCCAGCAGCTTCACACAATGTGCAATTTGCAGAGCCGTATCGGCATTCGCTGGCTCTAGATCGAATGCTGTCTTGTATGCAGCAAGTGCCGCGAGCCGGTCACCGCTCTCCTTGAGGGCGTGGCCATACTGCACCCAAATATGGTCCAGCGACTTATCGGTATGCAGGGCCTGCGCATACAGATCTCTAGCCTGCTCCCAGCGACGTAAATCCCTGTTCTGGTCGGCTGAAGCTATAAGCTTCTGCGTCTGCAGGCTTTTGCTGCGCTTTCGTCCTTGGAAACTGAATTTCATGTGCCACTCTAACCGAACACGATAGATTGGATGCCGGCAGTCTCGCCATTCGACGATTCACTGTTCGTTACCATTTCAATTTGCAGGTGAAGTTCATTGTCGATGCGTATTGCTCGCAGCGGTATTGGCACCTCAATAACGCTTTGATCTGTTAGCGGCCCCGCATCGAGTAGAACGTTGTTCAAGATGAGGCAATAACGTACCGGGTCGGTTACCAGCCGCTTGATGTTGATCATTAGCTTGCTGGCGGCTGCGGTCCTGACATCGACTCGAAAGCCAAGCACCAGCTTCTCTCCCGCGACCCATGCGATGTTATCTCGCAGCCTCACTGCGCCGTCCAAGATATAAGCGCCATCTGCCAGTTCTTCTGAACGAAGACTGTTCTGGTTGAGCCACGGCATCCGGTCCGCAGCTGACCTCAGTTGGCCCTGTCGTGGCGGATTTTTTGCCGACGGGTTGTAATTGAAGTTGTCATCTAGAACATCTTCGAGATGGACACCGCTTAGATCGGATCCAAAGCTCAGGTTTCGAGCGAGGAAAGAGTTGTACGCGTGCAGGCTCGCGTAATATGACGCGATCAATCCGCGAAGAAAATCCTCGGAAACCAGTTGAGGGACCGATGGGAGGACTGGCTCAGCCTGTTTTATGAAATCTATGATTTTCAACTTAGAATCGAGCCACGCCATATGGCCGTCCTCTACAGACTTGATCGCCATGGCGCTCATCTGTCGTCGCTGGGCGGCGGATCCTACGTCGATCTTCTGGGACGCGTCCGCGTTGAACAGAAACCCGTTAACGCCATTCGATATGTATTCGTCGTGCGTCGCATCGTCGTGACCGCACACAATCATGCCGCGCGCCATGGCTTCGAGAAAGCTCATGCCGATCCCTTCGGCGCGGCGCGGCGCAACAAAGAAATTAAATTGCTCTAAGAGTTCTCCGTAAGCTTCCTTCGAAGGGAGCCATTTAGAAAAACTGAGCTCATAGTCCTGACGTTCCGTCGCCAGGAAAGACTCGGCATCGATTGACGGGTCATCGAGAACGTTATGGATATGAACAGCGCTCAGAGAGTCCCCGAACATCCTCTCAATCGCGTGCAGATTGATGCTATGTTCAGGGCGCCTCTGCCAGAGGAACACCCGTACATCCTCATGCTTGTCTGACAGGCGCGCGTCGACTTTAAGCTCGGGGTAGTAACGGACTAGCAGCGAATCTCCGCCGAAGCTTCTGACGCGCTCGTGGAGACGCCGGCTGAAGTTGATGAATTTAGCCTTCCGCGACCAAAGCCAATGCAAGTCCGGCATTGGCCCTGAACCGTCATACATGGGAATGACGACGGTCGGGATGCTTCTTGCTAGAAAATACGGCGCAAGGAAATCCATCTGCCACAAAACGGCGACGTCATGGCCGGTCGCTTCGCTTATTTTTAGTATATCCTGAGGCGTCTGGGGATCAGCGTAAAAGACCTCCACATCGAAGAACTGGCGAAGCAGCTCAACAAAGAAGTTACTCGAAGAGGTGATCTGATGGTAACTGTGATCGACGAAAAGAACTTTCATGACTGCACCGGGAGCCAAGACGCGTAAGATTGTTTAACGTCCTTCCTGAAGCGATAATTCGACTGCATTGTCTGAATGGCCATTGTTTCTCTCGGCGTTTGAGCCAACTTGAAGATGGCGTCAACCATCTCTTCTGGTGAAGAAACCACCAGACCGCACCCATAGTAGCGTACCTGATCTGCAAACGCAGATCCATCATACGTGATCACCGGTCGGCAGAAGGAAACACCTTCCATCATTGCTGCCGATCCACGACGCTCATAGATTGTCGTGTCGTAGGGGAGCAGCAATGCAGACGACCTTCGGTAGTTGTCGAGCATCGCAGCTTCGCTGATGGTCGGCTCGCAGACCTCCACCCCGGGGATGGCGTAAAGTGCGGACGTGTAATTTTGCCAATGCTTTCCTTCTCGGTAAGGCAGAGACTGCGTTATGAAGCGAATCTTGAGATCTTGAGAGCGGCGCCTGACTTGCGAGAAAATTTCAGCGAGCGTGAGGAAACCCTTGTCGAAACGAGCGGAACCGGGGCAGAAGTAAGTAAACTCCGCGCCGCTAGGTAGTGGCATGGGAGATCCGAAGTCGGGATAGGGCGTTACGGAAACCACATCCCCCAAAAGCACCGCGAGGAAATCAGCAAGTCGCGGCGTCTCGGCACTGCAAGAAATCTTCAGTCCTTGCTCCTTCGCCCGCCTGATCCTCGCGATCAACTCAGGAGTCGGATCACGATAACTCGGGCTCGCGTTCTCCATCACACCGATAAATCGTAAATACAAGGTGGGGCGAGAGGATGCAGGCATCTCGAGGAAAGCGTTGATGGCACCCGCCACGCCGTAAAAATCAAGATGGGGAAAGAAGACGGCGTCATTCGCTGAAATCGCGAACTGTGATACCATCTTAACCGCGTCCTCGGTTGCGACCCATTCAAGCACATCGATGTATCGAAGAGGGCAATCACGAAGCTTATCGGCCCCCAGTGGTTGATGATTCGGCGATTGTATGTATCCGTCGTAGTAAAACTGATAAAAAGGCTCAAAATCGTAAAATTTAGCTAGCTTTTGATCAAGCTCTTTACAGCATAGAGCAATCGCATCAGAGAAATTCTCCTTGAAAGCGTCACGAAAATACTTCAGTGCGACGACATTATGTCCAAATGATTGGACGCATGCGGGGTCGCAGATAAACAACCTCATTTACGATACCTTTTCAAGTCTCTGAGACACGCTGCACGGCGTAGTGCCAGGTAATATATCTTTCGCTAAAGCCGGCGAGCATCAGCCCAGCTCTCTCTATTTATTCCAAAAACCTTGAACCACAGAAGTTGGCCGCGGAAAAATGAGCAGAAACGAGCCGCGGCATGTATGGCGCGGCTCTTATAACTACTTCTGAGCAACATTCTCGATAAACCACCGAAACGACTTTTCGATACCGGCTTCTAGGGAGTTTTTGGGGGACCAACCCATCGACCTCAACTTTTGGTCGGACATCAGCTTCCGCGGCGTCCCATCCGGCTTGGTTTCATCGAAAACAATATGTCCTCTAAAGCCGACGATATCGCACACCAGACGCGCAAGCTCCGCAATGGTTACGTCGCTTCCGGAACCCACATTGACATGCCGCGCGTCGGAATAATTTTTCAAGAGGAAGACGAGAGCGTCCGCACAGTCCTCACTGTAGAGAAACTCTCTGCGCGGGGTTCCGGTGCCCCAGACGACTATTTCGCTCCTACCCTGAACCTTCGCTTCGTAGGCCTTGCGCATCAGTGCAGGCAGGACATGACTCGACGACAGATCGAAATTATCACGGGGGCCATAGAGATTTGTCGGCATCGCGGAAATGAAATCTGCCCCGTGCTGCTTCCGATAGGCCTGGCATAGTTTTATGCCAGCGATCTTTGCGACGGCATACCACTCGTTTGTCGGTTCAAGCGGTCCAGTCAGGAGAGCATCTTCGTCTATCGGCTGCTCGGCGTTTTTCGGATAGATGCAGCTCGATCCTAGGAAGAGCAGTTTTTCAACCCCGCTGTGAAACGAAGCTTCAACTACATTCGCTTCCATTATCAGGTTTTGATAGATGAAATCAGCAGGAAAGCTATCATTGGCAAGAATTCCGCCAACTTTTGCCGCAGCCATGACAACAGCATGTGGCCGTTCCCTCGACAGAAAAGCCTCCACGTCGGCTTGGCGTGTCAAATCCACTGTCTTTCGATCGGTTGACAAGACCTCGCAATCTTCGGATGCAAGCGCGTGCACCACGGCACTACCAACCATACCCCTGTGACCCGCAACCCAGATGCGCTTACCGCTCAAGGAATACATGAAGTTACGCCTCTTTCATCACGGTGCTGGTCTTCATGATTTTCAGGTCCTCCCTCACCATCTCACGGGCAAGGTGCCTGACATCCGTCTCATGCCTCCAACCGAGAACCAGATGGGCCTTGCTGGGATCGCCCAGGAGCAGATCCACCTCGGTCGGCCGGAAATACCGCGGATCCACGGCAACGAGGCATTTTCCCGTTTCAGCATCGAAGCCCTTTTCTTCGATCCCACCGCCTCTCCATTCAATGGTCTTTCCAGTCTCCTCGAATGCCCACTCTACGAACTGTCGAACCGATGTGGTCACGCCGGTCGCGAGGACATAGTCATCCGACTTTTCTTGCTGGCACATCAGCCACATGCCCCGCACGTATTCTCGCGCATGTCCCCAGTCACGCTGTGCGTCCAGATTTCCAAGGTAAAGCATGTCCTGCTTGCCGAGGCTTATGGCCGCCGCAGCACGCGTAATTTTGCGGGTAACGAACGTCTCGCCGCGTAGTGGGCTCTCATGGTTAAAGAGAATCCCGTTGGAAGCGTGCAAGCCATACGCTTCGCGATAGTTGACCACGATCCAGTAGGCATACAACTTTGCCGCGGCATAAGGCGAGCGAGGATAGAAAGGCGTCGTTTCGCTCTGTGGAACCTCTTGCACCAGTCCATAAAGCTCGGACGTCGATGCCTGGTAGAAACGCGTCTTCTTCGTCAGACCCAAAATTCGGACGGCTTCCAGCATCCGCAATGCACCAATGGCATCAGCGTTGGCTGTATATTCCGGCGTTTCAAAACTCACCTGCACATGACTCTGCGCTGCGAGATTGTAAATCTCGTCAGGTTGAGTCTGCTGAACGATGCGGATCAGATTCGTCGAATCTGTCATATCGCCGTAATGAAGGAAAAATCGGGCATTCGCATCATGCGGATCCTGATAAATATGCTCGATGCGTTCCGTGTTGAACGAGGAAGAGCGACGCTTGATGCCGTGGACGATATAGCCCTTATCAAGAAGCAATTGGGCGAGATAAGCCCCATCTTGACCTGTCACGCCAGATATCAAAGCTACTTTCTGGTCCGCCAATTTCAGTTCTCCAATTCCAGTCACAGGGGCTGGTTAAAACAGATCGCGAGATCCGGCAAGGCCTCTGGACGATTACAGCCTAAGAGCGAATGCCGTCTCGGCGACTTCTATTGGGGCGACACAAGAGAGCTCACATACTGTGCACCAAACTCTTAACCGCCCCGCGCGCGATGTCGGTAGCGCTTTTAGCGGCCTCTGTCCACCTCGGCAGCACGTCGTGACGCCAGTACTGCGACGGCATGTGTTATCTCGATCGACATTCTCTCAATGATGATAAGCGCCGCCCTTTGCCTTCTCGCATCGACCTACTGGTCCTGCGATCGATGTCTACGCGGTACTGGTTGTCGTGATCGACACTTGTCGTTCTAAGGACTCGCCCCGATGGCCGGACGGCAGCGGCGCACCGTGTCGGGGGTAGCCAAAATGTCGTACGGCGCCCCTGTGGCCCACGGCGCTCATGGCAGAATCTACGGCAAGGCGAATCAGCCGGAGCACAAACTGAAATAGCCCCATAAATCTCAAGACACGATCTCCCACTTATTAAGTGAGCAAGGTAATGTGCCCATTATGGCTATCTGTGGAAGCGCCCCGAGTGCGACAACAGAGAGAAAGTCCGCGTTGCCTTCGCCGCCCTCGACTTCTGTGACCGTGAGGCTTTGAACCGCGCCGGGTTTGCCGGAGGCTCCAACTTCTGAGAAAGTGGAGCCATGACTAGCAAGACAACAAACAAATTTTCATCTGAAGTCCGCGCTCGGGCGGTGCGGCTTGTTTTCGACCACGAAGCCGAACATCCCTCCCGCTGGGCGGCAGTCTCCTCGATAGCTGCCAAGATCGGCTGCTCGGCGCATACGCTCAATGAGTGGGCCAAGAAGGCGGAAGTCGATACTGGCAAGCGAGCCGGGTTGCCGAGCGATATGGCCGAGAAGATGAAGGCCCTGGAGCGCGAGAACCGCGAACTTCGTCAGGCCAACGAGATTTTGCGCAAGGCGTCTGCTTATTTCGCCCAGGCGGAGCTCGACCGCCCACTGAAGCGATGATTTCTTTCATCGATGAACACCGCTCAGAGCTCGGGGTCGAGCCGATCTGCAAGTTGCTGCCGATTGCCCCGTCCACCTATTATGACGCCATCGCCAAACGGCTGGACGTGGATCGCTTGTCGGTCCGCGCCCGCGGACATGGCCATGAAGATCGAGATACGCCGGGTGTTCAATGAGAACTTCAGGGTCTATGGCGTGCGGAAAGTCTGGCGGCAGTTGCAGCGGGAAGGCTTCGACATCGCTCGATGCACTGTCGCTCGGCTTATGAGGGCAATGGGTCTCCAAGGCATTATTCGTGGCAAGCCGATCCGCACGCACGACCGTCAGCGACAAAGCGGCTCCATGTCCTCTCGACCGGGTAAACCGCCAGTTTCGCGCACCAAGGCCAAACATGCTGTGGCTTTCCGATTTCACCTACGGTGCGCCTCGCCCCAATCGGGGAGGCATATGACTGGAATGCAAAAGAGAAAGGAGGATGCGAAGGATTGCCTGCCCTCTGCTGTAAGGGGGCATGAGCCCAAGCGGCGGTGACCTGCCGTCAACTGGCAGGGTGACGTAGCCCGCAGGTAAAGGGGATTGAGGCGAAGCCGTTACGCCGAGATGGTTCCCGAGGCTGAAGTATTGGAAGGTTGAGGAACACGAACCGGTTAACCCGCATCTGAGGGCTGGAATGTCGCCTTCGCCTACACGGCTTAACAGGCGAAATGCTGATGATGACGCCTGAGATGTATGCCAGCGTCATCCCAACACGGACGAACACGTAGGCTGTCCGTGGCAGCCATGGGGAGAATGCAGCCAGACCATGGCATCGGCATCGACTTGCGGAAAGCAAGGGAAAAGACTGCGACCGGCAGCCTCACCAATACGCAGACGTCCAGCATATGAACGAGGGAAGGCATGATGGAATGACAACGAAGTTCTGCGTCGCAAGGGAGTTGACCCTGATGTCCATCGTGTTGGCGGAGTTCTCGTAGTAGTCCGCGGCAGGGAAAGCCTGCCACATGGCGAAGGGGAACAGTTCAAACTGCTTGAAGTGCAAACTATCTGACCAAGCGAGGTGAAGACCTTTGATAATCAGCGAAATGCAGCACAAGCTCGCAACATGGGCCGAACACGATCCGAACCGAAGGTTCGATCGGCTTCTTCGGCTTATTGCCAACCGGGAATGGCTTGCCGAGGCTGCCCGGATCGTTTTGGCGTCAAGTGGCGCACGAACACCGGGCATCGACGGAATGGACAAGCAACGACTGCAGGTCAAACTGGATCAGCATCTGGACGGCTTGCGGACAAGCCTGCTGGAGGAGAGTTATCGCCCTCAGCCGGTCAAGCGAATCTATATCCCGAAATCCAACGGCAAGCTACGACCACTGGGTATTCCGACCCTGACGGATCGCATCGTCCAACGCGCCATGCTGATGGCCATGGAGCCGATCTGGGAGAGCGATTTCCATCGTTTGTCCTACGGCTTCCGGCCGGAACGGAGCGTGCATCATGCCGTCCGCACCGTGAGGATACAGCTACAGGATGGAGCCGATACGACGAGGGGCCGCTGGATCATCGAAGGTGATCTGGCCAGCTACTTCGACACGGTCCATCACCGGCTGCTTCTGAAATGCGTGCGGCGACGGGTGCAGGACGGTCGGTTCGTTGATCTTCTCTATCGGCTCCTGAAAGCAGGTCACATTGATCGTGGCCTGTTCATGGCCTCCAGCGAGGGTGTTCCGCAAGGTGGCGTTCTGTCCCCGCTCCTGTCCAACATCATGCTCCACGAGTTTGATATGTGGCTGGAGACGAAATACCTGAACAAGAAAGCCCGCAAGGATCGATGGGCATGGAACTTCGGCATCCAGCAAGGCAGGCCCATTACGGTTCGCGAGAACCGGCAATGGAAACCGGCCGTCGCCTACTGTCGATACGCTGACGACTTTGTCGTGATCGTAAAAGGAACCAAGGCTCAGGCAGAGGAAATCCGCGAGGTGGACTTGCTTCGGAAAAGTGGAGAGGTTTTCTTGAGTTGAAAGGAAACCGGAATGCCGAAGCAGAAGAATTTTACGAAAGAATTTGAGAAGGAGGCAGTGCGCCTAGCGCAGACGAGCGGCCGGACGCAGCGCGAGATCGCCCAGGATTTGGGCGTCGGCCTATCGACGCTGGTGCGCTGGATCGGCCGTAGCCGTGATCAGGCGATGGATGCGCCGACAGGGGCGGCTGCCACCGAGGACATGGTGGCCGAGTTGAAACGGTTACGCCGGGAGAACGAAATCCTGCGGCAGGAACGCGAGATATTGAAGCGTGCCGCAACTTTTTTCGCCAAGGAGGGAAGTCGATGAAGTTCCGCTTCATCGACCAGGCGAAAACGGAATTCCCCGCATACCGTCTTTGCAAGGTTCTGGGCGTCAGCCAGAGCGGCTATTTTGCCTGGAAGGATCGACCCGCCAGTCGTCGGCAGCACGAGGATATGGTGATGCTGGCGCATGTGCGCTCGGCCTATGCGCTTTCTCACGAGACCTATGGCAGTCCACGCATGACGCGAGAATTGCAAGACTGCGGCTTTGCCATCGGTCGACGACGAACTGCCCGGCTGATGCGAGAAAATGGCCTCCATGCCCGGCAAAAGCGGCGGTTCAAGCGCACCACGGATAGCCAGCATGCGTTTCCGGTCGCGCCGAACATCATCGATCAGGACTTCGCTGCGACCGGGCCAAACCAGAAATGGGGTGTTGATATTTCCTACGTATGGACCCGCGAGGGTTGGCTCTATCTTGCCGTTGTCATCGACCTGTTCTCTCGCCGCGTCGTCGGCTGGCATGTCGGCGATCGGCTACATCGCCAACTGGCAGTCAATGCTCTTCGAAAAGCCATTGTCATGCGTCGTCCAAAGCCTGGCCTGATCCATCATTCCGATCGCGGCAGTCAATATTGTTCGATTGACTATCAGGCGCTGCTGCGCAGCAAAGGCATTCTGATCTCGATGTCAGGAAAGGGAAATTGCTACGACAACGCGATGGTCGAAACGTTCTTCAAAACGTTGAAATCAGAACTGATCTGGAGGACCATCTATCAAACGCGAGACCACGCCGAAATTGCCATTGCCCGTTACATCGACGGCTTCTACAATCCCGTTCGCAGGCACTCGGCGCTTGATTATTTAAGCCCCGCACACTTCGAGAGACTGGCCGCATGATCTGAAATCGCCTCTCCACTTTTCCGAAGCAAGTCCAAGGAATGCCGGGCGCTTCTGGAAGGTGAGTTGAAGTTGACGCTGAACATGGAGAAGACCCATGTCACTCACGTCAATGATGGCTTCGTCTTTCTGGGGCACCGGATCATCCGCAAGCGAGGGGCGCACGGACGGATGTCCGTCGTCACGACGATACCCAAGGAAAAGGCCAAGGGGTTTGCTCGCAGACTTACCGAAATCCTTTCCGGCAATCATAGTGTCAGCACGGTCGATATGATCGCCAGCCTGAACCGCCAGTTGGTGGGATGGGCGGCGTTCTACAAGTTCACCGACTTCACGGCGTACGTCTTCCGACGCATCGACCATGTCGTGTTTTGGAAAATGGCGCATTGTCTGGGACACAAATACCGCTCCCGCATCAAACCCTTGATGCGAAAATGGTACCGGGTCCCGGAACCGGGCAAGGCGAAAACCTGGCTCGTGTTTGGTCGAAATGAACGCGGCGGCCCCGTCGGAAAAGCGTTGCAACGGCTTGTCTCAAGCCCCAAGGCGCAGTTCCGGTGGCGCAATCCGGAGGCGAATCCATACATCTTCCGGATCGAAAACCGCAGTACCGTCACATCGCACTATCATGATGTTGCAATGGCCATGGGCCAAGCTTGAATAGAGAGCCGTATGCGCTGAAAGGTGCAAGTACGGTTCGGGGAGGAGAAGCGCATCTGCGCTTCTTACTCTACTGGCCACCTGGCAGGGCTTCGTTTACGTGGCTTTCGTGATCGACGCGTTCGCCCGTCGCATCGTTGGCTGGCGCGTGAGCCGCACCGCTCATGCCAGCTTCGTCCTCGATGCATTGGAGCAGGCACTCCATGATCGGCGGCCAGTTCATCGCGGCGGGCTCGTCCACCATTCGGACTGCCCAATACGTGTCGATAAAATACTCTGAGCGACTGGCAGAGGCAGGGATAGAACCCTCCGTTGGCAGCGTCGGCGACTCCTACGACAATGCGCTGGCCGAAACGATCAACGGTCTTTACAAGGCCGAGGTCATTCATCGACGCGGTCCCTGGCGAAACTTCGAAGCTGTCGAATTCGCTACCCTTGAATGGGTCGACTGGTTCAATCACCGACGGTTGCTGGAGCCCATCGGCAATATCCCGCCAGCCGAAGCCGAGGAGCGATATTACGCCATGCTGGACGAACCAGCATTGGCCGCATAACTTAAACCAAACGGCCTCCGGCAAACCCGGCGCGGTTCACTATCTCCCATGTCGCGACCACCGAAGGCATCAAGAGCGAGGTCGTTCAGGAGGTCATCACCGCTGCAGAGAACCGCTTCGTTCGGATCAACACCCTTCCAAAGCCCATCGAATGACTCACGGACAACGGCTCGTGCTTCACCGCGAAGGATACGAAATCGCTGCTGCGGGAGATCGGTATGGAGCCATGTTCGACGCAGGTTCGCAGCCCTCAGTCTAGGAATGTCAGTTCGCCGAAGATCATCGACGAGATCGCCCCGGAACCGCCAACACCTCTTCGGCAAGAGAAAATCAGCGACGACAGACGGGAACCTATCCAGCAAGGAGACCCTCCCGGGGTTGCCGAGAGGGTCTCCTTCACTCGGAGCGTTCGAATTCTGTGAGCGTCGCCAGGGGAAGGAAGACCCGGCTGCTGTCAACCCGTTAACCGTGAAAACCAGCCAATAAATAACGGCATCGAGCGACGCATCACTCCAACAGGTTGGGATCGCGGGCCATGTCCCTGATTTCATCTCACAGCATCCACGACACGCTTTACCACTGCCGTTGGATGCAGAACCGTACAGATGGTGACCTCTCATCGAGAATTTCTTCTGCAAACTCAAAAGGTCCAAGCGCAATTTTAAGGGTTTAGATCAGCCAAGCTTCGTTGTTGGCCGCTTCTCTATTTTTGGCAAGGCCGCATGATTATGGTAACGGATGACGTCGGTGGGCACACGCCGCCATTTGGTGACGGCATCGTCTGGCGCCGCGTTGCAAATCGCTCCATCGTTTCGTAAGCTGTTACCCCAGTATTGACAAAAGCCTACCCTTGGCCGAAATGTGCCGCAACGTAGCTTGAAATTCAGCTCTAGGGTTATTGGATGATATTTCTATATGGCGCTTATGGAACCGGCAACCTCGGTGACGACGCAATCTTAAAATCGGCTTTGCAGCGATACGGTAAAGAGAACTGTAAAGTCATCGCTTATGGCAAATTGTTCCTGAGAGAGCCCATTGGATTCATCGACCATTTCGAGTTTCTTGCAAACCCAGAAAGATACCTGCATCACAGCGATACCCTGATATTTGCGGGTGGTGGCCTATTCTGGGCGGCCAGTCATGCTGAAGCAATGGCGAAATGTGCACGAGATGCGAAAGCGATTGGCTGCGATGTGAAGGCGGAAAGGCTGGGGGCACAAGGGGTCCACGTGGCGGTTGATGCGGCTAAGGAGTTCTTTTCTCTTTGCTCTGAGATAAGCGTTAGAGATGAGCATTCCGTCGAAGTTTTAAAGTCAACCGGCGTGACTGATCGAGCAATTTATAAACCGGATTTCGTGCTGGAGCTTAGAGATTTACCCCCACGCGCTCTAGATAGCAAACTCGTTACAATTGGCATAAGCCATTCGGCGGTACCGTTCTATCATGATGCTGATCACCGAAAAAAAGCTCTTCACGTTTACACGGAGATTGCAAAGCAATCAAATGATATTGCAAAATTCATCTACATACCACACACGCGTCACTTCAATGTGATTGCTCAAAATGACGTGATTTATGGAGAATACTTTTGGCAGGCATCAAGAGGCTTGATTGACGCATTGCCATTTCCAGTAGACGTGGAAGCATTGCTCGAATATTACGCAAGAGTTGACGGGGTCATTGCCTGGCGCTACCATTCACTAGTCATGGCCAAGATTCTTGGCGCGCAAGCAGCCTTTCTCGGAGAGCCTGGAGGGCATAAATATGGAGCGTTTGCAAGAGAGAATAACCTTCCGCAAATCGATTTCCGACTCTCCACGGCCGAAATTATTGCATCTGGGCTCAGGTTTGTCCGGAGAATAAAAGACGCTAAATCTGCGTGACGCGTTTTTTCTGGTATTGCTCTGAATTGTCGGACAGATAATCTACAGGAGACACTATGGATCGTCGATCATTTCTGCGATCCGGGATGTTTGCTGGCGGGGGTTATTCTGCAGACCAGTTAGCTAGAGTTAGTTTCGCAAAAAAAATTACTCCGGCTAGTGGAGAGGGTGCCCTCCAAGGCAGCGCAAGCCTATACGATGTTGTTCCTGAAGCCTTGCAGGCTGATTTTCGAACTGGTCTTTTTTCCGGAGATGCGACTCCATATTTCCAAGCAATATGTGACAGGATCAACCCGGGCGGCGCTGGGCGGCCCGGTCTCGGGGGGATTTACATCCCTGGTGGTAGATATCCTGTTGTCGGCAGCATTCCAATGCAGGATGGTATCGAATGGCGCGGGGACACTAAAGAGGGGACGAGGATACAGGTAACTGGAAGCGAGCCAGCGTTTAGCGGAAAGGGGGATGAGAAGAATCTGGTAGGCCGAGCCGCAGTTCGAGATCTAACTATTATAGGGGCAGGCAAGAATCAATTTTACAGTTATGGTATAGAGTTGGTATGGATGCACAATCCTGTCATCGAGAATGTGCAGTTTCAAAATTTGCGTTGGTGCATCACTCAAGAATATACGGTGAATGCGCTCATCACGAAGTGCACATCTGTTGGCAAGCCTAGATCAATTCGCGGATATTTCTGGATGAAGGCAATATCTGCAGCTACGCATCACGGTTGCGATAATACTGCGATGATGTCTGACTGCTACTTCATGGCTGGCGATATCGGTTTCTTGTTACATGGCGCGAACGGGCTGCAGACTGGAGGGAATGTGAATATGCTCCAATGCACCAACCGCATTGGTGCATTCGCTGAAACCAGGCCAGATGGGAGCGAGTTCATGCCGGGCGAGAATGAAGACCCCGTTCACTTCCTACACTTGGACGGATTTCATACCGACAGTACACCAGACGGTTTGCCTGCTCTTTACATTCGCAGAGGAGATATGCCAGCGATTGAAGATGTTAGAGTGACATCCATGTGGGGCGGAAATATTGCCGGCGGGGACGGCGTAAACGGCACACTAATTGCTGCGGATGGTGTCACGGACCTGATAATAAATGCTTGCCAGGCTGACTCCTTAGGTCGCTCCTTTGCTTCACTAACTAACTGTGAGCGAGTAAGCATAACCGGGTGTGTTGCTAAGAAGTACGGTGGTGGTGGCGCTGCAGCAGCCATACATCTTCGTAGAAGTAAGCTAGTTTCGATGTCAGGGAATTCGTTCAGCAAGCACGCTTTAAATGCGTCTCCCGAATGTATAAGAGCCGAAGATAGCGAGCGAATCTCTGTTGCCAATAATGTCTTTGAGACTGGTGGCGGGACCGGCGTCGTATTATCAAGTACGACGAAAAGCGTCGTCAGCTCGAATATATTTGATGATGGCGCTGTTCCTGTGCTTGAGACGGGAACCGCTAATTTCAACCGTATCATGAACAACGTCTGCACAGTCGCTCCAGAAATCGTCGGGCTCGACACGCTGCATGCCTTCAACGATTCTGCGACAACCTGAGCCTGCCGACACGGCTGTGTGTCAACGGCGGATCAAAAACAGGCCGGTGTGGCGGAGTAAAAGCAGGCCACCGGACGCTCACGGGCCGATAGCGCCTATCGCTCTTTGAGAAGGACCGGATGAAGCTCTTCATCGGCATCAGCAGAGCGAAGGTCAAGATTGGCATGGCCAATATCGCCTACAACATGCTCCGCTATGTCTGGCTGACCGGAAAACCGCAGGCGGCATGACGCCGAGGGGCCGAAGGGCCGGAATGCATGCCGCCGAGGCGGCATCATTATCAAAAATGACAGGATTCCTCGCCAGGTTCACCGGAAGACGGCTTTACACCCCCATCAACTCAACGGCAGCCGGTAAATAGAGGTGTCCAGTTCATGGAGGCACGCGATGAGAAACGGCTCTTGAAGCCGCAACGCGAACTGCAGGCCGTAAAGCTGCTATTCCAAGATTTGGCTTTCATCGGTCTCGCCAACAAATTCGAGCTCGCCGTTACCCGCTCGCAGACGGTCGGCACCCAGAAACATTTCGGCTTCGTCTACCGAGGTCATTTCCAATATTTTGAAATTGTCGATGACGAAGACGTCATTGCAGTATTTTTTGATGAGGTTGGGCGAAGAGGTCATGATCAGGAAGCCCGAAGACTGCATTCTTTCCAGAACAAGCTCCTCGCATCGTAGCCTGAAGGCGGCGCGACCACCGACTAAGCTTTCATCGACGATGTAGGTCTCAAACGGGATAGCGTAGCAGGATGTGAACAGAAGTTTCGTGCGTTCATCGCGGTTCAAGTCCTTGAATGGCTTGTCGATTGCCTTTCCAATTTCCGTGAAATCCACGACGAAGCGGATGATTGGAACAGGATCGAAGCCGAACACACGGCAAAGGAACGCGAGATTTTCTCGACCTGTCAAAGCGCCGTTAAAAACCCCCCCGGAGGCAACGGGGAAGGAAACCAGCGACGAGCGTCGCACCCGGCCTATATCGGCGCGCAATTTTCCCGTCGTCAGATTGGCAAGCGTCGTCTTCCCGCTGCCGGGCGACGCCAGAACGCCGGTGAGCCGGTCACCGATAAATTCAGCGTCTGCGCCCTCAAGGACCTTGGTCCGCGACGTCTTCTGGCGCAGCGTCTTGTGAACATTGGTGAAGCTGATGCTCAAGATTGGTCTTTCATCTGGTTATTGTGCACATCGCCCGCCCGCGAGACGATCTCGGCCAACCAGCCCGCTCCATCCAGAGGACTCAAAAACGTCGTGCTGGCCGGTGCAATTTCACGAAACACTGGAATGTCGGAGGCGACACATGGAACGCCGAGGGCTGCAGCCTCCAACATGGGAAGCCCGAGCCCCTCCGCAAAGGAGGGAAACAGAAGCGCCGTGGCGTGTTGCAGCACTGTCTGAACTTCAAAATCAGAAAGATCGGCGAATTCGAATACCGTATCCGTTATCGCCGGGCAACGTTCCAACATGTCTACCACATTTTCATTTTCCCAGCCCCGCTTTCCGATAATGCAGAGACGCGGCTGGTTTTTAAGCTGAGACAACTCACGCCAAATCTGCAGCAGCAGAAGATGGTTTTTTCGAGGTTCGATTGTTCCGAGAATGACAAAATAGGGACTGCTATTTTCTAGAAATGCGCTGACGGACGGTGTTAGAGGCGTCGCTGGCATAAGTCTGAAATCAAGCGTTGGCACGATGACGTCGGTGGCTGCGAGCTGCCAGGCATTCTCCGCCGCGAATTTCTTGACGCGCCGATCGGTATCGTTCGAATTGCTGACGGCGATCACAGGCGCATCCGTCAGCTCTTTCAAAAAGCTCGAAAACTGCTGCTTCGTCTCCGGCCGTTGATATTCCGGATACTCGATGGGGATCAGATCATGAATGTAGATCAGACGCTGCATTTTCCGATGCGGATCGAGGCCGCTCATCCCTCCCGCAATCTTTCCCACACCCGAATGCGAAGCCACGACATACGTTGTTTGCGCAGACACGATTCTGTCGCTCGGGGGAAAAAAATGGCTGCGGACACGTGGCTCGTGCTTGAGTCGAAGCTTGGTCAACGCACTCGCCTTCGCCACGGAAGATGGATCGTCGTTCCACAAATGTTGGAGGCGTGAGAGTACGGCCTTTCCAAGATCCTGCGGCAGGATGCAAACGCCATGTCGGCCTGCGTGAACGAAATGACACTCCGAGCCAAATCGTTTCAACAAGTCCAGACCGATCGCAAGATCGATTCGGTCCACGCCGGTAGCAAAAGACTGCTCGTAGCTGCGGACTAGACGTGAAATGTCGAAAAGCACCCGAGGTGTTTCGATCGAAAGGGACCTCATTGAAAGACGATACATCTATGCCTACAAATCTAGAAACGGCCGTTTGCAACAATTGGAAGAGGACGGCGTACTCAGCCAATCGCCCGTTTTTTTTGCTCCCACAAGCGCCACTTTCGCATATTAAATCGATATGGTATACGCCGCCGCAACTGAAACGGCGGTGCATTCTGTGGGAATATCCCGATCCCAGTTCTATCCGGAAAAGCCGAAAATGGTGAAAATTGTCGCAAGAACTCCTTGAAATCGTTCGCTCCAAAAAGTCAATTCCCCTTTCGTGGGTGACGACCAACAGTGATCAGAATTATCTCAATCTGGGCGACGCCTTGTCACCTGTCATCGTATCGATGATGTCCGGATTGCCCGTCGATCACACCGCGTCCAAGTCGGATATGGTACGGCTGGCGGCGGTCGGCACCATCGGTCATATGTTTGCTGGCGGAAACGTATCGTTTTGGGGAACCGGAACATCGCCCAGCGCCAACCCGAATCAAACCGATCAGCCAAAGGTCCCGTACGTCAGGCCCGCAGATACCAGGATCCATACCTACGCCACCCGCGGCCCGTTCAGCCGGCGGATCCTGGCGCCGGATGCAACCGGTCCGGCCGTCTACGGCGATCCCCTATGGCTTCTGCCGCGCTTTCACCAAGCGCCTAAAAAGAAGACTTATGAGTTGGGCGTCATTCTTCATTTGTCGGAACTGGCGGACCGCGAACACGATGCGCATCCCAGAGCCGATTCGAGGCGTCACGATATCGCCTCGGAAGATAGCAAAGCGATCAAGTTGATCAATACGGTGACGCCTGTTTCGATTGAGGGCCTGAGGGAACGGCTCGACGAAATTCTGGCTTGCAAACGTATTGTCTCCACAAGCCTTCATGGAATGGTGTTCGCAGAATCTTACGGTATCCCCTGCCTCTATTTCTCACCGAGAGCGAAAACATCAGGGCTCGGGCGCATCGATCTTATGAGCGAAGAAGGGCTGGATCTGCGATTTGTCGATCTCTATCGCGGTTTAGGGCAGGATCATCTCGATGTCTGGTACCAGCCGCGCACGGAAGAAACGAATTGGGATGCTCTGATCCGGACCATCGACGACGTCTGGGAGCCGAAATATCTCTCTGAAGATCCGCTCATCGAATCGTTTCCGCTTCGTTTGTCCATGCTGGAAAAAGGCGCGACCGGCAGCGCGTTCGATCATCCATTAATTCGTTCCGTCCCGACGAAGAGAGAAGCGGGGCTGATCGTGCGTGCCAAGAACGGCCTGCTTTCGCGCATTTTGCGGCGGGCACGATAAGAGGATGGTGGTTTCGGTGGGTCTGGGTGCTGCAAGACGGCTGTTTCGCCGCAAGATCACGTCGCCCGCGGATGGCGTACTTTTGAAGGACAATGAAACGAAGAGCGAGCGCATTCGTCTCTCCTGGGTCTGGACCACCGGGCAGCATCCCGATGCGAACCTGGGCGACGCGCTCAGTGCGGTGATGGTATCGGCCATTTCGGGATTAAAGATAGAGCCTGCCGCTTTCAATTACGACAACGAGAGAATGACGGCCGTCGGAACCATCGGCCATGCCCAGTATGGGGCCAAGGTCCACGTCTGGGGCACCGGCTTCGATTTGAAGCGAGGACCGACTGGCGCCATCGGCGACTATCGGGTTCCCGACAACACGCAACTCGTTGTCCATGCGGTCCGGGGGAAACAGACGGCGGCCGGGCTGCGCAGGCTCGGCGTGGAAGTTCCCGACATTTTTGGCGATCCGGTCTGGTTTCTGCCACGCGTGTTTCCGTTTGCCGATCTCAAGAAGGAATTCGAACTGGGCGTGATCGTCCACATTTCCGAGCTGGACGAGGCAACCGCGCGCGCATCCGTGCGCAAGAACCTCGAACGCTACAGGGTTCCACCGGAACTCTCCCAAAACATCAAGATAATCAACACATATACCGGCGCCGATATCGCTGGAATGCGTGCCAAGATACAGGAAATCGTCTCCTGCCGGCGTATTCTTTCCACCAGTCTTCACGGTTTGGTCATTGCTGAGACGTACAACATTCCTTGCGCCTGGTTCTCAACCAATCATGGCGGGTCCGGGTTTTTGCCCATCGACGGATCGCGATCAATCGATCATCGCATGATCGATTTTTACGGCGGCGCCGATCGGGATTCGGTCTTGAGTTATCTTCACCCGCTTCATCAGGAAACGGATTGGGAAAAGGCAATGGCGTTCATCGACAATCATTGGCAGCCGCTGAGCTACACGGGAGAAGCGCTCTTCAATGCGTTTCCTCTGCCTCGCGCGGTTCAGTTCAAGGACAAGGTATGGCGGTGTTCACAAGAAGTGTTGCAAGGAAACCGCTATTGATCGCAATGACATACGATGTCGCGTCGCTTTTAACTCAAAACTGTTGTTTTCTTGAGCTGCGGCTTTGATGTCATTGTTTACGCGCCGGTGTTGATATATCCAATGCGGCACCGGAATTTGATTATGAAAATGGGCTTGCTAGCAAGTCCGGCGATACAGGGTTCATATGCAGTTTTTGGATAAATTCGCCAAACTTTCATTGGCTGCGGTTTGTGTTGCCATGTCGTCGTGCACTATGCCGAGCTCGGGCCCCAGCGCAAACAAGATCCAGGCTGAAGCCAAAGACCAATATGCGCCCTACACGCTCATCAACGTGACCCCCAATGTCGTCTCTATTCTGGCTCAGGGCTTTGACCGGCAGCTCGCTGCATCGCTTGGAAATACCAAAAAACGCAGCTCCGCGCTAATCGGCGTCGGCGACACAGTCATTATTTCCATCTGGGAAGCATCGCCAGACGGTTTGTTTTCAAGTTCGGGCCGCGGCGGCGGAACCCAGATACCAGAGCAGCCAGTTTCGGAAGCCGGCACGATCTCCGTTCCTTATGCCGGTGTTATAAAGGCTGCAAACCGGACGCCGGAACAGGTCAAGGAATCGATCGAACAGGCGCTCGTCCGGATGGCGGTTCAACCTCAGGTTCTTGTCAGTGTGGTCAAGAACGTGTCCAACACGGTCACGGTGACGGGCGAAGTGGCAAGCAGCGGGCGAATTCCGCTTTCCCCGCGCGGTGAAAAACTGCTTGACGTTATTGCCATGGCTGGTGGCCCCCGTATCGAATCCCATCAGCTTTCTGCTCAGATCACGCGTGGCCGCCGCACCGAGACCATTCCGATGGAGCGCTTGATTTCCGATCCGAATGAAAACATCTATGTTCAGCCTGATGACGTCGTTGCGTTGATCCGTCAGCCGAGGAGCTTCACCGTTTTTGGTGCGTCCATCGCTAATGCATCGATCCAGTTCGACGAATCCCAGCTTTATCTCAATCAGGCGCTGGCGAAAGTCGGCGGCCTGAACGACGAACGGGCGAATGCGAAGGGCGTCTTCATTTATCGGACGGAATCGACGGAATTGCTGCGTCAGCTCATGCCCGAGAAGAATTTCTCCACCTATGGGTCGGCTGCAAATGTCATTTACCAAGTCGATCTCAGCGATCCGAGTGGCTTCTTCCTGTTGAAGAGTTTCAATCTGCGCAATCGTGACCTCATCTACATAGCGAACTCGTCTCTTGCCGAAGTTCGCAAGTTTGCAACACTTGTCAGCTCGACCGCTGCGCCGATTGCCCAGGCTGCATCCGTTTCGAATACGCTCACTGATTTGGGAAATTAGCGCTTGAGAGACGGATCTGTCTCAAAGCTGCCAACTTGCTAAGCTTAAAGCGCCACAGGTCAACACCGCTGGCGCTAGTGATCAGGGGAATCGCTTCAGGTTAATTTCTGCGTCTGAACGATGATGCTTTCGAGGTAATCGTTGTTGAGATTTGCCTTTTTGCGCCTGACCTTGAGGCTGTGCCTGTCGTTTGCGGATCTGACGAGGTTGATGGCCATGTGTTTGACGACCGCCATGTTTTGCGGTCCGAAGCCGGTCCTGAGACGAGCGAGATCGTCGTGGAAGACGACATCGAGGACCCAGTGCAAGCGATTTTCGATGCCCCAATGGGCGCGGACGGCGGCAGCGAATGTGCCGGGGTCGAGCTTTGCTGAAGAGAGATAGTAGCGCCGTTCGGTCTCTATTTTTCCGGCCCTTTCGGTGCGGCTCTCGACCATGGCGATCATGGCCAGATGCGGGAAGTGCGGTTCGCCGGTGTAACGGCGATCGGACCAGAGCCAATCGACCTCGTGGCAAACCGTGTGGCGGCGCTGTTCCAGCCGGCCATGATCGCTTTCGACGATGATCTTGCCGCGTTCGATCATGTCGGCGGGCGGATCGGCGAAGAAGCGCGCGACCTCCTCATGGAGGGCGGGGCGGTTGGCCTTGAGGGCAAGAAGATAGTCGCCGCCGCGCCGCACGATAGTCTCGGCAATCGCCGTCTGCGTTCCCATGGCATCGATGGTGACGATCGCGCCGGTGAGTTCGAGCCGTTCCAGCAACAGCGGAATGGCGGTGATCTCGTTGGACTTGGCGTCCGTCGCCTCCTGTGCGAGCACCAATCGCTGCCGGCTCGCCCAGGCCGAGACGATATGCAGCGGTTCGCGGCCCTTGCCGCGGGCATGGCTTCGGCGCGAGGTCTTGCCGTCGATGGCGATGACCTCGGGATCGTCGTCCCGCAACGCCTCCACCCACGAGGTGAAGCAGGATTTGAACAGGTTCGCGTCCAGCGCATTGATCACGTCATTGAGGGTGTCATGGGACGGAAGACCGCGCTCAAAGGCTAAGAAACGCCGCAGAAGATCCATCCGCTCCTCGCCCCAGAGCCGGATCTCCACGAAATCCTCCATCCCACAAAGCGTCGCGCAGAGAACCAAAAGCAGGATTTCCGGCAACGGATAGATCACCCGCCAGCTTTGCCGAGGATCGCTAAGCGCTGAAAAATGATCGAGGATGGCGCGAGAGGGCTGCAGCGGTTTAGGCATGGGAGGCTCCGCAGAATCAAAGCCTCCCATGAATCATAGGAACACCGTCAAGCGCTACCGCTCTCCGAAAAAGCTGAAGCGATTGCCCTGCGCTAGTGATCCGCCACGCTTTTCCGAATGGTGGAACTGTGTTATGAGGCTCCCTTACGGCGGGGATTGCGCCCAGTTCAGGAGACGACGTTGAAGGACACGAACCGGCCGGCGAAGCTCGAAAAATCACAGGCTCGCTCGGATGAGACAGGCGCATTGGTGTTACGACTCGATGAAGTCAGGCCGGTCCGCCAGCAGGCGGCGGCACCCACGATTGTTCCCAAGCAGTTTCCTCGCAAGACGACTGTTATATATCGCTCCGCGCGGGTTACGGATATGGTTGCCAAAGCAAAGGGCGGCCTGTCTGGTGCATCGATATCTTTTTTCCTGATGGTCATCGTGCCAACGATCATCGGTGCCCTTTATTTCGCCTTCGTGGCATCTCCGCAGTATATGTCCGAGTTCCGCTTCTCCGTTCGGCCAACGGATGGCGCGTACATATCTTCCTCCTCCTCCGTCGCTGCAGATACGGCCGTTGCCATGTCCAACAGCTATATTGTCGCCGATTACACGCTTAGCCGGGATGCGGTGGAAGCGCTGGAGAAGAGTGTCGGTTTGCGCCGGATCTATTCGATGGATGGCATCGATGGGTGGTCGCGTCTTTCTGAAGACGCCTCGCTCGAGCGTCTGGTGGATTACTGGCGAAACCGGGTTTCGACGAGCTACGATATCATGACGGGTATCAACACGATCGAGGTCACGGCGTTTTCTCCACAGGACGCACTCAAAATATCTACCGCCCTGCAGGCTCTATGCGAAAAGCTCGTCAACGACATTTCCGAAAAGGCGCGCCAGAGTCAGATGGCTTTCGCCAAAAATGAACTGGACCGCGCCGAGGCGCGTCTCAAGGACGTTCGTCAGCGCGAAACGGAACTGCGCTCCGGCCAGAAGAGTATTGACGTTCGCAAGGACGCCGAAGGCAAGATGCTTCTGAACAACAAGCTGCGGGGCGATTTGTCGGTACTGGAAGCGCAATATTCCGCGCTTTCGAGCTACATGGATCCGACGTCTCCGCGGCTCACCGTCCTCAAGAATCAGATTACCGCCGCAAAAGAACAGATCGAAATTTTGCAATCACAGGTTACCGATGTCGATGCAACGAAGCCCGGCACATTGGACGACGCGCAACGTGTCACGAAATACGATCAGTTGCAGACAGATGTCGAGATCACGACAAAACTCTATGAGTCTTCTCTGACGAACTATGAAAATGCCCGTATGCGGGCCAGCAACAACCAGACCTACCTCGCCACCTATGTTCAGCCAGGACTGCCCCAGATTGCTTCCTACCCCCGCACCTTTGTCGACACGCTCCTGGTATTCCTGTCCGCGTTCGGTGCGTGGGTGGTGTTGACGTTGATCTATTACAGCATCCGTGACCATGCTTGATCGGTTGTAGCTAGCTGGAGCTTATCTTTCGATGAATGTGTTGGCGCTCGGCCTGTCCCGGCAATTGAGGATCGTAAGTGCGCTTACGATTCGCGAGATCAGACTGCGCAACAGCAAGCATGCATTCATGCAGTTGTTTGATCTGCTAGAGGCGCTTTTATTTATTGTCGGACACTGGATCATTTTCACATATCTTCATCGAAGCCTACTCATCGGTGATAGCCTGCTGTTGTTTATAGCCACAGGTATTTTTCCCATTCTTTTCTTTCGGACCATTAGTATTAAAGCAGCATCTGCACTTGAGGCATCCAAAGCAGTCACAAGTATCCCATTCATTGAGGCGCTCGATTATTCAGTTGCGCGCAGTTTCGTGGAATTTTTATCGTTTACGCTCGCCTTTCTTGCTTTCTTCGCAATGATTAGCGTTTTAGGTCTTTCGCGTTACGCAATACCCTATAATCCGGTTGCGATAGTGCAGTTTCTAGCAATGCTTACGTTGTTAGCCTTTGGTGTTGGTCTCATCAATTCGTTCCTCACCTACCTGATTCCACTATGGAAATTTTGCTGGTCGATTTTTGCGCGTACTCAGATATTTTTCAGCGGGGTCTTTTTCATTCCCGAATACATGCCCCCGGCAGTCAAGGATATTCTGGCTTACAACCCGATTATGCATTTCGTCGCGCTGTTCAGGACAGCGTTCTTTCCCACTTATCCCACCCATATGATGTCCATGAATTATATGCTTGGCTGGACCTTCGCGGCGCTGATGCTGGGTTTGGCGCTGGAGCGGGCTTTGCGAAACCACAGGGCTCATGGCCATTGAGTTCGATGGAACTCCCAGAATCCTCAGCTTTCCTTAATCAAGGCGATGCGACGGCATTAGGAATCTGTGCCAGAAGAGCCGGATGAATAGTGCAAGTGGTATATTTCTACCATTCGTTGGAAGTCGACCGGGATCAAAGCAATGGCTAATAGCCGTTGGACAGCCGAGAACTCGACAGCTGAATCAAAAATGATATAGCCAGTCATTATCTCAGCGCCAGACAGCGTGTAGGAAAATCGTTAGCGGGCGTCACACAATGTAATTCAACAGAAAGACTCGCAACTTTAGCAAATCTTTCGCCTACAGAATGCTCACAGAGGAAACCCATGCCATTGAAAATCGTGCCGGTCATTATGGCCGGTGGTAAGGGAACGCGGCTTTGGCCATTGTCCCGATCTGCAGCGCCTAAACAGTTTCTCCAATTTCTTGGCGATCATTCCCTTTTTCAGAAAACCTTGAAACGGGTTGCGGACGCAGAGTGGTACGAACAGCCTGTTATTGTCACGAATTCGGAATTCCGCTTCATGGCGGCCGAGCAAGCTATGACCGTCGATGTGCCCCTGTCGAGTATCCTGCTTGAGCCAGTCGCGCGCAATACGGCGCCGGCTCTGGCTGCAGCAGCCTTTTTGGTCCAGCGCGACTACGGCGACAACGCCGTGATGCAGGTGTTAGCTTCCGATCATGAGATCGATTCTAACACCCATTATTTCGACTGCATTGCCACTGCCCGTGACACCGCAATGGCCGGAAAGCTCGTGACATTCGGGATCACTCCAACGGAGCCAGCAACCGGCTACGGCTATATCGAAACGGGAACGGACCTGCATTCCGGCGCAAAAACGGTCGCCCGGTTTGTGGAAAAGCCAGATCAGGCCCGTGCCGAGCAATTGCTGGCAAGCGGTCGCTATCTCTGGAATTCCGGCATGTTCATGCTGCCGGTCAGCCTGTTCCTGTCGCAAATGGCTGCCTTCGCCCCTGCAGTGCACGAAGCGACACAAAAAGCCGTTCAGAGTTCCGTCAGCGATCTAGATTTCGTTCGTCTTGACGCAGCAACGTTTTCTGAAGCGCCGGACATCTCCGTGGATTATGCCGTGTTTGAAAAAACGCTGCACGCGGCGGTCGTTCCCTCTTCCTTCAGTTGGTCGGATCTCGGCAGTTGGGATTCTGTCTGGGCTATCGGAGACAAGGATGAGTTTGGCAATGTGGTCGGCCAGAAGGCGACCGTTTCCAACACGCGCAACTCTCTTGTTTTGTCGCGCGATATCCATCTTGCGGTTCATGGCCTTGATGACATGGCTGTTATTGCCAGCGAAGATGCTGTCTATGTCGGGCATCTGGCTGATAGTCAGAATGTCGGCCAGATCGTCAAGAGCTTGGCCAAGGCGCCAAAGACGCGTCAATTGACGCAAATTCACCCGACCTCATATAAGCCATGGGGCGCGGTTGCCTCCGTGCTGAGCGGCGAGCGGTTCGAGGTTAAACGGCTGCGCGTAACACCCGGTCGCAAGATTTCGTTGCAGAAGCATCATCATCGCTCCGAGCACTGGATTGTCGTACGCGGTACGGCCGAAATCACCATTGGCGACAAGACCCACCTGCTACACGAGAACGAGTCGATCTACATTCAGCAGGGTGAAGTTCATCGTCTGAGCAATCCGGGCAAAATCCCGCTGGAACTGATCGAGGTGCAGACAGGCTCATATCTCAAGGATGACGATGTCATTCGCCTTGATGACGAGTTCGGCCGGGTTTGAAGACGAAAATGCATGGGCCGGAAGGCTCGGGCATCGTTGTTGTGTCACACCTACGTTTTCCCGCCGGCTTACGTGACGGCTTGCCCGCGGTTTCGACGATATCAGAGGGCAAGTTTTGAAAGGACTGAATTTGAACCTGAAATTTGGCACCAGTGGTCTGCGCGGCCTTTCTGTTGATCTGGAAGGCCCCGCTGCTGCAATCTATGCTACGGCGTTCGCGGGCACGCTTATCGCCTCCTCGCAGGCCAAGCCCGGCGATACGGTCCTCATCGGCCGTGATTTCCGTCAGTCAAGCCCGCAGATCTCTGCGATTTGTATCGGCGCTTTGCTACGCGCCGGATTGAAGGTCCTCGATTGCGGCACGGTCCCAACACCAGCACTAGCGCTCTACGGCCTTCAGAAGCACGCTGCAGCACTGATGATTACCGGCTCGCATATCCCGGCAGACCGCAACGGTATCAAATTCTATCTTCCCGACGGTGAAATCGCCAAGGAAGACGAATTGGCGATCGGCGCTGCGGCGGCAGAGCTTATGGCTTCTGGCACGCCTATCGATGCAACGCCCGCGACGGCTCCGGACCACGAGCGCGACGTTCGTATGCTGTTTGTCGCCCGCAACACCGCCATCCTCGCCACAGGCGCCTTGACCGGTCTCAAGATCGGCGTTTACCAGCACAGCACAGTTGCCCGCGACCTGTTTGTGGACGTGCTGCGCCACTTTGGGGCCGACGTTGTCCCACTTGGCCGCAGCGAAACGTTCATTCCGGTCGATACGGAAGCCGTCTCGCCAGAAACCATTGATCTTCTGAAGGGCTGGGCTGTCGAACATTCTCTCGATGCTATCGTTTCGGCCGACGGCGATGGTGACCGTCCGCTGGTCAGCGACGAGACGGGTGAACCTTTGCGCGGCGATTTTCTGGGTCTGATCGCCGCGCAATTCACCGGGGCCGCAGTTGCAGTCACGCCTATCACGTCGAATTCCGGAATAGAGCGTTGCGACGACTTTACGGTTTTGCGGACCCGCGTCGGCTCCCCCTTCGTTATCGCCGGTATGATGCAGGCTCTCTCAGACGGACAGACCGGCGTACTGGGCTTTGAGGCGAATGGCGGGGTGCTGACAGCTACAGATTTCTCCATCAACGGCACATTGATCAGCTCGTTACCCACCCGCGACAGCTTCCTACCGGTGCTGGCTGCTCTGGCTAAGGTGGCACAACATGGCCAACCTCTTTCGGTCATATCCGCATCGTACAGCCTTCCGGTGGCACTCAGCGATCGTCTGGAGAATTTCCCAACCGAGACGAGCACGGCCCTCATGGCTTATCTGCGGGGCGACGATGCCAATCTGGAAGCATTTCTGAGCGATGTTGGCACCATCGCAGGCGTTAGCGACATTGACGGACTTCGCGTGGCATTGATAGACGGACGCATCATCCATTTCCGCCCATCGGGCAATGCCCCGGAAATGCGCTGCTATGTCGAGGCGGAAACAGAGAGCCAAGCTAAGGCTTTGTTGGAAAAGGGACTTAACCTACTCCGGGCATGGGCAGATTCTTGCGGGGCCTGACATAAATAATGTTAAGGCCATCAGAATTTACGGTTTGATCTGATTGGCGACGTCGTTTCTTCACGATGTCTGTTGTATTCAGCGGCCAAACGGCTGAAATTCCATTCATCCGCTGATATGAGTTGTTTTCACAAGCCCTTTCATCACCGCCAAATGCGTTTCTGAAGCCTGCCCGGCGACAGCATTAAGGTTGCTTCCGATATAGCAATCGCATAGATAGCGGGTCGCATCGCCTTCAGCCAGCAATGACGGTTCCGTCACCTGAGACTTAAAGACGAACAACCATCGCTCGGCCGAGCCTCCGCACAATCCAGGCCGATGAAGCAAACAGCAAGTGGGATCTACATTTCATGTCTAAACCTCGTGTCCTGGTCGATGGCTACAATCTCGCTTTGGAGAAAGGCACGGGAATTGCCACCTACGCCCGAAATTTGAGCGCGCAACTGTCGGCGCTGGGGCATAAGGTTGACTTGATGTACGGCGTACGATCTTCGGCCGGTAAAAACGAACTTCTTGCGGAAGTGAGTTTCTTTGACCCGTCGCCCAGATCGATGAGGACAAAGGAAATCGTCAAGAGCCTGATTAAGTCGCCATTTGGGGTCACCGCCAAGCAGGTTCCAATCACCGGAAAGGTCATCGCCCGGAAAACACCCGGTGGTCTGCCTGAGCATGACCGGATATTCAACGTGCGTAACCTTTATACGATCTCGCGCTGGCATTTCCGGACCTATGGACAGTTCCTGAACATTGATTACGCCGGAAGTGCCGACATTGCGCACTGGACCTATCCCTTGTCCGTCACGCTGAAAAACGCAGCGAACCTCTACACAATCCATGACCTTGTCCCGTTGCGGCTGCCCTATACGACGCTCGACAATAAGAGAGCGTTTTTAAAAAAGGTGAAGCGCATCAGCGAAAAAGCCGATCACATCGTCACGGTTTCGGAGGCTTCCAAGCAGGATATCGTAGAACTTCTGGGCGTTGATGAAAGTCGCGTAACGAACACCTATCAAGCTGTCAATCTACCGAGCCGTATTCTGAACCGGAACGAGGACGAGGTCCGCGAAGAGGTCTCGTCGATCTTCGGGCTCGAACATAAGCAGTATTTCCTGTTCTTCGGCGCGATCGAGCCGAAGAAGAATGTTGGCCGAATTATCGAAGCCTATCTCGCCAGCCACAGCCAGCTTCCGCTGGTGATCGTCGGGCAGCTGGTTTGGAAGGATGCCAACGAGCTTCGTCTTCTCGACGCTCTTCAGGATTCGGAGAAATCCCTGCTCAATAAACAGCTCTTAGGTCCCACGACCGGTCACGCCGCGAAGACGTCCTCGGTCATGCGACTGGAATATCTCCCTCTCAATCTCCTGACGTCATTGATCCGGTGCGCCAGGGCGGTTGTATTTCCTTCGCTGTACGAAGGCTTCGGCTTGCCGATCCTCGAGGCGATGCAACTGGGTACGGCGGTGATCACAGGCAGTGAAGGCGCAAACCCGGAAGTCGCCGGTGACAGCGCATTGATCGTCGATCCGTACAATGTTAATTCGATCTCGCAAGCTATCAAAGACATTGCAAATGACGACGGATTGATGAAGCACTATGAGACGGTGGGTCTAGAGCGCGCCAAGTTGTTTTCCTCGGAAAAATACGCCGAGCGTCTTCAGAATCTCTATGCCAAGTTCAAGTAACACGTTGAGGGAAACGTCGGACGACACCCTCGTGATGAAGAAATCAGACTGCCGATGACCGATCAAAAGCCTTCACTGAATGATCTGCTCGCAAGGGCGAATGATGCAGCGCTGACGATGGGCGATCAAAAGGCAGCAGCACTTCTTCTCGAAGTTTGTTCCGCAGCCTCCGCCTTGATCGCAAAACAGGACGAAATCCGGAAAGAGGCGTTTCGGGATGGTATTCGGGGGGCCGCCAAGGTGATCCGGAACCGGCAAGCTGCACCTGGTTCAGCGCTCTCCGAGCTGTTCACGGGTGAAGGAACCAATCCGGATCTCTTTGCGGACGAACTGGCGGGCATAGCGGGCAGTACGGCGGTCACGGTTAACGATCTACGCAAACTTCGCCAGAAAATAAACACCGCGCCTGAGGGTAGTGACGAGATCGATAACGATATCAGGCGCGTCTATTACTCGGTGATGAGCGATCGTAATCCGACTTCCGCCGATATTCTGCCGCCAGGTTCTCCATCGAGATCACTCGACGTCGCCACATTCGTCATCGAAAAAATCCTGCGCGAGGGTTGGTGGACGCTCGGCAATAGCGGGGTCAACGCAAGTGACAAACCGGTCGGGAAAGTCGGCCTTACCCCAACGCAAAGCTCCAAACCCCAGACGGCCGCCACAACGCCACTGACACTGCTTTCCGCTCTTGTGCTGACGTTGATTGAAAGCAGCAAATCGCGCTGAAGCTGCCGTTGCAACGCAGTCAAAAGCGTTTTCGAGAGCTGGCCTTTCGTTTTCCCTATGCGCGCAGTTTGTCCATGCGCTTCAACTCGTTGACGTCATGCTGCAGAACCAGATCTTGCAGGATCGGGTGATCCCAGATCGTTCCGCCGGCCGGTGACGTTAACGGAGCAAGATCGAGCGGAAAGGCATCAAGAAGAGCCTGCGCATTGAATGTCTTCGGCAACCAGGCGCTATCGATCGCGGCCATCAGGTCGTCCCAATCCGTCACATGGTTGCGATCTTGCGCGTAGACCGGCAGTTCGGTCATTCCCAGCCCTCGATAAAGGTCGATGATACGCAAATCGAGATCGCAGTTGGCGCCGAGATTCCGGACATGAAGTCCCTGCTTCGGACCGCGCAGCGGAAAATGTAGGCACGGAATACCGTAGCTTTCGGCAAAGACCATGCCGTGAAGGCTCGTAGACACGATCCGATCGCAGGCCAAAATCTCATCGATCTTATCTTTGATCGACGTCATACTGATCGGCGTCACCGTATTGATCAGATGGATGTGGTCTTTCAGATTCTCTGGGATGGAATAGCGCCGGAGTTCGGACTTGAGGTGGGCCTCGGGATCGCGATCAGCCAATTCGGACAGATGGACGATAACGCCCAACTTCCATTTCTTAACCGGGACCGGGGCATAGAAACGCGGCAACAACCACACCGGATCGCCATAGACACCGACAGTTCCCTCCGGCTTGCCCGTCAGCAGATGCTCCGACACCGGGCCGCGTGTTGCGGCCACTGTAAAACCTTTTTCCCCGGCGCCGCTGAAGCTTTGCCAGTCGTTGCGCGGCGCGGAGGGATTTTTCCACATCGACGCGCCCGTTCCCCAGAACCATACTTCTCCACCGGCAAATCCATGGCCGATCGTCCCGACGCACGCCATGCGTAGTGAATTCGATTTTGAGGGGACGCGCTCGATATCGCGGCCCGACAGAAGTGCCACCATGACAGCGCTGAGCGCATCGCCGATGTTGAGATAGTCCATACTAGAAGTGGAGCCAGCCCAAGACAGGGGAACCTTACCATGACGGCGCACATGTTCGGCCAGCGCGTTCGATTTTCCGCCTGCGGCATGTGCTCTTAACGCCTTAAAGATCGACTTCACTGATCTTCTCCTGAAATGCTGTCTCGCCCCGCTTCGTACGGCCCCTTTTGCTTTTCTGCAAGTCGGTCGGATGCCATTAAGAACCTGATCAACGGTTTTGACTTCGTCATTTTCGCTGTGTGACTTAAGGGCGCGGATTACTCAAGGAAGGGCCTGCGTTGGCAGCGGTCTGAACTTGGCCTAGTTATGGCACGATAACGGCCACAATCGTCCAATCAAAGGCGAGAGCCAAAGCTCCCTGCAGTGCCAGAAGGCCCACAACGATCCTCGCTGTTACCGCCGCAACGATGCTGCCTTTGGATCGAACCAGGTCCTTCCGCTCAGCTATCTTCAATTGCCGCTCAGCCGTCAGGTCCGAATACAGGAGAGGATTAATTCTAGGGCGGCTCACCAAACCGGGATAGTCAATGGAGAAACAATACGAAAGGATCCGTGACACACAGATACGTGGATGAGCGATGTGAGGGATCGCGAACCTTCGGGTTGGCAAATTGTGGACGGAGCGCAAGCGGCAGATAAAGGGCTACCGTGTCGCCATACTCCAGTCCCGCTCGATGCGGGCATAGCCATCGACCACGCATGCCGAAAGGTCGAGTATCGCGCCGTTGACGCTCAGCGTCGCACCTTTCGCCCATTCCGGGGTGCGAAGCGAAAGAGCGGACCTCGCCGGTGATGCCAGTGTCGTGGTGAAGGCAATCACACTGTCCCAGGGGTAGTTGGTTGTCTGTGTGAGCTCCAAATCGGCACCACTTGCAAGCTTTCAGTCGCGCCTTGCTTTCCCCATAGAGGTGGACGGCGATTTCGTCTTCGGCGACGGCGTAAACTCGGCGAGGTCGTCCTATACACCCATGACGGACCCCATTTCGATGGCAATACGCCTGACACTGCGATTGGCCGGAGGCCTCACCCTGACCGAATATGAACATGACGCTCCAACCGCCTGCACAATGAAGGCCGCCTGCTCCCTTCCTGGCTCAGCACCCCACGCGGAATGCGTGAACACAAAGCCAGCATTCCAAGGGGAACGCTGGCTTTGATGCCGACGCATTGAGGGCAACAGCGCGTCGATTGGTGAGACCTTGTTGCTCAATAAAGGCCCCGATCTCCTAAAAGACGCTGGCGCCATGACCTACGCTATTTCCGCCCTCGCCGTCCTATCGGCCGCCCTAGCCTTCCAACGGCCGACGGTGTTTTCATGCTTTGCAGCGTGCCTGCTGCTCCTCCGCGCGGCGTGGTTCTGGTGGCCGGTGCTGGCAAGTGGGTGAGGTTATTCTGGGGATTGCCCACCCGACTGCCGAGATCCTGATTGAGTATCGTCCACGAGCGCCTCGCGCCTCGACAACTCAACCTCTACGGCTTCGCGGGTGAACTCTGCTCGGCGACGGCGCTGTATTTTCTCGTCAAGCAGCCGGACGGCACCTACAAGCTCAACGGTGTGCAGATGCTGCAGCAGGCGCCCGGCCCGGAAATCTGACAAATAAATCAATACAACTCTTCTGCATGCGATACATTGACGTTCCTGCAAAATCTCATTTAAAACATGTTCGAACAAAGCTCACTTATGACATGTTTGAATAAATGATAAAGGAACTTAAGAGTGAACATGCCGCTGCAGAAAGTATGTGACATTTACGATCTCTTTGATCCCGAGATTGATACTATTCTAAGGCACGATCTAAGATCAGTTCCATTCGGCTCCCGGCGTGCCTGGGAGTTCGCAATGATCTTCCGTGCCCTGTCGAAGAAGGGAAAACTGCATCCCGCAGCCCAAGGTCTTGCCATGGGTGCGGGTACGGAAAAGCTGATCTATGCAATCGTACCGCGCGTCGCAAAGACGATGGTCACCGATCTCTACTTGCCGAATAGCGGTTGGGTCGGCGTGCGCACCGATAATCCTCTTGATCTCATCCTGCAGAAAGCGCCTTGGCCGATCGACGCGCAGAAGGTCGATGCGATGGCGATGGATATGCGCAAGCTCGATTTTCCGGACGAGAGTTTTGATTTCTGCTGGTCGACCGGTGCTTTCGAGCATATCGGGCGCGACGAGGATTTCCTGCGCCACTTCCGCGAGGTCGAGCGTGTCTTGAAGCCTGGCGGCGTTTATGCCTTCACCACGGCCATCACATTCGGCGGCGTAACGGAGGACATTCCTCACAACTACTATTTCGATCCCAACCACCTGATCGATCTAATCCATGGTTCGCCGCTACATGCCGAGCCGGTTTTCGATTGCTTCGTGCGCGATCATATTTTCAACCGGCCGCACCCCGAACGTCTCCAGGATTACGGTTTCGAGCCGGGCACGAAGTTTTCGAAACCGATCGTCTCTTTCCGGCGCGGCGTTCTTCTCGCAGCCAACGTGATGGTCCTGACAAAGGAAGCTGGCCGTGCCAAGGTGCGACCCGAGGTGCGCGGGCTAGAGCAAGCGCGCCAGCGGCTGACGAACCAGGCGGACGCCTATTTGCGCCAACTCTGGTCGGACTTCCAGTATCTCCAGACGACGGCGGAGAAAGGTGGCCTCAGCATTCAGCCGCAGGTCTTCGGCAATGGCGAGGCGCTGGTCGATGTCATCGTACCGCACGGTGGTCCCGCCAACCTGAAATGGACAGTCAAGCAGCGGCCAATTTCCGGAAGCGTGACATGGGAGCCGCTTACTGCCGGCACGGTGACGGTGGCCGAGGGCAGCTTCCGTTTTCCAACCCGACGTGATCGTCTTTACTCAATCAAGCTGTCGAGCGCGACCGGTGACCTTGACCGCATCGTCGTCAAGGCTAAGCGAGTCTGAGCCTCGCTATTCATCGTGGCGCTAGTTCTCCTGGCGCCACGCTTCCTGCGTTTCGGCCATGAGGTCGGCATAGTCCCTGTTCGATCGCCGGATACCCGCGATCAGGTCCTGATAGTAGGACAGGTTGTTCCAGGTCAAATGCATGCCGCCAATGGATTCGTTCGAACGGACAAGGTGATGCAGGTAGGCCCGCGAATATCGCGCGACGCCGGGCAGGAGGACTGGTCATCCAGCGGCCGAATGTCTTCGGCGTGGCGTTACGCATGTTGATGCGGCCGTGACGGGTGAAGGCCGTGGCGGCCGGAACCGGTCGATACGGCTCAGTCGATCATCCAGAACCAGATCGAGGCTCTCCTCAACGACGATGCGACTGCCGGCCTTGACTCCGCGCCCTGTGTGAACATAATAAGAACATTCACGGCGATGCGGCCGCCAATCTGAAAATATGTCCACATGATAGCCACTGGGTTATGCACAGTGGGAAGGAGAAGCCGTGCCTACCATCAGCGCCGTCGCCTATGACATTCAATATTCAGGGCCCAGTCGATGAAATCGCCGCTGCCCTGGCGTTCCACGACGGCAATGTTCGCGCCACGATCGGTACGCTGATCGTGGACTGTCGGCATCTGCGCGAGCAGTTGGTATTGACCCAAACTGCTATGAGCATCGGTTTTACCCGTGGATGGACGCCGAGCTTCGACCGCGACCTAAAACGAGAATGACATGCCGGCTTTCACCGCCGAAGCGGGGTTTGAAGATACGCCGGAACCGCTGGCTAAAGGACAAAGTAGCCTTTGCTCAGCGTCACCGCATCGTCCAGATGAAGGGCAAAGTCAGCCACCTTGTCGCCGTTCACATCACCATAGATGTACGTGTCCGAAGCTTTCTTCTCAAAGCGCAACTCACCCGGCTTGCCGTGAAATGTCGCTGTGCCGATGAAACTGAACGCCTGATTACCAGCAGCCCTCACATTTGCATCGATACCTGACAGATCGATTTTATCACCGATCATTAAATCGCGAATCGTGTCGAGGCCGAGACGGGTGTTTGACTGCGTAGCAGAAGTGTACACAAACGTATCATTCCCGGCGCCACCGAATAGCTTGTCGACGCCGAGGCCGCCATGCAGTTTATCAGCGCCAGAACCACCACTGAGTGCGTCGTCGCCGCGTCCTCCTGAGAGATCGTCATTGCCAGCGAATCCAAAGAGCGCGTCGGAATATTGGCCGCCAAAGATATCGTCGGAGCCCGAAAGCGCGGACGTCACCAGTTTTTTGGCTTCTGTAATGCTTCCCGATGCCACTACATTCAAAATGGATTTGACCGACAGTCGCAGGCCGGTCAGTGAAAAAAGCGTTTCACCACCGTAGGTTTCCGAGATGCTCTGGACTTCGCCGCCGGTGATGCCGCTGCTATTATATGTGAAACCTGTCCCTTTGATTGTAACCTTTACCCCGCCAACGTAGCCCACGATCGCGGTGCTATTGTATTGGCTGATATAGGCGCTTGGCAGTTCGGACAAATCAAAATCAAAATCAACCATGTTGATGCTGTAGCCAGCACCCATTCTCAAAGTTACACCCATAAATACCCCCAACAGCGAAACACACAACGCATAGAATGTTCTGCGTTTCCGTTCAATCCGGAAGTTGCGGTCAGGACGATGGCGGGCGAAAAATCGGAAGTACGCTGGTATAGGAGAGGGTCGTTGCTGGGGCCGAGAGTTTGAGAAATAGCCAGAGACCATCACAATCGTTACAATGATGGAATGAGGAAGCCTTTAGAGCCAACCTCGATCGGAAACCTGCAGGATGCCGGCGTTCCGCCGCGCGGTCGTCGTCGTAAGCCTGCTGGTGCGCCCCCGCCCCCAGATCCAATGCCATGCCGCATCGACCCATGTCTGGCGACGCTTATATCAAAGCCGCCAAAAGGGAGCGACTGGGCATTCGAGGTTAAGTGGGATGGCTATCGATTGGCCGTCCATATCGAGCCAACCGGCGTGCGGATCTTGACCCGTGGCGGGCATGACTGGACGGATCGCTTTCCATCGATCGTCGCCGAGGCCCCTCACCTGCCCCTGAAGACGGCCATCCTCGATGGCGAAGCCGTCGTGCTCGACGAGAAGGGCCGATCCGATTTCGGTATGCTGCAGCGGGCGCTCGGCCGCCGGCCGGCGGCGCACGAACCCGGCGAAATCATCCTCTACGCCTTCGATCTTCTCTATCTCGACGGCCGCGATCTGCGCCGGCTCGTTCTTGGCATTTGTTCTCGTGAGGATCACGGTCGCCGCTTCGTAAAGCAGTCCGCGCAGGTGGTTGTCGCCTCGTCGCGAGATATGGCCATCATAGTCAACCTCGCCTGACTGATAACGCCGCGTTGTCAGCCCGAGCCAGGCGCCAACCGAGCGCGACGTTCGGAAATTTTCTGGATCTTCAATCGCTGCGACATAGGAGATGGCCGTGACGGCGCCGATCCCCGGGATCGTCATCAAAAGCTTCGTCGCCTGGCTCTCCCGTGCAGCCGCAAGCAATTGGCGATCAAGATCGGCTGCGCGCTTGCGTATGTCGCGCCACGCCTCAAGCAGAGGCAATATGATCCTGGCCAGGCCGTCATTCCCATCCAGGAGTTCCCTCACATTGCCATCAAACACCCTACCTGTTCCTTTAGGGATGATAAGGCCGAACGTCTTCATCACGCCGCGGATCTGGTTGCTGAGCTGGGTTGAGATGCTCAGAAGCTGATTGCGGGCCGCCACCAGCGTGCGCGTCAGCATGCTGTCGAAAGCCTTTACCCGGACTGCCTTGTAGAAGCCGGCTTCGGCCAACTGGGCCAAGCCATCCGCATCATTGGCGTCGGTCTAGCCGAAGGGGTTCCTGCGATCTGCATTGAAGCGCGCCACGCGCAAAAGGTCTTGAACGAGACGCTCAACAAAATAGCTCGTGACTTACGCCATTTCTGCCCTCGCCATCCTATCGGCCGCCCTCGCCTTCCACCGACCGACGGTGTTTTCATGCTTTGCGGCTTGCCTGCTGAACGCCGGCGCGGGTTTTGATGGTGATTGTTGGTGAAGTGAAAGCAACTGGAAGTTTTACCAGTTGCACTCGCCTGCACGTTGGCTACTCTACGCCTATGAAAAACGATCCGACACGAAACCATCGAATAGCCCACGCCTATCTGGCCGGAACGACAACAGCGTCGATTTGAGGGCGAGCACAGCCTATTTCCATTAAAGCAGGAAAAAGCCTTTTAACATCGTGACTGCATCATCGAGATGGATTGTGAAATCTGTCGTCTTGTCGCCGTTCACATCGGCGCAGATATAGGTATCAGAGGCATTCTTGTCGTAGCGCAGTTCGCCCGCCTTGCCGGTAAAGGCTCCGGTTCCGATGAGGGAGAAGGCCTGATCGCCAGCGACCGTCGAATTCGCATCAACGAAAGAAAGATCGATCTGGTCGCCTTCGGACGCAAGGAAGTCAATAATCGTGTCCTGGCCTGTTCTCGCCGCCTTCGATTCGGAAATACGAGCATACGCGAAAATATCTGCGCCTTTCCCGCCATAGAGTTTATCGGCGCCAGCGCCTCCATACAGGAGGTCATCGCCGCCTCCTCCCGAAAGAACGTCACGCCCTCCCATGCCACCAAGCGCATCATCGCCAGCGCGACCGAAAAAGGTCTCCGAATAGACGCCACCGACCATCACGTCAGCGCCGTTTGAACCGTCGAAGATTTCAATGTTGTAATAATGCGAGCCTTCAGCCTCGCCCGTGTTGAGGGATGAATCCAGTAGGCTCATCGTCACCGGCTTTGAAAAGTCGACCGTATCTATCCCGAAGTGGCCGCCATTAACGATATCCCAGCTACTGGCGATGATTACGTCGTCGCCCTCCCCGCCATTGATCCGATCCTTGCCAAGGCCACCATACAATTTGTCGTTGCCCGCACCACCGAACATCATATCGTTCCCATCGCCGCCGTCCAGTCGGTCATCTCCGTTCGCGCCCTGAAGTCTGTCGTCTCCGCCCATGCCCCTTAGGACGTCGTTACCACCCTCGCCGTAGAACCTGTCATTGAGAACGCCTCCCGTCATCCGATCAGTTACCGCCGAGCCGCGAAACGCTTCGATATTCGTGTACGTCGTGTATTGCGCTTCGCCCGTGCTGTTGGCCGAGTTAGCGAAATCAAGGGTGACGCCAGCCAAAAAATAAACCGTATCGCTTCCCTCACCGCCATCGACGATGTCCTTGCCGAGACCTGTGTAAATCGCATCGTTACCGGTACCACCCAGAATTTTGTCGTTACCGGCGCCGCCGTAGAGAGTGTCGTCGCTTTCTCCGCCGTCCAGCGTGTCGTTGCCGTCGCCACCGAACAATTTATCGTTGTCGTAGCCGCCTTCCAATATGTCCGATCGCGTGCTGCCGAAGTGATAGTCAACGTCATAAGTACCGGTGAGGTGCTTCGGGCCCGATTTGTCAAAACCAAGGTCTCTCGGTGTCAGCATGCCAATATCGATATTCTGCCACGTCACGGTAACGAATCCGCCCCTGAACGGAATATTGAAGGCTGCTTCCGCGGTGCTCTTTTGCTGCAGTATCATTTGCAACTGATCGAGGCTCGATATACCGAGGATGGACAGGTCAAACTTGTCAATGCCGATCTGGAAATCCCCGAGCGTTGTAAAGCCTCTCCCGTTAAACAGCTTGAACGTATCTGCGCCCGCTCCTCCGTACAGCTTGTTGTTGCCGGCGCCACCATCCAAAATGTCGTTCCCCGAACCTCCGAACAGCTTATCGTCGCCCTCTCCGCCCCAGAGCTGATCGTTTCCGCCGCCGCCAAACAGCTCATCATTGCCGTCGGCGCCATTGAGGATATCGGCGGCGCGGCTCCCGAATATGCGGTCATCGAAATTGGTCCCAGAAACCGATTTTCCATCACCCTCATAAAAAATGAAATCGGCAGCCGTCAGATCTTGCGCTTTCACCCTGTTGAGGAGCACCGTATGTTCATATGCATCGATAGCGGTTTTGAAGATCAGCTGCCCATCCCGGTTCTCAAGAATGAATTTCAGTTGTTCGAAATCTGAAATGCCCGTAGCGGACACATCAATTTTATCGATGCCGACCTGAAAGTCTCCAATGTCCTGGACGGACTGGGTATCATTCTTCGCCGCATTGATTTTGAATGTGTCGGAGCCCTGTTGCCCGTACAGTTTGTTTGTGCCGTAGCCACCGATGATGATGTCGTTGCCAGCTCCTCCGAAAAGCTTGTCGGATCCGCTGCCGCCGCTGAGTGTATCATCGCCGTCACCAGCGAAAATGACGTCGTCAAACGCCGTTCCGGTTCGCGGTTTTATCGTGGACGATGCGAAAATAAAATCGGCACCATGAAGATCCTTCATCGCGATATCGTAGATCAGAATCTCATGGTTGTTGGACGTGTACAGCTCATCGGCGCCGTAATAGGCATTGAAATACGTGCCGCTGCGGGTCGGCGCAGGCTCCATGATCAATTTCAACTGCGCAAAGCTGGCAATGCCGAATGCGCTGACATCAATCTTGTCTACGCCGATCTCGAAATCTTCGACTACGCCGTCGGTTCCATAACTATACTTGCTAAACACACGCGCTGGCGCCTTGAAGATATCGGCGCCCTTGTCCCCGTAGAGGTTGCTTTCCCCCTCCCCAAAAATCAGCGTATCGTTACCGTTCCCTCCATAGAGGGCATTGCCGGCGCCAATCATCGTGTCGTTGCCATCTCCGCCGAAAAGCGTGGCACTGCGACTGCCCCGACCGTCCATGATGTCATTGCCGTCACCGCCGTAGAGTCGGTCGTTGCCAAATTCGCCTTCAACGGCGATCATCGTGTCATCACCTGCTGTTCCGAACAACGTGTCGTAACCGTCAGTCGCCGCGTCAACGGTTGATTTCGATGTATCGAAGATGAAATCATCGGCTGACAGCGTGCTGAGCTTCACATTTTCAAGACTAAATCCCCGGCTATTAAAGTTGCTCATCACTCCCAGGCCTGTCACCACCGGGATATCGGATTGCATCAAAAGCGGCTTCATCTGGCTGAAGCTCGAAATTCCCAGAGCTGAAATGTCGATTTTGTCGATGCCGCGCTGGAAATCCTTGACGGTATCGCTACTGGACACACCTGGGCGCGCACCGATCACGAAGGTATCTGCACCATCCTTGCCGTAGAGTATGTTCGTGCCAGCGCCACCGACGATGACGTCATCGTCGTTCGTGCCGGTCAGTGTTTCCTTGGTATCGTTTACCCCTACAATCGTCGCCATTTCGCAATCATCCGCCCAATTCGAAAATATATCAGGCGGTTAAGCTATGACGAACCTAATGCCCTTCCGCACGACGCGGCGATCGATTTATAGCAAAGGTTGTATTGGATACAATTGGCACGGAAGAGATTCTTTTTTAATATTAACCGAGAAAGTTGCCGACCGGGACTGCGTTGCTGCCGAATGCGCAGCGCAAACCACGGATTCGCCGCAAGAGCTTCAAAACCAATGAGTTCTACGAGGCCTCCGTGGTTCCGCTTTCCAAAGCGGCTGCTGGCATGGCGCGCGGCGGGTTAAGTCATCGGCCGGATACCATCCCGGCCAAACGGTGTTCGCACACCATGCGCCATGCCTGGCGCACAACGAAAAGGCCGGGGTGGATTTAAACACCCCGGCCAAGTCACTTTTACTGGATTTTCATCCATCCCTACCCCTTCTTGCGTCCCTTCTGGCGATAGACGTCCACCACCACGGCGGCGATGATGATGAGGCCCTTGACGATTTCCTGGTAGTAGGCGTCGACGCGCAGGAAGGTGAAGCCGGAGGTCATGACGCCGAGGATCACCGTGCCGATCACCGTGCCGGTGATGCGGCCGACGCCGCCGGTCAGCGAGGTGCCGCCGATGACGGTGGCGGCGATCGCATCGAGTTCGTACATCACGCCCATGCCGGCCTGCGCCGTCTGCGCCCGCGCCGCCGTCACGACGCCGGCCAGCCCCGCCAGCATGCCGGCGATCGCATAGACCTTGATCAGATGCGCCTCGACATTGATGCCCGAGACCCGGGCCGCCTGGACGTTGGCGCCGATCGCATAGGTGAACTTGCCGTAGCGGGTATAGCGCAGCGCGATGTGGAAGATCAGCGCGACGACGAGGAAGACGACGACCGGCCAGATGCCGGTGCCGATGAAGTTGAACTGGTCGGTCAGGCCCGAAACCGGCTGGCCCTTCGTATACCACTTCGACAGGCCGCGGGCCGAGACCATCATGCCGAGCGTGGCGATGAAGGGCGGGATCTTCGTGCGGGCGATCAGCTGGCCATTGATGAAGCCGGCCAGCAGGCCGATGCCGAGGCCAAGGCCGATCGGCACGATCGCCGGCAGGTCGGTCAGCGACGGATACAGCGCCCGTGGCCAGCTCGACGCCTGCGCGACGCTGGCGGCGATCATCGCCGTCATGCCGACGACCGAGCCGGAGGACAGATCGATGCCGCCGGTGATGATCACCTGCGTCACGCCAACGGCGATGATGCCGATCACCGCCACCTGCAGGATCATGATCGTCAGGCGCTGCGGGTTCATCAGGAAGCTCTGGCCGACGAAGATCCAGCCGAGCACCTCATAGACCAGCGCGATGCCGATCAGCACCAGGAAAATGTTGAATTCCGGCGGCATGCGCCGTCTGGATTTGGCAAGCGGCGGGCTCGCGCCCTGTGCCGCGACATTGGTATCCATTGCTCTTTCCTCCCTGTGGTTGAGATTTCCTGGCCGTCAGCGTGCGGCAAGTTCCATCACCTTGATCTGGCTGGCTTCGGCCCGATCGAGGAACCCGGTGACCCGGCCTTCATGCATGACCATGACCCGGTCGCTCATGCCGAGAACTTCGGGCATTTCCGACGAGATCATGATGACGGCGACACCGTCGCGGGCGAGTTCCGTCACCAGCCGGTGGATTTCCGCCTTGGCGCCGACGTCGATGCCGCGGGTCGGCTCGTCGAGGATCAGGATGCGCGGATTGGTCATGAGCCAGCGGCCGATCAGCGCCTTCTGCTGGTTGCCGCCGGAGAGGTTCTCGATGCGCTCCTCAAGGTTCGGCGTCTTTACCCGAAGCTTGCGGGCCATCTCCTCGCATTGCGCCGAGACGCCCTTCTCGTCGACAAAGCCCATCGTCACGAATTGGTCCTGCAGCACGGCGATCTGCATGTTTTCCAGAATGTTGAGGATCAGCAGGCAGCCGGTGTCCTTGCGGTCCTCGGTCAGAAACGCCATGCGGTGTTTGATCGCTGCCGTCGGCGAGGCGATCGTCACCGGCTTGCCGTTGATGCGGATCGAGCCGGATGTGGCCGGCGTCACGCCGAACAGCGCTTCGGCGACGTTCGAGCGGCCGGAGCCGACCAGACCGGCAACACCGAGGATCTCGCCGGCGCGCACGTCGAACGAGACATCGTGGAAGACATCCTTGAGGCAGAGGTCCTTGACCGACAAGACGACGTCGCCGATCGGCACCTCCTCCTTCGGAAACATCTGGGTGATCTCGCGGCCGACCATCATGCGGATGATGTCGTCGCGCGTCACATCGCTCGAGGCATGCGTGCCGATATACTTGCCGTCGCGGAACACCGAGAACTCGTCGGCGATCTCGAACAGCTCGTTCATCTTGTGGGTGATGTAGACGATGCCGATGCCCTGGCGGCGCAGGTCGCGGATGATCTCAAACAGATGCGCGACCTCGCGGTCGGTCAGCGCCGAGGTCGGCTCGTCCATGATCAGCACGTCGGACTCGTACGACACCGCCTTGGCGATCTCGACCATCTGGCGGTTGGCGATCGACAGGTCGCGCACCTCGAGCTGCGGATCGAGCGCGATGTTCAGCCGCTTGAACAGGGCGGCCGTCATCCGGTTCATCTCGCGGTGATCGACGAAGCCGAAGCGGTTCTTCGGCTCGCGGCGGATCCAGATGTTCTCGGCAATCGTCATGAACGGCATCAGGTTGAGCTCCTGATGGATCATCGCGATGCCGTTTTCGAGCGCATCGAGCGGTGACTTCAACTGGATGTCGACACCCTTGAATTTCACCTCGCCCTTGTCGGGCGTGTAGATGCCGGCCAGGATCTTCATCAGCGTCGATTTGCCGGCGCCATTCTCGCCCATCAGCGCATGCACCGTGCCGCGCTTCAGCCGGAACGACACGTCGTCGAGCGCCACCACCCCCGGAAATTCCTTGCGCACCCCCTCGACCGCAAGCAGATATTCGGCATTCGGCACCGCGCCACTCGCACGCACCGCCGCTATCGTTGTCGGACTGACTGTCATTTTTATTGCCTCCCTATGTTGTTGTATGGGCCGATCCCGCACTCGCGACCGGCAAACGTGGCTTTCTCTCCCAGTAAATGGTGGCACTTCCGTATATGAACTTTCGCGCGTGATAAGGCGGGATCACTCACCCTCCCTGATGAACTGCTGGCTCTTCGGCTGAAGGTTATTCAGGCCTTTAGTGACGAGTTCTGAGGGCACGTTTTTCTCGACGGCAAATCTCCGGTGAGCTCCAGAGCGGCCGCGCCCTCACCGGCAGCACGAAAATCACTATACCCGCGTGGTCGATAGCCATGGCTAGAAATGCATTTCAGGTGGGATCAATGCCGCCGACTGTTTCGGCCTGCGCTGACATCATGACAGCCATCACTGTGCGTAGGATCGTCATCGTCTCCCCTCCTCCATTTGTTTCTGCCGCTGAGTTCGCTACCGGCGACGAATAGTCAGGAATGCATCCGTTCAAATGCAGGAGCGACAGCCCCTGCACCTCCGATTAAACGGAATAAAATTGCCATTAAATTATATAATGGAATATTTATTCCATTATATAACGCATCTGTCAAGTCCCTGCACACCAAAAAATCTCAAAAGAATGCAAGTGCAAGATGCATTTCATGCAAATCCCGTTGCGGGTCGTGCTGTCGCTGAGGGTAGCTCGCAAACCGACGTCAAGGGCTGCAGTCAGCGGAGAAGCTCTTCCTGCCTCACCTCACGCGCTTCGGCGTTCTGCGAAATGGCGAAAGATTTGAGGCAAACACATCGCGGTGCCAACTCGGGCGCATCCCGCCATCTCGGACCGAATTACGCGAACGGCCCCGCTGATCGCCCGATCGTGGCTGCCCCCGTCGGTCATGGCACCGGGGAAGTGAGATTTGATGCGCTAGACTTGGGTTTTGCTAACCCGAAGTGATCTGACATACGGCCGTCGAAAACTGCATGGACTTGCAGGCCCCACGCCGATTGCGCTGCCTACATGAAGCTGGCACGGAGCAGGTCGCCGCTGCGGATCTCCGATCCGAATCCCCCAAATACCGCTGAAGCGCGATCGGCTCGTGTCTACAGCCGTTCCTTGCAATTGTGAGTCGCGCGGGTTGCTCGTTAACCGCGCCAGAGCGACCATTTATAATAGTCTAGATAGGGCGAATCCGATTGAGATGACCTTCGCAAATTTTCTCAACCACCGATATGAGTGTCCCAGTCCGATCGGTCAGCCATTCCAAAGCGTCCTTCGAAATTTCAAAGTACGGCGAGTACCGAGCCTTGACGTAGGCTTCATTGAGGACGTTAAACCAAGAAACATATCGCTGCTGGCTACGCGGCCAAACATCTACAAGATCCCGGTGTTGTTCCTCTGCAAGGCTGCGCAGAAATCGCATGTTGTGGGAGGCTGGACTGTAGTTTGTCAGCACGAGTAGCACTGTGGAGTAGGCTTGTTCAATCGCTTGGTGAAGTAGGAATGCCGCTTCCTTCAAGTCACCCTGCTCTACGCAAAATCGGGCTGTCTTCAGGAATACTTTCGCATGCGGCAATCGATCCGCGAAATACCCGGCAGCCATCTGCCACGCCTCTTCGGGGCTGACCTGCCCCGGCAGCGCCAGCGGCTCCTCATCAAGCTCGTAGAGCGCCAGACCGTCGCGGCGAATGTCGACGAAAAAATACCGCCCGCGCCGTAGCTCGGCATTCACCTCTCTGAGAGAATGCACGATCAGACTGACCGGTGTGTTCACCTCGGGATGCCGCATCAATCGCTCATCCGCCTTGTGCCAATAGGCGGAAAAGTCCGTGAGCTTGCGATTGTTGACGATGACAAGAATGTCGAAATCGGAGCGGTAACCCTTCTTCGTATGCGGCTCGTCGACGAAGGTGCCCCGCGCATAGGAGCCGAAGAGGATGATTTTCAGGATCCGGCCGCGTTTCTTGAACTCCGCCGAAGCCCCTTTCAGCGCATCCTCGAACTCCTCGAGGATGACCTCGACGACGCGGCGAAGCTCGTGCTGCTTGACCGGCGGCAGGTGATCGAGGCTCGTCTTCATCGGCAATTAATACCTCTTCGGCTCTGATTCGAACCAACTATGCCGGTTTACGGCACAAGGGACAGTGCCGGAAGCCGGCCCACTTTTCAACGAAGGGTTTGCAAAGATGTTTTCACACAAGCTTTACAAACAGAGCCGAGCCATGCGCATCCGCACAGCCCATGCTTGCCACGCGGGTCGGTCATTGCATTGCGAGCGACAGATTGGACTCTGGGGCCGTGAACGCAACCAGACAAAGTAGAGCGCATCAGAGAATCGAGCATCGCGGCGGCAGAGCCACGGCTCGTGGACTGCGCATGCAACTTCGGTTCCAAGGGCAACCCCAGGAGGTTTAGCACAACGCCGCCGGCAGGGCGAAATCGGGATCGACCGCCCGCGAATTTGGTTTTCGCGTGGCCCGGAACCGTTTCGTTTTTCCGGTTCCTAAGATTTTTGTGCGCCCCGACCAGGCGGGCGAGATGACAGCCAGCACAGTCACCTCCTCGTTTCGCCCCTGCTCTGCCAGCTGCCGGTTCCCCGCCATGCGGGCGCCGCCAAGCCGTTGCGCCGTTCTCGATGGCCTCGGAAGCGCGTTTGCGCTTGCCGTAACGGCAACGGCCCTATAGAAAGATAGTCGCGATGAAACATTCGCCAGGGACGGCACGAGCTTCAAATCGACGCGGCGACACGCGTGCGACAACGTCCGGCGATCAACCAAAATCCCTTCCTGCGCCGGACGCGGGGAGACTATCGTGTCGCGAAATCCATCCAGATCGAAGAGACCGCAGCCAACAAACCGTGAGATCGTCAACGAAGGCAGTCCGGCCGATGATGCCATCATCGACCACGCCCATGCGCTCTACGGCAGTGAAGCAGCAACCGCCATCGCCTTCTGTGGGCTGGACGCCTGGTTCGACGGCGAGGAGGCGGAGTTCCGCCGCCTGGCGGGAATGTTTCGGCGGCTCAGGAATTAGACGGCTTTGAAGCCTTGATGCCGGATGGCATGTGAAGCGCGTAGCCGCGTCCCCGTACCGTGCGGATGAGACCCAGGCCCAGTGCATCCAGGGCGCGGCGGATGTGGCCGATATGGATGTCGACGGTTCGTGGCTCGACTTCGGCATGCTCCGGCCAGCAATTCTCAATAAGATCGTCGCGGTGGCAAACGACCGTGGGCGCCTGGAGCAGACGACGCAACAGGCGAAACTGCAACGCCGTCAATGCGACATCGTTTCCGCCCCGCCGCACTTTCACCGTTGCAAGGTTCATTTCAAGGTCGGCAAACCGAAGCACCGTTCCGGAAAAGCCTGGATGGCCGGCGGCAAGGCGCAGATTGCGCAGACGCCGCAGGAACTGCAGCAGAGCGACAGGATTGAAGGGACGTTCGAGACGCAGTTCACATGCGGGTGGGGCGACAGTCAGCCCGGCCTGATCCCGTGTAAGCAGGATCACGGCGACAGGCGGAGCAACAGCTCTCACCGCTGCCAGAAGGGCTCCCCTGTCAAGCGCCCCTTCCGACCAATCGATCACGGCGGCGGCTACCGCCTCGCGCCGGCAAAGGCGCACAACTTCGGAAGGCTGCGTCACAAGGAAAGCATCGAAGCCTTCGCTCACCAGCACATGGCGAAGCAAGAGGAAGAGCTGCGCGTCCGCGACGCAGACGAGGATCTTTGGCATGGTCCTGGCTCCGGTTTTCAGAGGGGAGCGAACTCCCCTCCATTCACATCGATGATTGCTCCATTGATGAAGCCAGCATCGCTTGAGACGAGAAAGCCGATCGTGCTGGCGACGTCCGCCGGTTCGCCGAGCCGTCCGACCGGAATGCGTGCCAGCGCTGCACGGTTGACCGCGCTGTCGGGGGCGCCCGCCATGCCCGTTGCGATGCGGCCCGGCGCGATCATATTGACGGTCACGCCCGTTCCGGCGCAGGCAGCCAGCAACGAACGCGACAGACCCGACAACGCGGCTTTGGAGACGACATAGGCGGTTCCGGCCACCTTTGGGATGGCCCTGCCGGCAATCGATCCGATCAGGATGATGCGCCCGAACCCCTGCAGTGCCATCGCCGGCACAACGGCCTGGCAGCACAACATCGCTCCGGTCAGATTGACGGAAAGAACGGCATTCCACTCATCGAGACTGACTTGCGCAAAGGGCGTTGCACCATCCGGGCTCTTTGGCGAGATGCCAGCGTTGCAGATCAGCGTGTCGGGAACACGCCACCGGTCCTCGACGTCAGAAAAGAAACCGGCAACCTGTTGCGGCGATGTCAGATCGACGCAGCGCGCGAGAAAGCGCCGGCTATCGAACTGCCGGCTGAGCCTGGCGGCGGCCTGATCCACATGGGCGGCACTTTGCCCGAAAAATCCAACCTTGAAGCCGGCGTGAAGAAGATGGCTGACGGCGGCAAGTCCGATGCCGGAACTGCCGCCGGTCACCACCGCAACACGTTGCGAGAGGTCGATCATCACGCCGCCTGGTCCATCGCGGCAAAGAGCGAGAGCGGCGGGTGGGCTTCCGGATCCGTCATGACCTCGATCAGGAACGGTCCATCCGCCTCGATGCCCTTCCTGATCAGGTCCGCCAGATCGCCGGGATCATCGACGCGCGCAGACCGGCAACCGCAGGCAGCGGCAATCTGGGCATGATCGACGGGCGAGAAATGGCACGCCGAGGTGTAGCGGCCGAACTTGACGGTCTCGGCGTCGCGCTGGAAGCCAAGGATACCGTTGTTCAGTACGATCGTGGTGACAGGGATGTTGAGGCGCACCATGGTTTCAAGTTCCGCCCAGCTATGGGCAAAGCCGCCGTCGCCGACCACGGCCACGACTGGGATCTCCGGCTGCGCGAGCTTTGCGCCAATCGCCAGCGGCAGCCCCCATCCCAGCCCGGCCAGCCCGCGCGGCGTAATGAACCGCGTGCCCTCGGCTGTGCCCCGCAATTGTCCGGTGACCCACATGGACGAGTAGCTCGCATCGGCGACGACAGTCAGATCGTCGTCAAGCCAGGGCTGAAGCTCGCGCATGACCCTTTCCGGCCGGATCGGCGACTGGTTCGACCGTGCAACCGGCTGACGTGCCTCCTCGAAATCCGCCCAGCACCGGGCGATCCGATCCTCAAGCTCCTCGCGGGCAGCGTGCCGGAGATCCAGGTTCCGCTCTGCAAGGGCCACATTCAGCGCTTTCAGGGTTTCCCGCGCGTCGCCAGCCAACCGGAGCGCCTCGAAGTTGCGTCCGATCTCCATCGGATCGACATCGATATGGATCACACGGGCCGTTTTCGGGATCTGGCGCCAGTTGTCGGTTCCGTTCTGATTGGTGCGCGTGCCAATCAGGATGATCAGGTCCGCCTCCTCCAGAAATTGCCGCGTCTGGGCACCAAGAGACCGGGGACCTGTCAGCGAGCCAAGGACGCCAAGCGAAAGAGGATGATGTTCGTTGACCGCGCCCTTGCCCATATTGGTCGTGCAAACCGGCAAGCTCGCCAGCTCTTGCAGGTGCGCGAGCTGCGTCCAGGCGCTTGCGCCATGCACGCCGCCGCCGGCGAGAACGACCGGCATTTTTGCAGCGGCGATCCATCCGGCTGCCTGTCCGATCGCCTCCTCTGTCGGTCGCCCGCGATCGAGCGGATAGCGCCCGAGACTGGCGCGGCGCACCGTTGCCGCAGGCTTGACCGTCGAGCGAAGCAGGTCGGCCGGCAGCAGAATCGCCACTGGGCCGGGACGACCGGATGTCGCCGCGGCAAAGGCAGCGTCGATATAGTCGTCGATGCGCTCTTCGACCTGGACGCGGCGCACCCATTTCGTGCAGGACTGGAAGAGCGCGATATGATCGAGCTCCTGGAAGGCATTCCTGTCGGCCTGGTCCCGTTCAACTTCCTGAACGAGCGCCACGACGGGGATGCTTGCCTTCATGGCTTCGGCCAGCGGCGGCACCAGAAGGGTCGCGGCCGGTCCGTTCTGCGCGGCAACGACGCCGACCTTTCCGGATATCCGGGCATATCCGTCAGCCATCGCTCCCCCCATATTTTCCTGCCGGTAGGATATCTGGCGGATGCCGCGTGCTTCCGCGGCAAGGACGACCGCCGACGGCAAGCTTTGGGCGAAAAGATATTCGACCTCGTGACGCAGAAGGGCGTTCGCGACACGATCGGCCACAGTCTCCTCGATCGATATGGTATTCACTGCTGCGCCTCCTCTTTGCCACCGTCAGAGGTTGTCAGAAACGTTTCGAAAGCAGACGACACGCTGTCGATGTCACCGTCGGTCATGGGCGTCGAAAGGCACGCGGCCGCATCGGCGGGAAGCAGGATACCGTTTTCCCGGAAGAAGCGACTGAGACTGCGCATCCGCGCTGCCTCCGCCGGCGTCATCCTTGCATCGGCATATGTGTTGGGAACCTTGCGCTTTGGATGGATGCGGAAGAGGGATGCCGCTCCCGCGATTGAAAACGAAGCGTCATGCTTTACCGCAAGTTCAGATAACTGTTTGCGCAGCCTGTCGCCCAGCCGTTCCAGACGCTCGAAATCCTCCGGCGTCATAGCTTCCATTGCGACACGTCCGGCAACCATCGAAACAGGATTGGCAGAAAATGTGCCACCCTGCGGCACCAGCGGCGCCTTTCCGTCTGAACCGAACACCGACATAACGTCGGAACGTCCTCCAACGGCGCCGATCGGAAAGCCGCCGCCAATGATCTTGCCGGCCGTCACGAGGTCTGGCGCAAGCCCGTAGCGGGACGAGGCCCCGTTATGGCCTTGCCTGAGATTGAGCACCTCGTCGGCGATGATGAGGATGCCATGTTCTTGTGCAAGGGCGCTGAGGCGCTCGATGAACTGAGGAAGGGGCTTGAGGAGCCCTGCCCGGCTCGGCATCGGATCGATGAGGATTGCCGCCAGGCTCTTGGCATGGGGCATCAGGCTCTCTTCCAGCCCATCGACATCGTTGAAATCGAGGACAACGACAGTGTCGGCCGTCGTGCCGGGCGCTCCGGTATAGGCCGATCTTGCCGTGCGGCGACCGGTCCTTGCGCTGTCAAAGGAACCGTACTGCCCGGTTTCGGCCCAGTCATAGGCGCCGTGATAGGCACCCTCGAAGCGGGCAATCGCCGGACGGCCCGTGAAGGCGCGGGCCGCCTTGATCGCAAACATCACGGCCTCCGTACCCGAATTGACGAACCGAACCTGCTCGATTGCCGGAATGCGTGAAACCAAAAGCTCGGCGAGCGCGATCTCATGATCGGTCGGGTTTGAGAAGCACGTTCCCCTTCGCAGCAGATCGGTGACGGCCTCGACCACCGGCGCAAAGCCGTGCCCGTGGAGGAGCGTGGTAAAATTGTTGTTGAGGTCGAGAAGGCGGTTGCCGTCGACGTCGACGACATAGGCTCCCTCACCCCTTGAGACATAAATCGGGTACGGATCGAGATCGATCGTGGACCGGGTGACACCGCTCGGAAACACCCCGCGGCCGCGACGATAGAGATCGGCCGAGCGCGGTCGAACATGCCCGGCCGCACCGGCAGCTGTTGCTGTAGACATCTGGGTTGCCTTCTTGTTGCAAGGGAAAATCAGAAGCTTTGCGCAAGCTTTATTTTTTGTTGCAACAAAAACGGCGCTCGTCAAGACGGTATAACAAAAAACCTAGAGAGCTGCGGCGCGCTCCCGGACGGCAAACCGCAACCGCCGATATCCGTCACGAATGTCGTTTTCGAACGCCGCACGCAATCCACCGCCATCCCGATCGGTGAGCGCCTCGATCACCATTTCATGGTTGCGCACCCCGTGTTTTGCCTCGGCAAATTCGGGATAGAGGCCATAGAAGGACGGACCGACGCGGAGCCATTGGGCTTCGATCATGGAAACCAGATGCGGCAATCCCGAGAGACGGTAGACAAGAAAATGGAACTCCTTGTTGTGCCAAAGCGACCGCGCGTAGTCCCTGCTGTCGAGTGCGGCGTTGATGAGAACCTGAATTTCTCCTAATTGTTCAATGTGTTCCGGCTTTGCGTGATCGACCGCGAGCTGTGCAGCCAGACCCTCGAGCGCGATGCGAATGAGGGTGATCTCCCGCAGGTCGGCTTCCGTGAGGATGGGCACGATGACGGTTTTCGGGCCGGCATACACCAGGGCGTTTTCCGTGGCCAGACGATTGATCGCATCGCGCGCCGGCGTCGAACTGACGTCCAACGCTTCGGCGACTGACCGCACCGTCAGCTTGTCGCCCGGCTTGTAGGCACCCCTGCTCAGCCGGTCCTTCAACTCGGCATAGGCTGCATCCCCAAGGTTTGCGTCTTTCATATTTCATCCTAAACGTGTTGACACAACATATTTTTGATGCAACAAAAATTGAAGTGTGAAGGTTTTGCAAAGTTTTGGCGCATCAAAGCGTAGCGATTCGTGGTGACAAAGTCACGCCTCCCACCCGACACGCCGGGAAGAACCGCGAACCGTCCGGAACCGACACGCTCACAGCAGCGCATGAGGGAACCCAACAGCAAAGAGGAAAACGACTTGATCGGACAACAGATGACACTTCGCCGGGTGCAGAAGACCTATGGCGCGGTCTGGGCGGTGCGTGAGACGGATCTTGAGATCGGCAAGGGCGAATTCGTTTCGATCGTCGGCCCGTCCGGGTCGGGTAAAACGACGCTCCTGACGATGATTGCGGGGTTCGAAACCCCGACCGCCGGCTCGATCATGGTCGGCGGCCAGGACGTGACAATGCTCGCGCCGAACCGGCGCAACATCGGCATGGTGTTCCAGAAATATGCGCTCTTCCCGCATATGACCGTGCGCCAGAACATCGCGTTTCCGCTGCGCATGCGGCGTCTGGCGAGGGGCCGCGACTTAGCCAAACGCGTTGACGCGATGCTGGAGCTCGTCCAGCTCGGCGCGTTGCAGCACCGCTATCCGCACCAGCTGTCTGGCGGCCAGCAGCAACGGGTGGCCGTGGCGCGCGCGCTCGTCTTCGACCCTCCTGTCATCCTCATGGACGAGCCGCTGGGCGCGCTCGACAAGAAGCTGCGCGAGGCGATGCAGTTCGAAATAAAACGGATTCAGGAACGGATCGGCGCAACGGTCATCTATGTGACGCATGACCAGGAAGAGGCGCTCACCATGTCGGACCGCGTGGCCGTCATGCACAAGGGCCGGCTGGAACAGATCGGGACACCGAGCGACCTTTATGCCAATCCCGACAACGCTTTCGTCGCCGACTTCGTCGGATCGGTCAATTTCATTCCAGGCACCGTCTGCGGCACGGATCACCTCGACGTGGCGATTAAGGTCGGCAACGCCCTCGTCCAGGTTCGCACGCCGCAGGGGCGTCAAGCCTACCGGCACGAGGAGGGCGCCGCCGTCCGGGTTGCCGCTCGGCCTGAGCATATTGCCATCGCGCCGTACCGCGATCGCGACGCGTTGAGCCTGTCGGGAACAATAGAGACGATGGTGTTTGCCGGCGCCTCAAGAACCGCGCTCGTGCGTCTGCACGAAGTTCCGGAGCTCGTGCTGCGCGCCGATGTACCCTCCAGCATTCGATCTCTGCCGGACCGCGGTTCCAATGTCGCGCTTTCCTTTTCCCTCGACGCGCTCAGGGTTTTTGATGCCGAGGGCGCAGCGCGATGAAGGTTCAGGCATCTGTCCAGAAGCAAAGCCGGCTTGCCACCATCACTCGACCCCGCGACGCCAGTCGCTACGCGCCCCTCACCTCGTGGTTCTTAACCCTTCCGCTGGTTGCGACGTTCGCAGTCGGCTTTTTGTACCCGTTAGCCAAACTCGTGGCGCTCAGCTTTGCAAATGGCGCCGAAAGCTACATCCGGCTCGGACAGGACGCCCTGTATATCGGTGTGATGACGACGACCGTAGTGACCGCCGCAGCCGTCACCGGCTTTTGCCTGTTGCTCGGATATCCGGTCGCTTTCGCCATGACCCGGCTTCGGGGAAAGGCGGCGCTCATCACGGCTGCCTGCGTGTTCGTGCCCCTTTGGACGTCGGTTCTGATCAGATCGTATGCCTGGATCGTCCTGTTGCAGCGAAATGGCATCGTCAACGATGTCCTGCAAGACGCAGGGCTGTCAATGCAACCGCTGAAACTTCTCTACACGCAGGGTGCCGTCATCGTGGGCATGACGCACATCCTTTTGCCGTTCGCCATTCTGCCGATCTATGCGACGCTGCGGACGCTGCCACCGGATTTGGCGCGCGCTGCCGCCAATCTCGGCGCGGGCCCTGTCCGGGCTTTCCTTTTGATCACCCTGCCGCTCAGCCTGCCCGGCATTTTTGCCGGCGCCATCCTCTGCTTCGTTCTCGCGCTCGGCTTCTACATCACCCCTGCCCTCATCGGTGGGCCGGGTTCCATGCTGATGGCCACGCTCATCGGCCAGCAGACGACCGTTCTTCTGGACTGGCCGTTCGCGGCAGCGCTGTCGACGGTTCTCTTGTCCGTCGCTCTCCTGATCGTCTTCCTGTTCCGCAGGGCTCTGTCGCTCAGCAAAGGATTTCACAATGTTCATTGAACGAAACATCCTGGCCCAAGAAGCCGCCACCGATCCTGCGACGATGCATCGGTCTCGAAGCCGCCCCGCCAAACAGGTCGTTCTCACCCTGCTGGCCGGGTTCGTCGTGGCACTGATCCTCTTCTTTCTCATCCTGCCGACATTGATCATCGTTCCAATGTCGCTCAGCACGACGTCGCACCTTCAATTCCCGCCTCAAGGTATAACCTGGAAATGGTATGCTGCTTATTTCAGCGACCCTGACTGGATGGCGGCAACCTGGTTCAGCCTGCGCATCGCTATTGCCACTTCGGTGACGGCGACTGTGGTCGGCACGCTGACGGCACTCGCCGTCGTCCGCGGGGATGTGCCGTTCAAGGCAGCGCTGCATGCGCTATCACTGGGTCCGATGGTCGTTCCTCACATCGTCCTCGGCGTCGCACTCTATCTCGTCTTCTCGCCGCTGCAGTTGACCGGAACCCTTACCGGCTTTCTGGTCGGTCACACGGTTCTTGCTGTGCCCTTCGTCGTCATCACAGTGACGGCAGCGCTGCAGCGACTTGACCCGGCGCTCGAGCTTGCGGCGCTGAATTGCGGCGCCAACCGGGCGCAGACCTTTTTCCATGTCACCTTGCCCAACATTGCCCCAGGTGTCGCGTCGGGAGCCGTGTTTTCCTTCCTTGCGTCGTTTGACGAGGCAACCGTCGCGTTCTTCATTTCGGACGTCGGCGGAAAATCGATCGGGCGCAAGATGTTCGAAGACATCGACTTCAATCTGACGCCTGTCATTGCGGCCGCATCCACCGTGGTTGTCGTCGCCTCGCTTTTTCTGATCGGCTTCGTCCAGCTTCTCTCGAAGGCCGGAAGCACCCAAAACCAAGCAGGAGTACAAGACCAATGATAAGTAGACGGATAAACCACGCATACAGTCTGGCTTGCCTCGTTGTTGTCGCCACCACGTTTATGACCGACTGCCCGGCGAACGCCCAGGATCAAGTGATCATCGCCTCAACCGGCGGTGCCTATGACCGCGCTCTCAAAGAGGCGTGGTTTGATCCTTTCACCAAAGCCACCGGCGTCGCGGTGACCATCGTATCGGCGACAAACGCCGAAATGCGCGCCAAGGCGGCGGCCATGGTGAAGTCGGGCAATGTGACCTGGGACCTTTATCTCGACGGAGAAATCCAATCAGCCTCCGAGGCCCATCGCCAGGTCACCGAAGACCTCACTGCCTTTTGCGCGCGCTTTTCGACCAAGGCGGACCTGGCGGCCAACGCTTGCGCGGCGGGAGGCGCGCTCCTCCAGTCGACGGCGACCTTGCTCGTCTACCGGAAGGACGATGGATTGCAAGCGGCACCCGAAACCTGGGCGGACATGTGGGATCTTGGCAGATTCCCCGGCGGCCGGGCATTTCCAAATTTCGACGATCCCTGGCGCGTCCTCGCCGCCGCACTTCTCGCCGACGGGGTCAAGAAAGACGAACTTTTCCCGCTTGACGTGGATCGCGCCTTCCGCAAGCTCGACGAAGTCCGCGACGACGTGACACTTTGGTGGAAAACCGGTGATCAGAGCGTGCAGGGCTTTCGCGACGGTGAGTACGATCTCGGCCAGATCTGGCTGACGCGGGCGAAAGCCATGAAGAATGATGGCTTGCCGATCGGCTGGTCTTACAAAGCCTCGTTTCTCGTCGGCGACAGGATTGCACTGATCAAAGGCGCGCCGCACCGGGACAATGCCCTGAAGCTCATTGCGTTCTGGCTCGACAACCCCGCCGTTCAGGCAAAAGCCTGCGACGTTTTATCCTGCACACCGCCGAGCACGGAGGCGATCTCCCTGATGTCGGAGGAAGCCCGCAAATCCATGCCAACGACAGCGGAGATCAAGGATAGCGTCATCGTTCCCGATGCAGCCTGGATCAATGCCAATGCCGCCATGCTGCTGCAGCGATGGAACAACTGGGTACGATGATACCCCGAATGCCACCCGGACAAACTTGGCCGGCTGATTATCGTCAAACGATCAAGCGGCCGGCCCCCAAAACACAGTCCGCTCCAGAGGGCTTGACCAGTGCCATGACCGATCTCGTAATTATCCATTCCAGCGATCCAGACTTCTTCATGCTGATGAGCCATATCCTGGCAGTGGCGGGTTTTCGGGTATCGCTGGCCGAAGATTTTGACGCTATCGCGGCCTCTGACGTGCCGGCCGTTGTTGCAGTGCTTGTCGACACCAGCGACACCATCGATGGGGTAACAAGGCTCTGCCACGCTCTGAAGACAAGTCCTGCGACCGCGCAACTGCCGCTCCTTGCGCTCATTCAGGCCCGCCACGAGCAGAGCTATCTCGGTCTACTGAAAGCCGGCATTGACGAGGGTTTCGTGCGACCCGTTTCACCCGAACGGATCCTCTCTTACCTGCGTGCTCTTTCGGGAACGAAGACAGGCGCCACGGTGCCCGCGACCCCGTCACGGCCAGTCCTTCGTTTTGGCGATTTCGAACTCGACGAGCAGACGCGCCTCGTCAGATGCAAGTCAGGTTGCGCGCAGCTTAGCCCGATCGAGTTCCGGTTGCTGAAGCGGCTGCTCGAAGCGCCGGGCCGTGTTCTTTCACGCGCTGATCTCATCGAAACGGCCTGGCCCTCGAACCATCACGTCAATGCCCGCACTGTGGATGTTCATATTGCAAATCTCCGCCGCACGCTTGTTCAGGCGACTGGAAGGACGATTATCCGCACGATCCGGTCGAACGGATACGTCGCAGATGTCACCGACGACAACCAATAATCCGGTTTTCACCTTCTACAAATCTTGAATTTTCTTTCACAGAAGCTTCGTTGTCATTTTTTGTGTACCGTGGCCTTCTTCGCGCATAGGTAGCGAATGAGATTGTCATATGAGCCACACATCCCAACCCACCAGCCGCCAGGGTCAGTTTCGCAATACCGCCGGGATGATCAGCGCGGCTGCTCCGAATTTCGATGCCGCCCACTACCAGGGCATCATGGCGCTCTATGCGATGCCACTTGCAGGTCGCACCGTCCGGCTGGCCCATGACGGTCCGACGGTCGTCGACTTCGTGCGGTGCTCCTATCTCGGTCTCGACAACCACCCCGACATCGTCGCCGGCGCGGTGCAGGCGGTCAGCGAAGCCGGCTCCCTGCACTGGTCTTGCGCCAGGACGCGCCTCAATTTCAGCATCCTCGGAGAACTCGAAGAGAACCTTTCCGACCTGTTTCGCGCACGGGTGGTTACATTCACAACGGTTCTTGCAGCCAACATGAGCGCCCTGCCGTTGCTGGCCTCGGGGCACCTGACGGCAGGGCAAAAGCCGCTGATCGTCTTCGACCGCCTTGCTCATGCGACGCTTGCGCACCACAAGGCAACGGTCGCAGGAGAAACCATCGTGGAAACGATCCGACACAACGACCTCGCGGCACTTGAGGCACTGTGCCGTACCCATAAGTCCGTCGCTTATGTCTGTGATGGTGCCTATTCGATGGGGGGCAGCGCGCCTCTTGCGGAGCTTCGTGCCCTTCAGGAGAAATACGGCCTCTTTCTTTACATCGATGACGCGCACGGGATTTCCATCATCGGTAAGAATGGCTCAGGCTTTGCGCGATCCGGGTTTGACGAGCTTGGCGAGCGGACGATCGTCGCCGCATCGCTCGGCAAGGGCTTTGGCGCATCCGGCGGCATGTTGATGCTCGGAACCGCGGCACAGGAGTTGTTGTTCAGACGCTTTGCGGTGGCACACGCGTTCTCGGCATCCTTGAACACGGCGGCGATCGGCGCGGCACGGGCGTTGGCCCGCATTCATCGCACGGATGAGCTCGCCAGACGGCAGGAGACGTTGAGGCGAAACCTGACACTCCTTGACCGGTTGATGCCGACACAGGACATGGCAAGCGAGCTGCCGATCCGAACCATACGGTTGGGAGACGAGCTGCTTTCCGTCGCTGCAGCAAGGCAACTGCTGCAGCTCGGATTCTACGCATCGGCAATTTTCTTTCCGACCGTCTCGCGCGGCGAGGCGGGCTTGCGGATCTGCCTGACCGCCTCACACACCGAGTCACAGATCAAAGATCTTTGCGCGGCAATAGACGGAATCAGGGAAGAAATCCGTCTGACCGGGGCATGAGCGAATGCAGCGAAAAAAGAGCAGCGAGACAAGCAGCGGGCCGATCTGAGTGCGAGGTTCTCGCCCCGTTCCTTGTTAGCAACATCGACTCGAACCCAATGAGCGGATGAGAGCGATCGTCGAAGCCGGCCAGGGCGCGTGTGATCTGAGCGATCAGCCGAACCGATCGAGGTGGAAATGTACGCGTACTTTTCGCAGACTTCAGTGCAACTGCCAGATTCAAACGCGATGCTTGCGCGGCTGGAAATTCCCAGTGGCTTACTGCGTTGTTCGCCGACGAACAGCGGCCTCGAAACAACGCTGGCCTTCGACGGTGGCCAGGCCATTGTGAGATCATCCGGCAGGGACCTGTTTCTTTGGGTTGCCGCAGAGAACATCGTCATCCTCTTGGGCATACGAACTGTGCTTGAGGCCACTATCCTGGAGGCTTCCATACCTGAGGTTTCGCGAGCCATGCCACCGGCAGTCCGCTGGTCCTCTGCGGGAGCGACTCCATTTTCCTGACGCGTCGCCCGAGTTTCGCCCCACGGCAGAGAGGTTCTCCGACTGGAATCTGGTAGCAGGGCGAGAGCAGGTGGTTTTCGCCGAACACCACACAATGCCAGTGGCGATTAGCGACGGAGTTGTGCTGGTCGGGACATTTCCGGAATTATGCAAATGCCACAAGACAATGAAGTCCGCCGTGCTCCGAGCCAGTGGTGTCTATCTGCGCGGATTCACCAAATTTTCAGGGGTAAGCAAATGAAGTTGCTTTTCTTCCTTCGCTAAATCGATAACGTCGCTTGAAAAACCAATTCTGCTGAAGAACAGAAAATGCTTATCGGCCGCACTTTTACCGTAAGTTGTTTTTTCTGATCGCTGGCGTAGCAGCCGGACGTGGCCAAGGTCGATTGTGCTCGTCCTCCACTTGCACTCCCCGAAGAAAAACGCACCGTTCAGCAGTCTCCCCGCGACATCAATATCGAAATCGGCATGACCCCAGATTTGGCCAACTTCCTGGGCAGGCACTCCGAGTATCTCTTGAATGTGGAGCTTGGCATATTCCAGCGCGATACCTTCGAACTCGATGCCCATATACTCTGAAAACTGAGGCTCTACGACGCGGTCATAAACGTCCCCGCCGAAACCGCTGCTGATCGCAGTCAGGTTTGGTCGAACAAAGCGATGCCAAAACGAAATCAGGCTGTCTGCGACCCGATAGCGGCGATTTCGACCTTTCTCATCGGCATCTAACGACTTGGGATTGCTTATGAGATCGAGGGCCCGCAGCTTTGCCATATAGGGTCCGATGTTGTCTGCTTTAACCCCGAGTCGATTTGCAATCTCCGATTTGCTGTTACAGCCATCGGAAACAGCCGCCAGGATGCTGGAGTAAAAGGTTGGCTCCCTTAGCTCCGTCTGGAGCAGAGTGTTCGGTTCATCAATTAGCGTACCCGTCTCGGTCAGCAATAGATTGACGACGTTCTCCCTCAGGGAGGCGCTCGGGTTGCAGAGCTGAAGATAGTAGGGAATGCCACCGAAAATCGCATAAGCCTTGATGATGTCGTCGGCATCGTACTCAGGGAAGAACTTGGCAACATCACTCAGAGGCAGCGGCTTCATGTCTAGCGATAAAGTCTTGCGCCCATAGAGGGGATTCCGCTCAGCTAACATTTCTTCCATTTGGGAGATAGCAGAACCGCAAAGGATCAGCTTCATGGCTCCCTGGTCAGGTGCGCCAGAGTCCCAGAATTTTTGCAGGATAGAAGGAAGTGCGGGCTCATCATCAAGGAGGTAGGGAAATTCATCGATCGTAACGATCAGGCCTGGATGTTCCGCCGTATGCTCTGCGACATAATGGAGCACTCCTTCCCAATTGGACAGTGCATTAAGCTGTGGCTTAGAGCCGATTGTTTTTCCTACCTCAGCTTTGAATTGTTCCAGATTCAAAAGCGATGACACCCGCGTCGCTTGAAAATAAATCTCGTCATGTCCTTTACCCAGCTCCCGCAGGAACCTCGACTTGCCGATACGGCGCCGACCAAACAAAATGACGAGTGACGGCCGTGCAGCCGTCAATTCGTTTCTCAATAATTTGAGTTCCCGCTCACGACCTAAAAACTCCATTGTGCCTCCGTAAGGTAATATAACGTACCTTAATCGCAATTACCTTAATCGCAATTACCGTAATTTACATTACCTTAATCGGAATTACCGAAATTAGCAAGGTATGCGGAGGGCGTTTGTATCGCTTTCTCGCTCTCGTAACTAATGCCACAAGATTAGTAGTCCTCAGCAGGCGACTATTTCAGGTAGCAGATTAACCATACTTCTGCGACTCGATCTACTCTGTTCAGTCCGCCTGGTATGAGGCCGACATGATTACGAGAACGACACGAATATGGTCAGATTCGGCCCCTCAATCGACCTCTCGATCCTTGCTCGTTGCCCTCTAAACGTCGATGCCGTGTGCCCGGTTGATCGTGCGATCGCGGCGCTCGGACATAACCTTCTGGCTGCTCTCGATGCGGACGGTCTGCTGCAGAACCTTCAGTCTCTCCCGCATCGCCTCGAATGCGCGCCGCTGCACGGGCGGCACCCGATTGATGAGATCCTTCTCCTCGCGGAGGATCGCATTGCGGCCGAAGCGCTCATCAAGCGCCTTGCTGACAGCAGCAAACTCGCGCCGGATGGTCGGATCGAGGGAACCGATGATCGCGCCAGGCGCGCGACCGTCTTTCTTCACCGCGATCGCCAGTCGCGCCAGGGCCTCCTCCGCCGCTTTCGACAATCCCGGAATGGCGACCGCCATACGGCGGCGCTCTTCGGCAACGGCCTGGCTTTCGGCATCGAGGGAACTTGCGTAGGTTCCACCGAGCGAGCGCAGATGGGCCGCAGCTTCAGGGATGGATTGCAGCGCGTCCTTTCGTTCCCGACCGGAGGCGAGCATCCGGTCCATGATGCGATCTGAGCCTCTTAGAGCGCCATAAGCGGCGGGCTCGTTGGTGACGGCCGCGGCGATCCGCTCGGCGGCAAAACCCTTCAGCAGCAGATCCTCGACCTTGCCGACCGCGCCGGCAGGGTCACGCCAGATGCGCGTGGCCGTGTGCGTCAGCGCAGCGCGCTGCTGGCGATAAAGCGGCGCAGAGAGCGCCCGCGATCGTGCTTCCTCGTCCACCGGCGTCTTGAACTCGGTGACGGCGGCGAGCATGGGCAGCATAGTGACGTTCTCCTTGTCCAGATCGGCGCTTGCGGCGGCAACGATGCGTGAGCGGTCCCGCCGCTCGGCCAGATGCTGCTCCTCGGCGAAACGCTTCACGGCAATAAAAAGCCTGTTCAGCCCCTCGCGTTTTTCAGGTGTGAGATTGTCCGGCATGCGCTCGATCATCGTGCGTTCGGCAACGGCGTCCGCCTTGGACGTGAAGGCGCTCCAGCCAAACCGGGCCGTCAAGGCCTCGCTGACCGCCTTGATCTCCTGGACGACCGATCGATCTTCGACGGCGAGTGCAAAAGCCGTCTTATAGGCATCATCGCCACCGCGCGCACGCACCGCCTCGATCTCGGCGATCCGCGCCATCGCCTTCTTCGACAGTGCCGGAACAGGCAGCGACATGTGCGTGCGGCGCATCTGCTCACGGATGCCGAAACGCTCGGCATTCTTCCGGAACTCGGTGGCATGGGCACGCACCAGCGGCAGCAATTCCGCCAAAGCCGCGATTGCGCTATTTCGCTCATCACGCGCCGCGCGGCCGTCGATCATGAGGTCAGAGCCGCGCAGCCGGCCGAGCTGCGCGGGCATGGTCGCAAGATCGTCGGCAAGCCTCCTCGGTTCGATGCCGGTATTCGACGCGAGAGCATTCAACGTCGAAAGCGCCGTGTCCGGATCGCGGTAGATTCTCTCCAGCAATGGCCGCAGCTTTGCGTCACGCTCCCTCCAGACCAGCGACGACAGTTGCGCCAGCCGCGCCTCGTCATCGGCACTGCGGATAAAGACGGTTGCTGGCGCCAGCAGATAGCGGCCATCGTCAGAACCCGCCGTAGCGACGGGCTGCTGTGGACCGACACCATCGTCATAGGCGACCGCTCGCTCCCGCTCGATCGCAAAGCCGAGCGCAATGCTCGCCCGCTCCCAGAGCTTCGACACCTGCTCCCTCTTGTCCGCAATCCACGCCAGCCGCCGCGACACGCCCTCCTCCATTGTGGCCGCAACTTCAGAGAGATGATCGATTCCGCGGCGGCGGGCAAAATCGCTGGCATGCGCCCGGTATCCCGCCTCGGTCTCGAAATCGAGTGTCGTTGTCTTGGCGCCGGAGCGCGACAATCGCTCGACCAGCTGCCTGAACAATTCCGGCCGGTGGCTTTCCCGCTCGATCCGCTCTGCGCGCGCTTGCGCCGTTTCGACCTGTTTCGCGGTCCAGACATTCCGATCAACGGTGCGCTCTTCGAAACGCTTCTGCCCGGTTTCCGCATCGATCACCGGCACTCTTACCGTGACTCTCTCGACGCCGTCCTTGCGCAATGTCGCCGTATCGCCAATGGAGACGCCGCCGTCCTCCAGCGCCTTCGGCAGGCTGACACCCCAAAGACGATGTGTGGCGCCATCGTCGGTCCTGATATCGACATAGGGGCTTTCCTCGACGTCCTCCTCGTCCCGGAATTTTGCCATCCCCTCTTCGACAAGCGCGCCTGTGACGCCGGCGGCATGGTCGGCGCGGGGCTTGCGGCCCCATTCCGGTTTTGCCTGAAAATCTTCGTTCGCGGCATAGAGATCGGCGCGATCGCGATGCCGGGTCATTGCCACATAGGTCAGGTGCTGGTCCATCATGCCGGTTGCGAGCACGAAGGTCCGGTCGACCGTCGACCCTTGAGATTTGTGGATTGTCGCGGCGTAGCCATGATCGACATTGCGATAGGCATCCTCGCCGAAGACGACGTCACGGCCGTTGTCGAGACGCACCGAAAGCAAGGTCCGGCCGCGTTTGTCGGTGGTGGCAACGACCGTGCCGAGCATGCCGTTCTTCACATGTTGGGCCCCGCGATGTTCGGCGCGCGGCTCGAAGAAGCGGGCGTTTTCGAGGAAGATAATGCGGTCGCCGACGGCAAATTCCCGCGCCCCGCGTTCGGTCTCGAAGGAACGATGCTCTGCGAGCGCGCCCTCCCCCGTCATCACTTCGCGCAGCGCCTTGTTGAGGCGTCTGACGTCCTCATTGGTATGGGCAAGCACAAGCAGTTCGTCGCCTCGGAGACAGCCGGGATGTTCGGAACCGGCGGATTTCTGAAGCAGCTGCCGGCGGGCATCCGTCCAGTCGGAAACGAGGCGGCCGATGAGCTCCTCGCGCGTCCCCGCTTCGACAAGATGGCCATGGCGCGCATAGGCGTCGAGCCCCTGTTCGACCTCACCGCGGGCAAACAGCCGCGAGGCTTCGCGCGCCCACTGCTGGCGCTGGCGGCGCACGCCGGCAAGCTCGGCGAAGCCGATCCGCTCGGTGATGGCACGAAACGCCGCACCCGCCTGGATCGGCTGCAGCTGCATGGCATCACCGACCAGGACAACTTTTGCTCCAGCGTCTTCTGCGACCTTCAGGACGCGCGCCATCTGCTGCGACGACACCATGCCGGCCTCGTCGATCACCAGCACATCGCCGCGTTCGAGCTTGTCGCGCCCGTCCGCCCAGGCCAGTTCCCATGAAGCAAGCGTTCGCGACTTGATGCCGGAACTGTCTTCCAGTCCTTCCGCCGCCTTCCCTGCAAGGGCAGCGCCAATCACCCGGTGGCCGTCGTTTTCAAAGGCAAGACGCGCGGCAGCAAGCAATGTGGATTTGCCGGCGCCGGCAAGACCGACGACCGTTGCCATGGCGTTGTCGCCCGTGACGTGCCAAACCGCGTCGACCTGTTCCCCATCGAGCCTGAAGCGCTTCTTCGGATCGTGCGTCTCGATGCTTTCGATGGCGGCAGCAACACGTCGACCGGAAACAGCAAAGCCCCGGCGTCCGGCGAGAGCCCGCGCGGATTGCCCCATGTCGAATTCGATGCGCAGCATTTCCCGCGTCGTGAAGATCGCCGGTTCCGCTGCCTTTCCTGTCTGCGGATCGACCTGCTGCGGCTTCAACATGACCAGATCGCTCGAAGCCATGAGACGGGCACGGATATTGGCGAAATCCTGGGGATCGTCGACATAGCGATGCAACGCCCGGGCGATATCGCGCTCGTCAAAGGTCGAGCGCTCGTTGCTCAGCTGCTTCAGCAATAGCACCGGGTCGGCCACCAGCCGATCGGCCATCTGCTGCCGGCGCGCCAGATCCGCCGGCGCGAAGAACATCTCCCTGCCCGTCCTGGTCAACGCCGCCTTTTCCGGACCGAGATGCTTTTGCGCGATCCCGTCGAGCCCCTGTTCGGCATAGGAGCGGCCATCAAGCCGGATCTCATGGCCGGCGAGCGCCAGATGCCTGTTTGCCGTTTCCGCCCAGGCGATCTTCCATGCCTTCATGGTTTCCTTGTCGCCGGCCCAGAGCTTGTAAACAATCTTTCCCTTTGGCCGGTCCGGCGTAACGACGCGCAGCGGTTCGCCATCCTCTCCAGTCACCGCCACCTTCTTCGCCCCGAACCCCTCCTCGGTCAGCGGCCTTAGGGTCGTCATCAGATGAATGTGCGGATTGCCTTGCCTATCGTGATAGACCCAGTCGGCGACCATGCCCTTGGAGGTGAGATTGTCGCGGACGAATTCCCGCACCAGCGCGATGTTCTCGGCCCGCGTCAGTTCTTCCGGCAGGGCGATGATCAGTTCCCGGGCGAGCTGCGCATCCGCCCGCTTCTCGAAGGCATCGACGGCATTCCACAGCACCTCGCTGGCGCCGGCAACGGAACGTCCGCCGATTGCCGTGCGAAACCAAGCCGGTCTCTGATCCGGCAAGGCCAGTTCCTCATGCACCAGCTCCGCCACCCCGCCGCGATAGCTGAAGGACGTGCCAGCCTGTTCATCCATCATCCGGGCGCGATGACGATAGGCGGCGGCCGAGACGATGCTGCGTCCCGCTCCCCTGCCGATCACCTGCGCTCTGACGAACATGATCGCCACTGCAGTCTCCTGACCTTCCAAGCACGTCGCCCCAGCGACGTATATTGCGCCCTCAAACCGATCGGCCTGGTCAGGCCGATGCCGCTTTTCCGGAAGACGGCCACGGCTAAGAAATCCGGCGCGACGTTTTCGGGACGACACAAAATAGCCTATTTTACTATCCTATTCTAGTTAGTATAACCGGATTGCTGAGACCTCACCGACACCGGAAGGAACAGGGAATGGCTGCAAAATCATCGATCTCCGATCTCGACACCCAGATCGAGAAGCTGCGCGAACGCAAAAGACTTTTGATCGTTAAATCCGCCGAGCGCTTTGCCCGCGCCGCGACGAAGTCCGGTCTGGCGGAGATGGAGATCACTGAGGAGGAGCTCGATCGGATCTTTAAGGAGATCGCCGCGCGATTTCGCAAAGGGGAGAAGAAAGGGGCTGATGGCGTGTCGGCTCAAACGCGTCGACCAGCAGATAGCGGGGCTGCAGCGCCGGCAGCAGTTTCACATGACAGCTGACCGCAAAAGCGAAGCGCGCGAAAAATTCCTGCTCGGCGGCATTGTCGTCAAGGCAGGATTGTCAAAGGCCGATCGGGCGTTCCTGCTCGGCGGACTGCTCGAACTGGCAAAGGTAACCCCGGGCTCTGCCGAACACCGGCGGCTGCGTGATATCGGCACAGAGGCGTTCAAGGCCGCTGCGCCGGCAGTTGTTTCACCACGCATCGAGGAGAAGGCGGAATGGCCCTGAAGAGCAGATTGCATCCGAGCCTTCTGCTCGTCCTCGTGCCGGTCGCGGTGACAGTGTTGACCGCCTACATCTGCGGCTGGCGCTGGCAGGAACTGGCCACCGGCATGTCAGGCAAGACGCAATACTGGTTCCTGCGCGCGGCACCCGTGCCGGCTCTGCTGTTCGGACCGCTTGGCGGACTTTTGGCCGTCTGGGCATTGCCGCTTCATCGTCGCCGACCGATCGCACTGGCGAGCCTGTTGTGCTTTTTGATTGTCGCGGGCTTCTACGCGTTGCGTGAATTCGGGCGTCTTGCCCCGTCTGTGAAGAGCGGAACGATCACATGGGATCATGCGCTATCCTACCTCGACATGGTTGCCGTGGTCGGCGCGCTTGTTGGCTTCATGGCAGTCGCAGTCGCTGCGCGCATCTCCGTCGTCGTGCCCGAACCGGTCAAGCGCGCGCGGCGCGGAACCTTCGGGGATGCCGACTGGCTTTCCATGTCGGCGGCGGCAAAGCTGTTCCCGCCGGACGGCGAGATCGTCGTCGGCGAACGCTATCGGGTCGACAAGGAAATCATCCATCAACTCCCCTTCGATCCAAACGATCGGACGACCTGGGGGAAAGGCGGAAGCGCTCCATTGCTGACATACAGCCAAGACTTCGACTCCACCCATATGCTCTTCTTCGCCGGATCGGGCGGGTACAAGACGACAAGCAACGTCCTGCCGACAGCGCTGCGTTATACCGGGCCGCTCATTTGCCTCGACCCTTCCACCGAGGTCGCGCCGATGGTGGTCGAACACCGCAACCGCGTGCTCGGTCGAGAGGTCATGGTGCTCGATCCGACCAATCCGATCATGGGCTTCAATGTGCTCGACGGAATCGAGACGTCGACGCGACAAGAGGAAGATATCGTCGGGATCGCGCACATGCTTCTATCGGAAAGCGCGCGCTTCGAGTCCTCGACCGGCTCCTACTTCCAGAACCAGGCGCACAATCTTCTGACCGGCCTGCTGGCCCACGTCAGGCTGTCGCCGGAATATGCCGGGCGGCGAAACCTGCGCAGCCTGCGCCAGATCGTTTCGGAGCCGGAGCCCTCCGTGCTCGCCATGCTGCGCGACATTCAGGAAAATTCGCAATCGGCCTTCATCCGCGAAACGCTGGGTGTCTTCACCAACATGACCGAGCAGACGTTTAGCGGTGTCTACTCGACGGCATCGAAGGATACGCAATGGCTTTCGCTGGACAGTTACGCCGCCCTCGTCTGCGGCAATGCCTTCAAGTCGAGCGATATCGTCACCGGCAAGAAGGACGTGTTCCTCAATATCCCGGCGTCGATCCTGCGCTCCTATCCGGGCATTGGCCGTGTCATCATCGGCTCTCTCATCAATGCGATGGTGCAGGCCGATGGCGGCTTCAAGCGTCGGGCACTCTTTATGCTGGATGAAGTCGACCTGCTCGGCTACATGCGCGTGCTGGAGGAAGCCCGCGATCGCGGCCGCAAATACGGCATCAGCATGATGTTGATGTACCAATCGGTCGGGCAACTGGAACGGCACTTCGGCAAGGATGGGGCAACGTCCTGGATCGACGGCTGCGTCTTCGCCTCCTATGCCGCGATCAAGGCGCTCGACACAGCCCGCAATGTCTCGGCGCAATGCGGCGAAATGACCGTCGAGGTGCAGGGCCGATCCCGCAATATCGGTTGGGATTCGAAGAACGGCGGCACGCGCAAATCCGAAAGCGTCAACTTCCAGCGTCGGCCGCTGATCATGCCGCACGAGATCACCCAGTCGATGCGCAAGGACGAGCAGATCATCATCGTGCAGGGTCATAGCCCGATCCGCTGCGGCCGGGCGATCTATTTCCGGCGGAAGGACATGGACGCCGCCGTGAAGCCGAACCGCTTTGTGAAAACGCCCTGAGGCTGCAAGCTCGCCAAGCGGGTCGATCCGGCCCAGCTGGCTCCTGTGGCCGGCAGCTGAGAGCTGGCTCCCTATTCGGGAGCCGGTTCTTCGGCGATATGCCGGGTGAGGTCGGCTCGCGCCGCCTCGAGTTCGGCTTCAATTTGATGGCGCTCTTCAGCGTCAACGGCGTTCTTCAATTCGGCGCGCAGTTCCTCGATGTGCTGTTCGATCGTCATCTTCGTCTCCTTGACGTTTGTGAAAGATAACGCGTGCGGCTGTGAGGGGAGAAGACGGGTCAAGGTTCGCGATAGCGACCGGCGGAGCCGGCGCGCGGAGGAGCCGATTTTGTCGGAGCGCAAGCGCAGGCAAAATTGGAGGGACCACTCTTAGGTCTTAGTCAAGCGTCCTGTTTGGAGAAGGCGCCGTCATTCTGGCGGCTCCTCGTCTGCCATGATGGCGTCGAATGCGCTGTCGAGCGATGCCTGTTCAGCGAGGAGCTTTGCGAGTTCAGCCTCACTTGCCGCGCGCTCGGCAGGCGTAAGGATGCAGGCGGCAAGCTCGACGCGCAGCTGCTGGATTTCGTCGTAGATGGTAAGCATGTGTCTCTCCTCTGTTTGAAGACGAGAGACGTGCACGATGACGGAGCAGTTCGGGTCGAGGATCGCCGCAGGCGACCGGCGGAGCCGGCGAGTGGGGGAGCCAAAATGCGCAGCATTTTGGGGGTACCGCTCGTGCTCGAGGCGAGCTGATCCGGCATGGTAGGATGGGATATCTGAAGTAACGGACTTTGGGTTCCACGGACTCGGACCCAAAAAAATCAACCACTCGCTCATCGGATCATGGACGGGTGGATGCTTCAACGCGATCAGTCATGTCGAGCTAAGCCGCCGCACCCTGCTGATCTCCTGAACCAGCTTGGCGTTCTGCTTTTCCAATCGAGCAACGGCCTTCTCGGCATCCAGCACACGCTTCAGCAGGCTGGCATTCTCGGTCGCGAGCAGCCGCCTTTGCGCTTGGAGTTCATGCATCGAAGCTCGAAGTGCCGACATGTCAGATTTGGGAGGCGGTCGCTGAGTTCCGGGGCGCGGTGGATTTGCGGATGCCAATTCTTCGAGGAAACTGCTGTGTTCGGCATAGATCGTGTTTCGGCTGACCTGAGCTTCTCGCGCCAGTGCAGCCACTGTGACCCGGGTAGTCCGCCCTTCCAACGAAGCCTGTGCAACAAGCCGATCCATCGCCTGCCGAATGCGGCGCTCGGTATTTCGATGACGCGTTTCATGAGATTTCAGCTTCGCGGGCTGCTCTGCACTATTCGTCATCGTTTTCGCGACCTTGCTGAAGTTCGCCCAGAATGCGGTCACATTCATCGATCCTGGCCCTTGCCAACGCACGGCTGTCGTCGTCGAGCATCGGATGCGCCAGAAGCCGTGCATTTTGCTTGCGGCGCTCCTCCCATACCGGCCGATGCTTTTCCGTTACCGCAAAATTGCTGCAGGTGGCGCAGATGCTCTGTGTTCTGATGACCGGGTTCGGGCCTCGATCATCACCCAGGCACGATGCGCTTTCGCGGCGGTAGACGCAGTAGCCCCAATCGCAATGACCGAGGCGCATGTCGGTTTCTCTCAGGATGAAGTCTACATAGTCCGCAGCATCTCCGTCTCGTATACGTCCGCGGAAGCGACTGTGCGCAGAGATCACTCGTCCGGCACTGCCGGCCGCCGTTGCCGTAGTCAGCAAATCCTCAAGCGCCGTCCTTGTGTCGTTCGAGATCTCTCCATCGATCAGATCGGTCAGATCGAAGTCCGTCCCGACATAGCCTTTGTCGGTCATTGCTCTGGTCACGTGGCCGAAGTGCGAGGCAAGGGCGTCAAGGCCGGTACGGTCGCGTCGACCGACAAAGCGCGCAAAGGTCTTTCGTCCCTGATGGGTCGTCAGATGCCACGGCCGTTCGTTATAAAGAGGCAGATCTATAAAGGATGTAAACGGTCCGTTGAGCCGGTCAGCCAGCCCGGATGATCGCGGGATGGCCATCCCGCCGCGCCCAGCCATCGCCGACAACCATAATTCCTCCCGCCCCATCCGCTGGCGGATGGGAGCAGATAAGCGTTCCAAAACAGTCACGGCCCGCACAACAGGGTCCGGCGCCACCCATCGATGCGGCGTTCCGCCGATGCCAACGGCTGTTTTGTAGATCTGGCCACTCAGATAAGCGAAGGTTTCGGTGCCATCGGCAGCAGCATGCCGCTCGATGCATCCAGCCCGCAGGCCCAAGATTTCCGAGGCTCGCGCACCGACAAGATAGGCGATGACGACAAAGCAGGCGTCGTAAATCCGGGTGACCAGGAATTGCACCAACTTCATGGTCAGCACGGGCTCCGTCCTCCAAGGAGGAGCTTCCCCGGGCACCGTCGCGAAGCGGAAGCTATCAAGGCAAGCGCGCATGTGACTCTGTCGCGCCTTATATCCAAATCCGCTCGAAAGGGCTTGCCCGTGGGCGTCCTCGGCTTGTTCCCGCAGCGCGATTATGTCGTCGGCTGGCGTGCCGATGAGACGTAATGCTGCAGAGATAAGAGGAACGGCAATAGCATCCGGCGTATAGGGCATAGACTTGGACAGTTGCCCGGGTCTCAATGATCGGGAGCCGGTTATCGGGTCCACCAAAGGTTCAGCCGGCGCGTCAGGAAGCCAATCTCGCTGTAAATAGAGAAGGTCCAGAATCCGGATATAACCGACCGGGGTCACGGTCTCCGATAAAAAGCGCCCTCCGCGACCCGGTCGCTGGTAAACGACGCCGAGAAAGCGGTGAGCTGCATCACGGTCGAGGTCGGCAAAGCATCGATAGCCTTCGGCGACCATCCACCGGATGAGAACGCGCAGGGTCTGGAATCTTCTGACAAGAGTCGTTCCCCTTGCACGGCGACGACCCGGAGGCGGCGTCACGCGCAGCGACCAGAGAAAGCGCCGCGCAGCCTCGCGCCACGCTACCCATTCCTCATCGGTAAATCGGCTTCCATCCACAAAGGCTATGCCCCAATCGATCACGAGATCGGCGGGTGTCGTTCCCGGCACGTCGACATCCAGTTGCCAAATGCGATCCGACCACATCGATATCGTCGAGATACGGATTTCCTGATTTCGGATCCGCTGCTCCGCATTTGCAGGTTGAGCCACCATTGACGTCACTCCGGGTCCGGCAGGGGTGGAAGTGTCTCGATCAAGCACTCCGCCGCCTCATACAATCCGGAAGGAAAGTCCGGCAGGATCTCTTCACTGAGAATGCGATAGCTGGGGGCGTAAATTGATCGCCAACGCTCTGCATCGAGCCGATCGCGGGCGATTTCCAACTTGCGCATCACTTGCAGAATTCGGGCCAGGTGTCGGCTGTCTATCGGAATAACGAGGCCGGGACAGCTGAGACAGCTCATAAAACCTGGGCACAGGCGCCCCTGGGTGGATCCAGGAGCCTTGCCGGCCACCGGATTGATGCAGATGTGGCTGAAGGCTTCGGCTGAACCCTCATTGCTGTTCCCGATCTGACCATCGATATTTCGCTCAACACCATGGGCCTCTTGGCGCATTGCGATCCAGCCGATCATCCGATGCTGGAGGCTCGCGATTGTCTTCTCATACATGCGTTGTGTTTCGGGCCCGCGAACATAGAGGTCTGTCGTGCTGGCTCGAGAGTGATTGAGCAATGCTTGCGCAACGCGGATATCACCGCCGGCCGCATGGTAATGTTCGATGGCCACGCTGCCACGGAACAGGACAGGGGCGAAGGTTCGCATCGGGCAACGAAGTTGCTCAGGGTGAGCGGCATTCCAGATGGCAATTCCTTCATTGGAACGAGCAATAAACCTGCGGATACCGGCATCCAGCGTCTGAGCGCCAATTACGCCCACTCCCTTCGGGCGGTTACCTCTGATCAAAAAGAGGCGGTCGCGTTCACCAGGTGAAGCATGGGCAACGAGCGGCGCGCTCATCGCCAACACTTTTTCGACAAGATTAGGGACGGAATATCGCCGTCGCTTGTCAAAGGTCCGGCGCTGCGCACGGCGCACGGCGTTCCCCGCCCGCGGCTTGGCCCAATCAACGATGATCCGATGAGGGTCGAGGGGATGCGAAGCCAAGCAATCGCGTCCTATGTTTCGAAGGGAATCCGGATTGGCCGCCGTTTGAATGGCGATAGCCAAAAAGAATGGGACCAGAGTATCGACCGTCAGATGCAGGTGTTGCGCCAGCATCCGAGTGCCACCATGGCGCCTCGTCCGCCGATGTGACCGCCGCCCCGGGGCACGATCGTACCATGGCATTATTCCGCCACCCGCACGACCCGTTGCGACCAACAGCGTCTCCAGATCCCGACGATCATCCATTACGCCATCACGGTCTGTTTCGAGGATTGCGCGCCCTTCCTCGAAGCGAGCCCATGCGACGTCGATTTCGGCATAGCAGGCTCGTAGGATTGCCTTCAGCTCATGCGCTGGAAGTCGGCGCGGGACTGGTGTCCGGTGACGACCCGGGAAAGGATTGGCCGGGAACTGCAATTGTTCTGGCATGAGATGGGCGCGATTTCGCATCGCCCACTCAAGTATGATCTTTATAGGCAAATAGCGGCCGTGCCGGGTTGATACTCCCCAAGGTTGGCCCGTCCGCGATCTCTGGCGATCAAGCCATACGAGATAATGACCGACAGCCTCGGTCGTGAGATCCGCAACTTCAACGATCGTGCCTGCTTCCGCGACGAAGCGAGCAAACGTGCGAAGCGCTTTCCAGTATCCTTTCCGTGTCGCCGTGGCGGCACTGGCGAATGATGCGCGGAAAGCGTCAGCAAAGAGAATCGTAAGATCGACCGATAAGCCAAGCCTATTGAGGTCGAACATCTGTGCGACGACACCCCACTCGTCACGGAAAGTGATCACGATACCGCTTGAGATCGGCTTATCGAGAGCTGGAGCCACAGCAAGGCGCCGGTCGATATGTGGCCGCTCAGACCGCATCAGGAATGACCTCGCCATAAAGATATTCAATGCTCTCGGCGATTTCTCGATGATGCAGATCGACACAGCGCAGGTAGATGGACGTCGTCTGGATCGAGCTGTGACCGAGGAGGATCTGCAGCACTTTGAGTGGGTTGATCTCCGGCTTTTCAGCGGCGATCCGTTGAAGGCGGGCGAGCATTGTCGTGGCGAACGTATGGCGAAGCCAGTGCAAACTGCCATCAATTTTTGCGGCTTCGAAGCCGGCGGCAAAAACTGCGCTAAGGTGCGCTCGTGTCACGGTACCTCCATGCCTGTTCAGGAACAGGAACTCACGCGGATCATAAACCGGAGACTTGCGCTGGCGAGCTCGAACCAGAGCGGCTCTCTCCTCACCGACATACCAGTTCGTGCGATCGACAAGACGGATCGGTGGATAAATTGTCCGGGGTCGACCGCCCTTCGTTATCGCAAGGGGTACGCCGATCAGCGGATGATCAGCTGCATCGACCCCCCTGCTTTCGGGCAATTGCGCAACCGTCAAGGCGCACAGCTCCATCCGCCGCATGCCGGTACAGACTGCCCATTCAGCCATCAGCCTATAGGGCATGGAAAGGTGACCGAACAATCGCGCGAGCTGATCGGCTCGAAGCGCACGCGGCAACTTTTCGAATTCAGCTACAGTCAGAATATTCGCAGCGACCACCGCTGACCGGGTATTGGTATGGGCCAGGAGAGACTGCTTGCGCCCGGAAGTAATCCGTACATCGATCATACGGAATGGTAAGTGCGTCACCCAACCGCGTTGATGCGCCCAATTATAGAACCGGCAAATGGAGCGAATACGATCATTGATCGTGGAGCGCGCATAGGGCCTGCCAGTATGGGGACTGGGCTGTTCCAGCATACGATTGCGGTAGGCGGCAATCATTTCCTCATCGGCCAGCCTCCAATCCAGATCGGACTGTTCCAGACTGTCGAACCAATCGTATAAGTGTTCCGCGTAGGTCCGCACCGTGTCTGAAGAATGCGAACGGCCTGGAATGGTAGCCAACTCCAGAAGGTAGGCGAAGGCTGCCTCGATAATTTCCATGCGGCCGGACATCAGGATGGGAAACCCGGCAGGAATACCGGTCTGCCCCTTCGTCGCAGGAATAATCATCGCCATGGTCTTTATCCCTATGTGCGGCCGGCCTACCGTGCCCGCGTTGACCACAGGTACCTCCCGCGCATCGCTGCGTCGGACTCGTGTGGTCACTCCGCGATGCGCGGGGCCCTCCTGTGGACACCGTGCAAGCTCAGCAAACATGGCGGCATCCTGCATGACTATTGCTAAGGTAAAGAGACAATCAGGACAGTTCTGGAGATGCATTCTAACCGCGCGACCTTGAGGCGGCTTTTCCCCTCACGGCACAATGACTGTTCTGAGCAGACAGGGTGGGTTGGGTGTGGCACCAGAAAAGCTTGCGCAGGAACCGGTCGACGTTAATCAGTCTCAAGACAATTCAAATTTCAGTTATTGCAGTTAGATTGTCGCGGCATTATGTTGTGGAAACGGTCCTGGCCCATCTCCTGCGCGGAGAGCGTATCGCCATTCTTGCCGAGGACCAGGAATTGAGCCCGACCGAAGCCTCAATAATACTGGGGATTTCCCGGCCGCTCGTCGTTCTGCGCATGGATCGCGGCGAACTGCCGTTTCGCTATGTCGGCAAGCACCGGCGCGCGAAGCTGACGGATGTCCTGACCCTGAAAACCAAACTCGACACCCGTCAAGCTGCACTCGACGCGCTCGCGGAGGATACCGAAGGCCTCATGAGCGACCATGCACTGTAAGCCGCCCGTCGCAGTCTACGATGCGTGTGTCCTCTATCCATTTCATCTTCGCAACCTTTTGATCCAGTGCGCCGTCGACGGTCTCGTCGAGGCGCGCTGGACCGACGACATTCATGCGGAGTGGATCCGGAATCTCGCGGCCAATACGGCGGGTCTCTCAACAGAGAGGCTAAAGGCGACGCGTGATCTTATGAAGCGCGTGCTTCCGGAAGCGGAGGTTGCCGACTACCACTCGCTTGTTCCGAGCCTTCAGCTTCCGGATCCAGATGACCGCCATGTCCTGGCTGCGGCGATCGCCGGCAGAGCTTCCATCATCGTGCAGGGTCATAGCCCGATCCGCTGCGGCCGGGCGATCTATTTCCGGCGGAAGGACATGGATGAGGCGGCTAAGGTCAATCGCTTTGTGCGGATTTGACGATCGGCCTCAAGATGAGTATTGCCCCATGCGGGTTGCTTTGGCCGAACGCTTGCGGTCGGAAGCATCTGACAAGATTTCTTTCGAACTGAGGTAACCATGGCCGGCGAGAATGATGAATACGTCTATGACGAAGTGACGGGCGAGTGGACTCCAGCTTCCGAGATGCCGGCGACCGATGCGGGCGACGTGGCCGTTCGGGACGCGAGCGGCAATGTACTGGCCGATGGCGACTCCGTCACGCTGATCAAGGACCTGAAGGTCAAGGGAGCGGGCCAGACGCTGAAACAGGGCACTGTCATCCGGTCAATCCGCCTCACCGACAATCCCGAGGAGATCGATTGCCGCTACGAGGGGATCAAGGGTCTCGTCCTGCGGACCGAATTCGTGCGCAAGCGTTAAGGCGAAGCTGCTGCGATGCGTTTGATGGCGGCGGTGGAGATTCCAGGATCAACGCCGTTTGCGATAGCGGTCGAAAGGATCCTCCGCGCCCGGCGGCGTGATCCGGTCGACGAACAGCGCATAGCCGAACGCGAAGGCGACGAGGCCGATTGCCATCAGGCCGAAAGCCCAGAACGGCATTCCGCGTGCGGCGGCGGGATGCGCGAATACCACAATCGACATCGGCACCATGACGATCGCCGCCAGCACCATCAATCCGGTGAGCGGACGAAACATGCAAAGCACGTAGAAGACCAGATACCAGACGCTATGGACTATCGCGAGGATGGTTCCGCGAAGAATGGCGAACGGAACTCTTGCCAGAGACCGAAGCATGCGGACAGCCTTGGTGTCGGCGTCGTCGCGGCTGTCTGAAGCAGAAGATCCAGCTGTCATTGATGCGCCTCCTCGTTGCCATGCCATTGTCCACCTGTTGATTGTCGCATCGCGTCGACGCTCCTGTCGACGTGTCCCAGAAGGCACCGCGACCTGCCAGACTGACCTTTTTGCGAGAGTCTAATCGTGAGCATCCTGCAAGGCAACCACCGAGGACGCGGTAGCGCCGGATATCGGGATGCCGCGGCCTGGTTCCGGTCGATGATGAAGCGGATTTCGAATTCAATCAGGCGTCAGAAGAGAGCTCCGCGCTGGTGGGACTGTGTTCCTGACATGGCGGGGGGAGCGGTGGCTGCTCTTCGCTAGCCCTTCTGTCTGGTCGATCCGGACAGAAGGGCTAAGGGATCGGAAAGGCTGCCGGTTACGGCAGCTCCTCCCGGTTTTCCGCGGCCAGTTCGGCACGAATGGCCCGAAGCTCGGATTCGATCTGCCGCCGTTCTTCCGGATCGATGCAGGCGGAAATCTCGGCGCGCAATTCTTCGATCTGGCGCTCGAATTCGATAATCTGTTCGGTGGTCATCGTCGTCATCTCCGTGTTGACGTGAAAGATGCCGCCGCCGGTCATGAGGGGATCAAGGGGTCAAGGCTAGCGGAACGCGACTGGCGGAGCCGGCGTGCGGAGGAACCGATTTTTCCGGAGCGCAGTGAAACGCAGCGCAGGAAAAATTGGAGGGGCCACTCTTAGGTCTTAGTCAAGCGTCCTGTTTGGAGAAGGCGCCGTCATTCTGGCGGCTCCTCGTCTGCCATGATGGCGTCGAATGCGCTGTCGAGCGATGCCTGTTCAGCGAGGAGCTTTGCGAGTTCAGCCTCACTTGCCGCGCGCTCGGCAGGCGTAAGGATGCAGGCGGCAAGCTCGACGCGCAGCTGCTGGATTTCGTCGTAGATGGTAAGCATGTGTCTCTCCTCTGTTTGAAGACGAGAGACGTGCACGATGACGGAGCAGTTCGGGTCGAGGATCGCCGCAGGCGACCGGCGGAGCCGGCGAGTGGGGGAGCCAAAATGCGCAGCATTTTGGGGGTACCGCTCGTGCTCGAGGCGAGCTGATCCGGCATGGTAGGATGGGATATCTGAAGTAACGGACTTTGGGTTCCACGGACTCGGACCCAAAAAAATCAACCACTCGCTCATCGGATCATGGACGGGTGGATGCTTCAACGCGATCAGTCATGTCGAGCTAAGCCGCCGCACCCTGCTGATCTCCTGAACCAGCTTGGCGTTCTGCTTTTCCAATCGAGCAACGGCCTTCTCGGCATCCAGCACACGCTTCAGCAGGCTGGCATTCTCGGTCGCGAGCAGCCGCCTTTGCGCTTGGAGTTCATGCATCGAAGCTCGAAGTGCCGACATGTCAGATTTGGGAGGCGGTCGCTGAGTTCCGGGGCGCGGTGGATTTGCGGATGCCAATTCTTCGAGGAAACTGCTGTGTTCGGCATAGATCGTGTTTCGGCTGACCTGAGCTTCTCGCGCCAGTGCAGCCACTGTGACCCGGGTAGTCCGCCCTTCCAACGAAGCCTGTGCAACAAGCCGATCCATCGCCTGCCGAATGCGGCGCTCGGTATTTCGATGACGCGTTTCATGAGATTTCAGCTTCGCGGGCTGCTCTGCACTATTCGTCATCGTTTTCGCGACCTTGCTGAAGTTCGCCCAGAATGCGGTCACATTCATCGATCCTGGCCCTTGCCAACGCACGGCTGTCGTCGTCGAGCATCGGATGCGCCAGAAGCCGTGCATTTTGCTTGCGGCGCTCCTCCCATACCGGCCGATGCTTTTCCGTTACCGCAAAATTGCTGCAGGTGGCGCAGATGCTCTGTGTTCTGATGACCGGGTTCGGGCCTCGATCATCACCCAGGCACGATGCGCTTTCGCGGCGGTAGACGCAGTAGCCCCAATCGCAATGACCGAGGCGCATGTCGGTTTCTCTCAGGATGAAGTCTACATAGTCCGCAGCATCTCCGTCTCGTATACGTCCGCGGAAGCGACTGTGCGCAGAGATCACTCGTCCGGCACTGCCGGCCGCCGTTGCCGTAGTCAGCAAATCCTCAAGCGCCGTCCTTGTGTCGTTCGAGATCTCTCCATCGATCAGATCGGTCAGATCGAAGTCCGTCCCGACATAGCCTTTGTCGGTCATTGCTCTGGTCACGTGGCCGAAGTGCGAGGCAAGGGCGTCAAGGCCGGTACGGTCGCGTCGACCGACAAAGCGCGCAAAGGTCTTTCGTCCCTGATGGGTCGTCAGATGCCACGGCCGTTCGTTATAAAGAGGCAGATCTATAAAGGATGTAAACGGTCCGTTGAGCCGGTCAGCCAGCCCGGATGATCGCGGGATGGCCATCCCGCCGCGCCCAGCCATCGCCGACAACCATAATTCCTCCCGCCCCATCCGCTGGCGGATGGGAGCAGATAAGCGTTCCAAAACAGTCACGGCCCGCACAACAGGGTCCGGCGCCACCCATCGATGCGGCGTTCCGCCGATGCCAACGGCTGTTTTGTAGATCTGGCCACTCAGATAAGCGAAGGTTTCGGTGCCATCGGCAGCAGCATGCCGCTCGATGCATCCAGCCCGCAGGCCCAAGATTTCCGAGGCTCGCGCACCGACAAGATAGGCGATGACGACAAAGCAGGCGTCGTAAATCCGGGTGACCAGGAATTGCACCAACTTCATGGTCAGCACGGGCTCCGTCCTCCAAGGAGGAGCTTCCCCGGGCACCGTCGCGAAGCGGAAGCTATCAAGGCAAGCGCGCATGTGACTCTGTCGCGCCTTATATCCAAATCCGCTCGAAAGGGCTTGCCCGTGGGCGTCCTCGGCTTGTTCCCGCAGCGCGATTATGTCGTCGGCTGGCGTGCCGATGAGACGTAATGCTGCAGAGATAAGAGGAACGGCAATAGCATCCGGCGTATAGGGCATAGACTTGGACAGTTGCCCGGGTCTCAATGATCGGGAGCCGGTTATCGGGTCCACCAAAGGTTCAGCCGGCGCGTCAGGAAGCCAATCTCGCTGTAAATAGAGAAGGTCCAGAATCCGGATATAACCGACCGGGGTCACGGTCTCCGATAAAAAGCGCCCTCCGCGACCCGGTCGCTGGTAAACGACGCCGAGAAAGCGGTGAGCTGCATCACGGTCGAGGTCGGCAAAGCATCGATAGCCTTCGGCGACCATCCACCGGATGAGAACGCGCAGGGTCTGGAATCTTCTGACAAGAGTCGTTCCCCTTGCACGGCGACGACCCGGAGGCGGCGTCACGCGCAGCGACCAGAGAAAGCGCCGCGCAGCCTCGCGCCACGCTACCCATTCCTCATCGGTAAATCGGCTTCCATCCACAAAGGCTATGCCCCAATCGATCACGAGATCGGCGGGTGTCGTTCCCGGCACGTCGACATCCAGTTGCCAAATGCGATCCGACCACATCGATATCGTCGAGATACGGATTTCCTGATTTCGGATCCGCTGCTCCGCATTTGCAGGTTGAGCCACCATTGACGTCACTCCGGGTCCGGCAGGGGTGGAAGTGTCTCGATCAAGCACTCCGCCGCCTCATACAATCCGGAAGGAAAGTCCGGCAGGATCTCTTCACTGAGAATGCGATAGCTGGGGGCGTAAATTGATCGCCAACGCTCTGCATCGAGCCGATCGCGGGCGATTTCCAACTTGCGCATCACTTGCAGAATTCGGGCCAGGTGTCGGCTGTCTATCGGAATAACGAGGCCGGGACAGCTGAGACAGCTCATAAAACCTGGGCACAGGCGCCCCTGGGTGGATCCAGGAGCCTTGCCGGCCACCGGATTGATGCAGATGTGGCTGAAGGCTTCGGCTGAACCCTCATTGCTGTTCCCGATCTGACCATCGATATTTCGCTCAACACCATGGGCCTCTTGGCGCATTGCGATCCAGCCGATCATCCGATGCTGGAGGCTCGCGATTGTCTTCTCATACATGCGTTGTGTTTCGGGCCCGCGAACATAGAGGTCTGTCGTGCTGGCTCGAGAGTGATTGAGCAATGCTTGCGCAACGCGGATATCACCGCCGGCCGCATGGTAATGTTCGATGGCCACGCTGCCACGGAACAGGACAGGGGCGAAGGTTCGCATCGGGCAACGAAGTTGCTCAGGGTGAGCGGCATTCCAGATGGCAATTCCTTCATTGGAACGAGCAATAAACCTGCGGATACCGGCATCCAGCGTCTGAGCGCCAATTACGCCCACTCCCTTCGGGCGGTTACCTCTGATCAAAAAGAGGCGGTCGCGTTCACCAGGTGAAGCATGGGCAACGAGCGGCGCGCTCATCGCCAACACTTTTTCGACAAGATTAGGGACGGAATATCGCCGTCGCTTGTCAAAGGTCCGGCGCTGCGCACGGCGCACGGCGTTCCCCGCCCGCGGCTTGGCCCAATCAACGATGATCCGATGAGGGTCGAGGGGATGCGAAGCCAAGCAATCGCGTCCTATGTTTCGAAGGGAATCCGGATTGGCCGCCGTTTGAATGGCGATAGCCAAAAAGAATGGGACCAGAGTATCGACCGTCAGATGCAGGTGTTGCGCCAGCATCCGAGTGCCACCATGGCGCCTCGTCCGCCGATGTGACCGCCGCCCCGGGGCACGATCGTACCATGGCATTATTCCGCCACCCGCACGACCCGTTGCGACCAACAGCGTCTCCAGATCCCGACGATCATCCATTACGCCATCACGGTCTGTTTCGAGGATTGCGCGCCCTTCCTCGAAGCGAGCCCATGCGACGTCGATTTCGGCATAGCAGGCTCGTAGGATTGCCTTCAGCTCATGCGCTGGAAGTCGGCGCGGGACTGGTGTCCGGTGACGACCCGGGAAAGGATTGGCCGGGAACTGCAATTGTTCTGGCATGAGATGGGCGCGATTTCGCATCGCCCACTCAAGTATGATCTTTATAGGCAAATAGCGGCCGTGCCGGGTTGATACTCCCCAAGGTTGGCCCGTCCGCGATCTCTGGCGATCAAGCCATACGAGATAATGACCGACAGCCTCGGTCGTGAGATCCGCAACTTCAACGATCGTGCCTGCTTCCGCGACGAAGCGAGCAAACGTGCGAAGCGCTTTCCAGTATCCTTTCCGTGTCGCCGTGGCGGCACTGGCGAATGATGCGCGGAAAGCGTCAGCAAAGAGAATCGTAAGATCGACCGATAAGCCAAGCCTATTGAGGTCGAACATCTGTGCGACGACACCCCACTCGTCACGGAAAGTGATCACGATACCGCTTGAGATCGGCTTATCGAGAGCTGGAGCCACAGCAAGGCGCCGGTCGATATGTGGCCGCTCAGACCGCATCAGGAATGACCTCGCCATAAAGATATTCAATGCTCTCGGCGATTTCTCGATGATGCAGATCGACACAGCGCAGGTAGATGGACGTCGTCTGGATCGAGCTGTGACCGAGGAGGATCTGCAGCACTTTGAGTGGGTTGATCTCCGGCTTTTCAGCGGCGATCCGTTGAAGGCGGGCGAGCATTGTCGTGGCGAACGTATGGCGAAGCCAGTGCAAACTGCCATCAATTTTTGCGGCTTCGAAGCCGGCGGCAAAAACTGCGCTAAGGTGCGCTCGTGTCACGGTACCTCCATGCCTGTTCAGGAACAGGAACTCACGCGGATCATAAACCGGAGACTTGCGCTGGCGAGCTCGAACCAGAGCGGCTCTCTCCTCACCGACATACCAGTTCGTGCGATCGACAAGACGGATCGGTGGATAAATTGTCCGGGGTCGACCGCCCTTCGTTATCGCAAGGGGTACGCCGATCAGCGGATGATCAGCTGCATCGACCCCCCTGCTTTCGGGCAATTGCGCAACCGTCAAGGCGCACAGCTCCATCCGCCGCATGCCGGTACAGACTGCCCATTCAGCCATCAGCCTATAGGGCATGGAAAGGTGACCGAACAATCGCGCGAGCTGATCGGCTCGAAGCGCACGCGGCAACTTTTCGAATTCAGCTACAGTCAGAATATTCGCAGCGACCACCGCTGACCGGGTATTGGTATGGGCCAGGAGAGACTGCTTGCGCCCGGAAGTAATCCGTACATCGATCATACGGAATGGTAAGTGCGTCACCCAACCGCGTTGATGCGCCCAATTATAGAACCGGCAAATGGAGCGAATACGATCATTGATCGTGGAGCGCGCATAGGGCCTGCCAGTATGGGGACTGGGCTGTTCCAGCATACGATTGCGGTAGGCGGCAATCATTTCCTCATCGGCCAGCCTCCAATCCAGATCGGACTGTTCCAGACTGTCGAACCAATCGTATAAGTGTTCCGCGTAGGTCCGCACCGTGTCTGAAGAATGCGAACGGCCTGGAATGGTAGCCAACTCCAGAAGGTAGGCGAAGGCTGCCTCGATAATTTCCATGCGGCCGGACATCAGGATGGGAAACCCGGCAGGAATACCGGTCTGCCCCTTCGTCGCAGGAATAATCATCGCCATGGTCTTTATCCCTATGTGCGGCCGGCCTACCGTGCCCGCGTTGACCACAGGTACCTCCCGCGCATCGCTGCGTCGGACTCGTGTGGTCACTCCGCGATGCGCGGGGCCCTCCTGTGGACACCGTGCAAGCTCAGCAAACATGGCGGCATCCTGCATGACTATTGCTAAGGTAAAGAGACAATCAGGACAGTTCTGGAGATGCATTCTAACCGCGCGGCCTTGAGGCCTTGATCCCCTCATGGCAGACTCAGCCGAACTGAGCAGACAGCCACACGTCTCGTGTGGCACCCCGAAACCCGCAAACGGGTTCGATACCCGTTTGCGGGTTGGCAATCAGCCCTTGTCGCAGACATTTCGCTGAACCAGATCCAGCAATACGTCACCGTGGCACCGCAGCGTCGCGCACCAGCAGACAAGGTCCTTCCCGGCCAGATCCGGCAACTTCGCCATGAGATGCGGCTGCCGGACGATCCACTCTGCGTATTTCCGGACGACCTCGGCTCGGGGTCCGTCGCGCCCGATGACGAACGGATTACCGTATATGTCCGGTCTGCCGATGTAGCGGCGGGATGGGCTCGACTGGCGGCCGACTTTACGGGCGGTGAACTTCTGACATCGTTTGATCCCTGTTTAGCGGTTCGCTTGGGCGCCGGCCCCGTTTCCGGGACCGGCTGTTGTGCGGCTCAGTCCGGGTTGTTCCAGAGGATGACCTTGCGGTTCGGCTCGCCGCCGGGGGCGGGTGCGAGATTGCCGAAGATCACGCCGATCTCCGGTGCCTCCAGCTTGACGGAGAGGTATTCCTCGCCGGTCTGGCGGGCGATGCGGTTCCAGCCCGCGCCGATCTCGAAACCGGTCTTGCGGTGGATGATGCGGTAGTCCGGGGCTTCCTCGCTCGCCTTGTTGGCGTTCGGGACGATGGCGATCGGGGCGTTGACCCGGATGGTGGCGAAGACGCCTTCGAGGCTGCCGTCGGTTTTCTGCGTCAGGGTTGCGATCGTGGTGGCCATGTGACTTGCTCCTTCGGTTGCTCGGGACCATTCCCGATGGCGCCCGAAGAAGGGGCCGAGCCGCAGGCGTCACCGAAGCCCAAGCGAAGGGGAACCCCTTGCGGGTTGACGCTGATGGCGGCCGGTCCCTTAGAAAGGCGACATGAGAACGGGAATGGTTTCGAAGCAGCCGGAAGCCGGAGACAAGAGCCCCATGGCCATCCGGGCGCCGCCTGGTCGTAGTAGTCCAGGGAGATGAGATCGGCACCATCCCGGTCGATGCCTCCTCGCCACCCGACGACTGGCGAGCCAGACGCGCCGTCACCGCCAACATGCATCCGCGTCGCACGAGATTGCCGCAAGCCCGTATTCCCCTGAGCGACGATCTCTCCGTCGAAACTGCTGGCCGTGATCGGTATTAGCGACCCGGCACCCTGCGCTCGCCCCCGGTGGCGATGCAGCTCCAAAGTCTCCGTCGAAAAACTGGCATATCATTGGTCGCGCCGCCGACAGCGGGGGACCAGTTCGTGCCGCCAATTGGAGGCACCCGTGCAATGATTTCCCACCATTGGTGTGCCCCCATCTTGTCAGGGCGTAGGATGCATTCATCAACGGCGTGAATCGGTGGGCAATGATCGATTCAAAAGTCTCGTTGGACAGCTTTGCGCTTCCCGGCGATCTTTCCGTCCATGGCTCTGTACCCGTTCAAATTCTATTGTCAGCGCATCGACGCCAGTCGCAACATGGCGCGCTATTACATGTTGTCGATCGAGGCGACATTGTTCGGTGAGATCGCGGTCGTAAGGGCCTGGGGCCGGATCGGCAGACGTGGCGGCGAGAAAAGCGACGTGTTTTCGACCGAGCAGGAAGCGGCATGGCATTTTCTGGAACTGGTGCGCAAAAAGCGCCAGAGGGGGTATATCCCGTCAGGATGATTTGAGAATGCGGGAGATTCGCCAAAACGAGCAAACCGGGACGTGACATCGATAGTGGCTCGGTGAAATGGTCTAGCCAGACGCCTTGGGCCTAGCATGCAGCGCCCGGAGGATAACCGCAATCCTCGCTGCAATTGTATCGTCGCGCAGCGCCACTTGTTCCGCGCAAGGGATCGTCACGCCGTCAGGCGCGAAGACAGCGGGTAGCAGGCTTCGTGGAGCCGGCTCTGCTGGCGGAATAGAGCCCGACCGGCGGCACGCCGGGTGCGCCCAGATCCGCGTCATTGCTTGCAGTCAGGGAGAAGAAGAATCTAAATGATCATTCGTGCGACACCTCGCACGTGTGCTCCAATCCGGCACGTCACAGACTGTACGCCTACCGACGGAGTTTCACGACACTGTCGGTCGCGTCGAAATTGGGCGGTTGAATTGAGGTGCCGGAGCGAAGTGTCGGTATTGGCCGCCCGTCGGCCGCCGCTGTTTTAGCGGCAGGGCTCCATACAGGTAGAGCTGGCACATGCCCGTTGACTTGGACGTTATCCAACACCATGTTGGGTATCAACAACTAACCTGACATCCTGAGAGGCTTGGACTCCGGGCGGTTAGGGGAAAAAGCCGGCGAAAGCCGGTTTTTTTATGCCTTGCCGGTCGAAGACCGGATGCATTGAAACAGAGCCCTTGAGCAAACCTAAGGACGATCGTCTCCTTTGGAGACAGCAGGATGCCCTCAAAGCTGATCGCGCCGCTGCGAGGCCAAGGCGCATTGACTTCACTTGGGTTTGGGTTACAGTGTAATTCATTGCATTACGGAGCGATAGTCATGCTGAACAGTGAAAAATCCCAAGTTTCTCTGAGGCTGCCGACGCGGCTGGTTTCGGAGTTTGATCGTATCGCCGGAATTCTTGAACGTGATCGCACGTGGGTAATGCAGAAGGCGCTCAGTCAATACCTTGCAACTGAAGGGGCCGAAGTCCTCAGAGATGCTCAAGGCCTCGATGAACTGGATCGTGGGGACAGCGTCGATCTGGAGGATGTGCTTGAGAAGGCTCGGACAATCGTCGATGCCGCCGAATATCGACGCGGTATGCGGGTGGGTTGATGCCTCGTGTTCGCCTTTCCAGAAGTGCAGAACGGTGGTTCTTGAGCAAGGTTGCCGAACTCGCAGAGGTTAACCCAGCCGCCGCAAGGAAACTCGTTGAACGCCTGGAAAGGCAGAGAGACCTCCTTTCATCGTTTCCCCAAATGACCGAGAGGGGAATCCTAGAAGGAACTCGGAAGGTTAGTATGCCTCCCCTCGTGCTCACAATTCGCTCACGAGACGGCATTGTTGAGATTGCGGCAATCAGAGATGCACGGCAGAAGGATGCATACGCTCCAGTCGAGATGCTTCCCGCAGACGGCCATGATGAAGATGAAGAAGACAAAGAGGAGACGTATGATGGTGGCGCAACGCCTGGTCCATGACCTTACGCCCCTCGTTGTACGAATCTAAAACGAAAACCGTTCTCGCTCTTGCCACGGCGTCGCCCACCAGTATCTAGTTCGGTTGTTTGAACCGAAGCGAAGAAGTTTTCTAACTCCGCCGCGACGCCGGCGTTCGGGCAATGAGGGTTCTAACAAAGTTAACGTTCACCCCTCGGTAGGGAGAGGCAGTCGCAATCGGCTTTTGCGTCTCCGAAAAAATCTCCGGCATGCGCAACACCCCTGATAACCGACGTTACAAGGGGTGTTGATGGAGCAATGGCCAAGATTCCACATTTAGGTAAGTGGCTGGGCATTGGACCGGGCCGGGGTTTCGTGTTTTGCGACGCGCTGCGTCGTCCAGTCGAGGCATCATCCGCCAGAACATCCTCGATGATGGTTTCCGGCAGAGACCGGAGCGCCTCACGCGCAGTCGTCGAGCAGCCTCCAGAGCGTACCAGACGACATCGGGATAAAATCGTAGCCCTTCGCGATCGCCGCAGCCCTGAGGACAGAAAGCGTCTCATGGGCGCGGTGCCGAGCCAGAGTGCCAGGTCTTCTCCTTCCTCATCAGGGAAGGCTTGAAGAAAGTCTGGAGCGGGCGGTCGTAGCCGAAGACGGTATCGGAATCGGCGTGTCTGGAGACGGTTTTAGTGACGGTGATCGTATAGCGGCTCAATTGGGGATCCTCTGATTGGAGAGATTTTCGGTCGGAAATGACGCCGGCCCTTTTGGGGCCGGCGATCCGGCTCAGGCCGGGTTGTTCCAGAGGATGACCTTGCGGTTCGGCTCGCCGCCGGGGGCGGGTGCGAGATTGCCGAAGATCACGCCGATCTCGGGGGCCTCCAGCTTGACGGAGAGGTATTCCTCGCCGGTCTGGCGGGCGATGCGGTTCCAGCCTGCGCCGATCTCGAAGCCGGTCTTGCGGTGGATGATGCGGTAGTCCGGGGCTTCCTCGCTCGCCTTGTTGGCGTTCGGGACGATGGCGATCGGGGCGTTGACCCGGATGGTGGCGAAGACGCCTTCGAGGCTGCCGTCGGTCTTCTGCGTCAGGGTTGCGATCGTGGTGGCCATGTGACTTGCTCCTTCGGTTGCTCGGGACCATTCCCGATGGCGCCCGAAGAAGGGGCCGAGCCGCAGGCGTCACCGAAGCCCAAGCGAAGGGGAACCCCTTGCGGGTTGACGCTGATGGCGGCCGGTCCCTTAGAAAGGCGACATGAGAACGGGAATGGTTTCGAAGCAGCCGGAAGCCGGAGACAAGAGCCGCATGGCCATCCGAGCGCCGCCCGGCCGCGGGAGACCACGCACGGTTCTCGCAGCGTAGACGACAGATCAAACGTCGATCTACCTCTGAGGATCGTCTCCACAAGGCGCACTTGAAAAGTTCCGCGTCAACTGTCATATGTAAAGCGACAAATGACACAGGAGGAGTTCATGGCAGCGGTGGCGGATAAGACCTTTGCGGAAGCGAGCGACGGCGGGCTGCAGAAGGTGGCGGCGCTGCTCGGCGGCTCCCGTGTTCTCTCGCATCGGCTGACCAGCGCGCTCGACGCGCACGAACTGCTTCTGAACGGTTTGCCGGCCTCAGCGCTCGATCACCTCGTCGGACAACTGGTCTTCATCGGCAAGACCGAATCCCTCGAGAAGGCCGTCGGCATGAGCCTGCGGACCTGGCAGCGCCGCAAGGACGCTCCATCCAAACCCCTCAGCCAGGAGCAGAGCGGACGGGCATGGAAGTTCGCGGAGATCCTGGCAAAGGCGACGGACGTCCTCGGAACGCAGGCGGAAGCCGAGCAATGGCTGGAGCGCCCGGCGATCGGCCTCGATCAGCGCCGTCCGATCGATCTGTTGGGCACACCCGCCGGCGTCGAACTGGTCGAAGACCATCTTGAGCGACTTGAATACGGCGTCTATGCATGATGCCTCTGCCGATAGCACTCGGCGGCTCCGAGCTCATCTCTTGGCGGCTCGATCAGGCCAACTATGCTTCGACATGGGACAGTGGTGAGGGTGCCTATCGGGTAGGCGGCCGCTGGAACGGCAAGGGTGTGCGAGCGGTCTATTGCTCGGTCGATCCCGCGACGGCCGTTCTCGAAGTCGCTGTGCACAAAGGTTTTCGCGCCCTCGACACCGTTCCTCACATGCTGACAGCAGCTGTCATTACCGACACGTCTGGCATACATGTCGTCGATCCGGCAAGCGTGCCCAATCCGAACTGGCTGCGCCCAGGCATACCGGGCGCCGGGCAGCAGGCGTTCGGGGACGATCTCCTGCGGCAACACCGCTTTGTAGCGATACCGAGCGCGGTGTCACCGCATAGCTGGAATCTCATCTTCGTGGCGAGCGTGGCGGCGGGTGCATATGCGCTCAAGTTCCAGGAAGCCTTCGCCCTTGATACGAGACTGCATCCCCCATCCGCACATTAGGCAACTCGGCACGGAGGGCTGCATAGAACAACGCCGTCGCAGGGATTTGTTTCACGGCGATTTATTAAGTCGCGGGCTCGGTACGCTTCGGCTTCGGCTGGTGAAGCCGTCGCCGGACATTCGGGCGCAGCGCATTGCGAACGTCCTTGTCAACGATTGCGAGATCGAACCACCCCGGATCGAAATATCCACCACACCACCGTTTGGTGTCTGTGTGTTCTGGGTCGGTCTTGTCCGCGATGATCTTCAGGAAACGTTCATATCCGGGTACGCCGCCGACGTCCTCAGGCGGCCTTGCACGCGCGCCCTCGATACAGATGCCCTGCTTCGGATGCGCATCAAGGGCGACAAATTCCTCGATCACGACCGAATGGTGCCAGCCGTCGCCAAAGTCATAAACGTAGTTGAAGACGGCTCCCTGCTCGAAATCGAGAAGCCGCACCTCACGAAAATCAAAGACGCGAGGATCGTCCTCGATGGCGTCCTCTGCGAGCAGTGCGACATCGCCGTAGCGCAGCCCACCGATCCGGAACTCGTGCAGATGATAGTTCCACCAGTTAAAGGCCGCCTGAATGGCAAGATGCAGTTGCTCCAGATCCCAGGCAGATGGCAAAACAAGGCGACGCCAGACCTCCGGCTCGATTTCGTCGAGCGAAATGCGAAGCTGTACGGCGTTGAATGCTGTGAACATGCCGCAAATGAACAGGATGGATCGCCAAGGGTCAAGTCGAGGCGTCGAACCATCTGCCGGAAAACACCATGCGGAAAACTCCGCATGGCGTTTTGACACAGCCCGTTACGCGCCGTTTCCACCGAAGCGCCACACCGGGATACCGAGCCGGCGTGCCTTGTCAGCGAGATTGCCGGTAATGCCGGAGCCCGGAAAGACGACAACGCCAGCCGGCATCACGGAGAGCATATCGTCATTGCGGCGGAAGGGGGCGGCTTTGGCGTGTTTCGTCCAGTTCGGCTTGAAGCTGATCTGGGTCACTTTGCGGGCTTCGGCCCAGCAGGCAGCGATACGCTCGGCGCCCTTTGGTGAGCCGCCGTGCAGTAGGACTATGTCGGGAAATTTCGTGTGGGCGCGATCGAGCGCATCCCAGATGGCGTCGTGATCGTTGTAGTCCATGCCGCCGGCAAAAGCGATCTTGGTGCCTGCAGGGATCAGCACCTCCGTCTCGGCGTGGCGGCGCGCGGACAGGAAGTCGCGGCTATCGATCATCGCCGCAGTCATGTTGGCATGGCTAACCTTGGAGCCGGTGCGCGGGCGCCATGCCGATCCGACCTGGGCCTCGAACAGGTCGGCGGCGAAGTCCCGCATGAACTCGAAACTGTTGCGGCGCTCCAGAAGCGTGATGCCCTCAGCAATATGGCGTTCCAGCTCGACGCTTTTGACCTCCGAGCCGTCCTGCTCGCGCTGTTCGGTGCGCTGCGCATCCTCGTTGCGTTGCAGTTCGCGCTGGATGCGCTCGCCGGCGCGATGGAAGAGGTTGACGGTCGACCAGAACAGATCTTCGAGATCGGGTTCCAGCCGCGTTTCACCGAGCATTTCGAACAGGGCATCGAAGATCGTGGTCAGCGACGCCTGAACAGCCGGCTCTTCGGGAAGCGGCCGCGGGTCCGGCTCGTCCTGGAACGGGCGATAGCCATAGATCTGCATCTCGTAGATGAAGCGGTCGGTCGGCGAGGAAGCATGGTGTGGCTCATCGCCGTCGTCGGGGGGAAGGGAAAGGTCCATTGTGATCTCCATCCGGTTGCGGCCGCGCGTCTCGCGGCCTGACGGCGATCCCGATCACGTGGGAGACGGGCCGGAACCGCAAGCGAAGCGAAGCGGCCCAGCGCAGCGCCGGGCGGCGCAAGGAGGGTTTCTTGGCTTGCGCGAGGAATGCCGGGCCGTCCTGCGGCCCGGCAGGGGAAGAAACCTGACTGACCCGCTGAAGGCCCGGATCCACGCGTGGTAAGGGTCGCCTCTCGGCAGGCCTGCGGGCGCGCGCCTACCGGAAAGGACACCTCCGTGGAGCCGGCCTTGCCGTACGGCCGCAGACCCTACGCGCGTAGCTTCGATGGCCAGAGCATCACGCGGGCACAAAGGCCATCGCGTCTTCCGGAGCGAGCTGCTCGCGAAGCCGTGCTGTCATGCGGTTCGGCCCCAGCCGCCGCAGATCCTCGTTGTAGTCGCCAAGCTCGGGGGCAAGCACGAGCGGCAAGATCCCGAGCGCCTGCGCCCGGCGGCTCAGTCCCTCAATGCCGTGCCGGCCCGCTGCATCGGCGTCGGCGGCGATATAGAGGCGCGAGCATCCGGCCGGAAGCCGGAAGGCGGCGAGATGATTGGCAGTGAGCGCGGCGACCATCGGCATGCCGGGCAGCACATGCGACAGCGACAGCATGGTTTCGAGACCTTCGCCCGCCACCATGACCGTTAGAGGTGCATCGACCGGCATGCCAAAGCGCACAGCATTTCCAAGAAGGCCTCCCAGGGCACGGCGAGGGTCGTCGACTTTGGCCTTTCCGTCACCATCCGGATCGAGCCACGTGCGATGAACGCCGGTGATCATGCCCGAGGCATCGGTGACGGCTGCGATCAGCGCTGGATAGCTGGTCGTCCTGCCGGTCACGAGATCCCCATAATAGCAGGACGGATGGTAACGCAACGCCCCATGCGCCGATGCCCGCAGGATGCCGCGCTGACGCAGGTAGTGATCGGCAAGCGTGCCCGAAATCGGCTGCGTCATCTGGAACAGGCGCCGAGCCCGTTCCGCTGCCGGTCGGCTGACTGACGCGGTGCTGGTTGAACCATTCGGCCGAAACTGCGCTGGATCGGGTGGTGGCAGGCTCAAGAAATGCCGAGCTTCGTCAGCCACATCGCGGAAGTCGACAAGCCCACAGGCCTCGCGGACAAGATCAAGCAGATCGCCAAACTGGCCGGTCGCAGCGTCTGTCCATTTCCCGGCGCGGGAGCCGGTGAGATGGACGTAGAGCGAGCGGCCCTTGCTGTTGGCGACATCGCCGACAATCCAGTAATTGCCGGAACGACGCCCGGCGGAGAGATAATGGCGGCAGACCGCCTCGGCATCGCGCGCGAGACGGCCCGCCAGATCCGAGGCGGACACCATCGATATGCCTCCATCACGACCGGCTGGAGACGTCGACCAGGCGATGGCGCTGCATCAGGCGGCCGAGGATCACCGGCCCCTCTTCAGTCGTCGGCACGAAGAACCTTGTCTTCCAGGCGATTATCTCCGAGAACAGGCCTGATGCCTTCAGCCAGTCACGCATGCCATCGGTGAAACCCGTGAGCTCGAGACGATAGGTATTCATCACCCGGACCCGACGCAGCGTCATGTCGCCAGCGAGCCCAACGATCGATGATCCATCGACCAGTGACGCCCACGCCTGATCGGCGGTGACGACCTGCATCTGGTCGATGCCGAGATTGCGGCATAACGTCGTCAGTGCCGATGGTGCGATCACGCGGCCAACGACGCGATCGCCACCATCGGTCTCCAGGCGGTAAACGCGGCAGAAGTCCTGCGGCAGCAGGCGCCAGATCGGCAGAAGCAAGCCGCTGATGATATGCAGAGTGGCGACGGAAAACTCCGGCACCCTCGCAACTTCGGCTTCCCATGCGGCCACGAAAGTGGGCTCGTCCGCTTCGTCCCAATTGGTATCCTCGAGCTGCCGGACTTCATAACGAAGCTCGCCCAATGGCCGGACCAGCGACACGCGCGGCTGCACCGATCCGTCGTCGAGCATGATCGACCGGGTCGGCACCATGACAGCCGGCCGGCCGGACTTGCCGTTGATCATCAGCTTTGCCCGCGGATCCTGCTTCACGAGCGACTGTACGCCGGCAAGCGTCATCGGCTGATTGCGCCGCTTCTCCTCGATTGTCAGCAAATGCGATTGGGCGCCGGTTGCCGCATGTGTATAGACGGCGCGGCGATTGGTCACCGACATGCTGTCGGCGGTGATCGTCTCCAGTCCCTTGTCGTACATGCCGGCGGCGATGGCGCCTTCGATGCGCGCAGCGAGCAATTCCTCGAAGGCTTCGAACAGCAGATTCTGCATGCCGATGGTGAGCGCCAGCATGCGGTTCAGAAACGTCTGGATGGGTGGCAGCTCGTCCTTGAGGCCACCCTCTTCCGATGTCAGCGACAGCCCGGTGATCGCTTCGAAGGTCGAAAGAGAGCAACCCTCGATGCCGCCGATAGAGAGGAGCCCGTAGAACTGGCGCAGCGCGTCGCGGGCATATTGGGATTCCAGGTTGTCCTCGCTGCGGAACATGCCCTGCCCGCCTGTCTGCCGCTGTCCGCGCGTGATGGCGCCGAGCGTGTCGAGGCGCCGGGCGATCGTCGACAGAAAGCGCCGCTCTGCCTTCACGTTCGTCGTCACCGGCCGGAATAGCGGTGGCTGCTTCTGATTGGTGCGATGGCTGCGGCCGAGCCCCTGGATTGCCACATCGGCGCGCCATCCGGCTTCGAGCAGATAGTGAACACGCAGGCGCTGGTTCTTGGCCGTCAGCTCGGCATGATAGGAACGCCCGGTGCCACCAGCGTCCGAGAAAACGAGGATGCGTTTCTCGTCATCCATGAAGGCGCGGGTCTCGTCGAGGTTGACAGAACCAGGACGGCTCTCGACGGCGAAGCGACTGATCGACCCGCCGGTCTCTTTCCGCACAATTCGGCGTGAGCGGCCCGTAATCTCGGCGACCTCTCGTGTGCCGAAGTGCTGGACGATCTGATCGAGAGCGGTCGGTACGGCCGGGAGGCTACCGAGCCGCTCGACCAATTCATCCCGGCGCACAACGGCTTCGCGGCACTGAATAGGATTGCCCTGGCCGTCGTAGACCGGACGCGAGCTGACGTTGCCCTCTGCGTCGGAAAACTCCTCGAAGAGCTGCGTCGGAAAGGAATGTGCGAGATAGTCGAGGACATATTCCCGGGGCGTGATATCCACCTGGATATCATTCCAGTCCTCTGTCGGGATTTGCGCCAGTCGTCGTTCCGTCAGCGCCTCGCCGGTAGAGACGACCTGGATGATGGCGGCATGACCCTTGTCCAGATCCTCAACAATCGACCGCAACAGGGACGGCGTCTTCATCGAGATCAGGAGATGATTGAAGAAGCGCTGTTTGGAGCTTTCGAAAGCGGAGCGGGCGGCGGCCTTGGCTTGTCTGTTCAGCGTGCCGCTGGCGCCGGTGATGCCGGAGGCTCGCATGGCCGCGTCCAGATGATTGTGGATGACCTGAAACGCCTCGGCATAAGAATCGTAAATGCCGATCTGCTCTTCAGTGAGCTCGTGTTCGACAATCTGATATTCGACACCTTCGAAGGAGAGCGAACGGGAGGCATAAAGCCCGAGAGCCTTGAGGTCGCGGGCAAGGACTTCCATTGCCGCGACGCCGCCGTCCTCGATTGCCGCGATGAACTCCGATCTCGTCGGGAGGGGAAAGTCGGACCCGCCCCACAAACCGAGACGCTCGGCATAGGCGAGAGATTCGACATCGGTCGCACCGGTGGCCGAGACGTAGACGACGCGGGCGTTGGGGAGGGCGCGCTGGAGGCGAAGCCCCGCCCTGCCCTGCTGCGAGGCCGCCTTGTCGCCGCGCTCTGTCTTGCCGCCGGCGGCGTTGGCCATGGCGTGGCCCTCGTCGAAGACGATGACGCCGTCGAAATCCTTGCCGAGCCAATCGACGATCTGTTGCACGCGGGAGGGCTTGTCCTCGCGCTCATCGGTGCGAAGCGTCGCGAATGTGGCAAACAGGATCCCTTCCTCCAGCCGGATCGGCTTGCCTTGGCGGAAGCGCGACAGGGGCGTGACAAGCAGCTTTTCCTGGCCGAGAGCGCTCCAGTCGCGCTGGGCGTCCTCGATCAGCTTGTCGGATTTGGAGATCCAGACATGCCGGCGCCGGCCCTTCAGCCAGTTGTCGAGGATGATGCCGGTGACCTGGCGACCCTTGCCGGCTCCTGTGCCGTCGCCAAGGAACCAGCCCCGCCGGAAACGGACAGCATCATCGGTATCGGCGGCAACTGCCTTGAGATTGTCCCAGGATTCGTCGATGGCCCAGAAACCGGCAAGATGGCCGGAGTGGGCTTCGCCGGCATAGATCACGCTCTCGAGCTGGGCGGCAGACAGATGACCTTCCGTGACAATCCGACCTGGCAGATGCGGGCGGTAGCCGGGTTTCGGCGGAGCGACCGAGGCCATGGCGATCGATTCCACCAGCTTGTCCGGATGCGGCCGGGCATCCGGAATATGGATCGACTGTAGCCGGTAGGTCTCGTAGATCTCGTCGGCGATGCCGCCATGCTGTTTCGGCGCCGCGTCACGCACCTCGTAGAGAAGCTCGATGACATCATCGATGACGGGTGCGGGACGCGGGTGTCGTTCGGGTGCCAAAGACCGTGCATCGGCAGACAGCACTGCCGGACGCATCGTTCCTGAAGCCTTCCGAGCCGCCATCTTCGCCGCCACGTTGCGCAGTAGGCTATCGGAAAGGGCGCCGATGGCGTTCGCTACTGTCGAGAGAGAGCGGGGAGGAAGGCCGGTGATCCAAGAAAGAAGCGTTTCGACATCAGGGGCTGTGCCACGCGACGAAACGAGCTTCGAAGGATCGATGGCCGGCAGCTTGTCGATCACCGTCAGCCGCGTCTCGGTGCTCGTGCCATGGCGGGCATAGACGCTGCCATTAACGGCAGCGGTGAAGGCGACAGCGCCTTGCTGCTGAAGCCGAATGAAGGCATCGCGCCATTTGGGATGGTCGGGGGAGAGGCCTGATGCGGTGATCGCGACCAGCCTGCCACCGGGCGCAAGCCGGGCAAAGGCAGACGTGAGATGCCGCCAGGCGGCGTCCGCGACCCGGCCCTCGACATGGATGCCGGCCGAGAACGGCGGGTTCATCAACACGACGGTCGGGCGGACGGAGTGGTCTAGATAGTCGTCGATGCGCGCTGCGTCATACTGCGTGACCTTCGTTCCGGAAAACAACCGCTCCAGCAGCGAACCGCGGAGAGCGGCATATTCGTTGAGAGACAGGCGGGCATGGGCGAGCTCGGCAAAGATCGCCAGTAGGCCGGTTCCGGCGGATGGTTCGAGAACGATATCGTCCGCGAGGATGCCGGCGGCTCGGGCTGCGACATACGCGAGCGGCATGGGCGTGGAAAGCTGCTGCAGCGCCTGGCTCTCGTCGGAACGGCGGGTGTGGGTTGGGATCAGTTGAGCCACTTTCGTCAGCATGGAAAGGGCGGACTGCGCCTGCGGGCGGGCAGCAATGGCAGGCCCGAACTTGCGGAGGAAAAGAACCTGTGCCGCCTCGCAGGCGTCGTAAGCATCCTTCCAGGTCCAGAAGCCCTCGGCATCACTGCCGCCGAAGGGATGCGTCAGGGTATTGCGAAGATCTGTGGCGCCGATCGGCTGGCCCCGTTCGAGGAAAGGAAGCAATACGTTGGCCGCTTCGAAAATACGGGCCGCACGGCTGGCGCGGTCTGAGGAAACTAGAGGCGTAGCAGCCGTCGTTTCGGCCGGAGATGAGATCACGTTCATGAGAAACCTTATCCGAGAGCGAGGAATGGATCAGCCTGCCCAGGCGCTCTCCGAGCCTCGCCAGACCAACCCTTTCCGGCCCCTCTCTCCCTCTCCTTGCACCAAAGGCTTTCCTGCCGGACGCGGTTCGATATACTGCCTTATTTAAATCAGTATAGTGACTTTGGTTTTCGGAGTGGGTGATCGACTTCGTCAGCGCCCAAGCCCAACCGGATGGTGGCAGGAGACAAGATATGCGGCAGTTGGCGATAGGCGATCGGACATTCGAGGAAGACACGGCCGAGCTTCAGTCGGTCCTGCAGGACGCCTACGAACGCAAGCTTCGCCCACACTGCAGATGCCGGGAGCCTTCAGTGCCGATGTACATCGCGCGTCTGGACGGGCAATATCTGATCAAGCGAATGCCGCTCTCGGGACGTGACCACGATCCAGCCTGCCCGTCCTATGAGCCCCCTTATGAACTATCGGGGCTCGGGCCGTTGATCGGAAACGCCATCCAGATCGATGAGGCGTCCGGATCCGCCGTGCTGAAGCTCGATTTCTCTCTCTCGAAGCGAGGACCAGGCACTGCGCCGGCGTCCCCGGGCGAAACCTCCGGAACGGTGCGCAACGAAACGAAGAAACTGTCGTTGCGAGGAATGCTGCATTATCTGTGGGACGTGGGGGAACTGACGGAATGGACGTCGCTCTGGGCCGGGAAACGTGGATGGGGACGGGTCCGCAGCAGTCTGATGAATGCCGCGCGGCAGATGACGGTCCGCGGCGCACCGCTCAGTGATATTCTTTTCGTGCCGGAGGTTTTCCGCCAGGATGACAAGGACGGCATTTCCGCTCGGAGGGCAACAGCCTTGGCGGGCGCGCAGGCGGCGGGTTCGGGGCCAAGGAAACTCATGGTCGCCGTGGGGGAAATAAAAGAGTTCTCGGCCGCGCGCGACGGACAGAAGATTATCGTCCGTCACCTCCCCTTTCCGTTCATGGTCGAGCAATCGACGTGGAACCGGCTGAATGCCAGATACGAAACGGAGCTTGAGCTGTGGCGATCAGGTGAAGAATTCCACCTCATCCTTATCGCCACATTCGGGATATCCGGGGCGGGGATTGCGGTGGTTGACCAAGTCGCCATGATGGTGGTGAACGAGAACTGGATTCCGTTCGAAAGCGTCCATGAGCAAGGTCTTCTGGAGAGGCTGTCGTGGTTGAAACGCAAAAGCGTGAAAGGGTTGCGCTTCAATCTATCGCGCGAACAGCCGATCGTTTCGCTGACGTTACCTGAACAGCGGCCGGCAGCAGTTGCGATGTTCGTGGTCCCGGCCGGGGCTGGTGAAGACTACGAAAAGGCACTGGGCGAAATGATCGAAGCGAGAGCGGAGATGAGGCCATGGATATGGCGCGTCGGGGAAGGAGACATGCCGGAGCTGCCGTGAACCTTCCGCCGCCGGTTCTCGTCGCCAGACAAATGGCCAATGCATCCGCGAGCGGCGCAGTAGCCGCGCCCCGGAAGTAAATTGACGCGCTGGAAGGGCGGCTCATTTCCGGCGCTGGGCCGGTGTCACCCGCCAGGTGACGTTGCCGACGTCGTCGGCGACCAGCAGCAGCGCGCCCGTGTTGTCGAAGGTCACGCCGACCGGCCCATGGCCTTGGCGCCAGTGCCGATGTAGCCTGTGAGGATGTCTTGCGGCCGGCCTGCGGGACGTCGCCAGAAGGTTTGCTGCACGTCATCGGCATCATTCACGGAAGTCGTTTCGATCCCAAACGCCTCAATTTGGAAATTACCGAGACAGCCTTTACAGCGGACTTCGGTCAGATTCAAAGCGGAATCGCCGCTTTGATGGCACTCGGCTGCGGCATATCGCTTGACGATTTGGGAACAGGCTCCTCGAGCCTTTCACGACTACACTGCCTTCGGCCACGGCAGACAGCGACCGCTCGAAGCCCACATGCTGCGCCGCGAGGCTAGGCCGCTTCGATATCCGTTTGTGAAAAGTCGTCGCCCTTGAACAGAAGGGGAAGGCGGCTCGCCTTGGCACAGGCGTACGAGAAGCAATCCCCGAAATTAAGTCGTGCTGGATGGGCGACCACACCGCCATAGGTGCGGCAGGCTTCGATAGCTATCCGGTGCATGCTGCTGTCGATCGCCATTTCCCGCGCACCAATGGTCTCGAGGAAGGCATCGATGTGCTTTTGGGCCAGATCAATCAGATGTGGTGGGATCGGAACCTGATCACCATAGGCTGCATCTCGCTTCTTTCGCGCCAGGCTGATGACCGCCTCGTAGACCGAAAGCGACGAATAGTAGATAGACTTTTTCGACATTTCGATTTTGGCGATGAGGTAACCGGCGTCTTCCTCGTCGCCGACGATGGCAACAATGGCGGAGGCATCCAAGAACATCAGATGCCGCCCCACTGCTCGTCGGTGAATTTTTTCATGTCGAAGCTGGGATCGTCCGGACCCATGGCGCGAACGTCATCCTGGATTTGTTTGATCCGCTCTTTCAATGGTGTCGCCTGCCTGGCGCGTTCTAGTTCGTTTCGCAGTGCGATCCGAACCGCTTCGGTCTTGTTGGGCGCCTTGATCACTTGTTGGACTTGCTTCGCCAGTGCATCCACATCATTGTCGCGAATGTAGAGAGACATCGATTTCTCCTGCGGACGGTGGTATATTCAATCTTGGAATATACGAATATTCTATCCTGCATATACTACAGTTGCAAGCAGCAGCTGTAATGGCCCATAAATCGCCGGTATCGTGCGTTTGCCGAGACGGCGTGGCGGCGTGGCATTCTGAAGACGGAAAAGCCGCCGGCGGTGTGACCGACCGACGGCTGTGCAATGGGATGGATGGATGGGTGAGGGACGGGTTCAGGCCGCGCTTTCGAGAAGCCTCTTTGCTTTGCCTTCGAGCTCGAGACGGACGTCCTGATTGGCCTTCGTTCGTGCCAGAGCGGTAATTCCCTGAACGAAGTCGAAGATCGACTCGGGCGGCCGGCCCTCTTCGGCGAGGACCATCTCGATGACCTTGCCGGTCTCGCCCTTCGAGAACCCCCGCCGGCGCAGGAACGCCTCGCGATCCTCTTGCCTGCGGGCGACAATGCGCTCGCGCGCAGCCTTGATGCCGGCGACGAAGGGCGCGGCAGAGGAGTTGGCAAAGCTCGTCAGCGCCGGTGCGGCTTCGTGAGCGAAACGCTGAGCCGCAAACTTCGAATGGCGGATGGTGATCTCCTCGAAGTTCTCCGTGCCCCAGAGATTGCGATTGGCGCAGACCGCACGAAGATAAAAGGATGCGATGCCGAGCGTCTTCGAGCCGACCTCGGAGTTCCATGCGTAGAACCCGCGAAAATAGAGATCCGGTTCGCCGTTCGACAGGCGCCCGGCTTCGATGGGATGCGTGTCGTCGACCAGGAACAGGAAGACGTCCCGATCGCTGGCATAAAGCGTCGTGGTGTCCTTGGTAATATCGACGAAGGGATTGTGGGTCATGGTCGACCAGTCGAGCACGCCCGGCACTTTCCACATCGTGTCACCAGTGCCATTGCCGGCAATGTTCATCACTGCCGAGACAAGTTCGTGATCCCAGATGCGACCATATTCGGGACCGGTGACCGCGCGCAGCTCGAGCCGGCCATCGTCCATCTCGAGCGTTTTCACCAGTTCGGCACGATGGTTGAGCAATCCGTGCTGCAGGTTGATGGCGGCAAGCGGCGCCGGCAGCTGGCGCATGTAGGTCGCTGGCGCACCGACCAGGCTGCAGAGCTGGCCGTAGCTCCAGTGCGTCGGCGCGACCGGTTGCCGCTGGCCGGGAACGATGAGTTCGAGCCGTTCGGCATTGTCACGCGTGGCCTCGACCCGGATCGCCGAGCTTTCGACGGTGCGGGCGTGCGCCCGCTCAGTGCGGGACTTGGCGGCATCATGGAGCTCGCCGAGCGAGAGATAGCGTTCGTCGGCGGGACGGGAAAACCATTCCGACGACACGCGGCCAATGCGCTCGCCGCGCGAGATATCGACACGGTAGCCGGAGGTGACAGGGCGAGAAGTTGTGGAAGACAGGTTCACGATGAAGCTCCTTGAACGAAAAGACCGGTCATCACTTCGTGTGGATGCCGGGCTGTGTGGATAAGGATTGTGAGAAGATCAGGCCGCGCGGCTTTGCGCTGCGGTGCTCGATGTCGAGCGGCCGATGCCGGTGATCGCACAGACACTGGCGGCGAGGGCGCGGGTGTCGTTGAGCAGGGTCAAGGCGACGAAGTGATTGGGACCACCGCTGTATCTTTACGTCCCTTGCAGGTGCGGAGGAGGATGCCGTGGCCCGAGCCGGGGCCAAACTGGCCGACCTGCAGGTAGAACTGTTCGTGATGCAGAGTGCTTTCGCCGGAGACGGCGATGCCCGCCTTGTTCGAGCGGATATCATAGGTCCCAGCCGGTAGACTGAGCTCGGCGGCGAGCTTTTTCAGCCTGGAGCGAGCGATCGAATGAAAGCGGCGTTTCTGTTCTTCGTCATAGGCGCAGGATTTTGACCATTGAAACATGTTGAATCTCCATATCCGGAACTGAAAAGGCCCGGCGCTGTGGCCGGGCCTTGGGTTGGTCTGGGAGGAGCGATCATTCGGCCGCGTCGACATGTCCTTCGAACACATCGCCGACTGTGTCCGCGGCGGGCTCATCGGATGGCAGCTGGTCGTCCGTCAGGAAGGCTGGAAGATCTGCGACGGCGACCTCATCGGCACCTTCGTCGCCGCGATCGCCGGCCGCATCGTCAGTAGGATTGGGCTCAGTCGCATCCGCCGCCATCCGAAGCGGTTCGGGAAGCCAGCCGCTGCCATCAAGGAGGCGTTCGGCCTCGCGGACCATGTCGCCTTTCTTGAGGTGATCGATCAGCTGTGCCGACTGCTCACCTTTCGCCTCGCGCACGGCCTGCAGGATGCGAGCCTTGGTGACGCGGCCGAGATAGTTGTCGGCGGTCGGCGTCCAACCGGCCTCGACCATGTCGAAGCCGAGCGAGCGGGCGACCTGATCGGCATGCGCAATCGCGCGGGTGCGCTTGTTCCAGGGCTCGATGACCGAATTCAGCGATAGCGAAGCGCAATGGGCGAAGAGCACCTGGCGGCTGACCTCATCGAGCGCGATCAGAAAATCCCAGAGCCCGTTCGGATCCTTTGGAAGATCCTGGCCCCAGGCCTCATGGCGCTGATCGATTTCCTTTGCCCAGACCGTGTCGGCAAGCCCCTGCGTCTGGCTGAACTTCGCGCTCTGCAGCGTCAGCTCGAGGCACGAGTCGGAGCCGTAGAGATAGAAGGTCTTCAGCACAAAGACATGCAGAACGGCGATGAAGGCGATCGCTGGGTCGTTGGCGACCGCATTGCGCAACGCGACGGTGCGCGCCGCCGTGAGATCGAGGACCAGCCGGTCAGGAAGCGGCCGGACCGTGTCGTCTTCTTCCTCCCCCTGCTCACCGGCGAGGACAACGCCGTTCGTGGAATTGGCACCGCTGGTCGCGACCTCGGTATCGCCGTCGACATCGCCACCGCCGCTTGCTTGGACTTCCGCCTCCGGTTCGTCTTCGGGCCGGACGAAACCACGATCGATCTTCAGCTCTCCGCCGGCACCAAGCGAGATGAAGACACCGCCGCGGGCGACCTCTTCGGGATCGAAGACAAAGGGCCGGTCATTGAAACGGTCGAGCTCATTGCCAAGCTCTTCGAGCCGCTTTTCCGTTTCCTCGGAGTAGTCCTCGGCGGCGGCATAGTCAGCGTCGAGCTTGTCGTATTCGGCCTTGAGAGTGTCGTACCGGAAAAGCTCGTCCTCGATCATATCCGCCTGCTCGCCGTAGAAGCGGCGAAGCCCGGAGGTATGACCATAGGGGAAATCGAATGCAGCCTCGACCCATTTCCAGCCCTCGGCGGTTTTGAGGGTTTCGGAGGCGGCCTTGAGCTTCTCGATCACCAGTTGTTCCAGCAGTGCCGGGTCCTGGAGCCATCCGCCTTGGTCCTGCTCGAACAGGTCGCGCATCACGATGCCGCCGACGGCCTCATAGGCCTCGACGCCGACATAGACCGCCCGGCGGTCGCTGGCACGAATTGCCGTTTCGGTCAGCAGGCGGCGAATGTAATAGGCTTCCCGCACATGAGAGCGCGACACCATATCCCAGACCTGCTCCTGGCGAGCGTGATCGTTGGTGATCGAGAACGCCATGATCTGTTCGAGCGCCATCTCGTCGGTGGCATAGAGATCGAGAAGACGCGGCGACACGGACGCAAGCCGCAGTCGCTGCTTCACGGTTGCGACCGAGACGAAGAAGCGAGCGGCGATCTCCTCCTCACCGAGGCCCTGCTCACGCAGCGTCTGGAAAGCCCGGAACTGGTCGAGTGGATGCAGTTGAACGCGGTGGACATTCTCGGCGAGAGAATCTTCCACTTCCAGTGTGTTGCCACGGCTGACGATGCAGGGAACGCCTGCAGTTTTGGCAAGACGCTTCTGGGAGACAAGCAGTTCGAGCGCGCGGTAGCGGCGCCCGCCTGCCGGGATACGGTAGATGCCGGTCTCTTTGCCCTCGCCATCAAGCTCGGCGCGGACGTTAAGGCTCGCGAGCAAGCCGCGATGAGCAATGTCTTCTGCCAACTCCTCGATGGAGACGCCCGCCTTAATCTTGCGGACGTTCTGCTGGCTGAGCACCAGCTTGTTAAAGGGAATGTCACACGCGGCGCTGAGAGTGATCTTCTGAATGGCCTGTGCCATGTCGTTTCTCCATGACGGATCGGCCGGAGCCTCTCTCCGAACCTCCAAATCCGTCACTACCTCCCCTTCCCCCCTCTCCCTCTGAACCTCGCTGCCGCCGCAACCTCACTGTTTCCAGCCGCCTGCAGGGCCGCTAGACCCAATCCACGCTCCTTGAAATGACCTGTTTAGAGTGCTATCTATGGTACCGATCTCAGGGAGTTTAAAATGCCGCATACAATCCTCGCCGAGGTAACGGCAAGCGTTTCGGAACTGAAGAAGAACCCAATGGGCACTGTCGCTGCCGGCGAAGGCTTTCCGGTCGCCATCCTCAATCGAAACGAGCCGGCCTTCTACTGCGTGCCGGCCAAGGCTTTCGAAGCGCTCATGGACCGGCTGGAGGATATCGAGCTGAATGCGATCGCTGATTCCCGCAAGGGACAACAGGAGATCGAGGTCAGCATCGGTGAGCTATAAGCTAAAATTCCTCGTCGAAGCCGACAAGGAATGGCGCAAGCTCGATGCCAACACGCGAATGCAGTTCAAGAAGAAGCTTCTCGAACGGCTGGAAACACCTCGCGTTCCGTCGGCGAAACTGCATGGCAGCAAGGATCGCTACAAGATCAAGTTGCGAAGCAGCGGTTATCGGCTGGTTTACGAAGTGCGCGATGCCGACATCGTCGTACCGGTGATCGCGGTCGGCAAGCGGGAGCGCTCCGAAGTTTACAAATCCGCCGATCGCAGATGAATTGCTGAAGGCTGACCTGCCGGCGCGGGCACCTACTTCGACCGATCCAGCTCTCCATCAACCTCCTGCACATCACCACGACCGGATTTGCGCAATGCGTCAAACGTCCGGACGCGATCCATCATTGCGCGCCCCGGTAATAAACTTCGCTCACCCGAAACCGTCCACCGACACGTTTGCACTGGACGATGACGTCGATGGCGATTGTCAGCAACTCACGGATATCATGCCTCTCGAGGTCCCTCCCGCCTTCCGATTCCTTGACCAGCAACGTCAGCTGTTCGAAGGCAAGGCGGGCGGAGTCGGCATGGACCGTCGTGATCGAACCGGGATGCCCCGAATTCACATTGCGGATGTAATAGAATGCAGTTCCGTCTCGCAGTTCCTGCAGCAGGATCCGGTCCGGCCGCATGCGCAGGCAGGATTCGAGTAGGTCCTTGGCGCCGACCTTCGCCATGCCCTGACCACCCTTGGAATAAAAGAGGCGAACGTGGTTCGATTGCGGGATGACCAGCTCGGGCGTGTCCTCGATCGAGATGATCCGCTCGGTTGAAGGAATGTGACGGATTAATGCCTTCGATAAGGTCGTCTTCCCGGATCCCGTTGCCCCGGAGACGATGACGTTTTTTCTTGCTAGAACGGCTTCCCGCAGAAACGCTTTGTAGGCTCGGTTCCTATAGAACTCCAACAGCTTGCGGTCCGACGAGCTAACGTCTCTTTCGGCTTTCACTGCATCGTCGAACAGCCCGTCCTGATCGAGATCGTCCAGGCTCAGCGATACGGACGACGGCTTTCGGATCGTGACGCTGACGGTTCCCTTGGTCGTTGCTGGCGGGATCACGATCTGAATGCGCTCGTCGTTCGGCAGTGTTGCCGATAGGATCGGCCGCGTCTCATCGATCGATTGGTTGGAATAGCTCGCAACAGCGCGTGCGAGACGCATGAGCTTGTCGAACGATAGCTCCGGCAGCTCGTAGGACTGCCATCCAGCCATCCCCTCGGTGACTATCTGCCCCGGTCGATTGACAATGACCTCGTAGAGCGACTTGTCGCGGAGAAAGGGCGAGAATGGAGCAAGAAGCTCGCGCACGACACCGGAGTCGGCCGCTTCCGTCATTTTGCGAACTCCTATTTCGTGACGAGTGTCGAAGCCGGCCGGAAATCCCCGAGCACGGCACGATCGTAGATCCGATTGCGGGGCTCCGTCACCCGAAGCCGGTAGACCCCCGAGAAGTCGAGGTCACGGGCGACGAAGATCGAGACCAGTTCGCCCTGGCGCTTCAACAGCGTCGGCGGAATGTTGATCGACTGTTCCACGGCGATCGCCGCGGCCTGCTGGCCGGCACTCGTGCTGTTCTGCGCCTCGACATCGCTATCCTGAAGCCGACTGTTGGCGTAGGAGGTCGCATCGCCGACGATCGACAGCAGAACCGCACTGCCGAAACGCTCCCACCAATGCGTGTCGATATAACCGTCCATGCCGGCACGCCCAAGAGCATCGGTTGCCGGTGACGCCAGGGTGATGATCACGCCCTTCGGCGTCTTCGCACGGTTCCAAAGGACGAACAGGCGTTTCTGGCCGCGGCGAAGGCCACCACGATATTCGCCGACGACCTGGGTGCCCTTTTCCATCAGCACGACACGACCGTTGTCCGACAGGACATCGCGGTTGATGACGCAACTCGTGAAGCCCGGCTGGTCGGAGGAAAGTGCCGTCTCCAGTACGCAGGGCATCGATGTGCCCATTGCGACGATGAAATCTCGGTTGCCCAACGTTCCCGCGCGTGAGCCCTGCAATTGCGTCGGTGTCAGCATCCGGTTGAAGCGCTGGTCTTCGTTTTCCGCTTGTGAACCGAGAGTGCCGGGATTGGCGTCGAACGGTAGGTAATTGGAAGACGTATTAGAGCTGCCGTCCTGGTCCTGCCGCTGGGTAGCCGGCGCCTTTTCGCCGCCATAGGCTATGACAGGCGCGCGGCGGGCCGCGTCCAGAAGCTTGTCATCTTCGCTCAGTGCCTGCTCGGTCACCACGGGCGTCGGTAGTTGGACTTCCGTCGGCGTGGTGACCGGCTGGACCGGTTCTTTCGCTGGCTCGAAATCCGATGTCTGACGGATAACGATCCGCTCCGGCTGAACGCCCTCTGTCGGCTTGTTCTGTCCGCGCATCGACCAGAGGGCGAAGGCAACGAAGGCGACAATTGCGAAAGCGACGGCGCCGCGCTTCAGGATCGGATTGCTATCAAGCCGACGACCGGTCGACGTCTCAGCGCGCTCACCAGGGATCCGGGTAATCTCTTCCTCGGCCATGACACCTTCCTATTGCGCTGCGGCGGGTTGCGTCTTGACGACGCGCTCGACCGATGGTGACGTCGTGTTGGTTTCGGGATTGATGCCGACACGGTCGTAGGCTTCGTTGAAGACGCAGAGCACGTCCCCGCCCCTGCGCAGAATGAACTTGCGGCTGATCGCATGGACGAGCACCAGGTTGCCATCGACGGATTTGGGGATCAGGCTTTCTGTGCCGTCGGAGTTTTCCATATAGATTGCCGGCATTTCCTGATTGCCGACAAAGGCGAAGGTCGTGACCTTGCCATTGTCGTAGACCGCTTGCGGTTCGAGGGAGACGGCGCCTTGCGCCGAGTAGCGCCAGTTCCGCGGCCCATAAGCCTCATGGAGGGCAAGCACCCTATCCGCCTCGCCGGCCTGGGCAACCTGGGCGCGGGCGGCGGCCTCTACTCGTCGGCGTTCCGCCTCATCGGCCGGATAACGATACTTCACATAAAAATAGGTGTTCTGCCCGGCTTCGACCGTACCGTCACGCACCGTCAGTTCCATCTGATAGCTGCGCGTCGATCCATCGCGTCTGGTGGTCACAACCGAGATATTGGTCACCGGCTGATGTTCGCGCGGCTTCAGGAACAAGATGTTGCCGGCGGGCGCCACCTCCCATGCGACGCTGTTGCCGAGCGCGACATGGGCAATCTCCTCGTCGGCGGCAAATTCGACCTGAACCGATGATCGCAACGTCCCGACGATCCTGGTGATGTTGTATGGCTGATAATCCACGAAGCGGACACGGCTGTCCTGCGATGCACCGCGGGGAATTTCCAGGGCCAGCGCCGTCGAGGAAAGACCAAGGGTCAGAAAAGAGGCGATCAGGACTATTTGTCTCAATTGATGGCCTCCGGATCGGCTCGATATTCGCTGACGGCGAAGCCCAGGGGATTGACCAGCCGGTCGGTCGAGGACATCGGCGCGTTGACATAGGAAAAGGTGAGCGTCGCGACCCAGTGCGTGGCGCGCACATCGTCTCCGCGGGTAATCGTCCGCATGTAGCGAACAGAGGCCACATTTGCATTGATCAGCGAAATCGAAACAATGTTGATGCGCGACGTCGCGCTACGGCCGTAAACATTTTGCGGCGAATCCGGGTTGCTGCCCCGGTAGACCGTTGCAAAGCGGGTCTGCTCCGGCTGTGTCGACAGCAAGGCAACGGTGCGGAAATTTTCCTCGGCCTGGCTCCAGACATAGCCTTCCCGGGCGCGCGCATACTTGGCCGCGAAATATTTGGTGACGGCCTCGTCATAGGTGCCCGCGGTGGACGTCAAGGCGGAGACGACGTCGACGATGCCCGTGGAATTATCGACCCGGACGACGAAGGGCTCGACCGTTTTCAAGGGGGTCAGCCCGGCAATGGCGAAGACGGAGACGGCTGCCACGACGCCGGCAAAACCCGCAACGAACCAGGCGATGCGGGCGGAACGCTCCACCTGGACCAAACGATCCTGATCGAACCGGCGTGCCTTGTCGAAGTAACTCTTGAGACTGTCCGACATCACCATGTCACGTGTCCTCGCACGGACGATAAGAACCTTCGACATCGAAATGCGTGAAGGCGGCTGGCGCGACTGAGGCCGGTTCCTCCGCGTATGAGGTGGCATGGTTTGTCGAGTCCGCAGGAACCGCCTTGGACGCCGGCTGCTTCCGCTTGCTGTTGTCCTCCCACTGCCACATGGACCGGTTCAGCGGCCGGCGGGAGTAGCCGTCACATTTGGGAAGAGGATGTGTCATCGCGCTGCAGGCGGAAAGTGCCCCGGCGACGAGAACCAATGAAACGATACGAAGCATGCGGAAACAACCTGTTCAGTTTCTTGAGGGAGGGCTGTCATTCGGCCCGGCCCGGTCTGAGACGGCGCCCTGCGGAGCGGGTTCCTCGCCCGACCGCTCTCGCGGTGTGCGAGGCTGCCCAGGCAAGCGTGCTCTCGTGGGCATCGCGAGCGGCACCATATCCGTAGGTGAGGGATGCCCCGCCTGCCGCCAACGCCGACGCAATGCCGGGCAACTGATAGAAGACATAAAGTGCTGCGAGGCAGATGGCGCAGAGCGCGACCGGGCGCATCAGGACGTCGGTATAGCTTTCGATCGCCGTGAAGGTCATGTCGATGCAGGTGATCAACAGCGAGCCGATCGCCACGACCAGAACCTGCAGAATGACGAAATTGGCAAGCTGGCCGATCCACGACTCGGTGAAACGGCGGGTGGACTGGAACATCGCGAGCGCAATGAAGATCGGGCCGATCGCAAGAATGATGGCAAGCGCCAGCCGCGCATAGAGGGAGACGATGTAGCCGATTGCTGCGACGATAAAGCTCGCGCCGATGACCATCATCCCGCCGACACCGGTGACGATGTCGACTGGCCAGGAGGCACGGGACCAGATCTCGCGCGCGCACTTCTGGCCCTTGTCGAGCAGGCTGTCGAAGGTGGAAGCGCTCGGCGCCGTCCCCGAGTTCAGCGCCTGCGAGATCTCGCGGGGCAGCGTCTCGAAGAAAAGATCGGTCACATAGATCTGATAGTCACTGGCGTTCCTCACCAGCATGACAATGATCGCAAGCTTCATCGCCCGAAACGCAAACTCGAGGATAGGTTCTTGTACGGAACCACGCAGGACAAGGTAACCGTAGAGAACGACGTACAGGGTCAGCGCCGCGGTGAGCGGGCCACTCACCCAGTTGGCGATGTTCGAGGTGCCCGACGAGATGAAGTTCTCCAGGGGCGCCTTGAACTGTCCATCCACGAAGCTGAAGACCTGATACATGGGTCAACCTCCAAGCGACTTGCGCATGCGCTCCAGACGCAGCTTGCCGTCTGCGGCTTGAGCGTTTCTGCAGTTGGGCGTTTCACCAAGCTCGCCGGGATTGTTGCGGCATTCTTCGATGATCTTCACGAGCAACGCCTCGTCGGCCGTCAGCGCGTCGACGGTATAGGTTTGTTCTGTCTGGCCGAAGCAGGCCGACAGGGCCAGCGCGATCACTCCAAGGAGAACATGTTTCATTTGAGCGCCGCCCCCATTGCATCCATGCGCTTGCGCCAATCCTCGGCCTTTCTCTGGTCATCGACCTGCACCTGTGCCTGCTGAACCATCTGCAAGCCCTGCATGCGCAGCACGTCGGTTTGCAGGAATGCCGTTTCCGCCTGCAGCCGCGCCTGGAGATCGGCGATGTCCTTGGCGTCCGCAGCGCTGGAAATCTGCTGGCGCAGCTGATCGATGCCGTCGATGCGCTTGGTGGCTGCATCGTAGATCTGCTGGCCGAGGCTCATCTGTCCTGCGTTCTGGTTCTGGATGCGCGACAATTCCTGCGCGTAGAAATCATTGGCGTCCGTGCGATAGGTCGAATTGTCCTCAAGGAATTTCGAAGCTGAATTACCGAAGATGCCGGTTCCCGCCCCCTTGAACAAACCTTCGACGGCATTGAAGTCCTGCGGCAGTGCCTTGCGGATGGAAGGGTCGTTCAGCAGACTTGCGACATCCGCCATGTTGGTGACCTTGTTAAGCGATCCGTAAAGCTGCTGAGCCTGCTGGAGCTGCTGGTTAAGCGTGTCGAGCTGGGACTTCAGCTGCGTGATGCTCTCGATCTGCTTGGCGATCGCCGTCTGGTCAATGACCGGGATGCCCTGTGCGAATGCCATTCCGGCCGGCCATAAGAAAATTGCCGCCACAAGAGCAAACCGTGTTCCGCTCCTTTGCATCAACCCACCCTCCTTCTTTGCTGAAACACCGGTAGCCAGTCTTCACGCCTGTCGCCCACCTCTGCCCTGATCGCTTCAGCGAGTTCCACGTTGGCGGTGCGGCCGGACAATATGTCGAGATCGTCATCGAAGCCTCTAAGGTTCAGCTCGGCGACGACGCTGTTGTGTCCCTGCTTGACGATGAAACGGCGGCTTTCGACCGAGAGCTCGCGTGAGACGAGTTCGAACTCCCGTTCGGTCAGTTTGAAGCCGTCGACGTAATCGGCGTGATCGCCACGCGGATTGGGAAGGAAGATCTGCGTCGGGCATTGCTCGATGATGGTATGGGCGATCGGCGAGACGATCGCGTCGCGCGGGCTTTGCGTCGCAAACAACATGAGCCCATTCTGCTTGCGGATCGTCTTGAGCTTGTTCTGGGCAAGATCGCGAAAACCCTCGTCCTGCAACGCCTTCCAGAATTCGTCTATGACGATGATGATGCGGCGCCCGTCGATCAGCTGCTCGATGCGAAAGAACAGATAGGCCATCAAGGGCGTGCGGATTTCCTCGTTATCGAGGAAATCGGTCATGTCGTAACCGATGAATTTGGCGCCGATCCCGATGTCGTCTGCGTCGTTGTCGAATACCCAGCCAAGCGGCCCTCCCCTCTCCCACCGCCGCAATCGCGACGCGATGCCTTCAGGATCGGTGTTGTCGAGGAAAGTACGCAAGGCACCGATGGAGCGCCGTTCGACCGGCAGGTCAGCCAGGCCGTCGATGGCCGAGGCGATGTCGCGCAGCTCCGTGACCGTCAGCTCACGTCTCGTCGATCCGACCAGCTTGCCGATCCACCGTGTGAGAAACACCTTGTTCTCCGCGCTGAGCTCAAGTGCCTTCAGCGGCGCGCAGCCGGTGGCAACGCCGTTCCCAAGCGGCAGGTAAGTGCCACCCGCCGCCCGAACGAAGAGGTCTGCTCCACGATCCTTGTCGAAAAAGATCATATGCGGATCATGCTTTTCGAGCTGGGAAAGCATGAAGTTCAAGAGGACGGTCTTGCCCGTGCCCGAGGGGCCGCAGACGAACGTGTTGCCAAGGTCGCTGTGATGGAAGTTGAAGTAGAAAGGCGAGCCGGACGCGGTCTTCAGCATGGCGACGGCCGGTCCCCATTCGTTGCCGTCCTTCTGGCCGGTCGGATAGGAATGATAGGGAGACAGTGCTGCGAAATTCCGTGACGTGATGGCTCCCGATCTCGCCCGGTAACGGAAATTGCCCGGCAACTGCCCCCACCAGGCGGCTTCGAGCCCAAGGTCCTCGCGGGCCACGACCGCTCCGCCGTTGGTAAGATGGGCGCGCGCTTTCGCCATATGGTCGGTGAGCTCCTTCACCGAGGGTGCGAAGACCGAAAGCGCAAGATGGTGTTCTCCGAGGACGAAGCGGTTCGATTCCAGATCGTCCATGGCTTCGCCAAGCTCTTCGATCTGTGACGCCGCCTTGTCGCCGGCACTGACCATCTGGTTCTGCTTGCGGCCCATGATCGTGCGGGCATCGGCCTTCGAGGCAAAAGCGAAAGATTGGGTCAGGATAAGTTCGAACGGCGCCGTCAGGATACCGTCCAGCATGCCGCTGCGGGTGATCGCCGGATATTCCTTGAACCCGAACATGCCGGCATAGCGGCTGTCGGCCTCGTGACGGATCTCGATGGTCTCGCGACCGAAAATCACCCGATCCGAATAGATCGCTGAAGAAATCCTGCCTTCCGTCAAAGGAAGGCTCTCGCGCCGGCCGCCCACGATCTGGTGCAGGATCTCGCTCGGCTCGGAAAACAGGATGCCGTCCTGCTCATAGAGGGACAGGACGCGTGGCTCGAAGCGCTTCAGGCCTGCCGTGATGTCGGATACTTTGTCGTGCAGGTGCCTCAGCGCATTCTCATCGAGTTCGACGTCAGCACGACGTGCCTTGCGCAGCCGAGAAAGAAGCTTGGCGGCCTTTTCGGCCGGATCTCGACCGGGATGCCAGACAAGCGAGAGGTAAAGATCGTTGCGAAACAGGTACTCGCCGATCATCCGCTCGCGGTATCGTGAGTTCAGCCCTTCAGAGAAGGGATTGGCGAACTGTCCTTCCGGATAGTCGTTGTCGCGACGGCGAACGACATGCGTCCAGAGTGCCAGGCGCTCATCGGCGATATTCCGGTAGAGCGTGTTCAGATTGCGGTGCAGGCTGTTAAGGTCCAGAACATCCGCGGTCTCGAAGGAAACCCCCTCGAGCGCGAGCATCACCATCAGCGCCCTGGAATCGAGCGCAATCGTTGCCTCGTCGATATGGCGGACGTAAGGAATGAAGGTTTCCGGCCCGAGTTCGCGGGATCGAAGCGTTGCGATGCTAGGCAAGGCTCAAGTCCCTTTCGTCATAGCGTCTGGTGAGCTTCAAGGGCGAGAGCGTGGCGCCGCCCCAATAGGAGGTGTTTCGCGATCGGCCGCGGGTCTCGATCCACGACATGAGGATCCGGAACATGTTATGGTCATGCTTGACGAGCGTCCGGAATATGAAATGGAAGACGACGCCGACAAACGCATAGGCGACCGATCCGGCAGTGATGTAGAGGATCGTCGTCAGCATGATGTTCAGGCCCATCGCCTCCATCGTCACACCCGCGATCATCGCAGGACGAGTGCAGGCAAGGAACAGAGTGTCTTCTTCAAGGTTGGGAATGCTCGCCATGTCGCTCAGCTCCCGACGATGGTGTTCACGAGTTCGGTGGCACCGAAGATTCCGCCAATACCGATAATCCAGAAGCCGGCACGGCGCAGATCCATGTAGCCGAACATCCAGGCAATGCAGATGATGATCACCGCGATGACCGCGAGCAGACGAGCAATGTTGCCAGTCAGCATGTCGACAATGTTCTGCAATACGGTTTCGATACCAGCGGCCTGAGCGAAGGCCGGTTCGACCATGCAGGCAACGATGGCTGCTGCCATAAGGGCAGAAGCCGCGGCATGGCGAAGACTGGCTTTTGAGATCATTCACTTTGCTCCGATCGATCATTCTGAAAGACGAGAACCGAGGATCGCCGCCGGAAATTGAAGACGTCCCATGAGGCGGTCTCATCGGCTTGGGGAAGAGATTTTGCGACGGCCGACACCTCTTGAGTGCCCGCGGGCTCATCGAGAGGGGCTTCATCGCGCGGCTCGGCTATGGAAAGAGACGCCAGTTTGGGGGACAGCCGGACCATTTCCTGGCGGACCTGCTCGTCATATCGGACCATCTTGCCGACAGCCGGATCGTCTCGGCCGTAGTAGGACTGAAGCATGACGTTTTCGGCTTGCGCCGCATCGGCGCCTGCGCGCACAGCAAAGCGATAGTATCCGTCGAGGAGCGTGGCCGTGGCCTTGAGGTTCATGCAGGGATCGAAGGCATCCGATAGCGAAAGGTTCAGCTTGCGCAGCTCCTCCATGCCGATACCGCCAAGACCGATCTGGATGTCCTGGTGATCGGCAACGAGGGACGTGGCAAGCGCAATTGCCTCGGCCTTCGATGCGGGTTGGCTGGCAAGCGGCGGCCCGCTGTTGATACGAATGGCGAAAGGCTCGAAACGACTCTCGAGACTGATGACAGCGGCGAGCATTCTGACTTCCACCATGGGTGCGCAGCTTTGCGCGAGATCCACGAAAGCGACGGCCATCGATCAGTACCAGACCCGGTGCGTTTCAGCCCCATCGATAGTGACATCGACATAGTGGGGCTGCGATCGTACATTCGGGCGGGCGGTCGAATACCCCATGCATCGGCCGCCGCCCTCCCGCTGCCAACGCGGCGACAGGACAGAACCGGCGTTGGAACGGTAGCCGTTTCTGCCATTGGAGCAAAACGCGTTGCTCACGTGCTGCAAGGATGTCGACACGCAGGTGACTTCCCGACCGCGGGAACCGTAGTCGCCTGACAATCTGTACCCGGCGTTGCAGTAATGGGGCTCGTAGCCTGGGCGCGAACTGTGGAAGCCGACGCCGCTGCATGTCGGGAACGAATGCCCCTTTGCAAGCTCCCGCCACAGTTTCTGGATTGGAGGCCGGCATTCGGCAAATTGGGTAGGGCCACCGGGGTTGGAGAGGCACAAGACGACCTGGCAACCCCAATCACTTGCTTGCGCCTTACTACCCGAAATAAGATAGGGTGCCAAAATGGTGCAGCCGGCCACAAACGAGTTGAGCAGAAGGTTTTTCATGGACACGACCCTTCAAAAACACGACATCCCTGGCAGAAGAGGTGGCCCACCTCCTTGCGCCACCATACTGACGTATATAACACAGTAAAAAGTTATGACAAGAGCGCTAAAGACCCAATGGCACAATCTCGCCTTCTCAGGTCTCATTCTGCATGAGATCCTCGATCACCCACTTGAAGACGAGACGCCGCAGGCAAGGCTGAAGCAGGTCGGCATGATGACGATCCTGTACAGCATGAACCAGGGTCACCAGAAGCTAACACTCTCTAATATCATGGAGATTACGGCCCTGACACGCAGCGGCGTCAAGGAGACGGTCGATCTTCTGGTAAAGCGAGGAATGTTGAAAGAGACACTCGTCAAGAACTCTATGGGTCGCGGAACGGCACGGCAATTCGAGATCTCCGAGAAACTGCTGGAGAAGCTAAGCTCCTTTGGAGCCGGATGATCGACGGATTTTAAGTGACGTATTTTTTGATTTTAGTGCCAGCCGGAGGCGAATAGGAAGGAAGCATTTCGAGAGGCAACTGCCGGGCCTTGCAGCCGCTTTGAGGGAACCGTACGAGTTGCCGGGCGAAGCATGGTTTTGTGCTAAGCCTGACATCGCAGAGGCGCTCCCGCTGGAGACCGTCGCGGAACAAACACTGCCTCGCCATATCTCTCAAAATTGGTGCCGATTGCCTGGTCACGGACGGTCTCCCTCGATCCGAGAGGATAACGCAGTGATGGCGGGCAAGCACGGTCTTATTCGACGGACTCTTCCCCCGAAGTATCAGTTGCGAATCCGAAGATTACCGCGATAATTCGACGGTCACTTGAGTTCGCTGAGGGTGAAATCATGTTCGGCCAATTTCTCGACCCATCGGATCTTGAACTATTGCAACGGGCGCTGGCCGCACGCTTGGCGCATTTGAACGTCCGGCCGGAAAGCCCCGAAGCACAGATGATCGCCAGCCAAATTATCGAACTGTTCCAGAATGGAGTGACGGACGAGCACGAACTCGCCACGCGCCCAATCGCGATGGAGATTATCCGGCGCCAGGGTTAGTATCTTCCGCTCTCCAGATGTGACAGCACCAACCCTGCAGGGTTCGCAGCGTCAAAAGTTTCGCCGACATCGCCGCGCTTGTCCATTCGCTCGTAATGGGCGGCCCGGAACCAAGGTCTGAGGCTCAAGCGCTTCGGACCGCGCGCAGATGTGTCCAGCATTTTCGCAACGGCCGGTCGCACTCCGAGTACGGTTTGGCATCGGCAGCGACCACTTTCCCACGAGAGATATTTCGTGAACTAGGACCAAAGTCGCGCTGCATTTAGGACCAAAGGCTGACGCGCGCGGATTGAATTCAGGCCAGTATACACCCGATACGCAGCCCGACTCGGACGGGCGCAACGCTATCCGGAGGCAAATTATGAAGATGAAAGCGGATCCAGTCTGGTATTCCTTCCTGGCCGGTTTGCCGACATCGCCATAAGCAATGCGGTCAACTACAGCTGTTTACGCCACGGAGGAAAAAAGGGCGAGATTCTCGCCGATGCCTTGCGCGCGATTGACGAGGCGTTGTGGCGACTAACAACGGAATTGCGCAATTGTGAAATGAAGCTGGACGCTTTCGTTGATCTCACCGCGCTCTTTACGACCGAGATGACCGATCGCAGACACAGTCGTTTTGACGTTCACATAGTGCGCCACGAGATGTTGGAAGATGATTTGTCTCCCGCCTGGTAACGGCGAAAGTTCATCTTTCATCGAGTGTGATCTGTGCGCCGGAACAATCCGGTATTTTCGATGTTGCGCATATGCCGCTCCTGTCACGCATGCGGCATTTTCAGAACGTAAACCTTTTGGCCCGCTGTTCGCCGAACAGCGGGCCGGGGCAGAATAGCGATCAAACCACCGTTTGGACTCAAAGGATCGGTCCCTTTGCGTCAGGCCACGTCTCTGGCGCAATTCACAGCACTCATCTTCGATATGGAAAGCGGGGCCGCGGGCCCACCATTCCAAGGCGGTCAAGGCATGGCTGCAGCCGCGCAAGGAGCGCATCGAAATCTTCTACCTGCCCAGCTATTCGCCCGAGCTAAACCCCGATGAACGCCTCAACGCCGATCTCAAGCACGCCATCGGATCGACCGTCCCGGTCAAAACCAAGGCTAGGCTCAAAGCCGCCACCGCATTTTACCCGGGGCACACGGGTTTCAGGTCTGGCCTTCGACAGCTTATACGAGTCCGGGCACCACGAGCACGAGCCAGGCGACAATCGGTCCAATGATGGCGATCAGCGCGCTGTAGATCAGCAGCGTTTTCAGCACGCTCTCGCGCTCGCCTTCCTGGGCGTTGGCGACGACGAGTGCGCCGTTGGTTGAAAACGGACTGGTATCGACGATGGTAGTGGAGATCGCGATCGCGGCAACCACGCCGATTGCACTGATCTGTCCCTGCAGGAGGAAAGGCACCGCAAGCGGGATTATGGCGCCGAGCAGTGCAGTCGAGGAGGCGAACGCCGAGACGATGGCGCCGGTGAAGCATAGCAAAAGCGCCACCAACAGTGGCATGCCCAAGCTTGAAATGCCGTCTGCGACATAGTCGATCGTACCGATCTTCTCCATGACGCCGACATAGGTGATGATGCCGGCGATCAGCAGCACGGTCGACCAGCTGACCTTGTCGATCGCGGCCTTCTGCGTTTTCGGCGACAGCAGCGCCAGGGCGACGGCAACCGTGATGGCCACCAGTCCGACATTGAATTTGAAGACCAGCGCGCCGATGGCGAGCGCAGTGAGGCCAACCAGCGTCGTCAGCTTCTCGGTGGTCAGGCTCGAAAGTGCCGAAACGTTCCTGGTTTGCTCCTCGAAGCCGTGATGGCTGATCGGCGCGGCCGGCGTGCCGCCGTGGCCGACGATCGCCTGTGTCACGCCCGCGTGATGGAGGTCGGGCAACGGGCCAGACGCGACCGTATGCTTGCGCAATGACTTCCAGCCACCGAAGACGAAGAAGACCAGGACCGCGATTGCCAGGTTGAAGAAGAAGCTGGACAGAAACAGCGATGTGGGCGCGAAGGGCAGTCCTGCTTTCTCAACGATCTGGTTGGTGATACCGCCATAGACGCTGATGGGCGAGAAGCCGCCCGCCTGCGCGCCGTGAATGACCATCAACCCCATCATAACCGGGCTGATGCAGTACTGGAACGCAAAACCCAGTGCCACAGGGGCGAGGATGGCGACCGCTGCCGGGCCAAGCGCGCCGAAACCGGTAATGATCGCGGCAACGAGAAACATAACCCAGGGAATGCAGGCGACATGCCCGCGCACCAGTTTCACCGCTCCCTCAACCAGCCAATCGATTGTGCCGTTAATATGGGCAATGGCAAACAGATACGTGATGCCGACCAGCGTCAGGAAGAGGTCGCTCGGAAAGCCGGCGAGGACCTCGCTCGCTTTCATTCCCATGATCAAAGAGCCGGCCAGGAACGCACCGGCGAAGGCAAGGGCGCCCATATTGATAGGCTGGATCGTGGCGGTGACGAACATGCCGGCCAGCAGCACGATTGACAGGATCTGGATATTCATAGTTTCCTCCCTCGGGAAACGCCGTCAGGCGCCCGTTCTCATTTTAATCGGTTAATGATCAGCCTGCGTCGGTCTCGCTCCCATGAACCGACGCCAGGACGTGGCACCTCCTAAGAGGCGTGCAGGTAGAGGCCGCTGTATTGGTCGCGAAGTAAGTTCTTCTGCACCTTGCCCATCGTGTTGCGTGGAAGCTCCTCGGCGAAGATGACCCGTTTCGGTTGCTTGTAACGCGCAAGCCGGTTGCGCAGCGCTGCGAGCACGGCCTTTTCGTCGAGCGTGGCGCCGGACTTGAGGACCACGATCGCCGTTACCCCCTCGCCGAAGTCCGGATGCGCGACGCCGATGACTGCGCTCTCTACCACGCCGTCGAGTTGGTCGATCTCGCTCTCGACCTCCTTCGGATAGATGTTGTAGCCGCCGGAAATCACCAGATCCTTGCCGCGGCCGACGATGTGGACGTAGCCCGCGGTATCGATCTTGCCCAGGTCGCCGCTGATGAAATAGCCGTCCTTGGTGAACTCCGCGGCCGTCTTTTCCGGCATGCGCCAATAGCCTTTAAAAACATTTGGCCCTTTCATCTCGATCATACCGGTTTCGTCGGGTCCGAGCGTCTCGCCCGTAACCGGATCGGTGACCCTCACCGCCACGCCTGGCAGCGGGATGCCAACCGTCCCCGGCTTTCGCTCGCCGTTATAAGGGTTGGATGTATTCATGTTGGTTTCGGTCATGCCGTAGCGTTCCAGGATAGCGTGACCGGTACGCTGCTCGAACGCGACGTGCGTTTCGGCGAGCAGCGGCGCAGAGCCCGAAATGAAGAGCCGCATATTGGCGACCGCATTCCGGTTAAGACCCTCGTGCTGAAGCAGTCGTACGTAGAAGGTCGGGACGCCCATCATCAGCGTCGCTCTCGGCATCAGAGAAAGGATTTCGTCCGGCTCGAACTTTGGCAGCAGAAACATCGAGGCACCAGCGATGAGCGTCACATTGGTCGCCACGAAGAGCCCATGCGTGTGAAAGATCGGCAGCGCGTGGATCAGCCGGTCGGTTGTAGTCACATGCCAGCAATCGCGCAAAGCCATCGCATTGGATAGCAGGTTGTCGTGCGTCAGCATCGCGCCTTTTGACCGGCCCGTTGTTCCAGACGTGTACAGGATGGCGGCAAGATCATCCGGAGCGCGGGCCGCATCGATGAAATCCGCGGGCTCATCCCTGGCCAACGCCATCAACGATCCGGCACCGTCAGCATCCAGCGTTTCGACAAGCGCGCCGTAACGGTTTACGACCGTTTCGACCGCAGCTCGAGCCTTGGAGGAGACGACGACGAGCCGCGGTTCGGCGTCGTCGATAAAGTAGTCAAGTTCGGCGAGCGTATAGGCGGTGTTCAGCGGCAGATAGACAGCCCCGCAACGCACGCACGCGAGATAGAGCATCAGCGCCAGGGGGCTCTTGTCCACCTGGACCGCTACGCGGTCGCCAGGGCGGACACCAAGCACGTCGATCGCGCTGGCGATCTGTCCAGAGAGTCGCAGCACATCCCCATAGGTCCAGCGCTGGCCATCAACTGTCTCGATGAAAGTGGCGTCGCCGGATTTTGCGGATGCTCGAATAGCGTCGAACAGGTGATTACTCATTGAACTCCTCCCAACTGCGCTGATCACGCTTTCTGCATTTCGTTTCGGCGTCGGCGGGCTGAGCCGCTGAGACCCCTTTCGGCCGGCCCGGTCTCGGTCAGTCGCTTCACCTCCAGCGAAGCTGCGACCTCGCCGTGTTGCGCCAAGGCTTCGTGGTTCGCCTCGATGTCGTCGAGCTTGTAGAGATAGTTGACCATCAGGCCGTGGGACTGCCGCAATGCCTTGGCGGAGCGATCGGCGAGGAAGTTCAGCCGTTCGAGGCGAGCGCCGTTGCCCAAATGAAAACGGGCCACAGGATCGACCGGCCGTCCGCCGTCGGCACGTTCCTTGACGAAATAGCGCGCGGCGAGCGGGACGAGCACTCCTTCGACTGCCTGCGCCTTCCGCGGATCATCCGCCCAGCTCGGATCATCCAGCAGGTCGAGCGTCTTGAGGGCCTCATCATCGAGGCGAGCATCGGTCGCCTTGCGCAGCCTTGCGAGCCAGCCGGCGAAACCCGGCACCGGTGACAGGGTAACGAAAGTCTTCAAGCCGGGCAGGTCGCGGCGCAAATCCTCGACGACTTGCTTGATGAGAAAATTCCCGAACGAGATGCCGCGCAATCCGTCCTGGCAGTTGGAAATCGAATAGAAGACGGCGGTGGTGGCGTCCTGAGCGGTGATTGGAGAACGGTTCTCGTCAAGCACATCCGCAATGGCGAAGGGGATCGTCGTGGTCAATGCGACTTCGACGAAGATCAGCGGATCGTCCGCTAGACGCGGGTGGAAAAACGCAAAGCACCTTCGGTCGGATGGAGCCAGTCTTCGTCGCAGTTCCTCCCAGCCGGCGATCTCATGAACAGCCTCGTATCTGATAATCCTCTCCAGGATATCGGCTGGCGTCGACCAGTCGATCGGACGCAGGGTTAGGAAACCGCGATTGAACCAAGAGCCGAACAAGTGGGCGAAGTCGGCATCGACGGCGCGGAACTGTTCCGTCGCCTCCTTCATGGCCAGCAGGCGCTCGCGCATCTCCACCAATTTCGCCGTGCCTCCAGGGGCCAGGTTGAGCCTGCGCACCAGTTCCTGGCGGCGCGGCTCGGCGGCTTGATGCAGTTCGATGAGGGCATCCGAACCCCCGTCGCTGCGATAGCGTTCGATGGCCTTGTCCAGCTTGGCGTGGTCAGGGCCGAACTGCTCATACAGCATACGCACGAAGACTTGCTGACCGGTCGCGTCAAGATGGGTCCAGCGGTGAAGGATCTCGGCGGCTAGTGCCATGCCCGAAGCTTCGCCCCTGCTCGACAGCAACATGTCGCAGAGGGTTTCGATATTTGTCTCGGCCTGGACCGGCTCACTGCGCGCTCCTGTGGCGAGAAGCCTGCGGCCGCGATCAGTGATGCTTTGCACCATATCACTGAAGAACGAGATGCCTGCCATGTCAGATTCCTCCTGGCAAAGTCATAATCGGCGCAGGCAGTGCGCTCCCGCACATTCCTGACACGCGCTGGCGTTCGGATGTGTCCGCCCAATTGTGTGCGACTAGCCTATTGTGGTATCGTTCTTAATCATTCTTGTGCGCAATGTCAACGTTCTTGCATACAAGAATAAGAATTATGCATTGAAAGGCACGAAAATGTCGGAGAATGTTGTTCAACGACTGCGAGACGAGATCGAAAACGGGATAATCTCGAACGACTTCGCCCCTGGCGAACGGCTGGACGAGGTGCAATTGGCCACACGTTTCGGCGTGTCGAGAACGCCGGTGCGCGAGGCGCTGATGCAGTTGAATGCGATTGGGTTGGTGGAAATCCGGCCGCGCCGCGGTGCTATTGTGGTCGATCCGGGACCGCACCGCGTTTTTGAAATGTTCGAGGTGATGGCGGAGCTCGAGGGCATGGCCGGTTCGCTGGCCGCGCGGCGCCTCACCGATGCCGATCGTGCCGCCATTCTGGCAGCGCACGCGGATTGTGATCGTTCGTCTTCGGCAGGTAACAGCGACACCTACTATTATGACAACGAACGCTTCCACAAGGCCATCTATACCGCCAGCCACAGCGGCTTCCTCGGCGAGCAGTGTGTTGCCCTGCATCGCCGTCTACAGCCTTACAGGCGTCTCCAACTTCGCGTGCGCAACCGCGTCACGACGTCGTTCGCCGAGCATGGCGCGATCGTGGAAGCAATTCTCGCCGGCGACGCGGAAGGCGCGCGCACGCTCCTGCGCCAGCACGTGAGCATTCAGGGCGAACGCTTCGGCGATCTCGTGGCAACACTGGCGAGCCGGTAGCGGGTCGGCATTGCAAGAAGACGGAAGACGACGACGATGACCACAGTCCGAGGCAGCTGTTCAAGTTTTCTGAGGCCGTCCGAGCGGATCGGTTTATGATCGAGGCGATTTCATACGCAGTTTTTCCCGCTGCGCACCATTGATGATCTCCCGCTCCCGCCACGTGATGTTCAAGGACTCCAGTTGACGGGTGGTGGTTTCATCCCGCCGGCCAGGCGTTGAGGAGGAAGTACGGGTCGATCCGTACAGGCCGGTGGAACTGAACCATTCTTGGACGGTTTCGCAGACGGTAGCTTTTGCGTCGGCCAGGCTGTCGGCGCTTTGGAGCGCCACAGAAATCTTTGCCATTGCACCGCCATGGTGATCAATCGCCAAGAGACTTCTCCATCGTGGCAACGAATATAGGGAAGCTGCTGCTGACCGACTGCGCAAATGACAATTGGGCCACTACTATCTCCCGGGTCAACCGGTTTGATCATCACTGGCTGCTGGGCCGATAGGCGCTTTTCGGCCGTGGGGCAGCGCTATGATCGTAGTGCAGACTACCTAGGAAGCGTCGCCCGTCCAATCTTCGTGTCCGTGCCGCACACGGACAATGAAGATATCGCCGTCATCGTCGATGCGATAAACGACCAAATGAGCCTTGAAGGGATGAATGTGCATCGGCGGCGATAGCTCACGACGCTCGCGCGCCATACGAGGATTGGCAGCGATCAGATCAAAGACGGCAAAGAGTTCGTCGTGATACTTTCGCGCCTGCGCAGGGCCGAATAGGCGCACGCCGTCCTCGGCAATGCCGATAATATCCTCTTCCGCTTGAAGGGATAGGCGAAAGCCCATTCTCAGCGGCCGCGCGGGGTGTCAGCTTTCGCCTGGGCCGCCGCAAAAAGCTCGTCCTTGGACCGATTGCCCACACCGCTCTTCAGACCTTCATCGACAAAGCGCTGCATCGCCGCAACCTTGTCAGTACGCTCTTGATCTTTGCGGATCAGGTCGCGCACATAATCGCTCGCATTGGCGTAGCGCCCCGTTTTGGTTTGCGCCTCAACCCAGTCTTTCATGGCATCGGGCAGGGATACATTCATTGTCGCCATGTCGGCCTCCACATATAACAATTATGGCATAGATTGGCAAAGCTTGTCAAAGTGAGAGCTGCCTTAGGCTGGAAACGATGGGTGAGGTGTACATCGATCCGCCCGGCAAAGCACAAAGGCGCCGCCGGCCGTCGAGAGGTCCGCCTGGTCGATCAGTCCTTCCCCAGAAACGGCGGGGCAGGAGCGCCTCTGCCGCGGCCCGGTCGCAACCGTAATGGATGATCGGACGCGCGCCTTCCTTTGCCAGGCGTTTGACAATGGTAGCGCCGATGACATGAACTGGGCGGCCGCTGTTGGCGCGTGCACGGTCAGCCTAGCGATTTGACGATGTTCCGCTGCGACAGCGGCCTGACCGTTTGAGAGCCGGGGCGAAACAAATACGAAAGAAGAGCGTATCGGAAAACAGTCTTTGCCGAACCGCATGCCTTTCCCTACCTTGCGCCGAGCACTAGATTGTGAGGGGCACACAAGCGCGGCAACAGTGTCGAGACGGCGGACGAACCAAAGCGAAAAGGCGGTCGCGAATTGCGTGAAGCCAGGAAGACGGACAACAGACAAACAAATGCTGGCGGCGACAAAACGTCGCCGCGCGCAAGCGCCGGGGCAAATGAGCAAACAACCAATGCAGTCATCCACTCCTCTGCGGCAGAGAACGGACCCCCAATCTTTGAACGAAGCAGGCATGCTGCTCTGGAACTCGCCTTTGCTCTGCGCCACGACCTGAGGACGCTATGGCGGCGTATCAAGGCTTGGCTTCTGCAAGCGCTTGCAACTCGCAACGAACAATCACGCAACCGCACGCCCTCGCAGTCGGGTGCGAAACTTGCAGCGGGCCGCCTTGCCGTCCACTTCGAAAGGGCGTGGTCTGGGTTATCTGTGGCACTCGGCAAATTGACGTCTAGGCGGCCCTCAAAATGGGTGAGATGGCGCTCCTGGGGCGCTATTTTCGCCCTGGCTTCGCTAAGCGTTGCTCTGGTTTTAGCCAGCATTCTATTCTGGGCCCTGAAGGACGTCCCTTGGCGGGAGATTGCCGATGGATCGCTGAAACCAACCATCGTGCTTGAAACAGCGGACGGGCAGCCATTGGTGCGGCAGGGTCCGTTCCAGGGACCGCGCGCCAGTTATGAACAATTTCCGCCGCACCTCGTGGATGCAGTCCTCTCGATCGAGGATCGGCGCTTTCTGGATCACTATGGGATAGATCTGCGGGGGATATCACGCGCATTGGTCCGGAATTTCCAGGCGGGTGAGGTCGTGCAAGGCGGCAGCACGATCACCCAGCAACTGATCAAGGTCCTCTATCTGGAAAGTGACCGGACACTGAAGCGCAAGATACAGGAGTTGGTCATCGCGTTCTGGCTGGAGTGGAACCTCGGCAAGCAGGAGATCCTCACCCGGTACCTAAATTCGGTCTATCTTGGCGCTGGCGCCACGGGCATGCCAGCTGCTGCGCGTATCTATTTTAACAAGGATATCGATGCGCTTGACATCAGGGAGTCGGCCATGCTGGCGGGTCTGTTGAAGGCGCCGAGCCAGCTAAACCCGATTGATAATTTCGATGGCGCCCGACAAAGAACGACAACCGTCCTGAACGCGATGGTCGAAAATGGCAAACTGACGCCGGATGAGGCCAAGGCCGCGAAAGCCGAGTTCGCCGCGCTCCATGTGACCACCCCAACACCTCGTTCGGGCAGTTGGTTTGCGGATTGGGTCTCAGGACAAGCGCGTGAGATCGCGGGCGCCTCCCCCGGATCGATAACGGTACGTACGACACTCATGCCCCGTCTCCAACAGGCCGCGGAAGAGATAATCAGCCGAGCCATTGATGAAGAGGGCGCGTCGCGCGGGGTATCGCAGGCCGCATTGGTGGCTATGACGCCCGACGGAGCCGTTGTCGCAATGGTGGGCGGACGCGACTATAAAGCCAGCCAATTCAACCGGGCCGTCGCGGCTATGCGTCAGCCAGGTTCGACATTCAAGCTGTTCGTATATTACGCAGCCTTGAAGCAGGGTTTTACCCTTGCTGATCGGATTGACGATGTCCCTATCGAGATCGACGGCTGGTCGCCGGAAAATTCAGGCGGCAGCTATCGTGGCCCTGTCACACTCGCCGAAGCCTTTGCTCGTTCCCTCAACGCCGCCACCGTTGCGCTTGCACAAGTGGTCGGAATAGAGAATGTCGCAGCCGCAGCCAGCGAACTCGGCATCGACGCGCCGCTGACCAAAGGTCCAGCGCTTGCGCTGGGCGCGTCCGAGGTCAATCTGCTTGACCTGACAGGGGCCTATGCTTCGGTCCGCGCCGGAAATTCCCCCGTCGAGCCTTGGGGCGTCATCGATTTTCAGGCCGAGGCACAGGCGCGTGCTTTCCGCATCGGACCGCAGATCAAACCTTCGGTCGACATTTCGGCTTACCAGCAAGATCTCGTCACGCTGCTCCAGCTCGTCGTGGAACGCGGCACGGGGCGCGCTGCTTCACCCGGCGACTTTGCAGCGGGGAAGACAGGCACGAGCCAGAACAACAGGGATGCCTGGTTTGTCGGTTTTACGGAGCCTCTGGTGGCAGGCGTTTGGGTCGGCAACGACGACGGCACACCGATGAGGGGCGTCACGGGCGGCGACCTCCCCGCTCGCATATGGCGTGAATTCATGCAAGCCGCCATGGCTGAGCCGAGTCCCGGCCCTGGGCCTGAAAGCTTGGAAGGCGAAACGCAGGCTGCGGCATCCTGTAATATTCGGGCCTGCGCACGAGCTTATCGCTCCTTCCGCCTCTCGGATTGTTCCTATCAGCCCTACCGCGGCGATCGCCGAATTTGCGAAAAATAATACGCGCGACAATGCCTAAAATGCCCCGTTGCCGGTAGCTCAGCACGTCTGGATAAGCTTAGTTGACACCTGATGGCTGAGGACGGGGCGACAATGGCAGTCGATAATAACGACGAATCTCTCTCGATCTCCGCCCGGACATCACGGCCGCGCTCGAAAGGATCCTGGGACGAGGTCAGGGCGCTCGTCTGGGCGACCTTTGGAAGCGTCCGAGTCTCTCGGCTCGCGATCGAGTGGAGATACCCGATCCGCGAGGCTCGGCTGTGTCCTTTGAGGCGTTGTCGCGCCGCCACCGAAATGCGGCCGGAGCGCAAGTCCCGGCTGTCGCACTGACACGGCATCGAGGATGCGCTCATGGCTCTGACCTCATTGGGACAGATACGCCCAGCGTTTGGCAACCACTGGTCACCAGCGGAGCGCGCCCTATCTCCACGCCAATATTTCTGCTGGCGGAGAATGATTCAGCAAATGGACCAGCAACAAATCGGGAGGAATGAGCCATGCAATTGAGAGCTTTGAAGGTCGGGACCGGTGCCATCGCGCTTGTGAGTTTTCTCTCTGCGGGAACAACCGGGTTCGCGGAGGAGATGAAGTTCAAGGCCGAGCTCAAGGGAAGCGAGGAGGTGCCGCCAGTCCAGACCAGCGCGACCGGTACGGCAGACATAACCTACGATTCCGGAAGCAAAAATCTCTCCTGGACCGTCGAGCATTCCGGATTGAGTGACGATGTGACGGCGGCCCATTTCCACGGCCCGGCCCCGGTCGGCGAGAATGCGCCGCCTGTCGTTCCGATCGATGTCTCGGCACTGGCGAAGGGTTCCGCTACGCTGGACGACGCCCAAGCTGCGGATCTTGCGGGAGGACGCTGGTATCTTAACCTGCACACTGCCGCTAACCCAGATGGGGAAATCCGCGGTCAGGTGACGAAGGCTGAGTAGAGCTCTCACGCGATGTGCCAGCGATCGCCGTTGGAAAATGGCGGGGGTTGCTCCCTTCCACGGGAGAGACGTTGCGAAGATCTAAACCGGAAGCTTGAACGGCAAGCAACGATTGCCACCCGTCCGGACTCGTTCGCCACGTCTTTACCGGTTCAATACATGACGCCTGTTCGTTCATTCTTGTCCTCGGCCGGGTAAGTGCGAACTAAGTACGGCCATGGTTCCCAATCAAACATGAGAATCGTAAATATCTAACTGAAAGCAACGCGTTGTAATATTAACGATTCCTCAATACTGGTTGTGCATCATTCTTATGAGAACCCCCACGTGTACAGCTTATCACTACAAACATTGTGTAACGAAGACCGAATACGCGCTTACGTTTTCAACGACTTAAAAAAAATATCTGCTTGTATTACATCCTGAGGTAGATCGACAGACTTCTTGCCTCGCCCGCACATGACACCTGCAACACTTGTCGCCGGTCTGCGGCGGGACTGCCAATCCAGCGGTGCATTTGTCATGCCAATCGCGGCGCTCCATCGCCTTCCGGCGGAATGACTCGGCCGGACAGTTTTCAAAAATCCCGGATACCCGAAGCCATGACGACTTCCTGTACCTAGTCACAGAGGAAAGCCGCTATGACGTTACCCTCGATTTTTTCCCGCATCAGCGCAAAACTCGCATTCATGTCCGGTCTTGGCATTTTCATGGTGGTCGCCATGCTTGTTACCGGATGGCAGACGAACCGAATGGTCACCGATAGCTCCAACCTGGAAAGACAGCAATTGATCATTTCCCGCGATCTCGTCGACGCAAAGGCGTCCGTGCGGGGAATGCAGATCGGCGTCCGCGATCTGCGCTTGGCGCGCACCGCAGACGATGCGGCCAAGGCGGCCACCTACCTGCGAGAACGCCATCACTCGTTGATCAAATATCTCGATAGAGCGACGTCGGCGCTGACAATTCAGGTCAACCGCGACCGAGTCCAAACAATCAAGACTTTGGCCGAGGGCTATTTCGCCACAGCCGGTGAACTTGCGAAAGTGATCGAAACCAAGCTGGGCGCGGCGAACGATTCACGTCTCAGCGATAAGGAAGAGAATCTTCGGTCATCGCTGCTGGAAACCGCTGGAAAAATGACGAAAACGCTGGACGAAGGCGTTGAGGTCGCGAAGGGTCGTGCTGACCACGCAAGCAGTGATATGGACGCCGCGCAGAGCCTGGCGCAAATGCTGAACCTCGTGGTTGGCGCCTTGGTTGTCGTTACGCTCGCCGCGTCAGCCGTGTTCGGAGCGAGAGGCATCGCACGCCCGATCGGCAGGCTGACTGACAGCATGAGCGTTCTCGCGAGCGGTAATCTCGACACCGATGTCCCATTCGGCGCGCGCCACGACGAAATCGGCGAGATGGCCCGCGCCGTCGAGGTATTCAAGCAGAACGGCATTAAGGTCCGCGAGATGAATGCGCAGGAAGCAGCGCTACAAGCAAAGAGCGCTGATCTGCAGTCGAGCATTGGCAAGGTGGTCTCGGCGGCGGTCGCCGGCGACTTCACCCAGCGCATCGACAGGGATTATGACAACGCCGACCTCAACCGCTTTGCCGCACAGGTCAACGAGCTGGTGTCTTCGGTCGACAGGGGCATCGCCGAAACCCGCCGGGTGGTGTCGGCGCTGGCCGAGGGAGATCTGACAGAAAGCATGCGCGGCGAGTTCCACGGCGCCTTCGGCGAACTCAAGGAAAATGTCAACGTGACGATGGCCAACCTGCGGTCGGTGCTCGGCGAGGTCCGAACCGCCATCGACACGATCAACGGCGGCGCCGGCGAGATGCGGACGGCCTCCGGCGATCTGTCGAAGCGCACCGAACAGCAGGCGGCGTCGCTGGAGGAGACATCCTCGGCGCTAGAAGAGATCACCGTCGCGGTCAAAAGCTCCACCGAGCGGGCAACGGAAGCCAGCCACATGGTCGATGAGGCGCGCCGCAGCACCGAGCAGTCGAGCGCTGTGGTCAAGGATGCGGTCTCGGCGATGGGGCGGATCGAGCAGGCCTCCGGCGAGATCGGCCAGATCATCAACGTCATCGACGAGATCGCCTTCCAGACCAACCTTTTGGCGCTGAACGCCGGCGTCGAAGCGGCTCGAGCCGGTGATGCCGGCAAGGGTTTTGCCGTCGTCGCCCAGGAAGTGCGCGAACTCGCTCAGCGTTCGGCGGGAGCCGCCAAGGACATCAAGGCGCTGATCTCGCGCTCAAGCGGCGAGGTTCAGTCCGGCGTCAAGCTGGTGACGGCGACCGGCGAGGCGCTCACCCTGATCCAGGGCCACGTGGTCAAGATCAACGAGCATGTGCATTCGATCGCCACCGCCGCCAAGGAACAGTCGACCGGTCTGTCGGAAGTCAGCACCGCCGTCAACGAGATGGACCAGGTGACGCAGCAGAACGCGGCGATGGTCGAGGAATCGACCGCAGCGACCAACCGGCTGGCCGAGGAGGCTTCCAGCCTCGCCCGGCTGATCACCCGTTTCAGGCTCGACGGCGCCGCGTCGGCTCCGCGTGCCATCGGCCACGGCAGCCGTCACGTCACGTCCCCGGCCCGGGCGCTTGGTCAGAAACTGGCCGGCGCCTTTGGCAGCGGTAGAGCCGCAACCGTAGCCGCAGTCAAGGAATGGGAGGATTTTTGATGAAGGCCGCGGGTCACGGCGGTAGCCTGCCGTGACCGCCATGCTGGAAATCATCGCCTTGGGCCCCACTCGCTTCGGCGACCGGCTGTCGGCTGACGAATTCAGTCAGCACCGCCAGCACGAAGAATGCTGTGCCGCCACCCAATGCCAGCCAGCCGAGCCAAGGGTGCAGAAGGAAGATTTGCTACGAAAAAGATCGGTGCCCAAGGAGCTTTGAGGATTGGAAATATCCCAGATCCCGTCAGAAAGTTACCGAATTGCTCCAGATCACGGAGGGCTCGACCGCCACCCCACCCCGCGTTCCCGCCGCCTGTTCGATCGAGGTAGAGAGCAGCACTGGCGACAGGCGTCTGTTCATCCAGATCCCGGCCGCGATCAGCAGCTGGGAGCGCACGGTTTCCAATATCGCCAGGGCCAGGGATGCCACAACGGCCATGACTGTCAGTGCCGTGAAAGTTTCCAGGCTGTGGCTCGACAACACGCGGTTGTAGACCTGCAGCGTGTAGAGAGCGGCCGTCAGCATAAGGACATTGATTGCCGCGCTGAAGGCCACGAGCGGCCAGGCGGCACGCCGAAGTTCGGCCATCACCGCCTCGTCCGTCCGCCATATTTGCGTCGGGTGAAGTCAGTCCAGGGCATTGCGGTTTCCATCGAATCCTGAGCAAATCCGACGGAATCACAACTCCACCCAACTCTTTTTCAGTCAGGCTCTAAATACGCCTGATCCGGAGACAGCCACCTGGCGGCGCAAGGCCGGCAGCCCCTTACGGTCCGAAGACGGGTAAGGTTATCGACATGAACCTAGTGCAAAGGAACATACGCCTATGAGCGATCGTCTAAAAATTTATGTCGGTTACGATAGTCGCGAAGACATTGCTTGGCAGGTCTGCCGTCATTCGCTCCTGCGCCATAGCGGCCCGGACGTAGAAATCTATCCGCTGAAGCAAGCGGCACTGCGAGAACTCGGCCTTTATACGCGCGGCACAGACAATGCCACGACAGAATTTTCGATCACGCGCTTCCTGACCCCCTATCTCGGTGCCCATGACGGCTGGACGATCTTTGTTGATTGCGATTTCCTCTTTACCCGCGATGTGCGTGATGTTCTGAAACATGCCGGCCGTGACAAGGCTGCGTTTGTGGTCCAACACGACTACACGCCTGCCAATGCGGTCAAGATGGACGGCAAACAGCAAACCATCTATCCGCGTAAGAACTGGTCATCTTTCATCCTGTTTAACAATGCCCATCCAGATGTGAAAGCTCTCACTCCGGAAGTCGTGAATTCCGCGGCGCCTGCCTTCCTTCATCGTTTTCAGTGGGTTTCGCATGATAATCTGATTGGCGCATTGCCGCTTGAATGGAACTTTCTCGAGGGGGAATATCCGCGTCGTGACGAAGCGCCTGCTGCGATACATTACACCAATGGCGGCCCGTGGTTTAAAGACTGGCAGAACGTTGACTACGCCGATCTATGGACCGCTGAGCGCGACCTGTATCAGGCTTCTGCAAACTAATAAAAGGATGGACTTCGCCCGGCTGGCGAAGAACTGCTGCTCGAACGGGGCATCATAGTCTCGGAGACGATCCGCCGATGGGCCACGAAATCCAGCGCCGGCTATGCTCGCCGGCTGCGCCGCAAAAGGCCATCGCAATGATGTCTGGCATCTCGATGACGTCGTCGTCTCGATCGGCGGCAGAGGCACTGGCATTGGCGAGCCGTCGATCAAGACGGCTGCGCGCGCGACGAAGTCGCCCAGACGTGGTGCAAAAACCGCCGGATTCAAGGCCGTCGACCGCGCGCTCGTGTCCGAATAACCGGTGCTATTCCCAGCCGAGAATTAGAATGGTCTCGCACGTTATATAATTTAGATTATAATAATCACTATCCAAGCCGACGCCATGCCTCTCTAGCCTTCACCTTGCTGGTCGAAGCTCTCCGGCACAGCGCCTGGACCAACTGGGGAGCCCTCACGCTATCTGTAGGACACGTGCCGCGCGCGCTCATAGATCATCGATACACGGCGATGCCGTTCGTTACCTCTGACTTCAGCCCCCAAGACCTAATTTCTTAACACACCGCCTGCCGCAATCACCGCTTCGGGCGTGTCGACGTCGAGGTGGGCCGCGTCACCTATCTCGACGTCGATAATTGGGGCGCCCGCTGTCTCAATGATATGCCGCGCGCCGATGTCGCCTTCGAGACGCAGAATGGCTGCCTTGAGTGAGCGTGGCAGAATAACCGGATTGCCACGCTTGCCACGAGAGACAGCACGGACGATGGCGCGCGCGCCCGATTCATGAAACGCAGCGATCAAAATATTGAGATCTTCAGTCGAAACGCCCGGCATATCGGCAATCATGATCAAGATTCCATCGGCGTGCCGAACAGCACCGACCGAAATGCCGGTGATGAGGGAGCTTGCCATGCCGGACGCATAGTTCGGATTCTCTATGGTGCTAACCGACAATCCCGACAGCACCTGCTCAATCTCGGCTCGGCGGTGTCCTGTGACGACCGTCACGGAAAGCGCATTGCTTTCCAGTGCTGTTTGAGCCGAACGCCGCACAAGCGGCAATCCGTCGAACTCCGCCAAAAGCTTTTGGGAACCGCCCTCGCCCATGCGGCTTGAACGACCCGCCGCAAGCACGACGATCGCAACCGATGCGGTCGTACTTGGCATATCCGGGCCATCGCGCAAATGGGGCCGCATGTTTATCTCCGTCAGTAGCCCTCCCACACCCATACCAGCCAGATCGTGAGCGTCGGGCATCTCGCCAGCGACGATCCGGTCCAGAACCCAGTCGAAGCCGTTTTCCTTCGGACTGCGCGCGCAGCCAGGCGCACCGATGACGTAAGCCTGGCCAACGCGGCCGAGGACCAGGAGGTTGCCGGGGTCAACAGGCATTCCAACAGCCACCACTTCCCCCCCTACCGCGCGGATTGCTTCTGGAATGACGTCGGCTATGTCAGCGACGGCCGAGGCGCCAAAAATGATGACGAGCTTGGGAGCTTCATCCGGTGCCGAGATCACGTCTTGCAACGACCTGGAAAGAGCCAAGCATTCATGCGCCACCCGCTGCTCGCGCACAATACCGTTTCCGGAAACAGCAAGCCTCCGTTCGAGGACGCGTTTCGTCTTGTCCATGACTGAGACTTTAAGGGACGGCAGTTCGGTTGATATAAGCGAAACCGAAAATTTGGAAAACGGTTTGATCCCGAAGACCGGGGCTGCACGAAGTGCGCTGCAGGCTGCTTCAATGGCTAATCCTGGCACAGCAAGCGGGATGATCTTGATGGTCCCAACCATGTCTCCGGCACTCACCGTCGTATGATCGGCAAGGCAGGCAAGCGTGATCGCGGAATCAATGCGGTTAACACGATCGACGACTGCCTTGTCGACGACAAAAAGGCCGGGGCTGGTCGCATAAACGTTGACGCGTCCGGTGGTCGCCTGGGAGAAGCGAAGATGGCGGGGGGCGATGGTTTGCGACAACCGGCGTGCTGCCTCATTCTCGCTCAGGTCGCCGCCCTCTATCATCACAGCAACCACCCGGTCGACGCCGGCAGCCTTGAGGTGTGAAATATCGCCCGCGGTTACCGCATGACCTTTGGAAAGCGTGCCCTCCGGCAACTTGACCGAATGGGCAAGTACCAGCCCCTGCGCCTCCTCGACCGGATACGTACCGAATTTCATGAAATGCTCTTCGTTGGTGAGGAGAGGTCGCGAAGGCGCAGGGACTGGACGACTTCAGCAAGAATAGCCACGGCAATTTCAGCCGGGCTCGCAGCTCCGATGCTGAGGCCTATCGGCGCCCGAACTCTCGAAACGTCATCCTTGCTCAAGCCATCTGCCTGCAGGCGTTCGATACGCGACGCATGGGTCTTGCGGCTGCCGAGTGCACCGACATAGAAACAGCCGGAACGGATCGCATTGGCGATTGGGAAATCGTCTATCTTCGGATCGTGTGTTAGGGCAACGAGCGCAGTTTGTGCATCAAGCGGCCGTTCCTTGAGCACATCCGCCGGCCAATCCGCAGCCAGTTCGATGCCGGGAAAGCGCTCGGGCGTGGCAAAAGCTGTCCGCGGATCAACGATCCTGACATTGAAACCGGCGAGCAGAGCCATTTGAGCGAGTGCCTGACTTATATGAACCGCACCAATGATGACCATATGCGGCGGCGGCAATTGCACATTCAGAAACAGGCTCTCCCCATCCACTTCAACGAGCCGGGACCGACCTGAGCGGAAGCTCTGCGAAACCGCTACAGCCAATGCACCACCTAGATCTTCGTCTTCGGTGATCACGCGCTCCGTGCCTCGCTCAAGGTTCTTGACGAGCACCACGGAAATTCGAGATCGGCGGGCGAGGTTCAGGCGCGTCAGATTGGCCGATTCCATCAGTCGAGCCTTTCGACATGGACGCTGATGCGGCCGCCACAGGAAAGTCCAGTGCGCCACGCGGTCTCGTCCGAAACGCCAAACTCCAGAATCTTTGCGTTACCGTCACTGATGATGTCGATCGCTTCGGCGATCACGGCGCCTTCAACGCATCCTCCCGAAACGGAGCCTTCAAAATTACCGTCACGGTCGATGACCAGGTGACTTCCTACCGGTCGCGGCGCCGACCCCCATGTTTCGATCACGGTCGCAATCGCAACCTCGCGGCCGCCCTTTTTCCAGATTTCTGCCGTCACAAGCGGATCAGAAGTCTCGGATGGTATTAGCGTTTCATGCGCCGTGCTGATCTCTGGTTCCACTTTCATCTGTATATCTCCTTCAAACCTCGAAGACCACGCGAGGCCGCACGTCGCGAGCCCGGATGAAACAAGAAGCTGGCCCGATAGGGGACCCGAAGCGAACCTTCGGCTCCCTTGCGGCGTGAAGGCAGACTATTTCGGGGCATGGCGGACGAGTGCGCACGCGTCTTGATCAAAATGGTGAACCGCGGCTTGACGAATTGTGCATCGAATTGGCCGGCCGGCCTTTCGGTCCATCCCTCAGCGGCAATCTGTTCTCGATGACCGAGCACGGCCCCGCCGGCTGCCGGCGTATTTCCGTAAGAACAGCATCCCCGGCCGTGCCCGGCCGGGGATGTTTTGTCAGGCGTTGAGCGACTTGGCGAAGGGCATGACCCGGATCCGTTTGCCGAGAGCCTTGTAGATGGCATTGGCAACGGCCGGTCCGATCGGCGGAACGCCGGGTTCGCCGATACCCGAAGGCGGGTTTGCAGAGGCCAGGATGTGCACCTCCACGGCTGGCATCGCGTCGATCCGGAGCGGCGTGTACAAATCGAAGTTGCCTTGATCGATCTTGCCCTCGGACAAGGTGATTTCCTCACCCAGTATGGCGCCCAGACCGAAGCCTATGCCGCCCTCTACCTGGGCTCGGACCTGGTCCGGATTGATCGCCAACCCGCAATCGACGGCTGCGACAACCCGCTCGACCTTGATGTTGCCGCTGCCATCGGCTGAAACCTCAGCAATCTGCGCCACCACCGAACCAAAGCTTTCCGCAACGGAAACACCCCGGAAGCGGCCCGCCGGCAAGGGCTTTGTCCATTCGGCCTTTTCCGCCGCGAGCTTGAGGATGATCGCGTGGCGCGATTGCGGCTCGAGCATCGACAAGCGGAACTCGACCGGATCGTGCCCTGCCGCCTCGGCGACTTCGTCCAGGAAAACTTCTGCGGCAAAAGCGGTATGCGTCGAACCTACCGATCGCCACCACAAGACCGGAACGCCGACCTCCGTTGTCGTCAGACCGACCCTCTGGTTGGGAATGGCATAAGGCAAATTGTTCGCCCCTTCCACAGATGTCGGATCGACGCCGTTCTGGACCATGCCGTCAAACATGGTCTTCGAAACAATGGATTGACCGACTACATGATTGCTCCAGGCAACGAGCTTGCCGTCACCGTCTATCCCGGCCTTCATGTTGTGCACATAGGCTGGCCGATAGCGGCCGGCGCGCATATCGTCCTCGCGCGTCCATTGCACCTTCACAGGCGCCCGGAATCCGAGCGCCTTGGCAATGTGCACGGCCTCGACGATCACATCGCCGTCGAATACCGCACGTCGGCCGAAACTGCCTCCTGTTTTCATGACATGCAGATGCACCTTGTCGGGCGTAATACCCGCGATCTGGCTGGCAAGCGTCTGGTACACATCGGGGAACTGATGTCCGCCCCATACTTCCAGCGTTCCGTCCTCATTGCTGCGCGCGACAGCGTTCAGCGGCTCCATCGCGGCGTGCGCCAGATAGGGAAACTCGAAGCTTGCCTCGATGACCTTGGCGGCGGACGCAAAGGCGGCGTCGACGTCACCATCCTTGCGCGCAATGGCTGCCGGAGCCTTGCGCGCTATGTCGTGATACATCGCCATCAAGTCAGGAGTACCGCGCCTTTCGGCACCGGTCTCATCCCATTCCACCGTGACCGCATCGCGGGCCTTGATCGCGGCCCACATGTGCTCGGCAACAACGGCAACGCCACGCGGCGTCTCGACGACATCGACGACCCCCTTCATGGAACGGGCCGCCGCGGCATCGAAGGACTTAACCTTGGCGCCGAACATCGGCGGATGAATCATCACCGCTGTTAGCATGCCCGGAAGCTTGACGTCGATCGTGTACTGTTCAGTCCCGTTGGTCTTGCGGGCACTGTCGAAGCGCTTCAGCTTGGCATTGCCGATGAGTTTCCAGTCGCCCGGTTGTTTGAGCGTCACTTCGCTCGGCACCGGCATTGTCGCCGCCTTGGCTGCAAACATTCCGAACCCGCCACTCTTTCCGGACGGATGCGCCAGAATACCGTTTTCGATCGTGATTTCAGTTGATTGGACACCCCAATCGGACGCCGCTGCGGCAACCAGCATGGCGCGCGCGCCAGCGCCGGCCTTGCGGTAGCGCTCCCATGAGGAGACCATGGAGGTGGAGCCCCCCGTTCCCTGAATGGCGCCGCCGAAGGCGATGTTGCCGTAGGCCTGCACATTGCCGGCAACACCCTTCACGTCGATCGTCGACCAGTCCGCGTCGAGCTCTTCCGCCACGAGTGTCGCCAGGCCGTTATAGGATCCCTGCCCCATTTCGAACTGGGAGGAAAGCACGGTGACCTTGCCATCGCCGCCGATCGTCAGATAGGGGGTAAAGGCATGCGAGCCGCTCTCATCTGCTGCCGTCTCACTGGCGGCCGCGGGCGACGCCGCCAGGATGCGGTAGCCGATTGCGACACCGGTGCCGACAGAAAGCGCCCCAAGTAGGAATTGCCGCCGGGACGCCTGCACCTGTGCGGCGGGACGAGCGAGAGATTGCATCAGTTTCGGGATCATGGCTCAGGCCTCCAGACGCTTGGCAGCTTCGTGAATCCCGGCGCGGATTCGGTGATAGGTGGCGCAACGACAGAGATTGCCGGCCATCGCTGCGTCGATGTCGTCGTCGGTTGGCTTGGGGTTGTTTGTAAGCAGATCGGCAGCCGACATGATCTGGCCAGACTGGCAGTAACCGCATTGCGGGACATCAAGATCAGCCCAAACGGTCTGTACAGTTTCCGCAACCTTACCCGTCAGCCCCTCAATGGTCGTGACCTTCGCTCCGTCGATATCGCCGACGAAAGTCTGGCAGGACCGCACGGGGGCACCATCGACATGGACGGTGCAGGCACCACATTGTGCCATACCGCAACCGAATTTGGTGCCGGTCAGGCCGACGAGGTCGCGGATCACCCACAGAAGCGGCATATCGGCCTCGGCTTCGACTTGATGCTCGGTGCCGTTGATCGTTAGAGTCACCATCGTGTTCTCCTTGCGTTGTGGGGCGCGATGCCAGAGATCGACCCGGGATACGCCGGATCACGCACTGCTGCCGTTTGCCAGTCTTGCGCGACTGTAGAGCACGACCGGGATGCGTGGTAGGTTCGATCCTGTCTGATTATTGCCCATTCCTGTCGTCTCCGCGAACATACGACCATCAAAGACCTGCTCGGACAGTCGTCACCTTGCGTCCAGCATTCTGTTGCTAACCGACTGAGCCGCGCCCTGCCGAAGGGTCGGAATCCAGAATAGCCCTTATGTCACGTAGCGGGGGGTGACCGAACTTGCGCCGATACTCCCGACTGAACTGCGTAGGACTCTCATACCCTACCCTGAGCGCGGCAGTTGTCGCATCAAGCGCCCCGGAAAGCATTAGCTCTCGCGCATGATGCAACCGCAGATGCTTCTGGAATTGGAGCGGACTCATGGCAGTCATCGCGCGGAAATGATGGTGGAGCGTGGAGACGCCCATGTTCGCCATATCAGCCAACTCTTCGACGCGCAGCGGCAAGGTGTAGTTCTCCTTGAGCCAGGCAACCGCCTTTGCCACGCGGTTGCTGTTGGTGCCTGCAAGCGCAAAACGCCGCAGTCGCGCGCCCTGCTCGCCCGAGAGCAGCCGATAGAGAATTTCTGTGTGAATATGATTGGCAAGAAATGCGACATCCTTCGGCGAATTTGCAAGCAAAATCAGCCGCAAGAAAGCATCGAACAATTCCGGCGTGGCCGCACCGATCGCGACGCCGCGATCAGGATCGGGCATCTCCGCCGGCTGTATATCGAATTCGGCAATCAGGCGCCGCAGTTTCTCAAGGTCAAGCCGCAACATAGCTGCGACATAGGGCTCCGCTTCGCTCACCGCACAAATCTGGCCGGTCATGGGCAGACCAACGGCGGTCAGAAAGAAGCATGATTCATCGTAGACGAGCGTTTTGTCGCCGACATTGACCCGCTTGCTGCCTTTGATGATCAGCGAGACACTGGGTTCGTACACACTGGAAAAGGGGCCAGCAGACTCGACAATCCGGTAGAGCGAAAGTCCTGGAATCGAATGCTTGAAGCTGACACCGTCCCATGACAATTGCGAAAGCGCGTCGAGAATGCGTGCCCGAATTATTTCGGTCTGCGCACTCAACTCCTCGCGCCGCGGCAGGTTTTCGTCCATTGGAATCCCTCTTTCGACACTAATCATCTATCCCGAAGCCTATTTTCTGTCTTATCACATTTTTTTGATATCGACAGAATTAGGCAATAATATAACAGGATTGAGCTAACGCGCCGGGTGGAAGATCGCTACGGAATCTCTTGGCTGTTCCGCAAGCAAGCGAGAACTGTGAGCCGGTCCACAGGGCGGCAGACTTGCCGATCTCCAGGAACTGAGACTGCGAAGGGATCATTCTGCCATGACCACGATAAAAACTGCATCAATGCTTGTTCTCGCCGCTCTGGTGCTCTGTCCGTCCATCGCCGCCGCAGAGGGCGATGCGAGCCGGGGTGAAACGCTTTTTACCCGCTGCAGCGCATGTCACACGGTCAACGGCCAGAACAGGATCGGCCCATCGCTCGCGGGCGTCGTCGACCGCAAAGCCGGCTCGGTCGAAGGCGCACGCTATTCAAAGGCGCTCGCCCAGTCAGGTCTTGTCTGGACGGAGGAAAACCTGGATGCATTTCTTGCCGCACCGGTCACCCTTGTCCGTGGGACGACAATGACGATGAGGATATCCAAAGACCAGGACCGGCAGGACCTCATTTCCTATCTCAAGGCGCAGCCCTGAGCAATCAGTGTCGAATGCTGCATATTTCCTTAAATTACAGCGGGCAAATCGTTCGAAAATTGTGTGCCTCGAAAGATAGCACAGACAATGATCAACTGGATTTCAGAACCTCCATTTGACGCTCATCGCCGAACGATTCCCGGATAATTTTTTGCCTTCTTTTAGCCCATGAATTTTTGCTCGCGCTAGGACAAGGGCGAGCCTGACACTAGAGTTCCAGCCACAATCCCACCTTCGCCTGATGCCGATTGCTCACATGGCGACACCGCTTGGAATGGGCTTCGGCAATACGCGATTCTCCAGCCCCGATCGCAAATTTCGCCTCGTCTACATTGCTCGCGATCTTCCTACGGCGATCGCCGAGACAATTGTCCGTGACAGGTTCGAGGGCGCCGCGAAACGTGTGCTCGACGAAAGCGAGGTTGAGGAATGGGCAGTAGCGGAAGTGACCGCCACGGCTCTTCTCCTGGTTCTCGATCTCCGCACCACCGGTTTGCTTAGGCTCGGTGCCGATAGCGAGTGACGATACGTCATTGATGATTCCGGTTATCATGCTATATACATAACCATGATCATTTTTACCCGGAGTGAAATCATGGCACTTGCCCACGAATCAATTGAGTTGTCCGGCTTCGCGACGCTCACAGGAACGCCCAAGCAGGTCGGCGACCAGCTTGATCGGCTTGTTGCTGAGCAAGTCATTGCATTAACGCTCGAGCATGGAAGTGGACCCGCAGTCAGGGCCTTAGCCGAGACGGTTGTTAGTATTGCGCCGCTGGTTCGCACTATTCTGGAACGTCGTCAGCGCGAAACTATCCAATCGATAATCGAGGCGTTGGTGCCCCAGGTGCCACCGCCACAGCATATGCTCGTTGAAGCACGCATGACAGCAGACGCGAGAAAGGCCGTGCTTGAAAGCGGAGATTGGCTGACAGCTGCACAAATCGCGGAGGTCGCAGGCTTCAGCACAACCAATCCAAGCGCCCAACCAAATAAGTGGAAAAAGGATGGCCTGATCTTTGCTGTCAGGCATCGGGGTATCGATTACTTTCCGGGGTATGCGCTGGATCCGGGAACTGGCTATCGCCCGATCAAGACACTCACCAAAGTCCTAAGGGTTTTTCGTGAGAAAAAGGACGGCTGGGGTCTCGCATACTGGTTTGCATCGGTAAACAGCTTCCTGGGTGGCATGCGGCCACAGGATTTACTGGCGGATCAGCCTCAACGAGTTGTTGCAGCCGCTGAAGATGACTTGGCTGGCGCACTCCATGGGTAAAGCGAAAACCCGACAAGCATCGACCGCGGATGTCCCCGCCCCGCCAAATGACCTGCCGAAATCCGTGAAAGTTATGATCTGGCCGAAGGGCCAGTTCATTCATCGAATCCATCTGAACCTGTACCGGGGTGCACAGTTCAATCCAGGTGCGAGAGGGAACGCGCGATTCAGCCCCATAAAGGATGCGATGGGAGCGAGCGTACCAACTCTCTATGGAGGCACAACGTTCGACTGCGCCGCAATGGAAACGGTCTTTCATGACGTGCCTTTTGCGGCCGGCCTGAAGACCTATGATAGGCAGAAGCTGACCGGACAGGTCTACTCGCAAGTCGCTCCGCAACGCGACTTCGCGCTGGCGGACCTACGTTCAACCACCTTGCGAAAACTTGGTATTCAGCGCAACCAGCTGATCGATACAGAAAAGGATCGTTATCCAGACACGCGTGTGTGGGCGGAGGCGATCCATGCTCAGTGTCCTGATATCGAGGGCTTATGCTGGATATCGCGCCAGGACGATCGTGCTCAAGCTCTAGTGTTGTTCGGGGATAGGGTGTCAGCGAAGGATCTCGTCGCGCAGGATGATCCAATTGACATCCTTTCAGACCTTGATGCCTACTCGGTGCTACTCGGGTTGGCGGATCGGATTGGCATGAACATCGTCGATGGAAAGGCGTAATTCGGCTGCATTAGGTCAGAGGGAATATTGCGGAGACATATGGGGCAACCGGCTGATAGGTTGAGGGATGGACTGCCTCTGTTGCCCCAGGGGTTACTTCTCGACCGTGCTGTTGTCGGCAGCAACGCCCGTTACTGTTAGGACGCTCCGAACAATAACTGAATCGTCATTTGTCGAGGGTGCGTCTGATTGACTCATGTGCGGGGGATTCCCGGCCGGATCAGATAGACGTATGTCGATGGCATGATCGACGAGGATGGCATCAGATACCGCTGGGAGACAGTGGGGCGCAAGCTCGATGAACGCGGGCGTCGGATGTTCGCGGCGGCCGAGGCGAGCACGGCGGGATGGGGCGGGCTTGCGGCAGTCTCGCGGATCACCGGGTTGGCGCGGTCGACGATCAATCGCGGACAGGACGACCTGGATGCCATGCCTCTGGGGCTGGGTCAGGTTCGGCGTGCTGGCGGCGGGCGCAAGGCGGTGAGCGCGCTTGATCCTGGGCTTGTTGCGCAGTTGAAGCGACTGGTGGAGCCGGCCACGCTGGGCGATCCCGAGCGGCCCTTGCTCTGGGTGTCGAAGAGTATGGATAAACTCGCCGACACGCTGACGGCGATGGGCCACCCGATCAGCGCCGACACGGTGGCCAAGGAGTTGGTGAAGCTGGGCTTTTCGCGTCAGCGCAACCGCAAGGCGGACGAAGGCTCGCACCATCCCGATCGCAACGCCCAGTTCGAGCACATCAACACGAAGGTGATTGCGGCCCAAGCCAAGGGCCAACCGGTCATCTCGGTCGATACCAAGAAAAAGGAACTGGTGGGCAACTACAAGAATGTCGGCAGCGACTATCGCCCGAAAGGCACGCCGATCCGCGTCAAGGTGCATGACTTCGAGGACAAGGAACTGGGCAAGGTGGTGCCTTACGGCATCTACGACGTGACGGCGAACGCGGGCTTCGTCAGCTTGGGCATTACCGCCGATACGGCCGAGTTCGCCGTCCAGTCGATCCGGTGCTGGCTCGATCGCATGGGACGAGAGCGCTATCCCAAGGCAAGTGAACTGACCGTCACGGCCGACTGCGGCGGCTCAAACGGCGCGCGCGTCAGGCTATGGAAGTTGGAATTGCAGAAACTGGCCGACGAGACCGACTTGGTCCTTCACGTCCACCATTATCCGCCCGGCACCTCCAAGTGGAACAAGATCGAACACCGCCTGTTCTGCCACATTACCCAGAACTGGCGCGGCCGCCCGCTCGAAAGCCGCCTGGCCGTGGTCGAACTGATCGGTGCCACCACGACAAAGACCGGCCTCAAGGTCGAATGCGCCCTCGACACCCGCACCTACCACAAAGGCGTCAAGGTCTCCGATGCCCAGATGGCAGGCCTCCATGTCAAAGGCGACGCCTTCCATCCAGAGTGGAACTACACCATCACCCCAAGAAACACGTAGCGGTTATTCCGCGAACTGTCCTTACCTCGCTTCCGTTCTTTAGGGCCCCTGTAGGCTAGCACGGGCTTCGCGCCCGAACCTGGAATTGCCGTGAGCATCTTCCCGCCGGCGCTGATCAGCGTCGCCTTTTGGAGATGTCTGACCGCCAGCGAAAAAATGAGATCGAACAGGTCCTGGAATTTGCCAGCGACATCCGGGAAGCCGTCCGTGCTAGACCATTCTCGTCCCTCAGCTCACTTTTTTGTCTTTACGGTCACGAGCGCCGTGACTGGTTTGCCATCGACAAGGACCGGCTTGTGATGGTCATTGGCTAAAAGGATGCCGATGACGTGGATTCCGTCGGGTGATGGGCAATGTCCGAACCGAGCCTTGATCAGATCGCCGCCGACGTCACTGTTCATGCTGTTATAGGGATGGCCTGGAATGTTGCAGGTATTGCCGCGCGGATCGATCTTCATGTGGACGTGACCGCATTGATCGTCGTCCCCGCACTGCCCGGCCGCGAGCAGTCTAAAGTTGCTTTTGACGACGACGCCGAACGATTTGTCGATGTCGTCACCAAGCGTGATCACCGCATTGGCCGGCGGCCAGACGATTTCGAGGGACGGTTTGTCCTGAGCGAGCGCGGGCATCGCCGTTGCGAGCAACGATAGCGTGACAGCATATTTGAGGGCGGATCGGTGCATTTGAATTCTCCTTGTTAAGTAATCACTGATTACATCGCCAAGATGTCGTGGTCAACCTTAAAAGTAAATGGTGATTACATTCCTTCGACATGATAGAACTCGGGACATGACAGATGCGCACCCACAGGGCCACGTCGCCCAAGAACCCAAGCGGTACCACCACGGCAACTTGGTGGAGGCGCTCGTTGCCGCCACGGTCGCGATCATCGAGGAGCGCGGCATCGACCATGTGTCCGTGCGCGAAGCGGCGAAGCGAGCGGGCGTCTCCCCCGCTGCGCCGTTCCGGCACTTCAAAACCAAGACCGCATTGATGACGGCGGTAGCCGAACAGGCAATGACGCGGTTGAAGGAGGCGGTGGCCGAAACGGTGGCCGAGACCGGCGAACAAGACCCGCTGGCGGCTTTCGAAGCAATCGGCCGAGGCTATCTGCGATGGGCGCTATCCAATACCACTCACTTCGAGATCATCAGCTCGCGTACGCTCATTGATTTCGACGGCTCGGAGAGCCTGCGTCGAGACAATGAAGAGATACGGACACTGATGATCGACCTTCTCGCTCAGGCCCGTGACCGGGATGAGCTCCGCCAGGGCTTGGACTTCGATCATCTGGTGCTTGCTGCCAGAGCGCTCGTCTACGGGCTTGCACGGATGGCGGTTGACGGTCACTTCCCCGAATGGCACGGGACCGAGCCTGCAAAGGACGCAGTTCAGCACGCCCTGGGCATGTTCATTTCCAATATAAGAACAGCCTGATCGCGAGAAGAGATCAAGAGGTTTTGGGGCCTTCTTAAAAACTTTCGTTGCCCAAAATTTCTTTTCAAAAAATAGCCCCGCCCCCAAAAAACAGTAATGACCCTAAAAATCCTTTCAAAAATAGACGGTTTCCTAAAAAAGCTTTCAAGGGCAACTAATCCAAGGAGAACTCGTTTTTGGGTGCGCCCAAACGCGCGGGATGCCTCCGGGACGTGAGCTGTTTTCCGGCGTCGTTCTGACCAATCGCCATGCCGGCACGGCTTCCTGCTTGATCGGGCTTTTTTCGGCTGCGATAGGGCTGCCGTCGGTAACGAAGCTCCCATGAACCCAGCCCGACTGCCGGGAAGCGGTCACCTGTAGCCACTCGCCGTCAGTTGCGAACACCTCGAGCCGAGTACCTTTTTTAAGAGTGACGATCGCTGGGTAAGTGGTTCCGGGTCCTTGGCGCATCCGAAGTTTGGCGCTGGAATACACGACCCTTATGAGTTTGTTGGACAACGCCTCCGCATTTCCGCTTCCAGCGAAGTCTTGACGGACGCAAGCAGATCAGATTGCTGACCTGCCGCTCTGGTGTTGTAGCGCCGCCTCCAAACACGGAGACTTCGCGTCTCTCGGAGCTATCCTGGTGTTTGGCGACGGAGGTATAAATTGGCAGGATGATCGACGGCTGCTCTGCCCGTGGAATATTGACCTTTTCCGAAGATCACGAAATCGGTGAGCAGTGGGGAGCGTGTTGCTCGGCACCGTCGGGGAATCAAGAAACCGCCGCACGACAGTTCCGTTGGCAAACTCACTCAAGATGCCTGGCGACGCGTCCCATGCGGGAAAGCAGGATGACGGGCAGGATGCCGATGGCGACGATGGCGAGAGCGGCGATGGACGCCTCCTCGTAGGTGCCCCTCGCCGCTTCGCCGTAGAGATGCGTTGCGAAGGTCTCGACATTCAGCGGGCGCAGCAGCAGGGTGGCGGGAAGCTCCTTGACGCAATCGACGAACACCAGCAAGGCGGCGGCCGTGATCGCCGCCTTCGACAACGGCAGATGGACAAATCGGAAGGTACCCGTCTTCGATTGGCCCAAGGTGCGCGCCGCATGATCGAAGGAGATGGGGATGCGCGCCAGCCCCGCCTCTATGCCGCCGGCCGAGATGGCAAGAAATCGCACCGTATAGGCATAGAGCAGCGCTGCACTCGACCCCATGACCAGCAACCCAGTTGAAATGCCGAACCAAGCGGTCGCTGTACGGTCCACGAAGCCGTCAAATGTTCCCAGAACGATTAGAATTCCGATCGCGACGACCGTACCGGGGGCAGCATAGCCGAGCGTCGAGAGGCGGTGAAACCAGGATGACGCGGCACCGGGGCGCAGACGGCTGGCATAGGCGACAAGCAGGCCGAAAAGAACCGTGATGACCGTCGCAAAGACCGCCAGGCCTATGGTGTTGACGGCTTCGACGAGGAACCGAGGCGAAAGCCCGGCAAACTCCACCCTTTTCCAGGCTTCGACGACGAGATAGGCCGCCGGAGCGGCGAAGCCGACAAGGATGGGCAGAAGCCCTGTGACAAACAGGAGCAAACCTTTTGCCGGAGAAACGCGGCGGGGTTCGAAAGCGCGATTGCGCTGCGCGCTGGAAGTGTAGCGCTGTTTTCCCCTTGCCCGTCTTTCCCACCCCACCAGGATGACGACGATCGCAAGCAACGCCAAGGCAATCTGCGCCGCCCCCGGCAGATCGGACCGGGTCACCCAGGTGGTGTATATGGAGACGGTCAGTGTCCGCACGCCCAGAAACTCCGAGGCGCCGATATCGTTGAGCGTTTCCATCAGCGCGAGACTGACGCCGACGGCAACGGCAGGCCGCGCCAGCGGCAGGGCAACGTGCCAGAAGATTGCGCGCCGGGAAATGCCGAGTGTTCTTGCAGCCTCGATCAGATTGGCGGACTGTGTCAGGAACATCGCCCGCACCGGAATATAGACATAAGGGTAGAGCACGAAACCCAGAAGCAGGATACAGCCCGTCATCGAGCGCAGGTCCGGCAGGCGAAATTCCCTTGGGCTGGAATAGCCGAGCAGCCATCGAACCGCCCCCTGCACCGGCCCTATCGGATGCAGGATGTCGAGATAGGCATAGGCGATGATGTAGGTCGGCACCGCAAGCGGCAGCAGCAGCGCCCATTCGAGCACCCGGCGGCCTGGAAAGGTATAGGCCGTGACCAGCCAGGCGGTCGTCGTTCCGACAATGGCAGTGATCAGGCCCACACCACAGAGGAGAATGACGGTATCCATCAAGGCGACGGGCAGGACGGTCGTGACAAGATGCGACCACAGTCCTGCGGATCCCTGCACCGCCTGCAACAAGAGCGCCAGGAACGGCAGCAGGACGAAACAGGCGGTAGCGCCCGCGCAGACCAGCCACCTGGACCCAGTGGAGCGCCGGTGCCGGCTTCGTGCGGCGCTGGTCATCAAGGAAAATCCATTTCGTCGGCGACAGGAAGGCGCCCGCATTCACCGCGGGCGCCTTCCCGTTTTTAGTTGTCGAAGCCGACCTTGTCGACCAGTTCGCTTGCCTGCTTACGATGGCTGACGATTTCCGTCAAAGGTTTCGGATCGATCTTCAATTCACCGAAGGATGCAATGATCGGGTCGGCCGCGGCGCCGGGCTTGACCGGATATTCGAAATTCGCTTCGGCGTAGATCTTCTGGGCCTCGTCGGACACGAGGTATTCCAGGAGCTTTACGGCTTCCGCCTTGTTCGGCGCATGTTTTGCGACGGCAGCGCCGCTGACGTTGACCTGTGTTCCGCCGTCCTTGAAGGTTGGCAGGATGACCTTAATGGCGTTGCCCCAAGAAGCCTGCTCTTCGCCGCCCTTGCCCGAGCGCATCAGGCCGACATAGTAGGAATTGGCAACCGCGATATCACAAATGCCGCCCAGAATGTCCTTGGCGCCGTCGCGGTCGCCGCCGGCTGCCTTGCGAGCCAGGTTGTCCTTGACGCCGGCGAGCCATTTCTCCGTCTCTTCAGCGCCGTAATGGGCGAGGTAATCGGCAAAGAGCGCGGTGTTGTACGGGTGCTGGCCGGAGCGAATGCAGACCTTGCCCTTCCATTTCGGATCGGCCAGATCCTCGTAGTGGAAGGCTGCGAGATCGAGATCCTTTGCTGCATAAATGACGCGGGCGCGCATGGATAGCGCAAACCAGTTGCCTTTCGCATCGCGCAACTGCTCCGGAATCGATTCCGTCAGGACAGTGGATTCCACTGGCTGGGTGACGCCTTTCTCGACGAGATCTACGAGATTTCCCGCGTCGACTGTCATCAGGATATCGGCCGGCGAGTTTTCACCCTCGGCCGCGACGCGCTCGACCAGGCCATCCTTGAGGAAGACCGTGTTGACCTTAGTACCGGTGGCTGCGGTGAAGGAGTCCAGCAGCGGCTGGATCAGGCCCGGCTCGCGGGTTGTGTAGATGTTGAGCTCCGCAGCAGACACGGCACCCGTGCTGAGCAGCAAGGTGGTTGAAAGCAGCGCGGATTTTGCGATGGTGAACGGGGTCATTTAATCCTCCAGATGAATTGTGTCGCGCCGTCAAGCATTAATGGAGTACTGCAGTCAAGTTTAACGAGGAAAATTTACCGTAAATGATCCCTCAGGCTTGATCGGGTTATCCGGATCTGCGCTCCCTGCGCAAGCAGCGGCGAATGCCAGGCAGCTCTCCGGCAAGATAGCCAAACCGACCGTGTCGGTACCGGCCTCCAGGCGCTGCATCGTTCGAACCAGGAGCGGCTGCTCCAAACCCTCCACCTTGACGGCGAGCTGTTCCACGTCACCAAGGAAGACACGGCTGTGCACGCGCCCGCAGACGTCTGCGGGCTCACGCGACACGGAAATTCCCTGTGGGCGGATATAGAGCGTGGCGGCGCTGCCTTCGCCGAGATCCAGCCTCTGCGCAAACCGGCCGATCGCCGTTTCGACATGACCTTGACGGTAAACGCCGGGAACCTTGTTGAAGGCGCAGAAGAACTCAGCGGCATAAGGGTTCACGGGCCTGTCGTGCAGGTCGTAGCCCGACCCGGTCTGAACGATCCGGCCGGCCTTCATCAAGACAACCCTGTCGCCCGCCGAAAGGGCTTCTTCCGGGTCATGGGTGACCATGATGACCGTCGTGCCAAGATTTTTCAGAAGCGAAAGCGTTTCATCGCGAACCCTGTCCCGCAGGCCGCGATCCAGGTTGGAGAACGGCTCGTCCATCAGGAGGATATCCGGCTGTGGCGCGAGAGCGCGGGCAAGCGCGGCGCGTTGCTGTTCGCCGCCCGACAGCATGTGCGGATACCGTGCCTTCAGATGCTCGATGCCGATATGTTCGAGAATTTCGGCGACCCTGTCGGCGACAGTCTTTTTCGGCCGGCCCCTGAGACCGAACAGGATGTTCTGCTCCACGGTCAGATGCGGAAAGAGAGCGTAGTCCTGGAAAACGAAACCGATCTTGCGGTCCTCCGGCTCCACGAAGGTTGAAGGACCCGAAACTTCGTCTCCGTTGAGCAGGATGCGGCCGGCATCGACCATATCGACCCCGGCGATCATTCTCAGCAATGTCGATTTCCCGCAGCCGGAACGGCCAACGAGACAGATGATCTCGCCGGAGCTGATCGTCAGCGACACGTCATCCAGAGCGACGGTCTTTCCAAACCTGCGGCTTACATTGCAGAGTTCGAGCGCCGGGTCTTTTGCTGCCGGAATCAATCTCTTCTCCGTCATTCGGTTCCACGCGCCAAAGGTCGTCCCTCCGAAAACACCTATGCCCCTGCCGATAACTTGACAATAGCAATCATGCATTTCATAGGGAGCATATCCAACTTCCCTTCCTATTCCGTCAAGATCGCACACCATGGCACCGCTCTTTACGTCCGCGCTGGCAAATTGGGGCGATGCGCCTGCACTGCTTTTTCCAGACCGTGACCCGATCACATACCGGCAACTGGCAGATCGTGTCAGTCAGAAATCCACGACTTTCGGCCGGGAGAAAATGCTGGTCGGCGTGGAAGCGTCGCATTCCGAGCACGCAATCATCGGCTACCTCGCGGCCCTTCAGTCCGGCCATGCCGTGATCATGATGCCACCGGCGGATCAGGCGCAGGGTGCCGTCGTCGCAGAGGCATTTGCGCCCGATATCACCTTTCGCCAGATCGACGGCCGCTGGAGACTGATCGAGCCTCTCCGCAGCCGCGACCAGCACGGTATTCCGCCACATCCCGATCTGGCGCTGCTATTGATGACATCCGGAAGCACCGGCCGCGCCAAGGCGGTGAGGCTTTCCGCCCGCAACCTCGACGCCAATGCGGCGTCGATAACCCAGTATCTCGACCTGACGGCAACAGATCGCGGCTGCATGGCGCTGCCATTGCATTATTGTTACGGATTGTCCGTTCTGCATTCGCATCTTTCGGTCGGTGCCAGCCTGTATTTCCCGAAAATGTCGATATCGGATCCGCAATTCCACGATCGGCTGGAACAGTCCGGATGCACGAATTTTTCCGGCGTTCCCTATTCCTACGAGCTTCTGGAGAGCATTGATTTCCGCAGCAGGCTCCCTTCATCCCTCCGCTTCATGACGGTCGCCGGTGGCCGCCTGTCGCCCGATATCATCCGCCGTTACAATCATCGTATGCGCGAAAACGACGGCGCTTTTTTCGTGATGTATGGCCAGACGGAAGGCACTGCGCGGCTGGCCTATGTGCCACCAGATCGGCTTGAGGGAAACGAGGACCGGATCGGGATCGCCGTTCCCGGCGGCACGCTGACGGTTGAGGACGAACAGGGACGAACGATCTCCTCACCGGGACGCCCCGGCCAGCTCGTCTATCGCGGTCCCAATGTTATGATGGGATATGCGAGTTCGCGCCGCGAACTGACGCATGGCCACGAGCTCGACTGCCTGAAAACGGGCGACCTCGCCGAGATGGACGATGAGGGACTGTTACGCATCTGCGGGCGTCTGAAGCGTATTTCGAAGATCGCGGGTCTGAGGATCAGCCATGATGCGATGGAGGCGGCGCTTGAGAAACATGGGATTCGCGCAGCCGTCATCGGTGACGACCAGTCAATCCACGCTTATTGCGCCGGTCCTGCCAGCGAGACCGGCGTCAAACACATTCTGGCGGCGGCAAGCGGCCTGACTTTGCTTCAGGTCGGCGCCACGCCGCAAGCGGATTTGCCGCGCCTTTCTTCAGGCAAGATCGACTACAGCGCTCTGAGGGCGCAATCCCCCGGCAGAACCGTGAACGCCGGAAATAGGCCGGAAACCGTCCAGGATGTTTTCGCGCAACTCTTCTACCCGGCCCGCGTCGGTCCGCAGGATAGCTTCCTGTCGCTGGGCGGCGATTCCCTGCGTTTCGTGCAGCTTTCGATCGCTCTGGAGCGCATCCTCGGAGAAGCGCCCCCGAACTGGGAAACGCTGCCGGTGTCGAAGCTGGCAGGCAGCGTCAAGCACACCGTGACGCTGCCCAAACTGGACGCCAATCTTCTCATCCGGGCGCTCGCCATCCTCTTTGTCGTCGTCCAGCACGAGACGCTCTGGCCGATCCCCGGCGGCTCGGCTGCTATGCTCCTGCTCGTCGGCTTCGGGTTCGCCCGCTTCCAATGGCGCGCGATTTCCGGGTTCGATATCGCCCGCCTCTTCCGATCGGCGCTGCAGATATTGATCCCGTATTATCTGATTGTCGTGGGCTATGCAGTCGCCTGGAGCGAGGTGCCGCTGGCTTCGGTCTTGATGGCCGGCAATTTCGGTTTTGCCGATCCGGAACGGCACACGATGCTTCCCTACCTCTATTGGTTCGTCGAAGCCTACTGCCAGATGCTTGTCCTGTTCGCCGGCTTCTTCGCCCTTCCACCGGTTCGAAGGATGGCCAGGCAGTCGCCCTTCTCGGCCGGTCTGGTGTTGCTGGGCGTGGCGCTGCTTGCTCGTCTGATCATTCCCGAACTCCGGCAAATGGCCGGGAATCGTCAGATTTTCACCTTGCCCTGGCTTCTCTATCTGCCGGCCATCGGCTTTCTGGCGGGGTTTGCGGACACCACCGCAAAACGGCTGCTGCTGATGACGGTCGGTACGGCCGTGTTTTGCTTCTTCGCTTTCTACGAGAGTGTCTGGATCGGCACCAGGGTTAAATATTTCATGCAAATCCCGGTTCTGGCCCTGCTGTTGTTCCTGCCGCGTGTGCCAGTTCCGGGCTGGCTGAAGACATTGATCCTGCCGATTTCCGCGGCGGGTTTCCACATCTATCTCATGCACCGTTTTGTGCCGGAACTGCTTCTCCCGCTGGTTTCCGGAAAAATCGCCGCGCCTGTCTTTTCGGGGCTCGCCATCGTTGGCGGCGTTGCGCTGGGATTGGCCGCATGGTGGGCGCAGAAACAGGCTCTATCGCTTCTTGCCAAACACGGCGATATTCGGATCGGGCTGACGGCGGTTCGCGGTCAGTGGCCCGCAACACTTAGCGCGCAGACCGTCGCCGCGCACCCCGACCGTCGAGATAGATGAGCAGGGCAAAACCCGCCGTGCCGGCAAGCGCACCGAGCAGCGACGTTCCCGAATAGTCGCTGAACCGGGTCCCAAGCGCAAACAGGATGGCGCTGAGCCCACCGCTCAGGAACAGGTTGACCGAAATAAGCGAGCTTCCAAGACCGGGACGATCGGCGATCAGGTCCTGGATATAGGTGATCGGAATGCTGATCAGGGCCGCCGCAGCGAAAGCGCTGAGCGTCGTCAGGGCATAGATCTGCCAGGGCGCGGAGGAGAAGCCGAGCAACGCCAGATAGACCGCATAGAGCACCGTGCCGGCTGCGAGCGCCGTTACCGGGTGCAGGTGAAGCTGGATCCGCGCCCACACGAAGATGAAGACGACTTCGAGGAAAGCGACGATCCCGACGATGACCCCGATATCGGTGACCTTGCCCCCGGCGGCACCGGTAATGATCAGCGGCTGGACCGCCGCGTTGACATGCAGCGTCGAGGTGATCAGCGAGACAGCCATCAACCTCCAAAACACTTTGGGCGAGAGAACTTTGGCGAAGGAGGCGAGATAGGAGTGACGATGGCTGATCTCTTGGGGAGGCCCGGCGGCGGGCAATTTGAGGAAGACCAGCGCCAGATTGACGATGCAGCCGAGGCAGGCGAGCAGATAGGCGGGCAGCATGCTGCCGCTTCCCGCCAATACGAGCGCAACAAGACCGGGCACAAGCACCCATGCGACGGAAATCGCCGCACGAACGCCGGAGTTGATCGCCGCTGCATCGCGCCCGCCCCCGGCATTGGCAATCGCGCGGACATTGGCGAACAGCAGCGAGTTCATTGCGTTGTAGACCGGCAAAATGATCAGCGTACAGACGACGAAGCTTGCCGCCGAAGGCACGGCATAAACCAGGCCATAGCCTACGACGCCGAACGTCATGACGGTCATCAGCAGGATCCGATAGTTGCCGATCCTGTCCGCGAGCACGCCGACCCAGAGACTTGCGACAACATTGACCGCGGCGGCCATGAAAATCAGGATCGAATAGAAGCCGTCGCTCAGACCCAGTTCCGTGATGCCGATGACCGACTGATAGGGCGATGTCGCCGCACCCGTGAAGCCGAACAGAAAGATCGCGATCATGCTCAACCGGACCACCGGGTGGCGGAAGGCGATCAACAGCGTGGAGGTCATGATGAAGACACCAGTGGAGAGATGAACGGCGCCCGCGAATTGACGGGATTGCGCGGATAAGGAACTGCTTGAATATGGTTTGGCTCAGTCCGCCGGTCCTGCCACAGCGTCCCAACGCGCTGAAAGTTTGGCCTGCGGCGTAAATTCAAAATCCCGATCGAAGGGAAAGGTCGGCCTTGCCCTGCGGTTGCTTGCGAGATTGGCAATGTCCTGACTGACGACGCCATCGGTCACCGCCATCAGGTTCGGATTGGCAATCGGCGCCAGTTCCGGCGAGAGATAGCCGGACTTCACCACCAATAACCGCACGGCCTTCGGATCAAGCCCCAGCCGCTGGAAGTCCTCGATATTATGATAGGGCCGGCGGCGCGATGAAAGCACGATCTCGATACCGCCGACACGCACGACGGCCTGGCGCCCGGCCGGAGCGCCAGGATCATCGAGACGCAAGACCGTTGCCGTAACGTCAGCCGGAGCGCTTGCCGGATCGAGGCTGCCGCCGATGCGAAGGGCAAGCGACGCTCCCTCGCCGGCGGCAAAGCAGGCTTCGACGGCAGGCCGATCGGTGATGCCGGCGATGAGAGCGCCCTGCCAGTCACGGGCAAGAAGCGCACGCAACACATCAGCGCGGTCGCCGACACCGCCGCCTGTCGGATTGTCGGCGGAATCGGCAAGAATGACCGGGGATGTGGTCGCCCTCTCGGCGATGTCGAGCATCTCTTCCAGCGGCCCGGTCTGCGGGCCGAAGCCGAAACTCTTTCGCGCATTCCAGTATTGGAGGGCGATTTCCTCGGCGGCCTTCAGCGCACTGGCCTTGTCGACGCCAGTGACAACCGCACAGGCTGTTGCCCGTGGCTCATCGGCCCAGACATAGCCGATCATCAGGTTGGTATCGAGGACCCCCGGTTTCGCGTCGAAAGACGAAAACCCGAGATAGATTGACTTTGCCGGCTCGTCCTCCGTCGAGGTGCATTCGCCCGGCAGCAGGACGGGCACCTTGGCCCAGGCCACACCCGGGCGCCGGCCGGTGCGCAGCGTCTCGATCAACATCGACCAGGCGCGCACCATGGTCTCGCGAACATCGATATGCGGCGCAGTGCGATAGGCGGCGAAGATATCGAGCTGATCGATGATCCTCTGGCTGACATTGCCGTGCAGGTCATAACTCGCGGCAACCGGGCAATCGGAACCGACGACCCCGCGCGCGGCAGAAATCCAGTCGCCCTCAGCATCCTCCATACCCTCGACATTCATCGCGCCATGCATCGCCAGGTAGAGACCGTCGATCGGCAGAGCCGCCTCAAGCTTTGCAAGGAATTCGGCCTTGAAGGTCTGATAGGCTTGTCGCGACACTGGCCCCCCAGGTATCGCGCGGGCGTGCAGCAGAGGCACATGCTCGATGCCGTCGGCATCGAGAAAGTTGAAATATTCCGCACCGAGCAGATCGGCATCGCGAAGCACGCAAAAATCCTCGATTGTCATCAGGACGGGCGAATAGGTGCTGCACTCGGTATGGATACCACCGACGGCTATGCGCATGGCTTTCCTCACAGTTCGGACCTCAAAGTTTCGGGCTGAGACCGACGATGGCCGCGAAGCGCTGCCAGTTCTTCTCGCTCTTCGGCGTCCACGCCGCTTCGGCGATGGCCGGCAGGCGCGGAAAGACGAGGCGATTGAAATAGCCACGCGAGAGGAAATGCTCCGACCAGATGCAGGCCTGCACGCCCTTCAGCCGATGTTTTAGTTCCTCCGGAAAATCGCCCTCGGCCTCGTAGTCATAGGTGTGTGCGGGTGGAACGGTACCGGCCCAGCTTGCGCCCGGCTCCTGCCATGCCTCTGCCTGCACCATGTCGAGATAATAGGCCTGGCCGGGCGTCATCACGACTTCATAGCCTTCGCGGGCAAGCTCGATGCCGACCTCCGGCGTCTGCCAGGCCATCAGCAGGGTGCCTTCCGCATCGACGCCGCCGCCATGGGCGACCTCGTTCCAGCCGGCGAGCTTCTTGCCTCGCTTGCTCAGCATGTCCTTTACCTGCTTGAGGAAATAGGACTGCAGGCCGAAGGTGCCGGAAATGCCCTCGCGTTCCATCAACGTCCTGGCCAGCGGCGAGGCGAGCCACGCCCCGTCCGGCACCTCGTCGCCGCCGACATGGATGTAGGCGGACGGGAAAAGCTCGACCATTTCATCGAAGACCTTTTCCAGGAATTCGTAGGTGAACGACACGGCCGGATTGAGCGCGTTGTTGGCGTAACCCTGGACCGAGTGATAGCTCTCGGGTGCCTCCTGACCGTCGGAAAGGTCGCGCAGCGCGACAAGCGTCGCCGCGTTGTGGCCGGGAATGTCGATCTCCGGCACGATCTCGACGTTCAGTGCTGACGCATGGACAACGAGCCTGCGGACATCGTCCTGGCTGTAGAAGCCTCCCACAGGCTCTGCGCCGTTGCCGAGTTGCGGCAGAAGCGGTCCATCCGGGCCGCGGAGGACGCCGGCCGTGGTGAGCTCAGGATAGGCCTTGATCTCCAGCCGCCATGCCTCGTCGTCGGTCAGGTGCCAGTGGAAGATGTTGAGCTTCAGCCAGGCGAGAATATCGATCAGCCGCGAGAGATCGCTGAGCGGATAGAACTGCCGCGACACGTCGAGATGGCAGCCGCGCCAGCTGTAGCGCGGCGCGTCGGAGATGGTGCCACGGATCGGAAACCGGAATTTCGCGGGCTCCCTGCGTGCGCCGTTCAGAAGCTGTGCCAGGGTCGTCAGACCGTATTGACGGCCGGCGGTACCACCGAAACAAAGGGTGACCTCGTTTGCCGAGAAGGAAAGCTCGTAGCCCTCCGGCGCGAGTGCTGCGTCCCGTTCGAGATGCAGCGCCCTGCCCTGGCTGTTTGGCGTCAGGCTGAACGGCACGTGATCCGCTTCGAACAGCCGCCGGAAGAGCGCAAGCACTGTGTCGACAGCCCTAAAATCCTCCAGCGATGCGCCTGCGGCGGGATAGAGGCAGACCGGTAAGCCTTCCCCCGCTTCCGCGTCGATCCGGCGCGGCCAGGGCTGCAGCGCAAACGGCAGATCGAGTTTTCCTTCCGGCAGCAGCACCGGCGGTGGCTCGCTGACGTGGCCTTCGAGAAGCAGATCGGACACGGCAACCGCCACATGGCTGCCATCGCTCAGCGTAAGATAGGCGGATTTCGCACCGTCGGTACAATGCACCGCCTTGCGGTGCAAGCCGCTGACCGCAAACGTCCAGCCTGCACCAGGGGCCAGCACGAAACCGGCCGGCGGGGCGAATTCGTGGTAGTTGGCGTCCCGCTTGACGAAGGTCGCGTTCTCGCAGGCCTTCTGGTCGATGACCCGCGTCAGCGATGTGTAGACGATCGTGAAATTCTCGATCGGGCGGTCGGAGAGATTGAACAGGCTGAAAGTGAAGCGGCCATCTGGACCGCCATCCGGTTGCCACGCGCTTTCGAGACGATAGGACGCCGATTGCATGTCTGTTCCTCTTATTCCTAATAGTGGTCCGATTGGGAGAAGGTGCGGGCGAGTTCCGCCTGACCGGCCGTCAGGCCGCAATCGACCGGAAGGCAGGCGCCGGTGATAGCGGCGGCAAGTGGGCTGGCAAGAAAGCCAACGGCATTGGCCACGTCTTCCGGATTGGCGATCCGCTGCAGCGGATACCAGCGCCGTGCGTCCTCGAACACGTTGGGATTGGCGGCGGCGCGGTCCTCCCAGGCCTGGGTGCGGACCGTTCCGGGCGAGACGGCATTGGCGCGGATGCCGAACTTGCCATACTCGACGGCGATCAGTTTCGTCAGGTGCAGCAGGCCGGCCTTTGCGGCGCTGTAGGCCGGATGGCCGAAGACATTGGTGCCGTTGACCGAGGCGATGTTGACGACCGAGCCCTTCGTCGCCTTCAGCGCTTCTTCGACAGCGCGAAAACAAAGGAAGGCAGCCTCCAGATTAAGCACGCTGTCCATGCGCCAGATTTCCGGCGTCGTATCGTGCAGACTGACCGCGCACGCCGCGCCGGCATTGTTGACGAGGGTTCGCACCATGCCCAGCGCCGCGGCGCGCTTCGCCATATCGGCGACATTTGCCGGATCGGTGATGTCACAGGCAAAGGCGACGAACTTGCCGGGGTCGCCGAGGCTGGCTGCCGCCCTCTCGGCCGCCGCGCCGTCGAGATCGGGCATCAGCACGATATCATGGTCTTCGCCCAGGCGGCGGGCGATCGCCCGGCCGATGTCACCCGCGGCCCCTGTTACGATCGCGACAGATGAAGACATGCCGGTTCCTTTCTGACCATATCCTTTGCTAGTCCCCGAGAAGCTGGCGGTCGTCGCCGTCACGATGGGCGACCAGCTGCTGCTTGATGCGCCGCAGCGTCACCGTCGCCTGCGGCTGGATGTGATAGGCGACAAGGCTCGCGATGATATCGACGAGCGCAAGATAAGCGATGCGGGTCGAGGTCGGCCGATAGATATTGGTGCCCTCCGGCAGATCGACCGGCACGGTGATATCGGCGGCGCGGGCGACCGGACTGCCGCTCTGCGTCAGCGCGATGGTCGTTACTTTCTGGTCGCGCGCCAGCGAGAAGGAGCGGACGAGCTCGGCGTTGCGGCCGGAAAACGAGGAGCCGATGAGCACATCCGTCGGTCTGGCGGCGGCGGCCATCATCAATTGCATGCTGTGATCGGAACTCGCCGTGACCCGCAGCCCCAGGCGAAAGAGGCGGTTCTGCATTTCGCTGGCGATCATCGACGAATTGCCGCCGGAGCCGAAGGCATAAATCATATCTGCCGCGGCGAGCCGCTCGGTGGCCTGTTCGATCGCCGCAAGGTCAAGATTGCGGTGCAGCAGGAAAAGCGCGTTCTGCGCCTTGGCGACGATATCCTGCGCCACATCGGCAGGCTCGCGGCTCTTCGGCTCTGGCTTGAGATAGCGCATGCCGACATAGGCGGTGCGCGCCAATTGAACCTTGAAATCGGAAAAGCTCTCGCAGCCGAGGCGGCGGCAAAAGCGCGTGACGGTCGGGGGCGAGACATCGGCCTTGCCGGCGAGTTCGATGATCGAGGCATTCACGGCAAATTCAAAATCGGTGAGCAGGATCTCTGCGATGCGGCTTTCGGCTTGCGAGAGCTTGCCTTTCTCTTCCTGAAGCGTCGAGAAGATATCCATTCAAAGTGCACCTTTCATGAGATCGCAAGCCCGCCTTGAGGGGGCTCCCTGCACCCGCTGCAATGCTGCGATCCGGCACACGATTCTCACCCTATGTCCACCCTGCTCCCGGTTCTTCCGTCTGACCTACGCAGTCTTTTCCTTGTAGGCGATGCAATCGATCTCCACCTTGCAATCGACCATCATCGACGCCTGCACGCAGGCACGGGCCGGTGGATGCTTACCGAAATAGTCCTGATAGATCTTGTTGAAGGTCCAGAAGTCGCGCGGGTCATCGAGCCAGACGCCACAGCGGACGATATGCTCGGGGCCGTAGCCGGCCTCCTCCAGAATGGCCAACAGATTGGCGATCGTCTTGTGGGTCTGCGCAATGATGCCGCCCTCGATGATTTCGCCCTTTTCCATTGCAACCTGGCCGGATACATGAAGCCAGCCATTCACTTCAACCGCGCGAGCGAATGGGAGCGGCCTGCCGCCAGCGCCCGTCTGTTCGGCGCCGTAACGTTTGATGGGCATTCCTGCGTCCTTGCAAATTATTTTCTCAATCCGTTGACAACGGACCATAGAAAGCGGAATTTGACCAGAGAAAAACATCATTTATGAAAAGAATTTCAATCCAGGGAGTAAACGTGCGCGATCCTTTCCGCAATCCGTTTCCATCTTCCGACTCAGCCCGTCATGCAATCTGGCAAATGCTGGTCGAACGCGACATCGATGCCTTCCTCGCCGCAGACTGGTCGAAAGTCGCCGGGGATTTCGTTGAAGACGGCTTCATCGGCATCGACGGGAAACGCGAAACGAGCCCCGATAAATGGCGCCTTGCCTTTCCTTCGCTCAATGCCTATTGCAACGAATGGCTGCGGCAGGCAGAAGACTTCGCGCGGCAGTCCTTCGCCGAAGATCCGCGCACCGCGATCTTCACGACGACGACGCTCGAGGATATCGAGATCGAAGGCGACATGGCGCTGGCCCGCAAGAAGTTTGACGGCAGCCTCAAGAAATCGGATGGCAGCGTTGATATCCTGATGTGGCAGACACTCTATTATTGCCGCCTGCACGAGGGGCGGTGGAAGATCTGCGGCTTCACTGGCTATCTGCCCAATCCGATGGGCGGAGCCTGAGCGGGCAAGCAAGAGGCAACGGCATTGCGCATATTTACCGCCGCCCTGGCGACCGAAACGAACACCTTCTCGCCGATCTGCGTCGACCGCCGCGCCTTCGAGGCCTCGCTCTACGCGCCGCCGGGCGAACATCCGGAAACGCCGACGCTCTGTTCCGCGCCGATCACCGTCGGCCGCCGGTTGGCCTCCGAAAAGGGATTCGAACTGATCGAGGGAACGGCCGCCTGGGCGGATCCGGCGGGCCTCGTCAATCGCCTGACCTATGAGGGGCTGCGCGACGAGATTCTTAATCAGCTGCGCGCAGCCCTTCCAGTCAATGCTGTCGTGCTCGGTCTTCACGGCGCCATGGTGGCCGACGGCTACGAGGATACCGAAGGCGATTTCCTCACCCGTCTGCGCGATATCGTCGGCCCGGATATTCTCGTTTGCGCCGAACTCGACCCGCACAGCCACCTGACGGCGAAGCGCCTGGCGGCCGCGAATTTCTTCGTCTACTTCAAGGAATTCCCGCATACCGACTTCGTCGACCGCGCCGAGGATCTGTGGCGCATTACGCTCGATACGCTCGCCGGCCGCGTCAAGCCGGTGATGTCGGTGTTCGACTGCCGCATGATCGACGTCTATCCGACATCACGTGAGCCGATGCGGTCCTTCGTCGACAAGATCATGCGGATGGAGGCCGCGGATGTGGATATTCTGTCGATCTCCGTCGTGCATGGGTTCATGGCCGGCGACGTGCCGGAGATGGGGACGAAAATGGTTGTTCTCACCGACGGCAAGCCGGAAAAAGGCGCGGTGCTCGCCCGCGAGCTTGGCCTTGAGCTTTTCGCCAAGCGTGGCAGTTTCATCATGCCGCAGATCGACGAGAGAGAAGCCGTTTCCCGCGCTCTTGCCGCGGCGAGCGGACCGGTGGTGATCGCCGACACCTGGGACAATCCGGGCGGCGGGACGGCCGGCGATGCGACGGTTCTGCTGGCGGAATTGCTGGCGCAGGGCGCAAAGGACACGGCGGTCGGCACGATCTGGGATCCGATGGCGGTGCAGATCTGCATGGCGGCCGGCGAAGGCGCCGAGATCCAGCTGCGCTTCGGCGCGAAATCGGCGCCGGGCACCGGCAATCCGATCGATGGCGTCGTCAAGATCGTCCGGCTCGTGCGCAATGCCGAAATGCGCTTCGGCGAAAGCTATGCACCCTTCGGTGATGCGGCGCATATCCAGCTCAACGGTATCGACATCATCCTGAACTCGACGCGGGCGCAGAGCTTCGACCCGAGCCTGTTTTCGGTGATGGGGATCGAGCCGACATCGAGGAAAATACTGGTCATCAAATCGACCAACCATTTCTACGCATCCTTCGCCCCGATCGCCTCGGAAATCCTCTATTGCTCGGCAGGAACGCCCTATCCGAACAACCCGGCCCGCACGGCCTATCGCCGGGCACCGCGTGACATCTGGCCGATGGTGGACAATCCGCATGGGATGGACTAGGGCGCGGCTTGAGGCGATGGCTTAGGGCGCGGTGTTCAAGTTGATGGCGTATTGCCCCTGCGCTCGGCGTTATCTGATTGTTCCCGAATATATGGAAAAGGGCGTTGGTGACGCGCCCTTCAAAGCTGCTTGATCGATCGCAATTGGCGCTGTTACCTAGGCCGTGGTGACGATTTAACTATTTGAGCCAGATTGCGATGGCGGCGAGTTTGACGAAGCCCATGAAGTTTGCCAGCAATTTGTCGTATCGGGTTGCCACTCGTCGGAACTGTTTGAGTTTGCTGAAGAAGCGTTCGATACGGTTGCGTTCCTTGTAGAGGTCGGCGTTATAGGGATGCTGGATTTTGCGGTTTTGCTTTGGCGGGATGACGACTTCAGCACCCGCTTCGGCGATCTTGTCGCGTAAATGGTCTGCGTCATAGCCTTTGTCGGCGATTGCCGCATCCGTCTCGAAACCCTCGACCAACTGATGTGCAAGGGTGATGTCGTTGCGCTGTCCGGGACTGCCGATCAGGCGCACCGGAAGCCCCAGAGCCTCCGTCGCGGCATGGATCTTGGTGCTCAATCCGCCGCGAGACCGACCCAGGCCCTGGGCATCCGCCCCCCTTTTTCCTTGCGCGCTCCGGCGGCATGCTGGTGGGCTCGCACAATGGTGCTATCGATCATCAGCCATTCCAGGTCGGCTTCGCGGGCAAGGACGGCAAGCATGTCGTCGAGCACACCCATCTCGATCCAGCGATAATAGCGTCGCTTGACCGAGCGGTAATCGCCCAGCCGCTCAGGCAGGTCACGCCAGCGGCCACCAGAACGAGCCATCCATAGCAACGCATCCAGAAAAAGCCGGTTGTTGGTTCGCGGACCGCGTTTGCCCTTGGTCCCGCCGGGCACAATCGCCTTGATACGCTCCCACTGATCATCCCGAAGAGCATCGCAATCCATCACTGACCTCCAAAAGTCAGTGTTGAATCTGATTTGAAACCCTTTGGGAACCTTAAAACCTTAAATCGTCACCACGGCCTAGACCGCACCTGCTTTTAAAAGCCCAATATCGACATCGGTGAGCTCCACCCGGCGCTCGAGCGCGATGCCGTCGGCGTCGAAGAGGTGGCAGTCGGCGGCATTGATGCCGACTGGAACCGTCTCCTCCGTGCGGATCGCGGCGCTGCCGGGCAGCATGGCGCAGAAATTCTCGCCCTCGCCGTTGAGCGCTGCATAGGCAACGGTGTGGGCGCCGAGGCGTTCGATCACCGAAGGCGCAATTGTCAATACGAGGTCGGCCGCGCCGAACTGGATGTGTTCCGGACGTATGCCGAGCGTCAATGGCTGTCCGATGAGGCCCGCGCGGCTTTCAACGGGGATCGTCGCCGACTGTCCCTGGTATTCGACCTCGACGCCGCCGGCTCCCACGGATTTGCAGACGACAGGTAGCATGTTCATCTTCGGATTGCCGATGAAGCCGGCAACGAAGATGTTGGCCGGCTTGTGGTAGAGCTCGAGTGGTGCGCCCGTCTGCGAAATCTCCCCGGCATTGAGGACGACGATCCGGTCCGCCATCGTCATCGCTTCGACCTGGTCGTGCGTGACGTAGATCATCGTCGCCTTCAATTGCCGGTGGAGTTTTGCAAGCTCGATGCGCATGTCGGCGCGCAGCGCCGCATCGAGATTCGATAGCGGCTCGTCGAACAGGAAGATCTTCGGCTCGCGCACGATCGCCCGGCCGATGGCCACGCGCTGGCGCTGGCCGCCGGAGAGCATGCCCGGCTTCTGCTCAAGCCGCTGGTCGAGATGAAGGATGCGGGCGGCATTCTCCACCTTGGCCTTGAGCTTATCCTCCTGCATCTTTTCGACGCGCAGCGGGAAGGCGATATTCTCGAACACGCTCATATGCGGGTAGAGCGCATAGGACTGGAACACCATGGCGATCCCGCGCTTGACCGGCGGCAGATCGTTGACGCGCTTGCCGTCGATCAGGATGTCACCGGAACTGGTCTCGTCGAGACCGGCGATCATCCGGAGCAAGGTCGACTTGCCACAGCCGGACGGTCCGACGAAAACGACGAACTCGCCGTTCCTGACATCGAGATCGATGCCTTTCAGCACCTCGAACGTGCCGTAGAATTTCTGAACCGTGTTGAGATTAAGCTGTCCCAAGAATGTGTCTCCGGCCGCCGGCGAGAAGCGGCCCTTTCATAGCAGAAGAGGAGTGGACCGCGAACCCTTACGGCGCCGCGCGTCTTTTAAGACGCGCTAAGGTCGCCGTAACACTCTGAAATGCTGCATAATTTCTCCGAAATTATGCAGTGGGCTCGCGGTCCGATGGCCTTACTTGTATTGCTCGAGATCGGCAGCCGCCTTCTTCAGCGCATCGGCCGGCTCGACCTTGCCGGTCACGACCGACTGGACCATCTCGATCATGCTGTTCTGCAGCCCCTTGTAATCGGTGAACAGCGGCTCCGGACCGCCGAAGGAGATGCCGTCGATGAACGGCTTCCAATAGGGATTGGCCGCGACCATATCATCCACCGCCTTGCCCGGGCGCAGCGGCGTCAGGCCTTCCTGCGCCTCATAAATCGGCTGGTGTTCGGCATTGGTCAGGTACTTGGCAAACTCGATCGCCTTTTCCTCGACGCCAGTGCCGCTGAAGACGGCAAGGCTGTCGGTGATTAGCAGCGTGCCCGAACCCTTGGCGCTCGGACCGAGCGGCAGTGGCGCGACGCCCCAGTCGATCTTGGTTTCCTTCAAGCGGTTGACCGCGCCGACGGAGGCCTGGATCATGCCGAGCTTGCCGTCGAGGAAGATGGCGCGCACTTCGTTCTGCTCGTAGGAGGTCGGGCCTTCCTCGGCATAGGGAACGATATCCTTGAGCGCCGTCAGCGCTTCAAGATTCTGCTTGCTGTCGAGGGTGATCTTGCCGTCGGCGTCGATCACCGAGCCGTCATTGGTGTACACCCAATGCAGGAACTGGTGCATGGTGTTGTCGAAGGTCTTTGCAACCACGCCGAAGCCGGCAATGCCGGTCTTTTCCTTGATGATCTTGGCGTATTCCAGCTCTTCAGCCCAGGTCTTCGGCGGCGTTTCCGGGTCGAGACCGGCCTGCTTGAACAGCGCCTTGTTCCAGTAGAGCGACTTCGTCGAGAAGGCGACCGGGATGCCCCACTGCTTGCCGTCGGTGGTGACCGTGTCCATGATATAGGGATAATAGGACTTCTTTTCCTCGTCGGAGAAGGTGATCGGCACGATCAGCTCGTTGTCGGCGAATTCCTTCAGCGTGCGCGAGCCGACATAGGCGAGCGCCACTGGCGTGCCGGCGGCAGCAAGCGTCGTCACCTTGTCCTGGCACTGCGCCCAGCCAACCACTTCAGAGGCGATCTTGTAGCCGGGATTGGCTTCTTCCCACTTCTTAATGAAATCGGCATGCGCCGGCTGCATCTTGTCGCCACAGGCGATGAAGGTGATTTCGGTGTCGGCCGCCATCGACGGCAGCGCCGTCCCAGTCAGCAGCGCCAAGGTGGCTGCAATCATTAAGGCATGCTTTTTCATGGTCGTTCCCCTTGCTTGTAGAGCTCGTTGTTGCGGTTACTGTTTCACGGCGCCGGCCGTCAGGCCCGCGACGAGATAGCGTTGCATCAGGAAGATGAGGATGACGGCCGGCGCGATGCCGACGAAACTTGCGGCCATCAGCTCGTTCCAGATCACTTCCTGCCGGCCGAAATAGGCGTAGAGCCCGATCGGCAGCGGCATGTATTCGGTCTTCGAGTTGAAGGTCAGCGCGAAAATGAACTGCTGGGCATAGGAGCCGATGAAGGTGGTTATCGCGACGACGGTAATACCCGGCATGGCGATCGGCAGGATCACCCGGCGTAGCGTATAGAAATGGCTCGCACCATCGACGAAGGCTGCCTCGTCCAGCTCGCGCGGGATGCGCATCATATAGGTGCGCAACAGCCAGATCGCCGAGGGAATGAGGAAGGCGACTCCAGGCACGATCATCGCGAAATAGGTATTGAGCACGCCCATGGTGCGCATCAGCCGGAAGAGCGGAATGAGAAGAACCGCGCCCGAGAACATGTTGACCGCGAGAAACGCAGCCAGCAGCGGTCCGCTGCCACGGAACTTGAACCGGGCGAAGGCATAGGCTGCTGGCACGACCAGCACCAGGACGATCGCGGTCACGATGGAAGAGATGAAGAAGGAGTTGAAGATATAGCGGGCAAAACCGGGAACGCTCACCCACATCGACCGATAGGCCGCAAAGGAGCCGTTTTCCGGCCAGAACTTGTAGGGCGAGGAAAACAAGAGACCGAGCGGCTTCAGCGACACCAGAAATCCTTCGACGAAGGGCGACAGGATGAACGCCAGGAAGACGAAGATGCCCGCATAGACGCCGACGAGTTCGTACCAGCGGTAGCGGTTGATCATGGCGGGCTGCGTGCTCATCGGTTGCTCTCTCCCGAAGAAAGGCGGCTGGTGACACGGAAATAGGCAAGGCAGAAGATCGACAGGAAGATGCAGATCAGCACGGCGCGCGCGGCGCCGTCCCCGTATTTCTTCGATCCGATCGCCGTCCGGTAGGTGTCGATGATCATCGTCGTCGTTTCGCCGTTCGGCCCGCCCTGCGTCAGTATCCAGATGATGTCGAACGAATTGAAGGTCGCGATCAGCGACAGCATCGACATGGTGATCATCGAGGGGATCAAGAGAGGCAGGGTGATGCGGCGAAAACGGTAGAAGCGCCCCGCACCATCTGTCCAGGCGGCCTCGTAGAGATCCTGCGGGATCGCCTGCATGGCGGCCAGCATATAGAGCGTCACCAGCGGCACGCCGATCCAGACGTCGGTCATGATCGTCGCCCAGAAGGCCGTCTCCCCGCGGGCGAGGAAGGCGACAGGACCGTCGACGATGCCCCAGTTCTGCAAGAGGCCCGAGATCATGCCGAACTGGCCGTTATACATCCAGCCCCACATGAAGATGCCGATCGCCATCGGCACGATCCATGGCGGCATGGTCAGCACGCGAAACAGTGCCCGGCCAGGAACAGCGGCGTTCAGCATCGAGGCGCCGAAGACCCCGATGATCATCTTGATCGACACCGAGAAGAAGGTCCACACGAAGGTGCGGATGATGACTTCGGCAAAGGTGGCGTTGAAGATCTTCTCGTAGTTGACCCAGCCGACCCAGTTGGTCGTTTTCTTCAACGAGGCATCGGTAAAGGACAGGATGAACGTGTCCACCAGCGGATAGGCCACGATCACCGTGACATAGAAGACGGCCGGTAGCAGGAGGATCCAGGCGAAGATGACGGTGCTGCGCTGAACGCTCATCCTGCCCCCTCCTCAAGCCGCCAGGGAATGGAGCGCTTCGTCGAAGCTATCCCAGATGGGCCTGAGATCGACGACGCTGCGCTTGCGGCGCGCCTCGTCCATCGACAGCGCCAGAATACCGGCTTCCAGCGCATCGATCGTAGAAACGGGCAGTGCCCGGTCGTCGCGGACATGGCCGATGATGTCGGCCGCCATCTGCTCGTCGGCGCCGTAATGCTGCGACAGTTCCGTCGCGGCATATTTGTTTTCAATGACCTTCTTGCCGGTCAGCATCTCGTGGACATCGAAATAACCGCGGATGAAATCGCCCTCGGCCATGCCGCGCGAGCCCATGATGCAAAAGCGGCGGAACTGGTCCGGGACGTTGAGGTTGGTGTGGAAGTTCATGCCGACGCCGTTGGCATATTCGACGATCGCGACCTGGTAGTCGATGATGTCGCCATCGCTGTCGAAAACCTTGTCGGAGCCCATCCAGCCGCTCGGCTTGCGATGGAAGAGTTCGAGATCGTTGATGCCATCACGGGCCGGGTCGTTGGCGGGGATGAAGCTCTTGCGCCCGCCGAAGCTGGCGACGCGTTCCGGCCGCGCGCCGACGATGCCATTGTAGAGATCGAGGTCGTGGCAGCATTTCTCCAGCATGAAGCTGCCGGAATAACGTTCGTAGCGGCGCCAGTCGCGCATGAAGAAGGCGCCGTGATAGGGCTCGATATGCTCGGCCGCCTCGATCGAGACGATCTGACCGAGGGTTCCGGCAGACTGGGCGGCGCGGAGGTCCCGGTACATCGGCGCATAGCGCAGCACGAGGCCGACCATCAGCCGTTCATGCCCGTACCTGGCCATCAGCCGGGCGAGTTCCAGGCTTTCCTCGACGCTCGTAACGATCGGTTTTTCGCTGAAAACCTTGAGGCCGGATTCGAGCCCGATGCGGATGTGATCGAGATGCATATGGTTCGGCGAACCGATCATCAGAAGATCGAGCTTTTCGTTGGCGATCAGCTCTTCAGGGGTCGCATAGGCGGTGCCGGCGGAAATGCCTTTTTCCGTAAGACCGGGCAAGCCGGCCGGGTTCGGATCGACATAGCCGGCGATCTCGAAGCTTTCGTCCATAGCCCTGAAGACATAACCCAGATAGCCAAGACGGAATCCGAGCCCGATGATGCCCACTTTCATTCTTCTGGTATTCCCCGTTTATTATCGTAATTTATTTTCGCAGACTGAGGCAGATTTTCACCGTCGTCAACTCAAATCCTCTGAAAACTTTATTTTATGAAATTCATTTTCATATGGGTTGAGGCGGTATCAAATTGGTCCGCTTGTGGACTGCATGCGACGTGCGGTTGAAATACTGATGGAAAATGCCAGCAGATTAGGTTGCGTGCGGCATTGGGAAACATATAAAAGCGGTGGCGGCTGAAAAACAGCCGACCCGCTGGTCCCGTTGATATCGCCGCCTGTTTTGGGGGTGGGGCCTATTTTCCGTGAAACTTCGGGTCCCGCTTTTCGATGAAGGCTGCCATGCCCTCCTTCTGGTCGGCGGTGGCAAAAAGGGAGTGAAAAAGCCGCCGCTCGAAAAGGAGGCCTTCCCGGAGGCCGCCCTCAAGGGCGCGATCGACGGCTTCGCGGGCGGCCATGGTCGCGGCCTTGCCATAACCGGCGATGGTGCGGGCAGCGGCAAGCGTTTCGTCCAACAACGTCTCGGCTGGAATGACACGCGCAACGAGACCGCAGCGTTCGGCCTCCGTCGCGTCCATCATCCGTCCCGTCAGGATCATGTCCATGGCCTTCGACTTGCCGACGAGCTTCGTCAGCCGCTGCGAGCCGCCCATTCCAGGCATCACGCCAAGCTTGATCTCGGGCTGGCCGAACATGGCCGTATCGGCGGCAAAGATGATGTCGCACATCATCGCCAGCTCACAACCGCCGCCGAGCGCGTAACCCGCCACAGCGGCGATCTTTGGCGTGCGAAACGAAGCAAAGCGATCCCATGCGGCAAAGAAATCCTCGCCGAACATATCGGCGAAGGATTTGTCCGCCATCTCCTTGATATCGGCGCCTGCGGCAAAAGCCTTGTCCGAGCCCTTCAGCACGAAACAGCCGACGCCCGGGTCGCGGTCGAGCGGCCCGAGCTCGGCCGCCAGCGCGTGCATGATCTCGGAATTCAGCGCATTGCGGGCCGCGGGCCGGTTCAACGTGACGATGACGACCCGGTCCTGCTGTTCGATAATGATCGGTTTTTCCACTGGCTTGCTCCTGAGTTTTTACTGCCGCAGGTTGGACTCGTCACGCGGCGCCGGCGCCTGATTTTTCCCGCAACAGATTGATGATGCCCGAAAAGTCCTTGTCGGCGTTTCCGAGGTCGTTGAACAGTTGATAGAGCTCCGCGGCCTTGGCGCCGAGCGGTGTCATCGCTCCGGTCGCTGCTGCCGCGTCCTGCGAAAGCTTCAGGTCCTTCAACATGAGCGCTCCGGCAAAACCCGGCTGGTAGTCATTGTTGGCGGGTGAGGTGGGAACCGGACCGGGCACGGGGCAATAGGTGGTAAGTGACCAGCACTGCCCCGATGAAACGGACGCGACGTCGAAGAGCGCCTGATGCGTGAGGCCGAGCTTCTCGCCGAGCACGAAGGCCTCACCGACGGCGATCATGCTGACACCGAGGATCATGTTGTTGCAGATTTTTGCCGCCTGGCCCGCCGTCGCGCCGCCGCAGTGAATGATGCGTTTACCCATTGCCGCGAATATTGGTTGAGCCTTGGCGAAAACGTCCTGATCTCCACCGATCATGAAGGTCAGCGTTCCCGCCGCCGCACCGCCGGTACCGCCGGAAACCGGCGCGTCGAGAGAAGGACAATTCTCCGCAGTGGCCATGGCATGTGCCTTGCGGGCGCTGTCGATGTCGACGGTCGAGCAGTCGATAAGCAGCGTGCCGGAGGGCACTGATACCACCAGTTCCTCCCAAACCGTAAGCACGTGTTTGCCGGCGGGCAGCATGGTGATCACGGTATCGACGGCATCAACTGTTTCGGCAAGGGACGCGCTCGGGATCACGCCGTTTTCACGCGCCTGTTCCAGCAACGGTTGCGACAGGTCGAAACCCCTGACCGTGTATCCGGCCTTGACCAGGTTGGCCGCCATGGGGCCACCCATGTGGCCGAGGCCGATGAAACCGATGGATGTCATGTGCGGGGTCCTCCCTCATTCGTGTGCGAAAAAAGCGGATGGGCAGATGGCTGGAAATAGGCTGCGACCTGCGCCTCGGTGACGTCGTCGAGGCGGGCCGGATGCCATTGCGGATTGCGGTCCTTGTCGACGACGGCGGCGCGCACGCCTTCGTAGAAATCGTGGCTCTTCAGAACCGCCGCAGTCGCTTCGAATTCCCGTTCGAGGCAGGATTCCAGGCGCGCCGTCTGCCGACCTAACCGCAGAAGGCGGAGGGTGACCTTGAGGCTGAGCGGCGATTTTGTCGCGAGCACAGCAAGAACTTTTTCAGCGAAGGGGCTCCCATCTCGGCGCAGTGCCTCGAAAATCTCCTCGACGGTGTCGAAGGCAAACAGAAGGTCTATTGCCGGCTGATGTGCCTCAAGCGCGCCAGCGGGGGGCACTTGCGAAAAACCTTGGATGAGTACGGATATCTCCTCGCCAGCGGCTCCGGTCGGAAGACCCGCCAATGCTTTCGCGAGCGCAGGCAGGCGATCAGACGAAACAAACGTATCTGCAAGGCCAGACAGGATGGCATCCGCAGCACCGAGCGGATCGCCGGTGAGCGCCACATAAGTACCGAGCTCATTGTTCTGGCGTGTCAAAAACCAGGAAGCTCCGATATCCGGGAAAAAGCCGATGCCGGTTTCCGGCATGGCGAGGCGGGTGCGCTCCGTGACGATGCGATGGCCGCCATAGACGGAGATACCGACACCGCCGCCCATGACGATCCCGTCCATAAAGGCGATATAGGGTTTGGAATAGCGGCCGATCCGGGCATTGAGACGGTACTCCTCGCGCCAGAAGGTTGCCGGCAATTCCGATCCGGCTTTTCCGGCGTCATAGATGGCGCGGATATCGCCGCCGGCGCAAAGACCACGCTCGCCCTCACCCGTGACGAGGACGGCAGTGACGGCCGGCTCGCGCTCGAACCGGTCAAGGGCAGCTTCGATGTCGCGCACCATCTCAAGCGTCAGGCTGTTCAGCGCCTTGGGGCGGTTGAGCCGGATGCGACCGAGCGCGCCATCGCGATCGACCAGCGTTTGCGGTGCGGCGCGGAGAGAAACGGGCTCAGATATGGAGGGCATGGCCAAGGGCTTTCAATGCGGCTTCCTGGAAGCCTTCGCTGCGTGTCGGATGCGCGTGGATCGTTGCGGCGATGTCTTCCAGGCGTGCGCCCATCTCGATCGCCAGCGCAAAGGTACTCGACAGCTCCGACACGCCAGCACCGACCGCCTGCACGCCGAGAACAAGATTGGTGTCCATGCGTGCCACCACTCGAACGAACCCGTCCTCGGACAGCATTGTCATCGCCCGGCCGTTGGCAGTAAAGGGGAACAGCCCCACCCGGATTTCAAAACCTTGCGCTCGCGCCTCGTCCGGCGAAAGTCCGGCGGTCACGATTTCGGGGTCGGTGAAGCAGACGGCGGGGATGCAGCGCTTGTCCCACACGCGCTTCTTTCCCGCGACGATTTCGGCGACCATCTCGCCCTGTGCCATGGCGCGATGCGCAAGCATCGGCTCGCCAGTGATGTCGCCGATGGCATGGACGCCGCGCATTGACGTCCGGCAGCGGTCGTCGATGCGCAGGAATCTTCCGGCCCGATCGAGGTCGAGCTCTTCCAACCCCCAGCCTTCGGTGCGCGGCTTGCGCCCGACGGTCACCAGGATCCTGTCGGCGGGGAGCCGCTGCTCCTCGCCATGCGCCGTTTCGATCAGAAGCGCACAGCCTTCATCCGACAGCGCCTTGGCCTTGGCACCGGTCAAGACCCGGACGCCCAACTCGCCCAGCCGCTTGGTAACGGGCCGTACCAGTTCCGCATCATATTGCGGCAGGAGCTGCTGGGTCGCCTCCACCACTGCCACCTCGGAGCCCATCTTGGCAAAGGCTGTCCCGAGTTCGAGCCCGATATAACCGCCGCCGACAACGATCAGCTTCTTCGGAACGGTTTTCAGCGACAAGGCCTCGGTCGAGGATATCACCGGTCCGCCGAAGGGAAGCGACGGCAGTTCAACCGGCTCGGAGCCGGTCGCAATCACCACCGTCTCGGCGCGGATCACCTGCGTTCCCATTTCCGTCTCGACCTCGACTGTCTTGCCGTCCCGGAATCTTGCCTTTCCATGTACGATCTTCACCTTGGCCTTGCGCAGCAATCCGAGCACGCCGCTATTCAGGCGGCCGACAATGCCGTCCTTCCAGGCGACTGTCTTTGCGAGGTCGAGCTTGGGCGCCTCGACGCTGATCCCGAGCGGGCTTTTCGGGCCGGCCATATGGCTGACCTTCTCGAATTCCTCGGCCGCGTGGATCAGCGCCTTGGAGGGGATGCAGCCGATGTTGAGGCAGGTGCCGCCGGCCTTGACGGTCTCGACGATGACGGTATCAACGCCAAGCTGCCCGGCGCGGATGGCGCAGATATAGCCACCGGGGCCGGCGCCGATGACGAGAAGTTTGCAGACGATCTCTTTCATGGGCATCAGCTTTCGATGAAAATCAGCGCGGGGGTTTCAAGCAGCGTCTTTATCCGCTGGACGAAGGTTGCCGCGTCCCAGCCGTCGACGACCCGGTGATCAAAGCTCGACGAGAGGTTCATCATCTTGCGCGGAATGAACTGGCTGCCATCCCAGACCGGCCGCGTCATGATCTTGTTGACGCCGACAATCGCCACTTCCGGATGGTTGATGATGGGTGTCGTCGCGATACCACCCATTGCGCCGAGCGAGGTAATGGTGATCGTCGAGCCGGAAAGCTCTTCACGCAGGGCCGAGCCCGTTCTGGCCGCCTCTGCAAGCCGTACCAACTCGGCGGCGCAATCCCAGATGCCGCGCGCTTCCGCATGACGCACGACCGGGACGGTCAGGCCCGCGGGCGTCTGGGTGGCGATGCCGATGTGCACGGCGCCGTGGCGGGTGATGATGCCGGCATCATCGTCGAAGGTCGCATTGACGCCCGGTTGCTCCGCCACCGTCTTCACCAGCGCCCGCATCAGGAAGGGCAGGATCGTCAGCTTCGTCTGGTCCGGCTTGCGGCTGCCATTCATGGTCGTCCGCAGGTCCTCCAGATCCGTGACGTCGATCTCCTCCACGTAGGTGATGTGCGGAATACGTGAGGTGGCGAGCACCATTTTCTCGGAGATGCGGCGGCGAAGGCCGGTGACCTTGATCTCCTCGACGGCCGTTTTCCTGGCAAGACCCGCCGGCGTGACGGACGGCTGTGTACCACGCGCAAGAAACTGGTCGAGGTCGTCATGGGTGATACGTCCCGCAGGCCCGGTGCCCGGCACCTGGCGCAGATCGATGCCACTTTCCTGCGCGCGAAGGCGGACGGCCGGCGAGGCGAGCGGTTTTTCCGCAGGCGTCTGTACCCACGCGACCGGCGCGGCCTGGACTGCTTTCTTGATCTCAACCGGCGGCGGGCTCGCTACCTTTGCGACGGGGGATTGCTCTTCGACAGTCTCGATGATCACCGTCTCCGGCATCGCGGTCGCGGACAACTCGCCCCCCTCGCCGGCAACTTCGATCCGCACCAACGGCGCCTTGACGGCAACCGTATCGCCGATCTCTGCCCCGAGCCATAGAACGGTGCCTGTCACCGGTGAGGGAATCTCGACCGTGGCCTTGTCTGTCATGACGGCGGCGAGCACCATGTCTTCGCGGACGGGATCGCCCGGCTTCACATGCCATTCGACCAGCTCGGCTTCGGCGACGCCTTCGCCGACATCCGGCATCTTGATGGTGAATTCACCCATGGTCACGCCTCCATCACTTCAGCGAGGGCGCGCCCGACGCGGCCGGGTCCGGGGAAATAGTCCCATTCCTGCGCATGTGGATAAGGCGTGTCCCAGCCCGTCACGCGCACGACCGGCGCCTCCAGATGGTAGAAGCAATGCTCCTGCAACAGCGCCACCACCTCAGCTCCGAAGCCGGATGTCAGGGTCGCCTCGTGCACCATGACGCAGCGGCCGGTCTTGGTTACGGATTGCACGATGGTGTCGAGATCGAGCGGCAACAGGCTACGCAGGTCGATCACCTCGGCGTCGATGCCCATTTCCTCCGCCGCTGCCAGTGCGACATGGACCATTGTGCCATAGGCAATGACGGTCACTGCGGCACCCCGCCGCCGGATTTCAGCCTTGCCGATCGGGATGCTGTAATGTCCTTCCGGCACCTCGCCGAGCTCATGCTTCGACCAGGGCGTGACCGGCTTTTCGTGATGGCCGTCGAAGGGGCCATTGTAGAGGCGCTTGGGTTCAAGGAACATCACCGGGTCCGGGTCCTCGATCGAAGCGATCAACAACCCCTTGGCATCGTAGGGATTGGAGGGGACGACGACTTTCAGGCCGCAGACATGGGTAAACAGCGCCTCCGGGCTCTGGCTGTGCGTCTGCCCACCGAAAATGCCGCCGCCGGTCGGCATGCGCAAGACGATCGGGCAGGTGAAATCGCCGTTCGAGCGGTAGCGGATGCGGGCGGCCTCCTGCGTGATCTGATCGTAGGACGGATACATATAGTCGGCGAACTGGATTTCGACGCAGGGTTTCAAGCCATAGGCCGCCATGCCAATTGCGGTGCCGACAATGCCAGACTCGCTGATCGGCGTATCGAAGCAGCGGGTCTTGCCGTATTTCGCCTGAAGCCCCTGTGTGCAGCGGAAGACGCCGCCGAAATAGCCGACGTCCTCGCCGAAGACGACCACATTGTCGTCGCGCTCCATCGACACGTCCATGGCGCTGCGCACGGCCTCGATCATTGTCATTCTGGCCATGTCAGTATCCTGCCTTCTGCCGCTGGCGGCGAATATGTGCGGGCATCTCGGCATAGACCCCCTCGAAGATATCGCGCACCGAGGGCTTTCCGCCCGCATGCAGCGTGCCGTGTGCCTCCGCCTGTTTCTGCGCCTGGATGACCTCGTCGAGGATTTCCGCCTCTGCCTGCACGTGCCGTTCCTCCGACCAGACACCCTTCACGATCAGGTGCTTCTTGAGGCGCAGAACGGGATCGCCGAGCGGCCAGGCCTCGGATTCGGTCTTCGGGCGGTAGGCGCTCGGGTCGTCGGAGGTCGAATGCGCGCCGACGCGATAGGTGACATACTCGATCAGCGTCGGCCCGAGATTGCGCCGGGCGCGCTCGGCCGCCCAACGGGATACGGCATAGACGGCGAGATAATCATTGCCATCGACGCGCAGCGCCGGGATGCCGAAACCGAGGCCGCGGGCGGCAAAGGTTCCGGAACCGCCGCGGGCAATGCCCTGGAACGTCGAGATCGCCCACTGATTGTTGACGATGTTGAGGATGACCGGCGCCTTGTAGGTCGAGGCGAAGACGAGCGCGGAATGGAAATCCGATTCCGCCGTCGAGCCATCGCCGATCCAGGCGGCGGCGATCTTCGTGTCGTTCTTGATGGCCGACGCCATGGCCCAGCCGACCGCCTGGACATATTGGGTGGCGAGGTTGCCGGAGATGGTGAAGAAGCCATGCTCCTTCGACGAGTACATGATCGGCAACTGCCGGCCGCGCAACGGATCACTTTCGTTCGAGAAGATCTGGTTCATCATCTCGACCATCGGATAATCGTCGGCGATCAGGAGGCCCGCCTGGCGATAGGTCGGGAAGTTCATGTCGCCCTTCCTCAGCGCCTTGCGAAAAGCACAGCTGACGGCCTCCTCGCCAAGATGCTGCATGTAGAAGGAGGTCTTGCCCTGCCGCTGCGCCATCAGCATGCGGGCGTCAAAGGCGCGCAGCTTCATCATGTTGCGCAGGCCGGTCAGCAATTCCACATCCGACAGCAATCCTGCCCAAGGGCCAACCGCTTCGCCGTCTCGGTTGAGGACGCGAATGATCGAATAGGCAAGATCACGGATCGATTCCGGCGCGGCGTCGACTTCCGGGCGTGGCACCGAGCCTGCCTTGGCGATATTGACGTTGGAAAAATCCGGCTGACCGCCGGGCCGGACGGCCGGCTCCGGTACATGCAGGCTCAATTGCGGAAACTCGGTCATGCCGTGCTCTTCCTCCTTTTTGGACCCCGGTTTTCCTTGCTCTCTCCCGGAAAACGAGGCTTCCTCCCCTTATAGATTACGCGCAATGACGATGCGCTGCACGTCGCTTGTTCCCTCATAGATCTGGCAGATACGAACATCGCGGTAGATGCGCTCGACCGGATAATCCGACATATATCCGTAGCCGCCATGGATCTGGATCGCATCCGAGCAGACCTTCTCCGCCATTTCCGAGGCGAAGAGTTTTGCCATGGAGGCTTCCGTCAGGCAGGGCACTCCGGTTTCCTTCAGTTCGGCGGCATGCAGCACCATCTGGCGCGCCACCTCGATCTGCGTCGCCATATCGGCGAGACGGAAGGCGACGGCCTGATGCTCGATGATCGGTTTGCTAAAGGCAATGCGCTCGCGGGCATAGTCGCGTGCCGCCTCGAAAGCCGCGCGCGCCATACCGACTGCCTGCGAGGCGATACCGATGCGGCCGCCTTCGAGATTGGCGAGCGCGATCTTGTAGCCTTCGCCTTCCGCACCCAAGCGCAGGTCCGCCGGAATCCGCATGTCGGTGAAAGCGATCTGGCAGGTATCGGAGGAATGAAGGCCGAGCTTATGCTCCACCCGCACGACCTCGTAGCCGGGCGTATCGGTCGGCACGATGAAGGCGGTAATGCCTTTCTTGCCGGCATTAGGATCGGTGACGGCGAAGACGATGATCACGTGCCCGTTCTTGCCGGACGTCGTGAACTGCTTGGCGCCATCCAGCACGTAATGATCACCGTCACGGCGGGCGCGGGTGCGCAGATTGGAAGCATCTGAACCGGCCTGCGGCTCGGTCAGCGCAAAACCGCCGATCCACTCACCTGAAGCCAGCTTTGGCAGGAAGCGCCGTTTCTGGTCCTCCGTGCCGAATTTCAGGATCGGCACGCAGCCGACGGAACTGTGGACGCTCATGATCGTGGAGCACGGCCCGTCACCGGCCGCGATCTCCTCAATCGCGACGGCATAGGCAACCGTGCCGGTTTCCGAGCCGCCATAGGCTTCCGGCACCAGCATGCCGAGAAAGCCAAGTTCGCCCATCTCCTTCAACTCTTCTTTCGGAAACGCGTGCGAGACGTCGCGCTCGGCGGCGCCCGGCAGGAGGCGCTCGCGTGCAAAGTCACGGGCCATATCGCGAATCTGGATTTGTTGTTCAGTCAGGATCATCTATCGGTCTCCTCCCCAGCCCGATCAATACCGCTCGACGGCGATCGCTGTCGCCTCGCCGCCGCCGATGCAGAGCGAGGCCATGCCGCGCTTCAACCCATAGCGCTCGAGTGCGGCCAAAAGCGTGACAATGACGCGGGCGCCGGATGCGCCGATCGGATGACCAAGCGCGCAGGCGCCGCCATGCACGTTGACCTTGTCATGCGGCAGATCGAGGTCGCGCATCGCCGCCATGGCGACGACGGCGAATGCCTCGTTGATTTCGAACAGATCGACATCCCTGAGGTTCCACCCTGTCCGTTCGGAGAGCTTGTTCAAGGCACCGATGGGAGCGGTCGCGAAGAGATTGGGCGCCTGCGCGTGGGTCGCGTGACCAATGATGGTCGCCAGAGGCGCCAAGCCCCTGCGATCGGCTTCAGAGCGGCGCATCAGCACAAGCGCCGCCGCGCCGTCGGAAATCGAAGAGGAATTGGCGGCCGTCACCGTTCCGTTTTCGCGGAATGCGGGCTTCAGGGTCGGGATCTTTTCGAGTCTTGCCTTGCCGGGCTGTTCGTCGCGGCCGACGATGTTTTCCGTCCGTCCGGTCTTCACCGTGACTGGCGTGATTTCGGCATCGAAAAGCCCCTCCTCAACCGCTTTCTGCGCGCGGGTCAGCGACGTTACCGCAAAATCGTCCTGCGCGGGCCGCGTGAACTGATAGGCCTCGGCGCAATCCTCGGCAAACGTGCCCATCAGCCGCCCCTTGTCATAGGCATCCTCCAGCCCGTCGAGGAACATGTGATCAATGACGCGGCCATGGCCGAGCCGGTAACCACCGCGGGCACGATCAAGCAGATAGGGCGCATTGCTCATGCTTTCCATGCCGCCGGCAACAGCAATGTTCGCGCTGCCGGCCGCAATCAGGTCATGCGCCAGCATCACCGCCTTCATGCCGGAGCCGCACATCTTGTTGACGGTGCTCGCGCCCGTCGCGAAGGGCAGGCCCGCGCCGATCGCTGCCTGTCGCGCCGGCGCCTGCCCCTGGCCGGCCGGCAGGACGCAGCCGAAAACCACTTCCTCCACCGCTTCGGCGGAGACCTGGCTGCGTTCCAAGGCGGCGCGGATAGCCGCTGCGCCGAGTTGGGGAGCGGTCGCATCCTTCAGGTCGCCCTGAAATCCACCCATTGCGGTGCGGGCGGAACCAACGATGACGATGGGATCATGCACAGTCATTTCAACCTCCCGGGGACCAGCCTCAACGCGGCCCCATGCGCAAGGCGCCGTCCAGACGGATCACCTCGCCATTCAGCATTGTATTCTCGCAGATATGGCGCACCAGCGCAGCAAATTCAGAAGGGCGGCCGAGGCGCGGCGGAAAGGGCACGCTCTTTCCGAGCGCTTCCTGAACCTCCGGCGGCATGCCCGCCATCATCGGTGTTTCGAAGATGCCTGGAGCGATCGAAACGACGCGGATGCCGTAGCGGGCGAGTTCGCGGGCGATCGGCAGGGTCATACCAACGACACCACCCTTCGACGCAGCGTAGGCGGCCTGACCGATCTGCCCGTCGAAAGCGGCGATCGAAGCGGTGTTGACGATGACGCCTCGCTCGCCTTCGCTGTCGGGTTCCTCATTCTGGATGACCGATGCAGCAAGACGGACCATGTTGAAGGTGCCGATGAGATTGATGCCGACCGCGCGGGCGAAATTTTCCAGGCGATGGGGACCGTCGCGCCCCAGCACCTTTTCGCCGGGCGCAATGCCTGCGCAGTTTACCAGACCATGCAGGTGACCGAAGGTCTCAACCGCTGCGTTGACCGCGGCAAGGCCGTCCGCTTCGCTGGTGACGTCGGTGCGGACGAAACGGGCACTCGTCGGCCCCAGTTCGGCGCTGATCCGCTCACCGGCCTCAAGGTTAACATCGGCAATGACGACGCGGGCGTCGGCGTCGACCAGCATGCGGACGACCGCGGCACCCAAGCCGGAACCGCCACCCGTCACCACAAAGACCTTGCCGGGGATCAACATGATAGTCCGCTCCCGTTTCGAACAGGTGCGGGTGCTGATTTTCGATCCATCATGCAGCCCTCCCCTGCCGCGTTTTGTTGATGGTACCTGCTTTTCGGCAGCATTGTCTTGCAGGACTCTACGCTGACACTGTATTGCAATCGATGACAGAACTGTCCTTCATTTTTTGGCCAGTTTTGCCATGTTGGAGGAGCGGCCATGGCAGATGCGGACCGGCGGATGATCTCACCCTCTTTCGTGGAAGAGGCGCTGGATTGTCTGCGGCGGCAGGGCAAGCCGACGGAACCGCTGCTCGCGTCACTCGGTCTGCCGCCGGTGGTCGACAGGCCGATTTCCGCGGAGGCTTATGGCGCCCTTTGGTTGGCGGTCGCAGCCGAAGTCGATGACGAATTCTTCGGCATGGGCGGACGGCCGATGCGCAGCGGCAGCTTCACGCTGCTTTGCCATTGCGTGCTGCATGCAAAGACCCTGGAACAGGCGCTGCGGCGCGCCTTGCGCTTCCTCGGCGTGGTGCTGGAAGACCCGAGCGGCGAACTCGTCATCCGCGACGGGCTGGCCGAAATCGTGCTGACGGACATGGGCGAGGCCCGCTCGGCCTTCGCTTACCGGACCTACTGGATTCTATTGCATGGCATCACCTGCTGGCTGGTCGGGCGCCGCATTCCGATCCGCAGCGTGGATTTCCGCTGTGCGGAACCGCCACAGGGGGCGGATTACCGATTGTTTTTCGGGGCGCCGGTGCAATTTTCACAACCTGCCAGCCGTCTCGCCTTTGATCGCGCCGTGCTGAAGCTGCCGATCGTGCGCACGGAGCAGGCCTTGAAACAATTTCTCCGCGGCGCACCCGCCAATATTCTCGTGCGTTATCGCTACGACGCAGGTCTGGCTGCCAGCGTCCGCAAGCGGCTGCGGCAAGCGGCGCCTTCCGGCTGGTCCGGCTTCAGCGCACTTGCCGCGCAGATGAAGATGTCGCCATCGACGCTTCGCCATCGCCTGCAAAGCGAAGGACAAAGTTATGCCGGCATCAAGGACGAGATTCGCCGCGATCTTGCGATCGAAATGCTGCTCCATGGAAAGAGCAGCGTTGGGGAGATTGCCGCGCAACTCGGCTTCTCCGAACCCAGCGCCTTTCACCGGGCCTTTCGCAAATGGACATCGAAGAGCCCGGCCGCCTTCAGGCGCGAGACGGGTTCGGTTGCCGCTCTACCCGAAAGTTCGGAAATAGATAGCAAAAGTCACAAGATTCCGTCGCGCGATGTTACCTAAAATCAAGCAGCCGGGCGATTTTGCGCAACGCTTACACTAAACGAGTTAATGCAAACATTGGTGAACATATGCCGGCGATAAGCAATCCCGGAAGATGAATCGCCAAGAGAATGAATATTGGCCTGATATAATCGTGGTGCTCCGACGGAGCATCGAAGCGCTAACCACAAGAATCTGGACGAGGCGATTCTTGTCAAGGAATACACCTTCAGCGAAACGGGACGCCGTTTAACGGATTGATTTCAGGCTTCCCGGACGCTTTCGTAACCGGAGGCTTGCGCTGCTTTTATGAATTTTCGGTCGAAGGTGACAAACTCTTCGCAATGGGCCGACTTACAGAGGTGCAGGGCATCGGCAAAATCCATTCCCTTCTCTGCGAGATCGAAAGCAACAGCAACGATTGCCGCATCCTCGACCGTCACGGTGGGCAGCCCGCCAAAAGCGCGCAGGGCACGGGCAACGTCTGGTCGACCGTACCCGTAGGCGCTGCGCAGCACCCATTCGACTTCCAATATTACTGTAACGGCGACAAAAACTGCCTGCCCGTTGACGAGCTCACGAGCGCGGGGAGATTGTTCAGGGTGATCGCCCGTCAGATACCGGGCGATGAGATTGGTATCAATCGCGATCATGGCGGCGTCGAGCTTCGGCCAGTACGCCGGCCTCCATATCTTCCAGAGTCTTCGGCTCACCCCTGAAACGGAGCATGCCAAACACATCATCCGGCCGCGTTGGCGAGAATGCGGGTGCCTGCTTCAACAATACACCTTCCGGGGTTTCCTCGACAATCAGCCGAGTACCGGCTTCCCAGTCCCGCCGCTGTCGGATCGCCTTCGGCAGGATGACCTGTCCTTTGGTCGAAACGGTCGTAATCAGGTTTTCAGCATGAGCCATCGGTCGGAGTCCTGCAGGTAAGACAAGCGTAAGATAGTCCCGTCGACTTCGATATTCAAGGTGAATAATGCTGAGGCTTCACTAGTTTCGCGCCAACGAGGTAGCTTCTTGACATTGATGTGATAACCCAGTTCCTTGTAGCTATCATCTATTGACCATCAACCATCGGCATTCGACTGGTTAACTACGCCAAGACCCGCTAAAATCTCCTTTGGTATCCAAATAACCCGTCACACCCACCTCGATTGCACCGTACACGACAGTCAGGGTGAGAACGGGATGATGCGCTTAGTGTCGGTCCATAAAGAAGTTGAATGATATGAATCGTTTGTGATTCCATGCAGTTGAATTGATTCGATGAGGGCATGGACGCGATGTGGACGAAGGCTAACCGAGGGAAATACAATCGAGATTGTCTGCGCTATCCGAGCGATTTGACGGATGCGGAATGGGCGCTGGCTGAACCCTTGATTCCGCCTGCCAAGCACGGCGGTCGCAGGCGTGAGGTCGATGTCCGGGAGGTTCTCAACGGCCTGCTTTATGTTCTCAGCACGGGTTGCCAATGGCGGGCAGTGCCGAAGGACCTGCCGCCGAAGAGCACGCTGTTCAGCTATTTCGACCTGTGGAACTGGGACGGCACGCTCGGCCGCATTCATGAGGAACTCTACGTGAAATGCCGTGAGGCGATGGGCCGCGAGGCCAGTCCGACGGCGGCAATCATGGACAGCCAGAGCGTCAAAGGCGCTGAAAAAGGGGGCGCTGCATTGACCCGGGCGGGTATGATGCGGGGAAAAAGATCAAAGGCAAGAAACGCCATATCCTTGTCGATACGGTAGGCCTTCTGCTGCATGCGCTGGTTCATCCGGCCGACATCCAGGACCGCGACGGTGGCGTGCTGGTTCTGAAGACGCTGTTCGGGCGCTATCCGTTCTTGAAGAAACTGTTCGCCGATGGTGGCTATCAGGGGCCTGTCTTCGCCAAGGGACAAAAGAAGGCAATGCCAGGACTTGCGACCGCGATCGTCAAGCGCTCCGACACCGCCAAGGGTTTTGAGGTTCTGCCGAGGCGCTGGGTGGTCGAACGGACGTTCGCATGGCTGGGTCGATGCCGCAGGCTGGCCAAGGATTTCGAAAATCTGTCGCGCAACGCGCTCGCCTTCCTCAAGCTGGCGTCTATCCGCCTCATGCTGCGAAGGCTCTGTTCAAAATGAATAACTTTCCGGACCGACTCTTAGATTGAAGATTCTTCGCCAAAAGGATCTTCAATGATGACTGCCGTTCATACCGCTCTCATGACGACGCTATCGACGCATTTTGCGTTGAGCAAGAGTCGGCTTCTGAGCCTTGTGGTCTTGATCGCGGGGCTTGCGCAGTCTCGCACCGTGAACCTGTCGCATCTTGCCAGTCATTTGCCCGGTTCGGCGCTTTACGCATCAAACTATCGCCGGCTTCAGCGCTTCTTCCAGTTCGTCCGTCTGGATACCGACAGCATGGCCCTGCTGGTGGTGCAGATGCTCAATCTGGAGCGCCCCAAATGCCTGGCGCTCGATCGGACCAACTGGAAGATCGGCTCCACCGATGTCAACATCCTGATGTTGGCGATCGTGACGCGCCGCTTCCGGGTGCCTCTGCTGTGGACGTTTCTGCCGCATCAGGGCAACTCCGACACGGGCCACCGCATCGCCCTGATGCGCCGCTATCTGGCATTGTTCGATGCCGCGTCGATCACGATGCTTTTGGCCGACCGGGAGTTCATCGGCGCAGAGTGGATGGATTTCCTCTGTGAAAACAAGATCAACTTCGTCATCCGCGTCAAGATCGACATGACCGTTACCTTGGACGACGGACGGACATGGTCGTTTGCATCGCTTCTCCGCAGAAAGCGCGCCAGAACCGCTCCGGCGATCGGCCAGGGGCGTCTCAACGGCACGCCCGGCCCGGCAAAGCATGCGGTGCATTTCGCCGCAAAGCGGCTCAAGAGCGATGAATGGCTGATCGTCGTCACCAACCGCCAGGATGTCAGGCAGGCACTCAATGACTATCGCAAAAGATGGGCCATCGAATGCCTCTTCGGCGACGCCAAGACACGCGGTCTCAATCTCGAAGACACCCGCATCCGCTCGCATGACAAACTCTCCTGCCTGCTGGTCGTCGTCACCCTGGCCATGGCCTGGGCCTATCGTTGCGCGACAAAAACCATGGGCATCAAAGCCATCAAACGAAAGACCCATGGCCGCCGCGAAAAATCATGGTTCCGCATCGGTCTCGACGCACTCAGAAACTGGATCATCAACGCCCCCGCAAACGCCATCAAGGCATGGTGTGACAGATGTCCAATACGACCAAAAATCACACCGGCAACATGAAGAGTCGTGTACGGTGCCTCGATTGTTTAAATAATATATAACGCATTGAAATCACTGGAAAATTCATTCTGGCCGCGAACAAGCTCCGACGTCTGGATCGTCAGAAAGCTACGCTATTGATTTTAAAGGGAAAATCGCCGAGAAATTTTTCAAGATTTGGCCATCTATCGGGACAGTCGGTCGACTTTTGATGTCATCGGGTCTCGGCACCGGCTGCATTGATAGTCATATCGTGAAAAGGCGTGGTTGCGGGGCCTGATGACACCGAGGGTTGTGATTTCTCACCTTGATGGAATACGAACTGCGGGCCTTCATCGTTTTCTGTGTTAGAAGCAAATACTCTCGGTGCCAACGCAGAAGGTGCGAATGGGCTTTGAAACGAGGAAATTGGCCTCGGCTTCACAGGCCCGCAATCTGATTGGCGTGATAGTCAAGTTTTGCGTGGACCATTGCTAAAATGCCATCAGATTTATTCACCTGATATTTTCACCGAATCCCTCATAGATAGCGACCCCTGCAAAAGCTCCATTAACCGATGACTCTGCAATTTCGTTCTCGCCAAGCCGCAATCGTCCCGCATATCAAGATAGCAACGCTCGGCGCCCTTGCCTGTGCCGTTGGGGCGATCGCAGCCGTTTGCGTATTAAGCCTGCTTATTCCCGACCGTCCGTTTTGGGCAGAATTGACCGCAGTGGCGTCAATAACGGCAGTTGTTACATTTCCGCTTCAATTTGCGCTTTGTCTACGCAACGAAGCGCTTCGTGAGATCCAAAAAGAACTTCAGCACGCACTCCGGCATGATCCCGTCACGGGTACACTGCGCGCCAACGCATTTGCGACCTCGGTCGAGCATGCGATAGACCGCAGGCGCCTGACCACTGCTGAAAGCCCGGATGGCGTCATGCTCGTTCTCAGGGTCGGCAATTTCGATGAGATCGGTCGTCGCTATGGCCCGCAATGGGCAGATACGCTGCTTCAATCGATTGTTCGGATCGTACATTCTTGCGTGCGCTATGGTGATCTCGTCGCCCGCCTTGCCACCGACGAACTCGGGATCTATCTGCCAGGCACAACAACGGAAGACGCCAGAGACATCTGCGAGCGCATCCGTACGCGGATAGACGAGACCACCTTCGCAGCCGGGCAAGAGCGCCATATATCGGTGACGGTGCGGCTTGGCGGTACGAGGGTCGGGGACCAGGCCGACTTTCAGGCACTCCGCGAGGCAGCTAACCACGCCGCCCTTGCGGAGGAAGAGGCTGGCCCCCTCCTATTCCGGGAGCTGTTTTCGTGACAGGGAGGCTTACGGGCCTGCTCTGCGGGGCGTCGCCTTTCCTGTACAGGGGCGCGGAATGCGAACAGTTGTGGCCGCCTATGCAACGCTTCCCCTGTCGGGCAATCGAACCTGAGGTATCGACGCGGCAGCCACGGACGCCGTTGCCCATCATCTGAATGCGGCGCGCCGCGGAGTTGTGGGCATGTGCTAGCCCGCGGCGTCCTGGAAGATCAGTCCCACCGCCTCGTCAAGCGACTGCCGCCAATGCGGCATGGTCCAGCCGAATGTCGAGGCGAACTTGGTGGTGGACAGTTGCGTGTTCAATGGGCGCAGTGCTTGCACGGGAAATTCGGCGGCTGTTATGTCACGAACCTCCGCCCACGCCCCCCCACGAGCGCGGCTTGAGGAGAACACATGACGCGCGAAATCGGCCCATGAAGTAGTGCCGCTTCCCGCGAGGTGATAGGTACCGTATGCCCCGCCCTCACCCGTCGCAACGGCGGCGCGCAGAACGGCGGCGGCAATGTCGAGCGCCGATGAGGGATTGCCGCGCTGGTCTGCAACGACAGCGATTTCCTTACGCGCGCTTGCCAGCCGCAGCATAGTTTTTACGAAGTTCGTCCCGAACGGGCTGTACACCCAGCTTGTCCGCAAGATGAGATGGCGGGGGTTCGCCGCCGCCACGGCGATTTCGCCCGCGAGCTTGGAAGCTCCGTAGACGTTCAGGGGCGCCGGCGCATCCGTCTCGCGGTAGCCGCCCTGCTTCCTTCCGTCAAAGACGTAGTCGGTCGAGAGATGGATGATCGGCACTCCGAGACGGGTCGCCGCCTCGGCGACTGCCCCGGCGCCGGTCGCGTTGATCCTATAGGCCAGTTTCGGCTCACGCTCAGCCCGATCGACGGCCGTATAGGCTGCGGCTGAAACGACAAGTTGGGGGCGCAAGGACGCCAGCGCTGGCCAGATGGTCTCGGGCCGAGCCAGATCGAACTCGGGGCGCCCGAGGGTGAACACCTCGACATCGGGCAGCGCTCGTGCCCGCTCGATCAAAGCCAGGGCGACTTGGCCCTTGGTCCCGGTTACGGCAATCTTCATGCCAGACGTCGCTGACGTTCGCCGAGACGCGTGCCTGAATAGCGCCGGTGCCGGATCGGCTCCCACCACCACCGGTTGGCCAGGTACCAGTCCACCGTCATGCTTAGCCCTTCGTCGAACCCCAACCGCGGCTTCCATCCAAGCTCTCGCTCGATCTTGGAGGGGTCGATGGCATAGCGACGGTCATGACCCGGCCGGTCGGGGACGAACGCGATGAGATCCCTATAACTTCTGCCCAGCTCGCGCGGTCGCCGACCATCGAGGAGATCGCAGATACGCTCAACAACGGCAACATTGCAGCGCTCGGCGCGTGCGCCGATGTTGTAGCTTTCGCCGGGCCTTCCTTGCCTCACCACCAGTTCCAGTGCGCGTACATGGTCCTCCACATGCAGCCAATCCCGCACATTCATCCCAGTGCCGTAGACCGGCAGTGGCTTCTCTTCGATGGCGTTGATGATTGCGAGCGGGATCAGCTTCTCGGGAAAGTGATACGGTCCAAAATTGTTAGAGCAGTTGGACGACACGACGGGTAGCCCGTAGGTGTGAGCCCATGCGCGCACGAGATGATCTGAGGCAGCCTTCGAGGCCGCGTAAGGCGAAGACGGGGCGTAAGCCGTCTCTTCGGTGAACACGCTCCCATCGAAGGGGAGGTCTCCAAACACTTCATCTGTGGAAACGTGATGGAACCGGAAGCGTTCGCGCGCTCCGATCGCGAGCTCACTCCAATAAGCAAGCGCGGCATTAAGCAGGCGAACGGTACCGACGATGTTAGTCTCGATGAATATATCCGGCCCGTCGATAGAGCGGTCAACATGGCTTTCGGCTGCGAGGTGCATCACCGCGTCGATCTTCTCGCGGCGCATGATCTCGAGCATACCCCGCTCGTTGCCGATGTCTGCGCGATAGTGTACGTAGTTCGCCTGCCGCTCGATCGTACGCAGCGAGTCGAGATTGCCCGCATAGGTCAGCTTATCGACATTGACGACGCGCGCCGCGCCGCCCGCCACCAGTTGGCGGCAAACCGCGGAACCGATGAAGCCCGCGCCGCCGGTGACAAGAATCCGCATGCCCCTCGTCCCCATCACGCAGTCCCTTCGAAAACGGTTGCATTCGCCAAAAGCGGTGCATTTCGGTCCTTCGCAGATATCACCAGGCGGTCGATATTGGCGGACCAATCGATGGCGATTTCGGGATCATCAAAGCGGACAGCCCGGTCATGGTCAGGCGAGTAGAAGTCGCTCACTTTGTATAAGACCTCCGTATCCGGCTCGAGCGTGACGAAGCCGTGCGCAAAGCCCACCGGCACCAGGATCTGATTGCCCTTCTCGGCCGAGAGTTCGATACCAACCCATTTGGCAAAGGTCGGCGAGCCGCGGCGAAGATCAATAACGACGTCGAAAACGCCCCCCCGGACGACCCGGACGAGCTTTGCCTGCGCGCGCGGCGGTAGCTGATAGTGGAGTCCCCGCAGCGTGCCGGCTTTGGCCGAATAGGAATGATTGTCCTGCACGAAGGTTGTATCGATCCCCTTCGCAGCGAAGCAGGCCGCGTTGTAGGTTTCGGTGAAAAAGCCGCGCTCGTCTTCATATCTGCGCGGCGTCAGCTCCAGCACACCGTCGAGGCTGAAAGTACGAAGCTCAAACATCGGCAAGCTCTCGGATGCGCCGCCGCAGATAGACGGCATAGTCCGTCTGTCCCAGCATTGCGGCCCGCGCCAGAACCTGGTCCGCCGAAAGATAGCCAAGCTCGAAGGCGATCTCTTCCGGGCACATGATCTTCACGCCCTGGCGGTATTCGATGGTGCGCACGAAGGATGCGGCGTCGTGCAGGCTCTCATGGGTTCCCGTGTCGAGCCAGGCATAGCCCCGGCCAAGCCGGCGGACGTGGAGATTGCCGCGATCGAGATAGGCACGGTTGACGTCGGTGATCTCCAGTTCCCCCCGGCCCGAGGGGCGGACCGAGGCCGCGATGTCCAGCACATCGTTGTCGTAGAAGTAGAGACCCGTGACCGCCCAGTTCGACTTGGGGATCGCAGGCTTTTCCTCGATCGCGTCGGCCTTGCCGGTCGTTGTGTTGAAGCTGACCACGCCGTATCGGGCCGGATCGTCCACATGATAGGCGAAGACGGTGGCCCCGGCCTGCCTAGCGACCGCGTCGCGGCAGATTTCCGCAAGTCCCGCTCCGTAGAAGATGTTGTCTCCCAGAATGAGAGCGACCGGACTGTCTCCGACAAATTCTCGGCCGATGACGAAGGCCTCAGCCAGTCCGTTCGGCCGCTGCTGCTCGGCATAGGAAATCGAGAGGCCGAGCGCGCTTCCGTCACCGAGAAGCCCCTCGAAAAGCGGCCTGTCGCGCGGCACCGTGATCACCAGTATGTCACGGATTCCCGCCAGCATCAGCGTGCCCAGCGGATAGTAGATCATCGGTTTGTCATGCACAGGCAGCAGTTGCTTCGAAACCGATATGGTAACAGGGTAGAGCCGCGTTCCGGTGCCGCCTGCCAGAATGATCCCTTTCATGCAGTTTCTCCCGTCGCCATTTCCACGCTCCACCCACCGCGGCCACGTTCGGGCCGCGAATACAGGAGGGGGCAGATCACATTGGTCATCTCACCGATCCTTCACCGGCATTCGGTTCGGTGGCCGCCACGCCGGCCGGGCTCAAGGCGCCGCAACGCCAGACGCTGTAGACCGGCTGGGTATCCCAGTCGTAGTAGAAGACCGCTTCCAGCGTTCGCTCCGCCATCCGTTGCCCGAAGACGCGGCGCATGGCGCGGATCGCCCCTTCTCGTTTCCGGTCGTCGATCGGACAAGAAAGCGCGGTGTTGGCAATGCCCCATTCGGTCACCCAGCACGGCTTGCCCTCCCCTTCAGGTTGGCAAAAGTCGAGAAGCGCCGCCACATACCGCGCAAGCGCCGCGTCACCTTTGCGCCCCGGATAGACATGAATGCCATAGCCATCGATCAGCGCGTCGATCCCCCGTTCCCGCAGGAGTGAGACGAACGCACCGGGATCGAGCCGTTCCATCCCGCGATGGTCGGCCTCGTTTGCGCCGATATCGGAAAGTCCAGCGGAAATCAGCAGCGCGCCGCGGCTATGCACCGTCGCCTGCAATTCCTCTCGGGTGATCCGGACGGCGCCGACATATGCGTCGAGCCCGCGCTCGAAGGCCGAGCGATTTGCGACTTCCGAAACGCTGCGCGGTGTCTGCCGCCCAGGTTTTTCGTAGACGACGAGGTCGCCATTGTAGGCGCTGTAGTTTATTTCGTTTCCGGGCTCGACGGCGTCGATGCGGATGCCCATGCCATCAATGCGGCGAAGCGCCGAGCGCAGCTGCGCGCGGTAGAGATCGAGATCGAGATCCGAAAGCCGCCGAACATCCCATATGCGGCCGAAACCGGTGCGAGGGCGCACCCCCGCCGGATAGTAGTCCTTGTTGCCGAGCTGGATCTCGACAAGGACTTTCAACCCCAGCCGGTCCGCCATTTCGAGCGCTTCGATGCTCTTCTCCACCGGCCTCGACAGCGAAAGCCGGACATGGGTGATGCCGCTTGCCGCAATTTCCTTCAGCACGCGCCTCTGATCGGCGCGGGAAAGCCAGGCGAGGTTTACCCGGTTAATGCCGATGCGATCGGGGAACGCATCGTCTGCGTCCGCCGGCGGCGCCGGTGCAAAGGCCCAGAGCGCTGCCAGCGCGCAAGCGAGGCGCGCGCGCTTTTGCGCCGCCGCTTTCATCCTCTCAAAGTCCAATCTGCCCCAGAGCATTTCGGAAATTTGCCTCGCAAGCGGAATAGCGGTCGATCACGGTTTGCGTGTCTATCTTGGCGAGGAAATTCGACAGATATGCGCGCTTGTCCGCCTCCCGGTTCCAGGTCGCCGCCTCTATATAGGGGAAGCCGATGAACTCCAGCATTTCCCGCATGCGGTCGTCGACCGCGATCATGAGGGCGGGTGTGCCGGCCTGCATACCGATGATGCAGCCGTGGAAACGGCGGCCGAAGCAGAGATCGCGCGAGGACATTGCGCCCCGCCACTGGTTCGTGTCGAAATAGACCAGCAGTTCGGATTTTCGCTGCCATTTTTCCGAATGCTTGTATTCGGTCGCGCCAGTGATGCACCCACTCGCCCGGTCATAGACAATGTCATTGTCGTCGCCGGTCAGGGAGAGGTTGTAGGCAACCACCTCGTCCTGGACGACATAGCTTGCGACGCTGTCGGGCTTAAGCAAGGCATGCGCGTCGACGATCGTATCGGCAACACTGCCGAGATAGCCGCCGAAGGCGATCTTCTGGGCTTCTGCCAGTCCCGGATTGGCAAGCGCGGAAAGTGACCGCTTCATCTCGTTCGGAGCGAAATAGAGCGATGGGCAGCCGGTCGGTTTGACGAACTTCATGCCCTGCTCCCTGAGAAACTCGGCAGTGAAATAGCCGCGGGTAAGGAAGAAGCTCTCCTTTTTCTTCAAGACCTCAAGGAACAGGAGCGTGCCGGCCGGCAGCAGTTCCTTGAGACCCTCCTTGCGCTGGATACCGATGCCCATCACCACGACAGGCATCTTCAGCTTGGCGAAGACTTCGGCTTCCAGGTCCGCGGAGTAGCCGGGCCGCAAGAGGTTGGCGGAGGCGAAAACGCAAATATCGAACTCGCGGTTGACGCGCTCGTAGAGGTCTTCCGATCCCCGGTTGTTGGCGAGGTGCCAGAAGGGGAGGTAGGTGACGTCATGACCGCGCAGGCTTTCGGCCGCGCCCTCGCCGATCAGGTAGTTGCCGGTATTGGCGATCCGCCTGACCTGGGAAATCAAGTCCTTTTTAGTGCTGGCCTCGTCAAAATAGGGCCGGTGGACGACAGTCGTGCCCGAAACCTGCGCAATCGTTCTCTGCAGATAAGACGGAATTCCCGTGAGCAAAATACGCATAACTATCCTTTGAACCGATAATGGTGGCCTTTGGGCGATTAATTCGCGATGCCGATTTCACGAAGCGTCGTGCGGAAGGCGCGCTCGCGGTCGGAATACCGGTCGACAAGCTCGCTCGTGTTGAGCTTTGCCAGATGATCGGCCACGAACTCGGCGCGGTTTTCTGCCTTGTCGATCTCGGTGATGTCGACGGCGGGAAGGCCGGTGAAGCCGAGCATCTCGCGCATGCGATCGTCCACCGCCACCATCAGGCTCGGCACCGCCGCCTGCATGGCGATGATAGAGCCGTGGAAACGACGGCCGAGATTGAAGTCCATCGACGAGGCCCAGGCGCGCCACTGGTTGGTGTCGTAGAAAGTGCGAACCTCGAACCGCTGCTTCTCGCGCTCCGTGCCGGGATAGGTCAGATCGCCGATCATCAGGCCCGACGCGGAATCGTAGACGCGCCCCTCGTCGTTAGGCTCCACCTGCATGTCGAAGTGAAGAAACTCATCCTGCACCACGTATTGCGGCGCGGTGCCCTGTGGGGCCAGCGCATTGGCGTCGAGGATCGCATCTTGATTGCCGCCGAGGTAGCCTGAAAAGATTGTCCGCGCCTTGCCGATTTCCACGCTCGACAGTTTCTTCATGGAGCGGCGCATGTTGTCCGGCATGAAATAGACGGAAGGGCATCCGGTCGGTCGCACGAAGGAGAAGCCCTGGTCTTTCAGGAAGCCGGCCGACTCGTGGCCGCGCGTCAGGAAGTAGTGCTCGCGCTCCTTCAAGATGGCGAGAAGCCGCTTCGTTCCCTCTGGAAGATTGTTCTCCAGGTCCTTGCGGTTTTGCAGGCCGATGCCCAGCATGACGATTGGCATGTTGAGCCGGCTGAGCACCTCCGCCTCGGCGTCCGCGGAGAGCCCCTTGCGCAGGAGGTTCGCGCAGGTGAAGACGCAGATGTCGAAGTTGGCGTTGAACTCATCGAACCCGCTGCCGCTTTTGCTCGAATTGTAGAGATGCCAGAAGGGAACCTGCTTCGCATGCGGCGCGAGCGCGCGCAGAGCGCCTTCGCCGATGAGGTAGTTGCCGGTGTTGCTGATGTTGCGCAACTCCTGCAGAAACTCCTCTTTCGCTTCCGGCTGCTTCTGCCGCTCCGCATAGGAGACGGACAAGCCCTGGGCGCCATTAGCAAGGCGTGTGTAGTGACCAGGAATACCCGTCACGAGAATTCGTGGACGCATTCGACTAGACCTTTCTGTTCAGGGAAGCGGCCCGGCAATCAGCCGATCGCCGCGACCACGGGATTTGCCGCCGACTGCTCGCGAAAGACCGCGGCGCGAGACAGTGATGAATTTTTGACGGAGCGATCGCTCCACGCGATGAAATCCGAGAAGGAGGAAGCCCATGACCGGCGCGCGGCGGTCCTGATGCAGCCCTCCATGAGCGGAGCGAGCCTCTCACGATTGTGCGCCACCTCTTCAATGATCCGCGCCATCTCCCTCACGACCTGAGGATCGGAAGCCGCGTCGATGAGGATGCCGTCCTCGCCGTCGGAAATGAGTTCGTCCACGGCGCCGACCGCAGTCGCGATGGGCACGCAGCCGAGTTGCTGCGCCTCGGCGATCATCAGTGGCGCGCCCTCCCAGCGTGAGGGCATGACGAGAACATCCGCCCAGCCCAGCGCCTTGATCAGATCCTTGCTGGCGAAGACGGGGGGGCGCACGTCGACGCCCAGATCCTTCAATCGCTCGCTCCAGGACACGCTTGAATCGGCGAGGATTTCACCGCCGATAGCCCGGGCGTCGAAGGGGGCGTTGGAGGCCCGCAGTTCTGCGAGTGTCGCCGCCAGTCGATCGATGCCCTTCTGCTGATCGAGCCGCCCCATATAGAGTAGTCGCAACCGGTCGCCCTTGCGCTCGATCCGCCTGACCGCCAGAACCTCCGCCAGAACCTTTGGCGGCACCGAAAAGCTCGCGCCATTGGCAACGGCGAAGACTTTCTCGTGGGGGACGCCGTAGCTGTGCAGATAAATCTTGAGCTGTTCGGAGCAAGTCAGGAAGGCATCGTAGCAATGCTCATGGGCAATCGCTGCGAAGGGCTGACCGGCGGGCCTCTTGAAGGCCGTGTTGTCGACGACGTGAAGATAGCAGGCAGTGCGCGTGCCTTCGGAGCGAAGTCGCGCGATGAGGGGATGGACGGCCATCACATGGTTGTTGATGATTAGGTCGAAGCCGGAAAGCTGTCCCTTGAGCGCCTCCCAGTCGACCGAATGCTCCTCGGCGATAAAGTCCTGCCCCAGGAAGGAACCCGACCCTCCCCAGGCTGGAATTCCCGCGTCCCAGAAGTGAATGTGGTCGAAGCAGGAATCGAATTCATCGATCACGTCCATCCGGGACGTGCCGAGCACGAAGAGATGGGTTTCGTAACCCGCCGCCTTCAATTCCCGGGCGGCCGCGTAGACGACTTTCTCGGCGCCGCCGAACGAGGCGTTCGGCACGAGCAGCGCCACGGTCCGCTTGCATTCGCTGTGCCCGAGCGGCAGGACCGGTGATCCCCCGACCTCCTTGCGCAGCGCCTTGTGCAGATCGCCATAAGGCACGAGTCGCGCCGGACGCCAGGTCCACCGCCTGCCCGCCGTCTCCCGCAGGGGACTCGCGGCAATCGCGTTGACGCAATTGATCATCACCTGCTGAGGCGTAATGACAGTGCGGCGCGGGAGGCTTCTTGGAAAAGGAAAGCGCACTTTCAGAACCGTCGATGTCGGCCATACCTGCGGGCTGCCGATGGACGCGAACCAGTCCACCGCGTTGTTCTGGACCACGTCCTGAACGAGCCGGGACGAAAGGAAAATGAGATCGGCGGGGCCGATTTTTTGTCCACCCGCCCCCTGACCGACTGGCTCGATCTTGCGCTGGGCGGCATCGTTGGTGAGTTGTACGAAGACGACGTTGCTGGTCTCGCTCAGGCGCTCAAGGTGGGCAAGCACGTTCGGCAGCATGCGCGAACGCCGGAGCAAGTCGAGCGTCGCGCCACTTCCGGCGACCATGAACGGCGGGAAATGTTCATTGTCGGGTTCGCCAATGTTTGCCCAGAACGCCGGGATGATGTCGTCGAGGCGAAGCGTCGTCGGTGGCTTGAGGGGATCGGTGAAGAAGGAGATCGCGGTGTCTTCCGTTCGCGCAAACAGGTATCGCGGGCATTCCTCATGCTCGAAATCCACCAGCATCGGGCGCTGGAACAATGGCATGTGGCGCTTGCGCAGGAAGCTTACCGACGTCGCACGATCCCGGTTCGCCTCCTTGAAGCGGCTCTCTGCCCTCAGCCGGTATTCGAAGACGGTGTCGTGGCAGGGCGTACCGACAAAACCATGCTCGATGCAGGACAGCCAGAACTCCCAATCCTCGAAGCCGTTCTGCCTGTCGTCGTTGAAGCGGACGCCTTCCAGAAAAACATCGATTGAGATCATCGATCCCGTGTCGCAGATATTATCGGTGACGCAGTGGACCAGCCGCGAATAGCGGTTTCCGTAGTGGGCACGCCAGCTTACCGAAAATGTATCGATATTGGTGTAGACCCACCCGCAGCAACTGGAGAGGAGATGCCGGTAAAGCGTCTCGATAGTGCCGGGAAGGACGCGATTGTCGGCATCGAGGAAATAGACAGCCTTCGCCTCGGGAAAGTGCTCGAGGACGTAATCGATGGCGCGATTGCGTGCGCCGCCCGGCCCGGCGTTCTGGCCGAACACGACATGGACGGAAGGATTGGCCGCGGCGTAGAGCAACAGTTGATCGAACGTTTCGTGCCGTGGATCGCCGTCGACCGAGATGATAATGACGACCCGGCAGCTACTGAGATTCGAGGCAAGTACGGACTCTATCGCCTCCAGGGCGAGTGCCGCGTGACCGTAGAGGGGCATGGCCACGGCGATCAGGTCCGTGAATTGCCGGTTACCGGACATCGGCGGCCTCCGTCGATTGCTTGACCAACCTGAAGCCGGACACCTTGAGCCAGGAGAAATCGACCGAATCCGTGACAGCGCGACTGAGGATCATCAGATCCATCGGGCCACGTACCGGCTCGTCCAGCTGGATGTTGATGTTGACGACCTGCTTGGACGTGACTTCGCGCCACCCGCTGAAGAATGCCGACGGCTTGGCTGCGCCCTTTCGCGCAAGCTCGGCCACTTCGGAACGCGCATTCGAATTCGCCGGGGCGAGCAGGAAGCTGACCGCCGCGGGCTGGCCTTCCGGATGATCGATAACGGCACTTGCCGAGAAGGATATCGTTCCGGGCTCGACAGCGCGACTGACCGCGCCCGCCGATATACCGCTTGGCAACGGGTGGCAGACGATGGCATGCTCATGCTCAAGGAAGCGCACCGTCTGGAATTCCGGGACGATGGGCGTGACTGAAACGTCCGCGATCTGGCTCAACGTGTCGACCGCCAGGCGATAATCGACGATGTATTGACCCTCGAGCAGGCTGCTCGGCGCAATCATGTTGGGTGCCCTGGACGGCTTCACCCCGGGCAGTCCCGTGAACACTTTAAACGCCAACGGGCGCAGATCGAGATCCGGATGCGGAAGTTCCGACCGCGCCGAATAGCGTTCGCCGGCGATCGGATAGCCGAGCGAAAGGCCGACGGTCTCGGGCCCGGTCGCGGATATCCGCAGCCGGAGTGTCCGTGCCGCGCCTCCGCAGGCTCGCGGCAGTGAGAAGAAGTTCCAATTCGGGACGAGTTGCGCATAGGGCACGGTCCACTCCGCCACACCTTCCCCGCTTTCAAGATACCGCAACGCAACGACGAGCTCTCCACTGGCTTTCGGTACGGAATGCAGGTGAAGCGCGAGCCCCGCCACGCCGAGGCTGGACACCGGCAGCAGTTGCTCGACAAAGGCGTTGGCGAGCAGTTGACCGATCCCTTCGTCCTTTGGGTCGACATAGGGATCGTGGGAGAATATCTCGGAAACCGGCTCCCAGTTTCGCGCCTGGAACGCATCTTCGAGAGCTCGGTAATTTTCCAGCAGCGTCTCGCGTTCCCGCCTCAGAATCGACAGCTCCGAGGTGATCGAGGCGTTGTATCGAGCGAGCCGGCCGACGCCGCCCTCGGCCAGCGTGCGCAGAAGCGCAAGACTGTCCGGCTTGCTGGCGGGATCAAGCCGCTGGAGGGGAACCGCGGGCACCGTACCCAGAGACCCCAGCAGCGCCAGGCGCTCTTGCAGATCCGCCTCGCCCTCGTCGGAAAAGGCGACGGCGATCAACGGAAAGGCGTTCTGCAAGGTCGACTGAGGGCGTCCGTCCATTTCGAGGTAGGCGACCAGATGCTCTATATCGCTCCCCTCGAAGTACGACCGGTCCCGGCCCGATACCGCCACCAGTTTTTTTGCCGCCAGTCGCTGCCCTATGATGGAAGACATCAAATCTTGCACGCACCGCCTCTGAAAAATTATTTCGGAACAAAACTCAAAGACGCTGGATAATCAGTTGTTTATTAAAGTAACCAGGCGTCATCAACGATGATGCTAGCAACTAATTTTGCGCTGCACAATGATAGAAGTCAAAATAATACATAAAAAATAGTTCACATATACTTTGAAAATTAAAGTAATAATGCATCTTCGCGCTCATTTTTGACGAATCAGTGATTTTCCACCCAATTTTTCAAGAATATCCTGTTGGCGCTCGAGGCAGTCCGCCAGTCGGAAGCGACGCTCGACGGTACGGCGCGCCGCGGCACGAATCCCGACGTGGCGTTCCGGATTCTCCAGGGCACCAAGAATGGCCTCGGCGAGTGCGTCGGCGTCGAAGAATGGCACTAACAGACCGTTCCGGCCGGCGCGTATAACCTCCCGGACAGGCGCGGTATCCGATCCGATGACCAGAGCGCCGCACGCCATTGCCTCCAACACCGACCAAGACAAAACGAACGGATAGGTCATGTAGAGGTGCGCGGCCGAGATCTGGAAAAGCTGCCGCAAAACTGAATGCGGCACCACGCCGGGAAAGAGGATATTTTCCCGCGGTATGTCCAGCGATTCCAGGAGATGGTGCTTCCACGACCCGCCGCCGGGTGGCGGCACACCATAGCTGGTGCCATCTCCGCCGACGAAAACGAACAGCGCATCGGGACGCTGTCGCACAACCTTCGCGGCAGCCGCCAAAGCCTGTGGAAATCCGCGATACGGCTCAAGGTCGCGCGCGACAAAGGTGACAATGGGAGAACCCCCAGCCCTGAGCACACGTCCGTCCGAAAGTCTGACCGAAGTTGTCGGGTCGGGTCGAAACCGCGCCGTATCGACGCCCTCGTGACACACCGAAATGCGCCCCTGGGCGTCGGCAGGGTACAGACTTCTTTGCCAATGGGTGGGGCTGATGCCGGCCTCAATGGCCTCAAGGGACAAGAGCTGCGCGATGTTACGCAGCCGCAGCCTCTTTCGCGTCTCCAGATCGGGCCGATCGTCGGGGGAAAACCCGATGTCCGCCCCTTCCGATCGGTAGAAGAACTCGCAATATCCCAATGCGGGCACCCGCGGCAGCACGTCCTTCAGGAACATCATGCTGCCCCAGCCGATATGGCCAACGACAATGTCGGGCACCAGCCCCTGCCGCGCCATGGCGTCGAGCGTTTCGGCGACGCGATGGCCGATTCGCGCGTGGTGATCGGGAGTACCCATGTGCCGGGCCATGTGTGGATTCGCGCGCGGACCTGATTCCGCGCGATGTCGAACAACGCGAACGGATGGGATCTTTTGATCTATGGTTTCGGTGATGAGGCTTACCTCATTGCCCGCCTGCGCGAGATGGGCGGCCAAGGCAGCGAACTGGCCGAAGCCCCGCCGATGAACAAACGCCACGTGCATCGCCTAGTCCGCCATTGCCAGGCCCACGGCATCACTCACCACTTAGACGCCGTACCGTGAATTGGTGCCCCAGGCCAGTTCGAGCTGGTGCAACGTCTGGAAGGCCGTCTCAAGCATCCGCTGATCCTGGTCGCCACGATTCACCGCGCGTTCATAGGTCATTGCCGCGTCGCGGAGATTTGCTCTCAGTTGCCGCCCCTTCTCTGTCAACTTGATGCGTGCGGACCGCTTGTCGCGCTGGGAGGCAACGCGATCAATATAGTCGCCATCGGCAAGCTGCTTCAGATAGTAGGAAACGTTGGAGCCAACATAATGCCCACGATCCAGAAGCTCGGCGACCGAGAGCTCCGAGTCGCCGATTGCCAGTAGAATCATCGCCTGTGCCGGCCCCACGTCATCGACACGAAGCTTGGTCAGCTCCGCCCGAATCAGGCCTGAAAACCGTCGACTTGCCCGCTCCATCAGGCGAGCAAGCTCGAAATATGTAACTTGCCGGAGGTCACCAAACTCTGCATCCCGAGAATGCCCGGGGTCCGTTTGTGCTGCCTGCCCGTTATTTCGAATTCCTAGATCGTCATTAAGTTCGGACAGATTGAGCACACTATTTTCTTTCATTTCACACTCCGATTCGGAAAAGTACTTCAAAAATTGAAGTACTTTTCAAATATGCTCATCACCCCTGATTAACCCGAGCTTGCACAAGCCCTCCCGTCTGTGCCAGATTGGCCGAAGCATTACTACACTTCGGCACAGTTATAACCAATTCTGCCCTCCAGAAGTTGGCTCTAACGTTAACTAAAGGCAAATCACCATGCGTGATACTGTTCAAAATGAGACAAGAAGCAAGAGTCAAATTTGGGGAGGCAAAGATCAAAACAACCCGGGATTGCTGATGTCGCAAGCAAAGCGTGTATTCTTGTCCGGGTTACTATATGCGGCGGCGCTTAGCGTGTGTCTCAATTTGCTACAACTCACGATGCCTCTGTTTATGCTGCAAGTTCATGACAGGGTGCTCAATAGCCAGAGCATGGACACGCTCGTCATGCTCACCATTTTGGCGATCGGCGCCCTTGTGGTGCTCGGTGTTCTGGAATTCATCCGCGCCCTGTCTTTCCAAGCTATCGGGGGCGCGCTCGTGCGGCGTTTAAACATGCCAGTCCTGGCCGCCGCCGTTCAGGCCTCGGTCGACCAGGGCCTGTCGCGCGCGACCCAGTCGCTTCGGGACATCGCAGAATTGCGAAGCTTCCTGACCTCGTCAGCGGTGACCGCGCCCCTCGACGCGGCCTGGTCACCGATCTTCCTCGGCGCCCTTTTCGTTTTGCATCCGCTTTTCGGCCTCATTGGGGCTGTCTCCGCGGCGCTGCTGCTTTGCGGCGGCCTGGTCACGGACATGTTGACACGCCAACTCACCAAGGAAGCAAACCAGACAAATATCGAGGCCGTGTCCAAGATTGGCGCATCGCTGCGACATGCCGAGGCTATCGAGGCGATGGGTATGCTGCCGGCCCTGGCGAATCGTTGGCGCGCCCTGCAAATGCAAGCCCTCAGCGCCTTTGAAGCGAGTGGGACCAGGAGCAAGGCGATGTCGTCCATCACCCGCAGCCTGCGCTATTCCATCCAGATCGTCACCTTGGCAGCCGGAGCGTTTCTAGTGCTGGAGCAGGCAATCACGCCCGGCGCGATGATGGCATCGAGCATTCTTGTCGGACGCCTCCTGATCCCCTTCGATTCGATCATCGACAATTGGCGGCAGTGGGTTCTGGCGATCGCGGGCTGGCGTCGCCTTGAGGCCACCCTCAAGGCGGACCTTGCGATCCGCCAAACGATGCCCACGCCGCATTCGTCGGGCGACATCGTGGTCGACAAGCTGGTCTACGCAGCCCCGGGACTGGATGTGCCGATCATCAAGGGCATTTCTTTCTCCCTCTCTCCGGGCGAGGTTCTGGGCGTGGTCGGCCCCTCCGCGGCAGGCAAATCGACCCTCGCGCGCCTGCTGGTCGGAATCTTGCGACCCACGTCCGGCGGCGTCTTCCTCGACGGCAACAACACTTATCTCTGGGAGCGCAACTCGTTCGGCCAAGTGGTCGGATATCTGCCGCAATCTGTATCGCTTTTGGAAGGCACGATTCGAGAAAACATTGGGCGGATGGCCGAAAGCGATCCATACAAAGTGCTGGAGGCGGCGCGACTGGCCGACATCCACGACATGATCGGACGCCTACAACTCGGCTACGACACGCCCGTCGGCGACGGACACCTGACCCTTTCCGGAGGGCAGCGGCAGCGCATAGCGTTGGCGCGCTGCCTCTACAACAGACCTCGTCTCATCGTGCTCGACGAGCCGAACGCAAACCTGGACGCGATTGGCGAACAGGCCCTCATCCGCGCCATCCAGCACGCGCGCGGCGACGGCGCCATCGTCATCATAATCGCTCACAGGCCAGCCATCATGCAAGTCGCCGACAAGCTGCTCGTGCTCGAAAACGGCCGCGTCACACAATTCGGGCCGCGAACGGACGTGATTCCGGCCACAATGCCGGGCGAAGCACGCCGCGAGGTGGCCGCGATATGACGGAGAAGAAGCCTCTTGCGGTCCGCCCCGACCTTTCCGAGCGTCGCCTGCCATTGCATCAGCCGGTGTCGCTGAATATCAGCCCCTCGGACTTGGAATTCGAACAACTTGATACCCGCTCGCCGCTCCGCCGTCTTGTCATCGCGGGGATCGCCACGATCCTGGTGTCCTTCGGTGGATTTTTTGCCTGGGCGTTTTCGACCGAACTCAGCAGCGCGACGGTCGCCAACGGCACGGTCATCGTCGATACGAAGAGAAAGACCATCAGTCATTTTGAAGGCGGTGTGATGAGCCGACTGCTCGTTCAGGAGGGCGACAAGGTTTCTGCCGGGCAGCCCCTAATCGAGTTGGAGGATACGCGAGCCCGTTCCAGCCTGCGGTCGCTCCAAATCCGGCGCATTGGCCTAATCGCGAAACTGGCGCGACTGAAGGCCGAGCAGACCGACGCGCCCCGGATCAGCTTTCCACACGATTTCGGCCACGCCCGGGACGCCGCGATCGACGACGCCGTCATGGCGGAGACGATGTTTTTCGAAAAGCGGCGCGAGGCCCAGGGAGGGCGCATAGAGGTCCAGAAAAAAACCATCGAGGAGCATCTCGAACAAGCGAAGTCGCTCATAATCCAGATCCAGGCGACGGACCAGCAAATCGACCTCATCAACGAGCAGCGGACGGCGATAGCAACGTTGGTGAAAAAAGGTGTCTTCCCGCGCACGCAACTCATCGACATCGAGTCCCGGCTCAGCGAGCTTGCGCGGGAACGGAGCGAGCTCGTCGGCGACAAGGCCCGGGCAGAAAAAGCCGGAGCGGGCGCGCAGCTTGCACTGATCGGAATCGAAAGCGAGTTTCAGTCGACGATCGCCGGCGAAATCACGACGGCACGCATCGAGCTCGCGGATGTCGAGGAGCAGATCACCGCCTCGAAGGATGTGCTTCGGCGCCTTGAGATCCGCTCTCCGCAGGATGGTATCATCAGCAACATCTGGCTGCGCACCCCTGGCAGCGCGGTCACGCCCGGCCAGGCGCTGCTCGAGATCGTTCCGGAAAATGAGCCCCTACTGATCGAGATGCGCGTCAATCCTCGTGACATCGACAGCATGGCCGTGGGCTCCCAGACGCAGATCCGGTTGACGGCCTATAATCAGCGTTCCCGCCTGCCAATGGAAGGCGCCATCACATATGTCGCCGCAGACCAGTCGCTAGATGAAAAGTCAAACACCGCATTCTTCGTCGCGCGCGCCAAAATCGACGCGGCATCGCTCAAGGCAAACCCCGATGTCCGCCTCTATCCCGGCATGCCCGCGGAGGTGCTGATTATCCACAAGTCACGCCTTGCGATCGATTACCTTACCTCTCCCGCCGTCGAGAGTTTCAATCGCGCCTTCAGGGAAGATTAGCGCGCGGAAACGAAATATAGAGGTTTATCGTGTAAATTGCTTCAATTATTGAAGTTATTTACGAGTAAAATAACTTAATTTTACTTCATAAAAGCTGCCATTGCCGAAATAATGTACCATTAAGACTCAAATTAAGAAATTTATTTCTCATTATTAGACGATTTATCTCTTTTAGATACTTGCGCCGTTCTTTTTTGCAATGCACAATCCGGGCGCGCAATCGTCGCATCCAGCGCCGAAGACGCGTGCATATAAACCTGAAGAGGAGAGGCAGATGGCTACATTGGAAGGCGGCGCATACGACGACGCCCTGTTCGGCTCCCGCTTCAGCGATTTCATTCGCGCCCATGGGGGCGATGATTTCGTGAGCGGCGGCAACGGGCACGACGTCGTGTTCGGTGGTGACGGGGACGACCTGCTGTTCGGCGAAAAGGGAAACGACACCCTGTTCGGCGGCGAGGGCAGCGACTTACTGAATGGTGAAAACGGCGACGATACCCTCGTCGGCGGCTGGGGTGATGACCTTCTCTACGGCGACAAGGGCAGCGACATCCTGTTCGGCGGACACGGAAGCGACCTTTTGTCCGGCGGCAAGGGCAACGACATACTGTATGGCGGCGAGGGCCACGACGTCATTGACGGCGGGGCTGGAAACGACATCTTGGCTGGCGGTGCCGGCCACGACATCTTCGTCTTCGACGGCGGCGGCGGGAATGACGTCATTCTCGACTTTATCGCGGGCGAGGATCTGTTGCAGATCTCGAAGGGCATCAATGGCCTCGACGTGACTTCGCCCGAAGACCTGGCCTCGCGCGTCACGCAGGTCGGCGGCAATGTCGTCGTGGATCTCGGTCATGGCGATACGCTCACATTGGTAAATGTCGATGCCGACGACATCCAGGCCAATCCCGATAACTACTTCACCGTTCACTGAGCCTGAGCTCGGCGCGCCCTGCCTCCTCCCGTGGGGCGCGCTATTCCGATTCAGAGGGACAGCGTGTGACATTCGACGAATCGATAGACGCCACTGGCGTTTTCAGGAACGCAAAGATCTTTCGGCTCGGCACCGAGCTCGCCGTCCTCATCTGGGACCTTCCCCCAGCCCTTCCCGCCAATACGAGGTGTCTGTTGTCCATGGAGCAGTCGCCGGTACCGCTCGTCAGCATGATGCTGCCGCTTGGCAACGGGGGACAACGCATGTTCTGGGCGATGAGACCAGAAAAGCGACCCGTGAATGTGGATATTTGCACGGAGCACGGCAGCACCATCGAAACCGTCATGATGCAGCCGGCACGCGCGCTTGCACCCCTCGATGTCGAGGCTCTTTTCGCGGATCTCGCGCCGGATGCCCGCATCAAGTTCGTCAACAACCTGCTGACTGTGTGGCGAAGCGCCTTCCGCATCGCTAGCGACCATCTTTTCAACATGGTGGTAGAAGACGCCCTTCACACGCTCGTGCCCGAACCGCAGACCGCCAGTGTCGTCTGCCAGATTGCGCAGGGGCGCCATCTGATCGAGACTGTGATCAATCCGAATCTGGGCGAAATCACAGCGATCTATGCGATCGGTGCCACTTCGATCACACGCATGGCCGACCGGCTCGCCCTCGGGCGCAATGCGAAAAACGGCCTACAATCGTGCCATTTCATCGCAGACGCGCCCTCCCCTCCGTTTCTCATTGTTCTCCTGAGCAAGAATGGCCTCGCCATTCGCCAACTGCCTGACGCCAAGTCGCGCCATGCCAGCCTTCAGGGTTGGTGGAGCAAAAACCGCGAGGCGGTGGAACTGCGCGAAATGATCATCCGTCAACTCGCCCTGTTGCCGGAGGGCGGCGCCGCCACGGCGATCGATCTTCAAACGCGCGCCCCGCTGGCGGCGAGCCGGATTGCCAAGTCGTCGATGCACCCGTCCGGTGAAGTCGATCTCGCTCTGGCGCTCGATGGCGGCCTTCTGGCCGGCGGCTGGTTTCATGGACCATCATCGGCCTTCGCTGGCATCGACTATGTCAAGGAAGACGGCACCGCCGTGCCGCTCGACGGAAACAACTACAAATTCCCGGCATGGGCGCAAGGGAAGGACGAAAAGAGCAAGACCGATGTGACGGGTTTCGTTGCCTGGATTCCACTCGCGGAATCCCCCGGACCACTGCTGCAACCGCGATTTCAGATGCGTCTCGCTTCAGGAGCGGTCAGGCCGCTGATACCGAAGCCACAGCCTTTCGAGCCAGCAATCCAGCGAAACCACGTCCTGCGCGCCGTGCCGCCGCAGCATGCAGTCGACGATGCTTTCCGCACGATTCTCGCTCCCGCCCTGCAGGACATTGAACGACGGTTGGGCAAGACCATCGAGGTCGACTACACAAAGGACTACAGCCTGCCCGAAAACGCGCCGCTCGTTTCCATTGTCGTGCCCCTCTACAAGGTTCTCGATTTCCTGCGTTTTCAATTATCGGGGATGGCCACGGACCCTTGGCTCGCAGCCAACGCGGAGGTCATCTACGTCCTCGATTCACCGGAAATCCAGGATGAGACGGAGCATCTGCTGGGCGGACTGCATCTTCTGCACGGGCTGCCGATGAAACTGGTGGTTATGAACCGCAACGGCGGTTACGCGCGTGCCTGCAATGCCGGCGCGCGTTTCGCACGCGGCTCCATCCTGGTGATGCTCAATTCGGATGTCGTGCCTTGCAAGCCCGGCTGGCTCCAGGTGTTGTCGCGTCAGTTGTTGGAAACGCAAAAACTGGGGGCCATCGGCCCGAAACTGATCTTCGAAGACGGATCGCTGCAGCATGCCGGGCTTTATTTCGGCCGCGACCAGCGCGGGATCTGGCTGAACCACCATTTCCACAAGGGCATGCCTGGCGACTACCGGCCGGCGCAGCAGACCCGCGACGTACCCGGCGTCACCGGCGCCTGCCTCGTGGCCCGCAGGGAGACTTACGAGCGCGTTGGCGGTTACACCGACGACTACGTGATCGGCGATTACGAAGACAGCGACCTCTGCCTCAAGATCCGCCGCCTCGGGTTGCAGATAGCCTATGAGCCGGCGGCGTGCCTCTATCATTTCGAACGCCGCTCGATCCGCCGTAGCCAGGACTACATGCGCGGCGTTGCCAGCCAGTACAATTCATGGCTGCACACGCAGCGCTGGGAGGACGACATCAGCGAGCTGATGGCGAACCAACGCGATAAAGACCCACATCGCCCCGCCGCCATGGGTGAGAGAATCCGGGAACGGAGCGCAGCATGACGAAAGTGGCACTCCTGCAGCCGCCCGCGCCGGCCCGGCTGATCGATGAAGACCGTATTCGCTGGCTCATCGAATCCGTTCGGGCAAATCGTTTCCTGCCGCAACCGGATACCACCAACGTCTTCGTGGGAGATGGTGATTTTCGCGCGATCGGAGCCGAGTTCCTCGGTTACTTCATTCGCATCGGCGGCCTGCGCGAAGACAGCCGTGTGCTCGATATTGGCTGTGGTATCGGCCGGATGGCTGTGCCGCTCACCCAGTATCTCGATCCGCAAACGAGTCGCTACGATGGCATCGATCCCGTCGAAGACGGTATTGGCTGGTGCCAGCGTACGATCACGCATGCCTACCCCAATTTCTCATTCCAGCGACTGGACATCGCACACGAGCTCTATAATCCGGGCGGCAAGATCAGCGGTAAGGCCTTGGCGCTGCCCTTTCCGGACCATCATTTCGACTTCGTGATCATGACGTCCGTGGTCACGCATCTGCCGCCCGCGGAAGTCCTCGTCTACCTCTCCGAAGTCCGCAGGGTTCTGTCACCCGGCGGACGCCTGTTCATGACAGCGTTCGTGGTCGACCAGATCGCGGCGGCAAACGAACACGGGCGGCGCGATCCGCGTCTTGCTTTCCAACGCTATCGCGAAAGCCCATGCTGGTTCGTCCCCAACCAGCCGCGCCTTGCCGCAATCGGCTTCGAGGACGGTTTTCTGGACAAGGCGCTCGAACGCGCCGGCCTCTCCGTCGCCCTAAAATCGCTGGGCCATTGGCGCGGCACCAAAGCGAGCCACCATCAGGACTTCATCGTGTCGAAGCGGCGGGGAAGCGGCCGATGAGCAAGCGCATTCTGGTGGCCGCCCACAACCATCCGTCTCTTCATCCGGGCGGGACGGAGATCTTCGCGCACGACCTGTTTCGCGCTTACCAGCGCGAGGGGCACGAAGCCCTGTTTCTCGGTGCCACGAACCAGATCCATCGCGAAGCGAGGCCCGGCACGAGTTTTCAGAGCATCGGCCAGGCGGGAGACGAAATCCTGTTGTGGTCCGGACATTTCGACCGCTTCTTCTTGAGCCAGATCGACCTCTACGGTATCGTGCCGGATATAACGGAGCTGCTGCGTGATTTCCGGCCGGACGTGGTTCACCTCCACCACCTGCTGCTGCTTGGCGCCGAGTTTCCTCACATTGTCCGCCGCACCCTGCCCCACTGCCAGATCGTGATGACGCTGCATGACTACTACCCCATTTGCCATCATGACGGCCTGATGGTGCGCACCGGCAGCAAGGAGCTGTGTCACCAGTCCAGCCCGGACCGCTGCCACGGCTGTTTCAAGGACATTCCGCTCGACCGCTTTACCTTGCGCGAAAGCCACCTGAAGGCCCTGCTGAGCACGGTCGACCACTTCGTCTCGCCCAGCGCCTTTTTAAGGGAGCGCTTCGTGCGATGGGGACTGGATGCGGATAAGATCAGCGTCATTCCCAACGGTATCCCCAGCCGAGATGCCGGCGTTCGAAGAGAGTTGCTCGAGGGCGGAAGGCCGATCTTCGGATATTTCGGAAATCTAAACCCCTGGAAGGGGGTAACCGTTTTGCTCGACGCCGCGCGCCAGCTTCTGGCCGATGGCCTCGATTTCGAGCTTCGCGTCCATGGCGGCGCGCCCTTCCAGAGCGAGGCCTTTGTCGACGAGATCGATCGGCGCTTTGCCGAAACATCGGCATCGGTGCAGTCCCGAGGCCCCTATCGCCGCGAAGATATCGGCGATCTGGTGGCCGCAGTCGATTGCACCATCGTTCCCTCGGTCTGGTGGGAGAATGCACCGTTGGTCATTCAGGAAGCCCAGGCTCAGGGGCGCCCGGTCATCGCCAGCAACATTGGCGGAATGGCTGAAATGGTCGAGCACGGCGTCAACGGCCTGACCGTTCCGCCCAACGATGCCCGAGCGCTCGCTGCGGCGATGCGCAGCATATTGGAAGAGCCGAGCCTGTTGCGCCGGTTCGCCGCAAACGCGCGCAAGCCCGACGACATCGATACAACCGCCCGCCGCTACCTCAAGCGGATCGAGACGACGCAGGTTCAGGCATAGGAGAACTCATGGCCAATCCCGCTGAACGACCGGATGCCGCATCCGAACAGGACAATGCCAAGCCGATGAACGGCCGGGTGGATGCCATCGACATGGGCAGGATCTTCGGCTGGGCATTCGACCCGATGGCGCCGGATCAACGGCTGATCATCCGTGTCCTGCTCGATGGCAAGGTGATTGCAGAGGCCGTTGCCGATCGCAATCGCCCCGACCTGCGGCGCAACGGCATTGGCGACGGCAAACACGCATTTGAAATCGCACTGCCCGAACCCGTCCAGTCGCGGGCGAGCGATCTCGTCGTCGTGGCGCGAAATGGAAGTGGCTCCGAGCAAGCCTTGCGCGTTCCCCAGCCAGATGAGCAAGCGGCCGAAGCCCTTATCGCCGCGCCGCTGACGAAAGTGCTCGACAAGCTCGACGTATTGATGGCAGCGCAGCGGCAGTTGCAGGTCTCACAGCGCTCAGTGCAGCGCACACCACAAGTCGATGCCGACAAGTCCGAGACAGGGACCGTCGGCCTGACCGATGTCAGCGACGCCGTCGAAAGCCTCAGGGTGGATATCAGCCAACGGCTGAATGATCTCGATGTCCATCTGATGCGGCTGGATGGGGTGGTGGCAGGAATGGAGAAGCGCCTGAATACGTTGCAGAAACGTGCGAACGGCGAGTTGAAGCCCCTGCTGCTGCTTTTGTTCGTTCTTGTGGGATTTGCCGCGGGCGCTGGCCTTGCGCTGATTGCCAGGATCTGATGCAGGGAGGTTACGGCGTGCTGGTTACAGAACAGTCCCCCGCGGTTACTAGCCCCGCAGCAGGCAAGCATGGGGCGAGCAGGGCGATGCGCTCTGGAAGGGTTCTCGGCTGCCGCGTAGACGAGACAACTTTGCTGATCATCGGCCTCGGCCGTGTCATGGCCGGCGAAGTGGTGGTCGGCGTCGACGGGGATCAAGCGGGCACGCGAAGCGCGTTTGTCTCGGAATGGCGATTGGCCGCGCCCTCACCACGGGCTAAACACGGCTTCGCGGCGCTCCTACCGACAGGGGCCACGGACCGGGGCATGACCACGATACGGTTCGGTGAGGATGAGACGGGCGCAGGCTACATCCTTGCGCCCCGACTTGCCTCCGCGGAGGAAGCAGCCGCGCTCGTGGCCGAGTCCGCGGGATCTCAGTCGGCCGCGGTCATTGACCGGCTCGTGGACGTTCTGATGGTCGGCAACGTTAACCGCCGCAGACTTCTGACCATCACGGCACTTTTGCAGGCAGCCCACGCAAGTGATGGTTTCGTCGAGTTGATTGGTGAAAGCCATGACGGCGCGACGTTCCTGCAGGGCTGGAGCCGCAGCATGGCGCCCGGGCCTTGCCGGGTGTCCGTGGTAGGCAACGCGACACCGGTGGTCGAGGAGTGCGGCATCGCCGTTTTTCCCCGCCCGGACGCTCCCGATAGCGCCTCGGGTTTTGTTGGTCTGCTTGAGGCCAACCAGGCTGCCCGCGCTCTCGACATTGAAGGTCTGGTCTATCGAGGGCGCGCCGGTTGGAGGTACGCCGCGGTCCACCCCCGAAAGCGCATCGCCGGCCCGCTGGAGACGCCCGAACACATCCGGTCGATCCTGCTGCACACACGTAGCGCGCCAGACGTGCTCCTGTCCCTGCGAGCGGCCGCTAACAGCTTTGACGGCAAAGAAACCGTCTCCAGCCTGCCGTATCCCGTCCGGATGGGAACAGACAACACCTTTGAGACCGATGGAGGAAATCTCCTCGTCTCCGGCTGGCTTTATGACCCCGACGACCACGTCGCAGCGGTAAGACTGCGTCGACGCGATGCCGCGGCTCGCGTCGACGAACGCTGGACGCGCCTCGATCGCCCCGATGTCACGGACAGTTTCAACGACCAGCAGCACTTCGCGCCGAGCCTTCGGAGCGAACAGCATGCGCACGGCTTCATCTCCCACGCCCAATTGCCGAGTGAAGATTCTGGTGCGCCTCTCTTCTTCGAACTGACGCTGCGCGATTCGCGCCGTGCGTTTCTGCCGGTGAAACCAACGCGGGTTTCGGCGCGCTTGGCGGCATTGCGCCAGATCGGCTCCATCGATCCCGCGAACTGTGCGTTGCCCGCGATCATCGATACACAAATTGTCCCATTCCTCAGCGAAACCGGAAGGTCGGCGCCGGTCATTGACGCAATCCTGGATGCTGGATCCTTCGATCAGGAAAGCAGCCCGCCGATCGTCATCGGCGCAGGGGAGACAGAGGAGCACATTTCCCCGCTGCTGGCCTTGCTTGCGCTCGATCCGGAGACCCGGCGCGCGCCGATCGTGATCGCCATGCCTGCCGAGCGCTATCGCAGGCAGGCCGCCTGCCTCAGTGAACTCGCGCGGTTCTATCGCCTTTCGGTTAGGCTGGTATCGGCGAAGGGAACAGCCGACTTCTACGACTTGCTTGAAGCCGGCACGCAAGCACTCTCCTGTGAAACTATCGTGCCGCTTTCCGCCTCACTGATCCCGTACGGGACAGGCTGGTACGGCAAGCTCGTGGCCACAACCGCAACCCTGAAAGGAAGCATCATCTCGCCCGTCCAAGCTTACGAGGACCATTCCGTTCGCTGGGCGGGAAGCTGGATCGATGACGACAACTGCGACCAACCAGTCGTGGGCCGCTATACTGGATATCCGCTCAAAGCAGTTACCGGGATGACGCTGACCCGTATCGCGGCAGCCTCGCTCGAGTGCTGCGTCATGCCCCGCGACGCCCTGTTGCGCGCGGGCGGCTTTTCCGGCGGCTATCTGGGCGCGCAGGAAAAAGGCCTGGATCTCGGCCTCCGCCTCAGCCGGTCCGGCATCGACTCCTATTTGCTGCCTTCGGTGCAGATGTGGGGCTGCGACGACGCACGCGACGGGGACGGTCCGGCGATGGCGGCTCTGGTGAAGGAGATCGATCGAAAGATCTTCAAGAGCCAATGGGCGCCTGTCCTCGCCGTTGAAAAGCACCCAAAAAAGAGGCCCGCATGAACGAGCAGCTTCGCGTCCTTGTCGTCTCGCATGCGCACCCGACAGTCTCGCTCGGCGGAGCGGAAATCGCATCTCACAACCTGCATCACGGCCTGAAGGCATTGCCGAACGTGGAATCGGTTTACCTGGCCCGGGTCGGCCATCCAGTACCGCGGCACGCCGCGTCCGCGCTGATGAGCCTTCGCCTTGCCGAAGATGAGCTACTGTTCCACACGGACGACTACGACCACTTCTTTTTGTCCAACGGCGATACGCAGGCGATCAGCCGGGACCTGTTGCGTTTTGCGTGCGATCTCAGGCCCCATGTCGTGCATTTCCATCATGTTCTCGGCATCGGTCTCGAAGCGCTCTACGCCCTTAGAGAAGCATTTCCGCACGCGGCCATACTCGTCACGTTCCACGAATATCTGTCGATCTGCCACAATCACGGGCAGATGGTGAAACGGCCTTCCGGCCAGCTCTGCGAAGCAGCCTCCCCCGTCGCCTGCCACGGCTGCTTTCCCGACATACCCGTCTCGCGCTTCTTGAAGCGGGAGTTGTTTGCGCGCGGGATGCTTGGCCTTGCCGACGCCTTCGTCTCCCCCAGCCGGTTTCTGGCGGAGCGCTATGTCAAATGGGGCATCGAAGAGGACAAGCTCCGCGTCATCGAAAACGGGATCACCGTGGAAGCAGCTGTGCCCCCACGAGAGTTGCAAGGTCCCAACCCGCGCCGCAACCGCTTTGCCTATTTCGGCCAGATGACTCCGTTCAAGGGGGTCGATGTCCTGATCGACGCTGTTTCGCGCATCCCGAAGGAGATATGGGGTGAAGACTCCTGCTTGATGATCTTCGGCGGCAACCTCGAGCGACAACCGATCGAATTCCAGGAACGGATGAAGAAGCTCATCGCCGACGCCGGCCACCGCGTCCGTTTCTACGGCGCTTACCAGAATGCGGACATGCCACGCCTGATGCGTTCGGTCGACTGGGTGGTTCTGCCATCCGTCTGGTGGGAAAACTCGCCCATTGTGATCCAGGAGGCCCTGCTCCATGGCAGGCCGATGATCTGCTCCGACATCGGCGGGATGGCCGAGAAGGTGCGTGACGGAAAGGACGGCTTGCACTTCCGCGCAGGCAGCAGCCAGGATCTCGCGGACCGTATCGTCGAAGTATTGGGTGATACCCAAACCTGGGATCGGCTGCGCGTCTCCATGCGACAACCTGCCGACCACCTCGGCTGCGCGCGCGAACACCTCAAACTCTATCGCGCGCTGCTGCGGCGGAAACTCGATGCCGCCATGGCCGAGAGCCCTGTGCTTCACTCGCACTCGCTTTAACGACGCTCGTCTTGAGGAACGCTGAAACGGCTTCGACCAAGAGACGATCGATGCAACCAAACCCTTGAGAAAGACCATTCGCAAGGTCGTATGAACTGGAGGCTACCTACAATGCACAAGAAAGTCCCCAAGGCCATCATCCCCGCCGCCGGTTTTGGAACAAGGATGCTGCCGGCAACCAAGAGCGTTCCCAAGGAATTGCTGTGGGCAAGCAGATGATCAGGCCGTTCGAGTTCTGCGGTCGCACCTTCGATTGCGGCTCGCCTGCTGGCTTCGTGAGTGCCAACTTGCACATGGCAATTGCCCGTGCCGACCTCGGCGCCTGCGTCAACATGGAGATAGAAACCCTCGTCGCGGCACGGCGCGCGGTCGCCTGAGCAATGTATCTGAAGCAGATCGCTTGAGAAGGATCACGGGATCTGCTTCGGGTCTTTGCATTTGTTTTGCTTGTCTTTTCCTCATAACCAATGCCCGGTTTCGGGAGAACCGCATTTGTCAGGAGCCCAGCCCGCGGGTGGACCTGAGATGGGCCTTCCCTCTTCAGGAAGGTTATCTTGTCGAGTAGGCTCGGCAACATTCAGATCACGAAAACGCGGCACAATCCGCCTGGCGACCGCGCGCGATACGGCCGTCCAGTTCCGCTATGCGGCGGGCGAAGCCAGTATTTTCCGGCTGAATCGTCATGGCGTCCGCAAGCATGGTCCGCGCCGTCTCGAGCTCACCGTCGCGAATGTGGCGGTTGGCCCGATGGTAGAGGAAGTTTGCTCTCTCGACCGTAGAGAAAGCCGAGCCGAAGCGCGCATCAAATCGATCGGCCCAGGCAGGATGGCGGGCGATCGCCGTCACAGCAATCTGATAGGGTCGCATCGGCGCTGTCACTCGCGCTGCGCGGGTCAAAGCGCGTAGACCCGGAAGATCGTCTCCGCGGCAGGCTTCGATCAACGACAACGTGCGCGCCGTCCCAGTGAACGCCCGAACCGTGCCATGGCCGGTCATGTGGACCGGCACGAGATGCGTCCTCTCCTGCAGCGTCGCGATTCGCACCGCGTGCCGGTGGTCGACGGCGTGGAACGGATCGAAGAAGAGATAGGCGCGGCCAGCTGCGTGATCAGGCGCGACTCCCATATTGGCGTGGACGCCGGGTGAGAAATAGCGTGCGAACCTTCCATCGAAAGGAACGGCCTTTGGATCTATCGAGACTTGCGGGCAAAAGGCGATGGCAACGGCAGCGTTGAAGCGCCTGCGGTAGCGCAACGCCGCGTAGCCGCCCTGCGAGTGCCCGTAGAGGATCCGCTCCGGTGCTGTGCGAAGAATGGGCGCGGCCGCCTCGACAGCCTTGACGACGCTCGCGGCCGGAAACCAGTTTGGCCGTCGGCTGATGAAGCCAAGCGCCGAAATGTTAGCTTTCTCGCAGAACCGCTGCCCCCAGAAGCGGCTGCCGTTCGCCTTCATTTCCATCTCATTAAAGGTGATGAGAAGATAAGGAGATGATCCTGCGCGATGCATCACCTCCAAGTTCTCATCTGAAAATACGCGCATGCGGCCCACCCACCAAGCAATCATCGATCTAATATACTTCAATATTTGAAATATACTTTCCAAAACGGAATAGACAGAATATGTAGTTCAAAATCAACCCGTAGTCCACACTCTCGCTTTCCGGATATATTGCTTAATCGCTCCGCCCTGGAAGCAACGACGATCCCCGAGGAGCGTTTCAAGCTCCTGAAGCCTCACAGGATGAGATCCGCCGCGATCTTGCGGTCGAAATGCTGCGCCATGGCAAAAGCAGCGTCGGAGAGATCGCCGCGCAACTCGGCTTCTCCGAACCCAGCGCCTTTCATCGCGCCTTCCGCAAATGGACATCCAAAAAGCCCCGCCGCTTTCCGGCGCGAGACGGGTTTGGTTGCCGCTCTACCCGAAAGTTCGGAAATAGATAGCAAAAGTCACAAGATTCCGTCGTTACCTAAAATCAAGCAGCCGGGCGATCTTGCGAAAAGTGGCTCAGGCATCATCAAGGAAGAACTTGAAGATATGCTCACCAACGCTCACACTGCGAGTTAATGCAAACGTTGGTAAACATTATTCCGGGAAAACCCGAAGCTACATTGCCGATACCTGTTCGCCGCGCATCGCGGAATCTGGGTGCTGATATTCGCAACGCGCGCCGACGACGGGGTACAACGGTCATGATGATGTACTACCTCAGCGCATTCGCAGTCGCGCATGCACGTGACCTCGTCACCGGATAATCTCCGAAGTTAATTCAACCGACTGTTGATTTGTTCCCAATATGGGAATATAAATAACTCATGCAAATTATCGCGAAGTCCACATTGAAGCAGTTCTGGGAGGTTCATGACCAAGCAGAAACACCTTTGAAAACGTGGCATGCGATTGTCAGCAAAGCGGACTGGACAGGTCCGGCAGACGTAAAGGCGATGTTCGGCGCCAATGTCGATTTTGTGAGCGATAATCGCCTCATCTTCGACATTTCGGGCAATAAATATCGCCTGGTCGTGCACGTCGCCTATCCATTCAGACGAGTGCTCATAAAGTTCATTGGCACTCACAAGGAATACGACGCCATCAACCCGGAGACAGTGTAATGGAAAACATTCGAGCCATCAGAACAGATGATGATCTTGCATGGGCTATTGCAGAGGTCGCGCGGTATTTTGACAGCCAGCCAGCACTTGGCACGGCGGAAGCCGATCGCTTCGATATCCTTTCGACCCTCATCGAGGCTTACGAAGACAAGCACTATGCAATCGAGGCACCGGAGCCCGTTGAACTGATCAAAGCCCACATGGAGATGTCCGGTCGCACCCAGGTTGATCTCTCCGCCCTTTTCGATTCCCGCTCGCGCGCCTCAGAGGTCTTGAACAAGAGGCGTGCGCTCACTGTCGATATGATCCGCAAGCTGCACAAGGAGTGGGGCATCCCTGCAGACTGCCTTGTAGAACCATACCATTTGGTAGAGCCGGAACGGGTCCACGCTTAAACAGAGAGATCCGAAGCAGGCTCTCGGATTTCTCTTCTCGGCTCTTTGTCAAACGATCAGATCATGCCCCTGAACCGCGGTTCGCCGAGCAATCGCCAACTTTGGAGCATTCCGTCCCATCGGTCCGCTGTCGTCGTGGGCAGGCAATTTTCCACCGCTGACAAAACGTCGCGTCAAATCCCGATCACACAGGCACCTCCCGTCAATCCCGCGCCCGCTGCGGTCAGCAGCAGTTTTTCGCCGGCGGCGAAAGGCGCGGCCTGATGGGCAAGCGAAAGGGAAAGCGGGATCGTTGCGGCCGAGGAGTTTCCATAGTCCATGATCGTGCGAACGGTCTTTTCCGGTTCTATGCGAAGGTGGCTGCAAACTGCATCGAAAATGCGCGCGTTGGCCTGGTGCGGAACGAAGCGGCTGATATCGGCTGCGCAAAGCCCTGCCTGTTCGAGCGCGCGTTTGCCACAATGCCCCATCATCTCAACCGCCTGCGCGAACATCTCCCGCCCATCGCGCATCGTCATCAGGCATTCACTCGCTGCGACGCCCGCCGCAAAGGGCCGGTTGCTTCCGCCAGCCGGAATCGAGATCAGGTCGTAGCGACTGCCATCGGAGGCGAGGTCGACGCCGAGAATCCCCGTATCAACATCCTGAGACGGCATCAGGACGACGGCGCCGGCGGCATCGGCAAACAGCACCGCGCTTGCCCGTTCGGCCGGGTTGATCCGGCGGCTCAATATGTTGGCCGCAACGACCAGTACCGGCCGGCCCTGCGACCGGACAAAACCGTCGGCGAGCGTCAGCGCATAGAGAAAGCCCGAGCAGGCGCCGGCGAGGTCGATCGCACCGGAATTGGCCAGGCCGAGACGATGGGCCAGAAGCGGCGCGGAAGGCGGCAGCAGATGATCGGGCGTCGACGTGGCAAGAAGTGTGAGCGCGATATCGTCCGGGGCGATGCCGGCATTTTTAATGGCAGCCGCTCCTGCGCTTGCCGCAAGGCCGGACAGCGTATCGTCCGGTTCAGCCCAGTACCGCGCCCTGATTCCGGTCCGGCGCTCGATCCAGCCCGGCTCCAGGCCGAGCCTTTCCTCGATCTCGGCGTTTTCGACACGCCGGCGGGGGACACAGTGACCGAAACCGGCAAGCCGGGACGACCGCGCGCCCATCATAACCGCCCCGCCGCGAAACACGCGGCTGCTTCGTCGATCGCGTCATAGGCCCGGTCGAGTTCGGCGGCGGTGACACAATAAGGCGGCATCAGATAGATGACGTTTCCCAACGGCCGGATCAGCAGTTTTCGCTCGCGAAAAAAGGCCCTCAGCCGCGGACCGACGTCCGACAGATAGCCGCCTGCCGGCACCCGCAGATCGATAGCCGTGATGGTGCCGACCTGGCGGATATCGGTAAAGCGCAGATCGTCCTGGAAACGGGCAAGTCGCTCCTGTTGCATCTCCTGCAGCGAACGGATGCGCTCGCGCACTGGCTCGTCCTTCCACACGGCCAGATTGGCAACCGCGGCGGCACAGGCGATCGGATTGGCGGTATAGGAACTCGAATGGAAAAGCGTCCGGCGGCGGTCCGTCGAAAGGTGCGCATCGAAGATTTCGGTTGTGCAGAGTGTCGCTGCCAGCGGCAGCGCGCCGCCAGTCAGCCCCTTGGAGGTGCAGAGGATATCGGGTGTTACGCCCGCCTGTTCGCATGCAAAAATACTGCCGGTGCGGCCCCAGCCGGTCATCACCTCGTCTGCGATCATCAGAGCACCGTGCCTTTCAGCGATCCGCTTCAACTCAGCGAGGACCGATGCCGGATAGGTGCGCATGCCGCCTGCGCCGAGAATGAGCGGCTCGATCAGCAGCGCGGCCACCTGACCCGTCGCGCAATAGAACTCGAAGGCGTCGAGCGTTTCCTGTTCGCTGCCGGGCGTCGGGAACGGCAGGCGATCGACGCCGAACAGCAGTGGCTCGTAGGCCTGGTTGAAGACACCGCGTTCGCCCGCCGACATCGTGCCGATCGTATCGCCGTGATAGCCGTCTTCCATGACGCAGATGCGGCTGCGCGGCGTGCCGGAATTATGGAAGAAACCAAGCGCCATTTTCAGCGCGACTTCGACTGAGGTCGAGCCACTGTCGGAGTAGAACACATAGGCGAGACCGGCGGGCACGATCTCGATCAGGCCCCGCGCCAGGTCCTCGGCGGGCTCATGGGTGTATTCGGCGAAGATGATCTGGTCGTAGGTCTCGCATGCCGCCTGGATAGCCTTCATGATCGCGGGGTGCCGGTGACCATGGGTGATGACCCACCAGGAGGATATGGCATCGAGGATGCGCGAGCCGTCTTCCTCGATCAGGCAGGCACCATCCGTTTGTACGATGCGCTTCATCGGCGGTTCCAGCCCGTGCTGGGTGAAGGGGTGCCAGACGGGTGAGGTCATGCCGTCCTCTCCTGAAAGGAAGAAAGAGGGAAATGGTCGCGAAAGGCCCGCTGCAACCGCTGCGGCGTCAGCGGATCAAGCGGTGGCATGCGACCGAGAACCCGCACGCTCCCCATCGCGGCGATGATCCGTTGCGTTTCGGCCATCTCTTCGCCGATGAAGGCGATGCCGAAAACCGGAATGGAGCGGCTGCGCAGCGCTTCGAGCGACAGCAGCGTGTGATTGATCGTGCCGAGCCCCGTGTGCGCGCAGAGAATGACGGGGATGCGCCAGCGCGCAAAGACATCGGCGAACACTTGGCTTTCCGTCAGCGGCACCAACAGGCCGCCGGCGCCCTCGATGATGAGCGGGGCGCCTGTCGCGGGCGGCGTCAGGGTCTCAGGCTCGATCGTCACGTGGTCGAGCCGTGCCGCAAGATGCGGCGACGCGGGTGTCCTCAGCCGGTAGGCCTCCGGCAGAATGCGTTCCGCGGGAAGACGCCCGAGCCGGCTGACGGTCTGGCTGTCCGTCTCTTCATCGAGCCCGGCTTGGATCGGTTTCCAGTAAGTGCCGCCGAGTGCCGCAGCCAGCGCCGCCGAAAATACCGTCTTCCCGATGCCGGTGTCCGTGCCGGTCACGACAAACCGCATCACGGCTTCTCCTCCGCCATGATCGCCGCCAGCCGGGTGAACATGCGTGTAATCGTCGGCATGTCGACGTTGAGCGTGATCGCGATCCTGAGCCGTGCCGTGCCTTCGGGAACGGTCGGCGGGCGGATGGCCCGGATGTCGAAGCCTTCGGCCCGCATGCGTGCGGCAATCCGCACCGCCCGGCCATTATCGCCAATCAGGACCGGCAGGATCTGCGAGCCGCTGCCCGCCACCCCGAGCTTTGCGGCAAGTTCCGTGTTGGCAAAGGCGCGCAACGCGTCGAAATCCGCGCGCCGCTTCGGCTCATCCACGAGCATTCGCAGCGCTTCACGCACGGTCGCTGCCATCAGCGGCGATGGCGCGGTCGAATAGATGAACCCGCGCGCCCGGTTGACCAGATAGTCGCAGAGCGTCGCGCTCGCACCGAGCAGCGCACCGGAGACCCCAAGCGCCTTGCCGCACGTGTGCAGCACGATAACATTCCTCCGGTTCTCAAGGTCAGCGGCGAGACCACGGCCACTGGTGCCAAAGACGCCGGTCGCATGCGCCTCGTCGATCACCAGAAAGCCGTCATGCCTTTCGGCAAGTGCTGCAAGCTCGGCGAGTGGCGCGCGATCTCCATCCATCGAATAGAGGCTTTCGACGGCGATCCACGGATGGCCGGTTCCGCCGCCATTCCGCCAGCCGACGATGGCCTCTTCGAACGCCCCGACATCGTTGTGCGCTGCCGGCGTCGCCTGCGCCCGGCTCGCCTGCATTCCCTCGTGCGCGCTGGCATGCACCAAGGCGTCATACACGACGAGATCGCCGCGCTGCGGCAAGGTTGAGAAAAGCGCGGCGTTGGCGGCATAGCCAGTGCTAAAATACAGGACGCGCTCGGCGCCGAAAAAGGCAGCACCCTCCGCTTCCAGCGCCTCGTGTTCCGGGTGGTTGCCGCGCAGCAGGCGCGAGCCGCCGGCGCCGACGGGTACCCCGCGCTGAAGCGCTGCAGTGACCGCCGTCGCGAGCCGCGTCGAACCGGCGAAGCCGAGATAGTCGTTCGAGCTGAAATCGGCGCCGTCCCGCGGCATCAGGGTCCGGAGCCTTTCCTTTCGCTCCAGCCCCGCCAGCGTCGCTTCATAGCGCGCGAGCCGTGTTGGCGTCATTCAGCCGGCTCCAGCTCCATCGGCTTCAAACCGAGACGGCGGAACAGTGCCGTGTCATGGTCCTCGCCCGGATTTTCGGTGGTGAGCAGTGTATCGCCGGCAAAGATCGAATTGGCGCCGGCGAAGAAACAGAGCGCCTGCATTTCGTCGCTCATCTGCGTGCGCCCGGCCGACAGGCGGACGTGGGTGCGTGGCATCAGGATGCGGGCGAGCGCGATGGTCCTGACGAATTCGATCGGATCGACCGGCTCGGCATCGGCGAGCCGCGAGCCGGGAATCGGGATCAGCATGTTGATCGGCACGCTCTCGGGCGCCGGCTGGAGATTGGCGAGCGTCACCAGCATGGAGATGCGGTCATCCGTCGTCTCGCCCATGCCGAGAATGCCGCCAGCGCAGACCTTCATGCCCGCTTCGCGCACATTCGACAGCGTTTCCAGCCTGTCGGCAAAGGTGCGGGTGGTAATGATTTCAGAATAGAACTCTTCCGACGTATCGATATTGTGGTTGTAGTAGTCGAGACCGGCCTTGGCCAGCGCGCCGGCTTGGGTGGGCGATAGCATGCCGAGCGTCATGCAGGTTTCCATGCCGAGCGCCTTGACGCTTGCGACCATCGCGACCAGCGTTTCCATGTCTCGGTCCTTCGGGCTGCGCCAGGCGGCGCCCATGCAATAGCGGGTGGCCCCTTCGTCCTTGGCCTTGCGTGCTTCGGTGACGACCTTTTCGACCATCATCAGTTTGGAAGCCTTGAGGCCCGTCGGAGAGTGCGCTGACTGGCTGCAATAGCCGCAATCCTCGGCGCAGCCGCCGGTCTTGATCGACAGCAGCCGGCTCATCTGCACGGCGTTGGGATCGAAATTCGCCCGGTGAACGGTCTGTGCCCGAAACAACAGATCGTTGAACGGAGAATTATAGATAATTTTCGCCTGAGCGAGCGACGTCGACTCCGACGGGGTGACGACGGACAGTTCAACGCGGTCTGCGGCTGTGCTTCCTTGCAACATTTTCGATAGATTCCCCTCTTGTCGCGCCTGCCTTCAAGCTCACTATAGATAAGACCTGATATTATCTATAATTTATTGTGGCGCAATCGGACGCAAGCGCCCTTTCGTTGAGGGTGGGAAAAACTTCAATCAAAGCGAGAATTCAGGAGGACGGCACGGCCTCGCAGTTTGACGCGTATCGGTCGGAAAAACCTGTCGGAACAGGGCCAACCGTCAGCCGACGATCGCGAAGGCGTCACGCGTCGTTCCCGACGCACTCCGGACGGGTTTTTGCCCGATCCACTGCACGTGGCGCTCGAGAACGGCGGCGGCGTTCTCGACATTGCCCTGACGCAGAAACGTCAGGATGGCGCGATGGTCGTGATCGGTACGAACTTCCCATTCGGAGCGCCAGCTGGCGAACAGGAAGCGGGCGCTGGCGGCATGCAGATCGTTGATCGCGGCAAGCAGGCGCGGCATGCCGCAGGGCGTGAGGATCAGGCTGTGAAAACGCCGGTTCGCCTCCTCCCAGGATCGAACGTCGCGGGAATTGTCGCCGGCGACCGTCGCCTCTTCGGCGAGATCGAGGATCGATGGCGTCAGGTGCGGTGCTGCGTGGCGAAGCGCCAGCACTTCGAGCGCGGCGCGCATCTGCGCGACTTCGCGGACTTCCTTGAGATCGAAGGACGCGACCCGCACGCCACGGCGCGGCTCGCTGACCGCAAGGCCTTGCGCCTCCAGCCGGCGAAAGGCTTCGCGCACGGGCACATGGCTCGTTCCGAACTCCTCGGCAATATGATCCTGCCGCAGCTTCGTGCCCGGATCGAGCTCTCCCGTCACGATCCTGTCGGCAAGGATGCGGCTGATACGGCTGGCAATTGTGTCTTCGAGCGTCGAGGTCATTTTTTATAGATAATTTGCTGCAGCCACGCTGTCGAGACGAAGACTGAAATCATTGAAAATCTTTACAGCTTGCCGTGCAGGCGCAAAGGAGCAGCCGGTCGCCGCTTGACGCGTCATCACCCAGGCCACGCCAACAGCCCTTGACGCATCGTCCAGAACCATGCCTTACTGACCGCATTCACCAGGGGGGTCCCGACAAGGGGCTGAGATTCTGCTGGCGTGACAGGCGGTTCTTCCGCCCTCAAGCAGCGCAGTGACCCGTTGAACCTGATCCAGTTCATACTGGCGTAGGGACGGTGCGAGCGCTGCCATGACTCGATTTCCGTTTGCGGATTCGTGTCAGCGTCTTTCCATCATTCCGGCTCTAAAGGACTGGGTCTCCAACCTAAAATTTGGAGCCTCAACCATGAATATTGCCGCAAAAAACCTCACCCCGACTGTCACCACAGGCCCCCTGCCGGCCTCGCGCAAAGTCCATGTTCCGGGTGAACGGCATCCGGACATCCGCGTGCCGATGCGGGAGATCGCGCTTCATCCAACGTCGGGCGAACCGCCGGTCACCGTCTATGATTCCTCCGGTCCCTACACCGATTCCACCCTCACCGTTTCGATCGACGCCGGGCTACCTCGACTGCGCCACGCCTGGGTGACGGCGCGTGGTGACGTCGAGGCGTATGAGGGCCGGCATGTCAAACCCGAAGACAACGGCTTTGCCACCGGCGAACGGCTGACGCCGGAATTTCCGATCCGCAACCGGCCGCTCAAGGCCAGGGACGGCAAGGCCGTCACCCAGCTTGCCTATGCGCGGGCCGGGATCATCACGCCAGAGATGGAATACATCGCCATCCGCGAAAACCTCGGGCGCAAGGCCGCAAAGGAGGCTCTGGTTCGTGACGGCGAAAGTTTTGGCGCCCGCATTCCGGATCACGTCACAGCCGAGTTCGTGCGCGAGGAAGTTGCGCGCGGGCGGGCGGTCATCCCGGCGAACATCAATCACCCCGAATCCGAACCGATGATCATCGGCCGCAATTTCCTGGTGAAAATCAACGCCAATATCGGCAATTCCGCCGTCACCTCCTCGATGGCCGAGGAAGTCGAGAAGATGGTGTGGGCGACCCGCTGGGGTGCCGATACGGTGATGGACCTGTCAACCGGCCGTAACATCCACAACATCCGCGAGTGGATCATCCGCAATTCGCCGGTGCCGATCGGCACGGTGCCGCTCTATCAGGCGCTGGAAAAGGTCAACGGAATTGCCGAGGATCTCACCTGGGAGGTCTTCCGCGACACGCTGGTCGAGCAGGCCGAGCAGGGCGTCGACTATTTCACCATCCACGCCGGCGTGCGGCTTCACTACATTCCGCTCACCGTCAACCGCGTCACCGGCATCGTCTCGCGCGGCGGTTCGATCATGGCCAAGTGGTGTCTGCATCACCACAAGGAGAGCTTTCTCTACGAGCACTTCGAAGAGATCTGCGACATCTGCCGCGCCTATGACGTCTCCTTCTCGCTTGGCGACGGCCTGCGTCCCGGCTCGATCGCCGATGCCAACGACGCCGCGCAGTTCGCGGAACTGGAGACGCTGGGCGAACTGACGCAGATCGCCTGGGCGAAAGATTGCCAGGTGATGATCGAAGGCCCCGGCCACGTGCCGATGCACAAGATCAAGGAAAACATGGACAAGCAGTTGGAAGTCTGCGGCGAAGCCCCGTTCTATACGCTCGGGCCGCTGACGACCGACATTGCGCCAGGCTACGATCACATCACCTCGGGCATTGGTGCTGCCATGATCGGCTGGTTCGGCACGGCTATGCTCTGCTACGTCACGCCGAAGGAGCATCTTGGCCTACCCGACCGCAACGACGTCAAGGTCGGGGTCATCACCTACAAGATCGCCGCCCATGCCGCCGACCTTGCCAAGGGGCATCCGGCAGCCCAGCTGCGCGACGACGCGCTATCGCGGGCCCGTTTCGAGTTCCGCTGGGAAGACCAGTTCAACCTCTCGCTCGATCCGGAAACGGCGCGCTCCTTCCACGACGAAACCCTGCCGAAGGAAGCCCACAAGGTCGCGCATTTCTGCTCGATGTGTGGCCCGAAATTCTGCTCCATGCGGATATCGCATGACATCCGCGCCGAGGCCCAGAAGGAGGGGTTGGAAGCGATGGCCGCGAAGTTCCAGGCGGGCGGCGATCTCTATATGCCGCTTGGCACCGATGGAAACGCTCCGCCCGCGGGAGAGTAACCATGCGCGTCCTGATCAGGGGGGCCGGCGTTGCCGGCCTCACCCTTGCCCATGAACTGGCAGCGCGCAGGGTTCATGTCGAGATCGCGGAGACGGCGGCGCGGGCCGGCGGCGGTGCCTCATGGTTCGCCGGCGGCATGCTGGCGCCATGGTGTGAAAGGGAAAGTGCGCCTGACACCGTACTGACGCTTGGGCGCACTGCCGCCGACTGGTGGGACGCCGCTCTGCCCGGCCATGTCATCCGCAAGGGCACGCTGGTTGTCGCACCGCCGCGGGATACCGGCGAGCTTGCCCGCTTCGCGGCCCGCACCTGCGCGTGCGACTGGCTGGATGCGGATCAAGTTGCAGCAGCGGAACCGGACCTTGCCGGGCGGTTTCAAAAGGCGCTGTTTTTCCGGGACGAAGCGCATCTCGATCCGCGACGGGCAATAACGGCGCTCCACGACAAGCTGCAGGCGATCGGCGTGCGGTTCCATTTCGGCGCGGCGACGGATTTTCCGGATGCCGGGTTCGACCGTGTCGTGGATTGCACCGGGTCATACGCAATCGGCCAAGCGGCGAAACTGCGCGGCGTGCGCGGCGAGATGCTGATGCTGGAAACGCCGGAGGTGAGGCTGTCCCGTCCGGTCCGGCTGTTGCATCCACGGATCCCGCTTTACATCGTGCCGCGGGGCGACAGGCGTTTCATGGTTGGCGCGACGATGATCGAGAGCGACGATTCCGGGCCGATCAGCGTCCGGTCGCTGATGGAACTCCTGAATGCGGCCTATGCGCTTCACCCGGCCTTCAGCGAGGCTCGGCTGATCGAAACCGGCGCCGGCGTGCGTCCCGCCTATCCGGACAATCTGCCGCGTTTTGAGATTGATGGTGGCACCATCCGCATCAACGGCTTTTACCGCCACGGATTTCTGCTGGCGCCTTCCATCGCAAGGGACGTTGCAGCCCACATGACCGGCGACTGGCGCGGAGACATCGGGCAGATGCCCGTCGGCGTCGCGTCGCCGCTTCATGCACCCGAACACGTGAACGCCATCCCACTTCAGACGGGAGTAAACCGATGAAACTGACCATCAACGGCGAAGACCATCAAACAGACATTTCCGTTCTTTCAGAGCTCCTGCTCTCGCTCGACTACGAAGGCGATTGGCTGGCGACAGCGGTCAACGGCGAACTGGTGCATCGCGAGGACCGCCCGGGCTTCGCCCTTTCCGACCGAGACCGCATCGAAATCCTCTCGCCGATGCAAGGAGGCTGATCATGCTTGAACTCTATGATACCTCGGTTGCCTCCCGCTTGGCTCTCGGAACCGCGCGTTACCCATCGCCGGCCATCCTCGCCGATGCAGTCCGCGCATCGAAAACGGATATCGTCACAGTCTCTCTGCGCCGCGAAACGGCCGGCAGCCGCACGGGCGGCGCCTTCTTCGAGTTGATCCGCACGCTCGGCGTAAAAGTCTTGCCCAACACCGCCGGCTGCCACACAGTCTCCGAGGCTGTCCTCACCGCGAAAATGGCGCGTGACGTCTTCGACACGGACTGGGTCAAGCTCGAGGTGATCGGCAACCATGACACGCTGCAGCCTGATGTGTTCGCGCTGGTCGAGGCGGCGCGCATATTGAACGGCGAAGGGTTCAAGGTCTTTCCTTATACGACCGACGATCTGGTCGTGGCGGAGCGGTTGCTGGAAGCGGGGTGCGGGGTGCTCATGCCCTGGTGCGCGCCGATCGGTTCGGCCATGGGGCCTGTCAACCTGCCGGCGCTGCGCAGCATGCGGGCGCATTTTCCAGACATTCCGCTGATCGTCGATGCCGGCATCGGTCGGCCTTCCCATGCTGCCACCGTCATGGAACTCGGCTTCGACGCCGTGCTGCTCAACACCGCCGTCGCCGGCGCCGCCGATCCTGCGGCGATGGCTGCGGCTTTCGCCGGAGCCATCGAAGCAGGCCGTATTGCGTTTCAGGCGGGCATGCTGGAACCGCGCGACATGGCGGTGCCCTCAACGCCGGTCATCGGCAAGGGGGTGTTTTCATGAAGCTCGATCCCTTTTATCTGATCGTCGATAGCGCCGACTGGATCGACCGCCTGGTGCCGCTGGGCGTGAAACTGGTGCAACTGCGGATGAAGGATTGCGCGGAGATGGAACTGCGAAAAGACATCCGCCGCGCGAAAGCGATCTGCACGGCGCATGGCTGCCAGCTCATCGTCAACGACTGCTGGCAGCTGGCGATCGACGAAGGTTGCGATTTCGTCCACCTCGGTCAGGAGGATCTGGCCGTCGCCGATCTCGCCGCCATCCGCACCGCAGGCCTCAAATTCGGGCTCTCGACCCATGACGAGACGGAGCTGGAAACCGCGCTCGCAGCAGCGCCCGACTATGTGGCGCTCGGTCCAGTCTGGCCAACGATCCTGAAGAAGATGAAATGGGCGCCGCAGGGCCTGGGCAGGCTGGGCGACTGGAAGGCACGTATCGGAAAGCTGCCGCTTGTCGCCATTGGTGGTATCAACACCGATCGTATCGACAGCGTCTTTGCCCATGGCGCCGACAGCGCTGCCGTCGTCACCGACATCACCCTCAACGCCGATCCGGAGGCACGCACGCGGGAATGGGTTGAGCGGACGGCGCAATTTCGATGAAGAGGGAGCGATGACCAAGAGGCCGCATGTGCTTGTCGTCGCCGGCTCGGATTCCTCGGGCGGCGCCGGCATCGTCCGTGATATCGAAACACTGGCCGCATTCGGTGTGAAGGCCTCGGTGGCGGTGACCGCGGTCACCGTCCAGACCCATCACGGCGTACAGCATATCGATGCCGTCCCGGCAGAGCGTGTCGCCCAGCAGATGCGTGCGGCGCTTACAGCCAACCACGTCGATGCAATCAAGATCGGTATGCTGGCAACGGCCGCAACGATTACGGCCGTCGCTTCGGTTCTCACGGACCATCGGGATATTCCCGTGGTGCTCGATCCGGTTCTGGCATCCACATCGGGCAGCGTATTGCTCGCTCCGAACGCGAAAGCGCCATTGCATCGGCTGTTTCGCCAATGCGCGCTGATTACGCCAAACCTGCCGGAGCTTTCGCATCTCACGGCTCCTGCTGGAGGCGACCCGGCAGAGGATGCAATCGCTCAGGCACGACGGCTGGTCGCCGCAGGCGCGCAGGCGGTCCTCGTCAAGGGTGGCCACGGCGACGGCCTGGAATCCGTCGATATGCTCGTTCAGGCGGGCCACGCCATTCAGTGCTTCAGGGCCCCTCGCCTTGCCGTCTCGATGCGTGGTACCGGTTGCATGCTGGCGAGCGCGATTGCGGCGCGGCTGGCCTCCGGCAACGATGTGGTCACTGCGGTCGGCGACGCCAAGGCCTTTGTTCATGACAGGCTGGGCGACTCCGGGCGTCTGCAAAACCTTCGATGATCGAACAGTCGGCGCGGTCATGGCCATAACTGTGGCAGGCGAGCGGCCGCCGTTTAGAAAGCTGGTTGGAGTGCCTGTCGAAAAATCAGTCACGGGTCTCGGACTTTGCGAGGAATTATTGCGACAGAAATCTCTCTATCATTTCAGCGTTGCTTAGCATTGGACTATACCAAGGTCGACCTAACCCCTGCGAATCCGCTTTGTGATTTCGGAAGTTTGGTAGCAAGGCGTAGTGTGCTCCGTTGAAGGCTCTGCGGAGCCCGTTCCAGGGAGGACAACCCCATGGCTATTGATCATGAAGAATTGCTGCATCTGCTCAATCGCCGTCAATTCCTTGTCGGCAGCGCGGCCCTAGCTTCGGCATCGCTCATGCCGTGGAAAGCGCTGGCGCTGTCCGCCGCGCCCCATAGTTTCGTGCAAGGCGATTTCGAAGTCACAGTGTTCAGCGACGGCTCACTCAGGCTGCCGCTCAAGATCATTGCTGTCGATGCGTCTCCACAACAGCTTGCCGAAATAGCCAAGCGACTCGGCTGGGCATCTGGCAATGCCGAGCCGGCTACCAACATACCGCTGATAAAGAAGGGCAGCGACCTCATTCTCATCGACAACGGGTCGGGCAACAAGTTCCAGCCGACAGCAGGCAAACTTGCCGAAAACTTCAAGGCCGCAGGCATCGATCCAGGGGCGGTGACCAAGGTGGTGTTCACGCACGCGCATCCTGACCACATTTGGGGAACGCTCGTCGACGGCGACAAGCTGTTCCTGCCGAATGCCGCCTACTATATCGGCGGCGCCGAATGGAATTTCTGGACAGACCCGGAGCTCTTGTCAAAGATGCCGACCGAGATGGGAGACTTCGTTAAGGGCGCCCAGCGCAATCTCGCCGCCGTCAAGGATCGCGTGACGATGTTGAAGGGCGGCGATGAGATCGTGCCCGGGCTATCGGTTCTCGACACCCCTGGCCACACGCCAGGCCATATCTCGCTCAAAGTGTCGGGTGGCGAAGGGCTGATTATCACGGCTGATTCCATGACGAACGAAATCGTCTCGTTCGAGCACCCGGAGTGGAAATTCGGCTTCGACGCCAATCCGGACCTCGCGATCGAAAACCGCAAGAAGCTCGTCGATCGCGCCGCCACCGACAAGATCAAGATGCTTGGCTATCACTGGACCTATCCGGGGGTGGGCTTTGCTGAAAGGAAGGGCGCCGCCTACGTCTTTGCCATGGCGAGCTAGACCAGTGCCCGTCTGTTCCTCGCGAACTTACAAACCGGAAGAACGCGGCCGTGTCGCGGATCGACGCGACCAATATTCGGCCTCAGGCCAAGGCAGCCGGCTAATCCGGCGACAGGGGTTTGGAACGCCTCATTTCCACCCCGTTCCCGTCGTCGGGCTCCCGCAGGTTGCCCCCTCTTCGTCTCACTACAGCCACCGCCGGACGCGTGCCTTGTAGGCGAGATAGACGTCACCGAACTTCCGCTCGAGATAGGCCTCCTCGCGGGCGACCACGCCGTAGCGGATGACGAGATAGAATGGCACCAATAGGACGATGAGCCACAGGCTGTCGAAGGCGACGGCGAGGCCGATAAGACCGAGGAACATGCCGATATAGATCGGGTTGCGCGTGAAGCGGTAGGGGCCCTCATCGACGATCTTCGACGTCGGCTGGGTGGTCTGGATCTGCGTTCCCGCGCGGCGGAAGGTCGCCGCCGCCCAGATCAGCAGCGCCAGGCCGACGAGGAACACGATGCCGCCGAGCCAGCCGGCCGGCACGGCCGCCGGCAGGAATGGCAGCGGGTAGAGCCAGTCGAGCGCGACCCCGGCGATCGCCGCGAGCGCCCAGGCGACCGGCGGTCGTACCGCCGCGCCTGAACTGCCGCGCAAATTCTCGGTCGCCTGGTTCATACCACTGTCCGTCCGATCCGCTCCCCCGGCCCCCTGAATTTTAGCGCACGGAGAGCGTGTTTTGTTATATCTGCCAAGGCCCGCTCCACCGGTGGGAGTTTACGTCGCTTCGAAAGAGATTTGAAGACAGAGAGGCGCGGACAAGCTAAAGAATCGAATTTGGCCGACACGTCTCGCTTGCAGGAACACAGAACTCCAGCATTTGGTCGGAATGACATTCGGCAATTCGGCTTGGCGGCGGCTCCTACATAGTAGCGCACTTTCGCGCCGGGCCACGCCTCAAAGGATCCCGGCGACGTTGCACGGTTTGCGCTCGCGCCTTCGGGAAATGACATCCGTCAACCGATCCAGAAAGGCATTTCCATTCGTTGACGACCTATCCCGTTTTATCAATCTCGCCTACATTGCGAGCCACCGGGTTGCGGGCACCGCGTGCTTCCGAGATCGGCGCTGCGGCAATTGGAGTAGGAGGTTGAGCATGGAAGACGGTCACGACACGAGCCAACTCGAGATGGTCGTGCTGATGACGCCCGACATGGCGAATTTCAGCGGCAAGGTCCATGGCGGGGCGCTTCTCAATCTCCTGGACCGGGTCGCCTATTCCTGCGCCTCACGATATTCGCAGGAATATGCAGTGACGTTGTCGGTCGATCAGGTCGTCTTCCGCCAGCCGATCCACGTCGGCGAACTCGTGACCTTCCGCGCCTCCATCAACTACGCCGGACGGACCTCGATGGAAGTCGGCATAAGGGTCGAGGCGGAGAATATCCGGACCGGCGAGCGGCGGCACACCAATTCCTGCTATTTCACGATGGTTGCCGTCGATGCGGAGGGGCGCCCGACCAATGTGCCGCCCTATACGCCGGCCGATGAAATACGAGAACGCCGCCTACGCGCGGCAGAGACACGCCGCAGCCTGCGGCGCGAATTCGAGGAACGTTTTCGCGCTGCCGGCTCGACCCATGACGAGTAGGCGGCGTTACGCATCGGGAAAAGAAAACCGAATGGCTGCATGCCGAGCAACCATGCGGTGATCATGTGGTGTCGTCCAACGTACGTTGGCGAGCGCTCAGTTCACGGCGGTCAGGGTTACAGACGTGCCGCCCGCAGCGAGGTTAAGGCCAATCTGGCCCGTGACGCTCACCGTCTGGAGGTGAATTGAACCGGACGTGCCGCCGACCAGTATGTTGGCGCCGACGCCGGCACCGACCGTCGCCTCGGCGCTCGCACCCTGATAGAGACCGCTCAGCGAGCCCTGGTGATACCCCGCTGTCGGCGCAAAGACCGCCCAGATCAGCTTGCTGCGGGTCGTGAAGCCGAGATCGACACCCATCTTCCTGACCGCACCCGTGTAGTGGTCAGTGCGCTCCTCACCGATGCTCGAGTGGAAGACGCAGTCGATGTCCTTGGCGGACCCCAGAACGTAACCGGCGCCGCCGCCGACATCGCACTGGAGATAGCCGATCTTGACGCCGCCGCGGACATCCGATTCCTGATAAGTCGGGACTGGATCGTTGGCCCGCAGATCGGCCGCTCTGGCGGCGGTCCCGCCGGTTAGGCCGATTGACACGGCGAAAAGCGTCATTGAAACAGATTTTTTCATCATTTTTCCCTTCTAAACCCCACCCGATGTATAGGCCGAGCCACAGCTGGGTCCACGGCATAACGCATCGTGTCGGCAGAGTGTTCCCCACACGCGCTTTTGACGCAGCCGGCGTCGAAGTGTGGATGGGCTACACGTTAACAGACCATTCACACTTCAACTGCCAATAGGACATTTCGAAGGCGGATATCGCGGAGCGACCGGAGACCGGGCGCTTTGCAGGCGTAGAGATCAGGCCACACGCCTCAGAGCGTCGCCAAGCATGGAGACGATCTCGCCGATCTGCTCTTTCTCGATGATCAAGGGCGGTGAGAAGGCGATGATGTCGCCGGTAACCCGGATCAGCAGACCTTTCTGGAAGCAATCGACAAAGACATCGTAGGCTCGCGATCCGACCGCCGCGTCGCGGGATGCAAGCTCGATGCCGGCAATCAGGCCGATCGTTCTGATGTCGATGATGTGCGGCAAGCCCTTCAGGGAGTGCATGGCATCATGCCATTCGGTTTCGAGTTCGGCAGCCCGCGTGAGAAGTCCCTCATCGCGATAGATGTCCAGGGTGGCAAGGCCCGCGGCGCAAGCGGCCGGGTGGCCGGAATAGGTATAGCCATGGAAAAGCTCTATCTGGCCTTCAGGTCCGTGCATCAGCGCGTCGTGAACGGCACGGCTGGTGAAGACCGCGCCCATTGGGATGGCGCCGTTCGTCAGCCCCTTCGCGGTCGTGACGATATCCGGCCGGACACCGAAATAGTCCGCGGCAAAGGGAGCGCCAAGACGGCCAAAGCCGGTGATGACCTCGTCGAAGATCAGGAGAATGCCATGGCGGTCGCAGATCGCCCGCAGGCGGTCGAGATAGCCTTTCGGCGGGACAAGCACGCCGGTCGAGCCTGCTACCGGCTCGACGATGCAGGCCGCGATCGTTTCTGCGCCATGCAATGCCACCAGGCGCTCGAGATCGTCGGCAAGCTCCATGCCGTGCTCCGGCTGGCCTTTCACGTAGGCGTTACGGGCAAGATCATGCGTGTGACGCAGATGGTCGGAGCCTGGGAGCTGCGGGAAGACGCGGCGATTGTTGACCAGACCGCCGACCGAAATGCCGCCGAAGCCGACGCCGTGATAGCCGCGCTCGCGGCCGATCAGGCGGGTACGCGTGCCCTGGCCGATGGCACGCTGGTATGCGATGGCGATCTTCAGCGCCGTATCGACCGATTCCGAGCCCGAGCCCGTGAAGAAAACCCGGTCAAGCCGGTTGCCCGGTCCGCCCGGCGCGATTTCCGCCAGCCGTTCGGCGAAATCGAAAGCGATCGGATGCCCCATCTGGAAGGACGGCGCATAGTCCAGCGTGGTCAATTGACGCTCCACCGCCGCGGCGATCTGGCGGCGTCCATGGCCGGCGTTGACGCACCATAGTCCGGCGGTGCCATCGAGAATCTGGCGTCCATCGACCGCCGTGTAGTGCATGCCCTCCGCCGATTCCAGGAGGCGCGGCGCCGCCTTGAATTGCCGGTTGGCGGTGAATGGCATCCAGTAACTGTCAAGAACCGGGGCGTTTGGTTTGGTGTGCGCGTCCATCGAAAATCTCCCTTGCGATGGGCCATTGCCGCCATGATTTAGCCGATCGAACAAGTCCTTTTCTTCGTTCATTCAACCCATTGAATTTATTTGCTCGCCGTGTCTATGTTTGCGATATTTCGAACAACAGAAACGGATGTCCATGTCAGTCGATATCGGCGGCCGCCTCCGGCACCTGCGGATGATGCGCAATCTGTCCCAGCGCGAGCTGGCAAAACGGGCGGGCGTGACCAACTCGACGATCTCGCTGATCGAATCGAATTCGTCCAATCCATCGGTTGGCGCGCTGAAGCGGATTCTCGACGGCATTCCGATCGGTTTGGCTGAGTTTTTCGCTTTCGAACCGGAGCGGCCTCGCAAGGCCTTCTACCGCTCCGATGAGCTCACCGAGATCGGCAAGGGACCGATCTCCTACCGGCAGATCGGCGACAATCTCTTCGGACGCAGCCTGCAGATCCTCAAGGAGTGTTACCAGCCGGGGTCCGACACGGGAAAGGTTCCGCTCGTTCATGAGGGCGAGGAAGGCGGGATCGTCCTGTCGGGACGCCTGGAGGTGACGGTGGATGACGAGCGGCGCAATCTTGGACCGGGCGACGCCTATTATTTCGAAAGCCGGCGGCCGCACCGGTTCCGCTGCGTGGGACCGGTCGCATGCGAAGTGATCAGCGCCTGCACGCCACCGACGTTCTGACACGTCTGCCTTGCACGACGACGTGTTTAAGGTCCGTTGACCAATGTCAGAATAAGCTGGTGGATAATGCCGCCATTGCTGAGTTCGACGCGGTCGAAGTCCCGGCTTTGCTGCCTTTGAGCCTGTGAGAGCGCGCCGAGGCGCTTGGTCATTTCGGTCTTGATCTTGCGGCAATTGGGGTCGCCGGGAGACGACAGACCCACTGTGGCAGTCTCGATCTTCTTCACCATGTCCTTGATTTGATCGCCGTGAACCAGTTCGTGCTTGTGCACCCCGGTGATGAAGGTCTCCCAGCCCTGCCTGGTGAAGGCTGGCAGCTGCTCTGCCGGTTTGGGCAAGGTGTAGGTGATGATGAGCTTCGGTCGCGCCGAAACGAGTACGCAGGCATCACCTTGCGCCTCATATTTCCTGGTCCAGGTCAGCTTGAAATTGGTGTGCGCGATGGCGCGGACCAAGCCGCCAACCTTGGGTCCCCGTTCCCCGATCGAGGCATAGAGCTCCGCGCCTGTTTTCCCGGCGATGGCGTAGGGCTGCACCTTTTCGACGGCCTGCCATTCCGCAAACGCATCCACCGGCAGGAATGCTATACAGCCCGCCAGCAAACATAATCGGACATCCAGCTTCACGCGAACCCCTCACAAGACCGTCGCTTCCTCGGCAACATGACTAAAGGAGACGAACACGGCGTTCAATCGGGCACATGCCGATCGTCGCCGGGTGTTCGGTGCCGCGCGCTATCGGGTTTCGACCGTCAGGTGGGTCAGTTCATGCACTGACGTGAGGCGCGAACGCACGGTCTCGCCATCGACCGGACCCGTCACGCTGACAATAGCGGCATGCGCCCCGGGCCCCACTCGCCAGATATGCAAGTCGGTGATGCGGGCGTCGCCCTTACGCTCAACATGCCCGCGCACTTCGGCTTCGAGATGCGCGTCGGTCGTATCGAGCAGAACCGCCGCCGTTTGCCGGATCAGCGACCATGACCAGGTGGCGATGACGATGGCCCCGGCGATGCCCATCACCGGATCAAGCCAGACCCAACCGAGATAGCGGCCGCTGAGCAATGCGGCGATCGCCAGCACCGAGGTCAAGGCGTCGGCGATGACATGGACGAACGCCGCGCGCATGTTGTTGTCATGATGGTGTGCGCCATGGCTATGGTCGTGGCCGTGGTGATGATCGTGACCGGCATGCTGATGGCCATGCGTGTGTCCGCCGCTCAGCAGCAGCGCGCTGACGATGTTGACCAGCAAGCCGATGACAGCGACCACGGTTGCCTCCGTAAAGGCAACGGGACGCGGATCCAGCAGCCGCTCCATGGACTCGACGGCGATGCCGATCGCGATGACGCCGAGAATGAGCGCCGACGCAAAGCCAGCGAGGTCACCCACCTTGCCAGTGCCGAAACTGAAGCGGCGGTCTCGGGCATGCCGCTTGGCGAAGCCATAGGCCCAAGCCGCGATGGCAAGGGCGCCAGCATGCGTTGCCATATGAAAGCCGTCCGCCAGGAGCGCCATTGAATTGAAGATCGAGCCGGCGACGATCTCGCCGACCATCATCACCGCCGTCAGCGCCACGACCCAAAGAGTCCGCCGCGCATTCGCGTCATGGGAATCGCCCAGATAGCTATGCTCGTGTGTGTAAAGGTCGATGTTGCCGTGTCCGATCATAGCCTGCCTGCCTTATTTTGCGTAGCGGCGGATCACCGCGATGAGTTCTTCCGCGCCTTTCGCACGGGCCGCGTCGTCGAGCTCAGGATGGGCGACGTGCTCGAGCAAATGGTCCTCGATGATCTCGTCCATCAGCCCGTTGATCGCCCCGCGTGCGGCGGCGACTTGCTGCAGGACCACCGCGCACCCTGTCTCGGCTTCAAGCGCCCGCTCGATTGCGGCCACCTGACCGGCGATGCGCCGGACCCTGGCGACGAGTTGGTCCTTGTTGGTTTTCGTATGGCTCATACTATACTCCTATAGGGTATTTTGGCTGCCCGGGCAAGACGCCAAAAGCCGGGAGCGGCCGCGCCGCGTGATTACCGTGGCCGTTTGTCTCACATTCATTGCAGTTGAAATGTTACGGCCGTTACAGTAAAATGACCTCATGGTTACACTCACCTGGCTTCTCCTCACCTATAAGGTGCCGCCCGAACCGGCCGCCAAACGCATCGCGTTGTGGCGCCGGCTGAAGGGCCTCGGCGCCGTCTACCTGCAGAACGGTGTCTGCCTGCTGCCAAAGAGCGAGGATCACGTTCGGCGGCTCAAGATGCTGGAAAACGACATCGGCGAAATGGGCGGAGAAGCCGTCATCCTGGAGACGGTGGCACTCGATCGCGTGCAGGAGGAAAAGGTCGTCGCCCGTTTCAAGGCCGATCGCGACGAGCAGTATCGCGAGTTCCTTGGGCGCTGCATGGATTTCGAGGCGGAGATTGCCAAGGAGATCGCCATCAACAAGTTCACCTATGCCGAACTCGAAGAGGAAGACATCGACCTCCGGAAACTTCAGGGGTGGCTGGAGAAGATCCGCAAGCTCGATTTTTACGGAGCCGCCCTGGCTGAAGACGCAGCGGCTCGGTTGCGAGGCTGCGAAGAATTGCTCGATGCCTACGCCCGCCGGGTCTTCGATGCCCACGACGAAAACAGATGATAGGAATCATCGGAGGCAACTGAGTGACGATCAATATCTCGGAACCGCAGAACGGCCGGAGGTCCATTCCGGCGGGGATTTGGGCGCTGGGCTTCGTATCGATGCTGATGGATACCTCTTCGGAGATGATCCACGCCCTGCTGCCGGTCTATATGGTGGCGGTGCTTGGAACGTCGGCGCTCGCCGTGGGTATCATTGAGGGGATCGCGGAGGCGACCGCTTCGATCACCAAAGTGTTTTCGGGGGCACTCAGCGACTGGCTCGGCAAGCGCAAGTTCCTCGCTGTCGTCGGCTACGGTCTCGCCGCCATCACTAAGCCGATCTTTCCGCTCGCGCCGACGGTCGGATGGCTTGTTGCCGCGCGCTTCATCGATCGGGTTGGCAAGGGCATTCGCGGCGCCCCGCGCGATGCTCTCGTCGCCGACATCGCTCCTCCGCATCTGCGCGGCGCGAGTTTCGGCTTGCGCCAGTCGCTCGACACGATCGGCGCCTTTCTCGGGCCGCTTCTTGCCATCGGCCTGATGTGGTTGACGGCAGATCACTTCCAGGCGGTGTTCTGGGTTGCCGTCATCCCGGCGTTTCTGGCTGTTGCGCTGCTTATCGTGGCGGTCAAAGAGCCAAAGCGGGCGGAAGGATTGCGCCGCGTCCGCATGCCGTTGCACCGCGACGAACTCGGCCGTCTCGGCGCGAGCTATTGGTGGGTCGTCGTTATCGCCACCGTGTTCACCCTCGCGCGTTTCAGTGAGGCCTTCCTTGTGCTGCGTGCTCAGTCGGACGGCCTGCCGTTCATGCTCATTCCAGCCATCCTCGTCGTGATGAACATCGCCTATGCGCTATCGGCCTATCCGGCGGGGGTATTGTCCGACCGCGTGAACCGGGTCGCGATGCTGGCGATCGGTCTTCTCCTGCTCATTGCGGCAGACCTGCTGCTCGCGCTTGTGCCCGGCATCGCCGGCCTGATCGCCGGTGTCGTGTTCTGGGGGCTGCATATGGGGTTCACGCAGGGCCTGTTTGCGACCCTGGTTGCCGACGCCGCGCCGCCGGAACTCCGCGGGACGGGCTTCGGCATGTTCAACCTCGTCACCGGTGTCGCGTTGCTGCTCGCAAGCATCATCGCTGGCATCCTGTGGGACATGGTGGGGCCGCAGGGCACATTCCTGGTTGGCGCCGCTTTCGCTCTTCTCGCCCTGATGGGGCTGGCGCTCCTTCGCACCCGGCTAGGCAATGTTCCGGGATAGCCTCGGCGCCCGTCGACCGGCCGCTGTCACCGGTGCGCGCCTACATCTCGTCGAGCATGTCGAGTACCGGACAAACGGGTGTCGCGGTGCCGGAACATTGGTCGACCGTCGCCGTCAAGATGCTTTCCAGCCGGCGAAGGTCGGCGATCCGGGCACGAACCACCTCCAGATGGTGCATCGTCAGCGCGCGAACCTCCGCACAGGACCGGTGTCCGGGCTCCGCCAGGGCCAGCAAGGTCTTGATGTCCTCAATCGTGAAACCGAGCTCCCGCGCTCGCCGAATGAAGGACAGCCGGAGCACATGTTCGTCGCCGTAGCTCCGGTAGCCGCCAGTGGTTCGCCCCGGTTCGGGCATCAGGCCGATACGCTCGTAGTAGCGCACCGTCTCCAGATGGACTCCCGCCGCTTCCGCCAGTTTGCCGATCGTCAGGCCTTGCATGATTTCCTCATTTTTTCCTCTTGAGCCCGTAGCCGCTACAGGGTTCAGGATACAGGCAACTTGGGAGGAAAACACGCGTGCCGTCAACCGAATCCGCCACAATATCGAAGGGCGCGAATAGTCCGATGCCCGGCGCGCTCAGCAGGACAAATGCCGCCGCTGTTGTCGGCGGCCTATTCGGCCTTGGGGCCCTTGCCGCCTCGTCCTGCTGCGCCGTTCCGCTGATGCTTGCGTCCCTTGGCGCTGGGACGAGCTTCTTCGGAGTTCTTGCAAGCATGGCAGCCTGGAGGCTGCCCCTCCTCGTTGTGAGCGGTTTTGCGGTCGCCGCCGGGTGGTTCGTTTGGTGGCGCGCGCGCTGCGAAACCGGATCGACTTGCGCGACAAGGCGCAGGCCAAGAAAGCCATTCATCCTACTGCTAGCATCGGTGATTGTCTTGGTCGCGGCCGGCTGGGGCTCGCTCGAACCTCTTCTGCTCCAGTTGGTTCAGCCGGCATGACCCAGTTCGTCTCCATTCTGACCTGCCCGCACTGTGGTCACCAATCCAGCGAAGTCATGCCCCGCGATGCCTGCCAGTTCTTTTATGAATGCAAGGGATGTGGCGCGATGCTTCGGCCGAAACCTGGGGATTGCTGTGTCTTCTGTTCCTATGGCGATGTTCCCTGCCCGCCGATCCAGGAAGCGCACGAAGGGAGATGCTCGCCCTCCTGCTGCTAGATAGCTGATGCGCGTTTGACGATGTCCGCGGAATAGCCAGCCCGGCCGTGGCTCCCGGCTCATCCGACGTCGAGACAGGCAATGAACCAGTTAGTTGTTTTGGCTTTCAGGCTGAGTTTTCAAATAGCTTATGACGGCCTCGGCGATCAGCGTCTTGTGCCGCTGCGCCGTTTCGGGCTCGGAGAGATCGCGACGGAAGATCGTTCCGAACGTGTAGCGGTTCGATACGCGGAAGAAACAGAAGGCGCTGATCAGCATGTGGATGTCGATCGGGTCCGCATTGCGGCGGAACACGCCCTGCGCGACACCGCGATCAAGAATCCCGGCGATCGTCTCGATGACGGAGACGTTGAGATCGCGGATCGCCTCGGAGCGCAGCATATGCGCGGCATGGTGGATGTTTTCAATGCTGACCAGGCGGACGAAATCCGGGTTTGCCTCGTCATGGTCGAACGTGGTGGATACCAGCGTTCTTAGCGCTTCCTCCGGCTCCAGGCTGGATAGCTTCAGGTCCTCTTCGAGCGTGCGGATCTTTCGGTAAGAACGCTCAAGGACGGCGAGATAGAGCGCCTCCTTGCTGTCGAAGTAATAGTAGATCATCCGCTTGGACGTGCGGGTTTTCTCGGCAATGGCATCCACGCGTGCGCCGGCAAGGCCATGGGTGGCGAACTCCTCCGTGGCAACGATCAGGATATCTTCCTTCGTTCGCTGTGGATCGTTTTTGCGTCCGTTTTCTGATCGCACCGTCATTCCCTGCCGCTTCTCCCCCGCTACGTTCCTGATTTTCAACGCGAACGGCAAAAAAGCCAGCGCGCCGCACGACGGTTCCGCTCCGCGTCCTGGGGATAGTCTTATTGAGCTTGCCGACGTCTTTCAAGATATAGCGCTTGACATCCGAACTAGTTAGTACATTTTAGAAGGGCGCTACGAAAGCTTGGAGGAGTGATCGTCGTGCCTGCCTTGCGTGCCAACCAGTCCTGACCGACGAAGGTCATGATGAGCCGCAAGAGCGGTAAACCGCTTGGGAGGAGCGAATGGTCCGGATAATCGAATTCTGTTTCCTGGTTTTGAAGGCTGCGATTGCGCTGCTGCTCGCGGGCATGGTTGTGCTCGTCTTCGGCAATGTCATCCTGCGTTACGCCTTGAACACCGGCATCACCTATTCCGAGGAACTGTCGCGCATCTTCTTCGTCTGGCTGACCTTCCTTGGCGCCGTCGTCGCCATGCGGGAGCATGCGCATCTCGGGGTCGATTCCCTGCTCAGGCGACTGCCGCCGCGCGGCGCGAAAGCCGCTGTCCTCGCGGGCCACGCGCTCATGTTGTGGGCGACATGGCTGATGATCAGCGGAAGCTGGGCGCAGGCAGTGATCAATTTGCACGTTGCAGCACCAGCCACCGGCATTTCCATGGGTGTCTTTTATGGCGCTGGCCTCGCCTTCGGCATTCCCGCATTCCTGATCATCCTCTGGGACGCCTTTGCCGTCGCCACCGGCCGCATTGATGTCGCGACGGCAGAGTTCGTGCGTGATAGCGAAGATCAAATCGCGCTCGACGATCATGCCGCGCCGGCGCTTGCCCAGCCAATCGTGAAATCTTGAGGAGCGCACCATGACCGTCACGATCTTTCTCGGCGCCCTGCTTGGTCCCATGGCACTCGGCGTGCCGATTGCTTTCGCGCTGATCATCACCGGTGTCGCGCTGATGATGTATCTTGGCATGTTCGACGCCCAGATCGTCGCGCAGAACGTCCTGAACGGTGCGGATAGCTTCCCGCTGATGGCTGTGCCGTTCTTCCTTCTGGCCGGTGAAGTCATGAACACCGGCGGCCTGTCTCGCCGCATCGTCGATCTCGCCATGGCGATGGTCGGCCATATTCGCGGTGGTCTCGGGTTCGTGGCGATCTTCGCGGCCTGCATCCTTTCCAGCCTGTCCGGTTCGGCGGTGGCGGATGCGGCGGCACTCGGTGCATTGCTTTTCCCGATGATGCTGAAATCGGGCCATGATCCGGCGCGCACCGGTGGCTTGCTGGCCTCGGCCTCGATCATCGGCCCGATCATCCCGCCGTCGATCGGTTTTATCCTTTATGGCGTGGTCGGTGGCGTTTCGATCACCAAGTTGTTCCTGGCCGGCATTTTTCCCGGCTTGATGATTGCGGCTGCCCTCTGCGCCACCTGGATGATCGTCGCCCGCAAGGAGCAGTTCGCCTTGCCGGCAAAACAAAGCAGTGCGGTGCGGCTGAAAGCATTCCTCGACAGCATCTGGGCGCTCATGCTGCCGCTGATCATCATCATCGGGCTGAAGTTCGGGGTCTTTACCCCGACGGAAGCCGGCGTCGTCGCGGCCGTCTACTCTCTCTTTGTGTCGATGGTGATCTATCGCGAACTGCCGCCAGCCAAGCTGTTCCACGTCTTCGTGGCCGCAGCCAAGATCACCTCGGTCGTGATGTTCCTGGTTGCCTGCGCCGCCGTTTCGGCCTGGTTGATCACGGTGGCGGACGTTCCCGGCGATCTGGCAAGGCTCGTCGAGCCGCTGATGGACAACCAGACGCTGCTGCTGCTCGCAATCATGGGCCTGGTCATCCTCGTCGGCACCGCGATGGACATGACACCGACCATCCTCGTCATGACGCCCGTCCTGATGCCGATCATCAAACAGGCGGGCATCGATCCGGTCTATTTCGGCGTCCTGTTCATCATCAACAACGCGATCGGCCTGATCACGCCGCCGGTGGGTACCGTTTTGAACGTGATCTGCGGTGTTTCCAAACTCAACATGGAAGAACTGATGAAGGGGGTGATGCCCTTCCTGATCGCCGAGGTGATCGTGCTTCTACTGCTCGTCCTGTTTCCGCAACTGGTGACCGTCCCGGTCTCCTGGTTCGGACACTAATGCCTGCAAATTCAACCGGCCGATGGGAGAACCCGGCCAAATTCGGGAGGAAGACATGTTGAATAGACTGATGAAACTGGCCCTTGGCCTTGCCGTGCCCTTTGCATTGCTGACCGCCGGTCCGACGCTTGCCGAAATCCGCGAGCACCAGCTCAAATTCGCCGCCGCCAACAACAAGGGCCACCCGCAAGTGACCGGCATGGAGAAATTTGCCGAACTGGTCTCGGCGAAGAGCGGCGGCAAGATCGAGGTCAAGCTCTTCCCCGGCGGCGTGCTGGGTGGCGACGTCCAGACCGTCTCAGCGTTGCAGGGCGGCGTGATCGAGATGACGGTGCTGAACGCCGGCATTCTCGCAGGTAACGTGAAAGAGTTCGGTGCTGTCGATCTGCCCTTCCTCTTCAACAATGGCGAGGAAGCCGACAAGGTCATGGACGGCACTTTCGGCACCAGCCTGATCGAACGCCTGCCCGACACCGGCCTCGTCGGCCTTGCCTATTGGGAGCTCGGCTTCCGCAATCTCACCAACAACCGCCATCCGGTGACCAAGCTCGAGGATATCAAGGGCCTGAAGATCCGTACGATCCAGTCGCCAATCCCGATCGAGCTGTTCAACAGCCTCGGCGCCAATGCCGTGCCGCTGCCTTATACCGAGCTCTACACCGCGCTCGAAACCGGCACGGTGGACGGCCAGGAAAACCCGGCAGCGAACATTCTCAACGCCAAGTTCTATGAAGTGCAGAAGTACATGACGGTGACCCGTCACCAGTACAACCCGCAGATCGTCCTGATCAGCAAGAAGTTCTGGGACGGCCTCAACGACGAGGAAAAGGCCGTCTTCCAGTCGGCCGCCACGGAAGCTCGCGACTATCAGCGCAAGGTCTCGCGCGAACTCGACGCGAAGGCGATCGCGGACATCAAGGCGACCGGCATGGAGGTCAGCGAACTCTCGGCCGAAGAGACGCAGAAGCTGCGCGATGCGGTCAAGCCGGTAATCGACAAGTTCAGCACCGAAATCGGCGCCGATACCGTCGCCGCCCTGTTCAAGGAACTCAACACGTTGCGCGGACAGTAAGCCTGCCGCCGGCCTGCCTAATGGCGGGCCGGCACCCCCCCGATCAATGGAACCAGTTGCGATGACCGAGACACTCCTCAAACCGCTGAAGGCCGGATTGATCGGCGCCGGCATCCAGGCCTCGCTGACGCCTGCAATGCATATGCGTGAAGGCGCGGCACAGGGTCTTTCCTATGAATACGAGCTGATCGATCTCAACCAGCGCGGCGCGACGCCGGCAGACCTGCCGCAGCTGCTGCGGGAGGCGGAACTCAATGGCCTTTCCGGGCTGAACATCACCCACCCCTGCAAGCAGCTCATCATCCCTTTCCTCGATGAACTGTCGGACGAAGCCCGCGATCTCGGCGCGGTAAACACGGTCGTTCTAAAGGGAGGCCGCCGCTACGGCCACAACACCGACTGGTGGGGGTTTGCCGAAAGCTTTCGCCGCGGCCTGCCCGACGCGGATCTTTCGTCTGCCGTGCAGCTCGGTGCCGGCGGTGCGGGTGTCGCCACTGCCTATGCGATCCTCTCGCTCGGTCTCAAGTCGCTGACCGTTTTCGACCGGGAGACGGACCGCGCCGAAACGCTGGCCACGAGCATGTCCGCCCTCTTTCCGGATGCGAACGTCCGTGCTGGAGCCGATCTCGCTTACGCGATGAAAGCGGCCACCGGCCTGATCCACGCGACGCCGACGGGCATGGAGAAATACCCCGGAATGCCGCTTCCCGCCGAAATACTGGAACCCCGCCATTGGGTCGCCGAGGTCGTTTACTTTCCGCTGGAGACCGAACTCCTCGCTGAGGCCAGGCGGCTCGGCTGCAGCTCGCTCGATGGCGGCGGTATGGCGGTATTCCAGGCCGTAGGCGCCTTCCGCCTGTTTACCGGACGCGAACCAGATGCAACCCGCATGCTCTCTCATTTCAAGGCGTTGACCGCCTGAGCCCGAGACAGCCGAGGAGACCAGGATGAAGACTTCGATCGCAACCGTCTCGCTCAGCGGTGATCTGCGCGACAAGCTGGACGCCATTGCCAAAGCCGGCTTCGACGGCGTCGAGATCTTCGAGAATGATTTCCTGGTGTTTGACGAGAGCCCGCGCGATGTCGGCCGCATGGTGCGCGATTTCGGGCTGGAGATCACCCTGTTCCAGCCTTTCCGCGATTTCGAGGGCATGCCGGAGCCCCTCAGAACCCGAACCTTCGACCGGGCGGAGCGGAAATTCGACCTGATGCAGGAAATGGGCACGGACCTCGTTCTCGTCTGCTCCAACGTCTCGTCTGCCGCGATCGGCGGCCTGGACCGTGCGGCGGCGGACTTCCATGAACTCGGCGAACGGGCGGCCAAGCGCGGCTTGCGCGTCGGTTATGAGGCGCTCGCCTGGGGCCGCCACATCAACGACCATCGCGACGCCTGGGAGATCGTGCGGCGGGCCGATCACCCGAACATCGGCCTGATCCTTGACAGCTTCCACACGCTCTCGCGCAAGATCGACGTCAACTCCATCCGCTCCATCCCGAAGGAAAAGATCTTCATCATTCAGCTTGCCGATGCGCCGCTGATCGACATGGATCTGCTTTACTGGAGCCGGCATTTCCGCAACATGCCCGGCGAAGGCGACCTTCCCGTGCTCGACTTCATGAGGGCAGTGGCAGCAACCGGCTACGACGACTATCTCTCGCTCGAAATTTTCAACGACCAGTTTCGCGGTGGATCCCCCAAGGCGATCGCACTGGATGGCTATCGCTCGCTGCTCTATCTCGGTGACCAGGTACGGCGTGCCGAACCCGAAAGCCTCCTCGCCGTGCCGGACATGCCGGCGCGAGCTGCCGTCGAAGGTGTCGCCTTCATCGAGTTTGCGATCGATGAAGCGGAAGCGCCGCAACTCGAGGCGCTTATTGCGACACTCGGGTTCCGCAAGGCAGCGAAGCACAGGACCAAGAACGTCGCAGTCTTTCGCCAGGGTGGCATCAACCTCGTCGTGAACACGGAAAGCCGCGGCTTCGCCGCCTCCTCGTATCTCGTGCATGGCACGTCCGCTTATGCCATAGGCCTGCTCGTCGACGACGCGAAAGCGGCGCACAGCCGTGCCGTGGCGCTTGGCGCCGAACCTTTCGCGCAACCGCTCGACCCTGGCGAGATCGAAATGCCGGCCGTGCGCGGCGTGGGCGGCGGCATCGTCTATTTTCTCGATCGTAAAAGCGCGCTTGCCCGCATATGGGATGTCGAGTTCGAACCCGTCGCAGATACGCCAACGGTATCGCCCGCGGGCCTGGAAGCGATCGATCACGTCGCCCAGACCATGCAATATGACGAACTGCTGACGTGGCTGCTCTTCTACACGTCCCTGCTGGAGGCCCACAAGACCCCGGTTGTCGACATCATCGACCCATCGGGTATCGTGCGCAGCCAGGTCGTGGAAAATTCCAAAGGGTCGCTGCGCATCACCATGAACGGCGCCGAGAACCGCAATACCCTTGCCGGCCGCTTCATCGCCGAGACCTTCGGCTCCGGCATCCAGCACCTGGCCTTCAGGACGGACGATATCTTTGCGACGGCGGCGGCGCTTTCAGCGAACGGCTTTGTCTCTCTGGCAATCTCGCCGAATTACTACGACGATCTCGAAGCGCGGTTCGGGCTTGATCCGCAGATGAGCGAGCAGCTGAGGACGCACAATATCCTTTACGACCGTGACGAGCACGGCGAATATTTCCAGCTCTACAGCCCGACCTTCGCTGAGGGCTTCTTCTTCGAGATCGTCGAGCGCAGAGGCTATCGCGGCTATGGCGCGGCAAACGCGATCTTCCGCATCGCGGCGTTGCGCAAACATCTGAGGCCCGCGGGAATGCCGCGCACCTAGCTTAGGCTAAGGCTAGAGTCGGCCATGACTTGATCATGTGGGATGCTCGGCCGTGGGGTCGTCGATAGCGGCCTGAATCCCTGTGGCCAGCCATTGGGTATGTTTCCCGGTCGTGCGTCATTACTGCGCCTCCCAAGGGTTGATGACGTTGAGGCCGGCAGCCTGGAAGGGGCTTGTGTCTCGCGTTGCCATGGTGAAACCATGCGTGGCTGCAACAGCCGCGATGTAGGCGTCTGCCGTCCCGATGGCCTTGCCTGCAGCGCGAGCGCGGGCACGCAGCTCCGCATAGGCAGCGGCAGCGTCAGTGCCGAAAGACAAGATGCGATCCGCAAACACCGGCACAACACGCTCGTCCAGTCGCTGACGCAGGTTGTCCTTACGCTTGCCGTCCTGCATGGCGGCGATGCCGAAGCGAAGTTCTGCCAAAGTGATGGCGGACAGGTAAAGCGTTTCGACGGCCTGCGCGTCGATCCAAGCCAACACGGCCGGCTCGCCGTTGGGTTTCAAGGGCTCAGAAACCACGTTCGTATCGAGCAGTATCATTCGAAGCTCACCGGCTCGCTTGGGGTTTTGTCGCGCACCTGGTCGAAGACTACGCAATCCTCATCGGTCAGCCCAACCTCGCGGCCAATTTCGGCCAGCAAAGACCCGAGCTTGATGCGCTGTGGCGGCAGAACAATCGTTTCCAGAATGTCGCGGATTTCCGCCTCAGTGCTGCGGCCATGCGTTGCTGCGCGCACGCGAAGCGCGCGATGCACCTCGTCGGGCAGATTCCTGACGGTAACGCTTGCCATGATGACCTCCCTCCAACAAAGCTATCAACGATAGCATCGTACTATGTTTGATAGCACTGCACAAGCGCCAGTCTGAAAACGGTCGTTTGCGGATTTCTCCGCAACGCTGTGCCTTGCCCGGCCCTCGGGCCTGTTCTCTGTCTTTGATGGCGTCTATAAATCAGAGTCTATAAACTGACGGTTTCAACGGGAAAACGGATAATAACGCCAAAAAGATCGGATACGCGCGGGTATCGACCGACGATCAGCGGATCGCTACAGCAATGCATGGGACGCAGCGATCGCGACGGCCGGCTACAATACGTTTCACGAGAATATCCTCGGCGCGGTCCCCACACCCGCCGCTGAAGAGCCGCGCGGCACGCAGATATTATAGACACGCAGAACACCTCATACACGTCGTTTCAATCGAGGCCTGGGCGCAGTCGCTTTATTCTCTTGCCTTCCAATCATCTCGCAAAGTACTGAATTGGAACGATTTTACAAAGTGATTTGTTCCTTGTCAAAAGCCACCACCGGTCGAAGGGAAAACCTCAAACTCCGCGCTTGTTGCCCCAGAGCAGAACGTGCAGTTGCGGCAACACGCGCGCTTCGAACCAGCGGTCTTCCGTCACCTTGTCGACCAGCCAGAGCATCCGGTCCATGATGCCGTCGATATCGACCCTTGCATCGTCGTCATCGGGTGGCGGCGGCGTGTGATTGCCAGGTTGCAGATAAACCGGAAGATCGGGATAGCGCGCGGCGGCTGCGCGGGCATAGAGGTAATCGCGATCGTCGAAGACAACGACTTTCAGCGCGATCTGCGGCTTTTCTCCTGCCATTCGCAGACAGGTGTCGAACGCGTCCCAATCCGTTTCCATGCCGCTTGACGGTGGTTTCGGGCTCAGCACCAGAACGTCGAGGTCGGCGAACCAATCCTTCGCAACGCTGCCCTGCGTCTCCAGCGCGAAACGATACCCCTCGCGATGTCCGCGCTCGATAAGCGGACCGAGCGGCTGGATCGCCGGGTTGCCACCGGATAGAGAAACTGTGAGCGGTCTATTGCCGGAAAGGCGGGTGACTTCCTGCCAGATCTCGTCGGCCGACATCGGGCGCCATTGATCGCGATAGTCGCTGTCGACCGCATGCAGCGTGTCACACCACGAACAGCGATAGTCGCAACCGCCGGTCCTGACAAAGACGGTCGGAAGGCCGATCAGGATGCCCTCCCCCTGGATTGTCGGCCCGAAGATTTCGCTGACGCGGATCGGCGTCTCGCGGGCGGCGGTCATGGCCGGTATTCCGCCCAGGTCTTCGGCGTTTCGCTGACGCGCACGGCCGAGGTTTCCGGCAGGCGCTCCTTGCACCAGTCATAAAAATGTTTCGCCAGACATTCCGACGTCACCCGATCATGGCCGAGAACGTCGTTCAGATGCCGATGGTCGAAGCTGTCGTCGATGTAGTGTTTGAGCGGTGCAAGCTCATGATAATCCCTGACGAAACCGTTTTCATCGAGTTCGGCCGCCGAAAGCTCCACCTCGACGATATAGTTGTGTCCGTGCAGCCGGGCGCATTGATGATCGGCAGGCAGATGGGTCAGCTGATGCGAGGCGGAGAAGTGAAATTCCTTGGTGATGTGGAACATTATTTCACCTCCTCGGCGGAGAAGCCGGCAGTCGCGGCCATCCAGAAATCCGGATCCTCGTACTCGGTCGGATCGTCGATCCCGGCAAGATGAAAAGCCTCGCGCCGTTCGACGCAGGTTCCGCAACGGCCGCAATGGCGCGCTCCGCCCTTGTAGCATGACCAGGTCTCTTGAAACGGCGTGCCGTTCTTTGCGCCATCGGCCACGATGTCTGCTTTGGAGATGGTCACGTAGGGTGCGTAGAGAGAAACGCTGGCATAGCCATCGAGCGCCTGATTCTGCATCGCCTGAAATGCATCGATGAAGCCAGGGCGGCAGTCGGGATAGATGAAATGATCGCCGCCATGCACGGCGACCGCGACCGCGTCGGCTTTCTGCGCGGCGGCAAGACCGAAGGCGATGGCGAGCATGATGGCATTGCGGTTCGGAACGACGGTGGCTTTCATCGTTTCCGCGGCATAGTGCCCGTCCGGAACGTCGACATCGTCGGTCAGCGCCGATCCGGTGAGATGGCTGCCGATGTTGCTGATGTCGATGAGCTGATGGGGCACGCCAAGCCGCTCGGCGCAGGCGGCCGCAAAGTCCACTTCCTTGCGATGTCGCTGTCCGTAGTCGAAGGAGAGAAGGCTGATAAGCTGATGTTCCGCGGCGACCTTGTGGGCAAGCGTAACGGAGTCCAATCCGCCGGAGCAGATGACGATGGTTTTCATAACGTAGGATCCCTTGTTTTGACCGGGTGGGCTGCGACCGGATATCGGGGAGCTTCTAAACCAAACACTTCCCGTTGTGAAGGGTACGCCGCGTTGTGTGCCATTGTGGGAACAACCGCAGATCAAACACACCATGGCATATTTGCGGAAGATATAATAAAGTCATTCACGATTAACCGGGTGCGGTGCCGAACTTCGTCTCGTCGCGGCGCGACTTGGAATCTGACTGCAACCAAGCCTATCCGGCTTTTCACACATACAGCCTGCGGGTTTCTCCGCGTTCTCAATGCGCATGACAGCTCAATTTCCACGATGAGATTTTGCCAGTTGGCAGAGGCGATCAGGAGGAAGTTATGCCAGCAGAGACCAATGACTTCGCAGCTGCGGCCGCCATCACCGTGTGGGAGGACGATCCCGCCAGCGGCACACTCACCGTTGCACCCTTGCCTGACGTTGCCAAACAGCCCTTCGGCTATCTGTTTGACACGCCGGCGCCGCCGCCCAGCGATCAAACGGGCTCGGCCGCCTTCAGGTATTGGACCGCTGCCGAAGCGCTGCGAAGAGGAGCCGATTTCTGGGCACCGCAGGTTCCGGCACAAGAGTGGCAGCGCGGTCCCATCCTGGAGGTCTATCTTGACAGGTGGGAGGATCTGCAGGCCGACTACGACCGAACGTCGCTGAATTTCTATCACCGGACCTTGCCCGCCGAAACGATCTATACGGGGGCCAGTCCGGATACGCTTTGCCACGAACTGGGGCATGCTATCCTGGATGCAATCAAGCCGCAACTTTGGAGCACAGGCGTACCGGAGATTTCAGCTTTCCATGAATCCTTCGGCGACATGAGCGCCATCTTGTGCGCTCTGCAGCTACCGTCGCTGCGCGCTTCCGTGTTGGCAAATACCGCAGGGCAGCTCTACTGCAATTCAAGGCTTTCGCGGTTGGCGGAGCAATTTGGCGTAACCCTTCACGTCGAGGACGCCCACGTTGCGGATGCGGATTGCCTTCGCAACGCGTGGAATGCCTTTAACTACTGCGATCCGTCCAGTCTTGCACCACAACAACTCACCACATCGCTCTCGTCCAACCCGCATTCCTTCTCGCGGATATTTACCGGAGCGTTGTTTGAAGCGCTCTGCACTTTCCTAGACTATCACGCCGCAGACAGCGGCGCGCCGACGCCTGATGAATTGCTCGAGGTCAGCGAGCAAGTGAGGGCCATCATGGCAGGAGGCGTCATCCGGTCCTTCGTGGTGACCGGCTATTTCGCCGAGGTCGCCCATCGGATGGTGCAGGAGAGCGCGCTGGTGGACTCACAGTATGGGGCGGCGCTTCTGGACATATTTGTCCGCCGCTCCATTCTTTCGACGGAAACGGCGGAAGCCATCCGGTCGCGCCAAACGGAATCCGATACCGGTTCAGACAAAACAGACGAGCCGCGGGACCAACTGGTCGCCCTGTCCGTTCCGGCCTCCGAATTTGGCCTGGAAGAACCGCTGCTCGTTGAAACGGGAGCGGAAACACCGCGTTTCATCGCACGCGGCGCGACCGTCGACGGCAGGTCGCTGGAGTCGGCCAGCCCCGAAGCAGCCGCGGCATCTTTCGTCGCCGAACTCTTTGCCAATGGGCAGGTCGATCCCGGAGAGTATAAGATCCGCGAGCCCGATAAGCCACCAAGGCGGGAAAGCAGGACGCATGTCATTGTCCGGGACGAGAAGGGGCTGCGGTTGCGCCGGCGCCTGTTCCATTGCAGGCAGTGTGACGGCGCTTGCGGAGTTGCCCTCACCGCATCATGGCGCGACGCATAAGAGAACAGCTTCATGCAGATGCGGTAGCGCGGGTCCAAGAGCTGACTTGCCACAAGTAGTGCATTCTTGTATTCTAATGTAGAAAATAGTAACAATCTGGCGTATTTATGGCTACTGGAGAGGGATTTCAGGTAGATAGTTCGATCATGAAGTTATCGTCGCCGCGACTGGCGACAATCTATGATGTTTAATCTGCGTATTAGCGGACGCAACGTGCGGGTTGCGCAGAATAACAGAGCATTCTCTGAATTCAATACGCTGATTCTGCATCCGATTGGCCACGGAAATCCATGGAGGACGGCATGACATCCATCCGCGAAGAATATGCAAGTCGCGCGCTTCCGAAAAAGACATTGCTCGGATTTGGCTTTTTCCTGGCATTGACTGGAGCGGCAATTGCGCAGTCCGCGACACCGCTGCCAGCGGTGGTGCCGACGAAGTGCGTCGACTCTGGCGATTACCTCTTCAGAGTGACCAATCCTCCCCCTGCCGATCGACAATTGATCATGGACCTCATTCATCGCTATCTCTGGGCATTGGACGAGGGAACTGTCGTTGGAATGGATGAAATGCTCCTTGCAAACGTTGCCTATGAGCTGTGCAACGGTGCGCTCGATCAATTCGAGAGGAAGTCCAGTGACGACGAACTGACGGCCTATCTTCGCGCCATAAACACCGAATCCAAGCGCTCCGCCTTTAAAACCAGGCACTTCGAAAGCAACACGCTTCTCCATGCGATAGATGCGGATACGGTGGAGGGAAAAACGGCGCTGCTTGTGACGGTGCAGTTCGCGGCCGTCGAAACGCCGACCCTCGACTATACCGCCACCCTTGAGAGCACCTTCCAAAAAGAGGGTGATGTTTGGAAATTTGCGAAGTTGAGGCTCATCACCGACGGAGCCGAAGTTGTATTGAGAGCGCGCTAAGGGCCGGATCTGCATTTTCCAGTAAAGCGCGGAGATGGCCTTGAGGAGCATCGGCTTTATTTTGGTCCCCATAGCGGCAGCGGGCTTGTCGATAGGCTTCACCTGGCCCTTGCCAAAGCCAACGAGCACGGCCGAAATTTATCGGATTGGCTCGCAGATGGCCGGTGAGGCCGCAAGAGCGGGCGGCGGCTCGGCTTGCGACGGCATCGACCGTTGCGACAGGCTAACAGGTTGTACGGCTCCGTCGCCGCCGGCCGGACCTATTGCCGAGGTTCTTCCGCAAAACGAGAAACACCGCGACTATATCCGGAGCCTGCAGGCCTTCCAGCTTTGCCGGCAATTGGTCCAACTGGCCGCAAAGCCTGGAAAGGCCACTATCCGGCTCACGAGCACAAACGGCCCGGGGGGCGTGGCCAGCGCGTTTGCGACGATTGCGCGGCGCTGGAATGGCGATTTCTTGTGGGAACCTGCATCTGCCAGTAACAATGTGGTCACGAGATTCGGTGACGAAGCACGCGCCGTGTTCGGCCCGATCCCCGACGGGGACTGCGCCGCCGATACGGCGAAGACGATCCCTCTGGAGGTTGAGGGCAATATCGTGGACCTGAAGCCCAATCCCGGCAAGGCGGGTCATCCGCTGGAATTCGAACACCGCAATGTGGATGGCGAAATCGTCAAATGGACGTCCAGCATCGCGCAATGCGACAAGCCTTCGCTTGCCGGCAACGTCAGCTATTGCGGCATGAACTCGCGGCTGAACCGCGTGGTGAAAGGCAATGTGGAATGGCTGACCTTCTGCCGCAAATCGACGTCGCATCTGGGGATCGAGCCTGACCCCTACTGGCAGAAATCAAACCCGAAGTTCGCCCGGGTGGGAACAATCGGCTTCAACCGGAAGACAGGCGAGATCGTGTTCTTTGACGGACGAAAGGACAGAGCCGAATTCGACTGGTCGCAGCGATTTGTTCCGCCTGGCGGCCGTTCCTACTCCGATCACGACGGCCGCGCGCGCGCAGAGGCGCTTTACGATCCGACGTTCCAGGTTCAATGCTCGGCCTGTCATGACAACAAGAACGCCTACGTCGTCGCGCCCCATATCGGGCTTGCGCGGGTAGGCTATCGCGCCGGGGCTCACGGCCAGCAAGCGGCCGCCTTCAGCCTCGGCGACCATCTTCCCGCAACGTCCCGTAACGAGCAAAGACCGTTCCGCGTCATCGGCTCAGGCTACACCGGCACCTACGGCGCCGAGCTTCGCCAAGCCAGGACGGTCCGTGACCCCACGGGAAATTGCACAGAATGCCACACATTGACGACGCAGGTCACGGGGCAGCGCTTCGCGCCGGATGCGGTTGCACAGGAGCCGTTTGTCGCGGACCCGACCTGGGCCCAACTTCTGCAAGTGCGGGCAGAACGGATGAAATTAAGCGAGATCAACTCTCATCGGACGGCCTGGGCGCTGCGCTCGGGTCCGGGTAAGATCCATCCCTGGATGCTGCCCTACCATGGCAACGATCTGTCGTCCGCGGCACCGGAAATTGGTTCCGCGGATTGGCAGAAGCTGAGCAATTGCCTTTGGGGAGCGGGGGCCGCCGAATGCGGCTATCGTCCCCTCTACACCGCCTGCCCCGCCCCCGGATCGGGCGACGGTTCCGAGCCTGCGAACATCTCCGCGGCCGTGCTTCCATTACCGGCCGGCGAGATTGGTGCAGACCGCCTGCTTCGCGTGAGCTGGAGCTATCTCAACAGTTATGGCGATGTCCCACAGAGGGACGACGTTCGCTTCAATATGGCCGTGAAGACGGCAGACATCCCGCAATCGGGGCGGGCTCCACCAGTAAGCGACTATCCAGATCTGGATGAAGCGAAAGGCAAGAATTTCACTGCCATAGACGGCGAAATTGGCGCCTCCGGCACCGCTTTGCTTATCCGGAATGCCTCCTATTTCGGCCACGCAAAGTTTACCGAGCCGACACCCTCGACTGGTTTGCGCAAGTTCAGGATAGACCTGCCGGCCCAATGCGGCAGACGATACTTGGTCCGTCTTCTTCCCAAGAGGATCTGCTTCGATCAGAGCGACGCGGCATATGGGGAAAAGGGGCAGCTCCTATACGCCGACATACGATGCGATTGAACGTCTGTGGCTGTTCATGCCGTGAGCCTGCCAACGGCTTCGCGAACAACGCCCTGGTATGTTATCGTTCGCTAAAAGATACCCGAAAGTAGAGTAATCGAGGGCATAGCTGCTCCACTGGGGGTCTCGATGGAAGACGTCAGGAAATGGCTGGGTCAACTGAGGCTCGACCACCTCGCCGATACATTCGCTGAATGCCAGATTGACTTCGACAGCCTTCGTCTCCTGTCGGACCAGGATCTGCGGGAAATGCGGATCCCTTTGGGGCCACGCAGGAAAATTCTCGCGGGTATCGAACTGCTCAAGGAAGACGATGGCAGCAGATTGCCCCCGACAACAGTCGAGCGCCGCCAGTTGACGATCCTGTTTTGCGATCTGGTCGGTTCAACCGAATATGCGGTTCGGATGGATCCGGAAGACTTCAGCAAATTGACGCGCACCTATCTGGCACGGTGCTCCAGCGCTGTAAAAAGCCATAACGGCATTGCCACAAACTATATCGGCGATGCTCTCCAGGCCCTGTTCGGATACCCGATAGCGGAGGAGGACGACGCGGAACGGGCGCTTGAGCTCGCATTCGACATTCTCAACCTCGTGCCTCGCATACCAGTGCCGGATGGGCCGCCCTTGCAGGTTCGTATCGGAGTGGCCAGCGGCTTGGTCGTTGTCGGAGATTTTCTCGGCGCGCCAGCCGGCGTGTCCACGGTCGCGTTGGGGTCCATTCCCAACCTGGCGCAGCGGCTCCAGACACTCGCCGATCCGCAAACGATACTAACGGACCAAAAGACCTACGAGACCGCATCCGGCGCATTCGTCTTTACCGATCTCGGTCCGCAATCATTGAAGGGTTTTTCCGACCAGGTGCGGGTTTGGCGGGTCGAAAAACCGCGCGTCCTCGAGAACCGGTTTGCAAAGCGGACACGCTTGACCGAACTGGTCGGCCGTCGCCGGGAAATGACCCGTTTGCTCGAACTTTGGCATAGGATGGCTGCCGACCATCGCGGCGAGACTGCCTTGATCTCCGGCGAACCCGGGATCGGAAAGTCTCGTCTGATTTTCGAAGTCCAGCGCCGCATCCCGCGATGCACCTATTTGACGCTCCAGTGCTCGAGCGCCTATTCCAACACTGCCCTGTTCCCCTTCCTCACGCTTCTCAAGCGCTATGCCGGCATGCACGCCAACGATCCGGCCAAAGTAAGTCTGGAAAAACTGGAAGGGGTTCTCGCACTGAGCGATGTTGCCCTGTCCGATTCCATGCCGATATTTGCAGGATTGCTGTCCATCGACCAGACGCGCTACCTGGCCTCCGAACTGACATCCACACAGCAGCGGGATGTGTCACACAGGATCCTAATCGACTGGCTGCATTCCGTCTCGCGGATCAGTCCGGTGCTGCTGTCGATCGAGGACGAACAATGGATCGATCCCTCGTCGGGCGCGGTTCTGGAAACGCTCATCGGGGAAGCGACCTCCTTTCCGATGCTCATCCTGATCACCACGCGCGAAAAATCACTGCGGACACACCCGGAGCCGGGAAACCTGCATGACATAAGGTTGGAACGACTGAACGACGCCGAGGCCCAGACGCTGGTTACCAGCATTGCCAAAGGCAAAAACCTGCCGGACGAAACCAGCATCTCGGTTCTCAGCCGGGCGGAAGGTGTGCCGCTCTATGTCGAGGAACTGGCGCGTGCCGCTTTGGAGACCGGGCTCTCCTTCGACCGTGTCGAGCCAGGTTCGAAGAGACCTGCAGTCGGGGTTCCCAGTTCACTGCAGTCCTCGCTGCTCTCTCGGCTGGACAAACTCGGTTCCGGCAAGACCATAGCCCAAATTGCCTCCGTGATCGGACGCGAATTCGATCTCAATCTGCTTGCCCACCTTTGCGACCTTTCGGCCACCGCTCTGAATTCGACGCTGCGGCATCTTACATCGTCCGGACTGATTTCACCGCAATTGGCAACCAGCGGACAATACTACACATTCACACACGCGCTGTTGCAGGAGGCCGCGCATGATACGCTGCTGCACGAAAGATGCCGCGAACTCCACAAGAAAGTCGCAGAGGCCCTCGAACGTATCCATCCCAAGTTGGCGGCGGAGCATCCTGAAGTACTCGCCCAGCACTTCGCCGAGGCCGAGTTGTTCGAACAGGCGGCCGACAGCTGGCTGACTGCCGGGCTCAATATGGGCAAGACCTGGGCCAAGGTGGAGGCAGCAAACATGTTTGCAAATGGGCTGGCATGCCTTGCCAAGCTGCCCGCTTCTGTCGAGCGCGACCGGAAGGAATTGCGGCTCGAGCTGGAGCGCGGCGACGTGCTCTACGCCACCTTCGGGGTCACACCCGAGGGACGCGCGGCATACCGAAGTGTTATGCGTCTAAGCAAGAAATTGCAGAATTCCGATGCGCCAATCCGCGCACTTGACGGGTTGTTCGGTACTGCTTTCAACTCTGCTCATTTCGCGGACGCCGTATGGGCGAGCGACCAGTTGCTTGACATTGGAAAAAACCGCAACAACCTCAAGGCGCTCGTGCTGGGGCTACAGTTCAAGGGCATGAGCCTGTTCGCCCAGGGGCATATCAGGGAAGCCCGCGAGCACCTCGAAAAATCGCTTCAATACGAGGCCCGCGCGGCCGAGATCGGAAGCGACTTCCCAAGCATGGCTATGCTCTACCTTTCGTGGACACTGCAACTGGCCGGCTCCGATGAGGCCGCACTGCAACTGTATCGCGCCGCCGAAATCAACGCGCGCCAGCATTCCGCCTATAGGCTTGCAGCCTGCCTCGGCAATGGCTGCATTCTCATGGCCCTTCGCAACGACATCAGCCCACTGCGGGAAATGATCGGCGAATTGATCCCGCTTGCACAAGAGAATGGATTTCGCATGTGGCTGAATATAGCTTCGTTCTTCCAAGGGTTGATCATGGCCCGAACGGATGGCGATTTGCGCGGCTTGGAGAAGATGCGCAAGACGTGTGACAATCTCGGCGAGCAAGAAATCGATAAATCCTGCTATCTTGGACTGCTTGCCGACTGCTATCTCGAAACAGGCGATATCGAGAACGCCGACTCCACGCTCAACCAGGCGCTCGATCTCGTCAGCCATACGGGCGAACATTATTTTACCGCCGAGCTGTTGAGGCTCAAGGCAGAAGTGCAACTTCGGACCGATCCGGCAGCAGCAGGTATCGAAGGTTCGTTTCAGGAGGCCATCGCGTTTGCGCGCAACCAGGGCGCCGCAAACTGGGAGCGCAAGACACTGGAAAGTCTCGCCAAATTGTCGCAGTTTTCAGTTTGAGATTATCGGTGGCAAGTCGTTACACGTATTCGACCTTGAAACGGGCTGCTGAAGCCTACCAAACACGCCAGAAGTCATTTTCGGTCCCTGGGCTCAAGCGCCGGACCGGCGCGTTAATGCAGCTTAGTCGCAGGATTTCACGCTCGCTCCATAAAAGCGCCCAATGAGGCGGATCAAAAACCACGTCGAATCCATTCTCAGGATCGACCGGGTGGCTGAAAAACGCGGATCCGTTGACCAGTCTCAGCCCTTCATTTGCTGATACGCTTAGAATAGCGCTCAAGGCGCGCTATACCTTAGACGCAAGACCATGCTGGAGACCTCGCCGATGCCACACCAAAAGAGCGGTAAAAACAATGGAGAGGCAGATGCCGACGACGAGCAGTCGTTTCGCAATCAATTGCGGATGATGCGGCGGGCCTTCATCGCCTCGCCTGTCCGCAATGTGATTACATGGCTCGCGGTTGGAATCGCGGTCCTCATCGTGGCGACGGCTTTCGGCCAAATTCTGCTCAACAGATGGTACAAGGCATTCTACGACACGCTGGAGCGGCGCGACCTCTCGGCCTTCCTGCTGCAACTGGTCGTCTTTGCCGAGATTGCCGGCGGGCTTCTGATCCTCAACGTGCTGCAAACCTGGCTCAACCAGTGGATCAGGATCAAGCTGCGGGAAGGCCTGACGCTCGACCTGATCAACGAGTGGATGAAACCCGCGCGCGCCTTTCGTCTCGCCAATGCCGGCGCCATCGGTATCAATCCTGACCAGCGGGTACACGAGGATGCGCGCCATCTCGCCGACATGACGGCAGGCCTCTCCATCGGCCTGTTTCAGTCGGGCATTCTCCTCGTCAGCTTCGTCGGTGTCTTGTGGTCGCTTTCAGCCGGCTTCATCTTCCATATCAGCGGTTATGATATCAATATTCCGGGCTACATGGTTTGGGCTGCCTTCCTCTATGCCGGCACGGCGGCGACTTTGAGTTGGTTCGTCGGGCGCCCCTTGGTCAAGCTCAACGGCGAACATTACGCCCGGGAAGCCGTCCTGCGCTTCTCGTTGATGCGGGTCAACGAACACATTGAGGCAGTCTCGCTTTCAGCCGGCGAGGCGAACGAGAAACACCGGCTCCAGCGCGACCTTTCATCGGTTCTCGAAATCAGCCACAGCCTGATGCTCGCGCTGACCCGGCTGACATGGGTAACGTCCGGCTATGGATGGGTCACCGTTATCGCGCCGATCGTGATCGCGGCTCCGGTCTATTTCGCCGGCGACCTGAGTTTCGGCGGCTTGATGATGGCCGTCGGCGCCTTCAACCAGGTGCATGTATCGCTCCGGTGGTTCGTCGACAATATCGACACCATTGCCGATTGGCGGGCGACGCTCCTCAGAGTGGCCGCCTTCCGTTCCGCAATACTGATGACCGATGAGCGGCACGAGAACGACAAACGCATAGACTTTGCCAAAGCGCATGGCCCTCGATTGACGATCGATCACCTTGAGATTGCTGTCCCCTCCGGATGCATCAAGCTTGCGGAACCGCACGTGGAAATCGGCCCCGGCGATCGCGTGCTCGTGACCGGCGCCCCGGACGTGGAAAAGGCGCCGTTTTTCCGTTCCATCGCCGGCCTATGGCCCTGGGGAGACGGACGCATCTCGCTTCCCGAAGGAGATGACATCGCCTTCGTACCGCGAACGCCCTATTTCCCGCCCGGCACACTGCAAGAGGTTCTCTCCTATCCGAAAAACCCGGACAGGTTCCGCAAAGCGGACCTCGCGGCGGTTCTGTCCAAGGTCGGTCTCGGCAAGTTGAGCGGTCGCCTCGACCAGGACATGCGGACAACACTGAAACTCAACGAGCTTGAGCTGAGGCTTCTTGCCATTGCCCGGCTTGGCCTGCACAAACCGCGCTGGATCATCATAGACGAGGCGCTCGACACGTTGGAAACTGATGCATACCACACGGTTTTGACATTCCTGGAGCAGCAACTTGGCAATGCGGCTGTTGTAAATATCGGCCGGATGGAACCGGGCAATCGTTTCTTCACACGCGTGCTGCAACTGCACAGCGATCCGACAGGCAGATCGCTGCGGCTGCTCAGGCCGAAAAGCCTGCGCACACATGACCCTCAGATAGGGTGATAGAGCCGAGGGAAAATTTGATTTAGCCACGATGGGCCAAGAGCCTGGGTGATGTGCTGATGAGCTCAACATCCTCCAGCTCAAGCCACTTCCTCAAAAGAAGATCGACATAACGATATCCTGGTCGAAATCCCCGAAACCCTTGCCGAAAATGTTCAAGCCGCCGGCGTTTTCGGCTGTTTCGTCGATACCGATCCGAAAACGGATGGAGTGGTGATCGGCTACACCAAGGCTCTTGATGGTCCCGCTGAGCTTCCACCAGCGTGGCGAATACATGCCGCGCCGGTCGCCGAAGTCGCCGGGCGATGTCTTACTGGAAATTGACAAATTAACGACGGCGCTGGCGATGTCACCCATCGGGACAGTGGTCTCTGCGAGCCTCGTGGAGCATGGGATGCATGCCAAGTATCGGCAATTGCACAACAGAGGCCGCTTGATTCAAGATGAATACCCACTGGAATTCAAAAAAAGCAGTTCATTGCCGAAGTTGCTACGATTGTATATATCGAAATGTCTGATATGAAACATTTAAAATTGCCTCGTTTAGCGCAGGTCTCCCGCATGAGCAGAAATTTCCTCGTCATTGAGCCTGAAGAAGGGTTAGCTGTACTCAAGGGCCTGGCCTCGTCCGTCCGCGTCCAGATGCTCAAGCTGCTGCATGAAAAGGGCCCGATGAATGTCAACGACATCGCTAACGTCCTGTTGCTACCGCAATCGACGGTCTCCACCAACATCCAGGTGCTAGAAGATTGCGGATTGATCCGCACTGAAAACCAGAAAGCTAGGAAGGGCAACCAGAAGATCTGCTACCCCACCGCCGAGGAAGTGCTGGTCGTCTTCAAAAGCGAGTATCGCGAGATGCGCAAGGACACGATCGAGGTGTCCATGCCGATCGGCCTCTACACTGGTTTCGAGGTGACTGCGCCATGCGGCCTCTGCTCTCCCGAGGGTATTATTGGTCTCCTCGATGTGCCCAACGCCTTTCTCGATCCAGACCGGATGAAGGCCGGTTTGCTATGGTTCACCCGTGGCTTCGTCGAGTATCAATTTCCCAACAATGCCAAGCTCTCCAACATGGAAATCCAGGAAATCGAGGTCGTCATGGAGCTGAGTTCGGAGGTGCCCGGCACCAGCGCCGACTGGCCTTCCGACATCACCCTGACGATCAACGGCAAGGATGTCGGCGTCTGGATGTCTCCGGGCGATTTCGGCGACAAGCGCGGCGTCTTTACCCCTGTTTGGTGGAAACTCAAGGGCTCGCAATACGGCAAGCTGAAGAACTGGCGCATCGCCAGGGACGGCACGTATGTCGATGGCGTCAGGATATCCGATGTGACGATCACAGAACTCGATCTTGCCAACCACCATTCGATTCGGCTGCGCATCGGCGTCTACGAGAATGCGGCCCATCCGGGCGGCATTAACATTTTCGGCAAGGGTTTTGGCAACTATGATCAGGACATCCTGTTGCGGCTGAAGACAGCTTGATATCCGACTTTTTGATATTAAAAATAAATGAGCAAACACAGCGTTCTAGGGGAATATTGAGCGCTTTTCCGCCTAAATTATCATACTTTTTCTTCTTGACGCCTTGACCTCAGCCCAATTCTTGGCCTTTAATATCAAACAAGATGATTTACATCATCACTTGTGATATGAATTGGGAGGTATCCAATGAAGGCGGCCGTTACGGCACATCCGCGCTATATTGTCTCGGAAATCGACCCGAGACTCTACGGATCCTTTATCGAGCATCTGGGACGCGCAGTTTACTCGGGCATCTATGAGCCCGGTCACCCGACGGCGGACGCCAACGGTATGCGCCAGGACGTCATCGACCTCGTCAAGGAACTCAACGTTCCGATCGTCCGCTATCCCGGCGGCAACTTCGTCTCGGCCTACAACTGGGAAGACGGCGTCGGCCCTAAGGAAGAACGTCCGGTGCGCCTCGATCTGGCTTGGCACACGTCGGAAAGCAACGAAGTCGGCCTGCACGAATTCGCCGACTGGTGCGTGTCCGCCAACACCGAAATGATGCTCGCCGTCAATCTCGGCTCGCGCGGCCTCGACGAAGCCCGCAACTTCCTCGAATACACCAATCATCCCGGCGGCAGCGAGTGGAGCGACAAGCGCATCGCCAACGGCCGCAAGGACCCCTACAACGTCAAGCTCTGGTGCCTCGGCAACGAGATGGACGGGCCCTGGCAGATCGGCCACAAGACCGCCGACGAATATGGCCGCCTCGCCCATGAGACCGCGAAAGCCATGCGCGCCTTCGACAAGTCGCTCGAACTTGTCGTCTGCGGCTCGTCCAACGCCAAGATGCCGACCTATCCCGAATGGGAAGCGACCGTTCTCGACCATACCTACAACGAGGTCGATTATATCTCCCTGCACATGTATTTCGACAACGAGGCGAACGACACGCCGAACTATCTCGCCATGAGCGAGAAGCTCGATGCTTATATCGTCTCGGTCGCAGGCGTTATCGACTACATCAAGGCCAAGAAGCGCTCCAACAAGCAGGTCTATATCTCGTTCGACGAATGGAACGTCTGGTATCATTCCAAGGAGCAGGACGAGAAGATCCTCGGCGGCGATGACGGCTGGCCCTTCGCCCCGCCGCTGCTCGAAGACATCTACAATTTCGAGGACGTGCTGCAGGTCGGCCTGATCCTCAACACCTTCATCCGTCGTGCCGATGTCGTCAAGATCGCCTGCCTCGCGCAGCTGGTCAATGTCATCGCCCCGATCATGACCGTTCCGAACGGCCCGGCATGGCGCCAGACGACCTTCTACCCCTATTTTTATGCCTCGATCTATGGCCGCGGCAATGCGCTGGACCTCAAGGTCGAAAGCCCGACCTACAACTCCACCGTTGCAGGCGACGTTGCCTATGTCGACGTCACTGGGGTGCATGACACAGAAACCAGCCATGTGACCTTTTTTGCCATCAACCGGCATGCGAATGACGCAATTGAAACTGTGATCGACCTGACCGGCTTCGGCACGGCTGATATCGTTGACCATCAGGTGATGACGCATGCGGATCTAAAAGCCGTCAATTCGTCCGAAAATCCTTCCAATGTCGGCCCCAAAAAGGGTGCGAACGCCAAGGTGACGGACGGCAAGCTCAGCCTGTCGCTGCCGGCCTATTCCTATCAGATGATCCGCCTGAAGCTCTGATTTCAGGCAAACCATCGAGACGGTGTATGCGCTGAGGAGGAGCGTCGACGTGACCGCAAATATCGAAATCAGGAATGTGAGCAAGCAGTTCGGTGCCATGACGGTGCTGGATGACCTGTCGCTCTCCATCAAGGCGCGCGAATTCATCGTGTTCCTTGGACCGTCGGGTTGTGGGAAATCAACCCTTCTCCGCATGATCGCCGGGCTTGAAACTGTTGATAGGGGCGAGATCGCCATCAACGGCGAGCGCATCGACCACCTGCCTCCCGGCAGGCGCGGCATTGCCATGGTGTTCCAGTCCTATGCGCTCTATCCGCACATGACGGTGCGCGACAACATGGCCTTCGGCCTCGACAATATCGGCGTGGCGCGCGACGTGATCGATGCGCGCATTGCCGAGGCGGCTCGTATCCTCGAAATGCCGCACCTGCTCGAGCGCAAACCCGGACAGCTCTCCGGCGGCCAGCGCCAGCGAGTCGCCATCGGCCGCGCCATCGTCAAGGAGCCGAAAGCCTTCCTGTTCGACGAGCCGCTCTCCAATCTCGATGCGGCCCTCCGCACCCGCACTCGCATAGAACTCGCCCAGCTTCACCAGCGCCTGCAATCGACGATGATCTTCGTCACCCACGATCAGGTGGAGGCGATGACGCTCGCCGACCGTATCGTCGTTATGAACAATCGCAAGATCGAGCAGATCGGTTCGCCGATGGAGATCTATGAGCGCCCAGCGACCAAGTTCGTTGCAGGCTTCGTCGGCGCACCGGCGATGAATTTCGTCGATGTCACGATCGATAAATCCGGCGACGTCGTTACCGTGAAATTCGCCGACAGCACGGTTATCGCCACCTATATCGCCTCAAACCAGGTCGTCGATGGCGCTCATACATTTGGTGTCCGCTCTGAAGATGTGCGCATCGCGCCAACCGGCCAGGGCAATGTCAACGGCAAGGTCGATGTGCTGGAGCGTCTTGGCGAACGCACGCTGGTCTATGCCCGCCTCAGCAATGGCCAGATCATCGTCGCCTCCGACGTCGGCAACAGCCGCGTTGCCGTTGGCGACACGGTCGGCCTCGCCTTCGATGGCAGGAAATCGCATCTCTTCAATGAAACCGGGCGCGCCTGGCATGCGAGGGAGGCCTGATATGGCTGACCAGCTGACGATCCGAGAGACCGCAGCGCCGGCCGCCGGCGTCAGGGTCCCAAGCGCCAATATCTACTCGTCGCAATGGCGAAACTTCGTTTTCGTCGCACCGTTCCTTTTCTTCTTCACGACGCTGCTCATCTTCCCGCTTTTCTGGGGCATGTGGCTGAGCTTCCACAAGGCGGATACTTTCTCGACCGGCAGGTTTGTCGGCCTCGACAACTATGTCAGGCTCTTTCACGACAAGGTCTTCCTGCAATCGGTCTGGAATACCTTCTATTTCGTGCTGCTAACGGTGCCGACGCTGGCGCTTATCGGCCTTTTTCTCGCGCTTTGCCTCAATCGCCGCACGCGCACTGCCGCCGTGCTGCGGACTCTGTTTTTCTCCTCCTCGGTGCTGTCGGTCACCATCGTTACGCTGATCTGGCGGATCGTCTACATTCCGAATGTCGGCCTGCTGTCGACGATCTACGGATGGTTCGGCGCAACCGCCCCGGCATTCATCTCCGATCCCAGCATAGCGATGATCGGCATTGCCATTGCCACGATCTGGTGGTGCATCGGCCTGCCGATGATGTTGTTTCTGTCGGCGCTCCAGCAGATCCCGCAGGATATTTACGAAGCAGCCGCGCTCGATAATGCCAATCGCTGGCAGACGCTGCGGTCCATTACCCTGCCGTCGATCAAACGCACCTTCATCCTGGTGATCATCATACAGATCGTGCTGCAATTCCAGCTGTTTGGCCAGGCCTGGCTGATGACGCGCGGCGGCCCGAACAACATGACCAAGCCGATCGTGCTCTACATCTATGATACTGCGTTCCGTCGCTGGGATCTCGGCATGGGTGCCGCGGCCTCCGAAATCCTCTTCGTCCTCATCCTGATTGCGGCCATGGCCCAATACGTCGTCACCCGCAACAAGGGAGATCAGGCATGAGCGCTCCAGCCACTTCCATCAAGGGACGAGCCTTCGGCGACCGCGTGTTGCTGACCCTCGTCATCCTGCTCTCGATCATCATGATTTCACCGGTTCTGTGGGTCATCGGCCTGTCGCTGAAGGAAAATGCCGAGCTGATGGCCAATCCGAATTCGGTGTTCCATGCGCCCTATACGCTGAAGAACTACATCAATACCATCGGCACATCGTCGGTGTTCCGTTGGGTGCTCAACAGCATCATCGTCTCGGGTGGCCTCACCCTCGGCACGCTGATCCTGTCGTCGCTGGCGGGCTACGGCTTTGCCCGGCTGAACTTCCCTGGCCGCAACACCCTGTTCGTGATCGTGCTCTTTGGCCTGGCCGTGCCCGAACAGGCAGTATTGGTCGCCCGCCATCAGATCTTCAGCATGCTGAAATTTCACAACACCTATCACGGCCTCATTCTCCCCGGCCTGTCGACTTCGTTTGGCGTCTTCCTGATGACTCAGTATTTCAGAGCCATCCCGAAGGAGCTGGACGAAGCCGCCATGCTGGACAATGCCGGCCGCTTTAGAATTTTCTGGAAGGTGCTTCTGCCGCTCACCGTGCCGGCTCAGGCAACCCTTGGCATCTTCACCTTCCTCGGTGCATGGAACGATTACTTCTGGCCGCTGATCTCGGCGACCAAGAAGGACATGTTCACGCTGACGGTCGGCATGGCCTCGACACAGACAAATTTCGCCCAGTCGGAGGGCATCGGCTTCCTGATGGCGCAGGCAGTGTTCGCCGGCGCGCCGATCCTGGTCATCTACCTCTTTTTCCAGAAATACATCGTCACGGCCGTCTCTGGTGCTGCGGTGCGATAGCGAAAATTGCCTGACGGTCGAGAGGGATGGCCGCAGCGACGAAGAATGAAGCCAGTCCAGGGTGGAGTGGTGGAAACTCAGTAGGAGGAACTGATATGAAAATGAAAACAATACTGCTTACCGCAGTCTCTGCGGGCGTAATGATGCTCGCAAGTCCAAGCTTTGCAGCGACGGAACTGACCGTGCAGCGCTTTTTCGGTGCCTGTGACGCCGATTTCGGCACCAACACCGATGTCACCAAGGCCGTTGGCGAATGCGGGATCATCACCTCGATGATCAACAAGTTCAATGCCGACAATCCGGATGTGCACGTGTCCGTCACCACTGTGGAGTGGCCGGGTTATGATCAGTTGACCGCCCAGTTCGCGTCGGGCGACGCACCTGATATCGTCACCATCCATGAATCCGTGCTGTCGGACTACCAGTCCAAGGGCCTGCTACTGCCGCTTGACGACGTGCTGATGTCGGTCGGTGTCACGCCAGACAGTTTCACGGATGCAGCTCGCAACGGCGTCACCAAGGATGACGGCAAGATCTACGGTCTGCCGATCGACACATGGAGCCTGCTGTTCCACATCAATATGGACCTTTTCAAGAAAGCTGAACTCGTCAATGCCGACGGCACTCCAAAACTGCCGACGAGCGTGGACGAGCTTCTGGCCGAAGCCAAGCAGTTCAAGGAAAGGACAGGCAAGCCATATTTCATCCAGCCGACGGCGAACGAGACCGCCAATTTGGCCTGGAATCTCTATAGCTATCTCTTCCAGCAGAACTCCGATTTCTTCGCTGATCCGAAGCATGTCAAGCTGAATACGCCGGAAGCCAAGAAGGTCGTCGAAATGTTCCGGACGCTCTATACGAGCGGCGATATTACCCCGAACCTCGACTACGGAACAGGCATCAATGCGTTTCTGGCCGGTGATGGTGGCGTGCATCTGAACGGCACCTGGGTCATTGGCGATTATACCGCGGCCTCCGAAAAGGCAGGCACAGCGCTGAATGCAGGCGGTTATGCCGTCTACCCGTTCCCGCAGCTTTTCGCGGGCGACCAGGCGCAATATGCCGACGGCCATAGCTGGGCTGTCTCGCAGAAGGAGCGCACCCCGGAACAGCTGGCCGCCATCGGCAAGTTCCTGAAGTTCTTCGCCGACAATGATTTCGAATGGTCGCGCACCGGCCATCTGCCTGCTTACAAGGCGGTACTCGCATCTGACGCCTTCAAAGCACTGCCGCACCGCGATACACTGGCGCCGCTTGCCGCTCTGGGCCGTCCTCTGCCGTCGGCCGTGCAGCGCCGGTTCGCAATCCAGGACATCGTCGGCGAGGAAATGAACGCTGCAGAAACCGGCCAAAAGGACACCGACGCAGCCCTTGCCGATGCCGAAACCCGGATCAACGAGCTGCTCACTAATCTCTAAGCTCCCTGACGCGTCGGCTCTCCGGAGGCCGCTGCGAATTCGAGCGCCCGTGTCAGTTGCCGCGGGCGCTCGTTTTGTACGACTTTTTGGACTGGACAACTTAGGATGCAGGAATTGTGATCCGTGTCCCATAATCAGGCCATTCAGAACTGGAATTTTCCGTGGAGCAGAGCTTTGCCGCCACTCTGCGTGGCGGCGGTTCAGGCGCCGTGATTTTCACAATCGCCCCGCTCACTCTTCCGTGAAAATCGGATCCTGCGTAAACTGCCCGCCTTGATTGAAAGCTGTGGCGGTTCCCACCAGCCCGGCAGTCGTGCTGCGGGCCATTTTGGGGTGGCCATCCGGATTGATGATCAACCCCGCGCCTTATGGATGGCCTAGGCACCTTTGTCCCACCCATGATGATGATTTCCTTGGACGTTGCTAATATATTAGATATTGCTAAACTTTGATGGCTGATCCATGAGGGCCACCCTTTTTGGGTCGGCTGGGGGTTTTGTCTTTCGCCGGGGCCGAGCCTCCACAGGTCGCTGCCACCATATGTGGACAGAAGCGACCCGAGGCCCGGGTTATCCTCGCAAGTAGCTCGGGCCTCACGCGCATGGCCCATAAGTCAGCACGAACCGGCTGCAAGCGTATGCTGAGCAAGCTTGTTAGCGGAGGAATTCAGCTGTGGCCGCTCATCTGATTGCAGATGTCGATGTGTTGGACGCGGATGCTTTCGAAGAGTACAAACGGGATGTGGTAGCGACCGAGCAACGTTATGGTGGTCGCTACCTGGGGCGCGGCGGCGCGACCAAAGTGCTCGAAGGCGACTGGGAGCCGCACCGCCTAGTCATCATCGAGTTTCCAGACATGGCGGCACTGATGGGCTGGTACAATTCGCCAGAGTACAGTCGGCTCAAAGCCATCCGCGAGCAGTGCGCCAGGACGAGGATCATCGCGCTTGAAGGCGTCGCGTTTTGACAACATCTGTGCCGCCGATCGCGCTTTCGATGAGCTGCTTTCAAAGCCGCGAGCAGGTGCAGCGTATTAAACGCGTACGTAAAACGAGCGAGCCCTTGGATCAGGCGTTCGCAAGAGCGCCAATCGATGTCATCAATCGCTTCAAGCAATATTGTAACGACACTGGCATGTCCTATGGCGAAGCGTTGGACGACTTGATGCGAAATGCAGGCATCTAAATTGATCCCGGCCATTCCTCATCCGGCCAATCGCGCGATGTGTGAATGACACGTAGGACGGAGATCGTCTCCCGTCCGCCTTTGGCGGTGATCGAATAGGCAATGATGTAAGGCAAGCCGACGACGACTTTTTCATAGGTGCCGGATATCCGGCCAGGCCTACCGGTCGCCATCTCGCCAATGGCGTTTCCAGTATCCCTGATACGATCGGCGACGCTTTTCGCGGCGAGAGAGTTTTCAGCGGCAATGTGAACGATCTGAGCCTTCAGATCATCCAGCGCGTCACGGGACCATTGAACAGGCCGCATCACGCCCGGCCGGCCTTCACGTCATCGATCGCGGCATAGACTTCAGCCATGGCATCATCATGCGCTACGACGCGCCCGCCCTCAACATCAGCCATGCCACGCTTGATACCTTCGATTATGGCAAGCTCTCGCTCGACATAAGCCGAAACGGCCTCGCCAGCGAGGAAAGATTTGCTGCGCCTGGTATCATCGGCAAGCCGTTCGAGCTTTGCCTTAACCTCGGTAGAAACACGGATCGTCATGGTAGAGCTACCAGCCATTGCAATGTTCCTTTGTGTCAATTTGTGTACATCTTAGCACACTCGACACTCGAGGCCAACCACTCCTCCCGCATCAAAGGCCTTTTTTTGGTCTCCGCAAAACTGAATGACTGCTTTCGTGCGCAATGGTGCTGTTAACGCCAAAATGTTCAGCCACCCTGCTTTTCATGGCTGACCCGCTCATTCTTCCGCGAAAATCGGATCCTGCGTGAACTGCCCGCCTTGATAGAGCGCCAGAGGCGCGGAGGGTGCCGGGCGCGACGCTCCTGCCTCCAACTCGGCCCGGAAGCGTTCCGCATTGTCGCGGGGACGCCAGCCGAGATAGGCGGCGTGTGAATTGTCCCACCAGCGGCTGTCGTTGTCCGAGACGCCCCAGATGATCGGGCAGCCAAGCATCGGCGCGCGGAAGACGCAGTCGATCAACGCATCGAAATCGTCGTAGGACATCCATGTCGACAGCATGCGGTGGTTCGTCGGCCTTTCCATGCAACTGCCGATCCGCACAAGCGCCGTCTCCTGTCCGAATTTTTCGAAATACATGCGGGCCAGCGCCTCGCCGAAGCATTTCGATACGCCGTAGAGCCCATCCGGTCGCATCGGCGCGGTCGCATCGATTTGCTCGTCCTGTCGATAGAAGCCGACGGTATGGTTGGAACTTGCAAAGAGAATACGTGGATAGCCATGGGCGCGGGCCGCTTCGTAGAGATTGTAGAGCCCCAAAAGGTTGGCATTCATGATCTTCGAGAACTTGTCCTCGACCGAGATGCCGCCGAGATGAAGGATGCCATCGCAGCCTTCGACGAGGCTGTGCACGGCCGCGGCGTCGCCGAGGTCGCAGGTCACCAGTTCCTCATGTGGCGCTGCAACGCCGAGATCGGCGATATCCGAAACGCGCACCATGTCGGCGAGCTTCGCCATTCTTGCGCGCATCGCTCTGCCCAGCCCACCGGCAGCCCCCGTGATCAGCAGTCGCTTCAAATCCGTATCCTCCATGATTTCTGCATGCCTACTGCATGAAATCCGCTATCGCGGGCCAAGTTCACCCCAAAAGTCATCATACAGGTTGACAAACCACCGTCAACAAGGCGCATATATTGCGAGGATTTCCGTCAACTTGACAGACAAGTATCCAGGCATTCTCTTGGCGGCATGGCGCATAGCGCGAAGGAAGGAGCTCCGATGAGCGTTCAGGCAAGATCCGAGCCGGTAACAGGCACATTGACGGCACGGCTCGGCGATACGCTGAGACGAGCGATCGCCGCCGGCCAGTTCCCCCCAGGAAGCAAATTGCCAAGTGAAGCACGGTTGTCAGAGACCCATGGCGTCAGCCGCACTGTCGTGCGCGAGGCGATCGCCGCCCTTCGCGCCGACCGGCTGGTCGAAGCCCGCCAGGGCGCCGGCGTCTTCGTCCTGGAGACATCGCCCACGCCCCCCTCCTCGCTGCTTTCGCTGCAGGATATCGATCCCGCGCGCGTCTCCTCGACGATTGAACTACTGGAACTGCGCACCGCGGTCGAAGTCGAAGCAGCCGGGCTTGCCGCCCTGCGGCGGTCGCCGGCGCAAGAGGAGGTCATCATCGAACGTCATTATGCGGTGCGCGCCTGCCTGAACGCCGGGGTCTCGAGCGCCGAGGCTGATTTCGCCCTGCACCTTGCCATCGCCGAGGCGACCAACAACCCGCGCTTTCGGGAATTCCTGGCGATGATCGGGCAAAACGTCATTCCGCGCGCGGCACTGCGCAAGGACGACACAGAGACCGACCAGCGGGCCTACATCGCGCTGCTCGACGACGAGCACAACGACATCGTCGCCGCCATATCGAACGGCGACGAAGAGGGGGCCCGCGACGCCATGCGCCGGCACTTGCGCGGCAGCCAGGCACGCTACAGGGCATTGCTGCGCGAACAGCGCCAACCTGTACGATAAGTTATTGACTCCATCTTGTCATACATGTATGACAGGTTTGCCAGAGGAGGCAGACAGAGGAAATCCAGTATGACGCCGCAAGAGATCAAAGCCACGCTTGGCGCGGGGCTGTTGTCCTTTCCCGTGACGCATTTCGACGCGGAGGGAAAATTCCAGGCCAAAAGCTACCAGCGCCACGTCGAATGGCTCTCGAGCTACGACGCCCCGGTCCTTTTTGCGGCTGGCGGGACCGGCGAGTTCTTCTCGCTCTCCCCTCAAGAAGTTCCGAACGTGGTCAGGGCGGCGAAGGAAGCCGCTGGAAAAACCGCGATCGTCTCCGGTTGCGGCTATGGTACCGAGGTCGCCGTCGAACTTGCGCGCTCGGTCGAGAAGGCAGGTGCCGACGGCATTCTGCTTCTGCCGCACTATCTGATCGATGCGCCGCAGGAGGGCCTCTACGCCCATGTAAAGCGCATCTGCCAGTCCGTCGGCATCGGCGTTATGGTCTATAACCGCGACAATTCGATCCTCGGCGTCGATACGCTGAAGCGTCTCTGCGACGAATGTCCTAATCTGGTGGGCTTCAAGGACGGCACGGGTGACATCGGGCTTATCCGCCAGATTACCGCCACCATGGGCGATCGCCTCACCTATCTCGGCGGAATGCCGACGGCAGAGCTTTTCGCAGAAGCCTATCTCGGGGCTGGCTTCACCACCTACTCCTCCGCGGTCTTCAATTTCGTGCCGGCGCTTGCCGTCGAGTTCTACAAGGCTCTGCGCGGCGGCGACAGGGCGCGCTGCGAAGCGATCCTCAAGGACTTTTTCTACCCGTTCATGGCGATCCGCAGCCGGCGCAAGGGCTATGCGGTCGCGGCGGTGAAGGCCGGCGTGCGCCTGCAGGGCTTTGACGCCGGCAAGGTCCGCCCTCCCCTCGACGATCTGACGGCGGAAGAAGAAGCGATGCTCGAAAAACTCATCGCACCCTGGAAGCGCTAGGATGAAAATCGCGGCCGTCCATACGCATCTGCTCGAATACCGGCTGGCGGTGCCCTTTGAAAGCGCCTCGATGCGCTTCGACCGCCGCGCGCATGTTCTGGTCGAGATCGTCTGCGATGACGGCACCACCGGCTGGGGCGAATGCCTCGGCCCTGCCCGGCCCAACGCCGCAGTCGTCGCCGCCTACAAGCCGTGGCTCATCGGCGCAAATCCGCTCGAGACCGAAAAAATCTGGGCCCGTCTCTACAATGCGCTGCGCGACCAGGGGCAGCGCGGTCTGGCAGTGACCGCCCTGTCCGGCATCGATATCGCGCTCTGGGACATCAAGGGCAGGCATTTCGGCGCGCCGGTCTCGATGCTGCTCGGCGGACGTTTCCGCGAAGAGGTCAGGGCCTATGCGACGGGCAGCTTCAAGCGCGACGGCGTCGACCGGGTCGCCGACAATGCCACTGATGCGGCGCGCTACCACTCCGAGGGGTTCCACGCCAGCAAGATGAAAATCGGTTTCGGCGTCAAGGAAGATCTGGCCGTCATTCGCGCCGTGCGCGAGGCGGTCGGCCCCGACATGCGGCTGATGGTGGATGCCAATCACGGCTATGACCCGCTGGAAGCGATCAAACTTGGGCGCAAGGCTGCCGAATACGACATCGACTGGTTCGAGGAGCCGGTGGTGCCTGAGCAGCTCGGCGCCTATCGCGAAGTGCGTGCCAAGCAGCCGATACCCATTGCGGGCGGCGAAACCTGGCACAGCCGCTGGGGCATGCGCGAGCCGATCGAGACGCGCGCGGTCGATATCATCCAGCCCGATCTCGCCGGTGTCGGCGGCTTCACCGAGGCAAAGCGCGTGGCCGACATGGCGGCGCTGAATGGTATCCGCGTTGTCCCGCACGTGTGGGGCACGGCGGTCCATATCGCAGCCGCCCTTCAGTTCATGGCAGCGATGGTTCCGAACCCGGTGCGGGTCAACCCGATCGAACCGATCCTTGAATTCGATCGCACCGAAAACCCATTCCGTCAGGCCGTCGTCAAGACGCCGATCGAGCATGTGCGTGGGGTGGTCAAAATCCCCGATGGGCCGGGCCTCGGCATCGAGATCAACCGCGATGCGCTTGCCGAGTTCCGGATGAAGGACGACTGAGATGCTGGTCCGCCCGCTTTCCGGCCGTCCGCTGCAGACACCCTTGCCGAAAGGCACGGTGGACACCCAGATGCACATGTATCTGCCCGGATTCCCGGCAAGGCCCGGCGGACCGGACCTGCCAGCCGGCACTCTGCCCGATGCGACCCAATACCGGCAGGTGATGGACTGGCTCGGCATCGACCGGGTGATCATCACCCAGGGCAATGCCCATCAGCGCGACAACACCAATCTGATTGCTTGCCTGGGTGCCATGGGCCCGATCGCCCGCGGTGTCGCAGCTTTCGGCCGCGACATATCAGAAGCAGAACTCGACGCCTTCTCCGCAGCCGGCATCGTCGGCGCGCGCATCATGGATCTGCCGGGCGGTGCTGTCGGCCTGAGCGAGCTGGAGGCGATCGACGATCGCGCCGCCGCGCGCGGCTGGATGATCGCGGTGCAATTCGACGGCAGCCACATCCTCGACCACGAGGCGCGCCTGAAGAGGCTGAAATCTCGCTGGGTCTTCGATCACCATGGCAAATTCTTCTCCGGTGCAACGTCCGACGGACCCGAGATTGCCGCCGTCAAGCGGCTGATCGATGGCGGAAAATGCTGGTTCAAGTTCGCCGGCGTCTACGAATCCACAAAGGGCGGCGGACCCGATTATGCCGACGTAGCTGCCGTTTCGCGCAGCATTGCGGCCCATGCGCCGGAGCGCATCGTCTGGGGCAGCAACTGGCCGCACAATCTGGCGAAGACCCGCGAGGATTATCCCGACGACGCCGATCTGACCGACATAGTTCTTGGCTGGCTGCCTCACGAGGCGGCACGCAAGCTCGCGCTCATCAACAATCCCGAAGAACTCTACGGCCTTCCCCCTTTCGCAAGCGGGGTCGACTGATTGTTGCATGCGTTCGGGGCGAGGAGACCTCGGACATCAATTTCAAAGGAGGAGGAAACTATGAAGATTGCAAAAATGCTTTGCCTGGCCATGGGCGTCGCCCTGAGTGCCGTTTCCGTGCACGCCCAGGAAATCACGCTCCGGTCGGCGGATATCCACCCGGACGGTTATCCGACGGTCGAGGCGGTCAAGTACATGGGCGAACTCGTCTCTCAGCGTACCAATGGCCGCATCAAGATCGAGGTGACGAACAACGCGGCACTCGGCACCGAGAAAGATACGATCGAGCAGACCCGCTTCGGCGTCATCGACATGAACCGTGTCAATGCCGCCCCCTTCAACAACCTCGTGCAGCAGACCGTGGTGCTCGGCCTGCCCTTCCTGTTTCGCTCGACCGAGCACATGCACAAGACCGTCGATGGTCCGATCGGCGACGAGGTGCTTGCCGCCTTCGAACCGCATGGCCTTGTCGGTCTTGCGTTCTACGATTCCGGTGCGCGCTCCTTTTACTCGACCAAGAAGCCGATCGAGAAACTGGAAGACCTCAAGGGCATGAAGGTTCGCGTGCAGCAATCCGACCTGTGGATTGCCATGATGGAAGCCTTCGGCGCCAATGCGACGCCCATGCCCTTCGGCGAAGTCTATTCGTCGCTCGAGACCGGCGTGGTGGATGCGGCGGAAAACAACTGGCCGTCCTATGAATCCTCGCGCCACTTTGAAGTTGCGAAGAACTACACGCTGACGGAACATTCGCTCAATCCGGAAATCCTCGTCATCTCCAAGATCAGCTGGGACAAGCTTTCCGCCGACGATCAGAAGGTCCTGAAGGACGCAGCGAAAGAGTCGGTCGCAAAGATGCGCGAGCTCTGGACCGCGCGCGAAAAGGCCTCGGAAGAAAAGGTCCGTGCAGCCGGCGCAAACGTGATCACGGTCGACAAAGCGGAATTTTCGGCAGCGATGAAGCCGGTCTACGACCGCTTCGTCACCGACCCGCAGATGAAGGATCTGCTGGAGCGGATCCGCGCCATCAACTGACGATCTCGGCCAGCCCCGCTACCGCGGCGGGGCTGGCCTTGCATTCCCGGACAACGATTTGGATGGCGTCCGGAGCCTAGGGAGGAAAAGGCAATGTGGCGTTTCATGCAGGCCGTACGACCTGTGCTGTCCTGGCTGAGCCGGGTTTCGCTCTATATCTCGGGACTGGGCATGGTGGCGATGACGATCATCGTCGGTTGGCAGGTCTTTGCCCGCTACATACTCAACGATACGCCCAGCTGGTCCGAGCCGTTGTCCCTCCATCTGATGTCCTGGTTCATCATTCTCGGTGCTGCCGTCGGCGTGCGCGAGAGCGTGCATCTCGGGCTCGACTTTGTGCGCCATTCCGCTCCGCCCCTCGTCCAGCGGGTGATGGATCTCGTGAGCCTTGGCCTGATTGTGCTGTTCGGGCTCTCCATGACCGTCTATTCCACCTTGCTTGCCGCCGGCACATGGACCGCGACCATCCCGGTGCTTGGCTGGCCTGGCGGCGTCGATTTTTTCCCGATGATCGCGGGCGGCGTGCTGTTTGCGTTGTTTGCCGCCGAACGGTTCGTGGACGTTCTGCTTGGTGCGGAAGTCGCAGCTGACGTTGTCCTGCAGGAGACCGCATAATGGCTTACGCAATCCTCTTTGGCGTGTTCACGTTTCTGATGTTCATCGGCATGCCGATCGCCTTCTGCCTCGGCATCGCGTCAGTCGCGACCGTCGCCTATCTTGGCCTACCGGCGGTCGTCGTGTTCCAGCAGATGAATTCCGGCATGGGCGTTTTTGCCATGATGGCAATTCCGTTCTTCATCTTTGCCGGCGACCTTATGGTCCGTGGCGGCATCGCCGATCGCCTCATCCGCTTCGCAGCCGGTATCGTCGGGCATATGCGTGGCGGTCTCGGCCAGGTCAACATCGTCGCGGCGACGCTGTTTGGCGGCATTTCCGGCTCGGCGGTGGCCGATGCCTCGGCCGTCGGCGGATTGATGATCCCGCAGATGGCAGCGCGCGGCTATGACCGCAGCTATGCCGTCAACGTTACTGTAAACGCGGCGATCATCGCACTGATGATCCCGCCATCGCACAACATGATCCTCTATTCGATCGCCGCCGGCGGCAATGTCTCCGTTGCCGACCTGTTCACCGCCGGCATCCTGCCGGGCCTGCTGCTTGCCGCCGCACTGATGGTCACCGCCTATGTGGTCGCGCGCCGGCAGGGCTACCCGTCGGAACCCTTCCCGGGTTTCCGGCGGCTCAGCTACTATCTGCTCGCTTCCGTGCCCGGGCTGCTCTTGATCGGCATCATCTTCGGCGGCGTTCGCTCCGGCGTGTTCACGGCGACGGAAAGCTCCTGCATCGCAGTCTTCTACGCCTTCCTCGTCGCCATCTTCGTCTACCGCGCGCTCGATTGGCACGGCTTCGTCGAGGCCGTCCTCCAGGCGGTACGCACGACGGCCATGGTGCTTCTCGTCATTGGCACGGCGGCATCCTTCGGTTGGCTGATGGCCTTCCTGCAGGTACAGCAAACCATGGTCTCGGCCATCGGCGCCATATCCGACAACCCGATCATCGTTCTTCTTCTGATCAATGTCATTCTGCTCCTGCTCGGCACCTTTATGGACATGGCGCCGATGGTCATCATCAGCACGCCGGTGCTCCTGCCGGTGGTCAAGGCCTTCGGGATCGACCCCGTGCATTTCGGCGTCGTCATGATCCTCAACGCCGGCATCGGGCTGAACACGCCGCCGGTCGGCACGGTGCTGTTCGTCGGCTGTGCCGTTGGCGGCATCTCGATCCGCGAGGCGATGCGCACGATCTGGCCGTTCTTCGGCGCCAGCATCGCGGTGCTGATGCTGGTCACCTATGTGCCGGCGCTGTCGCTCTGGCTTCCGGGCCTTTTCAAGTAAACCGAGCGCCGCAAAGGAGAACGCAACATCTCAGTGCTGCAACCCATCGATCCCCTGTGCCAGAAGGCCTCCGAAGGCGGTCGCGGCATCCGACATTTCCTTGGCCGAACGAGACAGCAGCATGAGGCGACGCGGATTGATTTTCGGATCACGCAAGGGCACGAAAATGAGCCGTCCGTCCGCCACCTCCTGCTCGATGCCGACCCGTGTCTGCAATACGGTGCCCATGCCCTGTTTTGCCATGTCGATCATCAGGCCGATGGAATTGGTGCGGGAGCGGCGGTTGAGGTCGATCAGGGACCGGTTGAAGGCCTCCTCCACCGAATTGCCGAGCATCAGGCTGGGATCCGACATGATCATCCGCTCTCCGGCGAGATCAAACAGCTTCAGTTCCTTCCTGTCCGCAAACCGGCTGCCGGGAAGCGCAAGGACCCCGAGCGGCAAGGTGACCGATGCGATGCGGCGAACATTGCGCGGCACCCGGACATCAAAGGTCATGGCGAGATCACACTCCCCCTCCGCCACCGCGTCGCAGACCTGCTGAGAGCCCATGACTTTCACATCGACAGTGATCTGCGGATGCTTCGCCCAGAAATCCGACAGCGCCTTCGGCATCAGGCCACGCGCCACGCTTTCGATCACCGCGACCGAGACCGTGCCGCGATGCAGTCCGTGAAGATCGTTGATTTCGGACCAGGCCCGGTTCAGTTCCGCCGTCGAGGCGCGCGCACGATAGAGCATCAATTCGCCCGCGCTCGTCAGTTTCAATCGCTGGCGAATGCGCTCGAAGAGCGGCGTGCCGAGTTCATCCTCCAGCTGCTTGATGACGCGGCTGATCGAGGATGGCGCTGCGTTCAGCGCCAGTGCCGCCTGCCGGATCGAGCCAAGGCGCGCGACGAGTTGGAAATAGTGGACGCGGGTCGCGACCAGGCCGAGACGATAGGGATCCATGGGTCATGCCACCTCGAACAACGGCACGATTTCCATTTCCGGCACCAGCACCAGGCCTTTGTCGGTGATGCGGATCTCAGGAATTACAGAGAGCGGGATCAGGTTGAAGCCCATGTAGGGAATGCTGCAGCCGGCCTTCTCCCACTCGACCTTCAGGGCCCTCACCTCTTCCGCAACCTCGGTCACCCGCTTGTCCGACAGTAGGCCCGCGATCGGCAGCGGCACCATGGCCGTCACCTTGCCGTCCTTGACGACGCAGGCGCCGCCCTGCGTTTCTTCGAGTGCTCGAAGGGCCACCTGCATGTCGGCTTCATTGGTCCCGGCGATGATGATGTTGTGGCTGTCATGGCCGACGGAGGACGCGACGGCGCCCTGCCTCAGGTTGAAATTGCTGAGCAGGCCATGCGCAACATTGCCCGCTGACTTGGCGTGGCGCTCGACCACGGTAACGAAGCAGAGGCCGTGACGCTCAAAATGCGTCTGCCAATCGTTTGCCGGCTCCAGCGTCACCATGACATGGCCAAGCGTGATGCCAGGCAGCTCCGTCTTGATGGTGTGAGCGACGACCTTTTCGGTCGGTAGATCCGGCGTCAGCTTGATGCTCTTCGGCACCTTGACCGTATGATAGGCCGCTTCCGGGTACTGATAACGTGTCGATAAAGCCTGATCGAGCAGCGGTGTAATCTTGCCGCCTTCGACGACCAGTTCGCCGCCATACCAGGTGTTGACCGGCTTGAAACCATCATCGAGCAGGACGAGATCAGCCCGGCGTCCGCCACCGAGACCACCGATATCACCTTCCATGCCGAAGCGCGTGGCGCCGTGCAGCGAGCCCATCGCCCACGCCTGTTCCGGCCTCATGCCGGCTTTCATCGCCTCGCGCGTCACCCAGTCCAGCCCAAACATCATCAGATCGTCGGCATCGCGGTCATCGGTGCAGACGGCGATGCGCTTGTGGGAGGAGCCGAGTTCGGTGATGGTCTTGATCGCTTCCGGCAGGCTGTGCCACGGCGTCGTCGGCGGACCGCCGCGCAGGAACAGCCAGATGCCGGCCTCCAGCATGTCGTCGGCGATCTCCCGGTCGATCGCCTCATGCGTATCGGTGACGCCGGATGCGGCATAGGCCGAGACGAATTCGCGGCCATAGACATGGCCGGAGACCGGGCGTCCGCGTTCCAGCGCGGCGGCCAAGATCGCGTGGCTGCGTTCGTCGCCCATCGCCACCTGGACGAAATCCATCTTCTCACCGAGCGCGACAGCTTCCGGCCATTTATCGAACAGCGCGGCGATCTTGGCTGGCGTCAGGTCTCCGCCCGCGGTTTCGAGTTCCGGAGAGGTCGCCGGAACGGTGCTCGGGACTGTCAGCAAGATCGACAAAGGCGCCAGTCGCGCATCCTCCAGCATCGCCTCCACGCCGGCAATGTCCATGACATTGCCGATCTCGTGGCTGTCGCAGAAGATCGTCGTCGTGCCGTTCAGCAGTGCCGCTTCGGCATAGGCGCAGGCCGTCACCATGCTGGATTCGATGTGGATATGCGGATCGACCAGCCCCGGCGCGATGATCCCGCCCCTGGCATCGTAGCTCTTCGCCGAGCCCTTGTGTGTTCCCGAGGGTTTCACCGCCGCGATGCGTCCGCCCGAGAGCCAGATTTCCCGATCAGGCAGGATGCGCTCGGAATAGGTGGAAAGCACGCGTGCGCCCTTGATCACAACATCCGGATCGGTGCGCCCGAAGGCGACATCGGCAAGGCGGCGGGTCATCGCAGACAGCGGCATTACGGAAAAACGGGTCAACGCACGCATCGAATTATTCCCTCCTCCTGGCTTTCCCGGCCTCAATGGTAATCCGGAATGCCCGGCATGGTCATGAACCCTTTGATCGTTCTGAATTTTCGCGCCCAACGCCGCAGAGCCGGATATTCGTCGTGATCGACGCCGAAATCTCTGGCGAGCGCAAAGGCCGGAAACAGGGCGATATCGGCGATCGTCGGATCCGGCCCAACGAACCAATCCGCGCCATCGAAACCGCGTGCCGTCATATGATCGTCCATCACCCGCAGGGCCTTCGTCGATGCGGCGCGCAAGGCCTTTTCGTCGCCCGGTTCGGCGAACAACGAATGCTGGCGCGCGGCGATCGTCGCGTCGAGATCGCGCGCGGAGAAATTCAGCCATTGCATGACCAGCGCGAAGGTAGCGCCACCGCCGGGCAGCCATTTTCCGGTCGCATCATGGGTTTTGGCCAGATGCGCCAGAATGGCTTCCGTGCCGAAGAGGACGAGGTGACCGTCTTTCAGAATGGGTAACCGGCCGCTCGGGTTCATCGCCAGGAAGGCTGGTGTGATCTGCTCCCGGCCAGGGAAGACGTCGACGGCGATGGTCTCCCAGGTCAACCCCAGCATCGAAAGCGCAAGGCGAACCTTGTAGCAGCTTTCATCGAGGTCGTAATTGTACAGCGTCAGCGAGGCCATCATAGCGCCTCCGCAACGGCGCGAGCGGGCGAGGGAACCACCTTCTTCGGCGGATTTTCGATGCGGTAGCGCAGGCCGAGAACCCAATTGAGGAAATGCGCTTGTCCGCTGCCTTGATAGACCTCCGGAAGACCGGAAATCACCACGTGCAACGCCGTGCGCTGCTCGGATAGGCTCTGGAACCCCACCAGCAGGCGATCATGCCCGGCGGAAACGGCGTAAAGCGATGGCGCCACGGCAGCGATCTTGGTCTCGGCATCGCGAGCGGCCGAGAAAGGCACGAGCTTGCTGTTTTCCAGCGCGGCTGCGGCAGCATCGGCGGAACAGTCAACATAGATGCTGTGGACTGGAACGGTTCCGGTCTCGTCCGCCGCAACAGTGAGAGGCCCGGCGTCCGCAGCCAATGCCGTCCAGATCATTCCGGCCCGCTCCTCAATCAGATAGACCGGCACCTTGATCGTCTTCGGCACCTCGAGGTCGGGATGGGCGGGGATGTAACGGCACTGCCCGCCGCTGTCATACTGCCAGCCATGATAAAGACAGGCGATGTGATCGCCGCGCACGAAGCCGAAGCTCAGCCGCATGCCCCTGTGCGGGCAGCGGTCCTCCCAGACATGGGCGCCACCGCTCTTGTCGCGCCAGACGACAAGATCCTCGCCCGACAGCCGCGTTCCCGCCGACGTCCCGGGTTCGATCGCGTGCGACAGGCTGACGGGATGCCACGTATTTCCAGTCGTCATTTCCAGCTCCTGTTTCGCCGCGTGCTCTCAGGCCGGGAGGGTGCGCACCACATCCAGCACAAGACATTCGTAAGGTCCGAGACTGCAGGCCATCTCGAAGGCATCGACCAGATCCACCGGTCCCTCCACCGTTACATTCACCGCCTCTGCACTCGCGCTTTCCACATCGAGCGCAATGTCGAGACGGCGGGCGCGATGGCGGGCGAACTCGACAAAGGCGTCGGCCTGCAGGTGCCCTTTGAACACGAAGCGCGCTTTTTCGTTCACGGGCACAGCCCCGGTCGGCAATGTGTGCCCGCGCCGTGCTCAACACTTCGTCGTGGAGAAAGCTGCCGCAAAATTTCACTTTCCGCATATCGATTGCACATGATGCATAATTTTTATCCATGCATTGATTTTGTGCACCTCTGCCTGAGAGGGGTTTTACGCTCAAGAAATTCGCAGCGTCAAGTGTTGCATTTTTTGCATCCTAATCATCGGAAATTTCGCTCTATTGCGAACAACAAGCATCTGAAACAGTTTTTCTGCTGACCGGTCTGTAGGTCAGAAGCAACACTTCGCGTCATCGCCATCACGTCCACGGTCGTCAGCGCAACCGATCAAAAGCCCATGCTCGCCAATGCAACCGGGCAGACATTTCGGTTCGGCGTGAGGCGAAGCGACGGCAAGATGCGCTTCGCCTCACGCCGCTCCGCTTGGCACAATTGTTGCGTTGCCATTGCTCGATATCCAAGCGGTCTGCGCTGCAAATCGGCCCGTCCGTCAGCAGCCAGGCACGCCAACAATCAAAAGGGGACTATATGATCGACCTGCGTACTCTTTCCCGCCGCGGCTTTCTCAATATGAGTGCCGCCGGCGCTGCAGCCCTTGCAATGCCCGCTGGCTTCCTGCGCGCCGGTAGCGCTTCGGCCGCCCCGCTGCCTGCCATTGCCGAGGAAGACGCCGTGATCGGTTTTGGCCATGTCGGTCCGATCACCGACGAGGGCTGGACCTGGAGCCACCATCAGGGCCTGCTGGCCGTCAAGGAGGCCTTTCCGAAGCTGAAGAAAGTTATCGAGGTCGAGAACGTCCCCTACTCGGCCGATGCGACGCGCACCTACCGCCAGTTCGTCAGCGAAGGCGCCAGTATCATCTTCGACACGTCGTCGACCGGCGACTTTCTGCATGAAGTCGTCAAGCGCGCGCCCGATGTCGCCTTCATGGAATGCGACGGCCATCAGGTCATGGACAATCTGGCCTGGTATTATCTCGCCCACTGGTACCCGACCTATGTCGTCGGTGTCGCGGCCGGTCATCTCAGCAAGACCGGCAAGCTCGGCTACGTCGCCTCCTTCCCGGTCGCGTCCGTCTTCTGCAGCACCAACGCCTTCCTGATGGGCGCCCGCTCGGTCAATCCGAATGCGACGCTGCAGACGATTGCAATCAACTCCTGGTTCGACCCGCAGGCTGCCACCCAGGCGGGCACTGCTCTGATCGACAACGGTTGCGACTTCCTCTTCGGCATCATGGACGAGGCGGGCTATCTGCAGGTCGCCGAACAGCGCGGCGTCTGGGCTGCCATGTGGAACACCGACATCCGCCGCTATGGCCCGAATTCCTACGTGTCTTCGATCATCATCGATTTCAAGAAATTCTACGTCGACCAGGTCGGCAAGCGCCTGGCCGGCACCTGGACGCCGAGCGAAACGCTGCTGCAGATGGGCTCAGGCGTCGACCGCGACGCCTGGGGGGAAAAGGTTCCGGCCGATGTTGCCAAGGCGGCAGACGCGGTGCGCGACAAGATCATCGGCGGCTGGTCGCCTTTTGTCGGGGAAATCAAGGACGCGACGGGCACCGTCCGCGTCGCCAAGGACCAGAAGATGACTGACATGGATCTCTACACCTGGGATTGGTCGGTCGAGGGCGTCAGCGGCCTGACCAGTTAAGCCGCCCGCAGAAGCCCTTTGAAGATTGAGGGTGGCGGCGGCCGCCGCCCTCTCCTGACGATCCAGATCGAGCCGATCAATGGGCTCATCGCATGCAGCCGGACCCTTTCGATGAATGACATCCCGCCGAGCCTCCCCCTACCCCCGGGAACGCCACCGCTCGTTCAGTTGAAAGGGATCGCCAAATATTTCCCCGGCGTCGTCGCCAACCAGGATGTCGACCTCGAGGTCATGCCCGGCGAAATCCACGCGCTGCTCGGAGAAAACGGCGCTGGCAAATCCACCCTGATGAACGTCCTGACCGGCATCTACCAGCCGAACGCCGGCGAGATCATCATCGATGGCTATGCCAAGGAGTTTTCGTCGCCGCTCGACGCCATCGCTGCCGGTATCGGCATGGTGCATCAGCATTTCAAGTTGGTCCTGGCCTTCACGGTCGCCGAAAACATTCATCTCGGCTGGGACAAGACGCCGAAGCGCGCCTCGGCGCAGAAGCTGGAAGCGCGCACCGCCGAGCTTGCCCGCAAATTCAATCTTCAAGTCCGTCCCGACGCGCGTATCAGCGAGCTTTCGACCGGCGAGCAGCAGCGCGTCGAAATCCTGCGGGTGCTTGCCCGCGAAGCACGTGTGCTGATCCTCGACGAGCCGACCGCCGTGCTGACGCCGGCCGAAGCGCGCGAACTGTTCAAGGCGCTACGCGAATTCCGTGATCGCGGCAACGCCGTCATCTTCATCAGCCACAAGCTCGATGAGGTTCTGGAAATCTCGGACCGCATCACCATTCTGCGCGGCGGCCGCAAGGTCGCAACGGAGCAGGCAGCCAAATGCAATCCACGTATGCTCGCCAAGCTGATGGTTGGCCGCGACATCGTGCTTGCCGACATGCGCCAGCGCCCCGCGGGCGCAGCAACGGTCTCCAAGCAGCCGGTGCTCCGGCTCGACAATGTTTCGGCGCTGGGCGACACCGGGCTTCCCGCCCTGCGCGGCATGACGCTCGACGTCCATGCCGGCGAGATCGTCGGCATCGCGGGTGTCGCGGGCAACGGCCAACGCGAATTGAGCCAAGTCCTGACCGGGATCCGTCCTCCATCGTCAGGCCGCATCCTGATCGACGGCACGCCCGTTGCGCGAGGCGACGCGGCCGATTTCGTCGAGATGGGCATCGGGCATATCCCGGAAGACCGCCTGCACAGCGGTCTGGCGCCGGCGCTCAGCGTCACCGTCAATGCGGTGATGCGCGAGTACAAAAGGCCGCCCGTCACTACAGCCGGTCTCTACCGGCCGAGAGCTGCGACCACGCTCGCCCGGAATATCGCCGCGGTGGCCGACGTCGCTGTGCCCGACTTCGCCATGCCGATCCGCAACCTGTCGGGCGGCAACCAGCAGCGCCTTGTTGCCCGCCGCGAAATGCGCGTCGCCCATAAGGTGCTGATCGCCGCCTATCCGAGCCGCGGGCTCGATGTCGGCGCGATCAACACCATGCTCAAATACATCGTCGAACTGCGGGATGCGGGGGCCGGCATCGTGCTGATTTCGGAGGAACTGGAGGAGTTGCTCAACCTCTCCGACAGGATCGCCGTGCTTTATGAAGGAAAGATCATGGGTGTGATTGAAAACGACAGGGTCGACATCGACGAGATCGGCCTTTTGATGGGCGGTCGAAAGCAGAACCGAGAGGTCGCCTGATGCTTTCCGGCTTCCGTCTGCAGCGGCTTGCCTCCGCACATCCCGGCATTGCGCTTGCCGCCCGCGCAGCAGCGATCTTTCTTGCCCTTTTTCTTGCCTCGATCGTTCTCGAAATCGTTGGTGCGGATCCAATTGATCTTGGAGCCCAGGTCGTCAGCGCGACGTTCGGTTCCACCTTTGGCGTGGAAGACCTCTGCCTGCTGTTGATCCCGCTCCTGATGACCGGTCTGTCAGTAGCGGTCGGCCAGCAGATCGGCGCCTGGAATATCGGCGCCGAGGGCCAGTTCTACGCCGGCGCCTTTGCGGCAACCGCTATCGGGCTTTTCGTTCCCGGCCCGCCTGTCCTGATCCTGCCGCTGATGTTCCTCGGCGGCGCGCTGGGTGGATTGGTCTGGATTCTGGTGCCGACGCTCGCCCGCGCCTATGCCGGCGTCAACGAACTGATCACCACTTTGCTCCTGAATTTCGTCGCGGCTCTTTTGGTCTACTACGTCTCGACCGGCCCCTGGCGCGACCGGGTCGGTATGTCGAATTCGGCAACGCCGCGCCTTTCGGCCGAAATTCCGGAATTCTGGGGGTTGGTTCATTGGGGCCTGCCGCTGGGCATCCTGCTTGCCATCGGTTTCGCGCTGGTGCTGGCCTACTCCAGATGGGGCTATGAAGTCCGGCTTTCCGGCTCCAATCCGTCGGCTGCCAAATATGCGGGCATCCCGGTGCGGCGCCACATCATTACCGTCATGCTGCTCTCCGGCACAATCGCGGGCGTTGCCGGCATGTTCGAGATCGCGGGTACCGTGCATCGGTTGCAGGGCGGCATTTCCAACAATTTCGGTTATCTCGGCATCATGGTCGCGGTGCTCGCCCGCAATTCCTGCGTCGGCGTGGTCTTCTCTTCGGCGCTCATGGCGTTGATCCTGAATGCCGGTATCATCCTGCAGACACAGGGGCTGACGACTTCGGCCGTGCTGGCGATCACCGGCCTCATCCTGTTCCTCACCGCCATCGGCGACGAACTCGCCCATTACCGCATCACCCGCAGCAAGACCTGAGGAGAAAAGTTGTGGACCTTCTGACCGGACTTTTCTCGACCGCCTTTCTCGCTGGCGGCGTGCTCGCGCTTGCGGCTCTTGGTGAAGTGCTGGCCGAGCGCGTCGGCGTCGTCAATCTCGGCGCTGAAGGTTTGATGGCGATGGGCGCGATCACCGCGATCGCCACCGTGACCGCTACGCCCTACCCGATGTTCGGTTTTCTCGCGGCACTCGCCGTCGGCGCATTGTTGGGAATGGTCTTTGCGTCAGCCACCGTCTGGCTGCGGGCCAACCAGGTGCTCTGCGGTCTCGCGCTAACCCTGATGGGCACGGGGCTCGCCTCCACCATCGGCCGCTCCTATTCCGGCATGCCGGCACCAGCCGTTTTCGAACGCATCGAAATCCCGCTGCTGAGCCAGCTTCCCATCCTCGGCAAGGCGCTGTTTTCGCAAAACATCCTCGTCTATCTCATCTACATCATCCTGCCTTTGGCGCTGCATTACCTGCTGTTCAAGACCCGCCACGGCCTTAACCTGCGCGCCGTCGGCGAGAACCCGGCGGCGGCAGACGCGGCCGGCATCCCGGTCAACGCGACCCGCTTTGCCTATGTCACCGCTGGGTCGGCACTTGCCGCCGGCGCCGGCGCCTATCTGACGCTCGCCTTCGTGCCTTCCTGGTCGGACGGTGTCGTCGCCGGCCGCGGCTGGATTGCCGTTGCGCTGGTGATCTTCGCCGGCTACCGGCCGATCCCGGCTGCGCTTTCCGGTCTGCTCTTCGGCCTCATCACGGCACTCGGCTTCGTCGGCCAGGCGCGTGGCTGGCCCGTCGCGCCTGCTGTGCTCTCGATGCTGCCCTATCTCGGCACCATCGCACTCATCATCGTGCCTGTTCTCGCCTGGCAGCGCATGCGCCGCGTCATGGCCGCACCCGCCGCCCTCGGCGAACCCTATTTCCGCGATGTCCGTTGACGTCGCCGGCGTCATGAACCACTTCTACGACCAGTGAACGCAAAGAGGACCGCACCATGATCCGACCCGCCGAAAAAGCCGCCCTCGACCAGTGGTATTGCATCGAGGCGCTGCAGGACATTGCCGAGGGCTCGATGGCCAATCGCCTGCTTGGCGTCGATCTGACTGTCGACCGCGCGGCTGATGGCGCGATCACCGTCCATGCGGAAGACCGAGCCGAGCCGCTTTCGATCCGCGAACGCTACGGCTATCTCTGGGTGACGCTTGGCACGCCGGCAACCGACGTGCTGCCGATCCCGGAAACGGAAGAAGATGACCGGCGCATCGTTGTCTGCGGCGCGATCTCGGTGAAGGCGTCAGGTCTTCGCATTGTCGAGAATTTCCTCGACATGGCGCATTTCCCTTTCGTCCACACCGATATCCTCGGCGCCGAGCCGCATACGGAGGTGCTGCACTACACCACGGAAATCCGCCGCGACGTCGATGAGGTCTGGGCGACCAACTGCCAGTTCTTCCAGCCGCAGGCGGCTCTCTCCGCAACCGAAGGCATCATGACGCAATATATGTATCGGGTCGCCAATCCCTTCGCGACCATCCTCTACAAGACCTGCCCGAATGCCGCCAATCGCTGGGACGTCATCTGCCTCTTCGTGCAGCCGCTCGACCCGGATCGCTGCCGGGCGCATCCGGTGATGTTCCTGATCGACGATGTCTCGACCCAGACAGACCTCATCCATTTCCAGCAGCTGATCTTCCTGCAGGACCGGATCATCCTTGAAAACCAGCGCCCGCGCCTGCTGCCGCTCGAGCCACGCTCGGAAATCCCGACCAGGGCGGACTCCTCATCCATCGCCTACCGCCGCTGGCTGAAGGAAAAGGGGATCACTTACGGAACGAATGTACAAGCCGCATGACCGCTCTTCGCGGCAAGACCCTTCTCGCCTCCGGCTTCCACATGCCGGAGCGCAGGATCGTCGATGAATTGGCGGACGCGCTGATTACGATCGGGGAAGACGGGGAAATTCTATCGATCCGGCGGCCCGGCGAGCCAACCTACGAGGCGGAGAAACGGGCGGCCTCGGCGAAAGGAAACCTCGTTACCCTGCCGGCCGGCGCCTATATCCTGCCGGGCTTTGTCGACCTTCACGTCCATGCGCCGCAATATCCGCAACTTGGACAAGCGCTTGACGTGCCGCTCGAGGTTTGGCTGCACCAGTACACTTTTCCCCTCGAAGCGCGCTATGCCGATATCGCGTTCGCCAGGCGAAGCTACGGGCTGCTTGTTGATGATTTGCTGGCGAGCGGTACGACGACCGCCTTGTATTTCGCCACCATCCATCAGGATGCCACTCGCCTATTGGCAGACATCTGCCTGGAGCGGGGACAGCGGGCGCTGATCGGCAAGGTGACGATGGACAATCAGGACCAATGCCCGCAGAGCTACCGCGACGCCTCGCCGGACGCGGCGATCGGCGGCACACTGGCGTTGATCGAGTATATCAATTCTCATCCGGACAATCGCGAAGGACGGATCCTGCCAGTGATCACGCCGCGCTTCATCCCTTCCTGCACCGACGCCACTCTGGAAGGGCTGGGCGATCTTGCAAAAAGCTGCGGATGCCACGTCCAGACCCATTGCTCCGAAAGCGACTGGGAACATGGCTATGTTCTTTCCCGCCACGGGATGACCGACACGGAAAGCCTCGACCGCTTCGGTCTCGTCGGCAGGCGTAGCGTGCTGGCTCATGCCAATTTTCTAACGCCGCTGGATATGGAAACGATCCGGATGCGGCAAGCGGCCGTCGCCCATTGCCCGGTATCGAATGCCTATTTCGCCAACGCGGTGTTTCCCCTGAAGGCGACGCTGGAAAAGGGCCTCCATGTCGGGCTTGGCACGGATATTTCCGGCGGGCCGATTGGCTCGATGTTCGACGCCATGCGCGGCGCGATCATGGTGTCACGCATACTGGAGAGCGGAACCGATCCCGATCTTCCGCCCGAAGCGAGAAGCAGGCGCGCAGACACCAGGATCGACTTTCGCGACGCTTTCTATCTTGCCACCACCGGCGGCGGAGTGGCCCTCGATTTGCCGATCGGCCGGTTCGAACCGGGCTGCCAGTTCGACGCGCTGGTGATCGACACCACCGCCGAAAGGGGAACCATCCGTTTGTGGGGAGATCTCGATCACGGGGAGGCCATCCTGCAGAAGATCGTCTACACCGCGTCCAAGCCGAACATCACCACCGTCTGGGTCGGCGGCCGTCCCATTGCTTGAGCTCCCGCCTCACCGCTAGGAAAGAGCACTGACCGGGCCAGTGGATTCCCGGAGTATCAACTCAATTGGCCAGAGTTCGTGGATTTCCGTCGGCGACTTGCCTGCAAGGAGTTGCAGGACCAGTTCAGCCGACCGCGTGCCGGCAGCGCGCATCGATGACCGGGTTGTCGATAGCGACGGCGCCATGTTGTCGGCGTTCAGATAAGGGAAGACGTCGTCGTGGGCGATGACCGAAATATCCTTGCCGACGATAAGGTTGAGAGATCGGGCGGCCCGATAGACACCGAGTGCCGTCATCATCGAGCCTGCGACGAGGGCCGTCGGGCGCGGCGATTGTTCGAGGAAGGACCGCGCGAACCGGAAGCCAACCTCGTCGGTGAAACTCCCGTGGGCGACGAGGCGCGGATCGAACGGTAGGCCGCGCTCGACAAGAGCATCACGATACCCCTTGTCGCGATGCATGGAAAACGTGACGCCCGGGCGGCCATTGATCATGGCGATCCGCCTGTGCCCAAGATCGAGCAACTGAGCGGTGGCGCGCTTGATCGCGCCTTCGTTGTCGATATCAAGCCAGGCATAGGGGACATCCGTTTCGGACCGGCCGTGAACGAGAAACGGCATGCCGAGTCTGTGAAGCAGCGCGATGCGCTCGTCATTGGGTCTCGGCGCATTGACGATGATGGCGTCGACGCGCCTGCTTTCCACCAGCCGGCTATAGAGTTGCATCTCGTCCTTGGCATCGTGTTCGGCTATCGGGCTGACGAGAATATCGATATCCTCTCCCCCCAGGCGCTCGCCCATTCCGCTCAGGAATTCAGCGAAATTAACTTCCCGACCCCTCTCCATCAATATGCCGATAGCACCCACGCGTCCGGTCACCAGGCGCACGGCGTTGATGTTCGGCCGGTAGCCCAGGCGTATCGCCGCGTCGGCAACGCGCTTGCGGGTGCTTTCGCGAACTTCCGGATAACCGCTCAGGGCTCGGCTTACCGTGGTCGGGGAGAGGTCAAGATGCTTGGCAAATTCTTTGAGTTTCATGTGGCCCGACGAGGTTTGGCATGCTGATTATTAGCTATAGCTCGACTACCCCGCTGCCAGCAATCCATCTGAGGGGGAGATCGCGCCTGCTCGCCATGATTAAATTAAAACGTTTTCAAATTGTTACCCGAGTTAAGCTCTCGCACCATACCGGAAAACCAGACGTGCGGAACACGCGCTTTAGCTATTCAATTGATTTTTCAATCATATTTTCATTAGTAACGCGAGGACGAGCTACGTTTTCATTTGTGCCCTTGACTCTATTTTCTGTTTCTGACAGTTTTTTCCAACCAAAGCGCTTTCGATTTTGCTGATCCTGTTTCAGCTGGCGCTTGGAGGCCTGGGAGGAGCCGATGACAATGAAACGACTTGCAACTGCCGTAATTCTGGGCGCGATCACGAGCGGCAGCGCTTTTGCCGCCGAACTCACTCTCGCGGCAAACTCGACCGGCAAGAATGCGGATTTCCTCCGGGCACGCCTTGTCGAGTTCGAGGCAAAAACGGGCAACAAGGTCAATCTCGTGACGATGCCCGCCTCGAGCAGCGAGCAGTTCGGGCAGTATCGCCTGTGGCTCGCAGCCGGAAACACGGATGTCGATGTCTACCAGACCGATGTCATCTGGGCGCCTCAGCTTGCCGATCAGTTTGTTGATCTGACAGAAGCCACGAAGGATGTGACGCCCGAGTTTTTCCCATCGATCATCGCGTCGCAGACGGTCAACGGGAAGCTTGTCGCTTTGCCGATGTTCACCGACGCGCCCGCCATGTACTACCGCAAGGATCTTCTCGAAAAATACGGCAAGCAGCCACCCAGGACCTGGGACGAGCTGGAGGCGACGGCAAAGGAAATCCAGGAAAAGGAACGCGCCGCCGGGCAAGCGGATTTCTGGGGCTTCGTATTTCAGGCCAACGCCTATGAAGGTCTGACCTGCAATGCGCTCGAATGGATCAAGTCCTCGGGCGGCGGGCAGATCGTCGAGCCGGATGGCACGATTTCGGTCAACAATGAAAAGGCGGCCGCCGCCATTGACCGTGCCAGGGGCTGGATCGGCAGCATCACGCCGGAAGGCGTGCTCGCGTACCAGGAAGAAGAGGCCCGCGGCGTCTGGCAAACCGGCAAGGCGGCGTTCATGCGCAATTGGCCTTACGCCTACGCGCTCGGCAACGGCGACGACAGCGCGATCAAGGGCAAATTCGGCGTCGTGCCGCTTCCGGTCGCAGCCGAAGGCGATCAGCCGTCTTCGGCGCTCGGCGGCTGGAATCTTGCCGTCTCGAAATATTCGGACGAGCAGGAGGCTGCGATCGAACTGGTGAAGTTCCTGGCCTCGAAGGACATTCAAAAGAAGCGCGCGATCGAGCTTTCCAACCTGCCGACCCTTTCGGCGCTTTATGATGACGCTGACATTGCCGCCAGCCAGCCCTTCATGGCGAGTTGGAAACCGATCTTCCAGAATGCCGTGCCGCGCCCGTCGGCCGTCACAAAGGTCAAATACAACGAAGTCTCGTCCGACTTCTGGGGCGCGGTGCACAACACGCTTTCCGGAAACGGGTCCGCCGCCGAGAATCTCGAACTGCTCGAAGTCGAGTTGACCGAGCTCAAGGGCGACACCTGGTAATCGCATTCAGCCGTGGACAGCAGCCGGTGGCTGCTGTCCGCACGTTCGATGCTTCCGGCTCCGGGCTGGATGACAACCAGTGAGCAATCGTCATGACCGAACTTTCCCTCGAATCCGGTTCGACCGTTCATGTGGGCCAAAGCGCGATCGGTTCCGATCTGCGGGCGCAGCGTGTCCGTTCGGCCTGGATGTTTCTGGCGCCGACCCTGTTCGTGCTCGCCATCGTCGCAGGCTGGCCACTGATAAGAACCATCTATTTCAGCTTCACCAACGCATCGCTGACCAATTTGTCGGGCGCGGAGTTCGTCGGCTTCAAGAACTACCTGTCGTGGGTCACGCTGAAGAGCGGCCGCACCATCTTTAGCGGCCTCCTTGCCGATCCGGCCTGGTGGGGCGCTGTCTGGAATACGCTGAAGTTCACGCTGATCTCGGTTGTTATCGAAACCGCGTTCGGGCTGATCGTGGCGCTGGTGCTGAACGCGGAATTTCCCGGCCGCGGTCTCGTCCGCGCCGCCATTCTCATTCCCTGGGCCATTCCAACCATCGTTTCGGCCAAGATGTGGGCCTGGATGCTCAACGACCAGTTCGGCATTCTGAACGACATGCTGCTCGGCCTCGGCCTGATCAGCCAGAAGATCGCCTGGACCGCCAGTCCCGACACGGCGATGATCGCGGTGCTGGTCGTCGATGTCTGGAAAACCACGCCGTTCATGGCGCTGCTCATCCTCGCCGGCCTGCAGATGGTCCCCGGCGATATTTACGAGGCCGCACGAATCGACGGCATCCATCCGGTGCGGGTTTTCTGGCGCCTGACCTTGCCGCTGATCCGCCCGGCGCTGATGGTCGCCGTCATCTTCCGCATGCTGGACTCGCTGCGCATCTTCGATCTCATCTACGTGCTGACGCCGAACAATGCGCAGACGCGGACCATGTCGGTGCTCGCCCGCGAAAACCTCTTCGAATTCGACAAATTCGCCTATGGGGCAGCGGCCTCGACCATGCTGTTCCTAATCATCGCGACGATCACGGTCCTTTACATGTGGTTCGGCCGCGTCAACCTGGAAGGAGGAGAGCGCTGATGGTTGCCACACTTGCAAAGCGCACGGCGTTCTATGCCCTCGTCGCCGCGATCATCGTCATCGCGGTATTCCCCTTCTACTACGCGATCCTGACAAGCTTCAAATCCGGCACGGCCTTGTTCCGGGTGGACTACTGGCCGACATCCCTTTCTCTGGCAAACTATGCCGGCGTCCTGTCCGGCGGCAGCTTCGTGAGGAATCTCGGCAATTCGCTGATGGTCGCCGGCTTGGTCGTGGCCTTGTCGCTGCTGCTTGCGATCACGGCATCCTATGCGCTGGCGCGCGTGCCCTTCCGCGGGCGGGGCCTGCTGTTGCTCACCATCCTGTCGGTCTCGATGTTTCCGCATATCGCGGTGCTTGCCGGGCTGTTCGAGCTCATCCGCTTTATCGGCATCTTCAATACGCCGTTCGCGCTGATCTTCTCCTACATGATCTTCACGCTGCCGTTCACGGTCTGGGTGCTGACCACCTTCATGCGGGATCTGCCGGTCGAAATCGAGGAAGCGGCCATCGTCGATGGCGCGAGCCCTTGGGTAATCATCACGCGGGTGTTCATGCCGCTGATGTGGCCGGCACTTGTCACGACCGGTCTGCTTGCCTTCATTGCCGCCTGGAACGAGTTCCTGTTTGCCCTGACCTTCACGTCATCGGACACCCAGCGCACCGTCCCCGTCGCAATCGCGCTGCTCTCTGGCGGCAGTCAGTTTGAAATTCCCTGGGGCAGCATCATGGCCGCTTCCGTGATCGTCACGGTTCCCCTCGTGATCCTCGTCCTGATCTTTCAGCGGCGGATCATATCCGGCCTCACGGCCGGCGGCGTCAAAGGATAGGAGAATAAAATGGCAGAGATTCAGCTGCGGGATATCCGCAAATCCTTCGGCGCCTTCGACGTCATCAAGGGCGTCAGCATGGACATCAAGGCGGGCGAGTTCATGGTGTTTGTCGGGCCCTCTGGCTGCGGCAAGTCCACCTTGCTTCGGCTCATCTCCGGGCTGGAGGAGATCACGTCGGGCACTCTTTCCTTCGATGGGCGGGTCGTCAACCAGTTGACGCCACCGAAGCGCGGTATCGCCATGGTTTTCCAGTCCTACGCGCTCTATCCGCATATGACGGTTTTCGAGAACATGGCCTTCGGCATGCAGCTGGCGGGCCGGGACAAGGCGCAATGCAGGCAAAGGGTGGAATCAGCCGCCGAGATGCTGCAACTCACGCCCTATCTCCAGCGCTTGCCGCGGCAACTCTCGGGCGGGCAGCGCCAGCGCGTGGCAATCGGCCGGGCCATCGTGCGCGATCCGAAAGTGTTCCTGTTCGATGAGCCGCTGTCGAATCTCGACGCGGCACTGCGCGTGGCAACGCGCCTCGAGATCGCCAAGCTCCATCGCAGCATGCACAAGACGACCATGATCTACGTCACCCACGATCAGGTCGAGGCCATGACACTTGCGGACCGGATCTGCGTGCTGCGGGACGGGCTCGTCGAGCAGATCGGCACGCCCCTAGAGCTTTATGAAAGCCCGAATTCGCTCTTCGTCGCCGGCTTCATCGGCTCACCGAAGATGAACTTCCTCTCCGGTGATTTCTCGCGGCCCTATGATGCCCATACGGTCGGAATCCGTGCCGAGCATATCGAGATCACACCGCACGAGGGGCAGTGGGCCGGAACGGTTGTTCATTCGGAAATTCTCGGCTCCGACAGCTATGTCTATCTCGATGTCGGATCGGCGGAACCGATGATCGTTCGGGAAAACGGCGTCTCTGGGCACCAACCCGGCCAAAGACTGCAAGTCGCGCCGGTAGAAGGTCGCGTGCATCGTTTCGACGAGGCCGGCCGGGCCATGACCACAACAAAAATGCGTGGTGCCGCTTAGTCGCACGAAAGTTTCCGTCGGGCGCGGGCCGAAGCTGCTCCGCACGAGCGGCATGGCCAGTACCCACGCCGAAGCCTTTGCCGGCGTCGATATGGTCGGGGTGGTTGACGTCGACCCCAACCGCGCGCTTCGCCTTCCGCGGTGAGTCACGGGTATGCTACGGCTCACGGAGAGGAGGTCAAGGTCACTCGACGATCGTCCGCTGCGCCTCGACGCGTGCCGTTCGCCAGGAGGACCAGGCGAAAGCGACGACGAACATCGCAGTCATCAGAAGCACGATGGTCGGTGCCGGCGCGCTGTCGATGAAGAATGAGACGTAGACGCCGCAGAAGGAGGCCACCGCCGCAACGAGCACAGCAGCGATCAGCATGCCGCCCATGGTGCGGGTGATCAGGAAGGCGATGGCGCCGGGGGCGATCAGCATCGCGATGGCGAGGATCAGTCCGACGGCCTTCAACGCCCCGACGATCGTCAGCGACAGAATGGCAAGCAGCCCGTAGTGCAGCCAGTTGACGCGCAGGCCAACGGCCTTTGCCTGGGCGGGATCGAAAGCGTGTAGCAGGAAATCGCGCCATTTGACCGCAAGGATGCCGGCCGCCACGAGCGCAATCAGGCCGGTTTCGATGATATCAGGCCAACCGATACCGAGCATGTCGCCAAAGAGAATGTGATCGAGGTGCACGTCGCTCTGGATCTTGGTGTAGAGCACCAGTCCGAAGCCGAACATGCCGGAGAAGACCACACCCATCACCGTATCCTGCTTGATCCGGCTGTTTTCCTTGAGGTAGCCCGTCAAAAGCGCGCAGGACATGCCGGCGGCAAAGGCGCCGACGGCGAGCGGCAGGCCGACGATGTAGGAGATGACGATACCGGGAAAGACCGCATGCGAGATTGCGTCGCCCATCAGCGACCAGCCCTTCAGCACGAGGAAGCAGGAGAGCATCGCCGTCGGGATCGCCACCAGCACGGAGATCAGAAGCGCGTTGCGCATGAATTCGAATTCGAAGACGGCGAGTAGCATGTCAAGCGAGATCATCGGGCGACCTCCAGCGCTTCGGCACTGCGCCTGCGGGCGGCAAGAAGGCCATGCTTCGGGGCAAAGAGGAAGGCTAAGAGGAAGATCAGCGTTTGCAGCACGATGATGATGCCGCCGGTGGCGCCGTCGAGGAAATAGCTGAAATATGCGCCGAAGAAGCTCGTCAGCGCGCCGATCGCCACGCTGATCATGATCAGCCGGGGAAAACGGTCGGTGAGCAGATAGGCGGTCGCGCCCGGGGTGACGACCATGGCGATGACGAGAAAGGCGCCGACGGTCTGTAGCGCCGCGACGGTGCAGGCCGAAAGCAAGGTGAAGAACAGCACCTTCAGAAAGGACGTCGGAATCCCGATCGAGCGCGCATGGCTCTCGTCGAAGAAGGTGACCATCAGATCCTTCCATTTGGCCGTGAGGATGACGAGCGAGACGATGCCGATGATTGCCAGTTGCAGCGTGTCGGCGGGCGTGATGGCGAGAATATTGCCGAGCACGATCGTCTGGATATTCACCGAGGTCGGCGACAGCGAGACCATGAAGAGGCCAAGCCCGAAGAAGGAGGTGAAAATCAGTCCGATGATGGCGTCCTCTTTCAGCCGGGTGCGCTGGTTGAGGAAGAGCATCGCCCCGGCTGCGAGCGTGCCGGAGAAAAACGCGCCGAGCGAAAAAGGAAGGCCGAGCATATAGGCGCCGGCGACGCCCGGAACGATCGAGTGCGAGAGCGCGTCGCCGATCAGCGACCAGCCCTTCAGCATCAGGTAGGACGACAGGAAGGCGCAAACCGCGCCGACCAGAGCGCTCACCCACATGGCGTTCAGCATATAGCCGTAGGTAAAGGGTTCCGAGAGCGCGGTGATCATTTGCCGTTCGCCTCTGGATCGGTCTCAGGCTTGGCCGGCTGCGATACCATGTGGCCCTTGGCGCCGTACATGACCAGCGGCCGCTCGTCGTCGCTGATGACGGAAAGCTGGCGCGGGTCGGCATCGTCGTGCAGGCTTTCGCCACCGAGCACGAAATGGCGAAGCACGCCTCCGAAGGCGAGCTCTAGATTTTCCCGGGTGAAGGTGGTGTCGGTCGGGCCGTAAGCGAGCACGGTATTTTTCAGAAGCACGGTGCGATCGCAGAATTCCGGCACGCTGCCGAGGTTGTGCGTGGAGACCAGCATGACCCGGCCTTCATCACGCAGCCCGATCAACAGGCGAATGATCGCATCCTCGGTCTTGACGTCGACGCCGGTGAAGGGTTCGTCGAGCAGGATGACGCGACCGTCTTGTGCGAGTGCGCGGGCGAGAAAGACGCGCTTCTTCTGACCGCCGGACAACTCGCCGATCTGCCGCTTGCGGAAATCACTCATGCCGACACGGGCAAGTGCTGCTTCGACAGCCTCATGATCGGCCTTCTTGGGGATACGCAGCATGTTCATGTGGCCGTAGCGGCCCATCATCACCACGTCCTCGACAAGGACCGGGAAGTTCCAGTCGACCTCTTCTGCCTGCGGCACATAGGCAACGAGGTTCTTCTTCAGTGCTTCCGGCACCGAAAGGCCGAGGATGGAGATTTCTCCGCGCGCCAGCCTGGCAAACCCCATGATCGCCTTGAACAGGGTCGACTTGCCGCTGCCATTGACGCCGACCAGAGCCGTGATGGTCCCGGTCGGGATCTCGAACGAGGCATCGCGCAGCGCGCGATGGCCGTTGCGATAGGTGACAGTGACGCCGGCGGCGCGGATACCCGTATCCGTGTCACCTGACGCCGGCACTTCGCGGGGCCGGGCTTTAACCTGAAGGTTCATTGCGAAAGGCCTTTCGCGATGGTTTCGGACGTGACGCGCAAGAGGCCGATATAGGTCGGAACCGGACCGTCCGCTTCGCTGAGCGAATCAACATACAGCACGCCGCCGTATTTTGCCCCCGTCTCGCGCGCAACCTGCTGGGCGGGGTCCGGGGAAATCGTGCTTTCCGAGAAGACAACCGGAATGTTGTTGGCGCGGACCGCGTCGATCACCTTGCGGACCTGCTGCGGCGTGCCCTGCTGGTCGGCGTTGATCGGCCAGAGGTAGAGCTCCTTCAGGCCGAAGTCCCGGGTCAGGTAGCTGAACGCGCCTTCGCTCGAGACCAGCCAGCGCTTCTCCTCCGGAATCTTGGCGATCGCTGCACGGATGGGGTCGATCGTCGCCGCGATCTTCTTCTTGTAGGCCTCGGCATTGGCCTTGTAGGTCTCGGCATTGGCCGGGTCGTACTTCACGAAAGCGTCGCGGATATTATCGACATAGATCAACGCCGCCGAGGGCGACATCCAGGCATGGGGGTTCGGCTTGCCGGTATAGGGTCCCTCGGCGATGCCCATCGGCTCCACGCCCTCGGACACGACTACACCCGGAATGTCGTCGAAGTTCTGGAAGAACTTCTCGAACCAGAGCTCGAGGTTGAGGCCGTTCCAAAGGACCAGCCTGGCATCGTGCGCCTTCAGGATGTCGCGCGGCGTCGGCTGGTAGTTGTGGATCTCGGCTCCGGGTTTGGTGATCGATTCGACGATTGCGGCGTCACCCGCAACGTTCTTTGCCATGTCTGCAATCACCGTGAAGGTGGTGACGGCCTTGAATTTCTCCTGCGCCCATGCGGCACCGGGAACGAGCGCGAAGGCTGCCAGTGCTGTTGCTGCTGCCAGGATCGCGCGTCTCGTCTGATCGATCATCCCATACTCCGTGATGTTGTCGCTGGCAGGACTAGGCGAATGAATTGCATAAGTCAATGCAAATGCGAAGCATTCGCAACTAGCTATTTTCAAACTTGTCGCCCTTGGCTAGTGTTGAGCCATGAAACAGAACAAGAATCGCGTCGAGGAACTGGAAGGCGTCCTGCGGGACGGCGGTGTGCGCGTGACGCGCCAGCGGGCAGCGATCCTAAAGATCCTCGCCATCGCCGAAGACCACCCGGATGCTAGCGAATTGCACCGCCGGGCGAAAGAAATCGATGCAACCGTCTCGCTCTCAACAGTCTACAGAACGCTGTCAGCGCTTGAGCAACAGGGCGTCGTGCATCGCCATGCCTTCGAAAGCGCCACAGCCCGCTTCGAAACCGCGGATGCGCCACATCACGATCACCTGATCGATATCGATACGGGTGCGGTCATCGAATTCCGCTCCGACAAGATCGAGCAATTGCAGGCGGAAATCGCCGCAGAACTTGGCTACGATCTTGTGCGTCACCGGCTGGAACTCTACTGCCGCAAGCACAAGGCCTGACAGGCATGGGTCCGAAGATTTAGACGACGGCGAAGAAAAGGGGCGGCCAACGGTGCGATCTGCGAGCAACCGCGGCCTTTTGAGAAGACGTGCGGAATCGATGACGCCCAGTGCCAGTTCTCGACACGAGGCACCCTCACGACCAGAGCAGGTGCGTGCGGATGGGGAATGGGGTATTGAGCGACTGAACACCTGCGCGCCTGCATCCACAGACGATGAACCCTGCGCGACCTGACTCAGCCTCTATGACGGAAACGGTACCTTCGACCACATCGGTGGCTTTTGGCCACCTGCCCGCTTCATGCGCTCCTTCAGATTGGCAAGCACCTCTTCCCCCGAAAGAGTCGGACCTTCGTCCGCCAGACTTTTCCGGATCTCACGCCTCAATAGCTCTTCGCGCAAATCCGGATAGGACTGCATCTCCATAAATACCTGCATCGCCACGAACACGGCCTCGGACGGATCACGGAAACGACCTTGCTCAACTTCGGCAAGGACCCACTCGGCGACCGAAGGGACAAGATATCCCTCGAAGCGCAAGCCGCGTTCCGCCGCCTGTGGCCTCAGGTCGGCCGCTTGCGCTTTATTGGCCGCCACATACTCGGGCGGGAAAAAATCATCGTCCTCAGTGCTCAAGACGGAGTCTCCTCGTCATCGCGCTCTTCGAGCGGTCGGCCATGGTACAACGCTTCAAAATCGCGGCCGCCGTAGAAAATGTTACCGATGCGCACGGCATCCTCTTCCACCTTGTAGGTGATCACGGCGGATTTCTCGAAAGGCACGGCGCGCAGACCGGGCTCCAAATCATCACGCCCGATCCCTCCAAGGGGGACATGGCCGATACGGCTGCATCGCACCTTGATCCGCTCCACAAAATCCCGTGCGATCACGCGGTTCTGGCTGCGCATCGCCACGAACCGGTATATCTCCCCGAGATCGGCAATTGCCTCAGGACGGTAAAAGACCTTAAAACGCCGCACGATCGAAGTCTTCGTCTACCTTGGCAAGAATCGCCTCGAGCGCGGCGTTTGCTTCGTCTTCGTTAAGATCAGGACGCGGGTCTTCAAAGGAATGCCGTATGCGGGACCGAATGGCATTCAATCGTTCCGCATGCTCCTGGCGGTCTCGTTGCCACACCCGCATGGCATCGCGGATAACTTCACTGGTGGACGCGTATTCGCCAGCGTCTACCGTTTCCCGGATTACGCGCAGCATTTCCGGGGTCATGGTAATGCTGACTTTCTCAGCCGTTTGCATGTTTCAAGCCTTTCCTTGCCGTCGTTTATGGAAAGTAGCATAAAATCCTACCGGACATCAAGGAATTCTATCCTACATCAGCTTGCCGAAAAGGATGGCATTGATCGGTATCCCGAGTGCGCTTGTGACGGCGCTCGGCTTCCAGCGCAACGGTGTCTGGGGTAAGGAAACGGCGTCGCAGAAGATTGACCACTTTGGGCTTGTGTTCGGAGCGCTGGCCGCCTCGCCCCCCAGCACGGTTCATGGGCTTTGGCGTGAAGGTCGAAAGCCTTACCTTTGCAAACCCCACTGCGTCGAAGCGGCCTGCGTGAAACGCCGACAAACCCTTGCCAAGCCCTTTTCGGTAGGTAGAATTGCGCCATATAGGTACCAAGGAACCATTTTATGGCACTTAGCATAAAAGATCCGGAAACTGAACGCCTCGCCAAAGCATTGGCTGATCGAACGGGCGAAACAATCACATTGGCAACACGGCGGGCACCGGAAGATCGTCTCCGTCGCCTGGGAAATCAGGCGGGAAAAGAAGTGCTGCTGGCAGAACTGGCGGCAAGCCGCAGGCGCTGGGCCGCCCTGCCAGTGCTGGACAATCGTTCGGCAGAAGAAATTCTCGGCTATGACGAAAACGGATCCCCCAACTAATGGTGATCGATTCATCGGCTATCGTTGCGATCGCTCTCAACGAGCCGGATGCCGAAGCGCTGGAACGGAAGATCGTGGACGCACCGCTGAGACTCATGTCCGCGGCATCCTTGCTCGCACTGACGATGGTGATTGAAACCCGTCTGGGAGAAGCGGCGCCGATGAGCTCGATCTGTGGCTGCATAGGGCCGGTGTCGAGATCACGCCGGTCGATGTAGAGCAGGCCTATGTGGCGCGGCGAGCCTGGCGGAAATTCGGCAAGGGGCGGCATCCTGCCGGTCTGAATTACGGCGATTGCGGTACTGGCCGCTCGCATCGAACGTCTTCGCCATGGCTTCAAGTTCAGACTTGCACTACCTTTCCACGGCATATGATTTGAACAGGTCTGCAATATCGGCCATTGGTTGAAACAGCTTCATCGGCCGGTCGGGAAATGGCAAGAAGCTCTCACGTTCATAGAAGCGACGCGCATTCTCATCCTTGGCATCGACGATGACCGCGAAGGAGGCGATCTCGCTGCTGACCGCTCGGAACAGGGCGTCGGCCAGAAGATAGCGGCCATAGCCCCGCCCCTCTTGACGCCGATCAACGGCCAACCGCCCAAGTAGTGTCGCCGGAATAAGCGGGTAGCGTGGTAGCTTGCGGACAATCTGGGCGGGCCATTCGCCCACATTCACCGCCGTCGATGACAGCGTGTAATATCCCGCGACGAAACCATCCGCCAGCACCAGCACGAAAGGTGCTGCCATGTTCTTGCGCGCGTCCTGTCCCGCCTGCACTCTGAAATATCGATCAAGCGGCTCCACGCCACTCTCGAATGATGCACGATCATGCTGCGGGCCGAGAACCTCAATCCGCAATGCCCCCTCAGCAAGCTCTCCCACCCGTCAGACGCCGGTGGCCCGACGATACCGCTGCACCGTATCGCGCAGGCGGTCATTGACCGGCTGCGGATTGATCAGAGCATCCACGAACGCCTGGCTGTCGCGGACAGACAGGTCGAGGCGCTGATGTTCCTCGATGGCACGGCGAGCTGCTTCCTGCACGCTGGTCAGCACAAAATCCGTCACCGTCCGGCCCTGAAGCGCGGCGGCGTGTTCTATAAGGCTCTTCTGGTCAGCAGTGACGCGCGTTTCCAGACGCTCACCACGGACTCGACCACGGGATGTGTTCAAAGCAGGTGTTGACAAAACCGTTCTCCTTCCAGAAAGGTACGGCCAATGGCCGGGTTTTTCAAGGTTTATCTTTGGAACGGCCGGCGGGAGGAAATGGTGCCCCTCGCGGCGCCCCTTGATCGAACTAACGACGGTGATCGAAGCCCGTCTGGGACAATCCGGCGCTGCAGAGCTCGACCTGTGGCTGCACAAGGCCGGCGTCGAGATCACCCCGGTCGATGTCGGGCAGGCTTACGTAGCGCGGCGGAAATTCGGCAAGGGACGGCATCCTGCGGGCCTGAATTACGGCGATTGCTTTTCCTATGCGCTGGCCGCCACTCGCGGCGAACCGCTTCTTTTCAAGGGCGAGGATTTTTCCCGCACCGACATCGAGGTGGCCTGACATCGCGGAAACCCCTCCGCTAGCGGCGCAATGAACAACATCGGACCGCCTTGAATTGACCGTCGCATCGCTGCCGAGGCACGGGAGAGAAATGTGGTGCGCAGGCTGCCGAAAATGCAGGGCATTGGACCAGTCTGCGCAATGGCGATCACAGCTTTCGCGCCGTCCATGCAGGAATTCCGATGCGGTCGCAACTTTGCTGCCTGGCTCGGACGATGCGATTGCGCGCTCCTTCGGTGGATACGTCCTCAGCCATGTAAGCGGCGACCTCGATGTCAGTGCCGCCTACATCGATCGCGCGCTCGCTCTCAACCCGAACTTGGCCGCTGCTTTGGCATCAGCAGCTGGGCGGAGGCGGTGCTTCCGCAAGTTCCTCGATAAAGAGCGTAAGCGCGACGAACAACGACCGGCTCACCTTGATTATGTAGATTGCGTTATCTACAATGCCATTTTCTACATGGAGACGATGCCATGCCCATCAATGTCACCAACGAGCAGGCGGACACCCTTACCCGCAAGTTTGCGAGGCTCGAAAACGTCAGCATCACGGACGCCATCGTGATCGCCATGCGGGAAGCGATCGAGCGCCGTTTGAGTGCAGAGACGCCCCTTCAGACCGCCGCCCGGCTGCGCGCGAAACATGGCGTCAACTTGTCCGCGGATAACAAAAAACCACTTCCCAAAGAGGCGTTCGATGAAATGTGGGAACGCGACTGATGTTTATCGATGCCTGCGCCTTGATCGCGGTCCTGTCGGAAGAGTCGGAAGCCGAAAGGGTTTCCAATGCCATTTCTCTGGCGACGAAAAGGTTTACCTCGCCCGTCGCCATCCTAGAGACCTGCCTCGGTCTAGCCCGACCCGACAAGTTTGGGATTTCTGTGGCCGCCGTCGAGGAGATCGTCATGGAGTTTCTGGAGGCCCGAGGCATCGAGCTTCGGGACCTGCCGCCCGCCAAGCGTGCGACTAAGCTCGCCCTCAGCGCCGCCAATAACTACCGGCAAGGCCGACACGGCCTTAATCTCGGCGATTGTCTCCATTACGCCTGCGCGAAATATTACCGGGTCCCCATCCTCGCGACCCATGACGAATTTTCCGCAACGGATCTCGAAACGGTACCTTGAGCGCCGTTGTGAGCGGAGTCCATGTCACTCCGCTTGACGTGTGCCGTGAAAGCGGGAGCATCCACTCGACGCCATCACGGTGGATGTATCAGCGCGCTATACGGCGACTGATGAACGGCCGATGCGAGTCCTGACCGCTCTTGCGTATGATATCCGAACAGCCATCACCCCCGCCGGCGCTCAAGGCCTGATCGCGGCCGCCCCGGGCACACCGCCTATTCTGACGGCTCTGTGACAAACCTGAAAATCATCTGAAAACACCGGTCAATCGCCTGACATCTGCGACCTCTACAGAGGCTGCGAATGCGCCGGGTCACTCTGTGGCGCCGCTGCAGAAGCCGATGCGGAGAGAACGCACCATGAAGATCATTCAGATCACCGATACTCATCTGAGCCCCAACAAGGCGCATTTCAACGGCAACTGGGAACCGCTTGCTGCCTGGATCACCCGGACGGATGCAGATCTTGTCGTTCATACCGGCGATCTCACGATTGATGGCGCCGACCAGGAAGACGATATCGCCTTCTCGATGGAGCTGATGCGTCAGCTTCCGATCCCGATGCTGATCGTGCCGGGGAACCACGATGTCGGCCATCTGCCGGGCTCCGACCAACCGGTGGATGCCGCAAGGCTGGAACGCTGGCGCCGCTTGGCCGGGCCCGACTATTGGGTGTCGGATCACCATAACTGGCGACTGATCGGGCTGAACAGCCTGCTGTTCGGCCAGGACGATGCCGAGGAAGAGGCCCAGTTTGCCTGGCTTGCGGACATTCTGTCGGCTCGCGACGGCCGGCGGGTGGCGATCTTCACCCACAAGCCGCTTTTCGTCGATGAGCCGCATGAAGGCGATACGGGCTACTGGAGCATCCGTCCGGCACCACGCCGGCGCCTCTACGACCTGTTCGCTGCACATGATGTGGCGCTTTTTGCGAGCGGCCATCTGCATTGGGCCTGGACAGGCGCATTCGAAAACACCTCTCTCGTCTGGGGGCCCTCGTCGGCCTTCATCATCGATACGCTGGAGCGGGAAATGCCGGGCGAACGGGTGGTCGGCGCCGTCATCCATACGCTCGGTGAGGATGTTTCGAGCGAGATCGTCGCCTTGCCTGAGCTCACCCCGTATTTCATCGACGAGGTGATCCACGAGGTCTATCCACGTTCCGTTTCCAAGCAGGTGGCGGAGGCGGCGCAATGAGTGTCTTTTCGCTGCGTGACATTCGGAAATCCTTTGCCGGACACGCTATTTTGAAGGGCGTATCGCTGGAGGCCGAAGCTGGTGAGTTCATCGCCCTTGTCGGTCCGTCCGGCTGCGGCAAGAGCACGTTGCTGCGCATCGTCGCCGGGCTTGATCATGCCGATGGCGGCGAAATCCGGATCGCGGATCGCGAAGTGTCGCAGCTGAGAGCTGCCGATCGCAACATCGCCATGGTGTTTCAATCCTACGCGCTCTACCCGCACCTGAGCGCCGGACAGAACATCGCCGTGCCGCTTGCCATGCGCAAGCTGACCGGGGTGCAGCGGCTGCCCTTCATTGGCGCTTTGCTGCCAGGCCAGCGCCAGATTTGCGCTGATATCCAGAAGCAGGTCGCAGCCATCGCCGCGTCGCTGAAGATCGACCACCTGCTCGATCGCAAGCCAGGCCAGATGTCGGGCGGCCAGCGTCAGCGCGTTGCGCTTGCCCGCGCGATGGTGCGCAATCCGAGCGTCTTCCTCATGGACGAACCGCTCTCCAACCTCGACGCCAACCTGCGCGTCCACGCCCGCGGCGAGATCGTCGAGCTGCATCGCCGCGCCGGCGTGCCGACGCTCTATGTCACCCACGATCAGTCCGAGGCCCTGTCCATGGCCGACCGGGTGGCGGTGATGATCGGTGGCAATCTGCTGCAGCTGGCCACCCCCCAGGTCATCTACGATGATCCGAGCCATGTAGAGGTCGCGCGCTTCATCGGCCAGCCACGCATCAATCTGCTGCCGGGCAAGAAAGACGCCCATGGCATCGTTCAATTCGGCGCGTTGCGTCTCTCGTCATCTGCGCCCCTTGGTGGCGCGGCGAACGTCACCCTTGGCATTCGCCCCGAATTCGTGCAGCTCCGTGCCGAAGGCCAAGGCACACTCGCAGCCCGGGTCGAGCGCCTGGAGTTCCTCGGCTCCGAAGTCATCGTCCTTGCCAGGCTCGCCGCCATCGGCGAGACGGTCCTTGCCAAGGTCTCTCCCGCCGAAGCGCGCGGCCTTGTTGCCGGCCAGGCGATCGGTCTTAACATGGATCCTTCGCGCATCATGCTCTTTGCCGAGGACGGCCATCGCCTTCCGTCCGCGCCAGTTTCGGCCGCCGTGCGGGAGGCCGCCCATGGCTGATATCGCCCTCCAGGTTTCTGCTGTCGAGACGGCAGGGCGGCGCGAGGCGCAGATCGCCTGGCTGCTTGCTGCACCTGCCATCGTGCTGATGCTGCTGTTCATCGTGCTTCCAACCATCGCCGTGGTCGCCCTCGGCTTTACCGATTTCGAACTTGGCTACGGCAGCTTCCGCTTCGTCGGCTTGGAAAATTACGCCGACCTGATCAGCGACCGGACCTTTCGCCGTTCGTTGTGGAACACAGCCGTCTACACGGCGATCGTGACGCCGGTGTCGATCCTGCTTGGCCTTGGCATCGCGTTGCTGATCGAGTTGGAACCACGCGGCCGTGACGTCTTCCGAACGGTCTACTTTCTGCCCGTCGCCTCACTGCTCGTCGCCATGGCGACGGTCTGGCAATACATCTTCCATCCGAGCATCGGCCCGCTCAATACCTTCCTCGCACTGTTCGGCATACCCGGCCCGAACTGGCTGGGCGCCTCAAGCACGGTCGTCTACGGGCTTTCGATCATCGGCATCTGGCAATCGGTCGGCTTCAACATGGTCCTATTCCTGGCCGGTCTGACTGCCATTCCACGCGAATTGTATGCGGCAGCCGAAGTCGACGGGGCAAAATCCGCCATCGACCGCTTTCGGCTGGTGACCTGGCCGATGCTCGGGCCGACCACGCTCTTCGTCGGCACGATCAGCGTCATCAACTCGGTCAAGGTGTTCGAGACGGTCAAGACCCTCACCGAAGGCGGACCGAACAAGGCCTCGGAAATGCTGCTCTTCACCATCTACCAGGAAGGCTTCGTTTACCTGAGGGTCGGCTACGCCTCGGCAATGACCGTCGTGTTTCTCGCCATCCTCGTCGTCCTGATGATCCTTCAGTATCGCTTCCTCGACCGGCAGGTGCATTACACATGACCCAGGCCCTGACACTCGGACGTTTGTTCCGGCTATTTCTGCTGTCGCTCGGCGCCCTGATGTTCCTCGCGCCCTACATTTTCATGATCTCGACCGCCGGCAAGGACCAAAGCGAAATTTTCTCCGCGTCGCTGTCGCTGATCCCGCAGCATTCGGCCTATGTGGCCAATTTCACAAAGGCCCTGATGCGGGTATCGATGCCGAACCTGCTGTTGAACGGGGTCATCGTCTGTGGGCTGATCCTGGTGCTGCAGGTGGTCGTGGCCGTGCCCTGCGCCTATGCCATGGCCAAACTGAAATTTGGAGCCGCGCGGATCCTGATGACGCTGGTGATGCTCGGCCTGCTGGTGCCGATCCATGCGACCGCCCTGCCGCTCTACGTCGCATTAGACAACCTGTCGCTGCTCAACAGCTATACCGCGCTGGTTGCGCCATTCTCGATCTCGGTGTTCGGCATTTTCCTGTTTCTGCAGTTCTTCCGTGCCATGCCGGACGACCTGATCCATGCCGCCCGTCTCGACGGCATGTCGGAGGCCGGCATCGTCGCACGGGTGATCGTGCCCAATGCCTGGCCGGCGGTCACCGCTTTCGCCATCTTCTCGGTGGTCGCGCATTGGAACGACCTGTTCTGGCCGCTGATCGTCGTCACCAACCAGTCTTACGCGACGCCTCCTCTCGGCCTGTTGTTCTTCCGGGCGGCCGAGGCTGGCGACGACTACGGCGCGCTGATGGCCGCCACGCTCATCATCACTCTTCCCCTCGTGATTGCTTTCCTGCTCGCGCAGAAACGCTTCGTCGAGGGCATCACCATGACCGGTCTCAAAGGCTGACCGGTCGCAACTCAAGCCGCAACTCAAGGAGACCATGCCATGAAGCGTATCAGCCAAGCCCTCGCCGCCGCCGCTGTGTCGATCGCCATGTCGATCCCGGCACATGCCGAAACGACCCTGACGGTCCACTACCCCATGCCCGGCTTCTTCAAGGACGTGATGGACACGATCTCGAAGAAGTTCATGGAAGAAAATCCGGATATCAGGATCCAGTTCGCCAATCCGTCGGCGACCTATGAAGAAGGCATCCAGACGATCATGCGTCAGGCCGGCACGGCCGAAATGCCCGACGTCACCTTCATCGGCCTCAACCGCCTGCGCATGCTGAACGAACGCGATATCCCTGTTGATCTCGGCCCACTTGTCGCCAAGGAAGCCGACATGGCTGCTCAGGGCTTTTCCGAAAACATCCTGAAGCTCGCCCAGGTCAAGGGTAAGCAGGTGGGCCTCGCCTTTGCCACGTCCAATCCGATCATGTATTACAACGCAGATCTGGTGCGTGCTGCAGGCGGCAATCCGGACGTTCCGCCGAAGACCTGGGATGAAGTGATCGCGCTTGGGGGCAAGATCAAGGCGCTCGGCGACGGCAATGAAGGCATCGATTTCCGGTGGCAGGGCGACGACTGGATGTTCTCCGCGCTCTTGTTCGGCGCGGGCGGCACCATGCTCAACGAAGACGAGACCAAAGTGACCTTTAATGGTCCTGAAGGCCAGAAGGCCGTTGAAGTGCTGGACCGCATGGTCAAGGAAGGCGGTCTTCCGGTTTTGACCAAGCAGGCCGGCGAGCAGGCCTTCGTTGCCGGCAAGATCGGCTTCGCCTTCCAGACGACCGGCGCGCTGCGCAACACGATCAAGAATGTCGGTACCAAGTTCGATCTTCGCACGGCCCATATTCCGCTGATCGATCCGGTCAATGGCAAGTTGCCGACCGGCGGTAACGCCGTCGTCATCCTGACGCACGACGCCGAAAAACAGGATGCGGCCTGGAAGTTCGCCAAATTCGCCGCCGGCCCCTATGGCGCCTCGGTCGTGGTTCCCGGCACTGGCTATGTTCCGAACAATGAACTGGCTGCCGCTTCGCCGGACTATCTCGGCACCTTCTACAAGGAGAACCCGCTGTTTCGTGCCGGCCTCGAGCAGATGCCACTCATGAAGCCCTGGTATGCCTTCCCGGGCAGCAACGGCGTCAAGGTCACCCAGACCATCGTCGAGAACCTGTCGCGTGTGGTCGAACAGTCTGTAACGCCGCAGGAAGCACTAGACGACGCAGCTGCCGACGTCGAAGACCTTTTGCCGCGCAGCTAAACAGACTTGAGACGAGACACGGTCGCCTCTCTCCGAGGCGGCCGTTTTGCTTTGGGTGTTTGGGCGATGCCACGTTATCTATCGCTTAGCGTATCGGCGGTGGTCGGCAGGCATGATCGCGTCTTCAGTCAGCTATACACGCCACCGTTTTCCAACATAGATCATCGCTCGTGCGGTCTGGCTGTATTTCCGTTTTCCGCTGGGCTTGCGATTGGTCGAGAGGGGTTCTTCCACCAGCGCACCCCGCCGGTTGTCTCGCGAACCATGCTGCCAGAGATCAATTAGCGAGCGGACAGCCAAGCCGGTCGGAAGCTTGGAGGTGAGCGGTCGGTGGGCTTGACTGCGGAAATTCCGTACTTTTCTCTTGCGCCACCTACGGAAATTCCGTATATTCCCTTCGTGCAAACGGTTGTCGAAACTCGCGCTTTTCTGGCATCCGCGAAGGATGAAGGTGTCGCTGACGAGGAGCGGCAGGAGATCGTCGCATTCATTGCGAACAATCCGTCCGTTGGACATTATGCCGGGGACGGGCGGCGCGCGAAAGGTCAGGGTCGCGAGCCCCGGCAAAGGCAAGAGTGGTGGCTTTCGTGTTATCACTATGCCGCCGACGATATCCCGGTTTTCCTGCTGGATATTTACGGCAAAATACGCAGGCAACCTGTCGAAGGCCGAGTGCAATGAACTTCGCAAGATTTTGACCGACCTTCCTCGTGTTTGGAGGAAGAGTGTCAAGCAAAACGTGAAGCAATTTGGGAGACGTGGAACATGAGCAAGGCAGGTTCGAGAATTCTGCAAGGGGCTAGAGAAGCGCTCGCTCTCGCCAAAGGTGAGGCAGACGAGAGCACGTATCAGGTTCATGTGCCGACAAGCGTCAATGTTCGCGCGATCCGCGAGAAATTGGGCCTTTCTCAGGAGGCCTTTGCGGCACGTTATGGTTTTTCAATCGGCCGCGTCCGCGATTGGGAGCAAGGACGTTCCAATATGGATACACCCTCCCGGATACTCTTGCTGGTCATTGACAAGGAACCGGAAGCGATCGAGCGCGCTTTGTCGGCCGCGTGACGGCGCGTTGAATCCACGCTTGGTCCGCCCACGCGTGGACTGAGAGGAGCCCCATGCCCTCCTCTCACACTCTCCTCCCAACCCATGCTCAAGACCGCTGGCCTGCATACGCATTACGTTCCCCGCACGCCTCCGGGGCGCTTGTCAGGTATCTTTCCGGATGTCGCGCACCGTGCCACCGGGACGCAACCGGTGCGCCACCTGCAGATGCCGTGGCGCAGCGGCATTTTCGGCCATGTCGAGCAGAAGCGATGCTGCAGCGGCGCCCATCGTCGCATCCGGAATCTCCACCGTCGTCAGTGCCGGATAGGTGAGCCTGCCGATTGCGATGCCATCAAAACCAGTGACCGAGATATCGTCCGGAACCGACAGGCCGTGACGCCTGACGGCTGCGATGACGCCAAGCGCCAGAAGGTCGTTCGACGCGATGATAGCCGACGGCGCAAAACGCGAAAGGGTCGCCGACAGGTCGAGCGTTTCGAACCCGTCGACGAAAGGGATCTGCGTGGCTTCGAGCACGGCCATGCGCGCTGCTTCCATCGCATCACAATATCCGACATAGCGCAGCCTTGCGCGGTCGGAAGCCGTGAAATAACCGGAGACGAACAGGATGCGCCTATGGCCGCAGGACAGGAGATATTCGGTGATATCGCGGCCAGCCTGGCGGTTGTCGGCACACACGGCTGCGGGAAAGCGCGCGGTTGTGGGATTGCCGAGCAAAACCGTTGGCGGCAGGTCCGCCGACAGCGCCTTGCTGCGGTGAGCATCGCAGACGGTGAGGATCAGCCCGGTCGGCTGCTGGTTGAGCAGGGAAGCGACCGCATCCGCCTCGCGCGCCGGATCATAGTCCGACTGGGCGATCAAGACGCCGTGGCCGGCAACCAGCATGCGGTTCTGAATGCTGCTCAAAGAGGCGGCAAATACAGGGTTGGTGACGCTGGGAATGAGGACGCCGATGACCGGCCGGCGCCGTGAGGAACCCGATGGCGCTGCCGCCGGACGATAACCGACCTCGGCCGCAGCGCGCCGGACTTTCCGGACCATCTCGTCACTGACCGGCCCGGTCCCGTTCAAGACCCGCGAGGCTGTTGCAAGCGAACAGCCAGCGCGGAAGGCAACCTGCTGGAGGGTCGTCATGACAGGGGTCCACTGTTGTAGGCTGCCAAAGAAAGGGCGCCGAAAGGCCATTACCTACGATGAACCCGGTGGAAGGCGCAACTAGGCCCAGCCGCTCATGCTGCTACCATCTCGACGAATACGTCCTGAAGCGTAAATATCCCCCGGCAAAGCCGGCAAAGCCGGGGGAACTCTCACGTTCGTTTAGGGTGACAGGTCCGCTTCCCGAAACAGGGCTCCAACGCCGCCATCCCTGCATTGAAGTACCGTCAATAGCTCACCCATTCCAAATCTTTGATTTGTGCGCACCGGCCTATCGTGAGAGAATTACGACATCCCGCAAAAGCGATCGCGTCCCGGCAGGTGGTGTAGGTGGCAGGAGGTAGCAAAGCCGCCGCGCGCTTTTCATAGCGCTGTAGCGGGTGGTTGGCTTTGCGGGCGGCCATCAGTGTTTTCCGATAGGGTCGGGTTGTCGAAGACCAACCTGACGGAAAGACCACCGATGACCAATGACATGATGAACGCGCGCTTGTTGAGAAGAGCGCGGATGCAGATTTATTGCGTGAGATGATCGGCTTTGCCGCCGAACCGGTTCCAACCTGGAACGCGTGGATCGTCGGGATCGTGCTCGGCGCGCTGGCGGTCGCGGCAATTTCGGCCTTCGCCGAATGGGAAGAATGGGTCAATCTGGTGGTCGGTCTCTGGCTGGCCGCGTCGCCTTGGCTGCTTGGCTTTGCGGCCAACGTGAACGTGATGTGGACCAACGTGGTGCTTGGATTGCTCGTCGCCGTCGTATCGCTCTGGGCGGTCTGGGATCACCATCACGCCCACGCCTAAGCCCGGACGCCGGGGCTGTCACGACAAGGCCCGCCGCATAGAGAGCGGCGGGTGCGAACTGCGATTCAAAGCCTGCAACCCGACGGATGACGCTCCTGTCTCGGGTGAGTATGAATTGGTGTTTTTCGAGCCTGCTGACGTTGCAATAAATCAACCACTTAGAGCCGATAACTAACACCCAACTTCATAGATTTCAGATCATTTAAGAACCGGCGCCGCCTGCCTAATGGCACGATCGAGCCACCGAAGTCGCCATACCACAAGCTTCAGATCTCGGCGGCATTTCGAGCCTGTAGGGCGGCGTCAAAATCGCCGGGCTATTCGCTCGCTGTCTGCTGAGCTCCCCGAGCCGGCCAATTCGATCGAAAACCCTCATTTGTGCGAGTAGACGGCGCATGACCTTTCGCCTATCGATTGTCTATGAAGTCGAGCCTTGAACACCTCCCCGACAAGAAGCAGCGCGAGCTTGCCCGCGTGGTCGAGATCATTCAGGAAGAGTTTGCAGACGCGCTGAATGGCGCCACGTCACCATTCAAGAAACGCGGCCGCATCCTGAAAATCATCCTGTTCGGATCCTACGCCAGAGGCAATTGGGTCGACGAACCGCACACGATGAAGGGCTATCGCTCGGACTACGACATCCTTGTTATCGTCAACACCCGGAAACTTGCTGAACGGGAGTATTGGGACAAAGCCGAGGATCGCCTGATGTGGGATCCGGGCGTGAAAACGCCGGTTGGCCTGATCGTCCACGGCCTGCGCGAGGTCAACAAAGCGCTTACTCAGGGGCAATATTTCTTCGCGGACATTCGGCGTGAAGGCATAATTCTGCACGAGCTTGATGGGGAACCGCTCGCGGAGCCAGCCATGCTTGTCACAGACGTGTCGCAGCGGTAGCGTCGAGCCGAACCTTTCCTGAGTCCAATCCCCAATGCCCGAAATCATCCCTGCCCAAGGCCATGTAACCGTCGTTGTCGCGCGCACACAGGCGATAGCTCTTGCCGCCGATCTTCCGCGGCCCCTTCTCGCCGTTTTCCCGCATTTCGACAATTGGAACGACTACGGGCGACAGTATTTCGCCCGCTTCGTCGCGATCGGAGCAGAAGATGCCAGCATGGAGGCGCACTTCAGGTTGATGGTTGAAGGGCGCTTGAGCACCGCCACCGCTTTGACCGATGCGCTCGGCGACCAAGACATCGTCCCGATTGAAAACTTGCTGCCTAACTTCGTCTCCTTGCTTCCCGATACTGATCAATACGGGGAGCTCGTCGCCACGCTGGGTTTCGGGCCTGCCATAAGCGCCCTGACGGCGATCCGCAGGTTCTCGTCCGGATCATCCAAGCCATATAGCGTCTGCCAGGATTCGAATATCGCCCTGCCCGGCTCGGCATTGAGAAAGGCAAGGCACATCACCGGCGGAGGACCGTCACCTTCCACTGTCATGAAGAAGACCGCCCGCCATTTCGCCGCGTTCCATTTTTCGATATCGATCGGACTGATCACGCGGAAGTCGCTGTGCTTCATGCGCTCGAAGTCGAACATGCCATCCGGCGGCTCGCCTTCGCCAAATACGACCGGATCCCTTGCGTGTTCAGGCTCCTCCAGGGCCGACGGCGTCCACGCGCGGTCACGAACCACATTGTAATGTGTGTCGCTCTCTTCGATCCAGTCGTCGATCGTGAATACGTTGCGATCGGCGCCGAGTATCACACCGATGTCGTTTGGAACGTTGGAGAAGGTCACCGCGCGGCTGAAGCCGCTTTCCTCTTTAATGACGGCTCGAGCCCAATCCTCGGGAGAGTCCGGTTGAACCAGCCTCAGGAAGATCTCAGTCGAAGCCTCGGTCAGCCAATCCGGATATGACCGCGCTTCTTCAACAGTGCGATAGGTCAGCCGCCCGCGGTGAGAAGCGATGCCAACCGCGCGGCCGTCTTCATCGACAAATGCAAGCTTTGGCGCAACCCCGGCATCATCCACCGGTCTGATTCTCAGCCGAAGCTTGTCGATCATCGGTATCATGCGATGACCAAGGCTCGTTGACAGGAGGCCTTCGATGGTTCCGAGAAGGCTCTCGCCGATCGAGACCGATGTCGAATTGTTGTCACATATGATTTCGATCTCGCAGCCGAGGACCTTTGATCGCAACGTCACCACTGCAGCGAGCATGTATTCCGGAGTATCAGCGACGCCGAGCTCCTTTCCGATGGCGGCGAACCGATCGAAGAAGTCCGCGTATTCCTCCTGCGACACCTCCCTCGGGACGTAGCCTTCCTCGCGAAGAAGGTCCTCCTGCCCAATGAGATGGAGCAGCGCCATGCGCGCCTGCGACAATCCGATGCGTGCCAGACCATCGGGCAGTCGGGTCACATCCGCGAGCACCCCGAACGGCGTCCTGAGCAGGAGCGTGCCAACGATTCCGCCGTAGCGCATCTGCTCCTTGGCGAGGACCTCGTCGCGCTCAGCGGAAGGCAGTCGACCGGACAGGACCGCCACGAACATGTAGTAAGCGTTGAGGATGTAGGGAACCCTACCGAGCTGGAGCTCGGTCGCCAGCCACCTCGCAAGTGTGCGCGGGGAGAGATCGGAGATCGAGCCCGAGCGATGGAATTCGCCGCATTGGTGAGAGACTGCCGCGAGCGCGTAGTTTCGAGAAGCCCATAGCAATCCGGCTCTCTCGTACGCGACACTGGATCCGACGAGCGCGTCAATCAGCTCATGCCTGTATTCCGCCTTGACCAGCAAGCTGACCGCGCGGCCGAACCAGCGGATTGCCTCGTACGGCAGATCCTTGTCGAGCTTCTGCCAAGCACGCTCGCAGTTCCGGGTCGCTCCCTCGCCTTCGCTCCGGCGCTCGACCACGGCGTCCGTCAATGCCTCGTAAAGGCGGTCGAACTCGGGGCACTCGGGAATGAATTCGCCGACCTCCGTAAGCGTGTCCGCCATCTGCTCGAAAGGAAACGTGCCGAGACCCTTGGAATCCTCGATGACCTGGGTGAATTCGTCCCAGAGAACAGGCAGACTGCCGTTGTAGGAAGGATCTATGGAGGTCTCGTTCACGTACTGCGTCAGCTTCAGGAGGAGCGCCAGGGCATGCGCATGCAGCGCATTGTTAGGGCGCGATCCGTCGGCCTGGGCGGCGGCAAGTGCTTCGCTCAGGCTCCGCGTGCGTTGCTCAAGCTTCGCATCATCCCGAGTGATCGTCCCGAACCTCACCGCTGTGTGGAAGAGGGTGAGCAGATTGGACAGGCGTTCGAGATCGACGGCCGTATCGCTGGAAAGCGCTAGGCGTTCCACGTCGTCGTACATCTGGCCCAGGGTCTTCACATCATCGAACCAGAAATAGGTGGTCCAAGCCCAGTCGTAGGTGACCGCCAGCTCTAAGCAGAGATTCCTGGATTGGCCAACGGACGGATGTTCCGCTCGATGTTTAGGGCGGCGACGGCGGCGTGGATGGCGCGATCGAGGGTCTGCGTGCCGCCGAAGGTCTGGTGGGCGAGATGATGGGCCTTGAGATCATGCCAGACGACCTCGATGTCGTTGAGCTCTGGTGCGTATTTCGGCAGCCACTCGACGGTGAGCCAATGCTTGCGGGCCTCGATCGCGGCCAGAGAGAGCTTGCTGAGGTGGATCGGCCCGTTGTCCTCGACCAGTACGACCGGCGTCGTCGCTCGTCCCGGTTTGGGGGCGTACAGGCGATCAAGCTGCTCGAGGTGAGCGAGGAAGTCGCTGCTGCGCTTGGTCGGGCTCGTATGCACAATGAGCTGGCGGGTGAGGTGGTCGAGCGAGCCGATCATCGCAACTTTCTGGGCTTGGCCTGGCGCCGGCACCCGCAGATCGGCACCACGCTTGGCCCATGCCCGCGCCAGATAGGGATGCGTCAGGGCCTCGCTCTCGTCGCCATAAAGCAGGACGATGTCGCCAGCCTCGGCTTGAGCCTTGCGCAACTGGAGGCGCAATCCCACGCGCTCGATCTGCTCGGCGATCTGGCGGCCTTTCAGCGTGTGTCGAGGTCGCCGCCAGCGGAAGTTTTTTTTCGCAGCGCCTTGGACAGTTGCGACCGGCCGATCTTGATGCCCTCGCGCGCCTCGATCTCAACCATGAGGCGCGCGATTGTCCAGTTGGGCCGGTCGGCAACGGGAGCATCGAGCAGAGGAGTGACGACGCGAAGCGCCGCCTCGGTCTTGACCGGTGCCGGACCCGGCGCGACGGTCGCCTGCAACGCCTCGACGCCGCCGCGGGCGAAATCACTGCGCCAGAGGCGAACCGTATCCTCGCGCACGCCGAAGGCTTCCGCAATGCGCGGGCTGGTCCAGCCTGATAGCGTCAACAACAGCGCCCGTGCCCGATCCGCCTCGCCGCGGTCGCGTGAACGGGCCAACATGCGCAGTGCCTCACGCTGCTCCGCACCGGCCATCACCGGAGATTTACCTGCCATGCCATACCCCACAAATCACCGCCAAGATGGAATCACACTTGCTATCCGTTGGTCAAGCTGATGGAATCTGCTTAGTTTGGCAAGCGAATGTTCCTTTGCCAGGCGCACCGCTCGCAAGAAACGGCCATCGACCTCGTGCCGCGGCTTCTCTACGCCGCGGGCAAGGAGGGCCGCCGTGTGGCAGTCTTCCACCAGAGCCGACGCGGCGCCTCTGTATTCAGCCCCGTCCGCGATCCGCCTCTCCAGCTTGTCGAGCTCGCCGAGCCTCCGGGCGTCTTCCGGCTCGACCTTAAGAACCGTCTTTTCAGCGCCCTTTCCCACGCCCAAAATATCAGCGGCTATATCGGCGCTGTCGCCCTCGAAAACTTTCTCAAGTATCCAGGTCCGATCGAGGATGGTCACGGGGATTCCGTGCGCAGCCTCCAGGTCGTCTTGAATCCTGGCGCTGTCCTTGGCCGGAGCGAACCTGCTCGTGATGAAGATGATCTTCGGGTACGACCGCCCTGTTCCGGCGATCGATGCGACATCTGATTTGACCTTCGCCTTCCAGTCCTTCTTTGCGCTGAACGCGAAGGCCCAGCGCTGATCGGCGGCCTCGATATCCGGCAGCCACCAGCGGAGCGCGACGCTTCTGGACGCCGGATGAGTTTCGGCGTCGGTCTTTCCATCGCCGCCGCCGATCGGTCCCGTCTGAGGTCGGAGGTTGGGAGAGATGAATTTTTCCGCGAGCCTCTTTGCGAAGGATTCGAAAACTCCCTCGTCCTTGCGACTCGTCAAGGATTCGAGGTGGTAGGACAGCGTTTCACGGTCGAACACCGGGGTCGACCGGACGGTTGTATCCGAGAAGAGGTGCGGTCGCCTCTGCCGCATGTATGCGGAAGGCGTAAAGACTTGTTCCTGCTGCGATTCATCGGAGAGGTCGGACATGCCCGATGTTATCGCAAAGCAGGAGATCTGCGCCATGATGGGCCCCGTCATCCCCAACTTTGTCAATGCTGCTTGAGCCGTTCACGCAGGCATTGTCCGATAGGCTATGATTCCCGATTTTCAAGCTGAGCACCAGTTCACACACACGCGTCCGGAACTCTCGAAAATATCCCTCGCGCATCGCGCCTAGGTAAGGATGACGATCCCCAGGGCGGGCTTCGCCATACGTTGCGATATGACCGAACACCGTGAGCGGATCCCCGTCAGCCGCTGCAATGTTTTCCCGGTTCTCCGGCGGGGCAAAAAAATAATCGGCTCCTAACAAAATCAAGCAAGGATCAGCCCCTATCGTTACGGATTTGCGCCGCCCCGTTACGGGCCGCGCCCCCTCTGTCTTTACGCAAACCACACGTCGGTCGACAGCAGGACGAACAACTTGGACAAGGACAACTACACCGCGAATCGGCTATGATTTCTGAAGAGACCTCCAGCGAGAAAACTAATGTACCTTTCAAGGACCACGATCGAAAATTTCAGGAACTTTCGAGGCCTGGACGTTTCGCTGGCCGGCAACGTCGTTATCGTCGGCGAGAACCGTGTCGGGAAGTAGAACCTGCTTTATGGTCTACGGTTGATATTCGATCCATCGCTGCCGGACAGCGCGCGGGAGTTGTCCCTCGGCGACTTCTGGGATGGTCTGGAAGGACTCGACGAGGAAAGCCGAATCCTTGTCTCCGTTGAAATCAAGGACTTCGAGGCCGACCCGGACGTTCTCGCCGTCCTGACGGATTTCCGTGTGCCTGGAGACCCCTGCACGGTCGCGCTGACATACGAATACAGGACGCGCCCAGGCCTCGGGCGGGCACCGACGAGCGAGAAGGACTTCCAGTTTGCGTGCTACGGCGGCAGGGATCCGACAAGGAAGTTCGGCCACGACGTCCGGAGCAGGATTTCCATGGATGTCCTTCCCGCCCTTCGGGACGCGGAAGGAGACCTTGCCGTCTGGAGGCGCTCTCCCGGCCGTTGATCGAGACAGCGTTCAGCACGATCGACCGTGAGGAACTCCAGGAAGTCGCCGACCAGATTGGCGCGGCAACCTCCAGCCTGATGGAATTCGAGCCTGTTTCCGTGCTCGAGGAGGACATAGCGAAGTCTTTCCGAGCCATGAGTGGCGAGCGGCAGGACGTCGAACCGACGCTCGGTTTCTCAGGCATGGGCTAGAAAACCCGTCCGATCTCGTTGAGGTAGTCGATGTGTCCTGCTTCAGATGAGCGACATTGCCGAACCCCTCGGCCATCCGGTCGATCCTGTGATCTACTTCTTCGTCATCCAAATCGAAATTCTCCGCAACTGGTAAAACTATCAGTAGTGACATGCGGGATGCCTCCCCGGAAATGACCATGCCCGAAGGAACAAATTAGACACTCCTGATGTTCTCCGCAGCAGGAGGCCACCATGACAGTCGAAGCCGCAAAATTTTCAGTGAGCCACCCAGACCGTCAACTTACCTGCCAGGAGGCGGTCGAACGCGATCTGCTGGAGATCATCGACAAAGCGAATATGCACGGCTGGGGCACGGTCGAGACAATGGACGCAATAGAGGACGTTCTGAGAAACCTTCGCCTCGCCTATTCGGAAGATCCAGACCCGGCAGAAGAGCCAATCATAGATGCCCGCCTGTTTTTGCACCTGCATCCGACTGATGAGGGTTAGGTGACCGCGCATGACGTATTACGCCTGGACAATCAAGTATCGCGGTCGCGAGGACATCAAGCACGTCACAACGCTCGCGGGGCTATACGACGTGCTGCGCGCCCTTGAGCTTCCGGGCTGGCGCCACCCGAGTTCCTGATGCCGGGTGGCGAAATCTCCGACCATGGGGACTATACCCACAATGAAGGTGGGAGCGATGAGCTGCAGCCCGCTGGAATACTGATCCAGCGCTGCCCGCGTAGCGGAGTCAAGGCGGCCAAAATGAGGAATATATTCCCTCGGTTTTAGCAGATTCACAGATTAGCGAGGCAAATCAAAATGGTAGCGTTCGACGCCAAGTGGGCCCTCCTGTTGAAAAAATTTCGATCGGCGAGTTTGAGAGGGGACTGCTCGTGTCGTCTCCCAGGCCGTCTCAGCCATCCATCGAGACAGTCAGCCCTCCACCGCTCAATCTCCTTGACGAGGACGAACCGGCGAACGCGATGGACACGGGTTGGCGGGCCGGGCCTTCGAGTATCGACCCATCTTTGATTTTGGTGGATTTAGGTGACGCGACTGCCGGAACTTCGGACGTCCGCTCCGATTTATCCGCAAGCCTGACTATGCTGGAGGACTTCGGTGCAAGCGAACCCGCAGAACAAGATGAAGGACTGGTTCCAGTCGCTGGAGGCAGTCCATCCCGTTGAGATGCTAGGACTTTGGAAAGGCGTCGGCATCCCTTCTGGACATCCTTTGGACGGCGTGCTGGAAAACCTTGGGTGGTTCGGCAAGCGTTTCCACGCCGACATGCGGGTGGACGCCTTGCTCTTCCAATGGCGGCCCGGACCGCTTGTAGCGATCGATCCCCGCTACGTCCCCATCAGGCTGGTGATCAAGGCGGCGCCGCTGGGACGAACGGGTCTTGCTCGGAACATGTTCTCGCACCTTCAGAAGGCATTCCGCGCAAAAGGTACGACAGCTTCGATAATGCTCCAAACATTCGAACAAGTCGCGAGCGCGGCAATGGTCTACGACAAACAGCCCATCGTGGACCATTTCCGGCGTGTGAGTGATGACGAACTGGTCGGGATGATGTGCGTGCACGACGACCCGCGCCGGTATTTCTTCAAGCTCCGGCGAGTTTCATCTGGTAACCATGCACTGGAAGGCGTCCAAACCTGACGATCCAGAGACGCTCAGGGGAAGTCGATGGCGAACCCGAATAGACGGAGCCAAAGGCAGACAGGGCTCCGTACTATTCCGGTTCAGACCGATAGTCGGCCCGGATCACGGAAAGCGGGTTCTCGGCCTGGTGTAGGATTTCCGCAAACAATCCTAACCAGCACCCTCAACACCGAAATTTCAGCTAAACCATCATCAGGACCATCAAGAAATGACCGCCTCGCCTTCCTTTCTCGGCTTTCCCGATCGCCTCGCCGATGGCCACATGCCCCGTGCGGTCATCTTCGGAGCAGGTCACGGCAGCACCTATCCCGGCAAGGACAGCAGTGGCTATGCCTTTGCCGCCGACGCCATCCGCGTTGCGAGCCAGGACGACGCCGCGCTCGTCGAACACTGGGATTTCGATCTCGGCGGCCCGCTGTTCGACGGCAAGCCGGTCTCATGCATCGACGCCGGCGACATCCCGACCACCATGCATGACAATGCCGGCAACCGGGCCTGGATCGACGCGAAGACGCGCGAGGTCCTGGCATTGCCGGCTGTACCAATCCTGCTCGGCGGCGACTGTTCCGTGACTATTCCCTTCCTCGCCGGCTTTGCGGATCACGGACCGGTTTGGATCCTGCAGATCGACGCCCATATCGACTGGCGCGACGAGGTGCATGGCGAACGCTACGGCTATTCGAGCCCGATGCGCCGGGCGAGCGAGATGGCGCATGTCGCCGGCATCGTGCAGGTCGGCCTCCGTAGCGTCGGCAGCGCGCGCCTCACCGACATCGAAGCGGCGCGGCACTATGGCAGCCGCTTCGTGACCGCCCGCGAGGTTCACGCCCAGGGCGTCGAAGCCGCACTCCGGCATATTCCGGAAGGAGCACGGATCGTCGTCACCCTCGACTGCGACGGCCTCGATCCCGGCATCATGCCGGGCGTGGCGGCGCGTACGCCCGGCGGCCTCACCTACACGCAGGTGATCGACCTGATCGCGGGCCTCGGTAGGCGGGCCAGGATCGCCGGATTCGACCTTGTCGAGCTCTATCCTCCCGCCGATATTGACGGCCTGTCGGCCCTGACCGCCGCGCGCTTTCTCGCCAATGTGATCGGCACCATCGTCCGGCAGGTTTGAAACCCGGCTTCCTCTCCTAGCATGATGGCCCGACAAGGTTCTATCCGCTGCCGAGAGGATACTTTCAACCTTCTTCGCCGAGAACCGGCCGCCGGGGCGAGAAGGACCTCCATTCCGATGTCGGAACAGCGGTGAATGAGAAGTCCCGCGCGACGGACCGGCATCGACGGCGCTAGCGTCTCAGTGCGGGCGGGGCACGAGCCCGCCCGTCTCCGGGAAAATGTTCCCCGGAAGGATGCCGAATCACTCGCTCAACGCTAGAAGATGGACAAGACCAACCGGGACACCGCCTTGAAGACCATCGCCATTGATTTCGAAACCGCCAACGAGCAGCGTGGCAGCGCCTGTTCTGTCGGTCTGGCCTGGATCGAGGATGGCCGGGTCGCGCGGGTCGAGGAGCGGCTGATCCGTCCCAAGAACATGCGCTTTTCATCCTTCAACATTGCCATCCACGGCATCTGCCCGGAGCATGTAGAGGATGCCGGTGAGTTTCCCGAGGTGATGGATGAGTTCGCCGAGGACTTTCGCGGCGCCACCATGATCGCCCACAATGCTGCCTTCGATTTCAGCGTCTGGCGCTCCTGTCTCGATCTCTACCGTTTGAGTTACCCCGAACTGTCCTATCTCTGCTCGGTGAAGATGGCGCAAAGGGTCTGGCCGGATCTCGGATCACACAAGCTTAACATCTTGGCCAGTCATCTCGGCCTGAGCTTCAAGCATCACAATGCCGCCGAGGACGCAGCAATCTGTGCAGAGGCAGCGATCGCGATGGCCCGGTCTCTTCGCCTTTTGCATGTCCGCGACATTCCGGTAGTGATCGGCATGAGGGCCGGCCGCCTGTTTTCCGGGGGCTACGACGCCTGCACCTGCCGAAAGAAATGACAGGTGTGGCTGGGTGTCGAACACCAGGTCCTTTCCAACACCCCAAAGACCTGATAGTTCTCGATTTGTTCTGCAGGCCGTTCGGAGGCGCGTGCGCTCCTTCTGAGCAAAACTATAGATGCCAGAGGTGTTGGGGGAATGGGAGTGACATCGACATATCTCGAGAAACTGAACGAGCCGCAGCGCAGTGCTGTCGTACACGGGGTGACGCAAGTCGGTAGCCACATCGGGCCCCCTCTCCTGATCATTGCGGGTGCCGGTTCGGGAAAGACCAATACGCTGGCGCACCGCGCGGCCCACCTTATCGTCAATGGTGCCGATCCTCGTCGCATCCTGCTGATGACGTTCTCCCGTCGGGCAGCGGCCGAACTGTCGCGAAGGGTCGAGCGCATCTGTCGCCAGGTTCTGAGAGCGAACGCCGCAGTCATGACCGATGCGCTGGCCTGGGCTGGTACGTTCCATGGAATCGGAGCGCGTCTGCTTCGGATCTATGCCGAGCAGATCGGGCTCAATGTCGACTTCACCATCCACGACCGCGAAGACTCTGCCGACCTGATGAATCTGTCCCGTCACGAACTCGGGTTCTCGAAGACTGACACCCGGTTTCCGACGAAAGGAACCTGCCTTTCCATCTACTCGCGGACGGTGAACTCCGAAACTCCACTCCAGGAGGTGCTTCGCAAGCAATACCCTTGGGTCGCCGGATGGGAAGAGGAGTTGAAGCGGCTTTTTGCGGCCTATGTGGACGCCAAACAAGCGCAGAGCGTCCTGGACTACGACGACCTGCTACTCTACTGGGCACAGATGGTCAGCGACCCCGAGCTCGCTGAGGACATCGGCAACCGCTTCGACCACGTGATGGTGGATGAATATCAGGACACCAATCGCCTCCAGTCCTCGGTTCTGTTGGCCTTGAAGCCGGGTGGCCGCGGCCTGACGGTCGTCGGCGATGATGCGCAGTCCATCTATTCATTCCGTGCCGCCACCGTTCGAAACATCCTCGATTTCCCGAAGGAGTTCAGTCCAGCCGCGGAGGTCATCACCCTGGATCGCAACTATCGTTCAACCCAGCCGATTCTTGCCGCGGCCAATGGCGTTATCGACCTGGCACGCGAGCGGTTCACCAAAAACCTCTGGACCGACAGAGAGTCGGCGGAGCGACCGAAGCTGTTGACAGTAAAGGATGAGAACGACCAGGCGAACTACATCGTCGAACAAGTGCTGGAGAACCGCGAAGCCGGCATGACGCTCAAGCAGCAGGCTGTCCTCTTCCGCGCATCCAGCCATAGCGGCCCGCTGGAAGTGGAGCTGACACGCCGAAACATCCCATTCGTCAAATTCGGTGGCCTCAAGTTCCTGGACAGTGCCCATGTGAAGGACATGCTGGCAATTCTGCGGTTCGCTCAGAACCCGCGGGACCGCGTCGCCGGCTTCCGGCTGCTACAGTTTCTCCCCGGCGTCGGATCCCAGACGGCCGCCAGGATTCTCGATGCGATTGCCGCGAACCCGGAGCCGTTGTTTGCGCTACTGGAAATTCCAGCACCACCGCGCGCTGGCGACGATTGGCCGTCTTTGGCGAAGCTTCTTGTGGGTCTAGGAAAGGCGGATGCCGGCTGGCCCGCCGAAATGACCCAGGCGCGCGCGTGGTACGAACCCTATCTTGACCGTATCCATGAAGATGCTGAGACACGAAAAGCGGACCTGCTTCAGCTTGAGCAGATTGCGGCGGGATATCCGAGCCGGGAGCGTTTTCTCACCGAGTTGACGTTGGATCCGCCGGACGCCACGAGTGATCAGGCAGGCGTGCCGCTCCTCGATGAGGACTACCTCATTCTTTCCACTATCCATTCCGCCAAGGGGCAGGAATGGCGGTCGGTTTTTATACTAAACGTCATCGACGGATGCATCCCCTCCGATCTCGGAACCGGCACCACGGATGACATCGAGGAAGAGCGCCGGTTGCTCTACGTCGGCATGACGCGGGCGAAAGACAGCCTGACGCTGATCACGCCGCAACGGTTCTTCACGGGTGGCCAGAACGCGCAGGGTGACCGACATGTCTACGCGTCGCGAACCCGCTTCATTCCAGCGACACTTCTTCAGTTCTTCGAAACGGCAACATGGCCCATTGTGAGCGCGGCCGCCTCCGAACGGAGTGCCCGACAGATCCGTATCGATGTCGCCGCAAGGATGCGGACGATGTGGAAATAGTCCGATGGCCGGTGTCGCACAGGCATGGCTAAATGCTTCGTAAAAAGTCGATTTCCAAGGTAGATCCAAAAGATTTTATCGATCTGGTTGCGCCGACTCAGGAGGTGGCAGACGCCGGCGGCGAAGGATTCCTTCCACAGCTCACGCTGCGGATGCGTGCCCGTCTGCAGGGATTTCCCGATTGGTGGGATTTCGCCGGAGGCAAGGACTCAACAGCTCGACAGGTCGGCAATGCAGTCCCACCGGCCATCGGTCAGGCAATCGGCCTCGCGGTTCGTTCGGCACTCGCAGGAGAACGCTACGACTACTCAAGAATGCTCGAGGCGTCCCGATACCAGCGGCCCGACCCACAGGTTCGCGCATTTGTGTCGGACGCGCCGTCGCTTGAGCCAGATCTCCGCGGTAAAAGATTCGACGCACCGCTACCCTCTTGGCCGAAGAATGAGTTGGATTGCGCTGCTTGTCATCCGCAGGTGACGCAAACTTATAAGTCCAACTCGGCATAGAAAGGCACTGGATCGCGTCACAGCCAAGTCGTGTTTCAACTCGAAAACTCGTTAGCATTCCGTCCGCTTGGTCCCATATGACCGCCGATTGCTCAAGGTAGAGCAACGGACTGGGTTATCCTCAAACTGCGAGCCCCGTCCGAATTGCGTACGCAAACGCAGTGCTCTGTGAATAATTCACCGCCCGACTGCAGAGCTCATTGACACCCTTAAAGATTGCGCTACTAAGGATTGCAGTCTACCGCTAATTTAGGAAACGGCCCCTCCTCATAGACGTTGCAGTAGTGATAAAGTCAAAGTACGTAGTTGAAGCATATGAAAAACGACAACACTCCGCTATTTCTTAGGATGGCAGACGACATAGAGGATAGACGATTCAAAAGGCTCTACCAATTATACTTTAACTACTTCGGCTTGACATTCTACGCGGTGTACGGTGCTTCGCTACTTCTACCAAGATTTGTTTTTGACATTAATTCAGCTTCAAATATTATGTCATTCATACCAAAGTTTAGTGTAGAAATTGCCAATTTTCAAAATTATCCAGCACAGGATATTAGGTATTATATATCATTCAGCTTTATGCTGTATGTAATCACCATTGTCGCCGTTCTTTTTTCCGCGGTCGCAAACATCAAAATAGGATTGGGCTACCCTTTTTCTTTTGCTCAGTCGCGCGAAGTCCGGTTCCGACATTTTATCCTTCCTTTGTTTGTAGCCATCACGTTCTTATTCTTCATTCCTCTGCCCGTTTGGATGGACGGCCGAAGAGGGGAGCTGTTACGGAATCCACTCTACATGCCGCTGATCAACGCGGCGCTATTGGGACTGGTTACAATGACGTGCGCCGCAGCAACTCTGTGCATAGGCCGCGCACGAGCGCGCAAGAAAAGAAATAACGCTGACTAATTAAGTATTGACGAGGAAATTTTATGTCTACTGACAAAAGTGCGGCGCTCCCTGAAACAATCGGAGAATCGACTTTCGGACGAGATTCAAACCGCTAATGCATCAACATGAAAATTGCTGCGACGCACGCCCGTTCCTTCTCGTCGTCGGTCAATGGGCTTCGTTTTCCTGGCGGAAGTCCAGTCGACACCGCTCGCAGTTAATTAAAGGGTGAAAAGGCCCCTCTCCGGGAAGAGAAGGGCCGAATGTTTACGTGCTCAAATACACTGGACTATGCGTGGCATTTCAACTATCGCTAAGATTGCCGTAGTCGTCAAGTGTAATCGCGTAGATTGCAGGACCATTTTGGGGCGAACCGACAATCGGCGAACAGGCACCTTGCAAGAGCGGGTGTGACCGAACATGAATTGAGCGAACCTTCAGCTGGTCTGATTCAAAGCAGGCCCAGCGCCACACGAAGGCCCATAAAACGCCTGACCCAAAGGAAATGCATAAAATATGCAAAAAAGACGCCTCCAGTCTCCGCCTTGATCAAGCCATTTTAGGCACCCATTTTCGGTGTGCCTTGAGGAGGGCGCGCGTTTGCGAGAATGAAGGGTTTTCGCACGATGGCGGTTATCGCGACTTTGGGTGCCCGTTGCCGATGACCGGATACGATCAGAATTACCGGCAGGCTGATTCCTGCAAATCTCAACCGATGCATCGTCATATCACCGGAAACTCGGAAGGATAAAGTCAGTGGGACGTTTTCTGGACATGTCTTCGGCCTCCATCGGCATCAATTTGAGTTGGAAATTTCGAGGCGCGCATTGAGAAGGCCATTGACCGGTTGTTGAAAAACGCGGTCGGGATCGTTCCTGTGATGAGGAAGCATGAACAAACTCGGCGTAGCATGGGTGATGTTTACCGGTCTGCACCGCTTTTCAGCGACATGACGAGCGTCATAGGGTTGGCGGGGGATGCGATAAAGCCATAGTGCTCATAGAAGGCCTTAGCTTCTTCGGAGATCGCGTGGACCAGAAGGCCGCGAATACCCATGATGTGGGCCGCCTGTGCGGTACGCAGCACAGCGTCTTGCAACAGCGCCGCTCCGATTCCTTTTCCCTGCCAGTTGCGATCGATGGCCAGACGGCCGAGCACGGCCATGGGAATAGGGTCCGGCATGTTGCGCCGGATCGGCCCCGGCGCGTCCACAACTGCAAGGGCCCCCGATGACAGACAATAATAACCGACAACGCGCTCGCCCTCGCAAACCACATAGGTTCTCGATGCGCCGCTGACCTGATTGGCCCGCGCCCGACGGCGCAACCATTCATTGAGACTGTCATGCCCGCTGTCGAACAGCTGGAGATCGTACGCTTCGCCGAGAAGCGTTGGTGCTGAAAACATTACGGCTGCCAGGGTTTGGGAGCGTTCATCAACCGTTCGAAGCCTTCACCGCTCGGCGGCTGGTCGAGCACGGAGAGATAGTGTTTATAGCTGTCAGGATCGATCTGCACCAATGTCTGGTCTAGAAGCGCGTCTTCGGCGGCACGACGCGAAGCGTCGATCATGAAATCCGAACGGGTTTTTCCGTGGGCCTTGGCGGCACGGTCGATCAGGACGCGAACGTCCTCACGGACCCTCAAATTGACGGCGCGGGTATGGGTATCGGTGGCGTTTTTGCTGGTCATGGCATCTTCCTTCAGGGCCAATATACCACAAACGCATACACAATGTGTATCTATTTCTTGCGGTATTGCAGGCTGATGTCCCTAAGTCGCCCTTTCAGCTCCTTTTGGACATGAGCGCTGATCACCGTCGAGACGAATGAGTTCGGTGTCAGCCCGGGTGAGATTTCGGCGCGGATGCCCAGAAACTGCGGTCGCCTAGCCGGTCTCTGAGAGAAACGACTTGTCCCAATCTACCACATGCGCGCTGAAACTTATCAATTTACTATTTCACGCCGATCCCGAACATGCCGTCCATCTCGGCGCGCACGCGCGCATCCCGTACCGTAACGACGAAATTACCGGTTTGCCCCCAGAGCGGCACTTTACCGGTTTCCGCAGCGGTCAGCCGTGCCAGCATGCAGCCGGGCGCGCCGATCCGGCCAAAATGTCGGCCTCACCCTTGCTCGAACGTAGAGCGAGATTATGCGCCTTTTCGCGAAGCGGCGGTGCGGTTTCGATGTCGCCTGTTATCATCGCGCTGTGATGCCGTTCGGTCTGGTCACGATAGAAGGACAAAGCCTCTTCCACCACACCGGGAGAGGTTGAAATATTCGAACCGTTTGGAAACATCCCACAAGGTATCGCATCGGGATACAAGGAGCGGCCACGTAGTCTCGTGGCAGCGGCGTGACGTCAATCTGCCGCCCGACCCCACTCTAAAGTTAATGGCAGTCGCGATCCGTTGGGTTATCTATACGATCCCGACGTTGGTTCAAGCCCGATCCTGCAGTCGCCGGAGACGGGGCCCGTTATGTGGATGCGTGGTGAACCGGTAGAACAGCCACGCCCTCTTGCCGCCCCGCCTAGCGGCCGACGGCAGTTAGCATGGTGACGGGCAAGGATCAATTGATGTCGGGTCGCGTGCGGCGTGCCGCTGAGGCATTGAAGCGCCGGTCGAAGGGCCGGCGCCGTTGCGGGACAGGGCTACAGCCATCCAACGCTCAGGCTATCGCTTAGGCAGCAGGTTCCGGCCGGCGTTCCGGATCGTCAGAGCCGAATCCGCCATCTGCGCAACAAGCCCAGCTGCCATCGCGCCGTTGAGGGCCTCAGTGTATTCCGCCCCTTCGAGCCCATGCTTTTTGGCATGACTTTCGACCGCGCCGCGTGTCGCGGTTGGCGAAACGCCCCACCTGGTATTGTGGAAAGCGTTGACGATGATTTGGTACTTGTCGTCGAGGTTCATGGTGGCACTCCGGTGGGTTTTCTTGGTGCTACCAGTAAGCTGGCTAAGTAGATAGGTCTGTTTGCGTGGCGAGCGCTGCTCAAGAGGATGGCAACCCATCATTTCTTCGTCTGCGCGATGGCTGTCCCTGCTTTTGATGCGCCTGCGAGCTCGCGAGCCATTTTTGCTTGCCAGGATCAGCCGTCGTGCACGCCCAATGTTGAGCAGAGCTGAGAGCGTGCTCTCTGCAGCGAGAGCATGGCAACATCCACAGAAGTCTCGAGAAAACGCCTGGGGACCGAGCTCCGTTTGCAACAACGAAAGCAGGGAAACGAGGGCGTCCAATGACAAGAACGATCCGGTTATCCAAACCATCAGCTGGCATCTGTCGGTAATTTACACGCAGGACGTTTGTGTCGAGACTGCTTTTTTGATTGTCCATCGTTGTGATTTAACGATCGGCCAAGACCGCTTTGTCCGGAGTTTGATGGATGCTGGAATACGCTGGGAGTATGCCGGCGAACCAGCGAAGTTAGAAGAGAAAAAGACCGATGATCAGGCGTCGTGACCCGCAGCTTTCAACGCTGCCGCTAAGGTGTTGAGAGGAATCACAAGCGTCAGGGGCGACTCGATAAGCGGTAACGCGCCGTAAGTTTTGTACCACTCGGCAACCCTGTCGTTTTTGGCGTCGATCGCCATGACCACGCCGCCGACTTCGGACGCCGCACGCAGGCATCGCTTGCCGGCTGCGAGCAAAAGCTGACCGCCCATACCTTGCCCTTGCCGTTGTTTATCTACGGCCAAACGCGTCAGTCGAAACCCCGGCAATTCATGACGGGCAAGCCCTCGCTTTACACTTTCCGGTACTTTGTCTGGATCGATCGATGTGGGCGCCAGGCTATAGAAGCCGTAGATCGTTTTGCCGTCTGATTCGTCTATCGCAAGGAAGGTTTTTGAGCCGCCCTGCTCGTGGCTTTGTCGCGCAAAGCGCTGTAGGAAATCGTTGAGATCGGCATCACCACAGTCGAAAGATTTGCGATCGTGCTGTTTGGCGATCGGCTCCTCACGCCAAGCCGTCATATTGATTTCGGCAACGCGCGAGCAGCAGCGAGCAGTTTCGCATTCGGCGCAGGAGGATTTTCCAATAGTTCGAGGATGCGCAGGTAATCCCGCTCCGAGACTTTGATCGTTTCGGCTTCTTCGATTACCGCTTCTGCTTCCCGCAGTGCGGATTGCGTCACGAAATTCGTCAGGTCCGTATTGCTAAGCGCAGCGGCGCGCACCAGCTTGGCTTTTGCAGCTGCTGGGATCCGCAGGCTCATACGCTCACTATTCTCATTTGCTACGCTCGGCATGTCAGCCTCCATCTATCCTTGGAGTATACGCAATATTGTTTAGATTGTCGATGGTTGTGCGTCTTCAAGGCGTACATTGCTAATCGTCATAGCGGCGGTAGAATTTGCGACGCGGAAGGCCGCTAATATCGACGGCTGGACGGCCGGAGCCACCGGACTTCTGCATCCGCAGGCGCTTAAGCGAATGCTTCTTTTCTCGTTAAGGGACGAAGCTGCGATAGTCAAAACGTCTTCGTACGGTTCCGGAAACTCTGCTTCGGAAACCGTGCTGACATCTCGGTCAAGCACGACCAGTCGACCCTATCGACCAGATTGCGTCTGAAACCGCATCCGGAGCATCGATCGATGGCACGTGCCCTGCCCCGGCAATAATCGCAAAGTCAGCACCCGCTATCTTCTGCGCAGTGGCGGCAACCAGGTTCGGCGGTGTTGATTGATCTGCGCTTCCCACCCGTACCACCGTGGGGAGCGTGACGCGCGCAAGGTGATTTTGAAGATCAGCGTCACGGAGTGCTTTGCACGTGTTGATATAGCCCTGGACGGGTGTGCCCTCAAGCATCCGCCGCCATGCTGCCCAACGCTGCGGATGGCGAACGGCGTATCCAGGCGGGAACCACCGGAAAAGAACGTGTTCGCTGATCGAGGCAAGGCCACCGTGCTCAACGGCCCCAATGCGCTCGTTCCAGCTCTCTACAGTCCCGATCTTCGCCGCCGTGTCGAGGAGGACGAGACCGGAAATCCGGTCTGGATGTCGATCTGCGACCAGCATCGCGATCATGCCACCCACTGAAACACCGCAGAGACAGACGACCCGCCAGCCGATGTGGTCGAGAAGGCCAACCAGATCTTCGCCCAGTTGCGCGATAGAGTACGGCTCCTCAGTCACCTCGGACAGCCCGTGCCCGCGCTGGTCGAAAAACAGCATTTCACACCTGTCTCTCAACCGCTCCTCTACCTCGCCCCAAATGCGCATATCCGAGCCAAGAGAGTTGGCAAAGACGATCGGCGGCCGGCCGGACCGCCCCGCGACACGATAATGCAGGCAAGCTCCATTGACTGTGGCAAAGGGCATTTCACTAAGAGCCTTGGCTTGTCATCCGCGCTATGAAGGTCCTCCACCCGGGTGCGTCGTCGCGCCGCTGCGTCAAGCCATCAATCCCGCAATCGAAGACGATCCCGCGCTCGGCAAGACCCATGTTGATGCCATGCTGGATAAGCAGGTGGACGGCATCATCGCGACAGGCAAGCGGATCGACAGCTCTCTCCCGATCGACCCCGCTGGCCTGCCGGTGCCCGTCGTCTACGTTGTCACGACGGGAACACCTGATAGCGTGACGTTCGCCGCCGACGACGGGCAGGGCGCCGAACTTGCGACCTCATGGCTGAAGGAGGCCGGGCGCAAGCGTCTGGTTCACATCACCGGTCCACCGCCTTCTCCGACGGTCTGCGCATGGAAGTCGGATAGAAGCACAATATTTGCGTCACCTGTTGCAGCCGAGCTCTGCGACCATCACTGATCCCGGCTATCGCCAGCAGATGGACAATCTCGCCAAACAGATGACCTTCCTGCAGGGCCCAGATATCGCAGACACAATCCTCTTCGCATTGGAGCGCCGGATCACGTCAACGTCGCTGACCTCTTCCTGCGGCCGGTCGAGCAGGCCTTTAAGGCCCAGTCGCTGCATTTTGGGCGGTCTTGCTGCCAAAAGCACGAGGCAAGGCTCAATTTGGCTCGGCATTGGGTCGAAGGGCAGGCGCGGCTGTTGGGGGCCTGGGCGCTGGACCGCGGCTCGAGCGGCGTTTCAGCCTCGTTGCGACGGCTGATATCGACCCTTCACGGACCTTGCCTTGGAGGGGATCTCCGGACCTTCATCGGGTCGACATCGCCGCTTGTAAGTGGACGTTGAGTGGAACCGGAATCGTTGATGACCCAGAGCGGCCTGTGGTAATGGCCGCGCCTGCCAAAGCCGATTGCCTGCACATATGTACCGACAGTCGCCCATATTAGTCACGCACGTAGTATCCTCGCCTGTATCCGCGGACTCAGTCCTCCGGCAGGGTGAAGACCGCGCAGGGATCAGCGATACCGCGCAATAAGTGCTCGCCCAACGGGACCAAAACCGTTGTCGTCTTCGCCGCCACCGCGCCCGAGATGAGCACGCTGCGACCAAGCGGCTTGCATAACCCTTCGAGCCGGCTGACCAGATTGACCGCCGGACCGATGGCGGTAAAGTCCAGCCGGTCGGCCGCGCCGATATTGCCCCACAGTATCTCGCCGAAATGCAGTGCCGCACCAAAGGGTAGCGGCGGCAGCCCCTGCGCCTGCCGCACCGCATCGAGATGGGCCATGCCAGCGCGGGCTGCAGCAACCGCGCGCAGCCCCGCTTCGCAGGCCTCGCCCGGCGCGCCGGTGACCGGGAAAATAGCCAGCACGCCGTCGCCGATGAACTTCAGCACCTCACCCCCGAAAGCGTGCACCGCCCCGGTGACACGCTCGAACCAAGCGTCGAGGGCAGCGATCATCGCCGCGGGCTCCGTCGCCTCGGACAGGACAGTGAAGTCACGCAGATCAGCACACAGCAGCGCGGCGCGGATGGTCTCGCCGGTGCCACGGCAGAGCGCGCCGGCCTGCACCCGGGCCGCACTACGCCGGCCAAGATAGGCCTCGAGCAGCGCTGACAGCGCCGCCCGCGCGGCCAGGGCGGCTAAGGGCGCTGCGGCGAAGCGCGCGGCCTGGCGCAGCCGGTCGGCCTCGGCGGCGGAGAATGGCCGAGCCCCGGCCCAGGCCAGTACCGGACTGTCCGGCGCCGAGCCGACCGTGTCCTGCCGCACCGGGCCGAGCCCCACGAGCCAGTCGCGCCCAGCTTGGATGGGCGGGCCGCTGGCGAAGCCCAGTGCCTCGATCACCGCCCCGGTCTCCGCCCGCCATAACCAAGTGCGGCGGGCGATAATCGGATGCGGCACTGCGAGCGTCAGCGCTCCACCGGAAAGCGGTAGGCCGTCGGCCAGCAGCCGGCCACCGAGCTCGGCAAGGAACGATGCGGGGCTGGACGAGGCGCAGGCCTCGTCAACCAGCCAGACGAGGGGGGCGGGCAGATCCATGCCTCGATCATGCCACGGCGACTGCAGGCTGTCATCGGCACCGGGGCGATGGCGCTCTTGCTTCTCATGTTTCCGCGTGTGGACATCCCACGACAGGACAGGAAGTACTCAAGGGCGGAGTGAGCAGAGGTGACATTCAGGGCGAGGCCGCCTTCGAAACGCCTGCGAGCCGGTGTTGCCCTGAAGGTGCAATCGGTTCACGGGCGACGATTTCGAGAGCGGAAAGGAGTCACACCCTGCCGTGCCACGGGTCCGGACCCGTGGCACGCCCGGCTGCGACCTCGGCCAGCCGGCCGAGGTAGTGAGCCCAGCCTTCCGCATGACCGGCGCATTGCTCGGCACTGGGCAGGCCGGTGTGGGTCAGGCGCAGCAGCGTTCCGTCCGGCTGCTCGATCAGGTCGATCTCGACGAGGCTCGACCCCGGCGGTACCACCTCACTGCCGTCCCAGCCGAAGCTGTAGGCCAGGCGGTGTACCGGCACCACCTCGCGAAAGGATCCGCGAGCGAACCGAGCACCGGTGACGTTGACGAGATAGAGCCCCCCAGGCTGAGGCTCGATTTGCGCTTCCGTTCCCATCCAGCGCAGAATCTGCTCTGGATCGGTCAGAAGCGCGAACACAGCGGCGGGCGGCGCCGGGATCTGCGTCTCGCGGCGGACGACAAGGGGCTCTTGCATCGGTCTCTCCTGTGGTTGCTATTGCCTGCCCCATCTGAGGCGGAGGGTGGACGTGGCGCGTCCCGTCCGATCGCGGGACGTCCCATGTGACAGCATGTAGGCAGAAGCTCGCCCCCAACAAGGGGTACCGCCCAGCGCCCAAGATGGCGCCGAAGATGATCGATGGTCGCCAGTCGGGGCGCTCCAATCTGGAACGCATTCGTCGTCAGCAGCGTTCAGCTGCCATCGGCGACGATCGCAGTGGCGGTATGGGCCCTAGTGGCTATTAGCTCTCGTACATGAATCGCTGGCGTGATGGCATCCAGCACCTGCATTCGAGACGCGCGACATCTTCGCGACGGCTAAGGCATTGCAGCAGAACGGCTTTGTACCGCTGTCAATTTCTCCCAATTACTATGAGGACGTGGAAGTGCGTTTCGGCCTGGATCCGCAGATGACTGAACGGCTGAAGGCATCTAATATCCTGTATGATCGTGACGAGCATGGCGAGTACTTCCAGCTCTATTCGCCAACGTATGGCGAAGGTTTCTTCTTTGAGATCGTCGAGCGTCGCGGCTACCGGGGCTATGGCGCCGCCAACGCCATCTTCCGCATCGCAGCACTCCGGCGCCATCTCAGGCCAATCGGTATGCCGAGGGTTTGATAGCCACGCCTGGTCCTTCTAAACTAAAAGGAAGAGGCTTTGATCGCAACGCTTGCGATGGTCCTAACGTACCTCAAACAGCATGCGTAGCGTTCTAGGGCGTCTCTGACCGGACCAGATAGCAGATCGGCTGTGAATCGGCACTGAAGGCTGACCCCCACGCGATGTGAGCCTAAGGATTTGATTTACCGACGCAAATGGAAACTGGGTGGGGTCACGATCGGCGCCGATGATGCCCCCATGGAAAGCGATGGTTCTTGTATCTGACGGCGGGCGTGTTCATGCCAAACGAACTATCCAGAACGGTTAAGCAAAAAAACAACGTGACAAGCCAAGGCGGGTACATCCATGGTGTCGGACCTGAAGATTGAAATTGAAAACGACGGTCATCCCGTCCGGCTGAAATGGCATCGGCTTCGCCGGCGGCTTTCCGATCCGCTGTTTTCCACCGACGTCATGCGGATGGGACTTGCCCTCGGCGCGTCGATGGAACTCGATTTGCGCGTGCGCGCCGATGGCGGCTTCGTCGTACTGCATGATGACGAACTGCAAGGCGAAACGACAGGCCACGGCCGAATATCCCAAAAGAGCCTTGACGAGCTACGTGATGCCCGTATGCGCGAGGGCGGCAGGGATTTGACATTCAGCGAAGATCTTGCTGCCATGCTGCAGTCGGCTCATCCCGATGCGCTGCTGCAATTCGACATGAAGGACGATTACGAAGCGGTCGGCGCGAAAGGCATTGCGCATCTGGCGGCGCATTTCCACACCATGACCGCCTCGGTGATTGTCAGCGGCCACTGCCTCAATCTCATCGTCGCCGTGAAGGAAAAGCTGCCGCACCTGCTGCGCGGCATCGATCCGACCGACAAACTTGCTTTGATCTACCGGCAAGACGGGCTGCAGGCGGTCGAAAAGAACCTGCTCGCCGATGTCAGCGGCCCGACAGAGCCGGACACCGTCTATCTTCAATGGTCTTTGCTTTTGCAGGCCGCCCGCGACGGCCTCGACATGGTTTCTCTCTGCCGCAGCGAAGGCAAACGTGTCGATGCGTGGACCTTCACGCTGAAGGACCCTGTAGGCGGGTTCAGCGATGTCGAGTGGCGCGATTTTTCGGCGTTGATGGCGCTGAAACCTGACCAGATCACCACGGACGAAGCACCGGCGACGGCGCGGGCTTGGTCGAAGCGCATTGCGGGCTAACGACGGAGGACTTCCGCCGGCGCCAAGTGCTCCATGTCGAGAAGAAAGGTGAATTCGCTTTGCAAGCCGGCCGAATAGGCGATCACCGGACCCCCGCGATCAAGAAGGTCCGAAAGGCGTGGCATAGCCACCTTCGCCCCAGCCTCTTGCGCGATCAGCGCTCCGGCAAGCAGATCCCAGGCGTTGAGATGCCGTTCGTAATAGAGATCGGCGACGCCCTCAGCGACGCGGATCAGGCCGATCGCCGCAGCACCCATGCGACGATAGTCCATGCCGCGCTCATACAGCCGCTTTGCGACCGCAAGATAATCATCGAAGCTGGTGCGGCGGGAATGGCCGAGAATGATCATGGCTTTTGACGGATCGTTGGTCGCAGCGGCATGGATCTCTTTACCGTCCTTGAAGGCGCCACCATTACGAATGGCGTGGAAAACCTTGTCTTGTGCTGCATCGTAGATCACGCCGATCTCGATCCTGCCGTCGGCGACGAAGGCGATCGAAACGCCCCAGTGGCGGAAGCCGCGAATGTAATTCGTTGTACCGTCGATCGGATCGACCACCCATGTTCCGGCCGGTCCAGTCCGTCCGCCGCTTTCCTCACCGATGAACGTGTCGGAGGGAAACTGCGCCAGCAGCCCGTCGCGGATTGCCTGCTCCGCCTGCCTGTCGGCGGTGGTTACGAAGTCCTGCAGTCCCTTGTTTTCGACGTGCAAAGTGCCGGCCTTCGCCTGCTGGCGGAAACGGGCGGCTTGCCGCCCAACCTGCCGCGCGATCCGGATCGCTGCCTCGGCGCGCGCTTGAAGCGTGGAGGGATCGAATATGGCAGGCATCATGCAGTCCTTCTTTTGATCAGCGACACCGGCGTGAACTCGACGCGCGCCGTCATGTCGGGCTCGGCCATCCGGCTTATCAGCAGGTCGATGGTCTGTTCGGCCTGAAGATCGCAGGGCTGGCGGATGGTCGTCAGCGCATAGGCAGCCCAACTTGCCTGCGGAATGTCGTCATGGCCGATGATCCGGATCGGTGGCTCCTCCCGACGGCCGAGATCGCCCATCAGCCGGTCGATGACGCCGCAGGCCATGTAATCGTTGGCGCAGAAGACACCTTCAACGCCGAGCGTCCCCAGATCGCCGGCAGCGCTGTAGCCGTTCTGATAATCATTGACCTGCAGCGGGATCAGCCGCGCCTGCAACCCCAGCTGCTTGCAGCGGGTGAGGAAGGCTTCGCTGCGGCGCCGCGCCGTGTAGGAAACCGCCGGTGCGGCCATGACCGCAGCCGACCGCACGCCGCCTTCGATCAGGTGTTCGGCGGCGAGATGTCCGGCCATGCGGTCGTCCGAGACGATCCTGTCGACGTAGGGAATGTCCTCCCCCTTGTTGATGAGCACGATCGGGACGCCTTCGGCAGCACATTGCTCGCAGATCTCCGTTGGCGGCGCGTCCGAGGTGACGATGACGCCGGACACCGCATAATGCAGCAATTGTCCGATGACCGCGGACGTGTCGCTTTCCTTCGACGTCGGCAGCAGGATCGGACGGAAATTGCGGGCCAGCAACGCCCTTGCCAGATGCTCGATCTGCAGTGTGCGGAACGGATTGTCAAGGCCGGCGGCGACAAGGCCGACGAGATCAGAGCGCTTGTTGGTGAGACTCCGTGCAAGATAGTTTACCCGGTAGCCGAGTTCCTTCGCTGCCTGATAGACCTTTTCCCGGGTCTTCGGCGAGACGCTCGCATCCGGCGTGAAAGCGCGCGAAACGGCGGCGCGCGAGACACCCGCCACACGCGCCACGTCGAAAGACGTGACCTTGCGCGGTCCGTTGTCCTTGTCAGCCAAGTCTTTCTTCCCCATCCATTACAGGCCGCATCAGATCCGGCAGATCCGTGCAAATGCCGAGTACCGGCAGCCGCATGATATCCCGGAGAATGGCCGGTCTCTCCTCGTGCCAGAGCACGATCTCTCTTCCCTCATCGAAGGCTTTCCGCATCAATCCCTTTGTCACCAGGTCCTGTGGCCGCTCCCCTGCCCTCTCCCAGCAAAGATGCAGGATATCGGCGCCAGCCTCGGCGCCGAGCGCATGCGGGTCATGGCCGGTGCGCACCAGGACCGAAAGCGGAAAGTCGCATCCGGCGTCGCGCAGTTGACGCACCTGCGCGGTATCGAAAGAGCCCAGACAGGCAAAGCGCTGGTTTGTTTGTCCGAGATGTTCCCAGCAAAGGGGCCCGGTTCCAGGTGCCTTGAGTTCGATGTAAAGGCCTGCCCCGAGTTCGCGAGCGAGCGCTGCCACTGCCTCGAATGTCGGCACGTTGACGCCGTCGAGCGCTGCGAGTTCGGCAGCGGACATCCGCGAGATATGACGATCGACACCGAAGACGCGCTCAAGGTGGTCGTCATGTGATACGACGACGATGCCGTCCCGCGTCAGTTGCGTATCCAACTCCCACATCTCGGCGCCGAGATCCGAAGCCAGCCGAAACGCCTCAAGGGTGTTTTCGCGCACATGACCGCTTGCGCCGCGATGGCCTATGCAGAAGGGAAGCGTTGCCTTGCCGGAAGGCCAGCCATAGCGCCTGAAGAATGGAGAAAAATCGCGGGGCATCAAAGCCTCCGTCCGTCATCGGCAAAGACCAGCACGCCCTTGCTGTCGATCGCCCAAGTAACGGCATCGCCGATATTGACGTCATGGCGAACGGGCTGGATCGACCGGAGCAGCGGCCCACCATTCAGCTGGACGTCGTAGAGGTTCTCGCGCCCTTGCGTCTCGGCAAAAGTAACCGTGCCGGGAACGGCAATGTCGCCCGCCGGCGTGAAATGCTCGGGCCGGACGCCGAGCATCAGCTTTGCACCTTCGGATGCTGCAACGGAGACCGGCAGGGGAATGCGGATTTCACTGTCCGGTATCGCAAGGGCGCCTCTCTCCATCACACCGCGAAGGAAAGTAATGGGGGGATTGCCGAGAAAACCGGCAACGAAGGCGGTGCGCGGATCGGTGTACATGTCGGCCGGCGCGGCGATCTGGACGATCTCGCCTTCCTTCATGATGGCGATGCGATCGCACATGCTCATCGCCTCGACCTGGTCATGCGTCACCAGGATCGCGGTAATGCCCGTCTCGCGCTGGATCCGCCGGATTTCCGAGCGCATTTCGAGACGCAGCTTCGCGTCGAGATTGGCGAGCGGCTCATCGAGAAGCAGGACGTCCGGCTTGCGCACCAGGGCGCGCGCCAGCGCGACCCGCTGCTGCTGGCCTCCCGAAAGCTCGCCCGGGCGGCGCCCGAGCAGGTTGCCGATATGGACGAGCGCGGAAATACGGTCCACTTCCCTGCGGATGTCCTCGGCAGCCATGCCTTTCACCTTCAGCGGAAAGCCGATGTTTTCGGCGACCGTCATATGCGGATAGAGCGCGTAGGACTGGAAGACGACGCCGATATTGCGCGCCTGGCTCGGCAGATCCGTGACGTCGCGGTCGCCGAACAGGATACGCCCGCCAGTCGGCCGGTGAATGCCGCAGATGGCAAACAGCGTTGTCGACTTGCCGCAGCCGGAAGGGCCAAGGAGCGCCAGCATCTCGCCATGGCCGACCTCGAGCGTCATGCCTTCGATGACCTTGGTGGCGCCGAAGCTTTTGGAAAAATTGTCGAGAACGATGCGCATCAGCCTTTGCTCCCGCCGCTGTAGATATTCATCAGGTACTTGTGGAACAGCGCGTAAACGATCAGCACCGGGACGATGTAGAAGACGCCGACGGCCTTGAAGGTACCGAAATCGAAATTGTTGTCGTCAAAGATCAGCGCCGAAAGATAGACCGACAGCACCTGCACATTGCTGCCGGGCGCCAGCACCTGCGGCAGGATGAATTCGCTCCAGCCGGACAGGAAGGAGAACAATCCCAGCGCCATGATTCCGGGCCTCACTTGCGGCAGGACCAGACTGCGCCAGACGCGAAAGCGCGATGCGCCGTCGACCACTCCGGCCATCTCGATCTCCCAGGGCACGGTGTCGTAAAAACCCTTCATCAGCCAGATGCCGAGCGGCAGATCGATGGCGGCCTTCACCAGGATGACGCCGATCAGCGAGTTATAAAGACCGATCATTTGCAGCACGATGAAGATGGCGATGATCAGCGTTACCGAGGGGAACGCATGCAGCACCATCACGCCGGCGAGAAAGAAACCGCGCGCCGGCACGTTGAGACGCGACAGCACGTAGCCGGCCATGGAAGAGACGAGCAGGATGACGGTGGTCACGCTCGCCGTGAAGATCAGCGTGTTGAGGGTGACGAGCCAGATATTCGGCTTGCCCGCCGGCGTTTCCCAGAGGAAGCGCCAGTGGCGCAGCGTGAAGCTCTCCGGGATGAGCGACCCTGCCGCCGTGTCGGTAATCGTGTCGATGAACAGATAGGCATACATCAGCACCAGCGGCGCACTGACGATCGACAATGCCAGGATGACGGGCCAGGTGCTGTAGTTTGCCGAGGGTTGCGAGTTCTCCGCCATGGTCAGTCCTCGATCAGCGGCCGGGAAACCAGCGTGCCGTAGTTGAAGATGCGCAGATAGCCGAGCGAAAGCATGATGCCGATGACAACCAGGACAAGCGCCATGGCAGCACCGAGGCCGTATTCAAGGTTGCCGGCATAGTTGTTGAGCGCCGTGTGATAGGCCGCGAGCGACCAGACTTCCGTCGCCTTGCCAGGCCCACCGCGCGTCGATAGCAGGATTTCGTTGAAGGAGGCGAGCAGCGAAAGCGTCTGGTAGCAGGTGACGAAGAGGATCGGCCAGCGCATCTGCGGCAGGATGATGTAGCGGATCTGCTGCCAGCGGCTGGCGCCATCAACTTCGCTGGCGAAGAACTGGCTCTTCGGGATCGCTTTCAGCGCCGAAGAAAACACCAGCATGCCCATCGAGGCGCCGATGAACCCGTTGATCAGCACGACGAACAACCAGGCATTATAGGCATTGTCGAGCATGTAATTCTTCGGCGGATACCCGAATTTTCCCATCAGAACGGAGAGGAAGCCGGTGTCCCAAGCCAGCCACTTCCACATCAGCACGTAGATGACGACGGGCGTGATGCGCGGCAGAAGCCAGATCGAGCGGAAGATCGTCGCCGGCGCTGACGGCATGTAATGCGTCCAGATTGCAAGCAGCATCGCATAGGTCGTGTTGAAGAGAACAAGCACCAGCGCGACGTAGAGAAGCGTGTTGAAGAGGACGCGGGCCAAATCCGGCGAGGAGGTGATGCGCGAGAAATTCTCGGCCGTCCAGTGCCAGCCGGTATAGGTCGCCGTCGCAACGCTGTCCTTCTGCGCGTCCGTCAGCTCGAAACCGAGCTTATCCAGCGCCGAAAAAAGTTCTTCCTTGCTGGAGTAGCGCGAATTGACGACGGAACGGTTGAACTGCGCGGAAATCTGTTTCACGTCTCGCGTCGAGGGCCGCTGATCGAGATCCTTGAGCATCCGCTCCGCTTCGCGGCGGGACTGGAAAACCTCGCCCATGTGCTTCGCGCGCAATTCCGCCGCGATGCCCGGACCAAGCCCCAACCCTTCGACAGCCGTCAGACCGGCCTCATCGATCGTGTAGCTGGGCTGCGCCATCTGCGCGGCGATATCCGGCATGGTCGATTTCAGGTCGTTCAGCGAATGAGGGGCGATCTGGTAGGCGCCGCCGGAGATCCCCGTCGCGGTGGTCATATTCGTCATGGAGAACACGCCGGTCAGGACGACCGGCATCAGGAAGAACAGGATGATCATGATCGCCGCCGGGGCGATCATGACCAGCCCAAGCAATCTGGATGTTTTCATGGACGTTCTCCCGGTCGTTCCCGGGCGGCGAATGGCCGCCGCCCGGAAATTCTCGTCTATTTCAGCGAATGACGATCTTGTCGCCAAGCGTGCTCTTCAACTCGCTCTCGACATCGCCGATGGAGGCATCGACGGTCTTCGCGCCGGTCCAGGCCGCTTCGAGGCCCTTCCACATGATTGTCCAATAGGTGCCGAAATCAGCATTGTTGGGCATCGCGATGGCATGCGGCAAAAGGCGTTCCGTCGCTTCGCGCGCCCAGCGATCGGACGAGTAAAGATCGATTTCGGCTTCAGCATTCGAGATGCCGAGGTGCGCCGACTTCACTGCGTGGAGCACGTTGATGCGCGGCTCGGAAGCGATCTTGATCAGCTGGGCGGCGATCTCCGTTTCGTCCTTCTCGTGACCGGAGGTCAGGAGGTAGACGAGCGGATGCGTCAGCGTGTTTGCCTTACCGCCTTCGCCGGCAGGGATCAGCGTGAACACGACATTGTCAAAGAAATTCGTCAGGCCTTCCTGGTTGACCAGGCGGGCATAGTGCCATGTGCCCCCATGCCAGATGCCGGCCTTGCCGGTGGCGACTTCCTTCCACCACTGGTCGCCGGGCATGCCGATATGATTTTTCTTCGTAACGTCCGACTTCACCGCATCGGCGAAGAACTCGTAGGCGCGGATCATCGCCGCCTTGTCGAAAACGAGCTTGCCGTCCTCTTCCATCGTGCCGCCGAAGCTGGTGTAGAACTGCCAATAGTCCGGGCCGTTGTTGACGCGCGGATAGAAGCCGTAACCGGGCTGAACGAGACCCTTGTCCTGCATCTTCTTGGCATCTTCAAGAACGTTCGCCATGGTATAGTCGCCGTCCTGAACCTTCTGCGGCAACGCGTCGAGGTCGGCGTCGCTGTAGCCGATCGCCTTCATATGCGGCTTCCAGAAGAACATCGGCCGGGATTCGGCATCCTGAGGGATGCCGTAGACAACGCCGTTGAACGACGCGATCTCCATCAGGTTTTCATAGATGCCATTGAGCGGCCAGGAATCCAGATCGACATAGTCCTCGACCGGAACGATGAGGCCGGCCTGCGACCAGGGCCCGATATCCTCGTGTCCGGTGGCAACGATATTCGGAGCCTTCTTGGCTTCGGCTGCCAGGGTCAACGCCTGCTTGAAGCTTTCCCAGTCGGAATAGGGCGTCTTTTCAACCTTGATCTTCAGTTCCTCGCCGCGGATCGCGGCTTCACGCTCGAGCTGTTGAGCTGCGATTTCGATGGCATCGAGGCGGTAAGTGTCGTTCGGGCCCGTTCCGCCGGACCAGACGCTGATGGTGATATCTTTGGCAAAAGCCAGAACCGAAGTCGAGGCCAGGATGGCGGCGGCAACCGTCATGCATTTTAGAGTTGGCAGAATGGTCATTTTCTTCGTCTCCCGAGAAGAGCAATGTGAAGCTTCATGACAAGCAGCACGGGTATGACTGCCGTTTCGAAAACCCCACGAAAACGTGGCGCATTCTGCTCTAAGGGGCGAACGTAACGACCGGGTGACAAACTTGAGCACGTGTGCAAAAATCTTGATGTCCACGATTATTTGCATTTTCCCGGCCCGCGATGCCTGGGTGCTGTCGTTCAATGAGTAGTCTCGTCCCTTTACGGAAACCCGAAGGCGGCGCTCAATGATGTCTTTTCAGGCATCGCTCTCAATCTCGGCCGTCCCTACACTGTCGGGGACTGGATCGTCCTCGACGACGGTTTCCAGGGTCGCGTCGTCGAAACGAACGATCTGATCATTGTTCCGAACAGCGCATTGGCGAAGGCGCGCCTGACCAATCTCACGAGCCCTGAAGAGGCGCACGGCGTCTCGCTCACCATCCGCTTGCTGCCGACAAAGCCGCCGGCATCCATAGAAGACACCATGCGCGCTGTCCTCCTCAGCAGCAATTCCATCCTGAAATTTCCGGAACCGTCGGCCACGATCGTCGGTCTCGACAGTCAGGCGGTGGAGATCGAACTTTCCTTCCGCGTCGGCGGTATCGGAAAAACAGCGGCCGCCAAAAACGAGATCTTTGACCTCGTCTATCGCCACACAAAGGCGGCAGGCCTTCAATTGGCGGGACCGGCGGGCGTCGCCCTTCCCGTCCAGGACGACGGTTCAGTAGAACAGGCCTCGAAGCATCCTGGGACGGCATGGAGGTTGCTGAACTCGGTCCCCTTGTTTGCGACCCTTACGGAAGACGAGAAGGAAGCGCTGGCTTCGAGCATGAAACGGCTGACGTTCCGCAAGGACACCATCATCGCCGCGCCGGACACGTCACTGACCTCGCTCATGATTGTGCGAACCGGTGTCGCGGTGGTGGAGCGCGATGGGGTCGATGGCCAGGCTGATCTGGCGCGACTCGCTCCCGGCGACCTCTTCGGCGAGCGCGGCGTTCTTATGGGTGCGTTGGAACGCGGAAACATCCGAGCGCTGACGTTCGTGGTTGTCTATGAGATTTCGAAGGATCATCTCGCCTCAGTCATGCATGACCGTCCAGCTCTCGCAGAGGAGCTGGGAATGCTGCTTGCGAAAAGGATGGAGATGGAAAAGCACCTCGTGGATGGCGCAGCTGGTATCGGTCATCCGACCACTCTGACGGCCAGGATTCGCCACCTATTTCAGATACAGCACGCTGCCCGCTACAGAGCCTCCGACGCAGGCTAATCTCATCCGAAATGCTCGATCAACAGTTCGGTGAGGACTCGAACCTTTCGGGCAGGATACTGTCCCGGCGGCCGGACAACAAACACACCGGCTGTGGGGGGAGGATAGCGTGTCATCACAGGGACGAGGGTGCCGGAAGCCAAATAATCCTCGACGATGCAGGCCGGAGGCCAGGCGATACCCAGCCCGGCTGCTGCCGCGACGGCGAGAGCGGTGCCATTGTCTGCCTTGAACCGCCCCTGCGGACGAACGGAGATCGTCTTGTCGCCGTCGACGATGTGCCAAGTCTCCGTGCCCTGCATGAGCGCCTGATGTGTGAGGAGTTCATCGGGCGTTTCTGGAGCCCCATGAGCCTTGATGTAGTCCGGGCTCGCGACGAGCTTTCCGTAGATCGGCCCAACGCGACGCGCTATCAGGTTAGAGTCCTGGAGATAGCCGACACGATGACCCCAATGACACGGCCGGCGTCGATATTTACAGGATGAACGCCGAAGGAAAGGCCGTCGAACACTGGGACACGCTACAGCTTGTCGGCAATCCGAAAAATTCGGCCCCCTGGATCGGCCAGAATATCCCCCGCGCCAATCCGCAAGGCATGTTCTGAAGGGCGCGGCTGGCTTCGAACAAATGCGTGCGCAGAGATTGCGCACGCTGCTTGGCGAGCGCGCAAAGAACCTTCCTCGTTAACAGCGAGGCTCGTTGGACGTCGATTGCACACGGCGCCAACGCGACGACGTCGGCGATCTGCTTGCCCCGGGCCGGCGTGAAACATCTTCGCGTTCGCCGGACAGCATCTCCGACAAGCCTTTGCTGCCTGAAAAACTTTTCCAGGAGGATCCTGACCGGGGTCCTTATCAAAAAGAGGCTGCATGTCGCACACCGCGCGCGAAGACCAAGCTGATCAATCGCGTCCGCCGTATCCGCGGTCAGATGGAGGGCGTTGAGAAGATGCTGGATGAGTAGAAGAGCTGTGCCGAAGCGCTGCAAGTGATTGCCGCAGTGCGGGGTGCGATCAACGGCCTGATCGCCGAGGTAATCGAGGATCACGTCCTTCTGCATGTCGCCGACACCGATCTGAGCCCGGGCAAGCGTCGCGATCGAGCAGTCGAGTTGATCGATGTTGCCCGCGCCTACCTGAAATAGGCTAGCCGCTCGCGACAGGCGGGCCGAATAAATTCGTACGAGGGAAGCGGTGAAAAGGCCGGGAGACGATCCCTCCGGATCGCGGTCCCGGCCATTCTCCCGGCGGGCTATCAATTCGCCAGGAAAATCGGGATGCTGCGAACGACCTCGTCGCCATCTTTTGCGATGGAGATGCGGGCATAAACGGCGTCCTTGATCTTGCCTTCGACGATCAGGGTTTTGTGGTTGCTTGAATATTCGGTCTTGAGGTTGCGGATCTGGTAATCTTCCGCCTTCGGGCCGATAGCCTGCACGATGACAGCTTCGGCTGCGAGCGGTTCGATCGGCGTTGCATCCTTCAGGAAGAAGAGTTCCCACGTGGCAGCGTCGATCGGCTTGATCTCTACCTGCAGGCTTTCGTCGAAAGTTGCCAAGGATCCGCCATTCGGCCCCATCACGGCTTCGATCGGTGCAGCACCCGGCAGAAAGGCTTCTCGGGTATGGAAATGGGTTCCATGCCAAACCCGGACGCGCACACGGTAGGCACCATCGACCTGACCGCTGGCGACGACCGTGGATTCACTCGGACCGGCTGCGATAGCAAGCGGATGAATCTTGCCGGCGACGTCGATTGCATCCGCCTCGATCTCCTTCAGCGGCGGCGCTTTGTAGTCAGCTACGCCCGCCTCACTGAAGATGATCTCCCATTTGTCGGAGGTCTTGCCAACAATATCGACCATTTGGCCGTGGCCCATATGGATGGAAGGCTGTTCGGACATCTCACACTTTCCTTTCGAGGTTATGCCGACTGGCGGCGGTTCAAACTGTGCCGGCGATGTGCCGGGCTATAACCTATCCCTACGGATAGGATCATAATGGACACGGAAAAATCAAGAATGGCCAGGGCAGGTTTCACTCCTGCCGCCACAGCACTCATGGTGCTTGCTGATCGCCTGGCCGTGACGCCTGCTGACGATCGAGGAGACTTTCTTGGCTATCACTCCACCTGCGAAAACCAGGAGGAGCGAGATAGCCAGCACCGCAGCACCTCGCTCAAGATAACTGGCGGCATCGAGTTCCGACGCACCACGTCCCGCAAGCCAGCCCGGCAGCAACATCGCAACGCTCCAGACAACTGCCGAAGACATGTTGGCAAGCTGGAACCGTCGATGATCCATCGCCATCATTCCTGCGATGAGCGGAATGGTCGAGCGCACGGGACCGAAAAAGCGGCCGAAAAACACCGAGGCAAATCCATATTTCTCAAAGAAGAAACGCGTGCGTACCAAGCCTGACCGATATCGGTTGAGTGGCCACCTGTCCGCCGCGCCAGGTCCTATCCAGCGACCCATGCCATAAGAAACGGCGTCGCCCAGGATAGCGCCGATAATCGCTCCTGCAACAACCGGTCCTGCCTCCACTGTCCCAGCCCCTACCAGCCCTCCCAGGATCAACATCAAAGCAGTTGCCGGGATGGCGAAACCTATGAGGATCAAGGACTCGCCGAAGGCGATAAGGGTTGCCACCAGGCCCGCATAGGCTTGATGGTTATGAATGAAATCTCCGACACGTTCGACGAATTGCTCCATTGGAACTCCCCCATGGAATCGCAAGGTTTACCGACAGATGACCACACAAAGCTGCGACGGTGATAACTCACGCGTCCTCGCCCTGCGGGAAATGCAGACAGGAGACTAAAGGTATTTGGTGATCGTCTTGAACTCGTCGATCGACTTGCGTTCTTTCCGAGAAAGGGAACCGACGACATCCTCGAGGCAATGATCGAGATGATCCTGAATGAGCGTCTTCTTGGCCTGCGTGATGGCCTTTTCGACCGCAGAGAGCTGCTGGGCGATGTCGACGCACTCCCGACCGCTTTCAATCATCTGCACGACGCTGCGAAGGTGTCCTTCGGCGCGCTTCAACCGCTTGGCGATTGCTTCGTGGTGATGATGGATGGTGTGGCCATCGGTGGAATCGGTCATGTCTCTTGGTAGTCCATGCTCGGATATCTGGTCAAGCGGCGAGTTCAAGCTCTTTGTCGAGGCAAGCGCGGTGGGCATGGGTGCTTCTCCTGTCTTTTGTTTATCGTTGTCGCGAACCGCGCCGCAAGGCTCTCTCCATTACCGGACGGCGGCGACGGCCGTGCTCCCGGTATCCATAAGGCTGGCGGCATTGTCCGCGGGCTCATGATGTGGGTTCATGATACCGTTGACACCGTGGTAACCCATGTAGAGACCCACAAGCACGATAACGGCGCTCGAAAAATAGGGCGCGCGGGCGGCTGCGCTCGAAAGCCAGGAGAATTTCTGCGTTGCCTTGCGCACACCGATTGCGGCGGTCGCGCCGACCAGGACGAGCGTAAGGGCAAGACCGATCGAGAAGCAGAGGACGAGGACCGCCCCAAGCGAAATCTCCTTCAGTTGCAGGCACAGAAGAAGCACGGTGATGGCCGCCGGGCATGGAATGAGTCCGCCGGTCAATCCGAACAGGATAATCTGCCCCGTGGTCACCTGACGATTGTCGAAGCGCTTGCGGATGTCGTTGGCGTGAGAGAGCGCATGCGCATCCTGATACCCCTCGGTCGCGAGATTGACGCCGCCGCCTTGCGTCTTGGCAGCACCGCCTTCCTTCAGGAACGAGACATCGTAATCATGCTCGTGGTCGCCGTGGTCGAGGCTGAGACGCGCCATGAAGTCATAGGGTTCGGCGATGGTTTCGACGGATTCGATGTAACCGTCGCGATCCACGAAGGTGAACTTCTGCTTGGTGCCATCCGGACGTTCGGTCGAAAGAGTTACATATTCGGCGGTCCAGTTGTCGCCGCTCACGACCTTCAGCCGCCAGAAGGCAGGCTTGTCGGGCGTGATCTCCATCGACATGAAACCATGGCCGGTATCAACGCGCTGTGCGGGGATGGCCTTGTTACGGGTCTTCTCCCATTCGGCGACATCGCGCTCATATTGCTTTGCCGCACGCTGCTCCCGCCATGTCTGACGGAACATCCAGGCGGCGACGCCGATAATGATCAACGCCGAGACGAGCTGGAAATAAGGCTCCGCGATCTCAGCGTCGAGACCGGAGAAGAGGTACATGCCGCCGAGCGCGATCGCCCAGACGACCAGGGTATGGGAAAAGGTCGCAGCCAAGCCTAACATGACCGACTGGACGACGGTGCCACGTACGGCGACAATGAAGGCGGCCATCATCGTCTTGGAATGGCCAGGCTCAAGCCCATGAAGAGCACCGAGCAGGACGGCGCTTGGAATGAAGAGCCAGGCAGAGCCGCCGCCCTGGGCGATCAATGAACTAAAGGATTCCATAGTGTCTCCAGTCGTTGGTTCGAATGTCGTGGATGAAAGAATTTGAGGGGTTAGGCGGTCGCCGCCTGCGGCAAATGACGGGTCAGGAGCTTGTCGAAATGGATGGTCTCGCCGTCATCGGCGATGGCGGCATATCTCCTGGATTTCCAGAAGCCAACGGTGGCTGAGGCATCGGAGCTGGCATGCAGATACATGCGCTCATAGCCCCTGATCAGCGCCTCTCTCTCGCAAAGAGCGGCGAGCTTCTTGCCCAGCCCAAGCCCCCGCAAGTCCTTTCGCACGTATTGCCGCCAGAGTGAGGCGATGCCGGTGCCATCTCCGTAGAGATCGGAAAACAGGGACGCACAATTAGGCTTCCAGCCCAGGTGCCGGATACCGGTCGTCGCAATGATCTCGCCCTGGCCGTTCTCGACAATCCAGAAAGCTCCGCGGTGGAGGCTGCTGAAGTGATTGCCGGCAGGCGGCAGGAGAAGGGAATCGAGATCACCGTGCCAATCCGGACGATAATCGAACCCATAGAACTCCTTGATGACGTCAAGGCAGAATTGGCGCGCTCGCGCACCCGCACCGCCAGCCTCAGCAAGGAGAGAAAGATGCAAATCAGGTGAAAATTCAAGATCAGCCGCGTCAGTCATTTCAATATCCATGAGAGATGCAAGGGCGAACATGCTGTCGTTCTTGGCATCCTATATCCTCTCTAGGGGGATAGGATCAAGTCATTTTCTGCTTTACGCCAACATTTCTATTGTTGACAATCCTACGAAGGTGAATTCATGATGATATGCCATCCAGGGGGATAGCATAAGAAGGCTGCTTAGATGAAAACCTCGGCAATAGGCATCGTTCATTTCTCGCCTTGCGCCGCCGCGCCACCGCTCGGCGATCCCAGGTCATGGCACCAAGCCTTGATCCGCACCTGTTGTGCGGATCATCCATTGCGCGACCTATTAAGATAATCGGAGGCGAGACAAGGAAGATGACGAAAATCCTGCTTCAGCGTCTGGCTTTCCTCTGCGCCACCTCCCTCTTCGTCTCCATTCTCGCTTTTCTCGTGCCGTATATGAGCGGTGGGGATCCCGTGCGTACAATTCTGCAATCGCGGGTGGGCGATCTGGCGGTCGATCAGGACGCCGTTGCGGCATTGCGTCTGAAGCTCGGCCTCGATAGACCACTATACGAACAATACGGAATCTGGCTGGCCGACGCAGTGCGAGGCGACCTGGGCGTATCTTTCGCGAACAAGGTGCCCGTGGCAAACGAGGTCGCACGCGCGCTCGGCGTCTCTGCTACGCTGGCTGCCGTTGCACTGGCCTTCGCGCTTCTCGTGGCGTTTCCTCTCGGCACGCTGAGCGCCATGCGGCCGGGGGGCCGTTTTGATACCACGACGACCTTCGTCACTCAGACCTTCGTCGCCGTCCCGGAGTACTGGATGGCACCAATGGCCATCCTGCTCCTGTCCCTTCATCTCGGCCTGCTTCCTTCCGCTGGCTGGCGCGGATGGACTTCTGTCATCATGCCCGCACTCGTGCTGTCGCTGCGCCCGATGGCCTATTTTACGCGCGTCACCCGTGCTGCCATGATCGACGTACTCGGCGCACCGTATATAACGGCCGCATTGTCGCGCGGCCTCAACATGCGCCAGACCGTGGTGCATCACGGAGTGCGAAACGGCATCATGCCGGTCCTCACTCTCTTCGCCATGTGGTTGGCAGGCCTGCTTGGCGGGTCTGTCGTGGTGGAGGTCATCTTTTCCATCCCAGGCATGGGCCGCCTGCTCTACGAGGCGGTGATCAACAAGGACATTCCGATGCTGCAGGGCGGCTTTGTCTGCATCGTCGTGCTTTCCATCCTCATCACCACGATCACGGATATCATACACATGTTCATCAACCCCGTCGTGAGGGCCGGTCATGCGCGCTAGCCTCAGTCCCGCTCTTATGCTGCGGTGGTCGGATAACCGGGTCAGGACCAAGTTGACGATGTTTCGCTTTCCACGAGGTCGTCATTGGACGCTTGTCGTCGGAACCAGCATGTTCTCCATGATCGCGACGCTTCTCATCATTGGACCATGGATCGCGCCGTACGATCCAGCGACACAGAGTCTGCTCAAGCGGCTGAAGCCGCCGAACGCAGCACACTGGCTCGGCACCGACGAACTCGGACGGGATCTCCTGAGCCGCATTCTCACCGGCGGCCAGTTCGCCGTCGCCATTTCGGCTGTCACGCTCCTTCTCTGCGTAGCAATCGGTATAACCATCGGCATGATCAGCGCCCGAGCCGGTGGCTGGCTCGACGAGCTTCTCATGCGCATCGTCGATCTGCTTCTATCTTTTCCCGACGTCATCATCGCGATGTTCATGGTGGCGATTTTCGGAACCGGTTATGCGACGCTGATCATCTCGCTCACGGTCATCGGATGGGCACCGTTTGCCCGCCTTGCCCGCAGCCTCTCCCTTGTCATCAACACCCGCGACTATATCGCTGCAGCGGAAGTGCTCGGTTGCCGTCCGAGTTTCATCCTGTTCCGACATGTGTTGCCGAATGTCTTCAGGCCTGTCGCGGCGATCACCTTTCTGCGCTTCGGCCACAAGCTGATCACGGTCGGCGGATTGTCCTATCTCGGGCTCGGCGTCCAGCCGCCCAATGCCGACTGGGCACTGATGATGGCGTCTGCCCAGAACTACTTCGATCGCATGCCGCTTCTGGTCATCGCTCCGGGGCTTGCGATCTTCCTGACCGCATTGTCCGTCACCTGGATCGGCCAGGGTCTGGAGAGGCAAAAGAAGCAATGACGAACTCTAGGGAGCCTTACATGGCAAAATCAAAGGGCAGTGACGTCAAGCTGCCGCGCTATAGCCTGGCGGCCCAAGTCGCCGAACAGGTCCGCAACGGCGTTCTCGACGGGACATTCCCACTGGGATCGCAGTTGAACGAAGCAGAACTTGCGGAACGGTTCGGCGTCAGCCGTGGGCCGGTTCGCGAGGCGCTTGCGCGCCTGGTGCAGGAAGGACTTGCCAATAGTCTGCCGCATCGCGGGGTCTTCGTGCCCGAGCTCACCGAAAGCGACGTGATCGACATTTATCTGGTGCGCCAGCCGCTGGAGCTCACGGCCATGGAAAAGGTCATGGCAAGGCAGGAGAAGCGGATGCCCCTCCACAAGGAGCTCAGCGCGATCGCCAATCGGATGGAACGCGCCCGCCAGAACCAGAACTGGCCGCTCATCGCGGAACTCGACATGCAATTTCATCGCACGCTGGTCGATGCGGCGGAGAGCCCGCGACTATCGCGCGTCTATGCGACCGTCCAGGCGGAGACGAAGCTCTGCCTGCACAAGCTGATGGGCGGCTACAGCGGCAACGACGCGCTCGTTCGGGAACATCAGTTGCTGGCCGACCTCATGTTGTCTGGCACGCTCGAAGAAGCGCTCGCCGAACTGCGCCGGCATTTCGGCAATCCGGTCGAAACGATGCGCAAGGCCATTCAGGCAAGAAAGGACGTCGCTTCGGCCGCATGAACCTCCAGTTTTCATAAAAAAGAGGGGAAGACCGCATGACATGCCAGACCTGTGACAGCAAAACTCACGCCTCGGGCGAGAGACAGCCCATCCTATCGGTACGCGACCTGACGGTGCGGTTCGCCGGCGTTGATCAACCAATACTGGATCGCGTCAGCTTTGACGTCGGCAAGGGAGAAGTTGTCGCCCTCGTTGGAGAATCGGGCTCCGGCAAGAGCGTGACCGCGCTCTCCATCATGCGGCTATTGCCTCCAGGCACGACGGTCAGCGCGACTGCCGTCGACTTCTCCGGACAGGACTTGCGAGACCTATCGGCTGGCGAGTTCGATCATCTCAGGGGCGGGCGCTTGTCCATGCTGTTCCAGCAACCTCAGGCCATGCTCGATCCGACGTCGAGAGTAGGAGCGCAGGTCGGCGAGCCGCTTTACTATCATAACGGCATTCATGGACGGGAAAACCGCCGTCAGGTTGTGGGATTGCTCAGTGAGGTCGGCATTCCCGATCCTTCGGCACGCGCCGATTGCTATTCCTACGAACTCTCTGGCGGAATGGCGCAAAGAGTGATGATGGCCGCGGCCCTCAGCGCCGGCCCCGAACTGCTGATTGCAGACGAGCCGACCACAGCCCTCGATGTCACCGTGCAGGCGCAGATCCTGCGGCTTCTCGATGCCGAGCGCCGTCGACGACGCCTCGCCGTGCTTTTGATCACCCACGACCTTTCCGTCGTGTCCGCCGTCGCCGATCGTATCATCGTCATGTATGCCGGACGCGTCGTCGAGGAAGGTCCCGCAACAAGAGTCCTAAAGCAGCCGGCGCATCCCTATACACAGGCACTTATTCGCTGTTCTCTCTTTCAGGCCGATGCGCTGGGAAAGCTCTTCTCCCTCCCCCACGGCGCCGTCCATGCGCGGGATCTTACGGCAGGCTGCCGTTTCCATCCCCGCTGCCCGGTTGCACAGGTACACGGCTGCCTCGACCGCTGCATCGTCGAGGAGCCGCATCTTGGCGACACCGAGTACGGCTGCAAGGCTCGTTGCTGGGCCGCAACCCGCGAAGACCACGCTGCCTGTGAAGGAGCTTCGGCATGAAGCCACGCATTGCGGACTCCGACTTCGTCATCGTGGAAGGCCTGACGAAACACTATGTACTGCCGGGCCGGCGGCTCGTTCGCTCCGTCGACAGCGTCAGCTTTTCGATCCGCCATGGCGAAGTCCTTGGTCTTGTCGGTGAGTCTGGCTGCGGCAAGAGCACGGTCGCTCGCTTGCTGATGCGCCTGACACCGCCGACATCCGGACGTGTGAAGGTCGACGGCCGCGATGTCCTGGCATTGCAAGGCGAAGAACTCCGCAAGATGCGTCGCACCATGCAACTCGTCTTCCAGGACCCCTATTCGGCGCTAGACCCTTCGATGACGATCGGTGAGAGCATGATCGCGCCGCTGATGCAGCATGCGCTCTATATGCCTGGGGATTGCAAGGCCAAGGTTCTGGACATGCTGCACGAGGTCGGCCTCACGGATGCGTTCTACGATCGCTACCCCCATCAATGCTCTGGCGGACAGTTGCAACGCGTCGGTATCGGGCGAGCGCTGCTTCTGCGTCCGGAGTTTCTGGTTTGCGACGAGCCGACGTCGGCGCTAGACTCCTCCATGCGCACACAGATCCTCAATCTCCTGTCGGAACTGAGAATCCGACTGCGCCTCACCATATTGATGATCACGCATGACCTGCGGCTCGTGTCTCGCTTCTGTGACCGCATCGCAGTGATGTACCTTGGCCAGATCGTCGAGATAGCGCCCGCGGCCGATCTCTTCGCCAATCCCCAACATCCCTATACGCGAGCGTTGATCGCCTCCTCCCTTCTCGACGAGCACGGACTGGAGGAGACGATCGATACCCTGCACGGCGAGCCGCCGAGCCCGCTCAATCCGCCAAGCGGATGCCGCCTGCGAACACGATGCGCCCATGCCGACAGCCAATGCGCAGAGGCGGAGCCAGCGCTGTGCAGCATCATGGAAGACGAGGCCACGCCGCATTTCGTGCGCTGCCATCATTTCGAACGGATCGCGGCACTTCGCGGCGCGGAGAACGCTAACGCTCCGGCGATGGCGGCCGGCTAAGCCGCGCCGCCTTACTCTTTATTCCAAAACAAAAAAGGGGAACATAAGCATGAAGTTATTCAACAGGATTTCCGCATTGTCACTGGCTTTCGCGGCAACGGCCGCGCATGCCCAGCCGGTCGTGGTTGCCGACTTCTGGAGCATCCGGAACAATTGGGCGATGACTTCCGACGACGTCTATGTCGGCACGGTGGCCGGCTGCTACGAGGGCCTGGCACGCGTGAACTACGAGGGCAAACTGGAGCCGTGGCTCGCCACCGCCTTCAACCGCGTTGAGCCGAACGTGTGGGAGGTCACGTTAAGACAGGGTGTCGTCTTCCAGGACGGCACGCCGTTCGACGCGGACGCCGTCGCCTCCGCGCTCACCAGCCTCCTGCATGGAGAAGTCGCGGCACGCGCCTTTCCGCCAAAGATCTTCAAGTCCGTGGAAGCTGTCGGGAAGGACAAGGTGCGCATAACGACCACCCAACCGCTTGTTATGTTGCCGGCTTACCTCGCCGCTCCTGCCACCAGCATTCTGTCCAAAGCAGCCTATAAGGCCAATGGTGGCATCGATCCGATCAACCATTGCACGGGACCCTTCACGATCACCTCCGTCGACCAGGCACAAGGCCTGAAAGTCAAGGCGAACTCGACGTACTGGGGCAAGAAGCCGGCAATAGAGGAAGGCGAAGTCCGTTTCGTCCTCGACGCCAATACGCGCGCGGTCCAGGCCCGTTCGGGCGAAGCGGACATCGCGCGCCTCGTCCCCGCCACCAGCGTTAAGCAAGTCAACGATTCCGGCTCTGCCAAAATATCGGAGGCTGCCACACCGCGCACCACCATGCTCGTCATCAACAACAAGAAGAAACCCTTCGATGACGTGCGCGTGCGGAAGTCCATTCAGGCGGCGATCGATAATCAGGCGATTTCCGAGGCTCTGTTCGACGGGCTTATGCCACCTGCCAACGATGTCTTCCGCCCGACGGACGCCTGGGCACCGAAGAATCAGAAGCCGACCTATGATCCCGATCTTGCCAAATCGCTGCTCACGGAAGCCGGCATTGCGCCCGGCAGCCTCAAGGTGGAGATCATCGCCTATGTCGAAAGAGCCGAATTCAAGGATATCGCTGCCGCCGTCCAGCAGATGCTGGCGGACGTCGGCATACAGAGCACGATCAAGGCCGCGCAGTACAATGCCATTGAGCCGGATCTTCTCAGCGGCAATTTCGATCTCGCCTTCCTCTCGCGCAACTATCTGACCGATGTTCTCGATCCGGCAGGCTTCCTGTCTTCCGACTTCTCCTGCGATGGTGGATACAATTTGGCGCATTACTGCTCGCCTGAAGTCGATGCGCTGATCAAGGAAGCACGCGCCAACGACAATAACGAACAACGCTATGCGCTCTACGGCAAGATTGCCCGGAAACTGCAGGATGACGCGGCAGTCGTCGGTATCGTCCACGTCAACACCTTCGATGCGGTCAGCGACCGTATCCAAGGTTTTCGGCCGCATCCGTTGAACAACTATTACCTCACGCCGGAACTGTCAGTGAAGTGATTGAAACGGTGTCGCCGACTATCGGCGACACCTCCCCAACGATGACGGTTCGTCGATTTTGCGCTACGGATTTCGCATGGCGCGATCCTGCCCGATGCCTTCAGAAGCAGGATCAACCCGCGCGCTCGGTAATCTCCGATAGCCCCAATAGGGTAAGGGAATGAAACTCGACAGCATCGACATCACAATCCTCTGCGAGCTCCAGAAGAACGGGCGTATGACGAACACCGAGCTTGCGAAGCTCGTCAACCTCTCGCCAAGCCCCTGTCTGATGCGCGTGAAGAAATTGCAAACGGAAGGTTACATCTGCGGCTACTCTGCCCAGCTCAACCTAGCCAAGCTTGGCCAGGCGGTGACCGTCTTTACGGAAATCACGCTTCGGAACCACAGGCAGATCGATTTCGCCCGCTTTGCTGCGGCGATCGTCAGGCTGGCGGCCGCAATCGAGTGCCATTTGGTTTCCGGCGGCTACGATTATCTGGTGAAGTTTGTCACCAGCGGGCTTGTCGAGTATCAGACCATTATGGAGCTCTTGATAGACAGAGACATCGGAATCGACAAATATCTGAGTTTCGTCGTGCTAAAATCGCCGATCGCCAAACCATATCGGTCACTCGATACCATCTGTCAGGGCAGCAACCATGACACTGACGAGTTGGATATGGGGGTCATCGTTTCTCGGGAACTGGGGCTAGATGCTGCGCTTACCTCGAGCATGCGCCCGCCACCGCCGCGCGAATATAGTTCAGGCTCTTTGCAGCCGCGGCGCCGATATCGCTAATCTCGAGTCCGCTTTCACCAACAGCATGCCGATTGCTTGCATGTCGACATGTCCGTGCCGATGAAGCCGAGGCAATCTGGATCTTTGTAACAGTCTCAAGAAGGCAATCAACAACACCGGTCCTGTCTATCTTGCCGCGCAGTTCACAGCTGGCGTATTCGTTCCAGTGCTGGGCTGAGATTTCCATGTTCGACAAACATTCGGTGATGAGCGCCCCGCTTTGAAGTCGTTTCATCGCTGACAAAAAGGAGCAGGCTGCGAAATCAAGCCATGGCGCACTGGAAAGCCGTGACCGGACCCCTTCCCTGATCTCATAGAGTGGCGGAATAGTTCGATCAACGTTCAACAACGTGACAACTCCCTCGGTCATCTGGGTAGGCGTGATCACAGGGGCTGCCCGCCTTGAAGGGATATGAACTGCCGCCGGGCTACAAGCATGTGGCGGCAAGGTTGGAATGTCCGTTTGTGCGCAAAGTTAAAATGTCCCTTGGCGCTGCCATACGGCACGACGACCAGCCCCGACCGGACGCAGCCAGGACTTCCTTTGAAGAAGGGCCGCGGCGGCACGATGACCCCTGATTACAAGCGCCATGGCACCACGACACTCTTCGCTGCCCTGAATGTTCTCGACGGCTCCGTCATCGGCCGCAACATGCAGCGTCACCGGCATCAGGAGTTCATCCGTTTCCTCAACGCGATTGAGGCTGAACTGCCACAGGATAAAGCCGTCCACGTCATTCTCGACAACTACGCGACCCATAAGCAACCGAAGGTCCGCGCCTGGATGGCAAGGCATCCGCGATGGACATTCCACTTCGTACCGACATCATGCTCTTGGCTGAACGCCGTCGAGGGCTTCTTCGCAAACTGACGCGCCGACGTTTGAAGCACGGCGTCTTTCACTCCGTCGTCGATCTCCAGGCGGCCATCAACCGCTTCATCAAGGAGCACAATCAGCACCCGCGGCCTTTCGTCTGGAAAGCTGATCCGGATGAGATCATTGCAGCCGTCAAACGTGGGCACCAAGTGTTGGAATCAATGCACTAGGTCTTGGTTCAACACTACCCGGTAAGCGAGAGAATCTGACCTCTTGCAGCCTCTGCCTGAACGCAGCGCCAAAAGCCTTTCTGAAAACGTCCGGCGTAATGCATCTCGAAGCATTTCCCTGGACCTGCGGGGCTTGAGTGCCGATGAAATGCGCTCACCGACAATGACCAAGGGCGCGGGCGCCCATTGGCTGCCCGCCAGAAAAGTTCCATACGATGTCAGGGCGATGCGTCACGCAGCAAGACGCGCTGAGGCTCCCGCATTGCGACTATGCTGCCGCAGGTGCTGGAGCTCGTGTTAAAGCCCTGCCGATTTTCTGGCCCTGAATTTCAATCAGATTGTACCCCGCCCACGCGAAGCCATAGACAACCGGCAGAGTGATGACAAGGGATGCTGCCCAGCGCGCAGGATCGCTCATTTCTGTCCCGTAATACTTGATGAGTTGAGCGATAACCGGCTGCATGACCAGCAGATGGATCAGATACGCCCCAAATGAGAGTTCCCCCAAATTGTGGAAGAACCTGTTTCCTAGAAATTTGCTGGCAGGAACTGCGACTTTGGATAGGCCGGCAGGAAGGAACGTTGCATGAATGAGACTGAAGAATAAGGCAACGATCGAGAGTCGAACCGCGCCGTGCAGGAGGTCAGTCTCGCCTCCGATTGGTACTAATATCAGAAGCGCCGCGACAGAGAACGCAAGCAGCGCTGCTTTCCGATCGCTCCCCATAGGGCCAGCCAGCAACATGCCGGCTGCAAAAACATGCATTTTAAGAGGCAGGAAGGAAGGCATCGGAAAGCGAATCCCAACCATCTTGGTGAGCAAAGCGATCATTGCCCCACACACCACAATGCCAATCATTCCCTTAAACCAACCCGCCCGGCCAATGATGATCATTAAAAACGGCAGGGCTGCATAAAACTGCATTTCAAGTCCAATGCTCCAGTCGGGCAATGGCGTACGGTAGGCATATTGCGGTATCAGCCCAAAAAGGAAGCTCAGATGGGAAAGATAATTAACGATACTGTCGTCAAGATATCGCGATTCCGCCTGGAGCCGCACGCCGTTGAAAGTATCGATTGCTATGCGCGCATCGTAGAGTATCGGCCCCAGTGCCAGTGCAATCGCCAGCATCACGTAATATAACGGCGCGATCCTGAAGAATCTCCGCGTCCAGAACAAACGCCAAGTCAGCCAATTTTCCCACGGCTCCCTGTCCTTTCGGAGTTGATAGTGGAACACCATCAAAAACCCCGAGAGCATAACGAAAAGATCGACGCCGAGATCAGGATCTCCGATGATTGGGACGCGCCATCCACTCAGGAGATGAGCATGACCAATCAGCACCCACAGCGCCGCTATCCCGCGCAGTCCATCTAGGCAACCCACTCTGCTGTTACTGCTTGTCGTGCTCATTCGACCCCCAATATTCCATCATCCGTACAGCATCGCCTGACGTGGCAAGCCGACATCAGCGGGCAGCGGTACTAAGCCGGCAACTTGCTCGCGTCGCATTGCGACGTGCCCGTCACTATAAAGAGAATGATGATGAGAGTGTGATGCCAAGCAGCAAGTCGCGCCTTGCGCGCCGGCGATTTGGGGCGCACGCGGAAGCGGTGCGCAGCATCTCAACAGCCTTTCCCCTCTCCCATCAGGTCCGGGGCGACATCAACCAAGTATGTATTTGTTGCCGACCAAGCGCTTAGACGACCCGATTAGCTGATTGGCTTCCGTCCTTTATTTCAGTCTCAAGGGCGGCCCAAGCGTGGGTCGGACCTACTACCCCATCAATGATGATTTTCGCTCATCAACCTTTGTTCCAGTGTGCCGCGCGGCGTCGAGATTGCTGCGAAGTAACGTGCGGCGGTGGCAGCTCGCATCCGGACGTGCTCAACTGCCTGTTGTGGCGTAACGGCCTTAAACGCCACCAGGTCGCGCGGCCTCAGTTGGACAAAGGAGTCCAAGTCCGTATCGACGACCGTTGCAATTTTCGGATAACCGCCTGTCGTCTGATGATCGGCGAGAAGAACTGTGGCAACCCCGTCACCCGCCACCTGGACAGAACCCCGCACAATCGCTTCGGATGGCATGTCGAGCGAAGCGCTCGGCGTCAACACCGGTCCCTGCAAGCGAACTCCCATACGGTCGTAAGCATCGGTCAGGTGAAACGGCGTGGAAAGAAAGTTCGAGATTGTTTCTTCCGAAAAGAACCGATCCTGCGGTCCAAGCACCACGTGCAATTCCGACCGGGGACGTGCCGTGACTGGGCAGGGAATTGCACCGAGCCGATCGTCTCGCACCGTCGCATCGTTTACGGTGACCGTCTGCCCCGTTGTGAGGCGACCGCCACCAAATCCGGAAAGCGCATGGGTAGACGAACTTCCCAGCCAGGTCTTTGTTGCGAGATCGCCAGCAAAGGCGAGATAAGTCCAGCTGCCCCAGTGCCCAGGCCGGATCGCCAACCGCTCACCGGTGCGTAGGGTCGCGATCGTCCAGGATCCGACTTTCCTGTCGGCGTGGTCTACGATGAAACCTCCGCCTGCAACGGCAAAGGTCACCACACCGGAAAGACAATCCAACACCAGTCCCCCCATCGAGATTTCGATGGCCGGGTGGGTTGCTGGATTACCAAGGGAAATGTTTGCCGCAGCAAAAGAGGCTCGGTCCATTGGTCCTGAAGCGGGTACGCCAAAACGCATGTAGCCATGACGCCCCGCATCCTGGACAGCGACATGCGGGCCTGCGAAATTGACAGAAAAAACAGCTTCGGTCATGTGCGACTACTCGCCTCGAATTCAGCGTGCGAGATGCGGCGGAATCGCACCCGGTCACCGACGTCGAACAGGAACGGATGATCTTCCGATGAAGGATCGAGGATCTTCGTCGGCGAGCGGCCGATAATCCACCAACCGGTCGGCATGGTCAGCGTGGTGACAAGGCATTGCGGACCGGCGATGAGGACACTGCCAGCGGCAACTCCTCGAACAGCCGCTTGTTTACGAGGAAGCCGGATTGGTTCGGGAACGCCAGCGAGGTAGGCATATCCCGGCGCAAAGCCGTACATGAAGACGCTGTAGTCACCAGCGAGATGGGCGTTGACGACTGCCTCAGGTGAAAGCCCGCTTGTCTCCGCAACGGAAGCGAGATCGGTCGCAAAGTCTACATCGTAACAGACTTCGACGTCACGTAACCTATCGGAGCCAACATGTGCAACGTTATGAGCAATGAGATCCGATAAAGCCGCCTCAACCCTTCGATGGTCTGTGACAAGGGGATCGAAGCAGACAAGCACGCTTGCATAAGCGGGCACCGCTTCGGTAAAGCCGTCGAATGGAGCGGCTTTCAAAGCAGCGTCCAGCCTGACGACCTGGTTATGAATCTGTTCATCAATCACCTCGCCGAACTCGACAAGCAGCGCATGAGCGGCAACAGGCCGGTATCGGGGGGCAATTTCGGAAACAGCGATAGCGGCGATGGCATTCAAATCAGTCAGCACCTTCGATGAGGATGAAGTCGGCATCGGCGGCATCCGCCCGCAGAGCCTTGGCTTCGACATATTCTGGGCTATCCCAGAATTCCTTGGCTTTGTCGAAAGTCTCGAACTCAAAAATCACCGTTCGTGCCTTGGGGTTCCCCTCCTTGATCAAGACGGATTCTGGCTTGACGATGCCCCGGGCACCGTAGTGTTTAAGGAGGTCGCCCGCCGCTTTGGCATACCTGGAGTACGCACCCGGGTTAGTGACGGTGACTTGCGCGATAAGAAATCCCTTGGCCATCACCTCTGCTCCTTGAGCGGTTTCAAGAATGCGCGAACTTCAACGCCTGCTGCCTCCAGCTCTTGCCGGATGTGACGGGCCATTGCGAGGGCACCGCTACTATCGCCGTGAACACATATCGAATGAGCTTTCAGCGGAATTGCGACCCCATCGATTGTCGGCATCAGCCCAGTCGACAGGAACTCGACCAGCCGCTTGGCCGCCGCATCGGCATCGTGGATCATCGCACCTTCTCGGCTGCGCGGAACAAGCCGACCATTTGCGAGATAGCCACGATCAGCAAAGATTTCGCTAAAGACTGCAAGTCCGGCCTCGCGACCGGCATGCTCCAACTCGGTCCCGGAAATTGCGAGGATGGCGAGATCAAGCGAGATCGCCCGTGTCGCACGCACAATCGCATCGGCGACGGCAGGGTCGTCGGCGGCCCAGTTGCCGAGCGCGCCGTGCGGCTTTACATACCGGATACGGGCACCTGTCAAAGCAGCGGCCCCCATGAGGGCGCCGACCTGCGTCGCCACGAGATGCTCGACCTCCTTCACCGTCAGCGGGATAAGGCGGCGACCGAAACCTTCGCGATCGGCGAAGCCAGGGTGCGCTCCGGTGACGACGCCGCGCTCATGCGAGAGCTCCAGCGTCTCCATCATGGTCGCAGCATCCCCTGCATGGCCGCCGCACGCGATGTTCGCGCTGGTGACAACGCCGAGAACCGCCTCGTCGTCGCCCATGCGCCAAGGGCCAAAGCCCTCGCCCAAGTCAGAATTGAGATCGATTGTCCGCATCTTTCTTGCTCAGCCCTTTCCAGCAGGTGCCGGACTTGAGCGTACCTCCAGCACGACGCCGGCCTTCTCGGCGGTATCGAAGAAGGTAAACCCGCTGCGATCGTCGCGCCGGCCGCGCATCAGTGAAGCAAGACCGAGAGCCAACCCGGTGTTCTCCGCCTCGTCGCAATCGGGAATGTCGAAGCCAAGATGGAACACACCTTCCCCATGAGAATCGAGAAAGCGCCGCTGGGGACCGTCCTCCGGACCCGGCTGACAAAGCTGGAGCTGGAAGTTGGCGAGATTGATAAACTTGAACTTCAGTCCCTTGAACGACTCCTCGCTCGGCACATCGAGTTCCTTGTAAGCTGCCAATGGCGGATAGTTCTGCCAGGGACCGACTCCGAGAGTGGCGAAGTAGGCAGCGGTCTTTTCGGCGTCGTGGACGACGATGCAAATGTGGTGAAGTTTGTCAAAGATCCCCATTGGACTACTCCTTGTCGGGCATCACGTAATTCAGGACGCGGCGGCCGCCATCCGGATAGATCGTCTCGCCGGTGATGTAGGATGCATCGTCGCTTGCTAGAAATGCGACCACAGAAGCGACCTCTTCTGCTCTTCCATACCGGCCGAGCGGCGTACGCGAGAGGATTACCCTGTCCCCAGCGCTCGACACAAAATCACCGCGGACCATCTCGGTATCGATCGTACCTGGACCAACGCCCACCACCCTGATGCCGTGCGGGGCGAATGCGACCGCGGCGGTGCCCGTAATCTGATTCATGCCACCCTTGGAGATTGCATAAGTCGCAACGTTCGGGTTGGCGAGACCCGAGTTGATCGAGGACATGTTGATGATCACGCCGCCCTCACCCTGGGAGATCATCTGTCGCGCGGCAGCCTGAGTGCCCCAGAAAGCGCCTTCAAGATTGATGCCAAGGACCTTATCGTAGTCTTCCTTTGTCACCGAGAGAAAATCTTGCACCATGGCAATGCCAGCATTGTTGACCATGATGTCGAGGCGGCCAAATTTCTCGACAGCCTTGGCGATCAAAGCTTCAACTTGATCTTTCTTGCCGACGTCGGTGGCGACAACCAGAACCGTTTCGGGCGTGCCAATTTCTCTAGCGGTTTCGTGAAGTCGAGCCTCATCCACGGATGCAATGACGACCTTTGCACCTTCTGCCAGAAAACGCTCGGCAGTCGCACGGCCGATCCCTCTTGAGCCGCCCGTTATGACAGCAATCTTGCCCACCAGTCTCATTGTTCCACTCCTTTTCTTCTTTCAGTTAGTAGACCACGCTCTCGTGAAGCGGCGTGCCTGAACGGACACGCCCGAACCCGAGAGGAGACAGATCGATCGACTTGTACTCCCCGTGCGCGACCAGTTCGGCAACGCCACGCCCCGTCGCCGGCGCATGCATCACGCCGTGCCCCGAAAAACCGGTCGCAAAAATGAGGTTTGGAATTTCGTCATGCGGCCCGATAATTCCATTGTGATCAAGCGTGTTGACCTCGTAGTGGCCGGCCCAGGCACGCTCGACCCGCAACTGCTCCAGAGCCGGAATGCGGTGAGCAAGGGCGGGCCATAGCACGTCTTCTAGAAGTTCATGGGCCGGTTCGAAATCGCCCGTGGCATCGGGGTCGTTTTCCTCGGTGGGCGCGATCCCACAAATGAACCCCTCTCCTTCCGGGCGGATCCAGGCCCCGGAGGTGTCGAACAGCATGGGGAAGCCATCCCTCGACAACGGTGCCTTGATGCTAAACACAGTGCGCTTGCGGGCAGAAACGGGCAATTCAATCCCTATCCCGCGCACAACCGAAGCCGAGGCCGCGCCTGCGGCATTCACACACCAATCGGCTGGAAGCAGGTTGCCATCAGAAAGCTTGACACCGACAACACGTCCTCCCGACACCTCGACATATTCGGCATGGCCTTTCACGTAGGTAACGCCGCGATCGCGCGCTGATGTACGCACGAGCGAAAGGAGAGACCAGGCATCGAACCAACCTTCGTCGCGCCACGCAGTTGTAGCAACTCCGAGGTCGTCAACATTGAGCCATGAAAAATGCTGTTTTAATTCCTCAGCAGAAAGAGCCGCAACGTCAGCACCCTCCTTGCGCTGCATCTCCACACCGGCCCGTCGGACCTCAACCGTTTCCGGTCCTCCAAGAATAAGATATCCGCGCTCCACAAAGCCGATATCGGCGGTACTGCCAAAACGATCCTTGATCGTGCGAAAGAAGTCCGCGCCGAACTGACTCATGTGGATATTGACCGGAGTGCCAAATTGCGTGCGGATCGCAGAAGCAGAAAGAGCGGTTGAAGATTGCTGGTAGGTCGGATCACGCTCAACGATGGTGATGGCGCCCGAAAAGCCTACCTCGCGCAGGAAATAGGCGATCGAGCTTCCGACGATCGCACCTCCGATTATGACGACGGATTCAGATGATTTCGCCACGCCCTCTCCTACCGTATCACGAAGGGATTGGCGGTACTGCCAACTGTGTCAATCCAGACGGTCTTAGTCTGTAGATAGGCGTAGATGGCGTCCTGGCCGCTTTCGCGCCCGACGCCGCTTCGCTTGTAGCCACCGAACGGCGCCATGTAGCTGACGGCGCGATAGGTATTGATCCAGACCGTGCCGGCTTCCATCGCGGCGGCGCCACGCAGCGCCCGCCCCATGTCTGCGGTCCACAATCCTGCCGCCAGTCCATAAGGACTGTCATTGGCGATGGCGAAGGCTTCCTCCTCGTCGTCGAAAGGGATAACCGAGAGAATCGGGCCGAAGACTTCCTCCCGGGCGATGCGCATGCCGTTGTTGACACCGGTAAAAATGCTTGGTTGCACAAACCAGCCATCACCCAGCCCGTCCGCCAGTGGCTTCCCACCGCCCAGCACACATTGCGCGCCTTCGCCACGGGCTACATCCAGGTAGGAAAGAACCTTCTCGCGCTGAGCCTCCGTGGTTATCGGACCCACTTGCGTTTCAGCATGCGCGGGATTTCCAATTCGGGCGCTTGCCGCGAGCTTCACCACCCCATCAACGACCTGATCGTGGATGCGGCGATGCACCAGAAGTCGGGAACCGGCGATACACGTCTGACCGCTCGCGGCGAAGATGCCCGAAATCGCTCCGTTGACCGCGCTCTCGATTTTGGCGTCCTCAAATACGATATTGGCCGATTTACCGCCCAGTTCCAGGGTGACGGTTTTCAGCCCCTCCGCTGCGGCGCGATACACAGCCAACCCACCGGGTTCGCCACCGGTGAAGGCAATCTTCACGACATCGGGATGCGAGACCAGCGGCACACCGACGTCGAGCGGCATACCGGTGACCGTATTCACCACGCCTGCTGGAAAGCCTGCTTCTGCAAAAAGCTTTACGAATTCCAGCGTGGAGGCGGAGGTGTGTTCAGACGGCTTGACAACGACCGTGTTGCCTGCGGCAAGCAGCGGCGCGAGCTTCCACGTCAGCAGCATCAATGGAGAATTCCACGGAGCGATCGCCGCCACGACGCCCAGAGGCTCGTGCCGGGTATAGGCAAACATTCCTGGCTTATCGATCGGAAGGACAGCGCCTTCGATCTTGTCGGCGAGCCCACCAAAATAGCGAAACCATTCCGGAATGTAGCGCAACTGCGCCGTCGTCTCGGTGATCAGCTTGCCGTTGTCGCGCGTCTCGATCGCGGCCAAGCGCTCGGCGTTGGCCGCAATAAGGTCGGCAAGGCGCACGAGAAGCTTGCCCCGTGCGCTTGGGGTAAGATCGCTCCATTCCTTGGACCGAAATGCGGCTTTTGCCGCGGCAACAGCGGCGTCGACCTGTTGGGCGCCCTCGCGCGGAATCAGAGCCCATGCCTTGCCGGTATAGGGATCGAAGGATTCAAAGGTGGCCTCGGCAGGCTGGAGCTGCCCGGCAACCGTGTTCTGAAAACCGAGCAGCGCCATTGAGACCTCAGCAGGTTGCAAAGCCCAGATGGGCCCGGAAACGGTTCTTGACGTGAACGGCGTCACGCGGCGGAAGTGAACGCGGTAGATTTTCGGCCGCGATCTTAAGCACAAAGAGGCGCGGGCCCGCGGCCGGCTCTCTAAGCTGAGCAGTCAGATTGTCGACCTCTTCCAGCGTCCTGAGCTCAGCAGTTTCAGCAAATCCAACCGCCGCCGCCACCTTGTCGAAGGAAATACCTTTGCCTGTGTGGCTCGACTGCATGCCGGTTTCGCCAAAATGCTGGTTGTCGAGCACGATCACGTCGAGGTTCTTCGGCTTTGCGACCGAGATGGTGGCCAATGCCCCAAAAGCCATCAGCTGCTCGCCGTCTCCCGTAATGACCATTACTCGCTTGTCGGGCTGCGCCTGCGCCAGTCCAAGGCCCACCAAAGCGGCGCCACCCATCGCGCCCCACAGATAATAGTTGTCGTTCCGGTCGCCCGCTGCATGCACGTCGTAGCTTGGAGAACCAAGCCCTGTGACCACCAACGCACCGTCTCGCGTATCGAGGAGTTTCTTTACCGCCACCCGGCGGTCCATCGTCGAAAGCGTCATATTGATTACCACTTCTTCTTGCCGAGCAGGCGCTGGCCGATCAGTACGGCGATCTGCTGGTCAGCCTGGTATGCCATCGTCGCGGCCTGCTCCACGGTCTCGATCAAGTCGGCGCCGGTCTCTGCACGCAGAACTGTAATGCCGATCGCCTCGAGCGAGGCCTGCGTTGCCTGCCCCATTGGAACCTGCCACGGATTGAACTCGTCCCACTCACCCCGCATTGTCACGAGGAGGAGCAAGGGAAAGCGCGCCTGCACCGGAAGAGACAGCATGTTGATACAATTGCCCACGCCGGAGGACTGCATCAGAACAACGCTGCGCTTGCCGCCGAGCCAGGCTCCAGCGGCAACAGCAACACCTTCTTCTTCGGTCGTCAGGACATTGCTGACAACTTGCGGATCCTCGTTGAACAGCCTGATCAGGGTCGAATGACCGGCATCGGGCACATAGGACATGTGGCTGACATCGGCAGCCCTGAGTTTTTCGTAGAGCTCGATCGGCCAATCAGTTTCGAGGTCCCGAGCCCTCGGCCCTTTTTGAGCGGATAAGATTTCAGCGGCAGCCAAGGTTCGCCTCCCTGTAGAATTATCGATAGACCTTGTATGCCTTAACGGAAATGTTTCGACATCGACCCTTTTTAACGATCAGATATAGCGATATTGTATAGCATGGACATTTCTCAACTTCGCACCCTGATTCACGTGGCTGAACTCGGCAGTCTGTCGAAGGCTTCGGACCGAATGCACATCGCACAGCCCGCGCTCAGTCGACAGATACGACTGCTGGAAGAGGAGCTAGGCGTTCGCCTCTTCGACCGCCACGGCCGCGGCATGATCGTCACCGAGCAGGGGCAGGACGTGCTGCGTCATGCGTTGCGGATCATGGCCGAACTCGAAGAAATCCGCGCCGTCGTTTCGGATGAGAACGCGCCATTGCGCGGTCATGTGTCGATCGGCATGCCGCCGACTGCCTCGGACATTCTCTCCGAGCCCCTGGTCTCCGCCTTCAAAGCCAGGCATCCGGAGGCGACACTCAGGATCGTCAGCGCCTACTCTGGCTATCTGCTTGACTGGCTGCATCGAGGCGAAATCGACGCAGCGATTCTCTACGATCCCAAGAGCGCTCGCACCCTACGCATCCATCCTCTGCTTGAGGAAACGCTATTTCTCATCGGCCCGTCGGATTCGGGACTTTCGCAGGACACTCCAGTCGCTTTCTCCAGATTGGAGGATTATCACCTGCTGTTGCCGAGCGTCGGCCATGGACTGCGCACAATCCTCGACCGGCTCGCCCAGGAGGCCACTATAACCCTGAACGTCAAGGTGGAAGCCGACAGCTATTCAACGCTTAAATCTCTTGTACGAAGCGGCCATGGCGTCACGGTGCTCCCGCTCGCACCTATTCATGAGGAACTGGCAAAAGGATCTCTTTGCGCGGCGCCCCTGGTTGATCCTGTACCGATGCGCAGGCTCATCATGTCCTATCCAACCGACCGGCCCGTCCCTCGGCTCGCGCGCTTTGCCGGCCAAGTTATCGCCACGACCATCGAAACGTTGGTCGAACGGGGAATCTGGTCCGGCCGGGTTCTTATCCGCGAGACAGAGGCATCACCAAAACGCCTATAAAATTCCGGCATAGCTGATCTCGCCAGTCTATCCTTGTCGTTATCGCCGCTTACGAGTTAGCTAGCGCGATCAGTTATGAGGAGTATGCGGATGACAGAGGCCGTCGACGACTATTCGGATATACGCGAAGCGGTTACCAAGCTGTGCCGGCGCTTTCCGGGCGAATACTGGCGCGCGCAAGACCGCGAGATGGCCTATCCCAAAGAGTTCGTAAACGCGCTGACGGAGGCAGGTTGGCTGTCGATCCTGATCCCCGAGGAATATGGCGGCGCGGGCCTTCCTCTCTCGGCGGCAGCGGCCGTGCTTGAAGAAATCCAGCGGACCGGCTGCAACGGCGGGGCCTGCCACGCGCAGATGTACACGATGGGCACACTATTGCGTCACGGCTCGGCGGAGCAGAAGGGAAAATACCTTCCGGCTATTGCCTCCGGCGAATTGCGCCTTCAGGCATTTGGTGTCACCGAGCCAACAAGTGGGACGGATACGGGCGCGCTCAAGACAACTGCGCGCCTTGACGGTGATCACTTCATTGTCAAGGGACAGAAGATCTGGACGAGCCGGGCGGAATATTCCGACCTGATGCTGCTTCTTGCGCGAACCACTCCCCTCACGGAGGGGGTCAAGAAGACCGACGGTCTATCTGTCCTGCTGGTCGACATGCGCGATGCCATCGGCAACGGCCTCACAATACGCCCAATTCGCACGATGATGAACCATGCCACGACGGAGGTCTTCTTCGACGACCTGAGAGTTCCGGCAGACAACTTGATTGGCGAGGAAGGCAAGGGCTTTCGCTATATCCTTTCCGGCATGAACGCCGAACGCATCTTGATAGCCTCCGAATGTGTCGGAGACGCCAAGTGGTTCATCGAGAAGGCCAGCAACTACGCCAAGGAGCGCCAAGTGTTCGGCCGGCCGATTGGCCAGAACCAGGGCATCCAGTTTCCGATCGCCAAAGCCTACGCAAATATGCGGGCCGCGGAACTGATGGTGCGGGAAGCGTTGAGCCTTTACGAGTCAGGCAAGAATCCGGGGGCAGAAGCAAACATGGCCAAGATGCTGGCCGCGGACGCTTCGAACGAGGCTGCAAATGTCTGCATTCAGACTCATGGCGGCTTTGGCTTCGCGGAGGAATACGATGTTGAGCGCAAATTCCGCGAAACGCGCCTCTACCAAGTCGCGCCCATTTCAACCAACCTTATCCTCTCGTTCCTGTCCGAGCATGTGCTCGGCCTGCCCCGTTCGTATTAGGAGAATGCTGCCGTGAACGTCCTCATTGTCTACGCCCATCCGGAACCCAAATCCTTCAATGGCGCCATGAAGGACCTTGCCGTCGAGACTTTAACCGCTGCCGGTCACGATGTCGTCGTGAGCGATCTTTACGCGATGGGCTTCAATCCCGTTGCTGGCCATGACGACTTCGAAGGGAAATCGAGCAATCCGGAATTTTTCAGCCTTCCGATTGAGCAAACCAAAGCCTGCGAGAAGGGAACGACAGCGCCTGACATCGCGGCGGAAATGGAAAAGCTGAAGCGCGCCGACTTGGTGATTTTTCAGTTCCCCGTTTGGTGGTTCGGTATGCCGGGACTCCTTAAGGGCTGGGCGGACCGAGTTTTTGCGCGCGGCTTCGCTTATCTCCCTGGGCGCAAGTACGACACCGGCATGTTCAAGGGCAAGACGGCCATGGTCGCTGCGACAACCGGGACCTCGGCTGACACTTACGCTCCGGACGGGATCGACGGCGATATCCTGACGGTACTGTGGCCGATCCATAACGGACTTCTGCGATACAGCGGCTTCGACGTTCTGCCACCCTTCGTCGCCCACATGCCCGGCCGCGTCGGTGAGGATGGCCGCCAGGCTTATCTCGAAGCTTACAAGAAGCGGCTTGGCGAATTCGAAACGACCCCACGCCTATTCTTCCATCCGAGGGAGGACTATGGCGCGAACGAGCGTTTGAAGCCGGGTGTCCTCGCCCGCTCCGGTGTTCAGCGCAATGTTTGAGGGCGCCCGACCGCTTGAGGGTTTGTTCGTCGTTTCGATCGAACAGGCCGTTGCCGCCCCGCTTTGCACAGTGCGGCTCGCCGATGCCGGTGCCCGCGTCGTCAAGATCGAGCGTCCGGAAGGTGAAACGGCGAGGCACTACGATTCGACCGTGGGGGGCATGTCCGCCTATTTCGTCTGGCTGAATCGCGGCAAGGAGAGCACTGCGCTCGATCTCAAATCCGAGACCGATTTGGCGCTGCTCAATCGCATGGTCGCCAAGGCGGATGTCCTCGTACAGAACCTGGCACCGGGTGCCATCGGCCGGCTCGGCCTGTCCGCCGAGGCAATCGCCGAACGTTACCCGCGCCTCATCGCCGTAAACATTGTCGGTTATGGCCAGGATACCGACTATGCCGCCATGCGGGCCTACGACATGCTGGTGCAGGCGGAAAGTGGACTTTGCTCCGTCACCGGAACGCCAGACACACCGAGCAAGATTGGCGTGTCTGCAGCCGACATCGCCACGGGAATGAATGCACACGCAGCGATCCTGGAAGCCCTGCTCGCCCGAGATAAGACGGGCCGCGGACGGGTGATCGAGATTGCCATGTTCGACGGTATGGCCGATTGGATGGCTGTGCCGCTTCTACACTACGAGCATGCGGGGCGTGAGACCGAACGCTACGGCCTCGCGCATGCATCTATCTATCCCTATAGGCCATATGCGTGCGGGGACGGCGGCGCCATCGTCGTGTCCATTCAGCAAAACAGCGAATGGAAGCGGTTCTGCAATGCAGTCTTGCAACGTCCCGATCTCACTGACGATGTACGGTTTGCAACCAATGCCCTTCGCGTCGCCAACCGGGAAGGGCTCGACAGCGAAATCGAGCCGATCTTCGCGGCGATTGACAGCGACGAGGCGATTCGAAGGCTCGACGCGGCGCAAAATGCTTGGGGCCGAGTGACGGAGATCCGCGACCTGCCAAGGCATAAAGCTTTGCGCCGAATAGAGGTCAGTCTCCCGGACGGAAAACGCGTGAGTGTCCCAAAACCGGCGATACGATCAGCCGGTTTTGAGGACGTGCCGGCGGTGCCTGCCCTCGGAGCCCACACGGATCGTATCCGTACTGAGTTTGCTTGAGGAGGAATTCCCATGGAATTGCAGGACACTGCCGAATTGCAGGCCTGGGTCGGCCGGTCGGTCGAGGCGGAGGATGTCGTGACCCCGCGTCTGATCGAAAGTTTTCGTGCGACGCTTTCGCCGCACGCAGCTCTTACGACTTCGGATGCAACGCCGCTCGGACTTCACTGGTGCCTTGCTCCAGAAATCGCTGAGACTGACGAGCTCGGGCCTGATGGACATCCCCCAAAGGGTGGCTTCCTCCCACCGGTACCTCTGCCACGCCGGATGTGGGCGGCAAGCGACCTCACATTCAATGGCGCGATCGGACCTGGAGAGCTAGTGCGGCGCCGTTCGACCATACGCAAGGTGGAGGAAAAGCAAGGGCGCTCCGGCTCACTTTTCTTTGTCACAGTACGGCATGAAATAAGTACCGGGGCCGAGCCCGTCATCGACGAAGACCAGACCATCGTCTATCGCGAAGCCGCCGCTCCAGGCAGTCCCCCAGCTCTGGCGCCCGCTGCCCTACCCCCTGCTCCGCATGAGCGACCGGTCGACGTCAACCCGGTCCTGCTTTTCCGCTATTCAGCACTGACATTTAACGGGCACCGGATCCACTACGATCTCCCCTATGCCACTGAGATCGAACACTACCCTGGCCTTGTTATCCATGGGCCGCTTCAGGCGACGCTGCTTTTGAATTTCGCCGCCACGATCGGCGACCGGCCGCCCCGGCGCTTCTCCTTCCGGGGCACCAATCCGGCGACCGGCGCGCAGACGCTAACCTTGCGGGGAACACCCGGCGAAGACGGCGCCCTCGCTCTGGAAGTCCAGAGTGGCCACGGCAACGTGACGATGGAGGCCACGGCGCAATGGTAGATTTTCGTCCGCCTGTCGCCCCGCTCTTCGTGCCGGCCTCGCGACCGGATCGGTTTCACAAGGCCGATGAAAGCGGCGCGGATGCGATCATCCTCGATCTGGAAGACGCCGTCGCCCCAACTGACAAGGAGCGCGCTCGGGATGCTGTCATAGGCCACCTTGCAGGCCTGAAATCTCCAGTCATCGTTCGCATCAATGCCTCTGGCACGCCTTGGCACGAAGGAGACCTGGAAGCGCTTACAGGTCTCAAAGACGTGACCATCATGCTGCCCAAGGCCGAGCGGCCCGAGGAAATAACGAATGCCGTTCTGCGTATCGGCCGGAGCGTTCCCGTTATCGCACTCATAGAAACTGCGGTCGGTCTCGCCCGGCTACCCGACCTCTTGAGTGTAGAAAACGTGGTCATGGCGGCATTCGGGTCAGTGGATTTTTCGCTGGATCTTGGCTGCGCGCATGAGCGCATGGCACTCCTTAACGCTCGCAGCGAGATTGTCTGGCGGTCGCGCGCGGCCAGACGCGCGGCGCCGCTCGACGGGGTGACGACCGACCTTTCAAACCCGGAAATGACAAAAGACGATGTACGTCACGCGGCGGCACTCGGCTTTGGCGGAAAGCTCGCGATCCATCCGAAACAGGTCGAACAGATCAGGCAAGCGTACCGTCCGGACGAACAGACCGTCACATGGGCGTGCAACATCGTCTCTAAAACGGCCTCCGGTGAAGCAATCCAGGTGAACGGAGAGATGGTTGATCGCCCTGTCATGGCGCGCGCACGCCTTATCCTGTCGAGAGCCGATATCGAAACCTAACTCTGATCGCTCCGTTTTTTGATCGATGGAATGCGCGTTCGTATCGGGTGAAAACTGACGAGTTTCGAATACATGGCACTCTGTCGAAAGCCATTCTGAGATCGGGAACCGGCTGGATCTGATCGCCTCGGATCGAGAGGATATCGGAGACCAGGCCGACGACGCTACGTCCCACTTCCGCGACGACGATCGCACTGCGGGTCGTATCGATATTGCTGCGGACGCCGAGCCGAGCAGGTTCATGACGCCGATAGCGTCCCGCGGGGATGGGCAGCGACGTGGCCGCTGCCCATCTCCGGATTTCCCGGATCGAGGTGGTCTTGATGCAGAACTGCTAATCGCCAAGATGTAAGGCTGTTTTACCGGACAGCACTTTTGGGCGCGCGGATACTTCGTATCGACGGTGGGCCGATTGTTGATGGCTCCATAGACAGGCTGCGCGCGTTTCGCGCATCGTAACAAATCATAACGTGAAAAGACACTCCGCAACATCGGGCTAACCCATAGTGAAGCCCATGAGTCGGCCAAACGCCTTGCGATCGCCGCTCTTTTGCTAACCAAAGATGAGGCTTCCTTTATGCGTTTCAAGCTATTCGCTTTCGCCGCTCTGGCGCTCACTTCCACCGTACCAGCCCTGGCAGCCGATGCGGTGTATGAGCAGCCCCTGCTCCCTCCCGAGCAGCAAACCTATTCGACTTATGACTGGTCCGGCTTCTATCTCGGTGCTCAAGGTGGATACTCGTGGAACCAGGCAACCATTCTAGGCTCGGACCAGGATATTGACAGTGGATCCTTCGGCGCCCATGCGGGGTACAATTTCCAGTATGGAAATATCGTTTACGGTATCGAAAACGACTTCAATTACAACTTCGAAGACGGCGGCGAAGCCAATCTTGAATGGGACGCGTCCGGCCGCGGCCGAGTGGGCTATGCCTGGGATCGTACATTGTTCTTCGCTACGGCAGGTATCGCTGCAGCTGGCGGCAAGGTCGATGTACCTGGCGTCGGCAAGAAAGATGATATTCTGATCGGGTGGACGGCCGGGGGTGGCGTCGAGCACGCCGTTACCGACAATATCCTGGTGCGTGGCGAGTATCGATATTCCGATTTCGGCAACAAGGACTTCGGCTCAGGCATTGGCGATTTCGGTGCAACTCAGCAGAAGGTTCTGTTCGGAGCCAGCTACAAGTTCTGAAGATTTAAGGCAACCTGAAGACCTCGCGCGTCGCGGCCTACGATACGATTCTAAAGTTACCGACTTCGCCAAGCAACATGGTGAAGTCGGTAACTTTGTGCATAGCATCCGGCAGCTGTAATGGCCACATAAGTCGCCGGGAACGATCTCCCACTTAGTAAGTGAGCGAGGTAATCTTCACATTATGAGCAGTCACAACTCGGAGATAGAAGTGCGGTCCGGCTTGAAGCGCCGTCGCCGTTGGTCGCCGGCCCAGAAGCTTGCCATCGCAAGGAAACGTATGAGCCAGATGTGACGGTTAGCGTCGTTGAGAGCTGGCTCGGTTTGTCTGAACAGTTCGTGGCGTTTCGTTAAGGACAGTTCGCAGAATAACCGCTACGTGTTTCTTGGGGTGATGGTGTAGTTCCACTCTGGATGGAAGGCGTCGCCTTTGACATGGAGGCCTGCCATCTGGGCATCGGAGACCTTGACGCCTTTGTGGTAGGTGCGGGTGTCGAGGGCGCATTCGACCTTGAGGCCGGTCTTTGTCGTGGTGGCACCGATCAGTTCGACCACGGCCAGGCGGCTTTCGAGCGGGCGGCCGCGCCAGTTCTGGGTAATGTGGCAGAACAGGCGGTGTTCGATCTTGTTCCACTTGGAGGTGCCGGGCGGATACAGGAATAACCGTATTCCACGTGGTAGCCGCCTTTTGCAGACTGCCACAGCACCTGAAGCGCGCCCGGCATCGTGCCTGCCGCGCACATTGCAACGGTTTTTTTCGTGGCTACCCGCTGCACGGCGCCGATCACCTGGGCGTCGGTGGGAAGATAGTTGGTCAAATCGACTTCCGGCGCGGCAGTGACCTTACTCACCGTCTGGTGCCAATTGTTCCGGGATTCGGCGTCGAAAGACGGCGCCCTATGATCCTCCAGCAGAGCGGAAAGCCTCTCCAGCGTCACCCTGGCATCACCAACGAGGGGCATTGCGCCATGCTTTGTCGCATCATAGCCATGCAGGTTGATGGAGACGAGCTTCCGTTCCTGGTTCGTGAACAAGGCCCAGGATCCCGTCGTGAAATCCTGAAAGCGCGTGCCGACGCCAATCACCAGGTCGGCTTTCGCGCAAAGACGGTTGGCGCATTCCGAGCCGGTAACGCCGGGCGAGCCGAAATTGTAGGCGTTTTCCCACGAGGTCGCGCCCTTGCCGGCTTGTGTCTCGACGAAGGGGATATTGTGCTGTTCCACGAAGGCAGCGAGAACGTCCTCGGCGCCGGAATAAAGAACACCGCCGCCTGAAATGACGACCGGGCTCTTCGCCGCCCGGATCATCGCAACCACGTCATCGAGCTCTCGGCGATCAGGTTCCGGGCGGCGAACACGCCAGACCTTTGGCTCAAAAAACTTTTCCGGATAATCGTAGGCATCGGCCTGCACATCTTGGCAGAAAGCGAGGCATACCGGTCCGCAATTCGCCGGATCCGTCATGACGGACAGCGCGCGAGGCAACGCGGTCAGCAGATGCTCCGGCCGGGCGATGCGGTCAAAGTAACGGACTACCGGTCGGAAGGCGTCATTCGCACTGACCGTGCCATCGTCAAAATCCTCGATCTGCTGCAGCACCGGGTCGGGGCGGCGGTTGGCGAAGATATCGCCGGGAATGAACAAGACCGGCAGACGATTGACATGCCCCAGAGCTGCCGCTGTCACCATATTGGTCGCACCGGGTCCAATGGAGCTGGTCACCGCATGCGCCCGCTTGCGTCGCTTCGTTTTGGCATAGGCAATGGCAGCGTGAGCCATAGTCTGCTCGTTCTGGCCACGCCAGGTCGGTAGCTTGTCGCCGATCCCATGCAGCGCTTCTCCCAGGCCCGCCACATTACCGTGCCCGAAAATGGCCCAGACGCCCTCGATGAAGCGCTCGCCGTCTTCAGTCATCTGCACTGAAAGCCATTTGACCAGCGCCTGCGCGGCGGTGAGCTTGATTGTCTTGGTCATGCTGTCTTCTCCCGTGCGGCTGCCCTTGCCTTGTCCCAAACCGAACACAGGCGTCGATAGCGCTTTGCCATTTCGCCGACGGCTTCGTCGTCTTGCATTTCATTTTTCATCCAGCTGCGTGCGACATCGCCAAAAATCGTCCGACCAACGGCAAAGCCTTTGACAAGATCGAAACCGGCGGCGACCTCGAAACTCGCCGCCAGTTCGGCCTCCGGCGCATCGAGACCCAGGACGACGATCCCACGCGTATACCGGTCGTTCTTCTCGATCGCGGCAATGGTGTTCGCCCAGGCAGCGGTTGTTTTCATCGGTTCAAGCTTCCACCAGTCGGGAAAGATGCCAATGTCATAGAACTGCTGGATCAGCGTCGCCGTCGTTTCGTCATCGACCGGTCCCACCTTCGAGGGAATGATCTCAAGCAGGAATTCCAGGTTGTCGCGCCGCGATGCCTCGAAAAGGCGTTTCACCGTCGCCTCCTGATCGGAACGCATTTCAGCGTCATCATCGGGATGGCAGAAACAAAGGACCTTGACGACGTTTTCCCGTGCCCACTCGCCCAGGCCGCCATAATCACTGCCCAGTTCAGGCTCCAGCGTCAGCGGGCGCGCACCCGGCCATTCGCAGGGCCGTCCGATCCAGAGGCCGGTACCCGAGGCTTCATGCAACGCCCGCCGCCCGATGCGATTATCACACAGGATCCCGTAGCCAGATCGTCCCTCTTGAACGTCCAATGCCGCTTTGAGGCACAGCTCCTTGAAGGCGCCGCCCCGTTCAAGGGTGTAGCCCTGCATCTGCTCAAGTTGCATACGGTGGTCGAACGCAAATATCCGGTATTCAGGCCAGTCTTCCCCGTGATTGCGATGACGGTTCGTGGACCAGTGGATCTGTTCGAGCTCGCAGTCGTTGCGCAGGTCAGGTTGCTTGACCCCGCGTTCAAGGAAGAACTTCAGCTCCTCAAGCGACGGGTAGGCCGGCGTGCATCCGTGGCGAGAAACGGCAAAAGCGCCGCAGGCATTGGCGTATTCAAGAGCCGTGGGCCAGTCCGCATCTTCGAGCCACCCCTTCAGGAGCCCGGCGAAGAAGCCGTCGCCCGCGCCCAACACATTGAACACCTCAATCGGGAAGCCGGGACCGGTCTCTCCGTCTTCCAGCCTGCCCGGTATTGGGCCCACGTAGGCCGCCGCGCCGGCAGCACCGCGTTTGCATACGAGCGTAGCGTTGGACACTTTGCGAACTGCGCGCAACGCCTCAATCGTCTCGGTCGAGCCACCAGCAATGTGGAACTCTTCCTCCGTGCCGACGATCAAATCGAACAGATGCAGCGTCGTTTGCAGTTTTGCCGTCACCTTGCCGCTTTCCACAAAACGGCTCTCACCTTCACCGTGGCCGGCGACGCCCCATAGATTTGGGCGATAGTCGATGTCGAGCGCGGTACGCAACCCATGCTTGCGGGCGAGCTCCAAGGCTTTCAGAACAGCTGCCTCGGTCCGTGGGTGGCTCAGATGCGTGCCGGTCACGACGAGCGCGCGCCCCGAGGCGATGTAATCCGCATGAATGTCGTCCTCGCTGAGCGCCATATCGGCGCAATTCTCGCGATAGAAAATCAGCGGGAACTGCTCTTCGCTACGAATGCCCAGCAGGACGAGTGCCGTTAAACGCTCAGGATCGGTAGCGACCCCGCCAACATCTACGCCTTCGCGTTTAAGCTGCTCGCGAATGAACCGGCCCATGTGCTCGTCACCAACGCGGGTGATCAAACCAGATTTCAGACCGAGCCGAGCCGCGCCGCAGGCGATATTGGTGGGCGAACCGCCAATGTATTTATTGAACGAGCCCATGTCCTCGAGCCTGCCGCCGATCTGGGCTCCGTAAAGGTCGACCGAGGACCGGCCGATGGTGATGACGTCGAGTGATTTCATGTCAAGTCTCCTCGCAGACCCTCAAAAACCGGTACGCGCCAGGAAGGTCCGGCTGGCCGCCAGGTCTTCAAGAATGCCGCCGGCGTTTCGGGGGTCGCGCTCTTGTTCGATGGTGATGTATCCGCCATAGCCCAGCTCGGTAAGCAGGGCTCGGACAGTAGGGTAATCGATCGAGCCACGACCGATCGGGCACATGACCCCCTTCGCGCAGGCATCGAAGAAACGAATGCGCTCGCCCATGACGTCCTTGAAAACGTTGGCATCTATGTCTTTGAAATGAATGTAATCGACACGATCCCAGTAACGGCGAAGGGTGGCAACAGGATCCATGCCTGAATAGGCCATATGCCCGGTGTCGAGGCAGAGACCTGCCAGATCGACAGGAATATCGTTGACGATACGCTCCAGCTCGTCGGCAAATTCGATATAGCCTCCAGCATGGGGATGGATGGTGACGCGTACGCCATATTTGTCGCGCGCAAGCGTTGCGATGCTGCGGATGTTTTCCACCATCCCATCCCACGCCGTTCCATCAAGGCGTGGGGCCTGGTCAGAATGTCCCGCAGCATAGTCACGCTCGTCGTGACCCCAGTCCATGACAGTCAGATACGGTGCCGCATAGCGCTGACCTGCATGGGTTTCTGGCTTCGGCAACCGTGTAATCAACGCGCAGATCTCATTGGTCTGGCGCAGGAGGTTGTCAAGATTTGGAGGTGAAACCAGATCGTCAAAGATCGTGCCGGCGACAATCTTCAGGTCACGCTTGTTCAGCGCTTCCGAAACAAGGCCGAGGTCAAGCGGCAGATAGCCATAGGGCCCAAGCTCCAACCCCCCGAAGCCGGCGGCCTGCGCCTCATCGAGCACCTTCTCCCAATGCGGGGAGATGAGGGTTTTTCACGTCATCGACACCCCAGCAGCAGGGGGCAGTGGTGATGGTGATCGGGTTGGTCATGTCGTCCTCACGCAGGCGTGGTGCGCGGGCAGCAATCGCGGCCCGCGCCAAACCGGTCAGCGGCTGATCGTTGCTTGAAGTGCGTCAATGGACGACTGGATGCCCGCCTCGGTGGACATCGTGAAATCTTCCATTTCGAGGCTAACCCAGTCATTGTAGCCGACCATACGAACCACCGAGAAGAATTCCTTCCACCATTGCAGATCGTGGCCTGCCCCTACTGCGACGTAGTTCCAGGTCCGGTTGGCAACGTCAGTGACCTCCTTGAGTTCGAGCAGGCCGTTCACGTCGGCCAGTCCGCGTTCGATGCGAGTATCTTTGCCGTGGCAGTGATGAATCGCATCTCCGAGCGCGCGTGCCGATGCGATGGGATCCGCCCCCATCCACATCAGATGGGACGGGTCGAGGTTCATACCGACTGTCGGGCCAACCTCGTTGCGTAGGCGGAACAGGGTTTCGGGATTCCACACGAGCATCGCCGAGAAGTTTTCGAGCGCATATTTCTCGACGCCAACTTCCTTGGCAAGCTTCACCAGATCGTGCCAGAGCGGAAACGCGCGGTCTTCCCACTGGTAGCGATCACGCTCCGGCATCTCGTTCGGCCAGCTCTTGGTGTAGACGAGCCAGTTCGGCGCCATGTCACCGGGCGCCGCTTCCGGCAAACCGGACATGGTCACGATCTTCTTGACACCGATCTCACCTGCAAGCCGGATGGTTTCCTCCATCTCCTTGCGGTGGCGCTTGCCCATACCACCGGAACAGCGCAGAAGAGTGCAAAGGCAACGAGGCGCACGACCTTCCCCTTCCGGGTCGCCACCCAAGGCAGGCGATCGCTCAATGCGGGAACCAAGAAGATGAGGCTCCATACTGCGAGAGCGAGGAGGTCCGTCTTCCGGGTTATCAGTGTGACCGCGTAGACGACTGCGATCATGCCGCCCGCGCCCCCCAAAAGGGAGGAAGTGCCAAAAGCGTAGTCGTCGTTTCGCAAATTCCATACCAGTGTTGCAAGAACCGCAAAGGCGAAGATCAAGCAAAGCTGTAGGCTGGCGGACGAGGCGCCAAGCAGGGCGATAGGGGCAAATCCGAGTGCGGCGATCGCCAGTACCAGCGCACGTCTCATACCCTCCTCGCCTGTGGAAGCCTCCATATCCCGTCGCAGGATCCACATCGCGGCAAAGCCGGCAGCGGCAGCGCCCAGCACCTCGATCGGGGCTGCCCGCAAACGTGCCTCGCCGACGTACAATGCGGCCGCAACCGGCTGAAGCGCCAGCAACAAGGACGCCAGACGGGGCTTGCCTGCGAGGTCAACAATCAGACCGACGACGGCGCCGAGAAGAGCGATATAGAAGATCTTGTTGACCGCCCCCACGGGCGGAAAAGACGGAACCTTGCCGTAAGCCATGAAGTAGGAGAGGAGAAAAACCGCTGGGACAAGGAGTGCGCCCCAGACTTTCCCTACACGCAAAAGCCGGCAAACGCCGGCAAGCGCGAAAGCAGCCAGACTGACCGCCCCGATGCCGATGATTAGTGCCTCGTGGGGTGATTGTCCCATCGAAGTTATACCGGCTGGAGGGATGCGAAGGAATACAGATTCAAGGCCAGCGGCCTCGTCATGATCTCAATGCTGGCTCCACGGAAAGCATGCGCCTTCCCGTTGCAAAGCAATCCCATTCCATCCTCCCACCGATCGGCACCGTGAGCTCAATGCACAGGTACCAATTAGTCTCCTAACACCTTTAGTATTGAAATACCATTAGTTTGTCAAGCATGATGGTCCGGAAAGCCGCCGCGCGGAACCTGGGTCGCCCCCGGAATGAGCATCGAACGGAAATATCGAAAACGCCTCGGCCAGTCGTCGGGAGGCCGAAGCGACCACATTCTGAGACCCGCGTTGCCGTGGCGTCGCCGGTTGGGGGAGATGCCTGTTCCACGACTGGCCTACGAACCGTCGGCGACCTCGCCGCTCGGCGTCCGCCGCGCCTGGTGCTGGAACGGCGGCACCAGAATTTTTGCCGCGACGACGCGAAAATAGACCCATGCCCGCCCCTCCAGAAGAATTGATCTCAAAGAGTTGACACCAATGACGTTGCATTCGAGGTCAACATTACCAACCACGACTTCAGGTCCAATTTTGCCTATGGAACCAACGTCGGAAAACTCAGCCCACTTATCTTCACGGGGCTAGACTTCACATGGGGGCGCGGAATCTAATTCTCCCCGGTTACGAACCGCAACTCAAACATCAATGCGCCATCGCCTTGACGATATCGTCGGTCATTTTCTTGGCGTCGCCGAGCAGCATCATCGTGCCGTCCTTGTAGAACAGGGTGTTGTCGATGCCGGCATAGCCGGAGCCAAGCGAGCGCTTGACGAACAGGCAGGTCTTGGCCTTGTCGACATCGAGGATCGGCATGCCGTAGATCGGCGAGGTCTTGTCGTCGCGCGCCGCCGGGTTGGTGACGTCGTTGGCGCCGATGACATAGGCGACGTCGGCCTGGGCGAATTGCGAGTTGATGTCCTCCAGTTCGAACACCTCGTCATAGGGCACGTTGGCTTCGGCCAAGAGCACGTTCATATGGCCGGGCATGCGGCCGGCGACCGGATGGATGGCGTAGGTCACCTCGACGCCGTTCTTCTTCAGCGCATCGGCAAGCTCGCGCACCGCATGCTGCGCTTGGGCAACCGCCATGCCGTAACCCGGCACGATGATCACCTTGGAGGCATTGGCCATCAGGAAGGCGGCATCGTCGGCCGAGCCCTGCTTGACCGTGCGGCTGACGCCGTCATCGCTGGCGATCGCGCCATTGTCGCCGCCGAAGCCGCCGAGGATGACCGAGACGAACGAGCGGTTCATGCCCTTGCACATGATGTAGGAGAGGATCGCACCGGACGAACCGACCAGTGCGCCGGTGACGATCAGCGCCAGATTGCCGAGCGTGAAGCCGATGCCGGCCGCCGCCCAGCCGGAATAGGAGTTGAGCATCGACACGACCACCGGCATGTCGGCGCCGCCGATCGGCACGATCAGCAAGACGCCCAAGGCCAGCGACAGCGCGACGATCGCCCAGAAGTCGAAACGGCTTTCTGAAGCCGCGAGCCCGACGATGAAGAAGACGATCAGCACGACGAGCGCGATGTTGATGAGATGGCGGTAGGGCAGCATGATCGGCTTGCCCGACATTCGGCCGTCGAGCTTCAGGAAGGCGATGATCGAGCCGGTGAAGGTGATGGCGCCGATGGCGACGCCGAGCGCCATCTCGACCAGTGCCTGGGCATGGATCAAGCCGATCTCGCCGATGCCGAAGGAGGACGGCGTATAGAGCGCCGAGGCGGCCACCAGGACGGCGGCAAGGCCGACCAGCGAGTGGAAGCCGGCGACCAGCTGCGGCATCGAGGTCATGGCGATCGAGCGGGCGATATAGGCGCCTGCCCCGCCGCCGATGGCAAGGCCGACGACGATCAGGACGAACCCACCAAGCGACGGCGTGGCGAGCAACAGCGTCGTCAGAATGGCAATGCCCATGCCGGTCATGCCGAGGATATTGCCGCGCCGGCTGGTGGTCGGGTGCGACAGGCCGCGCAGCGCCACGATGAACAGCACGCCGGAGACGAGATAGAGGAAGGCTGCGATATTGGGTGACATCAGGGCCGCCTCACTTGTCTTTGCGTCTGTACATGGCGAGCATGCGCTGGGTGACCAGGAAGCCGCCGAAGATGTTGACCGAGGCAAGGATCAGCGCCACGAAGCCGAAGCCGGTGGCAAGGCCGCTTGCCGAGATACCGACCGCCAGCAGCGCGCCGACGACGATGACCGAAGAGATCGCGTTGGTGACCGCCATCAAGGGCGTGTGCAAGGCCGGCGTCACCGACCAGACGACGTAATAACCGACGAAGATCGCCAGCACGAAGATCGCCAGCTGGAAGACGAACGGGTCGATCGCCCCGCCGCTCAGCCCGTGGGCGGCGGCCCCGGCCGCATCCGGCACGTATTCGGCTGCCGTGCGCACCGCTTCGACCGCCCGGTCGAGCTCGCCGATCGCCTTGTCGAGAAGGTCATTGGCCATCAAACATCTCCCTTAGGACGGCCGCACTTCCCCCGAAGCGCCAAAGCCGCCCTCTCCAATTTTCAAGCTGTGACTGCGGCCGCAGCCGGTGCAAAATTCGGATGCACGACGGCGCCGCCATGCGTCAGCATCGTCGCCTTGACGAGTTCGTCCTCGACGTCGAGCGCCAGCGCCTTCGTCTCCTTGCCGACCATGGTCTCGAGGAAGGTGACGAGGTTCTTGGCGTAGAGCGCCGAGGCCGAGGCGGCGATGCGGCCGGGCACGTTCAGATAACCGATGACCTTGACGCCCTCGACCTCGACCACCTGGTCGGCCACCGCACCCTCGACATTGCCGCCGCGCTCGACCGCCAGATCGACGGCGACCGAGCCGGGCTTCATGGCCTTCAGCATCTCGCGGCTGATCAGCCGCGGTGCCGGACGGCCGGGGATCAGCGCCGTGGTGATGACGATGTCCTGCTTGGCCAGATGCTCGGCGGTCAGCGCCGCCTGCTTGGCCTTGTATTCGGCCGACATTTCCTTGGCGTAGCCGCCGGCGGTTTCGGCCGCCTTGAATTCCTCGTCCTCGACGGCGATGAACTTGGCGCCGAGCGAGGCGACCTGTTCCTTCGAGGCGGGACGCACGTCGGTGGCGGAGACCACGGCCCCGAGACGCCTTGCCGTGGCGATCGCCTGCAGGCCGGCGACGCCGGCGCCCATGACGAACACCTTGGCGGCCGGCACCGTGCCCGCCGCCGTCATCATCATCGGCATCGCCCGGTCGAATTCGTAGGCCGCGTCGATCACCGCCTGATAGCCGGCAAGGTTCGCCTGCGAAGACAAAACGTCCATCGACTGCGCCCGGGTGATGCGCGGCATCAGTTCCATCGCAAAGGCGGAAAGCCCGGCCTTGGCCATCTCGTCAAACGCCTCATCGTTGCCATAAGGGTCCATGATCGCCAGCACGATGGCGCCGGACTTGTAGGAAGCTACCTCGGACGACGTCGGCCGGCGCACCTTCAGGACCACATCGGCGCCGCCCGCATCCGCAATCGACCCGATCCGCGCCCCGGCCTTCTCGAACTCGCTGTCCGGAATCCGCGACAAGGTACCTGCACCCGCCTCGACGACAACCTCGAAACCAAGCGTCTTCAGCTTCTTCACGCTCTCCGGAGATGCGGCAACACGACCTTCGGATTCACTGGTTTCTTTTGGTATGAATATTCTGTGCTGCACCCGTGTTTCCTTCCGAAAGACTGCGAATTCCGATGCCGTAGATTGCGTCGGTGCAATCAATCTTCCGGCGCCAGGACGACGATCATCCCTTCAAGTTCCGGCGTGAACGGAAGTTGGCAAGAGAGGCGTGATTGCGCCTTCCGGTAATCCGAACTGTCGAGCAGTTCGTCCTCATCGACCGAAAGCTCCGGCAGACGAACGTTTATGTCGTCATCGACATAGACATGGCAGGTGGCGCAGGAACAACAGCCGCCGCAGAGCGCAAGCAGCTCGTCCAGACCTGCGTCCCGGATATGCTCCATGACCGACACTCCGAGCCGTCCCTCGACAGGAACGACCTGTCCGGTGCGTGTGATTACTGTAAATGTAGACATCTCGATCCTCCCATATAATCTGCGACGCACACCGCGCGGTGGTGGCGCCAATTCACTTGTTCGCCATCGATTTCAAAGTGACGCCTGTGTCGGCCAAAGTATCGGCAGCGATGCGCGCTTTGCCCTCAACAAGGGCGCGGCCCTCGACGTAATCTTTCACAGCGTTGACGCAGTCGAGCGCGATGACGACGCCCTCGCGGAGATAGACGACGCTGAATTTTCGCCCGTTCGGGTCACCCCTGACGACAGTCTGGTCGTATCCGCTCGATAGCCCGATCGTCTGAAGACGCAGATCGTATTGATTGGACCAGAACCAGGGAACGGCGCTGTAGGGCACCGGCTCGCCACACAATGTCTTCGTCACAGCGGTGGCCTGGTCGCTCGCATTCTGGACGGACTCGATCCGCAGGCCATGGCCGGAAACCATGCGCGCGCAGTCACCGATGGCAAACACGTTGGCGAGACTGGTGCGGCAATGGTCGTCGATGTCGACGCCGTTGCATCCAACAGCACCAGCGGCAAGTAGGGGTTCGACGCAGGGCAGAATACCGATCCCGACAATTGCCATGTCGGCAGCCAAGGTTTCGCCATCCGTGAGCCGGACACCGACCAGGCGTCCATCCTGGCCAACGAAACTCTCGATACCGGTTCCCAATCTGACATCGACGCCATGATCGCGGTGCTCCTTTTCGTAGAAACGGGAGAGAGGCTCGGCGGCCACGCGGGCAAGAACGCGGTCCATCGCCTCCAGGACGACAACTGCCTTGCCGAGTTTGGTCAGAACGGCCGCCGCCTCAAGCCCGATATAGCCGCCTCCGATGACCACCACGCGCTGCACGCTTTCAAGGTCATCGATGATCCCGTCTACATCGGCCCGATTGCGCACGGAATGGATGCCGCGAAGTTCGTGACCGGCACAGGTCATTTTGCGCGGCCGTCCTCCCGCCGCCCAGATCAGGTGCCCATAGCCGAAAGCCGCACCATTCGCACAAAAGACGCGCTTTTCTGTCGCGTCCAATCTGGTGACCTCGTTTCCGAGCAGAAGATCGATGTTCCGTGTGGCCCAGAATTCGGGTGGGCGAATGAGAATGCGTTCGAAAGGCTTTGTTCCAGCCAGATAGTCCTTGGACAGCGGTGGGCGCTCGTAGGGCAGATCGCGGTCATCGCTGACAAGGCCGATCGAGCCGGAAAAACCATGCTGGCGAAGCGAGACAGCCGCCTGAACACCGCCGTGCCCGCTGCCCACGATAAGACAATCGTAATCCATCGTCGCGCTCCTCCAAGTTGGCGCAATCTCGTATTAATCAGGTTTGATCCGGGTTTGATCGCCGGCGCTTGCTTCAGGGCCGCGTCGCGCCTATCAGGATAAAAGCCATGGTAGCCGGCGACGTGCTCTTGTTGCGCCAGGCATGACGGGTACCGCACTGAATGGCGACATCCCCCTGCCGAAGATGAACCTCCGCGCCATCGTCTAGCTCCAGCCAGATGTCACCTTCGAGCACGATGTCGTAGTCGACCGTGTCCGTCGTGTGCATACCGGGTGCCTCGCGCTCGAAGAGCTCGGCAAGCCCAGGCAGATGTTGGCGCTGCTCGGCGTCGGCGGCGATCGGGTCGAAGGACGGATCGGCCATGACGGACTCCGGCGGAAAGCGCACGATCATCAACCGTGTCTCGCCCGAAGCAGGCGGTATGCTGATTCCAGGAAAAGACGGATCCGTCGCATCAAACGGAAGACTGAACTGCGAGGGCGTCGCCCAGCAGACAGACGTCATGAAGCCGGGGATGGACTGATGTAGATGGGCGTTCGGGACCGCGCCGTCGCTGACGAAGACGGACTTGCCGGCACGGATACCTGTGACCACGCGACGTGGCACTCTGGTGCTGATATCAGTCGACATAAACAAGCCCCTCCTGCAGCAGTTTGGGGCGCATATTGTTCACGTCGAGACTGAGTTCGCCGGCCGCATAGCGCTGGCGCTTCTCCTCCTCCATCCGCTCCCGGTCACGCGCCTTCGCCAAGACATCCGCGGCGCTCTCCGCCGGCACAACGCAGACACCATCATCGTCCGCGACGATCACATCGCCCGGCCGGACGAGACATCCGGCGCAAACAATCGGAACCTGTACGTTTGCCAGGGTCTCCTTGACGGTCCCTTGCGCGGAAACCGTCTTGGACCATACGGGAAATCCCATTTCGGTCAGAGTGGCGATATCGCGAACGCCTGCGTCGATGACCAGGCCGCGAATGCCGCGCGCTATTGCGGACGTCGCAAGCAGATCACCGAAATAGCCGTCGTCGCAAGGTGAGGTCGGCGAAACGACGAGAATATCACCTGGGTGGGCTTGCTCGAGCGCCACGTGGATCATCCAGTTATCCCCCGGGGTGACCTCGCAGGTCAGCGCGTTGCCGGCAATCTTCACGGGGCGATAGATCGGGCGCAGCGAGGAGGCCAGCAGCCCTTTTCGCCCTTGCGCCTCATGAACCGTCGCGACACCCAGCTCGCCAAGACCACGAACAATGGCGTCCTCTGTCCGCGCCACGTTTCTAACTACCTTCGCCATGTTTTCCTCCCGTAACTTCCATCGCGTGGCGCGGCGTCAAAACCGGCGTCCACTGATCAGGAAGCTTCCTCCGGCTTCACTTCAAGATACCGCTAGTATCCGAATTCTAACGAGAATGTCAACTATGAATTTGCATCGCGGTGTTGAATCAGCGCCTCGATCTGCCGCGACACCAGCCGACACGAAAAAGGGGGCAGCTTGCCCCCTTTCGAACACCACAGGTTCTTTTTTCGATCATTGCTTGGGTGTCTTGCCTTCGAACGAAATGACATCACCCATTGGTTGATAGGCCGCCCCGTCGAACTGGAAGAGCTGAAGCGATTCGATCGGGTAGACGTCCTCGCCGCTTTTCGTCGTCAAGGTGATGCCGGGCAGCAGCAAATCCAGCTGTGCGTGATCGAGGTTGCGCGCAGCCTCCATCATCGCGTCGCGCGTCGGCGCCTTCATCGATTCGAGCACCTTTACCAGCCCATCGCCGATTGCATAACCGGCCTGACCCAGCGCGTCATCAGTAGAGAATTTCGACTGCGCGGCCGCGTGATCGGCCAGATAGCGTTTCACACCGTCATCGCCGGGCGCCGAGGCATTGACCTGCTTCAGAAACTGGCTGGTAATGACCCCTTTGGCATTTTCGAGGCCCGCCGGTTTCAGTGAAGCGATCGATGCTGCGATGTTCGAGACGAGCGCCGTCGGCTTCCAACCGCTTTCGGTGGCAAAGCGCACGGCTTCCGCCCCTTGTTTGGGACCGGCTATCACGACAAGCGTATCGGCGCCGGAAGCCTTCAGCGTCGAAAGCTGTGTTTCGACCGTAGGATCGGCCGATGTCACGGGTTGAGACGCAACGATCGTGGCGACAGAGCCGCTTAACGCACTCTCCAATGCCGCTTGAAATGTCTGCCCTGTTTCCGTGTTGAGGTAGAGAAGGGCGATCTTCGCCTGAGGCTTGTTGTCCAGGATATATTTCGCGAAGGTCGCAGCCTCCGTTGTGAAGGACGGCACAAAGCCGATCTCCCATTCTGGCCCAGCGAGTTCATGAACGCCCGAATACATGAACAGGTTGGGGACGCTGCGCTGCGTGATGTAGCGCCCGATGGCCTGGTTGTTCGGCGTGCCCGCGGTTGCGACGACAGCAAGAACCTCTTCCCTCTCGACGAGCTTTCGCACATTGATAAGGGTGCGCTGCGGGTCCAGGCCGTCGTCCTCCACGACGAGCTCGATCTTGCGCGTTTTGCCATCGGCCATCTTGATGCCGCCGGCGGCATTGATCGGATCTATCCTTGTCCTGACACCTTCGGCGATCGCGCCGAGTGCGGCCACCGGACCGGTCAGCGGCCCCGATATGCCGATCTTCACGGTGTCATCCGTAATCCCCGGCGAAGGCTCTTGTGCGTGCAAGGGTCCGGCGACAAACACCGCCAGTGTGAGCGCCCGCAGTGCAAGCGACGTCCACGATGAAGTCAGTAATTGCATGTCATTCTCCTCCCAATTGCCCGGGCACGACGCCCGAAACACGTGACAAATCCTTTTTGTTGAAGAAGTGCTTCAAAGCCTGCAGGCCACGGCCAATCGGAATCCCGGCTATGCCTTGCCGCGCGACCATCATCATGGCGATCAGGCAGAGACCATAGATCAAGCCCCCGAGCGCAGGATTGATGTCCGTTGTCCAACCCGGCACGAAGACGATGAAAACAGCGCCGATAAAGGCCCCGGCCATGCTGGTGACACCGCCGACGATGCCGCCGATCAGGATGTCGATCGATTTCATCGGCAGGAACGATTGCGGACTGATAAAGCCGTTCAGGATGCAGAAGAGGCCGCCGCCGAGACCCGCCAAAGCTGAGCTCGCGGCGAAAGCCGCCAGTCGGCCCTTGGTCAGGTTGACGCCGAGCGATTCAGCGATCAGCGGATTGTCGCGTAACGCCCGCAGCAGACGGCCCGTGTCGCCGCGCAGCACGCGGCTCAGCATGAAGACCGAGAGAGCAGCGCAGATCAGTGAAAGACCGTAAAGCCATAATTCCTGGCTGCCTGGAAACCAGCGCGGAGCCATCGGCTGATCGATCGCAAGCCCGGTAACGCCACCAGTCACCCCGTCTATCTTCAACAACAGTTGCGGAAAGGCGCTCGCCACGCCGAATGTGACGATCGCAAGCTGCAGTCCTTGTAGCCGCAGCGCCGGCAGACCGATCAGAACACCGATGAGGCTGGTAACGATTGCCGCAAACGGCAGGGTCACGATGGGATCCATGCCGAAGTTCACATTGAGGATTGCCGTCGTATAGGCGCCGATCCCGAAGAGCGCACCCTGAGCAAGACAGATCTGACCGCTGAAACCCAGAAGCAGGTTCAAGCCGAGGATTGCGATGCCATAGGAAACAGCGATGCTGAACTCGAACAGCATGAAGTCCGGCGCAAGAAGCGGCAGACAGAGCGCCACGCCAGCGACCAGCACTGCGGGAGCGGATTGGAACATTCGGACGCCGTTCATACTTTCACCACCTTGCTGGAACCGAAGAGACCGACGGGCCGGACGAGCAGAATGACCAGCGTCACGGCGATCGGAATGACGACGCGCAGATCCGCGCCGATGAAGGGAAGGAAGGTCGCACCGAGGCTTTCGGCCACACCGACGATCAGTCCGCCGACCAGTGCTCCGAGCGGGCTATCCCAACCGCCCAGCGTTGCCGAGGCCAGAGCATAGAGCAGGATCGGCATCATCATCGTCGGGCTGAGGAAAAGACGCGGGCCAACGAGGGCAGCTGCGATGAATCCGATTGTGGCGGCAAAACCCCATCCGAGCATCAGCATTCGCTCAACCCTGATGCCGACAAGCAGGCTCTTCTCGCTGCTATAGGCAGAGGCCCGCATCGCAAGCCCGAGACGGGTAAACCGGAAAATTGCACCCATGGTCGCGGCAAGGCACAGCAGTACGAGCAGGATGCCAAGGGCGCTTGCGGTTACACGAACACCCAGAATATCCCAACCGATGCTCGGAAACATTGCCGGGAAGGCACGTTGGTCGGCACCCCAAAGCCACAGACATAGCGCCTGAAAAAACACGAACAATCCGAGCGTAACGACGACGACGGTTTCGGTCGATGCCTTCGAAACTGGCTTGATGACGGCACGGAAAACGAAAACACCAAGCATGAACGACGCAGCCCCGACGATAAGAAACGACAGCGCTATCGGCACGCCCCATTCGCAGAGTTGCCAGGCGCAATAGGCCGACAGCGTGGCCATCTCGCCTTGGCCAAAGTTGACGATGCGCGTCGCGCGGAAGATCAGAACGAGGGCAAGGGCGAGGGACGCATAGATGGCGCCGGAAGCAAGGCCGTCGATCAGCAGTTGGAAAAAGAGCACCATGTCAGGCTCCCAGGTAGGATTGCTGGACCGCCTCATTGCTCAACAGTTCGCTTGCCGTGCCGCTGACCGTGATTTGCCCGGCCTCCATGACATAGGCGGTGTGCGCGAATTGAAGCGTGAGGTCGGCGTTCTGCTCGACGACAAGAAGCGTCATGCCATGCTCGTGATTGAGCGACTTGAATATCTCGAAGATCTGCTCGGTGATCGCCGGCGCCAGTCCAAGGGACGGTTCGTCGCACATCAGGAGCTTCGGGCGGGACATCAGCGCCCGGGCGAGTGCCAGCATCTGCTGTTCGCCGCCGCTGAGACTTCCCGCCTGCTGCCGCCGACGTTCGGCGAGCCGCGGAAATGCCGAGTACCAACGTTCCATGTCTTCGGCGATCTGCTTTTTGTCGCGGACCGTAAAGGCACCCGCGGCCAGATTTTCCTCGACGGAAAGGTCACCGAATGTGCCGCGTCCTTGCGGTATGTGCGCCAGACCCATCTCGACCCGTCGCGCCGGACTGCAATGGCGCAAATCCGTTCCGTCGAATTCAACAACACCTCGCGACGGAAGTAGCCCCGAGAGAGAGCGCAGGATCGTCGTTTTGCCTGCACCGTTGGCGCCAAGGAGGGCTACGATCGAGCCTTGCTCGACGGAAAAATTCACCTTGTGAATAACATCGGTCGTGCCATATCCCGCAGACAGATCCTTGACGGTGAGAATATTCATCTGGACCTCCCGAGATAGGCGTCGATGACCGCCGGGTTGGCTCTCACCTCTTCGGGCCTGCCGCTCGCCAGGTTCTGGCCGAGATGAAAGACCTCGACCCGGTCGCACAGGCTCATGACAAGGCCCATGTGATGTTCGATCAGGACGACAGTCATGCCATAGGCTTCGCGCACCCGTGAGACCAAGGTGCCGAACTCCGTCACCTCCCCATGGGTGAGACCGCCGGCGGGTTCGTCAAGCAGCAGGAGCGCCGGCCGCGACGCCAGGGCGCGGGCGATCTCCATGCGCTTCTGCGTCGCATAGGGCAAAGACCCGGCTGCTACGTCGGCAACGTCCTCCAGTCCGAGATCGGCAAGGATATCCCTGCAGCGATGCTCGATCTCCTGCTCCCGTTGGCGGGATCGCCCGGGGCGCATCAAAGCGTCGACAAAGCGTCCTCCACTAAGGTGATGGGCGCCAAGCATGACATTCTCGAGCACGGTCATGCCGGCATAGATGCCGAGGTTCTGGAATGTCCGCGCAATTCCCATGCGGATGATTTGGCGGGGTGGCAGGGTTTCGATCGTTTGCCCATGAAGACGGATGGTACCGGCGGTCACGGTGCTCAGCCGCGTAATGCAGTTGAAAAGCGTCGTCTTACCCGCGCCGTTGGGGCCGATCAGCCCGCAAATCTCGCCCATACGCACATTGAGCGAGACGCCTTTTAGTGCCTGAATGCCACCGAAGCGGACATCGACGTTTTCGACCGAAAGCACTGGGCGGCCCTCCTCGGCAGCCGGCGCAACCACAGCCATAGTCTCTCCTCCCTCGCGTTGGAACTGCTTGTCTGAGCCATCTCTCCTCGTCGCGTTTCGCTCTCCTCAAAACGCGATTGACAGCTCTTATTCCTCAAGATACCGTAAAGTATCTGAAGTCTCTGTGGTATGTCAACGGTTACTTTAGAGAGTCAAAAGAATTGTGGTGTCGACGTACACGCTTCTTCGACGCACGGAGCGGAAAGTCCCGACCTTGGGCTAGCGCTTCAGCGTGATGAGTTTCCGGCCCTTTGGACGGACGACACCGCGTTATCGAATGCCTGGCGACAGGCCGAGGCCTCGCCACAACGCCAATAGGAGACTACGTTGATTGACCTGCGCACTGCCCCCTATGCCATCCTCGTCCTGCGCGTCGCGCTCGGCATTTTGTTCCTCGCACATGTGGGTCTTAAGATCTTCGTGTTCACGCCGGCCGGAACGGCTCAGTTCTTTGGGAGTCTTGGGCTCCCCCCGGTACTTGCCTATTTGACAATAGCTGTCGAACTTGCGGGGGGCGTTGCGCTGATCGCAGGCTTCTTCGCACGCATCGCTGCCGTAGCGCTTATTCCCGTGCTGCTTGGAGCCATCTTCACCGTGCACGCTGCGGCCGGCTTTTTCTTCACCAATCCGAATGGCGGATGGGAGTTTCCTGCATTCTGGGTCGTTGGCCTCGTCGCCGTCGCCTTGGGCGGCGACGGAGCTCATGCGCTTCGCCCCACCTTAAAGGCGTAGTGCTTTTGTCTGGCGGGCCGCCACGCGCAGGCCCGTCGGAATCTGTCCAGGGAGCGGCGAGTGGAAGAACTTGTCGCGCGCTGCCAGCCTAATGTTCATCGACTGGTACCGGCACGACAGGATTGAGCTGGAATGCCATTGGCTTTCCATGGAGGCGAAACTCAACAATGCCAATGAGCAGGCACAAGACCTGTCGTGCATGTGGTCGAAGGTGGAGCGCAACTTCGCACCCTCGCATGTGGGCGCCGATCGGAGCGGTCGGCGCCCGACCGCGGCGCATCAGCTACCTGTCTCGCGCCCCAGGCCATATGCCTTGTACATTGAGCTCAACGCGACCTTGACCAGCTCACCGACAGTCGGGCCGTTTGTGAAGCTGGATGCTGCACCATAGGTCAATTCGAATACGATGCCACCAAGCGTCGCCGGTTCGGCAGGTGCCTTGCCTTCCGGAAAAAGACGCAAGAGGATCTTTCCAAGTCCCTCCCACTGGGCGCGAAACAGATTTGAGTGTCGCTCACCAAAAGTCGCGTCGCGTCTTGCACGCCGAAACAGTTCCAGCGCAAGCATGCCCCAGCTTGGGTCGGCTGAACGGTCTTGTGCCCACTTGCTGAGGGTGTCGATCAACATCTGACCATCGCTTATGTCTCCCAGCAGGCGCTGCAGTTCGACCACGTCTTCACCGGAATGCGTTTCCAGCAGATAAAGGAAGATATCTTCCTTCCCATTGAAGTTGGAATAGAACGCTCCCTTGCTGAACCCCGCCTCTTCGGCGATGCGTTCGACGGTTGCGCCTTCGTATCCGTCGCGCGCAACAACTTCGCGTGCAGACGCTAGCAGCTTTGCTTTCGTCCGCGCTTGGCTCTGTTCGCGTGTCAGTCGGACCAACTTTGCACTCCTTGATTGCTACAGCACTCAGATACCACGCGTATCCCGAAAATGATAGTGCGTCAATCAAGCACGGAGAGGATACAGGCTACTGACCAGAACACCATAAATTCGGGTCCCTGTTTCTGCCATCGCCAGTTCAATCCGTTGATTTTGAGCACAGCGTAGCTGGCCCCCAGCAGGACTGCGACCGCCATGCCGGCCGCAAACCGAGGAAAGATATTCAAAACCAGGCCTGTTCCAGCAATCAACTCCACGACGATCGTCACGATGACAAACAGGCGGCCCGGATGAAACCCGGCTTTGGCAAACGTCGCGGAAGCCGGACCGACGTGCCTGATTTTCCCGAGGCAATGCGGGATAAACCAGATGCCGCACAACACCCTCAGGATGTTCATAGGTTCAAGTGTGAATTCCATGTTTTTCTCCGGCTATGCTGCGATCGTGGCTTCGATGAAGCTCTCGTCAAATGTCGTCGCCGCTAAACCACGCCTGCTGGCATCGAGGAGGCCCGCCTTGATTATCAGATCCAGCGTTGTTGCGCGCGCTGCGGACGGAACTTCCAGGAACCGGGCAAGGACGCGCTTCTCTCGCATGTAGTCGAGCGCGCGTTGGCCGTAGTGTTCATCGGTCTGGGCGACGTCCATCACGATCGATCGCGCCAGCGCGTTACTTGAGGAATCGTAAAGGAATTCGGTCGCTTCGCGCAGCCCGGCCAGCAGTGTCGTGATCTGCTCGCGGTGTGTGGTCGCCCATCGGCGATCGCCGACAATCGCGGTGTACACAATGTCTGGAATATAATCGCTAACCTCTCCGAGATTGGTATATCCCGCATCCTTGCCGACGAAGTTGAGCGGCAACACTGCCGCGTCAATGGTTCCTTCCTGGAGTGCTTTCCATCGCGCCGGATGCATGCCGACCACGACGAGCTGGTAATCCGCTGGATAGTTGAGGCCGTGTCGTGAGAGCATTTCGCGCGTGTAGATCGCCGTGCCCTCGGTCAAGGAGGATGTCCCCAATACCCTCCCCTTCAGGTCCTCGATCCGAGTGAAGCGGGGATTGGCGATCAGCGATAACGGCAGGCGATTGACGTTTCCAGCCAGGATGCGCAACGCGCCGCCGGCAACCTTGTCGGCGATGGCGCCCTCCGGTGGCGTGATCGCAAGATTGGCCTCCCCCGCTTTGACCGCCGCTGTCGCTTTTTCGACGCTGCCAGTCCTCTTCAGGGATACGCGCAATCCCTTTGCTTCAAATATTCCCGCGGAAACGGCTAGATGGACGTGCAGCCAATTGAGGCCGAGCGCACCACCTGCGAGAACGATATCCTTCAACTCACTCCGTTGCGCCTCTTGGCCACCGGTTACATTAAACATTTTCACCTCCCGATTTCACAATAGGTGTGTCGCCCCAGGTCAATCAGAAGCCGCGCCGGCGTTTCTGTCTCTGATCAAGCCAGGGCCAAACTTGCTCCAAGATTTGCCTTGCAATCTCAGATACCGTTTAGTATCTACAGACTAACAAGTACGTCAAGTGGAAACGGAGCCCGGTTTGCCGGGTGGAGGAAATAGGGAGAAACACCATGACCGAATCGATGCGCGGTGCGGCTGCACGCCGTTGGACAGCCAATGACAGGGCGGTCGTCTAGGGGATAGCCCGCGGCATGATGCCCAATCGCGGCCATCGTGCTGGCAAACTGACCGTTTCCAGCAGCCCGACACACAGTTCCGGGCCGTCAGACACGAAGGTCCCTTTTTCATTGCAACGAACGCGCGGCATGCGCGCTTCGCGACCGAGGAATACACATGAAATCTCGCGCTGCGGTCGCCTGGGCGGCCAACAAACCTCTCACTATCGAAACGATCGATATCGGCGGCCCGAAGGCGGGCGAAGTCCTCATCGAAATCATGGCGACGGGGGTCTGCCATACAGACGCCTATACGCTTTCCGGTCTCGATTCCGAAGGCAAGTTCCCGGCAATCCTCGGCCATGAGGGCGCCGGCATCGTTCGTGAGGTAGGACCGGGCGTGGCCTCGCTCCGCGTTGGGGATCACGTCATTCCGCTCTACACGCCGGAATGCCGGGAGTGCAAAACCTGTCTTTCCCGGCGATCCAACCTCTGCACGTCAATCCGAGGGACGCAGGGGCTGGGGCTGATGCCGGACAAGACCACACGCTTCTCCTGCGACGGTGGAGAAATCTTCCACTATATGGGCTGCTCGACCTTCTCGAATTTCACAGTGCTGCCGGAGATCGCGGTCGCCAAGATTCGCGAAGACGCGCCCTTCGACAAGATCTGCTACATCGGCTGCGGCGTCACGACGGGCATAGGAGCGGTGATTTACACTGCAAAAGTCTGGCCGGGCGCAACCGTTGCCGTCTTCGGCCTTGGCGGCATCGGTCTCAATGTGATCCAGGGCGCCCGCATGGTCGGCGCAGACCGCATCATCGGCGTGGACCTCAATCCAGCGAAGACCGAGATGGCCCGCAAATTTGGCATGACGGACTTCATCAATCCGCGGGACGTCGGCTCCGACAAGGTTGTGCAGGCGATCCAGGATCTGACCGGCGGAGGTGTCGATTTCTCCTTCGATGCCACCGGCAACACAACCGTCATGCGCCAGGCACTCGAATGCTGTCATCGCGGCTGGGGTGAATCGATCGTGATCGGTGTCGCGGAAGCCGGCAAGGAGATATCGACAAGACCATTCCAGCTGGTGACCGGGCGCGTATGGAAAGGCAGCGCCTTCGGGGGTGCGCGCGGACGCACCGACGTTCCCAAAATCGTCGACTGGTACATGGAAGGCAAGATCAACATCGATGATCTCATCACCCACACCATGCCGCTGGAGGAGATCAATACCGCCTTCGACCTGATGCATGAGGGCAAATCGATCCGATCCGTCGTCGTCTTCTGAGAAAGAGACTGCCCCCCAAAACGCGACACGGTGCGAGCCGGCGCCCGGATCCACGTCACAGGCCGGCACAGCGAGGAACCCATGACAAGTTCGATCTCGATACATCCCCTGCTCGACAAAGGCGTATCCAAGAGCACGGCAGATTTTTCAGGTGGCGTGCTTATATGCGCCTGCACCGAACGCCCCGTCAAAATCAGGGTCGAGGGCGCCATCGCCCATAACCACGCCTGCGGCTGTACCAAATGCTGGAAGCCGGAAGGTGCGGTCTTTTCCATGGTCGCGGTCGCACCCCACGACAAGGTGAGCGTGCTGGAAAACGGCGACAAGCTGGCGGTGGTCGACCCGTCGGCGCTGATCCAGCGGCACGCCTGCACGGAATGCGGCGTGCATATGTATGGGCCGGTAGAGCGGGATCACCCCTTCCAGGGCCTTGATTTCATCCACCCCGAACGCTTCCAGGAGAGCGGATGGCAGGAGCCCGGTTTTGCAGCCTTCGTCTCCTCCGTCATCGAAGCCGGCGTCGAGCCGGAAATGATGGATGGGGTCCGTCAACGTCTCAATGATTTGGGACTTCCCCCATACGACTGCCTGTCACCGGGACTGATGGACTATATCGCGTCTTGGACGGCCCAGAGAAACGTCAAACCCAACAACTGATCAAGGGCGGATCAACTCACTGACCGGTCGGCGCCACGCCGACCGGTTGCAGGGTGATAGGCGCGATCGGTGATAGCATGCTCCAAAAGCACCCTTTCCATTCGTAACGGCAACAAACCCATGGGGTAAGATCAATGGCTTCTTCGGTCTACACCTATGAAGTATCAGTGAGGCTGGTTCGCGGACGCAATGGTCATGCTGCCGACAAGCCCGCCTCTGTGACCTTCGAACATAACAATCATGATGACATCATCGCGATAGTGGAACGCATGCGCGGCAATTCAGGCCTTGCGCCGGATGCGGCGACGGCCGTGGCGGTCGGCACCAAGCTACTCGGCGAGGTCATGCTAAAGGAAAAACACAATCCGCTCTTCAATCCGCTCCGAGCTGGGTTCCATGCTTTCATAGCTGGATTGAAAAACATGCCAACGACCGAGCGGACCGATTAGGCGTCTACCAATGATCCCGAGTACGTTTCGACGGCGCACGCCGGATACGGCCGGCTGAGCGGTCACAGTGGAAAATCAGTCCATGTTGAGCAAGGAGCAATACAGCTACAGGAAGGATAAGGCGGTCCCCTCCTTTTCGGATGAAGGGCCAATCTTCGTCTTCGACGGCCAATGCGTCTTCTGTTCTGGCTGGGTCAAATTTGCGCTGAAGCACGATAAGAGTGGCAAGTATCGCTTCATGACCGCGCAATCGGAAGTCGGTTCGGCGCTGTATCAGCACTATGGACTCGACGACCGAGACTACAAGACCAACCTGTTTCTCCAGGACGGTCGTGCTTACCTGCGCGCGGAAGGCACCATTCGGTTGGTGGCCGGCCCCGGATTTCCCTGGACGATCTGCCGCGTTCTTCGTCTCATCCCGAGAAAGTGGGTGGACAGGCTCTAAGAATTCGTCGCGCGCAATCGCTACAGGCTCGCCGGGAGAACGGCCGCCTGCTTCATTCCAAAGCCGGAAGAAAGAGACCGATTCATCCTGTAAGACATTCTATAATGCGCCCGCGTATTGGCGGGCCTCGGCTTTCGCGTCATCGACCGGCAATGTCCCGCTGGAGGACAGAGCAGGACGGGCCTGCCCTCCCCCTGAATAGTAGGCCAGGCCCGCGTTTAATCGCAGCCGTTCTGGTGCCCGCTTCGCCTGTCGGCTAGAGCGTAACGGCGTAGTAGGTGAAGCCGCCGTCGCCCTTTGTCACGCCGGAAATCGCTTCATTGATGTCTTCCAGCGGCCAGACCATCGGCTCCATGACCGAAAGGTCGACGACATTGCCTTCGACCATGGCGGCGATTTCCATGCCCTCGGCCGCGGTGAACCAGACCGAGCCGATCAGTTCCATCTGTTCGTCCATCCACCATTTGACATCGACAGGCAGATCGCCCGCGGTGCCACCGATATTGATGATGCGGCCACCACGCCGAACCCCCTTCATTGCGTCGAGCATGGACTCCAGCGGTGCCTTGGCGCCAAGCGTGTCGAGCATCAGATCAGCACCGACGCCGCCTGTCTGGGACTTAACGAAGTCGGCGGTAGAGCCGGCCCGGTTCGAGAAGGTTTCGATCCTGTTTGGAGCAAGCGCTTTCAGGCGGGCGAGCAACTCGTCGCCGCGCGCGACTGCGTAAATCTTGCCGACCCCCATGGCGAGCGCAAAGAGTGTCGCTCCGACCCCAAGGGTTCCGGTCGCGCCGTTGATGATCAGCGAGCGTCCCATCAATGGGCCGCATTTCTTCAAGGCGGCGTAAGACGTGCCGAGATAGCCCATGCGCGATCCTTGCACAAAAGACATGTTGTCGGGAATTTTGACGACCTGTGCTTGCGGCGCCAGCATGTATTCGCAAAAGCCGCCGTACGGATAACGTTTGAACATCTCCAGGCTCTTCGGATTGTAGCCGAAGTAGCCGCCGAGCGTCCAATGCTGGCAGGCCTGCGGATGGCCCGACGAGCAGGCGTGGCAGGCTCCACAGAAACGGCCGGGATTGACATAGACCCGGTCCCCAGGCTTGAGGCCCACGACCTGTTCGCCGACCTGGTGAACGACCCCTGAAGGGTCGAGGCCGTGGATTGCAGGCCGCGGCGGCAGAGGCATCTGGGGATACCACGTCTCCCAGTTCGCAAGGACATTGCCGAGATTGGGCACCATTCCGCAGGCTTTGACTTGGACCACGACATCACTGCCGGAGACCAGTGGTCTTGCGACTTGTTCAATTTTCATAGGCTCGCCAACCGCGTGCAAGCGCGCGGCACGCATCGTCTGCGTCATGATTTCCTCCCGGTCATAATAGATACCAATAGTTTTCTAATACCACGTGGTATCCGGATTTGCAAGGCCGTCGCACCATAGGACAGCTGCTTGCCGAAAGAACTGGAGGTTTGGCCTTCGAATGGACCCACCGTGCATTTCGCCTGGAATCCCACCGCTGATTGACAGTTGATTCATTTCAAGATACGTACGGTATCTGAAAACGATGCAGTATGCGAAATCAGACTTTGTCGACCCGGGCGTTTCCGGTTCGACAAGCAGAGAAATAACCGAGGCGAGAGGAACAGAGCTTAATCAGCACTGCCGTCTTGATGTTCTGAATGGGAGGAAGAAATGGCCAACGACGCGTCGGCGCTGACAAGCGACAATCTGTATACAGACCCCTACCCCGTCTATGCGCGGCTGCGCAAGGAAGCACCGGTGGCCCTTTTTGAGGGGACCAATGAGTATTTCGTCACCCGCTACGACGATTGCCGTACGGTCGGCGCAAATGACAAGATCTTCGGCCCCTCAGGCGCTGCCGACCGACCCGAGGCTCGCGTCATGGGCATGCCGAACGTCTTGACGATGTCGGGCGAGGAGCACGCATGTCTGCGTCAAGGCATTGAAATCGATCTGACGGCGGAGCGCGTGCGTTCCTATGTCGACCGCCTGACGCGGCCCGTGGTGCAGCACTTCATCGACCAGATCAAGGACAGGGGCGAGGCAAACCTGACGACGGAACTCTTCGAGCCGATTTCCGTGCGCTGTATCGGCGACGTGATCGGGCTGACGGAAACCTCGAATGACAATCTGGTCGAGTGGTTCCACGCCATGGCGCTCGGCCTGCAGAATGTTTCCAACAACCAGGCCGTCTGGGATCGGCTCGACGCCGCGCTCGAGGACATCAGCAACCAGTTAGGCGCACTCTACGACGCGGCGCTGTCGAAACCGAACCACACACTGACGAGCCACGTCATGTATGGCGGCATGCCGGAAGGCAAAGTGCGCAGCCTGCAAGAGATCTCGCCAACGATGCGCGTCATCATTCTGGGGGGGCTGCAGGAACCTGGACATGCGGCGGCAAATGCCTGCGCCGGCCTGCTTTCGAACGCCGATCAGGCGAAAGTAATGGCGCAAGATCCGAGGGCACACGCGCTCAGGGCTTTCGATGAGGGCTTGCGCTGGATCGCGCCGATCGGGGTGACGCCGCGCGTCGCCGCCACCGATTTCGAGATTGCCGGTACAACGATTCCCGCCGGTTCCTCGGTGGCGATCGTCATGGGCTCGGCAAACCGCGACGAAGCACGTTTCGAACACGCGGATCAGTTCGACATGTTCCGGAAGAAGAAGCAGCACGTCTCGTTCGGCTTCCGCCCGCATTTCTGCTCGGGGCACTTCCTCTCACGCGCGATGGGCGAGATCGCACTTGAAGAGGCGTTCAAGCAGCTTCCCAACCTGCGCCTCGATACCGACAAAGAGGTGAAGGCCAAAGGCTGGCGCTTCCGGGGCGTCAACGTGCTTCCAGCAAGATGGGATGCGTGATGACTCTGATTATCGATTGTCACGGCCATTTCACAACCGAGCCGCAGAAACATCATGACTTCCGCAAGGCGCAGGTCGCTTATGCCGAAGGCAAGGCGCACGAAAGACCCGTCTACCCCGGCATTTCCGACGAGGAATTGTCGGTGATTGTCGAGGGCAATCAGTTGCGGCTCCAAAAGGAGCGTGGGTCGGACCTGACAATCATCAGTCCGCGCGCTTCCGGAATGGGTCATCATATTGGCAACGTCGATATCGCGACCGAATGGGCAACGATATCCAACGATTGCGTCAACCGCATCGTCGACCTGTTCCCGGAGAACTTTGCCGGTGTGTGCCAACTGCCGCAAACTGTCGACGGCGACCTTAAGCCGGTGATAGCGGAGCTGGAACGTCGCGTCGAGCAAGGCTTCGTCGGTTCCAACCTCAATCCTGACCCCTCAGGCGGGCGATGGAGTGCACCGCCGATCTATGATGAATGGTGGGACCCGATGTGGGAGGCCATGGCCGCGTTGGATGTCCCGGCGATGATCCATGTATCTGGCTCGTGCGAACGTTGCCTGCATACGACCGGTGCCCACTACATCAACGCCGATACGGCAGTCTTTATGCAGCTGATCCAGGGCGACCTGTTCGAACGCCATCCGACGCTGCGCCTGATCATCCCGCATGGCGGCGGCGCGGCGCCTTATCACTGGGGGCGCTATCGGGGCCTGTCGATCATGCTCGAGAAGCCCCCGCTTGGTCAGCATCTGATGAACAACCTGTTCTTTGACACCTGCGTCTACCACCAGGCCGGCATTGATACCCTGTTCCGGGTGGTCGACAAGAAGAACATTCTGTTCGGCTCCGAGCTGCTCGGTGCCGTGAAGGCTCTGGATCCGGAAACCGGGCACAGCTTCGACGACACCAAGCGCTACATCGACGCGTTGAACCTGAGCACGGAAGACAGGCACGCGATCTTCGAAGGCAATGTGCGGCGCGTTTATCCGTTGCTCGACAAAAAGCTCAAGGCACAGAACCGCTAGTTCATCGCCGACATAATGGAGGAATGTTCATGACGATCACAATTAAACTGGCAGGTGGCGCGCAAGGGTTCAACTGGCTACCGGTCTTCGTCGCCGAAGAGCAGGGGCTGTTCGAGAAGCGCGGGCTGAAGATTGAATATCTGCGCATGGGCAGCGTCGACAAGGCGACCACTGCAGTCCTGGAGGGCGAGGCAGATCTCGCGATCACACCACCTGAAGGCGCCGTTGCAAATTACGTCAAGGGCGGCGACCTGCGTGTGGTGGCATCAAACTCCAACCGCCTTCCCATGTCGATCGTGGCAAATGCTTCGATCAAATCGATCGCCGAGCTGAAGGGTAAGAAAATCGGCACCTCGTCGCTGACAGAGGGCACGGCGATCTACACCCAGTTGCTGCTTGCCCGCGAAGGGCTCAAATATCCCGGTGACTACGACTTCGTGCTGGCGGGCATCCACACAAAGCGCTGGGAAGCGTTGCAGGCTGGCGAGATCGATTGCGCGCCGCAGCCGGCGCCCTGGAATTTCGTGGCTGAACAGGCGGGCTACAACTCGATCGGCGAGGTCAATGACGTCATCCCGGAAATCCTGTTTGCCGCGCTCATCGGCAATAAGAGCTGGCTTGATGTGAACCGCGAAACGATCAGAAAGCTTCTGGAGGCGCTGGCCGAAGCCTATGTGATCACCAACGATCCCTCGATGGAGGAGGTCACGCTGCCAATCTTCCAGCGCATCACCGTACCGGACGAAGCAGATCTGGCTCGCCGCGGCCTACGCTACATGCGTGACATGGGCATGTGGCCTCAAGACCTCGCCATTCCTGACAAGGCCCTTGAGACAACCATCGATCTGATGGTTCGTGCAGGCCTGCTCGATGAAGGAAACCGGGCATCTGCCGCTGGCGTCTTTGACCACTCCTATCTCCAAAAGGCACTTGGGTGACGGTGTCGCCTGGCTCCCCGGGAACGGATTGCCGACAGTGCGGCAGAGTGCATCATGCTCCACATAACCGGACTCGTACCCGTGACCATGAGGACGATGGTTTCGCTCGGTCGCCTTGAGATCCCATCAGGGGTGGATAGCGGCCTGCACCGTGGCAGAGTGAGGTCGCTAGAAAACTCTCTGGAGGCCAATCATGCCGATGAAAGCAGATCAAACTCAAGCACACACCGCTACCCCCGTCGATCTTGGCGCAATTTTCGTCTCGTTGGAATTGAGCAAATCGACATGGCTCGTGACCGCGCTCTCTCCGGGAAGCGAAAAGATGTCTCGCCATACCGTGCCTGGTGGCGACATAGCCGGCTTGTTCTCGTGTTTCGCCGCTCTCCGACAGAAAGTGCAGCGGCGTAAGGACAGGCTTTATCCGCTGGTCGTGATCCAGGAGGCAGGACTTGATGGCTTCTGGCTGGGGCGCGTTCTCAGCAAGGAGGCCTGGATCGAGAGCCATATTGTAGAAGCTGCATCTATTTCCATGCCACGCCGCCATCGCCGGGCAAAGACGGATCGCATCGACGGCGAAACATTAATACGCGCTTTGATGGCCTGGAAACGCGGCGAGCCGCGTGCGTGCTCGATGGTCAAACTTCTCACCCCCGAAGAGGACGACAACCGTCGGCTCGGGCGAGAGCGGAAAACCCTGATCGCGGAACGCGTTTTCCACGTCAATCGCATCAAGGGGCTGCTCTTCACTCAAGGAATACGAGATTACGAGCCTTTACGTCGTGATCGCCGTCAGCGCCTGGACGAGCTCCGAACTGGAGATGGTCGAATGTTATCAGGACACCTCAAGGCCGAAATCTGCAGAGAACTCGATCGTCTCGAATTGTTGCTTACACAGATCAAGGCCGTGGAAGCGGAACGAGACGCGTCGATGTCTCACAATTCCACCAGCGCACCGGCAAGAGCGGCCGCGCTTTTAAGGGTCAGGGGAATTGGTCCGGAGTTCGCGACGATACTTTACACGGAAGGTTTGTTCAGACACTTCGACAATCGGCGGCAAGTCGCCTCCTACGCGGGTCTCGCTCCCTCCCCTTGGCAAAGCGGCAACGTCAATCGCGAACAAGGTGTCTCGAAAGCGGGAAATCCGCGCTTGCGAGCGACAATGGTCGAACTCGCCTGGCTATGGCTGCGTCATCAACCGAATTCGGCGCTAACATTATGGGGTTCTTCCTCACTTTGTGTGGTTCATCCGCTGTTAGTGGCGCTTCCGCTATGGGCGGGCATGCGAACGAAATCGAAATGGTCGCCTGGCCCAGGGGTCAAGATTCTGGGTGTCGCGCTCACCGTTGACGACGGGTGGGTTGTTTCCGCTGCCGGATCCGCGATCGGCATTTGCCCCGATTGTGGTCGGCGAAGCCGAAGTCGGCATGGCTGGTCCAACCGTCACCTCCAGGATCTACCAGTCCAGGGCAAGCCGGTGACAGTGAAGCTTCTGCTGAGCCGCTGGCGATGCTCATATCGCACATGTGAGCGACAAACGTTCACCGACCGGCTGCCGATGATCGCTGCTCCTTATGCGCGCCGGACGAGAAGGGTCGGGGAGATTCTTGGCCTGCTTGGCCACAGCACTGGCGGCCGTCCTGGCGAACGCTTGATGCAACGGCTCGGCATGCCGGTCAGCGACGACACCATCCTGCGGCAGTTGAAGCGCGATGCCACGGTCGCTCACCGCAACTCCGAGGTCCGGGTGGTCGGCATCGATGACTGGAGTTGGCGGCGGGCGACAAGCTATGGGACCATCATGATTGATCTCGAGCGCCGTTCGGTTGTCGACATTCTGGAAGATCGGAGCGTTGAGAGTGCGGCCAAGTGGCTGCGGAGCCATCCTTCGGTCGAAGTCGTCAGCCGGGACCGCTGCGGCCTCTATGCGCAGGCTGTTCGCGAGGGCGCACCGCAGGCGCGACAGGTTGCCGATCGATTTCACCTGGTCCAGAATCTTCGCTCGGCCATCGAAGAACAGATGAGCCTTTCTGGACGTGCCACCGGCAGGGCCATCCTGTCGGAGGACGCAATCGTCGACGCTGCGACACACCGCCGTCGCGCCCGCCTCGCGCATAGGCAATCTCGCCAGGAAATATTCGAGAAGCTCCATACCTTGCGCGAAGAGGGTCTGTCTTACAGCGAGATCGCCCGACGGACCGGCTATGAGCGTCGCAGCGTAGCGAAGTGGCTCAAGTTCAAGGCTCCGCCAGACAGGCGGCGAGCAGCACTAAATCCCACATCGCCATGGTATTTCGAAGCCTTCCTCGCCCAATGCTGGGAGGATGGGAACCGCTGCGGCCGGCACCTGTTTCATGACGTCAAGCAGCGCGGCTACACCGGCAGCTTCGCAAATCTGGAGCGCCTGCTGGGAGCCTGGCGGCGGTCGGAAAAGAAGCAGCCCAGTGATGTACCGCCAGTCGCGTTGAAGTTGGAGCCGGTTCGAGATCCAGAAACTGGTCATGCGATCTCGCCGGTGATTGCCGCAGCGCTTTGCATCAAGCCGCGAGGCCTGCTGACAGACCGGCAGGCAAGGAAGGTCGATGCCCTGAAGCACGGATCTGACGCGTTCGCCGAGATGCGACGCCTGGCAATGCGCTTCCACGGCATCCTCCGCGGCAAGAGATCGGCACCACTGGATGCGTGGATCGACGATGCGATCGACTCCGAACTCATTCCGATCATGCGGTTCGCCCGCGTCCTGCGCAGAGACATCGATGCCGTCAACAACGCCATTGAGCTGCCCTGGAGCAACGGACAGGCCGAAGGCCAGATCAACCGCCTCAAGACGCTGAAGCGCGCAATGTACGGTAGGGCAGGCCCTGAACTGCTGAGGGCACGCATGCTCCCTCCGCGCCACGCAAAGTGAGGAAGAACCCGTTTAAGTGCCAAACAACACCAGCCGGTCGTTGCACTGCCATGACTGGCGTTTTCTCGGTTTTCGCCTGCCCCTTGCGGCCGCGTCCCGGAGGCGGCTCATCAGGCCGCTTTCTCGGCCAGCCACCGAGATAGAAATGGTCAATCTCCACCGTGCCGTCGAGCATCTTTTCGCGCGCCACCATGAGACGGAGTGCATGTCCGATCCGCCAGGCCGTCGGTTGGCTTACCCCAAGCGTCTCGGCCAACCGCACCGACGACAAACCCTTATCCGACTGCAACAGCAGCCACATCGCTTTCAACCAGACTAATGCTGGTCGCGTGGATATATTGTTTCGGGCGACCAAGAGGGCGGGGCTGGCGCAGCAGATGCGGCTAAACAGTATCTGGTCGCGGGCTACGTCGGCGTTTCGAGACGTTTCCGCGCAGGAACGCCATCTCTTCGTCCTGGATTGAGTTATCGGCACTGACTATCGCACGCCACATCCGATTTCCGAAGCGCAGCGACAGCCGACGCGTACCCTCCTGGTCGCCCGAACCAATCTCCACCCTTCCAACGATCAAGCCGAGCGCCATGTATCGGTGAAACTCATGCTCGGACAGTCCGAACCGATCGGCCAGTTCGGCGGCTTTGAGGGTGAAATCGCCATTCGCCTGTGATGAGACAAACATGGGGCCTATGATACCGCCTTTCTGCGTTCAGTTTCTGCAATTCCGTCAGGATCTGGCCGAATCCTTCAACATCAACCAACACTGGAGCTCCCGCCTGAGCTGTGGGTGCCGCTTGCGACCGGATGACGGGACGCATCGGCAGGAATGGATACTGGCAGCTCGTCCGCGCGCCCGACATGCTTGGCATAGTCGGAGATCGGACGGGGGCGGCCCACCAGGTAGCCCTGCGCACGTATTGCGGCGCGATCAGCTTGACCTCATGGCCCTGCGCCATCAATTCGCGCGCCCAATGATGGGCGCTGCCACATGCCTCTACGACGACAATAGCGGCGGGATGACTTCCCATGAACCGCAGAAACTGGCCGCGCGACAGCTTCTTGCGAAACAGCACCTCGCCCGTCATCGATGCGCCGTGGAGCTGGAAAACATTTTTTGCCAGATCAACCCCGATCATTGTATCTTTCATTACCGTCCTCTCCGCTGTGTGACCTCTAAAGATCACAACTCTGGCACACTGCGATGCCGTCTGGGGAGGGCGGCAACCCCATCTTGTTCCGACCCCTTCCTGCCGCAGTAGTGGCAGAACCCCGAAATGCGCAGGAACGCTACCGCCGGTCTCAACAAGAGCGAGGCCCAGAATACCCTGGCGAGAGCGCTATTCTTCAACCGCCTCGGAGAACTGCGCGATAGGACCTTCGAGAGCCAGTTCTACCGGGCGTCCGGGCTGAACCTGCTCATCAACGCCATCGTCTATTGGAACTCACTCTATCTCGAACCGGCTTTCGCCGCGCTCAACCGCGAAGGTGTCGCCACCCCGCCGGACGTGATCAAACACATCACCCCGCTCGGGTGGCAGCATATCAGCCTCACCGGCGATTATATCTGGACCCCGTCAGACAACCGCGAACTCAGGCCGCTGCGGCGCGAAACATCCATCCTCGCCGCATGATCGCCATATGTTCTCAAAAGTCGGACAAATCACCACTTTCGTGGCGTGACGCCCTATTGCCAAATGTTGATCGTCGCAAGCGTCCGCATCAGGTGGTTGGAAACCAGCTCCTCGGCGCGCTTGCCGTTGCGGTCGGCAATTGCGTCGACAATCGACTTGAGGTCCTTGTAGGACTGCTGTTTCACCGGGCTAGGCGCTGGCTTGTCGGTGTCGTGACCGTCAAACAGCACGGCGCGGCGGTCGTCCAGGATCGAGGCCATGATCTGCTCGAGGAACTTGTTCTTGGTCGAGGCGAACATTTGCCGGTGCAGCGCGTAGATGCTTTCCTTGAAATCTTCCCAGGTGGGGGCGCCAAGGATCATTTCGAGGATGCGGCGCATCTCGACGATCTCGTGCTCCTGCACCCGGCTGACGACGAGGTGCATCATTGCCGGCTCGAACAAGAGGCGCCCCTCGACGATCTCGGCGAAGGACGGCACGGCCTCGTGGCTTGCGGCGTTGGTCTGGTCCATGCGCCCGAATACGTCGTGCGCATCGTCAGTGAGGAAGGTGCCGCTGCCGACGCGGCGGCGCACCAGGCCCTGCCGCTCCATCATCGCCAGCGCGCTGCGCACCGCCGTGCGGCTGGTGTTGAGCTGCTGGGCGAGCTCGCGCTCGTTGGGGAGCTTGGCACCCGGCACCATCAGCCCGTCCTTGATACTGCGCAGCAGCGACCGGTAGACCAGCGACGGGGTCGCCCGGTCGTTGGTGCTGATGGCGGTCAGTTGCGGCAATGCGGCAGTCATGGTCATCAATGCAGATCCTCGAGGTGGTCGGCAATGAGCCGATTCGGCCCACCATTGTCAATCATTCGCGCCCAATCTGGTGCGTAGAACAGGCAGAGGCTCGCTCCATGCAAGGCCGGGCAGGGCGAGCAACTTGCGGTAATCGGCAAACCCAGCGCGCCGGTCATGCCGGCCACCCCGGCGACCCGCGCCGGATCGAGGTCCGCGACGCCGATCAGCTCGGCGGCTGGATGATCCGCATGGACCCGGGCGTGCCGGACGCCGAAAAAGCCGAGGCCGATAACGCTGACTCTCAGCGGTTCGATCACGGCCGCCGCTCCGGAATGGTCCAGAAGCGGAAGTTGGCAATGAACGTGGCGAGTTCGCTTGTGACAGCGTCGAAGAAGGCCTTTCCCGCCTCTGGACTGGCGAGCGCCGGATCGCCAAGGGTGCCGGTGGGCGAAAGGTCGCCGAAGTCGTGGTAGAGGCGGATGGCCTGTGCACCAAGCAGGTCGGTGGTGAGGTAGCGCGAGCCCGGATCGGGGTAGGTGGTCTCGGCAAGGTCGATCTTCACCAGCTCGGGCCGGAGGTGCTGGACCATCGAGGTCTCGAACTCGCAGGCGTGGCCCATGCCGCCGGTTTCCGACTTGCGCAGTTTTGCGATCGCCTCGCGCGCGAGGGCAAAGTAGGTGAGCGCGGCGATCCGGGCGGCACCGTAATGGGTGTGGCCGAGCGTTGAGGCCAGCACGTCGATCACGCCGTTATTGCCACCGTGCCCATTGACGATGAGGATGCGGCGGAAGCCGTGCGTTACCACCGAGGCGATCACGTCCTCGACCACGGCGATCAGCGTTTCGGGGCGCAGCGTTGTCGAGCCGGGGAAGCGCATGTGGTGGGCTGAGAATCCATACCAGGGTGGCGGCATGACGATTGTGTCGCCCGCCGTTTCCGCCGCCGCCAGAGACACCGCCTGGGCCAGCAGCGTATCGGTGCCGAGCGGCATGTGGTTGCCGTGCTGCTCGACGGAGCCGAGCGGCAGAATGACCACCGTCGCGGCACGGTCCAGCGCGCCGATTTCGGGCGAGGTCATTTCCTCCCAGCGCATCATCGCACCGTGAAGGTTGCGGTTTTGAGGTCGCACATGGCGGTCAGCGCGTGTCTGCCGCCCACGCGCCCAATGCCGCTGTCCTTGCCCGAAACGCCACCGAACGGGATGTGCAGCTCCCAATAGTTCGAGGTGTCGTTGATGTTGACGATCCCGGTCGGCATTTCCTCGACATAGCGGAAGGCACGGTCGATATCCTGGGTGAAAACCGAGGACACCAGGCCGTATCGGTTGTCGCGGGCGATCTCTAACGCCTCCTCATCGCTGTCGAAGACGAGCAGTGGCGCCACCGGTCCAAAGGTTTCTTCGGTGTTGATGATCGCGTCGCGGGTGACGCCGGTCAGTATGGTGGGCTCGAAGTAGAGGGGGCTGAGGGCGCCTTCCGGGTGCTCGCCACCGGCGATCGCCCTAGCGCCGCGGGACACGGCATCGCCGACGTGCTCGGCCACTTTCCGTGCGACGCCCTCATTGTTGAGCGGGCCCATGGTGACACCCTCCTTGCGCGGATCGCCGAGGACGACCGCGCGCGCCGCGGCGGCCATGCGTCCGGCAAAGGCGTCATAGACCTCGCGTTGGACGAGGATGCGCTCGGACGAGGAACAGACCTGGCCGGCATTGAGGAACGAACCCGACGCGGTCGCCGCCGCGGCGCGATCGAGGTCGGCATCCTCGAGGATCACGACGGGACCGTTGCCGCCAAGCTCCATGAGCTGCGGCTTGCCTGCGGCGCGCTGACTGATGATCTTGCCGGTCGCCGCACTGCCGGTAAAGCCCACGGCGTTGGTGCCGGGATTGGAGACGATCTCGTCGCCGACGACATCGCCGGCACCGGTGACGAGGTTGAGGATTCCGGGCGGCAGGTCAGCGTCCTCGATGGCTTTCACCAGCGCCACGGCGACGAGCGAGGTGGTCGGCGCCGGCGTCCAGACGATGGTGTTGCCCGCCGCGAGTCCGGGCGCGATGTATTCGACCGGAATGTTGACCGGAAAATTCCACGGCGTCACCACGGCGTAGACGCCGCGCGGCTGGTAGAAGGTCATCACCCTTTTGGTCGGGTCCTCGGTCGGGATGGTGCTCCCCTCGAGATATTTCACCAGGTCAGCCGCGAGGTTGAACCCGTCGACCGACTTGCCGACCTCGAAATACGCCTCCGCGTAGGGCTTGCCCTGCTCAAGCGTCAGCAGCCGCGCCAGTTCCTCGTGCCTTGCGGTGATGGCGTCGCCGATCCGGCGCATCGCCCTGGCGCGGTCCCAGGTCGAGACCTTGCGCCAGCCCGGCTGGGCCGCACGCGCCGCGGCGATGGCATCGACCGCCGCCTGCCGCGAGCTCCAGCACAGCAGCCCGATGGCGCTTTCGTCGATCGGGGAATGCTGCGGCCTGGTCTCGCCCAGCGGATCGCTGCGCCAGTGCCCGCCGATGAAATTGGTTTCGCCGTTATGCGCCATCCCGCGACCTGTTCTACGAAGATAGTTGCAATTGATCTCAAGTGGTCCGTATAATTCAACCAATGAGCAGGAGTGTCAACGAGAATTGGGGCACCCCCGCCGGTCGGTACAGTCAGTCAACGAACCGGCCGCTAAGAGACAGAGAGGATGGACCCAAAATGCAAATCAGGAAACTCCTGGCCGCCGCGGCCGTGGCTTCAGGCCTCGCCGCGCAGCCCGCGCTGGCGCAGGATCTTACGCTCGAATTCGTCGTCTGGAACTATTCGCTCGAGACCATCCAGGACAACATCCGCCTCTTCGAGGAGGCCAATCCCGGAATCAAGGTCAAAGTCACCGACTATGCGTGGCCCGACTATCAGGACAGCCTGATCCTGCGCATCCGCGGCAACACGCCGACCGATGTTGTCTATGGTGGTCAGGATTGGTTGCCGGCATGGGGTGCGGCCGGTTTTATCGCCCCGCTGGACGCGGTGGCGCCCGCCGGCGCGGTCGAGGAACTTGCCGCCGATATCGCCGGCTTTGCGCTCACCGATGTGACCTATGACGGCAAGGTCTACGGCCTGCCGTACTACTCGGACACCATCAGCTTCCTCTACAACAAGAAGATCCTCGAGGATGCCGGCATTGCCGTGCCCACGACCTGGGAGGAGGTGACGGCGGCCGCCGAACAGCTCAAGGCCGGCGGCATGGATAAGCCGATCATCTACGAATACAACCAGGAGCTGCCGAACTTCCTAGATGCCTTCGTTGCGCAGTCCTATGGCCGCGGCGCGGAACTGTTCGACGCCGAGCTGAACCCGCTGTTCGCCGATCCCGAGAATGGCGCCTACAAGCAGCTGCAGTGGATCGCCGACGCCTATGCCAAGGGCCTCGTGCAGTCGGACAACCATGAAGTGACGATCATCACGGCGATGAATACCGGCAAGCACGCCTTCACCATCGTCTTTACCTATGTGCTCGCTGCCCTCAACGACGCCGCGACCCAGCCGCTCGCCGGCCAGTTTGCGCTCGCGCCGATGCCGGGAGACACGCATTCAACCCTCGGCTTTGCCAAGTCCTACGTTGTTACCGCCAAGACGGCTGCGGATCCGGCCCGCGCCGAGGCGGCGTGGAAGTTCGTCAACTTCATGGCCGGCAAGCCCTATACGGTCGCCAAGCGTTGGGCGGTCGAAAAAGGTCTCGGCTTCGCGCAGCTGCCGCTGTTCGAAGACCAGGACGTGATCACCGCCTGGAGCAAATGGGCCGATGTCGCCGCCCTCGGCAAGCAGGCTTCGATCGCCAAGGCCGGCACCTATACCGAGTTCTCCTCGGTCTGGTCGGCATACTTCCGGCCGCTACTGGCCCAGGCGATGGTCGGCGAGGCCCCGGTCGATCGGGTGATGAAGGACGGCGCGCAGCGCTGGACTGAACTCAAGGAGAAGTTCGCGAGCAGGTAAGCTTCCTCCCGAAGCCGGCGGATGGCGACTAGTCGCTGTCCGCCATCATAGTCACCCGAAGCCTCGCGGGACGCCCGATCATGTGGACCATCAATCGCTTTCCGGGCCTGTGGCTGCTGCCGGCGCTGTTGCCCGTCATCCTGATGACGGTCTACCCGATCGGTCACGCACTCTGGACGTCGCTGCACGAGGTGATGATCCTGTTCCCCGGCGAGCCCTTCGTCGGTCTGAGGAATTACGAGCGCGTCGTTGCCAGCAACTATTTCCAGGATGCGCTGCGGAACTCGCTGGTCTTTACGCTCTTCGCCGCGCCGTCTGTGGTGATCCTCGGCACGCTGATCGCACTCTTCCTGCAGCGGCGCTTCTTCGGCTCGCAGGTGGTTCGCTCCATCGTGCTGCTGCCCTGGGTGCTGCCGGGCGCGATCTCGGCGGTGCTGTGGGTCTGGGTGTTCCACCCGAGCTTCGGCATCCTCAACGGCATCATGCGCGATCTCGGCCTGATCGAGGGCTCGATCCTCTGGCTCACTAACCCGCGTACCGCGCTGATGGCGGTGACCTTCGCCCATGTATGGACGCAAATCCCATTCGCCGTCGTTTTGATGATGGCGGCGCTCTCGACCATCAATTCCGAGACGCTCGAAGCGGCGGCCATCGACTGCCGCAATCCGCTGAAGCGGTTCCGCTACATCATCTTCCCCGAGATCAAGGCGATGATCGTGGTGCTGCTAGTCTATAACGCGCTGACCGCGTTCACCAGCTACGACCTGGTCTACGCCATGACCGGCGGCGGCCCGGGGACGGCGACGACGCTTTTGAGCTTCCAGATCTGGCGGGAGAGTTTTTCGATGTACGACTTCGGCGCCGGCTCGGCGGTCGCTTTCATCGTCGTCGTCATCTCCGCGGTGCTGATCGTCGCCATCACCCGGGCGCTGCCCTCAGACCTGTTCGCGAGCGATTGAGATGGCTGGTCGGCTGCATCCCATCCTGACCGTAGCCTTCGCCGCGCTGATCCTGCTGTTCACCGGCGGGCCGGTACTGCTCTCGCTCTATGGCAGCCTGGTGCCCGATCGCGTCCTACTCAGCCCCGACAAGTCGATCCTCACCGAAGGCCCGAACTTCGAGACCTACCGCTACGTCTTTACCGGGCAGTTGCCAGATAGCTACCAGCAGGAAAGCGCCAACCGCGCGATGATCTCGGACGCCGCGCGGCAGGTGCCGCGGGCGCTGGTCAATTCCTCGATCAATGCGCTTGCCGCGATGGTGCTGAACCTCATCCTCGGCGCGCCGGCGGCCTTCGTCTTTGCCCTTTACGTCTTCCCCGGCAAGAAGATCAGCTTCATGTACCTGATCTTGTCGCCGCTGGTGCCGGCCGTGGCGCTGGTGACGCCGATCTACATGATGCTGCAGTTTTTGGGGCTGGTCGGCACCCAGATCGGTATCATCCTGGTCCACACCGCCAAGGCGCTGCCGTTCACTGTGCTGATCCTGTCGGTGTTCTTCCGCAAAATCCCGGCCGAGATCTTCGAGGCTGCCGTTCTCGATCACTGCAGCCGCTTTCAGACCTTCTGGCGCGTCGCGCTGCCGCTGGCGCTGCCGTCGGTCGGCGCCACGGGGCTGTTTGCCTTCATGATCTCCTACTCGGAGTACATGTTCGCGATGATCCTTTCCGGCGACACCCGGACGCGGCCTGTCTCGGTCGTCATGGCGGCGCTGGCACGCAACACCGATGTGAGTTGGAGCCTGCTCAACACCGGTATCTTCATCGCCATCGTGCCGACGCTGGTGCTGGTCGTCCTCGTCTGGCGCTTTGTCGTCGAAGGCCTGCTCAGCGGCGCCGTCAAGGGGTAGCGAGATGACCGACTTCGCCGGTGACGAGATCCATCATCCATTGAAGAGCCGCCCCAAGGGCGCGCGCCAGCATGTGACCGCCGGCCCCTACTCACTGGTGCTCGAGGTCGACGCGCGGCGCCTCGTCGTCATCTCCGGCCAGGTCGCCGTCGATCTCGAAGGCCACGTCATCGGCGACAGCATCGAAAAGCAGACGATTGCGATGCTGCGCAATTGCGCAGGCCACCTGGCGAGCGCCGGGCGCATGCTGAGCGATGGGGTCAAGGTCAACATCCACTTTGTCGACCTCGGCCACTGGGCGCGCTTTAACGCCGTCTACGAGGGGGCAATGCCCGAGCCGCTGCCGGTGCGCACGCGCGGTGCAGGCGATCCTCTTGCCGGGGTATCTGGTCGAGATCGAAATGTGGGCCGTCAGGGCGAAGGGTTAGGCGCGTGGCATCCGTAGACCTCAGGAATATCGTCAAGAGCTTCGGCAAGGTCGAGGCTGTGCGCGATGTCTCGCTTTCCATCGCCGACAAGGAACTAGTCGTCTTCGTCGGCCCCTCCGGCTGCGGCAAGTCCACGCTGCTGCGCCTGATCGCCGGGCTCGAGGGCATCACCTCGGGAGAATTGCTGATCGGCGGCAGGCCGATGAGCAGGGTGGCGGCCGCCGACCGCGGCATCGCCATGGTGTTCCAGTCCTATGCGCTCTACCCGCATATGAGCGTCGCCGAGAACATGGGCTTTGCACTCAAGATGATCGGGGTGAGCAAGGCCGAGGTCGACCGCAAGGTGCGCGACGCGGCGAACATCCTGCAGATCGGCGAACTGCTCGAGCGCAAGCCGCGTCAACTGTCCGGTGGACAGCGCCAGCGCGTCGCCATCGGCCGCGCCATCACGCGATCGCCGGACGTCTTCTTGTTCGACGAGCCGCTCTCGAACCTCGACGCCGACCTCCGCGCCCAGATGCGCGTCGAGATCGCCCGGCTCCACGACGAGCTCAGGACGACGATGATCTACGTGACCCACGACCAGGTCGAGGCGATGACGTTGGCCGACCGGATCGTTATCCTCAACAATGGGCAGGTGGAGCAGGAAGGGCCGCCGCTGGAACTGTACGAGAAGCCGGCGAACCGGTTCGTCGCCGGCTTCCTCGGCCAACCCAAGATGAACTTCCTTCTCGCGATCGCCGCGCCGGGCAATGGACCGATCGACTTCCGGCTCGGTGCGGACGGACCGGTGATCGCCTCCCGGCCGGCCTCGGGGGCCATCGCCGCGGGCGACCGCGTCGAACTCGGCATCCGGCCCGACGCCATTTCGCTCGTCGACAGCGGGGGCTTGGCGGCGGGCGTCGTTTTGGTCGAGCGCTTGGGCGGGTCGAGCCTGCTGCACGCGCGCGTCCCGGGCCTCCGCGATCTCCTGACCGTGGAACTGCCAGGCACGTACCGAGCGGAAGCGGGCAGCACGGTGCGGCTCGGCATCGCAGCGGATCGCGTCCACGTCTTCGACGCCTCCGGCCGGACGATTGGATGAGGGGAGGTCGGAGTGGTCCGGACCGCAGGATGGGTAGACAGAGCCTGCGGCGGCTGCCTAGCCGAGGATTTCGCCTCAAAACGGAAGTTTCTGATGACCGTTTGAAGCCCTTCGCGAGGTCCTTTAGACAAACGAAAACGCTTCAATTTTGGTGACTGTGTGGCCCGTCGCAATCACTTCTCACGAAAGGCCGATGCACAGGGCCGTATCAGACGGAGGACAGTTATTCATCGCTTTTCGCACCCGCTCCAAGCCGACAACAGTTCGGCCTTCCGTGTCACCAAATCGCCTCTCGCGAACAGGGTCGCGGCTTCAAGCAGATTTTGCACGGGCTGATCAAGTGCGCGGAGACGATCTAGGACTTCACTATCGTATGCGAGAACGAAAATGGCGTCTTGCAAATTGCGATGCAGCGCCTCTTTAAACTCTGATGCAGTGATCGGATCGATGTTCTTCACGGCCGTTTCGATCACGCCTAAATGGGGCCGGAACAAGAACTGCTCGAAATCATACGGTAGACGTGAACGAATGATGAATCTCAGGCTGCTTGCGCTATTGCCGTTGAAGTTCGCAGCGGTCTGAAGCCGCTGTCGGCGAAGCTTGGCGGTTCGTCCCATGTGTAGATGCCGGTCAAATTGATGTGTTCCCAACTCAACGGCGAAACATGCTTGAGCATGTCATTGGGAATGATGCGGCGTTTCTGACGCAGATGCTGCACGGCTCGGCTGAGGTAAACGGTGTTCCAGTGGACGATTGCGCTGACGACGAGATTGAGGCCGGACGCCCGAAACGCCTGACTTTCAAACGAACGATCACGAATTTCGCCACGCTCGTGAAAAAAGACAGCGCGCTTGAGTTTGTGCGCAGCCTCACCCTTGTTCAATCCCGCTTGACAACGCCGCCGTAAAGCCGGGCTTGAATACCAGCGAAAACCACGTCGAGCGAAAGCTCGGTCCCGTCAGACCGCACGGCTGCCGGCGACTTTATTTCCGCGCCTCGGGTGTCGTTCGACAATCCCCTCCCCCTCCCTCCCCGCTTGCTGGCACAGCTCTGTCTGCTCATCTCGCTTGACTTACCTCGTTATGATAGCGTGTGGACTTGCCCATCTGGAATCAGGGTCTGTCATTGCTCAACCTTATGAATCGCTCAATATCGATCGCGTTCGCTCCTGTGTTTCTCAGTGCGCCCGCTTTAGCGATCGAGCTCGGACTGCCGGCGCAATGCGAGCTCGGCAAAACATGCTTTGTGCAGCAATATCCCGACATGGCAGCAGGCGATGCGGTGGCCGATCCGCTATGCGGCACCCTGACCTACGACGGCCATTCGGGGACGGATCTGCGCATCCTTTCGATGAAGGATATGGAAACTGGATATGCTGTCGTCGCGGTTGGCGACGGCAAAGTCCTTCGGGTTCGCGACCAAGAGCCAGATTATCTGATTGAAACCGAAAGCGACCGGGCGAGCGTTGCGGGAAGGGAATGCGGCAACGGTTTGGTCATGCAGCTTCAGGACGGCTATGAAGTCCAGTACTGCCACCTGCGAAAGGGCAGTCTGGCTGTCAAACCGGGAGACGTTGTCCGAACAGGTGACCGGCTCGGCGAGGTTGGCGCCTCCGGCCTTGCTCAGTTTCCCCACGTCCACATCACGGTCTCCCGGCACGGCGACCCTCTCGACCCACTGACGGGTCGAAAACTTTCGGAGGGCTGCACATCGACATTCCGTCCAGATGAATCGCTGTTTGCACCGGAGATTGTTGCAAAACTCGAGCCGACAAAACCGGATATTCTTGCGTTGGGGGTGGCTGGAAGGCCGGTCGCTTACGACGCACTCGTCCGTGAAGGGCCACCGCCGGTCGTCTCGACCAACGACAGCGTGTTTGTTACGTGGGCGTGGTTTGCAAATCTCAAAAAAGGCACTGCGATCAGGTTCATCCTAAGGGATGCGAAAGGTGGGACGCTTGTCGATCACACAAGCGAGCCGCTCGACCGGAACAAGGCCGCATATGCTGCCCATGCCGGTAGAAAGCGAACCCTGCCTCAGGGTCAATACCAGGTTGAAGTTTCCGTGACGCTGGACGGTACGCTCCTCAGAAAGGCAGTTTCAGAGGTCGCTGTTCGGTAAAGATTTCGCTTGCGGACGGCACTCGCGTTCATTGACTCTGTAGCGAGATTGAACGGTGTTGCGGATAACCACACGGCGTGATGCAGCCCTCCACAGGATAGCCGGTTGATCGGCCGGGATGCGGTGTTTGCCCCGCGCCAGGGGATGCTTGGGAGCGCCTGACTGTGTCGTCCCCCAGCACCAGAGGTCGGGATACGGTGCTTCACCTGACTGGATTGCCTCCACAACGTGATCCACCCAATCGATATCCCAAGCGATGGCGCCCCAGCAGACAAAGACCTTGCTTGCGGCCTTCGCCTTTGCCACGACATGCGCAAGATTGACGAAACGCATATCGTCCCGCACAGCCCACGCCCCATGATCGGCCGTCGCCACGATGCGGCGGCACTCCGCAGGGCTCGACGTGCAGAACGGATAGAGGTTCACCGCGTCATAGCCGCCGAACCCGCCAGCTTCGAACCATCTGTTCCACCAGATCGACGTCGGGTCATCCTTCAAGGCGTTTGCGTCTGAAGGATTGCACCCAATCACCAGCGCGCGCGGGCCCGGGCCGAAGGTCCGGCTGAGGGTGAGCCGGTTCTTGCTGTGGAACTCCGCATCTCGCCGAATGCCTTCGCCGTATCGATCGCTCATGCCTCAATCCTCCGGCGCTCGACCTCGATCTTGCGACCGTTTCTGTCCGACATTTGAGAACATAGGGTGATCACGTCGGGCGGGCTGCGGAAACCACTACGTTGCGTGTTCTCCTGGTGAGTTTCGGTCGCCGCCCGCTGCCTCGGGTCGAGGCCGACGTCGCTGCCAAAATGCCGTGTCCCACCGCGCGGCGGCGGCGTAGTGGGCAGCAAGCGCGGGGATGTAGTCGGCAAGGCCTTGCGAGGCGATCATGGCGTAGCGCATGCGGGCGAGTTCACCACGTCCATCGATCATGTCCGATGCTGCGTAGGCGGCAAGGATGCCCGAGCGCAGCGCATGCACGATGCCGCGTGACGACAGCGGATCGGCGCAGAACAGGCTGTCACCCGCGGCGACCCAGCGCTCACCCGCGGCCGGATTGATCGTGGCCGTTCCCGCGGATTTCACCGACATCGCGGTTTCACGCGCGCCTTGAGGCAGGAGCGGGGCGATGAATTGTGTCGTCGCCAGTGCGCGGTGCCACGATTTCGGATCGCGCAGTTCGCTTCCGAGATCCGGATCAGTGAGGCACGCGACCACCCGACGCTGGTCGGGCAAGTCGGCGCTGTGCCACCAGCCCTCGGGACGTGCCTCGATAACCATTCGGCAATCGCCCGGCACGCCATCGAAAAAGCGGGTATAGGCCGCAAGGTGCCCGTGCACCCGCAGCTTCGCGCCGAAGGATCGCGCCAGCTTCCAGCAGCGGCCGGTCGCCCAGATAACCGCGCCGGCGGTGATGTCGCCATCTGTCAGTTCGAGCCGCCAGCCGTCGCCCTCACGCACAGCCGAACGCACGGGCGTGCCAAGCCGCACCTGTGCGCCCGCTGCCGCTGCTGATTGCATCAGCAGCCGATCGAACCGTGCCCGATCGAGTTGCCATCCAGCGCCCTGTGCGGAGAATATGCTGGGTCGCTCGTCGGGTATTTCGTCAGCCCAGGATGAAATCACCGCGCGGCCTTCCACAAACGTGGCGGCCAGGAATGGCGCCCATACGCCGAGTGTCGTTTTGCATTTAATCGCAAGACTCTGCCTGCAAGAATTTCAATAAGATAGCGCGGCAGTTAATTTGAGACTGGGCACTTAATGTGAGATTTTGGTTTGGATTTCCGCACTTAATGTGAGAACCGCCGCTGTGAATAAAATGACTGTCTTCGGTGGATATCATCAGCAAATCGCAAAATATCACAAAGGGTTATTGCCGCATCTGAAGGCGTTAAGCGCCGAAAATCGCCTTAAAGAATCTCACGTTAAGTGCCCTAGCTCGCTGGAACGGCCGAATTCTTACGATTAAGGGTTCTTCCTCACTTTGCGTGGCGCGGAGGGAGCATGCGTGCCCTCAGCAGTTCAGGGCCTGCCCTACCGTACATTGCGCGCTTCAGCGTCTTGAGGCGGTTGATCTGGCCTTCGGCCTGTCCGTTGCTCCAGGGCAGCTCAATGGCGTTGTTGACGGCATCGATGTCTCTGCGCAGGACGCGGGCGAACCGCATGATCGGAATGAGTTCGGAGTCGATCGCATCGTCGATCCACGCATCCAGTGGTGCCGATCTCTTGCCGCGGAGGATGCCGTGGAAGCGCATCGCCAGGCGTCGCATCTCGGCGAACGCGTCAGATCCGTGCTTCAGGGCATCGACCTTCCTTGCCTGCCGGTCTGTCAGCAGGCCTCGCGGCTTGATGCAAAGCGCTGCGGCAATCACCGGCGAGATCGCATGACCAGTTTCTGGATCTCGAACCGGCTCCAACTTCAACGCGACTGGCGGTACATCACTGGGCTGCTTCTTTTCCGACCGCCGCCAGGCTCCCAGCAGGCGCTCCAGATTTGCGAAGCTGCCGGTGTAGCCGCGCTGCTTGACGTCATGAAACAGGTGCCGGCCGCAGCGGTTCCCATCCTCCCAGCATTGGGCGAGGAAGGCTTCGAAATACCATGGCGATGTGGGATTTAGTGCTGCTCGCCGCCTGTCTGGCGGAGCCTTGAACTTGAGCCACTTCGCTACGCTGCGACGCTCATAGCCGATCCGTCGGGCGATCTCGCTGTAAGACAGACCCTCTTCGCGCAAGGTATGGAGCTTCTCGAATATTTCCTGGCGAGATTGCCTATGCGCGAGGCGGGCGCGACGGCGGTGTGTCGCAGCGTCGACGATTGCGTCGTCCGACAGGATGGCCCTGCCGGTGGCACGTCCAGAAAGGCTCATCTGTTCTTCGATGGCCGAGCGAAGATTCTGGAGCAGGTGAAATCGATCGGCAACCTGTCGCGCCTTCGGTGCGCCCTCGCGAACAGCCTGCGCATAGAGGCCGCAGCGGTCCCGGCTGACGACTTCGACCGAAGGATGGCTCCGCAGCCACTTGGCCGCACTCTCAACGCTCCGATCTTCCAGAATGTCGACAACCGAGCGGCGCTCGAGATCAATCATGATGGTCCCATAGCTTGTCGCCCTCCGCCAACTCCAGTCATCGATGCCGACCACCCGGACCTCGGAGTTGCGGTGAGCGACCGTGGCATCGCGTTTCAACTGCCGCAGGATGGTGTCGTCGCTGACCGGCATGCCGAGCCGTTGCATCAAGCGTTCGCCAGGACGGCCGCCAGTGCTGTGGCCAAGCAGGCCAAGAATCTCCCCGACCCTTCTCGTCCGGCGCGCATAAGGAGCAGCGATCATTGGCAGCCGGTCGGTGAACGTTTGTCGCTCACATTTGCGATATGAGCATCGCCAGCGGCTCAGCAGAAGCTTCACTGTCACCGGCTTGCCCTGGACTGGTAGATCCTGGAGGTGACGGTTGGACCAGCCATGCCGACTTCGGCTTCGCCGACCACAATCGGGGCAAATGCCGATCGCGCAACCCACCCGTCGTCAACGGTGAGCGCGACACCCAGAATCTTGACCCCTGGGCCAGGCGACCATTTCGATTTCGTTCGCATGCCCGCCCATAGCGGAAGCGCCACTAACAGCGGATGAACCACACAAAGTGAGGAAGAACCCCTAAACCGTACGACCTCACGGCTCGTCAGCTTGCAGCTTATTGGCGTCAAATAGCTGCTTTTCAAATGGCATGGAAGGTATTGGTCACAGGCTTCCGTCCAAATCACCACCGCGATTCCAGGCGAGCCATTATGCGATCCATTTAGCACATGACGCGAACGCCATCGTGCATTGGAACACCGTCTATCTCAGCCGTGCCACTGAGCATCTGCGCCAGCGCGGCAGGAACATTGCCGACGAGCTGCTCGAGCACGTGTCCCCGCACAGTGGGGAGCACGTCAACCTCACCGGCATCCATTCCTGGGATGCCGAGCAGCAGATGCCTGAAGGCTTCAGAGCATTGCGACTTCCCGGCAGACGTCTCAAAGGTGCATGATGTTCATCGTCCGTTCGATCTTAGCGCAGGGTTTTTGAACTGCTCTTGCCCCGACCCTTCATCGGCTTAGCGTCTGTTTGATGCCGGCAAGGCCGCGGCGTAGAAACGGATCCGAATGGATATAGAAGAATTGAACGCCCTTATCCAACCACCGTGGAAGCTCCTCGGCTGTCGCGAGAGTCCCGGCCACCTTCCCGGCTGCGCGAATCTTTTCAACTGCAAAGGCGACCTTCTCCACGACCTGTGCCGGGCGCGGCTCGCCGAACGGCGGCGCGGGCGGAAACCCCATGTTCTGGGAGAGGTCCCCGGGTCCGATGAAGAAGACGTCGATACCGTCGACTGTGAGCATCTCGTCGAGATTGTCGATAGCCTCGAGCGTTTCGATCATGCTGACGACGAGCCGCTTCTCGTAGTCCGACGGTAGCGCGTAACGAACGGCATCGACGATTGCGCGCGCCTGCTCGGCGGTGTCGACCATCGGCACCATCAGCCCGTCGGCTCCGGCGTTCAGGTAGCGGATCAGGACCGACCGTTCATGCGAATGAGGACGGACAATCGCAGCGCCGCCGGCGGAGCGGACAATCTGCGACGTCATCCGGACATCCTCGAAGCTCCACGTCCCGTGCTCGCAGTCGACGAAGATGGAGTCGGCTCCGAATTCCACCAGACGCGCCGCAAGGCCCGAGGAGGCATGGTGTGGTGTGAACATGGTTATGGGTTCGCCGGCGTGCAGCCGGTCGCGCAACTTGGCACCGTTCATGATGCTCCTCCTACTTTTCGTTCTTTTGCAGGTCGGGCTTTGGCAGGTCGGGCGTATCCGCCGGCGCTCCAACCCAGCGCGCGGTCTCGATGTCGGCCGAGGTGTCGCGCATGAATGTCGGGCAGATTTGGAGCTCGGGTATGACAGCTCCCTTCTGAAGGCTAGCGCAGAGCGCGATCGCCCTTGCCACGTCATGCGGATCGAGCATCGCGGCGCGTTCGTTCTCCAAAGGAGGCCGTGCCCGGTTGTCCATGATCGGCGTGTTGGTCTCGCCTGGCAGGATGGTCGTCGCGCGGATGCCCTGGTTGCGATAGGTGTTGTGAAGGAAGGTCATGAAGTTCTTCACACCGGCCTTGGCCGCGCCATAGGCTGCTCCGCCCAGAAGGTTTGGATTGAGCGCCGCAAGCGACGAAACGGTAATGATCGTCCCTTCGTCCTTAGCAATCATGTCCGGAAGAACCGCCTGGGTGAGATTGAAGACCGCGGTCAGGTTGACATTGATTGTCGAATTCCACTCGTCCTCGCCGAGGAATTGGGCATTCAGGACCTTGCTCGCACTCCCGGCGTTGTTGACCAGGATATCCACCGGACCGACGCCATCGCGGATCCATTTCACGGTTGCGAAGATCTCGTCACGGGATTCGATGTCGAGCGCACGAGCGAACGCACTGCCGCCTTTCATTTCAATCTTGGAGGCAACTTCACGCAAAGGCGTCAGTCGGCGGCCCGTAAGGACCACGCGTGCTCCCTCTTTGGCGAGAAGCAGCGCGGCCTCGCGGCCAATACCCGTCCCTGCTCCTGTGACCAGCGCGACTTTTCCGTCAAGCAGACCCATCACGTCCTCCTATTCCGCCGCAACGGCCGACATACCCTTGTAGCCATACACAGTCTTCGCTGCCTTCGGCGTGATCAAGCCCTCGGCGAGATCCTGCTCGATGATCTCGACGGCGCGGTCGCGTGCACGGCCCCAACCGCCGCCGCCCGGCGTCTCCACCTCGAGGCGCTCGCCTGTCTTCAGGGTAACCTTTCCTTTCGGGAACTGGGGCTTGCCTTCCTTCATGACCTTGCCCGCGGTGCCATTCTGACCTTCGACAACGCCGAAGCACGGATGACGGACGCGCTCGGAGGCAAGATAGATGCTCATTGGAGTCCGGCCGAGATTGCGAAGGATGACGCGCTGGCCGAGACCGCCGCGATGCTTTCCGGCACCGCCGGAGTCCGCGATCAGTTCCTTGCGCTCCGTCAGCACGGGAACGGCGATCTCGAACATCTCGATGGCGGTCACCTTACAGTTGGACGGGAAGCTCAAAGTGTCGAGGCCGTCGAATTCGGCGCGTGCCCCCTGCCCGCCATGAAAGTTCTGCACAGAACCATACTGCGTGCCGTCGTCGCGTTGGCCGACGCAGTTGGCAGCCCAAATCGGCGCGCCGCCGCTGTCGCCCATGACCTTGTTCGGAACGACGCCCTCCAGTGCCCTGAAGATCAGCGAGGGGATCACATGCCCGATCAGGTTTCTGGAATTGCCGGCCGTCCACGGCTGCGGATTGAGGATGCTGCCGAGCGGGGCTTCGTCCGTGATCGGCGTGATACAGCCCTCGTTGTTCGGCGTCTCGGGATCGAGAAGGCATTTCAAGGCATAGACCGAGTGTGCATAGCGGTAGTTCGTGCGGCAATTGATCGAATGCAGCACCTGATCGGACGTACCAGTGTAGTCGACGTGGATAGAGTCGTCCCTGACGATGACGCTCGCCTTTAGCTTCACGTCGACATCGTAGCCGTCGAGAAGCACCTCGGCGCTATAGGTGCCGTTCGGCAATTCCCGGATCGCCTTGCGGGTCTGCGCTTCCGAGCGCGAATGGATCGCGTCGGCCAGCCCGTCGACATCTTCCAGGCCATACTCGTCGAGGAACTTCAGCAACTCGCGGCCCATCACGTTGTTGGCGGCGATCATAGATTCGAGGTCACCCTGGACTTCGGTCGGCAACCGCACGGAGGCAGCGATAATGTCGAATACGTCCTGGTTGGGAACGCCGGCCTTCAACAGCTTCACGATCGGAAACCGGATGCCTTCCTCGAAGATGTCGCTTGCCTCGGAGTGCAGCGGAGCGCCGCCGATGTCCGGAAGATGCGCGATCGACCCGGCATAGGCGACGACCTTGCCGTTCTTGAAGATCGGCGTGATCATCGTGACATCAGGCAGGTGGCCCGTGCCGATCTCGGGATCGTTGGTGGCAAGGACGTCACCTTCCTGAAGAGTTTCAACCGGGAACTTCGGCAGAAAATACTTCTGAGCGGCAGCCGGGAGCGACGTGATAAAGACCGGGATCGACCAGGTGCACTGGGCAAGGGCCCGACCGCGGCTGTCCAGAAGGACGGTGACGTAGTCGTGGTTCTCGCGGACGATCGGCGAAAATGCCGTCTTGCCAAGCACGTTGTCCGCCTGGTCCGCGATGAAGATCAGGCGATTCCACATCACCTGCAGATTGATCGGGTCGTTAAAATCGGTGGCGGGCTTCGACATCGTATTCCCCTTACAGAATGTTGATCACGAGATTGCCGTTGGCATCGACATGAAAGACGCCGCTCGGGCCGACCACGGCGGTGGATTCACGCTGCTCAACGATCGCGGGGCCTTTGATCTCTTCTTGAACGGGGAGCTTGTAGTGGTCGTAGACCGTCGTCTCCATATAGTCTCCAAGCTCCTGGAAGTAGACCTGGCGGCTTCCCTTCCGGGCGTCGGCGACCTGGGTCTCGTGCGGCTTGGTAACCTGATCCTTCTCTCCGCTTGCGCGCAGCCGCCAGGTGATGACCTCGACGGAGGCCGCGACCGTGCGGCCGAACAGCTCCCGGTAGAGCTTGTAGAAGTTCTCGAGAAGTTGCTTCAGAAACTCCTCTTTGGCCAGGCTGCGATCTGGAAGCGCGACCGTGATTTCATGGCCTTGGCCGACATGGCGCATATCAACGGTGTAGCGGTTGGCGATGGTTTGCTTGGGAACGCCGGCGGCGGACACGACTTCGGCTCCCTGTGCGGCCAGGTCGTCGAGGAGACGGTTCATGCCGTCGACATCCCAGGCATCGACCGCCATCGGGTGGCTTGCAGACAGATCGACCGCGACCGGAGCGATCAAGAGGCCGATGGCCGACGTCACGCCTGCTCCGGTCGGGCAGATGACGCGTTTGATGCCGAGTTTGCGGGCGATGCCATAGGCATGCACGGGGCCCGCTCCGCCGAAGGCGACCATCGGCAGGGATCTCGGATCAACGCCAAGGTCCGTGGCATGCATCGCTGCGGCCTTGCTCATGGATTCGTTCACGAGGTCGTGGATGCCCCACGCACAGCGATCGATACTAACGTCCAGGGAGGCGGCAAGCTTCGCCATCGCTTCGCGGGCCGCATCCTTCGATACCTTGAAGGACCCACCGACGAAGGACTCGGTGCCCATATAGCCGAGCAGGATGTCGGCGTCCGTGACGGTCGGCTCGGTGCCACCGCGTTGGTAGGCGGCAGGTCCCGGCAGCGCGCCTGCCGAACGGGGCCCGACATCGAGCAGGCCGAGCGGGTTCTTGGCCGCGATGGAGCCCCCACCGGCGCCGATCTCGATCATCTGGATGGACTGGATTTTCAAAGGGAAGCCGGATCCCTTGCGGAAGCGCTGATAATGAGCGACCTCCAGGTCGGTTCCAACCGTCGGTTCACCATTCGGGATCAGGCAGAGTTTCGCGGTCGTGCCGCCCATGTCGAACGAGAGCACGCTGCCCTCGCCTGCAATGCGGCCGAACTCGGCGGCAGCGACCGCGCCCGCGGCCGGACCGGACTCGATCAGGCGGACCGGCAACTCGGCAGCACGGCGACTGGGAACCAGACCGCCGGAGGACGTCATCCAGAGAACCTGGCGGTCGATACCCTTCCTGGCGAACTCGCGCTGGAGATGAGCGACATGTCCGGCCATCTGCGGCCGGGTATAGGCATTCACGACAGTCGTCGAGGCGCGGTCGAACTCGCGCATTTCGGGGCAGACATCAGACGAAAGCGACACGAAGATGTCCGGATATTCCTCACGCAGAAGAGCAGCGACGCGCTGCTCGTGCTGCGGATATTTGTAGGCGTGGAGCAGGCAGACCGCGACCGAACGGATGCCCTTTTCCTTGAGACGTCCGGCGATCTCGCGAACGGTCTCTTCCTTGAGCTCCGTCATCACCGAGCCGTCGGCGGCTATGCGTTCGGCCGCACCGTAGCTGTTGGCGCGCGTCACCAGCGGATCGGGATACTTGATGTTGAGATCGTAGAGGTCGTAGCGGCCCTCGTTGCGGATCCGCAGCATGTCCTGGAAGCCGTCGGTCGTCACGAAGCCTGTCTCGACACCCTTGCGTTCAAGCACGGCATTGGTGACCACGGTGGTGGCACCGAGGACCTGCAAGTCCTCGATGGTGATCGTGCCGGAAAACTGCTCCAGAAGTTCGCAGACGCCCTGCACGACCGCCTCGGCCGGATTCTTCGGCGTGCTCAGGACCTTGTGGAGATGAAGCGCGCCGGTGTCATCCAGAAGAGCGAAGTCGGTAAAAGTACCGCCGGTGTCGAAAGCCAGTTTTGCCATGTTTCCCTCGAAACGACTGTACGGCGCAGAAGCGCCGCTGGGGTCGGGTCCGTTCTGCCGAACCCGTTGTCTGAGAGGAGGTTAGGGGAACCAGTCGTGCGTTGGCCAACACAACTACAGTCTGCCGCCATAGGCTTTGCTTATGGCAGCCATCAGGCTGGACGGATGCCCTGGTGATGGCTGCTCATGAGCTTGCCGACGATATCGAGCAGTACGGAACGTGCGGCGAGTGCCGGCTCCGAAAGAGGGAGGTGGTCCGACACGCAGAGCGAGACGGTCGCATCGATGACGGGCTTCGTCAGCGCCCGCACTTGCGCGCCCGCGAAACCCGACGTCTCGGTCACCACAGACGCTGGAAGGATCGTCGAGCCAAGTCCGTCGAGGACAGCCGCTCCGAGCGCCGGAACGGATTCGATCTCGGAGACAACGTCTGGCGTGGCCCTCGCCCTGGCCAGGGCTTCATCGATCAGGCGACGTAAGAGGTGGCCTTTGCTGGGGAGCAGCAACGCCAGCTCGTTCAAGGCCGAGAGCGGTAGCGGCTCGGCGGGATCGCCCGGCAATTCCATGCCCGGTGGCGAGACAAGGAACATCTCCTCCCGAAACAGCGGCTGCAGCGTTACGCCCTTGATGGGATCGGCCGCGTAGATCAGCGCCATGTCCATCTTCCCCGTCATGATCAGTTCGCTCAGGATGTGGCCAAAGCTGTCGTTGATATAGACGACGATCTTGGGATGCTTCGCCTTCATTTCCTTGAGCAGTGGCAGCGAGAGAGCGCTGGACGTCGAATAAGTCGCCAGCCCGATGGAGACACGGCCGGCGACCGACCTTGCCGACTGGTTGATGTCGGTCTGTGCCTGATCGATCTGCTTGAGCATCAACTGGGCGTGGCGATAGAGGATGAGCCCGGCCTCGGTCGGCGTGATGCCGACGTTGCTGCGGATCAGGAGCTTGTGCTTGAAGTGCGCCTCAAGGGCAGCGATCTGCTGCGACAGCGCCGGCTGCGCTGTGTGCAAGATCGCTGCAGCGCGCGAAACGCTGCCCGTATCGACGATCTTGACGAAGCTTCTCAGTTTTCTGAAATCGACGCTCATGGTTCCCGGCTTTGTTTCGTGGAACCTACGGCCTGGAGCAGGAGCGGCGCAAGCCCCTCCCGCGATAGGCGTGACTTCAGCGAAGGGCCGCCACGGCGCTTTCAATGCGATCGCAGGCAGCCTTGATGGCTTCCATCGAAGTGGCGATGGACAGGCGGAAATACGGCGACAGGCCATAGGCAGCGCCCTGGAGCGCGGCGACACCGACACCGTCGAGCAGATAGAGCACAAAATCGAGGTCCGTCTCGATCGTCTTGCCGTCCGGGGTCTTCTTGCCAATGACACCCGCGCAATTCGGAAACAGGTAAAAGGCTCCGTCCGGCACCAGGCACGACAGGCCGGGAACGGCGTTCAGCCGGGCGCAGGCATAGTCGCGGCGCTCCTTGTAAACCTTGACGCTTTCGGTCACGAACGACTGGTCCGACGACAGCGCATCAGCGGCGGCGGCCTGGCTGATGGAAGAGGGGCAGGACGACATCTGGGACTGTAGTTTGTTGATCGCTGCGACCAGTGGCGCAGGGCCGGCGGCATAGCCGATGCGCCATCCGGTCATCGCATAGGACTTCGAGACGCCGTTCGTGAGCAGCACACGATCCTTCAGTTCCGGCACGGCGGCGACAAGGGTCGTCATTGGCTCATCCCGGAACCAGACCTGATCGTAGATGTCGTCGGAGAGAACAAAGACCTGCGGGTGGCGCAGAAGCACGTTTCCGAGAGCCTTGAGTTCACTCCGGCTGTACGCCGCCCCCGTTGGATTTGAGGGGGCATTCAGGATCAGCCAGAGGGTTTTCGGCGTGATGGCTGCCTCAAGCGCCTCCGGGATGAGCTTGAAGCCTTGTTCCTGCGGGCATTGGACGATCACAGGTTTACCTTCGTTGGCAAGCACCATGTCCGGATACGAGACCCAGTAGGGAGCCGGAATGATGACCTCGGCGTCGTTGTCGACGCTCGCCATCAGCGCAAGAAAGAGGATCTGTTTTGCCCCGCCGCCGACGCAGATCTCGTTGTCGGCATAGCTGAGGCCAAGACGGCGCTGGAAATCGCCGATGATGGCGTTGCGAAGTGCCGGCGTGCCATTCACCGGCGTATACTTGGTCTCTCCCCGATCGATCGCGGCATGAGCGGCGGCCTTCACGTTGTCAGGCGTATCAAAGTCCGGCTCGCCGACCGTCATGTCGACGATGTCGCGGCCAGCCGCCTTCAGTTCGCGCGCGCGGGCCGCGGCCGCCGTGCTCGGCGATACTTTGATGCGGGACACGCGTGATGCAGGCACAAAACTGCTCATGGGAGTTTCCTCAAATTCTGGATTGTGGTCTGGCTGGAGGCGGCGCTAAAGCATGATGGCGAAAAGTGCGCGCGATTTTCGGACGACATCATGCTCTCCGTTTTTGAGTCTAGAGCGGATTCAGATTCTAGGTCGATGCGACCTAGAATCATCCGGCTCTAGTGCACCGCTTCGGTCTCGCCGCGCATCTTCCCGGTCAGGAAGAGTTCGCCGAGCTCGTCATGGGTGATGTCCTTGGGCAGGCCGTCCCAGATAACTTTGCCGAGACGCAGGATCACCGCACGTTCGGCGACTTCCATGGCCTTCTTCGTGTTCTGTTCGACAAGCAGGATGGTCTGGCCCGCCGCATGCAAACGGAGAAGCTCCTCGAACACGACGCCGATCGCCGCGGGTGAAAGACCGACCGACGGCTCGTCGACCAGCAGTACCTTCGGCCGCTGCAGGACCGCCATGGCGACTTCGAGGAGTTGCTGCTCGCCACCCGACATGTTTCCGGCGAGCGTCGAGCGGCGCTTCTTCAGGATCGGGAAGAGATCGTAGACGTAGTCGCGTTCGGCTTTCACCTTGGCGTCGCGGATCGTATACGCCGCCATCTGCAGGTTCTCGTCGACCGTCATCACCGGAAAGTTGCAGCGCCCCTGCGGCACGAAGGAGATCCCCTCGCCCAGGATGGCGCGCGACTTGTAGCCTGCGATGTTCTTGCCCTGCCAGTGAATGCTGCCATCCTTGATGGTCGTCATACCGTAGAGCGTTTTCAAAAGCGTGGACTTGCCCGCTCCGTTCGGGCCCATCAGCGCCACGAACTGGCCGGGCGGCACCTCGAGCTCGACGCCGTTCAGGATGTCCAGGGAGCCGTAGCCTGCACGCAGGTTCCTGATCGATAGTTCCGAATTAGCCACCAAGATAGGCCTCCCTCACACGCTGATCCTGAATGATGTCCTGCGGTAGTCCTTCAACAAGCTTCTGCCCTTGGTCCAGAACGATCACGCGCTGGCAGATGCTGGTCACGACATCGATATTGTGCTCGATCACCAGGAAGCTCACACCCAGCGACTTGTTCGCGTAGAGGATCGTGTCAACGACCCGTTCGATGATCTTCGGATTGATGCCCGCCATCGGTTCGTCGAGCAGGATGAGCTTCGGCTCCGGCATCAGCATGGACGCGAACTGGATGAGCTTCTGTTGCCCGCCGGAGAGGTTACCGGCCGGCTGCTGACGGACGTCCCAAAGGCCGGCCATCTTGATGAGTTCGCGCGCTCTTTCGCGCAAGCCCGAGACGCGTTGACGCGACAGACCGCCGAGGCCGAACGTCGACCAGAGTGACGGGAAGGTAAACATCTGACCCGCGATGATCAGGTTCTCCTCTACGTCCAGCGACTTGAACACGACCGTCTTTTGAAACGACCGGAGCATCCGGCCTTCACGGGCGATGCGGTTCAGCGACCAGCCGGTGATATCCTGCCCATCGAGCTTCACCGTTCCGGTGTCCGGTTTCGCCAGCCCGGTACTGCAGTCGAAAAAGGTAGACTTGCCGGATCCGTTCGGTCCAATCATCCCGGCGATCTCGCCGCGGTCGATATGGATGCTGACGTCGTTTACCGCCTTTACCGCCCCGTAGGACTTGCGCAGGTTCTTGATCTCGAGGATTGGAAGACCAGTCATTTCGCACCTCCGATCGTATCCCAGAAGCGGTTGATGAGAGGGGAAAAGCCCTTCTTGAACCAGAAAACCAGGGCAAGCAGGCACAGACCATAAGCAATCATGCGAAGCTCGGGCGTGATCCGCAGCGCTTCCGTCAGCCCTACGAACAGGAGGCTCCCGAAGACGACGCCGGTGATTGTCCCCGCGCCGCCGCCGAGCACAATGATCAGCATCGTGGTCGAGTAGTACATTTGGAAGGTCAGCGGGCTGACGACCGTCAGATAATGGGCGTAGATGCTGCCTCCGACACCGGCAAAGACGGCGCTGATCATGAAAACGATCAGCTTGTAGCGCCACGTCGGGATCCCGACGGACTCCGCAAGCGTTTCGTTCTCGCGGATGGCGATCATGTTGCGGCCAGCCGGAGAACGGACGATCGCCCAGACGGCGAGCGTCGCAAGCACGCCGGTCGCCAGCGCCAGATAGTAGAAGCCCATCGTTCCGGATACGGTAAAGGACAGCGGCCCAAGCTCAAAGTGCGGCTTGGGGATGCTCGACAGGCCCATGTCGCCGCGGGTGACCGAGATCCAGTTCTTGGCGATCGCCTGGCCGATGATCACGAAGCCCAGCGTGCACATCACAAAGGACGTTGAACGCAGCCGCAGCGCGGGAATGCCAAGCGGCAGCGCGATGGCTCCAGCGACGAGGCCGGCCGCAACAACGTTTACATAGAAGGGCGTTCCATAGGTCACGGCAAGGAGACCGGCCGTGTAGGCGCCGATGCCAAAGAACGCAGCCTGGGCCAGTGAAAGCAGTCCGGTATATCCGACCAGGAGGTTCAGGCCATGGGCGGGAAGCATGAAGATCAGAGCGATAATCAGCGAGTGCGTGACATATCGGCTACCGACAAAGGGGGCGGTCAGCGCGACGATCAGCAGGACGGCACCGAGTGGAATACGAAGATCGCCACGACGGATCTGCTGTGCTGTTTCCGTGAGAGACATGTCGAGTCCTCAAATTTGAGAAAGGTTCGGCGGAACGCGCTCAGAAGCGCGCCTGCGTCGAGAACAGTCCGTGCGGACGCCACATCAGCATCAGGATGAGCGTGGCAAAGCCGACGGTATCGCGGAACTGGAGGCCGACATATGTCGCGACCAGGCTCTCTGCGATCCCAAGGATCATCGCTGCGAAGAAGGTCCCGCGCACATTGCCAAGGCCGCCCATGATGATGATCGGGAGCGTCTTGAACGTGATGAGTTCGCCCATTCCACCATAGACGCTGACATTCACAGGGGCGGTCAGCACACCTGACAGAGCGGCCAGCGCGGCACCGAGGATGAAGGTGCGAAGCACGACCTGCGGCACGTCTATGCCGACGACTTCGCAGCAATCGACGTTCTGCGACACTGCCCGCATCGACTTGCCCATGCGGCTGTAGGTGACCATCAGTTCGAGACCGACGAAGACCAGCAGACAGACAACCAGAATGAGAATCCGCTGTTCCGCCAGGCTGAAGCCGAGAATGGAGACAGGCTCGATGTAACCGCCGGAGAAGAACTTGTAGCCGCCGCCGAAGACGAGGATCACCGTGTTTTGCAGGACAAGCGCGATACCCAGCGTGGCGAGCACCCCGGACTCCGCCGGGGTACCGACCATGCGCTGCATGACCAGCTTGCCCACCACGTAGGCCACGACGATGGTGGACAGCACGCCCACCACGATCGAGGCTTCATAGGACAGCCCAAGATAGTCGATGGAAAACCATGCTCCAAACGTCCCGAGCATGTAGTATTCGCCGTGAGCGAAGTTGATGGCTCGCAGCACACCGAATATCATGGTCATGCCGACAGCGACGATCGCATAGACAGAACCCGTCACGATACCGTTGACGATCTGCTCAAGGATGGTTGAGAACATGGTCGTATCCCTCGTGCATTCTTACTGAGCAGGATACTGGATGTCCGCCGTGTAGGCACCCTTGATGCTGGGCTTGCCGTTCTCGATCTGCAGAAGGATCATCGGCAGGCGCGCCTGATTGTGGTCGTCGAATGTGACATCTCCGACGGGGCTCTTGTACTTGATCTTCGACAGCGCATCCCGGACCTTTTCCCGATCGGGGCTGCCGGCTTCGTGGATGGCCTTGGCGAGCAGGTTCACCGTGTCCCAGTGGACATAGGCGTGGTTGTTCGGCGCTTCGTTGTATTCAGTCGTGAACTTCTCGACGAATGCCTTGCTTTCCGCTGAATCAAATGCCGGGAGCCACGCTGCGGCCTCAACGGCACCTTCAAGGGCTGTCGGGGCTGATTTGATGGTCTTTTCCGTGTTGAACTCGCCATTGCCGATGAGCGTCACCTTGCCGGCCAATCCGATCTCGACCATCTGTCGCGCGACGATTGGCGTCGTGTCGGCGAGGCCATACATGATGATCGCCTGCGCTCCGTTATCGCGGATTTTTGCAAGGACGCTGCGGAAATCGACTTCGCCTTCCTTGTAATAGTCCTCACTGAGGATCTCGCCCTTGAATTCCGGTAGGTACTTCTTGGTGAACTCGATTGCCGAGCGACCATAGTCGCTGTCGACCGAAAGCACGGCGAACTTGCTGAAACCGCGTTGTTCGGCTGAGTATTTCGCGACAACGAAAGCGCGGTTCTCATCCGTCGGGTAATTGCGGAAGGTCCATTTGTAGCCGCCGACGCCAGCACTGTAGGTGATCTTCGGGTTGGACGATGCGGCGTTGAGGAGGAGGACGCCAGCGTCTTCTGCCACGGGCTGCATGGCCAGCGTCACGGAACTGGAGACGTCGCCGATGATATAGTCGACCTCGTCCTCGTCGATCAAACGGCGGGTTGCCGAGACGCCCTCGACCGGGGTGCCCTGGCTGTCGGCGTTGAACAGCTCGATCTTGCGTCCGTCGATGCCGCCGGCTGCATTAATGTCTTTCACGGCAAGTTCTGCGCCGTGCATGGAGAATGCGCCATAGCGGGCGTTGGGGCCGCTCATCGGCGCGACGATACCGAGTTTGATGGTTTCGTCCGCCGCCCACGCTACGCCGGACGATGCTGGAACGCTCGCGGCGAGCGAAAGGATGGCGGTGGAAATGCAAAATGCTCTGCGGCTTGAAGTATGTTTCATGAGTTCCCACTCCGTGTTTTTGACGCAGTCGCCGGCCCAATGCCGTCGTTTGCTTCTTGCCGCTTTTGCGGTCTTTCAAGATCAGTCTTTGCTGACCTCGTCACAGTAGGTTGATAAAAGTGCCGCTGGCCAACACAACTCCATTCTGCCGCCATAGCGTTTAATTATGGCGACGCTGAATCCGGAAGCTGACAACTGCGCGCATGATTGCCGTTCATTCTGCCGCCGATCGTCCCAATCTCACGATCCTGAAAAACACCTTCGTGAGGCGTGTGATCATCGAAATGGAGCAAACCACCTGCTGTAATTCGAACAGGCGGCGGCAAAAATCGCTGGCGGCAGGGACGGCACTAGATTCCTAGCCGAGTTCGCCTTGGGAAGATGGCTTGGAGCAAGCTAGTTCCTGAGCCTGCGAAATATTCGCGTGAAGCGGCGGAACTCTTCCTCCTCATCCTCGAACCAGGCGTCCAGCCCACAGTAGGCGACCGCGGTCGCTGCTTCACTGCCATAGAGTGCGAGCGCCTGGTCGATGATGGCGTCATCGGCCGGATTGCCTTGGTCGGCGGGTTGACGGCTTGTGGCCTGCGGTCTCTTGGACCGGACTGGATTGCGCGACATCATCGTCTCCCCGTGTCTGAAGTGATTTTGAATGATCGCCGGCGTTGCCGGATGCTTGTCGCCGCTGCGCCGCGGCTCGAAACGCTCACCGCGAAAGTTCGGTTGCAAGATGTCTGGGCGGCCTGACGAGGGAGCGAGCAATATCGATGATATCATCACGCGCGGCAGTCGGATCCTCCGTGTTCCACGCAACCCCCATGCCGATCCTGAAGTCCACTCCCCTCACCTTGCGAAGCTCGAAATTGCGGTTCGGGAAATCCATTGTCCATTGTGGCGCAAAGCCAATGCCAAGGCCGGCCGACACCAGCGATATCAGCGCAAACGTGTCGTCGCATGTGTAGGCGATGTTGCGCCCCAGATCATGCTCGACGAACATCTCGGCGAAGTAGCGTTCGGTATAGGACAGGTTTTGGCGCGAGAACGAGATGATCTTCTGATCGCGCAGGTCCTCGATGCTGATCTCGTCGAGACCGGCAAGCCGACTGTCCTTGGCGATAGCCAGCAGATACTCGTCGTTCGCCATCGAGAAGAAGCGCAGGGATCCGATGTTCTCGACCGGCCGGATGAAGCCGAGGTTGATCTGTCCGGACTCGAGATTGCGGATGATGTCGCCGGTCGAACCGCTCTGGATCTGCAGCTGGATATCGGGATACTTGCGGGCGATCTTCGACAGGAACGCCGGTAGCACGCCGATGGTGGCCGGATAAATAGTGCCAATCCGGATCTTCCGTGCCGTCTTGCCGGCAACCGAGCGGGCTACCTCCGCGCTCATATCGACGTCGCTCAAAATCCGCACGCATCGGTCATAGAAGGTCTCGCCTGCCACTGTCAGTTCGACACGTCGTGTCGTGCGGACAAACAGCTGGACGCCGAGCTCGCGCTCGAGCGCCTGGATCTGGGTGGACAGTGCCGGCTGGGCAATATGCACCCGGGCTGCCGCCCTGCCGAAGTGGAGCTCCTCGGCGACGGCAACGAAGTAGGTGAGTTGGCGGAGTTCCAAAATGCTATTTCCTGATGGGGAAATGAGACGTTTACGAAGTGAATTTCGTCGCAACACTAGAAAAGCCGGACGCAAAACGCCCTGCACTAGCCTGTAAGATTGCTGGCAGCATGAATACGATGTATCTATAATACGACGGGTTACATGTCAATACCCTGTATCGAAATAAATACGAGGTCACTGTGAATTCGATTCAGGCGAGAGCCGCTCGGGCGATGTTGAAGCTGGGAGTGCGAGAAGTGGCACAGTTGGCGAAGGTAACCGCGAACACCGTCAGCAGGGTCGAGCAGGACGATGTTGGGCCGCGTGGTCCTCAGCCTGTGACGGTCGAAGCCATAAAGCGGGTCTATGAGGAACGCGGTATTGTTTTCCTCAGTGAAGGTCCTTCGCCAAACGGCGGGATTGGTGTGCGCCTCGCGGAGTAAAATCGCTTCAGACTTGCGGATCACGAGTTAGGTCCCCTCCCAGGGTAAAAAAGCTTGCCAATTGCTCGCCTTGAGGAGAAGCGAATATTGCCGGGCTGAGCCATAGTGGGACGACCGGCGTCCAACCTCCCTACCGCGGCGGTCCTGCGCAGGTTCCCGAGGAGACGTTATGCGATCCTGCGAGCACAGAACGAGAACGCATGTTCGCTTCCGCTGTGCGCCGTCATATTTGTCGTAAGGGAGCGCTGTGCTTTTTCCCGGAAGCGGACACTGATCGCGCAGAGTCGGCGGTCTCAATGCGACAACGCGGGCTGTCGCGCTAAGCCCTACACCACCCGCAAAAAGGCGGCTGTGGATGACAATGCTGCGTTGGACTTTCGTAAAGTCGATTAGTCCACGGCGTTCGCGCCATCCTGGCCGCAAGGGTTCCGTGCCGCGAGCCGACGAGAGCATCGAGGGCTTCGAGATAGAACGAGACACCGTAGCCTCCTATACGTGGCGCGTTGGGGCCGGCAAAAAGAGGTCCATGATGGTATGATCGAACAGGCCAACTTGAAGGCCTTTGCAGTCACGTCTACTCTGACCAGTAACAAGGTCGTCGAGGTAATCTCCGTCGATCTATCGGAGAGATGACTGCGGATTCCGACGTGAAGCCGGCCGTCAATCCGACCAAAGACCGGCCACCATTCCGATTTGAAGCCGGCCACCATTCCAATCAAAATCCGGCCAGTTTTCGGCACTGAAGATACCCCCTGGGTCAGCAACTTTGGCATCAATCACCTCGCGATGAACGAGGACATTTTGATGCCGGCAAAGAGAAGGCTGACCATGAGACAATTAAGACAAATGCTTCGGCTTGCAGGAAGCGGGACGAGCTCCCGCGAGATCGCCGTCGTATTGGGAATAGCCCGCAGTACGGTGCAGGATAATCTCCAGCGCGCAGCAGCAGTTGGGTTGAGCTGGCCCCTGCCGGGGGAACTGACCGACGACGCGCTCGAGAACAAGCTCTTTGCGCGCAATGGCGTCAAACGGGGCACGAGACGACGCGTCGAACCCAACTGGGCCGAGCTTGCTGTCGAGCTCAAGAAGCCCGGCGTCACCCTGCTTATCCTCTGGGAGGAGTATCGTGGGTCGCATCCAGAGGGTTACGGCTACAGTCGCTTTTGTGAGCTCTTCCGGGGCTTTGAGCAACGGCTTTCGCCGACGATGCGCCAGGAGCATGCGGCCGGCGACAAGGTCTTCGTCGACTATTCCGGCAAGAAGATTCCGATCGTTGATCGCAAGACCGGTGAGATCCGCGAAGCGGAGATATTCGTGGCGGTGCTGGGCGCGTCTAGCTTCACCTATGCGGAAGCGACCTGGACGCAAACGCTGCCGGACTGGATCGGCTCACATGTCCGGATGTTCCGCTTCTTTGACGGCGTTCCCCGGCTGATTGTTCCCGACAATCTGAAGTCAGGCGTCAGTCGCGCCAGTTTCTATGATCCCGAGATCAACCGCAGCTACGGCATGATGGCTTCTCACTATGGCGTCGGCGTTCTTCCAGCACGGCCACGAAAGCCGAGGGACAAATCTAAAGTTGAGAACGGGGTCCGTTTTGCCCAATCGTGCATCTTGGGGCGTCTGCGCAATCACACGTTCTTCTCGCTTGCTGAGGCTAATGCCGCCATTGGCCAGGCACTCGATCGCATCAATGATCATGTCATGCGCCGGCTCGGCGTCAGTCGCCGGCAGCTGTTTGAGAGCGTCGAGCGCGCCGCGCTCGCCAATCTTCCCGGTGAAGACTACGAATTCGCCGAATGGCGTTTGGTCCGCGTGTCGACCGATTATCACGTCGAGTTCAAGACCTTCCTCTATTCCGTACCGCATGGCCTCATTCGCCAGCAGGTTGATTTGAGAGCGACGGCACGCACCATTGAGATCTTCCACCGCGGCAAGCGCGTCGCCGTTCATCAGCGGCGATATGGCGGCACTCGGCATGGAACCGACCCGGATCATATGCCCAGTTCCCATCGGCGATATGCCGAGTGGACACCCGATCGCTTTCGGCGCTGGGCTGCATCCATTGGGCCGCAGACCGAAGGTTTGATCACTGCTGTTCTTGCCAGTCGTCCGCATCCTGAACAGGGCTTTCGAACATGCCTGGGCATTCTGCGCCTGTTTCGCGATATCACGCGAGATCGGGCCGAGGCGGTGTCAGCTCGCGCTGTCGAGATCGGCGGTCTGAACTGCAAGAGCATCGCCTCGCTCCTGGCCAACCACAAGGCCGCGCGCCATTCCACCGAACCGACGGCCATCGTTGATCACGCAAATCTGCGTGGCCCCGACTACTTTCATTGAGGAGACAAACCAATGCTGATCAATCCCACCATCGACATGCTGCGCGAACTCGGCCTTTACGGCATGGCAACAGCCTTCCAGGAGCTTGACGCACAATCCGAAGCCCGCGGTCTTGAGCATGGAGAATGGCTTGCCATACTGCTCGAACGGGAGGCCACCATGCGCCGACAGAAGCGCTTCGAAGCCCGTGCTAGGGCCGCCAAACTGCGCCATGATGCACAGATCGAGAATGCCGACTTTCGGGCCGCTCGCGGCCTCGATCGCAACCTGTTCATGGCGCTTGCCGGCTGCGACTGGATCAGAAAGCATCACAGTCTCCTCGTCACGGGGCCAGCCGGCGTCGGCAAAAGCTGGCTTGCCTGCGCGCTTGGTCACAAAGCATGCCGCGAAGACTTCTCCGTCGCCTATCACCGGGTTCCTCGGCTGTTCGCCACGCTCGCACTTGCAAGAGGCGACGGGCGATACGGCAGGATCCTCAAATCCTTGGCCAAGACCGACCTGCTGATCCTTGATGACTGGGGACCGGAAAAACTCAACGATGATCAACGGCGCGATCTCCTCGAGATCATCGAAGACCGCTACGAGCGGCGCTCGACGATCATCACCAGTCAGGTGCCCCTGGATCGCTGGTACGAAATCATCGCAAACCCAACGCTTGCCGATGCCATCCTGGATCGCCTCGTTCACAACGCCTATCGCATCGATCTCACCGGCGAAAGCATGCGAAAACAGCGCTCGCCAGTCGCACCCGAAAACACCGAAGCTTGACCTGAAACGAAACCCGATCCAAACATCAAACAGACCCAGGATCAGTCCGAGAAATGGCCGCCTTCAAATCGGAACGCCGGCCGGAATGAAATCGGAATGACTGGCCGGCTTCAAATCGGAATCGATGGCCGGCTTCGTCGGAATACGCAGAGATGACTGGGCCAGGCTTTCATGGCAACACCCTACCGATCTGGCACTGGATCGCACTCGTTATCAGCGTGAAGGCGCGGCGAAGCCAATGAGCAGTGTTTCTACTGGAATCCTTCGCTGACCTTGAGCCGACATTAGGTTGCGCAAGCTGTAGCGGCTGATCTTGGCGCGACCGAGACCAACGTCGGCGCTCACGCACAAGGCTCGCTCTTGAAGCCAGTGGCCACCGGGCTCTACGCCGATAATGGGCGCTTTCCAGAATGACCGGAACCGCACGGCAATCGCTGACCAAGACCTGCTAGCCTTGGCCAGCGGAGCAATCACCTTTCCGATTCGATCAGGATCACCAAGGACTCTGGCACCACTCCATCGAAGGCCATCGCATCCGCGGCTTCCTTGCTCTGCATAGCTTTCATCATGGCGTCCATGTCCGGAACGTCCATAAGAACGGCCACCCGAGTCGGATTTTGTGGATCTACAAATGTTCGTATGTTGGTCACGCCGAGCGGACCAAAAAGCTCTTTGCGCTTCGGCGAGTCGAGCCAGTGCTTCGTTCCCTTTGTGATGTTATGGTGGCCAATGACTGTCGGCATTGCATCCTCCCTATCGTAACGGCGAAGGCCGGCCTCAACCAAGAGTGCCAAGATCCATCGCCGTCGAACCACGGAGCGCCGTTTTGGTTGGACTGTCAATTATTTCGTTAAGGGCGCGGAAGAACGATTCGGATAGGGCGTTTCTTGCGGACGGTTCGACCTCAATGAACCAGGATCGCGGTCACGCGGCTGTGGCTATTGACATGCGACATGCGCAAACAGCCGGACAACAACTGCAAGGGACCGCGTGGCAGATATCGGGATCCGGGACCCGGGACCCGGCGAGCAAAGTCGTCTTCGGGTCGAAAGCTGCCAAGTTACTTCGGCAGCGTAGCGCCGTCATGTCGGCCGTAGAAGTCGATCTTGACGTTGCCCGGAAGCAGACATCTCCTGTGACCGCGCTGTACGTGGCGTCGCGACGAGCCTCCGAGCACATCTCAGCAACGCGGTCAAAGGTTGTGGGTTGTTAAATGTTTACAGCTTTGCGTATCCCCTCGCTTTCGTGGCTCTAGATTTCGTGCAGGCAATCCTGAGTCAGCCGAGCGTTGGCTGCCACCGGCCCTGCCACCGAGACTATGTTTGCCATCCGCCTCGTTTCGTGGCGGCCTTCTCGCAGCCGGGTTCTGGCCGCGTGCTTGGAACTAATGACGGGCGAGACTGTTTCAGCTGTGACTTTGGCATGACGCTGACGTGCCCTCCTGGCTGGGTAAGCCTCGATTTTGAGGAGACTCGCATCATGAAGATTTCGTCCAGATTTCGTTCAGTCGCGGCTGCGGTTATCGCTGCAGCAGGAATCAGCTTTGCCGGCTCCGCGCATGCCGACAGCGGTACGATCAGCTTCTCAGTCTACAAGGCTGCCTTCTTTGTGGGTGGTTCTGGAGGTGAGGGCATGCTGACCTTCCATGGTCGCCGCTATCCCATCTCTGTCGGCGGCATCTCGGGCGGCCTCGCCTTCGGGGCTTCTAAGACCTATTTCCATGGTACCGTTCGCCACATTCGCCGCGCCCGAGATGTGACGGGGGTCTACGGTGCGGCGGGCGGTGGCGGCGCGCTCGGCAAAGGGGCCCAGGTGATCGTCATGACCAATGACAAGGGCGCCCAACTCGAACTCTCAGGCAAGCAGGTAGGCCTGCAAGTCAACGCCGATCTCAGCGGTATTGCCATCACGGTGAAGTAAGGGCCGTCGCTCCGTTCGTCGTCCCTGCAGTCGGCCCACTACGCTGAATACAAAGGTCGGTTTTCAGCGCTACCATCTAGGAAGCGGCCGTTCCACTGTCGGCCCCCTCGATCCCTGCGCTCCTGCGTTCTCCTAACGGCCAATGTTGGCCGAAGGAGAACTGAAATGGGTATTGCACAATACGATCCTACCGCACTGGGCCGTCCGGCGTGGAACGCCGGCCGAACGGTCGGCGTCAAGAAGCCGCTGAAACAACGCCAGATCTGGGCGATCCGCTTCTTCCTCGACCGGGAGGGACGCATGAGAGATCGCGCGTTGTTTGACCTCGCAATCGACAGCAAGCTGCGTGGCTGCGATCTCGTGAAAATCAAAATCGGAAGCCTCGTGACAGGAACGGAAATTCGAACTCGAGCCATGGTCGTCCAGCAAAAGACCGGCCGTCCGGTTCAGTTCGAAATCACGGCGGACGTGAGGGCAAGTTTGCTTGCATGGCTTGAGCGGCGAGGTGGAACAGTTGACGACTACGCCTTTCCCAGTCGAGTCGACCATACCGATCATCTGAGTACTCGCCAGTATGCCCGATTGGTCGATGAGTGGGTGACCGCAATTGGTCTACGACGCGAAGACTACGGCACGCACTCGCTTCGGCGCACCAAAGCCGCAATGATCTACAAGGCGACAGGCAATCTTCGCGCGATCCAAATCCTGTTGGGCCACACCAAGATCGAAAACACGGTCAAGTATCTGGGGGTGGACATTGAGGATGCGCTCGAATTAGCGGAGCATACTGAGATCTGAGCGCGTGCGACCCCGCGCATAGCGGGGTCGCATGTGTAGGGAGAAATGTTTCAATTCTGGCTTTTGCAATCGAACGGCAATGCGCCCTCAAGACGGTCGTTAAGGCACCCGGTTTGTCGTTCTGCAAGCTGCCAGTCGGCTACGAAAGCGACAATGCCGCAAGTGAGCCGTTCAGGCGGCCAGCGTCTTTCCCGCAATAATCGAGTGCTTCCCATCCCATTCACAATACTTTCAGGGCTTCAGGAGAGTTGAGCGAGGATATCGTCGACGACACTTGGGACGGTACCCGCCGTGTCGATATTGATGCCGACGGGAAGATATTCCCGGGTATGATGGTAGCGGAGTACCAGCGCCCGCTCGGCCGGCTCGAAGCCCGGCTCATTCGGCCGCCCATCTAATCGTCGGTTCAACGTCTCAACGTCGATGTCGAGCACGAAAACCTTGTCGAATAGGTCCAGGAATTTGTGGAAATTGCGCGAGCCGCCACAGAAGAAGGTGGCAGGATGGGTGGTGTCGGCAGCAATAGCCCGGACCTTGTCGACCGGCCAGATCCAGTGCGCGTATCCCCAAACGATGCGGTCCGCGCCTTTGGGCGGTCCTGCGAGTGCCTGGCCTGTCTCGGGGTCGCCGACATAGGCCAAGACCCGGTCACCATGGACGACATGGTAGCCCCGCCGCCCCAGTTCTGTAGCGACAGACGTTTTTCCAGTGCCGGAACCGCCTTCGATCAGATAGTTCTCGATTCCCATAGCCGCCGTTTATCATGGCCTTCAATCTGGTGAGAAGACACTCTGACCTGATCAAGGTAGCTTTCGGTACTTTTCGAATTAGCGGCGAATGTCTGGCGGATACACGCCCTCGCTCTGGCCGGAAAGGCCGGTGGGGTCACCTCCCCAAGAGCAGACGTTCCCTCGAGGCGAGTTTCCCGACCCGCGCTACTCGCCTATGCTGGAAAGCAATTCGTCGAGCTGCTCCAACTGCTCCGGCAATGCGGCCGCCGAGCCCTGTAGTGCTTCCTCAAGCGCCTCCTTGGACGGATAGACTTCGTGGAAATTCAGTAGTGTCCTCCCGCCTTGGTCCTCGAAGGTCACGGTCGTGACCGCGCCCTCTTCGCCCTCGTCGTTGGTCCAGACGATGCGCTCGTTCGGCACCACCTCGAGATACTTGCCATAGAAGGCCATGGTGTCCGAACCGCCGGAGCCGAATTCCAGCCGATATTTGCCGCCGGTACGGACGTCCATATCGCACGACACGAGCGAAACGCCGGATACCGATTTTGGCACCCACCAGCGCTGGAACAGCTCGGGCTGGCTCCACGCCCTGTAAACCGTGCTCGGCGGCGCATTGAATGTCCGCGTTACGACGAGTTCGCGATCCCCTCTGCGCTCGACTGACGTGCGGTTCTTCGCACCACCTGCACTGTTAACTTGCTGAGTCATCGCTTCCCTCCTGTTTCATTTCGCTGATGATTTCGTCCAATGCTTCGAAGCGGGCCTCGAAGAGCTTGCGATGCGCCTCGATCCACTCGGCCTCCGCCTTGAGGCCACGTTTCCCAAGCTTGCAGGTTCTCACCCGTCCGACCTTCTGCGTGACGACCAGCCCCGCCTGCTCGAGAACCTGGACGTGCTTCTTCATGCCGGTCAGCGTCATCTGGAACTTATCCGCGAGACTGGTGATCGACGCGTCCCCTCGCCCAAGCTGATCGATGATCCCGCGGCGGGTCGCATCGGACAGCGCCGCAAACGAGAGATCGAGGGGAGGACTTATATACTGAACCATCTAGTTCAGTATATAACCTGCTCGCGCAGGAAGCGCAAGCATCCCGAACTTTCCATGCCGTAGACCGGTCATCCGAGGTCATGCACCGCGGCGGCAGCAGCAAAAAATCGTCTGCTGCGGGGTCAAAAGCGGACCTTCGCCGCTGGTGAACGAATGTCAGCTTTCAGCGCCTGCTCTCCGAAAGCAGACCTTCCGCTTCCGGCCCCGAAGCGGACTAAATCGCCGCCACTGATGTCATTGGTGATAGCGGCCAAATAATCTCTTCTTCAAAGCCTCTTGACGAACTCATAACCCGTGAGCTATTGATTGAACCAATAGCTCACGGGTTATGGATTGCCATGCCAAATATTGCCATCCCAGATCGCGACATGCTCTTTAAGACGCTTGCTGACCCAACGCGGCGCGCCATTTTCGAGGGGTTGTGTCGCGACGGTGATCAGACTGTCGCAGCCCTGACGGCTCGGGCCGGAGTTTCCCAGCCAGGCGTGTCGAAGCATCTGGCCGTCCTCAAGCAGGCCGGCTTGGTGAGCGACCGCCACCACGGTCGCCAAACCCATTACAGTGCCCAACTCGATGCCCTTGCTCCGTTGATCGAATGGACAAACCAGATGACAAGCTTCTGGCAGGGCCGGTTCGCCGACCTCGAAGACTTGCTGGACAGGATGGATCAATGAGCGAAACATCGACTGCAACACGCACCGTCATTGTCGAGCGCGAGATCGCGCATCCGCCGGAAAAGATCTGGCGGGCGCTCACCCAGCCTCACCTGATCTCGGAGTGGCTGATGAAGAATGACTTCAGTCCTGTCGTGGGCCACCGGTTTAATCTTCGCGGCGAGTGGGGTGGCGTTCTGGATTGCGAGGTGCTCGTTGTCGAGCCGCAAAGAACGCTCTCCTATACCTGGAACTTCAAACATGACGATCCGGCCTTCGATCTGAACAGTGTCGTAACTTTTTCGCTCTCGCCCACGACGACAGGCACCCGCCTGCGCATGGAACAGTCTGGATTCCGGCCGGATCAGAGGCAGGCATACGGTGGCGCCAAGGCAGGCTGGCCTGAGTTCCTTGCAAAGCTGGAACAGGTTTTAACCGGGACAGATTGAAAGGTCTCCCGCCCCCTCAACACTGATAAGCACAGGAGTTGCATGTGCGTTCGAATGTGTGGTTTCGCCAGGTTCACCGATGGCTTTCGATTGTCTTCACGGTGGCCGTCATCGCCAACTTTGTGGCCATGGGGCTCGGGGAGCCTCCGCCGTGGATCGTATATGCGCCGTTACCACCACTTTTTGTGCTGATGTTCACTGGCCTGTACATGTTTGCTATCCCCTACGCCGCCAGGTGGCGCGGATCGAAAGCATAGTCCACGCGGGATGTTTCCTTCCTTTAGCAATGAGAGATTCGATGGAATTCGCAGTCCGTACCATGATCACTTCAATTGAAGACTACTTTACCAAGGGATGCGGGCGCTGCGAGCGTTTTGCCGGACCGGACTGTTCGACGCGGCAATGGGGGCAAGGCCTGAATGAACTGCGCCAGATTTGCCTCGATGCGGGGCTGGTCGCGACGGTAAAATGGGGGCATCCATGTTACATGCATCGAGACCGCAATATCGTCATCTTCGGCGCTTTTCGCGATGATTTCCGCTTAACCTTTTTCAACGCGGCATTGATGAAAGACCCTTGCGGCGTCCTCCAGAGGCAAGGCCCGAACACACGTCATCCCGACATGATCCGTTTCGTGGATACTGTTCAGGTGGCAAAGATGAAGACCGTTATCCTGTCTTACTTGAGAGAGGCGATGGATTACGCGGAGGCTGGGATCAAGCCACCAAAGGATGAGAGTGAAATCGAGCTGCCCGATGAGCTGGTTGACGCCCTGGACTCCGATCCGGAGCTTGCAGAAGCCTTTCGGAGCCTGACGCCAGGGCGGCAGAAAAGCTACGTGATCAATCTCAGCTCTACCAAGAAGCCCGAAACGCGAATGTCACGCATCGCCAAATTTCGACCGAATATAGTCGCCGGAAAAGGTGCCATGGAGCGATAATCGACATTCCCATGACCGCATCGAGGGTGCAAAGCAGGCAAGGCAGTCGTCCACTGTCAGCCCAAATCCTGTCGTTCCGGGGAGGACGCGCGAACGTCACGAATGGGTTCGCGCAAGTGACTACTCGGGATAGGCCTCAGCGCCCTCCGGCGATGCCTTATTGAAGAGGATGAATACCAGGGGGTTGCCCGGCTCGGACATCGCGTCGCTGCGTTGGCCCGTCACCTCGCCAGCCACGCTGCTCGTATACTCCGCAACCACTTCGCCAAAGCTGTTGCGCTGGATGGCCACCTTCTGTCCGGCTTCCACCTTGTCGTTGAGCTTGACCAGATGCTCGACCAGCCCGCCCGCGGTGGCCGGGATTGCTTGCTATATAAACTTTTACAACCAACGACGCCCGCATTCTTCGCTTGACCGGCAGACACCGGATCAGGCTTACTTCAACGCGCTGACGCCGATGCTGGCTGCAGCGTAACCAAGGCGGAAATCCACTTAACAAGCGCCGGGGACTGTTCAGACAAACCGAGCCAGCTCACCGCGCTTGCCCGGCTGGGCCCCCTTGGCGACCGTCACGGACACATGCCAGTGCTGTCCGGTGGGCATCTGCGCCCCCTGAAAATACAAAAGATGCCTCTGGCCGGGCTCCAGGTCGTTGACGTCGAGCGAGCTGACGACTTTCTTCCCTTCGATCACATCGCCGGTATAGACCGTCCCCTGCGGTGCGCCCGATACCGCGTCGCCAGAGGATGCAGTTGTGTCTTGGGCTATCGCAGGGCCAGCGCTGCTGGCGAGGACAGCCGACGCACCTACTGAGGCAATAGATGCAATCATGAAGTCGCGGCGATCGAGGCCTTCTTTAGATTTGGCCGACATGATGGGGATCCTTTGTCGTTGTGAAAGGCAACCTTCGTACAACGGCACGCGCATCGGTTACTAAAATCCCGCGCGACCTCAAACTGCGGGTATGCTGCTGAGTCTCACAAGGTGCACGAGTCAGTGTTGCTATATCAGCAATGGGAGAGTTTTGCGCCGTTGCGCGTCATTCGGCAAGGTCAACGAGGGCGCATGGCTGCCATCGCGTCCAAACCGATGCGATGTCTACTTTCGTGCAGGCGCGACGACCGTCTCTATGACCGGCGCATTGCCGTTCGATTGCAAAAGCCAGAATTGAAACATTTCTCCCTACACATGCGACCCCGCTATGCGCGGGGTCGCACGCGCTCAGATCTCAGTATGCTCCGCTAATTCGAGCGCATCCTCAATGTCCACCCCCAGATACTTGACCGTGTTTTCGATCTTGGTGTGGCCCAACAGGATTTGGATCGCGCGAAGATTGCCTGTCGCCTTGTAGATCATTGCGGCTTTGGTGCGCCGAAGCGAGTGCGTGCCGTAGTCTTCGCGTCGTAGACCAATTGCGGTCACCCACTCATCGACCAATCGGGCATACTGGCGAGTACTCAGATGATCGGTATGGTCGACTCGACTGGGAAAGGCGTAGTCGTCAACTGTTCCACCTCGCCGCTCAAGCCATGCAAGCAAACTTGCCCTCACGTCCGCCGTGATTTCGAACTGAACCGGACGGCCGGTCTTTTGCTGGACGACCATGGCTCGAGTTCGAATTTCCGTTCCTGTCACGAGGCTTCCGATTTTGATTTTCACGAGATCGCAGCCACGCAGCTTGCTGTCGATTGCGAGGTCAAACAACGCGCGATCTCTCATGCGTCCCTCCCGGTCGAGGAAGAAGCGGATCGCCCAGATCTGGCGTTGTTTCAGCGGCTTCTTGACGCCGACCGTTCGGCCGGCGTTCCACGCCGGACGGCCCAGTGCGGTAGGATCGTATTGTGCAATACCCATTTCAGTTCTCCTTCGGCCAACATTGGCCGTTAGGAGAACGCAGGAGCGCAGGGATCGAGGGGGCCGAATTCGGAAGGTCGGCTTATGGCGTCCGAAAAAAGAGAGCGGACGTTCGGCGTGGCGCGACCAAGGTCTTAAGCTAACCCAATAACAGCCAAGGGGCGCGATAGACACCACGCCTGAGGGCCCATACAATCCGCACGATTTCCTTGCTCGTCAGCACATTGCCAATGGCCAAGAACGCTGTCAGCCTAGCCTTGCCGCCATCTCGCGGCCGATGTGGTCGGCTACTCCAGGCTCATGGATCTCGACGAGAGCGGACCCTGTCGACTTTCATGGCGCATCGCCACGAACTGGTGTACGCCAAGATCGCTGAGCATCAGGGCAGGATAGTCAAGCTGACCGGCGACGGCTTACTGGTCGAGTTCCCGAGCGTGCTAAATGCGGGGGCCTGCGCCGTCGAAATCCAGCACAAGATGCACGAGCGTAACGCAGAAGTGCCGTCCGACAGGCCCATTGAATTCCGCATCGGCATCAAGGCAGCCGATCCTGCTCTGCGGTCCAAGTGTTCTTACCCATCGTGCAGCGCGATCCCATGCGACCAGCCAAGGAAACTGGCAACAAGTTATGCGATGTCGAAACAGCGCGCCAGCATGTTTGCGCTATCTAGAAAGGGCCATTGGCTTGTCGACACTGCTGGAGCCGTAGTTAGCTTACGCCATTGCCTTTGGAAACGGCCCCCTTGCCGTGCCGCCTAGTCTGGCAAGCCCGCCAGACGCCAGCCATCGACAAAGGGCTGCGCAGCACTCATGCTCCTAAAGGGCAAGTTCGCTGTCAGTTCACCGATCGTCCAACCTGGATTGCCCGTAAGAAATAGGCGGGCTTCCTCCTGTGCCTCAGGCAAGCGGCCGGCAAGAGCAAGCGCGGCAATCAGGTTCACCCTTGAACCGGTCCCATATGTTTCCTCCAGGCTCAAGGTCGCAACAGCTTCTTCGTAGTGACCGGTGGAAATCTGCGCCATTCCCACGATCCAGAAGTACCAACCAGGTGGACGAGGATTTAATCGGAACGCCTCTTCACAAGCTGTCAGCGCCGCTTGCGGCTTGCCCAAGTAGATTTGAAGCTCCCCAATCCATGCTACCGCATCTGCATTGTTGGGATTTATCCGTATGGCAGCATCGAATTGGAATTTTGCTTCATCCCAATTGCGCTCAAAAAGCTGAACGCAGCCCAGGATCCTGCGAACGTTGGAACCGCCGGGATCGATTTCCATGGCTCGTTGCGCGTGCATCAGAGCATTTGCGCGATCGGGTATCTGTGGTTCTCCCCAATCAACCCAGCCAAATAACAGCACAAGGGCAAGATTGCTGTGCGCTTCACAATAGTTTGGTTCAAGCGAAACGGCGCGTTCCAAAGCTGAACGCGCGTCGCTGTTGTCTGATCTGGACATGGTCCATTTCTCCCGTGACCTAACACAAAGGTCATAGGCTTCTAGATTTGATGGCCTAGAACGGGCAGAAATATGCTTCGCACCAATCTTGCCGGAGATCGCTTCAACAACGCGGCGCGTGACCTCGTCCTGAACTTCAAAGATGTCGACAATTTCGCGGTCGAAGCGCTCGGCCCACACATGATTGCCGCCTTCGGCCGCGTTGATCAGCTGCACATTGACGCGCAAACGCTTGACGGACCGCCTCGCGCTGCCCTCGAGGAGATATTTGACGCCCAGATCGCGAGCGATCTGACGGACGTCGGTGGGCTTGCCTTTGTAGGCAAAGGTGGAGTTGCGGGCGATGACGAAGAAGCCGGGCACATTCGACAGATCGGTAATGATGTCCTCCGTCAGCCCGTCAGTGAAGAACTCCTGTTCGGCGTCGCCACTCATGTTGACAAAGGGCAGCACGGCAATCGAAGGCATGTCGGGCAGCGCGAGCTGCGGCGAAGGCTTGTCCGGCACGAGGGCCTCCGCCGATGCCGCGGGTCTGGCCTTCGCGGGAATGCCGACCTGTAGCGAATAAACCCGGACCGGCTCGGCGATGTTCTTGAGCTGAACCGCACCGCGATCGTTGATCGCGATATCGAGCCTTGATTTAACCTGCCAATAGGCTTGCTCGGAAAGACAGATATTGCCAGGTTCGCAGATTCCTTCTAGGCGCGCGGCGATATTGACGCCATCGCCCATCAGGTCGCCATCGCGTTCTTGCACGACGTCGCCCAAGTGAATGCCGATCCGGAACTCGATGCGGCGATCATCCGGCACCCCGGCATTGCGCTCAAGCATGGCGTTCTGCACTTCCAGCGCGCAGCGCACTGCTTCCACAACGCTGCTGAACTCGACAAGGCTCCCGTCGCCTGTGCGCTTGACGACGCGGCCACGATGAACGGCGATGGTGGGGTCGATGAGATCGCTGCGCAGCGCCCGCAGCCGTGCCAAGATGCGATCCTCATCCGCGCCGGCTAGCCGGCTGTAGCCGACCACATCCGAGACCAGGATCGCTGCTATTTTGCGGGTCTCACTCATGTGATGCTCCCTCCCTCCAGTCTGACACTACTGCCGACCAGGCACGCTGTCTCAACATAGAGCGGTTAGGCCAAAGGAAGATAGCTCCGAGCCATTGGTCGGATGGTCTGCTTAGGATCTACTCCCGTCGTTCGAGGCAAAATGTCGGGCGCATAGCTGCCTGTGGCCTGTCCATTGGCGATGTCCGCTTTTGTTGAATGGACGGGACCGCAGGAATGACTGCCATGAGGGCGCGAAGCCATCTTTCAGTGATCGAACCTTCTATGTCCGCTTCGGGGCCGAAAGCTGTCATGTTGAGATGATCGCCTTGAAGAGATTTGAACCGTTGACCTGCGCGTAAAAGGAGAGCATGAGGAATTGTGGGGCCTTTTCGTTTTTTGCCGTTTTCAAATCCGACCGCCCTGTGAAAAATCAGAGGACGGACTTTAGACCATTCACCACAATTTCGTCGGCGCCCCACAAAACCTTATGCTCTCCAACCTACGACACCATGGATTGGCGCATCAGTTTCCTAATGGGTACGGACTTCTCGCAGAAGCAGTGGCGCCCCGTCATTCGCGGTCACGCCATTACTGGCGATATCATCGCTCCGATCCGCAAACTCAGTGAGGCCCTCAGACCGGCCAGCCAAACGGATGCCGCCGCCGTCGCCGAAGCGCTTGTCAAGATCCGTAGCTACTTCATGCCAAAGCGATCAAAGCAGAAGTTCTGAAACGACCACCAACTTCAATCCCGTCAACAGCGAAAGCCGTGGTGCATTCGTCGCGCTCACCCTTGACCGCCACGCGAAAACTCCGCCACTGGGGGCAGGGCACGGGTGTATGCTGCCCAAGGTCAAGCCATACCGGGGCGAGATACTGCTCGGGCCGGAGATATTCGAAGAGGCCAACGTAGAGTGATGCAGCGATAATCGCTGGGATTTAGCCTGCCAACATGAACACTGCAGCCCAGAATAGAGCGGACAGTTCACCTGCGACCAAAAATCCAATGATTGGATCGTTCATGAAATCCTCCTCGGGCAACCTCCATTGCCATGAGGAGACTTTAAGGTACGACAAAAGCCTGCGCTACCCCTGATTTTAACCCGCAGCAAGCGGGCCCTCAAATCGGGCAGGGAGATAACCCATGAACTTCACCGACGCTGTAACCGTCGGGGCACGCGTCGGATCGGGGACGCGGCACACAGACCGCCTTGACCGACACTCGAAGCCTGTCACGTTGCGCCTATCTCCGGCAGGAAGCCGCTGATCAGCTCCGCGGGCGTAGAGTCGCAATCGTCACTCTGGGGTCGGTTCCGGCTGGGGGCGAAATGACACTCTAAGCCGTTGCCCCCTTTGGCCAGAGATATTCGCCGGTCAATAATATGTGTGCCCAACCCAGCGGGGAGATGTGCGCCAGAAGTTCGGGCGGCACATCAAGTCCTTCATTTCGGCACTCTGCGACTGCATGGCCGAGATGGAGGGTGTTCCAGTAGATGATGATTGCGGTGAGCAGGTTGAGTCCGGCGATCCGGTAATGCTGCCCCTCGGTGGTTCGGTCACGGATTTCACCCTGACGACCGATGCGCAGCGCATTCTTGAGAGCGTGGTGGGCCTCGCCCTTGTTGAGGCCGATCTGGGCGCGCCGCTGCATGTCCGTGTCGAGGATCCACTCTATAATAAAGAGTGTCCGCTCCACGCGGCCAACCTCCCACAGCGCAACCGCCAGATCGTTCTGGCGTGGATGGGAGGCAAGCTTGCGGAGCAACTGGCTCGGCTTGATCTTGCCGGAGGCCATGGTAGCGGCGCAGCGGAAGAGGTCGGGCCAGTTCGCAACGATCAATTCTTCGCGGATTTTGCCGCCGACCAGCTTGCGCAAATCTTTAGGCGTGCCTGCGGGATTGAACACGTAAAGGCGCTTCGAGGGCAAATCGCGGATACGCAGGACAAGTCGGTATCCGAGCATGGCACTGGTCCCGAACAGGTGATCGGTGAACCCGGCTGTATCGGCATATTGCTCTCCGACCTGCCGACCGGCCTCGTTCATCAGCAGGCCGTCAAGAATGTAAGGGGCCTCACTGACTGTCGCGGGAATAGTCTGTGAGGCGAACGGTGCGAACTGGTCGTTGACGTGAGTGTAAGCCTTGAGGCCGGGTTCATTTCCATATTTGGCGTTGACCATGTTCATAGCCTCTCCCTGCCGGGCTGAAGGGAAGAACTGGCCATCGCTCGATGCGGTCGTGCCCATGCCCCAGAAGCGGGACATCGGCAGTTTTCGCTGGGCAGCGACCACCATCGCCAGCGCCTGGTCCATTGCCTCGCTCTCGACGTGCCAGCGAGCCAAGCGCGAGAGCTGCGAGTAATCATGCGTGTTCGTGGCTTCCGCCATCTTACGCAGCCCCAGATTCAGCCCTTCCGCGAGCAGGACGTTGAGCAGACCGATCTGGTCGCCGCACGGAACCCCGGTTCGCAGATGGGTGAAAGCCTCGGAGAATCCGAGCGCAGCATCGACTTCAAGCAAGATGTCGGTGACCCGCACGGGTGGCATCCGGCGATAGAGATCGAGGATCAGCTCCTCGGCACTGTCCGGAACGTCAGCCGTCAGCCGGTCAATCCGCAACGTTCCCTCCTCGATGCTGCCGTGAGGGATGGTTCCGTCGCGCGCTGCGCGGGCCAGCCGCTTCAGACCATCGGCGAGCCGAGCCTTGCGATCTGTCAGCCAAAGCTGCGGATCAAGGGGAACAGCCAGCCTGGTGTTCGTCTGTGCTGTGGTCATTGGCACCAGGACCTGCTTGAGATCGCCATAACGGCGCGAATGGTCGAGCCAGATATCACCGGATCGGAAAGCATCGCGCAGGTGAAACAGGACCGCCACCTCCCGGAGACGGTTATCGCCCTGGTCTTGTGCTCGCAGATGGCGGTGCCATTTCGAATTCGGCCGCAAAAAGCTGTCGGTTGCCGATGGTGATGCTTGCATTTCGCCGATGGCTTTTGCCGCCGCAATCAGGGCTGGGCTACCGATGCTGCCTTGAGTTTCAGGCATCGCAACATGCGGGGCGCGTATCGGCGGAAGCGATGATATCCTTGTCCGACATGAGCCAATGGCTCGCCGGCCAGCGTATTGCTGAGCTGTGCGCCGGTCGCGACCAGTTGTTCGAGTCGATCCCATTCCGCCGATTTGGCGACGGCCATTTCCAGCGGCACACCATTATTGCGGGCTTCAAGCAAAGAAGCCCCTAAGGAAGTGAAGGCGCGCAGCGTGTCTGTGACCGCTGCCTTGGAATCAGCAATCTGTTCATCATGCAGCTGTTTCGCCTCGCGCCAGGTCTTTCCCACGATCCTGTCATGGGTCTCGACCACGGTATCGGCGACCGCCGCCTCCCATTCCACGGCGCAGACGGCAAGGATCGCCCAATGCCGATCGGAGCTGATGTCGCGCAGACCATCGGTGAAGTAGCGCTCCCCCTGCCGACGCAGGCGTGCGACACGGTGCGGCGGAACGCTAGTGAGGACCTGCGGATCAATATCCAGGCCGCGCAGGAACTCCAGCCGATCGAGCAGCCGGTTCGCCGCTGCGGAATTGTTGCCGACCTCGAACTGGCGAAGCCAGATAAACCGGCTGATATTGGCATCGAGCAGTTCCGTCAGCAGCCCATCAAGCCGTTTGCGTGCGCCGGTATCAAGTCTTTCCGCGATCCGCGTCTCGATCCGACGTTCGGCGGCGACCAGCGCGTCCGCACACAGTCGCTCGATGGTCGATATCGCTGGTAAGATCGTCAGAGTTTCACGACAACGCGCGACCAGGCGCTGCGCAAGATCCTCGTTCGAACGGGCCTCTTCAGCCTGTTCGAAAAGCCAGTCCCGCAGATCACGGGCACCCCGACCCGCGAAGGTCTTGTAGCCGTAGATCTCACGCAACGCCTCCATATGCTCCTGGCGGGTCTGCCGCCGGGCGGCATAGGTGAGAAGCGCATCGGCCGAGACGCCGAGTTGAGCCCCGATGAACGACAAAACCTCATGCGGGATCACTTCGCCTGGAGCCAGCACGCGCCCTGGATATCGCAACGCGCAAAGCTGCAGGGCGAACCCCAGCCTATTTTCCGGCCTGCGGCGTTCCTGGATGTGTGCGAGATCGTCGTCGCCCAGCGTGTAGTGCCGAAGCAGTGACAATTCATCGGCCGGTAGATCGAACAGTGCTGAGCGCTGTCGCTCGGTGAGAATATGTCGTCTCGGCATGCGGGCGTTGTCCCTATTGAAGTAAAGTCTGTTTTGGACAACAATCACCCCATACAAATCAAGGCCTTGTGGGGCCTAAATCCGTGAAGGTTCAATTGGGACAACGAGCCGCCATCTACTGCCGCGTTTCGACCGCCGACCAATCTTGCGAAAGGCAGGAGCGCGACCTGACGGCATTTGCCACTCGCGCCGGCTATAACGTCGTCAAGGTTTTCAAGGAGACGGGCTCCGGCGCAAAGCTCGATCGGGCCGAACGCCGCAAGATCATGGCGCTTGCCCAAGCCCGGCAGATTGATGCAGTCCTCGTGACCGAGCTGTCTCGCTGGGGCCGTTCGACCGTCGACCTCCTCAACACGCTGCGAGAGCTGGAAAGCTGGAAGGTTTCGGTGATCGCCATGAATGGCATGGCTTTCGACCTGTCATCTCCGCATGGTCGGATGTTGGCGACCTTTCTCTCCGGCATTGCGGAATTCGAACGTGACCTGATCAGCGAGCGGGTCAAATCGGGCCTTGCTGCCGCCAAGGCACGCGGCAAGAAGCTTGGCCGCCAGCTCGGTGTGCGTCCCAAATCGGATAGGCTTGCGCCTCAGGTCATGGAATTGGTCGAGGAAGGTCGCAGCTACCGCTGGATCGCTCGCGACCTCGCCATCAGCAAGAATACGGTTGCCGATATAGCGAAGCGAAACCGTGTGGAAAACAAATGACAAAGTCCGGCCCACTACCACCTTTCAGTTGGTTCCTCAGCAAGGACCTAACGGGTGACATACAGGCGATTGTGCATCGCGATAGGTGAATCGATGAAGATACTCGCAATTTCAGGCAGCGCACGCCGACTGTCCACCAACACTGCATTGTTGAAGGCGATGCAAGTCATAGCTCCGACAGGTATCGTCATCGACGTGTTTGATGGCATAGGGGATTTGCCTGTCTTTTCGCCCGACCTCGAAGGTTCTGACGAGCCCGATAACGTACGGCTTTTTAAACAGGCGATTTCGGAGAGTGACGGGTTAGTCATTTCCAGCCCCGAATACGTTCGCAGTATCCCCGGCGGCTTGAAAAATGCGATCGATTGGCTCGTTTCTGGTGATCAGGTGATTGGGAAATCCATTGCTCTTGTCCATGCCTCGCACCGCGGAGACGACATGCTAAACATCCTGCGAACGGTGCTTTCGACGGTAAGTTCCAATTTCAATGAAAGCCTGTTCTTTCGACTTCCGGTGATGAAGGACACGCCGGAACAGATCCTTGAGATTCTCGAGGACCCTTCCAATCGAGAAATGGCCGAAAGATTTCTCGTAGACTTCGCTTCCTTCTGTCAAAATCGAGGTGTCGATAGTCCGAACTTCCAACTGTGATGTCAGCGAGCGTATCCGACGGCGGTTGTTGTGTATAACCGGCGAAAATCACACCGCATAACAGGTACCAAAAGCGCTTAGAGTGTCATTTCGCCCCCTCCCGGAACCGACCCCTCCATGGTGTTGCGATGCGTACGACACATCTAGGGTATTTCTTGTCCCGAGCAATAGAGGCAAAGACCGGGCTCGGGACGTCCGCTTGCTGCTCGAGCTTATACTCCTTTACGTCCGTGCTTGAGCTCATCGGTTCCTTCCTCCCAGAAATTGGTCACCAGGAAGACGCCATGGGCCCCTTTGAATGCTGCCTGGAGTGAGGCCGAGCAGTCGAGGTCGGCTTCGACGACTTCCTCCGCGAGATCCGGATGCTTACCGGGATTGCGCGTGAGCGCGCGGACCCGGAAATCGCTGCGAGCCTGCAGGGCGCGAACGACTGCGCCACCTAAGCAGATTCCATCAGCTTGACCAACGGATAGCAAGTGTGATTCCATCTTGGCGGTGATTTGTGGGGTATGGCATGGCAGGTAAATCTCCGGTGATGGCCGGTGCGGAGCAGCGTGAGGCACTGCGCATGTTGGCCCGTTCACGCGACCGCGGCGAGGCGGATCGGGCACGGGCGCTGTTGTTGACGCTATCAGGCTGGACCAGCCCGCGCATTGCGGAAGCCTTCGGCGTGCGCGAGGATACGGTTCGCCTCTGGCGCAGTGATTTCGCCCGCGGCGGCGTCGAGGCGTTGCAGGCGACCGTCGCGCCGGGTCCGGCACCGGTCAAGACCGAGGCGGCGCTTCGCGTCGTCACTCCTCTGCTCGATGCTCCCGTTGCCGACCGGCCCAACTGGACAATCGCGCGCCTCATGGTTGAGATCGAGGCGCGCGAGGGCATCAAGATCGGCCGGTCGCAACTGTCCAAGGCGCTGCGAAAAAAAACTTCCGCTGGCGGCGACCTCGACACACGCTGAAAGGCCGCCAGATCGCCGAGCAGATCGAGCGCGTGGGATTGCGCCTCCAGTTGCGCAAGGCTCAAGCCGAGGCTGGCGACATCGTCCTGCTTTATGGCGACGAGAGCGAGGCCCTGACGCATCCCTATCTGGCGCGGGCATGGGCCAAGCGTGGTGCCGATCTGCGGGTGCCGGCGCCAGGCCAAGCCCAGAAAGTTGCGATGATCGGCTCGCTCGACCACCTCACCCGCCAGCTCATTGTGCATACGAGCCCGACCAAGCGCAGCAGCGACTTCCTCGCTCACCTCGAGCAGCTTGATCGCCTGTACGCCCCCAAACCGGGACGAGCGACGACGCCGGTCGTACTGGTCGAGGACAACGGGCCGATCCACCTCAGCAAGCTCTCTCTGGCCGCGATCGAGGCCCGCAAGCATTGGCTCACCGTCGAGTGGCTGCCGAAATACGCACCAGAGCTCAACGACATCGAGGTCGTCTGGCATGATCTCAAGGCCCATCATCTCGCCCACCAGACCTTCGGCGGCACGCAGACCCTCGATCGCGCCATCCACGCCGCCGTCGCCGCCCTAAACATCGAGCGGAACATCCGTCCGTTGGCCAATCCAGGAATCTCTGCTTAGCTGGCCAGTGGCGCCGATGACGGCGATGAGCTTCTTGTCGTGATTGAACATGCTGGTTTCCTTCATGTGGCCGGCGCTACAACACGCCTTCCTGCCGCAGGCGTAGCTGGATGTCGGCGATGTGGCGCTCGGCGGTGTCGAGTGCTACCGCGCTGGTGTGGACCGAGTAATATCCGAGCACGAGGTCGTGCGGATGGCTGGCGGCCGAGCCCAGGACGAACTCACTGTCCACCTCGGCGCGGATGTCGATGGCGGTGGCGGATTTGTCGAACGCGACGATTTCGCCGGCTTGGACTGGATCGGGAACCGCAAGGCTGCCGGATGCCAAAGCGATCCAGGCGACGTCGTGGCCAGCGGGCGGATCGTAGCGCCAGGTTTCGTTGGCCTTGAGGCGGACGGCGAGATAATCGATCGGCGACGGCGCCTTGAGCGGGCTGTCGACGCCGCCGTACCTGCCCAGCAGGACCGAGACTGGGCCAGTCGACGGAACCTCCTCGGGGCCCAGATAGATGCTTTCGGATGGTCCGAGCTCCTCGCTCGGCGGCAGGGCCAGCCACAGCTGGAAGCCGCGCGAGCGGCCGGAATTGCCGGCCCCGCCGCCGTGCCAGGCGCCGCCCGCGGCCTTGAACCATTCGACGCCGGCGGCGGGGAGCAGGCCGGCGGCGCCCGTCGTGTCTTCGTAGCGCGTGCTGCCCTGCCAAAGGTAGGTCAGCGTGGCGATGCCCGAATGCGGGTGCCAGCCGAAGCCCGACAGATCCGATCCGCCGGCGTCGAACAGGTCGAGGAAGACGAAAGGCTTCAGCCTACGACCGAGGCCGGACGGGCTCATCAGCCGGGTAATCGGGCCGTGTCGGTCGCCAAACGTGCGATGCACGATTGGGCGTGTGCGCTGCTCGGCCGCCGTGGGTTTGGTGATCGTGGTCATAGCATTCCTCTTTCGCTCGCTTCGAGCCGCATCGACTGCAGTGCACGGCCCCACGGGATGAGGTCATTGAGCATCGCTTCGACCGCCGCTTCCTGCGACGGCTGCGGCTTGAACGTCGTGAAATTCTCGAAGTCGGTGAACAGCGACAGCGCGCATTGGGCGCGGACGTCGGCGACCTTGATCTCGCCCATCACCAGTCGGAGCTGCTCGACCGCACGGGCGCCGCCGACCGAACCATAGCTGACGAAGCCGGCGGCCTTGTCGTTCCATTCGCGGAACAGGAAATCGATCGCGTTCTTGAGCGCGCCAGACATCGAATGGTTATACTCGGGTGTGACGAACACGAAGGCGTCGAAGGCTGCGATCTTTTCGGCCCAGGCCTTGGTGTGCGGCTGCGAATATTGGCCCATCGACGGCGGGAACGCCTCGTCGAGCAGCGGCAAGTGGAAGTCGAGGATGTCGACGATTTCATACTCCGCGTCGCCGCGCCTGGCCGCGATTTCACGGACCCAGCGTGCGACCGTGTCGGCCTTGCGGCCCGGCCGCGTGCTGCCGACAACGATTCCGACTCTAAGCATGGCTAAGCTCCTTAAGCTGGTTCAGGACCCGGCCCTGGTGAGGGTTGACCGGCTTGAAGATAGGCCTTCGCCTTTTCTAGAAAAACCCGTATAATATTGACGGTTCTTTTCAGGAAAACTGATATGATAGGCCCAGGAACACCCAGCATCGACCAGCTCATGGTGCTGCTCGCCGTGGAGCAGGAAGGCAGCTTCACCGCGGCGGCGAGGCGCCTTGGTCGGGCCACATCGGCGATCAGCTATGCGATTGACACGCTGGAGCAGCAGCTCGGTCTGTCGCTGTTCGATCGCGGGACCACCCGCAAGCCAAGGCTGACGCGCGAAGGCGAAGCGATCGTTTCCGAAGCCAAGGCTGTCGCCTTGAGCGTCGAAACATTGCGGGCGCGGGTGCGCGGCTTTCTCGACAACCTCGAGCCCGAAGTGTCGCTGGTGGTCGATTCAATTTTTCCGGTTGACCGCCTGACCGCGCTGCTGCGCCAGTTCAACGACCGCTTCCCGACGGTGCCGGTGCGGCTGCTCGTCGAGTCCTTGGGTGGGGTCGAGCGTGCCGTTCGCCAAGATCATGCCGGAATCGGCGTCGGCAACCAACTGCACATGAACATGGCTGGCTTTCGCCGAGTCGACCTTGAAGCGGTCCGCATGATCCCGGTCGCCGCGCCCGGCCATCCTTTGGCGAGGGCGGGCGGCGGCCCGCGCGAGCCGAGCGACTATATTCAACTCATCCTGTCGGAGCGCTCGGCCGCCGACGGCCGCGACTATGGCGTCGTCAGTCTCAACAACTGGCGGATCGGCGACCTGGGGGTGAAGCACGCGCTGCTGCTCGCCGGGCTGGGGTGGGGAGGCATGCCGGAGCCAGCGGTCCGCGCAGACCTCAAGACCGGACGGTTGGTGAAGCTCAACCTGCGCAATTGGCGGGGCGGCGAATATAACCTGCAGGCGGTCCACAAGGTTGACACGCCGCCAGGACCGGCGGGACGCTGGCTAATCGAGAGAATGGCGACCCTGACGGACCCGCCGCCCGGCGGATAGGCTCGGCCACCCCCGATCTCGCACACCAGATTCCCGAGCGTTGCCGCCCGACTCAGGCTGTGTGGCGGCGGTTCCGGCGTGTAGATGTCGAAAGGCACGAAGACCTGGCCCGCCACCGTGTTTTCCTCCGCGTACATCGACCGCACCATGAGTTCCACGAGCTCCTTGCAGGGCACCGTAACGTTAACCGGGCGTCGATCAAAATGTGGGATCTGGCGGTATGACCGTCGGTCGTTGGACCGTGTGTCCGATATTATGACGGTCGATGCCCAACCCGAAAGTGGAAAAACAGACGGTTTTCCGTCGACGTGCTACGCCCGGCGACGGATCGCATCGTTCACTTTCGCAACAAGCCAATTGACCGACGGGTCGACAAGCCTCGGCGCAGTCTCAGCCTCGTAGACCCGCGGGTCAGCCCCCATCACGCCCCAGATCGGGTGCGTCGGATCATGTCTGTCCGTCGGTTCGGATTCATTGACCGGTGGCAGCTGTCCGATATCAACTCGGTCAGGCCACAACTCGCCCAGCAGAGTGGTTTCGAAAAGACCGGCATGATCCGGGGCGAGCGGCAGGCCTTCAATCTCGTTCACCGCCAATGCAAGAACGGCCATGCTGGTACCACCGCCGTTCCATTCACGTGCCAGCCGTTTAATCATGTCGATCTGCGTATCGGCAAAATGTCCGGAAAAGAGAACTACGACCTTGAAGCCGAAATCATTCAGCCTCGACAACGTTTTTCGAAGCAATGCGGCAATTGCCGCGTCCGTCTCAATCATCATTGTCCAGGGATACTCGCTATGTCCGCCGCCGGTGCCATAATAAAGCGGCGGCAGCGCAAGTCCGCCGGCGGAGGTGGCCGCCCGCAGGCAGAGCCCCTGCGCAGTCAGGCTATCGAGCCCGATCGGCAAATGTTCGCAGTGCCATTCGTAGGTACCGAGTGGAACATATGCGACCGGCATTGCAGAAACGGCGGCGCGGATTTCGTGCGGCAGCAGGTATTCGATGCGGACTGCCTGGAAAGGATCGTTTGCCCATTGGGTCATTTGTAAAAATTCCTCGGCCAGGCATGTGCGGGAAGCTTTTCCGCCAATTCATCGGGAAACGCCGCACCGTCGGAATAGGCGACATTCATGTCGACCTCGGCACGGTTCTTCATGCCGGGGATCAGCGTCGAAAGCTGCGGTGCGCTCAGCACATAGCGCATCGCCGCCTCGGCGAGAGTCGGAAAGTAAGTCCCGCAATCCGCTTTCAGCGCTTGTATGCGCCGCAAGGTTTCGGGGAAGCGTTCGTCGCGAAACAACTGGGCCGGAACAGAGTTCGGCTCCCAGCTTTTGTTCGTTTCTTCCGTCCAGTTGCCGACAAGGGAGCCGGAGTCGAGCGGTACGCGCGCGATGAAAGCCGTTTCTGTCGCTTCCCCAGCGTTGAACAGCGCGCCTGCCGGGCGTTGTTCGAACAGGTTGAAGACCACCTGAATGGAATCGACAAGTCCGAGCCTGGCCAGATCGACGCCCTCCTCCGGCCGGTAATCACGGATCGAAACGCCGATGCGGTCGACCTTGCCCTCGAGCCTCAACGCGTTGAGCGTCTCCAGCCATTCGAGCGTCTGGATACCGTCGGCGAGCCAGCAATGCAGCTGGAACAGATCGAGTTGCTCGACGCCGAGCCGCCGCAGCGAGTTTTCGACGTTTTCGCGCAGATACCAGTCGGGATAACGTCCCTTCATTTCGGGATTGTCGAGATCGGGACTTGGCCATCTGATCGGCTGGGCCTTGGTCGCGACATAGATCTTGCCGCCTTTCCACCCCTTCAGCGACTTGCCGATCACCTCTTCGCTGCGGCCGGAACCATAAAGCTCTGCCGTGTCAACGAAGTTGATGCCCTTCTCGTAGGCGTAGAGCAGCGTGTCCAGCGACTGGCGATCATCGATATTGCCCCAGTCGCCGCCGAGCTGCCAACCGCCGAACGCGATCTCGCTGACCTGCCAACCAGTTCTTCCGAATGTCCTGTATTGCATGCTGTCCCTCCCCTCGATCGTTGGCGGATTCGGCCGTCGTCAGATCTGGATGAAGACCGTGCTGTCCTCGACCTTCACCGAATAGGTGAGAAGGTTGACGCAGACGGGGGCGCCTTTTGCCTCTCCCGTGCGATAGTCGAAACGGCCATTGTGCTTGGGACATTCGATGATGTTTCCCATCACCAGACCGTCGGCGAGATGGACTTTCTCGTGGGTGCAGAGACCTGCGGTCGCGAAGAACGTGTCGTCTTCGCTGCGGTAGATCGCATAGGTCCGACCGTCGTGGTCGAAGCGGATGACGTCCTCTTCATCTATATCATCGGCAGCACAGGCTTTGATCCATGTGGTTGTTTCAACAAGCATTTTTTCACCTGTAAATTTGATGTTGAGACGAGCGGGCGGCGCTCAGCCTTTGTCCGACCGAATTTCTGTTCTTCGATCGTTTAGGAACACCGCCAGCCGCCACAAACCGCGGCGGCAGCCATGTTCGGCGACTTTATTCGGCAGCCGCCATGGCGACGGGGCGGGTGATGTAGAAACTTGGATCGCGGCGCTGCTTCCAGACGGCCGGGACCAGTTCCAGCCAGCAGGCCCAGACGGAGGGATAGGCAGGCGCGCACTGGTCCTTGATCGCCTCGTGCATCTCCGGCAGCCGGAAATACGGGATCATCGGAAACATGTGATGCTCCACATGGTAGTTCATGTTCATGTAGAGGAAGCGGAATACGGGATTGGTATAGAAGGTCCGGCAGTTCTGCCGGTGATCCATCACGTTTTCCTGCAACCCGGCATGCTGGGTCACATTGAACGCCTGCGCCATGAACCCGCCGTAAAAACGCGGTGTCACGACGAGCAAAACCGGCAGCCAGCTCTGCAACGCAACGGCAAGGGCAACTGTCGCAGCCATGATCAGCAGATAGATGCGCGCGGTGCGGACGATCTTGCCGCGCTCGCTGTCCGGGATGAAGTGCTCACCATCGCCCGACAGGTTGCCGAAGGCGTGCTTGGCGATTGAGATCAGCAACTGTGTGCCGGACCACAGAAAGAAGAAATCCAGCACACCCTTTAAGATGTTCGGCGGCGCCATGACGGCAATTTCCGGATCGCGGCCGACGAGCAGCGTGTCGGTGTGGTGGCGCGTGTGGCTCCAGCGCCAATATTCGCTCTCGTGCAGCGTCATGAAGGCGCTCAGTTGATAGAGTGGTTCGTTCAGCCATTTCGACTTGAAAGGCGTGCCATGCGACAGCTCGTGCGCATGGTGATCGGACATCGAATAGATCACGCCGTAGAGCAACAGCCATGGCACCGTCGCCCAGGTGCCCCATGTGGCGATGGCAGCGCCGCCGAAGCCGACGAGCAGGAGCAACCAAAGGCCGAAATGAACGAGTGCCGGCTTGTCGTCCCGCTTCATCAAGGACTTCATCAGCTTGCGATCGATCCGCGCCGCAAACCATTGCGTGGAAACATCGGCCTCGAAATTGTCGTTGGTCAACGAATTTGCCTGACCGGCATTGCCCACCAAGGCATAGGTTTTCCTTGCAGTCTGCATCGCGATCTCCTCCATGGACTCTGCTGCCGCTTCCCAAGCACCGCAGTCCGGAATGAAAGCCGGTCTACCGCCTCGCTGGCAGAGTTCTCCCGCCAAAAGCCGGGTTTTCGGGTGAGTGTAGTCATCGCGATGCGATTGCGTAGTCAGCTTTCTGATGGTTTTAAATCAAAACCCGGAGTGTTCGCGGCGTTAAGTGTTCGTAGGCCCGTAAAGCGTGAAGGGAACCGGGCTGACATAAGGAAGTGTGATGTAGTCCATGCCTTCGAAACCGAAATGGTGCATCAGCACGCTGAGCGCGAACTGCACCTGCTGCTCCGGGTTCTGATCGATGGCGATCGCCATGTCGCCTTCCTTCAGCATCAGGCGGGTGTTTTCGGTCAGCTCATGCCCGATAAAAACTGGCTTGCGATGGAGAATATTCTGATGGATCGCGGCGATCACCGCCAGGTTGGCAGCACCGACATTGTAGATACCAACCGTATCCGGATGAGCCTTGAATGCCGCCGCCAGTTTCTTCTTGGATAGAATGCGATCGTCATGGCCCTCCACGATCTCGGAAATTTCCAGCGAAGGGGCATAAAGCCTCAGCGCCTCGCGAAAACCTTCGACGCGCTTTGAATGGGACTGGAAGCCGAGATGGTTGCAGAGAACGATCAACGGCCCCGGCCTGTGGACGATGCTGCCCATGAAATATCCGGCAGTGCTTCCGGCGCGAACGTGGTCGGTCCCCGCATAGGCGAGACGCTGGGACCCTGACAGGTCGGAGATCAGCGTGACGACCGGAATGCCCTTGAGGTGAAGATCGTGGATGGCGTCATCGACCAGTTCGTGCTCCTGCGAGTAGACGATGACGGCATCGCACTTCGTTTCGCGCAGGGCATGCGCGATCGTCAGTGGCGCTTCATCCTTCAGCACACGCCGTTGAATGATGACCGGCCGGCCGAAATTCTGCGCGCGGGCTAGCACATGGCGAAACTCGTTGATCATCCGCGCGATCAGCGGCAGCTCCGGCCGTGGCAGGATGGCTTCGATGCGGATGATGCGCTGATGGCTGGATGGCAAGATCCGGCGAACGCCAATTTCCCGCGCGGCATGAAGCACCTTCTCGATGGTCTTCTGGCTGACCCCGCCGCGTTCGTTCAGCACGCGATCGACAGTCGCCGTGCCCACCCCTGCGCGCGCGGCAATGTCCGCCACACCGCGTTTCGTATGTTCTGTTTTCATGACTCCTCCTCCGGCTTCAACCATTCATTCATGGAGGTAATCTGGCAATCGGAGAAATGATGGAAAACCACCAAAATACACACTGCGACATAGGGTCCTCTTCAAGTAGCGTTTTTAGGCGGGGCTAAAACATCACTATCGCAGTGAAATTCCCTGCATGGGTCTCAGAGGAGTGGGCCCTCATCGAGGAGGAACAGATGAAAACGCTAACAAGGTCACTTGTTTACACAGTGGCGGCCCTTGGTATGGCTGCCCAGATCTCGCCTGCCGTGGCAAAGCTCGACGACGACAAGATCGACGTCACGCTCATCGTGCACTGCTGTCTCGGAAACGCCTTCTGGGAGCCGCTGTTGAAGGGGGCAAACGAAGCCGCGGAGAAGTTTGGCGTGACGCTGGACATTCAGAACGCCGAGTTCGACCCGGCCCGTCAGGTCAATTACATCGAACAGGCGATCGCCAACAAGCAGAACGCCATCATTCCGATGATCGCCGCCCCTGAAGCCATGACCGAGCCGCTGAAGAAGGCGCGCGTTGCCGGCATCAAGGTGATCGCCACCAACACCGACCATCCGGATGGTGCAAAGTCGGGCTCTCGCGAAGCCTATATTGGTCAGGACTTTGTTGCGGCAGGCGAGTTGATCGGCAATCGCATTGTAACGGACGGCAAGATCACCAAGGGCGACAAATGCCTGCTGCCCGGCGAAAGCCCGGAACAGCACCACATCGCGTCACGCGGACAGGGTGTCCTCAATGCGCTACGTGCCGTGGGAGCCGATGGCGAGATCCTGCGGACCGGCGACAAGCCGGAGGAAGCCCTGACACTGATTGCCCAGTATCTTCTGGCCAATCCGGACACCAAATGCGTGATCGGTCTCGGCAACACGCCAACGGGCGTCATCCCGCAGGCGGTGGAGGAAGCGGGCCTCGAGCCATTGCCGAACGGCGGCTTCGATACATCTCCGGCAATCATGAAGAACATCACCGACGGCAAGACGATCGCCACCGTCGATCAGCAGCCGTTCTGGCAGGGCTTTCTCGCCGTGATGATGGCGTCCTATGAAGTGCGCTACGGGCTTGCACCGGCGGATTTCAACAGTTCCAACGGCATCATCGACAAGTCGAACGCCGAAATCGTTGCGAAGTTCACCGGCACCTACCGGTGACGGGACGCTAGAGGCGGGGCCTTGCCCCGTCTCACCCTGCTGTTCAGGCACCGACATCCTGCCGATGTCCGCCCTTAGCTTCGGATCATTGTCATGACCACGATACCCAAGGCCCTCGGGGCCACCGCGACCGATACGCAGGCGATTGCCAGCGCAGCATCGACCCGCTACCGCACGCAGAACCGGCGTCAGAAGTTCATGCGGAATGCGTCTGCCAACATCGCCATTCTCTCCGGGCTCATTCTTGCCGGCACCATCGGTGCGACGATTGCCTACCCCGACACTTTCAACTTCTACACCACAGGCAATCTCTCCGTTCTCGCCCAGCAGATTCCGGTGATCGCTATCATGGCGATCGGCGCCGGATTGCTGATGATCGCCGGCGAATTCGACCTGTCCCTGGCTGGTGTCTACACGGTCTGTCCGTTTCTCGCTGCTCTTGCGTTTACCCAGTGGGGTTGGCCTTTCCTTCCAGCAATCGCGATGTCGTTCCTCATCGCCGCGCTGATCGGGGCCACCATCGGCTTCGTCGTCAACCGTCTGCGGGTTCCGTCCTTCATCGCCTCGCTCGGCATGATGTTCGTCTTGCGCGGCATCGTTCGCGGCATATCGATCAGTTCATCGACCGGGCAGCCGGGTGCCATCAGCCTGAAGCCGCCCGTCTGGTTCGAAGCGCTGATGGCCGGCCATCTCTGGGGGCCGTTTTACGCACAGACGCTCTGGCTGGCGGTTTTCGGTCTCGGTGCCTGGTATCTTCTGAACCGTCATGTCTTCGGCAATCATGTCTTTGCCACCGGCGGCGATCCCGAAGCAGCGGAAAAGAACGGTATCCGGACACACCGGACCAAGCTCTTCGCCTTCATGATCTGTTCGGTCTGTTCGGCTTTTGCCGGCCTGATGCAGGCAACGCGTATCAACACCATCGATCCTGGCCAGACGCTGACGGGGCTGGAACTGCAGGCGATCGCCGCCTGCGTCATCGGCGGAACCTACCTGTTTGGCGGGCGCGGCTCGATCGTCGGCATCACGCTCGGCGCTGTTCTACTCGTCACCGTCGAGAACATTCTTCTGCTGATCCGCGCTCCTGGCGAGTTCATGCCCGTCTTCATCGGCACGATCATCATCGTCTCGGTCATCCTCAATATGAACGTCGGCGCAGCGACAGGCCGGAGGAGATACTGATGAACACCGCAATCGGACAGGCCGCCTCGACCCGTTACACGCAGAAATCCTGGCTTGACCGGGTCCGCGCGCATCCAGCCGGAAACGTTACGCTGATTTTCATTGCGGCCATCGCCATCTGCGTTGCGATCTCTCTTGCCGTTCCCGACCAGTTTCGCTTCCTGTCGACGGCAAACGTCAACGTTCTGACACGCGCCATTCCAACACTCGGCATCATGGCGCTGGGTATGGGTCTCCTGATGATATCAGGGGAATTCGACCTGTCGGTCGGCGCGACCTTCGGGCTCTCCTCCTATGTCATGGTGCTGTGCTACAGCCTCGGCTATCCGGTTCTCGTCGGCGTGGCTGCGGCTCTGGCAATCGCAGCCGTGATCGGCTTCATCAACGGCTGGATCACCGTCTACTACGGTATTCCGTCCTTCATCACGACGCTCGGCACGCTCTTCATCTTCCGCTCCGGCGCAAGGCTCGTCTCACAGAACAAACCTCTCATGTTCGCCCCGCCAGAATGGTTCGAATTCCTGACCGTCGGCAAGATCGTGGGTATCCAGATGCAGTTCGTCTGGTTCCTCGTGCTTGCCGGTTTCGCCTGGCTCATCCTCAACAGGCACACGCTGGGCAATCACTTCTTTGCCGTCGGCGGCAATCCGATGGCGGCCAATCAGGTGGGCATCAACGTGCCGCGCACCAAGATTGCAGCTTTCATCTGGTGCGCCTTGATGGCGGCTGCCGCCGGGGTTCTTGCCATCACCCGGGTGAAGACGGCAACGACCGATCCGCAGGTGTTCATGGAGCTGGAAGCGATCGCGGCCTGTGTGATGGGCGGCATCGCACTTACCGGCGGACGCGGATCGGTTCTCGGCATTGTCATCGGGGCGGTCATGTTCCACCTCGTCAAGGACGTCATCCTGCTTGCCAGGCTTCCCGGCTTCTATCTCGACCTCTTCGTCGGTCTCGTCATCGTCTTCGGCGTGACGCTGAACCAGGTCGCCAAGAAACGCTATTGATCGGATATCATCATGGACAATGCAGCAGCCATCACTCCCCTTCTCTCCATCCAAGGCATCGCCAAGTCCTATGGTCACGTCCGCGCACTCCAGGGCGTCGACATGAACATCTATCGCGGCGAAGTCACCGGCCTGCTCGGCGACAATGGCGCCGGCAAGTCGACCCTCATCAAGATCCTGTCGGGCATCATCCGGCCGGATACCGGCAAGTTCATGCGCGAGGGACAAGAGATCAGCGTCCAGTCCCGCCGCGACAGCGAGGAGATCGCCGGCATCCAGACGATCTACCAGGACATCGCGCTGGTGAAATCCATGTCCATTCTCCGCAACATCTTCGCCGGTCGCGAAGAACGTTATCCCTTCGGCTTCCTGAAGATGAAGAAGATGCGGGAGACGGCGATGTCGATCCTCAACGAACATGTGAAGATTGCCGGCATCACCTCGCCGGATCTTCTTGTGGAGGAGCTTTCCGGCGGCCAGGCGCAGGCAGTCGCCATTGCGCGGGCGGTGCATTTCCAGCGCGACATCCTGCTGCTCGACGAGCCGACATCGGCTTTGTCAGTGAGAGAGACAAACAAGGTACTGGCGATCATGCGCGACATTGCAGAGGGCGGACGGTCTTGCGTCTTTGTCACCCACAATCTCTATCACGCTTATCAGGTCTGCGACCGCTTCGTGGTTGTCTCGCACGGCACGGTGGTGAAATCCGTTCGCAAGGAAGAGACCAGCCTCGACGAATTGACCGCGCTGATCATGACCCATTGACTTGCGATAAGCCTCCATATGTCCCAAGTCATGCCGCGCCCCTCCCTGGCCGGCGAAAGCGGCTGCAATCTCATGCAGCCGCTTTTTCATGATCCTAGCGCGAGCAAAGATCACTCCCTTCCCATCAAAGTACCCTTCGTCGACATCACCGTGACGGCAACAAGCGTGGGCTCCGATCACAATCTGATGCGCGGTCTTGAGACTCAGTTGTCGCTTTGCCATTGTCGGTGGTCGAACGGATGCCGACGCAATCACCAATCAACGGAGAAATCAAATGCCAATCGTCAGGATCGAGTTGTCCCCAGGGCGGACACACGAGCAAAAGACCAGATACGTCGAGGAGGTGACAAAGCTCACTTCGGAGGTGTTGAATTGTCCGGTCGAATCTATCGACATCGTATTCGTCGAAATCCCTCCGACGAACTGGGCGCACGCCGGGAAATTTTACGCAACGCCGAAGCAGGAGTAACTCGCACGGGGCCGTGCGGGCCGAGTCACGATGCCTTGCATCCCTTGAGCTGTATTTGAACGGACGGCGAGAATGCTCTTGAGCATGAGGTGTCGGAAGCTCGTTTAGCCAGTCGTCTTCAAGACAGACAAGCTATGGAGAACGACGATGACTGCTACAATTACCGCCTTTGAACGGTCACCCGATCGCCGTAAGGGACTGGCGCGTGACATGCATGTTCGCTGGGCGCTTGAACAAGTGGGCCAGCCTTACGACGTTCGTCTTCTTTCGTTTAAAGCAATCAAGGAACCCGCGCATCTCGCGCTTCATCCTTTCGGGCAGATTCCAACCGATGAGGAAGGCAATCTCGCCCTGTGGCTCCTTCACTGGCCCGTCACCGTTGGAATCCGTGGATCGTTGGAACTGTCCTGCAGCCGGCTGGCCAATGCCACTGTCAGCGCTTGAGCGAGACACATCGGAGCCGCAAGCGAACGGGAGAATGTATATTCGTGCTCGGGAACTGCGAACAGCACTGAAGCGGACTTCGCCAGGGGCGAAAGCGTGCTGTCGGAGATCGCCACAATGGGAACCCCTTTCTCCGCGACTTGCTCCACCACATTCACAACCTCGGTTGCGTAAAACCGGAACGAGACCGCCAGCAGCAGGTCCGATTTGGTCATCGTGCGTGCCATGTAGGTGGCAAGGCCACCACTTGGGTCGAGAAGCACACAACGTTTGCCCAGCATCGTCAGGACATAACGCAGGAGATCGACCACCGGTGCCGAGCGCAACTGTCCGATAAGGTAGATGGTGTCACTTTTCTCCAACAGGTCGACAGCGCGAGCCATATCTTCGGCAGAGACCTGAGCAAGCAGGTCCTGAAGCGACGCCATGTCACGCACGACGAGATCGCGAAGGAAACCAAGTTCGCTCCGATCAGTCCGCGCTCCAAGCTCGGCCTCGAGCGCCCTGACCCTGGCTTCGAAGCCGGGGGCAGCAGTGGAAAGACGCTTCTGGAACAGACCCTGGAGTTCCTTGAAGCCCTCATATCCCAAAGACTGGGCGAAGCGCACGAAGCTTGATGCGTGGATGCCGCAGCGTTCTGCAATTGCGCTCACAGAAAGCACGGCAACGTCGTTCGGGTTCTGCGTCAGATAGACAGAAATCTTCTGATACGACTTGCTCATGTTCTCGAACCGCTCATGGACGAGGCGGATCAGTTCTTCGTAGTCACGCGGCGGTTCGATTTCTGCCATTCCCACATCCTGCAAAATTCATTGCATTGTGCGCTGCGCGCCTGCGGATTGCCAACCCCTATTTGTATTTTCCAACGGTATGGTCAACACCAAAGCTTCACAGGCCGCCTCGGCGACTAGAATGCCTGCTGGCCTGTCAGCTTTTCGATGATCTTGTCGATCGATACCGCCAGGACGAGGAGAAGTCCGGTGACGATAAGTCTGACTTCATTGTCGACTCCCATCAGGTTCAGGCCGTTCTGCACGGTCCCGATCACCAATGCGCCCAAGAGTGCCGCATGAATGGCACCTCGCCCGCCGAATAGGCTGACGCCGCCGATCACCGCCGCGGCGATGGATTCGAGAAGAAGGGTGCCGCCGCCCACGCCACCACCGGAGAAGACACCTACACCGAGCGTCCGGGACGAGGCGACAATGCCAGCGATGGCGGCGACGCCTCCGGCGATGGCGAAGGCAGCCATTCGAATGAACGGCACCTTGATGCCCGCCCTGCGCGCCGCTTCGTCATTGTTGCCGACAGCGTAAAGGTAAAGTCCGAACTGGGTCTCGTTGAGGATGTAGCCTCCGATACCCAACAGAATCGCGAAAATCAGTACCGGCAGAGGAATACCCTGATTGGCGTTCAACACCAAAACAGCGATGGCACCGATCACCCCGGCACCAGACAGCGGAATGACAACCGCGTTCAGGGTAGAGACTTCGAGTCCTGCCTTACGCCTGCGCGCGACGCGGGACAGGATCAACACGCCGAGTGCGGCGATGCCGATCGCCCAGGCGAACCAGGCATAGACTCCGGAGACTGTCGTCTGTGCAATCAACTCGACGCCGGTTCCCATCAAGCCATACCGTGCCGTGGCGGGAAGCAGCAGAAGTTGGATGCCGTTCAAAGCAAGCCCGAGGCCAAGTGTGACCACGAAGGACGGGACGCCGACCCAGTTCACCCAACGCGCCGAGCACGACCCGATCGCGGCACCGATCAGGATCGAGGCCGGGAGGGATATCCAGGGCGAGACCCCGTAATCCACGATGAGCTTGGCGCTCAGCACCGCCGTGACACCGTGGATAGCCGCAACGGATAGGTCGATCTCTTTCACAAGAAGAACGAACATCAAGCCAAGCGCCATCATGCCAACCACGGTCGACTGCAACAGAAGGTTCGAGAGGTTGCGCGGCGAGAGAAAGACATCGCTCTGAAAGGCGAAGAATACCCAGAGGGCGATGAGGGCGATAACGACCGGCAAGGCCCGCAGGTCGCTCGTCAGAAGTTCCCCGAAGGTGCGCCGCTTGGGTGCCGCGTTGGCGGAGATGGAAGCCATAGACATTATCCTTGGAAAGCGGAGCATTCTCCGCGGGTCAGCCTGCGAGGTTTACGCCTTCGTTGCCGCCGACCATTGCGTTGACGACCATTTCGCCGGTCACGTCCTTGGAGCGGAAACTCGCAGCGTTCGCGCCGAGACGCATGACCTCGATCCTGTCGGTCGAGTTCACCACGAAATGATGGATGTCGTGACTGACGACCACCACACCCAGTCCGTCGTCGGCAAGGCTGCGGATGAGGTCGGCGACCTGTTGCGCAGCGGAGTGGCTCAAGGCCGCCGTCGGTTCATCGAGGATGACGACTTTGGGCTTCCAGAGAATCGAACGCGCAATGGCGATGTTCTGACGCTGACCGCCGGACATCGCCCCGACGGGGCGGGTGAGCGACAGATTTCCGAGGCGCATACGGGTCATCACCTCGCGTGCCCTCACTTCGCATTCTGCACGTCTTATACGCCTGCCGAAAATGCCGGACCCCGTCAGTTCGCGGCCAAGGAACAGGTTCTGTACAGCGTCGAGATTGTTGCAAAGGGCCAGGTCCTGGTAAACCGTGGCGATACCGTAAGCCGTCGCATCGGATGGGGTGCGGATATGGACAGGCTTGCCTTCGATCTCATAGTCACCCGAGTCCGCCGCGTGCACTCCCGCCATGACTTTGACAAGCGTCGACTTTCCCGCCCCGTTGTCGCCGACAAGCGCAACGATCTCGCCTGCATGTACCTCCACCGACGCTCCACGAAGTGCATGCACCGAACCGAAGGACTTTTGTATGTTGCGCATCGAGATCAGCGGCACCGACGACGTCGTCCGCGCTGCTCTTGCCTCTGAAAGAGCATCGATCGTTACGGTCATGATGACCTCCTCCCAATCGCGTTCGAAAATAGAGGGAGCGGCCTTCGCCGCTCCCAAAGCCACCCGATGACTACATGTTCTGCTTGCAGACTTCGCTCGTCTCGATGCCCTTGCAAATTTCCGCCCAAGTCCAGACGCCGGCCTTCACGACGTCGCCGAGATTGTCCTTGGTGATGTTGGAGACGGGCAGGAACACCGCGGGTACGTCCATGAACGTGTTGTTGACTTTGCCGTTGATGAGGTCTTTGGGCACGCCGTTGCCGCCCGCGACCGAAGCGACGACGTCGGCCGCATAGTTCGCCTGCACCTTGAGGTCTTTCAGAACCGAGTTGTCCTGCCATCCCTGGGCGACGTAACGTAGCGCTTCGACCGTAGCATCCTGCCCCCCGGTTACCAGCTTGTCGCCAGGCTTGAAGCCTTGCGAGATCAGAGCTGCCACGGACCCGCCCGTCGTACCGTCGTTCATGCCGACAAACACATCAACGTCGCCGCCATTTTTCGTGAGGCAATCCTCGGCAAAGCTTTGCGCCAGGACCGGATCCCAGTTCTGCGTGTATTGTTCGCAGACAACCTGGATCTTGCCGGCGTCAATCAACGGCTGAAGGAATTCGTTCTGACCCGCTTCGTACTGCGTCGTGCCATATTCTCCCTGGTTGCCCTTGACGCGGGCCACCCTGACAGGGCTTTTCGACATAGCTTTGATCAGTTCGGCGGCTCGTTTCCCCTGCTCCCTGCCAACAGCGAGAGAGTCAAAAACGATGTGCGCGTCTGCCTTCCCGCCAACGGCGTCGTGGTCATAAAGGACAACGGGAACGCCTGCCTTTTCGGCTGCGGCCAATTCGCCGGCGGCAAGATTGGCATCGGCGGATGTCAGAAGGATGACCTTGGCATCCTGTGCAATCGCGTCTTCGACCTGCGACTGCTGCTTGGCTGGATCACCTTGCGCATTCTGCACCACGACTTCGACATTCGGTGCTTTCTGCTTCATGGCGTCGATAAAGAACGGAGCGTCACGGCTCTCGAACCGGATCGTCGTCTCGTTTGGGAGAAGAAAGAAAACCTTCGACTTCTCCTCTGCGACGGCCGCGGACAGCGACGCGGCGGCAATGACTGTTGTGGCTAAAAGTGTGGTGATCAGGCGTTCCATTTATACCTCCCGTGGAACAATAGTCTCCCATAGCCGCAGGGTGCTGCAGGAGACGCCTCCCGCGTCAGCCCCCGGCCTGAACACCGCGCAACTCCATTTTGCAATGTTCATTGCGTAAATATCTATTATGCAAAACTCAATGAGTCAAAGGAAAAATGCAATATAATGTGGTAGAATACAATATTCGCAATATTCGTTGCAAAACTCCAAAATGCACAGGTGCACAGCCCATCGCCTCAGACCGACAGTGCATCCTGAACAGGGTTTATGGTTGGGAGGCAGGGCTTAGCTGCCGATACCGTTGCCACCATTAACGACCAGCTTTGGGTCAATGCTTCCCGCGAAGAAATCCAGCACGTTCTGAACTGACGCTACTGCCATTCGCTCCCCGCACTCTCTCGTCAATCCCGCGATATGAGGCGAAAGCACAACCTGATCATAGCCGAGTAGCGGGCTATCCTCAGCCGGCGGCTCGTCGTCGAAGACATCAAGTCCCGCCGCGCCAATCTGCCCAGACCGTAGTGCGTCCACGAGTGCCGCTTCTTCAACAACACCGCCACGGGCCGTGTTGACCAGGATCGACCCGCGCTTCATCGCCGCGAACTCAGCCGACCCAATAACTGGGCGATCGGCCTTGGGAACGTTGACGGAAACGTAATCCGCCCAAGCAAGGCCCTCCAAAAGGGTGTCTACTGCGCCGACCGGCCCATCGGGCCAGCCCTGTGTCGTCAGATAGGGGTCGAAAGCCTTGATCTCCATCCCGAAGCCGGCTGCCATCCGCGCAAGGTGACGGCCGATCCGGCCATAGCCGATAATCAACAGGCTCTTGCCGGAAATCTCCTCCGCCTCCAGCCTGTTCCGCCATCCCCATTCGGCAGGTTGCCGAACGGCACGGTCACCCCGCAGCACCCGCTTCGATGCCGCAAGAATCAGCATCATGGCGTGTTCGGCAACCGACACCGAATTGACATCGCCAACAATGGTGAGAGCGATGCCTCTTTCGTTGAGGGAAGGCAGGTGGACTGCATCATAGCCGACCCCGTGCCGCGAGACGACCTTGAGCCGACCGGCATTGGCGACGGTTGCGGCAGAGAGCGGCTGTGTTCGCAATACCAGCGCATCTGCCTTGCCGATCAGCGGCGCGTATGACGGCTCGGAAACTTCCTCGACATAATCGAAAGTGACACCCGGCACGCTGTTCAACAGCGCGACCCCCGACGGATGGAGTTTTCCAGCGACAAGAATGTGCGTCATCAATATGCCCCTCTCTCGCTTTTTCCCGCAGCCTGGCCAACGAGTTCGCGGAACCGCCCGACGCTTGCCGCCGCCGCGGCAGCAAGCAGACGCGAATCGCCGGAAACTGTCGTCATGTCGAAACCCCAGCCGATCGCCCTGGCCGCATAATCGGCCGTGCCACAATGTAGTGCAGCCCGAATGCCGTTTGACTTGCACGCGGCGACGATTCGCTGGAGGGCTTCGATCATTTCCGGCTCCTCGCGGTCGAAGCCAGGCGCAAGCGTGCCGTCCATCAGGCTGAACGTCAGGTCAGCCGGCCCGACATAAATCCCATCGAGGCCGGGCGTCGCGGCAATTGCGTCGAGATTTGCCATCGCCTGCTTGGTCTCGACCATGGCAAATGCCAGGATTTCGTCATTGGCCTCTCCGGCATAATTCGCGCCGGCGGCGAAACTCACCCGTGTCGGTCCAAAACTGCGCTGGCCATGCGGGGGATATCGCATATAGCTGACGAACTCGGCCGCTTGTTCAGCCGTGTTCACCATCGGGCAGATGACGCCGTATGCCCCGGCGTCGAGCACTTTCATGATAATCCCAGGCTCCAACCATGGTACCCTCGCCATGGGAACGACGCCCGATGCACGCATAGCTTGGAACATGGGCAGGACTGCCCCGTAGTCCAAGGCTCCATGCTGAACGTCGATCGATACCGAGTCGTAGCCTTGGGCGGCCATGATTTCGGCGGTGAAAGCGTTGCCTATGGACAGCCAGCCATTGATGGAAGGGCGGCCCTCCGCCCATATCTGCTTGAGTCTGTTCTTCAACATCATCGACCTCCTCAGAACACGATCTGGGCGAGCTTGGTATCCAGATAATCGCTAATGCCCTCGATGCCGCCTTCTCTGCCCATACCTGAATGGTTGGTGCCGCCGAAGGGCGCTTCGGAGGCCGCAAGCGCGAAACTGTTGATCCCAACCATCCCAGCCTTGAGTGCGGCAACGGTCCGCCGCGCACGGTCCGGCGATCGTGTGAACGCATAGGCGGAGAGGCCCATCTCCGATGCATTGGCGCGGGCCAGCACTTCGTCTTCCTCGGAAAATCGTGTGATCGCAGCGATCGGTCCGAAATTCTCTTCCGCGAAGACTTTCATGTCGTCCGTCACGTCGGTCAAAACGGTCGGCTTGTAGAAATGGCCCGCGTTGAACTCCGAGGCGCGTTCGCCGCCAGTGGCCAAAGTGGCCCCCGATTTCAGGGCGTCGCCGACAATGGACTCGACCTCGGAGAGCCTTGCGGCATTGATCAGTGGTCCCATCTGGACCGAGGGATCGAGACCGTCACCCAATTTGAGTGCTTTCGTCCTTGAAACGAGGCCATCGACAAACTGATCGTGCAGCCGCTCGTGCACGAAGAACCGATCGGGCGTCACGCAGACCTGGCCCGCGTTGGCGAACTTCGTCGGAACCGAGACATTGAGCGCGAGTTCGAGATCGGCATCGTCGTAGACGATCAGGGGCGCGTTGCCGCCGAGTTCCATCGACACTTTCTTAACCGTGTCCGCGGCATCACGGATCATCTGCTGACCAACGCGTGTCGACCCGGTCAATGACACTTTGCGAACCGCCTTGTCAGCCATGATCGGCGTATAGGTCGTCGCAGTCGGACCGACCACAAGGTTGACAGTTCCGTCCGGCAAGTTGCCTGCCCGCATGCAATCCACCATCACCATGGCGACGCCGGGCGTCTGGCTGGAGGGGCGAATGATAATGGAGCAGCCTGCTGCAAGCGCGGGTGCCGCCTTTCGAGCAACAAGTGCCGCGGGGAAATTCCATGCGGTGAAGGCCCCGACGATTCCGACAGGCTCACGGGTTACTTCGAAACGCCCATTCGGCACGCGCGATTCGATGATTCGCCCGTATATGCGCCGGGCTTCTTCGGCAAACCACCTGAACTGGTCGATCGACAGTGCCCACTCGCGCTCGGACTGTCCGATCGGTTTGCCCGTCTCAAGGGAAATCATCCGCTTGGCTTCGTCGGCGCGGCGTGTCATTTCGTCCGCAATTCGATGCATGGCGTCAGCGCGGGCAAAGGCACTTGTCGATCGCCATTTTCCAAAGCCCTTCACGGCGGCGGCAAGAGCGTTTTGCGTATCTGCAAGGCTAGCCCTTGGCACTGCCCCCAGCACCTGTTCGGTGACCGGGCTTTGAACGTCCGTCGTTGCGTTGTCCGACGCGCCAAGCCATTTGCCGTCGATGAAAAGTCCATAGTTCTGATACATGGATCACCCGATTTCGCTGGTTTTGACTGAGCGGCCTTCTGCAACCGACCTGATAGCCGCCTCGGCGAGCACAAGCGCCAGGCGACCGTCCTCGAAGCCGATTTCAGGTGACTTGCCGCTCTCGATGGCATCGACGAAAGCGCCGATCTCGGCCATGAAGGCCTCGGCGTATCTGTCGATGAAGAAGTTAAGGAGAGGCGCACCCCTGCCGGTGAAGTCCGCACCATGCAGGGTCGTCATGTTCGGGCGGCGGTTCTCCGAAATCACCATCCCCATTGTGCCGAGTGCTTCGACCCGCTGGTCGTATCCGTAGACCGCCTGCCGGGAATTGTTGATGATGCACTGCATGCCCGACGCTGTTTTCAAAACAACGGTAACCGTATCGTAATCGCCAAGCCGCTCCATCAGCGCCAGATCGATCAGACGGCTGCCCGTTGCAAAAACCTCGGTGACTTCGTCGTCGAGGATGAAGCGCGCCATGTCGAAATCGTGGATGGTCATGTCACGGAAAATACCGCCGGATGCCTCGGTATAGGCAACCAGAGGCATTCCCGGATCACGGGAGGTGATGACCACCTGATGCAATTGGCCGATTTGACCGGCCCGGATGGCGTCTCGTGCCGCCCGGTGACCGGGATCGAACCTTCTGACGAATCCCAGCATGATCGGGACCTTCGTCCCGCCGATAACCTTTGCGCAGGCGTTAACCCGTTGCAGGCTGAGATCGATCGGTTTCTCGCAAAGGACAGGCTTTCCAGATGCGACCGCCTGCTCGAGGAAATCCGCATGCGTCGGGGTCGACGTTGCGATCAGCACCGCCTCCACATCCGCACTGGAAAAGACGGCATCCGCCGAAGCGAACACCCTTGCGCCCAATTTTGAGCCTATGTCATCGGCCGCCGGACGATGAACATCGAATACACCAGCGAGGCTGGCGCGTGGATGCGCGGCGATGTTCTCGGCATGCATCCGGCCAATTCGACCGCATCCGAGAACGGCTATTTTCAACATCAGGAACCTCCCTGTTCATTTTTTGCAATGTTTGTTGCGAAACTCTTGCATTGTCAATAAATATTTCGTAGCTTCCGGAAAACATGATCCATGGGAGGAGACGAGATGTCCCGCGAGACCGTGCGCTTGACGATGGCGCAGGCGCTTGTGCGCTATTTATGCAATCAATTCACGGAGATAGACGGCGAGCGCGCACCGCTTTTTGCGGGTGTGTTCGGCATCTTCGGCCACGGCAACGTCACTTGCCTGTCGGAGGCGCTTGAGGCCGTTCAGGACAAGCTGCCGACCTGGCGCGGCCAAAATGAGCAGTCGATGGCGCTTGCGGCCGTTGCATTCGCCAAGGCCAAACGCCGCCGCCAGTTGATGGTTGCCGCGACGTCCATCGGACCCGGTGCCGCCAACATGGTCACCGCAGCCGGGACGGCTCATGCCAATCGTCTGCCCGTACTGCTTCTCGCTGGCGACGTTTTCGCCAACCGGATTCCGGACCCCGTGATGCAGCAGGTCGAGCACTTCAACGATCCCACGGTGACCGTCAACGATGCTTTCAAGGCGGTTACCCGTTATTGGGACCGCATTGTCCTGCCCGAGCAGATTGTCTCGTCCCTGCCTCAGGCGATCGCAGCAATGCTCGACCCGGCGGACTGCGGCCCCGCATTCCTCGGTCTTGCCCAGGACGCCCAGGAAGTCGCGTTCGACTATCCCGTGGCATTCTTCGAGCCGACCATGTGGTCGGTTCCGCGCCCGCGGCCGGACCGGGCCAAACTGGCTGAAGCTGTCGCCCTTCTTAAATCCGCGAAGAGGCCGCTCATCATCTCCGGCGGCGGTGTGCGTTATTCGCTGGCCGAAGAGACGGTAGCGGAATTTGCCGTCAAGCGCGGTATTCCGATTGTAGAGACGATTGCCGGGAAAGGCGCAGTCACTCATGATCATCCCGCGCATGCCGGGCCGATTGGCATCATCGGCTCGACCTCCGCAAATGCCCTTGCCCAGGACGCCGACGTCGTGCTCGCCATCGGCACCCGCCTGCAGGACTTCACGACCGGTTCGTGGACCGCTTTCGATCGAGACGCAAAATTCATCTCGATCAACACCGCCCGCTATGACGCCATCAAGCATCGCGCCGTGGCCGTGGTGGGAGACGCGCTGGAAACAGTGATCGAACTTGATACGGCGCTGGGCGATTGGAAGACGGATGCCGAACGCCTGGCGAAGGCCAAGTCGCTATTCGCTGATTGGAACAAGCTTCTCGATCAGCATCAGGCAATAACAAACGGACCAATTCCGACATACGCCCAGGTCGTTGCCATCGTCAATGAAAGCGCAAAACCCAACGACACTCTGATTGCGGCCGCGGGCGGCACGCCCGGCGAAGTGACCAAGGGCTGGCGCGTCAAGAATCCGAACACCTTCGATTGCGAGTTCGGTTTCAGCTGCATGGGCTATGAGATCGCCGCAGGATGGGGTCATGCCATGGCCAAGAACGGCGACGGCACGCCCATCGTCATGCTCGGTGACGGGACCTACATGATGATGAATTCCGACATCTATTCCACTGTGCTGACGGGCCACAAGATGATCGTCGTCGTCTGCGACAACGGAGGATATGCCGTTATCAACCGCCTCCAGCAATTCAAGGGCGTCCCGGGCTTCAACAACCTCATAAAGGATTGCCGGGTCAAGGAACCGTTCGCGGTTGATTTCGTCAAACACGCCGAATCGATGGGCGCTCTCGCCCGTCGCTGCGAAAGCCTTGCCGATCTCAAGTCCGCAATGGAATGGGCGCAGACCACCGACCGCACGACCGTCGTCACCCTCGTGACCGACGCTTATGCGTGGGTGCCTGGTGACGCTGATTGGGACGTTGGGGTGCCGGAAGTGTCGGAACGGGCGTCCGTGCAGAACGCACGGGTGCACCAGGAGGAAATTCGCAGGAAACAGCGGGTGGGAGTGTGACATGAACCGGATCGACGGAAAGATCGCCGTTGTGACGGGCGGCACCCAAGGGCTTGGTGCTGCCATCGCCCGACTGTTCGCCAAGGCCGGCGCTGCGGGCATAGTGACCTGCGGCCGGAACAGCGACAAGGGTAACGCCGTTGCCCGTTCGATTATCGAGGACACCGGAGTTCCGGTTTCCTTTGTGGCTGCCGATCTTGAGGACGTGGATGATTGCCGATCTGTCGTGACGCACGCGGATGCCAAGTATGGCCGCGTCGACGTCCTCGTGAACGCGGCGGGCCTCACCGATCGCGGAAACCTTCTGAACTCAACACCCGACCTGTTCAACCGAATGTTCGCAATCAATGTGCGCGCGCCCTTCTTCCTGATGCAGGAAGCCGCCAAGCTGATGATCCGCGACGGCATCAAGGGCAGCATGGTGAATATCGGTTCGACGTCGGAGCGGGCCGGGCAACCGTTCCTGTCACCCTACTCCGCCTCCAAAGGTGCACTGGCGACGCTGACCCGCAACTCCGGCTATGCCCTGATGCGCAACCGGATACGGGTGAACCAGCTTGACATCGGCTGGATGGCGTCGGACGGCGAAGACCGCGTTCAGCGCGAATATCACGGCGCGGAACCTGACTGGCTCGCCAAGGCCGCAGCCGCCCAACCCTTCGGCCGCATCCTGGCTCCCGATGAGGTCGCACGCGCCGTTCTCTTTCTCGCCTCGGACGACTCCGGCATGATGACCGGCTCGGTCGTCCATTTCGACCAATCGGTCTGGGGAGCCTACGATGGCGGTCCCCCGGCGCCGGCCATAGCCCTTTCTGCATGAGGAACTCAAAATGAAGACCATGAAGGGACCAGCAATATACCTTGCCCAATTCGCGGCTGATGACGCGCCGTACAATTCGCTTCCGAGCCTTGCGGGCTGGGTTGCCGACAGGGGTTTCGCAGGCGTGCAGATTCCGACGTGGGACACGCGCCTCATCGATATGAAGATGGCGGCCGAAAGCAAGACCTACTGCGACGACCTCAAAGGCGTCCTCGCAGAGCGAGGTCTCGAATTGCCGGAACTAGGCTCGCACATCACCGGGCAACTCGTCGCCGTCCATCCGGCTCACGACAAGATCATGGACAGTTTCGCCCCCGCCGCGGTTCACAACAATCCAGCCGCCCGCAGGGCATGGGCCGAGGAGCAGATGCGGTTTGCGGCGCGCGCCTCGCGCAATCTCGGCATTGATCGCCACGTCAGCTTCACGGGCAGTCTCCTCTGGCCCTATCTCTATCCCTACCCGCAATGGCCGGAAGGTCTGGTGGACGAGGCCTTCGACGAACTTGCGAAACGGTGGCTGCCAATTCTCAACGATTTTAACGAACACGGTGTCGACCTGTGCTTCGAGATTCATCCCTGTGAAGACGTGCATGACGGGCTGACCTTCGAAATGTTTTTGGAGCGGGTGGGCAACCACCCGCGGTGCAACATCCTCTACGACCCGAGCCACTTTGTGCTGCAGGCGTTGGACTATCTCGAATTCATCGACCACTACCATGAGCGCATCAAGATGTTTCATGTCAAGGATGCGGAGTTCCGTCCCAACGGCAAGACCGGGGCATACGGTGGCTTCCAGCCGTGGTCCAAGCGGGCAGGACGGTTCCGGTCCCTCGGCGATGGCCAGGTGGATTTCGGGGCGGTGTTCACCAAGCTTGCGACATACGATTTCGACGGCTGGGCCACACTGGAGTGGGAATGCTTCATCAAGCACCCCGAAGACGGTGCGGCCGAAGGCGCGAAGTTCATCCGCGAACACATTATCCGCGTCGCCGACCGCGCGTTCGACGATTTCGTGAAATCCGGCGCGAACAAGGCTGCCAACCGGGCGATGCTCGGGCTTGACTGAGGTTTGACATGACATCCAATAGTTCGACGAAAAAACCGCTCCGGCTCGGCATGATCGGTGGTGGACAAGGTGCCTATATCGGCAACATACATCGCATCGCCGCCCGCCAGGACGGTGCCTGGCAGCTCGTTGCTGGTGCCTTCGACGTCGATGCGGCACGGGGCCACGCCTTCGCTGCTGGCGAAGGGCTTGATCCGTCCCGGTCTTACGACGAATACAAGGCAATGATAAAAGGCGAACTTGCCCGCGAGGACAAGATGGACGCCGTGGCCATCTGCACGCCGAACTTCACCCACTTCCCCATCAGCAAGGCCTTCCTTGAGGCAGGCTTCGACGTCATCTGCGAGAAGCCGCTGACCGCGACCTTGGAGGACGCCGTCTCACTCGAGCAACTGGTCCGTGACAGCGGCAGGTTCATGGGCGTGACCTACACTTACTCCGGATATCCGATGGTGCACGAAGCTCGTCACATGGTGGCGACCGGTCAACTCGGCAAAATCCGAACCGTGCAGGTGGAATACCCGCTTGAATGGATGGCAACGGCCATCGAAACCGAAGGGAATGCCCAGGCCGCCTGGAGGACCGATCCGAAGAAGAACGGACGCGGTGGTTCGATCGGCGACATCGGCACGCACGCCTATCATCTCGCGGGCTTCGTCTCGGGCTTGAAACTGGAGTCGCTGACTGCCGATCTCGCCACCTTCGTTCCAGGACGCGCCCTCGATGACAATGCGCATGTGATGCTGCGCTACGAGGGCGGCGCACGAGGTCTTCTTTGGTCTTCGCAAGTGGCGCTCGGATCATCCAACGGCGTCAGGCTCAGGGTCTTCGGCGAAAAAGCGTCGCTCACTTGGTTCCAGGAGCAGCCCAATGAACTCGTGCATGCCCGGCTGAACGGCAGGACGGAGACGATCAAACGCGGAGCCGACGATCTCAGCGAAGGAGCAAAGGCTCGGACGAGGACACCTCCGGGCCATCCGGAAGGCTATCTGGAGGCGTTCGCCAATCTCTATGCAGGATTTGCCGAAGCGATCCGCGCCAAGCGCGAAGGGCGCGACCCGTCTGCAATCGGTCGGGACATTCCGACAGCCTACGACGGATTGAAGGGGGTTGCCTTCGTGGACGCGGTGGTCGACAGTTCTATTGCGTTGGATCAGCCCTGGCTCACGCCAGTGGCGGTCTGAAAATCATCTCTGGTATCCAGTTCTCCCACGCTGTCTGGCGCGAGAGTGGCGTGGTTGGGATACTTGTAGCATGCCCCGGCGGCCGAAGCCGCGTTGCTCGCCTCGGTGGCCCAAATTGCCGCCAGAGCGTGTTCGCTCGCCCCATTGCAGACGGTCAGTTGGGTAGATGACTTGATCCCTCTTTGCTTTGATAGGATTCGAACCGGCGGCCCACACAAATCTCAGTGAAAATTCCGCGCCTTCACTTTCAACGCACTTTGGTGCAGGAATCAAACTTCAACATTTCCCATCTATACGGCTGCGATCGAAAACAGTGTGAATGATCCGGCATGCCGCACAAACATAACGCCGCCCGCCTTCAAGCCGCCTGATCGCAACAAATATCGCACTTCCTTGGCCTTGGCACGTTAAGTTTACGATGCCTGTTGACGGCCGGATGGGCGAGCAGCAGGCCGAAAACTGGCCCCACCATCGCGTGAAATCGCCCCTTCCCTAGTTTCCACTACGCCAGCGACCAGGACTTTGCCCGATCGTCCGCTTGAAAGCGGAATTAAATGCGGTGTCAGAGGCGTAGCCGACGCTCTCGGCAACTGCGGAAAGGCTTTTGTCACCCTTCCTCAACTCGGTCCCGGCAACCGTCATGCGCCAGCGCATCAGATAGTCGAGGGGTGGCAAGCCAACGAGTGTCTTGAAGCGCTGGGTAAACGTCGTTCGCGACATTCCAACGGCAAGGGCCAGGTCTTCGACCTTCCAGCGTCGGGCTAGATCGCCATGCATCAGCGTGAGGGCGGCTCCAACACGGGCGTCAGTAATCGCACCGAGCTAGCCGATCGGCTGTGGCGAGGTGGCAAGGTGCGCGCGAAGGATATGGACTAGCACGACGTTTGCGATGCTGCCGGCTGAGATGGCCGAACCGGGTTGGATCGTCTTGGTCTCGTAAGAGAGCAAATCGAGGATAGCCCCAAGAGGACCGGCACGCTGTGAGGCGGCAGGAATGTGAATCAGTGGTGGAAGCTGCTTAAGCAGGATGTCACTTGTGGCGTCATCGAACGTAAATCGCCCACCGGCCGCTACTACCTTGTCCCCAGTGTCGCCGTAACGGACCACCCCATCTGCATCTTTGTGCGTATCGAAGATCAATCGTCCATCAAGCGGCGCAAGCACCGGGTTGGTTGCCGAGCAATACGCCTCGCCATTGGTCAGGAGGTAGAAGTCCCCGGCTTCAAGCTTGACCGGCGCGACTGATGCGGGCAGATAAGCCGCGCTCCGCAAATGGTGCGGCGGCGTCTAGTGCACTTGTCAGGTCGTCGGCTAGTATACCAAGCATGGAAAGCTCATCTGATTTTATTGATATTTTTAGAAATCGAAATTGAATCAGCGTGGATATATTCTGACACGACGATTATGATCGTTGGTTCATTTCCAGGAATTCCGACAAGATACTGGACGTCTCGTCCGGAAGTACTCGCAGGTCCAAGTTAGCAAAAAAAAGAAGGTGCGCAAGTTGCAGTGATGCAAATTGTTGCGGGATAAAAACCTGCATAAAATACGTGCAATCGCTCCTGTGCTTTCACCGGACGGGTGCTTATCTGATTAAATTATATAATGATTTAGCTCAGATAGAGGATTTCGCCTTGCCGACGACCGGCAAACGTAGCGAGGAAACCTGCATTTCTTTTATGCGTTCGAATTTTCAGTACGCAGAGTGCGTAAATCTGTAGGCGTGCGAAACTTTCGATAGCAGGAGTCGGCGCTATTTTAGCGTCAGTACCAGACTGACAGAGCGTCGAACGCCCTCCCGTATTCGACCTCTCCCAATGCCACAGCTACCGATGGCACCGGCAGCATGAGCCCGTTCACCGAAGCCTTCGTGAAATCGATCGGGACACCCGGCTATTCGGTCCAGCGCGCGCTCAGCGAATTGTCGAAGAGCGTCGGCGAAGCGACCGATTGGTCACAGACACCCTGGATCAAGTCATCATTGACAGCCGACATCTTGTTGGTGACGTTAGCGCCTGGAGTCAAAACACGGGCCGTAGATATGTTCTCTGCTAAGCTGAACGACGGGCCCCCTCTCGCCGACCGGTCAGGATACTGGAAGACGCTCTCGCAAAGATGCGCGCTACGTCCTGTCCCTGCCCTACACTCTATTGTCCAACATTGAACACAGGGTTGGGCAATTCGATCATGATTTCGGCCTGCTCGCGGTTATCGTTTCAATGGAATTCTTCAGATCTCTGCTAGGATGGTGGTTGCGGCCAGGCCTTGACGCCGCCGGTCCAGCTCTCGAATGCTTTGGAAAGTCTTAACACGAGCATGTCGGCGAATCGCGGACCGACGATCTGCAGGCCGATCGGCATGCCGGAGGCCGAGAAGCCACAATTGATCGAGGCAGCCGGTTGCTCGGACATGTTCCACGGTACGGTAAAGGCAATATGCTCGAACGGCTTTTCCGGGTCATTGGTGGGCGATGCCCAATCGGCCGGATAGGAAACGATCGGATTCGTGGGCGATAGCACCGCATCGACCTCGCAGAACAATTTGCCGGCCGCCTTGCGCATTTCGATCGATTGGCGAAAGCCATCAACGGCTTCAAGGCCCGTGACCACTGCACCCTTGGCTGCCCACTGGTAGATATAGGGGAGAATCATGGCGCGGCGCTCTTCGCTCAGACCCTCAATATCGCCCCAGAACTTTGCACGCCAGAAGTTGTCGAGACCGTCCAGCATGTCACGCGTCAAGACGGGAGCGACTTCGGTGACGATGGCACCGGCCTCCTCGAACCACTTGGCGGCGGCAAGCACGGCGGCCTTGATTTCCGGTTCTGCCGGAAGGCCGCAGCCGGCGTCAAGCATCACGCCGATCCTCAGGCCTTTCACATCGATCTCAAGGTCCATCCAGTCGATGTCGTTCGGAGGCAGGCTGGTGCCATCGCGCCAGTCGGGTCGTGACAAGGTGAACATCGACCAGGCGGCGTCCTCGACAGTGCGCGTCATCGGGCCGGCGCAGCGACCGACGAAATAGGGGTCGACCGGGATACGCCCATGGCTGGGCTTGAAGCCGAACAGGCCGGTCCAGCCGGCCGGAAGCCGGACGGAGCCTCCGATATCGGTGCCGATATGCAAGGGGCCGTAGCCAGCGGCGCCGGCAGAGGCCGCCCCCGCACTCGATCCGCCCGGATTCTGGGTGGTGTTCCAGGGGTTGCGGCTCAGCGGATGGAAGCTCGACAGGCCCGAGGAGAGCATGCCGTAGTCGGGGCATGTGGTCTTGGCGAAGACGACGGCTCCGTCTTCACGCATGCGAGCGGCAATCGGCGCGTCTTCGGCGGCGGGCATCAGCTCCACGGCCGCGGTGCCGAGCGGCACCGGCGTGCCCTTGGTGGCGATCAGTTCCTTCAGGGTAACGGGAATACCGTCAAGCGGGCCACGTGTTTCGCCCTTCTGCCAACGCTCAGTCGATGCGGCCGCCTGCACGCGGGCGCTTTCCGGATCATAGGCATAGAGAGCGGCGACCTCGGGTTCGAAGGCGGCAATCCGCGCTTCGACGGCCTGCCAGTATTCGGAGGGCGATAGCGTGCCTTCCCTGAACGAGCGCAAAAGGTCCTTTATGGTAAAATCGAGCAAGTCGGTCATCGGTATGCCTCTGGATAAATGAGGATGCATTTCAGATGCGAAGCGCCTCGGCCGACTGTGCCGACGGCAGCAGGTATTCGGCGCGATGGCAGGCGGTTTGTCGTCCGAGCAACAGGGTGCGAAGCTGCGGCTGTTCGACGGCGCAGCGCGCCGCGGCGATCGGACAGCGGCCCCGGAAACTGCACCCCATGCCGCTGTGGGCAATCGCTGGCATGGGTTTCTGCTGAGTGGCCGGACGGCCGAACTTCTCGATGCTTGGTTCGGCTTCAGCGAGAACCTGCGTGTAGGGGTGCAGCGGGTTCGCAAATACCTCTTGGGCGGCGCCCGTCTCCACCATGCGGCCCCGATACATGACGCCGACGGTGTCGGCGATCGCATCGACCACGGCGAGGTTGTGGGTGATGAAGAGGAAGGTCACGCCGCGCGTCGCGCGCAGTTCCATCAAAAGATTCAGCACCTGTGCCTGGACCGACAGATCAAGCGCCGACACTGCCTCATCCGCGACCACGAGCTTCGGCTCGGTGATCAGCGCGCGGGCGATCGCGATGCGCTGGCGCTGGCCACCGGAAAATTCATGCGGGTGGCGTTCGGCATGGGCGGCCGTCAGGCCGACGCTTTCGAGCATGGCAGCGACCTTGTCACGGGTCTCGGCGCGTCCTGGCCGACTCTCGAGCACATGCAGCGGTTCCGCGACGATGCGGCCAATCGTATGGCGCGGATTGAGGGACCCGAACGGATCCTGGAACACCATCTGAAAGTCTCGCCGCTTGCGCTTCAACTCTTTATCGTTCAGCCGGAACAACTCGTCCCCGTCGAAGATCACCTCCCCCGACGTCGGCCGGTCGAGCGCCATAACGATCCTGGCAAGCGTGGACTTGCCGCAGCCGGATTCACCGACGATGCCGTAGATGGTTCCCGCATCCACCGTCATGGTCAGGTCGTCGAGGGCGCGGTTGACATGCGGCTTGGAGAACAGCGAATTGCCGGCATAGTCGCGGGTCAGGCAGCGGATATCGAGAACCGGACGTTTCTTCATCGCGCAAACTCCTGCATGGCCCGGATGCAGCGAACCCCGCGGGCGGCGGCGGGAACCGTCCAGACTGGTTCGGCCTTCTGGCAATCCGCAATCCGCTCGGGACAGCGGTCGGAAAAACAGCAGCCGGGCGGAAGCTTGGCAAAGCCGGGAACCGAACCCGGAATGGTATCGAGCTTGCCGCCGTCGGTGCGGCGCTTCGGGACTGCGCGAAGCAAACCGCGGCTATACGGGTTCAGCGGCCGGGTCAGCACTTCCCGGGTCGGCCCCTCCTCCATGCGCCGGCCGGCATACATGACGATGGTGCGCCGGCACATGCGGGCAATGACGCCGAGGTCGTGGCTGACCAGGATCAACGCCATGCCGTATTCGCGCCTGAGATCGTCGAGGATATCCAGCACCTCGGCTTGCACCGTGACGTCAAGGGCGGTCGTCGGTTCGTCGGCGATCATCAATGCGGGCTTGAGGGCAAGCGCCATGGCGATACCGACCCGCTGGCGCTGGCCACCCGACATTTCATGCGGGTAGGTCTTTGCCCGGCGTTTGGCATCGGGAATACGGACACGGTCAAGCAGCTCGACGGCTTCGGCACGGGCTGCCCTCCATGACAGGCCCTCGTGCCAGACCAAGCCTTCGGCGATCTGATCGCCGACCGTCATGGCCGGGTTGAGCGCCGTCATCGGCTCCTGGAAGATCATGCCGATGCGTTTGCCGCGAACGGTACAAAGGGTCTCATCGTCGAGGTCAAGGAGGTCGCGACCTTCGAACATGATCCGGCCGGTGGCCGTTGCGGCTCCAGGCAGAAGCCCCATGACCGCCAGCGACAGAAGCGACTTGCCCGAGCCTGATTCCCCAACGATACCCAACGTTTCGCCCGCATTGAGCGCAAAGCCGACATCGGTGAGGATCTGCATCTGGCCGCCGGTCGGCAGACGCATGGAGATGGCGAGGTTTTCGACGGAAAGAATCGGTGCTTCGGTCATGCACGACCTTTCTCACGCGGGTCGAGCAGATCGCGCAGACCATCGCCCAGCATGTTGAAACCGAACACGGTGAGCGCAATTGCAACACCCGGGAGAACGGCAAGCCATGGCGCCGTACCGAGATAGGTCTGGGCGTCGGCCAGCATCCGGCCCCAGGTTGGAGCGGGAGGGGCCATGCCAAGGCCGAGAAAGCTCAGTCCCGCTTCGGTCAGGATGGCGAGGCCGAGCTGGATCGTCACCTGGACGATGATCTGGTTGGCGATGTTGGGAAGTATGTGCTCGATGGTGATGAGCACGCCGCCCTTGCCGGCGCCGCGGGCGGCCAGCACATAGTCGCGCGCCCAGACCTGCGACGCCGCGCTGACCGTGACCCGCGAAAAGACCGGCACCATGAACACGGCGATCGCGATGATGGCGGTGAAGCGGCCTGTGCCGAGAAGGGCACCGAGCATCATGGCCGACAGGATCGGCGGAAACGCAAAAATCACGTCATTGGCGCGCATCGCCACCGCTTCGAACACACCGCGTCGGGCGGCGGCGGTGACGCCCAGCAATGTGCCGAGCGAGGCGCCAAAGGCAACGGCGATGGTCGCGATCGACAGTGAGTTCCAGGCTCCCGCCATCAGCATCGACAGCACATCGCGGCCAAAATGGTCTGTGCCGAGCAAGCCCTGGGCCAGCGGCGGCTTCAGCTTGTGGATGATCTGCATCTTGCCCGGCGGCAGCGGTGTCCAGAACAGCGAGACGAAGGCAATGATCACAAGGACAGCGATGATGGTGCCGCCGATGACGAGGTTCGGGCGGCGCAGGAAGAGCGATGTCTTGCGCACCGTGAGCTTTTCGACGGTTCCGGTTCCGGCACTCATCGGCTGCGCCCCCTCAGGCGAGGGTCGAGATAGAGATAAGAGAGATCGACGATAAAATTCATGATGATGACGAGGGCTGCAAAGAACAGCACGACATCCTGCATGACGATGATGTCGCGCTGGGTGAGCGCTTGAAAAGCAAGGCGTCCGAGGCCCGGGAGGTTGAAGACGTTTTCGACGAGCACGGCACCGGCGATCAGGAAGGTGAACTGCAGGCCGAGAATGGTGACCACGGGAACAAGCGCATTGGGCACCGCATGGCGCCACAGCGCGGCCCGGCGCGGCAGACCCTTGGCGCGTGCCGTGCGCACGAAATCGTCGTTCAGAACTTCAAGCACGGCCGAGCGGGTCACCCGCGTGAGAACGCCTGCCTGGGGAAGCGCAAGGGCGATCGCCGGCAAAAGCAAAGCACCGAGCGCAGGTGCAAACCCGCCCTGCCAGCCTGGAAAGCCACCCGAGGGCATCCATCCGAGCGACACCGAGAAAACCAGCACAAGCAGAAGGCCGACCCAGAAGCCCGGCACCGCGATAAAAAGCTGGGAGACGAAGGCGGCGGCATAGTCGACAGCACTGTTGCGTCTGGCGGCCGAGGCGACGCCGAGCGGAATGGCGATGGCGACCGAAAGGACAATGGCAAAGAGCGCGAGCGGCAGGGTGACGGCGAGCCGTTCGGCGATGAGGCCCGCGACCGGAACGCCGTAGGTGTAGGAGTTGCCGAGATCGCCAGTGACGACGCTGCCAAGCCACTGCGCATAACGGATGATCAGCGGCTGGTCGAGCCCCAGTTCGTGCCTGAGCGCCGCGAGCGTATCGGGACTTGCGGACGTGCCAAGCATAATCGCCGCCGGGTCTCCGGGCAGCACATCCATGACGATGAAGATCAGCGCCGATACCGCGAGCAACGTCAACAGAAGGCTCGAAAGCCTGCGCAGAAGCAATACGATCATTCCACTGTCCTTGGTCCAACCATCTCATGGTCCCGGCTTACGCCGGAAACGCAGAGTACGGATGCCGATCGGCGGTCACGGGCGGGCGTCAGCTCGAGAGCAATCGTCAGGCCGGTCGCCCCATCCGCTCAATCTTCCCAATGAACGTCGGTCAAGACGTTTGAGGGGATTGGCTCGTTTTCCCAAAGCCCCTTCAGCTTGGCGTTCCAGACGCCGAGTTTCGGCATCACGAACAGGAAGAGAGCCGGTACGTCATCCGCTAGGATTGTCTGTGCCTCGCCGTAGAGCTTTCCCTGTTCAACGGGGTCGGTTGTCAGTTCGATCTTCTTGATAATGTCGGTAAATGCCGGGTTCTTATAGTTGAAATAGTAGGGATCACGCGCGTAGATATCGATATCCATCGGCTCGGCGTGGGCCACGATGGTCATATCGTAGTCGGTCCCCTTGAAGACGTCCTGCACCCATTTTGCCGGGAATTCGGTCGGCTCGATGGTCATGGTCACGCCGATCTCGGCAAACATGGCCTGCATGATTTCGGCGCTACGCGGCGCATAGGGCATCTGTGGTGTCTTGATCGTGAAGGTGAAGCCATTAGGGTAACCGGCTTCGGCAAGAAGGGCCTTTGCCTTTTCCGGGTCGTATGGATAGGTGCCGGTCAGGTCGATATAGCCGCGGTCGTTGGGAGTGTAGTGGCTACCAATGGCGGTGCCGAGACCCGACCAGGCCCCGTCGATGACAGTCGAGCGGTCGATCGCCATCATCAGCGCCTGGCGAACACGTTTGTCGTCAAAGGGCTTGCGGCTGTTGTTCATGCCTGCAACGACTTTGAGCTCCGTATTGCCGATCACGGTCACGAGCTCAGCGTCTTCCTTGAAGCCTTCCATCATTTCGGGCGCGGCGAACTCTGGAAACGCATCGACGTCGCCGGATTTCAGCGCTGCCGCCTGGGCCTGCGCATCGGCGATGAAGCGGAACGTCACCTTGTCGAGGCCGACCTTGGTCTGCGTGTTCCAATAGCCGGGATTGGCGGCGAGCTCCACGCGGTCGCCCTTCGTCCAGCTGACGAACTTGAACGGGCCGGTGCCGATCGGTGTCGTCTTGTCATTGGCGGCGCTCTTGGTGCCGACCATCACGGAGGCGGGCCAGCCGAGCCAATAGAGAAGGCTGCCGTTGCGCTCCTTGAGTTTCAGAACCAACGTCTGCTTGTCGGGCGTGTCAATGGTGTCGATGGCGGCAAAGAAACGCTTCTGGCCATTGGTCGATTCCGGCCCACGGGCGCGGTCGAGGGTGAACTTGGCAACGGAGCTGTCGAAGTCTTCGCCCTCATGGAATTTGACGCCTTGCTGCAGTTTGAAGGTGTAGGTCAGACCATCCTCGGAGATTTCCCAGCTCTTGGCGAGCTGCGGCACGACCTTACCGTCCTTGTCGATGGCGACTAGCCCTTCGAAGATATTCTGCCAGGTCACCTGGCCGATGGCGACCGGCGCGGAGATCGTCGGATCAAGCCCCTGAGGCTCGACGCTCATGCCGAGCACCAGCGACGTCTTGGTTGCTGCGATCGTCACTCCCGCCAAAAGCAGGCCCGCGGACAGCGCAAACCCGAAGGTGGCTGAGCGGACCACACCACCCGCTATGCTTTGAATGCGGTCCATTATATTCCCCTTGTTGCGGTCTCGTCGCTGTGGTCAATTTCACGCGACTGGTCCGTTTGGGAGGAAGTGTGTCAGCTTAGCGGCGCGCACACAATGTCGAAAATGTGTGCTGAGTGTAGCGAAAAGTGATCCACCAACCGTTATGTCGCCCTCGATTTGTGAACGGGCGGCCAGTCTCTCGTCTAACCCCTTCGGGTCCCGATCGTATGCCCCATTGTTTCGCGCATGAAGCGCTCAATGAAGTCCAGGAGCTTGGCGGCGGCAAACGACAACTGCCGGTCAGGGGCAACACAGAGATCCAGGGGTGTTCGCACCCCCTTGCTGCCTGCAACGGGCACCGCAACGAGCTGCCCGGCCTGACACTCCCTTGAAACCGCCAGCGCCGGCAGCAGCGTGATGGCCGCGCCACGCAGGACGAGTTCCTTCTGCATTTCAAGCGAGTTGGTGATGAAGATCGGATCGAGTGTCAGCCCTTCGCGGGCAAATAGCGCGTCAAAAGCCTGACGCGCGCCGAAGCTTTGGTCCGGAACGGCAAGGGGGTATGGTGCAAGTGCGCGAAGCGAGATTTCGCTGTGGCGCGCAGCCGGATGGTCGGCAGCGGCAATGACGTCGTAGGTTACCTCCGACCGCAGCCTGACCTTGCTGCCTGCGAGCGGTGGCGCAAACAGCGTGACAGCAATATCGGCTTCCGCATTGCTCACCGCCTCGATGGAGCGGTAGGCGCTGGCTATTATTACCTCGAAGCGAACCTTGGGATAGAGCAGGCTGAAATCGGCGAGTGCCGGCGCGAGTAGGTTTGCAACAACGGCACCGCTTGCAAACACCGTTACTCCACCGCGCTGCAATCCCTTGAGATCGTCCATGAGCTGGCGTACATGGTCGAGCTCGCGCAGGGTGCGGGCGGCACGCGCGGCAAGAAGCTCCCCTGCCGCGGTAAGCGTGACGCCGCGGGCGCTCCGCTCAATCAGCGACGTGCCGAAGTAATATTCGAGGTTCTCTATCTGACGGCTGATGGCGGTGGGCGCGACATGCAGGTTTTCAGCCGCCGCCCGCATTGAGTTGGTGCGAACCAGTTCGTCAAAATAGATAAGCGCGCGGATTTGCATGGAGCGGATTCCATCAAGAAGAGTGAACGAGGATCAGCACCTTTGTACCGAAGCTTCAGGAGAAACAATGCCACTTTCCCTGCGACCAGACATGCCAGCGTTCATCGCGGATGAAAACGGCCATATTCCGATGTATGACGAGACAGCCAACTGGCTTGTGATCGTCACGCGCGAAGCCCTTAAGGATATTGCTTCGCCCCCTGAAAGCTCAGTTTGAGCGGTCGAGAGAGTACGCGGAAACGTTTGGCAAAGTCGCGTCTTACAAGCTTGAGCACGGCCGCGCTGGCGAGGAAGACACAATATGGGTTCAGGCTGAGGATGTTGTGCAATGGCCCAAGGCGCATCAGGCTAACTGACCCGGCGGATGAGGGCGGAGGAGTACAAACAGCCGGAGCCACCGACGATGCCGCGCTTGTCCAGCATTTGTGGAGGTAGGCTGAAAAACCTTTTTAAGAAGGGCGTTGATGTGCCGGGTATTAAAAAGTGGTATCAAAGCCCGGTCGGGGTTTTTAGCGACGTATAAACCTAGCCGCATCACACGTTTGCGGACGCGAGCCATGTGTAAAGAACCTTTCTCGATGACTATTTTCTCCGTGAGGCACATCACCGAATATCACTACAAGCGGCCTGTGGAGTTTGCTGAACATCGTTTGATGTTTCGTCCACGGGATAGCTTCGACCAACGGCTTCTCAGCGCAACCTTGGCCGTTGATCCGGCGCCGGCTTATGTTCGCTGGATCCATGATGTCTTCGGCAACTGCGTCGCTCTGGTGGGATTCGCACACCCGGCTCGCGCCTTGCGGTTTGAAAGCCACATCCGCCTCGATCATACATCGCAAGTCGCCCTCGATCTTCAGATCGACGATGAGGCTCGGACCTATCCTTTTGCGTACGATCCCGATGAATTGCCCGATATCAGGCAGACAATCGAACGCCAGCACGCCGATCCGGGCGATCAGGTAGGGCGCTGGGCGCGGCAGTTCGTTAGGATTGGCCAGCCGACGGAAACCGGTCGCTTGCTGATGACGCTTTGCTTTGCGATCCACGAAAGTTTCTCCTATTACCGCCGGCTGGAACATGGGACGCAGACACCAATCCAGACCCTGCAGCTACGACGGGGAACATGCCGGGATTTTGCATTGCTGATGATGGAAGCGGCACGATCGCTGGGTCTCGCTGCTCGTTTCGTTACCGGCTATATCTATGTCCCCGATCGCGACGGATCGACAACACTCGGCGGCGGCTCCACCCATGCCTGGTGTCAGGTCTACCTTCCAGGAGCCGGCTGGGTCGAGTTCGATCCCACCAACGGCATTGTCGGCAATCGTGACCTGATCCGCGTTGCCGTTGCTCGCAATTCCCGCCAGGCCATTCCGCTAACGGGTAGCTACAATGGTGACGCGTCGGATTATGAGGGAATGTCCGTTCAGGTGAACGTCACAACGGAAAGCGCAGCGATCGCGTTCGACCAGGAGAGGTTGCAGCGCTCAGAGCCGCTTATGGCAATGAGCCTTTGACGATAGCCTATCGAAAATAGCGAGAATGGACCGCATCTGTTGGCCGTCGCACGGCCAGTTTTGAGATCTACGCACAACCGACAGATCGCTGGGGGCGCCCCACATCAGAAAGTGGCCTGCTCCAGATTGGTCACGTCGTATGTCCAGACGCGGAATGACTTCAGCACATGAGGGCCGAAGGAATTGATGAGCGGAACGTCCGCGGCGTCTCTACCGCATGCAACAACGATCCGGCCGATGCGGGGCACGTTGTTGCGCGGATCGAACGTCATCCATTGACCGCCAAGATAGACTTCGATCCAGGCGCTGAAATCCATTGGGTCAAGGATCGGAACCCCGATATCACCGAGGTGACCGTTGATATAACGGGCGGGAATGTTCATGCAGCGGCATAACGCGATGGCAAGATGGGCATAATCTCTGCATACGCCGATGCCTTCGTCGTAAGCCTCCAGCGCTGTTCGTGTCGATCGCGCATCCTTGTAGCCGAAGGTGATGTGCCGGTGGACAAAATCGCAGATCGACTGGACGCGTCCCCATCCCGGCGCGAGGTTTCCGAAATTGTCCCACGCGATCTGGCTTAGCTTGTCAGTTTCACAATAACGGCTCCCCATCAGGTAGACGAGGCAGTCGTCGGGCAAGGCTGCCACGGGCACCTCCTGAGCGTCCCAGAAGACAGGATCGTGCAGACCGCTGTCTTCCATCGTCCCGTCACCCCAGATCTGAAAATCACCTGCCGGCGCCATAAAACGGCGGCAAACATTGCCGAACAGATCCAGATATGTGGACGTCGCGACTTCAGGGTTGGTTAGAACAACGTCCGGCGACCGCACGTCAGCGGCACGTTCACGGCGTGGCGTCAACAGAGACAGCATCGGGGTCGATTGGCTGCATGTCATCGTAATATCGTAGCCGTAACGAATAAGCATTTGGAAACACTCCCTCATCGCGCTCGCTTGTACAGCAGACGGGGCGCTTTCCATCGACCAAGGGGTTCAAACTCGAAGTTTCACCTTAGGGTACCGGAGGGCATACTTCAAACACCGAATGGCGATTGCGAGCATAGTGGTTTACCGCTGCAATCAACAATTCGATTGCGCATCGAAAGGGACAATCTGACTCAAAATCACAAGCGATGAGATGCGAACCTCGGACCCGTAGATAACTGGCGCTTGCCTGCTTTGCGTTAAGGATCTCTAGTTCCCCTTGGCGCTGGGGACGTTGCATGCACCCCCGTCGACACGGAACTGAGGCTCGCCGGCTAACGCTCCGGCCGCGGCTTCTCGATCCCCCGGATACCACCAATCTGCTCAGCGAGGAAGTCGATCATCCGCGCCCATTGGGAGGAAATCCTGCGGCTCATGGTGACCATCAAACTCAAGGAAACCACGGCGTCGGACATTTTCCGACGGCTCAATTCCTACTCCAGGCAGAACAGTCTATACACGGCACTCAAGGCGTTCGGCCGCATCGTCAAAACCCTGTTCATCCTGCGCTACATCGACAGTGTCGATCTGCGAATGGACATCGAAGCCATGCTCAACAAGGTCGAACTGGCCAACCGATTTACCCGCGCGGTGGCCGTTGGCAGCCCACGCGAGTTCATCTTCGCCCTGCAGGAAGACCAGCAGGTGGCCGAAGCCTGCAACCGCCTGATCAAGAACGCCATAATCTGCTGGAATTATCTCTATCTCGAAACGAAGCTACGGGCGGCCGATCCCGAAACGCACACCGAAATGATGAAAACCATCAAGGCCCACTCGCCGCAGTCGTGGGCGCACATCAACATGCTCGGAGAATACGATTTCTCCGACAAAAAACTCGCAGACAGCTTCGGAATCCTCCCCCTGAAAAACAACCCTTGAAACCAGGCCGCTAACGGGGGAACAAAAAACCTAAAATAAGCCAACACGTCAATGTCTTGGCCGAAATCCTATGTCGCAATCTGTACCTTTGCGGGGACGGACCCTAGTGTTCTGGAATTAACGGAAGGATTCCCTGCGGCTGGCAAATATGCGAGTCTGGGTCCATGGACACGGACAAGAAGTTGTTGCTGTCGCCCGAGGATCGGGTGCGGCTGGAAGGTTGGGTGGCGGCCCGGAACACGCCGCAGAAGCTGGTTTGGCGGGCGCGGATCGTGCTGATGTGGGCGGACGCGTCGAGTCTGGCATCGATTGTGCGGACGCTGGGCAAGACCAAGAAGACGGCCTATCGCTGGCGCGATCGTTATCTTGAGCAGGGTGTCGATGGGCTTGCGCGCGACGCGACCCGGCCTGGCCGTAAGAAGCCGTTGAGCGCCGAAGTCATTGCGCGTGTGATCGAGATGACGCTGCGAGAAAAGCCACCGGCGGCCACGCAATGGAGCGCGCGCTCGCTCGCCAAGGCGGTTGGTCTGAGCCACACCAGCGTACAGCGCATCTGGGCGGCACATGGGCTCAAGCCCCATTTGACCAAGACGTTCAAACTGTCGAACGACAAGCGGTTCGTCGAGAAGGTGACGGACGTCGTCGGTCTCTATCTTGATCCGCCGGACCGGGCTCTGGTGTTTTCGGTCGACGAGAAGAGTCAGATCCAGGCGCTGGACCGCACCCAACCGGGCCTGCCGATGAAGAAGGGTCGGGCGGGAACGATGACCCATGACTATAAGCGGCATGGCACGACGACACTGTTTGCCGCCCTCGATGTCGCGACCGGCAGGGTGATCGGCGAATGCATGAAACGTCATCGTCACCAGGAATGGCTTAAATTCCTTCGGCTCATCGACCGCAGCACGCCCAAGGGCTTCGACCTGCACCTGATCGCCGACAACTATGCCACCCATAAACACCCGGCGGTCAAAGCCTGGCTGGCCAAACACCCTCGCTTCCATATGCATTTCACCCCCACTTCGGCGTCCTGGCTCAATCAGGTCGAACGCTTCTTCGGCTTGATCACAGGCGATCGCATCCGGTGTGGCGTATTCAAGAGTGTCGCCGAGCTCGAAGCTGCAATTCAAGACTATCTCGATCATCACAACGCCGATCCAAAGCCTTTCGTTTGGACCAAATCCGCTACCGACATTCTTGAAAAGGTCGCCCGCGGGCGACAGGCGTTAGAGTCACAACACTAGGTAGTCGTAATCACCTTGAGCGGAATAGAACCGGTGACCCGTCTTCCGAATTTCGGGGCGACGTCTCAAATGCGCCAATTGCGGCCAGCACTCGCGTTCAGTGCCGAATTATCGATGCTTGACTTTAGCTGCCGTCCACGGCCGCGAATAATTTTGTGAAACCGTTGATGAGATTCTCATCACTGTAGACCAACGGGTCACCCTGTGCTTCGACCATTCCCTTCATGGTGAGCAGACCAATTGCCGATAGATACGCAAGGAATGCGAGGAGCCTTGGTTCGATTTTCCCGCCGACGGCCTGTCCCTTTTCGATCAGCGCAACCGCTCCACTAAAGATCATCGCGTTGAGCGGGCGAATACGGGCGAACTGTTCTGCCGACCATTGAATGCCTGCCGATCCCGCAACCTGGCCGAACATGAATGCCAGGCGGAAGTCGTCCATTTGCGCAGTGAAAGCGTGTACCGTCTCACGCACGATCGCCCCAAGCGCCTCGCCGCCGGTCTCTGCGTTTGCAACGGCGGCTTGCACTGCCTGTGCGTGGCCTTCAAGCGTGCTGAATACAAGTTCGAAAACCAAAACGTCCTTGGAGCTGAAATAGTAATACAGCCCTGTCTTCGAAATTCCAGCCTCGCTTGCGACGGCCTCAAGCGTCATGGCCGCAACGCCGCTCCTGAGTAGCACTTTGCGTGCCGCATCGAGTATTTCTTCTCTCGACCTCGCGCGACGGCGTTCCTGGCGAGCCAACCGGCTGGCAGCTTTGTCTTCAACGGTACGGCTATGTTTACTGCTTGGCACAAGTTGCTCCGGTCGATGCGATCGACACACCATACCAGCAGGACCTAGATTCGTCCATATATTGACTTTTTAGACCGTTGGTCTAAAAATGCTATGAGAAGTCTGTTTACCATTAAGTCGGCGTCGAGGAGATTTGCGCATGGACCATCTAAGCCTGACCAATCCTGTATTCGCGGCATACGCCATCGCTGCGACATTGATGATCCTGAAGGGCGTTGCGATGTCCTGGTTGACGGTGATCCGCATGATGGCCGAAAATGGCGGTTTCAGAAATCCTGAGGACCTGAAAAAGACAATGGCCAACCCAAGGCCGAACGACACCCAATTGGTGCCCAACGAGCGCGTTGAACGTATCCGCCGCATTCAGCTCAATGATCTCGAGAATATTCCCTATTTCCTTGTTGCCGGGCTAGTATATGTAACGACAGCGCCATCGCTGCTTCTCGCGCAAGTCCTGTTCTATGGCTATGTCGTGACGCGTCTGCTGCACTTCCTTGCCTACTACACCGCCCAGATTCATGACATTCGCGCGGCATTATGGACTCCGGGCTCACTCATCATCATCTTCATGGCGGGCAGCACCTTCGTGAGCGTTGTTTGGTGAGGAGCCCTTTTCGGCAATGGCGACTGCGGACACGTGGGTGTCCGCTTCGGGGCCGGAAGCGGACTGACAGCTCAGGTCGGAAGGACTGCAAAGGCAGACGTATCAGGCGGGGTAGATTTAGGTGCGGGCTGCCGGTGTCGGAAGATCACTTGCTTGATCGTGGCAAGCCGGCCTAAACCTGATCCGCTAGATCCGGAGCCCCGAATTCCGGAAATCCGGGAATTTGGATGTCTCCCGGCTCAAATGACGGAGAACTGTGATGAACCTGCAGATGAACACAGTGAGAGGCTGGTTTTTTCAGGCCAAGTTGGACGACTTGCGCCGGGCCTACGCTGCCGCACGAGGGTCTTGTGACCACGATCGCGCTCGTCTCGAGCAGCAGTGGGCCGCGTTTAAGGCTGAAGTTGATGCAGGCGCAGCCGTCTTGTACGAGGAAGACGAGGACGGGCAGGTCATCTATGACTACAGCGAACATTTTGGCGATACGAACGCCGAGATCGAGTCCGCGCTGTCGCTCGTCCGCCAAGCCTTCGTGATCTCGCTGCATCATCTCTGGGAGCGTGAGATCAACAAATTCATGAAAACCAAGAAGTACGAGCCGAAAAAGGCCTACCGCGCCCTTGAGGCGGAAGGACTGATCGTAGAGCGCGATGAGCTGGAGCGGCTGCGGCTCACCTGCAATGTCGCCAAGCACAGTGAAGGCGGGTCGGCGGACGATTTATTCGGGAGCAACTCGGAAATGTTCAAGCTTGATGACGCTGACGACAAGCCAGCCTATGACAATCTGATTGTCACCGATGCGGACCTCGAGAGCTTCTTTGCATGCGTGGAAAACTCAGGTTTTCAGCGTCAATCGACCTTCAAAGCTAAAGCGTCATAACGGTGAAGAGGTATAGGGAGGCGATGCAGCCACGCGCCGATCTGTTTCGGTCGGCGTTTTGCGGTTAGCTGCCGTTGCGGTGTGGACCATTTCGGAAGTTCTAGGCGTTCCGGCCGCTTTCTAAAATAGCAACCACTCCACATGCATTTCAATCATGCGAATATCGTTCGGAATCAGCTTCTTCTGCATACTCGCGAGAATGATGACGAACCGCAAATCAGGCCTCCAAGCCGGGAGAGAATAGTGGTCGTTAAGGCGTTAATCGACCATCCGGTAGCGGAATGGGTCTACAGGCGGGCCAATGAGCAACTCTCAGGCCGGGCTTTGTCGTGTGCAGTGAACGCTCGGAACCACCTGGTTCGGGCGCAAAAGATCGCTGACGCCGAAATTTCGAATACCATCGCCTATTTCTGCGCGACACACGCCACCGAAGAGGCGGTTGCGGCGTTCATCGCTTCCGCGAAAAAGCATGGCTACCGAAAGCTGGCCGGGAAAGTGAATATCCATGATCATGCGCAGAAAGCGGTGGTGTCAACCTACGCTCAGATCATTTCGGGTCATGCGGAAGAGTTGAAGCTGGCGGTAGCTCACAACCCTGTTGCGGATGACGTCCTAGCAAGGGTCAGGGTCGGAGACAGTGAGGCGGTCTATCCGCTGCGGCTCCGGCTTTTCTCGTTCAATGAAGATGGTGAGGACCCGTCCTCATAGGCGGCTTCCGATGCCTTTATAAGTTGGTTTCCGGACCCAGCAGCCATGGTTGAACGCGTCCACGAAAGAGCGGGCTTTCGGGATAAAGCACTTTATGCTGGTGATGACGGCGGACCCGCTCTGTCGCGCCAGCAACTGGACGACGGACTTCGTGAGCACACACTCCTGACGCTCGGCCTCATCTGGGCTGCGATGGACGTCACCAGCCATAAAGAACCAGAGCCCTTCATCGTGCAGGTTCTCGGCGCGATATCGGCTGTTATCGACCAAGTAAGACCCCCAAAGGTCTGCAAACACTGCGGAAAGTAATGTCAGACACCGTCAATCACCACTTCATTCCGCAGTTTTATCTAAGGGGCTTCAGCGATGCAGTAGACCGACGGAAGTGCCAGGTTTTCGTCTTTGACCAGTCGACGAAGAAGGCGTTCCGAACGCTGGTAAGAAACATCGGAGCACGACGGAACTTTTTCCGGATCGATGTCGCGGGTTTTGACCCCAATCATGTCGAAGATGGCATGGCCGAGATCGAAGGCGAGATCGCACCGCTTCTCGAGGAAGTGGTCGCCACGAAAAGCTTTCCATCCGACGCTCATTTTTCGTCGGTCATGATGCTGATGGGGAACGTGGCCGTCCGCAACCCTCGCTTCCGGTCGATGATCGAAGACCTTCATGTGAAGAGTATGCGCCGCCTCCATCCCATTGAATCCGGATATTCTTGACCATTGATGTTTGTGCCAGAACGGCTCCGGCAAGAGCTGGAGATTTGGCATGGCGGATGGTGAGGGGTTTGTTGGGCGCTTCGAGGTTGTCGAGGCCCGTCGTGGAAACCGGCGATGGCCCAATGATCTGAAGGCTCGGATCGTAGCGGAGAGCCTCCAGCCTGGTGCGCGGGTTATTGATGTTGCGCGTCGCCATGACGTTATTGCGCATCAGCTTTCGGACTGGCGGCGGCAAGCGCGTCAGGGTCTTTTGACGTTACCTGCGGAGCTGATGGCAGCCGTACCTTGCGAGAACAGCGAGCCATTTGAGCCTGCCTTTGTGCCCCTGGCAATTACGACAGAGCCGCCGCAGACTACCGATGCATCGCCAGTTCTGGAGCCGGTCGCGGCCACGTCGGGGATCGTGACCTTAGAAATCGGCTCAGACCTTGTGGTAAGGGTTCCCGGTGATGTGCCGGTTGATCGGGTTGCGGCTCTGGTGCGAGCGATGCGAGGGACGGCGTGATTGTCGCGGGGCAACGATTGCCGATCCTGATCGCAACACGGCCGGTGGACTTCCGCTGTGGCCATCAGGCTCTGGCATTGATGGTGCAAACCGAGTTGAAGCTCGATCCGCATTCCGGGGTCACCGTGATCTTCCGGTCGAAGCGCGGGGATCGCCTGAAAATCCTGGTATGGGATGGCACCGGAATGGTGCTGATCTACAACGATCTGCATTCATACTGCATCTCTCTTTCGCATTCAGTTGAAGGTTTTGGCTTGGCTGGCATTTTACTTACGCGCGGCGACGCGATCGACGAGCTGGTTCCATCGACTGCATTGCTTTTGCGGTAAATCTGTCTTCGGAAGCTCGTACAGGTAGTAGTGCCCGTTGTAGGCATGGCTGGTGACGAGGCCGTGTTCAGCCCATCTGGCGAGAGTGTGTTCATGGATATTGAGGTGTGCAGCCGCCTCCTTTTTTGTCAACATCCCACGATCCCGGAGCCGGTCATAGCGTGATCTCAGCTTGTATTCGCGAACGAGATAGGTGACGCGTTTGGTTGTGAAGCGTGCATTACGCTGGTCACGGCGCGTCACCGAGCCCGGACGATATCCCTGATCGTTGAGCATCTCTGCTATCTCGGAAAAAATATGATTGTCGAGGAGGTTATCGATCAGTTCGATGATGTCGGGGTTCGTCTTGATCTGCTGGCTGGGAGATTTTGGGCTCATGGTGACGAGCGTCTGGGTTTTACCGCCCTTGAAGCGAATATGAGCCTTGGTTGTGCCTCTCTTCGGTAGTTTGAGGAGGGTGACGTCCTCAATGATGTGGGCAAGCAGGCGCTTTCGTTCGCGGTTTGGGGTCTCTGGATTGGTCCAGAGTTTTTTGAAGTCCGCCGTCATTGCGACCAACCGCTCGTGGACGGCCTTATCGAGGATGAATTGATCGTGCTCCCGGGCGCGCTCGCGCTCTTCGCGGGCATTGGCCAAGATGCGGAGCTTCTCGTTCCATTCGCCTTCGAGCGTGTCGGCGACGAGGCGGTTATTGGGATCGACGAGCATGAAACGGCGCTGGGCGAGATCGGCTTCCGTTTGGGCGCGCTCGATCGCGCGACAGCGCAGCCGATCCGCCTCTTCATGTCGCGCTTCGATCTCTTTGCGGACTTCAATCGCCAGTTCGATGGCTGCCGGCGTCATCTGCTCGGCGATCAGCATACCGATGGCTTCGTCGACGGGAGGTGCAGCGATCGCCTGGCACAAGGGTTCACCGCGATCGCTACGGGCGCGATCACAAACGTACCAGGCTTCCTGCCGGCCGCGTCTGGCCGCGTAGCGCATGCGAAAATGCCTGCCGCATTGCCCACACACAGCCCGCCCCTGCAGCAGCGCCGGGCCTTCCCGCGGAGGTGATGCGACCCCCGCGTTCCATTTGTGGCAGATGTTCGACTTCAGAATCCTCAGGTTCTCCTGATGCTGCTCCCAACTGATGTAGCCGGGATGGGCATCTGGAATACATGCCGTCCAATCATCATTATCTTGTTCACGCACAATCCTCTTGCCATCAATGGTGCGTCGATAGCGGCGGCGGCCATAGGCATAGGCTCCGGCGTAACGTGGATTGTGCAGCACACGCATCGCCGTCGAAGGCGTCAGTGGCCGGAATACCGTCTGGCTGTTGTGCAGGCGCGATGGGAACAGAAGGCCTTCCTTGCGAAAGGCCTTGACGGTCTGGGAGGCGGATCCGACGCGAGAGAACGTCTCGAAGAAATGGACGATCGTCTCTCTGATTTGCATGTCCGGCTCAAGCGCCACATTGCCGGAATGGTCATAGACCAGCCCGGTTGGCAGGGGGCAGCGGAACTCGCCGCGCCGCGCCTTGTTGAGGATGCCGCCGCGCAGCCTTGCCTTGATCACATGCAGTTCGGCTTCACTCATTGTTCCCTTGAGACCGAGCAGAAGCCGGTCGTTGAAGCTTGCCGGATCGTAGACGCCGTCCTCGTCGAGGATCAGGGTGTCGGCAAGGGCGCAGATCTCGAGCAGACGCTGCCAGTCGGCATTGTTGCGCGCCAAACGGGAGACCTCCAGGCCCATGACGATCCCGGCATGCCCCATGCCGACATCGCTGACCAGCCGCTGAAACCCTTCGCGCCAGACCGCCGATGCACCGGACTCTCCTTGATCGTTGTCAATGACGATAATCTGCTCGTCGCGCCAGCCGAGGGCGACAGCGCGTCCCCGAAGCGCATATTGCCGCCTGGCGCTCTCGACGTTCTCAACGACTTGCCGCATGGAAGACTGGCGGATGTACAGGTAGGCGCCGCGTTCGAGGTGATGAGGCTGGACTTTGAGATGTACATTCATGGTGACCTCCGATCGTTGGTGCTCATGGCGATTGTCGCAAGGACGTGAACGACGGCGCGGTGTCCGCCGTGCAGCGGACAAGCAATTGACGCTGGGTAGTTCTGCTCTCGCGGGGTGGTTGCTGTTGCGGTCAGCGCCTGAACCCATGCCCACATGCCCCGGCGCAGAAAGAGCATCAGGCCGCTACGGGCCATAAGCGGCAGCGCTGCGCCGAGGGCAGCCTTGCGCAATACCTCGTACTGGGACGCGATGGTCGACGGTTGGATCGGGCATGCCGCCGTCGCGGCAATGTTTACGTGCCGCTTTTTTTTAGAACCCGCTCGATCGATCTGGGATGAAGCTCGATATCGAGTTCCTGGCGGAGCAGCTTGGCCAGTTCCCGGGCGCGAACGGGTTCTCCTGGGGCGAGCTGCGCCTGCAGAAATGCCAGGACTTTGTCGTCGATCTTGTGGGGACCGCGGGGGCCCGGCTTTGTCGGCACCAGTCCGGCAATCCCGGCCATGTCGAAGTTCACCTTGGCCTGGTAGTAGGTTGGCCTGGAAACACCATACTCGTCGGAGGCCTCCGTCACCGACACCTTGTCGATGGAGACGCGACGCAGCATCTCGTATTTGACCTGGACGGCGTCGTGCGGATCGAAGAACTCGCTGCCCCGAAACTTTGGATCGCGCACCTTCTCGGGGGCGGGATTGAACGTGCCCTCTTCGATAAGGACATCCGTCTTTGTGCGCTTGCTGTCGTACTTCGCAGACATCGATGGCTCCGAGGACATGAAGCGACGTTATCGTAACGTTAATTATGACGTATTTTGCTGTCTCGTCAAGGCAATCCTCATGGTTGAGCATTATGTAGCCCTTGTAATTGCGGAATTAATTCCAGAAGAATAAGACCCATGCGGCATAATAAGCTTTACAGATGCGGCATATTTATCTTTACATTCCCTGCACATCATCGTGTTCCGGAAAGGCGCTCTACCAGGGCGGCCAATTCCATTAAGTCGACGACCCGCAAGAGCGACCGTCCGTTGCCCATGACAACTTCAGGATCTGGGCTCACAAGGTCAGTCCATTGCGGGGGAACGGACCAAACGGTGGCATCCTCTGTCTGCAGCAAAAGACGCTCCCCATGCGGGTTGCAGCGCCTGCCGACACACGGCAACTGCATCGGAAATAGTGGATGAAACGGATGCGTTACCCGTACTAACTGCTGATCTGCATTGGTAGAGGCTGCATTCTCTTGTGAGGTACAAGGTTCTTGAGCAGGGAAACTTTGCCTGGCCCAAGGTGCAGGATGGAACGATGCGTCTTTCGCGGGCTCAATACGAAGCCTTATTCGAAGGGCTCGATTGGCGACGGGTGATGGCGCAGCGAGTGGCAGCGCCGACTGCGGCAGGATGACTCACTGGCTTGATTTTAGCATTGTTTTATTGGGATTTTCTGCTTTCATTTGCTATAAAGCTGCATGTCGCAGCCGATCGATCTCAGCCAGTTCCCGGACCTTCCCGTCGAGGTATTAAACGCCTTTGCGGCGGTGCAGTTTGAGCTGTCGGTCGAGCGTGCAGCACGTCAGCATGAGCAGGCGGTGGTGGCCGAAAAGGACGCCTTCATCACCGAGCTGAAGGAATTGATCGAGAGGCTGGAGAGCCAGGTTCAGGACTACCGCCGCACGAAGTTCGGGCCGAAATCGGAAAAGCTGGATCCGACGCAGATGGAACTGGCGCTGGAAGACCTTGAGACGGCGATTGCCGAAACACAGGCCCAGATCGCCTTCGTCGAGGAAAAGATCGCGGCGAGCGGACCCGATATCGGGAAGGACGTCCCTCGCAAACAGCGCAAGACGCGCTCGCTGCCTGAGCACCTGCCGCGGGTCGAGCGGGTGATCGAGCCCGATAGCATTGCTTGCCCCTGTGGTTGCGGCAACATGGTGCGGATCGGCGAAGATCGGACGGAACGGCTCGATCAAATTCCGGCTTGCTATCAGGTGATCGTCACGATCCGCCCGAAATACGCTTGTCCCAAGGGCCGCACGGGCGTGGTTCAGGCCAGAGCGCCGGCGCATTTGCTGGAAGGTAGCTGGCCGACCGAAGCCCTGTTGGCGCAGATCGCCGTGTCCAAGCATTCCGAACATATGCCGCTCAACCGTCAGGCGACAGTCATGGCCCGACACGGAGTGCCGATCGACCGTACGGTCCTGGCCGATTGGATGGGCCGAACGGGTGCTGCGATCGCGCCGGTGGTAGACCGCATGGCCATGATCCTGAAACAGGGCAGTTCAAGACTTTATGTCGATGAGACCACGGCCCCGGTGTTGGATCCGGGCCGCGGCAAGACGAAAACTGGCTATCTCTGGGCTGTTTTGCGCGACGACCGCGGCTGGAACGGCTCTGCGCCGACTGGCGTGGTCTTCCACTACCGGCCTGGGCGTAAAGGCGAATATGCCGCAGAAATCCTCGACGGCTTCAACGGCACGATCCAGGTCGATGCCTATGGTGGCTACTCGCACCTCGCCACGCTGGACCGCACGGGCGGCGATCCGTTGAAGCTGGCCTTCTGCTGGGCGCATGGCCGCAGAAAACTGATCAAGGCCAAGCCGAAGAAGGGTTCGCCCATCGTCGACGAGGCGTTGTTACGTATCGCCGCTCTTTACAAGATTGAAGACGGCATCCGAGGCCGTGATCCCGAATATCGCCGGGATGTCCGCCAACACCTGTCCCGCCCATTGGTGGATGAGTTCTTCACCTGGCTGTCCGCTCAAGCCGCGCGCGTCTCGCGCAAGTCCGATCTCGGTGAGGCCATGGCCTATATGCTGAAACGCCAGGATGGCTTTCGGCTATTCCTCGACGACGGCTGCGTCGACATCGATTCAAACCTGGTCGAAAACGCCATACGCAGCCCGGCCATGAACCGCCGGAACGCGCTGTTTGCCGGGCATGACGAGGGCGGCCGAAACTGGGCCCGCTTTGCCAGCCTGATCGGAAGCTGCAAAATGAATGGTGTCGAGCCCTACGCCTACCTGCGCGATCTCTTCATCAGCCTCGCAAATGGTCATCTCGCCAAAGATATCGACGCCCTTATGCCATGGGCCTATGCGCAACGGACCAGCGCCTCACAGTGACCTCGTCCGGGACTCCCCGACGTGCTCATAGCACCACCAGCAAGCAAAAGACCTGACCGGTGCAACCGCATAATCAATGGGACGGAGACGCCGCATACTGTGAAGATCGCCAATGGCACGATGCGGATGACGGTTCAGGATAAGGGTCGCTATCACGACTCGATCCGAGAAGCTCGCCAGCAAGGCGCACCGATCCGAGACGACATCAGCTATGAGGACATGAAGGCGTTCATTGAGCGCGGCGAATATAAGATCGCGATCGATCAGACCTACCTCATAGGTCTGGAGCTCGATTCGGTTCCGACGGTCGTCGAACAGTTGGCTCGCAGGAGCTGGTCATTCGCCTCAGCGGCACCAGGGACCACGTTCATCACCTGCGACGACCCTGTGGTTCTGGCTTGGGCTGACGGAAAAGATTGGGGGCCACACTCTCCGGGATTTGGACTTGCCGGCACGATTATCATGTTTCCGATCGCGCCAGAGCTCGCGCTCATCGGGCTATTCGTCAAACAGCCACCGAACCGGAATTTCCGACGCGATCAGGTTGCCGACATGAACACGAGCATCGCAAGGAATGCCACCAAGCAGCTCTATGCCCGTGACGGCGAGTTCGAGATTAACACGAGGGCAGGGCTTTACACCCCTGGTAAGGATCTACCCACCGCTCTGGGGCGGCAGCCGAAGTTAAAGGGCCTGTAGGATGGGAAAGAAGCACGAGTTGAAATTTGGTGACGACATCGTCGGGGCTGTCGAAAACTGGGGTGAGAAAGCTTTTGCCCCGGTGTCTATCGTCGGTGGTCAGCACATGGAAAGGTGCAAATCCAACAGAGAAACTTTTAAGAACAACGACATCAAGCTGACGGATGCCCATGCTGTCGCCAGCAGCGCGTTCATGAATCTCGTTTCGAGAAGCGCAGGGAAGAAGATCGCCGAAGATGCCAACGCGAGCCAGCAGATCAACCTGCTATCGCATTTCATGCAGGGCATACATCTCTGCGAGGAAGCAATCGTCGAATCTCAAATTATCTGCCAAATGAGATCTAAACAGCCGCATTCTTGCTTTTAAGTGCCAAACAACAGGACTTCAGCGAAATCTCCAGATCGCCGGTGCCATAGTGGCCAATGTTACCCACATCGCGGGAAAAACCGTTCTGGAGTGGCTTAACGGGTACGAGCTTCCATTGACTCGTGATGTTGTTTCGGCAACCAAATGGCTACGAGCGGTTGTCGCCATCTGTTTCTCGCGCGAGTATATCCTTTGATCAAAATTAATCGTCGGCCTGGCACACAAGACATCTCATGGTTCCTTGACCAACATGAATCAAGACGGCTCGACCTCGATCCGCCCTATCAAAGGCGTAGTGTCTGGACGTCGAAGGACCGACGTTATTTTCTAGACACTCTTTTTCGTGGCTACCCTTGTCCACCAATCTATCTTCACAAGACGATCGACTCGACGGGAGCCTCCATTTTTCACGTCGTGGATGGCAAGCAGCGCATTGAAACCATAATTCGATTCGCGCAGGGTAAAATTCGGCTGCCTGAAAATTACGGGGACGAGCGTCTGAATAATAAAAAATGGCCTGACATCATAAGCGACACGGTGATCAGAAATCGTTTCCTGAACTACCCATTTGTGGTCGAGTATTTCGATGACGTTGACAGCGCCGTTGTGAACGAAATTTTTGAAAGAATGAACAAGAACTCAAGGAAGCTTACTCAACAAGAGCTGAGGAATGCGCGGTACGATGGCTGGTTCAGTCGTCAGGTAGACAGCGAAGTTGACGAGCAAATTTGGAAAAAAATTGGAATCGTTACGACGGGTCGAGCCAGGAGAATGGCTGATGTCCAGTTCATAGCGGAATTGTTTATGATTCTGCTAGATAGGCAGATCGTCGGCTTTGATCACGACTTGATCGATATCGCTTACGCGGAGCATGAGGATATTACGGATCCAGACAATCCGTTTGATCCAGATGATTTCGCGACCAGACTTTCGGATGCGCGCACCATCCTGGCGAAAGTTTACGAGCTAGACAATTCCGTCTCGCAGTTTCTTTCTAGCGTGTCCAATACCTACGTCCTGTGGGCCATTTTGGTACTCGACACTAAACAGCTTCCGTCCGCGGACGAGCTGACGAAGGGATATGTTACGTTCATGAAAGAGGTGGCTGCCATCTCCGCCGAAAGAAAACGGCTGGATGCAATCACCCAGGGAAGCACCGAAAGCTCGCTACCGGCAGCTCCCGTCTTCAGCGAAGAGGCGCAAAGTTATTTCGACGCAAACCAAAGTGCCACTACGGAATATCCTCAGAGATTAAGACGTCTCACAGCTCTACGAAAAGCACTGAAAATTGAAAATTGAAAAGACAATCCGAGACGCCTTCTCGGATCAGCTTGTTATAAACGAGCGCGTTAAAGTCCAGGTCGAATCTGGTCGAAATCTTTTCGACGAGAATTGGCATTTCGTATCACGGCTCAAAAGCGACGAGAGTTTTGCGCTCAAGGTCGAGGCCGGATTGTGCGATGAAAACCTCGTAATCGACGATTTCTACGCCTGCACATGGGTCGTGCGGAATTCGTCCGAAATTGCGAAGGCTACTAAGATCGTCGAAGATAATTTCGATGTGGTCGCCCGACGACCACTCGCTTCCGACAAGACAACGAACCGACCCACTGACTTCCAGTTCGACGATCTGCGAATGTATGTGCGACTTAAGCCCGGATATGCGGGGTCAACAGAGATTCACAGCGTCATCTTTGAAATTCAGATCAAAACGTTCTTACAGCACGCTTGGGGCATCGCCACCCATGATCTAACATATAAAACTGATGAAGTGAGCTGGGCGAGGTTTCGCGTGGCTTCTCAAATCCGAGCCATGCTCGAGCATGCAGAGTTGTCAATCGAACGCTTTGAAAGTCTCGCAGGATCACAAATTATCGCCAAGGAATTTGATGATTTCGTTGGAATACATGAAATAATAGTGCAGTTACGGAGTCGCTTCGTTCCTGCCGCCCTTCCCAAGGATCTACAACGTCTGGCTAAAGTAATCGGATCTGCCTTACGGACACTTGGTGTTACCGTTGAGCAGTGCATGAAGTACCTCGACGAGGAATCCAACATCGGCAGAGGCGTCAACGAGTTGAATCTCTCGCCCTATTCGATTGTCATTCAGGCCGTCCTAGCTCGTCATTCATTCAAAGTAGCCGATCTTCTCTCGAAAGCCGCCAAATCCCGATATTTCCGGCCAATTAGGCTCTCAAAATCCGTGAATGTGCCGGCCAGCTTGAATTCTCTTGTGCCCAAAGTGATCACGACGTTCTAAGCGCGGGTTTTAAACGGGTTCGGGCGGCTACCGAGGCGTCCCCTCCTATCCGCGACGGTGGGGCCAGGGCGCCCGGCGGAACGCTCTGGGCAACGAACCGCGAAAACCTGTTGATCTTTCGACTTGAGAACAATTCGGAAACATACTCTGCTATAAGCTGACGACGAATCGGCTGGGGGAAGCATGGCTAGACGCCTGACACAGAAGGAAGCAGGGGCCTACTACACACCGGATCCGGTGGTGGGGAACCTCGTGCGCTGGGCGGTTCATGATGAAAATGACCGCATGCTCGACCCGTCGTGCGGAGACGGACGGTTTATCGCTAGTCATCGAAATACGGTTGGTATCGAACAGGATCCCGAATCTGCCAAGGTCGCCATGTATCGCGCCCCATGGGCCCTGGTTCACGAAGGCGATTTCTTCGCATGGGCTGCGGAGACCTCCGAGCGTTTCGAATGCGCGGCAGGCAATCCGCCTTTCATCCGATATCAAAGCTTCAAGGGGCCGGTGCGTGAGCGCGCCCTTTCCCTGTGCCGGTCACTGGGTGCGAAGTTCTCTGGCCTTGCTTCCTCCTGGGCGCCCTTCCTCGTCGCGACGGCTGGAGTGCTGAAGACCGGCGGCCGCATGGCATTTGTTGTACCCGCCGAGATCGGCCACGCGCCCTACGCCGCGCCGCTGATCGAATACCTGGTCGACAATTTCGAAGTGGTGCACGTGGTGGCGGTACGCTCCAAACTGTTTCCGGAGCTCTCGGAAGACTGCTGGTTGCTCTATACCGAAGGTTTCGGCGGGCAAACCGGCGAAATCCGCTTTACCGCTGTCGACAATTTCAAGCCGGGCAAGTCGACGCGACCTCCTGCCAATGCCCTGAAAATCCCTGTTTCAGAATGGCGAACCATCTGGAATCGACGCCTGCGCCCGTTCCTTTTGCCCGAGGCGGCCCGCGATCTCTACCGCATGGCAGCAATACACGAGAGGTCAAGACGGTTCGGTGAGATTGCAAGCGTCGGCATAGGCTACGTCTCTGGCGCCAACGACTTTTTCCATCTGCGGCCGTCGCAGGCCGACAAGCTGGGTATTCCCTCTGCCCTCCTCCATCCGGCGGTTCGCAACGGTCGCGCGCTGCCAGCCAATCAACTGACGAAGTCAACCATCGACAAGTGGCGCGCAGCGGATGAAGCGGTGATGCTGCTGCGTCTGCCCAAGACCAGCGCGGCAACACTGCCGACCCCTGTGCGGCGCTATCTTGACAGTGCCGGCGGCCTTGAGGCTCGCGAGGCCTATAAGTGCAGGGTGCGCGATCCATGGTATTCCGTCCCGGACGTGCAGATGCCCGACTTCTTTCTCTCTTACATGTCTGGCGTGTCCGCAAGTTTGGTGCGTAACGCCGCAGGCGCAACCTGCACCAATTCCGTCCACGGCGTACGCGTGCGCGACAAGGCCGCCATGGGTTCCCTGGTGAAGCATTGGGACAGCAACTTCCTGTCCCTTAGCCGGGAAATCGAGGGGCATCCCCTCGGCGGCGGTATGTTGAAACTTGAACCGCGCGAGGCAGGGCAAATTCTTCTTCCGCCAGAGGATTTGCTCCCGCAACTGGACGGTCACGTTATGGCCGACGCCGTCTCCACCATGCGTCGCTGGAGACATTATGTCTGATAACGAGCCCGAACAGGAGGAACTGCCCGAAGGTACCACACCGATCGAGGATCCGGATTTTCCGAAAACGTGCCAATGGACCAATGAGCGCCAAGCTCTTACGCATTTTGCTTCCTACACGGGAGTGACGCAGAGCCAGCAGCACATCAAACCCTTGCATTGGTATGTTGCCTGCCGCTTGGTCATCGAGGGCGGTTTCCGCCCCGAGGAAATCACGCCGCGCCCACCCTTTTCGTTTCGCAAAGCCAAGGGTAAGTGGCTGCTCCGGTATGAGCCCGAATTGGCGGCCGGCGGCGAAGCGACCATATTGGGCGGACTGAAAACCAAGAATGTCGATGTCGTGGTCAACAAGCCCGGGCTTGGGCCGGTTCTGTCCATCTCTTGCAAAGGCATGACAGGCGCCTTTCGCAACCTCACCAATCGCATGGAAGAGACCATCGGCGAGTGCACAAATCTGCACATAACCTATCCCGCAATGGTCTTCGGCTATCTCTTCGTGATCCGGGCCAATCGGCAGATCGAAGAAGCAGCCGCGATTGCCGCCTCTGACGAGCATGCTCCGCCGGCCCGGCAGTTGAAGGCCAATGATATTGCCATGGCCGTTGGCGGTGCGCCGGTGGAATCGATTATCCGGTTTCATTCTGCGCTACGCGAGTTGACCGGGCGCCGTGGCATTCGAGACGACGTATCGCGATACGAAGCCGTGGCTCTCGCAATGGTAGAGATGGCGGATGCCGAGCTCGGCACGCTCCTGCCCTGCTATCCTGCTGAGGACAGCCCGTTGCGCCTTGAGCAGTTTTTCCAGACACTTTATCTCCGCTATGACGAGCGTTTCGTCTACGCAGCACCTGATCTCAAGAGCGTTACGCAACGTCTTGAATGGTCGCCGGACTCGCCCGCCTTTGTCCCGCACAATGGCTATCCCGAATTCGATTATGCTGCCCGCTTAGTTGAATGACTGGCAACCCCATTGCTGGCCGCACCACACCTGGCTGGAGCCTGGGCTGTTTAGGGGGCGCCTGTGAAAGCTGTGCGCAATCTCATCAATCATGCATGCTCCGGTTGTTCGCGGATTGGCATCCCAGGCATTTGCCGCCTAACCTTCGCAAGTGATTTGGATTGTCGCTAGGGGAGCGGAGCGGGAAATGAAAGCAACGGAAGCCAATCTTCTGGGGTTTCTTAAGAAGTCACCGCAGTTCATCATTCCGATCTATCAGCGGACGTACTCGTGGACCGAGAAGGAGTGCCGTCAGCTGTGGGAAGACATCCTGCGGGCGGGCAAGGATGAGACGATTCCGGTGCACTTCATTGGGTCGATCGTCTATATCGAATCTGGCTTGTCTCAGGTGTCTCACCAGGCGCCGTTGCTGGTCATCGACGGTCAGCAACGGCTCTCCACCGTCACCATTCTCCTCGCCGCCGTGGCTAAGGCCTTGGGTGACACCGAGCCGGTTGACGGCTTTTCCGCGCGCAAGATCCGTAACTACTATCTGGTCAACCCGGAGGAGACGGGTGAACGCCATTTCAAGCTGTTATTGTCGCAGACTGACAAGCCGATTGACAATTTCGCCTCACACCATCCGCCACACCACGGCGCTGCATCTCCTGCAGTCCGGCGTCGACATCAGCGTCATCGCCTTGCACTCGAGCAAAATACCAAATACTCAGGTGGACGACGCTGTTCCCCCATATCCCGTCAGCACGCCACCTTGGTTGGGCGGGCGGATACCATACACATCATGACTCAGACCTCTGGCCGATAAGCAACCATGAACCGCCATTCCGGTGGTTGCAAAGTTCACCATTCTCTGAGCTTACAAAATCGGACACCAGAGCTGGTCTCCCCTCGCTAAACAAGGTCCGGAAGAAGTTTTCCCTGCAAACTCTGGTTGTCGGCTCGGTGGCTTCTGTGCGACGATAAATCATGGACGACCTGCAAATCAGACCAATCTCATTTACACGCTTCAATGCTCTAGGTGGCTATGCTCGTCACCCTCGGACCCTGCTCGTGTTAGACGAGCTGGCATATTTCGAAGCGGATGGTGGCGATGTCATCGGCATCACCACCCGAGACATCGAAGATCAGGATTTTGGTGGAATCGTCATGGCACGAGACCAGAAGCGATGTTTCCGGGGTGTCCATGTGACGCATTTTTGCCCTACCCCTGAAGCGGCACAGGAAGCGCTGTTCGCCGGGATGCGGGAAGCTGCCCGAGCGCAAGCGGACGACCACTATCAGGGCGACGAAAAAGGACAGCCAGTCGATTTCTTCACCCACCTGCATGACGAACAAAAACTGCATCCATCCTTCGTCCAACTGACGACAAACGAAGGATACTCCCCTGCGCGCGATATCATGGAGCCTATGATGCGCTGGTATGAGGATGCGGACGGCAATTTCATTGAGCAGTTCCAAACGACCGGTTTCGACCAGCGCATCTGGGAGCTTTATCTCTACGCCATGTTGATCGAAGCAGGTTACATTCTGAGCCGCGAGCACAACGTACCTGATTTCTGCTGCGCCGGCTTGTTGGGCGAACTCTATATCGAAGCCGCTACCGTTGGCCCGACAATGAAGGATGGGCAGATCGTACCCCCTCCGCCCACGGATACGCCAGAAGAAATCGACCGCTTTTTGAAGGACTATATGCCGATCAAATTTGGCAGTGCGCTGTTCTCGAAGCTAAAAAAGAAATACTGGGAACAGCCCTATGTCAGAGGCAAGCCATTCGTGCTCGCGATCGCCGATTTCTCGTCTCCGATGTCGATGGTGCATTCACAGCCTGCACTGGAGCGGTATCTTTGGGGTTATGAGTATCCCACCACTCGCGATAGCGAGGGAAAACTGATTATCTCGCCGGTGCGAGTTCAAACCCATCAATGGGGCGATAAGCCACCCATCCCTTCCGGCCTTTTCCACTCGCCTGACTCTGAGCAGGTGAGTGCCGTGATCTCCACCAATGCGGGGACAATCGCGAAATTTAACCGGCTCGGAATTCTGGGTAAATTCGGCTCCAAGCAGGTGCTTGCGATCCGAGAGGGCCGTATGGTCGATCACAATCCCAACGCCACCCTGCCGAAAATATTTCGCGTCATCGTGAACGCGGCCGGCTACGAAGAGACTTGGATCGAAGGTCTAAACGTCTATCACAATCCACGTGCCGCAATTCCCATGCCGATGGAGATGCTTCCTGGCGCCGCGCACCACTTTTTCGAGAAGTCAGGACATGTCAGGAGCTTCACGCCCGAATTCCATCCGATGTCGTCTGTGACCAACCACCTTTCGCCGGTTGATGTTGAAAAGGTGCTGGCAGAAATTGGCGACAAGACGCACATGGTGTGGACACTCAAGCCAGGGGATTCCGTCCCTCAAGAGGACACAGGCAAGCGAGGGTGAACAAAGATATCTATGCCGGATAGCCCGAAGAACACCTTGGATATATTCGCGTCTGCCGTGCTTGAGCTTTTACGCGACAAGGAGCTTGCCTACGCAGATCCTTCCGAGCGGGCGATCGTCGCGCGCCTTGCCATCCTCCTACAATGCAAATATCCTGGATGGTCGCTCGATCTCGAGTGGAGCCGCCGAGAAAACGTCATTAAGCGGCTTCGTTATGGGCTGTCGGACGAGGAACTAATCGGCAAGGACGCCATCGTTCCCGACCTCATAGTCCACCATGTCGGAAAGCGGGAAAACCTTCTTGTTGTCGAAGTGAAGAAGGTGACGAACACGGACTATGAAGGAGACATCTGGAAGCTCAAGGGCATGACCGAGCAGGCAGGAGCCTATGGGTATTCGGTCGGCCTCCATCTGGTGGTCGATGTAACCGCGGGCACCGCGCCGCAATGCGACGTTTATGTCGATGCAGAGCTGGACGAAGATCTAACAGAATGGATGCAGGGGCGGCTGAAGGCCCCGGCCTGAAATCGTGACGAATCGAGATCACGGCTGCCGCAGATGCAGCGCGGATCAGTATTCTGGGGCGGAGGCGCATGTATCTCGACAAATTGACGCTGAATAATTTCCGGTCCTTTGCGCAGTTGGACATTCCGTTGTGCGAGGATCTCACACTACTGGTCGGCGAGAACAACGGCGGCAAAAGCAATGCAATCGACGCCATCCGCCTCCTTACCGCGCCACTCGGCGGTCGCCGCGAACTCTACTGCGAGACGACAGATATCCGTTTCGGAAGCGCGAACCGGAGATTTGAGCTGAGTGCGAGCTTCACGAAGCTGAACCCTGCTCAGCAGGGCCGGATGATCTCTGCCGCGACCGACGCGGCCATCACCGGATGTATCTTCGGTCTGAAGTATGATGAGACGACCGGCCGTTTTCCGGTCCGGCCGAATCTGTGGGCAGGGCATCAGCAAGGGAATCCCGAGCCCGGTTGTCATGAGATGATCCGTCACGTCTATCTACCGCCGCTCCGCGACGCCAAGCGGGCCTTGGCTTCGGGCAATCCGAGCCGGATCTACGCGCTTCTGAACCATTTCCTCGAAGGGGGCGATCCCGAGGCGCTGGCCAAGTCCCTGAGACGCGGGGTCGGGGCGGAGATTCTCGAAAGGGTTGGTGGAGCCGTCGAGATTGGATTGAGCGCGCTGACAGCCGGCGTCCGTCGGCAGGTGTCCTCGCTCGGTTTTGCGAGCGACGAGAAGCTGATCGACATCGCGCGCGATTTGCGCTTCAAGCTCGCCGATCATGGCATCGAACCCGAAGATCTCCGCTATTCCGGGCACGGCTACGCCAACCTCCTCTATATGGCAACGATTGCGGTCGAGCTCGAGAAAGTGAACGACGCCGATCTCACGTTGTTCCTCGTGGAAGAACCCGAGGCGCACCTCCATCCCCAACTCCAGGCCGCGGTCCTGAGCTTTTTGGACGATCAGGCGGAGAAATCCCGCAAACCGCGTCCGGGACATCAGGGGCCGGCGGGCGAGCTGCAAGTAGTCGTCGCCACCCACTCGCCGAATCTGTCGGCCTGGGTAGAGAGCAAAAAGCTCGTCTTTTTCCGCTCCTTTATGCCTGCAATCTCGCAGGCTGTCCCCGGCCCTGCACACGAGGAGCCGCAACTGCTCGCTGGCGTCCCTGCCGCGATCGTGCAGGAAATCGAGCCGAACCCAGTCATACCGGTCGTTCGGCCGAGGCGCATGACACGGTGCATCCCACTTGCTGCGCTGGCGCTCGATCCCGTTGAGCAGCGCAAAGTCGATCGCTATCTGGACGTCACTAAATCGGCCTTCCTTTTCGGGGGCCGCGTGCTCCTCGTGGAGGGCATCGCCGAAGCACTCTTGCTTCCCGTTATGGCCAAGAAGATCGTCCTCAAGGACCATCCAGAGAAGCTGCGTTTATTCCGATCGGCCGTATTCGTTCCGATCGACGGAGTTGATTTTCAGCCATATGCCAAATTGCTGCTTTCGCCGTTTAACGAAGTCCGCATCGCCGACAGACTCGTGGTGTTGACGGACGGTGACGGTGGCGACGTGGCTGCAGGTGCGATCACTCCCGGCGCGGCGCGCAAACGCGATCTGGAGGCCGTTGTCGAGGACCTCGGCGCCACTGAATTCCTCGAGGTCATCATCAATGATTATTCGCTTGAAACCGAGCTGGTCCGCGCTGGCAACGCCGAGTGTCTCAAGGATGTTTATCTCAAGCTTCACCCGCGATCGGGCGACAAGTGGGACGCCGCAGTTGTTCAGGCTGGAGCTGCCCAAGCAGTTGCAATTCAGAACCTATTCGACACAACACGCAAAGGCGACTTTGCCCAACTTGTCGCTGAGGAGATCAGCAAGGGCACTGCTTTCAAGGTCCCAGGCTATCTGAAGAATGCAATCGAGGCGTTGGTGAAATGACCACCAGGCCGTTCGTGCCGACCGATGAGCAGCAGCGAGTCATCGACCATGAAGGCTCGGCCTTTATCGCTGCCTGTCCGGGCGCGGGAAAGACCCGCGTAATGGTGGAGCGAGCGCGAAAGCTCCTCGGTAATCGGGCGGCAGGTCGCGGCATTGCGTTTCTGTCTTTTACAATCGCTGCCGTCTCTGAATTGGAGGATCGGCTGTGTCGAGAGGGACTGGTTGAGACGCCGGCATTTCCACATTTTATCGGAACGTTCGACTCGTTTCTCTGGCAGTTCCTGATAGCCCCGTTCGGCGTCGATGGCAGCCTCGCCCGGCCGAGATTGATACCCGACAAGGACGATCGGACAATAAAGCCGTTTGCGGCGGCGCAAGCATTGCCGCTTGAGTGCTTCGATCGCGTGACAGGCAACGCCATACCAGCCATGATTCAGCGCAACGGCTTTCGCGGCAAGATCGCCGCGCACGAGACGGTTGCACGAAACGCACGTATGCGCTTTCTCGAGCGCGGCGAACTCGATTTCGCTGATGCGCGCTCAATGGCACTCGCCCGGTTACGTGATCCTGCTTGTGGCGCTATCCTCGGGCCCGCGCTTGGGGCGCGTTTCCAAGAGGTGATCGTCGACGAGGCGCAGGATTGTAACCCGGTCGATCTTGAGATCATTACCTGGTTCAGGACGGCGGGTGTTCCGGTCAAGGTCATCTGCGACCCTAACCAGGCGATCTACGGATTTCGAGGGGGTGTCACGCGCGAGCTTCGCCAGTTTGCCGAGACATTTACTCCGGCCGAACGGTTGCCGATGAACGGTAATTTCCGATCCAGCGAACATATCACCAAAGGTGTGGTTGCTTTTCGCGCACCAGATATGCGCGCCGTAGTCGATGAAGCCCTGGGAGAGCATCGCAACGAGCCGACCCCGGTCAAGATACTGTCCTATCCCGGAAATGGTGTCCCTTCGACGATCGGGGCAAAATTTCAGGAGCTTGTGACCGCGACGGGGCTCGAGCCGCGCGATTGTCCGGTGGTGTCAGCAACGCGGCGCACGGGCGCCAATGCACTGGGACACCCTCAAGATTCCGGCGTCCGGGACCTCAGCTATCGATTGGCGGTCGCGGTGAGCGATTTCCATTTTTCGTTCGATATCGGAGCGCGGAAGGAAGCACTGATCGCTGTTCACCGCGTCCTGCTTGAATTGGGTGGTCAGCTAGAAGGCAAGACTTATCACCAACATCTCGCCGACGCCGATGTCGCGCCGGACGCGTGGCGGCCCGGAGCGACCGAACTGGCCCAAGCGCTTCGCTTTGCGCCGGAGCGTTTTGCGACTGCGGAGGCGTGGCAGGATGAGGCGCGCCGACTACTTGCTCCACTGCTTCCGGCCAACGGCCAATCGATCAATCAGCGGCTCCGACGCAACGGGGATCTTCATAGAGCTTTATCGGTCGCACCGGCGGAAGGTCATCCAGCCAGAACAATTCATAGCGTCAAGGGCATGGAGTTTCCCGCGATCTGCGTGGTGATGTCGCCGAGGACGGCGAAGGGCATCATCGATTTCCTAACTGGTACTGAAAATGGCGACAACGAAGAGGCGCGCAAAATCTACGTCGGTGCGTCCCGAGCAAAACGCTTGCTCGCGATCGCTGTGCCGCAGACGCAGGCCGGGCGCTTAAAAGATTTGATGGCAGGAATGGGCGGCACTGTCGCGCTTGTCGCGCTTTAGCAACCTCTCACTCATTCTGACGCCCGCCCATCCAGGAGTGGGCTAGGTCGTCCCAGAGGAGCGTTCGGTGGGATTTGTTCGCGGATGCAGGAATTCATTCCTGTTCTACCGCGGCAGGAAAGTCTGGCATAGTGGCCCATGCCTTTCCATCAAGGGGTCGGAACAAGAACTGCTCGAAATCGTACGCTAAGCTCGAATGACCGTCATGCAGCACGCAAGATTCTTCCAGGAGGTCGCAATGTACACGCTTCGGGACGACGGCGAGAAACTACCTCGCCGTCGTCATCGTTGCAGCAACGGTCCTACGGATCAGATAACAGTCCAGGCCACCTAGAGAGAAATAGCTTGGCCCGCACCCAGGCGTTTGGCCTCGCGGTAAGCGAGGTCGGCTGCCACCATATCCTCCATGGCGACGCCCATGGCCTTGTAGATTGTGATCTGCTGATCTGACGTCCGACCTGGTCGCTGTCCCAGCAACATCGCACCAAGATCGGTGCCTGCCTCCGGATCAATATTTGCAAGTTCGCAGCAACCCACGGGTGTTGGCAAGAAGGAATCCCGCGTCTCAACGAAGAGGTTGCCGCGAGCGATCAAATCGATCGGAAGTTCGCCGCCGGGTGGCGCGACACCAACCGAGGACACGTGCGTTCCTGGTTGAACCCATTCTGCGGATATCGCGGGGACGTAGGAGTGCGTCGCGAGGCACACGACATCTGAAGAGCGTACCGCGGTCTCGAGGTCCTCGACCGCGGTGATACCGGAATGACGTGAAGCCAGCGCCTGCGCATCAGCAAAATCCTTCGAGAACACTCGAATTTCCTGGAAGTCTCGAACGAGTGGCAACAGGTGAAGGTGCTGGCTAGCTTGAACGCCCGCGCCCACGACGGTCGCGACCTTGGCATTACGCCTGGCGAGCTCTCGCACTGAGAGGACGGCCGAGCCAGACGTGCGTACGGCCGTGATGTAGGTGCCATCCATAATGCAAACAGGCATTCCTGTTTCTGGATCGAAGAGATGTATTGTTGCGAGGTGACTCGGGATGCCCCGGCCGATATTGCCTTCAAACACGTTGACCAGCTTTACGGTCAAATGCATGCCCTTCATCCAGGCCGGCATCGCCAACGAATAGCCTGCATTCGGAATATCGAGTTGTGGCCGCGCTGGATTGACGACACGACCGTCGGAAAGCGCTTTGAATCCGTCCGCTAGCGCGTCGAGCAGCTTGCGCAGGTCGATACTTTTTTTGACCTCCGCTTCGCTCAGCGAGAGAATCTTGATCTCACCCTTGGTGTGAATGCTCGCGGCAGGTTGTGTGCTGTCCATGATCTTGCTTGCCTTCGTTCTGGTTGGGGTTTAGTTACTTTCCAACCGTATTGCGGCAAGTGGCGTGATAAAATATGTTAGTTTTGATTTTTTTGTGTGATTGTCGCGCATTCGGACCCAAGAAAGTGTGAATCTAAAATGAACGATTTGGACCGTGTCGACCGGATGTTGCTCGGGCTACTGCAGGAAGATGGTCGCCGGACTGTTCTTGACCTCGCCCAACGCGTTGGATTGTCACCGACCGGCGCATCACAGCGCATCAAGCGCCTTTTCAGTGAAGGCTTTATCCGCGCCGTCCGGGCTGTGCTGGAGCCCTCAAAGATCGGACGCGGCACGCTCGTCTTTGTCCAGGTAAGGCTCGATCACACCGCACCGCACGTCTTCGACCGCTTTGCAGAGGCTGTTGCGAAGGCACCCGAAATCATCGAATGCCATATGGTGATTGGTGGTTTCGACTACCTGGTCAAAGCACGAATAGCGGACATGGCGACGTTTCAGGAATTCCTGCAGCGGGTCATTCTGCCGCTTCCTGGTGTCAGGGAAACGCACAGTTACGCATCAATCGGTGATGTGAAGCCTGACGCATTGTTGCCGCTTTGACACCTCCGATTTTCTGGACCGGTTGAGGCTGGAAATTCCAGTCTAGACGGAGTTTTCGGCATGAAAAGTCGAAGTTCACGGAGGCGCCGAGCGCCTCATTCTGTGGCAGACCGGGGAAGGAGCGCCGGTTCCCGAGGTCTGCCGGAGGGCGCGAGTCGCCGCCATCGTGTTATCGATCGACAAGTGTCCACAACACTTAAGATCGAACAGCGCGTGAACTATCATCTCTAACACGCATGATGGTCTGGCGGCTGGTTGTGAATTTTTTGGCAATAGCTGAGATGCTCATCCCTTTCGCGAGATCCTCCAGCACATTCTGTTTCTGCTTCTCGCTGAGGCGGGATGGTCGACCGAGGATCTTGCCTTCCGATTTTGCTCGCTTGAGGCCCGATTGGGTCCGTTCGATAAGCAAATCTCGCTCAAATTGTGCGACAGCGTTAAGGACATTCATGGTCATCGTTCCGGACGAACTTGCGAGGTCGACGCCGCCAAGCGCGAGGCAATGAACACGCACGCCCATTTCCGCCAGCTTCTTGACCGTCATGCTGACATCGATGGCGTCGCGGCCGAGCCGATCGAGCTTGGTGACGATAAGCACGTCGCCAGCTTCCAGTTTGTCCATCAAGCGGGTGAAACCACGGCGCTGCGCGATTGCGGTGCTGCCGGAGACCGTCTCGGTGATGATACGGCGCGGCTCGACATGGAAACCCGCCACTTCGATTTCCTGAACCTGGTTCTCGGTGGTTTGTCCGGTCGTGGAGACACGGACATAGGCAAAAGTGCGTGGCATCAGCTCAATTTCGTCCGAATAGGATGTCCGGAATATCTTAGCTGTTCATAATTCTGTCAAGGTAATTTGTGGACAGTGCGTTTTGCCCCTGTACGGAATCGCTCGTTTTCGGACATGCCTGGAACCAACGACGCAAGTTTGTATGGAGTCAAAAATGGCGCGGCGGAAGCTTCTCAAAATTCAGGATCGACAGGAGCTGTTCGGCGTACCGACCGATGAGGACAGCCTGATCCGTCACTATACTTTATCTCCATCGGACCGGCTGGAGATTGAAGTCCGCAGGCGAAAACACAACCAGATTGGCTTTGCTGTCCAGCTTTGCATGATGCGACATCCGGGCCGGGCGCTCATGGTGCATGAAATCCCGCCGCTGTCGATGCTCAATTATGTCGCCGAGCAGCTTGATGCTGATCCGGAGAGTTTCCATTTTTATGCCCGTCGAGAAGAGACGCGACGCGAGCACACTGCTCATCTGCTTTCCTATCTGGGAAAACGAACGGCAACTGCGCAGGACCGGCGAGTCGCCTTGTTGTCCGCCATCGAAACGGCGACCACAACAGATAAGGGTCGCTCCATCGCTCAAGCTATTGTCACCACACTGCGGGAGCGGAATGTGTTGCTTCCCGCATCTGACACAATAGAGCGGATCGGCTTTGCAGGCCGCGTAATAGCCCGCCGGCTCGCTGAGGCAGCGCTGATATCGGACCTTTTGGTCGAAAAGCTCCAATCCCTCGATGACCTTTTGAAGGTTGATCCCGAGATCGGCCAAACGCGGTTCCATTGGCTGCGATCTGCGCCGGATGCTCCGGGTGCCGGCAACCTGGTCGCGTTGATGGAGAGGATCACGTTCATCCGTGCGCTCGATATTGATCCCCGACTACAAGCCCGCATCCATTCCGGTCGTTGGGAGCAGATGGTCCGGGAGGGCGATGTGACGCCGGCATGGCTTGCCGCCGACTTCAACGCCAATCGCCGGCGCGCGACGATCGTCGCGCAGATCACCAAGCTCGGCCAAAAGCTCACCGACGCCGCAGTCACCATGTTCATCAAGCTGATCGGCAGGCTGTTTTCGCAGGCGAATAACCGCAAGAAGCAGCGCCATGTGAACACTCGGATGGAAACAGCCAAAGCACTACGGCTGTTTCTCGACACGATAACGGCTCTTCAGTCCGCTCACGACAATGACGAAGATGCCATCGAAACGCTCGACCGGCAGGTGGGCTGGCATCGACTTGTGCAGGCAAAGCCGGTGCTTACGGCAATGGTGACGGACAATGACGCGTCGCCCTTGATTCTTGCCGTCGAACAATATGCCAATGTTCGCAAATATGCGGGCCGGTTCCTTCAGATCTTTACATTCCATTCAAGTCGTCGGCACGATCCTTTGCTCGCAGCGATCGAAACCCTCAAATCCCTTTACACGGGAGGACGGCGCGTGCTTCCAGAACGCATCCCGGTCGCTCATCTCGGCGTGGCGGAGCGCAAACTGATCTTCGCGCAGGCAAGGCCCGATCGCCGGCTCTACGAGATTGCAACGCTTGCGGCATTACGCGACCGGCTTCGCTCGGCCGACATATGGGTTGAAGGCAGCAGGGCGTTCCGGCCGATAAATGAACATCTCATGCCCCGCCCTGCGTTCACCGAACTAAAGGAATCCGACCAGCTTGGCCTTGGTGTGCAGAGCGACGGCATGGCCTGGCTCACCGAAATGCAGCGGTTGCTCGACTTCAATCTCAAGCGTCTTGCCTATCGCGCCCGCAACGGCAAACTCCAAGGGGTCCGTCTCGAAGCCGGAACCCTGATCGTGACACCCTTGGCCAGCGAAGTTCCCGCCGCAGCCGATGAATTGAATGTCGAGCTCAGCGAAATGTATCCACTTGTCGAGGTGCCCGATCTTCTGAGAGACGTGCATGAGTGGACCAGCTTTGCCGATCAGTTCACCCATGTCCGAACAGGCGATACGCCGCAAAACATTCTGGCTATGCTCGCCGGCACGCTCGCAGACGCCACCAATCTTGGCCCAAAGCGTATGGCCGGAGCCTCCAAGGGGATCAGCGCCCATCAGATCGGCTGGATGCGCATGTTCCACGCTCGCGCGGAAACCTATCGCGCGGCGCAGGCCTGCGTGACGGACGCCCATGCGCGTCATCCCCACGCCCAGCTTTGGGGCACCGGAACGACTGCATCATCCGATGGTCAGTTCTTTCGGGCCAGCGATCGTGCCGCCAAGCGCGGCGATATCAACCTTCACTACGGTAGCGAGCCGGGCTCGAAATTCTACAGCCACCTTTCCGATCAATACGGCTATTTCAGCATTCTGCCGATCAGCCCGACCGAGAGTGAGGCAGCCTATGTTCTCGATGGCCTGTTCGACCATGACACTATCCTGGAAATCGAGGAGCACTTTACTGATACCGGAGGTGCCAGCGATCATGTATTTGCCCTCTTCGCCCTGATCGGAAAGCGCTTCGCGCCCCGGTTGCGTAACCTCAAGGACCGGAAGTTCCACACCTTCGAGAAGGCCGATGCCTATCCGGCGCTGGCTGACCATATCGGCGCGCCAATCAATACCGCGCTCATTTTGGAATACTGGGATGATCTGCTTCATCTGGCGACATCGATCCGCACCTGAACCGTCGCGCCCTCTACGATCCTTAAAAAGCTGGCGGCATCCTCGAAGCCGAGCCAGTTGGCAAAAGCCCTACGTGAGCTCGGCCGCATCGAGCGATCCCTGTTCATGATCGAATGGTATTCCAACCCGGCACTCCGCCGGCGATGTCAGGCCGGACTTAACAAGGGAGAATCCGCGCACAAGCTCAAGCGTGCCGTCTTCTTCCACGAGCGCGGCGAAATCCGCGACCGCTCGTTCGAGAGCCAGGCATTCCGGGCTTCCGGCCTCAATCTGGTTGTCAGCGCTATTGTTCACTGGAATACCGTCTACCTCAGCCGCGCCGTCTCCCATCTGCGTCAGAGCGGGCGGAACATTCCCGATGCCTTGCTCAAGCATGTCTCGCCGCTCAGCTGGGAACACATAAATCTCACCGGCATCTATTCCTGGGACACCGAGCAGCAGATGCCTGAAGGCTTCAGGCCATTGCGACTTCCTGGAAGAATCCTGCGTGCTGCATGACGGTCATTCGAGCTTAGCGTACGATTTCGAGCAGTTCTTGTTCCGACCCCGATTCAGTGAGATAAAATCAACCGACACGCGCCGGCGGAGCGCCCCAGTTGGGACGTCGCCAATCGATCCCTTCCCAAAGCATGGCCAGTTGCGCCGTTGTCAGCCGGGTCGTTCCATCTGCTGCTGAAGGCCATGGAAAACGCCCCCTCTGCAATATTTTATAGTAAAGGCAGAAGCCCTGGCCATCAAAATACAGGAGTTTTATGCGATCGCCCCGTCTTCCTCGAAACGCGAAGACTGCCCCTCCCGTCGGCTTCTGGCGTAGCACATCCTGCGTAAGCGCAGCCAAACCTTCTACCCCTTTGCGCATGTCCGTGGCTCCGCAGGCGAGATACACTCGAACACCGGTTCCTGGTCCAATCATGCTGCTTCAACCGCCCGGATGAGCCGTGTCAGGACGGTGGCATCGACGCCACTGTCGAAGCGAAGGCTACGCCCATAGTTCAACCGCAACTCGATCATTGCAGGCACGCGCGCAACGTCCTCACGCCCGAGCGGGGCGTCATGCATGGCGGACGTGTCTACGGGAAGGAAGACCGTATCGGCAGTGGACGGCAACAAACCCTTCTTCTTCAGCTCATGCCGCCAGGCGTAAATCTGCTGCCGGGTCACATCGTGCCGATGTGCAACCTCAGTGACCGTCGCACCGTCGAGCCCAACCGACATGACAATGGCGAGCTTCTTCTCGTCGCCCCAACGCCGCCGCCGTTCCTGACCAAGAATTTCGACCCGCATCCCATACCTCGCCTAAGACACGTCATCAACGACGTCGTTAATGACGTGTCTTAGGCCATCAAGGCGCTATCCGGCAGGCGGTGCCAATCGGGTGCTTACGAACGACGGAGAGCCCGCCGCACGATCACGGTTCCATCTCCGGCAATGCCGTGAACTTGGAAAACGGATTTGGCCAGATCAAGCCCGACTGTGGTAATCTTCTCCATGGAACGGTCCTTCTTCTTGTGGCGTTTCGCACGACCACGTTAGGCACTTTTGATGCCGTTCGAGAAGGGCCGTTCCACCTCATCAGCTTCGGGCCGTGTGTGGACGCCCCCGGAAATGCAAGTGGTTTTTTCACTTTGGCGATGAGCAATGCGGTCGAGTTCCGTCGTGTGTCCGGCCTCATGATGCGGCCTTACAATGCCGCGGGCCCTTATGGATCGTTCGGGGATCTGGTCCAAATCGACTAGGCGTGCTCAAAGGCACTTGGCCCGAAACTGGTTTTCCCGATCCCGTCTTCTCGACTTTTCGCCCATAAACCTCCGCTTAGAACCGCCGCATTTCGACGCCTCCAGCCAGTCGCCCTCAGGCGGAAGCTGGAGTCTGGTACACCCCGCCGCGGGCCATCAAGACCCAGGCGACACGGGCGATCTTGTTTGCCAGCGCGACTGCAACCAGCATTTTTGGTTTCCGCGCAAGCATGCGTGCGAGCCAAGACCCTGCAGTCGCGCCATGCCGCGCAGCCTGTTGCACTACGGCCATCGCACCAAGGATCAGGAGACGCCGTAAGTCTCTTTGCCCCATCTTCGATGTCCCGCCCAAGCGCGTCTTGCCACCCGTCGAATTCTGTTTCGGCGTGAGCCCGAGCCAGGCAGCAAAATCACGCCCCTTCGAGAACGTCGAGGGCGATGGCGCGATGGCCAGCATCGCAGCAGCGGAAATCGGACCGATGCCGGGAATCGTTGTCAGCTGCCGGGCGGTTTCATCCGTTCTCGCAATTTCCTTGATACGCTCGTTCAATGCGGCAATACGCTCATTCAGTGCCGCAAGATGATCGAGAAGTTCTCTGCCGAGATCAACGACAACCGCCGGAAGTGCCGTATCCGCATCTTCCAGGGCCCTGGTCAAATGACCTATATGCTGGATACCCTGCGGTGCGATAACCCCGTACTCTGCAAGGTGACCGCGCAGCGCATTGGCCGTCTGGGTTCGTTGAACCAGCAGGAGATCACGGGTTTTAAAAACCATCGCCTGGCTCTGCTTCTCCGCGCTCTTGACTGCGACAAAGCGCATCGTCGGACGAGACGCCGCCTCGGCGATCGCCTCCGCATCAGCCGCATCATTCTTTTGCCGTTTGACGAACGGCTTCACATACTGAGGCGCGATCAAACGCACCTCATGGCCGAGTTTTCCGATCTCCCGGCCCCAATAATGAGCACTGGCGCAAGCTTCCATCGCCACAAGACACGCCTGATGCTCAGCCAGCAATGGCAGGAGCCGCACCCGCGACACCTTCCGGCGGAACGTCACCGAACCATCAGCCCCCATTCCGTGCAGCTGAAAGACATTCTTCGCCAGATCAATTCCGATGATGGTAGTATCGTTCATGGACACTCCCCTTTGTAGCAACGTTTCGACACCGCTACCTTGGCACATTGCGATGCCGTAGGGGGCGTCCACCCCATCGACTAGGCCTGAAACGCAACCAAGCCGCCTCAAGCGCATGACACAGGCTCTTTGCTTCGCCGCATAATGCTCAAAGTCGAGCTCAGAGATCAGCCAGCTTAGTCTGCGGCCTTGCCCGGATGGTTACCTCGTAACAAGAGGCACGTTCTCAAGATAAGGGACCCAAGCGATCTGCATTCACAACCGCTCCTGTTCAATCGTGTCGCCTGCCGCAGGTTCGTATCATCCGACCTTCCTGTAACCAGCCGCAACTTAAGGCGACGGTTCCCTTCTGCCCCATCATCACGTTGGCACACCCGTTTCGTCTTCGATGGTCATGAACATGACGCCTTTGGCCGATCCGGGGCGCTGGCGCACGAGGACGAGGCCTGCTACGCGCTCGTCTTCGTGGCTTCGCGTGATTAGAATCTCGACAGGGCGCCCCCTCTGATGCGAGGCGCGGCAACAGCTTCCGCCAGCGTTCGCGGCTTGTCGCCCCATCCATCAGCAGTGTTCGAACCGGTCGACAGACCAGTTGAGTGGACGGCGTTCACGTTGATCGTGATTCCTTCGCCCCCCTCGTCCACCGTGACTGGGTGGGGCGAGAGAAACTCGACCAGGTGGTCGGACCCGCTGGCGGCTCCTAGTTGAAGATACGGCGTGCCCTCCCGCTCGTCGTACTTCAATGGCGACCGGAGCGCAGCGGCGACGCTCAAAGCGCTGGCATTCGGCAGGTTGCGCCACCAGTCCTTGTCGATCCCTTCGCCGGTTCCGTCGATAGGGTTCGGCATGCTGCCGCCCTTCTGTGCGCCTGCATCTTTCTTGTCTTCATCCTTTACGGGCTCACCGGTATCCTCGTAGACCCACTCTCCGTTGTTGTTCAAAACTGGCTTGTGCTCTTTTTGTGTCTGGCCCGAGCTGGACCCGGAACTGCCCGTTGAACCACCGGTCGAACCGGAACCGGTGCCCGAGCCCGAACTTCCGCCCGAACTCCCGCTTCCGTTGCCGGGCGCCCCACCCTCGTGGCCGTAATCGATTCCGTTACCGAACGGGCGATCTTCAGGTTGGCCCGATGAACTCCCCTCGCCGCCGCCCGATGAATTGCCGGCGTCGCCGTGGCTACCTCCGCCGGGATGCGAGAACGAGCCAAACTGAACGGAGTCCGAAGGGCCGGTGAACTGCCCAGGCCGTGTGAACGGACCGAAACCGATCGGGCCGTTCTCGCCGAACGGGTCGTCGCCCAATGCATCGACATACCCGATGAGGGCCCCGACTCCCCCGATCAGAATGCCCACCCCGGACACCGCGAAGCCGGCCGGCCCCACAACGAGTTCTCCAGGGCCGGTAAGAATCCCGCCTATGGCAATCCCGACGCCGAGCGCTCCGATCGTGGCGCCTAGTGCGCCCAATGCCGACGCCGTCCCAGGCGGAAAGCCACTAGGCGTCTGTTTCGGAGGAACGGACGACACGTTCGGAGCCCCGGACGGAGCTTCATCAAACGAGGTCCGGGATGGGGAGTTGATACGCTCGCCGACCGTCAGATCATGCGCAGCGGCGCCGCTGAATGCGAGCTCCGCGTCCGAGTCCCACATTAGATTGGGTCCAACGAAGAGTGTCGTCAGACTGGATGTCCACCCGTCCGCGTCCGGTCGCTCGTCCGTCACGCGGGGGCGGCGGTAGAAGTCGTACTCGTAGGTTGCGAGCGCGCCGCCGGAGCCATCCAGGATGCTGGAGACGAGGTTTCGACCGTTGTATGCGTAGTAATACAGTCGCTCCCCCTCGCGTGTGTTCCGTACAATCGCCAGCGGCTGCTCATTGGGGCCGCCATATACTAAGCGTGTCACGAGGGTGCCGTCCCTCCATTCTTCAATCAACCGATAGCCACTCCAGACGCGAGTGTAGGTATGGGACTCTCCGCTCTTGGTGACACGCTTCAGAATCTGGCGGCTGAGCACATCGTACGCATACTCGATCGTCTGCGCTGTTTCGCCGTTGTGCCCGAGGTCCTCGACGCGAACGAGTCTGTTCGCATAGTCGTAAAGATATCGTCGCTCCGCAGGAACCCCATTCTGATCGCGGGTCTCTGCGATTCGGTTGCCATTACCGTCGAACGTGAAGCGATTGTTGCCGACCGATGAATAACGCTCCCGTGACGTCGCTTCGGCCACGTCTTGCGCCACGATTGCCAGAGCTCCATCGCGCACGGTTCTGCGCTGCCAGAGTCCTGTCGGTCCCAACTGATACAGCACGTCCCGGTCGAACGGGCTATTCGGGTCGGACAATCGCAGAACGCCGTACTGAGCGCGCATGGGCCGATGAGCCGAATCGTAGAAATAGCGCTCACCAGCGTCGTCGCTACGTCGAAGGTGTACCTCCTGAAGCCTGCGCCCCCCGGCGCCATAGCTGTATCCAGCGCCGTCGCTCACGGTCCCTGTTCGCTGCGCACGGTAGACGACGCGTGCAAGCCAGTTTGTCTCCGGCTCGTAGTCGTATACCGCTCTCAGACCTTCGCCGAGCCGGACCCGATCCACCTGCGTGCTCGAGCGGTACGTGAAGGACGCGACCGGTCCCAGCGGCCCGGCAACGTCGACGGGCCTACGCAGTTGATCGAACGACACGTCTACCGCGTAATTGTCTGAATAGCGGGCCTGTATCTGATTTCCGGCCGAGTCGTAGCTGTAATGAATCGTACGTCCGGACTGGCTCTCCGACAACACCCGTGAGAGAGAATCGAAATGTCGTCTCGTCGAGATCCCTGCGCTCGCCGCGAGCATGACGCGATCCAGATTGTCGTATTGCACGGTTTCAACCTGGGCCTCGTCGTCGCGCGTTTGAATCGTTCGTTCAATCAGGCGATTGAGCACGTCGAACCGATTGGCGAAGATCTCATGGTCGCCGCGGGTCATGCGCAAGACGTTACCGCCGGGATCCCTCTGGAAGCGCGTCGTCACTCCGTCGGCAAATGCGATGCTGCTCAGGCGATTCAGCGCATCGTAGTGGTATCGAGTTGCGTTTCCGCGGGCGTTGATCGAGGTGACGAGGCGGGCGTTATCGTCCCATTCAAACCGGTGCACCAGCTCCTGCTCTGCAGGCGAATCGGCAGTGTCCGTATGACCACTCGCCCGCATCAGCAATCCCCCGAAGAGACCGAACGTATCCTGGAGCAGAACAACAGTCGCTCCGGCTGCATCTCGATAGTCGGTCGGCGAGTTCAACGCATTGTAGGCAAGGAGCTGAGGAGTTCCGTCGTTCACTGCGCGGGCGACTACTCGGTCCATTTCATCAAACTGTTGGTCGACGACGTGATGGAAGGTCGGGTCCAGTCGAGACACGCGACGCGCGTTGCTATTTTCGTCGTACTCGATCGAGAGAGTCTCGCCGGTGTCGTCTCGGATATCGGTGACCCTGCCGGCCCCGTCGTAATCGAGGCGGACGGTGTTCCCGGCCTCGCTCCACACAGCTACGGGCAAGTGGCCCTCGCCGTACTGCACGACGGATGAGACGACGCCTTTCCGGCCGTCGTACTGACTGTTTCCGAGAGGCGCGTCCGTGACCGCATCTCGCCACGCGCGATCGACCCGAACTCGCCTGTTCAACTCGTCGAATTCCAACCACGATTCCGCGAGTGTCTTCACTGGCACATCAACGACGTGCTCGAGCGGGTCCGGCCGGAGCGTCGCACCAAAGATCTGGACACGGACGACATTGCCGACAGCGTCACGCCACTGCTTCTTGGAGGTTCCGAGCGCATTGGTATAACCCTCATAGCGGTGGTACGCATCGTAATTATGCGTGGTGGTGTTTCCACGGGCGTCGATGGTCTCGCGGAGGCTGCCGTTCGGAGTATAGGTGTGACTAATGGTGCTGACGGATTCTGAACCTACACCAAAGCGACGAACAAGAAGATGATGGTGCTCGTCATAGTCATACTCGATGATGTTTCCAAGAGGCTCCACCTCACGGACGACATTTTCGGCGGCGTCGCGTACGAACGTGTGAGCCTTCTGCCTCGTCCCTGACGCCGCGACGCGCTTCACGATGTTGTTCAGGGTGTTGAATTCGAATCGTTCACGTATCTCGCTCGTGACGAAGTTCACCTGGCGGGCGCCGTCGTCGTAGGCATGATGGCCAAACTTGAGCGAACATTCCACCATGTTCCCATTGGCGTCGTAGTCGAACGACACGCGATACTCGAAGGGTTCACGCGAAATGGTTCCGACAAGGTTGCCGAGTTCATCGTATTCTAGGCGCGTGGGACGCCCTTTCCCGTCGATGATGGAGACGAGATTGCCGCGCTCGTCGTATTCGAATTCTGAGGTGAGGCTCGCCGGCGTTCCTGCCATTCTCCGCTCATCGCTCGCTGCGTCGCGCACCACGCGAGCCAAATAGCCGCCGGCTGTTTGGACCAGCGTGTTCAGGTGTCCCGCTGACGAGGACGCGACACCACGTTCCGGGTAGTAGAAGTACTGTATGGATGCGCCGCGTGCGTCGGTATACGTGATGATCTGGCCGGCGTTGTTGTACTTGTATCGGGCGGTAAGCTGAAGCGTCCGCATGCCTCGACGGCCGCCATCCGCCAAATCGTGCACTCCCAGCACAGGGTAGACACGGGCCGTCACATTGCCGCGCGAGTCGTATTCATACTGTGTCGTGTTCCCACGGGCGTCGGTGCGCGAAGATAACTGCTGAAACATCGGCTCGTACGTGGACCGCGTCACCAGCGGACCGGCGTTTTCACCGGAACCGAGCGCAGGGAGCTGTCTCACTTCCAGGAGGTTGCCGCGGGCTCGTGGATCGTTGTTGGCCTCGTCGTACACCCATTCAGCGGAATTGCCGGCTGGGTACGAGCGCTGCACAAGCTCGCCGTTCTCGTTGTAGCGTGACGTAGTTGTCAGCGCGACCATGTCGTCGCCGTCGAGGCGATCGGCAGGCCTCAGCGAAGCCTTTCGGATCGGCAGGGTCCGTTGGAGTACCTGCCCACTGCCATCATGCAGCAACTCGAGCACGCCCCCGTTCTTGAGCGTGACGCGTGTCCAGTACACAGGCGCACTTCCCGGGCTCGTCGAAACGGCGTCGTATTGGAACCGAAAGGCTCCTCCACCGTGCTGCTGCACGTTAACGCGCCCCGCCTCGTCGTACGCATTCCGCAGGAACGTCTGACCTTTGGGATCGGTGATGGAGAGCAGACGGAACTTGGCGTCGTAGCAGTATTTCGTGCAGCGTCGACCATTGATGCCGCGGATGCCGGGGTGAACGACCTCGGTCAAACATCCGTCATGGTTGTAACGGTATTGCCAATGGCGCCCGGTGTGGTCTCGGGTTTCGACGACGCGGTTTGCCTCCAGTCTAATCACGATGTGCCGACCAAGCGAGTCAATCACCACAATCTCGTGGTCCGCATAGGCGAACTGCATCGTGTTCAGATTTCTGTCTTGAACAGCGAGTAACCGCCCGCCATGCTGAGGGAGTTCGAAGATCAGGTGCTCGCCGAAGCGTTGCTTCAGCACGAAGCGGTCGTTCTCCTGCACAAGGACACCGTAGAACCCCGGGGCGTACAACGCAGCCGCATCTTTGCTCGCGGTGAACAGAGAGACCCGACTTCGTTCGTCGTAGTACAGCACATCGTCGTGTGCCTGTTCAATGCGGCGGGCATACTCGAAGCTCCACCCACGCCCCAGTAGGCCGGCTTGATGAGCGAGAGCCGAACGATACTTGCGTAAGAACCGGAACGAGAGTCCTCTGCCCGGCAGCTCCAGATCCAGTACTTCCGGAGAGAACTCCCCGCTGTGGCTATACACGTGCGCGCCGACGACGCTTTCGTTCCGGAGTGGAGGTGGCTGCAAAGGCATGGCGGTTCCCCTGGGATCGTAATTGATCAAGCAGCGCGATGTGCCGTAGAAGATCTCCCACAGAGGGAGAGTCTCTGTTCGACCAAGAATAGAGACAATGCCAGTGTGCCATGCCCTTGTGCAAGACCTAAAGTTCTTCGCACTACTGCTGTCGCTTGGCAGTTAATTGTGAGAATGGCTTTTCAACGATGTCAACGTTAGCTGCGTACCTAATTTGAGAATGTACACTTACTTTGATAATCGAGTCTGACCATCGGCATTTAATGTGAGAATCAGCGTCAGCAACGTGGCGGCATTGCATTTGCCGAGGACGGCGGATGAACATCAAAGGATGCACGGCCTTCACGCCGATACGATTGCAGTATTGCAGTTAATACCAACGAGCGCTAATCAAAACCGGTGCGCCCAATCACGCATTCCAATCGACATGATCTTCCACGGTTGTGCGACCAGCTTGTTCCATGCGTCACAGCAATGGGAAATGATGTCGTCGTAGTCTTTAAATATCCGGTTGGACAACCAGTTCTCCCTCATAAATTGCCACAGGTTGTCGACGGGGTTCAATTCGGGCGACCGCGGTGGCAGGAACAGCAGCGTGATGTTGTCGGGTACTTTGAGCTTCGGCGTGACGTGCCATCCCGCCTGATCAACGAGCAGCACGGCATGAGCGCCTTCATCTCGCCGTCCTCTCCGTCCTCTGGCCTACACCACATCATCTTGGCACATTGCGATGCCGTTAGGGGAGGACGGCAACCACCCCATCTGCTCTTGTCCTGACCCCATAATGACTGGACCTGGGCATAGGTTTGGTTCACACTTCTGTCGTGGTCTGAGCATTACGCGTCTCAATGGAGGGCGACATGAAGCACCATGAATTCGATCAACTGCAGAATCTTGCCAGGATCCAGGATTATCCTCATCCCGTCATGCCGCGCGACAAGCGTCTTCAACGCTGGGCGGAACTCCTCGAAGCGGATCCGCCGCGGCTTCTCTCGACGTTGCACGAAACCGAATATCAGCCGCGCGCGGTGCGCGCCGCGTTGCGCTGCAACAACTCGGCGATCTCGGTCGCCTTCGACGATCCTGTCCTTCGGGCAGCCGGGCTGAAAAACGACACTTACGGAGAGGCGAAACGGTTCTTCGAACTGTCCGACAGGCAATTGCACCGTATCGTCTGCTACTGCCATTTCGGCGCGACGGTAAGCGCTCAGACGACCGCCAGCTATATCCGGGCAAAGCATGTTGACCAGCCGGAAAGTCTTATGGCCCGTCTGCGTGCGATGTTTGTTGGATAAGCCGGCAGGGTCTCTTGGCGCTCGCCGTCCTGACAGCGAAATAACGGGCGCAAGTCGCGCGGCAGTCCATCCGGCCGTTTTGAAACGTGGGGCAACATCCTGCTGGCGGCTCGTCGAACCAGACGCGGGAACGTCGAGAGGCGAATGTCATTTCGGCGCTTCCAAGATGTTTACGACAGCGGTCATCCGCTGGTCGAAGCGCCATATTCCCGGTTTGGTTCAGGGAAACCCGACCAGCAAGGTGGCATAGACGGAGCGCCTCGACGTTAACACGCTTTAATTCGCGAGGCGGTCCGCGGATAACGATAGTCGGATGGTTAGTCCGGTCGGGCTAAAGTCCTGGGACAGCTTCGCATCAAGCTGCGCAGCCGTGGCCTTGACGAGCATGCTTCCAAAGCCTTCCCCGCCTTGCATGGCATCCGACGGCCCGCCACGTTCGCACCAAACCAATGTATAGCGATCGCCTTCAGCTGTGCATTCAACCGCTATGCGTCCACTGGGCATGGACAGGCTACCATGTTTGGCTGCGTTCGTCGCAAACTCGTACAGCAACAACGCGAGTGGCGTGATCGCGTTACCACTCACGCGCACGTCAGGCCCAGTTATCATGAAGCCGGACTCTGCATCGACCTTGCAGTCATAGGGCGAGAGGATGGTCCTAATGAGGGAATGCAGACTTGTGGCTGGCGCCTCCCTGGGATCATCGGTCAGGCGCGGCGTCAGGGTGAGAGAGTGAGCCTGGGCGAGTGCTGAGAGTTGAGCACATACAGCAGAAGCTAGATCGGATGGCGAAGTCGTGGATCGAGCCCTAACGCGGACGATGCTGCTCGCCACGGCGAAAAGGTTCTTGACCCGATGCTCCATTTCCCGGAGCAACAGGTGCTGCTTTTCCTCCGCACGGCGGCGATCGGTAATGTCACGCGCGATATAGGATACGCCCGTGATCGTCTCGTCGCGATCCAAGACCGGCGAGACCGTCAGCGAGATATCGACCAGGTTTCCGTCGTTGCGTTGCCAAACGGTCTCGTAGCAACTGTCGTGTTCTCTGTTGCGTATCCGCGAGAGAATAGCCGCTTGTTCTCCGCGCCGATCACGTGGGACAAGGACTGCCGCAGGTTTTCCAACGGCCTCGCCCTGCGAATAACCCAGCAGCCGTTCGGCGCCGGTATTCCAACTGGTGACGATGCCGTTCAAGTCACTGGTGAAAATGGCATCCTTCGATGATTCTACGGCGGCGCTCAATCGACGGGCGTTATCGTCAGCCAAGCGACGGCCGATGCTGAAGCCGAGTTGCCGTGCAATCGTCACTGACAATTGGAGCTCGTTCGTCGTGAAGTCGCGAGGCTTTGCAAAATAGGTCATGAACTTGCCGATGACCTTGTCATCGATCGTCAGCGGAATAAACGCAAGGGCGCGAATGCCTTCCTGCAGGATGGTCGCCTTCAGAGCTTCCGGTATGTCAGCCGTTTGAACGTCGTCGATGAAGATCGGTTCGGCATTTTGATCGCCCGGGCGCCATGGCGAGTGTCCGTCGACGGCCTGCCGATAGGCGGCTGACAAGTTCCGCCAGGCGACGAACCGCATGATCCCATTGTCGTCGAAGCGGAGGATCGACGCCCTGGCGCAACCCAGTCCATCGGCAATTGCATCCAGAGACGCGTCATAGACATCACCCATCGAACGCGCTCGATAGAGGCGGTCGGTAAAGCGATACAGCACACTCTGCTCGTGGGCCCGCCGCGCGAATTGTTCCGCGGTGCGAGCGTGCTGGTCCTTCATCTTGACCACCGTTCTCGAAAGCCGCCGATGCGAGCGGCCGAGTCTAGAGTTTGGAGGGTGATCTCGGGATACTACGCCTGCGGCGTGCGTTTGGATAGATGCTGGGCGCAGGTGAACCCGCAGAGCTGGCGCTCAAAATCGCGTGGTAGCTCGGCCGACGTTACCAGAGTGCGGACTCCTCAATGTGGCCCGTATTTACCTCCGCGTCAGCTGCGACTCCCGGGCCCGGCGCCCTGGCTTCGTCCCGCGCTTGACGTAGCCGTTGCTCTGGCTGCCGTCGGAATTTCGAACATGTGGTTGGTCTGCCCGGTGCGCCGTGGTCCGTTCTGACTGCGCGTGAGCGAAATCGCGAAACTCTCCCACCCTCCCATAACTCCGTTCTTTCCGCGCAGCGGCAGCTTCGATCAAAAATCAGGAATTCTGGACTTACGTTGCCGCAGTCAATTTAGGTTCACCATAAAAGGCGCGGATCGCTGCGACAACACCAGCGGTTAGGACCGCAATCCCGCCAGCTTCCGTCAACGTCGGCCAACGGCCATGGGCTACCAGTCCGAAGAGCGTTCCGAAGACTGTTTCCGACACGATCAATTGAGCGGAAAGCACGACGGGCAACCGTTGTGCGGCGATTGTCCAGGCCGCGGCCCCGCCGACGGATGCTAGGATCGCCAGAGAGGTTCCCCAGACGTAAAGTGGTGCCGCAACATTCCAGCCGAGGCCGAGCCTGGGTATCTCGAACACGTCCATCACCACACCGATCGGCACGAAAGCCAGCATCTCCAGTCCACCACCGGCCATGATAAGCGCTGTCCAGACGCCCGCATCCATGCCCGGACGCTTCGCAAGGGCGCTCTGGTTGAGAAGGCCGAACCATGTCCATAGGATCACGGCTGCGACCGCTAGCGGAATGCCGATCACCAGCGACTGTGTCGTCGCCTTGCTTCCCGGGTCGAGGACGCTGATGTTGACGAGACAAAGGCCGATAGCAGCCAGCATGAGAGGCAGAAGCAAAACATTCCAGGAGACGGTTCTGTGACGGAGGTTTCCCGTGATTGCCAGTACGACCGGCACCAGCCCCAGAAACGCGGGCGCGATCACCGGGCCTGCGAAAATGGCCGCCCCCACGACCGTCAGGAAATAGCCGACATAGCCGATGAACCCGAGCCAGAGTGCCGTCAGCAGGTCGCGAACGCTCAAATCTCGGGCGGCCGCCCTTCTCAGGGCTAGAATGCCCAGTCCGACGGCGCCGGAGATCACAAACCGGAATACCGCAAAATCGAAGACCGAATAGTCGCCGATGACGATGGGTACGACAAAATTCAGCGACCATGCAAAGGCCGCGAAAAGGGCGGCCGCGATGCCGATCAACATGGATATGTTCATGGGGATGGCGCCTTTGCTTTAAGGTTGAAGTCCGGACCGTTTGGTTTGTCACGAAGAGCCGAGGCAGACGGCGCCGAGCGCGACGATCGCGCAGGCCGTGACACGCCGCACCGTCAGTGCTTCGCCAAGAAACATCCGGCCAATCAGCGCAGCGAACACGACACTGGTTTCCCTGAGCGCCGTGACCGGACCGGCGGGGGCGAGGGCGAAGGCCGCGATCACCGCGCCGTAAGCAATGAGAGAAACCATGCCGCCGCCTATCGCCTTCCAGGTTTCGGGCGAGCGGACATCCACGGTAAGTTTTCTTTGCATGGCGACAAAGGTTGCCGTCATCAAGGTACCGTAGATCAGGAAAATCCAGATCGCGTAGCTGCTTGCATTGCCTGATATCCGCACGCCGATCGCATCGACCGTGGCGTAGCTGGCGATAAACAGGCCTGTCAGCAGCGCAAATAAGATGGAGGTCGTCGAGGCGCGGGTCCGGCCCAGAGAAAGGCTCATGATACCGAGTGCAACGAGAACGACCCCGATCATCGCAGGCAAGGTAAGATGCTCACCGGCAAACACCAATCCGCCAAGCGTCACTAGCAGCGGCACGCTGCCGCGAACGATGGGATAGACCTGCCCCAGTTCGCCATGCCGGTAAGCCAAAACCAGAAAGACGCTGTAGCCGACCTGGAGACAGGAGGAGAGGAAGAGATACGGCCACGCCGCTGAAGACGGAAGGGGAAAGACAGCGGCAAAGGGAGTGGCGACCACGGCCATTGCCAGGCTCATGACCGTCACGGTCCAGAGACGATCGGCGCCCGAGCGCAGGAAGGCGTTCCATGTCGCGTGCAGGACCGCCGCAAAGAGTGCGAGACCGATAACGGCCGTGCTCATTGAAGGTCATCCGGCATGGCAATGATGCTTGACGCCGCCTTGCGGACGTCACGCATGGCAGCGTCCCCCTGCCCCATCTGCGCCAACAGGGTTGCTCCTTCGAGAAGCATGAAGAGCGCAGCGGCCGCACTTTCAGCCCGATCCGCGGGCATTGTCTCATCGAGAATTTGGCGCAGACGTCGTTTCAGACCGTCCTTGTGCCCCGCAACAGCCTCAAAGACCGGATGGCCGGCATCGCCGAATTCGGCCAGCGCATGGGCAAACAGGCAGCCATGGAATTCCGGGCTGCGAAACCAGCGCTCATACCAGTCGAAGATGGTGGCGATCTTCTCCTCCGGCGTTGCCACCTGTTCAGCGAGGTCGTCGAGTTGGGTATTGAACCGGTCCGTCCGGTACCGCAGCACTTCGACGATCAGTCCGTCCTTGCTGGGGAAATGGCGGTACATCGTCATCTTGGCCACGTCCGCCTCGGCGATGATGCGGTCGATACCGGTGGCATGAAAGCCGACGCTCTTGAACAGGCCATAGGCGGTTTCGATGATGTGCTGGCGCTTGTCGGTGGTGACGGATGGTGATGGCATAGGAAACGCCCATTGTGATGAGACAGGTCTGTATCAGAATGGGCTGAATTGCCGTGGCCGTCAAGAAGGCCGCCATCGCATCGCGATCATGGTCAGCGCGACAACGACAATAGGCGAATTGCGAGCCGATGGTGAAAAATTGCACGCCGGGAGGCTGGAAACCCTAACCTCTATGAATCCAACGCGTTATGGATAGGACGGGTTGAAGGCTAAGGAATTGGCCCCTGAGCGGCGGCGCTTCGGAAAAAATGCCAATTTGGGACCCTTTGCAGAAGTTCGCTCGCCTTCGGCCGCAGCCGTACGCGGCCTGGGTTCTGGAGCATCAGCTGGCGCGGCCTTCGAGTAAGCCCGTGAAAAGCTCATTGCACCACTTCTGGCGCTGCTCAATTAGTGCCGCGTATCGTACACATTTCCACGAGGCCAGGTCCGCGCAAATCTCTTCGACCGACAATACATCATGGAAGCCTTTTGCCGTAATAGCTCCGTCTCGGCCTTCGGGTGCAACAGAACCCCAAATGAGAATTGCGCCGTCAATATCGATGCTCTTGCCTTCCACGAAAATCGTTTGGTCAACCGTTGGAAGTGCGGCCCTCAGGAATGCTTCAAATGCAGGCTTCTTGTGATGATCAAGTTGAGAAACATGTTCCAAAACAAAGAATTTAAAATTCTGAAACTCAATCTCGCACTTCATTTCGCTCACATAGATCTTGCCGCTGGCACGTTGTCTAAGGGCGAAGTCTAGTGTGTACCCGCGGCCACCATCATCTATCTTGATCGTTGGTCGGCCGAGGTTTTCGTATGGCGAGCGCTCGTCACCAGTCCATACCGAAACGATTTGTTCGGAAAAGATACCAAGCACCCTAGAGAGAAACTTTGCGCGTTCTCTGTCCGCTTGACTTGTGAATTTGAAGATATTGCGAAGGCGCTGGCTCATGAACTTCTTCTCGAAAATGGGGACCCGCATATGAAATTTCAGCTTAGTCCGAATGGATGCCTTAGCAAGCTGGTTCCGTGTGGGTCCGCTTTCGGCTCTCCTGCGACCTTCGGAACCTCCGCTAATGGCGTATCAGCGATGTGCGCTTATTGCCATCACGAACGCCATAAAGCGCACGCCATGTCGCGTAACAATAATGTCCAATAATGCCGGCGTATCGATCATTCCGCCATCGAGGGAGAGAAATGGCTCACAGCAGCGATCGGAACACCGAAAACACCTCCCGGACGACGCTCCGGTTGCCACTCCGCCGCAGTCCACGGGCCTGCTCCGCCTCTCCCCTTGCCGCCCATCCCTAGGACCCGGCCGGGGATCGCCCATGCGCCTTTGGTCTGGCGCGTGAGGACCGGGGGGCAGGGCCGTCGGCGCCGATCGGCTGACCGGCCAGGCGGTGGCGCCGCGCGTCAAGCGCTGGCCGCCGTGCCTGCGATCTCACCCAGGCCGCGGGACTTTGATTGTCTTCGCTGGTTCAGTTGTCAACGCCAGGACAACTGGTCTTTCGGCAGGCGCCCACTCGGATCGAATACCGTTACCCGATACGGCAAATCCGGTCCCCATTTCCACAGCACCAGATTCTGGTCTTCCGCATCCGCCCCAGGCGCGAAACTTGGCACGAGAACGCCGGCGATACCCTGGGCCTTCAGCCGATCATAAATTGACCAGGATGCCGGACGGTCACCGTCCGCAAGCGCTGTCGCCCAGGCGCAAGCCATTTCGTCGATCGTGACCGAGAATTCTCCCCTCCCCTCACCCGTCGTCAGGTCCGCGATATCCTTGCAGTCGACTTCATAGGAACATAAGACGCAAGGATCGATACGATGGGCGAAGCCCTGATTAGCCTCCTTGATAGCCGTCAAAATGCTCAAACCGAGATAGAGCGCGGGAACGCCTCGAGGATTGAAGCGCGCACCCCGAATTGCTGCGCCATCGCCAGATGTCGGCTTGAACGACCAATGTGGGTCATGCGCCCGGTAACAGGTCGCGGCAAGTCTCACGCAAAGCCACCAACCGCCATGTGATCGAGATAGTCCCGAACCGCGCCAGCCTTGCCGTCCTTGACAAGCGCTTCCGCCGTTCGTCCACCAAATGCGGGGAGCGGTTGTGCGCGGTACCAGGCCATGGCCTGTTCCTTACCGCCCGCCCAGTCACTTACTCTACTGATGATTTCAAGCATCTCGCGCAGACGTCCCTGCGCCTTTGCGGCTCGACTCCGCTCAGCCCGATAGAGCGTTTCCCGAGCCAATCCAGCCGTCTCGGCAAGCTGGCCCTTGGACATGCCAAATCCGTCCGCAACCTCCGCAATCGCAATCTTACCGAACCGATCCATATAGGACAGGATCAGAGGCTCATTCTGTGCGGGCACCTTGAGTCCTTGTCCCATATCTATCTCGCCATATTCAACGCCATGTTTTCTGTGCAGAATATATGCCAAATACCACGCCCATTCAAGGTAGAAGCTTTCTGACTACGCGACGTTCATTCCTAAGAATTAGGCATTCGTAGCGTCATCACGATCGGTCCCCTACCTGTTGATCCCTGTCGGCCGCACCAAGACAACAACGGCCGAGGATGACGAACGCGCCGTTCTGATCGCCGGCCGACCGGCCGGCTCGCCACAATCGTTCAACGACCTATAAGAATGGCAAAATCGGGATACGCCGCTGACCTGCGACGATCGCGTGGCTGACGCAACGAAAAAGCCCGACGCGGGAGGAGATGCGCCGGGCTTCGATGAGTGCAACAGTTCAGCATGAGCCGGGCGAAACTATCGCGAACGGCCAATCCCACAAACGGAGAAGGCCTGGGTTGAACCCAGCCTTCCAAACATTGTTGGGCAGTCAGTTCAGGCCTGCAGATTGTCCGCCGACATCTTGCCGGACTTACGATCCTTTACCAGCTCATAGGTGATCTTCTGCCCATCGTTCAGACTCCGCATGCCGGCCCGCTCCACCGCGGAAATATGGACGAAAACGTCCGCGCTGCCATCGTCGGGCTGGATGAAGCCAAACCCCTTCGTTGCATTGAACCATTTTACGGTACCGGTCGCCATAGCGTCTTCCTTCGATCATTTGCCTTACCGCCCCATCGGCGGACTGGCCTCGCGCGAAGCACAGATAGACGCTTCCGCGCTCCGCACAAAGCTGAAAATTCTATCCAAGCGTCGAAGCGGCTCCCAGCGGTGATCCTGGTCGCGACTGGTGCTTCATTTTGCCTGTCTGGGGCGAGATCTCGCCGGGATAGCCGCAATCGGCACCTGCCTTGGCGGTGGGAAGAAGCAGCTCTTTCAGAGCGCGATGATCGATTTCATAACTAGTTGATTTTCAAAAGATCTCTTTTACTTTCATCGCTGGCCGCTAACAAGAGTTGGGGCCACCGATCATGATACCCTCTTCGCCCCGGCACCATGAGCCCGCATCAGAGCCATCAGCATCGGGCCGAGCGAGAACTCCCGGCGTCTGGCCTTGCCGGTCAGATGCCGCAGGTAGCCGCCAGCCGAGTTAATATGCCCTGCTCTCTCGAGGATGCATGCCACCGCTACCGCAGCGTTTTCTGGCCCCATGGCCTCGCAGGCATCCTGATACGCTGTCGGACTGACCCCCAGCATGGATCTCACCACCACGGCCGCTGACATCAGATCTCGCCAACTGCCCACCACGCCGCCCGGTCCGTAATCGATGATATCCGGGCAAGCCTGAAGAACCATTCCCAGCGGGAATGCTTTGATCGGCTCGCTTGCTGGTCGGATGTCTGGGTTCGATTTCGCTCCATGTTCCTTTTCGAAGCGTGGTTCAAGTTCAATAATGGAATCGGTATTAGAATTCTGTATGTGGCGTTCATAATGGACACCATTGGTGTCGTTTTTTTCCAATTTTATCTGCATTTCCAGCAAATTAACGATTTCGTCGCGGAGCATCTGCATCTCTTCGAGAATCGGCAGCAAATCGTTCGTGGTCGGCGCACGGGGTATTCGTGCCAGCAACGCTACGAAATGTCCCTCGATCGCCCCCCAATTGCCTGCGGCGCCCTCCTCCATCGCGGCGGAGATCAACTTTCGGACATCACGCCGGCAGATTGACAGTGTCTCCTTGGTCAGACGGAACCGTTTGCGCTCAGCGGCTATCTGTTGGGCCATGTGGGCGAATTCGTCGGCGCGGGCAAGCATAGGCGCGAGGCTGAAGCCGAAAGCCTGCTCAAGGTCGCCTGAGCCGTCACGGCGAGCATAGCGCTTCCCGTTCGGGCTGTCCTTGCGAATGATCAGGCCGGCGTCGACCAATGCAGCCAGGTGCCGCCTGAGCGTCGTCCCTGCGATCCCATGCGCGCGAGCGGATAGCTGAGTGTTGGATGGGAAAACGACGAGGCCCCGTTTCTCCGACAATTCGTTGTCTGGATAGAATGTCAGCAACGCGTCGAGCACGGCGAGCGTGCGGTCCTGGATCCCGAGAATCATCCTCGCCTCGCAGGCGTCACGGAAAACTTTCCATTTGTCGACGGTCTTACCCGCCTTGATTTCGGCCGTCTCAAGCTGCCTTTTCATCAAGGCAAGCGTCATCGGCCGCCGCCCAACGGGCGTCGTTACACTATACGTCTGCATTTTCCTTCACCTTCTGTCAGGCAAAAGAAATCCAGTCACCAAAACGGCGTCAAAGACTCTTGACTGTGATTCGGGGAAATGCGATTCTCTAGGTGCGAAACTATGAGAGAGGCTTCCACGACGGCGACGTTTTGGGGGCCTTTTCTTTTGCGGTTCAGTCTCCTATTCCAGCTATGTCTTTTGACTGCACAAACTCTTCGTAGAGAGCGTTGAGCTTGGCTTCGACAAAGGACCCGAACGCCGGTTCAATTCCCTTGTCGAAGACGAGGTTCAGTTTCTCGTCGGTTTCTGAAATCCTGACAACTTTCCCGCCACTCGCGGTTTTCCAGATCGTTGTCCTGGCCTTGTCCTTCACCTTGCGGAGTTGATCATAGATCGCCTGGAAACGTTCGTCCGACGTCATATTCTGGAAGTTCGGTTCCTGACTGAGCTTGATGGCTTTGGCTCTTTTCCCGTTTTCCTCGAGAAGGTCAGCAACTTCTGCCCATCGTGTGCGGCCAAATCCAGGTGCTGCGCCAATTGCTTCGATCAATTCTCCAGGAAGGCGGTCGACCAGTGCAATCATGCGTGAGAGCGCTGCTTTGTCGACACCGAGCGCTGACATTATGACGTCGCGGTTGAACTGACGTGCTTCGAGGCGGAATGCGAAGAACGATCGTTCTATGAAAGTCAGATCGGTGCGAGCATTGTTTTCTTGCCCTTGGCTAACGACGAGCTGCTCATCGCTGAGATCCCGTACAACGGCCTTGACGGCCCCACCTATTTTCTTGACTGCCGCCAGGCGGCGATGTCCATACGCAACCTGAAAGCGCCCTTGCCTTTCGGGGTGCGGACGAACAAGAATCGGCACTTGCTGCCCATGCTCTCTAATCTGGGCAACCAGCGTTTCCTGATCCTGCGCGCTGACGCCTAGGCGGTCCACGACGAATGAACTGTCTATCAGCAGTGGATCAAGCTCTACGACTGTCAGGCCCTGCGCGAGCTGTCTTTCCAGATTTTCGGCACGCTGCGCCTTCTCATTGATCCCACCCAATGATTGTGAGATTGCCCCCACTGGGCTTGCACGCCGAAGCGGTTTTTCGAAGCCCGCGAGCGGCCGCGCATTTGCGAGGGTGTGGTCAATCTCCGCTGCCGCCGCTGCATCGGGCTCGCCCAGTCCGAAAATATTCTTGCGAGCCATGGGTTACTTCCTTCCCCAAGTCTGCTTGATAAGATCCTCGATCTCCGAGTTCACCGCTGTAAGGGATTCCAAGGCGCGGTCATACGTGCCTCGCGTGAACTGGTTGCGATCAACTTCATAGAGAGTCTGCTTGGTCAAGCCGGCGTCAGAGATCGCGGTTGATTTGACCATCGCGTTCTCGAGAACCCGGTTGCCGAAAATTGACTTCATGAAACCCGACATTTGCGACTGCGGACCATCGTTCGGTTCGAAGCGCGTTACGAGATAGCGCATCCAGTCGTAATCCATGGTACCGCCGGCATTCTCAACGACGCGAAGCAGATCGCCGGTCATATGCAAAAACTGGCTCATGGACATGACATCCAGCATTTGGGGGTGCACTGTTATCAGGACAGCCGTTGCCGCGCAGAGGGCCGACAAGGTCAGGAAGCCCAGTTGGGGCGGGCAGTCGATCACAACGATATCGTAGGCACTTTCGATCTCGGCCAAACGCTCGCCAATCCGCGCGAAGAACATCGAGTCGACGCTCTGGCGCGCTGCAAGCGCCTTGGGCGTCTCGTGCTCGAACTCCATCAGCTCGAGGTTACCGGGAATGACGTGCAGGTTCGGGGTGTAGGTCGCCCTGACAATTTCGGTAATATCCCGTTTCGCCTCGTCGTACCGGATTGCACCGTAAATGGTCTCGTTCTCGCCGACGTCCAATTCAGGTTGATGGCCGAAGAGCGCTGAAAGGGATGCCTGGGGATCCAGGTCGACGGCCAGAACCCGATATCCTCTCAGCGCCAAGAACTGGGCGAGATGGGCTGAAGTCGTTGTTTTGCCGGAACCACCCTTAAAATTCATGACGGAGACGACTTGTAGTTTCTCTCCGTCACGGCGATGGCGAACGTATTTACGAGGCCCCTTCCCTCCTTCGTCAAGGATCTGCCGCAGGGCCTCGATATCCTGCACGGAATACATTCGCCGACCGTTTGCCAACGGCTCCGGGCCGTGACCATCGGCAACGATCTGGCGCAGGTAGCCCTGATGGATGCCAATGAAGTCTGCCGCCTCTGCAGGGGTGAACTGACGAATGGTCTTAAGGGCGGTGGGCGGAAATGTCCGCTGCTGGTGAGCCTGGAGTTGGCGCGACAACTCATCCGCATCAGACGAAATGAGGGAGCGCAAGTTGTCGCTCTTCTTGCTATTTGCCGTGTTCAACATCTGTGCCTCGAAAATGAAATCTGCGCTTATCGCCAGCTAAGCGATCAAAATGCGCTGATCGCAATAGACCCGATTCTAAACCGTGTGGCAAAGAGTTTTTCGTTAACAAAAGGTTAACGTCCCACTCAAAAAATCCGCGCGCACCACCTACGTTGTACATGTACAACTGACGCTTGGAGAGGCTTACGTGATTCCCTAGTCGCGGCGTAGCCTGCCCGGTCGCGTTCCCTCATTTTACACAGGCGCAGCCACGCACTAGAAATGGCCTGCAAAATCAAGGCGCACCGTTGTATGCGCTCGTTGCGACAGCCACCTGCGTGAAAGGCCCGCCACCAAGCAACTTCAACCGAACACTTATGGTTTCGCGCGGTCAAAAATCTTGGCGCCCACTCTCGCCTATTGAAGAGCGCCCTCCCCTTTCGGACCGATCTTCAGGCGGCGGTCGCTTTAAATGCCCCCCTGCCAAAATCGGCTGCCGACGGAAAGAACTGGATAGTGTGCGGCTGATAAGTCCTGCGATCTAGAAGAGAGGAAAACCAGAGCCGGCCGCGCTCGCCACGGCTGGCCGTCCTGAGCGACGACACTTCGGCCAAGATTGTTGACTGCCTGTTTTGAAGAGGGGCTAAGATTGGCGAGGCGAGCGCCTCGTCGCATCTATGGCGATTTCTCCGGCACGCGCTCCAAAGGTTGGGCGGATATGCTCGCCGCACACGCTATTATTCCGCAACAGCGATTTGTCCATACGACGGAAAAGAATGCCTCGATATCAAGCCCGTGATCTACGCGATGGACTTGCTGCATTGGGGCCGTTTCGACGGCTTCTGCCTGGTGTCGTGGGACGCCGATTTCACCCGACTTTCCACCCGTATCCGCGAGCAGCGCATGGAGGCGTTCGGCTTTTCGTCGATTGATGCGCCAGCCGCCCTGCAGTTAAATAAGTGAGCTCAGCCAAGCTGCCGTGCTAGTCCGGTCGAGCCGGATGACCAAGGAGGGTGGGGCAGGGCAGGGATTGCCGAGGACCTCGTTGTCCAAGATTTCGGTGGCATTCTTTTTTTGTGGACGGCGAGATTGAAGCATCAGTTCACTCGGCAGCCGGGGGGCATCAGCTACAGCCCCGCGGCCTTGGTGAGATTGACCCTGAACCTGTCCCTTCGGCGCTGGTATTTGCGGGTCATTTCGGCAGAGGCATGGCCGAGCTGCTTTTGCACATAGCGCTCATCGACCTCGGCCGAGGAGGCGAGGCCGGCGCGTAAGGAGTGCCCGGAGAATTTCTGTGCCCTTTCTCCCTCGGCAAGATCGCCGCGCACGCCGGCTGCCAGCGCCGTGCGCTTGACGAGGCGGGCCACCTCCTGGTCGTTCAATCTCTCCGACCCCACCAATTTACCCTGACCCGTCACCCGCCGGAAGAGGGGACCATGGGCGATTTTGGCGAGCTTGAGCCACATCCCCAGCGCGGCGAGAGGGCAGGTGGCGTCCGATGAGCCGCGGCCGATCTCGACCTCGCGCCAGCCGGTCTTGCCGCGCAACGTCACCAGCAATCCCTTGTCGAGGATCTCCACCCAGCCGCGGCCGTCCTGTGTCTGGTCATTCTTCACGTCAAGCCCGACGATTTCGGAGCGGCGCAGGCCGCCGGCAAAGCCGATCAGCAGCATGGCGCGATCGCGTATGCCCCTTAAGCTTCCCCGATCGAGGGTTTCGAGCATGGCGATGAGGTCTTGCGGCATCACCGCTTCCTTCTGAACCGGCGGTTTTGCGTGGATGTTGCGGATGCCGGCCATGACGGTGGCGATATGGCGATCCTTCCGATCCAGCGGCTGGCCGCGCTGGGCATAATTCCAGCTGAGCGAGGAGAGACGGCGTTCGATCGTCGAGACCGAATTCGGCTTTTTGTCCCCCGTCACAGTCCCCGATGCGCAGGCGGTGATATAGAGGCCGACGATCTGCGGCTCCGGGGGGAGGGGGGCTACGTTCTGGCGCCGGCACCAGGCGGCAAAATGCTTCCAGTCGCTGACATAGGCGCGCCGTGTATTGGACGAACTGGCCGCCTCGACATAGGTGCGGGCGCGCTCCGTGAGATGTTCGAGGTGAGTGGGCAGTGCGCTCGGCGTCTCCGTGGGTGAGTTTTCGCGCGACCCGGCCGAACCGCCTGGAGATTCGGCGAGGGCAGAAGGGGCAACATTTCCGCTTGTTCCAACCATAGCTTTCCTCATCGTATCGAGTTGCGTTTGTGACCCGCCTCGGTGACCTTTACCCATTTCGCCCTTCGACGGCGTAACGGCTAGTCTTCCGGCGGCCGTACAATATCCTGACGATTTCGATCTGATCGGGGATAACGCGATAAAGCGTCAGATAATTTCCGACGACCAGATGCCGAATGCCCGGTGCAATATCATTGCGGCCGAGGCCCGAGTAAGGATGGTGGACCAGTTCCCGCCAGCGGCTCTCGATGGCATCAAGCACCCGGTCAGCCGCGGTTGGATGATCCGTGGCGATCTCGAGCCAGATGGCGATCAGGTCTTCATCGGCCTGTTTCGTCCGTTGAATCGACGACACGGTCAGCGCGTTTTCTGGACAGCCGCTAACCGCGTGCGCGCCGCAGCTTTTACGTCGGCCATGGAGGTGTGATCGCTGCGACCGCTGACCAGCCCTTCATCCACCAACTCGCGCAGTTCCTCGGCCGTGTAGCCAAGCAAATCGCGACGCTCCTTCCATTCCCGTACGGCCTCGCGGATTGCTTCACTGGTCGAGGCATATTCACCGGCATCGACGGAACTGCGAATGAAGCCGGCCATTTCCGGCGTCAGGGCAATTGTCATTTTTTCAACGGAAGCCACAGCGAATCTCCTGATTTACTGGTTTTGATGGTATGCTTTTCGCATACCGCAGGCAAGGCAGTATCCACGCGCCTGCCTGTGCTTTTCGCAGGCAGGCGCAGCGGCCGCCGTCGGGGTAAGACTCGTGGAACGACGACAACCGCGTCTTCCTGACGAGCATTTTCGGAGTTCTGATCTCGGCCGATTCACCTATAAAGAACAAAAGGAACGGTAACCAATTATCGGTCGTTTTTAACGTGCCTACATGATGTGCGCTTTACGCCGATAATAGTGGCATGAAGCGCACTCGCCGGTTATGCATCCGGAACAATCTCCGGGCTCGCGATTGCCGTATCAGCCTTCCATCGTCCCGGCGTTGGCATTCCGCGTGGACCAATCGCCAGCGACGCGTGCAGGACCGGTATACCAAACGGTAGACGCGCCAAATATCGCACTTCGCTAAGCAGCATCGGTCACCCGTGGCACAATACACGATGATCGATGTTTACCAATGTGAGGGACTTATGAAGCGTTACCTACCCATTTTTGCTCTTTGCGGCCTTGCCGCCCTGCCATCGTCCGTTCTCGCGGCTACGAGTACTGCTTCCTTCAATGTGCAGATCACCATTACCAGCGCCTGCTCGCTTTCGGCCAGCGACCTGGTGTTTCCGACCACAGGCCTGCTCAGCACCGCCATCTCAGGTTCAACGTCGCTGACAGTTCTGTGCACCAATGCCACTCCCTATAGCGTCGGGATTGATCAGGGCGTCAACGGCTCGAGCGTCACATCGCGTGAAATGATTGGCGGCCCGTCGAGCGAGTTGATCGGCTATCAGCTTTGCCGGGATTCGGCGTGCGCCACGAATTGGGGCAATACGATTGGCACCGACACGGTCAGTGGCACCGGTACCGGCATCAACCAGAGCCTCACTGTCTATGGTCTCGTGCCTTCTCAAACGACCCCTGCTGCCGGCGTCTATACCGACACCGTGCAGGTCGAACTTACATACTAATCAGACCCGGGACACGACCGATGAAGTGGCTTTTCAGTGGCCTTGCGGCCGCTATGGTTTCTTATTGTGCCATGACGGCCGCGGCTACGGCCGCTTCCCTACAGGTCGCACCTGTGCTTCTCGACGTCGCCGCCCCGGGCGCGGCGACGTCGGCCACTGTGCGAAATACGGGGAACAAGCCAATCAATGTCCAGTTTCGCGTCTTCCGTTGGGTTCAACGGGACGGGCAGGAGCGACTGGAGCCGACCGACGCGGTTGTGGCTAGTCCGCCATCTCTTCAGTTGCCGGCCGGCCAGGACTATCTCGTGCGGATCGTTCGCACTGCCAGCAATCCTGTTCAGGGTGAAGAGGACTATCGTCTCGTTATCGACGAATTGCCAGCTGCGCCACGCCGCACCGGGACGGTCGCTGTGGTCGTTCGCCACGTCGTACCGTTGTTCTTTCATCAAGGGGACCTCGGGCCCGCCGATGTTGAATGGAGCTTGTTGCGCGGTCCCCACAGCTATGTTCTGCAGGGAAGGAACCGCGGTGAAACTTATATGAGGGCCGCCTCGATCACCGTTGCCGATGGGGCAGGGCGCTCGCTGCCGTTCGGGAGGGGACTCCTCGGATACGTACTGCCGGGTTCGACAATGCAGTGGCCCTCTGGTATTCCCGCTCGGGGATTTGCTCCCGGCGCCACTGTCACCGTCAGAGGGCAGTCACAGATCGGTGATCTGAAGGCTTCGGCTTCCGTCAAAGTGCGACGTTGAGGGGGGATGGTTGTCCCTCTCGATTTTCGCGCGGCGCGCGGCTTTTTCCTGCTCGCCATTGCTTTCTCCGATCTTTCGCCGACTGCGGTCAGTGCCGCGGAACGGGATTTGCAGCTTGAGGTATCGCTTGCAGGCCGGCCGACCAATCTCATTGGTGCTTTTCGCGAGGATGACCGCGGACGGCTTAGTGCCACGCGTAAGGAACTAGAAGAGCTCGGCGTCAAGGTTCCGTCCGGCTACAAGAGCGAGGACCGGGTTTTGCTCGCCGATCTTCCTGGCTTGGCATACCAATTCGATGAACCGGCGCAGACAATCGACATCGACTTGCCCGACAATATGCGGTTGGCGAGGACCTATCAGGCTCGACACCCGCGTGACCGGATTCCGGTCAGCCCGTCCGCAGTCGGAGGAGTCCTGAATTATGACCTTTACGGATCGACCGGCGGCGAGTCCTTGTCCAATTGGAACTTCGAAGGGTTATCCGCGGCTTTCGAAGCACGGCTCTTCAGCCCGTTGGGCATCGCTTCGCAGACGGCTGTGGTCACTTCGGACACGTTCACGACGTCGGGAAACAACGTGTTACGACTCGATTCAAGATGGAGCTATTCAGATCCGGAACGTCAGCTCACCTATAGTGCTGGCGACACCATCTCCGGCGGTTTGACCTGGACGCGTCCCGTACGTCTCGGCGGCTTTCAGGTGCAGCGCAATTTTGGCCTCCGACCGGATCTTATCACTCTGCCATTGGCGAGCGTCAGTGGCAGCGCAGCCGTCCCCTCCACCGTCGATGTTTACGTCAATGGGGTCAAGAGCGTCTCTCAAGAAGTCTTGGCCGGTCCCTTCAGCATTACCGATCTTCCAGTTGTCAGCGGCCAGGGCGATGCCAAGGTGGTCGTTCGCGACGCCGCCGGGCGGGAAACCGAGACGACGCAGCCGTTCTTCGTGTCAGGCAACCTGATGCGGGAGGGCTTGCTAAACTTCTCGGCCGAAGTGGGCTTTCCGAGACTCTATTACGGCGCGCTGTCTAACGAGTATTCGGACGAACTCGCTGGATCAGCCAGTCTCTCCTACGGCCTCACGGACCGCCTGACTTTGCAAGCTCATGCGGAAGGGACGCCTGAACTTGCCAATGGCGGGATCGGCGCAGTATTCAATCTCGCCGACAAGGTACTCGTGAGTGGCGCTGGCGGCGCCAGCTACACTGACGATAGATTCGGTGGGCTTGCCTTTGGTTCGGTCGAGACGAGGGTGGGAGATGTTTCCATATCCGCGTCCACGATGCGTACATTCGGTTCCTACAATGACATTGCATCCGTCACTGCGCAGTCCATTCTCCTGAGTTCGTCGCTCGATACCCTAGGTTATCTCAGCACAAGCGCCCTTCCTGCGCGCGCGCTCGATCGTCTATCGGTCGGCGCCCCACTGCCGTTCGCCGAAGGCTCATTGAATTTTAGCTACATCAGGAACTTGTCGGCAGACGGGAGTTCAGACCACATTCTCACCGCCGGCTATTCGCGGCAGATATTCGGTAGCGCCACACTCTATGCGAACGGCTGGGCTGACATCGGCAATAGCAAGAATTCAGGAATTGCGGTGGGTCTGAGCGTACCCCTCGGCGGCGGCGTCACCGCCTCGTCCGATGGCGGTCGCGACGAGACTGGGGCCGCAATTCACGCGGAAGTGGGAAAGCCGGTCGGTCGGGAGCCTGGCAGTTTTGGTTGGCGGCTGAGCGATACCGAGGGCCCCGAAAAGCATCGCTCGGCAAGCCTCGGCTATCGGTCCAATCATGGACAGGTGGACGTCACGGCAGACGCCTACGATGGCCGTTATTACGGCCGTGGTCAGGTCCAGGGATCGGTCGTGGCAGCCGGTGGCGATGTCTTCGTTGCAAACAGGATCGATGATGCCTTTGCCGTCGTGGACGCCGGCGCAACCGATGTCCCCGTCCTCTACGAGAATAAGCCGGTTGCCACCACGGGCCTTACCGGCAAGGCTCTTGTCTCGGGACTACGCTCATATGAACACAACAAGATTGCAATTGATCCGGGCAAATTACCCGTCAATGCCAGTGTTGCGAAGACTGAGGAGACGGTGGTTCCGGCCGATGGAAGCGGTGTCATCGTTGACTTCGGCGTGGATACCAAGCCGCATGCCGCGATCGTCGTGCTCCATGGTCCGACGGGCGAACCGCTGAGAGCGGGCCTCAGCGGCCGGGCGGCAGCCGGACAGAACTTCGTGACCGGCTATGATGGACGTGCCTTCATTTCGAACCTCGCAGCAAAGAATGAGGTGGCGGTGGAGCTTACAGGGGGCGTCTGCCACGCGGCCTTCCGTTATACGCCCAAAGACGACCAGCAGGTGTTGATTGGACCGGTGATATGCAAATGACAACTGCGACGCGAATTTTGCTCCTCATAGCCGCGCTGTTCATTCTGAAACCGGGTAACGCACAAGCAGCCTTGAGTTGTGCCACGAACGCTGGAACGCTGCAGTTCGGAAGCGTGACTGTGACCACCGGAAGTTCTGCGACCGCAACGAATACGGTAACACTCAGCTGCAACGGGGTCACGTCAGCCACCACAGCTTATGTTTGCGTCGGCATTGCCGCAGACCCCAATGGCTTGGCCACAAGTGCCACAAATCGCTATCTGACCAGCGGTTCCAATAGGTTAGCCTACGGAACGTACACGGATGCGACCTACACGACGGGCTGGGGGTCTTGGAGTTGGACCTCGGGCGGATCCTCGGGCAAGGTGTATAGTGTTGCAGTCCCCGCAAATGGAACGGGGACCACGACCGTAACGATCTACGCTCGCTTGGGGAGCAGTCAGACCTTCGCCGCAGGATCGTATAGCGGCTTCATGCGAATTCAGACGTCGGCGGCCAGTACCACCGCGATCTCGAACTGCGATGGACGGACTAACGCAGGTACCGCCAATGCCTTCGCAACTGCAACAGTGGCCGCGAGTTGTATGGTAAGCGCCAGCGATCTGAATTTCGGTACTGTAGGACTGCTGGCAAGCGAAGTCACAGGCTCGACGAGCCTAGCGGTCACGTGCACAAGCGGTACAGCGTACACAATTGGTCTGAATAACGGTTTGACTGGAACCGGCCCCACGCAACGGAAGATGACCAACGGCTCGGCATCTGTCACATATGGCCTCTACCGCGACGCCTCCGGTACCTTGCCTTTCGGCAGCACAAGCGGCACGAATACCTATTCAGGCACGGGCACCGGAGTGGTGCAATCGGTGCCGGTCTACGGTCGTGTACCGGCACAAACGACGCCGACACAAGGGCTCTATTCCGACACCATCGTTGCGACGGTGACCTACTGATGGTCGCCGATAGATCGACGTTACGCGATTTGTGCCGAATACATCTCTGATAGCTGATAGCCAACGACGGATCTGGCCCGAGCCACACGGGCTACGATAAAGTGGCCTGCTCGCGCATGATGCCTGGAGGATAGATGAGCAGAACGCCTCTGCGACGGAAGTATTTTCGGTTGGGGGCATGAACAAGCCAGCAGGGGCCTATACGACCTTTAGCATGTGCTCCATGGTCGCGGCGATGAATGCCAGGCGGGCCTCCTCGGCGGACATCTTGCGCTCCATCGCCAGCCGGCAGCAAAGCTTCGCGTTCAAATAAAGACCGTCCTGTGGTTCGCAGTTGAGAACTTCAAATGCTTCCAGCGGTCCGCAGATTTTGTAAACGCGTCCGTCTGGAAACGTGACCATGACGGGTTGCCATTCAATTTCGGTAGGTTTGGGGATTTCGTTCGGATGCATTGGTCTCCTCCCAATCATCAATCCCTCTCTTGTGTAAAACGCGCTGCAAAGGAATTTGTTCCTGACGACACTGCCAGCTGCGCGCTTGACCACAACGACGCTCGACAAGGCAAAACGCTCTGGAGCGCAGCGTGACCTGCGGTCATCCACTTAATCGGCCGGACGTCAACTCGCCAAAGTTAGTGATCGACCAGTTTATAAGTTAATGCTAATTTACTCTCGCCGTCGCCTTGGGGGAAACCGGCCCGGCTTTTATAGCGAAAGCGTTTTTGACGTACATGTTCGAGGGATTTTAATCTGTTCTGCGTTTTCTCGATCAATTGTAACCCGTCACCTTTTTGGGTGGCGGGTTCTTTGTCAATCGTCACCATCACTCGACCAGACGATCGGCTCCATGACATCGACGCGCGCCTCTAGCACCTCTTCGCGCTGTTTCAAGATCGAGGACAGGTTGCAACTTCACCGGGCGAATCGCAACCCGAAACGACCGATGCGCCCAGGCCTTCTTCTCAGGCATATGCATCGCCGCCGCGCTCATCTCTATCTCAATCAATGTGTCTTGACCCCACGCCCGCGGGGTTTGTCCGGCCGGAACGTTTCCGCGCGCCCCAGCCGGCTAGGATGCGACGACCCGTCCGAAAGCGTAGTCCCGCCCCTGGGGGTGTTCTGCAGTAAAAATGCAACTGCGTCTATTGGTAGAATTGCTGATCAGGGCGAACAACCGCTTGCACTTTCTGGCCCGTAGACCGCCGGCATTGATTCCAGTTACGAACATTACCGCGCAGATCGCGACCAAACCTGTATCGCCGAAAACGATCAATGCAAGGTCTCGGCTCAAGCTGCCTTGACCTCCCGTCAGTCCGACCGGCCCCGCTTGCCTTCCACCGGTGCGCTGACAGCGGGTACGAGCGAGCATGCACGCGCTCCGCGCACAGACTTTTCCACTATACGATAACGTCGAATCGACTCACGGCCCGCGAATATCAACTCAATCCTGAGTCGTAGCCTGGCATCCTCAAATGGCTCAATTTGCCGGAGGTCAGTTTCGGCGCGGCATCGAATCCTAACCAGTCGGGATCTTGGCTGTGGTATGTCGCCATGCAGTTGGGCGTCTCCCAAACTTCTACACGCAGGAGATGTGCGCGGTTATTGCTACGGAACCTGACACGAGGCGCCAGCCTGTTGAACCAATGCTTCGCGAGGTTTTCCGCAGTTGGGACATTCGCCAGCAAAAGAGTCTTGCCGAACGGACCTTCGATCCGCTTCTGACCGGTATGAGCGACCTCAGCGCGGTATTCCCGCAGAACTGCCGCGGCTTTGGCCTCCGATGCGTTTTCGGGGACAAAGGAAGCGATCCAGGGGTCGTCGACCCAAATCATCATGCCATGATCGCAACAGGCATCGATCTGTCCCATCATTTCGTCCTTTAGGAAACCGAAATCAAGGACCATGCCGGTCTGTTCACCATCCCCGGACAGGGGGCCCACGCAAGTCGCAGCGATCTTATATCGATGTCCGTGCAAGTTGTGGCATTTCGACTCATGATGCGGGATGCGGTGGGCCGCATCGATACCGATTTCACGTGTGATCAAATGATGTTCCGGCATGGTTTCCCCACTGGGCCAGGGTTCACGATATCTTCGGGACTATTCTTGCATTGCAATCTTAAATGTGCAACTATTATGTAATAATCTCTTAGATTGTATTTTTGAATGGCACGGGTCGTAGCAGGTTCCCAATTCCATTCATGCTGGCGTCAGTAGGAGGGCACCATGGGTCTTTGGCTGGGAAAGCGGCTTCTGCAATTGAGCTGGGAGGAATTCGGCAGGTCGGTAGATGTTCTCTGCGAGCGTGTATACCAGGATGCGGTGAAGCCGGACGCCGTGGTCGCGTTGGCGCGAGGCGGGCTGCCGCTGGCAACAGCGTTGGCGCATAGGCTGGAATTGCGCGATCTGCGTGTGATTTCAGTCACCCGAAACGCCGGCGACGAGCGCTATGCGGAGCGTGGAGCGCCCAAGCTCGCTTGGGTGGCGCCGGAGAAAGACGACTGGTCCGCTCGCCATTTGCTGATTTGCGACGACATCGCCGGCGATGGCGGTACCTTGAGCGCCACCATCGGGCAACTCCGCGGGATGGGCGCAAACTCCATCCGATCCGCAACGGTTGTTTGCAACGTCAACTGTCAAAATCGCCCCGACTATTGGGCGATAGAATCGGACGATTGGGTTGTTTTCCCGTGGGAAAACCAAAAAGCGGTGACGGATGGGCCCATCGAGCGGCTTTGTGTCGCCGCGCCGTCAAGCCCTTGTGGGCAGAGCGCAGACGAGGTCCAGGTGCACAGATGATAAGGGCTGTGATCTTCGACCGGGACGGCACTTTGCTGGATTTCTCCGGTATGTTCCTGGCGTTCGTCGACGATTTGCATGTCCGGCAAGGCTTGTCCGTACCCAGTGACCGCGATCATGTGTTGAGCCTGGACTATTGGCATAGCATTCAGGAAGGGCGGAAGATCGGCGACATTCTGGTGATGGATCATCTGGATCATATCCCTCGGTCATACATGGAGCAGGCGCGGTTTTTTCCCGGAACATCCGACGTTATCCGCAGCTTGAGCGATACCGGAATGCGACTTGCTATAGCCAGCGCCTGGGTTGCCACCGAGCAGACGAAACATCTGCTGGCGCGGGAGCGGGTTGCCGATTGCTTCGAAACAGTTCTGACCCGTGACGACCTTAAGGCCGAGGCGAGCGGGGGGGCTTCCAGCAGCCTGGAGGTGAAACTCGCGTTGGTGGAGCGGAGCTTGAAAGAGCTGAACTTGGATCCGCGGGAAGTCGCCATCGTCGGCGACGCACCGGTCGATATTCAGGCAGGTAAGGCGCTCGCGATGCGAACGATTGCCGTTCGGACGGGCAATTTCAGGTTTTTGGCCCATCACTTGGAGGCGCTGGCGCCAGATCACGTCGTGAGCAGCGTCGCGGAATTGAACGCGAGCGAACACCTGGCTTGAAGTGGCGATCGGGTTCGGTGGACGGCAGTATTATCAACGGGGATTTTCCCAGAGCCGACATGAGGAGGGTAGTGCCATGTCAAAATCGAAAGCCGTCGTTTTGTTGAGCGGAGGATTGGATTCCGCAACGACTTTGGCCATTGCAAAGCAGCAGGGCTTCGACCTGTATGCATTGAGCTTCCGGTACGGTCAGCGCCATATCGCCGAGCTTGAGGCGGCCAAGAAAGTTGCTGCCGAAGCAGGCGTCAGGGACCATATGATCGCGTCGATCGATTTGCGCCAATTTGGCGGATCGGCTCTGACGCAGGATATCGACGTTCCCAAGGGACGGCCGACCTCCGAAATGAGCGAGGGAATTCCGGTCACCTATGTGCCCGCCCGCAACACGATCTTCCTGTCGTTCGCATTGGCTTGGGCAGAGGTGCTGAAGGCCTCCGACATATTTATCGGCGTCAACGCGCTGGATTATTCCGGTTATCCGGATTGCCGGCCGGAATATATCGACGCTTACGTCCGCATGGCCAATCTGGCGACGAAAACAGGTGTGACCGGCGAAACGACCATGACGATTCATACGCCGCTCATTCAGATGACCAAGTCGGAGATTATTCGACACGGCACGGACCTGGGGGTTGACTACGGATTGACCCACAGTTGTTACGACCCGACGGCGGAGGGGCTGTCCTGCGGGGAATGTGATTCCTGCCTGCTTCGACTGAAAGGGTTCAGCGAGGCTGGTTTGAGGGATCCGGTAGGTTACGCCCAACGCGGTGCCGCCTAATGCGAGACGGAGATGGGCCATCCTCTGACGTGTTTTTACCCGCCGGCGCGATCTTGGTGGCGCGCGCTTGGCGGGACCCCTCGTTCGAACATCGTCTTTTGACCGAGACCGCGGGTGTCCTGGCGGAATACGGGATCGCGCTGGAGGATGGCACGATCCTGACCGTTCTGAAGAACGAACCGAGATTGCACCATGCGGTCGTGTGCACATTATGTTCCTGTTATCCCACGACTTTGTTGGGTCCGGCACCGTATTGGTACCGTAGCGCCGAATATCGGCGACGAATGGAAGCGGATCCCCGAGGATTTTTGTCCCGGCAATTCGGATTGGATATTCCGGACGAGACCGAAATCCGAGTTTATGATTCGACATTCCGTCATCGTTACCTGGTCCTGCCTCTTTTGCCCGAAGGTTTCGAGAAGCTGAGTTTCGAGGAAATGGCCCTTTCGGTTACGTTGGACAGTTTGATTGGAACCGGTATCGCAGGATCCGAAACCAGTTGGCATACCCGCCCGTTCGGCGGTGACGCCAAATGGCACACCGATCATCGGCTGGATGGCAAACTGCTGGTGAGAGACGCGCCGGCACGTGATCCATTCTCTGCATATCCCCCAGCCCACGACCAGGCGCATATCCACGCCCCCAATGTCGAAGGGCGCAATAGATCATGACGCAAGATATCATTCCTCTGGGCCTATCGTTCGACGATGTTTTGTTGGTCCCGCAACGCACCCGCGCCTGGAGCCGCAAGGACGTTGACATATCCAGCCGGGTAACGCGCCGAAGGACGCTTGCGGTGCCGATCCTGTCCGCCAATGTGCCCTGGTGCACGGATGCCAGAATGGCGATTGCCATGGGACAGTTGGGGGGACTTGGCGTTCTCCATAGAATGATGCCGATCAGAGAGCAGGTGGCGGCGATACTGGATGTGAAGAGCGCCGTGATCGACGCGGCGGCGGCATGCTTTGCGACGCGGTCGGGCGATGGCAGCCTTTTGGCGGCGGCCGCCGTTGGCGCAAAGCCGGAAGCGTTGGAGCGCGCTGACGCTGTGGTCAAGGCGGGGGCCGAAATCCTGGTATTGGATATCGCCCATGGACACGCAGACTACGCGATAGAAACGGTTGCGCGCCTCAAGCACCGATATCCCACGGTCGAGGTGATCGCCGGGAATGTCGCGACGGCGGAGGGAACACATGATTTGATTGAAGCTGGAGCCGATGCCATCAAGGTCGGTATCGGGCCTGGCGGAATTTGCACGACGCGGTTGGTGGCGGGGGCGGGTGTGCCGCAGTTGACGGCGGTGCGCGATTGCGTGGCGGTCGCGCGGGCACGCGATGTTCCGGTGATCGCCGATGGCGGAATACGTGGATCCGGGGAAATAACGAAGGCGTTGGCGGCCGGCGCATCGACGGTGATGCTGGGAAGCGTCCTGGCCGGCGCGGAGGAAAGCGCCGCCTTTACGGTCGAGCGCGACGGCCGACGTTACAAGATTTCGACCGGTTTTGTCTCCCTTGGCGTGAACCTGACCATACGCAGGACAGAGGGTGACGTCGTTTTCGACGACGAAATTGCCGATTACGAGCCTGAAGGCGTCGAAGCGACCTTTGAGTATCGCGGCCCGCTAGCGCAGGTGCTGCGGTCGCTTTGCAATGGGCTGCGGTCTGGGATTTCCTATTGCGGCAGCATGGACATCGCCGAAATGCATGAAAAGGCGCGTTTCGTCCAGATCACCGGGGCAGGCATCGCCGAAAGCAAACCACATGCGACCGATCGCGTCCCACAGGTTCAGCCGAATTATCGCGAGCAATTTCTTCGGGAGGCCGCCGCTGCCCGAGCCATCAAGTCGTCGCAAACGGTGGAGTTTTCGCCATGAAGGGCAAGAATAAACTAAGACGCCAGGAATTGACCGACGGTCGCGAACTTTGGATCCAGGAAGTCTTTTATACGCTTCAAGGCGAAGGGCCGTTCAGTGGCCAACCCAGTGTTTTCGTGCGCACCTGCGGCTGCAACCTGAAATGTTTCTGGTGCGATACGGATTTCGAATCCTCCACATGGCGGCCGAGCCTGGACGAGTTACTCGAGACGATCGAGAATATTCGCCCGTCGTTTTGCGATTTAATCGTAATCACCGGCGGCGAACCCTTTCGGCAAAATATCGCTCCGCTGGTCGAAACCTTGTTGGCGCGGGGGTTGCGCGTTCAAATCGAGACCAGTGGAACCTTGTGGATCGAATTGCCGGAAAGCGACCGCCTGACGATTGTGTGCAGCCCGAAAACCCGGGGTTTGCATCCGGATATCGTGCCCCGCATCTCCGCTTACAAATATGTCCTGTCCGTCGACGAGGTCGATGCGGATGACGGATTACCGGCGCGATCCACGCAGAAGGAAAACTACGTCATGCGGTTATTCCGCCAGGAAAAAGTGGTGGCGCCGATTTACGTCATGCCGCGCGACGACGGTAACGAGATCCTGAACGCACGCAACCGCGCCCTTTGCGCTGATATAGCCATGCGCCACGGCTATACATTGTGCCTGCAGACACACAAGATTTTAGCGTTGCGGTAGAACCGGTGACGTTTCGGTAGGCTCCGCGAATTGCTTGAGATCGCCGGCGCGCAAAACTCACAAGCCGTCGAAAACGCGTTCAAAAATGAAATCGACATTCGCCAAATAGGAAGCGGGGTCGGTGGCCGCGTCAATTTCCTCCACCGATATGCGGGTTGCCAATCCCGGTTCCATGAGGGCGGCTTCCCTGAACGCCATGCCCTGATCCTGCGCGCGGGCCGCGGCTTGCTGAACCATCGCATAGGCTTGCTCGCGGCTAAGGCCCGTACCGATCAAGGCCAGCAAAACTCTCTGCGAGGCGAAAAGACCCCGCATGGCGTCCAGGTTTGCGCGCATTTTTTGTGGTCGAACCTCTAGCCCGCGCATGATCCCGGTCAGGCGCGCGAGCGCGAAATCGCACAGGATGAACGCATCAGGCAGGGCCACACGCTCAACCGAAGAGTGGGACATATCCCGTTCGTGCCATAGCGCGATATTTTCCAAAACGGGCATCGCCGCCGCCCGGATGAGCCGAGCGAGGCCGGTCAGGTTTTCACAAAAAATTGGGTTGCGTTTATGTGGCATGGCCGATGAGCCCTTTTGCGTCGCCGAAAAGCCTTCCGCAACCTCTTCGACTTCCTGCCGCTGGAGGTGGCGCAATTCGGTCGCCAGGCGTTCGATCGCGCCCGCCAGGATCGCCAGGCCGGTCATCACCGAGGCATGCCTGTCGCGCGCAACCGCCTGGGTTGCGACGGTCTCCGGCGTAAGGCCCAACGCGTCGGCGACGAAGTTTTCGACACGAGGGTCGATGGTGGTGTAGGTGCCGACGGCGCCCGCCAGTTTGCAAACCGCCATTTCCCGTCTGGCTTCGGCGAGGCGGTGCGCGCTTCGACGGAATTCTGCAAAAAAACCGGCAAGTTTCAGCCCGAATGTCGTCGGTTCGGCGCCTCGTCCATGGGTGCGGGCAAGACATAGGGTTCTACGATGTTCTTCCGCCCGTTGGCGGAGCGTTTTTGTGAGATTGTCGATCCCGGCAAGAAGTAGATCTATCGCTTGGCACGTTTGCACGGCAAGCGCCGTGTCGAGCATATCCGAAGACGTCATGCCATAGTGAATAAAGCGCCCCTCGAGGCCGACCTGTTCGGAAATGGACGTCAGGAATGCGATAACCTCGTGATGGACTTGCGCCTCCAAAACGGCGATCCGTTCCACGTTGACCACAGCGGCGGCGCGAACGATCTCGGCGGTGCCTGAAGGGATCTTACCGATAGCCTCCATCCCCTCCAAGGCCAGCAATTCGACCTTCAACCACAAGGAATAGCTATGCTTCCGCGACCAAAGATGCATCATTTCCATACGGCCATAGCGCGGGATCATAGAATATGCCGACGGTCGACGATGTGGTGGGTATCCGGCCCCGTCCCGAGTAGCGTCGCGGGGACGTTGCAGGCTTCCTCCAGGCGATCGATGAAGCGACGCAGATCCGAATTCCAGCGATCCATAGGAAGGTGGGTGCAGCCATGATCCAGCCAATCCAGATGCGTCACGGCCAATTGCGTTGCGCCGTTGACGCGGGCGGCGTCGGACGCCAGCTCGAAATCGAACTCGCCGACACGGCGGGGTCGTCCGGTGACGGTTCCGTATTGGATGAACCCCCGCCTTTTTGCCTCCTCCGCCGACATTTCGGTCGGGAATGGGCCAGCGCCCACACGGGTTGGAAAGGCCTTGAAGGTCACGATGACATGGTCGACACGGGTTGGCCCGATCCCGATATCGGCGGCAGCGGTGCTGGCGCAGGAGTCCTTGCCGACGGCATAGGGATAGGTGCCGTAAAGAACTGACAAGAGATATCCGTTGGTCCCTTCGATCAAAACGTGCTCGCCGCGGTCAAGGCAGGCGTTAGTCTCTTTCGAAACGTCAACCAGGAAGTCTTGCAACCGAGGCTCATCAGCGGAAAGACGCGCCCGACGCATGGCGCGATCGGCAAGGCTTGGACCGTGGCCGCTGCCGGTGGAACCGATGGTCTTCGTCAAGTTGGCGTTTTTGACTTCAGCCGCGCGGTGACGTTCTTCAACCAAGGTCGCGCGTGGGTCGATACCAATCCGTTTTTCGATGCCCAGCCGCACGATCTCGTCGATCAGAACGTCGCGGTTGATCAGAATGCCCGCTCCCAGCAAAAGGCGCGTATTCGGGTTGATGAACGCGCTCGGCGATTGGCGCAGTTTGTAATCACGGCCCTCATAAACCACCGTGTGGCCGGCACCCGGGCCCAACCCGGCCCGGCAGGCGACCGTGATGTTGTCGGCAACCGCCAGATAGCTGCAAATCTTGCCTTTCGCCTCGTCGCCCCACTGTCCGCCGACAACGATGGAACAGGTCATTAGAGCCCCCTCGAACCGAACCCGTCGCAGCGAATACGCTGATAAAATTCCTGCCGCGTGCGGTCGTCCGTCATGAACGCGCCGGTGAGATGGCTCGTGGCCATCCGGCTGCCGTTCTTCCGGACGCCGCGGCACTTCATGCAAAAATGCTCGGCCTCGATGACACAGGCAGCGCCCCGCGGTTTCAAGACATCGTTGACCGCCTCGGCAATTTCGACTGTGAGGCGTTCCTGGATTTGCAGGCGGCGCGAATAACCGTCGACCACACGAGCAAGTTTGCTGATGCCAACCACGCGCCCGACCGGCAAATAGGCGATATGGGCGTTGCCGATGATGGGAGCCAGATGATGCTCGCACATGGACTCGAACGGGACGTGCCGTAAGACGACCATATCGCGGTATCCGACGATTTCCTCGAAGGTGCGATCCAGAACATCGCGCGGGTCCTCTTGATAACCGGCGCAATACTCCTTGAATGCGGTCGCGACGCGTTTCGGCGTATCCCACAATCCTTCACGTGCCGGATTTTCGCCAACCCATACCAACAGGGTTCGGATGGCGTCTTCGACCTCTTCCCGGGTTACGTCGCGCTGAAACGTGTCTCTTTTGGGGGCAATGGTGTCCATGATATCAACCTTCGTTTGTACGGAGAAAAATCAAAGCGCTGCACCAAGCTCCCGCAGCGCCTTTTCCGCATCGACCAATCCATATCCCGTTGCCAAGTTCGGTACAGGCAGTCCGGCCGGGTTACCTTCCGCCGAAACGCCATACAGAACAGGTCTCGTACATCGGGCGAGAAGTTCCTTCGTCGTTTCCTGATCCAGGCTGGGTTGAATTTGTTTCAGCATCGAAATGACCCCCGAAACCTGCGCAGATCCAGAGGAGGTGCCGCTGATGACGACCCAGCCGTCATCGGGTTGTTCCGTGCCGTCGCCATAGGCGTAGGGTTTTTCGGCGAAGGCGACGTCGATTTCCGATCCCGGCATTGTCGGCATCATGAGATAGACGCCTTCCGGCTTCATACCAACGAGCCCACAAAAATCAGGCACGATGCGGCCAGGGCAGAGGTGGCTCTCGTAGCCGCTGGCGTAGCTGGCGGCCTCCAGCGATCCGTCGCGATGAACGAATGCGCCGCCCACGGCGATGGTCTGGTGCATCTGTTGAGGAAACAGCTTCTTTTCGTTCCCCCCGGCGAACACAACGATTATCCCGTTATGGACGGCGTAAAGCACAGTAAGGGCCACAAGTTTCTGCGCCGCATACAGAGGGCCATTTGCCGAGAGCATGCCCCAAGTGTTTTGGATAATCGCCGGGGCTCGATCGATCGCCATTTTGAATGCGGTGAATGCGTCCTCGCCGGCCTGCTTGATCATCGTGACTTTGGCATTCGGCGCCAAGGACATCAGGCTCGCGCAGACCATTGTCCCGTGACCGACCTCGTCCAATTCCGGTCGTGTTGCGCCGGGAGCAAGTACGACATTCACCTTCAGTCCGCGGTCTTGAAACCAGGGGTGGTTCCACCAACCGCTGTCGACGACGGCAACTTCGACATCTTGCCCGCAGATGTTATGAGCGTGTGCTTCATGCGCGCGTAGATAGGTGACGAGGTCCCTTGGGGCGTTCAGGTGATAGTAGTCGACCTGGGGTTTCGGCAGGTGGTGGACAGCTTGTCTGTCGCTATCCGAGGAATTGCCCCCCGAGGACGCGCTATAGCCTTCCACCGGGATCAGCACGATGCCTTCGATTTCTGGCCACCGATTGCCGGGCGGCACGTGCAGGAAAGGGTCCTCGTTGGCGAATGCAAGTCGTGCGCGGTTATGCGGCGCATCCGCGAAACGGCAGCCGAAAGCCTGAACAAATTGCTGCGGCGTGCCTTCGACAGTGATCGAAAATGGACCGGCGTGATGGATGTTGAACCCATGTGATTCCAACAGTCCGCTCACCCGACGAGTTCGATCGGCAGGCGGCGGTTCAGGAAGCTCCCGAAATTCATGAACATCCCCCGCCAGGATTGAACGCTCGGGGGACAAGACAATGACTTCCGCCGTCAGGCGAAAACCGCTTGACCCCGGCGGTCCGTTTGTGGAACTGCGTTTTTCGCTCATATCTTTATCACGATCGGCTCGTTGAGTTGTTCGGGGCCGCAAAAGCGGATATCGAAAACGACTTCGCCCGCATCCATCGCCGTGCTCAACACCGTGTCAGGGACGGCACGCATGGCTGCGATAATTTCTCCGCGCAACTGGTCGCAGCGCTTCCGATGGAGATGCGGCGCGTAGCGAAGTTCCAGCGAAAGCTTGATGGTCACAACGCTGCCGCGCTCTTCGGTTCGCACTGACATGATGGGAAGCGATCCGACGGTGCGATCCCTGGCGACCCGGACATTGGCGAACCAGTCATAAACCCGAATATCGGGGATGGCGGCGAGCGTATTATTGAGAGGCGCCGAAAACAGCAGCCATTCCCGCTTACCGTCCTTCATACGGGACAGGGCGTTCTTGACACGCCCCAGGAAGTCAAAAATGACGCGGCCGTTCGCCGAGGGGATACGTCGCACCAGATCGCCGTTTTGATAGCGGATCAAAGGTTGCATCTGCACGAACGGATAAAGATTGGTCAAAACCAATGCGCCGACGCCCTCTTGAAGCGCTTCTCCGTTGTCGATATCGACAACCTCGCCGATCAGGTGGGGATCCAAAACGAATCGGCTGGTTGGTTCGATGCAGGTGGCGCCGCCGATGGTTTCGGTCATCGAAAAACGGATGTTGATGGGGCATTTCCACGCGTCACGCAGGAACTCGAACATCTGCACGGACAGGAACCCTCCGGTCAGATTGACGCATTCCATGCGATAGGCGCTCAGGTCCACACCCTGCTCCAGCAGGTAGCTGGTGAAAAATAGAATATGGTGCCCAAGTCCCCCCAAGATACGAATGCGGCTATCATGGCCCTTGAAATTATAGGTCGTATCCAGAACGCGACGCGCGTCTTGGATCAGGGTGTCGTCGGTGACACCGCTGACGAAACTCATGCCGATGCTTGGCATCGGCACTGCGACGCCATGATAGAAATTAGGGAAAGACAAACTGAGCGGTTTAGGTCCTCCGGACTTCAAGAGCGAGCGGAACATATGGGAGAAATAGTCGTTAATGAAACGCACTTCCTCGAACGACTTATAAACGTCCAGCGGTTGGCCCGTTGTGCCCGAAGTGTGGCAGGTCGAACGCAATTGAACGTCATCGGCTATGAACTCTTCGAAATTTTCGGAAATCGCCGTTCGCGATAGGATTGGCCAGGCCGACAGGTCGGGCGCGACGTCGACTTCGGTCGCCAGAATCGATGCGTAGGCCGGATTTTTGCCGTAGAATTTCGTGTGCCTATGGGCGTGACCGACGGTCCATTTCAGCAGGAATTTTTGTAAGGCGAAAAGAATCACGCGGTGAGCTTCGTGAAAGCCTTCGGATGCGCGAAACAGATCCATCAGGGCCGCAGGATCGATCTCCGTAACCGCGTTCAATCGTCCGTTCAGTTCTTCGGCGAAGGTGCGAATGTCGGTGTGATCATGAGGTTCGATTTCGAGAGAATTGAGCATACTCCACCCATCAAGCGCGACGCACCCGGCTTCGCACCTTGCCAAACTTGCGTCTATGACTTGAAGCTACACGATTTGAAGCCGGACCTCTTAGTAGGGCCGGCGCACCCCTGCCAAGGCAGCCTCCCCGGCCGCTTCGTGGGCCGCTTCCATGGCTGCTTCCGCCGCAGCTTCTTGATTGGCTTCGCTCGAGGCCTCGCTATTCGCTTCGCCGGCGACTTCCGAAGTGGCTTCCGACTGGGCTTCGCTGGCGACTTCCGACGTCAATTCCAGTGCGAATTTTTTCTGTTCCGCTTCGGGGATCTTAAGCCCGAGATCACTAATGTACTTTTCTACACCTTCTGCGATGTCCTTCATGACACCCTCCCGTTTGCTGATGGAAAATAACACCATGATGAGTTGTACCCTTCATGCTGTCTCGCAGATTATGCAGTGGTTTCGACTCGAATGCAACCTATCATTTAGTAAGCTTTATTGTACCACCATTACGTGATTGTCACCCCCATCACCTACGCCTCCAATGAGGACAATCGAAGCGGGGATGCGGCGAAGCAACCGCTGCAATGCACTTGTCAACGCCATAACGGGCATTGATGTCGCCACCCGCAGCGCGAATATAGCCATCCCGCGTCCAGACGAGTTGATCGCGGGCAACACCTTGGCTGGCAGTCGCCATTCGCGACAGGCCGAGATCGGTGGCGGCGACGAGAAGCGCCCGCTCGTTGAGGCAGTTTTCGCCGGTGCGCCGTCGTCAGCGCCGGATTGCCGCAGGCAATTCGATTCCGATGACGAAACGACTGGCGTCGGAAGCCAGAAACAGAGCGACCCGCACCAATTCCTCGGCCTCACGGAGGCGGCCGGCAGGTATCATGCCCGCCATCATCTCCAGGGAAGCAGGTCGATCTATCTGCCTGATGCCGAGCTTGTCAGATTGCTGATGAATGTTGTGCCCTGCCGGTTGTCAGGTATTTGTCAAAGCGGGCCGCAATCGTCCGCACGAGCGGTTTTCCCATAGGTGTTACGCGGAAGCCCTCGTCGCGCCACTCGAAGAGCCCGTTGACGTGCATTGCGGCCATTGTCTCGGCCTCTGCAGCGATTGCGCGCGCTGCGGCTCCGAAGTTCCCGAGAAGCTTCCATAGGGAAAAACCGAAATTGCACATCAGCTGTTCGATAATCCAGCCTCTGATCCTGTCATCCTCGCTGAGGATGATACCACGCGTCGACGCCAGTCCAATTTCGGCTATCGCCCGCTGGTAGGCGGCCGTCGTCGGCGTGTTCTGGACGTAGCCCTGTGGAAACTGGCTGATGGCCGATGGTCCAAGACCGATCAGGGTCGTGTATGGATCATCGGTGTAACCCTGAAAATTGCGACGCAGCTTGCCTGTGACGGATACAAGAGACAGCGAGTCCTCGGGCAGGGCGAAGTGATCCAGGCCGATTTCCTCATAACCCGCAGCCAGAATCATCTCGCGCGCCGCCGAAGACTGGGCAAACCGCGCGCCGGCGTCAGGCAGCCATTCGTCCTTGATCATCCTCTGATGCTTCTTCAGCCACGGGACATGCGCGTAGCCGAAAAGCGCGATGCGGTCGGGCTTCAGGTTGAGCGTCTGTGCTATGGTCGAACGGACGCTGTCAACCGTCTGGAAGGGGAGTCCATAAAGCAGATCCACATTCACCGACTTTACTCCGTGGATACGGACGCCGTCGATCACCGCTCTCGTCAGTTCGAAGCTTTGATGGCGATTGATCGCCTTCTGAACTGTTTCGTCGAAATCCTGTATGCCGAGGCTTGCGCGCGTCATACCCATCGAGGCCAGAGCCTGGAAACGGGCGTCGTCTATATCTCGCGGATCGATTTCAACGCTGATGTCCGTATCGGGCTGGATGTCAAAGGCGCAGCCAAGCGCGGTCTTCAGTGCCCTGAGGTCGTCGGGGTGCAGCATGGTCGGGGATCCACCGCCGAAATGAACGGCCCCTATCTTCGCCTTGCCCTTGACGATCCGCCCGACAGTTTCGATCTCCCTTCGCAGGTATGTCAGGAAAGACGTCACTGCATCATAGCGCTGAGTATGCTTAGTGGTGCATGCGCAAAACCAGCACAGCTGGTCGCAATAAGGTATATGAATATAGAGACTGACATTTTGACCGGGCTTGATCACCCTCAGCCAAGAGTCGAATTGACCATGACTGACACCCGAATGAAAGTGAGGCGCCGTAGGATAGCTCGTGTATCGAGGCACATTTTCAAGTACAATGTCCGGCGGGAAGGCTGTCATCGATTTGCTCTCCTGGTTCACCGTGGTTTCGATGAAAAGAGGAGCGGGGGCTTTGATTTCAATCAAACCCCATCGGCAGTTTTGTTGATTGTGTTTCATTCCATTTGCCCGCAAATAGCAACCTGGATCCACTTGGTAATGTGATGACCGAACGGCTTGATGTACACACCGCCGGCATTCCCGTCCTCTGTCAGGCTTGCGAGGCCCGGCATCGGGGTATTTGCGGCGCGCTTGAACCGGAGCAGTTGGTCGCTCTTGCCAAAACCTCCTCGAAGCATCGTGTGACGAGCGGCGCGGAACTGATCGGCGACATGGAAACGGTGGATGGATACTCCAACATCCTTTCCGGCGTCGTCAAGCTGACGAAGACGCTCTCGGATGGACGCGAACAGATCGTTGGCCTGCAATTCGCTCCCGATTTTCTTGGCCGCCCCTTCAAGCAGGAGAGCGCGCTGACCGCTCAGGCCGCGACCGATGTCTCCCTGTGTTCCTTTCCACGCCGCACGATAGAAGGCATGCTGAGGAGGTCGCCCGGTCTCGAACACCGGTTGCTCGAGCAAACGCTGCGGGAACTGGATGAAGCGCGCGATTGGATGGTGACGCTCGGCCGCAAGACCGCCGGGGAAAAGGTCGCGAGCTTTCTGTTGCTGATCGCCACATACATCGATCCGGAGTTTGACCCGCGTTCCGGATCGGCTGCCTTCGAATTGCCTTTGACACGCGCCGAAATCGCGGATTTCCTTGGTCTGACCATTGAAACGGTCAGCAGGCAGCTGACCAAGCTCAAAGCGGACAAGATCATTCAGATCGAGAACAATCGGCATGTAACCGTCGGAAATATCGAGCGCCTCAGATTTCGTGCGGGGCTTTAGCAAGCACCCCGCGAACGATCGGCGCGATATGCTCGCTCTCGAAAGCAACATGCCGGCGCATGCCTTCGAAAAAGCCGCGCAGCATGAAACCGAACATTTCGGCATTCGCAACCACACCCTCGTGCCCGACCTTGAACAGAATCTCGGTCAGATCGTCCGCAAAGCACTCATCCTCGACATGCTCGATCCGCAATCGCTGCGTGGTTCCAGCCGATTTGGCTGCGTCCGGCAAGGCATCGTACGCCGGGAAGATGATCGTCTCCTCCAGATGGTGAGCGCGGTTGAGGAGCGGCAGGAGCGCACTGGCGACCGTCAGGCAAGTGAGCCTTTCAATCCGGTCCGGCAGCGAATCGGCGATGCCCTCCAGCGTGCCGCACAGGGCGAGCTTTTGCTCATGCATGAAGAACATTTCCTGGAGGGGCGAGAGCATTCCCGGATCGTTTCGAAGCGGCTGTAAGGGTGCGCGGTATTGCCGCGACCCCGGACTGTATCGCCCGCCTCTCATTGACATCTTGCCCTCCCGCTCTGGTCGTTGACAAGCATTGGCCGACATCTGCGGCACCAGCCTTGACATAGATCAAAGCGTTTTCGCCTCCGATGCGAGAAATGTGACCCCAGACATGCCTTTGGGGAAAATTCAATGAAGCACGGTTCCGCCATCATCGGGCTGAGTGCCGCCACGTTCCTGGTGCTGCTCGCTGCCGGATTTGCATATGACGCGGCCTTTGCCCGTCACATGTGGGTTCTGTTTTTCGTGTTGCTGATATCGGTGGTCGTGCTGCTGCGCAGCACGAACTTCGAGCCGGCGCCGGTCATCAATCCGTCCGCCTACATGGATGAGCCGGTCCGCTACGGCGCCATTGCGACCATGTTCTGGGCCGTCGTCGGACTGCTCGTCGGCGTCGTTGTCGCGTTGCAGCTTGCCTATCCCGATCTCAACATCGAGCCATGGTTCAACTTCGGCCGGATGCGACCGCTGCACACGTCGGCGGTGATCTTCGCCTTCTGCGGTAACGCGCTGCTGACGACTTCATTCTATGTCGTGCAGCGGACCACGAGGGCGCGGCTATTTGGTGGCGATCTTGTCTGGTTCGTTTTCTGGGGCTACCAGCTTTTCATCGTGATGGCTGCGACGGGTTATCTGCTCGGCATTTCGGAGGGCCGCGAATATGCGGAGCCGGAATGGTATGTCGACCTCTGGCTCACGATCGTCTGGGTTGCCTATCTGGTGGTTTTCCTCGGCACTATCCTGAAGCGCAAGGAGCCGCACATCTATGTGGCGAACTGGTTCTATCTGTCCTTCATCGTCACCGTCGCGATGCTGCATGTCGTCAACAACCTGTCGATGCCGGTGTCGCTGCTTGGAACCAAGAGCTATTCGGCCTTCTCCGGCGTGCAGGATGCGCTGACTCAGTGGTGGTACGGGCACAATGCGGTCGGCTTTTTCCTGACGGCGGGTTTCCTCGGCATGATGTATTATTTCGCGCCCAAGCAGGCCAACCGCCCCGTCTATTCTTACCGCCTCTCCATCATCCATTTCTGGGCGCTGATCTTCCTCTATATCTGGGCAGGGCCGCACCATTTGCACTTTACCGCGCTGCCGGATTGGGCGCAGACGCTCGGCATGGTGTTCTCGATCATGCTGTGGATGCCGTCCTGGGGTGGGATGATCAATGGCCTGATGACGCTGTCGGGCGCCTGGGACAAGCTGCGCACCGACCCGATCATCCGCATGATGGTCGCGGCAATAGCCTTCTACGGCATGTCGACCTTCGAAGGGCCGATGATGTCGATCAAGACGGTCAACTCTCTGTCTCACTATACCGACTGGACCATCGGCCACGTCCATTCCGGGGCGCTCGGCTGGAACGGACTGATCGCTTTTGCAGCACTCTATTACATGGTGCCGAAGCTGTGGAACCGCGAAAGGCTCTACTCCATGCGCATGGTCAGCTGGCATTTCTGGTGCGCAACGCTCGGCATCGTCATCTATGCGGCGGTGATGTGGGTGGCCGGCATCCAGCAGGGGCTGATGTGGCGCGAGCACGACGAGCAGGGTTTCCTCGTCTACTCCTTCGTCGAAAGCGTCGCCGCGCTGCATCCCTACTACCTGATCCGCGCGCTCGGCGGCGGGCTCTACCTGGTGGGAGCGCTGATCATGGCGTGGAACATCACCATGACGATCCTCGGTTATCAACGCGACGAAGAGGCCATCGGTGGTGCGCTTCCCGCCATGCAGCCCGCAGAATAGGGGACTTCCATGTCATTGATGGACAAACACGCGATTATCGAACGCAATGCCACCCTGCTTCTCGTCGGTTCTCTTCTGGTCGTTACGATCGGCGGCATCGTCGAGATCGCTCCGCTGTTCTACCTGCAGAACACGATCGAGAAGGCCGAAGGCATGCGGCCCTATTCGCCGCTGGAGCTTGCCGGCCGCAACATCTACGTCCGCGACGGCTGCTATGTCTGCCATAGCCAGATGATTCGGCCGTTCCGCGACGAGGTGGAGCGCTACGGCCACTACAGCCTGGCGGCGGAATCCATGTACGATCACCCCTTTCAGTGGGGTTCCAAGCGCACTGGACCGGACCTCGCCCGGGTCGGCGACCGGTATTCCAACGAATGGCATGCCCAGCATCTGATCGAGCCGCGCGCGGTCGTGCCGGAATCGATCATGCCGAGCTACGCCTTCCTGAAGACGACGCCGCTCGATGCCAAAGATCTGGCCTCGCATCTTAAGGCCAATGCGGCGGTGACTGTGCCCTATACGCAGGAAATGATCGACAATGCCGATGCGGATGTCAGGGCGCAGGCCGATCCGAACGCCGACACGTCCGGGCTCGAAGCCCGTTACCCGAAAGCCAAGGTCGGCGATTTCGACGGTGACCCGCAGCAGCTGACAGAGATGGATGCGTTGATCGCCTATCTCCAGATGCTGGGCACGCTCGTCGATTTCAAGACTTACGTTGAAACCGGTGGTGACCGCTAAGGGGGCTGCAATGGACTATCACATCATGCGTGCATTTGCGGACAGCTGGGGGCTCCTTGCAATGCTGCTGTTCTTCGTCGGTGCTTCGATTTTCGCCTTCCGTCCCGGCAGCAAGATCTTGAGCGACGAAGCTGCCCGCATCCCCCTGAAGGATGACTGACATGAACGACAAGCATATCGATAAGGTTTCCGGCGTTTCAACCACGGGACATGAGTGGGATGGCATACGCGAACTGAACAATCCATTGCCGCGCTGGTGGCTCTGGACATTCTATGTGACAATTTTCTGGGCGCTGGCCTATACCATCGCCTATCCCGCCTGGCCGCTTCTCACTTCCTCGACGAAGGGTCTTTTCGGCTATTCCAGCCGTGCCGAGGTATCCCGCGACATTGCCGCTGCGGATGTCCTCAAGGGCACCTATGTCGACATGATCAAGGGCAAGACGATCGACGACATCCTCGGCGACGAGACGCTGCGCTCGATCGCCGTCTCCGCCGGGGGCGCAGCGTTCAAGGTCAACTGTGTCCAGTGCCATGGGTCGGGTGCGCAGGGCTCGTCCGGATATCCGAACCTGAACGACGACGATTGGCTATGGGGTGGCAATCCAGACCAGATCCAGCAGACGATCAACCATGGCATCCGCTTTGCCGGCAACGGCCAAGCGCGCGAATCGGTGATGCCCGCCTTCGCGGATGTCCTTGACCGCCAACAGATCCAAGAGGTCAGCGCCTTCGTCGCGAGCCTCTCCGGTCCGGTCGCCGAGCCGAACAATCTTGCGGCGGGCGCGGTGATTTTCGCGGAAAACTGCGCCGCCTGCCATGGCGAAAAGGCAAAGGGCAATCGCGAACTCGGTGCGCCCGATCTGACTGATGCCATCTGGCTGAACGGTTCGGGCGAGGCAGCGATTGCCGCGCAGGTGAAAGCTCCGAAAATGGGCGTCATGCCCGCCTGGGGCGACCGTCTCGGCGAGACGACCGTCAAGGAACTTGCGGTCTTCGTCCACTCGCTCGGGGGTGGCGAGTGACGAACATGCCCGGCGCGCTTTGATTTCGATCAAGGCGCGCCGGGCATCGTTTCCGCATGGTGGGCGCGTCACTTGGTGGGTCCGCGTGGCGCGTGTCGATGACGCAATTTTTTGGAAACTGGTGCCCCGATGCAGGATCAAAGCGAAGTCATTCGGCTGGAAGCGGATGCCGTCAACTCAGCCAGGACCCGCCAACCCCTCTATGCGCCGCGCCGCAAGATCTTCCCGAAGCGGGCCTCGGGCGACTTTCGCCGTTTCAAGTGGATCGTCATGGCGATCACGCTCGGCATCTACTATCTAACGCCATGGCTGCGCTGGGACCGCGGTCCGTTCGCACCGGATCAGGCAGTGCTGATCGATCTGGCGAACCGCCGCTTCTATTTCTTCTTCATCGAGATCTGGCCGCAGGAGTTTTTCTTCGTGGCCGGCCTGCTGGTCATGGCAGGGATAGGGCTGTTTCTCATCACCTCGACGGTCGGACGCGCGTGGTGCGGTTACACCTGTCCGCAAACCGTCTGGGTTGATCTGTTCCTGGTCGTTGAGCGCGCCGTCGAGGGAGATCGCAATGCGCGCATCAAACTCGATGCAGCGCCGTGGTCGCCTCGCAAGATATCGGTCCGCATGCTCAAGCATGCAATATGGCTCTGCATCGCGGTAGCAACCGGCGGCGCGTGGATCTTCTATTTCGCCGACGCGCCGCAACTCGTTGCTGATTTCGTCGCTGGCGAGGCAGCTGCCTCTGCCTACATTACAGTCGCCATCCTGACCGCGACCACCTACACCTTCGGCGGGCTGATGCGCGAGCAGGTTTGCACCTACATGTGCCCTTGGCCCCGCATTCAGGCGGCCATGCTCGACGAAACGTCTCTGACGGTCACCTACAATGACTGGCGGGGCGAGCCGCGTTCGCGCCATGCCAAGAGGATGGCATCCGCCGGCGAGAGCGTCGGCGATTGCGTCGATTGCAACGCCTGCGTTGCCGTGTGCCCGATGGGTATCGATATTCGTGACGGACAGCAGCTCGAATGCATCACCTGCGCCTTGTGCATCGATGCCTGCGATGGCGTGATGGACAAACTGGGCAAGGAGCGCGGGCTGATCTCCTATACGACCCTGAATGACTACAACGCCAATATGGCGCTCGCGACCGCCGGAAGAACGAGCCCGGTCAACCCCGCCCTTGTGCGCGAGCCGGACGGTCGCCTGTCGGGCAAGGTGGCGCATATGAGCCTGCGCAAGCTGTTCCGGCTGCGCACTCTGATCTATCTCGGCGTCTGGAGCGCCATCGGCCTGTTCATGATTTACGCGCTGCTCACGCGCGACCGGCTGGAACTGAACGTCCTGCATGACCGCAATCCTCAGTTCGTGGTGCTGTCCGACGGTTCCATTCGCAACGGTTACACGCTGAAACTGCTCAATATGGTGCCCCTCCAGCGCAGCGTGAAGCTTTCCCTGAAGGGCGAGCTTCCGGCGGCATCGATGTCCGTGCTGGGAGGCGACGGGCCGGAGGGGCTTTCGTTCGATATCGAACTTGAACCCGACCGACTGAAGACCATCAGGGTCTTCGTCCGGCAAGCCGAGGGGCAAGCGGCCGCGCCCACGCGGGAATTCAAGTTCGTCATCGAAGACACAGTCGGCGGCGAACGGGCGGACTACACGGCAACCTTCAATGCACCGGAGACAGCGCAATGAAAATCAGGAACGATTTACGGCAGTTCACCGGAATGCACATGCTGTGCATCATGATTGCCTTCTTCGCGACCATCATCGCGGTCAACGTGACCATGGCGAGCCTTGCCGGATCGTCATGGTCTGGTCTGGTCGTCGAGAACTCCTACGTCGCCGGCCAGGATTTCAATCGCAGACTGGAGGAAAGCCGCGAGCAGCAGGCGCTTGCTTTGAAGGGCACGCTGACCGTCAACCACGGCGAAATTGCCTATGGGCTGGTGGACGCCCAGGGCAAGCCGGTAAAGGCGACATCGGTCCGCGCCGCGTTCCGCCATCCGGTCTATGAGACCGCTGACTGGTCAATCGACCTTGCGCCGAAGGATGGCAAGACATTTTCCGGGCGCCACGGCCTACGCGACGGTGTCTGGATCGTGACGATCGAAACCGACATCGGTCTTGAGAAGTCCTTTGCCGAAGTACGGCGCGTCACGATCCGCGACGGAGTGATCCAATGAGCTGCTGCGCTCCGGCCATCGACATGGTGCTTGACATCGAGCGGGCGAAAAGCGCCGGTCCTTGCAATGACGAGATATTGCTGGCGCGCCGCGAGCTCGGCAATGGGCTGAACCAGATTGATCTGGCCGTGCCCTCCGTCCATTGCGGCGCCTGCATCCAGGCCGTCGAAACGGGTCTGTCCCGGCTTGCGGGCGTCGAAACCGCCCGCGTCAATCTTTCGACCAAACGCGTCTCCGTAAGCTGGCGCGGCAGCGATGTCCCTGACATCGTCCCAACCTTGGCCCGCCTCGGCTACCCGGCTCACCTCGCAGAGGATATTGAGACCGAAAAAGACGGGACCTTGTCCGAGCTGATCACGGCCGTCGCCGTTGCCGGCTTTGCGACGGGCAACATCATGCTCTTGTCGGTCTCCGTCTGGGCCGGTGCCGATGGTCCGACGCGCGACCTGTTTCATTGGCTGTCGGCCCTGATCGCCGTACCCGTCATGGCTTTTGCCGGGCGAATCTATTTCCGCTCGGCGTGGAACGCGCTCCGTCATGGGCGCATGAACATGGATGTGCCGATTTCTCTCGGTGTGGCACTCGCCTACTCGATGAGCCTCTACGAGACGATCACCCACGGGCATCACGCCTATTTTGACGCCTCGGTTTCACTCCTGTTTTTCCTTCTGATCGGCCGGACGCTCGATCATCTCATGCGCGATCGTGCGCGGGCCGCGGTCAGCGGCCTCATTCGCCTGTCGCCACGTGGGGCCGTTGTCGTCAGGCCGGATGGCCGGCGCAACTACGTGGCCCTGGCTGACATCGAGCCCGGAATGCGGCTGTTCATTGCTGCCGGCGAGCGCATTCCCGTGAACGCGGTCGTCCTCGAGGGGCGTTCCGACCTCGATTGTTCACTGGTGACGGGGGAGAGCGGATCACAACGCATCGAGCCGGGTGGAGCAGTGCTGGCGGGCGTTCAGAACCTCAATGGCCCGCTCACCATCGAGGCAACCGCTGCGGCCAGGGATTCATTCCTTGCCGAGATGGTGCGGTTGATGGAGGCTGCCGAGCAGGGCAAGGGAGCCTACCGGCGCATCGCCGACCGGGTCTCGGCGCTCTATTCCCCCGTCGTGCATCTTACCGCACTCCTCAGCTTCCTCGGCTGGATGGCTGCCACCGGAGACTGGCACCTGTCGATCACGATCGCGACTGCCGTGCTGATCATTACATGCCCGTGTGCGCTCGGTCTTGCGGTGCCGATCGTCCAGGTGGTGGCTGCCCGTCGGCTGTTCGAAGACGGCATCATGGTGAAGGATGGGTCTGCCATGGAGCGGCTGGCCGAGATCGATACGGTCGTCTTCGACAAGACCGGCACGCTGACCATGGGACGGCTGGGGCTGCGGGACGTGACATTCGTGGATGACGATGACCTGGCAATGGCGGCAAGTCTCGCCGCCTTTTCCCGTCACCCAGTTTCCGTCGCGATCGATGCGGCTTTCTCCGGGCGTTCACGCCAGCCGGTGACCTACGAGAATATCGTCGAGCATCCGGGTCTCGGTATCGAGGCGACGCTTGATGGCAGGTGCTGCAGGCTCGGACGAACGTCCTGGGCGTTGGAAGGCAAGGATAATCCGGATTTACAGGCAGGAACCGCATTTAGCATCGATGGCGCCCTGCGCGCATCGTTCGATTTTGTCGATGAACTTCGTGACGGTACAAGGGCGGCTGTTCGTGAACTGGCCGGGACAGGCCTGTCGCTGGAGATTCTCTCCGGCGACAAGGCGCCGGCGGTCGCGCAGGTTGCCGGGGCCTTGTCGATCGCCACGTTCAATGCGTCGATCCTGCCCGGCGGAAAGGTCGATCGCCTCGCCTACCTGCGCGCAGCGGGGAAAAAGGTCCTGATGGTCGGCGACGGTTTGAACGATGCGCCTGCACTATCCTCGGCGCATGTCTCAATGGCTCCCGCCACGGGGGCGGACATTGGCCGCAACGCGGCCGACTTCATCTTTCTGCGTGACAGCCTGATGGCGGTGCCATTGTCGCTGCAGATCGCCCGCAACGCCGACCGGCTCATAAGGCAGAACTTCGCGCTGGCCGTCATCTACAATCTGATCGCAGTGCCGATCGCCATTCTCGGCTTCGTCACGCCGCTGATTGCGGCCATCGCCATGTCCGGCTCTTCGCTGCTCGTCATCGGCAACGCGCTGCGGCTTCGCGCCAAGAAGGACGGCTTTTCGTTTTCATGGCCGGCCTTTGTCGAACGTTTTTCACGAGCCAGGGAGCGCCTCCTGTAATGGCAACGCTGGTCTATCTGCTGCCCATCGCCCTGTTTCTCGGCGCACTTGGTCTCGCAGCCTTTTTGTGGGCCCTGCGCACCGGTCAGTACGATGATCTGGACGGGGCCGCCGAGCGTATCCTGATCGACGCCGATCCCGGCGCCGAGCCGTAGGAAATACGCAGGCAATTCTTCCTTCGGACGGGCCGTCCTCGTCCAGGGACGAGAACGGCCGCGCCGCCGACCTTGCCCGCCCGAGGAACGGCAAGAGCGGTGTTTGCGCTTTCGAGTGACAGACGGTCGCGTTCCAGCGCATCTCGGCATGCTTGGCGACCGCGAAAAATTCCCGTGCATCCTGGCGCGTCCGGTTCGCCACGGAAAGGAAGTCCCGCTCGCCCCAAAGGACCGCGCAAGGCATGGCGGATATGTCGCTCATGTGGAGCATGATCGCGGGACTGAGAAATTACTCCGTCAGCGCGCGCCGAAGCTTGCGGATGACCACGCCTCGAGCCTTGTCGTCCGCCGTCTTTGCCAATTTATCCTGCAGATCAAGGACAAGCGATTGAAAGTCGTTGTGCCAGTCCCTGTTGCCCAGGCGGACGGGGTCGATCCGTGGCGGCTGAAGGGCTTTGGAGATATCGACCGGCCCCTCCGGCGCCAGCCGGAACGCTGCATCCAAATGCGGGGATGTAATCCGCTGTTCTGGCAGGAAAGCCGATAAGCGTTGCCGTAGACCTGAAATCCCTGTGTCTTCTCCGTGGACAAGAAAGACACCGGCACGGACGGGTTGTCGCGCGCGGACCCACTCAGCCAGTTCCGGCCCGTCCGCATGACCGCTGTAGATATCCAGCCTGCGAATGCGGGCGCGGACCTTGATATCGTCTCCTTGAATTCGGACCATGGAGGCGCCGTCCTCGAGAATGCGACCCAGCGTTCCTGCCGCCTGGTATCCGACGAGCAGGACCGTGCCTTCGTCCCGCCAGAGCCAGTTCTTTAGGCGATGGCGGATACGGCCTGCTTCGCACATGCCGCTCGCAGCGATGACGATGTGAAATCCCTTGATGAAATCGACCGCCTTGGATTGCTCGACCGTCTCGGTGAACCGCACGTTTCTCGCTTGCATGGCCCTGGCCAGCAATGCACCGTTTTCCATATCCCGCGCATGTTTGCGAAAGATCGCGCTGGCTCGTGTGGCCAGCGGTGAATCGATAATGATCGGGCATGTTGCGATCTCGCCCGCCTGCATCAGGTAAACCAGATCGGCGAGGAGCTCTTGCGTGCGTTCGACGGCGAAGGAGGGGATGAGAAGAGCCCCGTTGGGATGTGTTGCCGCTACGACCTCTGCGCGCAATGCCGCACGGCGAATGTGGTCTGAGGCTTCGATGCGGTCCGTGTCACCATATGTGCTCTCGCAAACGATATAGTCCCAGCCTGCCGGCGCTTCCGGGTCGAATTGCAGAAGTTTGTGGCTGGGACCGATGTCGCCGGAGAAGAGCATCCGAACCGTAGGAGAACTGGCGATTTCCATCTCCACCGAAGCGGAGCCGAGCAGGTGGCCGGCGTTCCAGAACCTGAAGCGGATGCCCTCCGCCGCTGTCTGCCACGTTTCGAGTTCCACCGCGTGCAACAGCGTTACGGCAACGGCTGCGTCCTCTGCTGTGTAGATTGGCGCGACTGTCTGGCGACCCCGGCGCTGGTTGCGATGATTGAGGTGCTCGACTTCGCTTTCCTGGATATAGGCGGAGTCAGGCAGCATCACGGAGCAGAGATCGATCGTGCCTGGAGTCGCAAAGATCGGCCCATCGAACCCGGCTTTGACGAGCTTCGGCAGCAGCCCGGAATGATCGATATGCGCGTGGGTTAAAATGACCGCGTCGATCGTGCGCGGGTCAAAGGGAAAGGCCCGATAGTTAAGTTCCTTCTCCGTCTTCGACCCCTGGAACAGGCCGCAATCGACAAGTATTCGTGCTTCGCGGAATTCGAGAAGATGACAAGACCCAGTGACTGTGCCCGCGGCTCCATGGAAACGGATAATCGGCTGATCAGACATGGGGTCGCAGATCCTTTGACGCGTTTTCAAGTCGTCGGTTAGCATAGCCATCAAAAGCGGGACGCAACTTGATGTGCGTCAAACTCGACCTGTGTCCGCTGATGTTTGCTGCCGGGCGCAGGGGAGCTTTAGCCTGTTGTGCGCCGAACAGAGCCGGCCCGGATTGTTTTCCGGATGGCCGTTGATGATAAGGATGCGGCGGGGCATGATACCGCTCTCCGGCCCTGTTCAATGCTATAGAAACCCGCCGGTCAGAATTTGCGTTTATATCGCGCAACGCGGACGAGCAATTGGTCCAAGCTCGCCTGCTGTCTTGCATGTCGCAATCAATGCATTCGGCCCCGTCCTCGATAAAGCCTCGGACCACCGGAACCGGAGACATACGCGATGACCATTCGGAACATGGAGCATGCTATTGCCCCGAAATCACTCGTCGTCGTCGGTGCGTCGAACCGGGCCGGCTCGCTGGGTAAAGTCGTATTGACCAATATCCTCGCCGCTGGCTTCGACGGCGAGATATGGCCAGTGAACCCGAAATATACCGAAGTGGGCGGTCGCCGCTGCTTCAACAGGGTCGAGGATATCGACGGCATTCCCGATTTCGCTGTTATCATGACACCGGCGGAAACCGTGCCGAAGATTATCGATGCGCTCGGAAGGAAAGGGACCCGAGCGGGGGTGGTGATCACTGCGGGGCTGAGCGAGGCCAATGGGCTGAAACAGGCTATGCTGGATGCGGCAAGGCCGTTCCTGTTTCGCGTCATAGGACCCAACACCGTCGGCATGATCGTGCCCGCTGCGAAACTGAATGCGAGTTTCGCACATCTGCCGGTCAGGGCAGGTGGCATCGCGCTGCTATCGCAGTCGGGCGCGATCGCCACGTCGCTGATCGACTGGGCTGCGGATGCCGGTGTGGGTTTCTCCCACATCGTATCGCTCGGAGACATGGCGGATGTCGACGCCGGCGATTTTCTCGACCTGCTGGCGGGAGATCCGCAATGCCAGGCGATCGTGATGTATCTCGAATCCATCCCGAATCCGCGGAAGTTCCTCTCGGCGGCGCGAGCCGCGGCGCGGTTGAAACCCGTGGTCGCCATCAAAGCCGGGCGCCATGCCGAAGCGGCAAAGGCGGCGGCCACGCATACGGGCGCTCTTTCCGGCGCCGACCGGGTCGTTGACGCCGCACTCCGCCGCGCCGGCATTTTGCGCATCGATGGCCTTGCCGAATTGTTCGATGCGGTGGGAACGATCGGGCGTTTTTCACCGCTCGAGCGCGCCCAGGTCGGCATCGTGACCAACGGGGGAGGAGCGGGCGTGCTCGCTGTCGACCGGTTGATGGATCTCGGATGCGTCCTTGCGGAGCTTGCGCCTGCGACCATCCGCATCCTCGATACGATTCTACCTGGCACCTGGTCCCGCGCCAACCCGGTCGATATCATCGGCGATGCCTCGCCGGAGCGCTACAGGACAGCTGTCGAGGCGGTTGCCGCCGATCCAGCCGTCGATGTGCTGATCGTCATGAACTGTCCAACCGGCTTGGCGTCTCCTGTCGAAGCCGCGCGCGCCATTGTCTCCACCACGTCCTCAGGCCTGATTTCGGGCAAGCCGGTGCTGACGTGCTGGTTGGGCGGCCAGGCGGCGCGCGAGGGCCGCCGTGTACTGGTCGAGGCTGGCTTGGCAAGCTTCGACACACCATCGAATGTCGCAATGGCGATGTCCTACCTCAACAACTGGTCGAACGCGCGGCGCGCACTGGCGCGCGTTCCAAGCGGCGTAAGCGGCAATGCCGTGCGGGACCGGCAGGCCGCTCTTGCGATCTTTCGCGATGTCGCAGGCGACGGCCGGTGCATGCTGACTGAGCCGGAAGCCAAGGCGGTCGTTGCTGCCTATGGTATTCCCGTGCCCAAAACCGTCGTCGTGGCGGCGAGCGAGATGGTGGAACAGGCCGCTGCGCAGCTGCTGGAACGATCGGGCAAGGTGGCGATCAAGCTCCTGTCGAAGACGCTGACCCACAAATCCGATGTCGGAGGCGTGGTGCTCGACATTGAAACCGCTGCTGCTGCGCGACTGGCCGCCGACGGGATATCCCGGAATTTGAGGCAACTCGGCCTGGAGGCGGCGATTGATGGTTTTGCCGTACAGCCGATGATCGAGCGCAAAGAGGCCCACGAGCTGATACTCGGCATCCATCGCGATCCCATCTTCGGGCCCGTGATTTTGTTCGGTGCGGGGGGCGTGTCGGTCGAAGTGGTGAACGATACGGCGATCGCGCTACCGCCGCTCGATGACCTGTTGGCAGCCGATGTGATCGACAGGACGCGCGTCGGTCGACTGTTGGCAGGTTACCGGGATCGCCCGCCAGCCGACCGTATGGCGCTCATGACATCGCTCAATGCGATCTCGCAACTGATCGTCGATTTCTCCTGCATCGTTTCGATTGACATCAATCCGCTGCTTGCCGACGACCGGGGCGTAATCGCGCTCGACGCCCGCATAGAAATCGACCCGGCTGCCGTGGAGTGTCCGACCCCCAATGCGCACTTGGCCATAAGGCCTTATCCCGCAGAATGGGAGAAAGACCTCGTTATTCAAGGCAAGGACTATCGACTTCGGCCAATCCGGCCAGCCGACGCAGCGCTCTACCCCTCGTTTCTGGAAAGGGTATCGGCGGATGATGTCCGGTTGCGTTTTCTGGCACCTCGCAAGAGCTTTCCGGATCGGATGCTGATCAGACTGACCCAGATCGACTACGAACGTGAGATGGCATTCGTCGCGCTCGATGCGAACAGCGGCGAACTGGCCGGCATCGCACGGTTATATGCAGACCCCGACCATGAAGTCGCCGAGTACGGGCTGCTCGTGCGCACTGATCTGCAGGGCCATGGTATCGGGTGGGCGCTCCTCGCCCATTTGAGGGAGTTTGCCAAAGCGGACGGCCTGAGGCGCATCGAAGGCATAGTGCTCAGCGAGAACCAGGACATGCTGAAAATGTGCCGGGAGTTCGGGTTCGCCATCGAGCGTTATAAGCAGGACTCCCGTCTGTTCCTGGTAAGTTTGGATCTGGGGCGCCCGTCCTGACCAAACCGCGCGGTCATTCTTGACGGAGATCAATGTGGACGTGTCGAGAAGGCCTAAGCTGAACGCTTCACCGATCTTCGAAAGGGACACGTGATGAGCTACAAAACCATTCTCAGCGTGACTGGAATTCATCAGTCCGACGATGATCTGCGGGCGGCGGCCGAGCTATGCTCCTCTGCCGGCGCGCATCTTTCCGCTTTGGTCGTCGCGTTGTCGGCATCACCGCCGATTGGTGAATATGCTGCCGCCGTATCGGTCGACTGGCTCGACGAGCGCAACCGCGAAATTGCGAAACTTGATAAACGGGCGGAAGATGCCAAGGCCTTCCTTGCCCAAACCGGCATATCTTTCGACGTCGACACGATCTACACGGAGATGGCGTGGTCCGACGAGGAAATCGGTGAGCGCGCCTGTTACGCCGATATCGCACTCCTTGGACCGGGCCTTAAACTGGATCCTCAACTCCGGGCGTTCGCTATCGACGGCTGCCTCTTCAAGTCTGCGCGGCCTGTTCTCCTCGTTCCAAAGAACTGCAAGCCGACGCTTTCTCCCAAGTCAATCGTGCTTGCCTGGGACTCCCGTCTGGAAGCCGCCAGGGCCGCGCGGGAGGCGATCGACATGATGAAGAACGCCGATCAGGTTCATGTGACCCTCGTTGACCCACAGGCATCTTCCGCGCGAAGCGGAGAGGAACCTGGTGCCGATGTTGCCACTTATCTTGCACGACATGGGATCAAAGTCACGGTCGACCGCATCGCGAGTGGTGGCCGACGCGTTGACCAAGTTCTCAATCAGCATGCGCTTGACGTTTCGGCTGATCTGATGGTGATGGGGGGCTATAGTCACTCTCGTCTGAGGGAACGCATCTTCGGCGGCGTCACGAAGGCGACCCTTGAGGCGCCGAGCGTTCCCGTGCTGATGATCCATTGATCCACATTTCGCCGATGCCGGGCCGGTCGCGCAACAGCACTTGGCCTGCATCGGCTGAATTCGATCAACCGCCTGCGGGCTAATTATCCTCGTCGACTGCCATCCTTCCGGTTACGTCGACTATGTCAATTCCGTAAAACAGGTGCGGCGAAGCGCTCACAATCGCTTGCGGTGTCGGCTTCAACGCTCCTGGCTCCCACCAATTTTTGTGCTGCTCGAGAATTGACCAGGCATGAACGCGCTGGTGATGCCATTGGTCGGTGTCGGGAAACTCCTGATATTTCCCGTAAATGACGACGCTTCTCCATTCGCGGCCGCTCGAGAACGCGTCGATCTCGACGCAAACGTGAGGGTTCTCGCGCATCCAGTCGATCTTCTGTCCCGGCATGGAGAAACTATAAAGGCAATTGCCGTCAAGGGCATAGTGAATCGGGACGATATAAGGCCGGTCATTTCTGGAGCAGGCCAGCCGTCCCAGACGGCCGGCGGAAACCAGGGCGATGCATTCCGGGCGCGTCATTTCTTTGACCATCATGGCATTTGGCTCCCTTTCGGCACCAGGTTTCGCAACGGGAATAATGGCACGAAGAACGTCACTTCATTTTGACACAGCTCAATGACTCCCGGCGCCAATCACCTGAGAATAACAAAACATCGCGCTCACAACGAGCCGAACCCACTCGCCAAAGGAGGAGATCGTCATGCGCGACATCAAACTGCGCCAGGATATTCTGGATGAGCTTGCATTTGAGCCAAGCATCGAGGCCCGCAACATCGGCGTCGCCGTCGAAAACGGTGTTGTTACGCTTACCGGGCATGTCGGTAGCTACGCGGAGAAAACCATGACGGAACGCGTGGTACAACGCATCAAGGGAGTGCGTGCCATCGCCCAGGATATCGAAGTCAGATTTGCTGAAGATAAAAAGACGGCGGACGACGAAATCGCCGGGCGTGCCGCGAAGATCATTGCTTGGGACGCGGCCATTCCGGACGAGAAAATTCATATCAAAGTTCAAAAGGGATGGGTGACGCTGTCGGGGCAGGTCGACTGGCATTTTCAACGGGCAGCGGCCGAAAACGCGGTGCGCAAACTCTCAGGCGTTTCGGGTGTCAGCAACATGTTGACAATCCATCCGCGCGTCGACATTGCCAGCATCAAAAATTCCATCGAAACCGCGCTCACACGGAATGCGGAGATAGAAGCAGATGGCATCACCGTAGATGTTTTAGGGGGAAAAGTGACGTTGAACGGCAGAGTAAATACCTGGCGAGAGCGCACCACAGCGGAACGTGCTGCCTGGTCGGTTCCAGGCGTCACGGCGGTCGAAGATCGGTTGGTCGTCGTCTGACCAACGGGTCGTGGCCCGGGATTTCCCTCTTGCTCACCGCAGCGCACGCATTGCATTGAGGATGACGGCGAGATCGATGATCTCCTGCAGCAATGCGCCCTGCACCGGCGGCAGGTAACCGAAAGCCGCCAGAAACATTGCGGCTAACGACAGACCGAGACCGGCAATCACACTTTGCCTCGCGATTGCAAGCGTCCGGTGCGCGATCGCGATCGCCTGTGCGAGAGGCGTAAGCTTGTCGACGAGGAGGACCACCCCGGCGGCCTCGGAGGAGGCCGCCGCACCGCGTGCCCCCATTGCCACGCCGACATCCGCAGATGCCAGGGCTGGGGCGTCATTCACGCCATCACCGACCATCATCACAGGACCGGATCGACGAGCGGCGAGAACGGTCCCCACTTTCTGCTCCGGCATAAGGTCTGCGAGAACCTGATCAATTCCCAATCCATCGCTGATGACAGACGCCACGTCGAGACGATCCCCCGTTGCAAGAATGATTTCTGTAATCCCTGCTTCCCGGAAGCGGGCAACGGCTGTGGAAGCGTCGGTTCTGACTTGATCGGCCATGACGATTATTCCGGCAACGATGCCGTCAATTGCCACTGCCACGACCATTTGGCCCGGTTTTACATCTGCGCGGAACGATCTCGGATCGCCTTCGTTGCTGTTGGCGGCAACGTAACCACTTCCTCCAATGACGACCCTTTTTCCCTCGACGAGGCCTTCCAACCCTGCCCCAGCTTCTTCTCGAACGTTGCTGGGTGACGAGAGCCGCAGCCCGCGCTTGCCGGCAGCGGCGACGAGCGCGGCCGCCATCACGTGGTTTGAAGCCTGGTCCAGCGATGCTGCGAGCCGAAGAAGTTCAGAGTCTGAAACCCAGCTAACTGCACGGATTTCCACGATTTCCGCAGAGCCGAAAGTCAATGTGCCGGTCTTGTCAAGCACAGCCACACGCACGCGGCTGAGCGCCTCTAGCACATCGCCTCCCTTTATCAATACTCCAATTCTCGCGGATCGGGAGAGACCTGAAACGAGGGCTATCGGTACGGCAAGGATCAACGGGCAGGGGGTTGCAACAACAAGGACTGCCAATGCGCGGCGAGGCTCACCGGACAGAAGCCATGCTGCGACGGACAGTCCAATCGTCAGGAGAAGAAAGACGATTGCGTAGCGATCAGCCAAACGCGCCATTGGCGCTTTGCTTTTCTGCGCAGCCTCCACCAGCCGTACAATGCCCGCATAGGTGCTCTCGGCCGCCGGGCGCAGGACCTGCATATCAAAGGCACGACCGAGTGAGGAACTGCCGCTCAGCACTTCATCAGCCGGGCGGCGCTCGACGGGAAGGGACTCACCGGTCAGGGCCGACTGATCCAGCAGGGCGGATCCCGACACGATCGTCCCATCGACGGGTATAACCTCGCCTTGTCGAATGAGAAGGCGGTCGCCAGGCACGAGTGAGGAGATAGGCACGTCCTCGAGCTGGTCGCCGCAATAGCGTATCGCACGCTGCGGGACCCGTCCGAGCAATGCCGTCATCTCTTTCGCTGCGCGGCCGGATGCAAACACTTCGAGCATTTGTCCGCCGGCATACATAAGGGCAACGACGTTTGCTGCCAGCGTCTCGCCGAACACCAGAGCGACAGTCATGGAGAGAACAGCAATCAGGTCCAGACCGAAGTCGCCGCGAAAAAGGGAGTTGCCGGCGGTCACAAGGAGCACAGCCAATATAGGAACTGTCGCGCCTCCCCAAAGGAGCCGCGATGGAAAGGGCATGCCCATGAATTGAAGCGCAAATCCACCAACAAGCCCGGTCAGCGCAACCGCGACCAAGATCGATTGCATATGATCTGATAGCCTGCTCAGGAGGGCGTAACGGCGGAAACAGAGTTGCATCGGTGCCTTTTTCGTCTCGGAGAGGCTTACGAAAAGCCAAGAACATGGCGAATGCGAATTTTCTGCACCGGGCGGCAAATCTTACCGGTTTTCAAGCTTAACCGTTAACAGCCTCTTCGCAAAGGACGCCTCGATCTTGTTGGTGCCGGCTAGATTTCCTTAGGTTTGCCATGACGGCAGCGGGTGTTGGTGATCCACGATAGCAGCTTCCAACCGCGTTCGAACCGAGTTGACGCACATCAAAGGACCCTCGCGCATGCCGGCTATATTACGAAGGGTAACTCCTTGGGCTGCCGTGCACGGCAGACTGCATCGCATGGAGCAGCAATGCATTCCAACGTTTCCAATGTTGAAGATGACGCCCCACGTCTCGGTTCCTTTGACAGCGGACTGAGCAGTCAAGACGCACATGCGAGATTGACGAGATTTGGCCGGAACGTCCTGCCCGAACCGCGGTCACCCTCTTTTTTGGCGACTTTTCTGCGACAGTTTCGCAGCCCGTTGATCTATATCCTCCTTGCGGCGGCCCTTGTGTCGCTGGCCCTGAGTGACGTGAAGGACGCCCTCTTTATTGGCGCGGTCTTGCTCATCAATGGGATTATTGGCGGCGTCCAGGAGCATTCGGCCGGGCGGGCAGCCGCGGCCCTTCGGAAATTGGAACAGCCGCATGCGACGGTCATTCGCGACGGCCAGGTCCAGGAGACCGATGCGCAACTGCTCGTGCCCGGCGACGTCGTCTTGCTTGATGCAGGCGGGCGAGTGCCTGCAGATATCAGCCTGAGGGCCGTGAATGACCTCCTTTGCGACGAATCGCTGCTAACCGGCGAGTCCGTTCCAGTCCGCAAGAAGGCTTCAGGCGGCAAGGAATTCAATGAGGGGAGGGACTGCGCCGCCTTTGCGGGCGCGCTTATCACGCGCGGTCGGGGAAGAGGCGTTGTGACCGCGACTGGAGCGGCGACGGAAATCGGCAAGATCGCCGCCGAAATCGGAAAGACATACGTCTCGCGCCCGCCTCTGATGATCCGGCTCGAAAGATTCTCGCATATGATTGCCTGCATGGTTGCCATTGCCGTGGCGCTGCTCATCGTCGTGGGGCTCGCGCGCGGGATGGCCTTGCATGATCTTTTCATGATGTCCGTCGGCTTGGCTGTCAGCGCGATCCCGGAGGGCCTGCCCGTCGCGATCTCTGTGGCACTGGCAATCAGCATGCGTCGCATGGCGAAGGCGAATGTCATCGTGCGGCGAATGCCAGCAGTCGAATCCCTCGGCTCATGTACCATGATCGCAACCGACAAGACGGGCACGCTGACCCGCAACGAGTTGACCGTGACGGATATTTTCCTGCCGGACGGCACGGAGTTGTTATGCGAGGCGGGACCCGATCTTGATGCCTGCCGCATTCATGGCCCAGGAACAACGCCCGATCAGGCGCGAGACAGGGCGCTCGCCCTACTCAAGGCTGCGTCCTTGCCGAATGAAGGCCGGCTCACCAAAGAAAGTGACGGCTGGAAGGGGGTCGGCGACACCGTCGATGTCGCTCTGCTTGCGGCGGCGCGCAAGGCAGGGATCGTGCAGAACGCAATCGAAGAAGACTATCCGCTGCTTGTTCGCATCCCCTATGAGCCGGATCTCAAATATGCTGCGTCCTTTCATCGCCGGGGAAAGAGCGTACGCATCTTCGTCAAAGGTGCAGCCGAGACCCTGATCGACATGGCCGATCGCATGGATGTTGGCGGTCGCGCCGTGCCGATAGACCGCACAATTCTGATCCGGCAGAAGGAGGAGATGGCCGCGCGTGGCCTGCGCGTCCTCGCCTTCGCAGAGGGCGAGATCGAAGATGAAATGGAAGGAGGCTACGGTCATCATCACCTTGTCGATCTCGTTTTCCTCGGTTTGGCCGGCATGCAGGATCCGCTCCGGCCGGAAGTACCGAAAGCTGTGAGCGACTGTCATGCCGCGGGAATAGAGGTGGCCATGGTGACCGGTGACGACCCCCGGACCGCAGCCGCGATTGCCTCGCAGGCAGGACTGGTCTTCGGTCCGGATCAGGTGGTAACGGGCGGGGACGTCCGAAGTGCCGAAGAGCGCGGCTCGGAGACACTTGATGAACTCACTCGGCAGGCCCGGATCTATGCACGCGTCCTGCCGGCCCAAAAACTCTCGATCGTGCTGTCGTTGGCGCGCAATGGCCATTTCGTTGCGGTCACCGGTGATGGTGTTAACGACGCGCCAGCCCTGAGACAGGCTCATGTCGGGGTGGCGATGGGGCGTAAGGGAACCGAGGTCGCCAAGGAGAGCGCCGACATCGTTATCACCGACGACAACTTCGCATCGATCGTCAGCGGCGTCCGTGAGGGACGGGTTGCCTACGCCAATATCCGCAAGGTCATCTTCATGCTGATGTCGACCGGTGCTGCTGAGGTGGTGCTGTTTCTGCTTGCCATGCCGCTCGGCTTGCCGATGCCGTTGCTGCCCGTGCAATTGCTCTGGCTCAACCTTGTGACCAACGGTATCCAGGACGTGGCGCTGGCCAATGAAAGAGCGGAGGGCGACGAGCTTTCCCACCCACCTCGCCGGCCGAGCGAACCGATCTTTGATCAAGTGATGATCCGGCGGATCTGGCAATCCACGATCGTCATGGGGCTTGGCGGTTTCGCAACCTTCTACTGGCTGCTGCAGCAGGGTTACAGCGAAGAGCAGGCGCGCAATATGCTGCTGTTGCTCATGGTACTCTTTGAAAACTTCCAGACCTTCAGCAGCCGGTCGGAACGCAAGTCTGTCTTTGCCCTCAGCATTTTTGCCAATCCCATTCTGGTCGTCAGCGTCGCCGCGGCGCAAGCGCTGCATATTTCGGCCATGTATATTCCCTGGCTGCGAGACGCCCTGCAACTGGCGCCAATATCGCCCGGGGAATGGGTCGCGCTGCTTCTGGTGGCTTCCTCGGTGCTGATCGTGATGGAATTCGACAAATGGCGCCGACGCCGCAGCCGGCATCGGCATATTGCACAATGCTCGTCGACATTTGCGAAACACCGCAGGTGAAGTGATCGTCGATAGAGTATCCCCGGAACTTTGGGCGCCCGAATTTTCCGAGAACCAGAGAATTTGCGGTTCGCCTTCGCTTGAGGCTGTGCCAATCTGCGGGCGTTGCGATTTAAGGGAGCGAGGTGTGGAACACGCGTTTTTGCGGCGGGCGCAACTGTCGCGGCCGGATGTGACCGCTGAGGATGCCCGCGTGCTTTTCGCTGCGCATTATGGCCTGTCCGGGCCGGTCTGCGAACTGGGCAGCCAGCAGGATCGCAACTATCGCATCGACACAGTCGGCGGCCGCTTCGTCCTGAAGATATGCCGGACGGACTATGCGATCGTCGAGCTCGAAGCGCAGAATGCCGCCTTGCGCCACATTGCCGGCAAACCCGGAACGCCGAGAGTGCCCAGGGTTATCGCCGCCGCCAGCGGAGCGGATATCCTGTTCGTCTCAATCCGCGGCCAGAACTATCAGATCCGCCTGCTCGACTATGTCGACGGCGAACCGCTGACGCGCCGGATCTATCTGTCGCTGGTCACCATCGCAACGCTCGGCGCGCTTGGCGGCCGGCTCGCCTTGGCGCTCTCGGATTTCACCCATCCCGGCCTTTCGAGGGACCTGCAATGGGATCTGCGTCGCGCCGAACCTGTCGTACGCCATCTTCTCTCGGCGGTCAAAGATGCGGATATGAAGACACGCATCACCCAGGCAATGGAGGGGGCGATGCGGCGTATCGAGGGATTGGCCCCGCGGCTTCGATGGCAGGCGATCCATCACGATGTGACCGACGACAATGTCGTTAGCCTGCCCGATAGAAACGGCCGGCTGATCCCGGGCGGCGTGATTGATTTCGGCGATATCATGACCGGCTGGCTCGTTGCGGATCTGGCCGTGACCTGCGCGTCTCTGCTCCACCATGCCGATGGCGATCCGTTCGTCATCCTGCCGGCAGTGAAAGCGTTTCACACGACATTCCCGCTGAACGATGCCGAATTCCAGGCGCTCTGGCCGCTGATCGTGGCGCGGGCCGCGGTCCTGGTCGCGAGCAGCGAGCAGCAACTCGCTCTTGATCCGGACAATGCTTATGTTCGCGGCAACATCGACCATGAGCGTGTGATTTTTGACGTTGCGGTCTCGGCGCCGTTTGCGTTGATGGAGACGGCGATCCTTCAAGCGGTTGGTCTGGCGAGCGAGGACGGGGCCGCCTCGATCACCGGTGACTTTCTGCTGCCCGATATCGATCGGTCCGAGGTTGCTGCCGTCGCGCTGGATACGCAAAGCCCTACCTTCGACGGCGTGGGATGGCCGGCACCCGAGCTGGAACGTAGGCTGCTCTCCCAAGCTCTCCGTGAGAATCCGATTGTAGCCAGTCGCTATGGCGAATACCGGCTGACCCGGACAACTCTGCTATCGCCGAAGCCTTCGGAAACTTTTGCGCTTTGTGTCGATCTTTTCCTGCCCGCCGGCACAACCGTCGCTGCGCCGTTTGCCGGGGCGGTCAAGCACACGGTGGACGGACTTGTCTTGGTCGGAGACGAGATTGCTCTCCATCTGGGCGGTGTTCAGCCAGGTCATCCGCAAGAGGCGACAGTTGCTTGCGGGACGCTGCTTGGCATGGTGGCCGAAGCCGCGGACGGAAAGTGCTCACTGCGCGTCCAGCTCTGCCGCGAGACGGAGATCGTCCCGCCGCTTTTCGTTTCGCCGCGACATGCGGCCGCATGGAGAGACTTGTGCCCTTCACCCGCCCCCTTGCTCGGCTTCGATTGCGATGCGCCGCTGCCGAAGAGTGCGTCGCTCCTCGATCGCCGCCAGCGCCATTTCGCCCGGCCACAGAAGAACTATTACGAAATGCCGCCACAGATCGAACGGGGCTGGCGCGAGCATATGTTCGACGTCGAGGGACGCGCTTATCTCGACATGGTCAACAACGTCACGATCCTCGGCCATGGCCATCCGCGACTGGCCGATGCCGTTCATCGGCAATGGCAGCGGCTCAACACCAATTCCCGGTTTCACTATGCCTCGGTCGCGGCATTTTCCGAGCGCCTCGCGGGGCTGGCGCCCGATGGCCTCGGCACGGTATTCCTGGTCAATAGCGGCTCGGAGGCCAACGATCTGGCGCTGCGGCTTGCCTGGGCGGCGACCGGCGCGCGCAACATGCTCTGCCTTCTCGAAGGCTATCACGGCTGGTCGGTCGCCAGCGATGCCGTCTCGACCTCAATCGCCGACAACCCACAGGCGCTGACCACCCGGCCGGACTGGGTACACCCGCTTGCGTCACCCAACACCTATCGCGGCCCTTTCCGCGGACCGGGCTCCACCGCGGGCTACGTCGCCGCAGCCGCGCGCGTCTTCGACAAGCTGGACGAAGCTGGACAAAAGCTCGCCGGCTTCATCTGCGAATGCGTCTACGGAAATGCCGGCGGTATTCCGCTGCCGCCTGGTTATCTCACGGAGATCTACGCCAAGGTGCGGGCACGAGGCGGCGTCTGCATCGCCGATGAGGTGCAGGTTGGCTATGGTCGCCTCGGTCAACACTTTTGGGGCTTCGAGGAGCAGGGCGTCGTGCCAGATATCATCACGATCGCCAAGGGAATGGGCAACGGCCATCCGCTCGGTGCCGTCATCACCACCCGCGCGATCGCCGATGCGTTGGAGAAGGAAGGCTATTTCTTCTCCTCCGCCGGCGGCAGCCCGGTCAGTTCGGTTGTCGGCATGACTGTTCTCGATATCATGCGCGACGAAGGCCTGCAGAAGAATGCCCGTATCGTCGGCGATCACCTGAAGCGCCGCCTCGAAGCTCTCGGCCAGCAGTTTCCGCTTGTCGGCGCGGTGCATGGCACGGGCCTTTATCTCGGGCTGGAGTTCGTGCGCGACCGCGAGACGCTGGCGCCTGCGACCGAAGAAACGGCTGCGATCTGCGACCGGCTGCTTGAGCTCGGCGTCATCATGCAGCCAACCGGCGATTATCTGAACGTCTTGAAGATCAAGCCGCCGCTCTGCCTGTCGCGGGAGAGCGCCGATTTCTTCGCGGACATGCTGGAACGGGTGCTTTCGGAGGGATGGTAGGCTGTGATCCCCGGTTCAATCGCGCACCCCGATCAGCTTGGCTCGCGTCTCACGTCCCTGAGCCGCTGGTCCCCGCATGACGCAGACGGCCGATGTCTTCATCCTCAACGCGCGTGCGGCCGGCGGCATGTCGGCGACGGCGCGTGACCTTGCATTGACGGGCTTGTCTGCGGCGATCTCTGGACGGGTGGCGGTCCAGATGCGTGGAAGAATGGATATGGATTGATCCGGCAAGGGAGATCGTGATCATCAAGCTGCCATCAGAGGCGCTGCCGGTCGATCCGTTGCTCGATCAAGCGATCGTCCGCATGCTGCCCAAGGTGTCCGCTGCGTGAAGTCGCGGCAACTCAACTGCAGGCTTATTCTGCCGCTGCCTCGACATTCTCTGCCGCCGACGATGCCGGCCACCGTATCAACGCTTCGGCGCCCGCTGCGGTCAGTCCGTAAATGCCGCGGTCAATGCGCTCGTACCAACCATAGACGTTGCCGCTGAGGATATTCGCCGCCGTGGGAACAATGGCCTTCAGGTCCTTCGGACGCAACGGACCGTTCTGCAAGGCAGCGGCGCAGGCAAGCGCTTGCTGGCGATAGGCCGTCATGATCGGCGCTCTCGTGCTGCCGCCAACGGCAGGGTCGCCTTTCCGGCGCTTGTGCTCGTCAACGAGGCGCGATCGCTTGCGGAGATTCTTGCGCGGCATCGGCGCGATCGGACTGACGACGACGTCAACCGTGCCATTGCCGGAAACGCTGAGCATGCCGAAACCCAGCCGGCGGCAGAGATCACGATACCGGCGGTCGCTCTCGCGGCCCTTTCCCTTCGCCGAAACCCGGGCGGCAATCCAGACTTCGTCGCTGGCCGATGCCCTGTCGATGGCCTGCAGGATGAGTTCCAGATTGAAGCTGAGCTTCAGCTCGCAGATGACGACGACCGGCGGTTCATCCGCACTTAGCCCGACGATATCGCAGCCGGCGATTTCACCCTTGACGCGGTAGCCGGCGGCCTCAAGGAAACGCTTGATCGGCAGATAGAGCGTGGTTTCCAAATCATGTCCTCAATTGTTCAGCGCCACGGTCTTTGCGCGTTTCGTGAATGAGATCAACAAAATGCGCAGTTCTGCCGGCAGATGCCGTCACCACGTGGCGGCCGGTTGGGCCACTGATCAACAGCCGGGTATGATGCGCGCGATGCCGAGCAAATCGTGGGCGCGGATGTGGTCGGACCCACCGGCGATGGCCTTGCGACAAAGCAGCACCGGTAAATGGGAATTATTCGGTATCCTGCCGCTTGTCTCGAACAGAATGGTTTCGACCACCCGAAGCTCCGGCTACGGACAGGACGACGATTTCCTCCTCGTGCCCGGCCGCTTCGAATTCGACAACATCGCCAGGGCTTGCGCCCTCTAGCGCCCGTGCGAGAGGCGATGTCCAGGCGATTGCGCCGGCCGCCGGGTCGGCCTCATCCTCGCCGACGATATGAAGCTTTTTGGCCTTGCCACCGCGTTTGATGGTGACATGGGTTCCGAACGCGACCGCCGGGGGCGTTGCGATGGGTTCGACGATCTCCATACTGGCATGGCGTGCATGCCAGTATCGCAAGTCTCGCTTGATCGTGGCCAGCGCATCGCTGTCGCCGCTTGCTTCGATCTGTTGGTTCAACGCTGCGATCGCCTGTTCGATCTGACGCGCGCCATTCGGCGTGACGAGATTGCGGGCAGCGCTGATGGGACGCCCCGGAGCGGGCGGGGAAGGGGCATCGTCGATTTCTCTCGTAAATGCTCGGCTCATGGTTTTCTCCCTCCCTAGGAACGCACCTTACGCTTTTGAGTTCGCTTTGGGGGCTTGGAAAGGGCAACGGGCAAGAAACTTCCGTGAGCCCGGACAATTTCAGCCGTTGAGCGATTTCGCCCCTCCGTTTGCTTATATCCTCTTTTTCAGCTTGGTGCGGCGATACCGGACGATGTGATCGACTTTTCCGGCAAGCACATGATCCGGTTCGCTCTCGGCCGCTTCCCTCAAGAGCCGGGTCAACCGCTTCAGTTCCTCCTCGTCGAGATGTTCGATGCCCATGAAGCGATTTTCCGCATCGCTGGTGAGGATCAGTTCGTCGAGTTTCGCTTGAACCGCCCTGCTGTCCCGGTTCTGCGAGTTTTGCAATACGAAGACCATCAGAAAGGTGATGATCGTCGTTCCCGTGTTGATGACGAGTTGCCACGTCTCTGAAAAGCCGAAAAATGGACCGGTAGCGGCCCAGACGATGATACCGGCGACGGCAATGACGAACGTTGCCGGCTTGCCGGTCAATTCTGCGACGCTTCCAGAAAATCTGGAAAAGAAGCTGGGCTTCGCGAACATGGTGTTCCTCCCTTGGGAATAAGCATGTCAGAAATTCCTGGTGGCTGCGGAAGTTCCGGTCGTTGCCGTCCATTCATCAAATAGAATCTGCAGCGTGCGCTTTATCCTATCAGGTTGCATCCGCCATTGAAGATGGACGCCTTCCGATCGTGTTGGCCGATCACGCGGAACCGCCGCTGCCGGTTCACGTCATGCCTTCGGAAGGTATCGCGGCCAAGCGCCGCGCTTTTGCCGACTTTCTGGCGGTTGGGCTGCGGAGTGTCGAGCAAGTCCAAGGGTCAGCCTCGTAAACGTGATCGCCCCATCCATTGACTTGGACAAGCTTTCGATTTACGACTGATGAAAATCAAAATTCGTCAGTCGTAAATCGAAAGTCTGTCCAGATGGATGACATCGCCGATACCATCGAAGCCACCCGGCAGGAAAACGTCACCCGAATCCTCGATTCGGCGGAGCGGCTTTTCCGGCACTATGGCTACTCCAAGACCACCGTCGCCGATATCGCGCGTGATCTCGGCATGTCGCCGGCCAATATCTACCGTTTCTTTGCCTCGAAGACTGAAATTCACCAGGCGGTGTGCGGTCGCATGCTCGCGGGCAGCTATCAGCAGGCTTACGAGATATCGCGCCTGCCGATCAGCGCCGCCGATCGTTTGCGCCGGTATCTCCATACGCAGCATCAGCTTGTTCTGACGGCCATGCTCGATCAGGAAAAAGTGCATGAGATGGTCGTCGTTGCCATCGAGCGCGACTGGCATGTCATCGAAAAGCATATCGACCGTATGCACGAGCTCGTCGAAGAGATTATCCGGCAGGGCATCCAGGCAGGCGAATTTGCCGAACAGGACGCAGCCGTTGCGTCCCGCTGCTTCGGCGCGGCGACGGTCAACCTGTGCCATCCTCAGATGGTGGCGCAATGTCTCGCCAAGAAGAACCGGGCAATGCCCGAGGAACTCATCGAATTTGTCATCAAGGCCTTGAGGTAAACGGAGCCGCCCGCCGGCTCCGTTTGCAATTGTTTCTTTATTCAGGAGTGCGAAAATGTCTTTGCTCAATCACCTTCGCACCCGGGTTGCGCCCGTCACCCTCCTTGCTGCCGCGCTGCTTACGCTCGCCGCATGCTCCGAGGAGAAGGCCGAGACCAGGGAGATCATCCGCCCGGTCAAAGTGATCGAGATCGCGCAGGCGAATGACACCCGCACGCTCAACTATGCCGGGTCGGTGCGCGCCCGCGTCGAAATGAACCTCGGCTTCCGGATCAACGGCAAGATCAGCGAGCGCCTTGTTGATATCGGTGAGAGGGTAAAGGCCGGTGATCTTCTCGCCCGTATCGACCCCGCGGATTACGAGCTTTCCGTGCGAAGCGCCGAGGCGAGCCTCGATGCGGCCGAACGGCAGGTAGAGACCACTGAGCTGGCCCGCAACCGCGCCGAACAACTCTTTGCCAAAAACGTCTCGCCAAAATCGCAGCTGGAACAGGCTGTGCTTAGCTATGACCAGGCGGTTGCCACCCGCGATTCAGCCCGGTCGGCTCTCGATCAGGCAAAGAATCAGGTCAGCTACACCGATCTGAAATCCGACCAGAACGGCATCGTCACCGCCATCAACGCCGATGTCGGCCAGGTCGTGGGCTCGGGTACGCCGGTTGTGACGGTTGCGGTCGACGGTGAAAAGGAAGTTCTGGTGGCAGTGCCGGAACTGGATATCGCCCAGTTCAAGCCGGGAAAGACCGTGACGGCCAGCTTCTGGTCCGATGCCGCCTTGACGCTGCAGGGCAGGGTCCGCGAAGTCGCAGGCAGCGCCGATCAGCAGTCGCGCACCTTCGCCGTCCGCATCAGCCTGCCGAACAACCCCAAGGTCCTGCTCGGCATGACCGCCAATATCGAAGCCTCCGCCGACAGCGCGCGTCAGCTTGTCTCTATCCCGTTGAGCGCTCTGACGAAGAAGGATGATCAGCCCATCGTCTGGACGGTCGACCGTGCTGCTGCGACCGTGCATTCCCGCCCGGTCAAGATCGCCGATTTCGTCGGCGACGGCGTGCGCATCGCCGAAGGGCTGAAGCCCGGCGATGTCGTCGTTTCCGCAGGGACGCAGTTCATGACGGAAGGACTGAAGGTGAAACTCGATGCCGCAGCCGGCCAGCAATCGGCCTTGGCCGACACTGCCACGCTGACGCGCTGAACCTGGTTTGATCGAGAACGGAACGAAGCCGATGAACACCTCCACCGATCAAAAGCAGTCCTTCAACCTCTCCCGCTGGGCGATCGAGCATCCGAGCATCGCGCGCTTCCTGTTCGGCCTGATCCTCATCACCGGCGTCCTGGGCCTGATGCGCATGGGCCAGAAGGAAGATCCGGATTTCACCTTCCGCGTCATGGTGGTGCAGGCGATCTGGCCGGGCGCCTCAATTGAGGAAATGGAAGACCAGGTCGTCAACAAGATCGAGCGCAAGCTGCAGGAAACGCCACATCTCGATTTCGTCCGCTCATACACCCGCCCTGGCAGCGCCATCATCACGCTGCAGGTCGAGGGCGACACCAATGCGGAGCAGGTTGCAGACGCCTACTACCAGGTTCGCAAGAAGGTCGGGGATATCGAAAACGAGCTGCCGCAAGGCCTGCTCGGCCCCTATTTCAACGATGAGTTCGGCGATACCTTCATCACCCTGCACTCGCTGAACGGTGATGGCTACAGCTACCCCGAGCTGAAGAAGTTCGCCATCCAGGCGCGTGACATGCTCCTGACGACCCCCGGCGTCGAAAAAGCCGTCATCATCGGCGACCAGCCGGAGAAGATCTATATCGACATCTCCTCCAAGGTGCTCGCCACGCGCGGCCTGACGCTGACCGATGTCCAGAATGCCATCAAGGGGCAGAACAATGTCGATCCGTCGGGCTCCGTCGATACCGGCAGCCGCTCCGTCCGCATCGCCGTTGACGGCGGCATGACTAAGCCATCGGATATCCGCGAACTGCGGCTGAGGGCCGGCGATCAGGTCACCCGTCTTGGCGACATCGCCACCGTCTCGTCCGGGCTCGAAGATCCCTATCAGCGCAAGTACCGCTTCAACGGCGAGGACAGCGTCCAGCTCGGCGTCGTCATGGCCAAGGGCTTCAAGGTGACCGATGTCGGTGCCACCATCGAGGAAACCTACAAACGCTTCGAATCCGCGTTGCCCTACGGCGTCAAGGTCGACCAGATTGCCAACCAGCCGGAAGTCGTGACCGAGGCGGTCAACGAGTTCATGAAAGCGCTCGGTGAAGCGCTGGTCATCGTGCTCGTCGTCTCCTTCCTGTCGATCGGCTGGCGCTCCGGCCTGGTGATCGCCATTGCCATCCCGCTCGTGCTCGCCGCCACCTTTGCCATCATGTACGAGCTCGGCATCGACCTGCAGCGCATTTCGCTCGGCGCCCTCATCATCGCGCTCGGTCTGCTCGTCGATGACGCGATGATCGTGGTCGAGATGATGGAACGCAAACTCGAGGAGGGGCTGCACAAGGTTGACGCAGCGAGTTTCGCCTATTCCTCGACAGCCTTCCCGATGCTGACCGGCACTTTAATCACCACGGCCGGCTTCATCCCCGTCGGTTTCGCGGCCTCGACCGCCGGCGAATATGTGCGCTCGCTGTTCTACGTCGTCGGGATCGCGCTGGTCGTCTCCTGGTTCGTGGCGGTCTATTTCACGCCTTGGCTCGGCCATATGATCCTCAAGCAGCGCCATCATGCCGGGGAGCACCACGACGTTTTCGATACGCGCTTCTATCGCCGCCTGCGCGCCACCGTCGGCTGGGCCGTGCGCCATCGTATCATCGTGCTTTCGCTGACACTGGTCACGTTCGCCACCAGCCTGTGGGCGTTCCAGTTCATTCCGAAGAACTTCTTCCCGCAGTCCTCGAGGCCCGAAATCCTCGTCGATCTCTGGCTGCCGGAAGGTACCAGCATCAGGCAGGTCGAGGCGCAGGCCAAGGCGCTCGAAGCGAAGATGATGGACGACGAGGACAAGAAGTTCATCGCCACCTATATCGGCGAGGGCGCGCCGCGCTTCTTCCTGCCGCTCGACCAACAGTTGCGCAATCCGAACTTCGCCCAGCTTCTCGTCATGGCCAATGACGAACCGGCCCGCGAGCGGCTGATCGTCAAGCTGCGAGGCATCCTTGCGCAGGACTTCCCGTCGATCCGCAGCAAAGTCGATCGCCTGTTCCTCGGTCCCCCGACCGGCTGGCCTGTCCAGATGCGCATCATGGGTCCGGATCGTCAGGAGGTTCGCCGGATCGCCGATCAGGTCAAGGCGAAATTTTCCGAAACCCCGCAGCTTGGCGCCATCCACGACGACTGGCTGGAACCCGTGCCGGCAATGAAGCTGGTGATCGATCAGGACCGTGCCCGGGCGCTCGGCGTCACGTCGCAGCGAATCCGCCAGATGCTGCAGGCCGCGATGGCCGGCGCACCGCTCGATGATTTCCGCGATGGCGAGGAGACCGTGTCCATCGTCGCCCGTGAGCCGGAGACGAGCCGTCACCTGCTGTCGGCGGTGGATTCGGTCTATATCCCGACGGATTTCGGCAGTTTCGTGCCCCTGTCACAGGTCGCCAAGGTCGTGCCGGTTCTCGAGCAGGGCATCGAATGGCGCCGCAACCGCCTGCCGACGATTACCGTGCGCGGCACGTTGCCGGATGGCGTGCAGCCGAACGATGTGGCGATGAAGATGTATGCCGACCTGAAGCCGCTACGCGACGGTCTTGCACCCGGCTATACGGTGGAGATCCAGGGCGGCGCCGAGGATTCCGCCGAAAGCCAGCAGTCGATCGCCGACAAGGCGCCGGTCATGCTTGCCGTCATCGTCGTGCTTTTGATGATCCAGCTGCAGCATTTCGGCAAGGCGATGCTGGTGCTCGCAACCGGTCCGCTCGGCATCATAGGTGCGGCCGCAGCGCTTCTGATCAGCGGCGCGCCTTTCGGCTTCGTCGCCATCCTCGGCGTCATCGCGCTGCTCGGCATCATCATGCGCAACTCGATCATCCTCGTCGATCAGATCGACCAGGATATTGCAGCCGGCATGGAACGATCGGAAGCAATCATCGGTTCTGCCGTGCGCCGTTTCCGACCGATCGTGCTGACGGCGATGACGGCTGTGCTGGCGCTGATCCCGATCTCGCGCGGGGTTTTCTGGGGCCCGCTCGCCTTTGCCATGATGGGCGGTATCCTCGTTGCCACGGTGCTGACCATCCTCGTGTTGCCGGCAGGCTACGCCCTGTTCTTCGGCAAGGAGCCGCGGAAAAACGTGTCCGAGCCCGAGCAGACGAGCGAGGAACTGGAGCCGGAAGCGATCTATCCGGCATCTTTGGCTGCCGAATAGGTGCTGCAAGCCGCACAGAACACCGCTGAAGAGTGCTATTCGCATTCAGCGGTGTTCAATCGATTTATGGGCCGGAGAGCCATCCGCTACGCGCATAGCGCATGGCTGCTCTGCAAAATTCTGCCTACTATTTGAGCGGAATCCGTGTATAGTCAAATGATCGAAGCGATGCACCTCCTCCCGCAAAGCTTCGATTGCGAGTGTCCTTACTCCTCCTCCCAGAGGGCACTTGCGGAATGGCGACACTCCTCCTCCCAGTCGCCGTTCGGTTCTATTTGAAAGCCTGCCGCACCTCCTCCCGCGGCAGGCTTTTTCGTTTCTGGGTCTTCGCGCGTCCTCTTCCAGTAAAAACCCGCCCACGTGGCGCCCGATGCTCGTCTGTTCACAAGGCACACGCCTGCCGCCGGCGGCGCATCCCGCCACCGGGGTTTCGTTCGACTTTTATATGCTTTTGGCTCAGCCCTTGGCCGTCACTGCCTCGAATGTCTCTTCGAGGATAGCCAGCAGATGGTCCGCGTCCCGCCGCGAGAAGATCATCGGCGGCCGCATCTTGAGGACGTTGTCGTGCGGCCCCTCGGTTCCCATCAGCACGCCGCGCTGCCGTGCACCGTTCGACACAGCTCGGGCGAACTCCGTGGCGGGCGCCTTGGTCTTTCGATCCGTCACCAATTCGATACCGAGGAACAGCCCCATGCCGCGCACGTCGCCGATCGCTTCATAGCGCTCCTGCATCGCTCGGAAACCGGCCATCAGATAATTGCCGACTTCCAGCGCGTTGTGGCGCAGATCCTCACCCTCGATCACATCGAGCACGGCAAGGCCGACGGCGCAGGACACCGGGTTTCCGCCGAACGTGTTGAAATATTCCATGCCGTTGTTGAAACTGTCGGCGATCTCCCGCGTCGTGACGACGGCGGCCAGCGGATGGCCGTCGCCGATCGGCTTGCCCATGGTGACGATGTCGGGGACGACCCCTTGCGTCTCGAAGGCCCACCAATGGCTGCCGACCCGGCCAAAGCCGACCTGCACCTCGTCGGCGATGCAGACGCCGCCTGCCTCGCGCACCATCCGGTAGACTTGCTCGAGATATCCGTCCGGCAGGAACACCTGGCCGGCTATGCTCGGGATGGATTCGGCGATGAAGAAGGCCGGCGCTCCGCCCTTCGCCTGCATCGCCGCAATCAGCTTGGCAACACTTTCGGCGAAGCGCTTGCCGTGTTCCTCGACCGGCCAATCGGCCGGCGCATGATAGCTGTCGGGAACCGGCGCGACATAGACATGGACTTTCTGTCCCTGGCCGCCCTTGCGCTGGAACTTGTAGGGGCTGATATCGATCAGTTCCTGCGTCGTGCCGTGATAGGCCCAGTCGAGGACGATTGCGTTTTCGCGGCCGGTATGGGCGCGCATCAAACGCAGGGCGAGGTTGTTTGCCTCCGAACCGCTGTTGACGAAGCCGGTAACCGTCAATTCCCCGGGCATGGTCGCCGTCAGCCGCTCGGCATAGGCAACGATGTTGTCATGCAGGTAGCGGGTATTGGTATTGAGCGTCGCGGCCTGCTTCGCCATGGCCTCAACCACCGCCGGGTGTGAGTGGCCGATGTGGCAGACATTGTTGAAGCAGTCGAGATAGGCGCGGCCGCGATCGTCGATCAGCCAGACGCCTTCGCCGCGGGCGAACTTGATCGGCTTGTCATAGGAGATCGACAGGTTCGGCAGCAGCAGTTCCTTGCGGCGCTTGACGATTTCTTGATGAGACCGGCCTTTTTGTTCGTAAAACTCCGGCGCAATACCGGCGAACATGCGCGCATCGGGGAACAGTTCGGCCCAGACATCGAGATAGCGCTCCTCGCCAACGCCGAGAATTTCGGTCGCGGAAAGGCTGGTGTCGGTGGAAATCTGCAGATGCAGGTGCGGCGCCCAGCCGCCGTTTTCGTTTGGAGCGCCCATCTTACCCACCAAAGCTCCAGCTTCCAGGCGGTCACCGGGTTTCAACCGGTCGAGCGCTTCGTGGGCAAGGTGCCCCCACAGGGTGACAAAGGCCGGGCAGCCCGCCGGCTCGTGACGGAGCGCGATCAGGCAGCCGTATCCGAGCGGCTCCTTTTCGATCTCGACGCTGACGACGGTGGCGGCCATTGGCGTGTAGACCCTGGTGCCGGCAGCCATGAAGAGGTCGAGACCGAGATGCCGGTTTCGGCGGGTGTTGTCGATCATCTTGGACACGAACATCTCGCCGGAATAGACCGTGCGCGCCTCGCCCCATGGACCGATGCCGAGGTCGGCACCGTGTTCGCGGCAATGGTCTTCCCAGATCGCCTGCGCCTCGTGCGGCCGCTCGCCTGCGGATTTTACCGTCATCGGGTGCGTCGGGTCGCCATAGGGCACCAGATCGGCCGGATAGGTCGCCGCCGGCCTATCGAGCAAAGGGTGCAACGTCTTGCGGTTCTCGGCGATCCATCTTGCGATGGTCCGCGCGCCAGGCGCGGCCTCGAAACCACAGGCATGGCGCAGGATCGCCGTGGCAAAGTGCGCGTTCATGGCGTCGAGCTTGCGCAGCAGGACCCAGGCCGGTTTCTCGCTGATGGCAAGATAGGGGTTTCCGTCGGTATGGGCCCGGCGCGATGCCGAGATCGTCACCGAAGTCACCAGCCGCATGGCGATGAGATCAAACAGGAGGTCGACTTCTTCTTCCAGCAGCGGATACTCCGCGTGAAAACCGCGCGCGACGACTGCGGCAGCGCCGATCGGATCGGCATGATCGAGACCGGCATAGGCGGCGGCGATCGCGATCTCGGCAATCACCGGAGCATAGAGCGCATCGCCGAAATCGATCACGCCGGCGATGCGATCGTGATCGGCGTTGTCGACGAGCACGTTCCAGTCATTGGCGTCGTTATGGATGACCGCCGAGCGCAGCTTCGGGAGCATCGGCACGACCTTGGTTTCGAAGCGGGCAAGAAACCGTTCAAGCAGGGCGCGGTCGTCCACATCGGCAATATGGTGGAGCCTTTCGGCGGACCGGCCGGCATTGCAGAGATTCCAGTCGAGATCACGCAGGGCGCCGGGATGCATGAAGCCTTTCAGTGAAGCATCGAAACGGCCAAGCAGGTGCCCAAGCGATTCCAGCGCCGTGTCGCTACGGGACGTCTGGGCAAGCGGAACACCGGGCACCCAGCCGACGAGCCGCAGCAGATGGTGAACGCCATGCGCGCTCGTTGCTTCCGCGAGGCTGGCGCCTGAAGCGGCCTTGCGGATATGCGGCACAGGAAGTTGCGGCGCGTGCGCGCCAATATGCGTAAGAAGCGCCGTCTGGAATTCGCTTTCCACCAACGGCTCGGCGGCATTGACGATTTTCAGGATATAGGTGCCGCCGTCGCCGGCCAGGACCTTGAAATTCTGGTCGCGCTCGCTGTCGAGCGGCGACAGCGTGCCGTCGAGGCAGTAATGCTCGGCAAGCAACAGCTTTGCCTGTTCGATCGAAAAATCCGGTGTGGTCTTCAGCATGTCGTTCATCGGTGGCCCTCTTCTGTCGAGCAGAGTTGCACGGGGAGCGGCTGCGCGCATCCGGCATTATGCCGGTTGCACCGGCATTGTGTTTCTAATAACCGTCATCTTGTCGGCACACTCGATGAGCGGAAATCATGCAGAACACAGACGCGATCGACCGGACGATCCTGAGCATCCTGTCGCGGGAGGCACGCATCCCGATGAAGTCGCTGGCAGGCCGGATCGGGCTCTCCCGAAGTGCGACGACGGAGCGGGTCAGCCGGCTTGAAAAGGCAGGCATCATCCGCGGCTACCGAGCCGATATCGGGCAACTGGAGGAGGGGCAGATCCATGCCTTCCTGCTCCTGACGCTGAAGCGCACCCCGTCGATCGGCGTGCTCGACCGGCTTGCGGGATTTTCCGCGGTGCGAAAAGTCTCTTCCGTTAGCGGCCAGCTCGATCTCGTCGTCGAGGTCGAGGTCGGATCGATCAATGCACTGAACGAACTGAGAAACGAAGTGGCCACATTCGACGACGTCGAAGACCTCACCACGTCGATCGTCCTTCGGCGCGATATCGAACGGAGCTGAGATTTCGCCTGCGCTTGACTTTGCTGCAATCGCAAACAAGATAATTTTTCGGCGAAGCGCAGGAAGAACCTGCGCTTCAAGCGGATCGCGCTGTCGTCGTGGTCACTCGGGAACGGTTGCTTCCTGTAAAAACAGACCGAATTCCTCCCGATACTGTCGTCGAAAAATTTGAAAGTCTTTCGCTTACGCCGTCGAAATGGACGGCTAGCGATCCGCGCCGCGAAACCGCACAATTGAAAAACCGTAAATGAGGCATCCGGCATCCCTTGGCGGGACGCGGGACCCTGATCGGGCAGGAGCCCCGACAAGTCGTGACGATTTGAAGATCGGTACAAATAGGTGGTCGCCGGAGGAGAAGGCGGTCCGCCAATGGTATTTGCCGGGATTGGATGATCCAGGCTAAGGGAGGAAATATGTTTGAACGGCTCTTCAAACTGAGTGAGCACAACACGACGGTCCGCACCGAACTGGTCGCCGGCCTCACGACATTTCTCACAATGTCGTACATCATCTTCGTCAACCCGGACATCTTGTCGACCACCGGCATGGATCGCGACGCGATCTTCGTCGCGACCTGTATCGCCGCAGCGCTCGGCTCGGCAGTCATGGCGCTCGTCGCCAACTGGCCGATCGGCATGGCACCGGGCATGGGCCTGAACGCCTTCTTCGCCTTCACGGTCGTTGCCGCACTCGGCTTCACCTGGCAGCAGGCGCTGGGCGCGGTCTTCATCTCCGGCCTGATCTTTGTCTTCCTGACGGTCACCGGCATTCGCAGTTGGCTGATCGCCGGTATCCCGCATTCGCTGCGCAGCGCGATCGCCACCGGTATCGGCCTCTTCCTCGGCATCATCGCACTGAAGAACGCCGGCATCGTCGTCGACAATCCGGCAACGCTCGTCGGTCTCGGCAGCCTCAAGGCAACCGGTCCGCTGCTCGCCATTTTCGGCTTCTTCGTCATCGCCGTACTCGACGCGCTGCGTGTCCGCGGGGCCATCCTGATCGGCATTCTGGCGGTGACGGTACTGTCATGGATCACCGGTGTCAGTGAATTCCGCGGGATCGTCTCGATGCCGCCGAGCATCGCGCCGACCTTCCTGCAACTCGACATCGTCGGCGCCCTGCATGGCGGCCTGATCCATGTCATCCTCGTCTTCGTTCTGGTCGAAGTCTTCGACGCCACGGGAACGCTGATCGGCGTCGCCAAGCGGGCCAATCTCATCCAGGAAGGCAAGCGCAGCCGCCTCGGCCGGGCGCTTCTGGCCGATAGTACGGCAATCGTCGCCGGTTCGCTGATCGGCACCAGCAGCACCACCGCCTATGTCGAAAGCGCCTCTGGCGTACAGGCTGGCGGGCGCACGGGTCTGACGGCTCTCGTCATTGCCATCCTGTTCCTCGCCTCGCTCTTCATCTCGCCGCTCGCCGGCTCGGTCCCGACCTATGCGACGGCGCCGGCGCTGCTTTACGTCGCCGGCCTGATGATGCGCGAACTGACGGAAGTCGAATGGGAAGACCTGACGGAAGCCGCACCGGCCGCGCTGACGGCGCTTGCCATGCCCTTCACCTATTCGATCGCCAACGGCCTCGCCTTCGGCTTCATCAGCTATGTCGTCCTGAAGGTCTTCACCGGCAAATGGCGCGTGCTGCATCCGGCAACGATGATAGTCGCAGCGCTCTTCATCATCCGCTTCGCCTTCTTCGCGGATTGATGGATCGGGTGGGGGAGATCGCCTCGCCTGCCAATCCTTCACAGATAGACCCGGGCCGGACCGCTTCGTTGCGGTTCGGCCCGTACTGCTGGCACCGAAGAATACGGAAAAACGCTGCCAAAGCCGTTGGCAGTGCAGTTGTTGTCCGTATTGCAATATGCACTACGATGCTCTATTTTTGGGTTAGAGAGGTGCCATATGGCCGTCGGTACTAAACGCAACGAACACCCTATTTCAATGCGCCTTCCCGAGGCCGATATCGCGATGATCGATCGCGCAGCAGGTCTGCGGGGCCGATCACGAACGGACTTCGTGCGCGATGCCGCCGTTCGCGCGGCCGAGGATGTCTTGATGGAGAACCGCCTTATCCGCATGAGCCCCGGCAGCTTCGCGGATTTCATGGCTGTGCTGTCCGAACCTGAGACCCCGGTACCCGAAATGGTGGAACTGGCAAAGCGCCCGGCTCCTTGGGAGCCAGGCTATGTCGCGAAATGACGAGCCGTGGATCTTTCGGCTCCCGAACCTCTTAGTTTGGTCCACGACGTCTCCGAGTTTTCCTGCGGAAAGCCGATCCTCGACCATTGGCTAAAGACCCGTGCTCTCTCCAATCAAGAGAAAGGTTTCACTGCCGTCCTGATTGTCCATGAAGCGGGTCGCGTCGTCGGCTACTACGGACTCGCGCCAACAGCAGTCGTTCCGAATGTACTTCCTCGCTCGATTCGTACCGGCCAACCGCCAGATCCCGTGCCCTGCCTGTTGCTGGGTCAGCTCGCGGTCGATTCCCGCTGGGTTGGAAGAGGAGTCGGGACAGGGCTTGTGAAGCATGCATTGCATCGTTGTGTGACCGCGGTAGGTCTTGTCGGAGGGCGCGCCCTCATCGTCAATGCAGTCGATCCGGAGGCCGCGGCGTTCTGGCAGCGGCGTGGCTTGATTCCTTCAACCGATGACCCCCTCGTCCTATTCCGCTCGATCGCCGCGATCGCTGCATCGATGACCGAAGCCCGGCTTTCTCGCGCACAGGACTGAGGGACAGTAACGCAGCCGTTCCGCGGAAAGGGCCAGCTGTGATCAGCGGATCAGGAACGGCTGCCCGTAGAAATGCTCTTCAAGATTGATGCCCTCGCCGCCGCGATCCACCACGGCGAATTCGGAGATGCCGTCCAGCGGCGTCAGGATGCCGTGCCAGACATTACGGCCGATATTGACGCCCTGTCCGGGCGCGGTCCTGAAGGCGATCGGCTGGCCCGGTCCATCGGCGGTTTCCTCTGCCACGACGACGAGGAACGGATGTTCGCTCAACGGAATGAACGCCTGACTGCCGAGCGGATGGCGCTCGACCATGGTCAGTTCCAGCGGCAATCGATAAGGTTCGCCACGCAACAGGCTGATCATCGCACGGGCCTTCTCGCCCGTCGTCTCGATCTTGGCGAGGTCGTGATAGCGCACGCATTTGCCCGCATTGATCGGGAAGCTTGGCGCACCCTCGGTTTCCAGGACTTCGCCGAACGGCGCGAAGGCCTCACGGGTGAGCGGTCTGATATCGATCGTTTTCATATGTCCTCCTCCTCAGGAATGTTTGCCGGGACTGCCGCCAGCCGCTCAGGCAGCCAGCATATCGGTGAGGCGAAGCAGGGCAATCCGCTCCACCTGACGGCAGGCCGTATCAAACTCGGTCTGCCGATCATTGCCGATGCGCCGCTCGAAGGCGGCGAGAATATCGTCCTTCGTGAGACCCCTGACGGCGATGATAAAGGGAAAGCCGAAGGTCTTGACGTAGCGGCTGTTGAGATCGGTGAAACGCACGCGTTCGGCATCCGTCAGCGCATCGAGCCCGGCGGACGCCTGCTCGCTGGTCGAGCTTTCAGTCAGCCGTTTCGCCTGCGCAAGCTTGCCGGCGAGATCCGGGTGCGCATTGAGCACGCCGAGCCGCTTTGCGTCGCTCGCTTCGCGGAACACCGCCGCCAGCGCGGCGTGAAGCCCGATCGCCGTATCATTGGCAGGCCCGAGTTCTTCGGCGAAGGCGCGTCGAGCGATCCAGTCCGAATGCTCGAACACGCCGCCGAAGCGCGCGACGAATTCATCCTCCGTCAGGCGCGATGGACGGCACTCGTTGGGTTGAAAGGGATGCGCTTTTGCCCAATGGTCGGCAATATCGATGCGACGGGCCAACCAGATCTTGTCGTGGCTCTTCACGTAGTCGATGAACCGGGCAAGCGCCGCAGCCCGCCCCGGCCGGCCGGCGAGGCGGCAGTGCAGGCCGATATTCATCATCTTCGGCGCGCCGCCTGCCCCTTCGGCATAAAGCACGTCGAACGTATCCTTCAGATAACTGAAGAACTGGTCGCCGCTGTTGAACCCTTGAGCGGTTGCAAAACGCATGTCGTTGGTGTCGAGCGTATAGGGAATGACGAGCTGGTGCCTGCCGCCATGCTCGTGCCAATAGGGCAGGTCGTCGGCATAGCTGTCGGAAACATAGGCAAATCCGCCTTCCTCGGTGACGAGATCGACGGTGTTTGCCGAGCAGCGGCCGGTGTACCAGCCAAGCGGCCGCTCGCCGGTGACGATCTCATGCAACCTTACCGCTTCGGCGATTTGCTTGCGCTCCTCGCCGGGATCCATGTCCTTGTGCTCGACCCATTTCAACCCGTGCGAGGCGATTTCCCAGCCGGCCTTTTGCATCGCCTCGACCTGCGCCGGCGAGCGCTTCAGCGCGGTTGCAACGCCATAGACCGTTACCGGGACCTGCCGATCGGCCAGCAGCCGGTGCAGCCGCCAGAAACCGGCGCGAGCGCCGTATTCATAGATCGATTCCATGTTCCAGTGGCGCTGTCCGGACCAGGCCTGGGCGCCGACGATTTCCGACAGGAAGGCCTCGGATCCGGGGTCTCCGTGCAGCACGCAGTTCTCGCCGCCCTCCTCGTAGTTGACGACGAATTGCACGGCGATGCGGGCGCCATCGGGCCAGACGGCGTCCGGCGTGGTCGCGCCATATCCATGCAAGTCACGGGGATACCTCATGCAGCCATTCCTCCTCAGCTTTCGATTGGCCGATTTTTTACCGGAAAACGCGCGTGCTATTTCCCTCGAAAAATTTGAAAGTCTCGAAGGATAAGCGCGCTACCGCAGCAAAGTGGCTTGAAGGATAGTGACCGAACGAATGCAGTTTTCGGAGGGTGAAACGCATGCAATCCATCACTGGTCGGCTGACGACCCATGTGCTCGACACGGCGCTCGGCAAACCGGCCGAAGGCCTGCGCATCGACCTTTTCCGCGTCGAGGGCGACAAGGCCGAGCAGATCGGCTCGACCAGGACCAATGACGATGGTCGCTGCGATGCGCCGCTTCTCTCCGGCGAGCGCATGAAGGCCGGAACCTACGAGCTGCGTTTCCATGCCGGCGACTATCTCGGCCGCATGGCCGGTAAGGTCGCCTTCCTCGATATCATCCCGATCCGCTTCGGCTTCGCCGACGAGACGGCGCACTACCACGTGCCGCTGCTTCTTTCGCCGTACAGCTATTCGACCTATCGCGGGAGCTGAGCGATGACCGTCGACACCCGCAACACCATCCGTTTCCTGCTCAATCACCGGCCGGTCGAGCTGTCCTCGGTCTCACCGGTCCAGACGCTGCTCGATTTCCTCAGGCTTGACCGTAATCTGCGCGGCACCAAGGAAGGCTGCGCCGAGGGCGATTGCGGCGCCTGCACGGTCCTCGTCGGCCGGCTGCTCGACGGGCGGCTGAAATACGAGACCGTCAATGCCTGCATCCGCTTCGTCGGCTCGCTCGACGGCTGTCATGTCGTTACGGTGGATTGCCTCGCCACATCCGGCGGCCCGCTGCATCCGGTGCAGCAGGCAATGGTCGATACGCACGCGTCGCAATGCGGCTTCTGCACACCCGGTTTCGTCATGTCGCTTTACGGCCTCTGGATGGAAAATCCGAAGCCATCGGTGACAGAAATCGAGAAGGCGCTGCAGGGCAATCTCTGTCGCTGCACCGGCTATGCCGCCATCATCCGCGCAGCGGAAGCAATCTCGACGATCGGCGATCTCGGCCGCGATCCGCTGGTGCTGGAACGGGAAGCGATCGGGCAAAAGCTGGCGGCGTTGAAGGACGGCAAGCGCGTTGTTATCGGCGAAGGTGCTGAGCGTTTCGTGCTGCCGGCCACGGTCGATGATCTCGCTGAAATCTACGAGGCCGAGCCTGCAGCCCGCATCGTCGCCGGCTCGACCGACGTTGGCTTGTGGGTGACGAAGCTCATGCGCAACATCTCGCCGGTCGTCCATCTCGGTCATCTGGACGAGCTTCGGCGCATTACGGTGGACGAGGCCGGTATCACGCTCGGCGCCGGTGTCAGTTATACGGAATCCTTTCCGGTCATCACCGGGCACTTCCCGCAACTCACCGAACTCTGGAACCGGATCGGCGGTGAGCAGGTGCGCAACATGGGCACCATCGGCGGCAACATCGCCAACGGCTCGCCGATCGGCGACACGCCGCCGGCACTGATCGCGCTTGGCGCCTCGGTCGTCCTGCGCAAGGGCAAGCAGCAGCGCATTGTGCCGCTCGAAAGCTTCTTCATCGAATACGGCAAGCAGGACCGCCACCCCGGCGAATTCGTCGAAGCCGTGCGCATCCCCTTCCTCAACGAGAATGCACGTTACGCCGTCTACAAGATCACCAAGCGGCTGGACGAGGACATCTCCGCCGTCTGCGGTGCCTTCCATCTGACCTTTGATGCCAACGGTAAGGTCGCCGGTGCGGTGATCGCCTATGGCGGTATGGCCGGTACACCGAAGCGGGCGGAGAATGCCGAAGCCGCGCTGAACGGCGCCGAATGGAACGAAGCCACGATCGAAGCCGCCATGGACGCGCTCGGGGCGGACTACACGCCGCTGACCGACTGGCGGGCATCGGCGGACTACCGACTGCTGGTCGCCAAGAACCTTTTGCGCCGCTTCTATCTGGAGACGCAGGGCGCGGAGCCCGTGCGGCTCGACCGCAAGATCAAGCTGGCCGTGTGAGGAGACGAGATCATGAACGTGATGCAGCCCATCGACCGCATCCGCGGTGGCGTGCATGAGAAGGAACGTCACGAATCCGGCCACAAGCATGTGACGGGAACGGCCGAATATATCGACGACATGCCCGAGCCCGCCGGCACCCTGCATGCCTATCTCGGCCTGTCTGAGCGCGCCCATGCCGAGATCCTGTCGATCGATTTCGATGCGGTGAAGTCTGCCCGCGGCGTCATCGGTATCCTGACCGCGGCCGATATTCCCGGCGAAAATGACGTCAGCCCGGCACACAGACACGACGATCCGGTCTTCGCCACGACCCGCGTCGAATTCCACGGCCAGCCGATCTTCGCCGTCATTGCCGAGACGCGCGACGAAGCCCGCCGGGCTGCGGCAAAGGTCAAGATCGACTACAAGGATCTGCCGCATGTCACCGACGTCGTCGAAGCGGCCGCCGCGAATTGTCCTCTAGTCATCGATCCCCTGAAGCTGGAGCGCGGCGATATCGCCGCCGGTTTTGCCAAGGCGAAGAACGTTGTCGAAGGCGAGATGCGTATCGGCGGCCAGGATCACTTCTATCTCGAGGGTCATATCTCGTTCGCCATCCCCGGCGAGGATGACGAGATCACCGTCTATTGCTCGACCCAGCATCCGAGCGAGACGCAGCATATGGTCGGCCAGGTGCTCGGCATTCCCTCCAATGCCGTGACAATCAATGTGCGGCGCCTGGGCGGCGCCTTCGGCGGCAAGGAAACGCAGGCAAACCTGTTTGCCGCCGTCGCCGCGTTGGCGGCGAAAAAATATCGCTGTGCGGTGAAAATCCGCCCGGACCGCGACGACGACATGACCGCAACCGGCAAACGTCATGACTTTCACGTCGGCTACAAGATCGGCTTCGACGACGATGGCCGCATCGAGGCGGTGGACGCCGTCTTCTCGGCCCGCTGCGGATTTTCGGCCGATCTCTCCGGCCCCGTCACCGACCGCGCGCTGTTCCATGCCGACAACTGCTATTTCTACCCGCATGTCCGGTTGCAGTCGCGACCGCTGAAAACCAATACCGTTTCCAACACCGCCTTCCGCGGCTTCGGTGGCCCGCAGGGCATGGTCGGAGGCGAGCGCATGATCGAGGAGGTCGCCTATGCGCTCGGCAAGGACCCGCTCGAAATCCGCAAGCTGAATTTCTACGGCGGCGAAGGGCGCAATCTCACGCCCTATCACCAGACGGTCGAAGACAACATCATCGGCCGCATCATCGAGGAGTTGGAGATTTCTTCCAATTATGCCGCGCGCCGGGAGGAGGTTCTCGCCTTTAACCGCAAGAGCCGGATCATCAAGCGCGGTATTGCGCTGACCCCGGTGAAATTCGGCATCTCCTTCACCAAGACGGAATACAACCAGGCCGGCGCGCTGGTCCATGTCTATTCGGATGGCTCAATCCATCTGAACCACGGCGGCACGGAAATGGGGCAGGGCCTCTACACCAAGGTGGCCCAGGTCGTCGCCGACGAATTCCAGGTCGATCTCGACCGGATCAAGGTCACCGCGACGACGACCGGCAAGGTGCCGAACACCTCGGCCACCGCCGCCTCCTCCGGATCGGACTTGAACGGGATGGCCGCCGCCAATGCCGCGCAGCAGATCAAGGCGCGGCTTGTAAAGTTCGCCGCGGAACGTTGGGGCGTCAGCGAGTATGACGTTGCTTTCGAGCCGAACACCGTTCGCGTCGGTGTCGAGCGCATTGCTTTTTCCGAGTTCATCAAGCTTGCCTATGGCTCGCGCATCCAGCTTTCGGCGGCCGGTTTCTACAAGACGCCGAAAATCCACTGGAACCGTTCGGAGGGCCGGGGACGGCCCTTCTTCTACTATGCCTATGGCGCGTCCTGCTCGGAGGTCAGCGTCGATACGCTGACCGGCGAATATCAGGTCGATCGCGCCGATGTGCTGCATGATGTCGGCAAGTCGCTGAACCCGGCCTTGGATATCGGCCAGGTCGAGGGTGCCTTCGTGCAGGGCATGGGCTGGCTGACGACGGAAGAACTTTGGTGGGATGCCAAGGGGCGTCTGCGCACCTATGCGCCGTCGACCTACAAGATCCCGCTCGCCTCCGACCGGCCGCGCATCTTCAACGTCAGGCTGGCCGAATGGTCGGTCAACCGCGAGGAAACCATCCGCCGCTCCAAGGCGGTCGGCGAACCGCCCTTCATGCTGCCGATCTCGGTGCTCGAAGCGATCTCGATGGCGGCGGCGAGCGTTGCGGAGTATCGTATGGCGCCGCGCATCGATGCGCCGGCGACGCCTGAGCGTGTCCTGCTCGCCGTCGAACGCTTGCGGCGGGCCGCGAAGAACGGGTGATTGGCATGGCTGCCAGACGTGAAGACATTCGGGATTTCTTGCGTCGCGAACCGGACTGCGTGCTCGTCAAGGTAACGGGTACGGCCGGTTCCACGCCGCGCGACACCGATGCCTGGATGCTGGTGGCAGCCGATTGCCTCTTCGGTACGGTCGGCGGCGGTCAGCTGGAATATATGGCAATCGACCACGCCCGGCGGGCTTTGCGGCAGGGCGTGCCGGCGGAGGCAATGAACATCCCGCTCGGCCCTGAAATCGGCCAATGCTGCGGCGGTCGCGTTGGCCTTTCCTTCACGGCGATGAACGCCGACCTGGCCACGCTCCTCATCACTCGCAGCGATCGAGAAATGGCCGCACGGCCGCATGTCTATGTCTTCGGTGCCGGCCATGTCGGTGACGCCTTGGCCATGGCTCTGTCCCTGGCGCCGGTGCGCACCGTGCTTGTGGATACCCGCGAGGAGGAACTGTCGGCTTCGAATGTGGAGGGTATCGAAACCTGCCTGGCGGCGATGCCGGAAGCGGTCGTGCGCGATGCTCCTGCGGGCAGTTCGTTTGTCATTCTCACCCATGACCATGCTCTGGATTTCCTGATTGCCGCCGAAGCGTTGCGCCGCGACGATGCCGCTTACGTCGGCATGATCGGTTCGAAGACCAAACGCGCCACCTTCAAGAACTGGCTCAGCCGCGAAATCGGCCGGCCGGAACTTTTCAACCGGCTGATCTGCCCGATCGGCGGCACGGCGGTCAAGGACAAGCGCCCGGCGGTCATCGCAGCGCTTGCGGCGGCGGAGATCGTGGTTGCGGCGCTAAATTGCGACGCGCAGAGGCATTCTCCAAAAGCCGGCCGCGGTGAGATTTCGAAAACCGCATTGCCGCATTGAGGGCAATTCGCGGCTACATCCAGGGATTGAGGCAGCTCAGGCCGAGCGGTTCGAAATGTGCCGTGTTACGGGTGACGATCTTGAGTTGATGCACGATCGCTGTCGCTGCGATCATTGCATCCGCGGAGGGCCGTTTGTCTGCCGTCGGCAGCCTGCCCGTGACAGAGGCGATCTCGAGATCGAAGGGTAGGATGCGGCCTTCGAAACCCGGAAGAACGACATCCGTCAGCCAGCGCGCCAGTTCATCCGCAAATGCGGCATCATGGCTTCGTTCGCGCATGATGCCAAATTCGATCTCCATGATCGTGACAGCCGAGACGTAAGCGCTGTCGGCATCGAAACTGGTGAGGAAATTTCGGAACTCGGCGCTCTGGCGTTCAGGCCGGCGCGCGGCCGAAACCACGTTGGTATCGAGAAGAAAAGCCATCAGAACGCGACGTCACGTCCCGAAAAATCGACCCTTTCCGGCTCAAAATCCTTGCCTGAATCCGGTGAGCGGTCGGCCAGCGCGTCCAGCAGGGTCTTCGACTTCGTCCAGTTCATGGTGAAATCCGCATAGGTGACGAGGACATAGCTCGCCTCGCCATGCTCGGTGATCACGAGAGGCTGCTTGTCCGCTTCCTTTTTTGCCCGGCTCGGATTCTGGTTGAAGGCGGCGCTGGTCATCGAAGACAATTTCATTGCCATTCCTCAAAATAGGATATTTAACAAAATATATACTAGATTTTAACCGGCCACAAGGAAGCCTCTACTCCAGCATCTTGCCGATCAGCCGCTGACAGCGCTCGGCCATGAAATCGATCATCAGCCGGACCTTCGGATCCTGGAAGCGCTTGTGCGGATAGATCGCTGCGAGCTGGACGCTGGCCGGCGGTGTATCTTCCAGTATCTCCACCAGCGTGCCGTCGTTGAGGTACGCCTTCACCTCAAACAGCGGTTTGTTGATGATGCCGCGGCCTTCCAGTGCCCATTGCGTCAGGACGTCGCCGTCATCGGAATCATAGGGGCCGCCGATCTCGAACTTGCGGATACCGTCCGGCGTCTGCAGGGTCCAATAATATTCCTTGGAGCCCGGGTAGCGCAGCAGCAGGCAGTCGTGCTTGTCATCGATCAGCGCATCCGGCGTTTCCGGCTTGCCGCGCTTTTCCAGATAGGCGGGCGCGGCGCAGACGACGCGCTGACAGTTCAAAATGCCGCGCATGCGCAGGTTCGAATCCTCGAGCACACCGAGCTTGAAGGCGACGTCGACGCCTTCGCTCAAGATATCGACATTGTGGTCGGAGAGACGCAGGCGCACCTCGATATCCGGATATTTATCGTGGAACTCCGGAATGCCCGACGCGATCAGGCGCCGGCCGATGCCGAGCGGTGCGGTGATCCGGAGCGAGCCCTTCGGATTGTGCGAGAGATCGGCGATCGCGCTTTCCGCCTCGTTCACGGCCTCGATGATCTTGACGGCGCCCTGGTAGAAGACGCGGCCGTGTTCGGTCGGCGAGAGCTTACGCGTCGTACGGTTGAACAGGCGCACACCGAGATGCCGTTCCAGTTCCTTGATGCGGTTGCTGGCGACGGCAGGCGTCACCCGCTGGTCGCGGCCGGCGGAGGAAAGGGTACCGAGTTCGACGACCCGGACGAAGACGCGCACATTATCGAGATAGGACATGACGCTTTTCTACCATATTGCCAATCGAACCACAGCGGGGGTGATCTTATAGATTTTTTTGAAAGTGTTGGGGATTAACCGGCATTTCGGCGAAGATCGCAGGGTGGCAAAACTCTCCCAAACAGGGGGAGAACCCATATGTATGAATATGCCATCGCCTGGGACTGGCTGACCTTCGCCGTCCGCTGGCTTCACGTCATCACCGGTATCGCCTGGATCGGTTCGTCGTTCTACTTCGTCGCGCTGGACCTCGGTTTGCGCAAACGCCCGGATTTGCCGGCCGGCGCCCATGGAGAGGAATGGCAGGTCCATGGCGGCGGGTTTTATCACATCCAGAAATATCTGGTGGCGCCGGCCAACATGCCGGAGCACCTGATCTGGTTCAAATGGGAAAGTTACGTCACCTGGCTGTCGGGCTTCGGCCTGCTGTGTCTGGTCTACTACGCCGGGGCCGATCTTTACCTTATCGACCCGAGCGTGCTGGATGTCTCCAAGCCGGTTGCGATCGGCATCTCGCTTGCCTCCGTCGCCTTCGGCTGGATCATCTACGACCTGATCTGCAAGTCGCCCTTCGGCAACGACAACACGCGGCTGATGGTGCTGCTCTACTTCATCCTGGTCGCCATGGCCTGGGGCTATACCCAGCTCTTCACCGGCCGCGCCGCCTTCCTGCATCTCGGCGCCTTTACCGCGACCATCATGTCGGCGAATGTCTTTTTCATCATCATCCCGAACCAGAAGATCGTGGTTGCCGACCTGATTGCCGGGCGCACGCCGGATGCGAAATACGGCAAGATCGCCAAGCAGCGCTCGACGCACAACAACTATCTGACGCTGCCGGTCCTGTTCCTGATGCTGTCGAACCATTATCCGCTGGCGTTCGGCACCGCGTACAACTGGATCATCGCCTCGCTCGTCTTCCTGATGGGCGTCACCATCCGGCACTATTTCAACACGCGCCACGCCAATGCCGGCAATCCGACCTGGACCTGGCTGGCGACCGCGCTCCTCTTCATCGCCATCATGTGGCTGTCGACCGTTCCGAAGATCCTGAGCGGCGAGCCGGAAAAGGTATCGGCGGCGCAGCAGCCGTTCATCACGGCGGAGGCGTTTCCGAAGGTGCGCGACACGATCCTCGGGCGCTGTTCCATGTGCCATGCCAAGGAGCCCGGCTGGGAGGGCATGATCGTGCCGCCCAAGGGTGTAATGCTGGAGAACGATGCTGAGATCGCTGCCCATGCCCGGGAAATCTATCTGCAGGCGGGGCGGTCTCATGCCATGCCGCCGGCCAATGTCACCGCCATTTCCGATGACGAGCGGCAACTGCTCGTTTCCTGGTACGAGGCGGTTGTGAACGGAGGAAAAACCCAATGACCGAACTCCTGATCCGCGGACGCGTGCTCACCTTCATTGACGAGCCGCAGGGCATCGATGATACAGCATCCTACAGGTGCGTGGAGGATGGCGCGGTGCTGGTCCGCGACGGCAAGATCGCTGCGGTGGGCGACTACGCCGAGATCCGCAGGGCCACCGGCGCCGACATGACGGTGGCCGACCACCGGCCGAACCTTGTGCTCCCCGGACTGATCGACACGCATCTGCATTTTCCCCAGACGCAGGCGATCGCCTCCTACGGGGCGCAGCTGCTCGAATGGCTGAACACTTACATCTTCGTCGAAGAGCAAAAGTTTGCCGCGCCGGAGCATGCCGCCTTCATCGCCGGACGGTTCATGGACGAGCTGCTGTCCAACGGCACGACGACGGCGGTCGCCTATTGTTCGGTCCACCCGCAAAGCGTCGACGCCTATTTCACCGCGGCGGAACAGCGCGGCATGCTGATGATCGGCGGCAAGGTGATGATGGATCGCAATGCACCCGACGCGCTCAGGGACACGCCACAGACTGGCTACGACGAGACGAAGCGGCTGATCGGCAAGTGGCATGGCCGGGGCAGGGCGCACTATGCGATCAGCCCGCGTTTCGCGATCACCTCGACGCCGGAGCAGATGGAGATGAGCCGGGCACTCGTTGACGAGCATCCGGATTGTTACGTGCAGACGCATCTTTCGGAAAACAGGGACGAGATCGCCTTTGCCACCTCGCTCTATCCGGATGCGAAGGACTATACCGACATCTACGCCCACTACGATCTTTTGACCGACAAGACGCTGCTTGGGCATTGCATTTATCTCAGCGACCGGGAGATCTCGGTGCTGGCAGAGACGGGCGCGGTCGGCGTGTTCTGCCCGACCTCCAATCTCTTCCTCGGCTCCGGCCTGTTCGACCGCGACCGCTTCGACAAGTTTGGCGCTCGTTGGTCGGTCGCGACCGATGTCGGGGCGGGCACCAGTTTCTCGATGCTGGAGACGATGGACGAGGCCTACAAGGTGCTGCATTTGCAGGGCCAGCGGCTTTCGCCGCTCAATTCCTTCTACCGCATGACGCTCGGCAATGCCCGGGCGCTTGGGCTTGAGGACCGGATCGGTTCGCTGCATGCAGGCGCCGATGCCGATATCGTCATCCTCGACTCGCGCGGCAAATCGGCGATGGAGCTTCGGATGCGGACGGTGAAATCGCTGGTCGAGGAACTGTTCATCCTGCAGACCATGGGGGACGATCGCTGCGTGGCCGAGGTTTATGTGGCCGGCAAGGCGATGAAGGGCCGGAAGGCGGCCGCGAGGCGGGAGCTGGAGACGGCGTGAGGTTTACTCTCCCGTTGAGGGGGGGCGGAGCGAAGCTCCGGGGTGGGGTGATCTTTGTGCGTGCCTGACAGTCACCCCCACCCGCCGCTTCGCGGCGACCTCCCCCCTCAAGGGGGAGGTGGGAGGCCACCGCGATCTCCTTCTTCTCCCCGTCGGGGAGAAGTGCCGAGCATGGCGAGGCGATGACCGGTGGGGCGGCGAACCCCGCGGTTGTGGCTC
>NZ_CAXUPP020000001.1:2225000-4271605 GCF_964252955.1 Pararhizobium sp. LjRoot238 | reverse complement strand
CATCCACCGTCGTTTTACTCAACGATCTGTGAAGACTTTCAGCCAACCGATTCAAGACATAACGGAAAACATCATGCCAACAGGATTTCACGAGGTCCGGTTTCCTTTGCGCCTGGCGCTCGGGACGAGCGGTGGGCCGGTCAGGCGAACGGATATCGTCAGCCTTTCAAACGGGCGGGAAAACCGTAACCGGCGCTGGCGCGATGCACGCCGGCACTATGACGCGGGCTCGGGGATCAAGTCGATCGCGGACCTTTATGCGGTGCTTGAATTTTTCGAGGCGCGGGCGGGGCAGCTTCATGGCTTCCGGTTTCGCGATCCGCTTGATTTCAAGTCCTGTCCGCCCGGCGGCACGGTGACAGCGAACGATCAGGGGATCGGCACGGGGGATGGTACGACCGCCACGTTCCAGTTGATCAAGACCTATGGCGATACGGGCGGCGCGAGCGTTCGCGAGATCGCAAAGCCGGTGGCGGGGAGCGTCGCTGTTTCGGTGGACGGCGTCTTGGCGGGTCCGGGCGACTTTGCGCTCGATGTCACGACGGGGCGCGTGACGTTCACGCCCACGAAAATTCCGGCGAGCGGCGCGGCAATTCGGGCCGGTTACGAATTCGATGTGCCGGTGCGCTTCGACACCGACCGGATCGATGTCGACCTGACGCAATTCCAGGCCGGGCGCATTCCGTCCATTCCTTTGGTGGAGATCATGCCATGAGAACGCTTCCAACGGCGCTTGCCGCGCATCTTTCCGGCGACGCCACCACGATGTGCCATTGCTGGCGGGTGACGCGGCGCGATGGCGTCGTGCTCGGATTCACCGAGCATGACCATGATTTGAGTTTTGGCGGGACTGATTTTCTGGCCGCAAGCGGTTTCCAGGCGGCCGACAGCGAGGCGGCAAGCGGGCTTTCGGTCGAGGCGGGCGAGGTCAGCGGCGGATTTTCGAGTGCGGCGATCAGCGAGGCGGACGTGGTCGCCGGGCGCTATGACGGCGCCAGGGTCGAGGTGTTCCAGGTGAATTGGCAGGCGCCGGAGCAGCATGTGCTGCTCAGGGTACAGGAAATCGGCGATGTGACGCGGGCGGGTGGCGCCTTTCGTGCGGAGCTGCGGCGGATGACGCATCGGCTGGATCAGGTGCAGGGGCGGATTTACGGGCGACGCTGCGATGCGGTGCTTGGGGACGGACGCTGCACGGTCAATCTCGACAGTCCGGCCTTTCGCGGCGAGGGGGCGGTTGCGGCCGTTCTTGGCGAGACGCGGCTCGGGGTGACGGGGCTTAATGCGGCGGCAACGGGGTTTTACCGGTACGGTGTGTTTCGGTTTGCGAGCGGAGCGAATGCGGGGCATGTCTGCGATATCGAGGACCACCGGAAGGAAGACGGCGCGGTGACGCTATCGCTCTGGCTGCCGCCGCCTCTGCCGCTTGCGGTCGGTGATACGTTTACGGTGACTGCAGGCTGCGACAAGAGTTTTGCCACCTGTGGCGCCAAATTTTCCAATTCTTTGAATTTTCAAGGGTTTCCGCACATGCCGGGGACGGATTTCGCGTTCGGCTATGCGGATGGGGACACGGTGCACGACGGGCGGGCGCTCTATGAGTGAGGTCAGCGTCGAGGGTCACCCCACCCCTGCGCTTTGCGCCGACCCTCCCCCTCGAGGGGAGGGTGTGTCGTCCGCATTTGCGGGTCGGATTGTTGAAACGGCGCGAAGCTGGATCGGGACGCCGTATCGGCATCAGGCGAGCCTGAAGGGTGTCGGGTGCGATTGCCTGGGGCTGGTGCGGGGCGTCTGGCGGGAGATCTATGGCGCCGAGCCGGAATTGCCTCCGGCCTATCAGCCGGATTGGGCGGAACGCAGCGGCGAAGACCGGCTGCGGGATGCGGCGCGGCGGCATTTCGGGGCGGAGCTCGCGGTGGCGGCGATGCGGCCGGGCGATCTCGTGCTGTTTTGCTGGCGGCCGGACCTGCCGGCCAAACATGCCGGAATTCTGAGCGCTCGCGACCGGTTTATCCATGCCTATGAGCAGGCGGCGGTGATCGAATCCGCGCTCGTGCCTTCCTGGCGGCGGCGGATCGCCGGGATTTTTCGTTTTCCCGAAAAGGTCTGACATCCATGGCAACCATCCTTCTGCAGGCGGCGGGTGCCGCAATCGGCAGCGTGTTCGGTCCCGTCGGCGCGGTGCTTGGCCGCGCTGCCGGTGCGCTTGCCGGGTCTATCGTCGACCGCTCGATCATCAACGGGATGACGACGGTTTCCGGTACACGCCTCGGCGATGCGCGCATACCGGGGGCGGAGGAAGGAACGGCGATCACGCGGGCCTATGGAACCGTGCGGATCGGCGGCACACTGATCTGGGCGACGCGGTTCGAAGAGGAGGTGCGCGTCGAGCGGCAGGGCGGCAAGGCGAGCGGGCCGCGGGTCGAAACCTTTCGATATTATGCCAATTTCGCGCTCGGCATTTGCGAGGGCGAGATCGCCTGCGTGCGGCGGGTCTGGGCTGACGGGCACGAGATCGATCTGACCGGGGTCGAGATGCGGCTCTATCGCGGGACGGATGATCAGCTCCCCGATCCGCTGATCGAGGCCAAGCAGGGAACCGGCAAGGAGCCGGCCTATCGCGGCCTTGCCTATGCGGTGTTCGAGCGCTTTCCGCTGGACGGCTACGGCAACCGCATTCCGGTGATCCAGTTCGAGGTGCTGCGGCCGGTCGGCGCGCTGGAAAGGGCGATCCGGGCGGTGACGATCATTCCAGGCTCAAGCGAGCATGGCTATGATCCGACCGTGGTTACGGAGAAGACCGGCGCAGGCGCGAGCCGGTTGATCAACCGCAATGTTTTTCATGCAAGTTCGGACTGGCGCGCGTCGATCGACGAGTTGCAGGCGCTGTGTCCCAACCTTGAGCGCGTGGCCCTGGTGGTTTCCTGGTTCGGGACGGATCTGCGGGCGGGCCATTGCCGGATTTTGCCGGGCGTCGAGACGGCGGCGCGGGAGGACGAAAGCCGACCATGGTCGGTCTCCGGACTAGCGCGCGGTAGCGCGATGGTCGTCAGCCGGAACGACGGCGGGCCGGCCTATGGCGGCACGCCGAGCGACGCAAGCGTCGTGGCGGCAATCGCCGACCTGAAGGCGCGCGGGCTGAAGGTTTATCTCTATCCCTTCGTGATGATGGATATTCCGGCGGGCAACACGCTGCCGAACCCCTATGGCGCGACAGGTCAGCCGGCTTATCCGTGGCGCGGGCGCATCACGTCGCATCCGGCGCCGGGATTGCCGGGGAGCGCCGACCAGACGGCCGCAGCGCGGGCGCAGGTCGAGGCATTCTGTGGAGCGTCCGACGTTGGGGATTTTTCGGTATCGGGCACCGCGGTGATGTCGACGGCTGCCGACGAGGGGTATCGGCGCCTCATTCTTCACTATGGGTTGCTGGCGGATGCGTTGGGCGGAGTCGACGGTTTCATCATCGGTTCGGAGTTGCGCGGGCTGACGCAGTTGCGCGACGAGGCGGGAGCGTTTCCCTTCGTCGAGGCGCTTGTCGCGCTGGCAGGCGATGTCCGGGCCGTTCTCGGCGCCGGGACCAAGCTGACCTACGGCGCCGATTGGAGCGAGTATTTCGGCTACCATCCGGCGGATGGTTCTGGCGAGGTCCACTACAATCTCGACCCGCTCTGGGCATCTGCCGATATCGACGCGATCGGTATCGACAGCTACATGCCGCTTTCCGATTGGCGCGATGGCGATCTTTCCGAGGGCAATCCGGATGGATTCGCGCTTGCCGAAGACGCCGACGCGATGCGGGCGATGGTCGCGTCCGGCGAAGGGTTTGACTGGTATTATGCCGATGATGCGGATCGCCGGGATCGCGTCCGCACGCCGATCACGGATGGGCTGGGGGGCAAGCCCTGGGTCTATCGTTACAAGGACATTGCGAGTTGGTGGGAGCAGGCGCACCGCAATCGGATCGGTGGTGCCGAGGAAACGGTGGCGACCACCTGGGTTCCGGCCTCCAAACCCGTATGGTTCACCGAACTCGGTTGCCCGGCGATCGACAAGGGGGCCAATCAGCCGAACGTCTTCACCGATCCGAAATCGTCGGAGACGGCGGTCCCGTATTTCTCGAATGGTGCCCGCTGCGATGCGATGCAGCGGCGGTTTCTGGAAGCGCAGCATGCCTTCTGGCAGGGGCCGGACGCGCCGGATTGCGTTGATCCGGATCACATGTTCGTCTGGACCTGGGATGCGCGGCCGGAGCCGGCCTTTCCGGAGAATACGGATCTCTGGTCCGATGGCGATAACTGGCAGACCGGGCACTGGCTGAACGGACGGCTCGGGGCGTCGACCGCAGCGGACGTGATTGCCGCCATCCTTGCCGATCATGGTTTCGAGGCCGGCGACACGCGGCGCGTCTGCGGCGATCTCTGCGGCTATGTGCAATCGGAGCAGGCTTCGGCCCGGGACGTGCTGGAACCACTGATGGCGGCGCTGCAGATCGATGCGGTGGAAGACGGCGCGACCTTGCGGTTTCGTTCGCGCATGAAGCAGGCGTCACCGGCGCGGCCGATCTCGGTGCTGGCGGATATCGACGAGCAGCCGCTATTCGAGGAGATGCGCGGCCATGACAGCGATTTCGGCAGCGAGGCCATTCTCGATCATCTTGATCCGGTGAATGCCTATGAGCGGACAACGACCCGGTCGCGGCGCGTGACGCCTGCGAATGACCGGGTGTTGCGCCTCTCCGTGCCCGGCGTGGTGCATGACGGTGCGGCCGCATCTGCCGTCGAGGATGCGCTTCGGGATCATCAGGTGTCGCGCCGCAGTATCCGGTTTTCGCTTTCGCCGACGGCGGTCGACGTCGAGCCGGGCGATGTGATTGCGTTCGATCACGGAGCGTTCGATGACGGGCCGACAGGAAACTTCATCGTCGGCCGGATCGAGGACGGAGCAGTGCGCTCCGTCGAGGCACGCGCCTTCGTGCCGTCGAGCGGCGGCGGGCCGAGCCTGCAATCGCGCTCCGTCAATCCGCCGCGCACGCCCTCGGACGGCTTTTCGCCGATCGTGCATCTGATGGATCTGCCGCAATACGAGGCCGGCGAGGCGGCCGCTTTTGCCCGGGGCGCGGTCTTCGCGCGACCATGGCGCACCGCTTTGCTCTCGTCGTCTGCGACAACGGAAGGGTATCAAGCGCGCGCGAGGATGGACCAGCCGGCGCAGACGGGCGTCCTGACAGAGGCTTTGGCCGCAGGCGTGCTGGGCCGGTTCGACGCAGCCCGGGCGATCACGCTCGACCTGCATTTCGGCGGCCTGTCCTCCGCGGATCGTCTTGCCGTCTTGAACGGGCAGAACCGTGTTGCAGTCCTGGCTGCGAACGGCGTTTGGGAAATTATCGGGTTCCGGGTTGCGGAGGAAATCGTTGCCGGGCGCTGGCGGCTCTCGACGCTTCTGCGCGGGCTCAACGGGACCACGGACGCGATGATGGCGGGTTCTGCTGCGGGCGCGCCGCTGGTGGTGCTCAATGCGGCTATCAAACCGCTGGGACTGAGTGCTGACGAGGCCGGGCGCGTGATCAACTGGATCGTGGAGGCGGGCGGGCAGACGACGGGGCCGGTCGGGCCTTTCGCATTCGCCGGCGGTTCGAGGGCCGAAACCCCGGTTGCGCCGGTGCACCTGCGGGCGCGGCGTATGGAGAGCGGCAGCATCCGGATCATCTGGACCCGCTGCGCCCGGCGCGATGCCGATCACTGGCTGGATGGCGACATTGCACTCGACGAGCCGCTGGAGGGCTATCGTCTCGAAATTCTCGATGGCGGGGCTGTGAAGCGGACCGTGGATGTGTCCGAACCGGTGTTCGACTACGCGGTCGCCTTTGAAATGGACGATTTCGGCACACAGCAGACGGCTTTGTCGGTCCGCGTGCGGCAGAAAGGGCAGAAGGTTGTTTCGGGGTACCGGCGCAGGCCGTGTTGGACCTGTGACGGAAACAAACAGCAAACTGGAAAAGGACGACGTGATGGGTGAATTGAAGAACTGGTATATGTCGAAGACGGTGTGGGGAGGCGTGGTTGCGATCCTTGCTTCGTGCAGCCATCTTCTTGGGCTGGAGATAGCCCCGGACGACCAGAGTGGACTGGTCGACGGTCTGACCGCGCTTGCTGCTGCGGCAGGCGGGCTGGTGGCAATCTGGGGCCGAATTTCGGCGAGAAAGCGATTGCGCTAGAGATTGCCCAAGGAGATTGCCCAAGACCGGGCAAACCACGGCGTTAGCAGGACATTCATTTGCCATTCAGACTGTTTCGTTTATTAAAATTACAATGCTTCCCAAGTCGAAAGTGCGTCCATGTCCTCACCCTTGATCATAGCAACGCTGGCAGCGAGCCTTTCCGGATTCGCGCCGCTAGCGATTGATGTGCCATCGGCGGTTGTCGAGGTGGAGCGCGATTGCGGCCAGGCTGCTGCTGAGGTCGTGGCGAAGACCGGCGGCGAACTCCTGTCCGCGCAGCCGACCAGCGACGGTCAATGCGTCGTGACCGTTCTCATTCCCGGCAATGGCGGCCGTCCGAAGAAGGTGACGATGCGGGTGCCGATGTAACGCAGCCGCAGTCGCTGGCATCGAAAATGTTCTCGAACCGGATCGAATAGGATATTCATTGAGTCTTGTGTGGCAGCGCGCAGCTCAATCCGGCGGATGGGCTCTCGCTGAAGGGAAAAGGTCTGTTTATGCGCATTCTGGTGGTCGAAGACGACGTCAACCTCAACCGTCAGCTGACGGATACGTTGAAGGAGGCGGGTTATGTCGTCGATCAGGCCTATGACGGCGAAGAAGGCCACTATCTCGGTGATGGCGAACCCTATGACGCGGTCATTCTCGATATCGGCCTGCCCGAAATGGACGGTATCACGGTGCTTGAAAAATGGCGTGGCGCCGGGAAAGCCATGCCTGTCCTGATCCTGACGGCGCGCGACCGCTGGAGCGACAAGGTCGCGGGTATCGATGCCGGCGCAGACGATTATGTGACGAAGCCGTTCCATGTCGAGGAAGTCCTGGCGCGTATCCGCGCGCTGATCCGGCGGGCAGCCGGGCATGCAAGCTCGGAGATCGTCTGCGGGCCTGTGCGCCTGGATACCAAGGGTTCCAAGGCGATGGTCGATGGCGTGGCGCTGAAGCTCACCTCGCACGAGTTCCGGCTGCTCTCCTATCTGATGCACCATATGGGACAGGTGGTGTCGCGCACGGAACTGGTCGAGCATATGTACGACCAGGATTTCGACCGCGATTCCAACACGATCGAGGTCTTTGTCGGCAGGTTGCGCAAGAAGATCGGCAACGACCTGATCGAAACCGTGCGGGGCCTGGGCTATCGTATGCAGGCGCCGGGCATGACCAGCAAGGAAACGAAATCCTGAGCGGGATCGACATGACCGAAACCAAGGGTTTTTTCACGTTCGATACGCAGGAGCATGATGGGCGCATGTCTCCATGAGGCTTCGTCCGCAATCTCTTACCACCCGCGTTCTGCTCGTCTCCACCATCTGGGCTGTGGCGGCGCTGGTGGTGATCGGCGTGGTGATCTCCGCGCTGTACAGACAAGGCTCCGAGCGCGGCTTTCAGGATCTGTTGCGCGCGCAGCTCTACAACGTCATCAACTCGATCGTCGTCAACGACAAGTCGGTGCTGGCCGGCAGTCCGCAGCTGGGCGACCTGCGGTTTTCGCAGCCGCAGACCGGCTGGTACTGGATCGTCGAGCCGATCGGCGAATTCAATACGCCGCCGCTGATGTCGACCTCGCTCGGTTCGGGCAAGCTGCCGATTGCCAGCCTTGACGAGGTTCCGTTCGATATCCGCTACGAGCGCTTCTACACGACGGTCGATTCCTTCAACAACGAAGTCGAAGTGGCCGAGACGGAAGTGGTGCTTGACATCCAGGGCCATACGGCCCGCTTCCGGGTTGCGGGCAATCGCGACGTGCTGGAAGCCGACATCAACGATTTCAACCGCAATCTCTATCTGGCCCTGTCGATCTTCGGTTTCGGCGGCCTCGGCATGAATGCGCTTGCCATTCTCTTCGGCCTTCGGCCGCTCGACCAGGCGCGACGGTCGCTCGAAAAGATCCGTGGCGGCGAAAGCGAGCGGCTGGACGGCGAGTTTCCGCGCGAAATTCAGCCATTGGCGAGCGAAGTCAACGCACTGATCGACAGCAACCGCCGTATCATCGAGCGCGCCCGCATGCAGGTCGGCAATCTCGCCCATTCGCTGAAGACGCCGATTGCGGTTCTCATGAACGAGGCGCGGGTGCTGGAGGCGCCGCATGGCGACCTCGTCAAGGCACAGGCCGATGCGATGCAGATGCAGGTTCAGTCCTATCTCAACCGGGCACGGATCGCCGCCCAGCGCGAGTCTGTGCTGGCGCGCACGGAAGTGGAGCCGGTACTGGAGCGGCTGGTGCGGGTCATGCGCAGGCTGCATCCGGAAAAGACCTTCGTACTGACTGTCTTGCCACACGGGCTGATCCTTGCCATGGAGCAGCAGGATGTCGAGGAAACAGTCGGAAACCTCCTGGACAATGCCGCACGATACTCCGCCGATCTGGTTCGCGTCACGGCGCACATCGCACCGGAGGGGCTGCACGGCAAGGACCCGGGGCGGCGGAACTGGATTACTATCGAGGTCGATGATGATGGCCCTGGTCTCGAACCGGACCAGATCGCCGTTGCGATCAAGCGCGGCAGGCGGTTGGACGAAAGCAAACCCGGCACGGGCCTCGGGCTTTCGATCGTCAGGGAGATTGCGGGGGAATATCAAGGGACGCTCGACCTGTCGCGCGGCGATCGTGGCGGGCTGAATGCCCGGATACTGCTGCCGGCTGTCTCGTGATGGGACGCCTTTGAAAACCTTGCGTGACTTTTTTGACAGAGTCGCAGGCAAAATCTCGAAACGGTTCGGCTTTGGGCTCTCCGTTTGTTGCCTGCCCAGGCGCGGAATGTAAAAAGACAGTCAGCCATGGAATCGGCCTGACGCCGGCCATGATCTGCCGATACAACGGAAATCGCGAGAGCTGCCCCGCACGATGAAGAACCAGGCCCGTTTCACGACGCTTTTTTCAGCTCCTCCGGCTGCGTGCCTGATTGCGTCGGCTCTGCTTCTGAGCGGTTGCGGCACCACCTCGCGCGATGCTGGCAAAACTGGCGGCACGGTGACATCGAATACGTCCGCTTCCTATATCGCTGCCCTTGGTGGCGGGGTGATCGGGCGCACGGCGGGGCTTTCGATCAGCAAGGCCGACCGCCAGAGGGCACTCGAGGCGGAATACCGCGCCTTGGAAGTGGCACGTGGCGGCCAGCCGGTCGTCTGGGAGGGATCGGGCATCAGCGGCTCCGTCGTTGCCGCCGCACCCTACCAGGTCGGTTCGCAGAACTGCCGCCAATACAGCCACACGGTGACGGTCAAGGGACAGGACAGTGTCGCGCGCGGCGCCGCCTGCCGCAACCCGAACGGCACCTGGACACCGCTGACCTGATACGATCCGCGCGATGTTGCGGCGAAACGCCTCAAATTTCCGTTATTTCCCGTTTTCCGATTGGAATGGCGTTGTCCGCATAGTAATTGAGCGCACATGCTGTTCTGGATCCTCGTTGCCACCCTGACGGCGGCTGTTGCCGCTGTCCTGCTGCTTCCGCTGCTACGTGCCGCCGCCGGCGCAGAGGTGCCGCAATCCCATGACGTCGAAGTCTATCGCGACCAGCTCGAGGAGCTGAAGCGCGACGAGAAGAACGGCCTGATTTTCGGCGAGGACGCGGAATTTGCGCGGGCCGAGGTGGCGCGCCGGCTGCTCGCAGCGACGGACGCGGTGAAGGCCGCGGGATCCGCTCAGCCAGCGCGGCGGAGCAACCGACTGGCGCAACTTGCCGTCGTTCTTATCCTGCCTGCCATCGGCCTCTGTCTTTACCTGCGCACGGGAAATCCGGACGTACCGGATGCGCCGCTCGCCGCGCGGCTGGCGAACCCGGGCGACGACGTGAATATCCTGATCGCGCGCGCCGAGCAGCAGCTTGTCGCCAATCCGGAAGACGGCGCCGGCTGGGACGTTTTGGCACCGATCTACTATCGCAGCGGCCGGATCGAGGATGCTGCTGCGGCTTTCCGCAATGCGCTTCGTATTCTCGGGCCGACGCCCGCGCGTCTCGGCGGCTATGCCGAAAGCCTGATCGCGCTTTCCGGCGGCTTGATCACGAACGAGGCGCAGGAGGCGCTGCGCAAATCGCTGGCGATCGAGCCGAACGATCCGCGCGCGCAATTCTATCTGGCGCTTGCCTTGAAACAGGAAGGCAAGGCGCCGGAAGCGCTCGCGGCGTTCCAGCAGATCGTCAAGGCATCGCCGGCCGATGCGCCGTGGCTGCCGCTGGTCAATGAGCATATTGCCAGCCTCAAGGCTGATGGCGCTGCCCCCTCCGCGGATCAGGCGGGCACCGCATTGGGCAGTCCTACGGCCGACGACGTCGCCGCAGCGCAGACCATGAATGCCGGCGACCGGAATGCTATGATCGAGGGCATGGTGGAGAGCCTTGCCGAAAAACTGAAGGACGATCCGAAGAATTTCGAAGGATGGATGCGGATCATCCGTTCCTATTCGGTGCTCGGTCAGAAAGAGAAAGCTGCCGAGGCCCTGAAACAGGGTTTGAGCGCCTTTCCGGCCGAGGGCGAACAGGGCAAACAATTGCTGGCTTTGGCAGGCGAACTCGGCCTGACGGCTGATGGAGGCGTGAAGTGACCCGCAAGCAGAAGCGTCTGGCGATCATCGGCGGCGGCGTCAGCTTCATCATCGCGGCCGTGCTTCTGGTGATGTTCGCCTTCAGCCAGGCAGTTGCCTATTTCTATGTTCCCGGCGATCTCGCCAAGGCGCATCTGGCGCCGGGCACCCGCATTCGGCTGGGCGGGCTGATCGAGGCGGGGTCGGTCAAGCGCGGCGATGGCATGACGGTGAGTTTCAGCGTTACCGATACGCTCGATCGTGTGCCGGTGACTTACACCGGCATTCTTCCGGATCTCTTCCGCGAGGGGCAGGGCGTTGTCGCCGAAGGTGCGTTTGCGGCTGGAAGCCCGGTTTTCGTGGCCGATACGGTGCTCGCCAAGCATGACGAGACCTATATGCCGAAGGACGTGGCGGACCGGCTGAAGGCGCAGGGCGTGTCGCTCGGGGGCAAGGAAAATATCCAATGATCATCGAGCTTGGTCACTACGCGCTGGTTCTGGCGCTCGGCGTCTCGGCGCTGCAGGCGATCATGCCTGTTTTCGGCGCGGTGCGTGGCGACCGGGCGCTGATGGAGATCGGCACGGTCGCGGCCAAGGCGACCTTCCTGCTCGTCGCCCTTTCTTTCGGCGTTCTGACCTATGCCCATGTGACGTCGGACTTTTCCGTCCAGAACGTCTGGGAGAATTCGCATTCGCAGATCCCGCTGATCTACAGGTTTTCCGGCGTCTGGGGAAACCACGAAGGGTCGATGCTGCTGTGGATGCTGATCCTCACCTTCTTTTCGGCCTTGGTTGCGGTGTTTGGGGATAACCTGCCCGAGACGTTGAAGGCCAATGTGCTTGCCGTCCAGGCCTGGATTGCGAGCGCCTTTTCGCTGTTTATCCTGTTGACGTCGAATCCCTTCAACCGGCTCATCGACGCGCCGGGCGAGGGGAGAGACCTCAATCCGGTGTTGCAGGATATCGGCCTCGCCATCCATCCGCCCTTGCTTTACCTCGGCTATGTCGGATTTTCCGTCTGTTTCTCCTTTGCCGTCGCCGCCCTGATCGAGGGGCGCATCGATGCGGCCTGGGCACGCTGGGTGCGGCCCTGGACGCTGGCCGCCTGGACATGCCTGACCGCCGGGATCGCGATGGGATCCTACTGGGCCTATTATGAACTCGGCTGGGGCGGTTGGTGGTTCTGGGACCCCGTCGAGAACGCCTCCTTCATTCCCTGGCTTGCCGGGACCGCGCTGCTTCACTCGGCGCTGGTGATGGAGAAGCGTGAGGCGCTGAAGATCTGGACCGTACTTCTGGCGATCATGACCTTCTCGATGTCGCTGCTCGGCACGTTCCTCGTCCGCTCCGGCGTGCTCACCTCGGTTCACGCCTTTGCGACCGATCCGACGCGCGGCGTCTTCATTCTGGCGATCCTTATCCTCTTCATTGGCGGCGCCTTCTCGTTGTTCGCATTCCGTGCCGCGCGTCTCAAGGCGGGCGGGCTGTTCGCGCCGATTTCGCGCGAGGGCGCGCTGGTCCTCAACAACCTGATCCTGACGACCGCTGCGGCCACCGTTTTGACCGGTACGCTCTATCCGCTGGTGCTGGAAGCGCTGACGGGCTCGAAAATCTCGGTCGGCCCCCCCTTCTTCAACATGACGTTCGGGCTGTTGATGCTGCCGCTGCTCCTGGCGGTGCCGTTCGGGCCGTTGCTGGCCTGGAAGCGCGGCGACCTGCTCGGTGCCGGGCAGCGTCTTTTCGCGGCGGTGGCGATCGGTCTGGTTGCCGGCTGCGCGATTTACTATGCCCAGCATGGCGGGCCGGTCATGGCCTTGTTCGGGCTTGCGCTGGGCACGTACCTGATTGCCGGATCGCTGACGGAACTGTTGCTGCGGTCCGGCATCGGCAAGGTGGCGGGTTCTGTTGTGCTGCGCCGGCTGTCGGGATTGCCGCGCTCGGTTTTCGGCACGGCATTGGCGCACATTGGTCTTGGCGTGACGCTGATCGGTATCGTCGCGGTGACGGCCTTCGAGACCGAGCATATTGTCGAGATGAAGCCTGGCATGACCACGGATGCGGGCGGCTACACGCTGCGTTTCGACGGACTGCGGGATGGCAAGGGGCCGAACTACACCGAGCAGTCCGGGCATTTCACCGTGATGCGGGCAGGGGTTGTCGTCACCGAGGTCTGGTCGTCGAAGCGGCTTTATACGGCGCGGCGGATGCCGACCACCGAAGCCGGCATCCGGACGTTCGGGGTGAGCCAGCTCTATGTCTCGCTCGGCGACGGCATGACGGATGGCGGCGTTGTCGTGCGCATCTGGTGGAAGCCGATGATCCTCTGCATCTGGGGTGGTGCGCTGTTCATGATGGCGGGTGGTGCGGTGTCGCTGAGCGACCGGCGCCTGCGGATCGGCGCGCCGTCGCGGGCGAAGAAACAGAAGAAACCGGTTTTGGAGCCAGCGCAATGATCCGGCGGTTGGTCTTCGTTCTGTTGGTTCTTTTGTCGGCGTCGCCGGTATTCGCCGTTAATCCGGACGAGGTATTGGCCGATCCGGCACTTGAGGCGCGGGCGCGCGCCTTGTCAGCGCAATTGCGCTGCATGGTCTGCCAGAACCAGTCGATTGATGATTCGAATGCGGAGCTTGCCAAGGATCTGCGCATTCTCGTGCGCGACCGTATCACCGCGGGGGATTCGGATGAAGCCGTCATCGACTATGTCGTGTCGCGCTATGGCGAATTCGTTCTGCTCAATCCCCGCTTCGAGACGAAGACCTGGCTGTTGTGGGGAACGCCGATCGTTCTGCTTTTGGCGGGCGCCGCGGCGATGATCGTTTCTGCGCGGCGCAGGACCGGCAAAGCGACCGGCACGCCGCTTTCGGACGAAGAGCGGGCAAGGCTGGATTCGGTGTTGAGGAACAGTGAGTAGTGAGTAGTGAGTAGTTGCAGGGCTCTGGCGATTGAAGAGCCTTTTTCTACCGACTACCGACTACCGACTACCGACTACCGACTACCGACTACCGACTACCGACTACCGACTACCGACTACCGACTACCGAATCTCCACCCAACATTACCAAAAGTTCATTCTTCGGACACAAGTCAGTAAGGTGCGTTCGACTATTCCTTTCTCAACGGCTGTTCCTCCAGTCAGCCAGACACAGAGAAAAGGCAAATCGAATGTTTACGACAAACGCACTGCGTCCCTCCCTCAAGACCGTTCTGAAGACCTCGACCGTCGCTGGTCTCGCGGCTGTCCTGCTTTCGACCGGCATTCCCGCCGCCGTCACCTATTCCTTTGCCGCTCCGGTGAAGATCGAAGCGCCGCAGGTTCCGAGCTTCGCCAACGTGGTCGATGCCGTTTCGCCGGCGGTTGTCTCCGTTCGTGTTCAGTCCCGCGCCAACCCGGTTTCCGACGAAGTCAGCAACGGCTTCAGTTTCGATTTCGGCGGCCGTGGTCTGGACGAACTTCCGGACGATCACCCGCTGAAGCGCTTCTTCAAGGAATTCGGCGGCCCGGATGGCGGCCCGGATAGAGACAAGCGCGCCGAGCGGGGTCATGGGCCGCGCGACGGCAAGCCTGGCCGTCTGCGCCCGACATCGCAGGGTTCCGGCTTCTTCATCTCCGAAGACGGCTACCTCGTCACCAACAACCACGTCGTTTCCGACGGTTCCGCCTTCAACGTCATCCTGAATGACGGCACCGAACTCGAAGCCAAGCTGGTCGGCAAGGACAGCCGCACCGATCTCGCCGTGCTGAAGGTCGACGACAAGCGCAAGTTCACCTATGTGGCCTTCGCCGATGACAGCAAGGTTCGCGTCGGTGACTGGGTGGTTGCCGTCGGCAACCCGTTCGGTCTCGGCGGAACCGTAACCGCCGGCATCATCTCGGCCCGTGGCCGTGATATCGGCTCTGGCCCCTATGACGATTATCTGCAGGTCGACGCTGCGGTGAACCGCGGCAACTCGGGTGGCCCGACCTTCAACCTCAATGGCGAAGTGGTCGGTATCAACACGGCGATCTTCTCGCCCTCGGGCGGTAACGTCGGCATTGCCTTTGCCATCCCGTCATCCGTCGCCAAGGATGTCGTGGCCGATCTGATCAAGGACGGTGAAGTCTCCCGCGGCTGGCTTGGCGTTCAGATCCAGCCGGTCGACAAGGATGTCGCCGAATCGCTCGGTCTTGCCGAGGCAAGCGGCGCGCTCGTCATCGAGCCGCAGGCTGGATCGCCGGGTGAAAAGGCCGGTATCAAGAAGGGCGACGTGATCACCGCCGTCAACGGCGACACGATCAAGGGCCCGCGTGAACTGGCCCGCAAGATCGCCATAATGCGCCCCGGCACGAGCGTTGACGTTGCACTGTGGCGCGACGGCAAGGCCGAAAGCGTCAAGCTGGAAATCGGCACATTGCCGGCCGAAACCAAGGAAGCCGCTGCCGGTACCGACCAGCAGCAGCAGGAAGAGCAGCAGCCTTCGAGCGAGAAGGCGCTGGCTGATCTCGGCGTCACGGTGACGCCGTCGGACGACGGTAACGGCGTGATCATCTCCTCGGTCGATCCGGACTCCGACGCCAGCGACCGCGGGCTGAAGGAAGGCGAGAAGATCGTCTCCGTCAACAACCAGGAGGTCAAGTCGGCCGACGACATCCTCAAGGTGATCGAGGAAGCCAAGAAGGAAGGCCGCACCAAGGCGCTGTTCCAGATTGAGGCTGACAATGCCAGCCGGTTCGTGGCGCTGCCGATCAGCCAGGGCTGACGCGGTTCCACTGAACAACCGGGCGCCGCGAACCTTGTCCAAGGTTGCGCGGCGCTCGGCATTTCAGGCCCTGCTCATCTGCGCAACCGGGCAGGCAGGTCTGATTTCCCAAGGGCAAACCGGTTGTGGAAGGCACGGGTCCGGGACTATGGTCACACGCATGAAGATTCTGATTATCGAAGATGACCTTGAGGCCGCCGCCTATCTTGCGAAGGCGTTTCGCGAGGCGGGTATCGTCTCGGATCATGCCAGCGACGGCGAAAGCGGTCTGTTCATGGCCACCGAGAATACCTACGACGTGCTCGTCATCGACCGGATGCTGCCACGCCGTGACGGGCTGTCGGTGATTTCGGAACTGCGCCGCAAGGGTATCCATACACCGGTCCTCATTCTTTCGGCCCTTGGCCAGGTCGATGACCGCGTGACCGGCTTGCGCGCCGGCGGCGACGACTACCTGCCGAAACCCTATGCCTTCAACGAGCTTCTGGCCCGTGTCGAGGTGCTTGGCCGCCGCAAGGGCGCGCCGGAGCAGGACATGGTCTATCGCGTCGGCGATCTGGAACTCGACCGGCTGTCGCATACGGTGCGCCGGCAGGGCCGGGAGCTTCTGCTGCAACCGCGCGAATTCCGGCTGCTCGAATATCTGATGAAGAATGCCGGCCAGGTGGTGACGCGCACCATGCTCTTGGAGAATGTCTGGGACTATCATTTCGATCCGCAGACCAATGTCATCGACGTGCATGTGTCGCGGCTGCGCTCGAAGATCGAAAAGGATTTCGACCAGCCGCTGCTGCGCACCGTTCGCGGTGCCGGCTACATGATCAAGGAAGATGGACGCACCGACGCATGAGCGGCTTGCGCGTCCTCTTCCGCACGACCGCCGTGCGCCTTTCGGCGCTTTATCTCCTGCTCTTTTCGCTGTGCGCGGCCTTTCTGGTGTTCTACGTCACGGCCATGTCGCAACGGCTGCTGGAGCAGCAGACCAAGGACGCGGTGACGGCGGAAGTTTCCCAGATCGAGGAGATCTACAGCCGGGCGGGCGTCAACGGGTTGCTGCGGACACTGGAGCGCCGGGCGCGCCAGCCGGGCGCCAATCTCTACGTCATTGCCGGGCCGACCGGCGAAATTCTTGCAGGCAATGTTGCCTCGCTGCAGCCGGGGCTTCTGGACCAGGAGGGCTGGACGGGCGAGGCCTTCCGCTACCAGCGCTACACGGACGAAAGCCGAAAGGAGACCCATGTGGCGCTTGCGCATGTTCTGGTGCTCGACAACGGGCTGCGCATACTGGTCGGCCGCGACCTGCAGGAGCCGGAGAAATTTCGCGTGCTCGTCCGCCAGGCGCTGGTCGTCGCACTTGGCATCATGGGCATCGGCGCGCTGATCATCTGGTTTGCGATCGGCCGCAATGCGCTGAAGCGGATCGACCGCATGTCGGATGCCAGCACGCGGATCATGGCGGGCGACCTGTCGCAGCGGCTGCCGATGAGCGGCTCCGGCGACGAATTTGACCGTTTGTCGGAATCGCTGAATGCCATGCTCGGCCGGATCGAAAAGCTGAACGAAGGCCTGCGGCAGGTTTCCGACAACATCGCCCATGACCTGAAGACGCCTCTAACGCGCCTGCGCAACAAGGCCGAGGCGGCGCTGGCACACAAGGCGACGAATGCAGGCTACCGGGCTTCGCTGGAGGAAATTATCGGGGAGTCCGACCAGCTGATCCGCACCTTCAACGCGCTGCTGATGATTTCGCGTGTCGAGGCGGGCTCTGCGGCCGCGGAGATGAGCGATGTCAATCTGTCCCAGAGCGTTGCCGACTGTGTCGAGCTTTACGAGCCGGTGGCCGACGAGCAGGGTTTGACGCTCGAAGCGGAGCTGCCGCCTGATATCCATGTGTCCGGCAATCGCGAACTGATCGGACAGGCGCTGGGCAACCTGATCGACAACGCCATCAAATATTCCGAGGGCGGCGATAATCCGCTGATCAAGGTCAGCCTTGTAAAACGGGATGGGGCGATCGTGGTCTCGGTGGCAGACCATGGACCCGGCATCCCGGCGGACAAACGCGGCGATGTGGTCGGGCGTTTCGTGCGGCTGGATGAAAGTCGCAGCAAGCCCGGCACAGGTTTGGGGTTATCGCTTGTCGAAGCCGTGATGGAGATGCATCAGGGACGCCTGGAACTGAGCGATACGGTGCCGGGAGCCGAAAACAATCGTGGTTTGACCGCCGGCATGGTTTTCGGAGCGCCTTCCGGCTGATAGGCATGGGGAGCCGAAATCGGGAGCGGCGGGAGGGTAACGATGCAGACGGATGCGCGACGTTTAGCGGACATCGCCACATGCGCCTTGCGGCCGATGAGCCAGACGGATGCGAAGTCCGTTCTGTCCAGCCTCAAGGACATGGCCAAGAGTCATTCGGAAATCGCCGACCTCCTGGCCTCGGAAACGCCGCTGAAGGACTTCGTCATCGCGGCCCTTTCGCTATCGCCCTATCTGCGGGATACGGCGGTCTCTCATCCCCAAGTGCTCGTTCAGGCTCTGGCTGAGCCGATCACAGAACATCTGCGTGACTGCATCGAAACGGCACGAAACGCCTGGAAGGGGGGTGAGGCCGGCAAGCCTTTGTCCGATGCGGAGATCATGACGCGGCTGAGAAATGCCAAGCGCGACATGGCATTTGCCATTGCGCTTGCCGACTTGTCCCGTCTTTTCGATGCACGGGAAACCACCCGGCGGCTGAGCGAGTTCGCCGGTGCCGCCGTGTTGGCGACTGTCGATCATCTGCTGCTCAGTGCGCATGACAGCGGCAAGCTCAAGGTCGTCGATGTGGACCGTCCGAGCGAACGGTCCGGTGTCGTGGTTCTTGGCATGGGTAAGCTCGGCGCCTTCGAGTTGAACTATTCCTCCGATATCGACCTCGTGGTCTTCTACGAGCCGCAGGCTCCGCTGATCATCGATCCCCAGGATGCGCCGGAAACATTCGCCCGGCTGCTGCGCCGGTTGATCCGCATCCTGCAGGAGCGCACTGGCGACGGTTATGTCTTTCGCACCGACCTGCGCCTGCGGCCCGACCCCGGGGCGACACCGCTCGCCATTCCGGTGGAGGCAGCGATGCTCTATTACGAGAGCAGGGGGCAGAACTGGGAGCGGGCGGCATTCATCAAGGCGCGCCCGGTTGCCGGCGATCTCAACGCCGGTGAGGCGTTCCTGCGCGAACTGACGCCGTTCATGTTCCGCAAATATCTCGACTATGCGGCGATCGCCGACATTCACTCGATCAAGAGACAGATCCACGCCCATAAGGGGCATGGAGAGATTGCAGTGAAGGGACACAACATCAAGCTCGGGCGGGGCGGTATCCGGGAGATCGAGTTCTTCGTCCAGACGCAGCAGTTGATCGCCGGCGGGCGGATGCCGGAATTGCGGCTGCGCGCGACCGAGCCGATGCTCGAGGGATTGGCGCGGGCCAACTGGATCGATGCGAAAACGGCGGACGAACTGATTTCTGCCTACTGGTTCCTGCGCGATGTCGAGCATCGGGTGCAGATGGTCCGTGACGAGCAGACGCATGTGTTGCCGACGACGGAGGCGGAACTCAAGCGTATCGCCTATATGATGGGTTTTGCCGACGTTTCATCGTTTTCGATGGAACTGTCGCGCGTGCTGAAGACGGTGGAGCGCCGCTATGCCCAGCTTTTCGAGCAGGAGGCGAAGCTTTCGGCGGAGACGGGCAACCTCGTTTTTACCGGACAGAGAGACGACCCCGACACGCTGGAAACCCTGAGGAAGCTCGGCTTCGAGCGGCCGCAGGATATTTCGCGGACAATCCGCACCTGGCACTACGGCCGCTATCGTGCGACGCAGTCGGTGGAGGCGCGCGAGCGGCTGACGGAATTGACGCCCAATCTTCTGCGCGTATTCGGAGAAAACAAGCGCGCCGACGAGGCGCTGCTGCGCTTCGACCATTTTATCGCCGGTCTGCCGGCCGGCATCCAGCTTTTCTCGCTGCTCGGCAACAATCCGGGGCTGCTTTCGCTGATCGTCAACATCATGTCGTCCGCCCCGCGTCTGGCCGATATCATTGCCAGCAAACCGCATGTCTTCGACGGCATGCTCGATCCGCGGCTGCTCGCCGAACTGCCGACGCGCGATTATCTGGCGGAGCGCATCAACGGCTTCCTTGCCGGTGCGCGTCACTACGAGGACATTCTCGATCGACTACGGATCACGGCTTCCGAGCAGCGGTTCCTGATCGGCATCCGGCTCCTGACAGGCGTGATCACCGGGGTGCAGGCGGGGCATGCGCTCACCGATCTTGCCGACCTGATCATTGCGGCGGCGCTCGACGCCGTGCTGCGTGCGGTTGAAACCGCGCATGGGAAATTCCCCGGCGGGCGCGTCGCCGTTATCGGCATGGGCAAGCTCGGCAGCCATGAACTGACCGCCGGTTCTGACGTCGATATCATTTTGCTCTACGACTATGACGAGGCTGCCACCGAATCCGATGGTCCAAAGCCGCTCGATTCCGTTCGCTATTTCACCCGCGTTACGCAAAGGCTGATTTCGGCTCTCTCGGCCCCGACTGGCGAAGGCGTGCTCTACGAGGTGGACATGCGGTTGCGCCCTTCGGGCAACAAGGGGCCGGTCGCGACGCGCATCACCGCTTTTGCGAAATACCAGCGCGAAGAAGCCTGGACCTGGGAACACATGGCGCTTACCCGCGCTCGGGCGCTCTGCGGTGAAGACAGCCTGATTGCCGAGGCGAACACGATTTTTCGCGAAGTCCTCGGTCAGCGCCGGGATGTTGCAAAGGTGACGGCGGATGTCGCTGAGATGCGCGGGCTGATCGACAAGGAAAAACCGCCGAGCGATGTCTGGGATTTCAAGCTCATTCCGGGCGGTCTGGTCGATATCGAATTCATTGCCCAATATCTCATGCTGATCGCACCGGCGCGAGGTAGCGATGTGCCGCCGAGCGGGACATCGACCGTCGATGTCCTGCAGGCGCTTGGACCGGCTTTGATCGCGCCCGCCGATCTGGAGACCGTGCAGGAGGCGCTTGCGCTATTCACCAATCTCTCGCAGATCGTCCGGCTTTGCATTGACGGGGATTTCGAGTTGAAGGATGCGCCGGCGGGGCTGCTCGATCTCCTCTGCCGCGCGGCCGATGCGCCGGATGCCAAGGTGCTGGAGGCCGATATTCGCCGCCTCTCCAAGGCCGTGCGTCGTATATTTCAGACCATCATCAAGCCTTAGAGCACCGAACCTCGGCGCGCGGATCCGTATCGGGGATGCGCAGGGAGATGATCGTGCCGATGTTTTCCAACGAATAAATCCTCATCGCCCCGCCATGCAGGTTGGTCAGCGACCGTGAAATGGCAAGTCCGAGGCCGGAGCCGCCCTTGCTCTTGGCATACTGGCTCTGCACCTGTTCGAACGGCTGTCCGATCTTCTGGAGCGCCGCCCGCGGAATGCCGATGCCGGTGTCGGCGATGGTGAGCGTCACGGCGCCGGCCACCTTGCGGGCACGCAGCGAGATTTTGCCGCCCTCATTGGTGAACTTGACGGCATTCGACAGGAGATTGAGCAATATCTGCTTCATTGCGCGCCGATCGGCGACCAGTGTCAGGCCGGACGAGACCTGCTGATCGACGCAGATGTTCTTCTGTTTCGCCGGAATAGTGGTGAAGCGCAGCGTCTCCTCGATCAGCGGCGCGAGATCGATCGTTTCCCGGTTCATTTTCATCTGCCCGGCCTCGATCTTCGACATGTCGAGGATATCGTTGATGACGTTCAGCAGATGTTTGCCGCTATCATGGATGTCGTGGGAATATTCGTCGTATTTCTCGGAACCCAGCGGGCCGAACATCTTGTTCTGCAGGATTTCGGAGAAGCCGAGAATGGCGTTCAGCGGCGTGCGCAACTCGTGCGACATGTTGGCGAGGAATTCGGATTTCGCCCGGTTCGCTGCCTCCGCCCGTTCCTTTTCAGCCTGATAATTGGCGTTGGCGACGGAGAGTTCCGCCTTCTGCCGCTCCAGCGTGATGCGCGAGGTCGAGAGATCGCCGATCGTCGCCATGAGGCGGCGCTCGGATTCGCGTAAGCGAACCTGATGGCGCTTGAGCAGCGTGATGTCGGTGCCGACGGAGACCAAGCCGCCATCGCGGGTACGCCGGTCGTTGATCTGCAGCCAGCGTTGATCGGCAAGCTGGACTTCGGATGTCTGCGAATGGTTGGACCGGTCGGGATCGGCGATCCGCCGCTCGATGATTGGGCGGGCTGCTGCCGCATTGACGACGGAACGTTCCGTGCCGGGCACCAGGACATGGTCGGGCAGCTTGTAGGCCTGCTGATAGTGGGTGTTGCACATGACAAGGCGGTCGTTCTTGTCCCAGAGAACGAAGGCCTCGGAGGTGCATTCGATGGCATCGGCCAGCCGCTGGTCAGCCTCGGCGTAACGCTGGGCGAGGCGATGCTGCTCGGTGACATCCATGGCGATGCCGATCAGGTGTACGCGACCGGATGCGGTGCGGATGACCTGCGCGCGAGCCCTCATCCAGACATAGTGGCCTTCGGCGTGGCGCATCCGGAACACCTGGTCGATCTGCCGGGCATCACCCTTGGCGATGGTGCGCGCGACCTTGTAGATGCTGCCGTCATCCGGGTGCATCAGCCGGGCGGCGTCGCCGAAGGACAGAACGCTGCTCTGCGGCGGCATGCCGAGCATTTCATACATCGACCGCGACCAGAAGAGGCGTCGGTTGGGCATGTCGAAATCCCAAAGGCCGCAGCGGCCGCGCGACAGCGCCGTTTCGACGCGCAGGTTGGATTCCGCAAAAATCTGGTCCGCATCTCGGGCGCGCTTGGCCTGGATGTAATAGGCATAGAGCACAACGAGCAGGATGGCCGAGATGCCGGCAAACAGCGTGACGTTCAGCGAAACCTCGTCGCGCCACAGCTTTTCGATCCGCGCCAGCGGCGTCGCAACGAGCAATGTTCCGGCGCCGCCCGGCACCTGCATCAGCGCCACGACATGCTCGACGCCGCTGATGAAGGTCTTCATCACGGTCGAGCGCTCGCCGAAATACTGAAAGGCGGCGATTTCCGGCGCCACTGCCGCAAGTGTGCGGCCGGTATAGACGGCGCCGTCCGGGGAACTCGCGAAAATCCGACCATCATTGCGCATGGTCAAAACGAATGCGCCGGGTTCAAGCATATCCGGCGGAAGGAAGGCGTTCAGCCGCTGCTCGACATCCCATCTTTGCGCCTTGTCGAACAGGGCCACGCCGTGTTCCTGAAGGGCGGCACTTGCCGTTGCGGCGGCGAGCACCGTCGCCTGGCGGGAACTCGCCTCCATGCGCGCATGTTCGACCATGATGCCGTTGACGCGGGAGATCGCGACGACGAGCAGAAAGGCAGTAATCAGGATCGGGATGGAGCGCTTCAGCAGCGGTTCTGCGCGCGCAAGGCGCAGCGCTGCCGGCTCCTTAAAAATCCGTGCGTGCTGGATGACGCCCTTCTCCAGGTTCAGGAAACCTGGAAATTTTGGTCGCAACCGCTCACCGGCCGCGCGTCCCCGCTGCGCTTCCGCCATCTTCGTCAATTCTGTAGGTCCTCATGTGATTCGATGCGCCGCTCGCTCGAACCTGACCCAATGAATCAATTGTGATTCGGCTTGTCCAGAAGAAAATGTAAAACTTTATTAACCATTTATCGTCATTGGAAAATGATATTGCCGCGGCCTGCCGGCCGCTGGAAACGGAAAAACCCCGCTATTGCGGGGTTTTCGGCATTATCTGCTTGATAAATCCTAGCCTTTCAGCATCCGCTCGACGATGTCGCTGACATCGGCGGAAAGCTTTGCAGCGGCTGCGATTTCGCGCAGCGCGTTGCGCGCATGCTCGGCCCGGACGTCCTCCAGCGACCGCCACGAGCGCATCGAGGTCAGGATGCGCGCAGCCAACTGCGGATTGCGCGGATCGATCTCGAGGATCTGGTGCGCGAGGAAACGGTAACCTTCGCCGTCGGCCCGGTTGAAGCCGGTCGGATTGGAGAAGGCGAAGGTGCCGACGAGAGCCCGGACCCGGTTCGGATTGGAACTGTTGAACAGCGGATCGGCCATCAGCGTCTTGACACGGTCGAGCGCATCGGCCCCGGGGATGGTCGCCTGGATGGTAAACCACTTGTCGATGACCAGCGCATTATCCCCGAAGCGTGACTTGAAGGCTGCAAGCGCTTCTGTCGTTTCGGCAGTATCTGGAAACCGATGGGCGAGGATCGTCAGCGCCTGGCTGAGATCAGTCATGTTGTTGGCGGACTTGAATGCGTTCACCGCTCGGTCAGGCACGTTTTCCGCATAGACGAGATAGGAGAGGGCGGTGTTGCGCAGCACCCGACGCCCGGCGCTCGCCGCATCCGGGCTGAACGGGCCATCGACCACCATCTCGTCCGCAAGCGTCGCAAAGGTATCCCGGCCGGCTGCCGCGACGGCTGTCATGATCTGCCGGCGCCCCGCATGGATGGCGTCCGGGTCGTTGTTGCTGCCGATCTCGCGGGCAATATCGGCTTCGCTCGGCAGGGCCAGGGCCTGCGCGCGGAAGGCCGGTTCGAGCTTACCGTCGGCCGCCGCTGCGAGCAGCGCCTCGATCAGGGCCTTGTCGCATTTTGCGGCCTTGCCGGCTTTGGCGCTGGCTGTCGCCGCGACCAGGTTCGGCAAGGCGAGGTCGTTCAAAGCCTGCCAGCGGGCGAACAGATCACTTTCGTACCTGGCAATATGGGCCCGATCGGCCGGTGTCTGCTCGAAATGCAGGTTGATCGGCGTGGAGAAATCGCGATTGAGCGACAGGACAGGACGCGAGACAATCCCGGTGAAGGTGACGGTATGCTTGCGCTCGACGAGGTTGAGGACGTCGCCCGTGACTTCGGCGCCGATGGCTGTGGAAAGCGCGGCCTCAGAGCCGTCCTCCAGCAACAGCCCGAGCCTGAGCGGAATGTGCATCGGCTCCTTGACGCTCTGTCCGGGCGTCGGCGGCACCATTTGCTCGAGTGACAGCGTGAAGGTCTGTTTGGCCGCGTCATAGGTGGTCGAAGCGGTGACGAGCGGCGTGCCGGCCTGATGGTACCAGAGCGAGAACTGCGTCATGTCGCGCTTGCTGACATCGGCAAAGCAGGCGACGAAATCCTCGATCGTCACCGCCTGTCCGTCGTGGCGGTCGAAATAGAGGTCCATGCCCTTCTTGAAGAGGTCCGCTCCGAGCACCGTCGCGATCATGCGCGTGACTTCGCTGCCCTTCTCGTAGACGGTCGTCGTGTAGAAATTGTTGATTTCCCGGTATTTTGTCGGGCGAACCGGATGGGCGAGGGGGCCTGCGTCCTCCGGGAACTGTTCGGCCTTCAGGTGGCGAACTTCTGCGACCCGCTTGACCGTGCGCGAGCGCTGGTCGGCCGAAAATTCGTGGTCGCGATAGACGGTCAGGCCTTCCTTGAGGCAGAGTTGGAACCAGTCGCGGCAGGTGATGCGGTTGCCGGTCCAGTTGTGGAAGTATTCATGTGCGATGATCGCCTCGATATTGGCGTAGTCGGCATCGGTCGCGGTCTCGGGATCGGCAAGCACGTACTTGTCGTTGAAGACGTTCAGCCCCTTGTTCTCCATCGCACCCATGTTGAAGTCGGAAACGGCGACGATCATGAAGATGTCGAGATCGTATTCGCGGCCGAAGACCTCCTCGTCCCACTTCATCGAGCGCTTCAGCGCGTCCATGGCGTAGGTCGCGCGCGGCTCCTTGCCGTGCTCGACATAGATTTTCAGCGCGACTTCGCGGCCGGACATCGTCGTGAAGGTGTCTTCGACGACGCCGAGATCACCGGCGACCAGCGCAAAGAGGTAGCTCGGCTTGGGGTGCGGATCGAACCAGGCGGCGAAATGCCGGCCGTCGCCCATATTGGCACCACCGAGATAGTTGCCGTTCGACAGAAGCAGCGGCGCGGTTTGCTTGTCCGCAATGATGTTGACCGTGTAGACGGCAAGCACGTCGGGACGGTCCGGGAAATAGGTAATGCGGCGGAAGCCCTCGGCCTCGCACTGCGTGCAATAGACATTGCTGGTGCGATAGAGCCCCATCAGCTTGGTGTTGGCTTCCGGGTTGAGTTCCGTCGTGACGGTGATCTCGAAAGGCGCTGTTACGGGCAGGTTGCGGATGGTCAGGGCATCGTCCGTTGCCTCATAATTTGCCGCCGGAATTTCCTCTTGGTCGAGCAGCAGGCCGGTCATCTTCAACTCGTCGCCGTCGAGGATGAGCGGTGCATCTGCGCTGACGCCCTCGCGCCGGTGGAAGATCAGCCGCGCCTCGACCTTGGTTTCCTTGGGGTCGAGTTCAAAGGTGAGATCCACCCTCTCAAGGACGAAATCTGTCTGCCGGTAGTCTTCCAGATGAATGATTTCGCCCGTATCTGTCCGCATTGTTTGTCCCGCTGGCATCTTCCGCAGTGTCATGCTCGGGAAGAGGCTTGGTCATCGTGAAGAGGCTGCGCGTTCTGCGGAGCTTCGGGGTTGGTAGGATGGGTTCTTTTCGGTGGCCGGCGTCGTGTTCCAGTGTGTCCGATCTGTCCCGCTCCCAGGTCTTTCATCAGAGACTTACGAAATTCGCCCTAACAATATTTAAATCAGGCGTGTCTTTTTGGCACAGATCGCGCAAATTTTCAGGCGGGAGTTGGTGTTGTTGACCCGCAGATGGACTGCGGCGCTCCTGCTGCCGGTTCCAGCGTAGGATATTGACGCCGAAGCATCAAATATTTCCGGCTCACATCACGAAAATTGATCCCTGTTCAGATTATCACGCGCTAAGGTGACGGGGCGACGGATCCTCCGGTCGCGTCTCCCCCGCAGCCCGTCGTTTTCTTCCGATCTCCGGCCCGCTGCCGTCAGTCCGATGAGTGCGACCCGCATGGATGCCGAACTTCCCCACCCGATGAAGGGCATTTCCCTCAAGGTTCTGTCCGTGCTGGTCTTCGTTTGCATGTCGACGCTGATCAAGGCGGCCGGCACGGAGATCGCCACCGGCCAGATCACCTTCTATCGCTCCGCCTTCGCCATGGTGCCGATCCTCGGATATCTTGCCTTCAAAGGTGCTCTGCGTACCGCCTTCCACACCAGAGACATTTTCGGCCATCTGGCTCGCGGCTTCATCGGCATCCTCGCCATGAGCTTCGGCTTTTATGGCCTGGTGCATCTGCCTCTGCCGGAGGCGATCGCCATCGGTTATGCGATGCCGCTGCTTGCCGTCGTTTTCGCGGCGGTTTTCCTGAAGGAAACGGTGCGGGTCTACCGCTGGTCGGCGGTATTGATTGGCCTCGTCGGCGTCATGATCATCACCTGGCCGCGCCTGACATTACTGCGCGATGGCGGCTTCGGGTCGGGAGAGGCGCTCGGCGCGCTGGCGGTGCTTTTGTCGGCAACATTTGGCGCCGTTGCCATGGTGCTGGTGCGAAAACTGGTCGCCAAGGAGCGCACGCACACCATCGTGCTTTATTTCTCGCTCTCGGCCTCCTGCTTCTCGCTGCTCACGCTGCCCTTCGGCTGGGAGCCGCTACCGTGGAGTTCCTTCCTGCTTCTGATGGCGGCCGGTTTCTGCGGCGGCGTCGCGCAGATCCTGCTGACGCAGAGCTATCGTTACGCTGATATGTCGACGATTGCACCCTTCGAATATACCTCGATCATCCTCGGCCTGATCATCGGGTATTTCCTCTTCGATGAAGTCCCGACCGGCGTGATGCTGATCGGCACCGCGATTGTGGTCGGCGCCGGTATCTTCATCATTTTCCGCGAGCACCAACTGGGTCTTGAGCGCAAAGGCGCGCGAAAACACGTCACGCCGCAGGGGTGACGAAAGTCCCTTGGAGGCGAGGATCAGGACGACGTGACCGGAGCCGTATCGTCCTCGACCAGTTCGGTCAGCCGCACTGCCTGGTTCATAGCATTGACCGCCTCCGTGCCCGGCGTCGGCACGGTGTTTGCGTGGAAATCGGTCTTTGCGACCAGGCCGTCCTCGTGGCTGCGCTGGGCGATGCGCCAGGCAGCATAGGCCGCGTAAAGTGCGAAATAGACGGCGAGCAGCACGAAAAGCGCCGGTGGGCCGAACTGGTCCATGACAGGGCCGACCATCAGCGGCCCGGAAATCGTGCCGATACCGTAGGTGATCATCATGCCCGAGGAGACCTCGACATATTCATTCGGTCGGGCAAGGTCGTTGGCATGGGCGACGTTGAGCGCATAGATCGGAAACAGCACCGAGCCGACGCAGGCTGCGACGACGTAGAGGACAAGCGGGGTGGCGCCGACGAACGCCACCATGGCGAGGCACGACACCACACCGAAGATGCCGCAGGCAACCATGACGATGCGCCGGTCCATTCTGTCGGATGCGCGACCAATCGGAATCTGGGAGAAGGCGCTCCCCGTCAGCAGGGCCGCCAAAAGCGTGGCGCCCTCGGCGGTCGAAAGGCCGATTTTCTGCGTGAAGACGCCGCCGAGATTGAGCCAGGCGCCAGCCATGGCGCCGGCGAGAAATGCGCCGACGACCGCGACCGGCGAGCGGCGGAAAAGCCCCGGCACATCGAAATTGGCCTGGGTCGGTGGTGCCGGCATGGCGGAGGAGGACAGCGCCGTCGGCAGCAGCGCCAGCGAGAACAGCACGCCGCAGAGGATGAAGAGCGACGCATTCGTCGGATCGCCCAACGGCACGAGATATTGCCCCCCGATCGTCCCGACCATGGTGGTGATCAGATAGACCGAAAACAGCATGCCGCGGTTCTCATTGGTCACCCGTTCGTTGAGCCAGCTCTCGATGACGAGATAACTGCCGGAAATGGCAAAGCCGGAAATGGCGCGAAAGAAGATCCAGGCGTGCCAGTCGACGACCAAGCCGCACATCAGAATGGCGATGCTGAGCAGCGTGATCAGGGCGGCAAAGACCCGGACATGGCCGACGCGCGCCACGAATTTCGGCGTAACGATGCAGGAGAGGGTGAAGCCGAGCGTATAGCCGGTGGCGATCAGCGAGATGATCAGCGTCGACCAGCCCTCGGCCACCGAGCGCACCGGCAGCACATAGCTCGCCAAACCGAAACCGACCATCATCAAGAGCGTCGACAGTATCAGGCTGAACACGGATCTGAGGCTGGCCAGCATGAACGCTCCCGGGGCGCATTCGCCGGAGGCTCGATCGTGATCAAGCGGTCAGGCAGGCGCTGAAAATCAAGTTGGAGCGGATTGCGCGGTCAGAACTGTCGAGGTTGCACGGCATGCCGCCCTTTGGTTTGAAGGACGAGTGTGGCTCTAACCAATTTCTCCTGCGCTGTCGATTGCGACAGGGCGTGGCGCAGATCAGGAGATCGACGTTATGTGTCTGCGACGAATTACTTCGGCAGGAAGGCGCTGATGGTGAGCCGGTCTGACTGTTTCGCAGGGGCATCGATGCTCAGGCGGCTATATTCGCGCGAGGCGCGCACGGCGGTGCCGATGTCTGCGACGGTTTCTATCAGGGCGCGGATGGAAGCGGACATGAACGGGTCTTTCGAAATCTTGGCAGGCGAAATCTTGGCAGGAAAGGACGCGCGCAGGCGCGGCCTCAAATCAACGCTGGATGAATTCGGAAAAGATTTGTACCGGGCGCGTGGTGCGGCCGTAACCTGCGGCAGTCATCTGTTCGTTCGCAGCCGAGCCGAAGCTGGCGAAGGGCGTACGAAGCGGAGAGCCGGCGTGGCGGAGCGTCTCGAAGCCGCTGTGCAGAGGGCGAAAACGGGCAGTCATGGTTCAATTCCTTATTCCAGTCCTCCCGTGAGCTTATATTGCGCTGCAGCATTGATTTCGCAATGCGTCATTTCGCGTTGCTGATATGCGCAGCCCGCATGGCTACATTCATTGTTTGTTCATAAATCAGGCAGGCGGCCGTTGAGACGCTCTTAACCACGAAGCCGGGCGCGAAACGCAAGCAGGTCCTGCCAGGCGAGCCGCTTGCTGGCGGGGGCCGACATCAGATCTTGCGGATGGAGCGTGGCAAGGGCCGGAACGGTCAATCCGTCAACCGGCCCGCCAACTGTGATATCGCGCCATTCGCCGCGCATGTGGTGGATGGTGTCGTTGCCGCCGAAGAAGAAACGGCCGGCGAAATTGCCGAGAATGAGCAGATGCCGGGGCCCGGCCAGCAGGATCTGGCGCTCGATGAACGGCCGGCAGATATCGGTCTCGCGCGGCGAGGGCACCCGGTTTCCAGGCGGCCGCCAGGGAATGACATTGGTGATGAGGACAGACGTCCGGTCAAGCCCGATCGCCGCCAGCATGCGGTCCAGCATCTGGCCCTGCTTTCCGGAAAAGGGAATGCCTTCCCGGTCGTCGTCGCCGTTCGGCATCGGGCCGATCACCATGATGCCGGACGATGGGTTTCCGTCGGTAAACACCATGTTGCGAGCGCTGTTTCTGAGGTTGCAGCCCGAAAAGGCCTCCATGGCACTTTTCAATTCGCCGAGCGAGCGGGCCGATTCGGCCGCGAAACGGGCCTCGGCGATGGCCTGCTCGTCGGGGATGGCCATTTGCGGGACGGCGGCCGGTGCCGCGGCCACGCGATTGCCAGATGGGCTGGACGTGTCCCGGTTTGTTGACGGGCGTGGCGTGTCGTTCCGTGTGGAGACCTGCGTTTTTTGCACGGCTTGCGAGCCGGTGTTGCCGCGCGTCGCTTTTGCTTGCGCGAACTCCGCGAAACGATCGACGGCTTCCTCTTCCAGCAGCCATTCGACGCCCGCTTCCGCATGGAAATGCAGAAGGGCGGCAAGTTCGGCCGTGGTCATCCTGTCGCTGGAGATCATGTTCTATCTTCTACAGAAGGGCGGATCACCGGGAAAGCGGAAAAGTCGCCGCGTCCTCCGCCATTTCAGGCAGCCATCGCAGTCCAGCGCTCGATATCGTCGCGCTCGCCGATCAGCGCCAGCCCGTGAGCGATCGACAGCAGTTCGCCGCCGCTTTCTATGCGGTCGCTGGCGAAGCGGTTTTCGAAAAGGCGGCGGATGGCGGGAACGAAGGACGTTCCGCCGGTCAGGAACACCTTGTCGATGCCGCCAGCGGGTGTGTTCGTCGTCGTCAGAACCTCGTCCAGCGCCTCCTCGATGCGCGCGAGGTCGGGGGCGATCCAGCTTTCGAAGTCGCTGCGGCGCACCGTCTGGCGGCTCTTTTCGCCGAGCGGCGCGAAGTGGAACTCGGTTTCCTCCTCGCGCGACAGCCGCATCTTGGTGGCGGAGACCGCCTGGTACAGCGGGTAGCCCTCGTCATGTTCGACCAGGTCGACGAAGGCTTCGAGCTTTTCCGGCTCGACGGCCGAGCGCACAAGCTGCTTCAAATCGGCAAAATCCTTCAGCGTCTTGAAGATCGACAGCTGATTCCAGCGGCCGAAATTGGCGTAGTAGCTGGAGGGCACGTCGAGCAGCTTGTCGAAGCTCTTGAACTGGCTGCCCTTGCCGATCAGCGGCGAAACGACGTTGTCGATGATGCGGAAGTCGAAATGATCGCCGGCGACGCCGACGCCGGAATGGCCGACCGGAACGGCTGTCAGCTCGCCCGCATGGCTTTCGAAGCGGATGATCGAATAGTCCGTCGTGCCGCCGCCGAAATCGGCGACCAGCACGGTCGCATCCTTCTTCAGGTTCTGGGCGAAGTAGAAGGCCGCCGCCACTGGCTCGTAGACATAATGAACCTCGGGAAAGTCGAACGACGACAGCGCCCGGTCGTAGCGTTCGAGCGCCAGCGATTCGTCCGGGTTGCTGCCGGCGAAACGCACCGGCCGGCCGACGACGATGCGGCCGTAATCCTGTTTCCAGCCATCGCCCGCATAGTCGGCGATCCGTGTCAGGAAGGATCGCATCAGGTCCTCGAAGCCATGGCGCCGGGCAAAGATCAGCGTGCCCTGGAAGAGCGGGCTTGCGGCAAAGGTCTTGATCGACTGCAAAAACCGCGCTTCGCCGGGATTGTCGATGAACTGCTGGATCGCCGCCTGTCCGGCCTCGATCTTCACTGCCGCCGCGCCCAGCTGCGCGTGTTTCATGAAGGACAGGGCGGTGCGCATGGAATCATTGGTTCCGGCCGCACTGGTAAAGCGCAGCGATTGCGTTGTGTCGCCATGTGAGGCGGCGAGCACGGAATTGGTGGTGCCGAAATCGAAGCCGAGGGCCTTGGCCATGAGTGTCTCCGTCTTTTGTTCCCGCCGGCAGGGCGGCGAACTGTCTGGCAGCCAACGCGCGTCAAGGCCCGGAATGCCTTGGCCGGCGGCCGGTATGCGTTTGATGGCGGAGGGCTTTGTTTATTTGGAGGGCGGCTCTTCGCACGGGCTGAGGGCCAAAGCAAGGCGGGATTGGGTGATCGGGCCTCTTGCTTGAGCTCTTCATGCGGCTTCACCCCCCTCTGTCACTCTCGTGACATCCCCCCCACAAGGGGGGAGATTGGCCTTGCGCCGCCTGCCTCCCTGACTGGGTTTATGTTTTCCGACTGAGCGTCTGAGGGAAATGAATAATCTCCCCCATTGAGGGGGAGATGTCAGCGCAGCTGACAGAGGGGGGTAACTCTCCTCAAGCACCGTCCTCACAAACCAATCCAAACCACGAAAACCCTCTTCCACCAGAGAGCGCAATCGTTCTAGATGCGTGCATTGGGAGAGCCGCATGAGCCAGATACTGATCAATCAATATTTGAACGACCTTGAACGCTACAAGAAATTTTCCGGTTCTGAGACCGAAGGCATCATTTCGGAGGCGTTCAAGGACCTTCTGAAAGCCTGGGCGCGGGCTGCCAACCTGCATTTCATCAACCAGTACGAATTCCAGTCGACGCAGAAGAACCGCATCCGGCCGGACGGCACCATCCTGCATGACCTGCGCGTGCCGCTCGGCTATTGGGAAGCCAAGGACACCGGCGACGATCTCGATGCGGAGATCGCCAAGAAACTCGCCAAGGGCTATCCGCAGGACAACATCATCTTCGAAGACAGCCGTGTCGCGGTGCTGATCCAGAACCGGCAGGAAGTCACCCGCTGCGCGATGACGGACACGGCGGCCCTCCTGAAATTGCTCACCCTGTTCTTCGGCTACGAGCGCGCCGAAATCCGTGATTTCCGCAAGGCGGTGGAGCAGTTCAAGGCCGACATCCCCGCCGTTCTCAAAGCCTTGCGTGAAAAGATCGATACGGCCTATGCCGGCAATCCGGCCTTTCAGGCGGCGGCGAAGAAATTCCTCGAACATGCCCGCGATACGATCAATCCCTCGGTCGGCGAGGCCGATGTGCGCGAGATGCTGATCCAGCATATCCTCACCGAGGAAATCTTCGCGCATGTGTTCGACCAGGGCGATTTCCACCGGGAAAACAACATCGCCAAGGAGCTCTACGCGCTCGAAGGCAAGTTCTTCACCGGCCAGGTCAAGCGCGAGACGCTGAAGGGGCTCGAAACCTACTACGCCACCATCCGGGCGAATGCGGCGCTGATCACCAGCCATTCGGAAAAGCAGGCCTTCCTCAAGGTCATCTACGAGAATTTCTACAAGGTTTACGACAAGAAGAAGGCCGACCGGCTCGGCGTCGTCTATACGCCCAACGAGATCGTCAAGTTCATGATCGAGGGCGCCGACTGGCTCTGCGAAAAGCATTTTTCCAAGAACCTGATCGACGAACACGTCGAAATCCTCGATCCGGCGACGGGCACCGGGACTTTCATCTGCGAACTGCTGGAGCATTTTCGCGGCCACCCGCAAAAGCTTGCGCACAAATACAAGAACGAGCTGCATGCCAACGAGGTGGCGATCCTGCCCTATTACGTCGCCAACCTGAACATCGAGGCGACCTATGCGGCGATCTCGGGCCAGTTCGCCGAATATCCCAACCTCTGCTTCGTCGATACGCTGGACAATGTCGCCGGCCTCGGCATCAAGGCCGGCTTCCAGCACGACATGTTCGCGGGGCTGTCAGACGAGAACGTCGCCCGCGTGAAGCGCCAGAATGCGCGGAAGATTTCGGTGATCATTGGCAACCCGCCGTACAATGCGTGGCAGGAGAACTTCAACAGTCGCAATCCGAATAGGGCGTATAGACGGATCGATGAGCGGATCAGCTCAACCTACATTCGAAAAGGGACGGCCCAGAATAAGAACTCTGTCTATGATATGTACACGCGGTTCTTTCGATGGGCGTCGGATCGCCTGCACGACGATGGCATCCTAGCCTATATCAGTAATCGGAATTTCATCGAAAAGGCTGCTTTCGACGGGTTTCGGCGGGATGTTGCCGATGAATTCAGTGACATTTACATCGTGGATTTGGGCGGTGACGTTCGCGCCAATCCGAAACTGTCGGGCACCAAACACAATGTTTTTGGCATCCAAACCGGCGTGTCCATTGCATTCCTGGTAAAACGGCGGAAAAAATCTGGATCGAAGATTTTCTATATTCGGCGCCCGGAAATGGACACTGCGCAGGACAAGCTAGCTTGGCTTGGGGCAAATAAGGTCTCCTCACTTGCGTTCGCTCGTATCGAGCCGGATGCCAAGCACAATTGGGTTAACCAGAATGAACACGACTGGGATTCGCTCCTGCCCATCGCAAGCAAGGCGGCAAAGGCGGTTCAGCGTGGTACCAAGAACCAAGCCATTTTTCAGCTTTTTTCTCGCGGAGTTGCAACTCAGCGCGATGAATGGGTCTACGACCGAAACCGCGAACTGCTCTTCGCAAAAATGCGCTATTTCGTTGACATGTACGAGGCTACGAGAAGAAATCCAAGCTTTGAGTCGCGCGACACAATAAAGTGGGACCGCGAACTCGACAGGTATCTGAGCACTCGTGTTGGGAAAACCTTTGACGAAGGTAATGTACAACGAGCAGCTTTTAGACCCTTTACCACCAGATGGCTTTATTTCGACAGGCATTTCAATGGAATGACTTATCAATTGCCAGTGATGTTCCCAAAGGGAGCTAGCAATCATGTCATTAGTTTCAGCGATATCGCGCATCGCGCGGATTTTTGTGTCAGCAGCTTCAATGGACCTGTGGATTTGCATTTCGGAGCTGCCGCCGACGGCTACCAGATAGTATCCCGCTACCGCTACACCCCCGATGGCGAGCGGATCGACAATATCACTGACTGGGGCCTGAAGCAGTTTCAAAAGGCCTATGGCAAGGACGGGTTGATCTCCCCCCTTGAGGGGGAGATGTCGGCCGGGCCGACAGAGGGGGGTGAAGCCCCGGCCTCCGAATTTGCCGCGATACCCCCCTCTGCCCCTGTCGGGGCATCTCCCCCTCAAGGGGGGAGATCGGCCGCAACCAAGACGCCCATAACCAAGGACGACATCTTCCATTACGTCTATGGCGTGCTGCACGATCCCGTCTACCGCGAGACCTATCAGCAGAACCTGAAGCGCGAATTTCCGCGTATTCCCTTCTATCCGGATTTCTGGGCCTGGGCCGGGTGGGGCAAGCGGCTGATGGACCTGCATATCGGCTATGAAACCGTCGAACCCTGGCCGCTGACGCGGCTCGACATGCCGGACGAGAAGGCGCGCGAAGCGGGTGTGGCGCCGAAGGCGATGCTCAGGGCCGACAAGGATAACGGCATCATCCGCCTCGACAGCGAGACGACGCTTTCCGGCATTCCGGCCGCGGTCTGGACCTACCGGCTCGGCAACCGCTCCGGGCTCGAATGGATCCTCGACCAGTACAGGGAAAAGACCCCGAAAGACCCGACGATCCGCGAGAAATTCAACACCTACCGCTTCGCCGATTACAAGGAGCACGTGATCGAACTGATCGCCCGCGTCACCCGCGTTTCCGTCGAGACCGTGGCGATCACCGAGGCGATGAAAAGCGCAAAGCGGTAGCGCTCTTCGCCAATTTTTGACGTTTACGTTTACGTCAGATATTTCTCCATGATATAAGCATGACCTCATGCGCAAATGCATGAGCCTGCTGTCGCAGACCGGCTCGACAAGTTCTGCCGTATTTGTCATGACGGAGCTTAAGAATTGGGAACAAAACCGGGTAAAAACGCCGGGACAGGACTGGAGACAATCAGATGAGCGAGCCACAAGAACTGCCCGAGCGCGAAAGCATGGAATTCGACGTGGTGATCGTCGGCGCCGGCCCGGCCGGTCTTTCTGCCGCCATCCGTCTGAAGCAGGTCAATCCGGAGCTTTCGGTCGTCGTCCTCGAAAAGGGCGCCGAAGTCGGCGCGCATATTCTGTCGGGCGCCGTCGTCGATCCGATCGGCATCGACCGGCTGCTGCCGGGCTGGCGCGCGGAGGAGGGGCATCCCTTCAAGACGGAAGTGACGGACGACCAGTTCCTGCTGCTCGGCCCCGCCGGTTCGATCCGCCTGCCGAACTTCGCCATGCCGCCCCTGATGAACAACCACGGCAACTACATCGTCTCGCTCGGCCTCGTCTGTCGGTGGCTGGCCGAAAAGGCCGAAGCGCTCGGGGTCGAGATCTATCCGGGCTTTGCCGCAACCGAGGTGCTCTACAACGACGAGGGCGCCGTCATCGGCGTTGCGACCGGTGACATGGGCATCGAGAAGAACGGCGAACCGGGCCCGAATTTTGCGCGCGGCATGGAGCTGCTGGGCAAATACACCCTGATCGGCGAGGGCGTGCGCGGCTCGCTCGCCAAAGAGCTGATCGCCAAATTCGACCTGTCGAGGAACCGCGAACCGCAAAAATTCGGCATCGGCATCAAGGAACTCTGGCAGGTCAAGCCGGAGAACCACAAACAGGGTCTGGTGCAGCATTCCTTCGGCTGGCCGCTCGGCATGAAGACCGGCGGCGGTTCGTTCCTCTATCATCTCGAGGACAATCTCGTCGCGGTCGGCTTCGTCGTCCACCTCAACTACAAGAACCCCTATCTCTACCCGTTCGAGGAATTCCAGCGCTTCAAGACGCATCCGGCGATCAGAGGCACCTTCGAAGGCGGCAAGCGGCTATCCTACGGCGCCCGCGCCATCACCGAGGGCGGCTACCAGTCGGTGCCGAAGCTTTCCTTCCCGGGCGGCGCGCTGATCGGCTGTTCCGCCGGTTTCGTCAACGTGCCGCGCATCAAGGGCAGCCACAATGCCGTGCTGTCCGGCATCCTCGCAGCCGAAAAGCTTGCCGATGCGATCGCCAGCGGCCGGGCCAATGACGAGGTCATCGAGATCGAGAACGGCTGGCGCGACAGCGCCATCGGCCAGGACCTGAAGAAGGTCCGCAACGTCAAGCCGCTGTGGTCGAAGTTCGGCACCGCCGTCGGCGTCGCGCTCGGTGGTCTCGACATGTGGACGAACACGCTGTTCGGCTTCTCCTTCTTCGGCACGCTGAAACACGGCAAGACCGACGCGCAGTCGCTCGAGCCGGCGTCGATGCACAAGCCGATCGCCTATCCGAAACCCGACGGCGTCCTCACCTTCGACCGCCTCTCCTCGGTATTCCTGTCGAACACCAATCACGAGGAAGACCAGCCGGTGCATCTCAAGGTCAATGACATGGACCTGCAGAAGCGCTCCGAGCACGACATTTTTGCCGGTCCCTCGACCCGCTACTGTCCGGCCGGCGTCTACGAATGGGTGGAGAAGGACGGAGAAGACGTGTTCGTCATCAACGCCCAGAACTGCGTCCATTGCAAGACCTGCGACATCAAGGACCCCAACCAGAACATCAACTGGGTGCCGCCGCAGGGGGGCGAAGGGCCGGTCTATCCGAATATGTGACCACCCGACGAAACAACCGGGTCGGGAAGATCGGGGTCGTCGCGCAGCGTTACGCTCTTCCCGGCCTTTTTCTTGTTTTTGCGCTGAGCCAAGAAAAATAAAGCCGCGCCGATGCCCGCTTCCAATGTTCGCAACGCTTAACCGGCCATTAACCATGTTTTCTTTAGTTTCGGTTGCGTCAACCGGATATTAAGGAACGTCTCATGTCGCTCACCCGCCGTGGCCTGCTTCTGGGCATATCTGGTCTTCTTGCCGGCTGTGCCGGCAGCGGACCGAACCATGCGGCCAACTATGCTGCCTTGTCGGACGAGCGGTTCCCGTTGCCTGCCGTGCCACTTGAAAGGATCAAGCCGGAACTGCGGCGGCGGGAGGTGGCTTACGAGACCCGATATGACGCCGGCACCATCGTCATCGATACGCCGGCGCGCCGGCTCTATTATGTTCTCGGCGAGGGAAGGGCGATGCGCTACGGTATTGGCGTGGGGCGCGAGGGCTATGCGCTCGCAGGTTCGGCCTATATCGGCCGCAAGGCGGAATGGCCGAGCTGGACGCCGACGGGAAACATGATCCGCCGCGATCCCCGAAACCTCAGATATGCTGGCGGCGTTCCGGGCGGGCCGAACAGCCCGCTCGGCGCCCGCGCTGTCTACCTCTATCGCAACGGCAACGACACCATGTTCCGCATCCACGGCACCAACCAGCCGCAGACCATCGGCCAGGCCATGTCGAGCGGCTGTGTCCGCATGCTCAATCACGATGTTGTCGATCTCTATGAACGCGTCGAGGTCGGTGGCCGGGTGATCGTGCTGCAGGCTTGATCGCCGTCGGTAAAATTTAATCGTTTCAAAATATTAGCGGGTGTCGATCGGCGCCCGTGCGCCATTGTTTTTGTACCCCGCCGCGATAAATGTGACTGGAATGGCGCAGGTGGAGCAGGCGCAGGCGCAGCCTGAGCGGCATTCCTCTCCGCAGCTGCAAAATTTGACGATGGAGGCATGCGGGAACCCATCCCGCCTGTCCGGATCATGGGGCCGGTTGCGGCGGTGCTGCCGGATCTCGTGGGCGTCATACACCGCCTTATAAAGAGGGAACCGACATGAAACATCTCCTTGCAACGACCAGCCTTGCCTTCGGCCTGCTGGCGCTCGGCAACGCGGCCTCGGCGGCCGAATGCGGCGACGTGACGATCGCCAGCATGAACTGGCAGAGCGCCGAGGTTCTGGCGAGCCTCGACAAGTTCATTCTCACCGAAGGCTACGGCTGTAACGCGGAAATCATCGTCGGTGATACGGTGCCGACGATCACCTCGATGATCGAAAAGGGCGAGCCGGATGTCGCGCCGGAAGGTTGGGTCGACCTGCTCCCCGACGTCGTCAATCGCGGCATTGAGGAAGGAAAGCTGGTCGGCGCAGCGGTGGCGTTGTCCGATGGCGGCGTGCAGGGCTGGTGGATTCCGAAATACATCGCCGACGCCCACCCCGATATCAAGACGATTGACGACGCGTTGAAGCATCCTGAACTCTTCCCGGACCCGGAAGACAAGAGCAAGGGCGCGGTGCATAACGGTCCGCAGGGCTGGGGCGGCACGGTCGTCACTTCGCAGCTCTACAAGGCTTATGGCGGCGAAGTTGCCAACTTCAGCCTGATCGACACCGGCTCCGCAGCCGGCCTCGATGGTTCGATCGCCAAAGCCTATGAAGGCAAGGAAGGCTGGGTCGGTTACTACTGGGCGCCGACGGCACTCCTTGGCAAATATGAGATGGTCAAGCTTGAGCATGGCGTTCCAGCGGACGCGGCTGAATGGAAACGCTGCAATACGGTAGCCGAATGCGCGGATCCGAAGAAGAACGACTGGCCGAAGGACAAGGTCCAGACACTGGTCACCAAGAGCTTTGCCGACCGCGCCGGCGAGGATGTCATGACCTATCTCAACAAGCGTGCCTGGACGAACGATACGGTCAACGGTCTGATGGCCTGGATGACCGACAACCAGGCAAGCGGTGACGATGGCGCCAAGCATTTCCTGCAGGAAAACGAAGCACTTTGGACGCCGTGGGTCTCTCCGGAGGCTGCCGAGAAGGTCAAGGCTGCTCTCTGATCGTGTGACTGGCCGGCGCGCCACTGTGGCGCGCCGGCCTTCTGTTTCTGCGGCGCCCGGCTTCAGGAAAGGCCGGCGTCGATGCATAACGAATAAGGGGACCGGCATGGATTGGCTCACCAAATTTCCGCACATGAACGACGATTCGCTGCGCAATCTGAAAAAGGTGATCGATGAAGGCTTTCGCGCCTTCACCCGCGCCTATGGCGATGTGATCGAGGGGTTCTTTGAGCCGCTGCAGTTCTTCCTTATCCACTCCGAACGCTTCATGACGCGCACGCCCTGGCCGATCATCCTGGTCTTGGTCGCCTTGGTCGCGTGGTTTGCGAGCCGGAACTGGAAGATCGTCGCCGCCTGCATCGCGACGCTGCTGGCCATCGGCTATTTCGACATGTGGGACGATACGATGAAGACCATATCGATGATTTTCGTCTGTACGGTGCTCTCGATCGCTATCGGCATCCCGATTGGCATTGCGATGTCGCGGTCCGATCGGCTGCAGAACACGGTCAATCCGGTGCTCGACGTGATGCAGACCATGCCGAGCTTCGTCTATCTGATCCCCGTCGTCATGCTTCTCGGCATCGGCAAGGTGCCCGGCCTCATCGCCGTCGTCATCTATGCGATCCCGCCGATGATAAGGCTGACCAATCTGGGTATTCGCCTTGTCGACAAGGACGTGCTCGAGGCCGCCGACGCCTTCGGCTCCTCCAATTGGCAGAAGCTGAAGAACGTGCAGATGCCGCTCGCGCTGCCCACCATCATGGCCGGCATCAACCAGACGATCATGATGGCGCTTGCCATGGTGGTCATCGCCTCGATGATCGGGGTGCAGGGTCTCGGCCAGCCTGTTCTCAAGGCCATCGCCAACCAGTATTTCACGCTCGGCATTTTCAACGGTCTGGCGATCGTCGGTATCGCGATCATCTTCGACCGGGTGAGCCAGGCGTACGGACAAAGGCTGCAGCGGCACCGCGAAATCATTTACGGCTGACAGCGGAAAACACGAAAACGCCGCCAGCGAAGGGCTGGTGGCGTTTCCGGCCTTCAGGACTGATGGCCGGTTCGGAGGCGCCCGGAACGCGGCGGCGCAGCCAGGCAAGAACGCTCAGTGTTTTGCGGAGAAAAGCCCTGTCGACAGGGCCACACCTATGCCGGTGATGACGGCTGCGCTGATCTCGAACATGCCGATCTCCTCTCCCAGCAACAATCCGCCGCCAAGCGTGGCAAGGACCGGCGTGATCGCGGTGAAGGCTGCTGCCTGCGTGCCGCCCAGCGCCCGTACGGCCATTCCATAGGCGACCATGGCCGTCAGTCCGGACAGAAGGCCCTGGCTCGTCACCTGCAGGGCGATTTCATTGGCCGGGGTGATACCGAGCGAGGTTCCATAGATGAGCGCCAGACCAAGATGGATCAGGAACGACCAGATGGCGATGACGGCGCCTGCTTCCAAGGCGGTGAGCCCCGAGCGCTTGAACGCGTGGGTGTAGCTTGCCCAGAGAAGGGCGGCGCCCGGCAGCAGGATAAAACTCGTCCATGGAATGCCGGCGCTCGACAGGCTGCTGAAGAGAAGAATGCCGACGCCCGCGACGATGGCGGCAAGGCCGAGCCAGCGGCCGGCATCGGGCCGTTCGCGGAAGACGAAAACGCCAATCAGCGCGGCGGCGAGAGGCATCGATCCTCCAAGCAGGATACCGGCGGAGGCGGCCGGCGTGGCGTGGATCGCAAAGGTGGTCAACTGGAAGAACAGGGCGCCGGAGCCAGCGACCATCAGGGTGAGAAGGTAGAGCGGAACGCCCTTCGGCAGAAGCCCAAGGCGCCACCAAACCGGCGCGAGAACGACCGCGGGGACGCCATAGCGAATAAGGCCGATATCGATCGTTCCAAGCGGCGTCGCGGCGCTGTGACGGGTAGCCAGTATCCAGCTCGCCCAAATGAGGACGGTGACGCTTCCGCCGATGTAACCGGCCGTGGTCGAGGGCGTATTCGTGCGGGCAAAGGCGAGCGTATTCATCGGAGCAACCTTTCTTTCGAGCGTGAAAATGTGTTCGTCTGAAAGGAAAGCTAGCGCCAAAAGGGGAGGCATGTACTTGCTATTTATGCTTCTTTATTTATACTGTTGGCAATTATCTGCCAATTATTGGATACAATGTTATTGAATATGCCAAGTCTGGACAAATTCGATATTGCCATCCTGCGCATCCTGCAGGAGGACGCGCGCGCGACGAACGTGGAAATCGCCGAGCGAGTGAACCTGTCTCCGTCGCCTTGTCTGAGGCGTATCCGAAATCTGGAAAAATCCGGCGTGCTGCGCGGCTATCGGGCCGACATCGACCGCAAGGAGGTGGGGCTGGGGCTTACCGTCTTCGTCGAAATCAAGGTCGGGCGTCACAGCCAGGAAAACGCGCGCCTGCAGCAGGACGCGTTGCTCGCCATCCCGGAAGTTGTCTCCTGCTTCCTGATTTCCGGCAGCGCCGATTTCCTGGCCGAGGTGGTTGTTGCCGATCTCGCAGCCTATGAAACATTGCTGACTGAAACCCTGCTTGCCCTTCCGGGCGTCGCCGACATCCGCTCCAATTTCGCCATCCGCACGATCAAGACCGGCGGCGCCCTGAAGCTGCCGGAGCCGCGCTGACAAAAATCACCTGCCGGAAAATATCCGGCAGGTGATTTTAAACGGGCTGAGCGCAGCAGCGTTAGGCGTTAAGTTCCGCGAAGTTCGGCCGGGATGCAGGCGCACTCGCGCGCTCTGGGGCCGATTTCCACGCAACCACCATCAGGCCGCCGATCACCGTTATATGTTCCATGGCCACGTAGAATTCGAGCGTCTTGATCGGCTCCTGCATGGTCCAGAAGGTATGAGCGATCGGAATGGTGAGCAGGGTGAAGACGGCGAGCGCGCCAGCGCCAAGCCAGGTCCAGCGGTTGGCAATGATCAGCGCGGAACCGCCGAGCTCGGTGACGATCACCGCTATGTTGAAGAGCAGCGCGGGTTCCAGCCCGAAGTGCGACATCTCGGCGACGCCGGCGTTGAAATCGATCAGTTTGGCAAGGCCGCTTGCCCAGAACATATAGGTCAGGATAGCGCGCGCCAGGTAGCCGAACGGGCGGGAACTGACAATGGAATCAATAAAGGAAGGCATTTTTCTCTCCGGTGACAGGTGATGAAACTGCCCCGGAACCGGTCTCCTGTCGCGGGCTTTTGACCAGTTCCGGGGCAGCGCGGCGTCACCGGTTGGGGAGGCCGTTCGGTGGGCCGCGCAGCCTCCTGTTTAATCTGCGCGAGGAAGAGGCGAGGTTCCCGCGGGAACTGCGGGGAAACCTCATTCTGCGAACGCCGCGCACCTCAGAATCCGGCGAGTACGAGCTTGCCCTTCGTCTGGCCGGTCTCGATCCGCGCATGGGCCTTTTTCAGGTTTTCGGCGTTGATCAGCCCCAATATCTCCGTCAGCGTCGAGCGGATCTTGCCGCCATCAACCAGCCGCGAAACCTCGTTCAGAATACGGTTCTGCTCTTCCATGTCCTTGGTCTTGAACAGCGAGCGGGTAAACATGAACTCCCAGTGAATGGATACGGCCTTGCGCTTGAAGGGCAGGATGTCGAGCGCCTTCGGATCGTCAATGAGGCCAAAGCGGCCCTGCGGCGCGATCAGCTTGATGATCTCTTCCAGATGGTCGCCGGTATTGGTGGTGGAAAAGACGAAAGCGGGCGCGCCGAGCGCCAACTGGTCGATTTGGTGCGCCAGCGGCTTGGAGTGGTCGAGCACATGATGGGCGCCGAGATCATAGGCCCATTTCTGCGTTTCGGGGCGGGACGCGGTCGCGATCACGGTGAGATTGGTCAGCGTCCGCGCCAGCTGAATAGCGATCGAGCCGACGCCGCCGGCGCCGCCGATGATGAGGATGGCGTTGGCGGCACCCGGCACCGGATCGTTGACCTTCAGCCGGTCGAACAGCGCTTCCCAGGCCGTCAGCGACGTGAGTGGCAACGCGGCCGCGGCTGGAAAATCGAGCGTCTCCGGCTTTTTGCCGACGATGCGCTCATCGACCAGATGGAATTCGGCATTCGAGCCCGGCCTGTCGATGGCGCCTGCATAGAAGACGGCATCACCCGGCTGGAACAGCTTGACCCCGGGTCCGACCGCCTTGACGATTCCGGCCGCGTCCCAGCCCAGCACCTTCAACTGATCGGCCTCGGGCTTTGCGCTAGCCCGCACCTTGACGTCCACAGGATTGACGGAGACAGCCTTGATCTCGACCAGCAGATCGCGGCCTTCCGGCGAGGGAAGGGGCAGGTCCACATCGATCAGCGCGGTTTCGGCGGTGATTGCCTGGGAGATTTTGTAGGCGATTGCGCGCATCGGCGAACTCCTTCAAGTTTGAATGGAGGCTAGATGCGCATTATGCCGCAGCAACGCAAGAATGCACAATAAGTAGGGGCGACGAGCATATCATCCTGCAGGCTGCCGAATGATCCGCGATGGATTCAGGGTCTGACGACCCAGGCATAACCGAAGCGGGAAAGATCACCGCTGCTGCCGTAAATATAGGGGAGGGCGATCGTTTGCGGCTGCAGCGGTGGAACGGTGCCGATGCGCTGCCTGAGGCGGTCTTCGAGCCGCGCGGGCACGCGGACACCGTCCTTGCCATCGTTTCGCCAGACCAAAAGAACAGGGTTTTCCTTCGACCACGAGAAAGGCGGGCTGTAGAGCCGGTAGGTTTCCGTATCGACCGGCGTGTGCGGCAGCTGCATGCGGATATTTCCCGCCAGGAAGGCGTCTTCGGCGATCACCAGGGCAGGCGTGACTGCTGGTTTTGTCACGATTTCCTCGATAAACGCTTGATAAGGAACGGTCAGTTTCGGATGCGAGTTCATCACGCCGGCAGCAGTGATACGCAGCACCAGCGACGCCGGAATGAGGATCATCAGCAGCAGAATGACCGGCATGAAACGCCGGAGAAAATCGCCGATCGGAGCGCCTGATGCATCGATTTTCATGCAGAGGTACATCGGCAGGAGGAACAGCACCGGCGACACCCAACGGACTTTCATCTGCGCTGTGCCCATGAACAGCACCATGAAAAGCAGGAAGGCGAGCAGGACCAGGAACATGGTCTCGATCAATCGTGTCTTTCCATTACCCGCCCGCATCGACGGCGAGATACCGCCGCGAAAGGTCGACGCGTAGACGACGATAGTCAGCGCGCAGAAGCTCAGGAGCGTCAGCGGAAGTTCAGAGAGACCGCGGGCGATCTGCATCAGCGTCCCGCCCTCGGCATCCGCGGCCAGCTTGTCGACTGTATCGTGAGAGGCGATATCGAAATTCTGGATCAGCCACGCCGCATGCGGCGACACGATCACCAGCGCCACGGCAGCGGTCACGAGAATACGCCAGTCGAAAATCCGTTGGCGAAAGGTTGGATTGGCCAGCACGGCGATGAAGGCGCAGAAGCAGAGGATAGAGAAATTGTATTTCGATATCAGTCCGATGCCGATGGCGATGCCGGTGATCAGATAGGTGGCGACCGCCGGCCGGTCGAGCGTGCGAAACAACCCGTAGAGGAACAGGCAGGCGGCAAAAAGCGAGGCGTTCGAATGGGTGAGATCGCGCTGCGCCAGCCAGCCGATTTCCGGAATGGTGAGAAGCCCTAGCGCTGCGGCGACGGCAAGGGACTTGTTGGCGAGCACCTGCCGGGCGGCGAGGTAATAGAAGACATAGCTCAGGAACAGGAAGAGGTTCTTGACCAGGCTCAGCGCAAACAGGGACTGTCCGATGCCGTCGATGACCGCATGCTGCACCCAGTTGAAGAATGGTGGCTGCGTGTCATATCCGAGGGCGTACCACTGGCTCATCAGGATTTGCCCGGCCTCGTCCATTTCGAGCGAATTCGGCAGGCAGATGCGAACGATCAGATTGAGCAGGAAATAGGCGCCGATCAGCAGGATGAACGTGTTGGGTCGCTTTTCAAGTTTTTCGACGAGCGAAGTCATGCTGGGTGGCCTTTGCGCTTGGATCGCGCGGGTTCTACCACACGGCGTTGCCGTGACAACAGCCGGTGCGCTTTGCGGATCTGCGATGAACCGCCACGATCCGGTCTTCAATCGTCGCCGTTCGCCGCTCATGCCCCCGACAATTTGCCCCTGACAATTTGTGGGGCGCGCCCCATATGATGGTTGCCGGCATGGCGCAGTCAGAAGGACGGCGGATGAAGATCAAGGCCATTTTCAATCGGGATGGAGGGACCTTCCGCACGACGGATATGGAGGCCTATAGCCGGAAGGCCGAGGAGGTTTTTCGCGCAGCGGGCCACGAGATCGAAATCGCGGTCGTCTCCGGCCGCGAGATAGGCGATACCCTTGAAAAAGCAGCAAAACGCGACGACCTCGATGCCATGATTGCAGGCGGCGGAGATGGCACGATATCCGGGGCGGCCGGTGTCGCCTGGAAGAACGGCATGCCGCTCGGCGTCATTCCCGCCGGAACGATGAACCTCTTTGCCCGGTCGCTGAGATTGCCGCTCGATATCTGGAAGGTGCTGGATGTGCTTGCCGATGGCAGGATCATCAATGCCGATATCGGCAGCGCCGACGGTCGGGCTTTCGTGCATCAGTTTTCCATGGGGCTGCATGCCCGCATGGTGCGCTATCGCGAATCCTACAGCTTCGCCTCACGGCTCGGAAAAATTCGCGCCACCACGCGCGCGGCGGTCGGTGTGATCTTCAATCCGCCTGAATTTGAGATCGAATTCGATGTGGATGGCGTTCATGAACGGCGCGACGTTTCGGCCATCTCCGTGTCCAACAACCATTTCGGCCCGAACGCCCTCTTGTACGCCGATGACCTGACCGGTGGGCATCTGGGATTTTATACGGCGCCACCGTTGAAACCGGCAGGCGTCGCCAAACTGGTCTTTGATATCCTGCGCGGTAAATTTCGCGAGAGCCCGCTGATTACCGAAATGAGCGTAACGGCAGTCGACCTGCATTTCCCCATCGCGCGTCACAAGACAAACTGCGTCATTGACGGCGAATTGCTGCCGATCGGCCGCGCTGTCGCCCTGCGTATCCACCCGGGCGAATTGAAAGTGCTTGTCGGACAATAGCCTGCCGCGTTCAGGTGCTTAAATCATCGCCGCCAAAGACCTTGCGCACAATGTAGGGCGGCGTGTCGTTTTCGCCCGAATAGATCCGCGCCATCATTTCCGCGAGAATGCCGGTGGTGATGAGTTGGACGGAGGAGAGGAACAGCATGACGCCGACGATCAGCATGGGCCTGCCGCCGATATCGTTGCCGAGCAGGAACTTGTCGACGAAGAGGTACAACAGGATGAGCGCGCTGAGCGCTCCGGCCGCCAGGCCGATCGAACCGAAGAAATGCCCCGGCCGTGCCTTGTAGCGCATGAAGAACAGCACGGAGAGCAGATCAAGGATGACGCGGAAGGTCCGCGAAATCCCGTATTTCGATGTCCCATGCTGGCGGGCGTGATGGGTGACGGGCATTTCGCCGATCCTGCTGCTCGGCACGACGCCGGCAACCCAGGCCGGAATGAACCGGTGCATTTCGCCCATCAGCTTGACCTGCTTGATGATTGACGCCCGATAGATCTTCAGGCTGCAGCCATAGTCGTGCAGCTTCACTCCAGTGATCTTGCCGATCAGATAATTGGCGCACCAGGAGGGGATCTTGCGCAGGAAAAGCCCGTCCTGCCGGTTCTTGCGCCAGCCGACCAGAAGGTCGAGTTCGCGCTCTTCGATGGCTGCGACCATGGCCGGAATATCGCGCGGATCGTTCTGCAAGTCGCCGTCCAGCGTGGCGATCAGCCGCCCGGCGGCGGTATCGATGCCGGCCTGCATGGCGGCGGTCTGGCCGAAATTACGCTGCAACTCCACGATCCTCAAGCGCAGGCTGGAATCGGCAAGCTCCCGGCGGGCGTTCACCAGCGTCGCGTCGGTGCTTCCGTCGTCAACGAGAATCAGTTCCCAGCTGCGTCCGAAATTGGCCATGGCCTCGCGGATGCGCGCGACGAGCGGACCGGCGCTTTCCTCCTCGTTATAGATCGGCACGACAACGGACAATTCGATCGCGTCAGTGACGACAGTCTCGGTCCTGTTTGCTTGCAAGATGGGATCCAATATCAAAGCCTCTAAAAATGCCGCAGGTTCTCTTGCCCGGATTCTCGTGATAACCAGCCATGATCCCTTATACCAAATATCGATGATAGGAACCCATAGGATGGCTCATACCGGACTTTCGGCTAGTTTCGCATCGGTCGAGGGACGCAACAACGCCGAAAGCCCGGTATGAGCCACCTCCGGTCGGCTTCTCTTCGCTTCCGGCGGCGTCGAGGCTCTTGCACGATGCGAAAGCATCGCGCTACGACCCTCTCCTAGCCGGAAACAAAGATCGAGCCGATCCTATGGGCTCCTATCATCGATACTTGGTATTAGCACGGACAGGAAAGTAGCAAATATATGAATGCAAAAGGGGATGCCAGCCGGGGCTCGTGGCTTGTCCGCAACCGGATGACCTTGGTCTCCTTGGCTGCCGTCGTTGCTTATGCCGCATTCGTTCAGTGGATCTGGGGCTGGCCGGCGCTTTTTCGGCAGTGGGCGGAGATCGGCTTCCTGCCGGTGCTTTCGGCGCTGGCGCTGCTGGTCGGCACCTATTTCATCCGCTGCTATCGGATATACGATTATTTCCCGGGCGAGACCCGCGGCCGCTTCCTTCAGCTCCTGCGCGTGACGCAGGTCCACAATCTTCTTAACATCATGCTGCCGTTCCGCGCCGGCGAAACCAGCTTTCCCCTCCTCATGCGCTCGGAATTTGCCGTTCCCCTGGCGCGCAGTACGTCGGCATTGCTGCTCATGCGTGTGCTGGACCTGCATGCGCTGTTCGCCGCCGCCGGCATCGGCCTTGTGCTCGAACGCGACAATCAGCGTCTCGGCTGGCTTCTTTGGGCGCTTTTCCTCGTCTCGCCGCTGCTTCTGTCGTTCCTGAAGGGCAGTGTGCTTGCGTTTGTCGAGCGCCAGCTGCCGGAAAAGCTGGGCAGGCTGCTCGAGGAAATAGAAGCGGGCTTGCCGGCGAACACGATGGCCTTCGTCCGGGCGTGGCTGATGACTGTTCTCAACTGGTCGACCAAGGTCGCAGTGCTTGCCTGGGTGCTCTTCACCATGGGCGTTGCGCCGCTCGGCGCCTGTTTCGGTGGCGCTCTGGGGGGTGAGTTGTCGTCGGTGCTGCCGGTTCACGCGCCGGCCGGCGTCGGCACCTATCCGGCGGGCATCACCGCGGGCGCGATCTCGTTCGGCGCGTCGGCCAGGGGCACCGCCCTTGATCTGCTCGCCAGCGCCAGCGTCAACGCGCATCTGTTGATCATTGTGTCGGCGGTTGCCGGCACGCTGCTGTCGATCGTCCTCTCGCCGCGGCGCTGAGCGTTACTGAAACGCCGTTTCGAAGAAACTGCGAAGTTTGCGCGAATGCAGCTTTTCCTTCGGCATGGCGGCGAGCTTTTGCAATGCCAGGATACCGATCTGCAAATGCTGGCTGACCTGAGTCTTGTAGAAGGCTGTGGCCATGCCCGGCAGCTTCAATTCGCCGTGCAGCGGCTTGTCGGAAACGCAGAGCAGCGTTCCATAAGGCACGCGGAAGCGGAAGCCGTTAGCTGCGACCGTGGCCGATTCCATGTCGAGCGCGATGGCGCGCGATTGCGACAGCCGCTTCACCGGGCCGCGCTGGTCGCGCAATTCCCAGTTGCGGTTGTCAATGGTGGCGACTGTTCCGGTTCGCATGATCCGCTTGAGATCATAGCCTTCATAGCCAGTGATTTCCGCCACCGCGTCCTGCATTGCCACCTGAACTTCGGCAAGGGCTGGGATCGGCACCCAGACCGGCAGGTCGTCGTCAAGCACATGGTCCTCACGCACATAGGCGTGGGCGAGGACATAGTCGCCGAGCGTCTGGCTGTTGCGTAAGCCCGCGCAATGGCCGAGCATCAGCCAGGCATGTGGCCTGAGCACCGCGATATGGTCGGTAATCGTCTTGGCATTGGAAGGGCCGACGCCGATATTGACCACGGTGATGCCGCCATGGCCCTTCTTTTTCAAATGGTAGGCCGGCATCTGCGGCATGCGGGCGAGAGTCAGGTCTGATTCAGGCTTGTCGGACCCAGCCGACGTGATGATGTTGCCCGGCTCAACGAAGAAGGTGTAGCCGTTGCCACCCTCGGCCATCTGTTGGCGCGCCCAGGCGCAGAATTCATCGACGTAGAACTGGTAGTTGGTGAACAGCACGAAGTTCTGAAAATGCGTCGCGCTGGTCGCCGTATAATGGCTGAGGCGGGCGAGCGAATAGTCGATGCGCTGGGCGGTGAACGGTGCCAGCGGCGAGGGATCGCCGGGACCGGGCTCGTAGGAGCCGTTGGCGATCTCGTCGTCGGTGGTCGTCAGGTCGGGCGCGTCGAACAGGTCGCGCAACGGCATGTCGATGTTTTCCGCCATCGACGCCTCGACGTAAGCACCTTCTCCGAAAGCAAAATGCAGAGGGATCGGCGTTGCCGATTCGGAGACGGTGACGCCGACGCCGTGGCTGCGGATCAGGAGGCCGAGCTGTTCCTTGAGGTAGTGGCGGAACAGCTTCGGCCGGGTGACCGTCGTCGTATAGACGCCCGGCGCGCTGACATAGCCGTAGGACAGGCGCGAATCGACATGGCTGAAACTACTGGTCTCGATGCTGACCTGGGGATAGCAGGCGCGATAGCGCGAGATCGGCGTTCCCGTGCGCCCGAGTTCGGTAAAGGCATCGACCAGGAATTTGGTGTTGCGCTCATAGAGCGCCGACAAGGCATCGACCGCTGCGGCTGGGTCATCGAACGTCTGCGGCTCGAAAGTGTCCGGCGTGGTGACGGAAAGGGCGGAAAGGGAAGAGATTCGTTTGTTCATGCGGCATTATAGGATGGCGTCTTTTACAAGCAAACGACAAGATTTGAATGCACAGGCGTCGTTTCGAAAAAGGCGCTCAGCGCGGTCCGGCAAGGATGACGACGGTGCCGGCGACGGCAAGCGCAACACCGCTTATATCCCAGCGATCTGGACGAACATCTTCGACAATCCAGAGCCAGGTGAGCGACGCGGCGATATAGATGCCGCCATAGGCCGCATAGGCGCGTCCAGCAGCGGTCGTATCGATCAGGGTGAGAAGCCAGGCGAAGAGAGCGAGGCTTGTCATGCCGGGAATGAGCCACCAGATCGGCTTATCCAGCTTCAGCCATGCCCAGAAGGCGAAGCAGCCGGCGATTTCCGCAAGGGCGGCAAGGATATAGATGGTGAATGCGGAGATGGGCATGATGTTCCTTCCTTGGCGACACATAGGAAGGCAGCAGATTTGAATGCGCAAGTGCTTCACTTGCGCCGACAGCATCAGCTCATGGACTGGCGCTGAAGCGTGACAAAAAGAACGAGGCCGGCTCCCTGCTTGCCGATGCCAAGGCCGGAGGCCTTGCTATAGGCGATCGCACCCATCGGCGCCATCAGCAGGGCTGCAAGCGTCAGCATGCGCAGAGCGATGGTTGCGGAACGGGCGAGGGAAGACATCGTTTCTGGCCTTTAGAGCTTGGCTTGTTCGCAGAACTGCGCGGTGTGCACGGTGCAGTCGGCGATCGAGCCTGCGTAGTTGTGGCGGCGGCGCTGCGTGTCGGCGCTGACGGCGGCTGCCAGCGTGATCGCGAAGACGACCATGAGCATGCTGATGATGGTGAGGCGGCGGGCGAGGATGTCCATGAGTTTGTCCGTTTGCTCGGGTTTGTCGGTCGGGGTTCAACGCGATGATGGCCTTTTCGCACAGCCAAACTGAACTGTTGCTGAGACCCCGGTTCATCTCCCGTTCATCTTCGCGGCTTCGGCCTTGTAACGGTGCTGGGTGCCGCTTAAGTCTTCGGTCGAGTTTTCCAACTGGAGATAGCCGATGACTGCCCCGATCGAACTCTTCTACTGGCCGACCCCGAACGGCTGGAAGATCACCGTCATGCTCGAGGAACTCGGCGTTCCCTATGAGGTAAAATACGTCAATATCGGCAAGGGCGAGCAGTTCGCGCCGGACTTTCTGAAGATCGCTCCCAACAACCGCATGCCGGCAATCATCGACCCCGAGGGCCCGGGCGGCGAGCCGATCTCGGTGTTCGAATCAGGCGCCATCCTGCAATATCTCGGCCGCAAGTTCGGCAAGTTCTATCCCACCGACGAGCGCGCTCGCGTGGATGTCGATCAATGGCTGTTCTGGCAGATGGGCGGGCTTGGGCCGATGGCCGGCCAGGCGAACCATTTCCGCAATTATGCACCCGAAAAGATCGAATACGGCATCACGCGCTACACCAACGAGGTCAATCGCCTCTATGGCGTCATGAACAAGCGGCTGGCGGACCGGCCGTTTCTCGCCGGCGAATATTCGATCGCCGACATGGCCTGCGTCGGCTGGGTACGCCAGTACGAAGGCAATGGCCAGGACCTCAACGATTTCCCCAACCTGAAGCGCTGGTTCGAGACGCTGACAGCCCGCGCGGCGGTGCAGAGGGGGTTTGATGTCGGCAGGCAAGAGCGGGAGCGCCAGAAGCACCTGTCGGAGGACAAGGAAGCCCAGAAAATCCTGTTCGGCCAGACCGCTCGTTGAATCTTGAAACTGAACCGGCGGGCACGGCCCGCCGGAATGTCTGCCCGATTACATACGGCTCCAGGTCTGGGACTTGCAGAGGATCTTCAGCACGCAACCCTGCATTTTCAGCGAGCTGCCCTCGATTGACGCCGAGCCGCTATAGGTCTTGTCGTTGGCGGGATCGGTGATCTCGCCCGTATAGCTTTCACCGCTGCCATTCATGCTGCCGATGCGCTTGCCGGCGTGCTTTCCTGTCTTCAATGTGATGCAGTAAGCGCCGCCGCAGGAGGCGATGGCTGCCGTCTCGCCGCTTGCGGTCTTCCAGTTTCCGACGATCGGTTCGGCGGAAAAGCCTGCGGTAGTCGTGGCCAGTGTCATGGCCGTTGCCAGGATGAATGTGCGGATCATGTAGTTCCTCCCGTAAGTTCGACGAACAACCATGCGCCTCGGCATGGGTTGGTCGAAAAGTTGCCAGAGCCGGTCTCCTCACCGCTCAACGCGCGGAAAATAACTTACGCAGACGTAAACGTAAATATGCGCGTATGCCGTTTTCCGGTGAAAATTACCGGAAAACGTGGCTCCAGACGCGACTGTTTTTCTTGAGGTACAGCGGGCGACCATTTTGCGTGGTTAGCGATTGGTTGAAATCCGCGTCTGAATTTTCCGTAAAGATTGAGGCAAAAGCCAGCGTTTCAAGGCAGTCCGATGTTTAACAAAAAGCCAAGTTTACCAATCGTTTGAATTTTGTTTGTCGCAAATTAATCATGCATTTTAAGCGTGTATTGAAACCGCTGCGGCATACTCAAATCCATAAGACGAGCAGGGAAAAACACCCCGCCGGACCCCTTGGGGGGACCGAAAGCCGCACAAGACGGCCGGCCCCCAAGGTGCCTCAAAAAGGCAAACAAAACAGGGACTGCGCCACTGCATAATTCCTTAAATCGGAATCGATTTAAGGACAAAATTATGCAGCAGATCAAAGTTTTACAGCGACCTTTGCGCGTCTGAAAGACACGCGGCGCTGTAGTAACCAACCAGGCAAAAAGGGACATAGAAAATGGCACGCTTTGACATTCAGAATGCTTCGGATGCCACGATGGGTGGCGAAAACCGCGCGGACGTCTTCTGCGAAATGGGCTTGATGTATGCAACCGGACATGGTTGCGACATCGATGTCGTCGCCGCGCACAAGTGGCTCAATATCGCAGCGATCAAGGGCTCCGACCGTGCAGCGGCGCTGCGTGCGGATCTGGCGATGACCATGAGCAAGACCGATCTTGCCACGGCCCTGCGCGCCGCCCGCGAATGGATGACCATGCATTGAGATACGATCGCATCGCCGGCAGGCGCCGAGACCTCCGAAGATGGGGCGCGGCGTCTATTGCCTGCTACAGCGCCGCGCGTCTTTTCAGACGCGCAAAGGTCGCTGTAACACTTTGGAATGCTGCATAATTTTATCCTTAAATCGATTCCGATTTAAGGAATTATGCAGTAAGCGATTCAAGCACCTTCGGCAGCGCCTCTTCCAGAAGCGCCATATCCGCCTCCGGCCCGGTGCTGATGCGGATGCAGCGGTTGAGCGGCGCAACGCCCGGCATGCGGATGAACACGCCGTGATCTTCCATCAGCCGATCGACGATCGCGCGCGCAAAGACGTTGTCCTTGCCGCAGTCGATGGCCACGAAATTCGTTGCCGAGGGCAGCGGCTTCAGCCCGTTCTCGAGGGCGATTGCCGTGATCCTGTCGCGGGAAACGGCAATTTTTCCAAGCACTTCCGTCAGATATTCACTGTCGGCCAGCGCCGCGAGCGCCGCGGCGGTGCCGACCCTGTTCATGCCGAAATGGTTGCGGATCTTGTCGAAGGCCTGCGCGGTTCCCGACGTGCCGATGACATGGCCGACGCGCGCACCCGCCAGACCGTAGGCTTTGGAGAAGGTGCGGGTGCGGATAACGTTCGGCATGTCGATCAGCGATGCGATCGAGGGGATGGTGCCCGCGGGCGCGGTCTCGCCATAGGCTTCGTCGAGCACGAGCAGGCATGTCTCCGGAAGTGCCTTGGCAAAGGCGATGACGCTGTCGGCGTTCCACCAGCTTCCCATCGGATTGTCGGGATTGGCGAAGTAGACGAGCGGCGCGTCTTCCCGCTTGACCGCCGCCAGGAGACCGTGGAGATCCTCGCGGTCATCGACGTAAGGTACCGTGACCAGCCGGCCACCATGACCTGCGACGTGGAAGTTGAACGTCGGATAACCGCCGAGCGAGGTAACGACCGGCAGACCGGGCTCGATCACCATGCGGACGATCTGGCCAAGAAGGCCGTCGATGCCTTCGCCGATCGCGAGATTCTCCGGCGCCGTGCCGAGATGTCGGGCCAGCGCCTGCCTCAGCTCGAAATTTTCCGGATCGCTATATTTCCAGACCCCCGTCGCGGCCTCGCCGATGGCAGTGAGAACCGAGGGGGCAGGACCAAAGCCGCTTTCATTGGCGCCGATCCGCGCCTTGACCGGCCGGCCGCGCTGCCGCTCGATCGCTTCGGGACCGACAAAGGGAATGGTGGAGGGAAGGGAAGCGATGAGGGGCGTAAAGCGGGAAAATGCGGACATGCTGTCTATCGAGCCTGACGATGGATGAAACCGCAGCGGACACTAGCGATGTTTGATCGCCATGGAAACCGAATCCATTCGCGAAACGCACCTGTGTCCCGCCCTCGAGCGGCTGGGAAGAAGGTGTCAATGTTTTTTCGGCTCGTTCCCGGTGAAGAACTCGTAGCGGACGATCTCGTGCAGGAATTCCTCGTCGATCGGCTTGATGAAATGCACCTGGATACGATGGTCGCTGCGGAAAATTTCGGCGCAACCGATTCGCTTCTTGGTGCCGACGATGGTCAGATAATAGTGCTCCGGCAGGCCGATCGTCGTGTTGACGGTGAAGGCAGCGCCGCCGCGTGAAATTTCCAGCATCTTGCAGGTGCGGGTCGAAACGCCGCCAAGGGCCGGTCGCACGGCCATCAAGGTGCCGGCCTGGCCGATGGTGAAACGCTCGAAGCGCTCCTCGTAGAGCTTGGAACTGACCACGGAGTACATCGTCGAGTTCTGCATTATCACTCCCTCGGTAGCGATGGACGGCGGATCATCGGATCCAAAGCGCCTCGCCGTTCGCATCTCACCGCTGCTTGCCCTCCTCCTGACGGCAGCAAGCGATCCATTGAGAATTAGTCACGGATATTGCAATCCGTTGAAAACATTCCCTAAAAATTTAATGAGGGCTTAAATCGCCGGAAAACGCTTTGTTTTGGCGTGGCTATTCAAGCGCCGATCCGGCAAAATAGCGGCTGACGAGGAGGCCGCAGCTTGCCGAAAGGGCGGTCGCGAAGGTGCCCCAGGCCATGTCCACCAGACTGACCGTTAGCGGCCAGCCCTTCAGCGTCGCCAGATTGGTGATGTCGTAGGTGCCATAGGCGGCAAGGCCGAGAACCGCGCCGTAGCAGAGCGCCGTGGCGAGGGAACCGGACCTCACTCCCGGCATGACGGCGAGCAGCGTGATGGCCATCGCAAAGAAGATATAGAAGAGAGCCGCAACGGCAAAATTCGGGGAAGGCAGCATCAGCGCGCCCAACTGGTCGCGGTAGAACGTCCGCGCCACGAGCCCAAGCCAGATCGCATCGGCAATCATCAGGGAGAGAAAAGTTCCCGCATAGGCGAAAAGCACAGGTTTCATGAAGCCAATCCTCGTTTTTTCAGTAATATACGGCACAGGGAGGCGGCTGAATCGCTGACGGACCCGGACTGGCGCGGCACAGGGTCAGATGAGGCCACTGGTAAAGTCCATCCGGATCAGCCGGCTGATGAATTCGGGCGCCAACTGCATGTTGAAGCGCACGCCGAGCTCGGAATTGTGCCGGTGCACCTGTGAGCAGCCTATTTCTTCCCGGAACCCGTCTATCTCCAGGAAGAAATGTTTCGGCAAAAGGATATTGGCATTGAAGTCCAGCATGGCACCGCCGATGGAAATGTGACGCAGCAGGCACTGGTATTTCGTCTTCGTCTTCAGGTGCTGCCCGACGACAAGAATGCGGCAGGGGCGCTCGATATAATAATGCTTGTGGCTGGCGGTCGGTTGACCCGGCTTTGCCTCGGCGAGATGCATCACCATCGACATCGGAAACTCCGGAAAAGATGACGGCGCTGCGCCGCTTCTGCTGGATTTCTGCAACATTTGATGGAGGCTCGCTTCGAGTTTTATCGCGCTCCATATGACTATGATAGCAGTTTCCGCCGCCAGCCTTGTCCTGAGCTTGTGCCTTTCACGGCCCTGTCTTCTGGCTTGCTTAAAAAAGCGCAAAGGCGGACATTGAAACACGCTGGGCCATACGTAATACTTTCATGAAAAGCGCGCGGCGGAAAAACCCGCGCGGAAATTAGGGATCATGTTTGTGCGGTTTGCGGGGGGCGCGAAACGTCCCGGCCCGCTGCGCAAGCGCGGAGGGAAAATCATGTTCAAAGCCTGTTCTCGGCGCTGGGTGCCGATCTTCGTTCTGTCACTATCCGTTTTCGCGTTTCAGGCTGGCGCGGCCGAGGCGGCGAAACGGGTCGCCCTTCTGATCGGCAACGAAAAATACGAGGCGACATCGCAACTGAACAACCCGGCCAACGATGTCGAACTGATGAAAGCGTCCTTCGAGGACGCCGGTTTCGATGCTGTAACGACGGTGCACGATGTCGACCGCGCCTCGATGGTGCGGGCGCTGCGCGATTTCGAGGATGCGGCCACCGGCGCCGAGGTCGCGATCATCTATTATTCCGGCCATGGCATGGAGATGAATGGCCAGAATTTCCTTTTGCCTGTCGATGTCGCTTTGAAGAGCGACAAGGATGTGGAAGACGAGGCCGTTCCGCTCGATCGCGTGCAGCGTTCGCTGGAAGGCGCGACCCGGCTGAAGCTGGTCATTCTCGACGCCTGCCGCAACAATCCCTTCGAGCAGTCGATGACACGGTCGATCTCGACCCGCGCCGTCAGCCGCGGTCTCGCTCGCGTCGAGCCTGAATCGGCAGATCTCCTGGTTGCCTTCGCCTCGAAGGCCGGCACGGTCGCCATGGACGGCGAAGGCAAGAACAGCCCGTTTGCAACGGCGCTGTCCAAATATCTGACGGAGCCCGGCGTCGATGTGCGCATCGCGCTCGGCAAGGTTCGGGACGAGGTGGTGGCGGCGACAAACCGCAGCCAGGAACCCTTCGTCTACGGCTCGCTCGGCGGCGCGCAGATCTTCCTCAACATCAGGGAGGTCAACGTCAATGTCACCAACAACGGCAACAAAGAAGAAGTCTCGCCGAACAGCCAATCGGCCGCCGCCGCCGACTGGCAGAACATCCGCGATCTCGCCGACAAGGACCTGATCGAGGTCTTCCTTGCCAAGCACGGCTCTGACCCCGTCTACAAGATGCTGGCGGAAAAGAAGCTGAAACTTTTGACCGAAGCCGAGCAGACTTCGGCCGCCACGCCGGACGAAATCGCCTGGGACGCGCTGAAACAATCCACCGATGCCGCGGCGCTCACCCGTTTCATCGAGCGCTATCCGGACAGCAAGCACAAGGCGGAGGCGGAAACGCAGATCGCAGCCCTCGAACCGAAGAAGGGGCTGAACATCTCGCAGACCGGCAAGGACACGCAGGCATCGCGCGACTGCTACCTGCTGGCGGGCGAGCCGCAATCCATGCCGGGTTTCCTCGGCGTCAATTTCCTGAAGATCGATTCGGCCCGCGCGCTTACCGCCTGCGCCCAGGCCGTCAACGAAAACCCCGACGACATGATGCTCGTCAACATGCTCGGCCGCGCCCATGACGCCGGCCGCAACTATGTCGAGGCGCGGCGCAACTACCAGAAGGCGGCAGACGGCGGCAATATGTACGGGCTGACGAACCTCGCCTGGTTCTCGATCTACGGCACCGATGGTCCCGTCGATATCGACAAGGGCAGGCAGATGTTCGAGCAGGCGGCCAATGCCGGCAATTCCTATGCCCAGGCATCGCTCGGCTGGCTCTATCGCGAAGGTTATGGTGGCGTGCCGCAGGATTATGCCGAGGCGCTGAAATGGTACCAGCTCTCGGCCAATCAGGGTTATGCCAATGCCATGGCAACGCTCGGGTGGTTCTACCGTGAAGGAAATGGGGTCGCAAAAGACTTCAACCAGTCGCTTTCCTGGTACCAGAAGGCTGCCGAAGGCGGCGACGCCAATGCCATGTCCTCGCTCGGCTGGGCCTATCAGAACGGCCTCGGCACGACGCAGGATTATGCCGAAGCCAAGAAATGGTACGAAAAGGCCGCCAATGTCGGCGATTCCTATTCGATGGCGCTGCTCGGCTGGTTCTACGACGTCGGTAACGGCGTGTCGCAGGACTACGTGCAGGCCCGCAATTGGTATGAAATGGCAGCGAATGCCGGCAGCGCCTACGCCATGGGCAATCTGAGCCGCCTCTATGATTTCGGCCTCGGCACGAAGGCAGACCCGAGGGAAGCGGCCCGCTGGGCAGCGGCCAGCGTCGAGGGCGGCGATCCGGCGAAACTGCAGGAGATGAAGACCTCGCCGAATAACTTCACGCCGGCCTTCCGCAAGGAAATCCAGGCGCTGCTCAGGGAGCGCGGCTATTACAGCGGACCGCTTGACGGTGACTTTGGCGCAGCCACCCAGAATGCGATGGATCGGCTGGCGAAAAAAAGCTGACCGATATCAACTGGATTGAAAAACCAAGGCCGGGCCTGTGGCAGCAGACCCGGCCTTTGCGCGAGCTGACGAAGACGCGGCTGGCTAACGCTTGTTTTCCAGGGCTTTGAGTGCCATCTGGCCGGCGGCATGCGCCTGCAACTGGCTGGTAAACTGGCCGCTGGCAGGATAGACAACGGTGCCGCGCTTGATGACGAAAGCCCACCGCCCGTTGCGAAGCTTTTCGATCGTCACTTGAGTTTCCGGTTTGCTGTCGCTGTGCACGCTATGCTCCCAAGGCTGCTCTGCGGCGCCCGCAGCGGCGGGCGAGGGCGGATTCGAAAGCACAGGACTACCGCAAAACGCCCGTAGCCGGCAATCGGTGAATAGAGCGCAAAGGCTATCGGGGAGTTGCCCAGGAACGGCGCGGCAGACGAGCAAATCCGCCCGCATACAGGCTTGATCAGCTCTTGTCGGGGGCTGCACGCGCGCCGTCACGCAGGATGGAAAATTCAACTTTGTAGCGGGTAACCGCAAAAATCCCTTGCAATGAAGGGCTCCTGACTCTAGTCAGGCGCTAACGGAGAGGTGGCCGAGTGGTCGAAGGCGCTCCCCTGCTAAGGGAGTATACCCGGAAGGGTATCGAGGGTTCGAATCCCTTCTTCTCCGCCATTTTCCCGTTAAGCGGGTGTAGCCGGACGCGCCTTTCCGGAATTTTGACACGGCGAATCGGAATTTCGGTTTTTCTAGCACCCTGTCAAAAACCATCCTTCAGCGTTTACAGCCGTTATGGCAAAATCTCGAATACGCTTTGAAGCGTGTTTTAAGGGCTTTTAGGACCAGCTGTTGCAACAATTTTGGTCTGTCCGCACGTCTGCAAAGTGGAAGTGTCACTCTTTTGAGGCACGGCACGACGATCAGCGCCCGATCTGGTAGCTGGTCTGGGTTGCAAGCCAGATCGGGTGCGGGTTAAGTGGCGCCATCTTTAGCTTTGAGAGCCTGTCACTATATGACCCTGCCTGCCACGCGTAGCTCATGGAAGACACTTGACTGCCCCGTCGAACGAGAACACTTCGAGCTTCCGCTAGTTCTTGACGATGCCGAGGGCGAAAAGCTGCTACTCGGCCACATACCCATAGATATGGACGACAAATGGTTCATCTTTTTTGAGAAGAGCTGGCTTTATTTTCATCGGAGTTGGAGCGGAGACTGTATCTTCGGCGTCAAGTTTGACGGATCACCAATGGGCGTGCGTGCAGTAGACGCCTGGGCGAGCCGCGACCGTGAACGCTACAGATCGATCGGTGTCGAGCAGGAGAAACAGTTGATCGTCGATCTCATCCGCTCTCGGTTGTTAGGTCGGTAGACGCAGGTTCACTGGATGCTGATCACCGGCATGAACATGCTGCTGGCGAAGCGCTTGCGGTGCAAGGCCTGCCACAAAAAAGGAGAAAGCGCCTTCGCCGTGGCCAAGGCGCTCAGGTAGGCGGTTGACTAGAATTCCAGGTTAGTGAAACTCCTCCCAAAGGAGGAATTGTTTATGACGATGGCCTATTGGAATTACTTCATATCGCTAGAGAAAGATTTCATCCGAACGCTAAGCAGAGATTCCTGGATTGGCCAACGGACGGATGTTCCGCTCGATGTTTAGGGCGGCGACGGCGGCGTGGATGGCGCGATCGAGGGTCTGCGTGCCGCCGAAGGTCTGGTGGGCGAGATGATGGGCCTTGAGATCATGCCAGACGACCTCGATGTCGTTGAGCTCTGGTGCGTATTTCGGCAGCCACTCGACGGTGAGCCAATGCTTGCGGGCCTCGATCGCGGCCAGAGAGAGCTTGCTGAGGTGGATCGGCCCGTTGTCCTCGACCAGTACGACCGGCGTCGTCGCTCGTCCCGGTTTGGGGGCGTACAGGCGATCAAGCTGCTCGAGGTGAGCGAGGAAGTCGCTGCTGCGCTTGGTCGGGCTCGTATGCACAATGAGCTGGCGGGTGAGGTGGTCGAGCGAGCCGATCATCGCAACTTTCTGGGCTTGGCCTGGCGCCGGCACCCGCAGATCGGCACCACGCTTGGCCCATGCCCGCGCCAGATAGGGATGCGTCAGGGCCTCGCTCTCGTCGCCATAAAGCAGGACGATGTCGCCAGCCTCGGCTTGAGCCTTGCGCAACTGGAGGCGCAATCCCACGCGCTCGATCTGCTCGGCGATCTGGCGGCCTTTCAGCGTGTGTCGAGGTCGCCGCCAGCGGAAGTTTTTTTTCGCAGCGCCTTGGACAGTTGCGACCGGCCGATCTTGATGCCCTCGCGCGCCTCGATCTCAACCATGAGGCGCGCGATTGTCCAGTTGGGCCGGTCGGCAACGGGAGCATCGAGCAGAGGAGTGACGACGCGAAGCGCCGCCTCGGTCTTGACCGGTGCCGGACCCGGCGCGACGGTCGCCTGCAACGCCTCGACGCCGCCGCGGGCGAAATCACTGCGCCAGAGGCGAACCGTATCCTCGCGCACGCCGAAGGCTTCCGCAATGCGCGGGCTGGTCCAGCCTGATAGCGTCAACAACAGCGCCCGTGCCCGATCCGCCTCGCCGCGGTCGCGTGAACGGGCCAACATGCGCAGTGCCTCACGCTGCTCCGCACCGGCCATCACCGGAGATTTACCTGCCATGCCATACCCCACAAATCACCGCCAAGATGGAATCACACTTGCTATCCGTTGGTCAAGCTGATGGAATCTGCTTAGACTACGTGGAGCTGCATGAAGCAAACGCAAATTCTTTCGGTGACAATTTCGCAAAGCTTCTGCTTGCAGTGGGAAGTGAGATCGACGTCATCGCGAAAGCAATTTGCGCGGATGTGGCGCCGAATGAACGCGCATCAAACATCTTACACTATCGCGATATCCTAAAAGCTAGTTTCAACGGAATACACAACGCCTCGATCGACATTATGCGGACGGGCGACCCGTTGACGCCGTGGGACAGTTGGGGCCAAGCCGACGCTAGAAGTCCTAACTGGTGGCGGGCTTACAACGACGTGAAGCACGATCGCGTCGTTAATTTCGATCAAGCAACCCAGCGTAACGCCCTCAACGCTCTAGGAGGCCTGCTGGTCCTAAATATGTACTACTACCGAACGGTCGCTCATCCAGAGCCCTATCCTCAACTACTCCACTCGGGCTTTCCCGATCACCTCGTTTTGGGCTCTCGCAAACGCATGCCTGGGATTTAATGCTGATCTGGGCTGATGGGTCACGCAATCCTACAAGGCCTTCAAGGGTCAATTAAAGGTCGTTCGAATCACCGGGCCTCCCGGCCGAGCTTCTCCTGGTCGTCGGCCGGAATGAAACCGTAAGCGGAGAGATGGCCGGCCGCTTTGACCAGCAACTCCGCGCCTATCGGCGCAAGCGCGCGTCGCCAGAGATCTCCGGCGTTCTCACCCCGATGGACGAAGCACCAATCTTGAAAGGCAATAGGCCCTTCGTCGACTTCGTCGGTGAGATGGTAGACCGAGCCGCCGGCAACGCGATCACCGGCCGCGATGGTCAATTCGACGGCGTTTCGTCCCCGGTGCAAGGGCAGACCATAGCAGAGATTCGGAGGGCGAGATGCCGAGGCAGCCGACGGGACGGCTGCGACCTCGACGAACGTAATCGTGACAATGCCGAGCGGCTTTGGTGAGCGCGCCTCTATTCCGGCCATGGCGCTGTTCAAAGTGCGGGCCGGATTCGATCGCGAACGTGTCGTGGTGTGATTCTGCGAATCTCTTCGTTTCTCGTTCAGATGCGCATCGTGATTCCATTCTCCGATGCGTGGGATTGTGGTTGGAAGGAGCCGCCACGCGGCTTCACCCAGGTTGCGAATCTGCCCTTGCGCTCCCGTTTTGCCCCATTTTTGCCTCGTTATGACACGGACAGGCCGTTAGCGGGATCGGCTAAGCTCCGATGAATAAAGGGTTTTCTTAACGTCTTGTTAAGAACTTCCGGCCGCTTGGGGCGATTTTGTGTCGTTTCAGCAACAGCGCATGGGGAAGGGCGTATCAAACTGCATGAACTCGCAAGTTGGTGATTGCGCAGACGGTCCGGTCTTGTATTTTCAACTCCGGAAGCAAGGGCGGTTGATCGTCCGACTTCTTAAATGTTGGGGATGGGGCAGGGAACGCTGTCCTTCAGCAAAATACCCAGACCCGTTTGAAACTTTTGACTGGAGGTCAGAAATGAACATCAAGAGCCTTCTTCTCGGCTCCGCTGCAGCTCTCGCAGCAGTATCCGGCGCCCAGGCAGCTGACGCTATCGTAGCTGCTGAGCCGGAGCCCATGGAATACGTTCGCGTTTGCGACGCTTTCGGCACTGGCTACTTCTACATCCCGGGCACGGAAACCTGCCTGAAGATCGGCGGCTACGTCCGTACGCAGATCAACTACGATGAAAACTGGACCGAAGCCGGCGCTGACTGGGATGCCCGTACACGTGGTTACCTGACGTTTTCCGCCAAGAACGACACCGAATTTGGTGCGCTTTCCAGCTACATCAACCTTGAAGCTGACAGCGACGCCGACACCTTCCTCGACGGTGCGTGGATCAACATCGCAGGCTTCGACGTCGGTTACTTCTACAACTGGTGGGACGATTTCGGTCTCAGCGGCGAAACCGACGTAGCAGCCGGTAACCTGTCGAACTCGATTCGTTACACCTATGATGGTGGCTCGTTCCAGGTCGGCGCTTCGGTTGAAGAGCTCTCTGGCGACGGCACGAACGACGACGTCGGCGTATCCGGCCTCATCCGCGGTACCGTTGGTGGTGTTGACGCTCTGCTCATCGCTTCCTACGACTTCGACGCAGAAGAAACCGCTCTCAAGGCTCGCCTGACCGCCGAAGTTGGCCCGGGCACGTTCGGCCTGATGGGTATCTATGCGACCGACCCGAACTTCTACTGGGACGTGTCTGAATGGTCGGTTGCTGCCGAGTACAAGATCCAGGCAACTGAAAAGTTCTTCATCACCCCGGCTGCTCAGTACTTCGGCGATTACGGTATCGCTGCTGACGGCTCCTTCGACAGCGATGTTGACGCTTGGAAGGTCGGCGTAACGGCTGGTTACCAGATCACGGAAGGCCTGCGTACGCTCGCTACCGTCAACTACCTCGATGTTGACGGCGACGAAGACGGCACCTGGACCGGTTTCCTCCGCCTGCAGCGCGACTTCTAATCTGATCTGACTTCGGTCAGTGATGGAAAGCCCGGCCGAAAGGCCGGGCTTTTTCCGTTGTGGTGCTTCTCTTGTGCCGGTTGTTGACGGCAGCGATGCTCCCTATGAAATCCCGTTGATGAAGCCCAGGATTTCGGCGAGCAAATCCGGGCGGTGCAAGAGTGGTGCGTGACCCTGACCTGCAGCGGCCACCGATCTCATGCGTGGATGCCGCTTAGCCATCTCGGCGAATGTCGCCGGCGAGAGGATCGCGGAGTTTTCTCCCCGGATCGTCATCAAAGGCAGCGGTTTCAATCCTTCGTAAAGCGTCCAGAGATCTGCCATCGGGGTATCCTCGCTGATGCTTCTCAGCGGCTCGATCAGGGCAGGATCGAAATCCGCGACGATCATGCCGTCCTTTTCCTTGAAGATCGCTTCTGCCATGTCATCCCAGTCCGCCTGATCAAGGGCCGGGAATGAAGCGCCGTGCACGCGCTTTAGACTTTCGACTGCCGCGTCCCAGGAGTTAAGGACCGTTTGCGCCTCCAGATATTGGCGGATCAGCAGCAGACCGCTGGTCTCGATAAGCGGTCCAATGTCGTTGAGAATGACGCCACGCAACAGGGTCGGGCGCATGGCGGCAAGCAGGTGGAGGATCAGGCCGCCACGTGATGTCCCGATGAAAATTGCCTGCTCAACATCGAGTGCGGCGCATGCCGTGAGCACATCCTCTGCCTCGACCGGAAGCTGATAGTGGCTCTTGTCCGGGTCCCAGGCGGAAAAGCCCCGGCCGCGATAGTCGAGTGCGACGACGCGGTGCGGTTTCTCCGGGTGGGTGGAGAGTTGCTCCGCCAGAAGGTGAAAGTCGCGGCTGTTACGGCTGAGGCCGGCCAGGCAAACGATAGGTAGCGTCCCCTTCGTCTGTGGGTTGTCATGGCCGTAGTCACGGGCATAAAGCAACAATCCGTCGCCTGCCGAGAAATAGCGTTCCGCAAAATTGGTCTTGATCGCGCGCGTCACGGGTTCTCCCTTCATTTCAGGTTGGAGAACCATAACGAATCGTGGCGTCGCGTGAAGGGCGGTCGGCCCTGAACTTCACGCAATCCGTGACCTGTGCCGAATGGTTTTAACGCCCCATGCGCAGGTCATGAACGATATCGGCCGTCTGCCCGAGCCGAGACTTGTAGACCTGATAGTTCTCCATCACCCGCTGCACATAGTTGCGGGTCTCGGCAAAGGGAATGCGTTCGATCCAATCAACGACATCGTCGATCGATTTGCCGCGCGGATCGCCAAAGCGGCCGATCCATTCGGGCACGCGGCGGGGGCCGGCATTGTAGGCGATGAAGGTGAGAATGTAGGAGCCGCCGAAATCGTCGATCTGTTCGCCGAGATACTGCGCGCCGAGCGTCGCATTGTAGGCAGTATCGGTCGTCAGCCGCTCCTTGGAATAGGCAAGGCCGAGGCGCCCGGCGACGCCTTTCGCCGTACCGGGAAGAATCTGCAACAGCCCACGCGCATTGGCCGGGGAAATGGCCGTAGGATTGAAGGCGCTTTCCTGCCGCGCGATCGCATAGGCAAGTGCCTTTCCGGATCCGCTGATGTTCGCGGTTGCCGGAATGACGCCGATCGGGAAGGCGAGAGCGGCGACATCGATGCCGCGACCAAAGGCGAGCTTGCCGACCTGCAGTGACAGTTGATGGCCCCCGGCCTTTTCTGCGCGGGCGCAGAGGATTGCAAGTTCTCCCGGGCTTGTCAGTTCTTCGGCCAGCGTCCGGTAGAGGCTGTCAGCGCGCCAGCCGTGTCCGGCCGCCTCGAGACGGGCGATGGCGCGAACCGCCTCGCGGCTCTCGAACCGCGAACGATCATCGGCGTTCGGCGACGGATAGGTGACATTCAATGATTTCCGGCCAAGGCGGGCAGCGGCAAGTTGGCCATAAAAGGTGCCCGGCAGGGTCGCTGCCTTGGCATAATAGTCGTCCGCATTGCCGGGCGCACCCGCCTCGACGGCGCGGCCCAGCCAGTACCAGGCACGTGAAACCGAGATCGGCCTGTTGGACGCCTGCAGGATACGCTGGAAATGCCGGGCCGCGGTTGCCGCATCCTCAAGCCCGCGCAGCGCATACCAGCCGGCATGAAATTCGGCATCGACGATATCCGCCGGATCGGTTGCGACGTGGTTCGCCGCGATCCGGTAGGCGGCCTTGAACTTGCCCTGATCGAGCAGTCCCCGGCTGATGATCCTCTGCTCTACCCACCATTCTGCGGCGTTGACGAGGGCATCCTTGTCTTTCGGCAGACCGGCGAGCAGCTTCGCCGCTGCCTCGTATTTTTCCTGCTTGCGCAAATATTCGACGCGGATGAACAGGTAGGCCGGTTCCTTGGCCCATGAAGGATCGACGGCCGCGATGAGCGCTGCCGCATTCCTGGCTTTTTTCGCAACGGCTACCCAGGCGCGATAGAGAGACTGGGCCTTGCCGAGATCGCTGAAGCGGGCAGCCTGATCCTGGCGGTCGCGATAGAGCAGCATTTCCATTCGCCGTTTGTGATCGGCAGTCGTCAGCAGGCTTGGAAATTCTACGAGAATCTTGGTTTCGGTCGCCTTGTCGAGAGCGTCTTTCGACCAGAGACCACGCAGCAGTTTCGCAGCGGCGGTCTTGTCTCCATTCGCCTGCAAAGCGCGGGCGAGGATAATGGTGCCATCGGCGGTTTCCGGCCGCGTCGTACCAAAGGCTGAGAGCACGTCGGATGAGGGCGGATTCTCGCGGTAAAGGGCGCGTTCGGAATTGGCGCGCAGCGCGCCAAGCCCCGGCCAGCCCTTCAATTCCTGCTGAGCCTCTGCAATTTCAAAGGAGGGAACGCCTTTCTGGCCGGAAACGGCGATCGCCCAGGTGAGAATGTGGCGATCGAGCGTGCCCTTGGCCATGGCGTCGCGGGCCGCGATGGCGCGCCCGGCGTCCTTGTTGGAAAGAGCGTCGAGCCCTGCCTTGAGGTTTGAATTGACCGGCACGGCAGCGCTCGCCGAGACGATCGAGCCGGTGACGTCCTGAGAAGGTGATCGGTTGGTTTTCGCGAGGGCCTGGGGTTGGAAGCCCGGCAGCGGGTTCTGGTTTTCCTGCGCATATGCGGCGATGGCCGAGAACGCGATCACGGATGCGCCGAGCATCGCAATCATCCGGCGAGACTTGTGTCCACGCATCAAGAACCCCACGCTTCCCCGTGTCAGTCTCTTATTTGGCGATGCAATTGCTAACGAAAGATTACTCGCTTCCATTCAATCCCATAAATATCGGCGCTTCCAACCCAGCGGGTGGTTGCGCCCTGAAATGCATAAAAACGCCGCTGATGCCGGGGAAATAGACGGGAACCGGCGATCAATGGCGCGATAGAGTGCTTGCCGCAGGCACCTCACATGATTATGGTGCGCCAGTTTTCTAACCATGAAATGCGGCCAAAGCGTGGGTTGGTTTCAAGCTTCCCGGGCGCCGTCAGGAGTCGTGCATGTTCAAGGGATCCATTCCCGCTCTCGTCACCCCGTTCACCGCTTCCGGAGCAGTCGATACGGATAGTTTTGCCGCGCATGTCGAATGGCAGATCAGCGAAGGCAGCCACGGCTTGGTGCCGGTCGGCACCACCGGTGAATCGCCGACCCTGTCGCATGCCGAGCACAAACGCGTGGTTGAACTGTGCATCGAGACCGCGGCAAGGCGCGTGCCGGTGATCGCAGGTGCGGGATCCAACAACACGACGGAGGCTGTCGAACTGGCGCAGCACGCCGAAAAGGCCGGTGCTGATGCCGTTCTCGTGGTGACCCCCTACTACAACAAGCCGACCCAGAAGGGCCTTTTCGCGCATTATGCTGCGATCGCCGAGAGCGTGAAGCTGCCGATCGTCATCTACAATATTCCCGGCCGTTCGGTGGTGGATATGAGCGTCGAGACGATGGCAGCCCTTCACAGGGCCTATCCGTCGATCATGGGCGTCAAGGATGCGACCGGCAAGATCGAGCGCGTTTCCGAGCAGCGCATGGCCTGCGGTTCCGGGTTCGTCCAGCTTTCGGGCGAGGACGCAACGGCGCTTGGCTTCAACGCCCATGGCGGCGTTGGCTGTATTTCCGTGACCGCCAACGTGGCGCCGCGTCTTTGCGCCGAATTCCAGGAGGCGACGCTTGCGGGCGATTATGCCAAGGCGCTGGAGTATCAGGATAAACTGATGCCGCTGCACAAGGCGATCTTCATGGAGCCCGGTCTCTGCGGCGCCAAATATGCGCTGAACCGGCTGCGGCGGATGAGCCGCACCGTCCGTTCGCCTCTGCTGTCGACGCTCGAGCCGTCGACGGAAGCGGCGATCGATGCAGCGCTTCGCCATGCGGGGCTGATGAGCTGATGGCACCCAAAGGCAGCCAGCGCGTAGTCAAGAGAATTGTCGCGGAGAACCGGAAGGCCCGCTTCAATTACGAGATCGTCGACACCTACGAGGCCGGTCTGGTTCTGACCGGCACCGAGGTCAAGTCGTTGCGCGAGGGCAAAGCCAATATCGCCGAATCCTACGCTACCGATGAGGGCGGTGAGATGTGGCTGATCAATTCCTATCTGCCGGAATATCTGCAGGCAAACCGCTTCAATCATGAGCCGCGCCGCCGCCGCAAGCTGCTTTTGTCGAAACGGGAGGCCAACCGGCTTCAGAGCGCGATCAATCGCGAGGGCATGACGCTCATTCCGCTCAAGATCTATTTTAACGATCAGGGCAGGGCGAAACTCGAGCTGGCGCTCGGCAAAGGCAAAAAGCTGCACGACAAGCGTGAGACTGAGAAGGAACGCGACTGGAACCGGCAGAAGAGCAGGCTCCTCAAGGATCACTGATCCTCATAATCACCCATATGAAAAGGACCAGCCGTAACCGGCCGGTCCTTTTTCAGTTTCACTCGCTGACGTCGTCGCTGACCGGTTCGACAGTGCGGGTTGGGCGCTCGGAGGGGTCGCGGCCGACTTCGGCTTTCAGGCTGACCAGTTCGATGAAATGATCGGCCTGGCGGCGCAGGTCGTCCGCGATCATCGGCGGCTGCGTCGACATGGTCGAGACCACCGAGACTTTGCGTCCCTTGCGCTGCAGCGCTTCCACCAGTGTCGTGAAGTCTCCGTCTCCGGAGAAGATCACAAGGTGGTCGACCGTTTCGGACTGTTCCATCGCGTCGATGGCCAGTTCTATGTCCATATTACCCTTGATTTTCCGCCGGCCGAGCGAATCGGTGAATTCCTTCGCGGGCTTTGTCACAACCTTGTAACCGTTGTAGTCTAGCCAGTCGATCAGCGGGCGGATGGACGAGTATTCCTGGTCTTCGATCAGCGCCGTATAATAGTAGGCGCGAAGAAGATAGCCGCGCTTCTGGAAAGCCTTGAGCAGCTTGCGATAATCTATGTCGAAACCAAGGCTTTTCGAAGCCGCGTAGAGGTTGGCGCCGTCGATAAACAAGGCGATTTTTTCGCGGGGGTCGAACATCGTTTTATCCTTTTTGTTGTCTCAATGTTTTTTGATTTTCAACCTGGCCGCGGGCGAGTGGGCACCAGTGGCGGAATAATCCGCTTACATTAAGATTTCTTCATATGCTAGCCATCTAAAAGATTTCTTCATATGTCAGCCATCTAAGCCGCAATTTGCTTTAATCTAAGAAAATTCCGGTTGGAATAGCTATTTTTCGCACTTTTTTGCTAAGAATGAGAAATTTGTGGCTTTATTTGGGATTCTTTTTGCCGACATCGTGTCGAGCATCCTGTTCAAGCCGATATCCTCCCTCCCAGAGTGACCGTAAGCTTTAGTGGCATTCAATCATCATTTATGAGGATGTCAAAGCCTATCGATTGGCCGTGATCGCGTCGCTTTGACATGGCAATCTCGCCGCCGCTGCCATTGCGCGGATATCTTTTGCTGAAATGCAGGAAAAACTTGAATTTGTCCGCTTTTGATAGTATCGGGCAGGTTAATTCCTGAAATCGGAGCCACGCATACCGTCAGGCCGACGGCTGGCCGGGCTCCGATGTTGTTAATCAGCGCAAGCGACGGATCATTTCAGGGTATCCGCGATTGAAGCTGCGCTCTTGAGACCCAAAGGACAGGCAATGGCCCGCGTCACTGTTGAAGATTGCATCGACAAAGTCGATAACCGTTTCGAACTCGTCCTTCTGGCAAGCCACCGCGCCCGCCTGATCTCGCAGGGTGCTGCGATCACCATCGACCGCGACAACGACAAGAATCCGGTCGTTGCTCTGCGCGAGATTGCAGATGAAACGCTGTCTCCCGGCGATCTGAAGGAAGACCTCATCCACTCGCTGCAGAAGCATGTCGAAGTGGACGAACCCGAACCAGATCCGTCGTCGATGATCAGCGGCGATGCCGCTACGACATTCGCTGAAACGGCTGAGGACGACGATCAGCCGGAGCCGATCACCTTTGACCGCATGTCGGAAGAAGAGCTGCTGGCCGGTATCGAAGGCCTGGTTCCGCCGGAAAAAAGCGACGACTATTGAGCCAATACTGCATCCGGCTTGTCGCCGGATGCGACGCTCTGACGCAATGCCGCGTTTTCTTTCAGAAATCGCGTAACGCTGGTATTTGCAAAGCAGTGCGCCACTCCTATGATTGGCGCACTTTTTCTTTTCCGGATATCTCCTGGAGCCGCTAGCGGATGATGCGCCAATACGAGCTCGTTGAGCGCGTTCAAAAATACAAGCCCGATGTAAACGAAGCGCTGCTGAACAAGGCCTATGTTTACGCCATGCAGAAACATGGCCAGCAGAAGCGGGCGAGCGGCGCCCCCTATATTTCCCACCCCCTCGAAGTCGCTGCGATCCTCACCGAGATGCATCTCGATGAATCGACCATCGCGGTCGCGCTGCTACACGACACGATCGAGGATACGACGGCGACGCGCGCCGAGATCGACGAACTGTTCGGAGAGGACATCGGCGCTCTGGTGGAAGGCCTGACCAAGATCAAGAAGCTCGATCTGGTGACGAAGAAGGCCAAGCAGGCGGAAAACCTGCGCAAGCTGCTTCTGGCGATCTCCGACGACGTGCGTGTGCTTCTCGTCAAGCTTGCCGACCGGCTGCACAACATGCGCACCCTCGACCACATGTCGGCGGAAAAGCGTGCCCGGATTTCCGAAGAGACGATGGATATCTATGCGCCACTTGCCGGCCGCATGGGGATGCAGGACATGCGCGAGGAACTCGAGAACCTCTCGTTCCGCCATATCAATCCCGAAGCCTTCGAGACGGTCACCCGCCGCCTGGACGAATTGTCGACACGCAACGAAGGGCTGATCAAGAAGATCGAGGACGAACTGGGCGAGCTCATTCTGGCAAGGGGGCTGGTGGGCGCCGTCGTCAAGGGCCGGCAGAAGAAACCCTATTCGGTCTTCAAGAAGATGCAGTCGAAGTCGCTCTCCTTCGAGCAACTGTCCGACGTCTGGGGCTTTCGCATCGTCGTTGCCGACATCCCGGACTGTTATCGCGCGCTTGGTATCGTCCATACGCGCTGGCGCGTCGTGCCCGGCCGGTTCAAGGACTATATCTCGACGCCAAAGCAGAACGACTATCAGTCGATTCACACAACGATCGTCGGACCATCCCGCCAGCGTATCGAACTGCAGATCCGCACGCGGCACATGCATGAGATCGCCGAATACGGTATTGCCGCTCATACGCTCTACAAGGACAGTGTCGAGCCCGCCAGCGACGTCAAGCTGTCGCCGAAATCCAACGCCTATTCGTGGCTCCGCCGGACGATCGAATCCCTGGCGGAAGGCGACAATCCGGAAGAATTTCTGGAGCATACGAAGCTCGAACTCTTCCAGGATCAGGTCTTCTGCTTCACCCCGAAGGGCCAGTTGATCGCCTTGCCGCGTGGCGCGACGCCGATCGATTTCGCCTATGCCGTCCACACCAATATCGGCGACACCTGCGTCGGCGCAAAGATCAATGGCCGCATCATGCCGCTTGTCACGCGGCTGAACAACGGTGACGAAGTCGAGATCGTCCGCTCCGGTATCCAGGTGCCGCCGCCGGCCTGGGAAGAAATCGTCGTCACCGGCAAGGCGCGCGCCGCTATCCGGCGCGCCACCCGGGCTGCCGTGCGCAAGCAATATTCCGGTCTTGGCTACCGCATTCTCGAGCGCACGTTCGAGCGGGCGGGCAAGTCGTTTACCCGCGAAGCGATGAAGCCGGTTCTGCATCGTCTCGGTCAGAAGGATATCGAGGATGCGATCGCGGCGGTCGGCCGCGGCGAGCTGTCGTCCCTCGACGTGCTGCGCGCCGTCTTCCCCGATCATCAGGACGAGCGCGTCACGGTGAAGCCACAGGACGAAGGCTGGTTCAATATGCGCAGCGCCGCCGGCATGGTGTTCAAGCTGCCAAACCGGCCGAAGGACATGTTCGACATGCTTGAGGGGGAGGGGCCGGAAGCTCTGCCCATTCGCGGGCTGTCGGGCAATGCCGAAGTCCATTTCAGCGCCTCGGGCGCCGTGCCTGGCGATCGCATTGTCGGCATCATGGAAAAGGACAAGGGCATCACGATCTATCCGATCCAGTCGCCCAGCCTGCAGAAGTTCGACGATGAGTCCGAGCGCTGGATCGATGTGCGCTGGGACCTCGACGAAGCGAACAACACCCGCTTCATGGCCCGCATACAGATCAACGCGTTGAATGAGCCCGGCACGCTTGCTGAAATCGCCCAGGCGATCGCCACCAGCGACATCAACATCCGCACCCTGTCGATGGGCCAGGTGGCCACCGATTTCAGCGAGTTCCAGCTTGATCTGGAGGTGTGGGATCTGCGTCAGCTCAATCACCTGATCACGCAAATCCGCGAACTGCCCAGCGTTTCCACGGTCAAGCGCGTCTTCGAGTGATGGCGCGTTTGCGGCATCAGCGAATAAGGAAAGCCGTTCCTGCGTGCTTCTGAATGACCGGTTGTCCCACGCGGTGCTTCGTGGGAACATGCCATTCTTCTCGGACGGAGGATGCGATGCGTGCACTGCTGCGAGCACTGGCTTTCGGATTTGTCCTGGGACTGCCTGCGGATTTTTCGGCGGCGGCGGATGCCAATCTTCAATTGTTCGGACGGGATATCGGCAAGGAAAAGGCCTATGCCTGCTACGCCCGGACATACACCAAGGCGCATCTCGCCAATCATCCCGATCAGAACGTCCGCGACATGATGGTTTTCGTCGATAGCTACGAGGACGAGGGTGGCGCCGGTCGTCAGTATATTTTGGGAATGTCGGTCAATTTCCGCCAGTTGAAAAGGCCCTACAGCACCTATGGCGGATGTTCTGCCGGCACGGATGGAAAGCAGGCCCTGAACTGCGGCATCGAATGCGACGGCGGCACCATCGGCGTCCGCATCAAGGACAAAAATTCGATCCTTCTCGATATTCCCGACGGCGCGCGGGTCAGCGACGAAGAGGGCGGGGACGAACCGAGTGACTTGCCCGAAGGCGCCAAGTTCGGATCGGACGACAAGATTTTCCGTCTCGACCGCACCGCACTTTCGACCTGCCTGCCACTTGCATCGGATGAGGAAACCAAGGCCGCCCTGCTGGCGGCGCATTGAGGTGGTGTCATGTCGATCAAACGCCGGACTGTCTTCACGCGCGCCCTGATCGCGCCGCTCGCCGCGCTCTTTGCAGGACGCGCCGCGTCTGCCGCGACGGCTTTGCCCGATGCCGGCAGGCAAAAGGTCGTCTATCACCTTGCCGATACCGAGAAGGTGATGTTTGTGCTTGGGAATATCCGCAACCATATAGATGGCATGGGCGGGCCGCAGGCGGTGGATATCGTGCTTGTCGTGCATGGCCCCGCATTGGCACTTTTCCGCAAGCCGAAAGCCAATCCCAAAATGGCCACGCAGGTGGCCCAGATGAGCGCGGAAGGTGTGCGTATGGCCGCCTGCGGCAATACGATGGCGGCGCAAAAGCTGGAGATCGCCGATCTGCTACCCGGTTTTGTCCGCGCCGACGAGGGCGGCGTCGTTCGCATCGCGAAGCTTCAGACCGAAGGCTACGTCTACATTCGGCCATGATCGGCGGCATTTCCGCATAGCCGGACGGCAATTGCCCTGCAAATGTGCACTTTATGGAGCGGAAAGATGCATGCCATGCATCATGCGCATGGCTGCCGCCTCTTTGTAGCTCTGGTGAATAAGCGCTGCCTCAACTATCTTCAGCGTCGGGAGGTAAACGAAAGAGGTTTACCATGTTTAAGCAACTGAAGAAAATCACCGGCGCCCTGCGCGTACCGTCCGTCGAAGAACGTGAAATGAACTATCTCAACGGTTCGCTCGACCGGATCGACCTGGAATACCGTCAGCGTCAGGTTGACCGCGGCCTGTTCCGCAACTCCTTCTAAGTCATGCTGCCGTCCGGCTGCCTGTTTCGGCAGGCTGCCGGGACCTATGCAAATCGCGCATGCCTGATCGTTCCCCTGCGCATGAGGTGCAGGTTCCGCTAACGTGCCGGGCATGATGGCCCGATATGCGGCATATTTGCGCTTGGCGGTGCCGGAATACTGATTTTCCCGTACCTGCCATTGAACAGCCATATCCGCATCGTCTATCAGGGCAGCATGTTGTTCAGACGCAAGAAGCCCGCAACCTTGTCGGGAAGGCTCCGTGAGTTTCTGTGGCCGCGAAAGGGCTTTTCTCGCGGTGTGCGGTATTTGTCGATGCGCGTCCTGCGGCTATCGTCGTCTCCGCATTCCATCGCCGTCGGCGTTGCCGCCGGGGCTGCGTCTTCTGCAACGCCGCTTATCGGCTTTCACATCCTCATCGCCCTTGCTCTTGCCTACCTGCTGTCGGGCAATCTGATTGCAGCCGGCATAACAACCGCGCTCGCCAATCCGCTGACCATCCCGGTCATTCTCGTCGCGACCTACGAGGTTGGCGTGGTGATCCTTGGGACAGGCGGCAGCGGTGCTCTGACGGGGGAAAACATCCTCCATATGCTGAGCCATCTCGAACTGGCGCATTTATGGGAGCCTTTGCTCAAGCCGATGCTGATCGGCTCGGTGCCGGTTGCGGCCGCAAGTGCCGCTGTTTTCTATGTCGTGGCCTTGTATGCCGCCAAACTGTTCCAGTCCCGCCGCCAGGTCCAGCGCTCCGGCAAGGTGCAGCCCCGCACGGCGGGATCGGCGAATGGTCCTTGATCTCACGAATTTTTAACTTGGCAGGCGGCTGTCTGTTTGCTCTTGTCCAGTGAGGCCCGCCTCAACTCTCATAAGGTATTTTCGTTTCGATGATTATCGGCATCGGCAGTGACTTGATCGACATCAGGCGTATTGAAAGCTCGCTTGAACGCTTCGGCGAGCGGTTCAGCCAGCGCTGTTTCACCGAAATTGAGATCCGGAAATCCGAAGGCCGGAAAAACCGCGCCGAATCCTATGCCAAGCGGTTTGCAGCGAAGGAAGCCTGTTCCAAGGCGCTTGGGACGGGCTTGGCGCAAGGCGTGTTCTGGAAGGACATGGGCGTCGTCAACCTGCCGGGCGGCAAGCCGACGATGCAACTGACCGGCGGGGCTGCCGAAAGACTTGCGGCAATGCTGCCGACCGGCCACCGCGGTGTCATTCATCTCACCATCACCGACGACTTCCCCCTGGCGCTGGCCTTCGTGATAATCGAAGCTCTGCCCGTTGCCCCGGATTAAGGAAGCGTTTAGAGCATGTCCGAATGAAGCGGACCGGAAAACGGGTGTGGTTCATTTGAAAAAGCGACGCCGGGCACGATATGCATCAGGCCGTCATTTCAGATGTCCGGCAGGATACAAACCGCAGGCAATATCTTCGCTCGACGCGACAGCAGGTCGAGCGCTCATAGATCAAGGAACGACGGCGTGGCAGAAAAAATAGAAAAGAAGCAAAGTGGCCTTTGGGAAAACGTCAAGGTCATTATCCAGGCGCTTCTCTTGGCAGTGGTGATCCGCACCGTCTTCTTCCAGCCCTTTACGATCCCCTCCGGTTCGATGATGCCGACGCTGCTGGTCGGCGACTACATCTTCGTCAACAAGTTCGCCTACGGCTACTCCAAATATTCCCTGCCGTTTTCGCCGGATCTGTTCAGCGGCCGTATTTTCGCCAGTGGGCCGAAGCGCGGCGATGTCGTGGTGTTCCGTTTCCCGCCGAACCCGGACATCGACTACATCAAGCGCCTGATCGGTCTTCCGGGTGACAGGATCCAGGTCCGCGATAGCGTTCTCTACGTCAACGACAAGCCCGTTCCGCGCGTGCCGGATGGCGCGTTCCGCGCCGACGACCAGTATGACACGGGCGCTGAAGTTCCGGTCTATCGCGAGACGCTGGACAACGGCGTCACGTTCGACACGCTCGATCAGTTTCCGGATTCGCGCGGCGACAACACACGCGAGTTCATCGTTCCGGAAGGCCATTATTTCATGATGGGCGACAACCGCGACAACTCGGCCGATAGCCGTTTCGATGTCGGTTTCGTACCCGCGCAGAACCTCATCGGCCGTGCCAGCATGATCTTCTTCTCGCTCGGCAACGACACGTCGTTCCGCGAAGTGTGGAAATGGCCGACGAACCTGCGATACGACCGCCTTTTCAAGAGCGTCGAATGAGTAAGGGCCGTTCGCTGAACACGGAGGACCGGGAGCGCCTTGAAGCTGCGATCGGCTACAGCTTCCTTCAGAAGGAACGGCTCGACCGGGCGCTGACCCATGCCAGCGCCCGCAATGCCAAGGGCTCGAACTACGAGCGCCTGGAGTTCCTCGGTGACCGTGTGCTCGGGCTCTGCGTTGCCGAGCTTCTGTTCCAGACCTTCAAGGAAGCGGACGAAGGCGAGCTTTCGGTTCGCCTGAACCAGTTGGTCAGCGCCGAAAGCTGCGCACTCGTCGCTGACGCGCTGTCGCTGCACCTGTTCATCCGCACCGGCGCCGACGTGAAGAAGCTCACCGGAAAACACATGCTGAATGTGCGGGCCGATGTGGTAGAGTCGCTGATCGCCGCGATCTATCTCGATGGCGGGCTTGAGGCGGCGCGGGGATTCATACAGCGCCACTGGTCGGCGCGGGCAAGCCGGGTCGATGGCGCGCGTCGCGATGCCAAGACGGAACTGCAGGAATGGGCACATGCCAAGTTCGGCGTGACGCCGAGCTACCGCATCGACGACCGGTCCGGGCCGGATCACGATCCGCGCTTCACGGTGACGGTGGATATCCCGGGCATTGCACCAGCAACCGGCGTCGACCGCTCCAAGCGCGCCGCCGAACAGGTGGCCGCCACGAAGATCCTGGAGCGGGAAGGCGTCTGGAAGGCAGCGACGACGGCCTGATCTGTCCGGAGGCAAAAAACCTCCTGAAAGATCAGGCAATCTTTTGATAGACCATGCGATCCTGCGCGCCGTTGCGGCGCCCGGCGCACAATCGGAAATTACGGACAATATGAGCGAAGACACTGTAGAAACCACGCCGCCCCAAGGCGTTGCCACCCGTTCCGGTTTCGTGGCGCTGATCGGCGCCACCAATGCCGGAAAGTCCACCCTGGTCAACCGGCTGGTCGGCGCCAAGGTGTCGATCGTCAGCCACAAGGTGCAGACAACCCGCGCCATCGTCCGTGGCATCGCCGTCCACAAACAAGCCCAGATCGTCTTCATGGACACGCCCGGCATCTTCAAGCCGCGCCGTCGCCTCGATCGCGCCATGGTGACGACCGCCTGGGGCGGCGCCAAGGATGCCGACGCGATCATGATGCTGATCGACAGCGAGCGCGGGCTGAAGGGCGATGCAGAGACCATTCTCGAAGGTCTGAAGGAAGTCGAACAGCCGAAGATGCTGGTCCTCAACAAGATCGACCAGGTTTCGCGCGAAGACCTCTTGAAGCTCGCAACCGCGGCCAACGAATATGTCGATTTCGAGCGCACCTTCATGATTTCGGCGCTCAACGGCTCCGGTTGCGACGATGTGCTCGACTATCTCGCCATGAAATTGCCGGAAGGCCCCTGGTATTATCCCGAGGACCAGATTTCCGACCTGCCGATGCGTCAGCTCGCCGCGGAAATTACCCGCGAAAAGCTGTTCCTGCGCCTGCATCAGGAACTTCCCTATTCGTCGCATGTCGAGACTGAGAAATGGGAAGAGCGCAAGGACGGCTCGGTGCGCATCGAGCAGGTGATCTATGTCGAGCGCGACAGCCAGAAGAAGATCGCGCTCGGCAAGAACGGCGAGGCGATCAAGGCGATCTCCATGGCCTCGCGCAAGGAACTCTCCGAAATCCTCGAACAGCCGGTCCACCTGTTCCTGTTCGTCAAGGTCCGCGAAAACTGGGGCGACGACCCGGAACGCTTCCGCGAAATGGGCCTGGAGTTTCCGAAGTAAAACAAAGGCGCTGGCAACGGCGCCTTTTTTCATGGCTCATATTCTCTTCAATCCGACGCGTTGCTCCAGTTTCTCCGCGTCTTCCTTGCGTTCGCTATAGCGGTCGGTGAGATAGCCTGAGATGTCGCGCGTCAGCAGCGTGAATTTCACCAATTCCTCCGTCACGTCGACCACGCGATCATAATAGGAGGACGGTTTCATCCGGCCGTTCGCATCGAATTCCTGAAAGGCCTTGGCGACGGACGATTGGTTGGGGATGGTGATCATCCGCATCCAGCGTCCAAGGATCCGCATCTGGTTGAGGGCATTGAAGCTCTGCGAGCCGCCGGAGACCTGCATGACGGCAAGCGTGCGGCCCTGCGTCGGGCGGATCGAGCCGACCGAGAGCGGAATCCAGTCGATTTGCGCCTTCATGATGCCGCTCATGGCGCCGTGTCGCTCCGGGCTCACCCAGACCTGCCCCTCCGACCATTGCGACAAGTCCCGCAACTCCCGCACCTTCGGATGGCTGGCCGGAGCCGCGTCGGGCAGCGGCATGCCTTCGGGATTGAAGAAACGAACCTCGGCACCAAAATGTTCGAGCAGGCGACCGGCCTCTTCGGCAAGGAGGCGGCTGTAGGACACGGTGCGAAGCGAGCCGTAGAGAATGAGAATGCGCGGCGGATGGGCAGAGAATGGCATGCGCAGCGCCTCGCGGTCAGGCAGGCGCACGTGCTGTCGATGGGCTGCGGGCAGATCAGACAAGCCGCTTGCCCTCTGCATCGAGCACCTGTTCGCCGTCTTCCTTGGCGAAGGGGCCTTTGTGCGTCTGCGGCAGAATATCGAGAACGACCTCGGACGGCCGGCAGAGCCGCGTACCCATCGGCGTGACGACGAAAGGCCGGTTGATCAGGATCGGATGCGCCAGCATCGCGTCAAGCAGCCGGTCGTCGCTCAGTGCCGGATCGGCAAGGCCGAGTTCGTCGAAGGGGGTGCCCTTCTCGCGGATCGCCTCTCGGACACTGAGGCCGGAATCCGCGATCATCGCTTTCAGCACGTCCCGGCTTGGCGGGTTGTAGAGATACTCGATCACAGTGGGTTCGATCCCGGCATTGCGGATCATTGCCAGGGTGTTGCGGGACGTGCCGCAATCGGGGTTGTGATAGATGGTGACGGTCATGATCGGCCTCGATGCGGGTGTCTAGAGCATGATGCCGAAAAGTGTAAGCGGTTTTCGGACGACATCATGCTCTACTTCTTTGATTCTAGAGCGGATTCAGATTTTAGGTCGATTCGACCTAAAATCATCCGGCTCTAGGTGTTGGTGGAGTGCTGCCGCAGCAGCCAGCTCATCAGGGCAAACGCAAGCACCGCGCCCAGAATTTCGGCGATGACGAAGCCCGGGAGATCGAGCGGACGGATCCCGGAGAAGCTATTGGTCAGCGACCGCGCCAGCGCCACGGCGGGGTTGGCGAAGGAGGTGGACGCGGTAAACCAGTAGGCGGCGGTGATGTAGAGCCCGACCAGCCATGGCACGCCCTGCCGATCGAAGCGGATGCCAGCGAGGATTGTTGCCACCAGGCCGAAAGCAGCCACCCCTTCGGAAAACCACTGCGCAGGCCCGGTGCGCACTCTCAGCGAGGCTTCGACGGGGGCGAACTCGAACATCAGATGAGCAACGATCGTCCCGGCGATCCCCCCGAGGCATTGCGCCACGATATAGAGTGCCAGATCGCGCCGCGGCAGCTCGCGCTTCAGCGCGAAAACCAACGATACGGCCGGATTGAAATGGGCGCCGGAGATCGGTCCGAAGATGGTGATCAGCACCACCAGAATGGCACCCGTTGCGAGCGTGTTGCCGAGCAGTGCCAGCGCGACATCGTCCGTCAGCGTGTCGGCCATGATGCCGGAACCGACCACTGTCGCAACCAGCAGGCAGGTCCCGAGCGCTTCAGCGAAGAGGCGGCGTTGCAAGTCGAATGCTGACATCACCCTGCCTTCGCCGGGCTGATAGTTGCCCCTTCCATGGCGCCGATCTGGCGCAGATGCGTTTCCATTGCCAGCTTGTCGATCGAGCGGTGCGGCAGGGCGAGAAACGCCATGATGCGGTTTTTCAGGAACCGGGCGGCCTGCGAGAAGGCGCGTTCCTTCTCGAACTCGCCGCCTTCGACGGCTGCAGGGTCCTCGACGCCCCAATGCGCCGTCATCGGATGTCCGAGCCAGACGGGGCAGGCTTCACCGGCCGCGTTGTCGCAAACCGTGAAGATGAAATCCATCTGCGGCGCGCCGTCGGCGGCAAAGACGTCCCAGCTCTTGGAGCTGAAGCCGGTTGACGCGTAGCCCAGCGCGCTGAGTTCCTTCAGGGCAAGGGGATGAACGGTGCCCTTTGGATAGCTGCCCGCCGAATAGGCCTTGAAGCGGCCCTTGCCTTCGGCGTTCAGGATGGATTCTGCGAGAATGGAGCGGGCTGAATTTCCGGTGCACAGGAAGAGCACGTTGTAAATGCGGTCAGGCATCGCTTTTTCCTTTGGAGTACAGCAGGGAACGAGGTCTGCGATCAGCGGCGTGCAGAGATCGGGATGGCCGGCGCAGCAATCTTTCAGGAGGAACGTCACGACATCGCGCAGGCTGTCGAGGCTGGCGCGGTAGACGATGGACCGGCTTTGTCGCTCGGCCGTGATGAGGCCCGCCCGCTGCAGGGTTGCCAGATGCGTCGACATGGTATTGTGGGGAACGCCGAGCAGCCGGGCGATTTCCCCGGCTGGCAGGCCATCGGGTTCGTGGGTGACGAGCAGCCGAAAGGCATCCAGGCGGGTACCTTGGGCGAGAGCGGCAAAGGCATTGACGGCGTTGTTATCGTCCATATGTCGAGAAATATCGACACAATTGCGCGCCGTCAAGATGAATCTGGCCGGCTGAGCCAATCATCGAACACTTTGTCGAGGAAACGCCGTCTTGCGGATCCTGCGCGCGCGTGGGATTTCGGAACCAAATGAGGCGCCCGGCAGTTTCGGGCTTGCATAAGGACAGTCACGATGCCGCAACTGGTCGATGGAAAATGGGAAAAAGGCGATGTCGCTGCCAGCGAGATGAAGGACGGCGTCTTTTATCGTGAACCCACCAGCTTCCGCAACTGGATCACCCCCGATGGATCGCCGGGGCCGGACGGCCAGGCGGCGCTTCCCACTGAGGCCGGACGCTATCAGCTTTTTGTCGCCTTCATCTGCCCTTGGGCATCCCGCACGCTGATGATTCGCAATCTGAAAGGCCTGCAGGATATTATTTCCGTATCCATCGCTGAACCGGAACTGGGCGAAAACGGCTGGACCTATGCCGAGCCGCAGGACGCCGGTCCGCGCGTTCCCAAGATCCACTATCAGCATGAACTCTATACGGCATCCGACCCACATTATACCGGCAAGGTCTCCGTCCCGGTGCTTTGGGATCGGAAGGAAGGCCGCATCGTCAACAACGAATCCGCCGATATCATTCGCATCCTCAACACTGCCTTCAATCATCTGTCGGGTAACACGCTTGATTTCTACCCGCAGACGCTGCGCCCGGAAATCGACCACTGGAACGCACCGATCTATGAGAAGGTCAACAACGGCGTCTACCGGGCTGGTTTTGCCAAGACGCAAGATGCCTATGAGGAGGCCGCGACCAGCCTCTTTAAAATGCTCGATACGCTCGAGGCGCATCTGTCGCAGAGCCGCTATATCGCCGGAGCCCACTTCACCGAAGCCGATATCCGCCTGTTCGTCACGCTGATCCGCTTTGACTCCGCCTATCACGGCGCCTTCAAATGCAATCTGCGGCGGCTGGAGGATTATCCGAACCTCTCGAACTATCTGCGAGAGATCTACCAGTGGCCAGGTATCCGCGAGACCGTGCGGATCGATCAGATAAAGCGGGGCTATTATTCCATCGCTCATATCAACCCGACGCGGATCGTCCCCATCGGCCCCGCGCTGGACCTCGACCGGCCGCACAACCGGGCACGTCTCGACGGGCGGGGCGTGGTTACCCTTTGATTTTGCTTACTTACTAAGAAAATAAATCCTTGAGGGACCTACCGCAGCCATTGCGGAATGGCAAAATGGCGCTAGTTTACTACACGTTCTGATGGATGGAGCTTCCTGATCAGGGGCGCCCAGACGATCTGCCTTGCATGCCGGCTGTTTCCGGACTTCCGGTGACACCTCCAGACCGGCAGCAATGCCACTGTCCGCCGGAACGATTGCATATCCAATGCGAGATAGGCTGTGGTCGAGGTCCGGAATGACGACATTTCTGAAGCTGCTGCGCAGGCTGGTACAAAAAGGCAATCTGAAAGTCACCCTATCGTCAGGAGAGCAGGCGGTACTTGGCGATGGATCGGGTGATCTGGTCGCCCTGAGGACCATCGATGAAGAAGCCGAAAAGGCGATCCTGCTCGACCCGGGCCTGAAATTCGGCGAAATGTATGTCGAGGGGCGCCTTGTCATCGATGAGGGCAATATCTTCGACGTGATTTCGATGATGAAGGCCAATGGCCTCGAAAAGGCGGCGACGATCAGCAACACGGTGATCGCCCTTTTGCACGTTGCCGAGCAGCAGATCAAAAGCCGCCTGCCGGTCAATCGCAACAAGCTCAATGTCGCCCATCACTACGATCTCGATGGCAAGCTGTTCGATCTGTTTCTCGATCAGGACTGGCAATACTCCTGCGCCTATTTCGATCCGCCTGATATCAGCCTTGATGAGGCGCAGACGGCAAAGAAGCGCCACATCGCGGCAAAGCTGCTTTTGGAGCCGGGCCAAAGCGTCCTGGATGTGGGCTCCGGCTGGGGTGGCATGGCGATGTACCTTGCCGAATCTTCGGGCGTCGAAGTCACCGGCATCACGCTCAGCGAAGAGCAATTGAAGGTTTCGCGCGGGCGAGCGGCAAAGCGCGGGCTCGCGGGCCGCGTTCGTTTCGAACTGCAGGACTACAGGACCATGGCGAACCAAAAGTTCGACCGCATCGTCTCCGTCGGCATGTTCGAGCATGTCGGCATGGCCAATTACGGTAATTTCTTCAGCAAGATGGCAGACCTGCTTGCCCCGAAGGGGGTGATGCTGCTGCATTCGATCGGCCAGGCGGAAAAGCCCTGGGCGACCAATCCCTGGATCGAGAGATACATCTTTCCCGGCGGCTATATGCCCGCCCTGTCGGAAGTCATGCCGGCGATCGAGAAGGCGCGGCTGATGATCAAGGATATCGAGATTCTGCCGATGCATTATGCCCAAACGCTACGGGCCTGGCGCGAGCGCTTCACGGCGCGCAAGGAGGAGGCGATCCGGCTCTATGACGAGCGCTTCTTCCGCATGTGGGAGTTCTATCTTGCGGCGTCCGAGACGGCCTTTCTCTACGACGAGCTGCTGATCTTCCAGATCCAGCTTTCGCGTGAGCAGGACGCCGTGCCTTATACCCGCAACTACATTAGCGAGCGGGAAGCGGCATTGCGCGAATTCGAAAAGACGCGCCCGCCGCTGGAGCCGGTCGAGTTCTAAGCCGGCAATGGCGGCGGCATCCTTCTGTGGACGCCCGGTAACCGGCGGGCGCCTTCACTTGGCCTTGATGGCGTGTGCATCTATGGTTCCCGCCACATCATCATCAAGCCACGGAACGCCATGCCCCTGCCTTCAAAGCCCATCGCCGTCCTCATCGCCCAGGAAATCAAGGCCACGCCTGCGCAGGTGATTGCGGCCATCGAGTTGCTCGACGAGGGCGCCACCGTTCCCTTCATCGCGCGTTATCGCAAGGAAGTGACCGGCGGTCTGGACGACACGCAGTTGCGCGATCTGGCCGAACGTCTCGTCTATCTGCGCGAACTGGAAGCCCGCCGGGTCTCGATCCTCGACTCGATCCGCAGTCAGGACAAGCTGACGGAAGAGTTGGAAGCCAAGATCGCCGCCGTCACCACGAAGGCGGAGCTGGAAGATATCTATCTGCCCTATAAGCCGAAGCGGCGAACCAAGGCGGAAATCGCCCGTGAACGCGGACTGGGGCCGCTGGCGGAGGCCATTCTTGCCGACCGCTCCGTCGCGCCGGCAGACCGCACATCGGCCTTCATCACGGCGGAGGTACCGGACGTCAAGACAGCGCTCGATGGCGCCCGCGACATCATTGCCGAGGGCATCACCGAAAATGCCGACCTGCTCGGCCGGCTGCGCGCCCATATGCGGCATGTCGCGTTTCTGCGCGCCAGGGTGGTCGACGGCAAGCAGGAGGCCGGCGCCAAATTCTCCGACTATTTCGACCATTCCGAACGTTGGGCAACCGTTGCCGGCCACCGGGCACTCGCCATGCTGCGCGGCTGGAACGAGGAGTTTCTCTCTGTCGATATCGTCGTCGATCAGGACGACACGTCTCCGGTCAAGCCGGTCGAACGCACCATCGCGGCTGCCTACAATGTCGGCGGCACGCTGCCGGGCGACAAGTGGCTGATGGAGGTGATCGGCTGGACCTGGCGCGTCAAGCTGTCGATGTCGCTGTCGCTCGATCTGATGCGCGAAATGCGCGAGCGGGCGGAAGAAGAGGCGATCCATGTCTTCGCTCGCAATCTCAAGGACCTGCTTCTGGCCGCTCCCGCCGGCTCACGCGCGACGATGGGTCTCGATCCCGGCATCCGCACCGGCATCAAGGTCGCCGTCGTCGATGGCACCGGCAAGCTGCTCGAGACGACTACGGTCTATCCGTTCCCGCCGAAGAACGACATTCGCGGCACGCAGGCCGAACTTGCAAGCCTCGTGCGCAAGCACAGAATAGAACTGATCGCCATCGGCAACGGCACAGGCAGCCGCGAGACGGAACGCCTCGTCGCCGACATGCTGACGCAGCTGCCGGCCGGACCCAAGCCCACCAAGGTCATCGTCTCGGAAGCCGGCGCCTCGGTCTATTCCGCCTCTCAGGCCGCGGCTGACGAATTCCCGGGCCTCGATGTTTCCCTGCGCGGCGCGGTCTCGATTGCCCGCCGTCTGCAGGATCCGTTGGCCGAACTGGTCAAGATCGAGCCGAAATCGATCGGCGTCGGCCAATACCAGCACGATGTCGATCAGGGCCGTCTCAACCGCTCGCTCGACGCCGTCGTCGAAGATGCGGTGAACGCCGTCGGCGTTGATCTCAACACGGCTTCCGCGCCGCTGCTCGCCCGTGTTTCCGGCCTTGGAAAATCGTCCGCCGAGGCAATCGTTGCCCATCGCGACGCGAGCGGCCCCTTCGAAAGCCGCAAGGAACTGATGAAAGTGCCGCGGCTTGGCGCCCGCACCTTCGAGCAATGCGCCGGCTTCCTGCGCATTCCGAGCGGCAAGGAGCCGCTCGATGCATCCTCCGTGCATCCGGAAGCCTATGGCGTGGCGAAAAAGATCGTCGCTGCCTGCGGCCGTGACGTGCGCGCCATCATGGGCGATAGCACGATCCTGAAAAGCCTTGATCCGCGCACCTTCGTCGATGAGCGCTTCGGCCTGCCGACAGTCAAGGACATTCTCGCGGAACTCGAAAAGCCCGGCCGCGACCCGCGCCCAAGCTTCAAGACGGCGACCTTTGCCGACGGTATCGACGACATCAAGGACCTGAAACCCGGCATGCTGCTCGAAGGCACTGTCACCAACGTCGCCGCCTTCGGCGCCTTCGTGGATATCGGTGTCCATCAGGACGGGCTCGTGCACGTCTCCCAGCTCGCTGATCGGTTCGTCAAGGACCCGCATGAGGTGGTCAAGGCCGGCGATGTCGTCAAGGTGTGCGTCACCGAGGTCGATGTCCCCCGCAAGCGCATCGGCCTTACCATGCGCAAGGACGGTGCCACAGAGTCAGGCGGACGGGACATGAAGAGCGATGCAAAGGCAGCCCACCAGGGCCGCCAAAACCAGGCCCGTGCGCCGCAACCGAAACCGCAGGCTCCGTCGCAGGGCGCTTTCGGGGCGGCACTGGCCGAGGCAATGAAACGGAAATAACGGAATAACCGTCGGGTCCCGGTTGCCGGCCTTCCAACCAGCAACCAGGCCCCGCTTCGTTACGCGTGGGCGAGCGATAGGGCGCAGGTGACACCATCCGGCGGAACGACGCCGCGCCAGCTTATCCGCGTCGCTTCCAGCTTTTTGCCGAAGGCCGGAGAATACCATCCGCCTTCGCCGATATCGCCGCCAGCCTTGATCGCGATATCTCCCGGCTCCTTGAAGAACAGCGTTGCGATCGTTTCGCCGCCGCGCGAAATCAGGACGGCGCCGTCCTTCACTTGCGCGTCCCATTCGGGCGCAAGCTGGAAAACGATCTCCGCCTCCAGGTTCGGGGTGCCCGTCACTTCGTCGCGGATCGCAAAGCCGTCCTGCGTCGAAGATAATGTCCGGCGATGATCCGCGCCAAACCGCTTCCGATAGCCGTCGTGGCTCGCGACGATGTTCCAGTTTTCGCCGCCGGACGCGGATTCCAATGTCGCGATCGCCTTGTGCGACCAGTTGAAGGCGCCGGACATGGTGCTTTGGTCGGCGCCATCGATATTGAGCGTATTGTGGGCGCGGGTGCCGCGGAACCAGTCCCGCCATTTGCCGCCGGAATGATAGAGATAGGTGCCGGGATCAACGAAGAGAGGGGTGCCGTCGATGCTGACGATCACCGACAGCGCATCGGCATGGCCATGGGCGGCGATCGACAGATAGCCGAGCGGCGCATGATCGAAAACAATATCGAGTTCGTGGCCGCGTTTCGTTTCCCGAACGACCGTGTAGCCGCCATCGGCAAATGTGCGCAATCCCAACGGTACAGAGCCGCCCGTATCGGCGGAACCGAAAAGCGCGTCGCGCAGATCGTATTCCGGCGGCCGCGGCCCGGCCGGCGGCTTGCCGAGATGGCCAGCGATCGCGGCCGAAACGGACGCCGCATAGGCGGGCTCGTGCCGCGCGAGCGTGACCACGCGCCCTTCATCGTCGTCGCAGATTCCCGGAACGCGCCCCTCGGCATTGGAAAGCCAGGCGATATACTCGGCAAACTGCATCAGCCGCGCATCGATGGTGGCGCAGAGCGGCTGACCGCTTGCCTTCGCGACCAGACTGCAGAGCAGAACGAATTCCGCTGTGAAGGCGCCATAGGTCGGTGACTGTTCGGCGCCCACGCCGTCGCCAAGAATCTGTTTCGACACTTCCTGCGTGAGCAGGCGGCGCATCTTGTCTCCAAGCCGTTTTGCCTGCGGCAGTTCCGGCATGGCGCGGGCGATGAGGAACTCGCCGGCGATTTCCGCGACGAGATGGTTGTTGGCCGAGGAAAATCGCGAAGGATACCGCGACATCCACACCTGATGCGCATGGAGGATCGCGCGGATCTGCGCGGTGCACGCCGCCGAAAGCGACGCTCCGCAGAGGCTCGCGACAACAAGCAGGCTGATGGCGCGCAGGGCAAGCTCGATGCCGGAATTCCAGCCGAGGCCGCGAAATGGCGGGTTGGCATGGTACCAGCTCGAGATGGCAGCCTCGATGAACGCCAGTGCCTCGCGGTCTCCGGTCAGGCCAGCATGAGCCGCCACCGGCTGCAGGAACTGCAGGCGGTTGAATTCCCAGACATATTTGATGTCGCCGAGTTTGCGTTCGTGGCGGTAGGGAATGTCGAAGCAGTATTTGTCCGCTCCGGGCCAGAGCCCGCCGGTAACGGGATCCAGCCGCCAGACCTCCGGCGGAAACTGGTTTGAGATATCGCGCCGCGGCCAGGCGACGCCGAGCGCCTCGAAATGACCCGACAGGATGAACCGCGCGGCATCGGCAATTTCCTGTCTGAGCGGCTGCGATGCCGCGGCGAGGTTTTTTGCGAGGCCTGGCAGCATCGGCACCGGGCCGGGCAGAACATACCGCTTCGCCCCTTCCAGCCGCCCGCGTGCCCTTGTCTTTTTCGCCTTTTCCCCGAACCGGTGAACGATTTCAGCCGGGCTCATGGCGCGAAGCCGGTTTATGTACCAAGCAAAGGACACGGTTAGTTGTTCTCCTGCTTGAAGATTTCCGCCAGTGCATCATAGCCGGCTGCGGTCAAATGCAAATTGTCTCCGCGGTAGTTGGCACATATGTCGGGAAAATAAGTTGGAAACCACAACTGCAATTGATCGGTTCCTCTCATTCCGCAGGTGATCACGTCATCGAGGCCGGTTACGGTTCGGACATACCTATTCCGAGCGGGCATTTTCTGTAGGAAGCCGTTCACTTCCTGGCGCTCAACCTCGAAATCATTGAAGATTTTACCGCGCGGAGGAATTGTCAGCACCTGGATGATCGCGTTCGGCCAGATTTCATGCAGTTTTTCGACTGTTTTGGTGAGCCCTGCCTCGATCGCGCAGGGCTTGGAGAGGGCTTTCAGATTGTTGGTGCCCAATATCATCACGATCGTTTCGGGCAAAAGCTTGGAAACTGGCATTTGATCGAGACGCCACAGCGCGTTTTGGATCATTTCTCCGCCAACGCCAAGATTGCCGATCGCCTTGCCGGGGAAAATCGTACTGAACGATTCTTCTGGCCATCCTTCTGCGAGCGAGTCTCCAAAAACGATCACGTCAGCTTTTTCGGGAAGCTTCGCGAGCATGGCTTCATAGTTCTTGTACGCCGGTGCCCATTGCGGCGGAGCCGGCGTTGTCAGAACGCGCGTTTCATAAATGTCGCAGGTCTCCCCTGCCTTTGCTATTTGACCATCCAAAAAGAAGCCTAGAAACAGGGCGGAAAAGACCAGAGACGAAAACACCGGGTGGCCGACAGACGCAAAAGCTCGGCAGTTATTCAACCTCGAAATGGTACGCCAGAATTCATAAAGCATAGGGAACTCCACGTTTTTAAAGAATATTTTTTCTCGTCCAGAGATCAACGAGCCTGTCAAAATACATGCCAATTTCCAGTCTTTCGGCATGCCGCCGTCTGGCATTTTCTCCCAGGGTTTTTCTTAGCTGCGGTTGTTCGAGGAGCAACTGGATCGACGCTGCAATCGCTTTGGAATCCCCAACCGGCACGAGCAAGCCCGTGTCTCTGTCCGCGATGATATCCTCCACCGCGCCAACCGGTGTGGCGATGATCGCGAGACCGGCGGCCATGCCTTCGATGACCGACATCGGCAAATTTTCGTCAAAGGATGGCAAGACAAGAACGTCCGATCTGGACAAAAGCTCGGCCACATCATTCGGCCCGACCCAGCCCGGTAACGTGACGTGGTCGGAAAGGCCCAGCCGCTCGATCTCCTGACGTGTTTCCTCAACGTCGCCGTCGCCGGCAATGGTCGCACGCCAGCTGCCGTCGCTTTGGACCATAGACAGCGCCTCGACAAGCTGAGGCACCCCCTTGCGCACGCCGACACGGCCCAGGAACAGAATGCGCAGCTGCCCTGCCTCGTCCTTCATCCGAGGGAGATTCGGCCTTGGCGTCGCATTGGGGATGATCACGATCCGACCGCCCGTCCCGGGGACTTTTTCCGCCACGAAGGATTTCCAGACGTTTCCGAGCACGACGATGCGGGTGGCCGATGCGAACATCCTTGCGATCGCGCCTGCAGGGCCCGGAGGGCTCTCGTTCCAGAATTGCCGGAAACGGGACCCATGAAGATGAACGACGTAGGGTATGCCCAGCAGCCGCGCCCACCGCGCCACGATGATCTTGCGCCGTGTGCTACCGTGACTGGACAGATTGATATGCAGGACATCGACCCTGCCGAAGATCTTGAGCAGAGCCATTCTTGCGAGGAACGAGACAAGATAGAATGGGGAAAGCAAAATGCTGCCTTTACCGCGCGTCGCGGCAAAGGAAATGCTGATGTGCTCCGGCGATTTCAGCCGCGCGATCTTGCGGACCTCATCCATGATCCGGTCAATGCCGCCCATTCCCCCTTCGCCAAGAGGGGTGGCAATCAAAATATATGTGGGACGACTGGACATGCCGGAAACTCTTTGCAACTGCGGTAACTGTTAAAGCTCGGCCCCGGACGGGGCGATCTGGGGTGCATCGTGGCGGTACATTCTATTGTCGATATCGGAACGCTTCACGACGGCCGGAACGCCGGCAACGAGGCTGTTCGGCGGCACATCGCTGATGACCACGGCATTGGCGGCGACGACACTTCCGGCGCCGATGCGTATCGGGCCGATGATCTTCGCACCGGCGTGAACGATCACACCCTTTTCCAGGTGAGGGGCTCCAACGATCGGTGCCCTTCCGCCGAGAACAACGTGAACACCGATCTCGCAATCCGCTTCAATCACCGAAAGACCGTTGATGACCACGCCAAGCCCGCTGTGGTGGAAGAAAACGGAGCGCGCAATCTTTGCGCGGCCGGGAATTGAGGCCTGGAAGAAAAGGCGGATCGCAAGCTCGAACAGGCGGGGGAGTAATGGCAACCTCAATCGGTGCAATCCGCGTGCCATGTTATAAAACAGGTTAATGGTCGCCATTTTGTATCAAAAGTCCTTGACCAACAGGGGTATGGAAATTTTCTTCAGTTTTCCTATTGGCGGTGACAGTAATATTTCCGGAGAAAATAGAAATTTCCGCGATTAAAATTACTATAATCCCAACAAGAATTTTGTTTGATTGCAATAAATACGATTCAACAACTGTTGATGTTAATATCAGAAAGAACGTTATTGCGGATATGCAAAAGCAACAGAACTTTATATCTTCAGGTAATTTGTCGTTTACGTATAAATTCAACATAACAATAAAGTGTTTTATTGTTAAGATCAGTATCAGTATTGGCCCAAAAAATCCAAACGCAATCAATGATTCCATATATGCGCCTTGAGCATTTGGCACGGTGAAGCCGGCCAACTGCACAGAAGGGCCAGCAAGGATATCAAAACCCGCTATGTATCCGAGTCCGTATACATAATTTAGGGAAACCCTCTCGAATATGTATGACCACAATGGCACTCGTCCCGTGAATGAAGAGTCCTCACCGATTATTGAAAGAAAATCATCCGGGCTAATAAAAGTAAATATGATAAAAAAGGCGATCGAGGTCAGTATTATGCCAAATGAGAATTTCAAGTTTTTTGATTCTCTTCGCAGTGCGAAATGGAATGTAATCATAATTATCGAAAATATTGCGACAATATCTGCTCCACCAGATCCTGTCTTGTATAGAAAGAATGTCGATACGCATAGAACGAAAAGATCGGAAATTCTCTTTTTGTACATGAACTTCGAAAAAGCCAACCCTAAGAGTACGGCGCAGCAGTAGCCTAGATCTGTTCTGTGACCAAAAATACCTCGCCAAGAGCCCGCATGGGTAGATTGGGTAAAATCAAGGCTGCTGTGGATGCCATATTTGGGGAAGAAAGTTATCGTCAAGAACGACAAAAGCAATATTAATTTCAATAGTTCGTAGGAAAGCTGATTGGCCCTCCCTGAATACCAAACTATTACTGCTGTGGCTGGAACTATAAATGCCGACATATATTTTACAGACTCAAAAAAGGTCAGTTCGGGTGATACGGAAATTGTAGATGAGACTATGGCCATGAGCGGCAGCAGCGTGAGCGGAAGAGAGGTTCTGAACACCCTGATAAAGGCATCAAAATTGGTGAAAGAGATAAAAGTAGCCCAGCATATGCAAAGAATATCAACGGTGTAGAGGAGGTAAGAGGCACTGAACCCTTGAAAGCTTTGTGTCGGGTCGATCCCCGCCAATTGCAGGCGGTATCCGCCCAGAGACACGATGCAGAATGCAAAGATAAACATGCGCGTCACTATCGACGTTCTTCGGTCGAGGTTTAGAGCGACATCATGGTGATCCATCAGTTGCTCCACCGCTTTTCCGCACCATTGGAGTTGACCATTTTTGCATAAATTGGCGCCATCTTTTCGGAAAGCGTGGAGTAATCCCGGTTTTCCCGGATCCATTCATGTGCATGAGCCATTTCACGTGCTGTGGGTTCTCCGAGGTCAAGCGCCTGAAGAATCGACTGGCTAAATCCATCGGCGGTAAATTCCGACAGTAGGCCGAGACCGGTGCCTGCGATCACAGCACTCTGATCTGGATGTCGATTTGCGACGACACGCCGCCCCATGGCGAGATATTCGACAAGTTTCGTCGGAGTGGCTGAAGCCAGCATTTTTGGGCACGTTGGATAGGGAGCGAGGCAAACATGGGCACGGCGGACATGGCTTAGCGCTTGCCGTAGCGGCATTTGCTCCAAGAAGAATATCCTCAACGGGAGATCGCCGAATTCTTTCGCAATCAGATCGCGCTCCGGTTGCGAGGCGCGTCCAATGATCACAAATATTGCATTTGGTCGCGATCTCAGGGCCTTTGCTACTCCTGCCGCAGGAATATTCATCTGCCGAGCAAAATCCAAAGAACCAAGGTAGAGGATTGCCTCCCGTCCAGCGTAGAAGGCATCGGCTGCAGGCTCGCATTGAGCCGGCGAAAAGCTGTCGGTATCGACCCCCATGGGAACGGGCGTAATTTTGTCAACTCTGATGCCCTCCGCGAGAAGGTCGCTTTTCATCTGGTCGCTCTGCACGAATATGTGACGCGCGAGCGGGAGCGCGACGCGATAAAGGGACACCCGGCCCGACATGCCGATGATCCATCGCGTCAAGGCTTTTGCGTATCGTCCTTCTGCGAAGGCTCGTTTCGCGATATCCAGATATCCCTCTTCCATCGGGTAGGACATCCAGTACACGAACGGCACTCCGCTCAGTCGCGAGGCTATGGAATAGAGGCTGGCGAGAAGAATGGTGTCACGGCATTGAACGATTGCGTAATCCTTTCGGAATATCCGGTAGACTGCCTTTAGGTGTTGGACGACGGAATCGAATTTTCCGCGGATGCCATTTCGCCCGATGATGTAGTATTCCTCCTCTCCATCGGAGGCCTTTGTTCCCGGTTTTGATGCCTCGTGGCGCATCAGCCAATCGATTTTTAGGTGTTTTTTCAGATATTTAGAGAAAAGTATGGTGACGTCGACTCGAAATGGCGGATATGAATCCCGCGCCACGATCAGAATAGACGGTTTGCCGCTGTTATTGCTCATCTTGAAAGCCAATATTTCCGGAAAGTTCTAATATGGAAAAATTTATTACGTTTGTTTCTGGTCGTATAATTTCAGTTATACTTCTTGTTTTGTTTAATGTTCTGATAGTGCGTTTTATGCCACCAAAAGAATATGGCCTGTTTGCTGTACTGATCGCGCTTGCCTCCATAGCGAATACTCTTGGCAGTTTGGGAGCGCAAAGATTCCTCCCAAAATATGTCTCTCTTGCCCGCCAGGCAGAAAACGCTGCAGCGATCAGAACCATGCTTGTCAAGTTTTTCTCTTTCCGGTTTTTTATCGTACTTGTTTCCGCATGCCTTTGTCTTGTCGTATCGCTTATCTGGCTTGATAACGATATAAGAGTTGAAGCATCTGTATTCCTGCCATTTATTATTCTCTGCGTTGTATCTTCAATTTACGCAGACTCGGAGGTTGCTTCTCAGTCGCTCAATCAGCAGAGAGTTTCACGCTTTGTCTCCATTTCAGAGCCTCTGGTCCGGACCGCGATTGTTTCCCTGATTATTGTGCTGAAGCACCCTCTCACCGGCCGCGAACTCATCGTCATCATGACCTGTACCCAAGGCGTCGCGTGGCTCTTTCTAGCCGCCAATGCGTTGTCGGCGCTGCGAAAGAAAATTCGATCGACCCCACAGTCAGCGAATTCACCATCGCGACACGAGGTGCTAGGCATCGTCGCCTCCGGTTATGTAAGCGGGTTGACGGCGCTTGGCGCTTCGCCGCCCTTTATAAGGCTCATCGCAGCCAACCTTCTCTCCGCATCCGAGTTCGCCGCCTTGAGCTTTGTTCAGACAATCACCCTTAGCCTGCAGCGCTACTCGCCCGGTTTCTTGCTCTTCCCGTTCGTCGAGCCGGCAATCATGGGGTGGCAAACCGCTGATAAAACGGAACGATACGACAAAGCCGGCGCGGCTTTGTCGCTGATCGCGAAAATCGACGCATTCATCATAACATTCGGAATTCTTGCACTGTGCCCCATCGGTGGCGATGTCTTGCATCTGCTTGCAGGCGACAAGATCGATCCACGTGCGCTCATCCTTCTGCTTTCCATGGCGACGATCATCGGAGGTACCGTGGTGCGCAGTTCGGAGGTGGCAGCGTCCTTTGTGGCCGCTTACAATTCTATCTTTCTGTCCTCTGGCCTCAGTTTCGTGTTTGTCAGCATCCTGATTTTTGGAGGCCCTTATATGGGCTTGGCCGCGGTTCTGGCGTTTCCGATCGTTGATTCCCTGGCGCGCTCCTTCGTCATGGAATCGGCCGCCAAACAGAACGGCTTTGGCACTGTCATAGGCTGGTCGAGAATCCTGTTGTGCTTTGGCCTCATCGCTGCGGCCGTTTATTTGTCCGAGACATATTTCGCTCACCGCAGCTTTGCCCTGGCGGAAAAACTCGCCTTTTCCGCGGCCCTTGTCATCGCGGGAGTTTTCTGTTTCGCCATAGTGAAGCCGTTGACCGCGTCCGAAAATGCGCTCATCGCCGCCTACGTCAAATCCCCGCGGGTGCGGAGTGTCCTGACATTTATGGCGCGACGCTGATCGTGTCATGAGTTTTGGAAATCCGGCACAATCCGTGCCGGTACGCCGACAGCGAGAGAATGGGATGGGACGTCGGTCAGCACCACTGCATTTGCGCCGATTCTGACGTCATCACCGATCGTGACGTTGCCGATGATCTTGGCGCCGGCGCCGATATCAACCCGGTTACCGATACGCGGTGCTCCCGCAAGCTGGCCCGCTCCCTTGTTTCCGAGTGTAACACCCTGGCGGATGGTGACGTCGTCTCCGATGACACAGTGCCCGTGAACGATGATGCCACCGAAATGCTCGATGTTCAGCCGGCGCCCGATCGTTGTACTTTCCGGCAAATGTATGCCGCACGTCACTTCGATAAATTTCTGCATTATCCTGTTGACGACGAAATACGGGATTCTGACGATCTTGCTCTTGACGTGCTTTCTCGGCGCGGAAAGGCGAAAGACCAGAAGCGCCCAGAATCCCTGCGCCAAGATGCCTTCGCGATGCGTCTTCAAATCTTCGAATATGTCCTTGATCGCCATCAATTAACCTATGCAACATCGCTTCAAACGTACCAGCGGACTAACGAAAGATCGTCGCCGCTGACCTAGGGCCGTGCATTCTTATAAGCCGCGATCAACTTCGGTACCTCGTAGCTCCAGGCCATCTGCGTTTCCACGCGGTTGCGGCCGAAGGCGCCCATTCTGGCGCGGCGGTCCGGGTCGGCGAGCAGTTCGGCGATCTTGGCGGCGAAATCGGCAGGATCGTTCGCCTTGGCATAGAGCGATGCTTCCTGCGCGCTAAAGCGGCCTTCGGTGACGTCGAACTGGACGATCGGCTTGCCGACGGCCATGTATTCGAGGATCTTGTTCATCGTCGACTTGTCGTTCATCGGGTTGACCCGGTCCGGATTGACGCAGACATCGGCGGTCGAAAGCACCTCGAACAACGTCTGGTCGGGCGCGCGGCCGGTGAAGGTGACGTAGTCGGCAAGGCCCATCTTTTCCGACATGGCCTGAAGTGCGGCAAGACTCGGGCCGCCGCCGACGAGGGCGAACTGGATGTCCTTGCGACCGAGATCGTAGACCAGATGGCGGGCTGCTTCGAGAAGAAGGTCGATCCCTTCCTGATCCCCCATGACGCCGACATAGCCGACCAGGAAATCGCGTCCGTTCTTCAGCGCCGGGCTCGGCGCCACCGCCTTGACGCGGGTCAGGTCCGGGCCGCTGCGAACGACGAAAATATCCTTCGCCTTCTTGCCGCCGCGCTCGATGGCGATCTTCTTGTAGCTCTCATTGGTCGAGATGACGGTATTCGCCGTCTTGAAGGTCAGCCATTCGAAAACGCACATCAGCCGCCAGAAGAAACCGCGCTTGTTGAACTTGGCTTCGTAAAGCTCCGGGTTGATGTCGTGATGGTCGAAAATATAGCGCTTGCCGATCAGCTTGAACTGCCAGGCGACGAGGAAGATCAGGTCCGGCGGATTGCAACCGTGCAGCGTATCGAAGCCGTGACGGAACAGGATTTTCCAGGCAAGCAGCGTTTCCCAAGTCAGCGCCGCGCCGTATTCCAGGAGATAACCAAGGGCGCCGCCGGCATCAAGCGGCAGGGGATGGCGGTAGATGTGAATACCGTCGAGGTGTTCGTAGCGCGCCGTATAGCCCTTGCCCGTCGGGCAGATGATGGCGACTTCGGCGCCGGCGGCGCGCAAGGTCCTTGCCTCCTGCCAGACCCGCCGGTCGAACGGCACCGGCAGGTTTTCGACGATGATCAGCACCTTTCTGCCGGAAAGCGCGCCGGAGAGGGCGTCGGTGCGGGCGTGGGGTGTGGCCTTGCTGTTTTGAACTGCTGTGTCCATCGCCGCCATCCTCAGGAAAGGGAGTTCAGATTGACGACATCGCCATTCTTCTCGAGGTTGAGCTTCCTGTAGGTGAGATTGGTGGTGATGACGCGGTCATAGGTCGTGGCCTCCGCGGTTTCCTTCGGCACGAGCAACTGCGACAGCGTCGGGATCTGGGTATAGGCATAACCCAGATTGGCGCCGACAAGCTTGGTCGCGTCGATCGCCGGATCGAAGATCGACAGTTTGTAGCCTTCGCGCAGCAGTCCGCGGGCAAGGTCGATATTGGGGCTTTCGCGCAGGTCGTCCGTGTCCGCCTTGAAGGCGAGACCGACGAGCAGGACCGTGGCACCCGGCTTCAGATCGCGCGTCACATGCTGGAACAGCCGGTATTTGTGCGCCTCGTTGGAGCGCAGCAGCGAGTCGACCAGATGCGTATGGGCGCCGCAATCGGCAGCGATATACTGCATGGCGCGCACGTCCTTTGGCAGGCAGGAGCCGCCGAAGGCGCCGCCGGGACGGGTGTAATAGGATGAAATGTTGAGCTTGGTGTCGGAGACGAAGATCTCATGCACCTTGGTTGCGCTGAGGCCAAGCTGCAGGCAGATGCGGCCGATCTCGTTGGCATAGGCGACCTTGACGGCATGCCAGGTGTTGTCGACGAATTTGGTGATTTCGGATTCGCCGAGGCGCACGTAGAAGGTTGGCGCCTTGATATTCTGGTTGAGCAGATCCATCCGTGCGTTCGGTTTGCCGTCGACGGTGCCGATGACGATCTTGGGCGGATCGAAATAGTCCTGGATGGCAGAGGATTCGCGCAGGAATTCCGGATTATAGACAAGCTCGATGCTGCGTTCGAAAGCGTCGCCAAGTTCGGCAGCGAGGATCGGCGCGATCAGCCCTTCGACGGTTCCCGGACGGATGGTCGAGCGATAGACGACGGTCAGCGGCGATGTTCTGTTCCGGCCGACGGCAGCGGCGATCTGGCGCGTGACCTCGGCGATATAGGTCATGTTGTGCGAACCATCCGGCGCGCTCGGCGTCCCGACGCAGACGATGGCCATGTCGCACTCGTAAAGATGGCGCTTGATTTCGGTATGCGCGGAAATTCTCCCGGCTTCGAGGCCTTCGCGCAGCAGCGCCTCGACACCCGGTTCGGTGATCGGTGCAATACCTTGATTAATTTGGTTTACTTTTTTTTCACTGACATCGAAACCGATGACGTGATGCCCTTCTTTTGCGATGCAGCACATGGCGGTAAAGCCGACATAACCGAGGCCGAAGATCGCTATTTTCATTCAATCTTTCCTTTAAAGTTTTCAAATTTTCAATCGAAACCTTATCGGCATTCGATTGTGATAAAAAAATAAAATTAACCGTTAAAACAACGGTTTACCTGTATTGTGCGTTCCAGCCGGCCAGGACAGTACACCAGTAATCACGCATTCGCAGGCCCCATTTTTGGGTTATTTGGACAACCTGCGGTAAATTATAATTTATTTCTGAAACTTTTTGTAGTGGTCCGTTTTGGCTTGCTTCCGTGGAGATGTTTTCACATAATTAAACATGATTTCCTAGGGGTATTTCGCAGTTGCGAGATGGAATGGTTAAGGCGCGGCGCTTTGCAGAGCGCCTGTCAGTCGCGTGCCTTCTGAAAAGGTAGATGCGCGGTTATCATTGACGCGGTGTCAATAGTGCTTCGAGCGCTGCGCTGGGGTATTTTTTGGAATCTGGCCGATCCAAAAAAGATACGGATGGACTTTCTCAGCACGGTTGCTGGCTATATTTTCGGTAAATACGCATTTCTGCATAAAACAAGATAATTTCGCGTCAACATTATATTTTGTCTCAATAAACCGGCGAGGTTTTTACTGTGATACTGGATCATAAATCCGTTCTTTTTGGTTGCGCGCTGGGATTGGCGATTTTGAGCGCCTCTCCGTCCTTCTCGCAGCAAGCCAGCGACAGCACAGAGCAAAAAGCGGCGGAGACGCCAGAACAGCAGGCTTTGAAGGCGTTCATGGCGACGATAAAGGCGGCAAAACCGGGGGATGATCTCAAATCTGCGATTGCAGGCATCGAGGCGATGGCTGGGCAAGGCGATCCGTCGGCAATGCAAGCCGCGGCTGACCTTTATCGCGACGGCAAAGTGGTTCCCAAGGATATCCCTAAAGCGGTCGATCTCTATACCAAAGCGCTTGAGAAGGGCAGGCTGGCGGCGGCGGCCAAGCTCGGCGACCTTTACCGACAGGGCGAGGCACTCGGCCTCGATCCCGGCAAGGCCGTCGGCTATTACGAGCAGGGGCTCGAGGCCGGCGATGCCGGGGCCAAGGCGGGTATGGCTGGCCTTTATGCGGAAGGTGTGCTGGTTGGCCGCGATGTTCCGAAGGCGGTCGCTCTCTATGAGGACGTCATTTCCGCAGGAGGCACATGGGCGGTGCCGTCACTGGCGGCGCTCTACCTGAAAGGAGACGAGGTCGGCCTCGATCCCGCCAAAGCTGTCGCCTATTACGAACAGGCAGTCCAGGCGGGCGATCCCGGTGCGATGATCGGCCTCGGCAACCTCTATCGCGGCGGCAAGGTCGTCCCGCAGGACATTCCACAGGCGGTCGATCTCTATATGAAAGCGCTTGAGGCAGGCAGGGTGGCCGCGGCGGCCAAGCTTGGCGATCTCTACCGGCAGGGTCAGGCCCTCGGCCTCGATCCCTCCAAGGCGCTTGGGTTTTACGAGCAGGGCGTTCAGGCAGGCGACGCCGGGGCGAAGGCAGGCATGGCACGCCTTTATGCCGAAGGTGTCCTGGTTGACCGCGATATTCCGAAGGCGGTTACTCTCTATGAGGAGGTCATTGCTGGTGGAGGCACATGGGCGGTGCCGTCGCTGGCGGCGCTTTATCTGAAGGGAGACGAGGTCGGCCTCGATCCCGCCAAAGCTGTCGCCTACTATGAGCAGGCAGCCCAGGCGGACGATGCCGGCGCTATGATCGGCCTCGCCAATCTCTATCGCGACGGCAAGGTCGTTCCCGGGGATATCCCGAAAGCGGTCGATCTCTATACGAAAGCGCTTGAGAAGGGCAGCCTAGCGGCAGCAACGAAGCTTGGCGACCTCTACCGCCAGGGCGAGGCTCTCGGCCTCGATCCCGCACAAGCCATCGGCTATTACGAGCAAGGCCTCCGGGGAGGCGATGCCGGCGCCAAGGCAGGCATGGCCGGCCTTTATGCGGACGGCGTCCTGGTTGACCGCGATATTCCGAAGGCGATTGCTCTCTATGAGGAGGTCATTGCTGGTGGAGGCGTATGGGCAGCCTCGCCACTGGCCGCGCTCTATCTCAAGGGAGAGGGGGGTGATCTCGATCCGAGCAAGGCGGTGGGATACTACGAGCAGGCGGTTCGGGCCGGCGATGCCGGTGCGATGATCGGTCTTGCCGGGATGTATCGGGATGGCAAAGTCGTTGCCAAGGACATTCCCAAGGCTGTCGATCTCTATACGAAGGCGCTGGAGGCCGGCAGGATGGATGCAGCGACCAAACTGGGCGATCTCTATCGTCAGGGCGAGGCTCTCGGCCTCGATGCCAGCAAGACCGTCGGCTACTACGAACAGGCGATGGCGGCTGGCGATGCCGGGGCGAAGGCCGGCATGGCCGGTCTTTATGCGGAAGGCGTCCTGGTTGACCGCGATCTTCAGAACGCGATTGCTCTTTATGAGGAGGTCATTGCTAGTGGAGGTGTTTGGGCAGCCTCGCCACTGGCCGCACTCTATCTGAAGGGAGAGGGGGGCGATCTCGATCCGAGCAAGGCGGTCGGATACTACGAGCAGGCGGTTCGGGCCGGAGACGCCGGCGCGATGATCGGTCTTGCAGGGATGTATCGGGATGGCAAAGTCGTTGCCAAAGACATTCCCAAGGCTGTCGATCTCTATACGAAGGCGCTTGAGGCCGGCAGGATGGATGCGGCGGCCAAGTTGGGTGACCTCTACCGCGAAGGGCAGGTCGCCGGCCTCGATCCGGCTCAAGCGGTCGGCTACTATGAACAGGGCGCAAAGGCCGGCGATGCCGGCGCGATGGTCGGCTATGCCAACCTTTATCGTGATGGTGTCGTTCTTCCCAAGGACGTTTCAAAAGCGGCCGATCTGTACCAGGAAGCCTATCGCGCCGGCAGGAAGAGCGGTTTGGCAAGCGCTGCAAGCGTGCTGCTTGCCGGAACTGTATCCCAGCAAAGACAAGCGCACGACCTCATTCTGAAGGGGCAGCTGGAAGACGCTCCCGGTATTTCCTCTGTTCTGGCCAATGCGGTGCTCGGCGGAACGGGCGTGCCGAAAAATCCGGCCCGGGCCATTGAAATCCTCAAGAAGGCAAGCGCCGCGGGAGACGCCAATGCAGCTACGACGCTTATCCAGCTTTATGCCCAAGGGCGGGGCAAGGATGTCGCGAAGAATATTTCTCTGGCCAGGACGGCGCTGGCAACCGTCGCAAGCCAGATGCCGCAGGAGCAGCGCGAAAGCGAAGAACTGTTCATCGAGGGGGCTGCTGCCGGTTCGGCGGAGCAATATGCGGCTTTCGCAGAAAAGATTGACGCTATGCCGTCGGTTCGGCGGGCCAATCTGATCGGCCGTCTCGTTGGCGCCAACAGCAACACCTATGTCTATATTCTGCAAAGCGAACTCAAGGGAACCGGCGACTACGGGGGCAAACTGAACGGTGTGTTGACCGGGGCCACCATCCGGGCCTTCAACGCATTGTGCAGCCGGCGCAACAAGGCGGCATTTTGCAGGCCGGGGCCTCTCAGCAGGCCAGCGCGCGACGTGTTCCTGGATTTCATGCGCGAAACGAACTCTTGAAACGGCGCAGGCCCGGCACTGGCGGTCGAAACCGGACCGCCAAATGCTCAGTTGGTCAAGGTCGCGCGTTTTGAGAGGTTCTCCGTCGTAGTGACGACATCGCGATACTCGACCACCGCGTCAGCGTCATGCCGGCTGCGGTAGATGCCGAATTTCCAGTAGCCAGCTTCCGGATGATCCCAATAGCCGACCGGACCGTCGAATTTTACGACCTGGCGGCCGTTGAGCCAGATGTTCAGGATCCCGTCGCTCGCGGAAACCTTGTGCTCGATCACGATGTTCAGCCACTCGCCGCGCGGCACATCATGCATCCGGTACATTTCGCTGCTGACCGGTTTACCTTCAGAAAGATAGCGCCTCATAAAGACCAGGTCCTTGCCCTGCACCTCGGCTGCGATATAGGGCGAACGCTTGTCGTCCTTGCTGCCGTGCCACTGGCCGACGATGAACCAGGAGCGTTCGTCGCTGGGGATGGCGAAGCCATCGGCGATCTTGACGCGGTAGGCATTCCAGATGACTTCGTCCTTCGGGAAGGTTGTCCCGCTCGTTGCCTCGGAGCGCTCCCTGTCTTCGCCGTCGAAGCTGGCACGCTCGCCGGAGCGGACCTCGAAGCGAAGGATTAAATCGTTGTCGGGGCTGCGCCGTGCGCCGACAGAATAGGCCTTCCGCGCGGACTGGTTTTGGTATTCGCCTTTACTATAGGAGAAATTGCCGGGAAGCGGCGTTACGGTCATCGACGACGCAGATGTATCTGCGTCAAAGGTCTGTCGTCCAATGGCATGTATGACTTCCTGAGGAAAGTTGACGGCGGCAGCGACCAAAAGAGCCGCGCACGAGAAATATCCGGTGCGGCGATTGACGATCCTCTTCATTTCGATCGCTCCTTTTTAAATCGCTTGCGCCGTCGAATCGGCAAAAAAATCACTAAAAAACTGGTAATGGATCGCCCGGCGATCAACCCATAGCTTCAACTTTATGTGATAAGAAAGCGTTTCGGTTGAAATTCAATTCTAATGTCAGAATGAGCGCACAACGTGGCGATCCAGGGGGAGAGAGCCGACGAAATCAGTTTCAAGGCGTGGCACTCCTCTCCGTGAATGGGGCTTGCGCTGAAGCCGCGATTGTTTTCGTCTGTCGCCAGAGGTAAAACTGAGCCATGCAGTGGAGTGATCAGGCCATCATCATCGGCGTCAAGCGGCATGGCGAAACCTCCGTCATTGCCGAGGTCATGACACGGGCGCACGGGCGTCATCTCGGCCTCGTGCGGGGTGGCCGCTCGCGGACGATGCAGCCGGTGCTGCAGCCTGGAAACGAGGTCGAGGTCACCTGGCGGGCGCGGCTGGATGAGCATCTCGGTGAATTCCGCGTCGAGCCGGTGCACCTGCGTGCGGCACGGCTGATGGAGGCGGCGACTTCGGTCTACGGCGTTCAGGCCATGGGTGCACTTCTGAGGCTTCTCCCGGAACGCGATCCGCATCCGCATCTCTATGAGGCGCTCGATGTCATCCTCGAAAATCTTCACGATCCGCGCGACGCCGGCGAATTGTTCGTGCGCTTCGAGATCGCCGTGCTCAACGATCTCGGCTTCGGGCTCGATCTCGCCGAATGCGCGGCGACGGGTGCGCGCTCCGATCTGGTCTACGTCTCGCCGAAATCCGGCCGCGCCGTCAGCCGCGAGGCGGGCGCGCCCTATGCCGACAAGATGCTGGTGCTGCCCGCCTTTCTTGTCGAGGGTGGCGCCGCCGACTACGACAGCCTGCTGGCCGCCTTCCGCATGACGGCCTTTTTCCTTCATCGCCATGTCTATGAACCGCGTGGCATTGCCCTCTCCACGGCACGCGACGGTTTCGTTCAGGCCGCTCTGAAGGCGCTGAAGTCTCAAGATACAGTCGCACACTCATAGGGAATCCCCGGAAAATGTCGGTTGAACTCTACCCCGGAATGACCGCCTCCGGTATCGGCACCGTGCCGTTGGACGCTGTCGCGCGCGATGGTGGGCTAAAGGTGATGCTGGATCTTCTCGCCGGCAATCACCCGGCGCCGCCGATGGCCGCCACGCTGAAATTTGGGTTGAGCGAGGTGGAAGAGGGCAGGGTAGTGTTTCAGGGCCTGCCGTCGCCCGAGCATTTGAACCCGCTCGGCACGGTGCATGGCGGTTGGGCGGCAACCATCATGGACTCGGCCCTCGGCTGTGCCGTCATGACGACGCTGAAGCCGGGCGAGGCCTATACGACCGTCGAATTCAAGGTCAATCTGGTCCGCCCGCTGCTGCCCGGCATGGGCGAGGTCTTCTGCGAAGGCAGGATCGTCCACCGCGGCCGGACGCTGGCGACCTCGGAGGCCTGGCTGAAGGACAGGAACGGCAAGCTGCTGGCACATGGCACGGAAACCTGCGCCATCTTCCCGATCGAGAACCTGATGCGGTGACGTTTCCGTCACCGCCGGCTGCGCTCCTCATCCGTGGTCGAACAGCGTGAAGTCGATCTGGCCGAGCCGCTCCGGATCGGCGATCGCCTGTACCTCGGCGATCCTGCCGTCGCGGATCGCGAGACGCAGGATGACGCGCAACTGCCCGCCGACCTCGACGATAAGCCCGAAGCCATCGTCGACAAAGGCCGGTTTTGCGCCAAGGGCGCGGCCCTTGAACGTATTGGCGACGGCCGCAGCACCTTTGATTTCCGCCTGCGATCCAAGCCTCACGGCTGCAACGTCTGCGCGGAACACGACGTTCGGGTCGAGGACAGCAAGCAACGCCTCGAAATCCCCGCCGCGCGACGCCGCCAGAAAGGCTTCGACGATCCTGCGCTGGTCACCGCGATTGGCATTGGCCGCTGTCCTTGCACCCTGAACACGGCGGCGGGCGCGGCTCGCCAGCTGCCGCGCGGCTTCGGGGGACCGATCGACGATAGGCGCGATCTCGTCGAAGGGCACGGCAAACATGTCGTGCAGCACGAAGGCAAGCCGTTCCGCCGGCGTCAGCGTCTCCAGGACGATGAGCAACGCGGCGCCGACCGAATCGGCAAGCAACGCTTCATGTTCGGCGTCGTCAGCCGACGTCGAAGGTTCCGGCACATGCGGCCCATAAGGTTCCTCGCGGCGTGATTTGCGGGCGCGCAGCATGTCGAGGCAAATGCGCGCGACCACCGTCGTCAGCCAGCCGCTGAGATTGCCGATCTCCGATAGGTCGGAGCGGCCAAGGCGCAGCCAAGCCTCCTGCACCGCGTCTTCCGCCTCGCTGCGCGACCCGAGCATGCGATAGGCCGCCGCCTTCAGCCGGCCGCGATCGGCCTCGAATTTTTCTGCCAGAAATTTTTTCTCGTCCATCCGTCACATTCCTCCACTTCGCTTCGTCATGCCTTTGACGAACGAGAACGGGGCGATGTGACAGACAATCGTCCCGGAAACGGCAGCGTCAAGATCAACCCACCGGAGACCGATATCCGGACGAGCCACAGAGTGAGGAGATATCCCGTGCAGCCGAGAATGAACAACCCCGCCGTCATGATCCCGGAAGCCATGCAGGCCCTGAATGCACTGGCGAACATCACGCGCAAGGGCGGCGTGCCCGCGCTCACCCTCGAACTGGTCAATCTGCGCGCCAGCCAGATCAACGGCTGCAGCGTCTGCGTCGACGCCCATCCGCGCGTGGCGAAGAAAGCGGGCGAGACCGACGAACGCCTCTTTGCCGTCGCCGCCTGGCGCGATACGCCATACTTCACCGATGCCGAGCGGGCAGCCCTTGCGCTGACCGAAGCACTGACGCGCATCAGCGACCGCGCCGATCCGGTGCCGGACGACATTTGGAACGAGGCAGTCCGCCACTATGAGGAAACGGCGCTGGCCACCCTTGTTCTCGCCATCGCCAACATCAATGTCTGGAACAGGCTGAACGCCGCCACCAGGCAGGTCGCCGGTGTCTGGAAGCCCTGAGGCGTGCAACTGCACAACACGAAAAATGGCGCCGCGAGTGCAGCGCCATTTCTCAATTCAGGGAAAGATATCAGCCAATCTTGCCGCCGCCCTGTTTGGTGATCGTGAGGACAGCGGGGCGCACCGGCATGTCGTCCTTGAAGTCCGGCCAGCGCGTCGCCGGGGCTTCGAACGTGGCAAGCCCGGCATCACCCGGATGCTGCACGGAGACGAAGAACGTGTCGGACGTCGGGTTGAAGCTCGGTCCGCACATTTCGGCCCCGACCGGCACGCGGAAGAACAGCTTCGACGTGCCGCGGGCATCGCCCTCGGTATCGACAGCCCAGATGCCGTCGGTGCGGCCGGTGTCCTTCTCGTTGTTGCCGTCGGTCGCGACCCAGAGGCGGCCATCGGCGTCGATGGCGCAGTTGTCCGGCATGCCGAACCAGCCATTCTTCGTCGTTGCCGTCGAGAAGGAGGCGCCGACTTCGGCGACAGACGGATCTCCGCACTTCAGCAGAACGTCCCATGTCGACTTGGTCGAGGCGTAGTCGCCGTCGGTCTCGGTGATCTCGATGATGTGACCGAAGGCATTCGCGGCGCGCGGATTGGCAGCATCGAGCTGGTCGGCCTTGCGCTTGGTGTTGTTGGTCAGCATCACATAGACCTTGCCGGTCTTCGGGTTCGGCTGGATGTCTTCCGGCCGGTCCATCTTGGTGGCGCCGAGCGCATCGGAGGCAAGGCGCGTGTTGATCAGGACATCGGCCTGCGAGGCAAAGCCGTTGGCGGCTGTCAGCGGACCTTCTCCGTGGATCAGCGGCATCCACTCGACGGTGCCATCGGCATCGAACTTCGCGACATAGAGCGTGCCGTCGTCGAGGATGTCCATGTTGGCCGCACGGTCGTTCGGGTTGAAGGCTGCCTTGGTGACGAACTTGTAGACATAGTCGAAGCGTTCGTCGTCACCGGAATAAAGGACGACGCGACCATCCTTGTTGACGATCGATTCGCAGCCTTCATGCTTGTAGCGGCCGATTGCCGTGCGCTTCTTCGGCACCGAGTTCGGGTCCATGACGTCGACTTCGACGATCCAGCCGAAGCGGTTGGCTTCCGTCGGCTCCTTGGAGACGTCGAACCGGTCGTAGAATTTCGACCATTCATAGCTGCCGCCCGGCGCGCCAAGACGCTTCAGCTGCTTGAACTCCGGATGATCCTCGGCGATCTCGCCACCGAAATAGCCGTTGAAGTTTTCTTCCGACATCAGGTAGGTGCCCCAGGCGGTGACGCCGCCGGCGCAGTTGTTGATGGTGCCGAAGACTTGCTTGCCCGTCGGGTCGGACGGCGTCTTCACCCGCTCGTGGCCGGCAACCGGGCCCGAAAGCTGCATCTCGGTCTTGACGGTGATGCGGCGATTGTGTTTGCCGTCGAGCACCGGCTGCCACTTGCCGTCGACCTTGCGGATTTCGACGATCGTGCCGCCATGCGCGGCCATTTCGATATCGACGAGGTCCTTGGTGTATTCGCCGAGCTTGACCTTCTCTTCTTCCTTGCCGTCCTTCATTTCCTTCACGACCGACGCGAACTTCGGAAACATGATTTCGGCATTGGTATATTCGTGATTGACGACAAGCAGGCCGTGATCCGGATTGCCGTCCAGCGGAATGAAGCCGATATAGTCGTTGTTGTAGCCGAACAGCTTTTCCTGCGTTGCGGCCGTCTGGTTCAGCGGGTCGAAATCCGGGCTGTCGGCAAACAGCTTGTCGCCCCAGCGCAACAGGATATCGGCATCATAGCCTTCGGCGACGTGATGGGTCTCGTCGACGCCGGCCTCGATCTCCGTGAAGTCGAAGCTGGAAAGGCTGCCGTTGGCGCGTGCATCGTCCGCGGTCAGGATCGCGAGCGGGCTGACTGTGGTGGAGATGGCGGCGACGGCAAGCGAGCCGGCCATGAACGACCGGCGCGAAAAGCGGCGGTTGATGATATCGCCCATCGTCGGGTTGGCGGAACAGTTCTGGCCGACATCTTCGAGCGCTTCGCGGCGGTCGGTCAGCGTCTCGATTTCAGGGGTTGTCGGGGCGGCAACGTGATCCATGGTTCATTCTCCTCTTCGTCCGGAAACTGCGCAAAGGCGCATCGAAACATGCATAGCCGCCGGATAATGACAGGTTCGCGACAATCTGGCGAAGAGATTGCTTTCCTGAACCGTCTTCGATTTGGACTGCGAGCGAAAAGCTGTATGGTCGGTGCCGTTGCGCGCTACGGCCTTGAGGAGAAAACATGATCGAAGTCATTGCTTTCGTTGCCTTTGGCATCGCGTTGGCGGCGCTTCTCAACGGACGCAAGACTGCCGAGCGGCTGGAGACCGAGATTGCGGCACTCAAGGAAGAATTGAAACGGATCGAGGAACTGCGGCCTCATGTTTCCGCCGCTGCCGGGGTGGAAGCGGCCGCGCAAACCGAGACGGTGGAAAGCCCCCCGCAACCGGTTGCGACCGCGACCGTGGAGCGCAAGCGCCTCGCTGAAATCAGGAAGGGCGACGCGATCTTCGGCGGGCCGCCGCCCAGCCAGGATGCCGTCGAAAAGGCGTCGCGCGGCGAGCCGGTGGCCGCGAGATCTGCACCCGCTTCCGTGATCGACGCGGTCGCACCACGACCGAAAGAAAGCCTCGAAAGCCGCCTGGGTGCGCGCTGGGCCGTTTGGGTCGGTGGCGTCGCGCTGGCACTTGGCGGCGTCTTCATGGTCAAATATTCGATCGACGCGGGTCTACTCAGCCCCGCGGTGCGGCTGTTCATGGCGGCCGTCTTCGGTCTCGTCCTGATGGGGATAGGCGAATTCGTCCGCCGCCGTGCCGTGCCTCTGGTCGCCGACACGTTCCAGAACGCGATGATCCCCGGCATCCTGACGGCGGCGGGCGCGGTCACGCTGTTCGGCGTCTGCTATGCCGCCCACGGCATCTACGGCTTCATCGGCCCGGTCACCGCCTTCGCGCTGCTGGCGCTGGTGTCGCTCGCCACCGTCGGACTGTCGCTGCTGCACGGACAGGCCTTGGCCGGACTCGGGCTTCTTGCCTCACTCATCACCCCGGCGCTGGTTTCTTCCGAAAGTCCGAGCCCCTGGAGCCTGTTCGGTTTCCTTGCCGTTGCCTGGAGCGCCACATCGCTTGCCGCCCGCATCCGACGCTGGACCATTGTGCCCTCGATCGCCAATATCGGCCTTTGCCTTTGGGCGCTGGCCTATATCGCCTCGGCCGCGCTGTTTGAAACGCTGCCGGTGACGCTGGTCATGCTGGTGATGATCGCCGGGGTCGGGTTTGTCTGGCCGGGGCCGACTGCCGCCGATCTGCCGGAGGCGGTGGATGGTCAGCCATCGCCGCCACCGCGCACGTCGTGGGAACGTGTGATGGCGCCGCCCCTGGCCGCGATCACCGCGACGGCCGGCATCTCCACGCTTTTGACCGCGCTCGCCATGATCAGCCCTGTCGCCGCGGCGTCCGATTATCCGGTCGCGGTGTTCTGCGTCATCGTTTCCGCCCTTGCGGGGTTGGGCGCGCTGCGCAGCTACGCCGTCTATCCCGCCTTGTTTGCCGCCTTCACGGCGATCGTCGGCCTCTGGAGCGTAACGGCGCTGAGCGGTCTTTTGACTTTCATCGATCCTGCTTTTCCAGGCCCCATCGCCACTGTTGCCGTATCCGGACGAACCGCGATGCTCGCCGGCATGGCGCTCTCTTCTGTCTTCATTGCGCTCGGAGCCCTGGCAAACTATCTGCATCTGAAAGATCATCCGCCTCTGGCGACACTATGGGCCGCGATCATGGCGATCGTGCCATTCGCGCTCACCGGCATGTCGCTGCTGATGACCGGTAACCTGACCTTCGATCTGCCACACGGATTGTTTGCGCTGGCGACGGGCCTTGTCCTTCTCGGTCTTGCCGAATGGTTGCCACGCCGCGATGCGCCGCAGGAAGCCATTCACCTTCCGCAAGCGTTTCTGGTCGCCGGATCGCTCGGCCTGTTCGTCATCGCGTTGCATGCGCTGACGGATGGTCTTGCAACCACGATCCTGATCGCGTTCCTCGGGGCTGCCTATGTCGCCGCAACACGCCTGCGGACCTGGCCCGCGCTGCCATGGATGATGGCGGGAGCGGCCGTTGTCGTGCTTGCCCGTATCGCCTGGGAACCGACCATCGTCGGGGCGCAAAATCTTGGCACGACGCCGGTCTTCAACGCTCTGCTCGCCGGCTACGGCATCCCCGCGCTGCTTCTTGTCCTCGCCGCTTTCGAGCTGCGGCACTGGCCGGGCGAGCGCGTCCGAAACCTGCTGCAGGCGCTGGCGAGCTTGTTTGCATTGCTGACCGTCGCCATCCTGGTGCGCCACGCCATGAATGACGGCGTGCTCGACAGTTCGGTGCCGACACTCGGCGAACAGTCGATCTATACGCTGCTTGCGATCGGCGCCTCCGGCACCCTGATGACGCTCGACATGAAATCGCCGAGCCCTGTCTTCCGCTATGGCAGCATGGTGGTCGGCGTCCTGTCGATGCTCTCGATCCTTGGTGCCCATCTGCTCGGCCTCAATCCCTATTTCAGCGGCGAACTGCTCGGCTCCGTGCCCTTCTTCGATCTGCTGTTGATCGGCTATCTGTTGCCGGGACTGGGCTATGCGGGCCTTGCCTGGTATGCCCGCGGCAAGCGGCCGATTCCTTACGTCACGGCTCTTGCGGTCACGGGCGCGATCCTTGCTTTTTCCTGGGCAACGCTCTCCGTGCGCCGTTTCTGGCAGGGCCAAAGCATCGCCGACTGGAAGGGTTTCCTGCAGGGCGAGACCTATACCTATTCCGTCGTCTGGCTGCTGCTCGGCGTTCTGCTCCTGGCGCTCGGCTCGCGCTTTAATGCCAAGAGCATCCGTATCGCCTCGGCGGTGCTGGTCTTCGTTGCGGTGCTGAAGGTCTTCCTGATCGACATGGCCAATCTCGAAGGCTTCCTGCGGGCGCTCTCCTTCATCGGCCTCGGCGGAGTGCTGATCGGCATAGGCCTGTTCTATCAGCGGATACTGTCCGGCAGGGCGAGCGCTCCGCCGCAACCGGAGATGCCGGTGGACATCGAGGCGGAACCGGGCGAAACAGTCTGACCGCTTCGTTTCGCCTTCGGATGGATTTCGCATGAGCCACCTGCCTTCGCTTGCCGCCGCCTTCGCGCCTTATGAAGCCCTTGCCGAACGGCTGCTGCCGCATGCCGTTTCCGGCAATGACGGCTCGCATGATGCCGCGCATCTGATGCGTGTGTGGAAGAACGCGCGGCGTATCCATGGGGCCGAAGGTGGCGACCTTCGCATCCTCGCCGCTGCCGTGCTTTTGCATGATTGCGTCTCGGTCGAGAAGAATTCGCCGTTGCGCGCCCAGGCGTCTCGTCTGGCGGCCGAAAGGGCTTTTGAACTGCTCGATGAACTCGGCTGGCGCACCGCAGAGATCACCGCCGTCGCCCACGCGATCCTCACCCACAGCTTTTCGGCCAATATCCCACCGGAAAGCCTGGAGGCGAAAATCCTGCAGGACGCGGACCGCCTCGATGCAATCGGCATGATCGGCGCGGCGCGCTGTTTTTACATCGCCGGCAGAATGGGGAGCGGTCTCTACGATCCGCTCGACCCGCTGGCGGAAGACCGTCCGCTCGATGACAAGGCCTATGCCATTGACCATTTCGAGACGAAGCTGTTCAAACTGACGGACGGTTTCCAGACGGCCGCGGGCAGGGCGCTTGCCCGGCAGCGGCAGGAACGGCTGCGCGCGGTGCTGGGCATGTTGATTGAGGAAATCTAGAAAAGACAATTGTTTGCGTCGATCGGCGGAATCAGTCTGCGATGATCTTGAATCAGACTCTGAACGGCAGGGGTAACGATATGAAAGTGACCGGGCTCAACACCCATCCGCTGAAGAGCGGCCGCGCCATCGCGCAGACTTCCGTCTCTGTCCAGATGGACGGCCTTGCCGGCGACCGGCGCTTCATGGTCGTCGATGCCGATGGCCAGTTCATCACCCAGCGGGAATTGCAGTTGCTCGCCCAGGTCGAGGCGACACATGTCAGCGGCGGCGTTCACCTGCGCATGAACGGACATATGATCACCGTGCCATTCGATCCCGCGCGGCGCATCGACGTTCAGGTCTGGGGCAGCGACGTCAACGCGGCGGTTGCCGCAGAGCCCGTCAATGCGACCCTATCCGGCTGGTTCGGGCGGCCGGTTAAACTCGTGCACATGGACGATCAAGCCGCGCGCGCGGTCGGCGAGGAATGGGCGGGGCAGGCGACTCCGGTCGGTTTTGCCGATGGCTTTCCGGTGCTGATCACCACGACCGCCTCGCTCGCGGATCTCAACGTCTCGCTGATCGCCAAGGGGCAGGAACCGGTCGGCATGGACCGCTTCCGCACCAATATTCTCATCGACAATGACGAGCCTTGGGAAGAAGACCTCTGGGAAAGCGTTGAGATCGGCGGCATCGTCTTCGATCTCGTCAAACCCTGCGCCCGCTGCATCATGACGACCCAGGACCAGGTGACCGGCGAGCGCATCGGCGGCAACCCGATCCAGGGGCTTGCCGAAAAACGCATGTCCGCCGACCGCCGCGTTCCGGGTGTCCTGTTCGGCTGGAACGCCGTGCCGCGCGGCGAGGGCACGATCAGCCTCGGTAACGGAATGAGAGTCGTCAAGGCGCGCGAGGAGCGTTGGCCGATGAAGATCAGGGCCTGACCCGGCAAGGTTCAGGTCGCGGGTTCACGGCCGTTTGAGCGCCTGTTCGATCGCCTCCATGATCGGATGCGACAACGGCCCTTTCTCAAGCCCCCCGGCGTTTTCCTCGACCTGTTTCACCGTGCGAAAGCCCGGGATCGGCAATGTGTTCGGCGAACGAGCCCAGAGCCACGCCAAGGCACCCTGGGTCAATGTGCGGCCATCCGAGCGCAACAAGCCCCGGATCGCGTCGAGCCGCCTGGAAAACTCGGGATCGACCACGCCATCTCGAAAATATTTCAGCCAGTCGAACGCGGCGCTGCGCACGTCGTTTGCCGCCAGCCTGTCGCCGGGTTTGAACTTTCCGGAGAGCAGCCCCATCGCCAGCGGGCCGCGGTTGATGGAGATGAGGCTCTCCTTTTCGATGAGCGCGATCATCTCGGGGACTGGTTCGAACACGTTCATCGTGTGCTGCACCGAAATGAAGCCCTCCCTGCCGGCGAAGCGTGCGGCCCGTTCCGGCCAATCCGTGCTCCAGCCATAGGCCGCGATCTTGCCTTCCGCCCGCAGGGCGTCGAGCGTGTCGAAGACCTCGTCGGCCTCGACCGGATCGAATTCATTGAGGTGGAACTGCAGAAGGTCGATTCGCTCGCGCCGCAGCCGCTTCAGCGAGGTTTCAAGCGAAGCACGGATGAAGTCCGGCGAGGCGAAGACCCCGGTTGCCTGTTTCGTTGCCGGATCGGTGGCGAATCCGAATTTCGTCGCCACGACGATGTCTGGATGTCCGGCCAGCGCCTCGCCGAGAACGTCCTCGGAATGCCCGGCGCCGTAATTCGATGCCGTGTCGAAGAAGCGAATGCCAAGCTCGATCGCCCGGTGAATGGCGCGGACCGATTCTGCGTCGTCGACATCACCCCATCCGAGCGGGACGTCGCCCGCATAGAACGGCCCGCCGATCGCCCAGCAGCCCATGCCAAGCCGCGGGATGGCGCTCCCGTCCCAGAGGGTAATATCGGTGGATTTTGTCTTGTCGAGCATAACGGCCTCCGCGTGACTTTTGGCCGACGCTATCAGCTGCCGCTGTGGCAAGAAACGCAAAGGGCCGGAGGACGTTTTTCAGAAACGAAAAACTCACGTTCTGCCTAAGCAGCGCCGCCGTTCCGGCCGGCCAGCCCTGATTCATCAATTTGGCTGATTGCAAAGTCATTTAAATTCACTTTTTTTGCATGTTTGCGACGTGTAGCTTGGCGCTCCAATAACACGGAGCCGTTCATGTCCGCCGTTTCCCCATCCACCGCGCAGATACATGCCGCCCGCCCCGGTCTGCCCTGGCTGATCATTCTCGCCGGGTCGCTCGTCGCCTTGCTGACCTTCGGTCCGCGCTCGGCCATGGGCTTCTTCCAGTTGCCGATGCTCGCCGATACCGGCTGGGACCGCACCACCTTCGGCCTCGCCATGGCGCTGCAGAACCTCTGCTGGGGGCTCAGCCAGCCGTTCTTTGGCGCCATCGCCGATAAGTTCGGCACCTGGCGGGTGCTGGCCATCTCCGGGCTTCTCTATGCCGCCGGACTGTTCCTGATGTCGTTCGGCAGTTCGCCAGCCACCTTGCATATCGGCGGCGGCGTGCTGGTGGGCCTGGCCGTCGGTGCCGGTTCCTTCGGCACGGTGCTGTCCGCCTTCGCCCGCAATGTCACGCCGCACCAGCGCTCCATGGCCTTCGGCATCGGCACGGCGGCGGGCTCGGCCGGCATGTTCCTGTTCGCTCCCTTGAGCCAGGGGTTGATCTCCGCCTATGGCTGGTCGGACAGCCTCGTCTATCTCGGCCTTGTGATGCTGCTCGTGCCGCTGTTTGCCATCCCGCTGCGCGGCAACGCTTCGTCCGGTAGCCAGAAGGAAACGCTCTACAAGCAGTCGATCGGCGAGGCGCTGAAGGAGGCGCTGGGCCACAAGAGCTATCTGCTGCTCGTCTCCGGCTTCTTCGTCTGCGGTTATCAGGTGGCCTTCATCACCGCGCATTTCCCCGCCTATATCGGCGATATCGGCATCGATGCGCGCTACGCGGTGATCGCGCTGGCGCTGATCGGATTCTTTAACATCATCGGCTCGTTATCTGCCGGTATCATCGGCCAGCACTATTCGAAGCCCTATTTCCTGTCGCTGATTTATATCGGCCGGTCGATCGCCGTCTCGGCGTTCCTCCTGTTGCCGCAATCGCCAACCTCGGTGATCATCTTCGCCATCGTCATGGGGCTTCTTTGGCTGTCGACCGTGCCGCCGACCAATGGCCTCGTCGCCATCATGTTCGGCACGGGCCATCTTGGCCTGCTCGGCGGCATCGTCTTCCTGTCGCATCAGGTCGGCTCGTTCCTCGGCGTCTGGATGGGCGGTTATCTCTACGACCGTCTCGGCTCCTACGATCCGGTCTGGTGGCTCGGCGTGGCGCTCGGCATCTTCGCCGCCGTCGTCCATTGGCCGATCGAGGAGAAGCCGGTCACCCGCCCGGCGGTCACCCGCCCGGCGATCGCCTGACGGCCCCACAAATTCTTGCCCCTCCCGCAGAAATAGCGGGAGGGCATTCTTGAAAACTGTCACAAAACTTTCTAAGTCTCGTCCACCGGCACTGCCGGTTTTGTTTTGATCCTATTATGCTCAATTTGAGCAAAATAGGTTTTGCCGCCGGAGGGGCGGTGAGAGGAGCAGTTCGATGACGATCGCGCAGACCAATGCAGCCCTTAAGACTTCCGGCGCATTCCAGACCGCCGCCGAGCGCTTCGGCATCATCGAAAAACCGAACCTGACCTTCACACCGGACATCGCACGCGAAACCGAGCACCTTTACGAGCGGGTGAAGCAGTTCATTCCCGCCTTCGAATGGCCGGTCTATGCGCCTTATGTGCACGCCATCAACCGGCTGAAGAAGGAGCGCGGCGCCGTTATCCTCGCCCATAACTACCAAACGCCGGACATCTTCCACTGCGTCGCCGATATCGTCGGAGACTCGTTGCAGCTCGCGCGCGACGCCACCAAGGTCGATGCGGAGATCATCATCCAGTGTGGCGTACACTTCATGGCCGAGACCTCCAAACTGCTCAATCCGGAAAAGACCGTGCTGATCCCGGACGCCAAGGCCGGCTGCTCTTTGTCGGAATCGATCACCGGCGCCGACGTTCGCCTCTTGAAGGAGCGTTATCCCGGCGTACCGGTCGTGACCTACGTCAACACGTCGGCCGACGTGAAGGCCGAGACCGATATCTGCTGCACCTCGTCCAATGTGCTGGCCGTCATCGAGAGCCTCGAGAGCGATACCGTGCTTTGCATCCCCGACGAATATCTGGCGATGAACGTTGCCAAGCAGACGAAAAAGAAGATCCTCACCTGGAAGGGCCATTGCGAGGTGCACGAGCGCTTCACGGCCGCCGAACTCCTGGCCTACAAGGAGGCCGATCCGTCGATCGAGATCATCGGCCATCCCGAATGCCACCCGGACGTGATCGCCGTCTGCGACTTCGCCGGCTCCACCTCGGGCATGATCAACTACGTCAAGGACAAGCGTCCGGCCCGGGTGCTGCTCGTCACCGAATGCTCGATGGCGTCGAACATCCAGGCGGAGGTCAAGGGCGTCGATTTCATCAAGCCGTGCAATCTCTGTCCGCACATGAAGCGCATCACGCTGCCGAAGATCCTCGACAGCCTGCTCTTCATGACCGAGGAGGTGCTTGTCGATCCGGCGATCGCCGACCGCGCCCGCCTCGCCGTCGAGCGGATGGTGAATTTGAAGCAGTAATTTTTGGTTCCGCCGGGAGGGGCGAAATGCGAAACAGCGTGGACAATGGATTTGGAACCGGGAGCTCTCGGTTTGCGATTTCCCCCCTTGAGGGGGAGATGCCCGACAGGGCAGAGGGGGGTGTTCCTGGCGCCGCCCTCAATCGTGGAACCCCCCTCTGTCACTTCGTGACATCTCCCCCTCAAGGGGGGAGATCAGTCCGCGACTGTGGGAGCTTGAAGCAATGCTGACTGACCATTTCCGCCCGCAATCCTTCAATGGCATCGACGACATCGTCATTGTCGGCGGCGGCCTTGCCGGCCTTTTCTGCGCGCTGAAACTCAGCCCGCGTCCCGTCACCGTGCTTGCCGCCGCGCCGATCGGTCACGGCGCCTCGTCCGCCTGGGCTCAAGGGGGCATTGCCGCTGCCATGGGGCTCGGCGATACCATCGACAAGCATGTCGCCGATACGCTGGTTGCCGGTGCCGGCATCGTCGACGAGAAGATGACGCGCCTGATGGTGGCCGAAGGCCCGGCGCGCATTCACGATCTCCTTGGCTACGGCGTACCCTTCGACCGCGATCTGGAAGGCAAGCTGCTTCTGTCGCGCGAGGCTGCCCATTCCGAGCGTCGCATCGTCCGCGTCAAGGGCGACATGGCCGGCAAGGCAATCATGGAGGCGCTGATCGCGGCCGTGCGCAACACGCCGTCGATCCGGGTTCTGGAAGGTTATGTCGTCGAGGAACTGGTGCGCCAGGGCCGCTTCATCTCCGGCGTCATCGCCCGGCCGGATGCCGGGCAGTCGAAGAAGCGCGTTTCGTTCCCGGCTCGCGCCGTCGTGCTCTGCTCGGGTGGCGTTGGCCATCTTTTTTCGGTGACGACCAATCCGACCGAAGCCTGCGGGCAGGGCGTCGGCATGGCGGCGCGCGCCGGCGCCATCGTTGCCGATCCGGAATTCGTGCAGTTCCATCCGACGGCGATCAATATCGGCCGCGACCCGGCACCGCTCGCGACCGAAGCCCTGCGCGGCGACGGCGCGCACCTGATCAATTCTGCCGGCCATCGCTTCATGCTCGACATCCATCCGGATGGCGAACTTGCTCCCCGCGATATCGTCTCGCGCGGGGTCTTCGCCGAAGTGCAGGCCAAGCGCGGCGCCTTCCTCGATTGCACCAAGGCCGTCGGCGCGCATTTCCCCGAGGCCTTCCCGACCGTCTACGCCTCCTGCATGTCGGCCGGCATCAACCCGGTTACCCAGCCGATCCCGGTCGTTCCGGCCGTGCACTATCATATGGGCGGCGTGCTCACCGACGCCGAGGGCCGTACCTCGATCGACGGGCTGTGGGCTGCGGGCGAGGTCACCTCGACGGGCGTCCACGGCGCCAACCGTTTGGCCTCGAACTCTCTTCTGGAAGCGGTGGTCTTTGCCGCGCGTATCGCCGAAAACATCAAGGGCATGTTGCCGGAACCGAAGATCACCGATTGGGGCAACAATGCCGGCGAGAACGACGATCCGGTGACACTCGAAGACAGCCCGCCATTGACGGCGCTGCGGCATATCATGAGCGACCATGTCGGTGTCATCCGCAACAGGGACAGCCTGAGCCGCGCCATCCGCGCCATCGCCAATCTCGAGCGCCAGAACACGAGGCTGCGCTTCAGCAACATCCTCACCACGGCCAAGCTGATGGCGGTTGCGGCCTTCCAGCGCACCGAGAGCCGCGGTGGCCATTTCCGCTCGGATTGCCTGGAGCCACGCCCAGAATGGAAACGCCGAACCTACCTGACGCTGGCGGAAGCCGACCGGATCGTCGCAGACGTGGCGGAGACGGAAGTGGTTTAGAGTTGTTTTCCGCAGCCGCCATCTTACTCCGTCACCCTCGGGCTTGACCCGAGGGTCCAGACACAACCTGCGTGGATCCTCGGGTCAAGCCCTAGGATGACGATGGGAGGGGCCGGTTTACGAGAAACTGGAACCTTCGTCGCAGCACTTTGAAGAGGAACCGCCATGTCGCTCACCGCCCTTCGTCCCGAATTGCCCGCCTTGATGGTGGAGGAGCACGTCCGCGCTGCCCTGCTGGAGGATCTCGGTCGCGCCGGTGACATCACCACTTACGCAACGATCGCGCCGGAGATGACGGCCACCGCGGAAATGAACGCCCGCGAAAACGGCGTCGTTGCCGGCATGGAACTGGCCCGCACTGCGTTCCGGCTGATCGATCCGGCAATTCGCTTCGACGCGCTGGTGGCGGATGGCGGCCGGGTCGGTCCGGGCACCGTGCTTGCCCGCATCTCCGGGCCTGCGCGCGGGCTTCTGTCGGCCGAGCGAGTGGCCTTGAATTTCCTCATGCATCTTTGCGGCGTCGCGACGCATACCTCAAAATTCGCCGCCGAGATCGCCCACACCCGCGCCAAGGTCTGCTGCACGCGCAAGACCATTCCCGGCCTGCGGGCGCTTGAAAAATACGCCGTTCGTCTCGGTGGCGGCTCGAACCATCGCTATGGCCTCGATGATGCGATCCTGATCAAGGACAACCACATCGCCGTTTCCGGCGGCGTCGCCGGCGCCGTCAACGCGGCGCGCGCCTATTGCGGCCATCTGGTCAAGATCGAGGTGGAAGTCGATGGCCTGGAGCAGATGCGCGAAGCCCTGACCGCCAGCCCCGATGTCATCCTGCTCGACAATATGGCGCCGGACCTGCTTAGCGAAGCCGTCGCGGTCAATGCAGCCCATTGGCAGCTTTCAGCTGATGCTTACGCGGGCGACCCCCGCCGTACCCGGCTGGAGGCTTCCGGCAACGTCAATTTCCAGACCATCCGCGCCATCGCCGAAACCGGCGTCGACTACATCTCGACCTCCAAGATTACCATGGCGGCGCCGACGCTGGACATAGGGCTGGATGTGGTCATCGGCTGAAGAGCGTTACAGCCATTTTGCCGTAGCACGCCGTCTCGTCCATTCATCCGCAACATCGCCCATGGTTTTCGCCGCACCGTCCTTGATCCAGGCCATGAAGGCCCGGTCGAACGCGAAATCCTTGCCACATTGCGCGGTGAGGAAACGCCGGACATTCTGCGTGTTCCTGTAGGTCGGCGTCACCGCGGTGTTGCGGTCGATCGGGTCGGCATGCCAGTCGAAGCCCTTCATAGCCACTCCTATCGTTGCAGCACAAACGGACAGACGAGGCGCACGCCGATCGTCAGAGACTTGCCGCAATCGTAGCGGCAGGTCTTGAACGGACCATTCACGTCCTCACCATTCAGATTGCATATGGTAACCACCGGCTGATCCGGGGCGCGGTTGCCGTCAAAATAATCCGGAATGTTCGGCTTGTCCTCAGGCGCAGTGAGAAGTGTGCCGGCGAGAAGGAGAACAATGGTCTGCATTGGTTCGCGCCTTGCTGTTCGACCGCTTGTATCATGTGCCGAAGAGGGGACTTTTACCAGCACCAGACAGTTGGCGCGAACGAGGCCGGTTTCGTCACGTCGGCCATCAGGTTTTTCCAAGCGGTTCTGGCGCTCATCAGGGAGCATCGGTCGCGCCAAGAAATATAAAGTTACAATATGGAATTAAAAAGAAATACTTTGAATAAGCAGGAAATAGTGTTTAATTTTTTCGTGCTTAAAAGGCTGTCAACTGTATATTTTAGTGATGAACAAATATTTTTGACGGAATCTCCGAACCGGTTTAACTCGGTTCCTGTCCCCTTTTTATATCGCGTATGGCGGATACATTGTCTTCCACGAGCGTTTCGAAAAGGAGAGCTTGATGTTAAGTGTCTCGACAGGCACAAGCGCGTATCAATACCAAAATATGTTTTCCAAGCTGGACAAAGACGGCAGCGGCACCGTCAGCCAGGACGAATTCAGCGCCGGCCGGCCAAAGGATGTCAGCGAGACGCAGTCGGCGACCCTGTTCGGTACGCTGAACAGCAGCGGCACCGGCGCGATGACCTATGAAGAATATGTTGCCGGCTCCCAGGACGCCGCCCAGACCACATCGGACAAGTGGTCCGGTGAAATGATGGCGATGATGCTGGATATCATGCAGCAGAGCCAGGGCACAGAACCGCCGGCGCCGCCGTCGTCCGCGGACATGTTTGCCGATATCGACGCCGATGGCGACGGTTCGGTAACCCAGGCCGAGTTCGTGGCCGCCCGTCCCGATGATGTCAGCGAGGAAGAGGCGACAGCCTTCTTTGCCAGCCTTGACACCGAAGGCACCGGGTCGCTGACAGAAGAGCAGTTTTCGACGGGCGTGGAAGCCCAGGGAACCGGCGGACCGCCGCGTGGCATGATGCCACCGCCGCCGGAAGACGCTACCGCAACGGACAGTTCCGATGCAAGCGCGGCCGTCGACACGACAGAGGCCATTCAGGATATTCTCGATCAGCTGCTGTCTGCCATCCAGGCATATCAGGAAAACAGCGATCAGGATCAGAGCGAAACCCAGACGAACCTTCTGCTCGCCGCCTGACCACCACACCGCATTCAGCGCAAGAAAGAAGCCGGGTTCGGGCGCGACGAACCCGGCTTTTCGCGTCTGCCGTTAACTTCTGGGAAAGACAAAAAGCCCGTATAGCATTCCCTTCCTGTCATCCGCCGGAACCGCGGCGGGACTCACGCGTTGGATTGGATCGCGCATTTCGATCAACCGGAAGGATATGCAGATGAAAAATCCCATCTTGATGGTGGTGCTCGCCGCCTGTGTCGCAACACCCGTCCTTGCGCAGCCCTCGTCGCAGACAGCTGTCGCCAATTTCATCGGAAAAGATGGCAAGGAGACGGGCAGGGCGGTTCTGACCTCGGCCAAGAACGGCGTGTTCATCGAAGTCGAGGTCACCGATCTGCCGCCGGGGAAGTGGGTGGCGTTCCATATCCATGAAACCGGTGAATGCGATGCCGCCCACGGCCACGAGTCGGCCGGCAAGCATTTCGATCCGGGCAAGACCGAACATGGATTCCTCGCTGCCAATGGCCCGCATGCCGGCGACATGCCGAACCAGTATGTCGGCGATGACGGCGTCTTGCGTGCGCAGGTGTTCAACAGCATGGTCGTGCTTGACAATGCCGAAAACGACATTCGCGGCCGGGCTCTGATGATCCATGCCAAATCCGACGATAACCGCAGCCAACCCTCCGGCGACGCTGGCGAACGGCTGGCTTGCGCTGTGATCGAATAACGCTCGCGGCCGTATTCTCCCATATCCCGCTCTGTAAGAAGCGAGGACAGGGAGTGCGAGATCAATCCGAAGCGCTATCGTCCGCCGACTTTCAGCCCGGGCGCGGGGCGTTCGTCGAGAATCTGGCGGCGGAATCGGAAGAGGGCCGCCGGGCGGCCGCCGGTGGCGGCGGTCAACATGCCGGTCGGTTCGACAAGCTCGGCCCCTTCGACAAGGCGGCGGAAATTCTGCTTGTGCAGATGGCGGCCGGAAATGGCCTCGACTGTCGCCTGCAGGTCGGTCAGCGTAAATTCCGGCGGCATCAGTTCGAAGATCACCGGGCGGTATTTGATCTTTCCGCGCAGCCGCGCGACGGCAGTGGCGACGATGCGGCGGTGGTCGTCGCGCATCGTCAGGCCGATCGGCGGCGTGGCTGTGGCAACCGCCCGCCCGTCGATGGCGACCTCGCCGACAAGTCCGGCCTCGTAGAGAAGCTCGTAACGCTCCAATACGCGCTCTTCATCCCAGGGAAAATCATCAAGCCCGAAGGCAAGCCGCATGCGCGTGCGCCGCTGCGGCAGGCCCATGCGCTCGTCCTGATGCCCGCTTTTTTCCCATAGCCGCAAGGCGGGAAGAATGATCTGGTCGATGATCGCAGGACGGCCCTGCCTCCAGTCCTCCCAGGGAAGGTAGCTGTACCAGTCGCGCCAATGAGCGCCGGCATCCGCCAGCCGCGCATTGTTTTCCGCGTCGGTGCGCGTCAGCGCCAGATAGCCGACCGACACCATATGCTTGCCGCTTTCGCCGGGCGAGCGATGCCGGCCGCGGTCGCCGAAGGTATAGAGCTGTTCGATATAGCCGAGATCAAGCGCCGTCTGCTCTTCGACGCTGGCGCGCAGGCTGGTCTCGAAGGTGCGGTGGCGGGCGGGATCGAAGGGGCCGAAGGGCAGGCCGTCGCGGCTGTCCTCCTGTCCTTCGCTGACGGCGAGGATCCGCGGCGAGCGGCTGGTCACGGCGACGATCGCGGCATTGAGGCCGATCTCGACGGTGATGGTCCTCTCGTCAACCGGCATGGGAGACGGGCTCCGGCAGTGGCGAAAAGACAAAGGGCACATTGCCGTCCGCATCGGCGCCCCGTCCGATCGCCTTGATAGCTGCAACCAGGCGCCCGTTGCGCGAAAGCAGGTGGTCGCCGATCTCGATCAGCCGGATATTCGGTGTGACATAGGCGGATGCGGCGCGTAGCCGCCGCGCCAGTTCCGCCTCGTCCTGATCGGGCTCCACCGCCAAGGCGGCGATGACGGCGGCCGCCGGAGAACGGGAAATCCCCATCCAGCAATGGACAAGCAGCGGCGCCGACCGGTCCCATTGCTGCGCAAAGCCGATGATCTGCATGACATGGCTTTCCTGCGGTGCTACCAGTCCGTCATTTCCACCAAAACTGATGTCGTTGACGCCTAGCGAAAGGTGACGCGTCGCGTCGATCACCGCCGGGCGATGAAAGCTCTGGTCCTTGGCGAGAAGACTGACCATCTCGCGGCAGCGGTGCCGGACGGCCATTTCGGCGATGCGAGAAAGGGGGGAAACAATGATCTGCGACATCAGGATGCCACTCGCGCGTTGGTACGCATCGCTTCGATGGCTTCAAACCGTTCGGCGAAGAGTTTTTGCGCCTCGATCGCCGGCAGCGGATCGATCAGGATCATCTCGCGAGTGATGCCGCGCGGCTGGCCGAAGAATTTCCGTGCTTCCGCAAGCGAAAACCCGGCAAGCACGGTCGCCTCGAAATAGGCGGCGATCTGGTCGGCCTTCTTGATCTTGGCCTTCAGCTCCGCCGGCGTCGTCGCGGGAAGGCCGAAGCGCAGGTGAATGGCACCTTCCAGGCGCTTCTCGACCACCTTGTAGCCACCGCCCACCACCGCCTTGAAGGGCGAGATCATATCGCCGATGACATATTCCGGCGCATCGTGCAGCAGCGCCATCTGGCATTCGTCCGGCGTGCCATTGTATTGCCTGCGGAAAATCTCCTCAACCACCAGGCTGTGCTGGGCAACGGAAAAGGCGTGGTCGCCCTCCGTCTGGCCGTTCCAGCGGGCGACGCGCGCGAGCCCGTGGGCGATATCGGAGAGTTCGACATCGAGCGGCGACGGATCGAGCAGATCCAGCCGCCGTCCGGACAGCATGCGCTGCCAGGCGCGGGCAGACATCAGGCGCTCGCCTCGTCGGCTTCAGCCGGAAATTCAAGCCCCGCCCATGAGGGCAGCGCAAGCTTAACCGGCACATCGCCGGCCAGGATTGCTTCACCGGATGTGATGGCCTCGCCCGCCTTGTCGATGCGGACGATCGCCAGACCGGAAGCACCGACGACGCTGCCGAGCGTGCCGATCGGCCGGTCCTTGACGGTCAGCGGCGTACCGGTCGCGGGCAGGGCGGTCTCCGCCGTGACAATGACGATACGCTTGCGCGCCGTGCCGCGATGCTGCATGCGAGACACGACCTCCTGCCCGACATAGCAGCCCTTCTTGAACGACAGCGCGCCGTTCTTGTCCATCAGCACGTCATGCGGAAAGGCGTCCTGCAGAGCATAGTCCGCACCGGAAGCCGCAATGCCTGCTGCGATCCGCAGGCGTTCGTATTCCTGGATGCCGCTCGTTTCGCCTTCCTCGCCATAGGTGCGATAAACCGTCTGCCCTGCCTTGGCGAAACGGGCATCGCGATAGCCGCCCGATGTCTCCTCGAAATGAATGGTGACCGCGGCCGGCGACGTGACAGAGAGCAAGATCGGAAGCCGCAGCTTGTACATCGTGAGCCGCTTCAGCAGCGCCTCGGCCTGGTCTGTCCCGGTTTCAAGCCGGATCGCTTCGCCGTCGCGTGTCACCAAAAAATCGAAAAGGATTTTGCCTTGCGGCGTCAGCAATGCGCCCGGCTTGGCTTCGCCATCTTCCAGCTGCCCGAGATCAGTCGTGATCAGGGCCTGCAGAAAATCCTGCGCACCCTGTCCTGACACGGTGACGACAGCGCGATCGGCAAGAGTAGTGGGTTGCATGGAGCTTATCCTGTTCATCGGTAAACAGGTAGGATTTCATGCGAGCCTGAGCAAGCGCTTTGCGCGGCGATCAGTCTCCGGCGATGAAAAATTTCCATTGGCCGTCGGGCGTGATGCCGACGCGGTAGAAATTGTAGTTGCCGCCCTCTTCCATCCCGGCGACATCACCGGCGGTCACCAGCCGGAAGAGATCGACCTTTTCGGGCGCGGTGAGCGAGGAAAGAGATTTTTCGGTGAAGTAGGGCCAGACGTAGATTTCGTCCGGCGTTCCCTTGTCGACCAGCACGAAGCCTGTCGACAGAACGTCGAGCAGGATCGCCAGAATTTCAATGCCCTCCTGATCACCGGACAGTCCCTTGAGGACCTTGACGGGATCGGTGCCGTTCTCGCCCACCTGCGTCTGCGTCGGACCCTTACCGAGCAGCGGTCGCAGCCGTTCGATGTCCCCGGAAGCCGCAGCCTCGACGATCAGCTCGCGCATGCGGGCGACGGCCTGCGGAATTTTCGACACATCGGACAGCACCTCGACGGGAGCGGCCGGTGCCGGATCTTGGACCGTATCGTCCTGTTCGTCGCGAGCCGGCTTGTTCACGAGCGGATCGGGCATCGGGATCTGCATCGGTCCCGCATCCTCCGGCTCATCCACTTCGGGGGCATCCTTGGCCTTGTCGTCCTCGTTCACCTGCCCGGGAATCTGCTTGAGCTCGCTGAGCGCAAACGCGGCGTGCGAAGAAAGGAAGGAGGAAGCAACGAGCGCGGCGAGCAATAACGCAGAAAATCGAACCGCAACTGGCCGGTTTGCTGACATCTGGCGTAACATGGCTGCCTCGAAACTACTGCAGAGTACGTTCCGGTGAGAATTCTCCGGCCAGCATACGCTCGCGCAGCGAGTTCAGCATGGCTTCGGCCCCGTCTTCGCCGTGCAGGCGGATCGTCTCGCGCATGGCAAGGGCAATGGCCGCATCGGCGATGATCTCAGGCTCGATGCCGTCAGCCATTCCATCCGCCCAGGCTTCATTCTGGTGTTCCAGGGCTGCCTGCATCTTCTCATGAACGATCATGTCGTCGATGTCATTCAGACTGGGTTCCATCATTCGTTCCATGCCGTTTCACGCTCTTTACTTGGCACCTGACTTGAGGTGGCGCCACTTCTTACCACTCTCTTAACGACCTTAGCAGCCTTTTCCCAAAACGACACGGGCTCCTGAGAAAAGAGGTTAATATCCCCTTAATTTCCAAAACGAGCGGTTATTTCTGAAGCAAGTGTTGCTCCTTCGGCACGGTATCTCTCGTCGGCCACCACCGCGGCGGCTGTGCAGGCCGTGTAGACGGAGGCAAAAGTCCGGTAGCCGCGGTTGAAGGCTGCGGTCATGCGAGCCCGCCGCTGGGCCTCGCCTCCCGCCTCCCTGTCGAGCAGGTCCTGCATCGATTGCCGCCAGCTGTCTGCCGCCTCATCCTTGCAGAGTGTCCGCAAATAATGAACGGAACCAAGGATCTCCGAAAGGCGCAACAGCCGCGTGTCATAGGGCGCAGGCTTTTCAGCGGTCACCGCCGGGGTGCCGATAACCGGCGTCTCCTGCGCCTGGGCGCCAAATGGCGGAGCAACAAGAGCCAGCAAAAGGGACAATCGAATGGCCAGAAAGCGGATCATACCCTTTTGAAGCCCCGAATCACGCCGGCAGGCAAGTCGAATTTCCATCGGACGATCCCGGCTGCCGGCGCGCCTCAAGTTTTTCCACGCATTCGCGAACGCTATCGGGGATCGGCAACTCGAAAATTTCGGTCGCCGTATACCAGCCGATGCCGGCCGCGTCGTCGCCGGCGACGGCAACAAGGTCCGGATCGGCATCCACCGTGAAGACCGACAGGAAAAAGTGTCGCGCGCCCACCCCATCTGATTCGCGCGGAGGCAGGTCATAGGTTTCGAAGAGGTGTGGCTTGCGCGGAAGAATACCTGTTTCCTCGTGAAACTCACGCACCGCCGTTTCCGCCGGCGTCTCGCCGATCTCAGCCCGCCCGCCAGGAAAAGCATACATGTCCGCAGACGGCGGATTGGCCCGCCGCACGAGCAGGTATCGCCCGTCGCGCTCCAGAATGGCGGAGGACGCGAGTTGGGGAGTGGGACGGGTCATGTGGTCTTTCATCGGCGTTCTATCTATATTCCTGTGCGTCAACGAAATACAATGGATCGCAGCGAAGCGAGAACCCAAAACGTGGCAGTTCGGAAATTGGACAGGGATAGCTTATCCTTTTTTGCCAAAAAATATGTTTGGTGGAAATCCGAGGAGGAAGCCGCCGAGCAACCGGAGCGCGTCATCGCCCAGGTGATGAACATCGGCGACTTTGACGACATTCAGACCCTGGAAATGCTGGCGGGCACCGAATTGCTCAAAAAGATCCTAAACGAAGCCGAGATCGGGCAATTCTCGCCACGCTCTTGGTCCTATTGGCATTATCGTCTCGATCTGGCTGCGGTTGATGAGGTTCCCGCGATGCCCGCACTGAGATTGGACTGATCCATGTGCGGACGATTTGCGCTGACGGCGACACCGGAAGAAGTGGCGGAATTTCTTGGCCTCCTGGAGACGGAGGACTTTCCCGCGCGCTTCAACATCGCACCGACGCAACCCATTCTCGTCGTCATTGCCGGCGATCGCCAGCAGCCGGGCAGCAACCTGCCGGAGCGCCGGGCACTGCTGGTGCGGTGGGGATTTACGCCGTCCTGGGTGAAGGACCCGCGCGATTTTCCGTTGCTGATCAATGCACGTGCCGAGACCGCCATCGGCAAGGCCTCGTTCAAGGCCGCCATGCGCCACCGGCGTATCCTCATTCCAGCCTCCGGCTTCTACGAGTGGCATCGGCCGCCCAAGGAGAGTGGCGAGCCGTCGCAGGCCTACTGGATTCGCCCGAAAAATGGGGGCGTCGTGGCCTTCGCCGGTCTGATGGAGACCTGGTCCTCGGCGGATGGCTCAGAGGTCGACACCGGCGCCATCCTGACCACGCGCGCCAATGCCGGCATCGCTGATATTCACGATCGGATGCCGGTGGTCATCAAGCCCGAAGACTTTGCCCGCTGGCTCGACTGCAAGACACAGGAACCGCGCGATGTCGCGGATCTCATGATACCGGCGGGCGATGGCTATTTCGAAGCCATCGCCGTATCCGACCGGGTGAACAAGGTGGCAAATACCGGCACCGATCTTCAGGCCCCGGTAAGCGTTGCCGCAAGGCCCGCCTCAAAGCCAAAGGAGCCGCCGGCAGACCGTCAGTTGTCGCTTTTTTGAGGGGTCAGGCCGGCTGCTTCGGCAAAGCGGGTTTCTTGACCGGCTTTGGCTTGACCTGCAGAGCAGCGGCAAGGACGGCCTTCAGGCCGAGCGGACGGTACTGCTCGACAAGATTGGCAGCAGCAACACGCTTACCGTGCTTGTCCATCTTATTGCCAGACATTTCAAACTCTCCTTTGATGCTTTCACTAGCTGGAAGCGCTTCGTTCCAGTGTGTTTTCCACCAAAACGGCGTTCCTTATTGTGCCCAAGGAAACAGGCAGCAATGTGCAAGTGCCTGAAAGTCTTGATTCCGCGGGCGTCCGGCGTCTCCAGATAAGCCCGATCGTGACAAAACAATGACCAATTCTCCAACATCCCAACATATGATGCTTGAGCGCCGCTGACCTCTTGACCGGGCGCAAGCGAAGCGCGATAAAGCTGCCCATGAAAACGGTTATCTGCATCATCTGCCGGATTATTATTCGCTAGCCTCAACGCTGGCCTGGCCGTTTTCGTCTCCCAAAAATCAAGATGACAACGCGAAGGTCCAGCCGGGCGGCTGCGTGTATTCGGTGATGCGGAATGGGAGATTTGGAATGGGCGGACTGCCGACATTGAAACTGTACAACACGCTGACACGGGAGAAGGCGGTTTTCACGCCAATCGACCCGACGAATGTCGGCATGTATGTCTGCGGCCCGACCGTCTACGACTATGCCCATATCGGCAACGCCCGTCCGGTCATCGTCTTCGATGTGCTCTACCGGCTGCTGAAACACCTTGCGAAAGAAGGGGTGTGGGATGGGGGCAAAGGCGAGACGAAAGTCACCTATGTCCGCAACATCACCGACGTCGATGACAAGATCAACGCGCGTGCGCTTCGCGACTTTCCCGATCTTCCGCTGAACGACGCCATTCGCGCCGTGACGGAAAAGACCGAGACACAGTTCCTTGAAGACGCCAAGGCACTCGGATGCCTCGACCCGGACGAACAGCCCCGCGCCACCGACAATATCCAACAGATGATCATCATCATCGAAAAGCTCATCGCCAAGGGCCATGCCTATCAGGCGGAAGGCGAGGTGCTCTTCGACACGCGCTCGATGGCCGACTATGGCCGTCTCTCCAACCGCAATCTCGGGGACCAGCAGGCGGGCGCCCGCGTGGCAGTCGATGCGCACAAGAAGAATCCGGGCGATTTCGTGCTGTGGAAGCTGTCGTCCGAAAGCGAACCCGGCTGGGATAGCCCCTGGGGCCGCGGCCGCCCGGGCTGGCATATCGAATGCTCGGCCATGAGCGAGCGTTATCTCGGCGAGACCTTCGATATCCATGGCGGCGGGCTGGACCTGATCTTCCCGCACCATGAAAACGAGATCGCCCAGTCGCGCTGCGCCCACGGCACCGACGTCATGGCCAATGTCTGGATGCACAACGGCTTCCTCCAGGTCGAAGGCCGCAAGATGTCGAAGTCCGAGGGCAATTTCGTCACCATCTACGAACTGCTGCACACGGAAAAATTCGGTGGCCGCAAATGGCCGGGCGAGGTTTTGAGGCTGGCGATGCTGATGACGCATTATCGGCAGCCGATCGATTTCAGTTTGAAGAGGCTGGAAGAGGCAGAAAATATCCTTCAGTCCTGGGTCGATGCGAGAAAGATTGCGTCCGACCATAACTGGGTTGCAGTGGCAAACCGTTTGGTTGAGCCGGTGCCGAGCAATGATCTGGTTGAATCGTTAGCGGACGATTTGAATATGAGCGAGGCGATCACCTTGCTGCAACGATGGTCTAAAGAAGCCGCTCGGGGCGATGTAGATGCCGCGTTCAATCTCCTAAACGGAGTGGCCTTTCTGGGCGTCGAACTTGAGGGTTTTATGGCCCAGGCACACGTCGACAAAATTGAGTTGATCTTGATTCAAGAACAGATCGAGATTCGGCTCGAACTCCTCAAAGCCAAGAACTTCCCCGAAGCCGACAAGATCCGCGAGGATCTTGCAACCAAGGGTATCCAGCTCAAGGACGGCAAGGATGCGGCAACCGGCGAGCGGGTCACGACCTGGGAGGTCAAGCGGTGACGATCGCCACCCCCCTCTGTCACTTCGTGACATCTCCCCCACAAGGGGGGAGATCGGGGACTCGCGGGGATCGCTCGGTTAAACAATTTTCTCCGCCCATGATGGCGGCAAACTGGATTGATTTGCCCGGTCCGTGTGCCCAGAGTGTGGGAGTTTCCTGTGGGCAGTGCGCTCGCCACATCCAATCTCCCCCCTTGTGGGGGAGATGTCACGAAGTGACAGAGGGGGGTATCGTGCCGCATACTGTAATCCCGCCGAAAGCCCGGGCAAATGCGCGCCGCATGCGCAAGAACCTCACGGATTCCGAACTCAAGCTCTGGAATGAATTGCGTGCGCACCGCCTGATGAGCATTGGCTTCCGCCGCCAGTTCCCGATTTCCGGTTATATCGTCGATTTTGCTTGCCCGACGCATCGCTTGATCGTCGAGCTTGACGGTTCTCAGCACGCAAACGAGGATCGCATTGCCTACGATCAGCAGCGAACGACGCGCCTGGAGCGAGATGGCTGGACGGTGGTTCGCTTCTGGAATGATGATGTGTTGAAAGACATCGACAATGTCTGTCAGCACATCCTTCTGGTTATCCGGGACAGGCTAATTGCGGAGAAGGAACAATGGGCGCCACCTATCTCGTAACATTGCAGAGAGACGCCGAAGGACAGTTCATCGAGATACCAGAGGAGCTTGCGCCTCTGGCGGAAAATCTCGTCATCTATCCTGACGGTGACCGGCTCATCATCCAACCAGCAGGCGCCGAGCCACCCATCGAGGGCGAAAGCGCCTGCAGTCGGCCGCATCGGAAGGATCACCCATGACCGACCTCGTCCACACCGGCGGCTGCCAATGCGGCGCTGTCCGGTTTCGCGTCGAAGGCACCCTCGGCGACGCATCGGTCTGCCATTGCCGGATGTGCCAGAAGGCGGCGGGGAATTTTTATCTGCCGCTGGTCTCCGTGCGCTCGGCGAAGCTCACCTGGACGCGGGGGGCACCGAAGCGCTTTCAGTCGTCCAATTTCATCAAGCGCGGGTTTTGCGGCGATTGCGGCACACCGCTCACTTACGAGGCGCCGGACGGTGTGGCGCTCGCGATCGCGGCCTTCGACAAGCCGGAAGGCATCGTACCGAAGATCCAGTGGGGCATCGAGGCAAAGCTCCCCTATGTCGACCATATTCCGGGCCTGCCCGGCGAGGACACCATGGCCGACCAGGATGCTGCATCTTTTCTTGCGAGGCTCGTCTCTTACCAGCATCCGGATCACGATACCGCCGAATGGCCGCCGAAGGAGCGCGGATGAGCATCTCCCGCATCTATACCGGCGGCTGCCAGTGCGGCGCGGTGCGCTATCGGGCGGAAGGCACGCTCCGTGATCCGCATCTATGCCATTGCCGCATGTGCCAGAAGGCGGCCGGCAACTATTTCATGCCGCTTGCCAATGCGCGGCGTGCGTCGTTCCTCATCACGAGGGGTGAACCGAGCTGGTTTCACTCCTCCGATTTCGCCCGGCGCGGATTTTGCGCCGCCTGCGGCACGCCGTTGTTCTATGACATGCCTGGGGCGGATTTTATCAATATCGTGCTCGGTTCTCTCGACGATCCCTATGATGTGCGGCCGCTCAAGCAGTCCGGCGTGGAATCGCGCGTCCCCTGGTTCTCGCATCTGCCGGGACTGCCGGGCGCGGAAACCGACGCCGGCAACAAGGCCGGTATTAAGCGGCATCTGGCGATCCTTGAAACGAGCCGCCAGCATCCCGATTACGACACGAAACATTGGCCACCGGAGGAATAGACATGACCGAGAGCATTCGAACCGGAGGTTGCCAGTGCGGCGCTGTGCGCTTCCGCCTGAAGGGCAAGCTTGGCCGCCCGTCGATTTGCCATTGCCGCATGTGCCAGAAGGCCTTTGGCGGCTTTTTCGGCCCACTTGTCACGGCGCCGGAAGGCGGGGTCGAGTGGACGCGCAACGAGCCGAACTATTTCCAGTCATCTGTGAACATCAGCCGCGGTTTTTGCTCATCCTGCGGCACGCCGCTGGCCTATCGCCATCCCGGCGGGCTCGAAATCGCCATCGGCGCCTTCGATGACCGCTCCGATCTCGCGCCGCAGATCCAGGTCAATTTCGCCGCACGCCTGCCCTGGGTGACGACGATCTTCGAGCAGCCGACGCTGGAGGATCCGGACTTCTATTCGCAGCAGGAGCAGATCATCTCCTTCCAGCATCCCGATCACGACACGGCCGAATGGCCCGCCCATGGTTTGAATCTATGACATCAGAACTGCGCACGCTTTATCCGGAAATCGAACCTTATGCCTCCGGCCATCTCGACGTCGGCGATGGCCACATCATCTATTGGGAAAAGGCCGGCACCTCCGGCGCCAAGCCCGCCGTCTTCCTACATGGCGGGCCTGGCGGCACGATTTCGCAGAGCCATCGGCGCCTGTTCGACCCGAAGCTTTACGACGTGACCCTGTTCGACCAGCGCGGCTGCGGCAAATCCATGCCGCATGCGGAGTTGGAAGCCAACACGACCTGGCATCTGGTCGCCGATATCGAGCGGCTGCGCGAAATGGCCGGCGTCGACAAGTGGCTGGTCTTCGGCGGTTCCTGGGGCTCGACGCTGGCGCTCGCCTATGCGCAAAAGCATCCGGAGCGGGTGTCGGAGCTTGTCGTGCGCGGCATCTATACGCTGACCAGGGCCGAACTCGATTGGTACTATCAGTTCGGCGTCTCGGAAATGTTCCCGGACAAGTGGGAGCGCTTCATCGCGCCGATCCCGCAGGATGAGCGCCATGAGATGATGCTCGCCTATCACCGGCGGCTCACCAGCAATGACAAGGCGACCCGCCTTGCCGCTGCCAAGACCTGGAGCATCTGGGAAGGCGAGACGATCACGCTCCTTCCGGAACCTTCGACCAGCGACAAGTTCGAGGAAGACGAGTTCGCCTACGCCTTCGCCCGGATCGAAAACCATTTCTTCGTCAATGCCGGCTGGCTGGAAGAGGGGCAGCTTCTGCGTGACGCTCACAAGCTGCGCGGTATTCCGGGCGTTATCGTGCACGGCCGCTACGACATGCCATGCCCTGCGAAATATGCCTGGGCGCTGCACAAGGCTTGGGGCGAAGCGGAGTTCCATCTGATCGAAGGGGCAGGGCATGCCTACTCCGAGCCCGGCATTCTCGACAAGCTCATCCGGGCGACGGACCGGTTTGCGGGGAAGGTGTGATGATAGTGTCTGCGGCTCTTACCCCCCTCTGTCACTCCGTGACATCTCCCCCTCAAGGGGGGAGATCATCCTTTTTTCTTGCTGACTTCGGTGTAAGGGAGGCACAACATTTGCAGCCAATCTCCCCCCTTGAGGGGGAGATGTCGGCGTCGCCGACAGAGGGGGGTAAGGCGCGGCAGACTCGGAGCGGGCCCTTATCGGAGGCACTATTGTGAAAGAACGTATCTACCTCTTCGACACCACCCTGCGAGACGGGCAGCAAACCCCCGGCATCGACTTTTCCGTCGAGGACAAGATCGCCATCGCCAAGATGCTGGACGAATTCGGCATGGACTATGTCGAAGGCGGCTATCCCGGCGCCAACCCGACGGATACCGAGTTTTTCAGGAAGAAGCGTACCGGGAAAGCCCGCTTCGTCGCCTTCGGCATGACAAAGCGTGCCGGTGTGTCCGCGTCCAACGATCCCGGATTGACAAGCCTCCTGCAGGCGCAAAGCGATGCGGTCTGTCTTGTCGCCAAGAGCTGGGATTATCATGTCCGCGTGGCACTTGGCTGTTCCAACGAGGAGAATCTCGAATCGATCCAGACATCGGTCGAGGCTGTCGTTCAAAGCGGCCGCGAGGCTATGATCGATTGCGAGCACTTCTTCGACGGCTATAAGGCCAATCCCGCCTATGCACTGGCCTGCGCCAAGACAGCCTTTGATGCCGGCGCCCGCTGGGTCGTGCTCTGCGACACCAATGGCGGCACCCAGCCACCGGAGATCCGCGACATCATCGGGGCGGTCATTGCTCATGGTGTTCCTGGTGCGAACCTCGGCATCCATGCGCATAACGATACAGGCCAGGCGGTCGCCAATTCGCTGGCTGCGGTCGAGGCCGGCGTGCGCCAGGTCCAGGGTACGCTGAACGGCATCGGCGAGCGCTGCGGCAACGCCAATCTCGTGACGCTGATCCCGACGCTGGCGCTGAAGGAAGCGTATAACAGCCGTTTCGAGACGGCGATCGATGCCGATCGGCTGCAGGAACTGACCACGCTCTCCCACGCCTTCGACGAACTCCTGAACCGCTCGCCCGACCACCAGATGCCCTATGTCGGCGCCTCCGCTTTCGCGACCAAGGCCGGCATTCATGCTTCCGCGTTGCTGAAGGACCCGCGCACCTACGAGCACGTGACGCCGGAAAGCGTCGGCAATCTGCGCAAGGTCATGGTGTCGGACCAGGGTGGCAAGGCCAATTTCATCAACGCTCTCAAGCGGCGCGGCATCGTCGTCTCCAAGGACGATCCGAAACTCGACAAGCTGATTTCCATCGTCAAGGAACGCGAGGCGACCGGTTATGCCTATGAGGGCGCCGATGCCAGCTTCGCCATTCTCGCCCAGCGTATCCTCGGTTCGGTTCCGGAATTCTTCCTGGTCGACAGTTTCCGCGTCATGGTCGAGCGCCGTTTCGATGCCAACGGCAAGTTGAAGACGGTCTCGGAGGCCGTGGTGAAAGTCTCCATCGACGGCGAGACCATGATGTCGGTTGCCGAGGGCCACGGGCCGGTCAACGCGCTCGACCTTGCGCTTCGCAAGGACCTCGGCAAATACCAGTCGGAAATCGAGGACCTGGAACTGGTGGACTATAAGGTCCGTATCCTCAACGGCGGCACGGAAGCTATCACCCGAGTCCTGATCGAATCAGTCGATGCCACCGGCGCCCGCTGGTGGACGGTCGGCGTGTCCGACAACATCATCGATGCGTCCTTCCAGGCCCTGATGGATTCGGTCGTCTTCAAGCTGTTGAAGAACCGCGACCAGGCGGGGCTGGCGGCGGCGGAGTAAATGACAAGGGGACGCGACCGCCCGGTCGCGTCATGATATCATTGTCGGAATTTGCGGCGAGACTTTATCGAGGCGTCAGATATGAGTGAAATTTATCGAATTACAGTCGATCCAGCGCAATGCGGCGGGCGCCCGACGCTCCGCAACCTTCGCATTCGCGTCAAGGACGTTCTGGACCTGTTGGCGGCAGGGGCCAGTCATGCCGAGATTCTAGCGGATTACCCCGCGCTTGAAGACGGCGATATTCAGGCCGCGCTGGAATATGCCGCGCGCCAAAGCGATCATCCTGTTCTTCACGTCGCGTAATGCGCTTCCTGGTCGACGCCCAGCTGCCACCGGTGCTTGCGCGTTGGCTCACTGCTTGCGGTTACGATGCGGCGCACGTCGCTGACAAAGGAATGCAGGCCTCAGCTGACCATCTGATATGGGACTGCGCTCTGACGGAAGGCTGGATCATCGTCACGAAGGATGAGGCCTTTGCCCAGCGAAAGCTTTTCACGTTGGCTGGCCCGTCTGTGATCTGGATTAGATGGCCTAACACGCGGCGCCAACAACTCCTGATCCGCTTTGAAACGGTTATGCCAATGATCGTTGCCGCGCTTGCGCGCGGCGAAACATTGATTGAGGTCGTTTAATGAGGCGATAGCGCCTCGATCACAGCACCAGCCGGAACTTCGCAAATCCGTCCGCGCCGTCGCCCGCATCCTCGATCTTCACGCCCTTGACCTCGGCGACGAGTCCACGCGCCTTCGGGCCGGACTCGAAAATCGCGGTCGCACCCTCCACCGGCTTGAAGCTCCAGTTGCCGTCGGCCGATGGGTTGATGGTGCCTTCGGCAATGATGTAGCGGACGATGACGTCGCGGTTGGTGTCGGGCGCGGCGAAGACCACCTTGTCGGCAGCGATTTCGGGGAACTTGCCGCCGCCGCCGGCGCGGTAATTGTTGGACGCGACGACGAATCTCTGCGCCGGATCGATCGGCTTGCCCTTAAAGGAGAGGTTCTGGATGCGGTTCGATCCCGGATTCACGGCATTGCCGTCATTGTCGTATTTGGCCGGCTGTGTGAGGTCGATCTGGTAGGTCACGCCGTCGATGATATCGAAGTTGTAGGAGGGAAATTCGGGATTGAGCAGTGCTGCGTCCTTGGCGCCCGGTTCGACGGTGTTGAACATGCCGGCCGACATTTCCAGCCAGTTCTTAACCTGCGCGCCGGTGATGACGACGGCCTGCACAGTGTTCGGGTAGAGATAGAGATCGGCGACGTTCTTGATGGCGATGTCGCCGGCTGCAACGTCGGTATAATAATCCGCGCCGCCGCGCCCGCCGGATTTGAACGGGGCCGCCGCCGAAAGCACGGGTAGGTCCTTGTATTCCGTGTCCTTCAGCATGTCCTTGATGTACCAGGTCTGCGCGTTGGAGACGATCTGGACGGACGGGTCGTCCGCCACGAGCGCGAAGTAGGAATAGAGCGGCGCCGACGTCTTGCCGACGGGCGTGCGGATATAGGCAAGTGTCGCCTCATGCTCGGTATTGGCGGCATTCAGCACATCGGCCCGGTCTGCCACATCGGCGACCACCTTCTTGTCTTGGCGGTGATAGATCGGCCGCGCCTCGGTGGTGAAATCGACGATCCTCCAGCGCTTGCCATCCTTTTCGATGAGCAGGTCGATCAGGCCGAGATGCGATCCCCAGAAACCGCCCATCACGGCCGGCTTGCCGAGCAGCGTGCCCTTGGAGGGATCGACGCCCTCGATGCCGTCGAAGCTCTTGGGGCCGGGGAAGACGAGGTGCTGGTGGCCGGTGAAGACCGCGTCGATGCCTTCGACGCCGGCGAGGTAGAGCGAGGCATTTTCCATCCGTTCGCTCTGGCCACTGCCGTCGATGCCGGAGTGGGAGAGCGCGATGATGATATCGGCGCCGTCTTCCTTCATCACCGGAACCCACGCCCTGGCCGCCTCGACGATGTCGCGGGTCTGCGCCTTGCCCTCGAGGTTCTTGATATCCCAGAGCATGATCTGCGGCGGCACGAAGCCGATGATGCCGATCTTCAGCGGGCTGGCGGCGCCTGAGCCGTCAGTGACGATCTTCTCGACGATCGTATAGGGCTTGAAGAACAGCTCGTCCTTCTTCGGGTCGGAGGCGAGCTGTCCCTTGGTCAGGTTGGCGCAGACATAGGGGAAATTGGCCCCGGCAAGCACCTTGAGCATGTAGTCGAGGCCATAGTTGAACTCATGATTCCCCAGTGTGCCCGCCTCGTAACCGAGCACGTTCATCGCCTTGATGACCGGATGCGCGTCGCCGTCCTTCATGCCGCGCTGATAGGCCATGTAGTCGCCCATCGGGTTGCCCTGCAGGAAGTCGCCGTTGTCGACGAGGAAGGAATTGCCGGCCTCGGCGCGGATGGCGTCGATGATCGAAGCGGTGCGGGCAAGCCCCATCGTGTCGTTCGGCTTGTCGCCGTAATAATCGTAAGGGAAGACGTGGACGTGGATGTCGGTCGTTTCCATGATGCGCAGATGCGCCTGGTTGGCGGCCGCACGCGCCGCAAAGGGATGCAGCAGGATGAGAGCGGAAGTGGCGGCAGCACCGCTGAGGAGCGAGCGGCGGGTTATCGGATGGAGCGCGAGTTTGGATGACATGAGAAATCCCTTCGTCTGACCGGTCATTGCCTGGCTCAAAACCTATGGTGGGAAGCTGCGGAATGCACCCCGCAAAATATCACCTATTTTCCCCTCCTTAGCTGAAGTCTCTGTCAGGTTTATTGCATGCAAGGTTCACGGAAATGAATTGGTTGATCAACGGTCTTTGGAGTAGGACGGGCCAAACGACAAAAATCTTGACGGGATGAAGCGCCATGGCTGATGCGAAACAAACACCGCTGGTGCAAAACGGCGATTCGCCCCGCGGTTTCGCCTTCGCCCTGACGGCTTACCTACTCTGGGGTTTCCTGCCGTTCTTCATGAAGGCCGTCGCGCACATCCCGGCTTTCGAGGTCGTTGCCCACCGGATCGTCTGGTCGGTGCCGCTTGCCGGCGCCGTGCTCATCCTCCTCGGCCGCACGGATGACGTGAAGACGGCGCTGCGCTCGCCGCGCATGCTGAAGATGGCGATGCTGACGGCCGTTCTCATCACCATCAACTGGGGCATCTATGTCTGGGCGATCGGGGCAGGCCGGGCGCTCGAAACCGCGCTCGGCTACTACATCAACCCGCTGTTCTCGATCTTCCTCGGCGCGGTGCTGCTCAAGGAAAAGCTCAACCCGGCCCAGATCGCCGCGATCGTTCTTGCCGCGATCGCGGTCGTGGTGCTGGCCTTTGATGCGGGCGGGCTGCCCTGGGTGTCCATTGGCCTCGCGCTCTCCTGGGGCCTCTATGCCTTCTTCCGCAAGACCCTTCCGGTCGGGCCGAATCAGGGTTTCTTCCTGGAAGTGCTGCTGCTCAGCGTTCCCGCACTCGGCTATATCATCTATCTGGAAGCCTCGGGCCAGGGGCATTTCTCCGACACCGGTTGGGCCGATGTCGCCTGGCTCATGGCCTGCGGCGTCGTCACGGCGGTGCCGCTGATGATCTATGCCAACGGCGCCAAGCTGCTCCGGCTCTCCACCATCGGCATCATGCAGTATATCGCCCCGACGATGATCTTCATCATCGCCGTCTTCGTCTTCCACGAACCCTTCGGCACGCCGAAGCTGATCGCCTTCATCCTGATCTGGGCGGCCCTGGCGGTCTATTCGACGTCGATGCTCATGGAAAGCCGCGCGCGGCGCGCAGCACTACCAAACCCGGCCGAATAGAGCGTGCCGGCCTGATCAAAAACTGTCTCTAAACGTCTTCTGGCCATTCACGCGCACCGTGCTGCACGAAGAGGATTTCGATCTGTGCGTCACCGACACGGTAGGCAACGATATAAGGCGTCCCCGGGATGACGAGTTCCCGCGTTCCCCTGATCTCACCGTTTCGCCCGATAAAAGGGTTTGCAGTGAGCAGTCTGTGTGTTTTGGAGTGGATGTCATTCACGACACGTGCGGCCGCACGCGGGTTGTAATGACCGATATAATCGCCGATGCTCGCAAGCTCTCGCAGGTAGCGTCTGGTCCATACGATCCGCACTGCTGTTATATCTGGCTGTATTTGTTGAGAACAGCCGCGATTTCATCCGCTGTGGCAAAGTCGCCGCGATCGGCCGCCTCGATGCCCTCTTGTACACCCTCAATCCACTTCTCTTGCCACGCAAGCGAGCGGCCGTGGGACAGCGCATCCTCGATGATCCGCTCGCGCGTTAGCGTGGAACGGGCAGCGAGCATATCGATACGCCGGCTGAGGTCTTCTGAAATGCCGTTCTTGTCGTCCATGGAAATAGTCTGCCTATCCGGCCAAGCGTTGCCAAGACATTATAACGGCGGGGCATGACGATCAATACCGCGTAGACTGGGCCGGAAGGCAGGCTGAACCCAGCGGGGGTATCGTCAGAGCTTGGAGATGATCCCGGCCTCGCCCTCGCGGTCGATATCGCTTGCCCAGTGAGCCAGCAACGCCGGAACGACTTCCTCTGCAGCGTCGATGACGAGCGGCTGGACCAGATGGGCGGTGTGGATGAAGCCGGCTTCCGCCATGTGCTGGACCAGTGTCATCAGCGGGTCCCAGAAGCCATTGATATTGACGAGCACGATCGGCTTGCGGTGACGGCCGAGCTGCGCCCAGGTCATGATCTCGACGATCTCTTCCAGCGTGCCGATGCCGCCCGGCAGGGTGACGAAGGCGTCGGCACGCTCGAACATCTTGTGCTTGCGGTCATGCATGTCCGGCGTGACGATCAGCTCGCTGAGCTGCCCAAGCGAATGACGCGTGGCCTCCATATCCATCAGAAATTCTGGTATGATACCAGTGACGCGTCCACCATGCGAAAGAACGCCGCTTGCGACTGCGCCCATGATGCCCTTCGTTCCGCCGCCATAGACGAGACGAAGATGATTTTCGGCGATGGATTTGCCCAGAGCACGGCCGGCATCGAGGTAGGATTTGTCGCGGCCGGGCTGGGAGCCGCAATAAACGCAGATGGATCGAATCGGGATATTTTTCTCACTCATGGTCCAAAGAGACATCCAGCGGCAGCAGGCGTCAAGAAAAATGACGGAAAACAGGGGCGCGGCTGGGTCCGAACATGCGGCGATGCTTGTAGAAAGCGACGGAAATCGTTAGCGTTTTCAGGAATAAGCTGACGATATGTGCAGGGGCTGATTCCGCCTGGTTAGGAAAACGGAAAGCGGCAGGCATATAGGCTTCGGGAGAGCTGTCCTTTGCCGTCCATTTCGGGCGCAGTCGGCTCCCGGCCATTTGGAGATGTGCATGATGAAGAACAAGGCCGGCTGGGTGGCCCTTATCGTCCTGGCAATTGCGTCCCTGCTGATGGTTTTCTTTGTCCTGCCCAATATCGACAAAGGCAAGGACACCCTCACGGCCGATGCGCCGGCGGATAGCGCGGCAAAGCTGGCCGATACGAAGAGCACGCGGCCCGCGGCTGAGGGCGAGGCGGCGACCGACACCGCCAAGTCTGCCGATCCGGCTGCCGAATGGACGGTGCCGGGTTTTGATGTCCTGCGTGTCGAGCCGGACGGCTCGACGGTCATTGCCGGGCGGGCTCAGCCCAATACCAGGCTTGAAATCGTCAGCGGCGATACGGTCATCGGCACCGCGGATGTCGGCGCGACGGGTGATTTTGCCGCGATCTTCGACAAGCCGCTCGCAGCCGGCGATTATCAGCTGACGCTGCGTAGCGTCGGCGAAAACGGCGTGACCAAGTCCTCGGAAGAAGTTGCTACCGTTTCGATCCCCAAGGACAAGGCCGGCGAACTGCTTGCCATGGTGTCGAAGCCGGGCGAGGCAAGCCGCATCATCACCAAACCGGCGGCCGAGGCAAAGCCCGCTGATCCGGGTGCTCAGTCAACGACGGCTACAGGTGAAGTCGCAAAGGCAGAGCCTGCCCCCGGCGCATCCGCCACGGTGGCGGATACCGCCGTTTCGGCACAGACCTCCGCAATTAGCGAGGAGTCGGCTGTCGCTGTCTCTGCCGTCGAGATCGAAGGCAAGAAGATTTTCGTCGCGGGCAACGCCAAGGCTGGCGCGCTGGTTCGCATTTATGCCGATGACAAGCTTGTCGGCGAGATGAAGGCCGACGAGCAGGGACGTTTCGTCGTTGAAGGCGCGATCGACCTGCCGGTCGGAGGCCACACGATCCGCGCCGACGTGATGGGCGCTGACGGCAGCACGGTTGACATGCGCGCCGCCGTTCCCTTCGATCGTCCGGCCGGCGATCAGGTGGCAGCGGTCGCTCAACCCGACGCGCAAGGGACCGTTGCGCCCCTCGAGGGTGGCAGCTTCGATGGCCTGCGAATGGAGGCGACGAAGGCGCTTGGCCTGCTCAAGGGACTGTTCAAGGATGGCAAGGTGCCGACGGCGGAAGAGCTGGCGGCTGCACGCTCCGCGACCGAAATTGCCCTGAAGTCGCTCGCTGATTTCAAGGTCGCCGATAATCTCGATGCCAACGTCAAGGAAATGGCGGCCAAGACGGCCAAGGCCGCGACTGATGCGCTTGACATGCTGAAGGCGCTGCCGCCGGATGCAGCCAGCGTTTCCGCGTCGCTTGGCAAGATCGAGGCAGCGGTGGGCTCGGCGCTGATGCCGCGCACCGACGGCACCGGTGGCAATGCGGTTGCGACCGATACCCCGGCGACGCCGGCCCAGAACGAGGTCGTAAAGCCGGCGGTGGAAACGGCCGAGAAGCCTACCCCTTCCGCAGAGTCAGGCGCTGCCGCTACGACAGGCGGCGACAATGCCGCACCCGCCGAGAAACCGGCAACCGGGCAGGCAGCGGTCGAGCCGGAAACGGTGCAGCAGGCGCCTCTGCAGCAGAGCAAGACGTCGGTGATCATCCGCCGTGGTGATACGCTCTGGCAGATTTCGCGCCGGGTCTATGGTGCCGGCGTGCGCTATACGACGATCTATCTCGCCAACGAGGACCAGATCAGCAATCCGGACCGCATCCTGCCAGGCCAGATCTTCGGCGTGCCGGACGAGGCGATGCCTGAAGCTGAATCGCAGGAAATTCACCGCAAACGTATGAAGCATGAGCCCTGATTGCTTTTTGCCGGCGCTCCATTGCGGCCGGTCCACGTAAGACCTATCTGAAACGAAAAGCGGCGCCTTGAGAAAGGCGCCGCTTTTGATTGGAGATTGCGGGCGCGCTTTCGTATCGATGTTCATTGTCGTGACATCCAAAGCGCGCAAGGACGGCTGTTGTGAAAAAAAGCGGCCGAAGAACGAAGGCGGAAACACAAAGTGGCAGCGCAGAAGAAGACGGTATCGGCGGACGCAGGCAATCCGCTGCAGACGATCATCAATCTCTGGCCCTATATGTGGCCGAGCGACCGTATCGACCTGAAGATGCGCGTTGTCTGGGCGACCCTCATCCTGCTGGTCGCCAAGATCGTACTCCTGCTCGTACCCTATTTCTTCAAATGGGCGACCGACGCACTGAACGGCAAGACCGACATTGTCGGCGTTCTGCCGGCCGTCTTCACCGGCGCCGTGATGCTGGTGCTTGCCTATAACCTGGCGCGTCTGCTGCAGTCGGGGCTGAACCAACTGCGCGATGCGCTGTTTGCCAGCGTCGGCCAGCATGCGGTGCGCCAGCTTGCCTATCGCACTTTCGTCCACATGCACCAGCTGTCGCTCCGCTTCCATCTGGAGCGCCGCACCGGCGGCCTGTCGCGCGTCATCGAGCGCGGAACCAAGGGTATTGAAACGATCGTCCGCTTCACCATCCTCAACACGGTGCCGACCCTGATCGAGTTCCTTTTGACGGCGGTGGTCTTTTGGCGGGGTTATGGCTTCAGCTATCTGCTGGTGACCGCGATTACCGTCTGGCTCTACATCTGGTTCACGATCAAGGCGAGCGACTGGCGCATATCGATCCGCCGCTCGATGAACGACAGCGATACGGATGCCAATACGAAGGCGATCGATTCGCTTCTGAACTTCGAGACAGTCAAATATTTCGGTAACGAGGAGATGGAGGCCAAGCGCTTCGACCAGTCGATGGCGCGCTACGAGCGTTCGGCGACGCAGGTCTGGACTTCGCTCGGCTGGCTCAACTTCGGCCAGGCGCTGATTTTCGGTGCGGGTACCGCGGTCATGATGGTGATGTCGGCTTTGGCCGTGCAGCGGGGCGAGCAGACGCTCGGCGATTTCGTCTTCATCAACGCGATGCTGATACAGCTTGCCATCCCGCTCAACTTCATCGGCTTCGTCTATCGCGAAATCCGCCAGGGCCTGACGGATATCGAGCAGATGTTCGACCTGCTCGAGGTCGATGCGGAGGTCTTGGATAGCCCTGATGCCAGGGAATTGGTGATCGACCGCGGCGCGATTGCCTTCAAGGACGTGCATTTCGCCTATGATCCGGCTCGTCCGATCCTCAAGGGCATCAGCTTTGCGGTACCGGCAGGCAAGACCGTCGCCGTCGTCGGCCCCTCAGGCGCCGGAAAATCGACGCTGTCGCGGCTTCTCTACCGCTTCTACGATGTCCAGGAGGGCGCGATCACCATCGATGGCCAGGACGTGCGCGACGTGAGGCAGAAGAGCCTGCGCGCGGTCATCGGCATGGTGCCGCAGGATACGGTGCTGTTCAACGACACGATCGCCTACAACATCCGCTATGGCCGCACCTCCGCCACGCAGGCCGAGATCGCGGCGGCAGCCGAGATTGCCCAGATCGGTGAGTTCATCGAGAGCCTTCCGGACGGCTACGGCGCCATGGTCGGCGAGCGCGGCCTGAAACTGTCGGGCGGCGAAAAGCAGCGTGTGGCGATCGCCCGCACGGTGTTGAAAAGCCCGCCGATCCTGATCCTCGACGAGGCAACCTCGGCTCTCGACACCCGCACCGAGCAGGAGATCCAGACGGCGCTCGATATCGTCTCGCAGAACCGCACGACGCTGGTCATCGCCCACCGCCTGTCGACGGTCATCCATGCCGACGAGATCATCGTCCTGAAGGACGGCGGAATCGCGGAGCGCGGCACCCATGGGGAACTTATCGACCGCGACGGCCTCTACGCCTCGATGTGGAACCGCCAGCGCGAAGCGACCCAGGCCGAGGAAACGCTGAAGAAGGTTCGCGAGAGTGACGATCTGGGGGTTGTGGTGCGCGGTGCAGTGGCGATGTGAGCGGGCGTGAGTAGTGATTAGTGAGCGGTGAGCAGTGGATAGCGAGCTTTCTCAGAACTTCTTACTGCTCACTATTCACTAACGACTACCAACTGCGGCTTTTTCCCTGTACGTCCTAGCCGAACGAAAAATCTGGAGATCCCTGTTCATGAGCTTGATCAATTCGGTGCGCAACACGCTGGTCCCGGTGCACAAGGAAGGCTATCGCTTCATCGCCGGTTTCTTCGTTGTTTCGTTGGTCCTCGGGTTCCTCTGGGAGCCGCTGATGTGGCTCGGCTTCATCCTGACGGCCTGGTGCGCCTATTTCTTTCGCGATCCGGAACGCATGACGCCGCTCGATGACGATCTGGTCATCAGCCCGGCAGACGGCCGCGTCTCGTCGATCGCGCTGGTGACGCCGCCGGAGGAACTCGGTCTCGGCACCACGCCGATGCTGCGCATCTCGGTCTTCATGAACGTCTTCAACTGCCACGTGAACCGTTCGCCGGTGCGCGGCACTATCCGCCGTATCGCCTATCGCGCCGGAAAGTTCGTCAATGCCGATCTCGACAAGGCAAGCCATGAAAATGAGCGTAACGGCCTTGTCATTGAGACGGCGCATGGCGAGATCGGCGTTGTCCAGATCGCCGGTCTTGTCGCCCGCCGTATCGTCTGCTGGTCGGCTGAAAACGATGCGCTGCAGCCCGGTGAGCGCTTCGGCCTCATCCGTTTCGGTTCCCGCCTCGACGTCTTCCTGCCCGAAGGCGCCCAGCCGCGCGTCAGCTTCGGCCAGACGGCGATTGCCGGCGAAACCGTGCTCGCCGAATTCGGTTCCGCGAAGGGTCCGGTTATCAGCCGTCGCGGTTGATGATGCCGCTGCCATCGAAACAGGAACTGGAGCACCCCATGGAAACGCCCTTTCCGTCCTTTGAACCGAACGGCCCGAACGACGAGGCGCGCGGCCCGCGCCTCAGGGAAATTCCGCTGCGGCTGATCGTGCCCAACGTGATCACCGTGCTTGCCATCTGCGCCGGCCTCTCCGGCGTCAGGCTTGCCTTCGAAAACCGCTTCGAACTTGCCGTCGCTATGGTGCTGGTTGCAGCCTTCCTCGATGGTATCGATGGCCGTGTGGCGCGCTTGATGAAGGCGACCTCGAAGTTCGGCGCACAGATGGATTCGCTCGCTGACATCGTCAATTTCGGCGTCGCGCCTGCGCTCGTTCTCTACGCTTTCGTTCTCGACCAGGCCCGTTCTCTCGGCTGGATCGCAGCGCTGATCTATGTCATCGCTGCCGGCCTGCGCCTTGCCCGCTTCAACGTCATGGCCGAGCGCGAGGTAAAAGCCTCCTGGCAGTCGGAATATTTCGTCGGCGTGCCGGCGCCGGCCGGCGCCATGCTGGTGCTGTTGCCGATGTATCTCGGCCTTCTCGGCCTTGCCCCGGATCGCGTCGTTGCTCTCGTCTCATCCGGCTATACGGTCCTGATCGCCTTCCTGCTGGTGAGCCGCCTGCCGGTCTGGTCCGGCAAGTCCGAAAACCGCGTGCGCCGCGATCTCGTCCTGCCGATCATCCTCTTCGTCGTGCTCTATGTCGCGACCCTGATGAGCTTCACTTGGGAGACCATGGCGATCACGGCGGTCGGATATCTCATCAGCCTGCCGTTCGGCGCGCGCAAGTGGCAGAAGAAATACGGCGACTGGCCGCTGCATCCGGACCATCCGGTGACGGTCGAGGATGGATTGCCGGAGGAAAAGAAGTAGGCGTTCGTTGCCATCAAAAAAGCCGCCGCGAACGATCCGCAGCGGCTTTTTTCATTCTGGTATCGAGCGCTCAATCCGGTAGACGATAATCAACGATCCGGTTTTCCCGCAGGATGAAGAGCTTGCCGGTCTCCGTCTGGTCAGGCCCGACCAGCGGCAACAGCTTGGCTGCGACTTCCGAGGGATGCGGCACGGTTGACGGGTCTTCGCCGGGGATGGCCTGTGCGCGCATGGCGGTGCGGGTGGCGCCCGGATCGACGCTGAGGATGCGCAGCGGAAGGCGTTGCGTCTCGCCGGCCCAGGTGCGCGCCAGGGCTTCGACGGCGGCCTTGGAGGCAGAGTAGGGACCCCAGAACGGCTTGCACTTGTGGGCGGCGCTGGAAGACAGGATGAGCGCGCGGCCGGCGTCCGACTGCTGCAAGAGCGGATCGACCGAGCGGATCAGGCGCCATGTGGCGGTGACGTTGATGGTCATCACCTTCTCGAACACCTTGGCCTCGACATGGCCGATCGGCGAGATGACGCCGAGCACGCCGGCATTGGCAACGAGGATATCGAGCTTGCCCCAGCGCTCGTGGATGGCGCCGCCGAGCTTGTCGATCGCCGCCATGTCGGCAAGATCGAAGGGAACCAGCGTCGCCGGCAGGCCGCCCGCAGCCTTGATCGCATCGTCCAGTTCTTCCAGTCCGCCGATGGTGCGGGCGCAGGCGATCACCTGGGCGCCGGCCTTGGCCAGTTCAAGCGCTGTGAAATAGCCGATGCCGCGCGATGCGCCGGTGACCAGTGCTATGCGGCCCGTAAGATCGATCATGTCTGGGTGGCTCCGAATTCATTGATGCGGGCTTGCTGTGCCACACGTCCGGGTCCGGACGCAAGGCATGCCTCGGCACGTTCAGTGGGCGAAGGGCGGTTTCCTCGCTTCCCCGGTGGATACGAGGAGCCCCGTCAGCCGTTGCTGGCAAGCACCGACAGCTTGAGGCCGGCGGTTTCGCCGTTCTTGTCAAGAAGCCGGGTCGGATAGTCGCCGGTGAAATAGTGATCGGTGAATTGTGGACGGGCATTGTTGCGGTTCTCGCCGCCGACGGCGCGATACAGCCCGTCGATGGTCAGGAACTCCAGCGAATCGGCGCCGATATATTTGGCCATCGCCTTGACGTCGGCATGCTGGTTGGCCAGCAGCTTGTCGGCATCCGGCGTATCGATGCCGTAGAAATCGGGATGATAGATCATCGGGCTGGCAACGCGGATGTGAACCTCAAGCGCGCCTGCCTCGCGGATCATCTGCACGATCTTCAGCGAGGTCGTGCCGCGAACGATCGAATCATCGACCAGCACGACACGCTTGCCCTCGATCATGGCGCGGTTGGCCGAATGCTTCAGCTTCACGCCGAAGGCGCGGATCTGCTGCGTCGGCTCGATGAAGGTGCGGCCGACATAATGGTTGCGGATGATGCCGTATTCGAAGGGAATGCCGCTCTGCTGTGCATAACCGAGTGCCGCCGGGGTGCCGCCGTCCGGCACCGGAACCACAACGTCAGCCTCGACAGGGGATTCCTTGGCGAGATTGATGCCCATATTCTTGCGCGCCACATAGATGCTGCGGCCGCCGACGACCGAATCGGGGCGGGCGAAATAAACATATTCGAACAGGCAGAGGCGCTCGGGCTGCGGGTTGGCCGGCTTTCGGGCATCGATCTCGATCGAGCCGTCGGGCTGGGTCTCGCAGATGATGACTTCGCCGTTTTCGACGTCGCGGACGTATTTTGCGCCGATGATGTCGAGCGCGCAGGTTTCCGAGCAGAAGATCGGCTTGCCGTCGAGCTCACCCATGACCAGCGGTCGGATGCCGGTGGGGTCGCGCGCGGCAATGAGCTTGGTGCGCGTCATGGCGAGCATCGAGTAGCCCCCCTCCATCTGCCGGATGGCGTCGATGAAGCGGTCCACCGTCGAGCTATGGCGCGAGCGGGCAATCAGATGAAGCACGACCTCGGTGTCGGAGGTCGACTGACAGATGGCGCCGGTGGCGATGATCTGGCGGCGGAGCGTCAGGCCGTTGGTGAAGTTGCCATTATGGGCAATGGCGATGCCGCCGACTTCCAGTTCGGCAAACAGCGGCTGAACGTTGCGCAGGGCCACTTCGCCGGTGGTCGAGTAGCGGGTATGGCCGATGGCGATCGAGCCGGGCAGCTTTGCGAGGATTGCCGGATCGGTATAGTGGTCGCCGACCAGGCCCATGCGCTTTTCGGTACGGAACTGTCTGCCGTCGAAGGTGACGATGCCGGCCGCTTCCTGTCCACGATGCTGGAGCGCGTGCAGGCCGAGCGCCGTCAGCGTCGCGGCGTCCTGATGCCCCAGGATACCGAAGACGCCGCATTCCTCATGCAGCGTATCGCCATCGAATTCGTCGTTGATCTCTTCGGATCGCAAATGGGTCATCGCTGTTGGCCTTTATCCTAAGGGCAGGAATGCGTTGCGCATATTGTATCGGGTCATCGGCCCTTCAAGCCACAAAGACTTGAGGGAATTACATATCATCATTGCAAAATGGACAGAGCCCGCCGGAGCGGGCCCTCGTTTTCCATTACTCGGCCCTAGCCGTTGGTCGCCGCGCCATCGGTCGCGGGCGTTTCTTCGGCCGGCGGCTGGGTGGTCGTGCCACCGGTACCTTCGTTCTCGCCTTCGCCGGTCGTATCCTTGCCGCGCAGGCGGTCGAGGATTGTGGCGTCGGCATTTTCCGGCAGCAGCGCGATCAGCTTGCCGCCGAGATTGTCGAGCAGCGGCTTGGATTTCGCGGTTGTCACCCAGCCCGGCTGCTGTTGCGGCGCGACCAGCCAGTTGAAGAACAGCATGGCGACGACGACCAGCAGAATACCGCGGGCAGCGCCAAAGAGGAAGCCGAGCGTCCGGTCAAGCGCGCCGATACGGCTGTCGATGATGAAATCGGCGATCCGCATGGTGATGAACGAGATGACGATCAGGGCGACGAGGAAGACCACGCCGGCCGAGCCGATCATCGCGACGGTGTCGCTGCTGGTGTAGTTCGTCGCATAGGGCAGGAGAAAGGGGTAGAGGAAGTAGGCAGCGGCCGCGGCGCCGACCCAGCTTGCGACCGACAGCACTTCCCGGGAAAAGCCGCGGACCATTGCCAGGATGGCCGAGAAAAGCGCGACGCCGAGAACGATACCGTCGAGAATTGTAATGGGCATATTGTCCTACTCCGAAACCGCCTTTAAGGCGACCCCACGCTGATTTTCCGCGAACCATATATCATCACGCCGGAAGCGTCTTTCGATGGTTCATCGTTGAACACTGTTTTCACCGGAATTCGCCGATTTTTACGCGGCGTTTTCCTCAATCATCGTTGTCTGCCTGTTTCAAGGCTCCCTTCGAGCCGGCGATGCGCGCCACCAGATCCGGCAGGCTTTCCATCTCGCTCCAACTCATGCCGTTGCCCTTGGGCAGGTCGGCGGAGGCGGACGGCAGGACGGCCTGTGAAAAGCCGAGCTTTTCGGCTTCTTTAAGGCGCTGCGCGGTATGGGCAACCGGCCGGACGGCGCCGGACAGACTGACTTCGCCGAAATAGACGCAATCGGAGGGAAGGGCAAGACCGGCAAGCGACGAAACCAGCGCGGAAGCGACAGCAAGATCGGCTGCGGGCTCGGAAATGCGGTATCCGCCCGCGACATTGAGATAAACATCGTGCTGGCCGAGCCGCACGCCGCAATGCGCTTCCAGTACCGCAAGGATCATCGACAGCCGGGCCCCGTCCCAGCCGACGACGGCTCGGCGCGGCGTGCCAAGCGACGTCGGCGCGACCAGCGCCTGAACCTCGACCAGTACCGGCCGCGTTCCCTCCATGCCGGCAAAGACAGCGGCACCCGGAGATTTCGCATTGCGCTCGCCGAGGAAAAGCTCCGACGGGTTGCTGACTTCGCGCAGCCCCTTGTCCGACATTTCGAACACGCCGATCTCGTCCGTTGGGCCAAACCGGTTCTTGACGGTGCGCAGGATGCGGTAGTGATGGCCGCGATCACCTTCGAAATAGAGCACGGCATCGACCATGTGCTCGACGACGCGCGGACCCGCAATCTGGCCTTCCTTGGTGACGTGGCCGACGAGCACGACAGTCGCCCCCGTCTGCTTGGCAAAACGGATCATCGCCTGAACGCCGGTGCGCACTTGCGTCACCGTGCCCGGGGCCGAATCGACGATGTCGCTCCAAAGGGTCTGGATGGAATCGATGATGACGAGATCGGGCCGCTTGCCGTCACCCAGTGTCGCCAGAATGTCCTCGACATTGGTTTCGGCCGCCAGCAGCACGTCGGTATCCGCCGCCCCCAATCTTTGGGCCCGCAGACGAACCTGCGCCACGGCTTCCTCGCCAGAAACATAGATGATCCGGTGTTTGCGCCGCGACAGCGCCGCCGCCGCCTGCATCAGGACGGTCGATTTGCCGATGCCGGGATCACCGCCGATGAGAACGGCCGAGCCGCGCACGAAACCGCCGCCGGTCGCCCGGTCAAGTTCGGAAATGCCGCTTTGAATGCGCGGCGCATCCTCGATTTCTCCGGACAAGGTCGTCAGCGCAACGGGCCGGCCCTTCTTCGGCGTCTTGCCGGGGCCGCCGCCGATGCCGCCCATCGGGTCTTCCTCGACGATGGTGTTCCACTGTCCGCAGCCTTCGCACTTGCCGACCCAGCGCGGGTGAACGGTGCCGCAGTTCTGGCAGATGAATTGTGTCCGGGCTTTCGCCATCAAATTTCGCTTTCGGGGAAGTCTTCGGAGGAGATGTCCTGGCGGCCGTGGAGGATGCGGACGATGTAGATATGGGAATCCGTCACGCGGAAATAGATGCATCGATCTTTGAAAGGGAGTGCCCGCAACCCCAAACTCAGCTCTTCACGTGGCACGCCGAGAAAGCCGCTTTCAGCGATCCATGCAATCTTCCTGTTGATTTCTGAAAGCAACCGTCTCGCTGCAACTGGATTGTTGGCGGCGATGTAATCGTAGATGGACCCGAGATCTCTGATCGCCGGAATGGAAAGCTCGAAATCACGCGACTTGGTCACTGCCTGTCCGCAGCCGTTTTAATGATATAATCCGTTAGCTCCTCGGCGCTTGAAAAGCTCATGACGCGGCCAGCGGCGATGTCGTCGTCGCCTTCCTTGATCAGCCGCTTCAACTCCGCAAGCTTCGTCTCATCCCGCTCCAGCAGCCGCAACCCTGCGCGCACGACTTCGCTCGCATTGTTGAAACGGCCCGACTTCACCTGTTCCTCGATGAAGCCGTCGAAGTGGTCGCCGATGACGAAGGATTTTTTCGCGTTGGACATGGGGAAACTCCTGTGCCTCAATCTAACACAAGGTGGGAACAGTTCCTACCCGTCTATGCCTCGATATAGGCGCGTTCATAGCGATTGCCAAGGCTTGTCAGCATCTCGTAGCCGATCGTGCCGCCAGCCCGCGCCACATCGTCGATCGCGATATTCTTGCCGAACAACTCTATGTAGTCCCCTGGCCGGACCGCATTTTCCGGCAGGTCGGTGATGTCGAACAGGCTCAAATCCATGGTGACGCGGCCGAGGTGCGGGACTTTCTGCCCGTTCAGGAAGCCGAAAGCGCCGGACGGTGTGGCCTGCCGCAGCGTCACACCGCCGCCGGACACCGAGCGATGGTACCCGTCGGCGTAACCGATGGCGACGATCGCCACGCGGCTGTCGCGGGAAAATTGCGCCGAGGCGCCATAGCTCGCAGTCTCGCCTGTCCTGACGCTGCGGATTTGCAGGATGCGTGCCTGCGCCGTCACCACCGGTTTCATCGGGTTCGGCATGCCATTGACGGCCTCTCCGCCATAGACGGCGATGCCTGGCCGGGTGAGGTCGAAATGGAAATCCGGCCCCAGGTGAACACCGGCCGAATTGGCCAGGCTTGATTCGATACCTTCGAAAGCAGCGGTAACCGCCCGGAATGATTCGAGTTGCCGGCGATTCAGCGGATGGGCCTGGTCGTCGGCGCAGGCGAGGTGGCTCATCACCAGGATGGGCGAAAAGCTTGCCGGGCGGGCAGGGTCATTCGCCAGCGCCAGCGCTTCGGTGGCGCTCAATCCCAGCCGGTTCATGCCGGTATCGACATGCAGCACGCAAGGGTGATCACCGCGTTCCGACAGTACCGACATGAAGAAGGCCAACTGCTCTTCGGAATTGATGATCGGGACCAGGCCGTTGTCGAAGAAAAGCTGCTCATTGCCGGGCCACATGCCGGCGAGGATGTAGATGCGCCCATCCGGCACCAGCGGACGCAGTTCCGCACCTTCCTCGGCATTGGCGACGAAGAAATCCCGGGCGCCTGCGGTGTAGAGCGTTTCCGCGGCCGGCTCGATGCCGATGCCATAGGCATTGGCTTTCAGCACCGCCGCTGCCCGCGCCTTGCCGGACAGTTTGTCCATCTTGCGCCAGTTGTCGGCGAGCGCACCGAGATCGATGATCAGACGGTTGGAGGCGGCATCGAATGCGGGAAGGGCGGAGGAGGGATTGTGCGTTTGGGTCATTGCGAAAGGGATACAGCCAGCCGGCTCAAACTTCAATCGCAGCGCCCGCGGAAGCGGCCAGTCTGCGGCCGCTTCCCGAATCATTTTCACCGTGGCGACGGGCAGCCACTACCGCCGTCGGTTGCCCGTCGATTACATGAACGTGGAGGCGAGAACCGGCTCCACTTCCATGAAGCCCTCGTAGATCATCTTCAACGCGACGAAGAGGATGATGGCGAGGCCCACATAGGAAACCCAGTGAAAGCGGTGCAGCAGCTTGGCGATAAACGATGCGGCGACGCCCATCAGCGCCACGGAGACCGCCAGGCCGACAATGAGGATGTTGGGGTGTTCGCGCGCAGCACCGGCGACGGCGAGCACGTTGTCGAGCGACATCGAGACGTCGGCGACGACGATCTGAATGGCGGCCTGCCTCAGCGTCTTGCGCGGCGCGCGATCACCGATCATGCCGTTTTGATCGATATCCTCGCCCGTCAGCGTTTCTACGCCTTCTTCTTCTTCCTTGTCCGTGGTCCTGATTTCGCGCCACATCTTCCAGCAGACCCACAGGAGCAGGATGCCACCGACGAGCAGCAGGCCAAGAACTTCGAGCAATTGCGTCGTGAGGAGCGCAAAGGCGATACGCAGCACGGTCGCCGCCGCGATCCCGATCAGGATCGCCTTGCCGCGCTGTTCCTTGGGGAGACCGGCTGCCGCGAGACCGATGACGATGGCGTTGTCGCCTGCGAGCACAAGGTCGATCGCAAGCACCTGCAGCAGCGCGATTAAGGCTTCCATGAACAGATTTCCCCAGACTAAAGACGTTGTGCCGCGGCCATTGCAGCTGCGGCTATTCAGCTAATTTTCTTTTCGCTTATCCGGAAGTCCGGCAATTTGCAACGTGCCGAACCACATTGACCCTCCAGAGGCGGTCTTTTCCAATCAATGCTCGTACTGTGTGAAGGACGGATCGGCGAGGTCCGTGAAGCGGGTGAATTCCGCCTGGAAGGCGAGCTTGACGGTGCCGGTCGGCCCGTGACGCTGCTTGGCGATGATCACGTCGGCGGTGCCCTTCACCTTTTCGAACTGCATCTTCCACTCTTCATATTTCGGGTCGAATTCGTCGCGCGGCTCCATGTTCTTGACGTAGTATTCCTCACGGAACACGAAGAGCACGACGTCGGCGTCCTGCTCGATCGAGCCGGATTCGCGAAGGTCGGAGAGCTGCGGGCGCTTGTCCTCGCGGCTTTCCACCTGGCGGGAGAGCTGGGAGAGGGCGATGATCGGCACGTTCAGCTCCTTGCCGAGCGCCTTCAGGCCCGTGGTGATCTGGGTGATTTCCTGCACGCGGTTGTCGCTGGACTTGCCCGAGCCGGTCATCAGCTGGATATAGTCCACCACGAGGCAATCGAGGCCGCGCTGGCGCTTGAGGCGGCGGGCACGGGCGGAAAGCTGGGCGATCGAAATACCACCGGTCTGGTCGATATAGAGCGGCACCTTCTGCATATGCTGAGAGCATGCCACGAGCTTCTCGAAATCGTGCTCGGATATATCGCCGCGGCGGATCTTCGAGGAGGAGACTTCCGTCTGCTCGGAAATGATACGCGTTGCCAGCTGCTCAGACGACATTTCGAGCGAATAGAAGCCGACGACGCCGCCGTTCTTCGCCTTCATCGAACCGTCGGCCTGCACTTCGCCTTCATAGGAGGCCGCGATATTGTAGGCGATGTTGGTGGCAAGCGACGTCTTGCCCATGCCCGGACGTCCGGCAAGCACGATCAAGTCGGAGCGCTGCAGACCGCCCATGCGGGCGTCGAGCGAGTGAATGCCGGTCGAGATGCCAGACAGCGAGCCATCGCGCTCGAAGGCCTGTCCTGCCATGTCGATCGCCAATGCCACCGCGTCGTTGAACGACTGGAAGCCGCCGTCGTAGCGGCCAGTTTCAGCGAGTTCGAACAGGCGGCGCTCGGCATCCTCGATCTGGCTCTGCGGCGGCATGTCGAGCGGCGCGTCATAGGCGATGTTGACCATGTCCTCGCCGATGGTGATCAGCGAGCGGCGCAGCGCCAGATCGTAGATCGCCCGGCCATAGTCTTCCGCGTTGATGATCGAGACGGCTTCCGAGGCGAGGCGGGCGAGATATTGCGCCACCGTCATGTCGCCGACCTTCTCGTCGGCCTTCAGGAACGTCTTGATGGTGACCGGGTTGGCGGTCTTTCCCATGCGGATGATGTCGCCGGCGACCTCGAAGATCTTGCGGTGCAACGGCTCGTTGAGATGAACGGGCTTCAGGAAGTCCGAGACGCGATAGAAGGCGTCGTTGTTGACGAGGATGGCTCCCAGGAGCGCCTGCTCGGCCTCGAGATTGTTCGGCGCTTCGCGATACTGTGCTTCGGCCTGGTCCTTGGCAATGGGGACAAGTCTGCGCGCTGCTTCGTTCATGGCGTTCCGTCTCTGTCTCGCGTGGTCTGATGGTTGCGGTACCCGATTTGCGAGCGTTGGGGCCAGGGGTCAAGTGTATCGCTGCAACAGCCGTCGACGCATTTGATCCGGGGGCAAGCCGTCACCGTTGTTCACAGGGTTGCGCTGCTGAAGGCGAAAAATCTGTCGATGCGGGCATTGGCTATTGACCGGATTTCTGAAGCGAATCGCTGTCGTCAAAAGGTTCTGCGCCATTCTAACCTCGGTTCGAACCGTTCACAGGTTTTTTTGGTGGCAGCTGTCCGGCTATCCACGCGTTCAGGGTGCAGAGACGTCCATATCCACAGACGCAGAAAGGCCCGCGAACGGGCCGCGGGCCTTTCCGTTTGTGTCAAAGACGGGCGCCGCGATCGGCGCCGGGTGCCTTTAAGAAGCTTATTCTTCTTCGGCTTCGAATTCAGCTTCCGGGTTGAAGAAGTCTTCCGGCTTCAAGGCATCTTCGTCAACGCCGTAGATGGCGTCGGCGGAGGTGAGGCTTTCGCCCTTGAGCTGGCGTTCTGCTTCTTCAGCCGAACGGGCAACGTTCATCTGAACCTTGATTTCGACTTCGGCATGCAGGTGCAGGACGACGTCGTGCAGGCCGATCGTCTTGATCGGGTTGTTGAGGTCGACCTGGTTGCGGCCGATGTTGAAACCTTCGGCAGCCAAAACTTCAATGATGTCGCGGGCAGCGACCGAACCGTAGAGCTGACCGGTTTCGCCGGCCGAGCGAACGACGATGAAGGACTTGCCGTCCAGCTGTTCGGCAACGGTCTGGGCTTCGGACTTGCGCTCGAGGTTGCGGGCTTCTAGCGTTGCGCGCTCGGCTTCGAAACGCTTCTTGTTGGCTTCGTTGGCGCGCAGCGCCTTGCCGAGCGGCAAGAGGTAGTTACGGGCAAAGCCGTCGCGAACCTTCACGGTTTCGCCCATCTGGCCGAGCTTGGCGACGCGTTCGAGAAGAATGACTTGCATGTTGATGTCCTTTCGTTTGTCTGTTCAGAGGTCTTTTGTTTCAGTGTCAGTTGTTTTCCCTGCCGGCGACAGCGCGATGGCGCGCCGCGTGTCCATCAGACCCGACAGGAGAAAGAAGAATGCCGGTACCTGGAAGATCAGAACCGACATGTAGCCGATCCACAGAACGGGCAGCCGCCAGGACTTGCCGCGCGTGCGGAAATGGAAGACGGCAAACCCGGCAAGCAGGAAGCCCGCGCCGAAGGTGCCGCAGATGAGTGCGCCGATCATGGCCGGAATGCCGCCCATGAAGGCGAGAACCATGCCGCCGAGGAAAGCGAAGGTGGCGTAACGGTGCATGCGCAGCGTCGACGGCATGTCCTCGCGCGGACGCGGGCCCTTGCCGGACGTCTGGACGATGCGGCTGGCGATGTAATAGGCAGCAAACAGGATCATCACCCAGAGGGCGCCGAACAACAGCGGCCAGGCAATATGGAAGAGGGACTTGATCTGCTCGATCACCGCCGGACCAGGATCGAACAGCGGGTCCTGCGCCTTCATCGCGATCAGCACCTGATCGACCACGATGCCGGCAAAACGGTCATCATATCCCAGCACCGCGCCAATGATGATGGCCGCGACCGTGACCAGAGCCACGAGGTGGGCGAGGATATCGGAGAGCGGATACCAGGCAAGCGCGCCTTCCGGGCCGCCGATCTCGGAAGCCGGCCGCGCCAGATTGGCGAGGTGGCTGAGCCAGGCGGCCGGCGCAAGCATGATGATCACGACGAACAAGGCAGACAAGGGGGAAGCAAACACCGCAAGGCCGAGGCCCGCGACGACAACGGCGGTCGCGGCGGCGGCGTTGCCCCAGCCGAGGCCGGCGATGAGGACAGGCAGCGCGGAAGCGATAACGAGCAGGATGGCAAAATACGATTGCGGCGTCGCCCCGAGCAAAAGCAGGGCGGCGGTGACGCCGGCAAGCGCGCCGGTCAGCAGCGATGTTGCATTCAGTGTCTTCACGGTCGCTGTCCTGCTTATCAAGCAGTTAGAGGCGTTTCTTGAATCAAGAACCAAGCCCCAACATGGGTTCTAGCGCACTTGCGCCGGTGTTTCCGATCCGCGCCCAACGCGGAAGGGAGAGGTGAGGCGATGCCGGAAGGCCGTTCGCCTCACCTTGAGTCAGCTTCCGTCGAGTCAGACGACCGACGGAGAGTCAAGTCTTAGGACATGACGTAGGGCAGGAGGCCGAGGAAGCGGGCGCGCTTGATGGCCTGGGCCAGTTCGCGCTGCTTCTTCTGGGAGACTGCCGTGATGCGGGACGGAACGATCTTGCCGCGCTCGGAAATGTAGCGCTGCAGCAGACGAACGTCCTTGTAGTCGATCTTCGGAGCGTTGGCGCCGGAGAAGGGGCAGGTCTTGCGACGGCGATGGAACGGGCGGCGTGCCGGAGCGGACAATGTATCAGCCATAATCTTTTCTCCTTATGCCCGGTCTTCGCGCGGACGGCGCGGACGGTCTTCACGATCACCACGGTCCGGACGCGGGCCACGGTCGCCGAAGCCACGCTCCGGACGGTCGCCATCGCGGCGCGGACGGTCGTCGCGGTCGCGCTTCTGCATCATGGCGGACGGGCCGTCTTCATGCTTCTCGACAGCAATGGTCATGTAACGAAGGACGTCTTCGTTGATGCGCATCTGGCGCTCGACTTCGTGAACGGCCGGTGCCGGAGCATCGATGTCCATCAGAACGTAGTGAGCCTTGCGGTTCTTGTTGATGCGGTACGTCAGGGACTTGAGGCCCCAGTTTTCGACGCGCCCGACCTTGCCGCCGTTAGCTTCCAGTACACCCTTGTACTGTTCGACGAGAGCGTCGACCTGCTGAGCGGAAATATCCTGCCGGGCAAGGAATACATGTTCATAAAGAGCCATGAGGCTTTGCCTTTCTTGCGTTAATCGTCACCCGGACCCCAGCGGCTAAGCCTCAACGACTGTTCTTTTGGCTCAAGCGAGCGGGCAAGAAAGTGTTGTTTCGAGACGGTCGAGAGCGGAGACACGGGAGGCTGGACCCCTCTAGGTCCTGACAGGTCTCTTAAGGGAAACCGGCCCTCCGTTCAGCCACCAGCCAGAAGACCGGATGTTGCGAACATCGCGCTTATACGCATTTTCGGCCAGGAAGCAAGGGGCGCGGTGAAATTAGCGCGGGGCTGAATGGCCTTTTGACCTGGATGCCTCCTGGACGATCCTCGCGACGAAATCGGATTTGCCGCCGGTGTAGAATTTCCAATCACCATTTGCCTCCGCTGCCAGTTTGTACTTCAGAGAGGCATATTCGGCGGCGGCGTCCGGGTGCTTGCGGAGCCAATCTCGAAACAGGATGCGTTTGACATGCGTGGCGTTTTCCGGCCTGCAGAGGTAGAGGCGGGTCCCATAAGAGCCGTGACCTGAGGTGAAGGTCCACATGCCATCGCCGTAGGGATCGCCATGGAAGGTAAACTCCGCGACCGACTGCACGCGCTCGACCGCAGCAGGCACCAGTGTTTCACTGAGAAGCACTGCATCGATGTCGATCTTCGGCTTCGCCGGCAGGCCGACGACCGAGGTACTCCCGATATGGTGGATGCCTTTCACCATATCGCCGATCAGCTTCAGTATCCGAGACTTGTCCCGCTCGAATAGCCCGGGCCACGCTGGATCGTAATCGACAACCTTTATTGCGCTCATTCGGGCATCATGTGGTTCAAGTTATAGTTGCACAGTGCCCGATTCTCACAGCGCGCGGAAGACTGTGCGCAACGCTTCCGTCCACGCGCGGGAAAACCGCCGTGGTTTTCAAAGAGCCAAGTCGGACGGGGCGCTGAAAGCTGCCTCGTAAGAATAGAATAGGTGACACCTCTCAGCGCCCCGTTCGGCGGTTTATGCCCGCAAACTCGTTCCGCTACGGCCTGTCGGCCCTCTGTGCCCTTGCACGCCCGCAGCAGCAGCATCAGCCTGCGGAGGGGAACCTTCTTGCAAACCCCGGCCTCAAGGATTTCCGTCCTTTCCCTGAAACCGGCGCCGGTCCCGCCTGGCTGCCACGGCTGGCAGTGTATCCGAGGGCGGGACGGGGATAGTGTAGGGGAGGTTATCGGGGCGGGGATATTGAGGGTGTCGAGGAGATCCCCTCACCAACAAAAAATATTTAGCCTTCAGCTAAGATGTTGATTTTGTGTCCTCTCCCACTGGGGGGAGGTAGAGACGCCGCGCCCTCGCGGCAGACTGTCATCCCCGTTTCGGCGGACCTGTAACGTGATCGGCCGCCTGCGGCGGGCTCGATTCTGTTTGAAAAGGAGACTGCCCGCGGCCTGGTGATGGATCCTCGGGTTGATCCTCGGGTTAAACCCGAGGACGAGGATGACGGTGGGGAGGAGGGGCTGTCGGCAAGCGATAAGCCTGCGATGGCAGGTTGTTTATTTGGAAGCTTGCCCAAGAAGGGTTGTCATCCTCGGGCTTGACCCGAGGATCCAAGCACGCGCATCGCCCGGATGAGCGTTGGTGGGCCTGGGGATGGATCCTCGGGTTGATCCTCGGGTTAAACCCGAGGACGAGGATGACGGTGGGGAGAGCGAGGCTGTCGGAAGGCGGTAAGCCTGCGATGGCAGGATGGTTATTGGGAAGCTTGTCCAAGAAGGGTTGTCATCAGTGGGCTTGACCCAAGGATCCACTTCCAAGCCGTAAAGCGGCAAACCCCTGATCGCCTCATCCCCGCAGCGGTCTCACCAGCCGCGCCTGGCGCGGATCGGCGGGTGGCGGCGCCATGAAATTTTCCGCGGGTGCCGGGCGGCCGACGTGGAAGCCTTGAACCTGGTCTATGCGGAAATCCTGCATGAGCGCGAGCTGCTCATCGGTTTCCACACCTTCGACGAGGATATTGTGGCCGCGATTTCGCACGAGGCCGATGATATCCTGGAGCATGGCCCTGCCGCGCGGGGTGCCGCAGTCATGCAGAAACGAGCGGTCGATCTTCACCGTGTCGAAATCGATCAGGCGAAGCCACGAAAGACCGGCAAAGCCCGTCCCGAAATCATCGAGCCAGATCTTGATGCCCAGCGTCTTCAGGTCGCTGATGCAGCGGAGAATGTCCGAATGCATCTCCATCTCGAGACCTTCGGTGATCTCCAGCGCCAGCCGGCCGCCGGCGACGCCGGTTTCGCCGAGGATCGCCGCGACGGACGCTGCAAAGCCGGGAGCCTTGAGCTGAATTGGCGAGACGTTGACGCTGACGACCGGCACGTGGTCGTCCATCAGGAGTTCGCGGCACACCGTCCGTATGGCCCAGCGCCCGAGCTCCAGGATGGCGCCGGTTCGCTCCGCGACGGGAATGAAAAGGCTCGGCGTAACCGCAGTGCCGTCCAGCATTCTCAGGCGCATCAGCGCCTCGACGGCTTCGACCCGGCCCGACACGACGTTTCTGATCGGCTGATAGACGAGGGAAACGAGATGGTGGTCGATCGCGATCTTCAGCAAGGCCGCGATGTTCTCGCTCTCATCGCTGCTCTGGGGATCGTTCGGATCGAATAGGCGGGTACAGTTGCGGCCGCTTGCCTTGGCTGCATAAAGCGCGCGATCCGCCTCGTGGATGATCTTCTCGAGCTTCGTACCGGTCTGATTCCTGGTAAACGAGGCGCCGACGCTGACCGTGACGATCGACGTGCCGTCTCGCCGCTGCCCGTGCGCCTGCGCCAGGTTCTCGACAGTGCTGCGAATGGCTTCCGCAAGCTCCGCCAGCCGCTCGCTGGTGTCCAGGTGGGCGAGAACGATGAACTCTTCGCCGCCATAACGTCCGATCGAGCCACTGTACGGCTCGATCGAAGCCTCGAGCGCATTGGCGACGAGGACGAGGCAGCGATCGCCCTCCTGATGGCCGTAGCAGTCATTGTATCTCTTGAAGAAATCGACGTCGATCAGGATTGCCGCAAAGCTGTGGCCGGTTTTTTGCCAGTCGTCCCAGTAGTCACGCAACCTCTGGTCGATAGCCCGGCGATTTTCCAGGCCCGTCAAAGGATCGGTGTTCGATAGCCTCAGCAGAGCTTTTCCCCGCTCGGACGCCTCGTTGTGCTGAACCTTCGCCTCTAAGGCGTTGAGGAAGACCTTGTAGCGTTCCCAGTTGAGTTTCCAGTTCACATAGGAGGTGAAGACGAAGCACGAAACGCAGAAGGTGCCGAATGCGAGCTTGTAGGAGGGATAAATGGGGGGGAAGGACTGCAGGGCGGCAAGGAAAATGAGGAGAATTACGCCCGACGCAACTAAGGAAAGGCGAAACCGGAAGCTGAAGAACAGGTTGACGCTCATCATGAAGATGGCACCGAAGACCATGTAGTAGGATATGGTCTGAACATCCGCCGTCATCATGGCCGGGCATAACCAGCCGGCGTAGGCCAGTATAACCGCAGCCGCAGAGGTGGCGTCGATCGCGTTCGCGCTGGTGTTCAGGCGGAGCTGTATTTCGAGCGCGGCGATTGCGACGATGCCGACGGCGAAACGTGCGGCGATCGTGTAGCGCGCGACGTCCGGAACGAGCAAAATGTCGGTGATCGAAAACAGGAGATAGGCGGCGACGGCGATCCAGAGCCCCCGTCTCGTGGCCTGTTTTCGCGCGCTCTCGCCTTCCTCCCGATAGAGCGTGCGAAGCTCAGCCGACGCCGGTCTCGGCGGCTCGGTATGGAGATCGATTTCAACTACATCGGCCAACGTGTGCTTCATGCACTTTCCATTGCGTTGCGTCGCATTCTCTAGAGCTTGAGGTCTCTTTCCAACAGTCGACGCTGTCTTAGGCGCCCCACGCCGGCCATCCGGATAGGCAAGCTATCAGGAAAGGGCAGCAGTTTTCGGCACAATAGGGGAGGTACATTAAGTTTTTCTGAACTTGGCGAAGAGCGTCGGCGCAGCCGCGGTGGAGTCAACCGACACGCGAGTGCGTTAACCATAACCCGCGAAAATGGGGCCGCTCGGATTGGCACTTCATCCATTTTTCACCATTATATTAATGATCTATTAACCCACGAGGTTCGAGTGTCCCAATTTAACATTGCCTTCGACGGCGAAAGCCTGATTACCCCTCAAGCCATCATCACCGAACTTTCCTCCGCCAAAACCGATCGATACGATGATCAGCTCGCAACAGCGAAAGCTGAACTTGCGCTCGTGCTGGCGATTGCCCTGCAGCAGATCGAAGAAGCCCGGGATCCGGCACAAACCGTAAAGCGCCTTATCGGGGCGCTTCATGAGACGCGCAACAAGTTCGAGCCAAGCGTCTGGCAGGCGCTGATCCAGATCGTGCAGAGCCATCCGTCGGCCAAGATCTTTCAGCAGGATCCGTTCACGCGCTGGTCTTTCGAGAAGCCGCGCGGCTATTCCGGTGACGCGAGCTTGATCGACTTCATCTATGGCCACCCCAGCGTTGCGCACGAAGTCGCAAAGTCCACTCCGCTTGGGCTCGGGATTTATGAATATACCAGGAACGCTCCGGGCCCTGTCGCCGTAAGGGAGCGGCGCGACATCCTGACCCGCCACGTTGACGAGATCGCCGCGGAAAAAGGCCCCGAAACCGAGATACTCACGGTCGCCGCCGGCCATCTGCGGGAAGCCGACAGCTCGGTCGCACTCAAGGAAGGGCGGATCAAGCGGTGGGTCGCGCTCGATCAGGATCCGCTCAGCATCGGATCGATCGCCCGGGATTTCCAGGGCACCTGCATCGAGGCAATCGATGGTTCCGTCCGCGGGCTGCTCAGCAAGAAGCATCAGCTCGGTAAGTTTGATTTCATCTATGCCGCCGGTCTCTACGACTATCTTGCCGACAAGGTTGCGGTGAAGCTGACGCAGACCTGCATGGACATGCTCAAGCCGGGTGGTGTCTTCCTCTTCGCCAATTTTGCTGAGGACATGGCCGACGATGGCTATATGGAATCGTACATGAACTGGGCGCTTCTCTTGCGCTCGGAGGCGGACATGTGGAACGTCATCAATTCGAGCGTCGAGCGCAACAGCGTTGACGCAAGTGTCTGGTTCGGCGAGAACCGGAACATCGTCTACGCTACCATCCGAAAGCGTTCGTGAACGATTGAGGTTCGGTTTAGCATGGCCTGCTGCGCGCTGCAGGCCATGCTGGTTTGCGATCAGAAGATCGCCCTGGCCGTGAATGCCGGTCCACACCGGCTCCGGCGGTAAGCAGCCGCTGACCGGCTGCGTTTCGGTGTTCTCAAATCGGCGCCGGGAACTGTCGGTGCAGACGCCCGATTCCCTCCATCACCTCCGCCGGCAACTTCACATCCTTGGCGCCGATATTCGTCTTCAGCTGCGCCATGCGCGTCGCGCCGATAATGACCGAGGTCATGAAGGGGCGGGTGAGGCTGAAGGCGAGTTGCATCTGGGCGAGATCGAGGCCGTGGGCGCGGGCGAGCTCGGCATAGGCGGCGACGGCTCCTTCCTGGTATTCGGTGTAGCGGCCGCCGAGGTCGCCGTTGATGCTGAGGCGGGAGCCTTCGGGGCGCGCGCCGCTCAGATATTTGCCGGTCATCAGGCCGGCGGCGAGCGGCGAATAGGCGAGCAGGCCGATATCCTCGTGGTGGCTGACTTCGGCAAGGTCGAGATCGAAGGCGCGGTAGAGGAAGTTGTATTCGTTCTGTATGGAGGCGATGCGCGGCAGGCCGTGTTTCTCGGCAAGCGACAGCATCGTCATCGCGCCCCAGGCGGTGTCGTTCGACAGGCCGATGGCACGGACCTTGCCAGCCTGCACGAATTCTCCGAGCGTTTCGAGGATCGCCAGAAGTTCACCCGGCACAGTCGACCTGTCCTGCTTCGACGGATTGTAGGTCCAGGCATTGCGGAAGTGGTAGTGGCCGCGATTCGGCCAATGCAGTTGATAGAGATCGACATAATCCGTCTGGAGCCGTTTCAGGCTTTCATCGAGCGCGATCCGCATGGTGGCGGGGCTCATCGGGCTGCCGCCGCGGATATAGGGCCGTCCGGGGCCGGCGACCTTGGTGGCGACGACGACGTCATCGCGTTTTCCGCGCGCCTTCAGCCACGTGCCGATATAGGCTTCCGTGCGCCCCTGCGTTTCGGCCGAAAGCGGCGTGACCGGATAGAGCTCGGCCGTATCGATGAAGTTGACGCCTTTGTCGATGGCGTAATCCATCTGCTCGTGTGCTTCTCTTTCCGGGTTCTGGCTGCCCCAGGTCATGGAGCCCAGGCAGATTTCGGAAATGCGGATGTCGGTGCGGCCGAGTGTCTTGTAGCGCATGGGAGTGCCTCGATCTGGTTCGGCGGCGAATGTAGAGGCTGTTTGCTGCGGCGCAAGAGAAAAGCGTGAGACTATGCTCAGATATGCCGAAGACCGCTCAAGCCTTGACTCAGGCGCAAGGAATGTGAATGGAGAGAAAAAAGCGGCCTCCGCCTTATATATATGCGGGCGGCGGTCTTGGAATGAAACGGCGCGGCCCGGCTGCGCATGACGACGGGAAAAACCTCATGGCAATCGCATTCACGTTTCCCGGACAGGGTAGTCAGGCGCTCGGCATGGGCAAGGATCTGGCTGACGTCTTTCCGGAGGCCGCTGCCGTCTTTGCCGAAGTCGACGAGGCGCTGGGTGAAAAGCTCTCCGACATCATGTGGAACGGGCCGGAAGAGACGCTGACGCTGACGGCCAATGCCCAGCCGGCGTTGATGGCGGTGTCGATCGCGGCGCTGCGGGTGATGGAAGCCAAGGGGCTCAATCTGAAATCCAAGGTCGCCTATGTCGCCGGCCATTCGCTCGGCGAATATTCCGCGCTCTGTGCCGCCGGAACCTTTTCGCTTGCCGATACGGCGCGGCTTCTGCGCATTCGCGGCAATGCCATGCAGGCCGCGGTGCCCGTGGGCAGAGGCGCGATGGCGGCGATCATCGGGCTGGAGCACGGCGATGTCGACGCCGTTTGCGCGGAAGCCTCGGCGCTCGGCTCCTGCCAGATCGCCAACGACAACGGTGGCGGCCAGCTGGTGATTTCCGGCGAGAAGGCCGCTGTCGAAAAGGCGGCGACGCTGGCGACCGAGAAGGGCGCCAAGCGCGCCATCCTGCTGCCTGTTTCCGCGCCCTTCCATTCGGCCCTGATGGCGCCCGCGGCGGACGTCATGCGCGAGGCGCTGGCAACGGTATCGAAGAGCAATCCGGTGGTGCCGCTGATCGCCAATGTGCGGGCCGCACCGGTGACGGATGCGGGCGAGATCGTAAGCCTTCTGGTCGAACAGGTTACCGGCCAGGTCCGCTGGCGCGAGACCGTCGAGTGGTTCGCCGCAAACGGTGTGACGACGCTGTACGAGATCGGCTCCGGCAAGGTACTGACCGGTCTTGCCCGCCGCATTGACAAGACGGTGACCGGCATCGCCGTCAATTCCCCCGCCGATATCGACGCGGCGCTTCAAACTCTGCTCGGCTGAGCCGAAACTATAAGGATCAAGACCATGTTCGATCTGTCTGGCCGCAAGGCCCTCGTCACCGGCGCATCCGGTGGCATCGGTGAAGAGATTGCCCGCATCCTGCATGCGCAGGGCGCCACCGTCGGACTGCACGGCACCCGCGTCGAAAAGCTGGAAGAACTCGGCAATTCGCTCGGCGAGCGCGTTCACCTGTTTCCGGCAAACCTTGCCGACCGTGCCGCCGTCAAGGCGCTCGGCGAAAAGGCCGAAAGCGAACTCGGCGGCGTCGACATTCTCGTCAACAATGCCGGCATCACCAAGGACGGCCTGTTCGTGCGGATGAGCGACGAGGATTGGGACGCGGTACTGGAAGTCAACCTGACGTCGGTCTTCCGGCTGACCCGCGAGCTGACCCATCCGATGATGCGCCGCCGCCATGGCCGCATCATCAACATCACCTCGATCGTCGGCGTCACCGGTAATCCGGGGCAGGCCAACTACTGCGCCTCCAAGGCGGGCATGATCGGCTTTTCCAAGTCGCTGGCGCAGGAGATCGCCACCCGCAACGTGACGGTCAACTGCGTCGCTCCCGGCTTTATCGAGAGCGCCATGACCGGCAAGCTGAACGACAAGCAGAAGGACGCCATCATGGGCGCCATCCCGATGAAGCGCATGGGAACCGGTGCCGAAGTCGCCGCCGCCGTCGCTTACCTCGCTTCCAACGAAGCGGCTTACGTCACCGGCCAGACGATCCATGTGAATGGCGGCATGGCGATGATCTGAAGGCCGTAAAACGCCTGCGCTGCCGCGTTTTCGCGTTAATCGAAGGGGCGGGGCGGAAATACCGGGAATTGCGTGTTGACCAAGCCATTCCCGGCCATTTTCGGACTTTGCGGCAGACTTAAACCGTGTTAAGCGGGCCATGACTGTGCGCAGTCGATCGGAAGATATGAGGCACCCGCCGTCTTTTGCAGTGCGTGGTCTGCCGCTCTTGCGGTTGAAGAGATTGCCGGGGTGATCGTCTTGATCTCTCTGGCGTTAATAGGGTACCGATGTCAGAACGGCATCGTTGAGAAAAAACAAAGGTCGAGGAATCCGACATGAGCGACGTAGCAGAACGCGTAAAGAAAATTGTTATTGATCATCTTGGCGTCGACGCCGAAAAGGTTTCGGAAGGCGCAAGCTTCATCGACGATCTGGGCGCGGACTCGCTCGACACCGTCGAACTGGTCATGGCATTCGAAGAAGAGTTCGGCGTCGAAATCCCCGACGATGCGGCCGATTCGATCCTGACGGTCGGCGACGCTGTCAAGTTCATCGAAAAGGCACAGGCCTGATACCAGGTCGTGCAGGGCGGGGCGCATCGCGGCCCGCCTTCAAGTCCCCCGGCGGGGCATGCTCTCTTTCTTGGGGAGCATAAGCGCATTTAAGGAAAGTCTTATGGCTTCCGTACCTGATCGCGCGATATGAGCATCACGGAAATGGATGTACGGGTCCGGTTTTTTAGCATGTGGTCCGGTCCGGTTCTGGAATTAACAGGCAGGGTGGATCACGGGTTATGAGACGTGTCGTTATCACCGGTACCGGCATGGTATCTCCATTGGGTTGCGGAACCGAGATCACCTGGTCGCGGCTGCTTGCCGGAGGAAATGCCGCCCGCAGGGTGACTGAATTCGAAGTCGAAGACCTGCCTGCGAAGATTGCCTGCCGCCTGCCGTTCGGCGATGGCACCAACGGCACTTTCAATCCCGATAACTGGATGGAGCTGAAGGAACAGCGCAAGGTCGACGCCTTCATCATCTACGCCATGGCCGCAGCCGACATGGCGTTGGCGGATGCCGATTGGCATCCGAAATCCGACGAAGACCAGATCGCCACCGGCGTCATGATCGGTTCCGGCATCGGCGGTCTCGAAGGCATCGTCGATGGCGGCATCACGTTGCGCGACAAGGGTCCGCGCCGTGTTTCCCCCTTCTTCATTCCCGGCCGTCTGATCAATCTCGCCTCCGGCCAGGTGTCGATCCGCCACAAGCTGCGCGGCCCCAACCATTCGGTCGTCACGGCCTGTTCCACCGGCGCCCATGCGATCGGCGATGCGAGCCGTCTGATTGCGCTCGGCGACGCCGACGTGATGGTCGCGGGCGGCACGGAATCGCCGATTTCCCGCATCGCGCTTGCCGGCTTTGCAGCCTGCAAGGCGCTGTCCACTCAGCACAATGACGATCCGCAGAAGGCTTCGCGCCCGTACGACAAGGACCGTGACGGCTTCGTCATGGGCGAGGGCGCAGGCATCGTCGTGCTCGAAGAACTCGAGCATGCCAAGGCGCGGGGCGCCAGGATCTATGCGGAGGTCGTCGGTTACGGCCTCTCGGGCGATGCCCACCACATCACCGCGCCTGCGGAAGACGGCGACGGAGCCTATCGCTGCATGCAGATGGCGCTGAAGCGCGCCGGCCTGACGGCCGCCGATATCGACTACATCAACGCGCACGGCACCTCCACGATGGCGGACACGATCGAGCTTGGCGCCGCCGAGCGCGTTCTTGGCGGATACGCGGCCAAGGTTTCGATGTCGTCGACCAAGTCTGCGATCGGCCATCTGCTCGGCGCTGCCGGTGCGGTGGAGGCGATCTTCTGCGCGCTGGCGATCCGCGACAATGTTGCGCCGCCGACGCTCAATCTCGACAATCCTTCGGTTGAGACCAAGATCGACCTGGTGCCGCATGTTGCGCGCAAGCGCGAGATCAATGTTGCTCTGTCGAATTCCTTCGGTTTCGGCGGCACGAACGCCTCCCTCGTTCTAAGCCGCTTTGCCTGATATCGACGTTCACGGGCCGGCTCGATGGCGGCCCGTCACCCCGAATGTCACAGGCTTTTCGTATCCGATGCTCTAATTGCATCCATTATCCTGCTTTTGCCGCATTGCTCAGTTCAAACGTGCGATGGGGACGATTTGCGACCGAAACCCGGATGGCCAGACATTGGTCGGCAGACCATGCTGACACAAGGCGAAAGGGTTAAATCGCTATAGTCGTGATGAAATGATTCTCTTTCCTGTTTCTCTTCTGGAGTTCGCATCAGGGATTGAGACGTGCATGATGCGAACTCCAGAATCAGGATAATCGTGAACGACGCAAACGAAAACAGCGCAGCGCCTTTCGGCCGCAACGAGGCCGGAAACAGCGGCCCGATCATTCCGAAATCGGCGAGCGAAGCCCTTCGTCCGGAAAAAGTGCCGCGGCCGCCGAAACGGTCGCGCAAGGCGAAAAGCCAGGTCGTCATCTTTCTGAACTTCCTCATGACCGTCATCGTCTGCCTGACGGTCGCTGCCGGTGCGACGGTTTACTATGCCATGACGGCGTACGAGGCTAAGGGCCCGCTGACGGCAAACACCAATTTCATCGTGCGCAACGGCGCCGGCATCCAGGAGATCTCAGGCAGCCTCGAGCGCAACAATATCGTCTCCGACGGGCGTGTGTTCCGCTTCATGTCGGAAGCCTATCTGGACGACGACACGCTGAAGGCCGGCGAGTACGAGATCAAGGCAGGCTCCTCGATGCAGGAGATCATGCAACTCCTGAAGTCCGGCAAGTCGATCCTCTATTCCGTGTCGCTTCCGGAAGGCCTGACCGTCAAGCAGATGTTCAGCAAGATGAGCACGGATCCCGTACTCGAAGGCGATCTGCCAGCGGAGTTGCCCGCCGAAGGCACGTTGCGTCCGGACACGTATAAATTCTCGCGGGGCACCAAGCGTGGCGAAATCGTCGCGCAGATGGCGGCCGCGCAGAAGGCGCTGGTCGATCAGATCTGGGATCGCCGCGACCCGGACCTGCCGGTCTCCAGCCGTGAGGAATTCGTTACGCTCGCGTCGATCGTCGAGAAGGAGACGGGCATTGCCGACGAACGCTCGCGTGTCGCCTCCGTCTTCATCAACCGGCTCGAAAAGGGCATGCGCCTGCAGTCCGACCCGACGATCATCTACGGCATATTCGGTGGTGACGGAAAGCCGGCCGACCGGCCGATCCTGAAATCGGACCTCGACAAGCAGACGCCCTACAACACCTATCTGATCAAGGGCCTGCCGCCGACACCGATCGCCAATCCCGGCCGGGCAGCGCTCGAGGCGGTTGCCAATCCGTCGGGGACATCTGACCTCTATTTCGTCGCCGACGGCACCGGCGGGCATGTGTTCGCGGCCACGCTTGACGAGCATAACAACAATGTCCGCCGCTGGCGCAAGCTTGAGGCCGAGAAGGCCGCCGTGGCTGCCAAGGCGGCAGAACCCGCGCCCGTCCAGGAATAATCAGTACCCCGCTTGTGGATGATACGGCTCCGGCACGCTTGACCCTTGCGGTCAACCGCGCCGGAGCCGTACACATTCATGCACCATTTCAAATGTTCCACGCGCTTTGCGGGCCGATTCCGGCCCGTGCGCCGCGAGGGTCGAGGGAGAAGACGATGCCGTTGCAATCCATGACCGGATTTGCCCGCTACGAGGGAACCTCCGGGCGCTATCGCTGGGCGTGGGAACTGCGCTCGGTCAATGGCAAGGGCCTCGATCTTCGGCTGCGGCTGCCGACTGGAACCGAACATCTGGAAACCGACGTGCGCAAGCTCGTGGCCGAGTGTTTTTCGCGGGGCAACATGCAGATCAACCTGACTGTCACGGCCAGCGAGGCCGGCCTCGAGACGGTGGTCAACCAGGCCGCGCTGGCCAACGTGCTGTCGTTGCGCGAACGGTTGCGCGATGTCATCGACCCGGCGCCGCTTCGCCTCGATACGCTGCTCTCCATTCGCGGCATCGTCGATTTCCGCGAACCGGCGGAACAGGAGGGGGAGCGCGCCGCTCGCGACAGCGATCTCCTGTCAGGCCTTCGGCTTGCGCTTGCCGACATCTCCGCCATGCGCGAGACGGAAGGGGCGGCACTCTGCCAGGTCCTGCTCGGCCAGATCGAAACGATCGGAATACTCACCCGCCAGATCGAAGCGGATCCGTCGCGCAGTCCGCAGTCGATCGCTGCCCGGCTGGCGCAGCAGGTGGCTCTGGTGATGGATAGCGGCTCGACGGTCGATCAGGATCGCCTCTACGTCGAGGTGGCGCTGCTTGCGGCCAAGGCCGATATCCGCGAGGAGATCGACCGCCTGCGCACACATGTCACCGCAGCCCGCGACCTTCTGACAAAGGGCGGGCCGGTCGGCCGGAAACTCGATTTCCTTTCCCAGGAATTTAACCGCGAATCGAATACGATCTGCTCCAAATCGAATGCCGCAACGGTGACCGCCGCCGGCATCGAACTGAAGGTCGTCATCGACCAGTTTCGTGAACAGGTCCAAAATCTGGAGTGACCATGAGCCCCGCCAGCCCACCATCCACAAAAGCCATTCAGCGCCGCGGCCTCATGCTGGTGATCTCGTCGCCATCGGGCGCCGGCAAGTCGACGATCGCGCGCAACCTGCTCGAAGCCGACCCGCAGATGAGCATCTCCGTCAGCGTGACGACGCGCAAGCGCCGCCCGAGCGAGATTGAAGGCCGCCACTATTTCTTCAAGTCGATCCGCGAGTTCGAGGGCCTGCGCCAGACCGACGCGCTTCTGGAATGGGCCGAGGTGCACGGCAATTTCTACGGCACGCCGCGCGACGCGGTGGAAGAGGCCATGGCCGAAGGCCGCGACATGCTGTTCGATATCGACTGGCAGGGCGCCCAGCAACTTCAGGAGAAGATGGGCGGCGATGTCGTGTCGATCTTCATCCTGCCGCCGTCGATGGCCGAGTTGCAGTCCCGCCTGCACCGGCGCGCCGAGGATACGGAAGAGGTCATCGCCACCCGGCTTGCCAATTCGCGCTCCGAGATCGAGCATTGGCTGGAATATGATTATATCGTCGTCAACGAGGACCTCGACAGCGCCTTTGCCTCCGTCAAGGCGATCGTCGAGGCCGAGCGCCTGCGCCGCGACCGGCGCCCGGGCCTGTTCGAGTTTGTTAATGGGCTTTTGACCGAGACGCCGAAGCTCTGACAATCGGCAGCTTATTGTCAGGAATCTGTCGCTTGAGTCCGTCGTGCGGCTCACCCCCCTCTGTCACTTCGTGACATCTCCCCCTCAAGGGGGGAGATTGGCCATGCACATCGTGCCATCCTTACGGGTTCACTTTTTTAAGATGAGCGTTCGAGGGAAAAGAATGATCTCCCCCCTTGAGGGGGAGATGTCACGAAGTGACAGAGGGGGGTAAACTCTCCTCAAGCGATTGCCCCGCGCCTCGTCACAGGCAATTGGCGATCCGGCAGAATTCTTCGACTGACAGAGTTTCGGCGCGACGCTGCGGATCGATGCATGCCTTGGCGAGCAAGGCTTCGCCGCCGATCGATTTGACGCTCTGGCGCAGCATCTTCCGGCGCTGGCCGAAGGCGGCCATCGTCACCTTTTCGAGATTGGCGGCCGAGCAGGGGATAGGGTTATCGAGCGGTTCCAGATGGACCACGGACGAGGTCACTTTCGGCGGCGGCGAAAACGCCTGCGGCGGCACGTCGAAGGCCATGCGCGCATTCGTGCGCCAGCCGCAGAGAACGCCGAGCCGGCCATAGTGATCGTCGTCAGCCTCCGCGACGATCCGGAGGCCAACCTCGCGCTGGAACATCAGCGTCATCGACTGGTAGAACGGTGGCCATGTCTTCGGCAGCAGCCAGTTGACCAGCAGTTGTGTGCCGACATTGTAGGGCAGGTTGGCGATGATCCTGACGGGGCCATCGGTTGCGAGATCTTCGAAATCGATCTTCAACGCGTCGCCCTCGATCACTTCCAGCCGGCCGGGATAGTGACCGGCGATCTCGGCGAGCGCGGGCAGGCAGCGTGAATCCCGTTCGACTGCAATCACCTTCTTTGCGCCGAGCGACAGGATGGCGCGGGTGAGGCCGCCGGGGCCGGGGCCGACCTCGATCACCGTCACGCCGTCGAGCGGACCGGCGGTGCGGGCGATCTTCTGGGTGAGGTTGAGGTCGAACAGAAAGTTCTGGCCCAATGCCTTCTTGGCATCGAGACCATGGCGCTGGATGACATCGCGTAGCGGCGGCAGGCCGTCGATCGCCGCCATCAGCCTTTCGCCTTTGCGGCGGTGTCAGCCAGTTCCTTAGCCATCCGTAGCGCCGCCAGCAGGCTGTCGGCGCGGGCGACGCCCTTGCCAGCGAGGCTGAAGGCCGTGCCGTGATCCGGCGAGGTTCGGATGAAGGGAAGGCCGAGCGTGACGTTGACGCTGTCGTCGAAGCCGAGCGCCTTGGCCGGGATCAGCGCCTGGTCGTGATACATGCAGATCGCCACGTCATAGGTCGCGCGGGCGCGGTCGTGGAACATGGTGTCGGCGGGCAGGGGGCCGATGATATCGAGCCCTTCAGCCTTCAGCCGCTCGATGACGGGGCGAATGATCGCATCGTCTTCGAGACCCAATGCACCGTTCTCGCCCGCATGCGGGTTGAGGCCGGCGACGGCGATGCGAGGCGAGGGAAGACCAAAACGCTGTTTCAGATCACGCGCGGTGATCGTACATGTCCGGTAGATCAGTTCGGACGTCAGCCGCGCCGGCACGTCCTTCAGCGGGATGTGGATCGTCACCGGCACGGCCTTCAGCTTCGGCCCGGCCAGCATCATGATCGGCAACAGCTTTTCGCCGGTGGCGCGTTCGCCGATATCGGCGAGAAATTCGGTGTGTCCGGGGAACTTGAAGCCAGCCTCGTAGAGAACCGATTTGGCGATCGGATTGGTGACGACGGCGGATGTGGCACCCTCCATCGTCAGCCGGACGGCGGTTTCGATGGCGCCGGTGATGGCGCCGGCATTGGCGGAATCCGGCTGGCCCGGCGTGACGGGGGTGGCACAGGCGACCGGCAGAACCGGCAGCGCCGTCTCGAAAACGGCAATTGCTTCGGCGCAATCCGTTTCGCGGATCACGATGTCACGGCCAAGGATACGGGCGCGCTCGGCAAGTGCTGCGGGATCGCCGATCAGGATGAAGGGCGGCGTCTGCCAGGTCCGCCTGTTCGCCCAGGCGGCAAGGCTGATATCGAGGCCGATGCCGGCCGGATCGCCCATGGTCAGGGCGAGCGGCCTGTCGCTTGCTGGTGCTGTCATGACAGAGCGATTACTTTTCGATGATCTGCGCCCGCTTGCGCAGTTCCTCTATGTACTTCTTGCTGTTGGCGTCTTCGCCCTCGGTCTTCTTGCCAATATCCTCGGCGCGGAAGACGACTTCGGCAGCAAGGTCGTCGGAAACCTGGCGCTTCTTGCAGATGGCGAGATATTCGACACCCTTCTCGGTGACGCGCGTTCCCGTCGTGTTGCCGTCGCCAGCCTTTTCGACCAGCGGCTTCCAGTCCTCAGGAATTTCCTGCACCATCATGCGGCCGAGACTGCGGATCGACACGTCCCGCATCGTTGCAGCAAAGACCTTGGCCTGTTCGCAGCCGGGATATTTCGAGCGCGACGCGTTGGCTTCCGCCTGGCGCTTGCCGATGATGGCGTTGCGCTTGGCGGCGGGGACCACGAAGATCACCTGCTGCAGGAAGTATTCCGTCGTCACCGGCTTGTTGCCGCCGTTTTCCTGCATGCGCCGGACAAGTTCCTCGTTCGAAAGACGGCCGCTGCTGCTGCCGCCGAAACGGGCATTGACGACGCGTGGCCAGCTCATGGCGACCGCAACGTAGCTCTTGAAGTGGTCGAGGCCAACGCCGGCCTTGTCAAGAACCTGCGACAATTGCTGGATGGTCAGCTTGTTGCCAGAGGCAAAGCGTCCGACTGCGGCATCGACGTCGCTCGTGCTGACGGAGGCGCCGACCCTGATGACTTCCTCGCGCTTGAGAACTTCGTCGATCAACTGCTGGCGGGCAGCAGCCTGACCACCGCCTTGCCGCTGCAGGCGCATGAACGCGGCACGCTTGGCGATGTCACCGGATGTGACGGGCGAACCGTTGACGACAGCGACGACCTTGCTCGCTGCCTGCACCGGCGCCGGCGCGGCGGCCAATGCCAGGCCGCAGGCGAGGATCATTGCCGAAACCGCGCGCGTGATCGAGTGTTTCCCGCCCATTTCTTATCCTTTTCGTCTTCCCCGAATGCGAAGCCTCGGAGGTGATGATCTTGTGCCGAGCGCAATCGTCCTGCGCGTTTTGTCGCAAGATGCATAATACATGCGGCCGAACAATGACAAGACCTGCCGGTCACGGCAAATCGCGGTTCTGGCTGCCGCGCAAAACGAGAGCAGCGCTGCGCGGCTCAGTTCAGGCCGTCGAAGTCCGCGTCACCGACGTTGATGTCGCCCAAAGTGCGGAAGCTGATGCGGGCGCCGATCGACCAGTCATTGGCGACGGTCTGGTCGGTGTCGCGTTCTTCCTTGTAGACCAGGGAGAAGATCGTATCGCGGTCGTCATAGGTGATGCCGAGGCCGTTCCGGGTGACGACATTGCTGTTCAGGTCGTAGGTGACCGAGCCGAACACCGACCAGTAGTCATGGAACTTGTATGCCGCCGCCGTCTGGATCTCGTCCTGGTCGCTTGTCGATCCGTAGAGCGGTTGCGCCTGAATGCTGGTGTAGGTCAGCGCCGTCTGCCAGAAGATGCCCTGGTAGCCGATCGTTGCATCGGCACGCCGCAGATCGAAATTGCTCTCGTCGAAGCGTCCGCTCAAGCTTGTCGTGATGCCGGAGGGCGCATCGATGCCGACCATCGCCACGTAGTCCGACCGGTCTGTTTCCAGGCCGGAATCCGAGCCGGCCTTGACCAGGTCGTCCGTGGCGAAAGAGTTCAGGCCGCCAAGATGGAAGGACTGGCCGGCGATGGCGCGCAGCGCGTAGCCGTTGCCGAGCGCGCCGGTGTAGCGGAAACCGAGATTGGCCCGCGTTCCACCCTCGATGCGGTCATAGCCGGAGAACTTGTCGCGGTCGAACAGCGTAGTCGCATCGAAGACGAAGCTCTGCGCGTCCTCGTTCGGCAGACCGCCGGCATATTCCTCGTCGGGGCGGACGTAGACTTGAGCGATCGGCTCGATGATGTGGCTGCTGTAGTCGGCCGTCAGGAGAAAGGGGTAGCGAACGTCGATGCCGGCCGTCAGCATGCGGCGTGTGGCTGCGTCGTTATCGTAAAAATTGCCCGAATAGTCGGTGCCCGGATCGGTCATGTTCAATCCGAGGACGTCGCCGCGCGCCGCCAGGATCGGCGTCAGCGACAGGCCGCCCGGAACGATGAAGTTGCGCTTCCATTCCACGTCCGCGGTGAGCCGGTGAGCCGTGCCTTCAAGGCCGCGGAACCGATCGACCACGCCGGGTATTTCAAGTTCATCCTCGCGGTTGCGCTTGACGTTGGTGAGGTTGATGTCGGCGGTCAGTTCGCCGCCGAACACCGGCTCGGGATGCGTATAGGAATAGTCGAGAACCTGCGCCACGGCCTGTTGGTTTTCGGCAAGGCTGTCCGGGTCTGCATCCTGAATGTCGAAGTAGAAGGCGCGCGCATCGAAGTAATTGCGCTTGCCGAGACCGGTCAGGTAAACTTGGTTCGTATAGGTCGTTCCGTCAAAGGTCGAAAGCTCGTAGGTCTTGGCAAAATTGTTGTCGCTCTGGATCAGCACATCCCAGCCAAACGTCCAGCGTGGATTGATCTCGAACTTCGCCTTGGAGGCAATCATCCCGCGGTTCGTTTCCTGCGCATCGACGGTGCCGTCGGTGAAGCTGTCGCGGTCCATCTGGCTGATGCCGGCCATGCTGAGGATATGTTCGCCGTTTTCGAAGCGCTGACGGAACTCGCCTTCGAGCAGGAAGCCCTGGCGCGTCAAACCGGTCGCTGTGACGGTCGCATCCATATAGGGCGAAATCGCCCAATAGTAGGGAATGCCGACACCGGCGCCGAGTTTTTGCGTGTATCTGAATTTCGGAAACAGGAAGCCGCTTTTGCGCTTCACCGTATGGTCCGGAACCTCAAGGACGGGCAGGTAAAGGATCGGCTTGCCGAACAGCTCGAACTTGGCATTTTCCATGCGAACGGTATGGGTCTTGCCGTTCTGGACGATGCGCTGCGCCTTGACGTGCCAGAGCGAGCGATGGTCCGGATTGGTCGCGCAGGGCGTGCAGGCGGTATAGACGGCATTGTTGAGGATCATCTCCTCGCCGTTGCGCCGCTCGCCGGTGACCGCGGCCAGCTTCGTAAGGTCTGTCGTTTCAAGCCGCATCGTTTCGATGAAGCCATCGGCGAAATTGTCTGTCACATCCATCTTGTCGGCGTAGATCTTGTTGCCGCCGGGTTCGATGAGTTCGATCTCGCCGGTCGCGACGATGCGCCCGGTCTTCTGGCTGTATTCGACCTGCTGGGCGACCATCTGGTAGCCGCCATAATTGATCTGCACGGCGCCGCGCACGATCACGCGCTCCGCGTCTTGATTGTAGACGAGCTCGTTGGCCGACAGAAGCATCTTGGCGTCTTCGGGCAGCTTCGGCTGAAGCGAATCGATATTGGTTTCTTGTGCCCAAGCGGGCGCAATCGGGGTAAACGCCTGGAACGCAACGCCGGAAAGCAGAATGGCCGTGAGCAGCCTGATATGTTTGCGGTTGCCTGCCGCCACTAGCCATCCTCCTCATGCAATAGAATCGTCGAGCCCAGCGCCATCGCTACAACAACTGGCAACCAGGCTGCAACGAACGGAGGCACAATGCCGCTGCTCCCGAATGCTTTGACAAGCACGGTGACGACATAAAGCACGAAGCCTGACAGGATTCCACCGAGAATTACCGGCCTCGATTGGTTAAACCGGCTAAATTTCAGGGAGACGCTTGCAGCGATCAGCGTCATTGCCACCAGAAGCAGCGGAAGCGAAAGCATGGAATGGAATTGGGTTTCCATGCCATTTGTCGGCAAGCCGAAGGATTTCGCCACCTCAATCTTGCGCCGCAAGTCAAAAAACTGAATGGAATCAGCCTTGGTCAGCGTTTCCTGGACGAATTCCGGCTTCAAGTGCGTCGGCAGCTGTGCCGTCGCGACACGGCGCGGCAGTTGCCCGTTGCGCGTTTCCGTCACGCCGTTAAGCAGCCAGTAACCATCTTCCAGTTTTGCCGTCGCCGCATCCTGTCTCGAAACGATCGTGCCGAGCGGATCGAAATGGAGCACCGTGACGTTGACCAGCGTCTTGCCCTCGTCCTGGACGGAGCGGGCGCCGATGATCGTATCGTCTTTTCCGTAGATCTGCCGCAACCAGGGGATGGAGATCGCCGATCGCGCCGAGGATGAGCTTCCCCATTCCGCTTCCAGCGCTTCCGCCTGTTTCGTACCCCAGGCGGCGATCGGATTGAGTGTGATGACCGTCAGTACGCCGAACAGGAATGCGCCGATGACGAAGGGCTGGAGGAACTGCCAGACAGAAATGCCGGCAGCGCGCGTTACCACCAGCTCATAGCGGCGGTTGAGCGAGATCAGTGCCGCCATGCCGGCAAACAGCGCGACGAAGGGAACGGTCTGTTGCAGGATCATCGGAATACGGAACGTCGTCATCAAGAGGGCGCCTGTGACCGAGTATCGCGGCAATTGCGACATCCGGTTCGAAAGCTCGCTGAAATCGATGATGAAGATCAGTGCGAAAATGCCGGCGAGGAACCAGAAGGTCGTCACAGCATATCGCCTGAAGAAATAACGCCCGAGCGTGGTGAATATCATGCGGACTGGTTCCCGTCGGATGCAGGCGCGACCTTGGCGAGGCGCAGGCGAACCAGGACCTCGTTGAGTTTCTGCTCCCAGGTCAGCGGGATTTCAAGCTGCTTGTTGCCCATCAACTGACGGACCGCCATGGTGCCGGTCGCGAGCGGGATCAGATACATGATCGGAACGAAGGCGCGCGATTCCTCCGCGCTGTTGGCCGCGTAGAAAGTTGCCCAGCGGATGAAAAGACAGGTCAAGAGAGCGGTAATCATCGGATGCACGCGGGCTTCGCGATGTGACCGGGCATCACTGCTGACGACCAGCGCAATCAGGGCAAAAAGCAGCGGAAACGTCCACTCTGTGAAGCGACGGTGTAGTTCCGCCGAGAAGGACATCGGGTTCCTCTCGTAGACCGGGTCCTTCGGATCCGGATTGAGGAGGAAAAACAGATCCCGGTCCTTCGCGCGGATTGTCGCCTCGCCCGCCATCTTGGTGAGGTCCGTGAGATCGAAGGCATAGGAATCGAACTTGATGATCGAGACATTGCTGTCGGGAAGCTTGCGATGCACCTCGCCATCCTTCATCACCAGCGCCGAGCCGTTTTCGTCCACCGCACCTTCGCGGGCGTAATAGACCAGCTCATAGGCCGGATTGCGCGAATCGGCGACGAAAATCCCATGCAGAACGCCACCGCCACGGCGCGAGGCGACCTGAACATAAAGGCCGTCGGCGATCTTGCGGAAGGTGTTCTCCTGCACCACGGACGACAGCAGATCGGCATGCGCTGTGGCGATCATCTTGCGCACCGCAATGCGTGAATAGGGCTCGATGAAATTATCGACCGCAAAGGACAGGACGCTGAGCGCGATGCCGAGGTAAAGGACCGGCCGGATGATCGTCATGCGCGAGCTTCCGGCGGCATTCAGGACCGTGAGTTCCGAATCGGCATTCATCGCGGTCAGCGTCTGCGCCACGCCGATGACCAGTGCGAAGGGCAGGATGAGCGGAATGATCGACGGCAGGATGAGTGTCGCGAGCCGCAGGAAGGCGAGGATAGACTGGCCGCTGTCCGTCACTAGGTTGACGCTGGTCAGTGCTTGCGTCGTCCAGACGATCGCCATCAGCGGCAGAAGCGTGGCAAGGAACATGCCCGTTGCCCGCCTCAGGATATAGCGCTCAATCAATTTCATGCCTGGTCCTGGCTCATCTTCCTGCCGCTCACGCGATCCTGCGCCGGTATGCACTGGGCCGGACTACGTGTCCCTATTGCGCTGATCGAACCGGTTTGCAAGTTTTCCACGACAACCAAATTGTAAAAGGGCAGGGCTAATGCACGGCAAAGAATGAAAGTTAACAGCATGTAAACATACGTCCGCGTCTTGCCAAGGCCATCAAAAGCAAGAAGGGTGCACAGACCTGTTTCCGGGCTTGCGGTCGATGGCGAATGTTTGCCACTGTAACTGCCATGTAACATAACGGCGCCTGCCCGCGGCCCCTCTGGAGTGTCTTCATGGCGATGAAATTTGAAATCGGTCTCAGCAAATCAGCACGTTTGTCCGGCGGTCTGGCTATCCTGCTCAAGACTGTTGACGGAAAAGAGGCAGCTGGCGCTGCGGCAGCCGATCCCGAGGAAGTTATCGCCAAGGCTGCGCGGATCGCGAAGTTCAAGGCCAAGTCGTTGAGTACGCTCGATATCGTTGCACCGCAGGGATCGCCGGTCGATCGCATCGTGGTTCTCGGGCTTGGCGATGGCGCCGGCCTTTCCGCGCATGACTGGCTGAAGGCGGGCGGTGCCGCGGCCGCGAAAATCCGCGGCGCAGAGAAAGTGACGATTTTCCTCGATGCGCCGGGCGTCGAGGTCTCCGGCAAGGCGGCTGCCGATTTTGCGCTCGGCATGGAGATGAACGCCTACAGCTTCGATACCTACAAGACGTCGAAGAAAGACGACGACGAGCAGAAAGGACCGCCGAAGCCCGTGAAAGTGACCATTGTCACCGGCGCGGTCATTGCGGCCAAGAAGGCGGCGGCGAATTCCCAGGCGATCGCCGAAGGCGTTTTCATCGCGCGCAACCTCGTCAACGAACCGGCGAACATACTTGGGCCGGTCGAGTTCGCGGCCAAGGCGAAGGAACTCGAAAAGCTTGGCGTCGAGGTCGAGATTCTGACCGAGCGCGAAATGAAGAGGCTCGGCATGGGCGCGCTGCTTGGCGTGGCGCAAGGCTCGGTGCGTCCGCCGCGGCTCGCGGTCATGCAGTGGAAAGGTGGAAAACCGAAAGACAGACCGGTCGCCTTCGTCGGCAAGGGGGTCGTCTTCGATTCGGGCGGCATTTCGATCAAGCCCGGCGCCGGTATGGAGGACATGAAGGGCGACATGGGCGGGGCGGCTGCCGTCACCGGCCTGATGCATGTTCTGGCAACGCGCAAGGCCAAGGCGAATGTCGTCGGTATCATCGGCCTTGTGGAAAATATGCCCGACGGCAATGCCCAGCGTCCGGGCGACATCGTCACCTCCATGTCCGGCCAGACGATCGAGATCATCAATACCGATGCCGAGGGCCGGCTGGTGCTCTGCGATGCGCTCTGGTACTGCAACGACCGCTTCAAGCCGCAGTTCATGATCAATCTGGCGACGCTGACCGGCGCCGTCATGGTGGCGCTCGGCAGCCATCATGCCGGCCTGTTCACCAATGACGACAAGCTTGCGGGACAACTGACGGCGGCGGGGCTGACGACGCAGGAACGGCTCTGGCGCCTGCCGCTCGGCAAGGAATACGACAAGATGATCGACAGCAAGTTCGCCGACATGAAGAACACCGGCGGCCGTTATGCCGGCTCGATCACCGCCGCGCAGTTCCTGAAGCGTTTCGTCAAGGATACGCCGTGGGCGCATCTCGATATCGCCGGCACCGCCATGGGCTCGCCGACCGACGAGGTCAACCCGTCGTGGGGCTCGGGCTTCGGCGTGCGCCTGCTCGATGAGTTCGTCCGCACGAATTACGAGGGCTGACCGCGCTGTGACGGACATCCTCTTCTATCACCTGACTGAATCCAAGCTCGAAGACGCTCTGCCGCCGCTGCTCGACAAAAGCGTCGAGCGCGGCTGGCGCGTCGTCGTGCAGACGGCGGGCGAGGAGCGGCGCGACATGCTCGACACGCACCTCTGGACCTACCGCGACGACAGTTTTCTCCCTCATGGCACGGATGCGGCGGATTTCGCCGAGGATCAGCCGATCCTGCTGACGGCGGGAGACGGCAACCCCAGCGGCGCGACCGTCCGCTTCCTCGTCGACGGCGCCGAACCGCCGCCGGTCGGCAGCTACGAGCGCGTGGTTTTCATGTTCGACGGTTATGACCAGGCGCAGCTGGAAAGCGCGCGGGCGCAGTGGAAGGCGCTGAAAGGGGAAGGGCATTCGCTGACCTACTGGCAGCAGAACCAGGACGGGCGCTGGGTGAAGAAGGCGTGATCATAAGGCTCCGAGCCTCCAATCAGTCCTCCTGGGGGAATACAACGTTCCTGCCGCCGTGGAATATGCGCATGACTGTAATCACGTCGCCTTTGACCCGGAACGCTATCGTCGCTTTGCGGCGGAAACCCACCGTGCGCAGCCCGGAGCTTCTTTCGGAACGCGTCCCCCGCTCAGGAAAGGTGCTGAAAGATACACAGTAATCCATGATGTCATTGACATAAGCTGCAGCGCCTCTTTCTCCCGCCCGTGGCAGAAGATAGTCGTATAACTCCGTGAGGTCACCCTCCGCCGCAATGTCGAAAACGACGGAATAGGTCATGTGCGGGACGGTTTTTGTCCCTTGCGCGCATCCATATGAACATTTAACCGCCTGCGCATCTCCTCAACGGAGAGAGCGCGGCTGGGGTCGATATCATGGGCCTCTATGGTAGGCACCACCTCTTCGAGCAACCACTTTTCAATCGCCGCATCGCGGGCAGCCAGAGTGCGCAGGCCATCGCGGATGACTTCGCTTTCGCTCGCGTACTCTCCGGACGCCACCTTCGCCTTGACCATTTCCGCCATCTCCAGGGGCAAAGTTATGCTGAGTGCTTGCGTTGTTCTCATCGCTCGATCCTGTTCATCCCTTTTACCACGCAGTACGATTTAATCATATCGAGTTTTAACGCAAAAAAGGCCGCGCACAGGAGAGTGCGCGGCCTGTGAAGGTAGACTTAATCGATAAACGCTTCGACGAACTTCCGCTTTCCGAGCATGAAGGCATCCGCGACGTGGCGCAGCGGGGCGAGATCGACGTCCGACTTCTTCGCCCTGATGATTTCGGCGAAGCGGGCGTAGAGCGCCGGATATTCCTGCTCCGGCTCGTCATGCTTCAGGACGCCGTCGATCGAGAGCTTGGCGCCGCCTTCGGCGAGCGTCATCGTCCCGGCATCGGTCTCGGCAATGATGTCCCAGCTCTGGTGGCCGGTCTGGCGCCAGTCGAATTCGGCGGAGACGGGCAAGTTGTTGGCGTCGCTGAAGACGATCGAAGCGGCGATCGGCGCGTCGCGGTTCTCCGGGAATTCGAGCGTCGCCGAGGTGATGAACAGCGGGTTCGGCAGGATATGCGTGACGATCGACAGCGCGTTGATGCCTGGATCGAAGACGCCCAAACCGCCGGCGGCCCAGATCCAGTCCTGGTTCGGATGCCAGTGGCGCACGTCTTCCTTCCAGATCACCTTGACGTTGTTGATCTTCGTCGAGGCGAGGAAGGATTTCGCCGCTTCGACGCCCGGCGCATAGCGCGAATGCCAGCTGGCAAACAGCGACAGGCCCTTGGAGGCGGCGAGCGCTTCGAGATCGGCCACTTCGCTCAGCGTCGCGCCCGGCGGCTTTTCGAGGAACACGTGTTTTCCGGCTTCGAGGGCGACGCGCGCGGCATGATAGCGGAACTGCGGCGGCATGCAGAGCGAGACCGCATCGATTGCCGGAACCGCGTCGAGCATCGCCTCGATCGACTTGAAATTGTCGATGCCATCGACCACGCCATGCCGGCTGGCGGCGGCGATCAGCCTGTAGTCTGCATTCTTGGCGATGGCGGGCAGATGCTGGTCGCGGACGATCTTGCCGACGCCGACGATCGAGATATGGATGGGGCTCATGGTGTTTCGCTCGATTTGTATGACTTTATGACCGGCTTTGTAGCAGAAAGCGAAAACCGGGCAAGCGTTGCCGTGGCGTAGATATTCGTTGCTGCCGGTGGTGGACAATAGCAAAGCCGCCCTATTTGGATAAGCTGCAATTCTAAAACAGGAGCCGCCATGCCCCCGATCATCCGAAAAGCCAGCCGCGCCGATCTCGATATCCTGATCGACTGGGCTGCAAGGGAGGGCTGGAATCCCGGCCTCGACGATGCGCCTGCCTTCTGGGCGGCGGATCCGGACGGGTACTGGATCGTCGAGGAAGACGGTGTCGTCGCGGCGGCGCTTTCATTGGTCCGCTATGATGCGGCCTATGCCTTTCTCGGTTTTTACATGGCGCACCCGGATTATCGCGGCCAGGGCATCGGCTTCACCCTCTGGCAGAGGGCGGTATCGGAAGCGGGAAACCGAACGATCGGCCTCGATGGCGTGGTGGCGCAGCAGGACAACTACCGCAAATCCGGTTTCGTCTTTGCGCATGCCAATTTCCGCTACGGCGGCGAGGTTCAATGCGTCGAGCCGCCGGGCACGGAACTGGTTTCCGTCTCCCCGGTGCATGTTCCGATTCTGGCCGACTACGATGCCCGGTTCAATCCGGCCCGGCGCGATGCGTTCCTGCGCGAATGGCTGAAGGCGCTCACAACGCGCGAGAGCTTTGTGTTGATCCGAAACGCAGAGGTCTTGGGTTACGGCACCATCCGCGCCTGCCGCGAGGGCCACAAGATCGGACCGTTGTTTGCCGATACGGAAACGGGCGCGGACCTCGTCTTCCGCAAACTGGTGACGAGCGTCGGCGGCGGCCAGATCTATCTCGATATCCCCGAGCCGAACGCCGCAGCACGAGCGCTGTGCGATCGCTACAATCTGAAGCCGGTGTTCGAGACGGCGCGGATGTATCGCGGTCCGGCGCCGGACCTGCCGCTCGGACAGATCTACGGCATCACCACCTTCGAACTTGGATAGGGGCCAAAACGGGCATCAGGCCCAGGGGAATAGATTGTGCTGTCCGCCGATGATCAGGACGCTAGCAAAGACGCTGATCACCAAAAGCACGACGAGAACCCAGAACAGCCTGCCGGGCGCTGGAGTGTCGTCGACGAAGACCGGCTCCTTGTTGCGCAACGCGTTCAACGCGTGCCGGGGATTTCCCCATTTGACGCGCCGGAACCGGAAGACATTTTGGGTTTCGTGTTTCATGAAACGCGAATGTAAGACTCGATTTTAAACGGTGTTTTAAACGGTAGGTTAAAATTTTAGTAGTTGCTTGTGAATGAGCGAGTTCTTCGCAACAAGCCACCTTATCGACCGGTTTTATAGTAGACCGTTTGAAACGGCGCTGAAGGTGTTTTCCAGATGGACCGCACAATTGGGGAAGGCTGCAACACGCCTCCCCGCGGCCCACTGTGCGTCAAGCCACGAATACTTGCGGCAATTGCAGGCGCCGTTCCGCTCAGCCCATCCCGTCGTTCAGAAATTCGCTACGATATTGTTCTGAGCACAGATGATCCGGGCCTTCAATGAAGACAGCAAGGGATCATCACTGAGAAGCCGCAGACGTGAAGCGCCGCGGCTTTCGCGCACCATCAATGACGAGTTGCGATTGGCGAATACTTCCTTCGGGATGCGGTACAGGTCACCCGAGGCCTCTTCCACATAGCAGCCGGGCCGGGTAATGTCCGCCCAATCGATTTCTGGAAGGGTTTTGCGGCGCTGGGCTTCGATCGACTTATTGACAGCACTTGCCATGGCTTCCTCCCAATTTTGGCTTCAGGCCTTGTGGACAAATTCCTTGTGGTCGCGATGTTGGGCGTTCCAGCGGATGAGGAAGAGGCATTCGCACCCGATATCGGGATATAGTAGGAAGACCGACTAACGCATCGCCCCTTCAGCCGGGAACGCAGCATCCACAACGCCTGAGATTTCTACGCCCCGGGCGCCGGCATCGCCTGCCGGCGCCCAATTCAAGCTTTCAGAAGTTCGGTTCGATATTGTGTTGAGCGCACAGGAGCCGGGCCTTCAACGAAGACATGAAGGGATCCGTGCTCAATTGACGCAGACGGGACGCCCCGCGGCTTTCCCTCACCACCATCGGCGAGCCACCCGCGACGAGCGCCTCCGTCGGGATGCGGTACAGGTCGCCCGATGCCTCGTCGACGTAGCAGCCCGCTTCCTTGACATCCTCCCAATCGATCTCGGGAAGGGTTTTGCGATGTTGGGCTTCAATGGATTGATTTGCTTGTGCCATGTCACATCTCCAATCCTGATGTGCAGGTCACACCCGTTGACAGAGAAACACACCGGTCACCGCGGCAGTTGCCGCCGCCCGGCTTTCTCACTTTCAAAGTGCAGACCGACCGTTTTGCTGATGATCGTATTCGAGCGATCAGCAGTTTAACGCTGAGGCCCCGGGCATACCTACGTTTTTATTATACTCCCCATTGGTGCCAAAGTATGGCCCCGCAGCGGAATGCGGCCCCAATTTCGAATGGAACAGCCGCGTTTCTCAGCAATTGCCTACGGCCACCTCCGCCGTCGCACAAAATTTAGGCAAAGTGAATTATATAGAGCATGCTGACACCAAAAATCATCGAAAATTCAATGTTCGCTCTGTCTGGACCTAGCTGGCATGGCGGTTGCTTGATGCTGTGTGGCTTCGAGGTCACCCGCGGGCGGCCGAGCCATTGTAACGTTCTTGTCGGCTGGTGATAAATCGAGCAGGAAGGTAAGGCAAAATGGCGGAATACATAGTCGGCCGGGAAACTATAGTGCGTGTTACACCTGAAACCTGGTTGGGCCAATATTGGTATTCGATCAGGACGTTGCGTGGCGAAGACACAGGCCTGACGCGGGCGCGGGCTGGTGACTTCCTGCGTGACCAGGCGCTGGGCAACCCGAGCCATGCAATCCGCCGCAGATGCTGGCTTGCCATGGAAGAACACAGCATTAGCGGTATGGACGCGGGCGACGAAGTCGCCTTAGACGACAACCGGCGCGAATAGCCGCCGGGCTCCTGCGCTGCCGGGACGCCTCTTGCGATCAGCGAGACCCTCGTTGGCGATTTGCCGAGGCGTAGCCGTCAAGCCAGCTCCTGAGCATGCGAAACGCCGTTCGCTGCAAAGCGGCGGAGGAATATTTTCGACGGTGGCGATACAAGCGGAAGCGCAGTTTTACTTTGGGCCTGCGGCCAAAGGATCACCCCGCCATCGCCTCTTCATACTCGGTGGACAGGTCCATCCATTGTTCTTCCGCGCTGGCGAGCTTGGCCATGATCTCGGCGCGCTCCTTGACCTTGGCGGCGGCCTTGGCGGGGAATTTTTCGTAGATTTCCTGGTCTTCAAGCTCCTTGTCGAGGGCGTGAATCTGTTTCTGCAATTTGCCGGTCAAGGATTCGATATCGTTGATCTTTTTCTTGATTGGCGCGAAGGCTGCCCGCTTGTCGGCATTGGCCTTGCGTTGCTCTGCCTTGGAGCGGTTGTCATCGGAGCCGTTGCCCTTGTCCTTGTTCCCCTTGCCGCGCGAACTCTGGACGATGGTGTTGCGGTAGTCCTCGAGGTCGCCATCGTAGTTGGCAACGGTGCCGTCCTTGACCAGCCACAGGCGATCGACGGTCGCCTCGATCAGGTGACGGTCGTGCGAGATCAGGATGACCGCGCCTTCATACTCGTTCAGCGCCTCGATCAGCGCATTGCGGCTGTCGATATCCAGATGGTTGGTCGGCTCGTCGAGGATGAGCAGGTTCGGCGCCTCGAAGGCGGCAAGACCCATCAGAAGGCGGGCCTTCTCGCCGCCGGAAAGATCCTTGGCGGCGGTTTCCATCTTCTCGGTCGCAAGCCCCATCTGGGCAACACGGGCGCGCACCTTGGCCTCGGGCGCGTCCAGCATCAGTGGGCGAACGTGCTGGACGGCCGTCTCGGCCGGTCTGAGGTCGTCGAGCTGATGCTGGGCGAAGAAGCCGATCTTCAGATTTGGCGCGAGCCGGATATCGCCGGCGTCGGCGGAAAGGCGGCCGGAGATGAATTTCGCGAAGGTCGACTTGCCGTTGCCGTTCGAGCCGAGCAGTGCGATGCGGTCGTCGTTGTCGATGCGCAGGTTGAGACCCTTGAGGATGGGTTTTGCCGGCGTATAGCCGACTGCGCCGCCGGTGATCGCAACGATCGGCGAGGCCGGCTGCTTCTCGGGCTTTGGAAAGCGGATCGGCTGGACGTGATCCTCGATGACGGCCGAGACCGTGCCCATCCGCTCCAGCGCCTTGACGCGGCTCTGCGCCTGGCGTGCCTTCGAGGCCTTGGCCTTGAAGCGGTCGATGAAGGATTGCAGGTGTTTTCGCGCGGCGTCGTTCTTGGCTTTCGCCTTGGTCTGCAGCTCGATCGCTTCGGCGCGCTGGCGCTCGAACTGATCGTAGGTGCCGCGATAGAAGGTGAGTTTTTTCTGATCGAGATGGACGATCGAATTGACCGCCATGTTCAGCATGTCGCGGTCATGGCTGATGATGATGACCGTGTGCGGATAGCGGCGGATATAATCCTCCAACCAAAGCGTGCCTTCGAGATCGAGATAGTTGGTCGGCTCGTCGAGGAGCAGAAGATCGGGCTCGGAGAACAGGACTGCAGCAAGTGCAACGCGCATCCGCCAGCCGCCGGAAAAGCTCGATGCCGGCCGCAATTGCGCGTCCGCGTCGAAACCGAGGCCCGACAGGATGCTGGCGGCCCGCGCCTCCGCCGAATGGGAATCGATATCGGTGAGCCGCATGTGGATTTCGGCGATCCGGTGCGCATCGGTGGCGGTCTCGGCCTCAGTCAGCAGCGCCTCGCGTTCCTTGTCGGCCTTGAGCACGATCTCGATCAGCGGCTCTTCGGTGCCGGGCGCTTCCTGCGCCACCTGGCCGATGCGGGTGTTCTTCGGGATCGAGACGAAGCCGCTCTCGCTTTCCATGTCACCGGTGATGATCTTGAACAGCGTCGATTTGCCGGCGCCGTTCTTGCCGACGAGACCAGCCTTCGTGCCCGCCGGAAGCGCCACGCTAGCATGATCGATGAGGAGACGCCCGGCGATGCGGGCGGAGAGGTCGTTGATCGTAATCATGGCGGCGTTTTGGCCGAAGTCTTGGCCGAAGGCAAGAGTTCGCCGCAGTGCAAGAGGCTCAAGCGGCGTGCGGCGAGTAGGTTTTCTTCGCGTGGCTGCCGATCGCGGCCGAGAAGGCGAGAACGCCGGGCTTGCCGCTGGCGCGCACGGCGCCAAGCGCAAGCTCGGCCTGGGTGAACAGATCGGTGCCGCTAGACGCGGTCAACGCCATGGCGATGCCGGTGGAGAGCGACAGTGTCTCCGTCGTGAAGGTCCGGTTCGGCAGCGTGATCTGCACGCCCTCGACCGATGCGCGGATGCGCTGCGCGATGGCCTCGGCATTCTCAGTGCTGACGTCATGGAACACGAAGGCGAATTCGTCCGCACCGATGCGGGCGACGAAGTCGTTCTTCTTGACGGATTTGCGGAACACCGGCGCCAGTTTCTTCAACGCCTTTTCGGCGATTGCCGCGCCGTGGCTCTCGCTGATGCCGCGCAGGCCCTCGACCGTCACCAGCGCCAGAGCCGCCGGACCGGCAGCATTGCCGTCGTCATAAAGAGCGGCGAGCCTGGCCGAGAAAGCGATCCTGTTGGCAAGGCCTGTCACGGGGTCGCGGGTCGAGGCCTTGCGCATGGCCCCGATATCGCTGCCGATGCCGCCAAGTTGGGCGACCGTTTCGCCCATCGAGATGGCGAAAGCCCGCTCCTCCCGCTCGAAGGCGGTGACGGCATCCCGCAATCTGCCAGCGTCGTCGGCGAAATCCGATATTCCGGCGACGGGATCGGTTTCGAGGCGACCGATGAAATGGCGCAGCAGCGCAACAAAAGCTTCCTTCTTGGCGATGCTGTTTTTCAGCCCGTGATTGAGGGCCGAAATTGCCCGGGCGGTGTCGGCGCGGATCGTGTCCGTGGCGATCGCGGCAAAGCCGGGGAGGTGATATTTGACGCCGATCTCTTCTATCCGGCTCTGGGACGGGTGAGAGCCAAGCGCGGCGACAGCGCGCGTCAGCGCTTGATTCTGACCGGACAGGGCCTCGAAAAACAGTTCGTAATTGCGCGGAACCGGAGCAACGCCAAGCTTCGCCATGGTCTGCGCGAGCTTGAGCAGCACGGCGGCATTTTGCGCCAGATGGCCGTCCTGCCGGGACTTGTCCGCCATATCCTCAATCCTCACCGTAGTTTGCACCGGTTGCACCGCACGCTCATAACACGTTGAGATTAAGAGACCGTCAAAGTAGAAATGGACGACTGAAGAGGTATCCGGGGCTACCGCGGGGCGCATGGCCATTTCGCCTGCATGGCGAGCTGCACGAGCATGTCGGCGCTCCGGTCGTGCTCGGCTGGATGGGCATCGACAAAGGCGCAGACCATATAGGGCAATTCGGCATTTGCGCAAACAGGGCTGGATAGTTCCGCAATGGTCTTCAGCGGGCGTAGCCTTCCCCCTCCGGCGATCGCAGGAAATAGACCAGATCCAGCACGAGCGGCGGCTGCCCAAGCGCCGTCAAGGTCATGTGGCATTGGCCGCGATGATGGGTCTGATGGTTGAAGAAATGGGCGAGGACGGGAGAAAGGCGCTGGGTGACGGGTGTCGGGTTGGTGATCGCCGCATAGGTGAAACGAGCGGAGAGGTCGGCTTCGCCCAGCCCGGCGATCCAGCGGATGATACGGTCGTCCTCCGCGGCGCGCGCCGCAGAGAGGGCGGCGAAGTCGCTAAACAGGATGCTGTCGAGGGATGACGGCGCGTCGCCCGTGCCGGTGAAGCGCTTCATCCAGATACGGTCGGCCGAGAGGATATGGTTCAGCGTGGCGTGAAGGGAGCCGAAAAAGGCGCCTTTGTTTTCGCGGTATTGCGCGTCCGTCAGCGTTGCCGCCGCCTGATAGAGCAGCCGGTTGGCCCAGCGGTTGTAGTCGGCAAACATGTGATAGTGGTCGAGCATTGCGGCCTCCCTTGTGTTGGCCGCCAGCCTATCCCAAAACCGCATCGCAGTGGGTGATGTGATCCATGAAATTTACTGATTTGATTGTTTTGTTTGTGGCTGGGTTCGAATAACGCTCCCCGCCAGGCTCGAACCGCTGCGCGCCCCAGCGAAAGCGTCAGCCCTTCATCCGCGGCGAGACGCCGCTGTTTGCCGATTGTATCGTCTCTTCGGTTCGCTGCGCGCATCACGGCGCCGACGACGATTCTGACGGACGGCGACCCGGTCAAGGATTGGTTCGAGCGCAGCCTCGATCTTCGTGACGGTCTCGGGCGCTCCGTGACAGCGGCGTGAAACTTCCCCGCGCCCCCTTGTTTTGCGCGGAATTGGCGGCTATGGAACCGCCAAATTCACGGAAAAACCCCAAATTCGCGAAAACAAGGGAATTGAGATAATGGCGATTGAACGCACCTTTTCGATGATCAAGCCGGACGCCACCAAGCGCAACCTGACGGGTGCCATCACCAAGATGTTTGAAGATGCCGGCCTGCGCATCATCGCCTCCAAGCGCGTGTGGATGAGCAAGCGCGAAGCCGAAGGCTTCTACGCCGTTCACAAGGAACGCCCGTTCTTCGGCGAACTGGTCGAAACCATGACCTCCGGCCCGACCGTCGTACAGGTTCTCGAAGGCGAGAACGCCATCCTGAAGAACCGCGAAATCATGGGCGCGACCAACCCGGCCAACGCTGACGAAGGCACGATCCGCAAGGTCCACGCCCTGTCGATCGGCGAAAACTCGGTTCACGGCTCGGATGCTCCCGAAACCGCCGCCGAGGAAATCAAGTACTGGTTCTCCGACACCGAAATCGTCGGCTGATTCAATTTCTGAGGGTTTCGGCCCGAACAAATTGAAAAGACTCATTTTAAAGCCGGGGCGGCAGCGCTCCGGCTTTTTCATTTTGGGGTCGAGGGCCGGCCAGCCTATAACGGGCACTTCGCCGTTTCGAAATGCTCAGGTGCCTTGCCGTCCTTGAAGACCTCCGGGTTCTTGTCATAGCCGGGCCCGACGACCAGCGCCTTGGCGGGCAGGATGTCCTGATCGAGATCGGAGGTCACGGAGGTCTTCAGCGTTTGCAGGATGGCGCCGTCCGGCCCCTTGACCTCGATGGTGACGGCGTAGGGCCGCTGCTTTTTCACGCAGGTCACGTCCGGGCTTTCGAGAACCACCTTGTCGAGCTTGGCAAACAGCTTGCGGTCGAGCGTCAGCGGTGCGCCGCCGGCGGGGTTTTCGAATGTGGCTACAACGGTGCTACCCTCGGGAACCGGCTCGGTCTTGGTCAGCGTGATCATGTAGGTGGCATAGGCGAGGCGATAGTTGAAGATGAACATCTTGCCGGTGAGTTCGAGCGGGTCCGGCCCGGTCTCGCGCTGGCAGCCGGCAAGGCCCGCCACGCCAGCCAGAAGAAGGGCGGCAAACGTCAGGCGTTTAGCGTGCCGCAGTACACGGCAGCTTTGAGAATACCCCCCTCTGTCACCTCGTGACATCTCCCCCTCAAGGGGGGAGATCGGGAGCGAGAGGCCGGCCGCGCGGCAATCTCCCCCCTTGAGGGGGAGATGCCCGGTCGGGCAGAGGGGGGTGAGAAGGCCACTGTCGTGGACTGTGTCGGCCTGCATGTTCATGGGGTCAACTCCTTCTTCTGGCGCTGATAGTGTCGGCTCGCCTTCACCCGGTTGCCGCAGACGGTCATGTCGCACCAGGTGCGGCTGCGGTTGCGGCTGCGGTCGAGGAATAGCCATTGGCAATTGGGGCAGATTTTCAAGCGTTGCGGCTCGCTGAAGGTGGCAAGCATCAGCGCCGAACGGGCGGTGGCTGCGTCGAGCGGCAGTCGCGTTGGTTTGATCGGATGGCGCCGGATGACGGTGGATGCCGCGTCGAGCAGATCGGCCAAATGTGCGGATGAAGGGTGCCCGAGCACTTCGGCGCGAAAATGCCGGTCGGTTGCTTCCCGCAGATTGAGAAAGGCGGCCCGGTTTTGCGGCGCGACCGGCTCCAGCGGCCCGAACAGTTCGTTGTCGGCGGAGAATCGCGTCGCGGCCGCGGCAAATGTGTCGAGGGCCACGACGTCGGCGTAACGGTCAATCCGCCTCTCGGCATCGAAGCGCAGCACGACCGAATTGGCGACATCGAGAGCGAGTGCGCCGCCGGAGAAACGATGCGGGGTCCAGGAAAACGTCACGCGATATCCTAACTGGTAAAACCTATTTTACTAGTTATAATGATTTACAATGATGTTGTCATCAACCGGATTTCCCGTGGCCTATTTTCTTCAGCAGCTTGCCAGTGCCCTACCGATCGCCGCCCTCTACGCGCTGCTTGCCTTCGGCTATTCGATCTCCTTTTCGGTCACCCGAAGGGCCGATCTGACCTATGGGGCGCTGTTCGGCTTTGCCGGCCAGATCTTCCTGCTGTTTTCCGATTTCGCCTGGAACCGTCTCTGGCTGGTCCTGCCGGTTGCTCTTGCGGTCGGCGCGATCTCGGCTCTGGTCTACGCACTGGGCGCAGGTCTCGTCATCGGCCGCTCGGTCATGCGCAGGCTGGCGATGACGTCGGCCAACACTGTGGTCGTTGCCTCTCTCGGTGTGGCGATGGTGCTGATGGAGGTGTCGCGGATCGCGGCGGAGACGCGCAGCCTGTGGCTGCCGCCGTTCCTCAACACGCCGCTCACGCTCTGGTCCGATCCGCAATTCCCGGTGACGCTGACGGTGATCCAGCTTCTGAACACGGCTCTGATGCTGGTCATGGTGGGGGCAGGCCACCAATTTCTGGCACGCTCCGCCTGGGGCCGATCCTGGCGGGCGGTGTCCGACGATGCCGGGGCGGCGGCACTCTGCGGCGTCGACGGCAAGCGTATCTTCGTCGCTGCCTACGGATTGTCGGCGTTGCTGGCCGCCATCGCAGGCATCCTCGCCACGTCCTACTACGGTAACATGGATTTTGGTGCAGGCCTGATTTTCGGCGTCAAGGTGCTGTTCATCGCCGCGATCGGCGGCCAGACGGCACCGCTATTGGCCGCAGCAGGGGCGGCAGCGATGGGCCTGAGCGAAACGCTGTGGAGCGCCTACGGCCCGATGCTCTGGAGGGATTTTGCGATCTTCTCGTTTCTGGTGCTGCTCCTGGTCCTGACGCGAAAGGCGCAGTTCCAGCCGTAAGTCAGTCCTTCGACCAACGATCCAGGGCGCTGTCGTCCTCGTCCTTGGCGCTGACCCAGCCATCGGCGCTGCCGTCAGCCCTGTGCTCCTTCTTCCAGAAGGGCGCGGACGTCTTCAGAAAATCCATGATGAAGTTGGCCCCGTCGAAGGCGGCCTGCCGGTGCGGCGAGGCGGTGACGACGAGGACGATGTTTTCGCCGGGTAAGATCTTTCCGTAGCGATGGATGGCGCTTACGGCCTGCAGCCCGAACCGGCTGACCGCTTCCTCGCAGATGCGGGTGATTTCCGCTTCTGCCATGCCCGGGTAATGCTCAAGCTCGAGCGCACTCAGCGTGCCGGCTTCGTCACGGCAGAGACCTGAGAAGGTCACGATGGCGCCGATATCGTGGCGGCCTTGCGAAAGCGCCCGAACCTCGGCGGCAAGATCGAAATCCTGCCGCTGGACGCGGACGATTACAGGCACGCCGCTCACGGCTTCAGCCTCCGGTCATCGGCGGAAACAGCGCGATCTCCCGTGCGCCGGCGATCGGCTCGTGGTGATCGACATGTTCCTGGTTGATGGCGACGCGGATGACGTTCTCGTGCTCCAGCGCCGTCTCGTATTCCTCGCCCAGCGTCTTCAGATAGCCGAGCAGATCGCCGGCCGTGACGACGCTGTCGGGAAGCTCCAGCGTTTCCTCAGCTTTGCCGATCCGCTCGCGCACCCAGGCGAAATAGACGAGATCAACCTTGGCCATCAATCGACCATGTGCTTGAGGCCGGCACGGAAATAGTCATAGCCGGTATAGAGTGTGATGGCCGCTGCGATCCACAGGAGCAGGATGCCCATTTCGGTGGTGTAGGGCAGGACCTTGTCGCCGGCGGGGCCGGCCAGCAGGAAGGCGATGGCGACCATCTGGATCGTCGTCTTCCACTTTGCGATGCGGGTCACCGGCACGCTGACCTTCAGCGCGGCGAGATATTCGCGCAGACCGGAAACGAGGATCTCGCGGCACAGGATGATGATCGCGGCCCAGATCGACCAGCCGGCGATCGTGCCATCGGCGGCGACGAGAAGGAGGACGGAGGCGACCAGCAGCTTGTCGGCGATCGGGTCGAGCATCTTGCCGATGTTGGAGGTCTGCTGCCAGATGCGGGCGAGGTAGCCGTCGAAGAAATCGGTGATCGAGGCGATCGCAAACAGCGCAAGCGCCGTCCAGCGGGCAAAGTCGGAACTCTGCAGTCTGCCTTCGATGAAGAAGCACAGAACGATCAGCGGAACAGCCAGAATGCGTCCATAGGTCAGGAGATTGGGTAGGCTGTAGGTGGTCGGCGTGGAGGACATGGATTCGGGTTCTCTGCGAGTTCTTGGGCGACAGATGAAAGGCTTTGTGGCAGCCGCGTCAACCGTTGTTTGATAGATCACCCGCAATTGTGGCGGAATTCATCTGAACGCACGGTGAACCGCCCAATCGATCGTCTCCCTAAGATTCACTAGGGTTGTTGCATTGAGAGTTCGGAGACCTCTGGTATGAATGGAGAGTTGTTGAGAAAATGCTCAAGCGCAGAACAAATGCATGTCTGAAACCGAGACGCTAATCGACCGGATCTATGAGGCCTCCGTTATTCCAGAGCTTTGGCCGGACGTCTGCGTCGGCCTGGCTGCTGAGGTGAACGGCTTTTCTGCCTGTATTCTTACGATCGACACGAAACAGGCCTTCAGATGGGTCTGTTCGCCGAATATCGATGAGCAGATGGAGCGCTACTCGCGCAGCGAAATACGGTTCCAGAACCCTCGACCTGAGCGGTCCCTGCTGCTGTCACCGACAGCCTTTGCCCGCGACATTGATGTGATGACGGCAGAGGAAATCGCGGCGGATCCCGTCTATGACGCGTTTCTGCGGCCGCTTGGCCTCGGCTGGAGCATGGGGGCAGTGCTGCAGGAGCCTTCGGGCCACACGCTCATCTTCGACATGATCGGCTGGGCTGACAGCGGGCCTTTTTCAGTGGAAGCCCTCGACCGGGTCAACAGGCTGAAAGGCGACCTTGCCCGCGCCGCGCTCATCTCGTCGCGAATGATTTTCCGGCAGGCACAGAACATTGCGACGACGCTCTCCATGATCGGGCTTCCCGCAGCCGTCATGGGCGAAGACAGCCGCGTTCTGGCGATGAACGAGGATATGGAGGCGCTCGCGCCTCGCGTCCGCACGGGCGCCGGCAACAAGCTTTCGCTCGAAAACCCGGCGGCGAATGCGCTGGTGCTGGCGGCACTGGAGCAATTGCGCGTCGCGCAAGCGGCAAATGTGCAATCCATTCCCTTGGCCGCCGGGGAGAACACGTCGGCGTTGATCCTGCACCTCTTGCCGGTGCGGCGCAATGCGCGCGACATCTTCTCAAAAAGCCTTGCCGTGCTGATTGCGACGCCTGTCGGTCAGGCCGGCCCCCCGGATATGCGGGTGCTCAGCGGGCTGTTCGACCTGACGCCCGGCGAAGCCAGGGTTGCACGCGAACTTGCGTCTGGGACGAGCCTAGAGGCCGTCGCGATCAAACTCGGCCTCAAGCTCGAAACCGTGCGCACCTATCTGAAGCGCATCTTCTTCAAGACCGGAACCCGGCGCCAGGCGGAACTGACCCGCATGCTCTCAGGCCTCGGGCGCCTTGCCGTCTGAGCCAGGGTCGCTATTTCGCACCATCCTCATGAAAGTGGTCATAAACGAGCCGGGCCACCGCTTCGGAAATACCCTCGACAGCCACGAGATCATTGATGCCGGCGCGGGAAACCGCCTTGGCGGTTCCGAAATGCTGGAGAAGCGCGCGCTTGCGCGTCGGCCCGATGCCGGCGATCTCGTCCAGCGGGTTCTTGACCATTTCCTTCTTGCGCCGTGCCCGGTGTGAGCCGATGGCGAAGCGGTGCGCCTCGTCGCGCATGCGCTGGATGAAATAAAGCACCGGGTCTCGTGGCGGCAGGGTGAAGCCGTCGCGGCCGGGCGGAAAGAAGCGCTCGCGCCCGGCATCGCGATCCACACCCTTGGCGACACCGATCGCAGTGAGGCAATCCTCGATGTCGAGTTCCTGCAGGATCGCCCGCACCGCCGTCATCTGCCCCTGGCCGCCGTCGATCAGGATGACATCGGGCCAGGCCGGAAAGCCGGCGTCCTCGACCGGTTCGGCGCTGCGATCCGGCTTTCCCTCTTCCTTCAAAAGCCGCGAGAACCGCCGCGTCATCACTTCCTTCATCATGCCGAAGTCATCGCCGGGCGTGATGTCGGTCGATTTGATGTTGAACTTGCGGTACTGGCCTTTGACGAAACCTTCCGGCCCCGCCACCACCATGCCGCCAACGGCATTGGTGCCCATGATGTGGGAGTTGTCGTAAATCTCGATCCGGCGCGGCGCGCGCTCGAGCTTGAAGGTCTCGGCAAAACCTTCGAGCAGGCGCGACTGCGACGATGTTTCGGCGAGCTTGCGGCCATGCGCCTCGCGGGCATTGGCGACCGCGTGCTCGACCAGATCCTTCTTTTCGCCGCGCTGGGGAACGAGGATCGAGACCTTGTAGCCGGATTTCTCCGTCAGCGCCTCGCCCAGCAGTTCCTGTTCCGCCACCGGTTCGCAGAGCAGGATCTGCCGCGGACAGGGCTTGTCGTCGTAGAACTGGGTGAGGAAGGCGCTCAGCACCTCGGCTGCGGGCAGGGTGGGATCGGCCTTCGGAAAATAGGCGCGGTTGCCCCAGTTCTGGCCGGTGCGGAAGAAGAACACCTGGATGCAGGAAATGCCGCCTTCGTGGTGGATGGCAAAGACATCCGCTTCCTCGACGCCGGAGGGGTTGATGCCCTGATGGCTCTGGACATGCGACAGCGCCGCCAGCCGGTCCCGGTAGAGGGCGGCCCGCTCGAAATCGAGATTTTCCGAGGCCTCGTTCATGGCGGCGGCGATGGTCGCCTTGACCGCCTGGCTTTTGCCGGAGAGGAAATCCTTGGCCTCTGTCACCAGTTCGGCATAGTCGGCGTCGCTGATCTCGCGGGTGCAGGGTGCTGCGCAGCGCTTGATCTGGTGCAGCAGGCAAGGCCGGGTGCGGGTCTCGAAAACGCTGTCGGTGCAGGTGCGCAACAGGAAGGCGCGCTGCAGCGAATTGATCGTGCGGCCAACGGCGCCGGCCGAGGCGAAGGGACCGAAATAGACACCCTTGCGGCTGCGGGCGCCGCGATGCTTGTAGAGCGCCGGGGCCCGACTATCGCCGGTCACCAGAATATAGGGAAAGGACTTGTCGTCGCGCAAAAGCACGTTGAAGCGCGGCCGCAAACGCTTGATAAGGTTGGCTTCGAGCAGCAGCGCCTCGATCTCGGTGCGCGTCGTCACGAATTCCATATGCGCGGTCTCGCGCACCATCTTGGCAAGACGGTTGGAATGGACGCGGCCCTGCGCGTAGTTGCTGACGCGCTTCTTCAGGCTGCGCGCCTTGCCGACATAGAGCACGTCGCCCGCCTCGTTGAACATGCGGTAGACGCCGGGGCTGTTGGGCAGGAGCTTGACGAAGGCCTGGATCAGCTCCGCGCCGCGCAGCCCGTCCGGGATCGCGCTGGTTTCCGCCCAGTCAAGGATCGGCGCGGGTGCCGGGCTGTCCGGTACGTCAAGCAGGTCGTCTTCATCGCTGGCATTTTCGTCGTAAAGAATGCCGCCATCGGTGGGCACGCGCCCGTTCATTCCACAATCTCCAAAATATCCGGCGTCTGCCAGGCCAGATGCTGGCCGCCGTCCAGCGCGATCATCTGCCCGGTCATCGAGGGCGTGTCGAACAGAAAGCGAATCGTCCTGCCGAATTCCCCCAGTTGCGGCCCGGTCTTGAGGATCACGGCATCCACCTGCGTCTGGAAATCCGCCTGGTTCTGCCGCTCATTCGGCAGGGTCGGGCCGGGGCCGATGGCGTTGACGCGAATTCTTGGGGCCAAGGCCTGTGCCATCGTCTTGGTTGCTGTCAGCAGGGCCGATTTCGATAACATATAGGAATAAAATCGCGGATTTGGAGACCAGACCCGCTGATCGACGATGTTGACGATCAGGCCCGAATGTTCCTCCGGCAGTTGCGCCGAAAAATCGCGCGCAAGCAGCGAGGGTGCTTTCACATGCAGGGCAAAGTGCCGGTCCCAGACCGTCTCGTCGAACTCTTCGAGACTGTCTTTCTTGAACAGCGAGGCATTGTTGACGAGCAGCCCGATCGGACCGACCGCATCGACGGCTTTTGCCATCACGGTGGCGACGGAAGCGGTGTCGGTAAGGTCCGCGGCAATTGCCGCCGCATTGCCGCCTTGGGCGCGAAGCTGGGCTGCAAGCTCTTCGGCCTCCGCGGCCGAGGCATTGGCATGAATGGCGACGGCAAAGCCGTGGGCCGCCAGGTCCTCGACGATCGCCTTACCGATGCGCTTGGCGCCACCGGTGACCAGCGCTGTTTTCAAAGGCGTCCTCAAGGGCGGATCCTGCTGTACGATTCGTGTTTGTGCATTTGGCAAGGATATAGGAGCAGGACCCAGATTGTGAAACCGGCGCACTCATTCGTTTCGGAAAAATTAACGCGAAGGCGCTAAATTGAATTGTTTTCAAGAGTTATAGTAAATATTCAATTAATCTCATTATGTGGTTAATAATTACCCTGTGGCTACAAAGCAACATCGAATTTCGGCCATCCTCGTGCCACTAAAATTTCACATTTTGGCTCTTGTGAATCCGCATTTGGTCGCCAATTTCTCCGTCACCGGGCGGGTTAATTGCAATTTGTCCGATGTATCAGTTTAGGACCGCGAGGGTCCGGAGCATCGGTTCGAAAGGAGACTTTAATGCGTACTCTCACCACCACCCTCATGGCATCTGCCGTGTCCCTTATCGCCTTCTCCGCCGCGCAGGCGGCAGACGCGATCGACGAAGTTCCGGCTGCGCCGGCTGCCGAATATTCCGAGCCGGCTGTGAAGAACTGGTCCGGCGCCTATGTCGGTGGTACGGCCAACTGGGCTCGCGGCGAATATGACGCGACGGGCGGCCGCGGCGCTTCCGGGATGGGTGGCGGTCTCTATGGCGGCTACAACATGCAGAGCGGCCAGGTCGTCTACGGCGGTGAAGCCGATATCAATTACGGCGACAACGACACCCGCAGCCCCACCCGCAAGATGGAGCAGGGCGTCAACGGCTCGGTTCGTGCCCGCGTCGGCTACGACCTGAACCCGGTTCTGCTCTACGGTACGGCCGGTGTGGCCGCCTCCAGCGTCAAGGCAACGCAGGCCGGCAGCTCGGACAAGAACACGCTGCTCGGCTGGACGGCCGGTGCCGGTGCCGAAGCCTTCGTGACCGACAACGTCACGGCGCGCGTCGAATACCGCTACGCCGACTATGCCTCGAAGGACTTCAACCTGTCGGGCGGCAACGTTTCGTCGGGCTACGACGAACACAGCGTTCGCGTCGGTATGGGCGTCAAGTTCTGATCCGAACATTCATTGCATAACAAAAAGGCCGGAGCGATCCGGCCTTTTTGCGTTTCTGAATGAACAGGTACCGCTCAAACCTTGAACTGCGCATAATCCGGGAAGAACTTTTCGAATTTCTGCGGCCAGTTCTTCAGCTTCGGGCGGCCCTTCTGCCATTCGCCGGTAAAGCGCAGTTCGATATAGCGCAGCATCGCTGCCATGGCGAAATGCCCGGCATGGAGCTTGGCGCCGGTCTTCGGCATGTTGGCGTTGAGGTAGTCAAGGCCGCGCACGACCTTTTCCCACTGCCTGTCGATCCAGGGCTGGTGGATCTTTTCCGGCGGATGGAAGCGCTTTTCGTAGACGATGGCGAGCAGGCTGTCGCAGATGCCGTCGCACAGCGCTTCCAGCATCTCCACCTCGGTCCGCCTTTCGGCATTGCGCGGATAGAGCTTGCCCTTCGTCTCGCGGTCGATGAAATGCATGATCACCCGGCTGTCGTAGATCGCCTTTCCATCGGGCGTGATCAGTGTCGGGATCTTGCCGAGCGGATTGTTGGACACCAGTTCCGGCGGATTGGCGTTGGTGTCGGTCAGCACGCTTTCGGCCGCGATGCCAGCGTAGCGCGCGCCCATGCGCACCTTGTTGGAATAGGGGGAGGCGGGGGAATAGAGAATTTTCATGCGCTTGTTCTTTCTTCTAGACATCAGGGCCCTTTGGACATCAGGGTATGGGCGGCAGGCTGAGGTTTTTCAGCCTGCAGCCGCCGCGATCGATTTCGCTGCAGGCACGGAAGCTGAGATCCTTGTTGAAGCAGATGCGCACCTCGTCGATGCGTCCGTCTGCGCAGGTGACGGCCAGCGCATCGTCGCGCAGGCCGGGATTCGCGGCAGAAAGGGCGGTTTCGATCTCGGCGGCACTCGTTCGCTGGTGTGTTTCGACTGATTGCAGTTCAGAGGGTATCTGCACCTTTTCCCGGGCAGCGCGCAGGACGGTGAAATAGTCCCGCTGGCTCAACCCCGAACAGGAACCGTGCTTGCGCCATTCATGGCCGATCAGGCCCATCGACGGCATGATGTCGAACAAGGTGCGTCCCAGCGCCTCCGGCACCCGGTCGGATTCGCGTGTCCGGCAGAATTCCGGATAGCCCTGCTCGTTCTGCGGCCAGAGCCCGTGGACGATGAAGCCGTGGCTGTTTTCCGCCGCGCATTGTTGCGACCGGCCGGAAGGATCATTTTCCAGGCACCAGCTCGGCGACCACGAGAGCGACAGCACGTAGAAGTTAAATCCGCTGCCGAGCGGGATGGGGTCGGCTTTGGCCTGCGTATTGGCGATGGGAGTGGTTGTGGTGGGTGTGCCGGTATTTCCCGCCGTTTCCTTTCGTTGACCTTCACCGCTGCAGGCCGCCAGCAGAAGCGCGCCGACGAGCGGCAGGAGAATCCGCCGGAAACCAGTCACACGGCTTACCGCAGAGAGGCGCACTGCGCACCGTAGACATACCAGGGATCAAGGCCGCTCAGGCAGAACTCGATGTTGGAGCCGATGCCGGCAAAACCAAAGCCGCGCTCGATCAGGTACCAGAGCGCCCGCCGCTCGCCATCGGTCGTGACGGCGGTGGCGACGCAATATTCGCGCTCCACCGGCCGGGTTTCGTCGCGCAGCTCGAGCCGGTTCAGGCGCATGTCGCGGATTTCCGCGATGGCGATGTCCGCCTTCAGGTAGTGGCTGGCGCGATAGCCGAAATCGGAGGTGATGAAGCCGAGAATTGACCGGTTGTGGCAAGCCGTCTCGCCATAATCCAGTCTGCTCGACGGTTCGGCTGCGGCGGCCGGGACTGCACCGGGCAAGGCCGTCGCGAGGGAGAGAAGAAGGCATGCGGCGCGCATTCTGGTCATGATCGTCTCCCGAGTGTCCCCCGAGATTGCGTCTCCGGGGGCTGGCCGTCAAGTCTCGTTCAATCCCGCTCCGGCACTTCCTCGCCGCGCAGCCAGAAGGCGCGGGCGGAGGCGTGCCGATCCTGCTTCAGCCGGTCCTTGAGGAACGGCAGCAAGGCATCGAGTTCATCCTTCAGCGTATAGGGCGGGTTGACGATGATCAGCCCCGAGCCAGAAAGACCGGTCGTGTCACGATCGCTGCGTACCGAAAGCTCCGCGCACAGCATCTTCGGGATTTCCAGCGCCTTCAGCGCCTCGTGAAAGGCGGCAATTGGTGCGCCCTGTTTCAGCGGATACCACAGGCAGAATGTGCCGCCGGAGAAACGGCGCCAGGCCTTGGCGAGACCATCCGCCAGTCGCTCGAACTCGCCGGCGAGCTCGAAGGGCGGGTCGACCAGCACGATGCCGCGCTTCTCCTTCGGCGGCAGATGGGCGCCAAGCGCCAGCCAGCCGTCGAGCTGGGTGATGCGGCTCTGGAAATCGCCGTCGAACAGGCGGTGCAGCGTCTCGTAGTCGTCGGGATGCAGTTCCATGGCCGACAGCCGGTCCTGCGGCCGCATCAGCATACGTGTAAGCTTGGGCGAGCCGGGATAGAGCGTGAGGCGGCCATCCGGCCCGCGATTCGGATTGAGGTCGCGCACGGCGGTCAGGTAGGGTTCAAGCAGGGCTTTTGCCTTCGCCGGGATGTCCGCGTCGAGAATGCGGCCGATGCCGTCCTGCCATTCGCCGGTCTTCTGGGCTTCCTCGCTCGACAGGTCATAGAGGCCGATGCCCGCATGGGTGTCGAGCACGCGGAAAGCCTTGTCCTTCTGTGCCATGTAGACGATCAGCCGGGCGAGCACCGCGTGCTTCAGGACGTCGGCGAAATTGCCTGCGTGGTAGATGTGACGGTAATTCATTCGCGTCCCTGATCGTGCCGATGAAATGTTGGAATGCATGGCGGTTGGGACTTTGAGACCCTTCCGCGATGCAATATAGAAAAGCCATGAACGTTGCGACCCCCATCAAACCAGAAAAAGCCATCGCCCATTCGGTCTGTCCGCACGACTGTCCCTCCGCCTGCGCGCTCGAAATCGATCTGACGCAGGAAGGCCGGATCGGCCGGGTTCGCGGCGCCAGCGCCAATACCTATACCGCCGGCGTCATCTGCGCCAAGGTCGCGCGCTATTCGGAGCGCATCTACCATCCGGGCCGCCTGATGGTGCCGCAACGGCGCAAGGGCGCGAAGGGCGAGGGAAGCTGGCAAGACGTCTCGTGGGACGACGCGCTCGACGAGATCGCCGGCGCCTTCGTCAAGGCCGAGCGGCAATACGGCTCGGAAGCCGTCTGGCCCTATTTCTACGCCGGCACGATGGGGCAGGTGCAGCGCGATTCGATCGAGCGCCTGCGCCATGCCAAGCGTTATTCCGGCTTCTTCGGCTCGATCTGCACCAACCTCGCCTGGACCGGCCTGACGATGGCCACCGGCTCGCTCAGAGGCCCCGACCCGCGCGAGATGGCGAAGTCCGACTGCGTGGTGATCTGGGGCACCAATGCGGTTTCGACGCAGGTCAACGTGATGACCCATGCAGTCAAGGCGCGCAAGGAGCGTGGCGCCAAGATCGTCGTCATCGACATCTACGACAATCCGACGATCAAGCAGGCCGATATGGGGCTGGTGCTGAAACCCGGCACCGACGCAGCTCTCGCCTGCGCCGTCATGCACATCGCTTTCCGCGACGGTTATGCGGACCGGGCCTATCTGGCAGACTATGCGGATGATCCGGCCGGGCTTGAAAGCCATTTGAAGACGCGCACGCCGGAATGGGCCTCCGCGATCACCGGCCTGCCGGTCGAAGAAATCGAGGCCTTCGGCAAGCTCGTCGGCACGACGCAGAAAACCTATTTCCGCCTCGGCTACGGCTTTACCCGCCAGCGCAACGGCGCCGTCGCCATCCACGCGGCCGCCTCGGTGCCGACCGTGCTCGGCTCCTGGAAACACGAAGGCGGCGGCGCGTTTCATTCCAACAACGATATCTTCAAGTTCGACAAGCGCGAGCTAATAGGCTCGGCCATGCTGGATCCGGACATCCGGATGCTCGATCAATCGCAGATCGGCCGCGTCTTGACCGGTGATGCCGAGGCACTGCGCCATCGCGGGCCGGTGACGGCGATGCTCATCCAGAACACCAACCCGGTGAATGTCGCCCCCGAGCAGCGGCTGGTGAAGCGGGGCTTCCTGCGCGATGATCTTTTCGTTGCCGTGCACGAGCAGTTCATGACCGATACGGCAAAGCTCGCCGATATCGTCCTGCCCGCCACCATGTTTCTCGAGCATGACGATCTCTATCGCGGCGGCGGCCACCAGCATATCCTGCTCGGCCCCAAGGTGGTCGAGCCGCCATCAACGGTGCGGACCAATCTTTTCGTCATCGAGGAACTGGCGAAGCGCCTCGGCGTTGCCGACAAGCCCGGCTTTGGCCTCTGCGAGCGTGAGCATATCGACCGCATACTGGTCAACCACGGCACGGACTTCGACGGGCTGAAACACAACAAATGGCTGGATGTCCAGCCGGATTTCGAGACGGCGCATTTCATCAAGGGTTTCGGCCATCCCGACGGTAAATTCCGCTTCAAGGCCGATTGGACCGGAACGCCGGCGCCGAACCGGCCACCGAAGGCGCTGGGGCTCTTCGGTCCGCACGCGTTGCTTCCGGAATTTCCTGACCATGTCGACCTGATCGAAGTCGCCGACGAGAAACATCCGTTCCGCCTGGCGACGTCACCGGCGCGGTCCTTCCTGAACTCGACGTTTACAGAGACGCCGTCTTCGATCCAGAAGGAGGTTCGCCCCGAGGCGATGATCCACGCGGACGATGCGGAAGCACTTGGTATTGGCGATGGCGACATCGTCCGGATCGGCAACGAGCGCGGCGAAATCCGCCTTCATGCCAAAATCGGCGGCGGCGCACGGCGCGGTGTGGTGGTCGCCGAGGGGCTCTGGCCGAACGACGCGCATCTCGATGGGGAAGGCATCAACGTGCTGACCGGGGCCGACGCGGCTGCGCCCTATGGCGGTGCGGCCTTCCATGACAATCACGTATGGCTGCGCAAGGATTGACCGCGAATGACGAAATTCCGCGACGCGAAGATCGAAATTTTGAAAGACGAGACGCTTTCGAAAAACTGGTATCACCTGCGCAATGTCGCCTTCAATTACACCGGCTCCAACGGCGTGACGAAGAAGCTGAAGCGCGAGGTCTATGATCGCGGCAACGGCGCGACGATCCTTCTCTACGATCCCAGGCGTGACAGCGTCATCCTCGTGCGCCAGTTCCGCATGCCGGCGCATCTGAACGGTCATTCGGGTTGGCTCTTGGAAACGCCGGCCGGATTGCTCGACGGCGATCATCCGGCCGAGGCGATCAAGCGCGAGGTAATGGAGGAAACCGGTTATCTGGTCACGGATGTCCGTCCCGTCTTCCAGGCCTTCATGTCGCCCGGCGCGGTGACCGAGACCATCCACTTCTTTGCGGCGATCATCGACGCGACCGTGCGAGCCGAAGACGGCGGCGGCGCGGCACACGAGGACGAGGATATCGAGGTTCTCGAGGTGCCGCTCAAGGATGCCATGGCGATGATCGTGGGCGGCGAGATCTGCGACGGCAAGACCATCATGCTCCTGCAATGGGCGATGTTGAACCGGGCCACTTTAATGAAGTGATGTCAGATTTTGGCTGTCGAAGACTGCGAGACTCTTTCATTTTTTGAAAAAGTTCAGTTCTTCCTGTTGATCTGACCGACAATTGCCAGCTCATATCCAGCGGCGACCTTCGTCACGGAACTCGAAAATCTCTTCAAGGGTCACGCGTTTGTGCCGTGCGCGTTCCTTTCTGATCGCTTCGATCATGGCGATACGGTCTTCGCGGTTTTCAGTGGGCACAAGGCGCGCTACGGGCTTGCCGCCGCGATAAATGACGACGTCTTCGCCAGCTTCGACTTTTGACAGCAGTTTCGAAAGATACTTTTTCGCCTGCGCAACTTTGATTTCGATTGTCATTGGGGCCTCCCATGGGCCGGGATGGCTTTCGACGTCAAGGTAAGGGGCACCGGGAAAGTCGTCAAGGCGTCGGCCAGGTGAGCATTCTGCGTCAGATGGCCGTCGCAACCGCCCCGCTGTCCAACATCCACACCTTGGCCTCGGCAACCAAGCGCAAAGCCTGCGGATAGGTCCGATGTTCGACGGTCAGTACCCGCGCTGCAAGGGATTCTGCAGTATCGTCGGGAAGCACGGGGACCTTAGTCTGCGCGATGACGGGCCCGTCATCCATCCCTTCGGTGACGAAATGCACGGTGCAGCCGGCTTCCGTCATGCCGGCGTCGATGGCCCGCTGATGGGTATGAAGGCCCGGGAAAAGCGGCAGCAGGGAAGGGTGGATATTGATGATCCGGCCTTCGTAGCAGTTGATGAAGGCCGCGCTCAGCAGCCGCATGTAACCGGCGAGGCAGATGATATCAGGCGAAAGGCTTTCAAGCGCGGACAGGATCGCCGCTTCATGCGCGTCCTTGCTCTCGTAATCCTTGCGGACGAAGGAGAAGGTCGCAATGCCGAGTGCCGCTGCCTTGGCGAGCCCGCCGGCCTCGGCCTTGTCCGAAATCACCGCGACGATCTCAGCCGGAAAATCCGGTTCCGAGGCGGCTTTAGCCAGCGCCAGCATGTTGGAGCCGCCGCCGGAAATGAACACCACGACCCGCTTGCGGATCGTTTTCAGCGTTTCCGTCATAGGACGAGCGTGCCCTTGTAGATGGTGCCGGCACCGCCCTCTGCGCGGGCGACCATGCGGCCGAGCGCAAAAACGGTCTCGCCTTCTGCCGTCAGAACCGAAGCGACTTTTTCCGCATCTTCCGCCGCCACGACGACGATCATGCCGACGCCGCAGTTGAAGGTGCGCAGCATCTCGTTTGCGGCAACGCCACCGGTCTTGGCAAGCCAGGAGAAGACGGCCGGCGGCTTTATGGCGGAAAGATCGATCTCGGCGGCGAGATGCTTCGGCAGCACGCGCGGAATGTTTTCCGGAAAGCCGCCGCCGGTGATGTGGGCAAGCGCCTTCAGCGCACCGGTCTCGCGGATCGCTTTCAGAAGCGGCTTCACATAGATGCGCGTCGGGGTCATCAGCAGATCTGCCAGCGTGCCTTCGCCGAAGGGCGCGGGCGCGTCCCAGGCAAGGCCCGAGAGCGAAACGATCTTGCGCACCAGCGAGTAGCCGTTCGAATGCACGCCGGAGGAGGCGAGGCCGAGGATCACGTCGCCCTCGGCAATGTCGCCGGCCGGAAGCAGTTGCCCGCGTTCGGCAGCACCGACGGCAAAGCCTGCGAGATCGTAGTCGCCGCCGGCATACATGCCCGGCATTTCGGCCGTTTCGCCGCCGATCAGCGCGCAGCCCGCCTCGCGGCAACCGGCCGCGATGCCACCGACGATCGAGGCACCCTGGTCCGGATCAAGCTTGCCGGTGGCGAAGTAGTCGAGGAAGAACAGTGGCTCGGCGCCCTGCACGACGAGATCGTTGACGCACATGGCAACGAGGTCGATGCCGACCGTGTCGTGCTTGTTGGCATCGATGGCGATCTTCAGCTTGGTGCCGACGCCGTCATTGGCGGCAACGAGGACCGGATCGGTGAAACCGGCCGCTTTCAGGTCGAACAGGCCGCCGAAGCCACCGATCTCGCCGTCGGCGCCGGGACGCCGCGTCGAGCGCACATGCGGCTTGATCTTTTCCACCAAAAGGTTTCCGGCGTCGATGTCCACACCCGCATCGCTATAGGTCAGACCGTTCTTTCCTGGCTCGCTCATGGCTTGATCTCCGCCGGCTCTTCGTTTGGGATTGCGATTGGCATGATGATGGGGGAAGTGCAAGCATATTGCCTTTGAAACTCCCGCTTTTTTACTGTTTTGTCCCGTTGTTCCGGCCGTTTGCAGCCATAGGCTTGACCGCGGTCGGTGGCACATCCTATCTCCAAAGGCGGAAGCGGCGTGATGCGGCTTTAAGTGTGGGGCAACGGAACAGCGGCATGGTCAACAAAGTGAGCAGCAGTGGACTGCAGCGCCAGATCATCTTCTGGGTGCTTTTCCTCGCCGCCTTCATCGCCTTCCTGATGGTGTTCTCGACGATCCTCCTGCCGTTCATCGCCGGCATGGCGCTTGCTTATTTTCTCGATCCGGTCGCCGACCGGCTGGAGAGGCTGGGCTTGAGCCGCCTGATGGCGACGGTCGTCATCCTGTTCGGCTTCGTTGTCGTCTTTGCCCTGTCGCTCGTCGTCATCATCCCGATCGTTTTCACCCAGGCAGCCGATTTCATTCAGAAGATGCCGGGATACATCACCAAGCTGCAGGAATTCGTCACCAGCCCGCACGCCTCGTGGCTGCCCGATTGGGTGGCCGGGCAGATGGATACGATCAAGCAGAATTCCGCCAAGCTGCTCGAACAGGGGGCGAGCTTCCTCGGCACGCTGTTCCAGCAGATCTGGAATTCGGGCATGGCGCTGCTCGATATCATCTCGCTGTTCGTCGTCACTCCCGTAGTCGCCTTCTATTTGCTGCTCGACTGGGACCGGATGGTGGAAAAGGTCGATAGCTGGATCCCGCGCGACCACGTCGCCACGGTTCGCCAGATCGCCCGCGACATGAACCTGACGATTGCCGGTTTCGTGCGCGGGCAGGGGTCGCTCTGCATCATTCTTGGCCTGTTCTACGGCGTTGCGCTGTCGTTCGCCGGCCTCAATTTCGGCCTGCTGATCGGCCTGTTTGCGGGCATGATCAGCTTTGTTCCCTATGTCGGCTCGCTGGTTGGCCTTGTGCTTGCCGTCGGCGTGGCGCTGGTCCAGTTCTGGCCCAACTATCTTCACATCGGTGTCATTGCCGCGATCTTCTTCCTCGGGCAGTTTCTTGAAGGCAATATTCTTCAGCCGCGGCTGGTCGGCAAGAGCGTCGGGCTGCATCCGGTCTGGCTGATGTTTGCGCTTCTGGCGTTCGGCGCCCTCTTCGGTTTCGTCGGCCTGCTGGTGGCGGTGCCATCGGCTGCCGCGATCGGCGTGCTTGTCCGCTTCGGCATCGGGCGCTACCTTGATAGCACGCTCTATCACGGCCACAGGACCGGCAAGAAGGCCGAGCCGGAACCCGACCTCCCAGAGTACAAGCTTCCAGAGTAACAAGCGTATGGTCCGCAAGTTCGAACAGCTGCCGCTCGTTTTCGAGCACGAGCCTCAGACGGGTCGTGACGATCTGCTCGTGTCCGAGCGGCTGAAGGCGGCCGTGTCCATCATCGACAGCTGGCCGCGCTGGCCGTCGCCTGTCGTCATCCTCGCCGGGCCTGTCGGCTCGGGAAAATCGCATCTCTCGGCCATCTGGCGGGAAAACAGCGCGGCGGTCGCCATCCATCCGACGGCCGGCAGTGATGCCGCCGATATTGCCGCGGCGAACCCGGTCCTTTTCGAGGATGCCGACCGGCGCGGTTTTGATGACCGGGCGCTGTTCCATGTCATCAACAGCGTGCGCGAGAACGGCACCGGCCTGTTGATCACCAGCCGTTTGCGGCCCATGTCCTGGCCGGTCGAACTGGCTGATCTTCGGTCGCGCCTGAAGGCGGCGACCGTGGTCGAGATCGGCGAGCCGGATGATGAACTGCTGGCCCAGGTCCTGGTCAAGCTCCTGGCCGATCGCCAGCTCAGCGTCGATGACCGGCTGATCGGCTACATCGTGGCTCGGATGGAGCGCTCGCTCGAATCGGCCCAGACGATCGTCGAGCGGCTCGATCATCTGGCGCTGGCACGCGGCACGCGCATCAACAGGGCGCTCGCGTCGGAAGTGCTCAACGGCCTTGGAAAGACACGCGAAATCGATTGACTGTCACAGTTCCGTCGTCAAACTGCGCTAGGCGCTTCGGAAAAGCAAAAAGGCGGGCGGGGACAATGGACACTGTAACATCTGCAACGACTGTAAAAGAGCCGGTGGCCGATGAAATCGATCTGCTGACAAGCCCGGAACGCTTCATCAACCGCGAATTCTCCTGGCTCCAATTCAACCGCCGCGTTCTCGAAGAGACGCTCAATACCGCCCATCCTTTGTTGGAGCGGGTCCGGTTCCTGTCGATCTCCGCCGCCAACCTCGACGAATTTTTCATGGTGCGCGTTGCCGGTCTCGAAGGCCAGGTGCGCCAGGGCGTGCTGGTGCGCAGCCCCGATGGCAAGACGCCTGTCGAACAGCTGGAAGACATCCTCAAGGAAATCGACAACCTGCAGATGGAGCAGCAGGCCTCGCTTGCCGTCCTGCAGCAGTATCTCGCCAAGGAGGATATTCTCATCGTCCGTCCGGTGTCGCTGTCGGCGCAGGACCGGACCTGGCTGGCGAATGAGTTCGAGCAATCGATCTTTCCGGTGCTGACGCCGCTGTCGATCGACCCGGCGCACCCGTTCCCATTCATCCCGAACCTCGGCTTCACCATGGGCTTGCAGCTCGTCAGCAAGAGTGGCCGCGAGCCGATGACGGCGCTGCTGCGCCTGCCGGTGGCGCTCGACCGGTTCATCCGCCTGCCGGATGCCAAGTCGGTGATCCGCTATATCACGCTGGAGGATGCCGTCAGCCTGTTCATCGAGCGGCTGTTCCCGGGCTACGAGGTCAAGGGTTCGGGCACCTTCCGCATCATTCGAGACAGCGATATCGAAGTCGAGGAAGAGGCCGAAGATCTCGTGCGCTTCTTCGAGACGGCCCTGAAGCGCCGCCGGCGCGGATCGGTGATCCGTATCGAGATCGATTCCGAGATGCCGCTTGAGTTGCGCCATTTCGTCGTCGGCGAACTGAACGTTCCGGAAAACCGCGTCGCCGTCCTGCCGGGTCTGCTGGCGCTCAACACCCTGTCCGAGATTACCAAGGCGCCGCGCGACGATCTGCGCTTCGAGCCGTACAATGCGCGATTTCCCGAGCGCGTCCGCGAGCATGCCGGAGACTGCCTCGCCGCCATCCGCGAAAAGGACATGGTCGTCCACCACCCCTACGAGAGCTTCGACGTGGTGGTCCAGTTTCTGCTCCAGGCTGCGCGCGATCCTGAGGTTCTGGCGATAAAGCAGACGCTTTATCGGACCTCGAACGACAGCCCCATCGTGCGTGCGCTGATCGACGCGGCGGAAGCCGGAAAGTCGGTGACGGCGCTGGTCGAGCTCAAGGCGCGCTTCGACGAGGAGGCCAATATCCGCTGGGCGCGCGACCTTGAACGCGCCGGCGTACAGGTGGTGTTCGGCTTCATCGAACTGAAGACGCATGCAAAGATGTCGATGGTGGTGCGCCGCGAGGAAGGCAAGCTCAGGACCTACTGCCATCTCGGCACCGGCAATTATCACCCGGTCACGGCGAAGATCTATACGGACCTGTCCTTCTTCACCTGCAATCCGAAGATTGCCCATGACATGGCCAATATCTTCAACTTCATCACGGGTTACGGTGAGCCCGAAGCCGGCATGAAGCTGGCGATTTCGCCGCACACGCTGCGCCCGCGCATCCTGCAGCATATCGCCGAGGAGATCGCCCACGCCGAGGCTGGCCGTCCCGCGTCGATCTGGATGAAGGTGAACGCGCTGGTCGACCCGGAAATCATCGACGCGCTCTATAAGGCCAGCCGCGCCGGCGTCGAGATCGACTTGGTGGTGCGTGGCATCTGCTGTCTGCGGCCGCAGGTGCCTGGGCTGTCCGACAATATTCGCGTCAAATCGATCGTTGGACGTTTCCTTGAACATTCGCGCATCTTCTGCTTCGGCAACGGCCATGGGCTTCCCTCCGAGCACGCGCTCGTCTATATCGGGTCGGCGGACATGATGCCGCGCAATCTGGACCGGCGGGTGGAGACCCTTGTGCCTCTCATCAACCGGACTGTGCATGAACAGGTGCTGTCGCAGATCATGCTGGGCAATCTCATCGATAACCAGCAGAGCTACGAGATCCTTCCGGACGGAACGTCGCGGCGCATGGAAGTCGCCCGCGATTCCGAGCCCTTCAATGCGCAGGTCTACTTCATGACCAATCCCAGCCTGTCCGGGCGGGGCGGGGCCTTGAAATCCAGCACTCCTAAAGTCATTGCCGGCTGGGACAGCGGCCGCAGAAGATAAAACTGGAATTGCATGGTAGAATCTGAAGCCCAGGGGCGTTTGCCTGGAATTGCCCCGGTCTCCGTCGTGGATATCGGGTCGAACTCGATTCGACTGGTGATCTATGAGGGGCTGAGCCGGTCTCCCGCCGTGCTGTTCAACGAAAAGGTCATGTGCGGCCTCGGCAAGGGCATCGACGCGACCGGTCGCATGGACGCTGAGAGTGTCGAGCGGGGGCTGAAGGCACTGCACCGGTTCAAGGCTTTGTCCATGCAGGCACGCGCTTCGACGGTCTTCGTGCTTGCGACGGCGGCTGCCCGCGATGCCTCGAACGGCCCGGATTTCATCCGCCGGGCGGAGATCATCCTCGGCCAGAAAATCCGTGTGCTGACCGGCGAGGAGGAAGCCTATTTCTCGGCGCTCGGGATCATCAGCGGTTATCACGACCCCGATGGCGTCGTCGGCGACCTCGGCGGTGGTTCGCTGGAACTCGTCGATGTCGTCGGCACGAAGGTCGGCAAGGGCATTACCCTGCCGCTTGGCGGCATCCGCCTGTCGGAACATGCGGGAGGCTCGATCGTCAAGGCGCGCAGCCATGTGCGCCGCTACATGAAGGGCGCGCAGGTCCTGCAGAACGTCGCTGGTCGCACTTTCTACGCGGTCGGCGGCACCTGGCGGTCGATTGCCAAGCTGCATATGGAGATGCGCAACTATCCGCTGCACATGATGCAGGGCTATGAAATCTCCTTCGAAGAGGTGATGGCCTTCCTGCCCGAAGTGATCGAGCCGAAGGACACCAGGTCTCCGGCCTATGCGACCATCTCGAAGAGCCGCCGCGCGCTGCTGCCCTTCGGTGCCGTTGCCATGCAGGAAGCGATCGCGCAGATGAAGCCGGCGCGCATCTCGTTTTCGGCGCTCGGCGTTCGCGAGGGTTATCTGTTTTCGCTGCTGTCGGAAACCGTGCGTGCTCACGATCCGCTGCTGACGGCCGCGGGCGAAATCGCCATCCTGCGTGCCCGCTCGCCCGAGCATGCGCGCGAGCTCGTGGATTGGAGCGGCAATATGGTGCCGCATTTCGGCATCACCGAGACCGAGGAAGAGGGGCGCTACCGTCAGGCGGCCTGCCTGCTCGCCGATATCAGCTGGCGCGCCCATCCCGACTACCGCGGCTTGCAGGCGCTCAACATCATCGCCCATAGCACCTTTTCCGGTATCACCCATGCCGGCCGCGCCTATATCGCACTTGCCAACTATTACCGTTTCGAGGGCCTGAATGACGACGGCGCCACCGAACCCCTTGCGGCAATTGCCACGCCGCGCCTGCTGGAACTTGCCAAGCTTCTGGGCGGCCTGCTCAGGGTGGTCTACCTGCTGTCTGCCTCAATGCCGGGCATCGTCCGCAATCTCGATATCCGCCGCTCCAACGCCCCGGATCTCGATCTCGAATTCGTGGTGCCGTCGGCCTATTCGCAATTCACCGGCGAACGCCTCGACGGGCGGCTGCAGCAGCTTGCCAGGCTGACAGGCAAGCGGATCGCGTTTCGGTTCGAATAGGCAAGCGGCTTTCCGGCTGGAGGATGAGGCGGCGGCCTAAATCCGCAGACTGCTGCGAGGTCGCGCCTCGCCCTTTTGTGAAAGGCATCCGGCGAATATCGCCGGTTCAGCTTCGTTGCAAAGTGGACAACCGGATATATAGTTCGTCCGGCCGAGCGGCGGATATGCCGAGCTATTGAAACAGGATGTCAGAATGGCGGTATGGACCTACGGAGATCTTGGCGTTGGGGTCGATATGTCCCTTACCGACGATATCGGTATTCTCATCGACTACGCCAACTTTAACTCGAGTTCGACCGCGATCGTTTTCTATGACGATCTGGAGAACTACGCGTATTTCGCTGGCAGGAACCTGTCCGTGGAAACCAGCAACGGCAGTTTCAAAGATATTACCGGCGGTACGCTCACGGGCCTCATGCTCGTCGACGACAACGTCGCTTTGTTCCGGGTCACCGGGGCCAACGTATCGGCGACCAGGATAGCCGATGCAATCCAGACGAACGATAGTGCGGGGTTCTTCTCTCTGATTCTCGCTGGCAACGATACCGTCAACGGCACACGTTACGCGGACGGATTGTTAGGGCTGGCGGGCAACGACACGCTGAACGGCAATGGCGGAAACGATGTGCTCGCTGGCGGCGGGGGCTGATGAACTGGTGGGCGGCACCGGCGCGGATACGGCAACCTACGCGCTCGCAACGACCGGTGTGACGGCGAGCCTCGCCAAGCCATCGATCAACACCGGCGAGGCCAAGGGCGATAGCTATTCCTCCGTCGAATCTCTGACCGGTACGCACTATGCCGACAGACTGTACGGCGATGCGGGCGGCAACGGAATTGCCGGTGGCTTCGGCAATGACCGGATCGCCGGCGGTTCAGGCGCGGATAAATTGTCGGGCGACTTCGGTGCCGACGATCTCTATGGCGGCAGCGGAGCGGATAGATTTCGCTTCAACGACCTCTGGGAATCCACGGTATCGCCTGCCGGCCGCGACACGATCTTCGATTTTTCCGGCACAGACGGCGACCGGATCGACTTGACTGCCATCGACTCGCGCTACGGCGCCACGGGAGATCAGGCCTTCACCTTCATCGGTACCGCGGCGTTTCACGGCAAGGCCGGTGAACTGCGCTACGAGAAGAAAGCGTCTGACACCTATATCTACGCGGACGTCAACGGCGACGGGAAGGCCGACTTTTCCATCCATCTCGACGATGCCATGAGCTTAAGCAACGGCTATTTCGTGCTCTGACCACCCGCCGCCGCATGAATCGAAAAGGCCCCGTAATTCACGTTACGGGACCCTTATCTTTCGGTGCCGATTACTTGGCGTTCAGGAATTCGCCGACTTCGAGCAGGACGAATTCATTGTCGTCGGCCTTGTCGATCGAGCGGCCGGCCGAGAAGGGCAGGTTGTTGTCGTTGCCGACGACGATGTGGGTGTCATCGACGCGATCGACATTCTCGATGGTGACGAAGGGCATGTCGTAGAAGCCTTCGCCGCCGCCCTGGCGCTTCTTGTTGTCGGGATCGGCGATCTTCAGCAGATCGATATAGCCGATCTTGCGCACCGCCTTGCCGGCGTTTTCATCGGTCATCTCGATCTTGTAGATGCGCTTCACCTTGGAGCCGACGGCAAAGCAATCCGGCTTCGGTTCCTTCGGGTTGGCGCAGGCCTTGTCGACCGTACCGGCACCGTTGTCGCGCTCGATCACGAGAGCCGTCTTCTCGTCCAGCATGTTGAAGTCGCCGATCGCTTCGCCGCCTTCGGCGAGCGGATAGAGCCAGCTGCGGCCGGTCCAGGCTTTCGACGCGACGTCAAGTTCGACGATGCGCAGAGCCGGGCGGCCTTCGACTCGCTCGACGTTTTCGCCGTCGGTCCAGATGGGACCCTCAAGCAGGCCGTAGAGCTTGCCGCCGTCCCTGGACAGGGCAAGGCCTTCATAACCGCCGGAACGCTTGATGTTGAACGCCGGCATCGGCTTCGACGGATCGGCCTGCACGGCGAGCGTCGGATTGTCGGGCGACATCACCGGCTTGCCGTCGACCGTCGTCGGAATGACCTCCGTGAGCTTGCCTTCGAGATCGAACTTCAGGATGTAGGGACCGAACTCTTCGCCGACCCAGAAGCCGTCGGCAACCGGCTGGATCGATTCGACGTCGAAGTCGGCGCCGGTCAGGTAGCGCTTGGTAGCGCCTTCCATGACGATCGGGAAGGGCGCCTTCTTGTCCGGGTCGGCGAGGAAGACGGTCTTCAGCGCTTCGACCTTGCCGGCGTCCCAGTCGATCTTGATGTTGTGCAGCATCAGCATCGTGTCGGATGAGTTGAGCTTGTTGCCGAAACCGTTGTCCGACAGGCTCCAGAAGGTGCCGTCCGGCATCGTCTTGATGCCGGAGAAACCCTGCATCGGCTGACCGTCGAACGGTAGCGACAGGCCGGTCAAACGCACGCCGTCCTTGCCGGGCACGGTGCCGCGCGCCTCGGTGCGCTTGCGGTCCGGCGTCGTGAACTTGCCGGAGGTCTTCAGATAGTCGGCCGCATCGGCGGGGGCGGCGATGATGGTGTTGGCCGGCAGCACGGCATGGGCCGAGAGCCTGGCCGGGAAGAGCGTGTCTTCGGCAAGGGCGGCGGTGGTCAAAAGGCCGAGTGCCACGGAAGCGAAAAGAGCGTGTTTCATCATGTCCCCCTATGAGCGGTTGATTGAGACGTTCCGCTTAGCAGGGCATTGATGTCGGCGAATTGACGCCTGGATGAAGCTTTGGTGACGGCGGCCGGGCCAGCCCGGCTATTCGGCCGGAATCCGCAGGTCAAAGGTTTCGACGGCAACCTCGGCCTTGGTCCGTGATTTCAGCGCCATGACGCCGAGCGTCTGCCCACGCCCCTTGACGGCATGACTGCCGAGATCCTCGACGCTGATCGCGCCCGGCATTTTGATCCGTTCGGCAAGCTCGGTCGAGATCAGCACCGGTCGGTTCAGCGTCTTGCACAGCGATTCCAGCCGCGCCGTCGTGTTCACCGTGTCGCCGAAATAGGCGATCTTGTGGTGGTGTACGCCGATTTCCGCCGTGATGATTGATCCGCCATGAAGGGCGGCCCGCAGCCGCGGCACCTGGCCGAACCGCTTGCGCCAGGCCTCCGCATCGGCTTCGATATCGTCAAGGATATCGAATATGCAGCGGATGCAGCGCGCATGTTTCACGCCTTTTTCCAGCGGCCAGGTGACGATCGCGGCATCGCCGATATAATCGTCGATCGCGCCCTTGTGGCGCCGGACCGGCTCGGCAAAGGCGGCGAACAGCGCTTTCAGGAATTGCTGCGCGCGCAGGTCCCCATGCTTTTCGGCAAAGGATGTCGAATCGGCGAGATCGATGAACAGGAAGACACGGTCCTCCTTCACCGGCGTGCGGTAGCGGCTGATCAGCATGCTCGTAAAGACATCATGGCCGAGCAGATCGCGGACGCGCAGAATGAAGACGATCAGCGAGCAGACGGCAAGCGCATAGAGGAACACGTGGAACGGCATGACGATGGCTTCGGCCAGCGATTTCGAATTGAGGAGGCCCAGCGGCCACAGCAACAGGGCGGCCAGCGCAAAGCCGGCGCTCATCAGAACTTCATAGATCACCAGCGCCGAGACGATGAAGACGGGCGTTGGAAGCCGCTCGATCCACCGGCTCAGCGGGCGAAACAGCAAGCGCCGCTCGAAGGCGATGAGAGGTACGCCCATGAACATCGCGAAAATCGCGCCGATGATCACCGGTTCGCCGGGATAGGCCACCAGGCTGTAGAGCACACCGCTCAGCGCCATGCCGAGCGTTATCATCAGCCAGTTCTCTGTGGGAGATATTTCTCTCATGATCCCGGTTTGCCGTGGCAGGAGACGCCATTGTTCCACTTGGGGACGTATGGTCAAGAAAATTCGCGTAATCTTCTTATCGAAATGGGTCGGATGACGTCACGGTCGCCGGCGTCGCCATTCCTGCCGACAAGAAGCTGGTTGACAAAATCATCAAGGGTTGCGAAGGCGCACCCCTGATGGTTGAGAGCTTAAAGCTCGACGGCCTCGATCTTGCGGTCGATGAAACGCAGCGCGACTTCGCCATTGATCAGCTTGAGCGCGGTATCGCCGAACAACTCGCGGCGCCAGCCCTTAAGCGCGCCGACATCGGCCTTCGGGCCTTCCGAGGCGATGCGCTCCAGATCGTCGGAATTGGCGATGATCTTGGCGGCGACACCCTGCTTTTCCGCGATCAGCTTGAGCAGCACCTTGAGCATTTCGCTGGCGGCAGCGGCCCCTTCCGCCGACTGGTTCTGACGCGGCAGCTTCGGCATTTCCGATTTCGGCAGTTCGAGCGCGGCGTTGACGGCCTCGAGGATCGCTGTGCCCGCTGCCGAACGCTCCCAGCCCTTGGGGATCGTGCGCAGGCGCGACAGGGCTTCCGTGTCCTTGGGCTGCTGCTGGGCGATCTCGTAGAGGCCGTCATCCTTGAGGATACGGCCGCGCGGGACGTTGCGGTTGCGCGCCTCGCGCTCGCGCCAGGCGGCGACCTTTTGCAAAACGGCCAGTTCCTGCGGCTTCTTCAGCCGCATCTTCAGCCGCTGCCAGGCGTCGTCCGGGTGGATGTCGTAGGTTTCCTTGGCCTCGAGGATCGCCATCTCCTCGGTCAGCCACAGCGAGCGGCCTTCGCGCTCAAGCTCTTCCTTCAGATGCAGATAGACCTCACGCAGATGGGTGACGTCGGCCAGCGCATAGTCGAGCTGCTTGTCCGAAAGCGGCCGCCGGCTCCAGTCGGTGAAGCGCGAGGACTTGTCGATATGGACGCTCTTGATGCGGCTGACGAGCTGGTCGTAGGAAACGCTGTCGCCGAAGCCGCAGACCATGGCCGCGACCTGGGTGTCGAAGATCGGATGCGGGATGAGCTTGCCGAGGTTGTAGATGATTTCGATGTCCTGGCGCGCGGCATGGAATACCTTGATCACGCTGGTATTGGCCATCAGTTCGAAGAACGGCGCAAGATCGATGTCCTTCGCCATCGGATCGACGATGACGGCTATGTCCGGTCCGGCCATCTGGATCAGGCAGAGCTGCGGCCAGAAGGTCGTTTCGCGGAGAAATTCCGTGTCGATTGTCAGGTACTGCCCCTGAGCCAGCGTTTCGCAGGCGGCGGCGAGTTCAGCGGTTGTCTCAATCATCAAACTTCAATCACTATGGCGGAAATGCGGCTATAAACTCATCCGATGTATCGCTTCGCGCCATGCCTCACAATGGAAAAAGCTCAGGCGACACGGAAATATCCCGACATTCCGGTCTTCTGATGCTCGATGACATGGCAATGCAGCAGCCAGTCGCCAAGGTTGTCGGCGACGAGCCCGAGTTCGGCCTGCTCGTCCGGTAGCAACAGGATGGTGTCTGTCGGCGGCGGCAGGATCGTGCGCTTGTTGGAATTGAGGATGCGGAAGCTGAGGCCGTGCAGGTGGATCGGGTGCGCGTGCGGCGTGCGGTTGCGCACCTGCAGCACATAGCTCCTGCCGAGCTTCAGTTCCGAAAGCGGTGCCACCGGATCGAGCGTATCGCCCGGCCACGGCACCTTGTTGATCGCCCAGAAGGTATAGCCGAGCGTGCCGCAGATGCTTGGGGCAGGCGCATGCTCGGCCGTCGCGGTGAAATCGAGCGGGATGCGTTCGGCGACCGAAAGATCGGCCTCTAGCACCGGGTTGGCCGGCAGCGGTTTCATGTCGCGGATATCGCGTTTCAGCGACGCGCCGGCTGCCCGCAATGTTGCGATGGTCCACGGAGAAGAGCCGCGGAAATTGCCGAGCCTGACCACCGTGCCCTCCGCGTCCGGCATGCGCAGGACCAGCTCGACCCGCTGGCCGGGGCCGAAATCCAGGCGGTCGAGGGGAAAGGGCGTCTCGACCGGGTTGCCGTCGAGTGCGATGACCATCGCCGCCGCACCTTCCGTTCCCAATGTATAGATCCGCGTGACATCGGTCGCTGCCAGCCGAACCCGCACAAGGCCGCCGGACGGTGCGTCGTAGACGGGTTCCTGCTGCCAGTTGGCCGTGCGGATCGTGCCATAGGTGCCTCCGCGCGCCGCGTCGCGCGGTTTGAACGGGGCGAGGAAGGCGCCGCCATTGCCCAATCGCCAGTCGCGCAGGTTGATCACGATTTCCGCGTCGAAGACGGGGTCTGCCGGATCCTCGACGACGATGACACCGGTGAGGCCGTGGCCCATCTGGGTCAGCGTGTTGCAATGCGGATGATACCAGAAGGTGCCGGCGTCCGGCGGCGTGAAGGCATAGTCGAAGCTGTCGCCTGGATAGACGTAGGGTTGCGTCATTTCCGGCACGCCGTCCATGGCGTTGACGATGCGCAGGCCGTGCCAATGGATCGTCGTCGGCTCATCAAGCCCGTTCAACAGCCGGGCGGCAAAGGGTTCGCCTTTCCTCATCCGGATGACCGGCGGCATGCCTGTCGCGGCAGCGTCGCCCGTCCCGTAAGTCATCACCTTGCGCGTGACGCCATCGTTGCCGAGCCTTGCGTCAATGAACTGCGCCTTGAGCAGCAGCGGCGAGGGGGCGGCTCGGCTCCGGGCGGAAAGGCCGGCGCCGAGCGAGAAGCAGGCCGCGGTGACGGCCGATCCCTTCAGAAGCGTGCGGCGGCTGATGGCTGACATGAGATGACTGGCATGAGAAACGGTTCCGGCAGTTGAGACGCTTGCGCTTCTTAAACTTGATGGCCTCATTCAGCAATTGGAAAGCGACGGTACCGTGAACGGTTACACGTCCTTCTTTTCCCCTGGCGCTGCCGCGAGCTTGTTGAAGAAGGAGGAGGTGCGCAACAGGTTGCGGAAGCGCATCGAGCGTGCGCCGGCCGGCACCGCGCCGCGCGCCGTCATGCGCTGCAGCGTGTAGAGCATGAAGGCGGCAAGCACCGCCGCCGTATAGATGAACAGCGCCTGCGGCCCGAAAATATCCAGCATGAAGGAGGCAAACAGCGGGCCGATGATGGCGCCGCACGACCAGAAGAACAGCATGCCGGCCGACACCAGTGCATGCTGGCCCGCGGCGGCGTGGTCGTTGGCATGGGCCGAACAGAGCGAATAGAGCGGCATGGCGAAGGCGCCGAAGACGAAGATGCCGATGAAGTTCAGCCACTCGTCGCTGCCGGCGAAGAAGGCGAGGTAGAGGCCGGCGAGCAGCGAGCCGAAGGTGGCGAAGAGAATGATCAGCCGCCGGTCCAGCCGGTCGGAATAGAGCCCGAGCGGATATTGCAGCACCACCCCGCCGATGATGCCGACGCTCATGAAGGTGGCAATCGCCGTGATCGACAGGCCGATCCCTTCCGCATAGATCGGTCCGAGCGAGCGGAATGTCGAGTTCGTCAGCCCGACGACGATGCAGCCGACGGTGGCGAGCGGCGAGATGTTCCACAGCGCCTTGATGTCGAACTTGATCGCTTCCGGTGCGCCCGGGCTGGAGCGGTCGGCAAAGGAGATCGGCACGAGCGAGAGCGTCAGCGCCATGGAGACGATGGCAAAAAGCTGGAAGCCTTCGATGCCGACGGTCGGGATCAGATATTGGGCCGCCGTGACGGAGCCGAGATCGACCAGGCGGTAGATCGACAGCGTCCGGGCGCGGTTGGAATTCGTCACCCGCGCGTTCAGCCAGCTTTCAACGGTGGCGAACAGGCTGGCAAAACAGATGCCGGCAACCAGCCGCATCAGGAACCAGAACCACGGATCGATCAAGAGCACCATGGCAATGGAGGCTGCGGATGCGATGGCCGCCATGGCCGAAAACGTCCGGATATGCCCGATCGAGCGCAGGATTCGCGTCACATAGATACAGCCGATGGCAAAGCCGATATTGTAGCCCGTGCCGACAAGGCCGATCAGCGAGGTCGAAAACCCCTCCTCAAGCGCGCGCAACGAAATATACGTCCCCTGAAGCCCATTGCCGCCGATCAGAATGCCTGCGGTGATGAGGAGGGGGATGAGCGGACGAATCTGCGACATGGAAGGGAAAATCCGGATTGCGGCGGCGAATCGAAGGAGGTTGGATCGCCCACAGCCGGTTTTAGCGGCCTAGCGGCGCGCAAAACAGTGCGAATTCCGGCCATTCTTGTCGTTTCATGCCGGGTTGCTCGCCGAAGCAAGCATTCTCTGCTGTTCACCGGTGGCACCGCGCCATCGGCTGGCAAAGACTTAAAGCCAATCCGGCAGTCGCGCTCGATGCCGGATTACGACCAGGGCGCGTTGCGGCCATCGCGGCGTTTTGCGATGACGGAATATCGTCGTGCAGCACTCCGGAAGCCCGAAGCCACCGTCTCGGCCTTGACAAATCGGCCCCACCATGCGCTTTTCCGCCCGATTTTGACGCCGCCGCCGCGCTTTCGCGTGGCCGCGCGGCACCCATGGTTCCAGGATAATATGATGCATCGTTACCGCAGCCACACTTGTGCCGCTCTCAGCAAATCCGATGTCGGCCAGACCGTCCGCCTGTCCGGCTGGGTTCACCGCGTCCGCGACCATGGCGGCCTGCTGTTCGTCGACCTTCGCGATCACTACGGTATGACGCAGATCGTCGTCGATCCCGACAGCCCGGCCTTCAAGACGGCGGAAACCGTGCGCGGCGAGTGGGTCATCCGCATCGACGGCCTCGTCAAGGCGCGTTCCGACGACACCGTCAACAAGCATATGGCGACCGGCGAGATCGAGCTTTACGCGCAGGAGATCGAAGTCCTCTCCGCCGCCAAGGAGTTGCCGCTCCCGGTCTTCGGCGAGCCTGAATACCCCGAAGACGTCCGCCTGAAATACCGCTTCCTCGACCTGCGCCGCGAGACGCTGCACAGGAACATCGTCAAGCGCACCCAGATCATTGCCGACATGCGCCGCCGCATGTCCGAGATCGGTTTCGCCGAATACTCGACGCCGATCCTGACGGCGTCCTCGCCGGAAGGCGCCCGCGACTTCCTCGTTCCGTCCCGCATCCATGAAGGCAAGTTCTTCGCGCTGCCGCAGGCGCCGCAGCAGTACAAGCAGCTCCTGATGGTCGCCGGCTTCGACCGTTACTTCCAGATCGCGCCGTGCTTCCGCGACGAAGATCCGCGCGCCGACCGCCTGCCGGGCGAGTTCTACCAGCTCGACCTGGAAATGAGCTTCGTCACCCAGGAAGATGTCTGGAACACGATGGAGCCGGTCCTGCGCGGCGTCTTCGAGCAGTTCGCCGAAGGCAAGCCGGTGACGCAGCAATTCCGTCGCATTCCCCATGAGACGGCGGTCCGCACCTATGGCTCTGACAAGCCCGACCTGCGCAACCCGATCGAGATGCAGGCCGTCACCGAGCATTTCGCCGGTTCCGGCTTCAAGGTGTTCGCCAACATGATCGCCTCCAACCCGAAGGTCGAAGTCTGGGCGATCCCGGCCAAGACCGGCGGCAGCCGAGCTTTCTGCGACCGCATGAACGCCTGGGCGCAATCGACCGGCCAGCCGGGACTGGGCTATATCTTCTGGCGCCAAGAGGGCATCAAGGATGGTTTTATTTTTGACGCTGTTGCTCATCCCGCGCTGCCAGGTGAGAGCAAGGACGATCACTACGAGCGCATCGCGAAGCTCACCGGAGCTTGGTCCCATAAGGTCTTAGGTGCCGGCCCCCTTGCCAAGAACATCGGCGAGGAGCGCACCGACGCGATCCGCACGCAGCTCGGCCTCGACGACGGTGACGCCTGCTTCTTCGTCGCCGGCGATCCCGCAAAATTCTACAAGTTCGCAGGCGAAGCCCGCACCCGCGCCGGCGAGGAACTGGATCTCGTCGACCGCGACCGCTTCGAGCTGTGCTGGATCGTCGACTTCCCCTTCTTCGAATGGAACGAGGACGAGAAGAAGATCGACTTCGCCCACAACCCGTTCTCCATGCCGCAGGGTGGCCTGGAAGCGCTCACCAGTGAAGATCCGCTGTCGATCAAGGCCTACCAGTACGACCTGGTCTGTAACGGCTTCGAAATCGCCTCCGGCTCGATCCGAAACCAGTCGCCGGAACTGATGGTCAAGGCGTTCGAAATGGTGGGTCTGAGCCAGGCGGATGTCGAGGAGCAGTTCGGCGGCCTCTACCGCGCCTTCCAGTACGGCGCCCCGCCGCATGGCGGCATGGCAGCTGGCATCGACCGCGTCATCATGCTGCTCGTCGGCGCCAAGAACCTGCGTGAAGTCACGCTGTTCCCGATGAACCAGCAGGCCCAGGACCTCCTGATGGGCGCCCCGAGCCCGGCCACGCCCGCGCAATTGCGCGAACTCGCGCTGCGGGTCATCCCGACGGCGAAGAAGGACTGAGCGTCTTTTCACTGACGAATTCCATGGAACCCGGCATGCGAATGCCGGGTTTTTTGCATCTGCAATTCGCCTGAAAAGAGCCCTCAAAGCGGCGATATTCCGCGCGTAATCCGCCTCAATGCACTCTTAACGATAGTGGTGCCGGCACGTATCCAGCCGGTTTTCAGTGTCTGGGGGTTTAGACATGACCGATATCGACGCAAGTCCGGACGAGGATTCCGGCGACAATTCCAAACCATCTCAGTCCGACACGGCAGGGCAACCGGGCGGCATGAGAGCCCTCCTGTCATCGCCCGGTGTCAAGTTCATCATGATCGGCTTCATCTCCGTAGCGCTGCTGATCCCGACGCTGCTCGTCTGGGGTCTCGTCGAGGAGCGCGGCCGCCGGGCGGAGGAGGTCTCGTCCGGCATCGCCAGGGGATGGGGTGGACCGCAGGTGCTGAACGGTCCCTATGTTGCCGTTCCCTTCGAAGTCAATCGCAACCAAACCATCGACGGCCGTATCATTTGGCAGACGGCCACCGAATGGGCGCTGCTGATGCCGGAAACGCTGAATGTGGAGTCGAGGCTCGTGACCGAGGAGCGCAGGCGGTCGATCTACAGCTTGCCGGTGTACAATGCCAAAATTGCCGTATCGGGCCGGTTTGAACAGGGCATGATAGAGGATCTGCGCCAAATCGAGGGCAAGCCGGACCTCGATCGCGCGATGCTGGTCATGAGCATCGCCGATATCACCGGCATCCGCTCCGACGCCGGCGTGCGGATCGACGGCGGACCGCTGTTGCCGTTCGAGCCGGGAATGAAAGCCATATCGTCGCTGATGCCGGCATCGCCTGATCCCTACACACCGCCCGCAAGGCTCGATTCGGGCGTGAACCGGTCGATCGGCCGCACCCTGCTCGAAAGCGGCTTCGCCTTCGGCATCGACCTCTCGCTCAATGGCTCGCGTAGCTTCTCGATTGCACCGGCCGGCCAGACCACCCACGTTTCGGCCGAGGCCAACTGGCCGCATCCGGGCTTCGAGGGCCTATTCCTGCCGGACGAAAAGGCCATCGACGCCCAGGGATTTTCCGCCAAATGGACAATTCCCTATCTGGCTCGCGGCGTCGATCGTGTTGTTTCCGGCTCCGTCATGCCGCTGTCGAGCAGCCTGATGTCCATCAACATGGTCGAACCCGTGAAGTTCTATCAGGTGGTGGCGCGGACGCTGAAATATTCGATCGGCTTTTTCTCGGTGGTCTTCCTGGCCGTTTTCATCATCGAACTCAAAAGCGTCCGCAAGGTCCACTGGATCCAATATGTGTTGACCGGCCTTGCGCTGGTTGTCTTCTACATTCTGCTGCTCGCGCTTGCCGAACATACCGGCTTCGAGATCGCCTACCTCTTCGCGTCATTCGCCACGACCGGGTTGATCGCGGCCTACGTCGGCTCGGTCACCAGCAGCTTTCGGCGCGGCGCAATCCTCGCCTTCGCGCTCGGTGCCGCCTATGCAGTCATGTATCTGATCCTGCGCGAAGACGAATATGCGCTGCTTGCCGGTGCGCTGATCTCCTTTGTGACGATTGCTGCGACCATGTTCTCGACGCGCAACGTCGACTGGTCGGGGGCGGCAAGAAGGGCCTGAGAGCACGCTTGGAGAAAGAGACCCGGCGGCTCACGCCGGGTTTTTCGTTGTCCAACAAGGAAACGCCGAGTGCCCAAAAATTGGAACTTTCCGTGAGCGGGGCTGTTGTTACAACCACAGAAGCAAGGAGAAAGACCATGCACAAGACAGTTCTGGCCGCCTCTGCGGTCTTCATCGCGCTGTCGGCGCCGGCCTTTGCCCAGGCCGTGGTCGTCGATCCTGGCATGACCAGTTCGACCACCGTCGAGCTTCCGGGCGAGGTTCGCACCTATGTCCTGCAACGTCCGATTCCATCCACCGCCTATGAGGGTGCCATCGTCGTCGGGCAGCCTTTGCCGGGCACGATCCAGCTTCATCTGGTCGAGGGGCACCCCGATTATGCCTATACTGTCGTCAATGAGCGGCGCGTGATCGTCAATCCGCAAAACCGCACGGTCATCCAGGTTCTGGAATAGAGTGGAAACAAAAAGCAGCCCCGGCCGTTTCTTGAACGGCCGGGGCTTTTGATTGTCCGGTTGCCGGATATCAGTCGTTCGCCGTCACCTTGACGCCAAGCACGCCCGGTACCGTATTCGGAGCGCCCATGGCGGCGCCGACGATCATCGGGAAGGGCACAGGGTTGGCCGGCTCGGCGCTGATCGTCAGGCTCTTCGGCGCATCGAGATAGCTGTTGACCGCGGTCGAGACCTGGTTCTGCAGCTCCGGCACGTTGAGCTGCGCCATCATCAACGGCACCATGCCCTTCAGCGACTGAGCCAGCTGATCACCGGAAACGCCCTGCTGGGAGCCGATATAGTCGAGAACGCGCCTGGTGATCGTCGCGTCGTCGAAACGGATGGAGGCGCTGTTGAAGGTCAGCTGCTGGACAAGGCCCATCATCGCAAGGCCCATCGCCTGGTTGGCTTCTTCCTTGTTCGGATTGGCTTCCTGCGCCTTCACCGCCTCCTGCATGGCCTTCACGAAGTCGAGCGTGTAGCCGGAAATATCGAAGGCGAGCGCAAGCCGGCCGACATTGGCGAAGTCGAAGGCGTATTCCTCGAGCGAGATATTGCCGCTGGCCAATTCCCAGCTGCCCTTCATCGTCATTTCGCCGTCGAGCGTCTTCAAGCCGAGCTTTTCGATCGCATCCTTGGCCTTTGCGTCCTCGACCTCCGATAGGTCGGCCTTGATGCCCGACAGCGTCGCGTCAAAATCGAAGCCGGCGTCGCTTTCCTGCTTCGTCAGATTGGCTTCGGATTCCTCCATGGAGAAAACCTGCTTGCCCTTGACGGTGACCGTGACCGGGCCGGTGCCCGCGGATTCGTAAAGCACGATGTCGTTGATGGTGCCGCCCGACGGATTGCCCGGAATGGTAAGTCCGCCCATCGTGATATCCTTGGCGGTTATCGCGGCGTCGTCTTCCTTGATGTCGACATCCGGCAGCGTGACCGTCTCGGCATAATAGCCGCCGCCGTCCGTTTCCTCGACGCCTTCGAGCGTCACGTCGCCGACCTTGAAATCCTTGCCCGGGGCTGAAGTCGATTTGACGGTGACACCCGTCAGCGTCACCGTCGTGCCATCGACGGCAACATTTTCATAGGCGATCGAACCACCGCTGAGCGCATAGGCGGCATTCAGCTTGGTGACGAGATCCGCGCCGTCGAGCGCGAAGGCCGGACCGGAAAGGCCGACAAAGGCGGCGCTGGCCAGCATCAGACGGAGGTTGCGGGTAGGCATCATGAGATGGGTCCTTTGTTGGAAAGGTTTAATCTGGAAGGCATTCCTAGTACGGATTAAGGCCGAAATATATTCAAATCCGTTTACGGCGTCATGTCTTGCGGCGTTGCTGTTTTCGTCGAAAACCGGCCTTCGAGGGCAGCCACGATTGTTTGACGACGAGATTCACGGCTGGCGACAACGGCAAATTTCGACAGCCTACGCATAAGGGGCCTTTGCATGGAATCGTTTTGAAGGCAGCGATCGGCGAATAGCACGTCTGCAACCATATGTGGTAGCGGGCCTTGATGTATTTTCGACATCCCACGCAGCCGTTGACGGAATGGCCGCGGCAGCGGTTCTCCACAGCGCAATGCCCTGCAATCCTTGCTGTTGCGGGTTTCTTGAGGTAGCAACAAAGCATGGGACAAAGCCTTTTGCCGCCGTCGGGCGGAGACGATCACATTCTGCCTGTTGACCTCAAGGCGGCGCTGGAAGAGCGCTACCTTGCCTATGCGCTGTCGACTATCATGCATCGGGCGCTGCCGGATGTTCGCGACGGCCTGAAGCCGGTGCATCGCCGCATCGTTCATGCGATGAGCGAAATGGGGCTGCGCTCCAATTCGTCCTTCAAGAAATGCGCCCGCATCGTCGGCGACGTCATCGGTAAGTTCCACCCGCATGGCGACCAGTCGGTCTATGACGCCCTGGTGCGCCTGGCGCAGGACTTCTCGCAGCGTTATCCGATCGTCGACGGGCAGGGCAACTTCGGCAATATCGATGGCGACAGTGCTGCCGCCTACCGTTACACCGAAGCGCGTATGACCGACGTGGCGAGCCTGCTTCTCGAAGGCATCGACCAGGACGCGGTCGATTTCCGCCCGACCTACAACGAGGAGGATCAGGAGCCGGTCGTCCTTCCGGGCGCCTTCCCGAACCTTCTGGCCAATGGCGCCTCCGGTATCGCCGTCGGCATGGCAACGTCCATTCCGCCGCACAATGCGCATGAACTCTGCGATGCGGCGCTGCACCTGATCAAGAACCCGGATGCGACCATCGAAGACCTGATGCTTGATCCGAACAACCCCGAAAGGGGTGGGATCGAAGGCCCCGACCTTCCGACCGGCGGTATCATCATCGACAGCCGCGAGAGCATCATCGATGCCTACAAGACCGGCCGCGGCGGTTTCCGCGTCCGTGCCAAATGGGAAGTCGAGGATACCGGCCGCGGCGGCTATCAGATCATCGTCACCGAAATCCCCTTCCAGGTTCAGAAGTCGCGGCTGATCGAGAAGATTGCCGAGCTTCTCTTGGCGCGCAAGCTGCCGCTCCTTGAAGACGTGCGTGACGAATCGGCCGAGGATGTCCGCCTTGTGCTGGTACCGAAGAGCCGTTCGGTCGACCCGACGATCCTGATGGAATCGCTGTTCAAGCTGTCGGAGCTCGAAAACCGCATTCCGCTCAACATGAACGTATTGTCGATGGGCCGCGTGCCCAAGGTGATGGCGCTGAACGAGGTTCTGCTCGAATGGCTGGACCATCGCCGCGAGGTCTTGCTGCGCCGTTCGCGCTTCCGGCTGGCAGCGATTGACCGCCGCCTGGAAATCCTCGGCGGCTACTTGATTGCCTATCTCAATCTCGATGAAGTCATCCGCATCATCCGCGAGGAGGACGAGCCGAAGCCCGCGCTGATGGAGCGCTTCACGCTCACCGACCTGCAGGCCGAATCGATCCTCAATATGCGGCTGCGCTCGCTGCGCAAGCTTGAGGAATTCGAGATCCGCACGGAATTCGATGCCCTGTCGAAGGAGAAGGCGGAGATCGAGGCGCTGCTGTCCTCCGACGACAAGCAGTGGCAGACGGTCGCCTGGGAAATCGGCGAGGTGAAGAAGAAATTCGCCAAGGCCACCGAGATCGGCCGCCGCCGCACGCTGTTCTCGAACGCACCGGAAGCCGATCTGGAGGCGATCCAGCAGGCGATGATCGAGAAGGAGCCGATCACCGTCGTCATCTCGGAGAAGGGCTGGATCCGCGCTCTGAAGGGTCATATGTCCGACGTCTCGACGCTGCAATTCAAGGAAGGCGACGGCCTCAAGCTGTCGTTCACGGCCTCCACCACCGACCGCATCCTCGTCGTCACCACGGGCGGCAAGGCCTATACGCTGGGCGGCGACAAGCTGCCGGGCGGACGTGGCCATGGCGAGCCGCTGCGGATCATGGTCGACATGGAAAATGACCAGGACGTGCTGACGGCCTTCGTGCATGACCCGGCCCGCAAGCTGCTGATCTCGTCGGCTGCCGGCAACGGCTTCGTCGTGCCGGAGGCCGACATGGCCGCCAACACCCGCAAGGGCAAGCAGATCATGAACGTCGCCATGCCGGACGAGGCGAAGCTCGTTATTCCGGTGAAAGGTGATCATGTCGCGATCGTCGGCGAAAACCGCAAAATGTTGGTCTTCCCGCTCACGCAGATCCCGGAAATGGGCCGCGGGAAGGGCGTGCGCCTGCAGCGCTACAAGGACGGCAGCGTCTCCGACATCCGCTGCTTCGCCATCGCCGACGGCCTCACCTGGGCCGACAGCGCCGGCCGCAGCTTCGTCAAGACCAAGGACGAACTGATCGAATGGCTGGGCGACCGGGCCGGCGCGGGCAGGACGGTGCCGAAGGGGTTCCCGCGGAGTGGGAAGTTTACGGGGTGATTGCGGTCGCTGAGCTGGGCAACAGCTAACCCAGTTTGACCGAGACATCGCGAAGAAACCGGGCTGTGCCATCTTCATCGATTTCACCTGCAGCAACGCCGAGCACGAATGCGATGATCGACGCCTGCTGGGCTTCGATCAGATATCCGTTGATCAACAGGAAGGTGAACGCGGCAAGAAACCCTGTCCGTTTGTTCCCATCTGAAAACGGATGGTTGCGAACAATGCCGTACAGGTAAGCAGCGGCAAGAACAAAGACTTCATTTTCGCCATAGGCAGCCTTGTTCAGCGGTCGCGCGAGGGCAGCCTCAAGCGCGTTTTCGTCTTTCAGACCGGGGAGGCCGCCATGTTCGGCCAATTGCTCCCGGTGCATGATCTCCACGGCTTCACGCGTCAACCATTTCGGTGATTTCATTTCGCGAGTTCACGAAGTGCGACGCGGTACTTTTCCATACCCGCGCGAGCGGCCCTTACCTGCTCGGCCAAATCTGCTTGCTGCACGACCAGTTGCATGCCGTTGTCGACCTCTTGAAGGCTGAGTTCATCCCCGGTCTTCAAACCCAGGCGGTCAAGAACCTCTTTCGGGATGATGACGCCTTCGGAATTGCCGATCTTTCGAATGGTGACGTTCATGGGAGAGCTCCTGATGTTATAACAAGCGTTATAACATCAGGTAGACGGTTCTGCAATTCACTCTGTCAATGTAGCGGCGAAGCAACCGCCGAGGCGGATCGTTGACGCATTTGCCACACAGAATGCCCGACCAGCGCCAGGATCAGGATCGCGCCGCCCACCAGCGTCTGCACGGTCGGGACTTCCTTGAAGACGATCCAGATCCAGATCGGGGCGAGGATGGTTTCGAGCAGGTAGAACATCCCGACTTCAGGTGCGGACAGGTAGCGCGGGCCGGTTGCGAGGCAGAAGAAGGCGAGCGGGATCATGACCAGCCCGTCGAACATGATCCAGCCAGGATGGGTAATCGCCAAGCCTTCGGATGGCGACAGCAGATAGCCGACCACGCAGGGGAAGATGGCAGTTGCCAGCGGCACCAGTCCCATGTCTTTGCCGCTGGCGCGGCTGACGGTGATGGCTAAGGCGAGCAGCAGGGCCGAGCAGACGGCCATGGCATCGCCGAGGAAGTTGCCGCTCTGCAAACCGTCCTGGACGATCAGCCCGACACCGAACACCATCGCGGCCATTGTCACCAGTGTGGTGTTGGAGGGGCGCTCCTTGAGGAAGATCCAGGACAGCACGGCGGCGAACATCGAGGTGAACGCGACGATGAAGACGACGTTGGCGGTCGCGGTGTTGAAGACGGACAGGAGGAAGGTGAAGGAGCCGAGGCCGTAGAACAGCCCGGCGGCCAATCCCGCCCTGCCCGGAACGAGTGCGATTTTCCGGCGGAGAACCTTGTTGAGCACGATCCAGGCGACCAGCGCGACGATGAAGGTGCAGAGGCTGCGGACGGCGAGCAGCGACCACACCTCGCCATCGGCGGAGCGGATCAGCGGGATGTCGAAGGAGAGGGCAAGGCCGCCCAGCCCGGTGATGAGGAGGCCACGGCGATGGTGGGCGGCATTAATGGTTTGGCTCAAGATTCAGTCCTGTACCGTGGCTGCGCTCTCGCCCGTATAGCGCTCCCAACCGCGGGCCATAAGGTGCTCCTGCGGCAGAAACTTTGTTTTATAGTCCATCTTGCGCGAACCCTTGACCCAGTAGCCGAGATAGACATGCGGCAGGCCGCAGTCCTTTGCCTTGCGGATATGGTCGAGGATCATGAAGGTGCCGAGCGAGCGGGCCGACAGTTCCGGGTTGAAATAGGAATAGACCATCGACAGGCCGTCGCCCATCTTGTCGGTGAGGGCGGCTGCGATCAGCGGCCCCTTGGCCTTGCCGATGCCATCGCCTTCGACCTTCAGACGGTATTCGATGATCTTGGTGTTCACATGCGTGTCCTCCACCATCATCGCGTAGTCGAGGACGGACATGTCCGACATGCCGCCCTTCTGGTGGCGATGGTCGAGATAGCGGCGGAACAGGCTGTACTGCTCGCTGGATGGCTCGGCCGGGTATTCCGCCGAAACCACGTCGCTGTTGAGCGTAAGAATGCGCCGCATCGAGCGGGTGGGGGAAAACTCGCCGGCGACGATACGCACCGAGATACAGGCCCGACAGGTTTCGCAAGCCGGCCGGTAGGCGATGTTCTGTGACCGGCGGAAGCCGCCCTGCGTCAGGAGATCGTTGAGTTCGGGCGCCCGCTCGCCCACCATGTGGGTAAAAACCTTCCGCTCCATCTCCTGCGGCAGATACGGGCAGGTCGCCGGTGCGGTCAGGTAGAATTGTGGAGACGGTGCAGTTTGCGTGTTCATATGCTGCGGAGATCGCTCTTCATGGCCGCGTCGAAAACATTAGCATGGCGCAAGATTGAAAAAGGTCAATCGCGACTTTTTGAACGTCGCGTCGCCATGCGATAAATCTGTGTTTTCGGCTGTTTTCGCTGCAGCGAGGCGCAGGGCGATCCCTTTACCCACCAACCCGCAAGGCGAATCAATAGATGTCGCGGCGGACCGTCACCGTGCCGATCAGAAGGTCGTGCAGCAGGCGGCCGCGGTCGGTGAAGAGACCGATCAGCAGAACCAGCGGCGTCAGAAGCGCGTTGGCGATCCAGAAGATCACCAGATGCACGATGGCGGTCAAAAAATCCATTGGCCGGCCGTCCGTGCGGGCGATGGCTATGCCCATCATGTTCATGCCGGGCGATGCCTGTTTCGGGCCACCGACGGTCGCGCCGAAATAGAGCATGGCGAGGCCGGCAAACAGCACTGGGTAGAGGAAGAAGCCGAGGCCGAGTGTCAGGATGCCGAGGAAAAACACGACGACCGCTGCGGGAATCCACAGAAGGGCGACGATCGCATAGTCGATCACGAACGCGATGACGCGGCGGCTTAAAACGCCCTGATAGGCCCGCCAGTCATTGCTCGGGATCCTCAGATTTTCATCCTGCGCAGTCATGACCGTTCTCCATCGTAGACAGGGACGGATATGGGGAGGGCGGGCCAAAAAAGCAAATGGGGCGCGAAAATAACGGCGCGTTCATGCCGAGCGGACTGCCGTGACGTGCAGCCATTCCGTTTTCTCGCCGTCGTAGCCGCCACCGATATTCGCGTCGATTTCGATGCTCGTCCAACCGAGGGGCGCATATTGCGCGATCAGCCAATCGCGAGACGGATAGTTGTAGTAACGCTGGAACCGGTCGCGCCCTTCTGCCGAGCCCGCTTTGAAGCTGGCGTAGAAAACACCGCCTGTCTTGAGAGCGCGATGAATGCGGGACAGCACCGCGGCGAGTTCCGGCCGCGGGATATGCAACAGGCAGGCGTTCGCCCAGACGCCGGCGTAGATGCCGTCTTCCTCCAGTCGATCGAAGGGAAGAACAGTGACCGGTCGCCCCAGCAATCGTCCCGCCTGCTGTGCCATCTCCGGCGAACCGTCGGTCGGCGTGACGTTGAAACCACGCGTCAGCATCACCTGACTGTCCTGACCTCCGCCGCATCCGAGTTCGAGAATTTTCGCACCAGCCGGCAGGGCTTTGAGAAAGTAATCAAGGCGCTCATTCTGCGTTGAACGCGATCGCCCGGAATAGGCTTCCGCTTCCAACGCATAAAAGTTCAAGGTTTCAGCATCCAGACTGCTCACCATACCACCTTCCAACAACGCGCCGGATATCGTTACGGCCGCTTCGCCAATATCCGCGCCACGTCCATGGCGAAATAGCTCAGGATGCCGTCGCAGCCGGCGCGTTTGAAGGCGAGCAGGGTTTCCAGCATGACGCGCTCGCCGTCGATCCAGCCATTGGCAGCGGCCGCCTTGATCATCGTGTATTCGCCGGAGACCTGGTAGGCGAAGACGGGCAGGCCAAAGCTTTCCTTCATCCGCCAGCAGATATCGAGATAGGGCAGGCCGGGCTTGACCATCAGCATGTCGGCGCCTTCCTCGACGTCGAGGGCTGCGTCGCGCATCGCCTCGGTGCCGTTGGCGGGATCGATGTAATAGGTCTTCTTGTCGCCTTTGAGCAGCCCGCCGGTGCCGATCGCCTCGCGATAGGGGCCGTAGAAGGCGGAGGCGAACTTGGTGGCGTAGGACATGATGCCGACATTCTGGTGGCCGCTCGCGTCGAGTGCCCGGCGGATGGCGCCGATGCGACCGTCCATCATGTCGGAGGGGGCGATGATATCGGCGCCGGCCTCGGCCTGCACGACGGCGGCCCTGGCGATCTGGGCAACGGTTTCGTCGTTGACGATCTCGCCGTCGCGCAGGATGCCGTCATGGCCATGGCTGGTGAAGGGATCGAGTGCGACGTCGGTGATGACGCCGATGTTCGGCACGGCTCGTCTGATCGCCCGGGTCGTCTCGTTGATCAGATTGTTGGCGGCAAGGCTGTTGGAACCCGTTTCATCGCGCAGCGACATCTCGATGTTGGGGAATGTGGCCAGCGCCGGAATGCCGAGGTCGGCCGCTTCCCTTGCCGCTTCCACGGCCTTGTCGACGCTCATCCGGTTGACGCCGGGCATGGCCTCGATCGGCTCGACGATGCCGGAGCCGGGAACGACGAAAATCGGCCAGATCAGATCATCGACCGTCAGCCGGTTTTCCTGCACCATCCGGCGCGTCCAATCGGCCTTGCGGTTGCGGCGCATGCGGCGATGGCCGGTGATGAGGTCAACGAGGTTGGTCTTGTCGGTCATGTCGTCGTCTTTCGGTCCGTTCGTGTGCGTGGTCGCGGGTTTATCATGCGGGGCGCGCAAAGGAAAATGGTTGCGGTGCGTCACGTTTACGCTTCGCGTGAGGGGGCGGGTTCGGCAGGCTTCGGCGTTTGTGGTTTCCCCCCTCATCCGCCCTTCGGGCACCTTCTCCCCGGTGGGGAGAAGAGGGAGTGCGCCGCAAGCGCCTTCCTCCACGCGCGCAAAAACCGCCGTGGGTGTCAAAGAGCCAAGTCGGACGGGGCACTGAAAGCTGCCTCGTGGGAATAGAATAGGTGACACCTTTCAGCGCCCCGTTCGGCGGTTTTTGCCCGCGCACTCATTCCGCTACGGCCTTGTCGGCCCTCTGTGCATCGCACGCCCGCAGCAGCATCAGCCTGCGGAGGGGAATTTTCGCACGAGCCCCGGTCTCAAGGACTTCCGTCCTTTCCTCAAAACCGGCGCCGGCCCCGCCTCGCTGCCACGGCTGGCAGGGTATCCGAGGGCGGGACGGGAGCTATTGTAGGGGAGGTTTTGGGGGCGGGGATGTTGAGGGGGTGGCGGAGATGCCTTCAGCGACAAAATCTAGAACTTGGACTTTGGCTAAGGTGTTGATTTTGTGTCATCTCCCACTGGGGGAGAGGTAGCGATGCCGCGCCCTCGCGGCAAACTGTCATCCCCGTTTTTCGGCGAGCTTTAAGGTGAACGGGCGCGGCTTGGGGATGGATCCTCGGGTCAGGCCCGAGGATGACGGAGGGAAGGGATGCTGTGGCGGAAACAGGGGCTGGGGTGCTTGTATTCGCGACCTCCCCCCAAAGTTGTCATCCTCGGGCTTGACCCGAGGATCCATGCACGCGCATCGCCGGGGTGGTAAGCGTGGTGGGCTTGGGCGTGGATCCTCGGGTCAGGCCCGAGGATGACGACGCCCGGGGCAAGCCCGAGGGTGATCAAGCACTAGGATGACGGTGGGGTATTGCCGGAGGGGGAGCATTTTCCGCGGTTCCTCGGAGGTTCCTTCCTTTCGCCAAGCCCGGCCGCCCCGCCTCGCTGGAGCAAGCCGCAAAGCGGCGAACTCTCCCGTCACCGGTCTCATCAGGCGGGTCGGGCGGGGATCGGCGGGCGGGGGCGTGGTGAAATTGTTGGCGGGAGATGGCGGCCTTCGCATTGTCCCTTTTTCGCCATGTCGGCTTACGGTGCAGCAAAAATCGCCATAGGCGCGCGATTTTGCCGTCTTTTTCATCACGAGGATCGGGCGAGGCGATTAAGTGCTTGACTTGGCTGTCCTCTGAAATTTGGCACGGTGCTTGCTTTCCAATCTGGTATGCAAGATTTACATACAGCACAGACAGCACGGGACGATATCGAGACTGCAATCGTCTCGGGTATCCTTTCCGCCCGTATAAAGCCCGGAACCCGCCTCAGCGAGAACCAGTTGGCAACGCTCTTCAGCGTGTCGCGAACGCGGGTGCGGGAGGCGATGATGCGGCTCGAAACCCGCGCTATCGTCCACGTCAGCCCGCGCCGCGGCTGGTTCGTGGCAGAGCCATCCGCCGAAGAGGCGATGACGGTCTATGCTGCCCGGCGCGTCATCGAATCCGGCCTGTTGCGCAGCATGATCGAACTGACGCCAGTTGGAAGGGACAAGCTGCACGCCCATCTGGCCGAGGAAAAGACGGCAATCGCGGCGGGTGACAAGCAGCGGCTGACATGCCTTATGGGCGATTTCCACATCCGGCTGGCGGAACTGAGCGGCAATATCGTGCTCATCGATATCCTGCGCGACCTGACGGCGCGGACCATCCTCATCTCGATGCTCTATCAGTCCGACTTCCACGCGATGCAATCCCATCTCGGCCATTGCAGCATCGTCGACGCGCTGGAGGCCGGCGATTTCACGAAGGCCGCCGAACTCAGCATCGAGCATCTCGAAGAGGTCGAGGAAGGCCTCGACCTGACGTCGCGCCCCGATCCGCTTTCGGAACTGCGCAATTCGCTTTCCCTTCCACCCGCGACCGTAGCAACGAAGAAGACGGCCGCCTTAATCATCCAGAAGAAATAATCGCAAAGGAGAACAGCATGACATTTGCAAGACATCTCATCACCGCGGCGATCACCGCCGCCGCCATGTTCACAACGGTTTCGGCCTCCCGCGCCGACGCGCTTGCAGACGTCACCGCCCGCGGCACGATCCGCGTCGCGGTGCCGCAGGATTTTCCGCCCTTCGGCAGCGTCGGTACCGACATGGCACCGATGGGGTATGACATCGACATTGCCAATCTCATTTCCGAAAAGCTCGGCGTGAAAACCGAACTTGTGCCGGTCACCAGTGCCAACCGCATTCCCTATCTGCAGACCAACAAGGTCGACCTGGTGATTTCGAGCCTCGGCAAGAATGCCGAACGCGAAAAGGTCATCGATTTCTCCACTCCCTATGCCCCGTTCTTCAACGGCGTCTTTGCTCCCGCCGATGTTGCCGTGACGAAGGCCGAGGAACTTGCCGGCAAGACCGTCGGTGTCACGCGCGGCGCCGTCGAAGATCTGGAACTGACCAAGATTGCCCCGGCCGACGCCGTCATCAAGCGCTACGAGGACAATAACGGAACGATCTCCGCCTTCCTCTCCGGCCAGGTGGACGTGGTGGCAACCGGTAACGTCGTTGCAGCCGCCATCCTCGCCAAGAACCCGCCGAAGCGCCCGGAGCTGAAGTTCCTGATCAAGAATTCGCCCTGCTATATCGGCCTCAACAAGAACGAGCCGGCGCTGCTCGAAAAGGTCAACGCCATCATCGCCGCCGCCAAGACGGACGGCACGCTGAACGGCATCTCCCAGAAATGGCTCGGCGCCGACCTTCCGGCCGACCTCTGATCGGATTGATGGCCGCCATCCCGCACGTCGCGGGATGGCGGAGCCGCCGTTGAAGATGAAGAGGGGCGCAACTTGAACTATGTTTTTGAATTCGGCTGGTTAGCCCAATATTATCCGCAGATCGTCAAGGGTGTCCTGGTAACGCTCGAACTGATTGCCATCGGGGCGGTGCTTGGAATATCGCTGGGAATTTTCTGTGCCTGGGCGCGGGCGCTGGGGCCCGCCTGGCTGAAGCCGATCGTCGCGACCTATGTCGAGCTGATCCGCAACACGCCGTTCCTGATCCAGCTTTTCTTCATTTTCTTCGGCCTGCCATCGCTCGGCCTGCAACTGGGCGAACTGACGGCGGCCAACATCGCGATGGTGATCAACCTCGGCGCCTATAGCTGCGAGATCATCCGCGCCGGCATTCAGGCAACCGCGAAAGGCCAGTTCGAGGCAGGTGCCAGCCTTGCCATGACACGCTTTGAGACCTTCCGCCATGTCGTGCTGGTGCCCTCGCTGCAGCGCATCTGGCCGGCCTTGTCCTCGCAGGTGGTCATCGTCATGCTCGGCTCGTCGGTGGTGTCGCAGATCGCCGCCGAAGACCTGACCTTTGCCGCCAACTTCATCCAGTCGCGGACCTTCCGCGCCTTCGAGGCCTATATCGTCTCGACCCTTATCTATCTCTGCCTCGCGATCCTGCTGCGCCAGGCACTGGCCGTCCTGGGCGGCTTCATCTTTCCCCGGAGGTTGGCGCGATGATCGAATTTTCCACATGGGACATCCTGCGCAATCTTTTGTTGGCAACGCGCTGGACCATCCTGCTTTCGCTCGTCTCCTTCGTCGGGGGAGGGGCAGTCGGTTTGCTCCTGCTCTTCCTGCGCATCAGCAAGCGCAAGGCGGCGAGGGCTTTCGCCAAATATTACATCGAGTTGTTCCAGGGCACGCCGCTCCTGATGCAACTCTTCATCGCCTTCTTCGGGCTCGGCCTGTTCGGCATCGATGTTCCAGCCTGGCTGGCAGCAGGGCTTGCGCTCGTCCTGTGGACCGCTTCGTTCCTCGCCGAAATCTGGCGGGGCTGCGTTGAATCGATCGCCAAGGGGCAATGGGAGGCGTCCGCCAGTCTCGGCATGGGGCGGCTACAGCAGATGCGCTATGTCATCTTTCCGCAGGCGCTGAAGATCGCCGTGCCGCCGACCGTCGGTTTCTCGGTCCAGGTCGTCAAAGGCACGGCGCTGACCTCGATCATCGGTTTCGTCGAACTGTCCAAGGCCGGAACCGTCGTCACCAACGCCACTTTCCAGCCCTTCATCGTCTACGGCCTCGTCGCCCTCATCTATTTCGCGCTCTGCTGGCCTCTTTCCAGGAGCAGCCAAATTCTCGAAAGGAAGCTCAATGTCGCTCATCGAAATCACTGAGGTTCGCAAAAGCTACGGCACCAACGAGGTTCTCAAGGGCATCAATCTCGACGTCGAGCCCGGTGAGGTCATCGCTATCATCGGCAAGAGCGGATCGGGCAAGTCGACGCTGCTGCGCTGCATCAACGGGCTGGAATCCATCACGCAGGGCTCGATATCCGTCGCCGGCGCGCAACTGCTCGACGATGAGGTCCACCTGAAGGCGCTCAGATTGAAGGTCGGGATGATCTTCCAGCAGTTCAATCTCTTCCCGCATCTGACGGTCGGCGGCAACGTCATCCTCTCCCAGACCGTCGTCAAGAAGACCGCGAAGGCGGAGGCAGACGCTATGGCGCGAAAAATGCTCGACCGGGTCGGGCTGGGGCACAAGTTCGATGCCTATCCGGACGAGCTTTCGGGCGGCCAGCAGCAGCGCGTGGCGATCGCTCGGGCGCTCGCCATGCAGCCGATCGCGCTTCTCTGCGACGAAATCACCTCGGCGCTCGATCCCGAACTGGTGTCGGAGGTGCTGGCGGTGGTCCGCGAGCTTGCGGCGGAAGGCATGACGCTGTTGATGGTGACGCACGAAATGAAGTTCGCCCGCGACGTCTGCTCGAGGGTCGTCTTCATGCACCAGGGGCGGGTGCATGAGATCGGGCCGCCGCAGGAGGTGTTCAACAGCCCGAAGACGCCGGAACTGCAGCAGTTTCTTGGGGTGCATTGAGGGGGGTGCATTTGGGCGGGCTGGAGGGAGGCGTGGGCCAGATCCCACATTCTGCCCAACAGGCCATCTTCTCCGCGTCGGGGAGAAGATGGCGCGTGCCACGCCAACGAACCTGCCATCCATGTTTCTCCACCGATCCGGTGCGTCTGCAAATAGTGCGCGATATAATTGTCTTGTATGTAAGCTGCAATTAGCGCATGTTTCGTGCTTCGGCAGCATTTTATGCGGGCGCTGCCGCTTGAGGGCCGTCATACCCTAGCCTCAAAAAAGGAGGACATCGTGTCTTCCATCATCCAGCAAGAATTTATCGATTCCATAGACCTGAGATCCATCGACCGAACCCGCCACTGTGGCGTGGACTTGAAGCCGCCAGCTGCGACGTTGGTTGGGCGTTCCGAGCTGATATATTTTCTGCACAACCGGTTCAGACTTTCCGTGCGAATCAAGAATCCGCCTTGCCTGGGGAGCGGTGCGGACCAGCCGTTCTCGGATATGAACACGCCTTGTGTTTCCAAGGCAGGAATTGCGGTCTACAGTTGGAAGAATGGGCGAAACGCACCCCATCAGGTCGTAAAACACTCTGTGGTGGACGGGGTGGGACCCGAAAATGTTTAAGTCCAGTTTACCGGTCGCGCCTGCGGTAGCGCTGTTCCTGATCAAGTCGTCCCTGGTCTTGTCCCTGATCTTCGTCGCCTATTTCGCCATGCAGTAATTGCTTCTGCTTCATGCAAATCGAAAGTGCGTAATGACTCTGTCGTTTCCGAATAGTGCCCGCAGTTATGACGAAACCAAAATGCGTGTCCGGTTTACCGGCTACGATGGCATGTTTGAGGTCAAATTCTTCGTGACCGCCGACGTTCTCGCCAAAGGACTGGTTTTACGGACCGCGGCGGAGCGAGACTATCTCGACGCTTTTGACAAGATGCGTCCCAAAATCCTGGACGTTGCGAAACGTGCATACGATGGGAAGCCGCAAGCAATGGTGCTTCTGGATTTGTCGAACTTCAGATAATCTCGCGCAACCGGCGCATGGTCACCCGCGGCTCGCCGTCTGGCAAAGCGCCCCCGCCGCATATCCTCTACATCATGGCTTCTGATTCTGTGAAAGTCCCGACAGGCTCGAGATCTGTTGCGGCAGGACGGTAGTTGTGGCGGCTGGGTGTGTGGGCAAGATAGAGAATTCTTCGACGTTCCGTGGCGAAGATAGCGAGGCCGCCGCCCTTACAGCCCCTAAAACACGCGGCGGCCTCTAGCCCCGCTTGGGGCCGGAAGTATGACGATCGCGCATCAGGAATTATTCATGGCTGACGCTAGTTTTGCATGCGCTTGGCCGGAACCTGTTTTTCCAGTTTTTTGGCGTAGCGGATCAGATGGGCTCCGAGTTCCTTGGCCGCGGCCGGAGACATTGCGACTTGAAGCTGATGGGGAGAAAGTTCCGTGTCCCGGTATAGATCCCATTCCCTCTTGGAGATAGCGTACCCGACCCGCATGACGACATGATACGGGTCCGCGGTGGCCGTGCCCCATTCGAGGAGGGTGTAGGCCTTCAGTTTGTTTTCGAGGTCGACATCCCACTTCGACATGTCGCTTTCGCTCACGGCAGGGGCCTTCCTCATGATCGTTTCATCACTTTACTGTCGCGTTGCTTACCATCAATAATTACCCGCAAATCTTTGAAAGCGCTCTCCCCTTTTAGACGTAAACGCCATCCGGAAAAGGAGAGATGCCGACCATGAACATGGACGCCCACATCCAAGCAGCTACGGTCAGCAGCGATCAGGACAGCTTTCGAGGGGCGGCTGGAGGCGCTTGCGGCGCATCTTTGCTACCACCAATGTGCTCGACCCCGTGGCTGCCTGGCGTGACTGCCCGCTCGGGAGCAATGGTTTGTCGCCGATCCACCCTGTCATCGCCTGTCTCCTCATCATTCGCAGTGGCCCTTGTCGAAAATATCCGTCTGGCTAACCCCGACCGCGCCACGTATCCTCCGCGCCATGGCTCCTGATTCTGTCAAAATCCCGAAACTGTCGCTGACGGAAACGATCTTCGGGTTGTTGCTGCGGCTGGTTGCCGTCGCGTGTTTCTGGTTCGGGCTCAATTACTGGGCGCTTCTGATCGGCTTCTCGTTCGAGGGGAGCGGGCGGTTCGATCTCTTGCCGGTGCCCTGGCGGGTGGCGGCCACGGCGCTCGCGGTGGTCTATCCGGTGGCAGCCCTCGGCTTGTGGCTTCTGGTCTCCTGGGGGCCGGTGCTCTGGGTGGTGGCGGCAGCGGCGGAGGTCACCATGTTCGGCTTCTATCCGGAGATCTTCGGAGAGAAGCCGATGCTGCTGATGATGCATGGCGCGGTCGCCGTCACCTTCGTCCTTTTCCGGCTTGCGATCGTCTACCAGCGGGCCAAACAGGCCAAGGCTGCAAGAAATGATTTACCCTGAGACAAGGGCTGTGGATGGTAAGGCGCTGTTAAGGCTGTAGTTTAAGTCGAATTTTATACGTATTCGATAATGTCTCACTCAAGGCGGGAAGAGAAACATACACCGCCAAACAAAACAGTGAGGCAGTCATCATGAACACCAAAATGAAACCGCAGGCCATTGCCGTCAAAGATCCGCATGAAGACGCGATCCGTTCGCTCTACATGGAATCCCTCCACCTCGTCGAGCGTCTTCACCGCCGTCTCCTTGACGTCATCAAGGACGAATTCGACCGCTCGGGCCGCTCGGACGTCAACGCCGTCCAGGCGCTTCTCCTCTTCAACATCGGCAATTCCGAACTGACGGCCGGCGAACTGCGCTCGCGCGGGTATTACCTCGGCTCCAACGTATCCTACAATGTTAAAAAGCTGGTTGATCTCGGCTTCATCAACCACCAGCGCTCGCGCATCGACCGCCGCTCGGTCCGCATCAGCCTGACGGACGACGGCCAGGAGATCGCCGAGACGGTCGCCAAGCTCTACGAGCGCCATATCGGCTCGATCCAGAAGGTCGGCGGCATCGGCACCGACGAGTTCGGCCAGATGAACAAGCTCCTGCAGCGTCTCGACCGCTTCTGGAACGACACGATGCTCTACAAGCTGTAAGTGCCGCCGGCGCTTGCAAATCGTGATGGATTGCTGACGGGTGCGCGGGGAGCGCACCCGTTCGCGCTTCAGGGGTAGGGCTGAAAGACCGGCACGGCGCCGGGCATGCGTCGCAACAGTACGCCTTAAAAATCTGAATAGTCTCAATGGTTGTATTCGGTGTCGCCGGTTAAGCGATGCTTTTGACGAGCAGTCAGGGCAGCATGCTGGCGCGGATTTGGGGTGCTGCCGAAATCCTGCGGCAATCAGGGCGCGAGCCCCATGCGTCGCGATACACTGCAAGGCGACACGAATTGGCCATATTGCTGTGACAGCGACGACGGACACGAAAATGCGAGCTTGAGGGTTCTCGCTCCTCCCGACTGCCGGAGCGTCGCGGACGGCACATCGCGGCCACGATCTCGCGAATGTGAACTGTGGCTGGGGGGATATGGTTTGCGTTTGTTAACTGTATTTGTGATAGCGCTGCGTTTGCGCCGCAGCATTGGATGGTAGGACCTATGTCGAAGAAAAACGGAATTGATGCTTTCTCACGCCGCAGCTTCCTGGCCTCGGCCGCGGCATTCGGCGCTGCGACATGGGCCGGCGGCGCTCTTGCGCAGGACGCGCTCGACGAGATCATCAATGCGCCGCGGCGCGGCGCCTGGGACGACCAGTTCGACGCCAAGGCATCGCGAAGCGCGACGGCTGTCGTTTCCAACAATCCGATCTTCGGCATGGATACGCTTGCCAACACGCAGAACGCCATTGCACAGTATCAGCAGATCGTATCGGCTGGCGGCTGGCCGCAGGTCAATTCGTCGGTTCGCCTGGAGATGGGCGTTTCCGATCCGTCCGTGCAGGCTCTGCGCCAGCGCCTGATGATCGTCGGCGACCTTCCTCGTTCTGCCGGTATTTCCGATTCCTTCGACAGTTACGTCGATGGCGCGGTCAAGCGCTTCCAGGCCCGCCACGGCCTGCCTGCCGACGGCGTGCTCGGCGAATACTCCATCAAGGCGATGAACATCTCCGCGGATGTTCGCCTGCAGCAACTGAACACCAATATTGTACGCCTCCAATCGATGTCGGGCGACCTCGGCGGCCGCTACGTGATGGTGAACATTCCGGCTGCCTATATCGAGGCAGTCGAGAATGGCCGGGTGGCGACGCGCCATACGGCCGTTGTCGGCCGTATCAGCCGGCCGACCCACATCATCAACTCGAAGATCTACGAGGTCATCCTCAATCCCTATTGGACGTCTCCGCGCTCGATCGTCGAAAAGGACATCGTTCCGTTGATGCGCAAGGATCCGGAATATCTGAAGAAGAATTCGATCCGCCTCATCGACGGGCAGGGCAACGAGGTTGCTCCCGAAACGATCGATTGGAATGCCGAAAAGGCGCCGAACCTGACGTTCCGCCAGGATCCCGGCAAGACCAATGCCATGGCCTCGACGAAGATCAATTTCCATAACGAAAACAACGAGTACATGCACGACACGCCGCAGCAGGGCCTGTTCAACAAGCTGGCACGCTTCGAATCGTCGGGCTGCGTGCGCGTTCAAAATGTGCGCGATCTGGCGACATGGCTCCTGCGCGACACGCCCGGCTGGTCGCGTCAGCAGATCGAGGCGACGATCCGTACGGGTCAGAATTCGCCGATCCAGCTGGCTGTGGAGGTTCCGGTCTATTTCAAATACATCACGGCCTGGGCGGCAATGGACGGCATCGTGCAGTTCCGTGACGACATCTATCAGATGGACGGCGAGCAGGAACTGGCGCTGCAGACCACGACCGGCGTCGAGCAGGCTGCGGGTTCCGTCGAGCAGGACTTGCTGCCGCAATAAGCCGATCACCATTTCTTTAGCGGGCCGCGTATCCCTTGGGGCGCGCGGCCTTTCGCATTCTGGTTCCGGCGCGGCAGGTGGGGGAAATGGCGCAAATCGCACAGCCCGTATTGCCCTTGCCATGCGAGGACGATAAACAGCGTGCCACGGTCTCACAGGAGCTTTGAGAATGAGCGTTTCTTCCGCCGCCACTGACGTTTTCTTCAGCCGTTCCCTTGCCGACAGCGATCCGGACATTTTCGGCGCAATCGAGAAGGAACTCGGCCGCCAGCGTCATGAAATCGAGCTGATCGCCTCGGAAAACATCGTCTCGCGCGCCGTTCTGGAAGCGCAGGGCTCGATCATGACCAACAAATATGCCGAAGGCTATCCGGGCAAACGCTATTACGGCGGCTGCCAGTTCGTCGATATCGCCGAAGAACTGGCGATCGAACGCGCCAAGAAGCTGTTCGGCGTCAATTTCGCCAACGTCCAGCCGAACTCGGGTTCGCAGATGAACCAGGCGGTGTTCCTGGCGCTTCTGCAGCCGGGCGACACTTTCATGGGCCTCGACCTCAACTCGGGCGGTCACCTGACGCATGGTTCGCCGGTCAACATGTCCGGCAAGTGGTTCAACGTCGTGTCCTACGGCGTGCGTGAAGGCGACAACCTGCTCGACATGGATGCCGTTGCCGAAAAGGCGCGCACCCACAAGCCGAAGCTCATCATCGCCGGCGGCACCGCCTATTCGCGCATCTGGGACTGGAAGCGCTTCCGCGAGATCGCCGATGAGATCGGTGCCTGGCTGATGGTCGACATGGCCCACATCGCCGGTCTCGTTGCCGGCAATCAGCACCCGTCGCCGTTCCCACATTGCCATGTTGCGACGACGACAACGCACAAGTCGCTCCGCGGTCCGCGCGGCGGCATGATCCTCACCAATGACGAGGATCTGGCGAAGAAGTTCAACTCGGCCGTCTTCCCGGGGCTCCAAGGCGGCCCGCTGATGCATGTCATCGCCGCAAAGGCCGTGGCGCTCGGTGAAGCGTTGAAGCCGGACTTCCAGGATTACGCGGCGCAGATCGTCAAGAACGCCAAGGCGCTTTCGGAAACGCTGGTCGCCGGCGGTCTCGACATCGTCTCGGGCGGCACCGACAACCACCTGATGCTGGTCGACCTGCGCAAGAAGAACGCCACCGGCAAGCGCGCCGAAGCAGCGCTCGGCCGCGCCTACGTCACCTGCAACAAGAACGGTATCCCGTTTGATCCGGAAAAGCCCTTCGTTACCTCCGGTATCCGTCTCGGCACGCCGGCCGGCACGACGCGCGGCTTCAAGGAAGCGGAATTCCGCGAGATCGGCAACGTGATCGTCGAAGTGCTCGACGGTCTGAAGGTCGCCAATTCGGATGAAGGCAATGCCTCCGTGGAAGCGGGCGTGCGCGAGAAGGTGGTCAAGCTGACCGACCGTTTCCCGATGTACCCGTACCTCTGATCAAGGAGCCCGGATGCGCTGCCCCTATTGCGGATCGGAAGAAAGCCAGGTGAAGGATAGCCGTCCTGCAGAGGACGGCGCCGCCATTCGCCGCCGGCGCATCTGCCCGGATTGCGGCGGACGCTTCACGACCTTCGAGCGGGTGCAGCTTCGGGAACTGATGATCCTGAAAAAGACCGGCCGCAAGGCGCCGTTCGACCGCGACAAGCTGTTGCGGTCGTTCGAAATCGCGCTGCGCAAGCGGCCGGTCGATCGCGACCGGATCGAGCGGGCCGTTTCCGGCATCGTCCGGCGGCTGGAAAGCTCCGGTGAAACGGAAATTTCCTCGGAAGAGATCGGCCTGCAGGTGCTGGAGGCGCTGAAGAGCCTCGACGACGTTGCCTTCGTCCGCTACGCCTCGGTTTACCGCGATTTCTCCCATGCGGAGGATTTCGAGAAGGTGATCGCCGAGATCAGCGCCAAGATTGCCCGCGATCCTGGGGCCTGACCTAACCCGACGCCGCCGAAAGGCGGCGTTTGACATTTCCAGGGTGAGAAACGGGTATCGACATGGCAGACAGGGCGGACGACGAACGGTTCATGGCGGAGGCGCTGCGCCTCGCGCACCAGCATCTCGGTGCCACCGGTTCCAATCCCTCCGTCGGCTGCGTGATCGTCCGAGACGATGGCGACGGCCCGAAGATCGTCGGCAGCGCCGTCACCGCGATCGGCGGGCGGCCGCATGCGGAGGCGCAGGCTTTGGCCGTAGCTGGAGAGGCGGCGCGCGGCGCAACGGCCTTTGTGACACTCGAACCCTGCTCCCACCACGGCAAGACGCCGCCTTGCGCCGATGCGTTGATTGCGGCCGGTGTGGCCCGTGTCGTCGTTGCTATGACGGACCCCGATGACCGGGTCGCAGGCCGCGGGCTCGCCATGCTGCGCGATGCGGGCATAGAGGTCGTGACGGGCGTACTGGAGGACGAGGGCGAGCGCGAGCTTGAGGCCTACCTCATGCGCAAGCGCAACAACCGGCCTTATGTGACTCTGAAACTTGCGGTTTCCGCCGATGGCATGATCGGGGTGAAGGGCCAAGGGCAGGTGCGCATCACCGGCGCGCCGGCCCGCGACTTCGTGCACAGGCTGCGGGCAGAGACCGACGCGATCCTCGTCGGCATCGGCACGGCGATTGCCGACGATCCGGAACTGACCGCACGCATTCCCGGGCTCGAGCATCGTTCGCCGCTGCGCATCGTGCTCGACGGCGATCTCAATTTGCCGCTCGGTTCGAAACTGGTACGGACGGCGACCACCGTTCCCGTCATCGTCGTCAGCGCGGAGCGTAGGGCGGGTAACCCCCCTCTGTCGCTTCGCGACATCTCCCCCTCAGGGGGCGAGATTGGCGGGGATGCGGTAGATGCCAGGCGGGACGCCGCGACAGCGATCTCCCCCCTTGAGGGGGAGATGTCCGGCAGGACAGAGGGGGGTATCGCCGCAGATGGCAGAGCCACTGGCGGGATCAAGGGGCGCCAGGCGGCGCTCGAGGCCGCAGGCGTCGAAGTGCTGGTCTGCGATCCGCGCCGCATCGACCTTCTCCTCGAAGCGCTCGCCACCCGAGGGATCTCCTCGCTTCTGGTCGAGGGCGGCGCAAGGACCGCGCAGATGTTCCTCGATGCCGGGCTCGTCGACAGGATTCTGCTGTTTACCGGACCGTCGACCCTTGGCGAGGCGGGGTTGCCATCCCCACTTGACCGGAACCTCTTGCCCGTCGGCTTCCTCCACATGCGGACGGACACCTTCGGCGACGACCTTCTCGACACCTACGAATACGAAAGAGCCTCCTGATGTTCACCGGCATTATCACCGATATCGGCACCGTCGAAGCGATCACCCCGCTCGACGAGGGCATCAAGCTGAAGATCGCCACCGCCTATGATCCGAAGGGCATCGACATCGGCGCCTCGATCGCCTGCTCCGGTGTCTGCCTGACGGTGACGACCTTGCCGCAGGAGGGTGCCAACGGCCGCTGGTTCGAGGTCGAGGCCTGGGAAGAGGCGCTGCGCCTGACGACGATCTCGGCCTGGACGGTGGGCCAGCCGATCAATCTGGAGCGCTCGCTGAAGATCGGCGACGAACTCGGTGGCCACCTCGTCTCCGGCCATGTCGACGGCAAGGCGGAAATCCTCTCGGTCGAGACCGAAGGCGAGGCGACCCGCTTTCGCCTGCGCGCGCCGGAACATCTGGCGAAATTCGTGGCGCCGAAGGGCTCCGTGGCGCTCGACGGCACCTCGCTGACGGTCAACGCCGTCGACGGAGCCGATTTCGACGTGCTGCTCATCCGCCATTCGCTTGAGGTGACGACCTGGGGCCAGCGCAAGACCGGCGACTTCGTCAATTTCGAGGTCGATACGATGGCGCGCTATGCTGCGCGGCTGGCGGAATTTCCGGCGCCGAAGGGGTGAATGAGTGTGAGGCATTGGCACCTCAAACAGTAAGGCCCAGCCGTCGCAGACCTTCGACGCGCAGTTCGAAATCGGCAGGGTTCTTGTACGGCAGCACACGCCGCCGGTGTTCGATCGAGTAGTCGGGGTCGATCTTCAAGGCCTGCGTCCAGGCGGAGCGGCCCTCCTCGTTTTGTCCGAGATGGCCATAGCACGACGCAAGCAAGGCATAGGCTGTGGCCGACTCCGGATTGCGCACGAGCCTTTTTCGGAGTGTTTCGGCAGCCAGGTCGAACCGACCCAGCGAGAGCTGCGCTTCGGCGAGAAATTGCAGTGCAATTTCAGGATAGAAAGGATCGAGCTGCATGTAGCTTTCGAGCGTCTCGACCGCCTCGGACGCGAGGCCGCTGAAGATCTGGATGTGAGCCTTCAGAACGCGCGCGCCCGCCGCACTGGGCTTGAGGGCAATGCAACGCGCCGCGGCATCGAGAGCCTTGTCGATCTCCCGAGTCCACAACAACGCCACACCCATGGCGAAATGCGCTTCGGGCTCATCGTCGTCCATTGCGACGGCGCGGCGGGCAAGATCGAGGCCGAGCGACAGAGCCGTATCCGGCTCGGCGGCCCAACCGTTCACATAGTCATTGATATGCGTGAACGATGTGAACGCGTACGCCGCCGCACAGTTCGCATCGATATCGATCACCTTTGCCATGAAAGCGCGGGCATTCACGTTGCCGGCCCGCGTTTGGAGCCACACCTGATCACGCCCCTGCAGGAAGTAATTGTAGGCCGCGATGTCGGCAATCCGCTTGCCGGAGAGGCGGTCAATTTCCGACGTCGTCAACCTGACCTTGAGCGCGGCAACGATATGCTGGGTGAGTTCGTCCTGAACGGCGAAAATGTCCGTCAGATCACGGTCGAAACGATCGGCCCAGGCATGGCCGCCTGTCGTCGCGTCGATCAGCTGCGCGGTGACCCGCACCCTGTTGCCGGCCTTTCGCACGCTTCCTTCGAGCACATAGCGGACCCCGAGTGCGGCGGCGACGTCGCGGACCGAAACGGGGCTTTTCTTGTACACGAAAGAGGAATTGCGGGCGATGACATGCAAGTCCGAGAGTTTTGCAAGATCGGTGATGATGTCCTCGCTGATGCCGTCCGAGAAATACTCCTGGTCCGCATCCCCGCTGATGTTGTTGAAGGCGAGCACGGCAATCGAGGTCTTCTCCGTTGGTCGAGATGATGCCGTCATGGCGCCGGTGGCGAGGGGGTGCCGGGCGTCGCCGTTGACGAGGCAGAAAATTTCGATGGGCCGCGCGATATTCTTTACCGTCTGTGATCCGCGGCTCTCGATTCCGACGGGGACCTTGTCACGCACCTGATCGGCGGCGGAACGGGAGATGTAGATCCCTCCGGGCTGCGCCAGGGCCTCGATGCGTGCTGCGACATTGACACCGTCCCCGTATATATCGTCTCCATCGACGATCACGTCGCCGACATTGATGCCGATACGGAACTGGATCCGGTTCTCGGGAGAACTGCCAGGATCGTGCTCGGGCACAAGTTTCTGGATCTCCATGGCGCAGGTCACGGCCTCGACAGCGCTTGCGAACTCCAGCAGAGCGCCATCGCCCATAAGCTTGACCATGCGGCCGCAATGGCGCGCGACGGCCGGGTCGATGACAGCTCCCCGCAACGCCTTGAGGCGGGCTAGCGTCCCGGCTTCGTCTGTTTCCATCAGGCGCGAGTAACCGACGACATCGGCCGCAAGTATGGCAGCAAGCCTGCGCTGAACCTGCTCGCCCGTCATGATGTTGACCTCATCCTTGTCGTGTGAGGCGGCGAACGCACCGCCACAAGGACTGTAAACCTGATCGCCCGACTTGGCCATCGCGGCGTCGCAGGTGGCAATCGGCCGGACGCAGGGAGCGCCAGCGAATCTCGGCAGTTCGGCCTCACCGCTCCAGCAAAATCACCTGCGCCCCGTGATAGACCGTCCGCCGGCCTTCCTTGAACTGGAGCTTCGATGCCACCCTCAGCGAGGCGAGGTTGGCGACGTCGATGATGCAGGTCTTTTTCAGCGTGGGAAACTGCTGGTCGCCCCAGCGCAGTGCCGCGCTGACGGCCTCGGTGGCGAGGCCCCGGCCGTGCGAGCGAGGTGAGAGGGCCCAGCCGGTCTCCATCGTGCCTTCGAGAGACGGGCTGATGACGCGATGGAGGTCGTGGAAGCCGGCTTCGCCGATGAACTGGCCGGTCTCGCGGTCCTGCAGGGCGAAGAAGCCGAAGCCGAAATAGTGCCACATGCCGACCTGGCGCAGAAAGCGCGTCCAGGCCTGTTCGCGCGAAAAGGGCACGCCGCCGATGAAGCGCGTCACCTCGGCATCGGCGAAGAGGGAGCTGTAGGGGCCGAAATCGTCGCGGCGATAGGGGCGAAGAATCAGGCGTTCGGTCTCGATGGTGGGGACGCTGTGCATGTGGGCGGTTCAGTCCGGTTTAAAGGTCGATTCCGCCATTCGATCAGATTCCCGGCTCGCCGTCCCAATAATCGACTTCGCTTTCCCGCCGCCCGACGAAGCGGAACCTCGGCTTGCCGCCATCCGTCGCCCGCGCCTTTACCAGGAACTTGCCGCTATCCGGATATTCGACGATTTCGGCCTTCGCATTGGCCGAGATCGACAGATATTTGAGCGGGGCGGTGCCGGTGTTGATGAGATGGTGGGCGGTGTCCGGTCCGCCGGCCGGGGCGCCGAGAATGTCGCCCGCCTTGACCGGATAGCGGTTGGCTCCGAAGCGATATTCGCCTTCGCCGCTCAGGATGACGAACAGCTCTTCCTCGATATAGTGATTGTGGAAGGGACAGCCGGACTTGCCCGGCGGCACCTCGCCATAGCCGACACCGAGGTCCTTGAGGCCCAGTTGCGCGCCGAAGGAAGCGTCGCGGGACTCGAAGAACGTGCCTTCCTGCCAGTGCTCGAGTTCGAGTTCGGCGAGGTTGATGATCGGTTCTTGCAAATCTGTCATGTTTTTCTCCACTCCGTATAAACTTGTACAGAGACGCCATGAGATTGAAAAGGTGATGGCAATTCGAGCCTTTGATGCGCGAGCCCTCCAAGCGCTGCCGCAAATCGGCGCCTTTCAGCGAAAAATGCTTGCCAACCGGGCTTTGGCATGATTTGACCGCCGCCTGCGCTGGAGATGTCCGGCCCCCCATTTCAGACAGGTGATCAATGTCCGATACCGAGAAACCACATATCCTGATTGTGGAAGCGCGCTTCTATGACGACATGGCCGACGCGCTGCTCGACGGCGCGACCTCGGCGCTCAAGGACGCCGGCGCGACCTATGACGTCGTGACGGTTCCCGGCGCGCTTGAAATTCCAGCCGCGATCGCCATGGCGCTCGACGGCGCCGACAACGGCAGCACCGAATATGACGGCTTCGTCGCGCTCGGCATGGTCATCCGCGGCGAGACCTATCACTTCGATATCGTTTCCAACGAATCCTCGCGTGCCCTGATGGACCTTGCCGTCAGCGAGAGCCTTGCCATCGGCAACGGCATCCTGACCGTCGAGAACGACGCTCAGGCCTGGGCCCGCGCAAGGAAGAGCGAAGGCGACAAGGGCGGTTTTGCCGCCCGCGCGGCGCTGACCATGATTAACCTGAAGAACAAGCTGGGCGGCGAACTGTGAGCGATATTCCTTCCGACCCGCCGATCAAGCAGGCCAACCAGCGCGGGGCTGCCCGTCTCGCTGCCGTTCAGGCGCTCTACCAGATGGACGTCGGCGGCACCGGCGTGCTGGAGATCGTCGCCGAATACGAGGCGCACCGGCTGGGCCAGGAACTCGATGGCGAAACCTATCTGAAGGCGGACGCCTCCTGGTTCCGCTCGATCGTTGCGGGTGTCGTTCGCGACCAGCGTTTGCTGGATCCGCTGATCGGCACCGCCCTTCAGGATGACTGGGCCCTGTCGCGTCTCGATAGTACGGTCCGCGCCATCCTGCGCGCCGGTACGTTCGAGCTTCGCGAGCGCAAGGACGTTCCCGTCGCCGTTATCGTCACCGAATATGTCGAGATCGCCAAGGCCTTCTTCGAGGATGACGAGCCGAAGCTCGTCAATGCGGTGCTCGACCGGATTGCCCGGACCATCAGAACCGACGTCAAGAAATAGGATCATCCGATGACAGTGCGGGCAGGCGTGGTGCAGGGCATGGATCATGGACTGCGCGACGCCAGCCGCAACGTCTATCTACTGACGGCAGCCCAAGCGGTGCTTGGCACCATCGGTCCCGTCGTCTTTGCCGTCGGCGGCGTCGCCGGATACCAGCTGCTCGGCGACGACAAGTCGCTGGCGACCGCGCCGCTGACGGGTTTCAATGTCGGTGTGGCGCTCGGAGCGGTCTTCGTCGCTGCCGCCTCCCGATTGCTCGGCCGCAAGGCGGCCTTCATGGCCGGCGCCCTGCTTGGCGCCGCTGGCGGCGTGCTTGCGGCCTATGCCCTTTTTCTGAACGACTTCTGGCTGTTTGCGCTCGGCCTGTGCCTATCCGGCGTGTCCGGCGGCTTTACCCAGAAGCTGCGTTTCGCCGCCGCCGATGCTTCCCCCGTTTTTTATAAGCCTCGGGCTATTTCCTGGATTCTGGCCGGCGGCATGATTTCCGCGGTGCTCGGGCCGCAGCTGGTCATCCTGACCAAGGATATGCTGGCGCCGGTTTTCTTCGCCGGGGCCTTCCTCGCGCTGATCCCGACCTGTTTCGCGGCGATCGCCATCCTGGCGTTCCTGCGGCTGCCGGACCTGCGCCCGGTTGCCGGAGCGGTTCCGATCGGGCCGGTGCGGCCGCTGCGGCAGATCGTGATGAACCAGCGCTTCCTGACCGGCATGACCTGCGGCATCTCCACCTATGCGCTGATGACCTTCATGATGACCGGCGCGCCGATCGCCATGGTCGTCGGCTGCGGCTTTTCGCAGGACATGGCGACGCTCGGCATCCAATGGCATGTGCTGGCGATGTTCGCGCCAAGCTTCTTCACCGGCATGCTGGTCAGCCGCTACGGCGCCGAAAGGGTCGTGGCCTGCGGTCTGGTGATCCTGATGCTCTGCGCGCTGGTTGCCCATGCGGGGATTGCGCTGTGGAATTTCTGGGGCGCGCTCATTCTGCTCGGCGCCGGCTGGAACTTCGGCTTCATCGGTTCGACCGCGATCGTCACCTCGAGCTACAGGCCCCAGGAGGCCGACAAGGTGCAGGGTTTCCACGACATCATCCTGTTTACCGCGGTCGCGCTCGCATCCTTCGGTTCGGGCAAGGTCCTGACCGCCTATGGCTGGGACATGCTGAGCGCCGCGGTCTGGCCGGTGGCGGCATTCTGCCTTTTGTTATTGATTTCCCTGTTTTTCGCCGAAAAGCGGCGTTCCGCGTGAGGTTTATCGCCAAAACTGTTTTTCCCTGCCGTAAGCCACCGCCAACATACCGAAAAAACGTGGATTTTTGCCATTGTGGCCGCTTGACGATCCCGATTCGTCCCCGCACTCTGCGGCCACGTCTGTGTGGCAATCATTGCTTAGGCCTTGTTGGCGAGGACGTTCCGCCAAACCTTGATCCGCTTGATGCTGCCATCGGCGTTTCGCTTGATCGAATGGGCGTGGCAGTGCGGGAAGTGATTGCGCTGCAAGTCTCGGATTATCTGCAGCGTATTTCCGAAAGGGGCAACGATGTCGATAAACCAAAGATTGCTGCCGGATGTCCAGCGATCGGGGGGAGGGTTCTGTCCGTGAAGATAGAGTGCATTGTGGCATTCGTCATCTACTAAAGCCCATGTGACGAAGGCCATAGGCAGGCTATCCTCGTCAAAGTAAATCTTGTATTGTCCCGCCTGCAGAGCTGGAACTAGATAGGCTTCCGTCTCGGAGACGGACCAGTCTCTATAGTCGGACGCCATAGCCACGGCGGTCATCATTCCAAGCGCTTCAAAAAAACCGATGGACCGGTCTTTCCCGCATGAATTATCAATATGCATCGCTCATCGCTCCCCTAAACTGTCTTGGATAGCCTTCAGAATAGGCTCGAAGAAATAGCTGATCAGCCGGCGCTCGCCTGTGATTACGTCAACAGTCGCCGTCATGCCCGGCGTGAAATCGATAATGCGACCCGCGACCCGGATATTGGGTCGTTCCAGGTTCAAGCGAACGGCATAGACCCATTTGCGCGTGGTCGCATCTTCGCGCGCATCAGCGCCGACGCTGGAGATACGCCCACGAACTATGCCGAAGCGCTCCGCCGGGAATGCGTCGAATTTCACGAATGCCTTTTGGCCGGTCTTCAAAAACCCGACGTCCCGGTTGTCGAAGAAAGCCTCGATCTCAACGCCGCCATCGGAAGGAACGATAGACATCAGGGGCGATCCGGCTTCGATGAACCCGCCGAGCGTAAACACCGAGAGGTGCTCGACCCGGCCGTTTGCGGGCGCCTCGAGGGATAAATTCGCGCGATAGGTTTGTGCAGTATTCAGCTCTGCCCGCGAACCCCGAAGGGCGATTCCCGCCTCGTTCAATTGCTTGCGATATGTCGAGAGAACAGCCGATATCGCGCCCGTCCTCTGCTTGGCCACGGCCTCAGCCTCGGCATCAAGCTCTCGGAGCTGAAGTTCGGCAATTTTGGCATCGCTTTCGACCCCCTTGAACTCACGAAGCCGATCAAGATAGTCAACCTCACTTGTCGCTCCCCGCTTCCTCAGTGTTTCCGCGGAGGCAAATCTCTGCGAGACGATTTCCTGGTCTGAACGAGTTTTTTTCGATCCGCGCCAGTTGGGCGCTTTTCGCTCCATCGATTCGTTTTAGTTGTGCGTCGGTTTGAGCCACCTCATCACGAAGCGCCGCGAGAACGGCGATGACAAGTTCCTCCGTGCCGTCGACCTCCACCTGGATGCCAACCTTCTGGCGCCGCAGAGCTGCCTTTCCCGCCTCGATAAAGCCCTCATCTGTCGGATCTTTGCGGACCAGAGGCTCCAGGATCGACGAGGCGACCGCCTCCTCTTGTACCTGCCGTTCAATCCCTGCCTGGATGCGTGCGATGTCACTCTCGGCTGCGGTGGCATCCATCGTCAACAGGACGTCGCCCCGTTTCACAGACTGGCCCTCTCCGACCAAGATCGCCATGATCTTGCCGTCGACCTGAGGCTGAACGATCTGGACCCGGCCGGTGGGTATGGCCTTACCCTGGCCGCGCGCGACGATTTCGGTCTTTGCGACATAGCTGCCCGCGACGATCACGACGAACAGGCTAACGAGAGACCAAGCCGTCAGGCGGATGGTCGGCGATGCCGGCTTTTTGACCATGTCGTTCGTCATGCCGGCAGCGTTTCTGCAGGCGTCCACTGCTGCTCTGAAGCGGTGTGGGTGAGGTCGATCACGTTGATATTCGAGCCGAGCAGGTGGGGATTGTGCGTAACCACCACCAATGTCCTGTCGCGCGCGAAACGCTTCATCATCTCGACAATGATCGCCGCCGATTGCACATCGAGGGCACTGGTCGGCTCATCCAGGATGAGCGCCTGCGGGTTCGTGAGAAGGGCTCGCGCCAAAGCGATGCGTTGGCGTTGACCGCCGGACAGATGACCGCCGCGCTCTCCGACGTCGGTATCGATTCCATTTGGAAGCTGCATCACGACCCGGTCGCCCCCGCTATCCATCAGGACGCTTTGGATCTCCTCTTCGGTCGCGTCCGGCTTGGCCAGCAGGAGATTGTCGAGAACGGACCCGGCAAACAGCACCGGCTCCTGCGGTAGATAAGCGATCGTTCGCCTGACGCTTCCCGGATCGTGGTCAGAAAGGTTCTGACCGTTGGCCTCAACGGTCCCGCCGGCCGGTTCGTAGAGACCGGCGATCAGCTTCGCCAAGGTGGACTTGCCCGAGCCGGAACCGCCGACAATGAGTGTCGGTCGGTTTGGCTCGATGTCGGCGCTCAAGTCGCGGATGACTGCCTGATCCGTCGTGTAGCCGAACGACAAGCGGTTCAGGCACAGCGTCAGCGGCCCCTCAATCCGCAGTCGAGGCTTGAGGACATCCGTCTCAGTCGGGGTGTTGAGAAAATCACCAAGCCGCAGCCGCGCAACCTTCAGCCCTTGCCACTGTTCCCATATCGAGGAGAGCGACATGATCGGTCCCGACACCTTGTCAGCCAGAAGATGAAACGCGATCAGTTCGCCGAGCGTGATCTCGTTTTGAAACACCAGTCGTGAGCCGAAAAATATGATCAGGATCACCGACCCATTCTCGAGGATTTCGCCAAGGAAACCGTTGAGGATGTTGAGTTTGGTGACGCGAAAGCCGGTAACGAGGCTCACGTCCAACGTCTCCTGGAAACGCTCGGCCTGCCGTTGTTCGGATGCCAGCGCCTTGACGGTGACGGCATTTCCGAATGCCTCGACGAGGCGTGATTGATGGCGCGAACCGGCAGCAAATGATTCCTGCATGCGACGCCGGACGAATGGCCCGATCATACCGAAGGTCATGATCTGAAGTGGCAGCATGATCAGCACCAGCACGGTCAGAAATGGGCTGATGGCGAGAAGCGCTATGATGTACGTGATTGCAAACAACAGGTCGAGCGCAAAGCCGATCGTAGTGCCGGTAACAAAATCTCTGACCGTGTCGATCTCTCCTATGCGTGCGAGGGTTTCGCCCACTCGCCACCGTTCAAGAAAGCGCAACGGCAGGCCGAGGACGTGGCGGAACATTCTGCGTGCCAATTCCGCGACCAGACGGTTAGCCATATGACTGCCGAGATACGCAGTCACAGCGTCAAGTCCTGCAGAAAAAACCGTCGTCAGAACTAGAACCACGACGATAAGGGAGAGCGTTGCCTCACGCTGAAACGGCAGAACGCGGTCGATAATCGTCTGAAAGACAAAGGGCTGAACCAGACCAAGCAATCGTAGGACGATCGCGATTACCATCAATTCGACGATCAGCGGCGTATATCTGAAGGTGGTTCGAGTGAACCACGATAGTTCGACAGGATTTTCTCTGTGAACTGCCATTTAGTTTATCAGTGAACCCGTGCCATGTGTTTAATTGTATTTTTTTGTCTTGACACTCCAGGATGAAATTTGCAAGCCTAAGGTTGTGGTGTCTCGCAAGTATTTACTTTTGAGAGAAGCGTGATTGAAAACCAAATTACAGGGAGATTTCTTATGGGTAGCGGTAATAGTGGTGGCAGCGGCAACGGTCGCTCGCGGGAGGGCTCAAAGCGGAGCGGTGGAAAAGGAAACAAGGGAACGCCCTCACCGAGCGCTTGTGAAAAGGCGGTCGCAGGAGGTGCCATAGGCGGAGCAATTGCGGGCTCGCCAGGTGGCGTCAAGGGGGCAGCAGCGGGGGCAGTAGGCGGCGCCGTTGGCGGAGCGATTTCTTCGTGCTTATAACTCGATTATGTCATGGTGACGGGAACCACAAGATTTGAGTCACCTGCTCAAAGGAGTGGGATTGTTTTGCGGCTACCCCACTCCATTCTCAGGAGTATAGCATGATTAAATTCGCCCTAAGCGCGTCGTTTATTACCATGGTATTCTTTTATATATACTATATATATATGCTTAAGAATCAAATTAATTTACGCGACTTTTTAATAAGCTCGACGCTTTCTATCATTGTTGCGATCATACTAACATGGCTCTTTAGCAAATTTTCCGGGTAGTTAAGGGGCAAGATTGGGGAGCTCATGCATCGATAGGCGCGATTGTACCAAGCAAGTTCTTTCTGGTTCATACTGATGTCCCGAGCTTTTAAACATCTTATAGTTTTATTCTCTTCCTCGGCGTCGCTTTTCCTGGCGCTGGTTGTAGGAATTCTATTCCACAAACACTCGATGGGCTATATCGAGCCGTTCGGACTCGTATATTTGTTCGGGTCCGCTACCGTTGAAGAAATCATCAGAATGCTCGGCATTGCCTCGATGATATGGCTCGTCAAGAACGGACTTAAGTTCCAAGATTTTGTGACATTTGGATTATGGTTCGGCTTAGTCGAACTCCTGTTGAAAGCGTACTCATATTCGGATGAGTTTAGCTTTTGCACGAACAATTGCGGTGCGGCGATTTTTCACACCTATATTGTATATTCTGCGCCAATGTTAATGCACGTGATAATAACCATCGGATACGTTCCTTTATTTTCAAATAGAGGCTCCTTTTATTTAGCGTTTACCTTGGCATGTGCAGTAGTATCTCACGCCGTTTTGAACAGTTTTTCAATCCAACTGGCCGGGGATGAGTTTCCTATTACTGAATTTCCAAAAGGTGTAGCATTATTGATACTTATCTATGTTTTGGCGATTTCTTTTGCCTGGTTAACACACCAAAAGTCGCTCCGGCTCCAATCCGGTCGCTAGTGGTTTCCTCCTATCGTAAGAGCCCGGTTTGGCATCGCGACACACCGCAGAAGCACGTCGGGCGGGTCGAGATCATTCTGTTGAGTGCCGACGGCGTGGGCACCGTTGAATCGTGGAGCGACGTGCAAGTCCAAGACCTGCGTATGGCGCTGGCCGGAGCGCTTCGCTGCGGAGGCTTCGGTTCGGGCAAGGTGCTGACCGCCTATGGCTGGGATATGCTGAGCGCCGCGGTCTGGCCGGTGGCGGCTTTCTGCCTTTTGTTATTGATTTCCCTGTTTTTCGCCGAAAAGCGGCGTTCCGCGTGAGATTTATCGCCTAAACTGCTTTTCCCTGCCGTAAGCCACCGCCAACATACCGAAAAAACGTGGATTTTTGCCATTGTGGCCGCTTGACGATCCCGATTCGTCCCCGCACTCTGCCGCCACGTCTGCTGCCGTCGCTTGAAGAGGAGGCACGGTTCGCAGCGCTTTTTGGGGGCCTGTGGAACGGAGTGAGCCTGCAGGCTTAAACGGAGGAAAGAGCGAAATGACCATACTACTGGGCGTTATCGCATGCGGGTTGCTTTCGGTGGTTTATGCCATCTGGGCGACGCAGTCGGTGCTTGCCGCCGACCAGGGCAATGCCCGCATGCAAGAGATTGCAGGCTTCATACGCGAGGGGGCGCAGGCCTATCTCACCCGTCAATACAAGACCATTGCCCTCGTCGGCGCCGTCGTTTTCGTCGCTGCCTGGGTGCTTCTGTCCGTTACCGCTGCGATCGGCTTCCTGATCGGCGCTGTCCTGTCCGGTGCTGCCGGTTTCATCGGCATGCATGTCTCCGTCCGGGCCAATGTGCGCACCGCGCAGGCTTCCTCCGTCAGCCTTTCGGCTGGTCTCGAAATCGCCTTCAAGTCCGGTGCCATCACCGGCATGCTCGTCGCCGGTTTGGCGCTGCTCGGCGTGTCGATCTACTACCTCGTGCTGACGGCCGGCCTCGGGCTGCCGGAAGGTTCGCGTGAAGTGATCGACTCGCTTGTGTCGCTCGGCTTCGGCGCTTCGCTCATCTCGATCTTCGCCCGTCTCGGCGGCGGCATCTTCACCAAGGGCGCCGATGTCGGCGGCGATCTCGTCGGCAAGGTGGAAGCCGGCATTCCGGAAGACGATCCGCGCAACCCGGCGACCATCGCCGACAACGTCGGCGACAATGTCGGCGACTGCGCCGGCATGGCCGCCGACCTGTTCGAGACCTATGCAGTCTCGATCGTCGCCACCATGGTACTGGCGTCGATCTTCTTTGCCGGCGCTGCGAACCTCGCAGTGGTCATGACCTATCCGCTGGCCATCTGCGGCGCCTGCATCATCACCTCGATCATCGGCGCCTTCTTCGTCAAGCTCGGCTCCAACGGCTCAATCATGGGGGCGCTCTACAAGGGCCTGATCGTCACGGGCCTCTTGTCGATCATCGGCCTTGGTGCCGCGACGTCGCTCACCATAGGCTGGGGCTCGATTGGCATAGTTGATGGCAAGGACATCACCGGCACCAACCTGTTCATTTGCGGCATTCTCGGCCTCGTCGTCACGGCGCTGATCGTGGTGATCACCGAATATTATACCGGCACCAACAAGCGGCCGGTGATTTCCATCGCCCAGGCCTCCGTCAGCGGCCACGGCACCAACGTCATCCAGGGGCTTGCCGTATCGCTGGAATCGACCGCGCTGCCGGCCATCGTCATCATCGGCGGCATCATTTCGACTTATCAGCTGGCAGGCCTGTTCGGCACCGGTATAGCGGTCACCGCCATGCTCGGCATCGCCGGCATGATCGTGGCGCTGGATGCCTTCGGTCCGGTCACCGACAATGCCGGCGGCATCGCCGAGATGTCGCATCTGCCGCCGGAAGTGCGCAAATCGACCGACGCACTCGACGCGGTCGGCAACACCACCAAGGCGGTCACCAAGGGCTATGCGATCGGCTCCGCCGGTCTCGGCGCCCTGGTGCTGTTCGCTGCCTATTCGAACGATCTCAAATATTTCGCGGCGAACGGCGACAAGTATCCCTATTTTGCGGATATCGGGGCGATCTCGTTTGATCTGTCCAACCCCTATGTCGTCTCCGGCCTGATCTTCGGCGGGATGATCCCCTACCTGTTCGGCGGCATCGCGATGACCGCCGTCGGCCGTGCGGCCGGTTCGGTGGTGGAAGAAGTCCGTCGCCAGTTCCGCGAAAAGCCTGGCATCATGGCAGGCACGGACCGGCCCGATTACGGCCGCGCCGTCGATATGCTGACCAAGGCCGCGATCCGCGAAATGATCGTGCCGTCGCTCCTGCCGGTTCTCGCGCCGATCGTCGTCTATTTCGGCGTGCTGGCGCTTTCCGGCTCGAAGGCGTCCGCCTTTGCAGCACTTGGTGCCTCGTTGCTCGGCGTCATCGTCAACGGCCTGTTCGTCGCCATTTCGATGACCTCGGGCGGCGGCGCCTGGGATAATGCCAAGAAGAGTTTTGAAGACGGCTTCGTCGGCAAGGACGGCACGCGGCACATGAAGGGCTCGGAAGCCCACAAGGCCTCCGTCACCGGCGATACGGTCGGCGATCCCTACAAGGATACGGCAGGCCCCGCGGTCAACCCGGCGATCAAGATCACCAACATCGTCGCTCTTCTGCTTCTGGCGGTTCTCGCCTGATCGCTCATAGCCCCGCGCGTCTATTGGCGCGCGGGAGCTTCGATCTCTAAAAAGAAACCCGCGGAAAGCAATTTCCGCGGGTTTCTTTCTCGTTGCGAGGCGTGTCGCCGTGCAATCGTTATTTGTCCGAGCCGTCGGAGAAAATCGACCGCGCCATGCTCTTGCCGATGCCGTTGCCGCTCAAGAGCTGACCCAGGAAGGTCATTTCCTTGCCGCCGGTCGGCGTCGTGCGGGAAATCACGTCGAAGACCTTGCCGTCCTGCAGCGTGTAGTGCGCCAGTTGCGAAACCACGCCTTCCTTGTCGAAATAGACGGCAAGAACGCTCTGGTCGACGAGCTTTGGCTTCATGAATGCAACCGGCCGCTGACGCTTCTGCGAGATGTAGTAGAACACTTCGTTATCGAAGGTCGCGGTTGTCGAAGGTGTGCCGAGCGACAGCAGCACCTGTTCGCGGCTGGAGCCGACCGGCGCCAGCGCCAGCGTTTCCTGGTCGACGACATAACCCTGATTGATGGTCTGGCTGGTGTTCAACACCTCTGCCGTCTTGCAGCCCGAAAGGGTCGTTGCGCAAATTGCCACTGTGAAAACGACGTTGTTCAGAAATTTCATGTCTGACTTGAAATACCGTTTCGTCAACGACATCTCCCTCAAGGTAACGCTGGCAGATGCGCCATTGCATTTCGTGCCTGCTTCGGTAAACCAGCTTCAGCGATCATGCAATAACAGGATGCGCGGGCTTGCGCATTTTGAAGCGGTCAAACTTGGGCTTTATGATGATATTCGGACTGTTCGGCAAAAAAAACAGCAACGCGGCCATCGTCGCGCGCCAGTACGATCTTTTGACCGCAGCAGCCCGGCGGCCTTACCTCTATACCGACCTTGGCGTTCCCGATACAGTGATGGGGCGCTTCGAAATGCTGTCGGCGACGCTGATCCTCTATTTCCGGCGCACGCGCAGTTCGCAGCGGGCAGGGCAGGAGATCGCGCAGGAAATCATCGACGCCTTCTTCGAGGATGTCGATCATTCGATCCGAGAGCTGGGCGTCGGCGACGTCGGCGTGCCGAAGAAGATGAAGAAGTTCGCCTCGATGTTCTACGGCCGGCTGGAAAGCTATGCCGCGGCGCTGGACCATAAGGATCTCGACGAACTGGCGGCGGCGCTGAAGCGCAATTTTTACCCGCAGGCGGACGATCCGACCCTCTCCATGCACGGTCTTGCCGGCTATATGCTCCAGGCTGAAGTGCGGCTTGCGGAGCAGGGAGAGGATGTCGTAGAAACCGGCCGTATCGACCTGGCCGAAGCGGCGGTCTGAAGCCGTCCCGGGAAACGCGACGCCAGAGCCGCAACAAAACCGGCAGCACTATCTTGGGCGGCGACGCTGCCCGAAAGGACTTGACGATGAACCACGACGAGAAACCCGCGTTTTCCTATCCGGTCAAGGTTGGCCATATCTCCGCCAATGCCGTGACGGTTCATCTCGAGGCGAATGAGGGAGAGCGCAAGGCGCTGCGCGACCTGTGGGATGTGTCGGACGTGCTGTCGCTCTCCTCCGATCTGCAGATCGCCCGCTGGAAGAGGGATGGTGTCAAGGTCAAGGGCAGGGTCACGGCGAAGATCGTCCAGGCCTGCGTGGTGACGCTGGAGCCGGTGGAATCGGAGATCGACGAGCCGGTGGACGCGATCTTCGTGCCGGAAGGCTCGCGGCTGGCGCGGATTGCCGCCAATGACAGCGGCGAGATGTTTCTCGATCCGGACGGTCCCGATCTTCCCGACATGTTCACCGGCGACACGATCGATGTGGGCGTGGCCGTCACCGAACACGCAGCGCTGGCGATCGACCCCTATCCGCGCAAGCAGGGGACGAGCTTCGGCGAACGGATCGAAAGCAGCGAGAAGGATGATGTCCGTCCAAATCCCTTTGCTGTGCTCAAGGGTTGGAAAAAGGACTGAGTTCGGAAAAGGATGCGGCACAATTCGGTTGTCACACCGGCGAAAAACGGTATTTTGGCCGCAATCCAGCCCGTTGGGCCGTTTGCCTCGCAAGCGGGGCTGTTGCGTCTCAAACGTCATGAAAACACGTGTGTCTCCATCGCTCACACTGATTGCGCCGGGACGAAACATGCAGTGTGGCAGGAACAAAGGATAAGGCACGCGTGGTCAGAATTTCTCTTGATGTGATGGGCGGCGACTTCGGTCCGCAGGTCGTCATCCCAGGTGCCGCAAGGGCGCTTGAACGGCATCCCGATATCCGCTTCGTGCTGTATGGCATTGAAGATCAGTGCGCCCCCCTTTTGGAGAAATATCCGAAGCTGAAGGCGAACAGCACGTTTCATCCGTCCGAACTGGCGATTGCCATGGATGAGAAGCCGAGCCAGGCGCTCAGGCGCGGCCGCGGCAAGGCGAGCATGTGGCAGGCGATCGACGCCGTCAACAAGGGCGAAGCGGACGTGGTCGTTTCGGCCGGCAATACCGGCGCCCTGATGGCGATGTCGGTGTTCTGCCTGCGCACCATGCCCGGCATCCAGCGCCCGGCGATCGCGGCGATCTGGCCGACGCTGAAAGGCGAGAGCATCGTGCTCGACGTTGGTGCCACGATCGGCGCGGACGCGCAGCAGTTGATGGATTTCGCCCTGATGGGTGGCGCCATGGCGCGCGCCTTGTTCGAGGTCGAGCGCCCCACGCTCGGTCTGCTCAATGTTGGCGTCGAGGAGATCAAGGGGCAGGAAGAGGTCAAGGAAGCCGGACGGCTGATCCGTGAAGCGGCGCCCGACGGTATCGACTATCTCGGCTTCGTCGAGGGCGATGACATCGGCCGCGGCACCGTCGATGTCGTCGTCACGGAAGGCTTTGCCGGCAATATCGCGCTGAAGGCATCCGAGGGCACCGCCCGCCAGATCGCCGAATATCTGCGCGCCGCGATGTCGCGCACGCTGCTTGCCAAAATAGGATATATTCTTGCCAAGGGCGCCTTCGACCGCCTGCGCGAGAAGATGGATCCGCGCAAGGTCAACGGCGGCGTCTTCCTCGGCCTTAATGGTGTCGTGATCAAGAGCCATGGAGGAACCGACGCGGAAGGTTTCGCAGCGGCGATCGACGTCGGCTACGACATGGTCCGCAACGGCCTGAAGGCCAAGATCGAAAACGATTTGCAAAAATACCATGCCTCGCGCCCTTCCGAAGGTGCTGCGCGCGGCATGGCCGACGAGGTTTGAAGAGTATGATCCGTTCTGTGGTTCGCGGTTTTGGGGCATCGCTTCCCAAACGGGTGATGACCAATAGCGAAATCGAAGAGAAGGTCGACACGTCCGACGAATGGATCGTGCAGCGCACCGGCATCCGCCAGCGCTATATCGCCGGCGAGGACGAAACGACCGCGTCGCTCGGGGAGGCGGCAGCGCGTGCAGCGCTCGACAGGGCCGGCCTGACGCCCGCCGACCTCGACGTCATCATTCTGGCGACCTCGACACCGGACAACACCTTTCCGGCGACCGCCGTCAACATCCAGAACCGTCTCGGCATGCATCACGGAGCAGCCTTTGACCTGCAGGCGGTCTGTTCCGGCTTCGTTTACGCCGTTGCAACGGCCGATGCCTATATCCGCGGCGGTCTTGCCAAGCGCGTGCTGGTGATCGGCGCCGAGACGTTTTCGCGTATTCTCGATTGGAACGACCGGACGACCTGCGTGCTGTTCGGTGACGGCGCCGGCGCGATCATTCTGGAAGCGCAGGAAGGCAGCGGAACGACCGCTGATCGCGGCGTCCTGACCGCGCAGTTGCGCTCGGACGGCGCACACAAGGAAAAACTCTATGTCGATGGCGGCCCATCCACCACCGGTACCGTCGGCCACCTGCGCATGGAGGGCCGCGAGGTCTTCAAGCATGCGGTCGGCATGATCACCGACGTCATCGAAGCCGCTTTCGAGGCGACCGGCACGACGGCCGAGGACCTCGACTGGCTGGTGCCGCATCAGGCCAACCGCCGCATCATCGACGGTTCGGCCAGGAAGCTCGGCATCCCGCTCGATAAGGTTGTGGTCACCGTGGACCTCCACGGCAACACTTCGGCAGCCTCCATTCCGCTGGCGCTGAATGTCGCGGCTTCCGACGGGCGTATCAAAAAGGGCGACCTCGTCCTGCTCGAGGCCATGGGCGGTGGCTTCACCTGGGGGTCCGTGCTGCTGCGCTGGTAAAGAAAAGACAATATAACGCAGAGGCTTGACCGGAATGGACAAGGGCAATACTCTTCCGGGCTAATCGATATTTCAAAAAAATCGGTGGGGGAAGATGAGCGGAAAAACGGTGACACGAGCAGACCTGGCCGAATCGGTTTTCCGCAAGGTCGGTCTTTCCCGAACGGAATCGGCCGAACTGGTCGAGACCGTGATCGACGAGATCTGCAACGCCATCGTGCGCGGCGAGAGCGTCAAGCTCTCCTCCTTCGCGACGTTTCAGGTGCGCGACAAGAACGAGCGCATCGGCCGCAATCCGAAAACCGGCGAGGAAGTGCCGATTTCTCCCCGCCGCGTCATGACCTTCAAGGCCTCCAACGTGCTCAAACAGCGCGTTCTCAAGGCGCATTTGTCGCGCAAGGCCAAGCTGAAACCGCAATCGCCGGCTTCGTAATCGCTGGCTTATCATTAAAGTGGTTGAAAACACGTCCATAAGCCGTTGAAATGCGCATGATTCGTGTAATCATGCGTATCGCTGGCAGGGACGCCGCACGACGATGGTCGTAGCCCGCATCCGCCAGCCGTGTTCGATGGGGGAAGACATGGACAAGAGCCCGGACGCGTTCCGCACCATCAGTGAAGTGGCCGACGATCTCGACCTGCCGCAGCACGTGCTCCGATTCTGGGAGACGCGCTTTCCGCAGATCAAGCCGATGAAACGCGGCGGCGGCCGGCGCTACTACCGGCCGGAAGATGTCGATCTGCTCAAGGGCATCCGCCATCTGCTCTACGACCACGGCTATACCATCAAGGGCGTGCAGAAGCTCCTGAAGATGAACGGCAACAAGTTCGTTGCGGCAATCGCCAGCGGTGACCTCGCCACCGTCGAGGCGCTGGCCGCGGCCAATATCGAGGAGCCGGCACAGCCGAAGCTCGGCAATCCGGAAGACGACCAGATCGTCGGCCGCGCCAAGGCGCCAGCGAGCCGCCGGTTCTTCTCCTTTGTCGGCGGCAATGATGAGGCGCCGGAAATCTCGATCGGCAAGACATCCGTTGGCAAGGAGGATCGTGCCCTGCTGCAGGAAGCGCTCTACGATCTCCTGGAATGCAAGCGCCTGCTCGACCAGGTGCGTTGAGAAAGGGCCGGTGCACGGGTCCCTGCGCGAATGCGCGGTGCCGATGTGAGTTTGCGTCCCGGTAACTTTCCTCTCGTGCGGCCAACGGCGTGTATGCTACGAACCTCCATCGATTTTTACGAGTAAGGCGCAGCGTATGGAAAAGCCCTGGACGAAAAGCGTGACGCTGGCCCTGGAGGGGCCGGGCAAATATGTGACGGTCTCCAACACCACCGAGGCGTCCTGGGCGATGATCGAGGATTGGCCGCTGGACGATGCCCCGGCCTTGAACCGCGCGCTCGACATCTGCGCTGCGGCCGTCGAAGGCAAGAGGCCGGCGGAAGATGCACGAAAAGCGTTTATCGAGGCCGCCGCCGAGGCGGAGATCCATGTTCAGGAGTAAGCGGCCCTTGGTTTCGGCTCCGCGCACCTCCATATCTCCGCTGTCCCGGATGAAGAAAAGAACCACATGACGAAATCCCTGCAGGCGAAGTTTCACGCGGACATGCTCGCCCTCTACGATCATTGTGCGCGTTTCGGCTTCCGGCCCGTCCTGTTTCGCCGTCTCGTCATTTTGAAGGGCGGCGTCGCGGCGGCAAAGGAACTGGTGTTCAAGCCCGGCACGACCGGGCTCGAGCGCTTGATCGACGCCGGCAAGACCGAATTGTCGATGGAGGCGGCGATGGTGCGGGCGGACTATCGCTCGCTGTTTACGCCGCTCGAAATCAAGGAAGCCGAAAAACGCCTCGAGGGGACCGCCACCCGCGAACGCTCCAGAGGCCGGCTCACCGCCACCGTCACCAACCCGAAACAGGCATAGTCATCATGGCAAAGAAGCAGAAGCTCGAGCATTCGGATTTCGCCGGCGAATTCACCGATGACGGCGTCACCGTGCTCGTCGATATCTTCCGCAATGCGGGAAGCGACGACGGCTGGACGATGGAGGTGATCGACCAGGACCAGGGCCTGACCGTATGGGAGGAGCCGTTCCCCACCGACAAGGAAGCCTTCGAGGAATTTCTCGCCACGATCGAGCGGGACGGCATCCGGTCGTTCCTGGAGGACCCGGAGCCGGAGGCGTCGGTGCATTGACCGGCGGTTGCTGCTGTGGGCGCAGTTGGGATTGTGACGAGGGCTTCAAGCGGCGGGATTCGACATCACGCTCAAGTCACTTCGGATTGTTGAATAGGCGTTTGAATATCATTCCAATTTTTGTCTTAGATTCAAGCGCCTTCGCAAAATTGTCCAGACCCCGAATGATGACGTATACACCGGCGAGGTACTGCAAAACGGAGGGTATGTTTCCCAAGGAGACTGCAAGTGCGGCGTTGGTAAGTGTTGCGACACCAACCCAAATCTCAAGAAAACCATATGTTTTCGGAAAATAACCCCGAATGGCGAACAGCAATGCCGCAGCGATCAGACCGCCGATGGTGATAAAATACGGGCTGTAACTAAATAAAAATTCGAAAAGGTGGAAGTTTGGTACGTATGCCGTGATTTTTTCAGCCAACGTTCCCGGGAACAGCAGACCGAGTGCGCTTACGGATAACGAAAAAAAAGCCAGTGTTGCGGAGGTGAGTAAAAGTCGATCGTCCTGACGCCGTTGCCATGCCCTCTGTTGATAAGCAGCCCATGAGGCTTTGCGCCTGGCACGGATCTCAGGGTCGTAAACACTCAGCGCGGCTTCGAGCACTTCTCTTCTCGGTGATGTGCGATGTAACGTAGCTAACTGCGCCAAGATTTCGAGCCGATATGCGTCGAATTGTTCGTCTTCGTATTTCTCGTCCATACATCCCCCGCAGCGCCCAAAAACCCCTCAATTGTACCGCGGAACTCCTGGCTTCTTCACGTCAATGAACAACAGGAAGTCCCTTCCACGATCAGTTATTTCAACATGATCGCCATTGACTATCGCGAGATTCTGACCGGTGAGAAATCGCGACCACTCGTCAAATCCCCACTCAGAATAAATCGTTTTATTCAGAGGCACGACCTCTTCGTCGAAAAACTTCCGCGCTTCATCCAAGGTTACCTTGCCGCGCGCCAAGACACGAAGTGCCGCAACTTGGCTCGAAAACACACTACCAAACAGAAACTCAAACTGAGCTTCTACTTGCGCCTCAGCGAGCGCTGAGATGAGTTTTGCTGTCCTATCGTTTTCAGGGATGTCCAACAGCTGTCGGTGGATTAGTTCCACGTTCTGGTTCACGGTGGACATCGGATGACGTTCCGTTTTCAAGGTCGCAGGTGTCGGTGGCTCGCTCGGTTGAGATGGCTGAAACACCGCACCCGATGGCCCCGCAGAAACGAGATGTTTTATCCTCTCTCTGAGCTGAGCTCGAAACATGAAAAAGAGAGAGAATACGGCCAACGGCCATGCGATTCCCTTCAGTAAATCAAAGAAAGTTTTTGCCCAATCTAGCCAAAAAACATTCTGAGTCGCGGCAACAAAATTCCAAAACCATGCGGAACTCCACCCATCTGAAATTCTTGTTCAATCCGACATTTGACGATCTTGGTCGTGACTAGGATGCTCGAGGCATATCAGCCGCCCGCAGCGCTAAACCATTCGGCGAGACTGCGAGACTACTGCAGGCTGGGGTTACAACAGACGGCTAACGTGTGCGAAAAAGCGCTCGCGGGCAAACGTTGAAAGGCTATGCTTTGAGGAGGCTAAAGTCGAAGAGGAAAGCGGACGGGCTACGGCCCGACTTTTTTGAAGTTCGAATACAAGCCGTCCCTGCACTAGCAGTAGTCATGCTTGCGCCGGCTTGTTTTCGAAGAAGGCGGAATGCGAGCGAGCTCGCATACTCTTTGGGTGCTTGAAGTGAATCTGATTGTGTTCAAGTGTTCACTTGCTCAATTCAGGCGCTTACGCCAAAGCAAAAGAGAGCTTCGCTATCGAGATTAACTACCTCGCGACCATCAGCTAGGATGTTGAATTCGCTTAGAAAAACGTCGGAGTGGCGGGATTCGAACCCACGACCCCTTGACCCCCAGAATTGCAAAGGCCGTCTTCAGGCCATTTCAATCAAATGCGATAGATTTCAAAAGCCTTGCAAAGCAAAGGGTTGTGGCTAATAATCCTTTCAGGGGTTTTCAATTGGGTCCAGCCGCTTTCAATAAAGTGGACCCAAATTGGACCCAAAATCGAAACGGGACCCTAGGCCCCTTGTTATCCTAGGCCCGCTGATACCTGAAAGGCTGTGCAAAAATGCCCGTCGTTCATCTCGATGACAATTTCGCCAAACGTGTCACGCGGCCCGAAAAAGGGCACGTCGAATACTTCGACGACAAGATCGGCAACTACATCGTCCGCGTCTACGCGGATCGGATTGTCGGAACGCTCCGCGCCCACCCGCTCGGTTCAACCAAGAAGAAACGCTTCCCGCTAGGCGAATATCCAACCATCACCATGGCGGAGATGCGCCGCAAGGCCGAGACGGTGCGCGGCAGGTTCCGTGACGGCACCGATCCCGCCGCCGAGCGTGAGGCGATCCGCGAAAAGCGTCGGCAGGAGGAAAAAACCCCGCCGCTCGATTTTGACCGGCTCTGCGACCTCTATATCGCGCGGTTGCCCGACCTGAAATTATCCTGGGAACAAGATCGTGGCTACATCAACCGTGATTGCCGCCCGGCATGGGGCAAACGCCTCGCCGCGTCGATCACGACAGCCGATGGCGCGACCCGCCTGCTTGAAATCGCCAAGCGCGCGCCGGTTGCGGCCAATCGGGTGCGCTCGGCCTCGATGAAGCTGTTCGGATGGGCCGTTGAACAGGGCCTGCTTGATTTCAATCCGATGGCGGGCACGAAAAAGCCCACCAAGGAGAGAAAGGACGGCGTCGACCGAACGCTGAGCGACGCCGAGTTTGTGGTGCTTTGGCGGGCGATCGAGGCGGCGACGCTGGCGCCGGGCCTGCGAGCGGCCCTGCAGGTTCTGGCGCTGACCGGCCAGCGAGCGAACGAAATCGCCGGGCTGGCTCTATCGGAATTGCGGCACCTCGACGATCCGAGCCAGGCGCTGGCCGAAATCCCGTCGGAGCGCATGAAGGGACGCCGGCGCCATGTCGTGCCGCTGGCGGCATCGGTAATTGGTATCATCAACAAGGAGATCGCCCGCCAGAAAGCGGAGGCCAAAATCGAGGGCCGCGCCATGGGCAATCACGTTTTTACGAGCCGGTTCCTCGACCGCGAGCGGATCGCGCGGCATTCGCTGTCACAGGCTTTACGGCGGATTATTCCCGCGCTCGATCCGACCGGCGAGGACGGCGAGATCGTCCGGCGCCTGCAAGCGGATCCACCGACGCCGCACGCCTATCGCCGCACCTGCGCGAGCGGAATGGCCCGGCTCGGCATTCCGCGCGAGGACCGCAAAGCGGTTTTGGCGCACCGCGAGGACGATGTCCTCGGCGATCATTATGACTCCTATGATCGGCTGCGTGAAAAACGCATCGCGCTGGAGGCTTGGGCGCGGCATTGCGACGCTCTGCTGTCCGGCGAGAAGAATACCGGCGCGGTCGTGCCGATCCGGGCGGTGCAATCATGAAGGCCGCGACGCGCGCTGACCTCATGAAGCGGCTGATCGATCTTGGCGCTGAATCGACTAGGAGTATGGGCAATCGCTCCAGAAGCCCGTGGTTCGAAGAGCGCAGCGCGATGGCGGTTTCTTTGCCGATGTCGCTGCTCGATGAACTACTGGACGTGCTCGGCGAGGGGTACAGGCCCCGCGGCCGTCCGGGCGGCGCGGCGCTACTAAGCCATCGCGCGTTTAAAGCGGCCTGGATGATCCGCGAGCAGGGAGCCGGAATGGAGATAGTGGAAACGCTTGCTGCGAATGCCAAGCTCGACAAAGCCCAAAAGCGCACTTTACGTGTCATGGTGAACGAGCATCTGCGGCGGGATCAGGGGAGTTGGGAGAAGCTTGCTCGCAAGAAATGGAAACTAAATAAGCCGATTTAGTTTCACTTGCAGGTAGTTGCATTGGTGCCCATCCTCGTTTGTGCAAGCAAACGTGACCCTGATCTGGAGGATGCGCACATGAGCGACCGTGCCATGGCCGACGAGCCGAAGCGGGCACCGGGCGTCGGCCACAATTCCGGCGACTTCAAAAGCCTCTTTGATGACGATGATCGCTTTTTGACCGAGCGCGAATTGGACCTGCTTACCGGCGTTTCGAACACGACACGGTGGCGCGAACGCAAGGCTGGCAGGTTCCCGCAAATGATAGCGTTGTCGCCGGGCCGCAAGGGAAACACCTTGGGTCAGGTTCGCGAATGGCGAAAGCAGCGGCAGGCCGGGACCCGCGCCGACACCGGGAACTCGGAGACGCCGGGGCCGGGCAGGCCGCGCAAGAAAGCCGCCGCGCAACCGGCAACATGAAACGGCCCGAGCGCGCTGGAACGCGACGTGCCGATGCAAGGCGATTTCTGTGTTGTGAGCTGGCTCGGAAAAACTGAACAGTTAGGATAAGTGGAATTTCTGCCTGACTTTGGCTTAAATGCCGGAAACAGGAGAGAGCATGTCGAGACGACCGCGCCGGAATCATAGCCCGGCTTTCAAGGCGAAGGTGGCGCTTGCCGCCATCCGGGGCGAACAGACGCTGGTGGAATTATCCCAGCAGTTCGACGTGCACGCCAATCAGATCAAGCAATGGAAAGACCAGCTCCTTGAGGGGGCGACGGGCGTTTTCGGCGATGAAGCCAAGGCGGAACCGGCTGCTCCGACCGTCGATGTCAAAACACTGCATGCCAAGATCGGAGAACTGACGCTGGAGAATGATTTTTTATCCGGTGCGCTCGGCAAAGCCGGATTGCTGAGCGGAAAGAAATGATCAACCGCGCGCACAAACTGTCGGTCATTCGCCAGGCGAAGCTTCTCGGCTTCAGTCGTGGCAGCGTCTATTATTTACCGCGTCCTGTGTCAGACGGCGAACTGGCCCTGATGCGGCGGATCGACGAACTGCACCTCGACTTTCCCTTTGCCGGAAGCCGGATGTTGCAAGGGCTTTTGAAGGCGGAAGGGCTTGTCACAGGGCGGCTTCACATCGCGACGCTGATGAAGAAGATGGGCATTGAGGCGATTTACCGTCGCCCCAATACGTCGAAACCGGCACCTGGGCACAAGGTCTATCCGTATCTCCTGCGCAAGCTGGCGGTGACCAGACCCAACCAGGTCTGGGCTATGGACATCACCTACATCCCCATGGCGCGGGGCTTTGTCTATCTCTGCGCTGTGGTTGACTGGTTCAGCCGGAGGGTTCTGTCGTGGCGGTTGTCGATCACGATGGAGACGGCTTTCTGTATCGAGGCGGTCGAGGAAGCGCTTGTCCGGTATGGCAAGCCCGACATCTTCAATACGGACCAGGGATCGCAGTTCACCTCCATCGACTTCACGGCGGTGCTGAAGAAGGCCGAGATCGACATCTCGATGGATGGCAGGGGCGCATGGCGGGACAACGTCTTTGTCGAGCGGCTCTGGCGCTCGATCAAATACGAGGAGGTCTATCTCCACGCCTACAAAACCGTGCCCGAGGCCCGCATTGGGATCGGCCGGTATCTGACCTTTTACAATACCCGACGCCCACATTCATCCCTTGACCGGCAAACACCGGATCAGGCTTACTTCAACGCGCTGACGCCAATAAAGGCGGCAGCATAATCGAGGCGGAAATCCACTTAACGAAACGCCACGAACTGTTCAGACAAACCGAGCCAGCTCTTTGGGCAGCGCGGAAGGATAGCTTGCTGAGGTTGATCGCACAAGCGCAGGTCGGGCATCCGGTAAAGGATCGCCACCCATGCCTTCTCAAAAGCAGCTCCCACCGGGATACGTCTACAAGGCCATTTGCGTCTCTCCGTTGTCCAGCACGGCCAAGTCGGTTGGTGCCGCACTCGTTGATCACCACAATTCCAAAACCGGCCAGTGCGATCCGAGCCAAGAGTCGCTGGCGCGGCGGCTCGGCATCAACCAGCGAGCTGTGGTTGATGCACTGAATGAGCTTGTTCACTTCGGCCTTTTCGCAAGGCGGAGTCACGGCGGCAAAGGCTATCGCTCGGCATATGAACCGAATTTCGTGCTGGCTACCAGCCTGGTTGCAGACTTCGAACGGCGGCGCAAGGCGGCCGTCCCGCCGTCCGAAACGTCGCAGCTGCACCCTAAAAACAAGCCGCCTAAACGCTCCCGGCGCGGCAAAACCAGTGGCGACGTTGCCACAGCTTTCGGGAGGCAAAGCGGTGGAGACGGTGCCACTACTTTGGGGCGGCAATCTAGTGGCAGCGGTGCCACGTCCCACAGTGGCACCCGTTACACCGCCGCCCGTGGCAACGGTGCCACACAAACTCTTAGAATCAACTCTTCGAATGTAACTCTGGGGGGCGCGCGACCTGAAAAATCCCATCAGTCAGATGGCGGATCGCTGGCTTTAGGCCCAAGGGTCCAAAACCCGCCTCGTCCTCCGCCCCGCCCTCCACGACCCGTGTCCCAGGAATGAAATGAAACAAGCAAACGACGGAGACAGCTACCATGAGCGGAAAAATGGACATGGAAAGGAAGGCGAAAAGCTGGCGCGATGTCGTCAAGATACACCCGGCAGCCGATCTGTTCCCGATGCTCGATCCGGAGCAACTCGATCAACTTGCGGCGGATATCCAGAAGAACGGCTTGCTGCAGCCGGTGACGATCTACGCGCCATCTGTTCCCAGCTGTGAACCCCCGGTGCTGGTCGATGGCCGCAACCGGCTCGATGCGTTGGAGCGGCTCGGCAAAATCCGCATCCGTGACGGCAAGGTCCAGTTTGAAGGTTGGAACCCCGGCCAGTGGCTAAGCCTCTCTCACGCGACCAACGTCGTCAAGCTAGACAGCGAACTGGCGTGCACCGATCCCTATGCCTACGTCGCCTCGCTCAATGTTCACCGCCGTCACCTTTCCCGGGAACAGCAGCGGGAGGTGATCGCGAAAATGCTCGCCGCTAATCCGGCGATTTCAGACCGGCGCATCGGCAAGGTCGTCGGTGTCGACGGCAAGACGGTTGGCGCTGTGCGCGACGCTATGGAGCGGCGTGCGGAGATTCCGCACGTCTCGATTGTCACCGACACCAAAGGCCGTCAGCAGCCGGTCGATAGGGAGGCGAGGCAGTTCATCAAGGCCGAACGTCGGGCGCAACGCGAATCCGCACTGGCGGTGAAGATCACGGCGCTGCCCGGCAAGCGATACGGCGTCATACTCGCCGATCCGCCATGGCGGTTCGAGCCTTACAGCCGGGAGACCGGCATGGACCGCGCCGCCGACAATCACTATCCGACGATGCATACCACAGACATTGCGGACCTGGGCCGAAATCCTCCCGCCGCCCGCGAATGCGCACTGTTTCTGTGGGCAACCGCGCCGATGATGCCCGATGCTTTGAAAGTGATGATGTTGTGGGGCTTCCAATACAAATCGCAAATCATCTGGAACAAAGGCCACATCGGCACCGGTTACTGGGTCCGAAATGCGCATGAGCACCTGCTGATCGGGACTCGGGGGAACATCCCGGCACCTGCACCTGGCGAGCAACCGCAATCCGTCATCGCAGCGCCACGCGGTGTGCATTCGGCCAAGCCGGAGGTCTTCTACGACATCATCGAGCGGATGTTTCCAAGCTTGCCCAAGATCGAACTATTCGCGCGATCCGCACGGAAAGGCTGGGATCGCTGGGGCAATGAGGCACCACCGTCGCCGATTACGCAAGGATGCCCGTACCCGGCGTCGGAAAACATGAAGGAGGAAGACCATGGCTGACAGAATGAGCAAGGGCGAGCGCGAGGACCTGCAACGTCTAATCCGCCAACGCGAGAAGGTCCAGAAATCCGCCGCCAAGGCGCGCTCGACAGAGCTTCTGGCCGACTTCGAAAACCAGATGGCGGCGGAATATAGGTTCGACGATGACGCCGTCTGGGCGACGGCCACCAAGGCGGCCTCTGCCGAGGTTGCCAAAGCGCAGGAGCGCGTTGAGGCCCGTTGCCGGGAACTCGGGATCCCAAAGCAATTCGCGCCGAGTCTCAGTCTTGGATGGCGTCATCGCGGCTATGGCAATGCGCTCGCAGAACGTCGAGCTGAACTCCGAAGGGTTGCCCAAGCGCAAGTCGCCGCTCTTGAGCAGAAGGCGATTGTCATGATCGAGCAGGCATCGGTCGAGATGCAGACCGAGATCGCAGTCGCTGGGCTGACCTCCGAAACGGCGAGGGGGTTTGTAGAGCGCCTTCCAACCGTCGAAAGCCTTATGCCGGCGCTGTCCTACAGCGAGGTTGCCGGCGATAGTGAGCCGCCGATTGTCGAGCAGATTTTGACGCCTAACGCCCTGCGACAGCGCCGATTTCGGGAACGGCAGCAGGCGTTACGTGACGCCAATGTAACGTTTGATAATGCGCCTAGGGCCGACCATGAGGATGGATGATGTCGCCAAGCCTTCCGGCGCCAATCCCGGCGTCGGCAACATAGGAGAAGGATCATGACAAACAAGCTGAACAACCATCAGCATGGCAAGCTGACGAACATCATTTCCCAGGCGACGGACGATGGGGTCCGTTACTGCGGAGACTTCGAAATCATGAAGCGCTTTCGAGCCGCTTGCCCCGAACTGACGGGCGAGGACGCAGACCGCGCGGTGCGCGGCATAATTCAAGTGGGCCGCATGCTGGGAGGAATTCCGCTATCCGTTGAACCGGAATTGCCACCGCCCGACTATTCGACGCTCCCGCCGAAGATCGCCCTGCATCGGCGCATGGTCGATATTTTTGCCGATAGCAAGGATGAAAAGGAGATGCAGCGGCGGCTCGTCGCGGAATGCGGTCATGCGACTCCGGTGCAATTCAAGGAAGCCGCTGATGAAGGACTGCAAATACTCAAGGAGCGCATGGACGCACGAAAACGGCGGGTCGAGATGAACAATCGTTTCAAGCCCCTTTTTGACGACGTCGCGGACCCGGAAACGAGTTTGATCATGCACGCGGAGCGGAAAGCCGAGCAGGGGGATCCGCTTGCAATGGAATTCCTTCGCTATGTCGATGCCAATTTGTCTGCCACCTGACCGCCGTCGTCCGTCCGGCCTGATCGCGGCAAGCCGGTCAGGTCGGCAGAAAAAGGAGGGCCCTATGCCGAAACCAAAGAATCCGTCGCCAAGGGGCAGAAACGATCTTGCTGGAGAGCGTCAGCGCCGATACCGCGAACGGCGAAAAGGCGGCCGCCGCGTGATCATGCTTGAGGTCGATGAAGTCGAGGTTTTCGCCGCGCTGGAGCGTTTACATTTTCTCAGTCCGCAGGACTCGGACGATGACCAGGCAGTCCGTCGGGCGCTCAATAAAATGATCCGGGTCTTTTGCCGCGCGGGAAATGATGCGTAACGGCCCGCTTCGAGGCGATTTGCTATGGTTGGTGTATGACTGAATCAACGACACGCGACATTGTGGGAAGGGAGCCGGCAAGTGCAATTGCGTTGCATGAGGCGGCGCATTGCGTGGCGGCCCTCGGCCACGGTATCCGCGTGCTCCATGCATCGATCAACCGGCGCGAAGTGGCTCTTGAGTCGCCTGGCGAATACATTGAACGCGGGCGTCACCACGGCGCGATTGCGATTGGTTATGCGGTCACTGCATTGGCCGGCCAAGCGGCTGCCCCTGAAACCGGACTGTCGAGATCGGATGAACTGCTTCTGGAGCATGCGCTTTTCCTGGGCTCATGGTCCGATGCTCCCGACGAGATGCGCCGCGCGCTTTTTTCCCTCGCCAATAATTTCGTGGTCGAACATCGCGGCCAGATAGAAAACCTAGCCATCGTTCTTGTTCAACGCCGCACCCTGTCGAGCGTCGAAATCGATGAAGTGTTGTTGGGAGCCGAGGACAATGACAAACAAGGACGATGATGAGCTCTCATTTATCGCGGCGCGCGCTGCAGAGATTAGAGCCGGATTGGACGCCGCCTACTCAAAAGAGGAGCTTCAGCGACCATTGAGCCGGCGCATGGTTCACATGCTCGTCGCGGCCACGACAGCCGTTACAGCCGCAAAGTTGGGCGCGCTCGCTGCCCGCGTCGCAGAACTCGAAGCTGGTGGCATCCGCTATGTCGGCTCCTTCCAGCGGGCCCTGGGATACCGAAAGGGCAGCGTTACGACCTTCGCTGGGTCGATGTGGACAGCGCTTGATGACGTGCCAGCGGGCGTTCAACCCGGCTCGAACCCCGCTTTTTGGCAGTTGTCTGAAAAAGGTAGTTCTTGGGTGCGCAAGCAGAAGGAAGGACAGTGATGATGACGCTCGACGAGGTCCTTATTCGAACCAAAGCGTCCCTTGACGCCCAAGGCGACGCGGCAATGCAGAGGTCGCGCGAAAGCCTCCACTTCAGTCCGCTCAGTGATGAAGAGATTGAAGAGCTAATGGCTGAACAGCAGGAGCAACTGGCCCAGTGGAAAAAAGAGGCCTACGCGGAGATCGAGCGGGAACTTAGGGCGTGGTCATCTTCGGAAGCTTAGAACGTGGCCGTCCAGTTGCTGCGTTCCGATCCAGCCCCAACGCTACTCGTCGAACATCGTTGCTCTTCTTCTGCTCGCCGAAGTCGTCCTTGGAGAAACCCTCGGCGTCCATCTTTTCCCGAACCGACTTTAGCAGACGCTGGCCAGGCTTTGTGTCGAAGAAGGCCGAGCCGCCCTCAAGGTCCCGAAGAATGCGTAGCCGATCCTTGTAGGAGCATTTGCGATAGTCGAGCATGGGCCATGGCGCATCAGATAGGTTGCGACGGTCGAGGCTTCGATGATCGGCCGCTCGAGTAAGCGCCGTCAACGGGGCGGACTACTAATGCATTCACCGTCGTATGTAAGCGTGTCGGAGCCGGAGCCGTGGATTGAAACACTCGCGGGCATTGCTACTGCGAACACGAATTCCTGCCCCTGGAAGCGTGCGGTCATCAGACCGGATCCGATGCTCAGCGGCACAGGGCTCGCATTGCCGATCTGAATCGTGTTGTCTTTTGCGCCCATGCCACCGCGCGATATTAGCAACATCAATGGAAGCTTCTCGAACTTGCAGGCCACAGGCACAAGATTGTCGGCGGCAATTGCCTCTCCGCCCCATGTGCAGAGCAGTGGTAATCCGACAATAGATCTAAGCAGGATGGGGATACGATGCATAGGGAACGGCCTCGCTCGATAATTGACTAGTCGACGCATCTGTGATTGCGCAGCCACGATCGCCCACCGGGTGACATTGGGTCTGAATGGGGGAGGTCTCATTCACATGCGACACCATCGCCGTCCCGGTCGAGCTTGCGACGATAACCCGGTTCGCCGGCATAAATAGGCGCTGCACCGGCCGCGCGTGCGGCAGCGCAGTTCGGAAAATAGGCCTCCCCGCCTTCGGACGCGGCGGCCTGGCCGTCATTGTTCGTCTGAGCCATTACCGGCAGATTGCCGACAAAGAGGCTGAAGAGGGCCGCCGCGGTGAGCAGACATTTTTTCATTCGGTTTTTCCCTGTTCAAGCGACACGCTGGTTTTCGCGTTGTCAGGACAAGGATTTAGACAATCTGCAACTGCGCGTAAATTCGGCTAATTGGCTTAGCCCGTCAGGGTGGTATTGACCGGGTTATCGCTAAGAAGCTGAGGGCGTCGGCACGCATCGTCACCGAAAAGCTTGTCGGGGGGGGACGGTTCAAACATAAGAAGGATGCTCATACTGGGCCCGCGCGGGTATTATTCGGAGATTTTTTTCTGGCTGCGAAAAAACGCCGAGAGGCACAATCGCGCCGTAGCCTATGTTCTTGGCCGAGAACAGGTTATTTTTCTACCGTCATGGAAAAACGATTGAGAGGAAGGCCAACGCATCAGCCGGACGCCGTAAAGCGGCGCTTCGTCGAAACGCTCGCCGGTGCAGCCGTGCCGCAAGCGGAGATCGCCGTCGTGCTCGCCCTGACCGTGCCGACGTTGCGGAAGTACTACCGCGACGAGTTGCGGCGTGGCAGTGCGGTGATGCAGGCTAAGCTCGTCGGCAATCTGCTGCGCATCGCCAACGGCAGAGACGGCACCGCGTTGAAGGCGATCATATTTTCTTTGCAATGCCGCTTCGGTTGGTCGCGATATCTGCCGCCGCAGAGGTGACCGCTGTCGCTCAAGTCGACCAATTGCATACTCGCGCTCACCTGTTTTTTTTAACGCGGGGGCTTTCTTCAACGATTCGCCAGTTCGTTGTTCGCTACGCACTGTTGTTCAGGTATGTCAGGCCTATTGCAAGCGTTGTGGTCATAAGAATGAGCAGCAAGCGGGCCCGTCGGCTCCTCTTCTTAATGCTATCTCTGATGTCGGGCGCAACGTGCATCGCGCCTCGATCCAAGGGCGTAGATCGGCAAGCATTGATCAGATTGGCAATCTTCTGTGCACGTTGAGGGTCATTTCCGGTATAAGGCGAAAGAAAGAAGGTCTTGGCGGCACCAAAAGCACTGGGCTGTGAGAAATCATTCCTTAAGGCCAGTGCGCGCTCCTCGTCCAATGTAAAAAACGCGAGAAATGTCGCGCTTCCACTGCTGATGACCGCAGCTTTGCCGAGCTTGTCGAGGTCCAGTATCGAGCTGCGGAACATTCCCTCGCTAATTAGCTTGTTGTTGTCGAGGATGAGCCGCGGATATCCCCACCGTGGTCCGAGGATTGCGACCAGGCCAGCAGCGATAAATAAGCTTCCCAACACCGGTCCGATGAAATCGAATATGCGCCCCGCAACGGTCGCAGAGGCCGGCATATCGAAAAATATCCAGATTAATAAAACGCCTAAGCCGATAGCAGCGATGCAAACGAAGACGTCTCGTTTGGATCCCTTCGGATGGAAGACCAGGCGCCCTTCTTCGTGACCAGGCGTATCGGGCCTACTTTCACTCATGCTCATTGAGTTCCTTCGAAGCCAGAACCGCTGACTATACAGATCGCCTGACAGAACCAAACCGTACCCAGCTTCTGCTCGTGCGCCGCGCAGAGGTTCATGCGCGCGGCGAAAGAGGCGGATCAGCAAGAGCAATCAGCGGCGTGACGCCCGTCAGAGGCAGATGTCGCACAAAGGATTTTCGGGGTCCGTGGCCTCCCATGATCGCATTGGGTTGCCACAGTGGAGGCATCGTGTGTCTGCCTGCTGCAGTTCAGCATCACGCTTCGCTGCTGTTCTCGCTTCCTCTTCCAATTTGATGGCATCGTCGCGGCGCTTCATCTCTGCCGCTCTTTCTTCGTCGGTAAACCCGCTCATCGCCCATTCTCCACCCATTGATCAAAAGCCTCAGACGCAGCCCAGGAAGGGAGCGCGATCAGGTCCAGCCTCACCGATAGCCGGCATCACCTAACGCGCGTCTGCGGGGGCTGTAGGCGGCGGCACGTCTCATTCCCAAGTCCAAAGCCGCTTTGTGGGACCCGGATCAACTGGCCGCTTTGTGGGATGCGGATCAACTTCCCGCACGGTGTAGTGCTGTTCTCGTCCGACGATGACCATGACCAAGCCGGCAAGGCACGCAACGGTACAGATGATCAGGCCAAGCGTCGGAAGAAAGAGGCTTTCGCCACGTGCCAACTCCCTGACGAACCACCAATAAACCGCGGCGTCCACGAGGGGACTGCAAACGAACATCCACGCCCCAAGGACCCCCGTAGGGTTCAAAAGTTGCGAGCTCGAAATCTCAATGCGTCGTGTCATCGTCCAGCCCGCCCGAGACGCTCTACAGCGAGGAGGCTTTCGGCATACATCTGCTTGCTGATGCTATCGCGCACCTCTGCTTTCTGCTGGCGGATCATGCCTGGGATAAGAAACAGATCGACCAACGACCATACAATCAGCACGAGAATGAACAGCCCCCCAACGATGAGGCCCGCAGTTGCAAAACCAAAAACGAAGAGGGCAAGCATGGCCAAGCCGCTTCCAGGTCGACCAATATAAAATCGGTGTGCTCCCAGGCCACCCAAGAAGATCAATAGCAGGTACGCAACGGCGGTCGATTTCGCTTCATTCGTCACCCGCTGCTCGACGAGTAGCTGCTCTGCCGTCGAAAGATTCATGGCTGCCCCCCACGCACCACAACCGAGAAGGCGTATGGTCTCACAGCGCACGTGACAGTCAAGGATTAGGGGTATCGCCAAAACGAGGTAGGAAACGGGGTTCTGCGAGCCCAAGCACAAAAGGCCGGACAAACCCGACCCCTCGTCGTCACCTCACGGCAGAGATATTCGACTGGTATCCAATCCACCGGCCGGCTCGTCCTTTGGGTTAATGATCTTATTCGATGAGGTCCTGATAAACGGCTCGGATGCCTTCGGGGCTATCAGGCGCGTGATGATCACAGCCTGACCCATGCACAGCGTTCCCAGCCCGAAGCCGACAGCACCAAGAATTTCATGGATGGCGCTCTGAGCTGCCAGGAAAGCAAGCACCCCGCCGAGCATCTGCAAAATCCCGAGTATGCCTATAATAATTGCCATAATTTCCCACTCCCCATAGCTGCAGGGTGGCAGAATGCACGCGGGCGTCAAGATTACCCGAAAGGCGCACTGCGAACGCGAAACTCACTCCGTTTGGGGTACGGGTACTGCAGCTTCTACTAATGCAGGTCATCGGATACAATCGCGGCGCAAATCTGGGGGAAGGGCATGCATATCCACGCCGATCGCCGACGCTCGTCGCCATTGTTGTTCGTCACACCCATGGCAGCGGTGCTCCTTGGAGGCGCCTACGGCTGGGCCACTATGCCGCCCACGGACACGATCAGCGCTTCCTTCGCGCTGTGCGGAGAATCCGCCCGCGTCACCTGCGTTGTCGACGGCGATACGTTTTGGCTCGATGCCGTGAAGTATCGAATATCGGATATAGACACCCCCGAGATCAGCGAACCGAAATGCCAGGAAGAACTGGCGCTCGGAGAGGCGGCGAAATACCGGCTCCTATCCCTGCTCAATGAAGGTCCCTTTGGCTTGAAAGCCGGCCTGAGAGACGAGGACAAGTACGGGCGCAAGCTCAGGGCGGTTTATCGCGGCGGCCTGTCGCTGGGGGATGTGCTTGTCGAAGAGGGGCTTGCCCGCCCGTGGACAGGGCAGCGCATGCCTTGGTGCTGAGACCGGCCAGTAGTGCCTGCCCGGATCACTTACAGCTACGCGGGCTCGCGAATGGTAGCGATTGCCCTGCAACCTGAAATGGACTTATAGGTTAACTAATAACGCTGGGGGAATTTATGGGCGCGTCTATTTCGGTAAACAGCAATCTTGGACTTGACATCAGGCAGCTAGATTTCAGTGCAATCTATTACGCCTACTCCTATACCTACGGATCCACCATCTTTCGTGCGAACTACGGTGGCGGAGACGTCGACGAGTTTCGTGGCGCAGACTTCCAATACAACTCCTACGGGGAGCCAATTAGCGGCACCGTGAACAGCTATGCCGCTGTCCGTGATGGCACGAAGTTTTTCTCGGTCGATGGTGTCAGCATCTCGGCGACAAGTATTGTGAATGCGGCAAGAACCTATTCCACGAGCGATGACCTAGCCGTCATTGCCAATGCGCTGAAGGGGAATGACATTTTCAGAGGCGGCAACGGCAACGACTATGTCAAGCTATTCGGCGGAAACGACACGCTGATCGGAAACGGCGGTAATGACTACCTCAATGGCGGATCAGGAGCCGATAAGATTACTGGAGGCCGAGGACATGACTATCTCCGTGGGGAAACGGGCAGCGATACATTCATTTTCAGATCGACAGCAGAGTCCACCTACGCCACCGCCGGCCGCGACACGATCTACGATTTCACCGGGGTCGACAGGATTGACCTGTCTGCAATTGATGCCAGCACGGTGTTATCGGGGAACCAGACATTCAATTTCATAGGTACCAAGCTGTTCACCGGGAAGGCAGGCGATTTGCGATATGAAAAGACGAGTTCCGACACCTATGTTTATGGTGACGTGAATGGCGACAAGAAGGCTGATTTCGCAATCCATCTCGATGATGCCGTGACCCTGCAGAAGGGCTATTTCGTTCTCTGATACGTGGTAGCGCTTTGAAACAGTCCCTCCGCCGAACCTGCGGCAGAAGCAAAACTGAAAGAATTGCTGCTCCCCAAACAATGAGAAACATTCCCGCAGTGAACGCTTGCTGTAACGACGATAGGATGCAACCTGACTCAGCGAGGAAGCATGGACTGAATAGGCTCAAGGAACAGTTGGGACGAGCGTAGTGAACGGCAATTCTTCTGACGCGAGTAAATCTGGCGCATCGCCTGATGTGAAACCTGTAAAGCGCTGCAGCCTCATTTTGCGCATTCTGTTCGCGATCGTCGTCGTCGCGTTGTTTCCGTTCATAGCGGTTGCAGTCATCACCGGGTGGGGAATATTGGCGGGGTTGATAATTGCCATATTCGGTCGGTAGTCAGCATCACCCTGACATCAAGTGCGAAGGTGCTACCCCTCTATCTGACAGATCGTAGCGTTATCTTGCGAACCCTTGAACGACGGGTGCCGCAGCTTCCCATCTTCAGTCCAGGCGCGATACTCGATCTCGGCCACAAGGAGCGGCTTCGTAAAGACGGCATTCTTGCCAGAAATCGCCAGCGCGTTGAAAACTCTAACTTTCCGCATACCGGCATGGAACACTTATCGCCCGTTTTCCGTGATCGCGGGATTGATATTTGCAACGTGGGAAATGAGAAGCGGGACTTGGTATGCGATCGATATAAAGATGGCAAATGATACAAGCGATGCTGCGACAAAAAGCAGGAAAGACAAAGCCCGGCGCATCCAGTGAGAGTCGGGCTTTGGCGGAGCGACGAAGAAGATGGATGCGAGTACCGCTTTTGTGGTCGCAGTGAAAGAAAGGAATAGCAGCAGTGACAGCAGGCTCAAAAAACAGAAGGTCAGTAGGCGCGCGACACCCAGAACGCTCTCCAACTCCTCAGTTGAAAATTGAACCTGCCGCCCGGCGTACACCGTGATCACCATGCTGAATACCATGCGGACGATTATGCCCACGTAGTCCGATATTCTTTTGGTGGCGTCAAAAGACTTGGACGGATCGCCCGAAACGACCGCCGATAGAAATGCTTTTGTTGAATTCATGAAGACCTCGAAATGTGCGGCTAGGCGGTCTATGGGATGAGACATCCTCGATAGAGGACATAACAAAATTCCACCCTATCGAAATGCCTCACAAAACCGCAAGTGATTGAGTTTCAGCTATTGCCTTGCTCCGGCATTGGGCGCCATCTGGCCAAAAACAGCCGATTTTAGTTTTACATTCGCCGCCTAAGTGTTTGAAGCATATAGGGCCGACATTGACCTGTTTTACAGGCAAGCATATGAAATCGCCCGATTATGCCTAGCTTCTCAAGCTAGCGTGTATTGAAGAAATAATGATTACACGGGGACAGAAAATTTGTCCCACATCTCGCCTAACACGATGATTTTTGGGTACTCCGGCATCGGCACAATGCTTGATTGCGGGCGCTGGTGTTTTCTCTTCGCTGATACGCGGCATTAAGGTGTCGCAGGTATTTTTGCCCGATCAGCGTCGGGGGTGCGGTAGTGATCAGTAATTTTGAGGAATTGGTAATAAGGGCGTCGAACGAAGGTTCGCGGAACAATATTGGGGAGGCGATCAGATGTTATGAGGCGGGGTCATTTCGAGCCGCCATTGTGTCCGCATATGTCGCGATGTGTTTCGATTTGATAGACAAGTTGCGCCAACTGGCGTCCGCTGGCGACGGAAAGGCAAAGGTAGAAATCGAAAAACTGGACAGGTACTACGAGCAGCTAAAGGGGGGGAATTCCGCCACATTCAAGGATCTGTTGGAGTTTGAGCGGCGGCTCTTGGACCTGTTTTTCATTGATTTCGATTTCTTCGACATCCATCAATTCGAAGAATTGAAACGATTGCGCGACGACAGGAATAAATGCGCACACCCGAGTGTTCTGCCCACGGGCCAGCATTACAGCCCTTCGCCAGAATTGGCTCGCTTGCATATCCGGAACACTCTTATCTATGTTCTCCAGCATCCTCCAAGGCAAGGGCGCGCAGCGATTGCAGGACTCAAGGAGCTCATCCTCTCGCCCTATTTTCCGGAAGACGATGGTCAGGCGGCACGGAGTCTCAAAGCGTCAGACCTTGGGAATGCCAGGCCTCCGCTAATTGTTGGAATAGTTGATGAACTTTTATTCGGGTGGCCCAACCCCGCGCATGAGTTTTATCATCAAGGCGCGGCTATAAGGGCAATATTTGCGCTACTAGAGATTCACAGATCAGAAGCGCTCGCGCGGATGAAAATCAACGTTGACAAGCTTCTGAAAAGATCTGACGACGACTGCGTGGCACTGGGGTCGTTCTTGGCAGTAAGAATCATTGATATCGGCCACAATCTTGGTGATGGTTCGGTGTCCACCGTGTCTTCGTGGCTATTAAAGCTGTCTGATCCTCAAGTGGGAAATTTCACAAGCAACGCCTTGAGGATATCAAAATTGAGGAGTGCTGCGCTTCAAAAAGCCGCTATTTTAACGCCGGATGAATTGGCTCCTGGCGTATATATTGAGCCGGCACCTGAGGTAGTTACCCGCGCGGTAGAGTTATATTCTGGCGCAGGTAACTGGGTTGATGCGAACTCTCTAGCGCATAAATGCGCCGTCCCATTTGTTTCATACATGACAGAAGCCCACGTGCGCCGGATATTTGAAGCGGCCACAAGGGGCAAGGCTGACCTAATCGGCAGCAATACGCTTCCTACCTTCGTCAAAGCTCTGTATTCGCATTCCTCGCTCGGCAGAACTGTCTTGGATGGAATTTTTGATGAGTTCGATCTATCCCGATATAAAACATACGGCGAGAGCGACACCACACTCGTAAGTTAGCAACCTCCAGGAAGCTTCGCGACTGTCATGACGGGGCTTTCAAGTTTTACAATCGGCAGCTAAGTGTTTGAAACATCTAACGGCGCCCGTTACAGCCAAGTCCATGAAATTGCCGGATTAAGCCTAGCATCCCAAGCCGACTGTTTCCGACGAATCGAGGCTAGGAAGAACGTTTGGGCTGTCCTGGTACGCAAATTCGCTCCGCTGTCCAGAATTTACTAGGCGAGCATTGCCCACTGGCAATGAAATTGCGATATCCAGTAATAGGAAGCAGAGGGGCAAAATCAGCGAAATGGCTTATTGGTGGGTATCGCAGAATCAAACGCATAAACAGGAACGCGACGGTGGTTATCTTTGGGCTCCGAAAAGCGGCGCCAATGGAGTAGTCTTTCACCACTGGTCTAATATGATTTTGGTGCGGCCCGGCGATGTGATCTTCTCGTATGCGAAACAGTCCATCGGCGCGATCGGCGTTGCATCGAGCGGTGCCTTCGACGCGCCTCAGCCGGTAGAGTTTGAAGACGCTTGGCACGGCGAGGGGCGAAAGGTTGACGTCGTCTACCGCGCGATCAATCCTGCAGTCCGCCTCAACACTTTTGTCGATGATCTGATCCCACTTCTGGCCGAGCGCAACTCGCCAATCACCAGCAAGAAAAAAGGCGTCCAGGGATACCTGTTCGCCCTTCCGCCAAAGGCCGGTCAACTTATATGCGACCGGCTCGACTTCGCGGCTCCCGTTGAACAACTGGTCGCTGACGCTCTCACGCTGACCGTGCCGGATGAGACAACAAGGGACGCTCTCGTAAAAGCACGCATCGGACAAGGACGCTGGAGGCGTGACTTGATGCGACATTGGTCAGGCAAATGCGCTGTATCCGGCTTGGAGATTGAGGAACTTCTGCGGGCTTCTCACATCAAACCGTGGCGTGACTCGGATAATCGGGAGCGTCTAGACGTGCTGAATGGCTTCATGCTAGGGCCGGCCTACGACGCGGCGTTCGACGCAGGGCTGATCAGCTTCGAGGATAATGGCGCCATCGTAGTTTCCCCGAAGCTTCCGGCGAACCAGTTGCTGGCAGCGGGTATCTCGAATACGGCAAAGCTTTCACCGCTGGTCGAGGCGCATAAAAGTTATCTCGCTCACCATCGAGCGAACGTGTTTTCCTGGGTCTGAGATCGGCGTTTGGCTCAAGTACGTTGACCAGCCAAAATACCCCCCGCGCAACCATCGCGGCCGGTAAGCCTATATTGGGCACATACGGGGAAACGGCATTGGCTAACATCGTAGTTAGCCCATTGAAACGTCGGTTTCTGTCAGGCCATCCGCGACGACCATATAACCGCGAACTACGCGGCAACCGTTGAGCTCGGCGCGCAAGTTGCGCTCCGGATCGGCGGCGGGCTTTCGTTTCGACGCGGGCATGGGGCAAAGAATGCCAGATCTGGGCCGAATCGTCATCCATCGCGCGGGCTGGGTCCATTTTGGAGCCATAACCAAACCGGACCTCTACGGTTATTTGCCCTCTACCGCTTGTATGGGACCCAAAATGGACCCAATTTCGCGACTCTGCCGTTTTCGACGTTTCCCGGTAATTAAAAAACCCTTTACTTTGAAAGGTTTAAATGGTCGGAGCGGCGGGATTCGAACCCACGACCCCTTGACCCCCAGTCAAGTGCGCTACCGGGCTGCGCTACGCTCCGAACCGAAAAGAGCCGTATATAATCGGGACTTGAGGCGCAAGCCCTGATTTTCGAAAAGGCAAGAAATCGGTGAGAAAAAGCTTGGCGTTTGTTGTCGCTATCCCCAGCCGCCGCGCCGATTTTTCCGGTCCTTAAAGTTTTCAGCAACCCGTTGCCCCGATAATGCCGGTTGTTAATCGGGGAGCCGGGTGATGGCGAAGACAGCGGGCAGAAAAAGCCAGAGGCGGCGGACGGGCCGGAAGCAGTCGAAGGGCGGCATGTGGCCGTGGTATCTGGCCGGTGTCCTAACGGTCGGCGCGGCGGTCGCCTATGATCACCGGGCAGAGATCGCGCCGATGGCAGCACCTTTCTATACGGCGTCGATCGTCAAGGCGCGACCGGTTGATAGGCGCGCCGAAAAGCAGCCGGACAAGGCGAGAACGGCTTTGGCGATGCCAACGCGCGGAGCGCGCCCGATCGAGCAGGCCGCCCTTGAACCGCCAGCGCGGATCACCGGTGAGGGAAAATCCCGCGACGGCAAGCCGGGAACCTATTATTTCTGCACGGAAACGCTCGAAAACTGCGTCGTCGATGGCGGCACATTCTGGTACGGGCGTCAAAAAATCCAGATCGCGGATATCCGGGCGCCGCGCATCAAACAGGCGAAATGCGACAACGAGCGCAAGCTCGGCTCGCTGGCAAAACGGCGGCTGTGGGAAATCCTCAATGCCGGCGAGGTGCAACTCGCGGCGGCGGGCGGCGGCAAGGCCGGAGCTTCCGGCCGGGATGCGCGGGTCACGGTGGGCGAGGGGCGGTCGATCGGCGACATGCTGATTGCCGAGGGCCTGGCCCGGCATAGGGCGGACGGCAAACGGGGCTGGTGCGCCGAAGGTTAGCGCAACGCGTTAAGCTCTTGCGGCAAGCCGCCGATAGACCGCTTCGGTCTTGTCGATCATCTTCTCCATCGAAAAATCCGACATTCTTTCCTGCGCCGCCGCCGTCATCGCCCGGTGCCGGTCCGGATCGGCACTTTCGACCATCGCGTTTGCCAGCTTGCCCGTGTCGCCATCGTTCGGCACAATCAACCCGGTTCTATCCCTTTCGATCGCCATCGATGCGCCGCCGACATCGGTCGAGATGATCGGCTTTCCGGCCGCTGCCGCTTCCAGCATCACATAGGACATCGCCTCGTAGCGGCTCGACATGACGAGGGCGTCGAAGGCGGGAATGGCCTGGGAGCCGGTGAAGGCTGAGGTCAGGCGAACGCGCTTTTGCAGACCGCTCTCGGCGATGGCCTTGCGCACCTCACGCTCCCGTTCGCCCGAGCCGACCATGATCAGCTGTGCGTCCGGCAGCCGCGCGGCAGCGTTGCGGAAGGCCTCGATCAGCCGTTCGGGCGCCTTTTGATGCGACAGCCGGCCGACGAAGCCGAAGACGAAGGTTTCGGCCGGGATGCCGAAGCTGGCGCGGACCGTCCTTGCCATGTCGAGCGGCAGCGGCGCGACGCCGTTGACGATGACGGACAATCTGCACTCGGGTATTCCGAGCGACCGCGCATGAGCATATTCGTCATCGGAAACGCAGATCAGGTGATCGGTGAAGAGGCCCGCCAGGATCAGTTCGATGGCGCCGTAGATAAGACGCCCCGCCTTGCCGAGCGCCGGGTCCATGGTGCGGAAGGCATGCGGCGTGTAGACGCGCGGAATGTGGCGGCCGGGCAGGTGAGGGCGCGACAGCGCGCCCGCCTTCGAGCTGTGGCCATGGATGATGTCGAAGGGTCCGCCATTTCCGATGATGCCGCGAAGGGCGCGAAAGGCGGCAATGTCGGACCAGCCCGGAGCGCGTTTCATCGCAACGATGTGAATGGCTGGCAGATCGAGGGATTTCAATTCGCGGATAAATGCATCCTCCGCCCGGACCGGCGAATAGACGGCTTCGACGTGATGGCCGCGTGCTTTCAAGCCGCGGCAGAGGTCGAGGAAATGGCGCCCGGAGCCGCCACCGCTCGGCTCGAGCACCTGAAGAATACGCAGGCTGCCGCCAATTTCAGCGATAGGAGGGTCGATGCTCATTCTGACAATCCGCCGCCGGCCCCGATGTGGAACCGATCCGTAGCCTATGTACAATGTTGATGTTAACGCAGCGTTGGCGCGCTCGTATGGCGATGTGTCAGGGTGCGCCGATGGCGATGCTCCAGCGCGCCACAGCCCCAGATGACGCCGAAAAGCAGGTAGACATGCCGCCAGTGGTCGATGTCGATAACGTTGCCAATGGCCGCGTGGCCGATCAGCACGAGCCAGGCGATCATCAGATAGGGCTGCCACGGCCGGTCGAGCAGCAGGAACCGAAAGCCCATGGTCACAGTCCAGATGATCAGCGTGACATAGCTGACAAAGCCAAGCCAGCCATAGGAGGTGAGGCACTTCAGCCAGATATTGTGCTCATCCTCGGGAAAGATGGTGCTGAACACCATCGGGCCGATACCGAGCGGCTTTTCCATCGACATCAGGAAGCCGATCTTGTGGCGGTCGAAACGCCCGAGATGGCCGCCGTCATAGTCCTGGACGAGCTGCGTGCGGTTGGAGAAGAGATCGGCGACCTGCGGGATCTGCAGGGCGACGACAAGGGCTGTGATCATCAAGAGCGCGCCGCCAAGCGCCAGCACCAGGATTTTCAGACGGAAGGCGCCGGTGCGTTCCTTGAGTAGCATGATGAGGACGAGGGCGCAGGCGCAGAAGAGATAGAGCGCCCAGGCCGCGCGCGAAAAGGACAGGAACAGGCCGAGCGCCATGATCAGGATGGCGACGGCCTTGACCGGCGCGGTGGTGATCCGCTCGGTGAGCAGCCGGTGGATGAGATAGAGGGATGGAGCGACGAGGAAGGGGCCGAAGACGTTGGGATCCTGGAAGGCGCCCTTGGCGCGGTCGTAGAGCGTAAAATTCTGAGCCCCCGGTATCGCGCCGAAATAGCCGAGAATGCCGAGCAGGGAGGTGAGGACGCCGGCCGCAACCCAGGCATCGAAGATCAGTTTCAGGCGCTCCTGGCGGGCGTCGATGATCGCCGCGTAGAAGACCGCCGTGAGGGCCAGGAAGCCTGATACGGCCATGTACATCGGTGCCGTCGCAAGGTCGCTCATGACGGTCAGCGACAGGATGCCGCCGGTCATGAACAGCATGAGCAGGGCAAGCAGCGGCGCGACGGCGCGCGAGATTTTCAACCCGAAAAGGAACCAGAGGCCGATCAGCGTCGCCATGAAGACTTCGTAAGGGGCAGGTTCGGCAATGACGAAACCCGACAGGAAGACCCCGAAGGAAGCCATCGCCGAGCCGACGATCGCCACGGCGGCAAACTGCGGACGAAAGCCCGCGGCAGACGTGGCGCCGAGCGTGCTCAATAAGCGTTATCCGTGTTGAGAAGCTTGTATGGCGTCAGCAGCAGGATCTTCAGATCGAACCACAGCGACCAGTTTTCGATATAGTAGAGATCGAAGGCGGTGCGGAACTTGATCTTGTCGTCATTGTCGATCTCGCCGCGCCAGCCGTTGATCTGCGCCCAGCCGGTGACGCCCGGCTTGACGCGGTGGCGGGCGAAGTAGCCCTCGACGACATCCGAGTAGGTGCGGTCGGCGGTCTGGGCAAGCACGGCGTGGGGTCTCGGGCCGACAAGCGAGAGCTGGCCCTTGAGCACGTTGAAGATCTGCGGCAGTTCGTCGATTGAGGATTTGCGCAGGAACCGCCCGACCCGAGTGACGCGCGGGTCGCCCTTCGTGACGGCATTGCGGGCCGTCGGATCGCTCATGTTGGTGTACATGGAGCGGAACTTGTAGACCTCGATCGTCTCGTTGTTGAAGCCGTGGCGCTTCTGCTTGAAGATGATCGGGCCGGGCGAACTGAGCTTTACCGCGATCGCCGCGCCGATAAACACCGGCCAGAGGAGGGCCAGTGCAACGAGGCTGAAGAACACGTCGAAAATGCGCTTGGCAACCGAATCCCAGTCGGCGATCGGCTTGTCGAAGATGTCGAGCATCGGCACCTGGCCGACATGCGAATAGCTGCGCGGGCGGAAACGGAGATTGTTGGCGTGGGCCGCAAGACGGATATCGGCGGGCAGGATCCAGAGCTTCTTCAGCAGTTCAAGGATGCGATTTTCCGCCGACAGCGGTAGAGCGATGATCAGCATGTCGATGCGGGTGAGGCGGGCGAAATCCACCAGTTCGGCGACGGTGCCGAGCTTCGGATAGCCGGCGACGATCACCGGCGAGCGGCGCTCGTCACGGTCGTCGAAGATGCCACAGATGCGGATGTCGTTGTCGGATTGCTGTTCGAGCGAGCGGATCAGGTCCTTGGCCGGTTGGCCGCCGCCGACGATGACCGCCCGGCGCTCCATGGTGCCGTTGCGCGCCCAGCGGCGGATCGAATAGGCGATGAAGGTGCGTTCGGCAACGAGGAAGAGCGTGCCTGCAACATACCATCCGGCAAACGAGAGCCGCGAGAAAGTATCGCCGATCTTCAGCAGGAACAGCGCCAGAGCCATGGAGGCGAAGGCCAGCGTCCAGCATGCTATCAACCGCGGCAACGCGCGGGCGGAAGAACGCAGCAGGGGAACCTGATAGCCGTCGCACAATTGCAGGAAGGCGACGGTCAGGGCCGCGCCGCCGGCAATCATGCCGCAATAGCCGAGCCAGTCTTCCAGCTTCGGCGCGACATAGACCATGTGGATGGCATAGCCGATGGCGAACAATGCGGTGAATTCGAACAGCCGCATCAGACCGATGATCATGTTCGGAGAATAGGTGTCGGTGCGGAACTGCGCGGCGATGCGGCGGGCGAGCGGATTGAGTTCGGGCTTCGGCTCGTCGCCGCGTTTCTCGCCGGGCGTAATGGTCCGGATCTCGGAAATCTTCTTTCGCAGCGCTTCGGTATCGAAGGTTTCCGGTTTGTCAATCTGGTTCATGATATCCGCTCGGCCGTTCATATCCGTTCGGGATAGCAGAAAGCCCCTAAGAAACGCTTACGAGCGGTTGTGCCCACTGTCCTGCCGGGCGGCCAATTCCGGAACAAGCTGGCGATAGAGCCGCATGACGCTGTTGGCCATGGTTGATGTCGAGAAGGCCGCCTTGAAGGCTCCCGCATCCGGCATCACCTTGGCCGCCCAGTCCTGCTCGGTCATCGCGACCGTCATGACATCGGCGAGCGACTGCGCGTCGCTCGGGGCAGCAAGAGCGGAACTCTCCGGGCCTAGCACCTCCGGGATGCCGCCGACCCGGGCGGCGATCACCGGCTTGCGGGCGGCCAGCGCCTCAAGCACGATATAGGGCATGGATTCGGCGCGCGAGGGCACGACGACATTGCGGGTGAACGCGAAGGCATCGCGTGCTTTCATCGCCGGCAGCATTTCGATGCGGCGGCCAAGACCGCGTTCCAGCATCATCTGCTCGTAGTCGGCCTTTTGCGGCCCGTCGCCGATCATCATGGCCGACAGCGGCTTGCCGATGATCCGCTCCGCCCGCGCGAAAGCATCGACGAAGAGGTCAGGTCCCTTCAGATCGCGCAGCATGCCGATATAGAGGAAATCGACGGCGTCCGGCCGGGCATGGACAGTCTCGAAATCGCGATCGTCGACGCCGTTGTAGATCAGTTCGCTGCGGGCGCGCGGTTTTCCGACCTTCTTCTCGTAGGTCGTGCGCTCGAAATCGCACACGAAGACGATCGCGTCCGTGAGATATTCCTGAAGGCGCTCGAGAACAAACACGGCTTTGCCGGAAAACGTGCCGCTGTTGTAGTGCAGGCTGCCGCCATGCGGCGAATAAAGGCGGGCAACGCAATACCTGTTCACCCGCAAGGCTGAGCCGATGATCCGCGCCAGGACGCCGCCCTTGGCGCCATGACCGTGGAGGATATCCGGCTGCAAACTTCTGATTTCCTTGTAGCTGCCCCAGAGTGCCGTCAGATCCGTCGGACCGATGGACCGGCGGATCGGCAGGCGGACGAGACCGAGCGCCAGAAACGGCCTTATCTCGTCGAAAAGAGCGTCTTCGTGGGTGCCTCCTGTGGTGCTGTCGCAGATGATGCCGACTTCATGACCCTGCTTGGCATGTGCTTCGGCCAGATCGCGGACATGGCGGAAAATGCCGCCGATCGGCGACCTGAAGCAATGAATGATGCGCAGCGGGCGGGGATCAGGCATGGCCGTCAGAACAGCCGCTCGCGCACATAGATGGTGTCGCCTGCCATGATCGGATCGGAAATCGAAACCCGGCCGGTGAGGATGCGTCCATTGATCTTGCGGGTGACGTCGACATTCGCCTGGTTGGCGCGCGGCGTGTAACCGCCCGCAACCGCAATGGCGTTCTGCACCGTCATGCCCGGAACGTAGGAATATTGCCCGGCCTGGCCGACTTCGCCCATGATGAAGACGGAGCGGTAGCGGTCGACCTCGATCGTCACGTCCGGATCGCGCAGATAGCCCTCGCGCAGCTTGCTGGCGATCATCGATTCCATCTCGGGCAGGGTGTGGCCGCGCGACGGCACGGCGCCGATCAGCGGGAAGGCGACATAGCCTGCCTGATCGACCGTATAGGTCCCGGTCAGGCCGGCCTGTTCGAAGACGCTGATCCGCAGCCTGTCGCCGCTATCGACGCGGTAGGGCTGGATCGTGGCCTCATGGAACGCCTTCGGCGCAGGCTGGTAGCTGCTGCAACCAGACACTGCGAGGCACAGAGAGAGTGCGGCCAGGGAAAGGCCTGTTTTCAATCGTGCGGACGTCATCGGGCTCTCGCGCTCCAGGAACCATGTCATGGCCTGATGTTATCAATCCGTTAGGGTTAATAGCCGGTAAAGGCGCGGGGACATTTTCGCGGCCGGCGGTGCGTCCATCGTGCATTCGGTGGTTGTTTTCCAGGGTGCGCGCGCCGGTTTCATTAACGCTTGCGTTACCATGTTTGTTTACGGTGTCGCCGAGTTGTGTGCAGGTTCGGGGTAAAGCGCATGTCGGGCGTCAACGGCGGTCATCAGGATGTAGACATCGATCTCGGCGGGCTGTTCCGCGCCATCTGGCGGCGGCGGGGCAGGGTGCTTGCTGCGACCGTCGTCTTCGCCGGCCTCGCTTTCGTTGGCACGAGCTTGATGTCTCCCGACTACCAGAGCGAGGCGCGGCTGCTGATCGAATCGCGCCAGCCGGAATTCAGCGGCGCCAACCAGGGACCGCCGCAGACCACCGATAGCCCCTTCGACGAATCCGGTATTTCCAGCCAGGTGCAGGTGCTGCGCTCGGTCGATCTGATCAAACAGGTTGCCCGCGAGATGAAGCTGCATGAACTGACGGAATTCGATCCGACGGCGAACCCGTCGGCGGTTTCCGATATTCTGGTGATGCTCGGCATCAAGAAGAACCCGCTCGACCTGCCGCCGGAAGAGCGCGTGCTGAAGGAATTCCAGGAGAAGCTGCAGGTCTACCAGGTCGAAAAATCGCGGGTCATCGCAATCCAGTTCACCTCAAAGGACCCGCTGCTGGCCGCGGTCATCCCGAACGCGATGGCCAAGGTCTTCCTGTCGCTGCAGAGCGGTGCAAAGCTCGACTCCAACACCGAAGCCAGCCGTTGGCTGGAGCCCGAAATCGCCAATCTGCGCGAAAAGGTTCGCGACGCCGAGGCCGAGGTTGCGGACTACCGGGCGTCGTCCGACCTGTTGCTGACCGGCGAAACCGGCGGCACGTTTGCGACGAAGCAGCTGAACGATATTTCCACCGAGCTTGCCCGCGTGCGCGGCGAACGCGCCAATGCCGAGGCGCGCGCCGAGAATGTGCGTGCAGCGCTTGCGAGCGGCCGCGCCGTCGATACTCTGAACGATGTCGTCGCTTCGCCGATGATCCAGCGCCTCAAGGAAACAGAATCCAACGTCCAGGGCCAGATCGCCGATCTCTCCACGACCCTGCTTGACGGGCATCCGCGTTTGAAAGGGCTGAAGTCCCAGCTTCAGGGCATCCGCGCGCAGATCCTCAGCGAAACGAAGAAGATTCTCGGCAGCCTCGAAAACGAGGCCAATGTCGGCCAGTTGCGCGAGCGCCAGCTTGTGGCGCAGCTCAATACGCTGAAGGCGACTTCCGCCAAGGCGGGCGAAGACGAGGTCGGGCTGCGGGCGCTGGAGCGGGAAGCGACGGCGCAACGGCAGTTGCTCGAAACCTACCTGGCACGTTACCGCGAGGCGACGTCGCGCAGCGGCGAAAATGCAGCGCCCGCCGATGCGCGCATCATTTCCCAGGCGGTCGAGCCGACCGAGCGGCATTTCCCCAAGGTCCTGCCGATCACCATCGTCGCGGCCCTTGCCAGCTTCCTGGTTTGCTGCGTGGTCATCATGCTTTCGGAACTGTTCAGCGGCCGCGCCCTGCGCCCGGTCGGGCAGGTAGAGCCGGACTTTGAAGAGGAACGGCTGGGGCCGCCTGTGACTAAGCAAGCGGCATCGGTCGCCAACCGGACGCCGATCGTTCCCGAAAACGCTCCGGTGGATGAAGCGGTCGATGATGATTTCTCGATCGAATCCGTCGCGGAGCATCTCGGCGCCGACGATGTTCGCGTCGCCATCTCGGTATCGCCGGCTGGTGACGCCGGTTCGACAAACGCGGTCCTGCTCGCCCGGCTGATCGCGGAGGAGGGGCGCAAAATCGTGCTGATCGATCTGACCGGCACGGCCTGCCCGACGCGGCTGATGGCACAGTCGGCCGATCTCGCCGGCATCACCAATCTGCTGGTGGGTGCGGTTCCGTTCACCGAGACGATCCATGCCGATCGCCTGTCCGACGCACATATCATCCCGCAGGGTGACGCCGACCCGGTTCTTGCGATGCGCGGCATCGAGCGGCTGCAGATGATCATCGATGCGTTGTCGAACGCCTATGACACGGTGCTTGTCGAATGCGGCCCGGCCGATGTCGGTGCCGTCCGCAAGGTAACGCGGTCCAAGGATACGAAGATCATCATCTCGGCACCCGCCGTCGCCAATGGGGAAATCGTCGAGCTGATCACCGGCTTCGCCGAGGAAGGCTTTGGCGAGATCGTCCTGATGACGGGAACGGGTTATCCGCAGTCGGGGAAACCCGGCCGTCGCGCAGCCTGAGAAGCGCTGTTTCAGTCGTCGTCCGTGTCGCTGGGGGGCGCGCTGCCCGGTGCTTGCCGCCGTTGGCGCAGGCGCTGCAGGAAGGCGTAGGCCTGCTTGTTTTTCTTGATCTGCACTTTGAGCCGGACCGCAAAGCGGTGGGCCAATGCCGCCAGACGTCCGCGTATCGTAAGCGGCAAGACGATGTCCCGCTGGGGCGTCTCGACCGTGCACCAGGAGCGCTTGTAGGCCTGGTCGCCGATGCCGAAATCGAACAGCGTAATTCCTTCGGCGTTGAACTTGCGGATCATCAGGTAGAACAGCAGCTCTCCGGGGCTGGCGTCGGCGGCGATATCCTCGTCGATCGATCCGAACTGGCAAATGACGTGATCGCCCTTGCGCGACAGACCGGAGATCGCGACGACGCGGCCCTGATGTTCGCCGCGCAGGCGGATCGCGTGCAGTTCGAGAGGTTGCCCGTCACCGGCCGGTCCGATGGCCGCGAGCGTGTGGAAGAAGTCCCGCGTCTCGCTGTCCTGAAAGACGTTGGGCAGGCCGAGTGCCTTGAAGCGGATGGCCTTCTGTTCGAAAAACAAATCCAGCATCTGCCGGCGCGCGTCCGGTGTTGTGGCTACAACGTGTTCGTAGCCGCCCAGCGCTTCGAGCCGCCTTTCCGAGAGGCGGAATTTCTTGCGCCGCCGCTTGGCGTTGATCTGCGCGAGCGTCGCCTCGAAGGTTTCAAGAAGCGGCAGCTGGAAAGACGAATTCTGGTTGCGGACAGCCGGAAGCGAGGCGAGCGGATGGCGGACGCCGCGCCACTCGAAAGGTATTTTCTCCAGCGTGACGATATCGGCGACGCGCGACAGTTTCACCGACAGATCGGCAATCAGCACGCCGGCGAGCTGCTCGTCCGTAAGGGGATCGAAACCGGGTGCAAAAAGACCGGTGTTGATGTTGCTGTGGGGTGAGCCGATGAAGCGGGCCGTGCGGAAAAACCGGCCGCGCACCAGTTCGAGCGGCAGGATGAAAACCGTCTTGTGATCGATGCTGCCGCGCACGAGAAGCAACTGATTGGAATGGGTGGCAGCCCAGGCGGCGCACCAGTCGAAGCTTTGATGCAATGATGTCGCGGACGATGCCTCCAGCATGCGCCAATCGGCTTCCAGCGCCTGCATGCTGACGTGTACCGTCAGCTTGAGGTCGCGGGCGACGACGATATCCTGCACCTTCTCGCGACGGGCATGCCAGACGCGGCTGTGAGCCTCGTTAACGGGCATCATGTTGAAGTCCACGTCGGTCATGATCGCTTGCTGTTCCGGGAGCTGGATGAAGCCTCATCTAGCGCAAGCATGCCCTTATTTTCATTTAAATTGGACGGGCTGCCAGTTGCTTGCCCGGGATTTCGTCAAATGCGGTTACCGAATGGATAAAACGGGAAACAAGGGGCATTGCAGCGGCCTATGCGTCAAGCCAGCCGGTGGCAAGTACATTGGCCCATTCGTCGCGGCCACGCGACCGGGCGAGACGCGACATGGGCATGTGGTCGTAGGGCACCTTGCGGAACGTCACGTCCCAGCGCCCGCCAACCTTCGAGAGGATGGCGTAGCAGGCATCCGGCGAGCCGGTTTCCACCTTGTGGAAGACGGGCTCGTCGTCGTCGTAACCAGGGCAGCCGACGCTGCCGGGGTTGACGACCAGGCGGCCGTCAGCAAGCCGGACAGCGCGCGGGATATGAGTGTGACCGCAGAGGATGACGGGAAAGTCGATGCCCACGGCGAAACTTTCGATCCGCTGGCGGGCGGACATATGCACCACGCCGTCTGCGGTCAGATCCTCCAGCCAGTAGGTGAGATCATCCTGCGGCGTGCCGTGGCAGAGAAAGATTTCCTGCCGGTGGGCGAGCGTTGCGGGTAGGGCGCGCAGCCATTCGAGGTGACGCGGCTGCAACTCGTCAAAGGCGGTGCGGTCCGAACGCCCCATGTCCGCCGGTTCCCTTGTGACCAGCCAGCGGTCGTGATTGCCGCGGATCGACGGGAAATTGCGCGCGATCAGAATATCGGCCGTGCGGGCGGCGTTGAGCGGCCCGCTCAGGTGATCGCCGAGATTGACCACCTCCTCGATGCCCTGACCGGCGATGTCGGCGAGCACGGCCTCGAGCGCCAGGTCGTTGCCATGGATATCGGCGATCACGGCGATTTTCATGCGAATATTCCTCGGCTCAGCGCGGCTTGGCGGGCTTTTCCATCCACTTGATGATCAGCATGGCGGGCAGGACCCACAACAGGCCAGTGAAGAAGAAATAGGCGAGGTGCACCCACCATGGTGCAGCGCCGAGCAAGAGCGAGGCGAAGGTGGTGGCTGCCAGCGCATAGACGATGACGAGGATGATGATCAGGATCGTGCCGATCAGTTTTCTGAGGCGTACGGGCATTGAAGTCTTTCCGGTTGGCAGTTTTCCGCGCGTTGGCATCGGGCCGCGACGGCATGCCGCAAAGGGATAAGTCTTGTTTTGCATGCTGCTCTCGTGCAAATCAACGCCTTTGATGCATAGCCCTCAAGACAAATCGCCTCCCGCAGGCAGGGGCCATGCCGTTTAAGAGTGGAGTCCTCGATGGCGAGCACCGATTTGGCAACGCAACAGCGTCTTCTGAGCGAGATCGATACCGTCAGCCGCAACCGCGCGCAGATCAAGATCTGGCTCGGTGTCGTCGTGCTCGCGTTGTTTGCGCTGGTGCTCGTCGGCGGCGCGACGCGGCTGACAGAATCCGGGCTCTCGATCACTGAGTGGAAGCCGATCCACGGTGTCATTCCGCCGCTCACCGAGGCCGAGTGGCAGGAGGAATTCGAGCTCTACAAGCAGATCCCGCAATACACGCAACTCAATGGCGGCATGACCATCGAGGGGTTCAAGACGATCTTCTGGTGGGAATGGGCGCACCGCCTGCTGGCCCGGTCCATCGGCATGATCTTCGCACTGCCGCTCGCTTTCTTCTGGATCAGGGGACAGATCGAGCCGCGGTTGAAACTGCCGTTGATCGGCATTCTGGCGCTGGGCGGCTTTCAGGGCTTCATCGGCTGGTGGATGGTTTCCTCCGGCCTTGCCGAGCGCACCGAGGTCAGCCAGTACCGTCTCGCAACCCATCTCGTCATCGCCTGTCTGATCTTCATCTCCTGCATCTGGATCGGCCGCGGGCTTGCGCCCCATACGGACGATCCGGCGCCGACGAAAAGCTCGAGGAAGATGGCTGCCATCATCGCCTGCATGGCGCTGTTCCAGATCTATCTCGGCGCGTTGGTCGCCGGGCTCGATGCGGGCTTGAGCTACAATACCTGGCCGCTGATGGATGGCGCGCTGGTGCCGGGCGATCTGTTCGTCCAGCAGCCAGCCTGGCTCAACCTGTTCGAGAACCCGAAGACAGTGCAGTTCGTTCACCGCATCGGCGCCTATGTGCTGTTCGCCTTCGTGCTGATGCACATGATCGCCTCGCTGCGCAACGCCGCCGACACGACGCATGCGCGGCGGTCGGTCCTGCTCTTCATGCTGGTGACGATCCAGGCGATCATTGGCATCACCACGCTGGTCCTGCAGGTGCCAGTCGGGTGGGGCGTGGCGCATCAGGGCGGGGCGCTCGTTGTGCTCGGCTTTGCCGTCGCCCATTGGCGCGCCTTCCTCGGCGAATATCCGCGGCCGCTGGCGATCGAGGAAAGATCGTGAAGGAGCGAATAGCGAATAGCGAATAGAAAAAGGTGGCGCGAAGCAGTCGCACGGCCCCAACAGGCGTTTATTCTATTCGCTATTCGCTATTCGCGCCTCAAGCCGACAGCATCAGGTCCATGTTCTGGACCGCCGCCCCCGACGCGCCCTTGCCGAGATTGTCGAGCAGGGCGACGAGATTGACCTGTTCGCCGTCTGTCGATCCGAAGACATAGAGCTTCATCGTGTCCTTGCCGGCGAGTTCGACAGCATCGACGCGGGCCATCTTCGCACTCTCGTCCAGGGACACGACCTCGACGATCGACTGTCCGGCATAGTGGGCAACGAGGGCCGCTTGGATGCTTTCGAGCGTGGCGCCGTCGTTCAACTGGTCGAGGAACAGCGGCACCTGAACGATCATGCCCTGCGGGAAGCGGCCGACTGAGGGGGAGAAGATCGGGGCGCGATCGAGCAGCCCGTGGGTCTGCATCTCCGGCACGTGTTTGTGCTTGAGCGTCAGGCCGTAGAGGAAGTTCGGCGAGTCTATGTGATCCGGATTGGCCGGATCTTCCATCTGCGCGATCAACTGCTTGCCGCCGCCGGTATAGCCGGAGACTGCGTTGACCGTCACCGGATAGTTTTCCGGCAGGATGCCCGCCTGCCGCAGCGGCCGGATCAGACCGATGGCGCCGGTCGGGTAGCAGCCGGGATTGGCGACGAGGCGGGCGCCGCGGATCTTGTCCGCCTGCGCGGTGTCCATCTCGGCGAAACCATAGGCCCAGTCCGGCGCGATGCGATGCGCTGTCGAGGTGTCGATGATGCGCACCTTGTTGTTGCCTGCGAGCATGGTGACGGCCTGCTTCGAGGCGTCGTCGGGCAGGCAGAGGATGGCGACATCGGCGCTGTTCAGAAGGTCTTCGCGAATGGCGGCGTTGCGGCGCTCGGCCTCCGGAATGGACAGGAGTTCGACATCCGAACGGCCCGCCATGCGGCTGCGGATCTGCAGCCCCGTGGTGCCGTGCTCGCCATCGATGAAAATCTTCGGTTTCATGGTTTTATCCTGTCCTGCCAATTGATTGGCCGTCTTTGCGGAATCACTTTGGCATGAAATTGAATCAGTTTGACAACAGGGAGGCAGTGAGCGTCATCCGCGCCGTTCCGCCAGTTGTTCGGCATGAAGGCCGAGCATATACATCGCGATGGTGGAGGCCGCAATGGCGGTGATATCGGCATGGTCATAGGCCGGTGCAACCTCGACCACGTCGGCGCCCTTGATGACCAGCGCGCCGAGCTTGCGGATCACCGACAGGATCTTGGCGCTGGACGGCCCGCCGGACACCGGCGTGCCGGTGCCGGGCGCATAGGCAGGGTCGAGGCAGTCGATATCGAAGGTGAGATAGGCGGGACGGTCGCCGACATGGCGGAGGATCACATCGGCGATCTCGCCCGCGCTCATTTCCTCGATGTCGTAGCCATAGAGAATGCGGATTCCGCAGTCGTCGGGCGCATGGGTGCGGATGCCGAGCTGGATCGAGCTTGCCGGATCGATCAGGCCCTCGCGCACGGCGCGGCCGACGAACGAGCCGTGATCGATACGGCCCTTCTCGTCGGCCCAGGTATCCTGATGGGCATCGAACTGGACAAGGGAGAGCGGGCCATGAACGGCGGCATGGGCTCTGAGAAGCGGCAGCGTCACGAAGTGGTCGCCGCCAAGCGTCAGCAGGAAGGCTTCACTTTTCAGGATTTTCGCCGCCTCGCGTTCGATGGTGGCGGGCGTCTTTGCGTGGTTGCCATAATCGAGCAGGCAATCGCCATAGTCGATCGTCGCCATGTCCTCGAACAAATCGCGCTCGAAGGGATATTGCGGATCGTTGTCGAAAATGGCCGACGCGCGGCGAATTGCCTGCGGCCCGAAGCGCGCGCCGGGGCGGTTGGATGTCGCCGCATCGAAGGGGATGCCCCAGACGACGGCGTCGACGTCCTTCAGGCCCTTGGTGTATTTCCGCCGCATGAAGGAGAGGACGCCCGCATGGGTCGGGTCGGTCGCCGCACTCTTCAGCGAAGTGGCGGTGATCGCGTGGTCTATCGTCTTGTTGGCCATGGTTGGTCCCGTCTTTTGTCGTTCGGCTGAAATGGCGGCAGGCGGCGCACGATAGCGGCTGATCCGCAATCGGGGAATGGGAATTGCTTCCTGCCGTTGGTGAACGATTGTTTTAAGTTTCTGGCACGGTACTTGCTGGACGAGTGCCGGGGCACGCGGTTTTCACCTTGTCTGTCTCGATTTGAAACAGAAATGCATGGTTTATCGGGACGAAAAGGCATCCTTGATGATTTCGGAGAAACTTCTTTCGACGGCCGGTCTTGCTTCCATGCCGTTCCGTCGCGCAGCCGACGTTCCTCGCACGGCCGCCTCCGCGGAGCAGGTGGGGATGGTCGATTCGATCCAGTATCTTCGGGCGATCGCGGCGTGGCTGGTGGTCTTCTACCATCTGTCCGCATCGCTCAGTTCGCAATTCGGCTGGAGCCAGAGCTTCGCGATCGGCGCAATCGGGGTCGATATATTCTTCGTCATCAGCGGTTACATCATGGCGATGATCGCGGCCCGAACGGCCCGTTTCTTCCCGCTCGAATTCATTCTGCGCCGCGCGGCCCGCATTGCGCCGCTCTACTGGCTGATGACCTTAGCCTTCTGCCTGCTCTGCCTGCTCTATCCCTCGGTCGTCAACAATCCCGGCATGGCCTGGAGCAGGACGTTTTTCTCGCTGTTTTTTCTGCCGGATTTCGTGACCGGAACAACTCTGCCGGCCTTGATGATCGGCTGGACGTTGAACTACGAATTTTTCTTCTATGGTGTCGTTGCCTTTTCGATCTGGCTGTCCGGCGATCGCACGCTGCTTGTCGCGGCGCTCATTCTCTGCGCTTGCGTCGCCGGAGGTGCTTTTGTCGACGGCGGCAGGATTTTCGAGTTCTATACGCAGCCGATCATCCTGGAATTCGTTCTGGGCATCCTCATCTGGAACTATGGTGCAGCGATCCACAACAAGAAGTGGTTCAGGCCCGTGTGGCTCCTATGCCTTCCGCCGGTCTTTGCGGCGCTGGCCTTGAGTGGCATCTACAACGATGAAATCCGCTATATGATCTGGGGGGTACCTTCAGCGTTTTTCGTTCTTGGCGCCATCCCGCTGTTCACGATGCGCCTGCCTTGGCTTGCGCGCCTCGGCGACTGGTCGTTCTCCATCTATCTGCTGCACGTCTATGTCATCCAGCTGTTCGTTAAGGTCTTCGCGAAGGGGGCGATCGGCAATTATGGTCTGCTGGCTTTCGAAGCCATGGTCGCGCTCGGCGTCATCGTGCTGATATCCGCCTTGCAGTTTTCATGGTTCGAAAGGCCCGCAACCTGGGCCTTGAACCGATGGCTTGCCGCCGTCTGGCCGAAGGACGGCCGCGCATATTGACGACGTGCTTCAGGATGCTTTCGCCTCGAAGGCCGGGGCGAAATCACCGAGCGATTTTGCCTTCTCGATCATGCTGCCGATATCCTGATCAATGATCGCTTCGAGATCGGCGAAGCTGTCTATGACGTAGTAGATCGGCTGGACGATATCGATCCGGTAGGGCGTCCTCAGTACGCTCAGCAGGTCGAACGGCCGGAATTCGCACTCTGTGCCCTTCATCGCGGCTTTCGCCTCGCTCGGCGAGGACACGATGCCCGCGCCGTAGCAGCGGCGGCCTTCCGCCGTGTTGATCAGGCCGAATTCGACCGTGAACCAGAAGATGCGGAACAGGTGCCAGGAATAGGCTTTGCCGAGCTGGACTGCGGTTTCCCCGAAGCGGCGGACGAAATTTGTGTAGCTCTGGTTTGTGAGGAGAGGGCAATGGCCGAACACCTCATGAAACAGGTCGGGCTCCTCGATGTAGTCGATATGCTCGCGGCGGCGGAGGAAGGTTGCGAGCGGGAATTTGCCCTGTGACAGCAGCTCATAGAATTGCGACGGCGGAATAAGGGCGGGTACGCCTTCGACGCCGAAGCCGGTGGTCTCGTTCAGGCGCCGGTTGACGTCACGCAACTGCGGGACCTTGTCCGGCCTGAGACCAAGCGTCTTGGCGCCATCCAGATATTCGCGGCAGGCCATATTTGCCAACAACGTCATCTGACGCTCATAGAGCTCGCCCCAGATCGCGTCTTCTTCGGGCGTGTAGTCGTACAAACCGTCCGGGCCGGGCAGTTTGGCGGTGTAGCTGCTTTCCTTCGTCATGCTCTGATCCTCCGTCATTCCAGCACGCGCTCGGGCGTGGCGCCTCAAAAGTAATTATGCTCCTGCAACGGCGGATTTTTCTTTCTTTCCTGCTGGTTATTGCCATAATCTTGGCAGGAATTTTCGGAGATCATGCAGAAAATGAAAGAAACTGGGAGCTTTCATCGCAAGCTTCTGCAACTCGTCCAAGCCGATGGCAGCCTGTCGCTGGCCGAACTGGCGGAGAAGGCGGGCATGTCGCAGAGTTCGGCCTGGCGGAAGATCCAGGAGCTCGAAGCCGATGGCGTCATCCGCAAGCGCGTGACGCTGCTCGATCCCGGCAAGCTCGACCTCAAGCTTTGCGTGATCGCGCATGTGACGCTGGAGGATCACCATGAGGAAGCTGTCGCCTCGTTTGCCTCCGTCGTGCTGGAGCGACCGGAAATCATGGAATGTTATGCGCTGTCCGGCGCTTTCGACTACATGCTGAAGATCCGGGCGAGCGATGTGGAAAGCTATGAGGCTTTCATGACGCGGTACCTGATGCGCAATCCGCATGTGCGCACGGTGGTCTCGAGCTTCGTGCTGCGCGAGCTCAAATTCTCGACGGAACTGCCGATTTGATGGTTATTCGGGGTCGGAGCCATAGGCCCGCTCTATCAGGCCGACGCGGACCTGGTAATGCTCGTACCAGCGTTCACGTCCAAGCCTTTGCGCAGCGAGGTGCCGGACGTTGTTTTTCCATGCAATGATGCTTTGTTCGTCCGTCCAATAGGCGTTTGTTATGCCAAAGCCGTCAGCGCCCCGCACACTCTCTATGCCGATGCAGCCCGCCTGCCGCAGGGCAAGTTCTTCCATTTCGGTGGCCATGTTGCCGTAGCCGTGATCGCCCTGCGTGCGCACGGATGAAAAGGCGACGATGTAGTACGGCGGCTGCGGTGTCTGCGCGAAAGGTGTGGTGGTCATTCCGGCCTCGAATTTTGTCGGTGAAAACGCTGCTTGCCGATCGGCGGCTTAAACCGAGAAACGAAAAAAGCGGGGCCGAAGCCCCGCTTTGAACTGTTGTATTCCGGAAACGATTAACGCTTCGAGAACTGGAACGAACGGCGGGCCTTGGCCTTGCCGTACTTCTTACGCTCGACAACGCGGCTGTCGCGGGTCAGGAAGCCACCCTTCTTCAGGACCGAGCGCAGGCCCGGCTCGAAGTAGGTGAGGGCCTTGGAGATGCCGTGACGAACGGCACCGGCCTGGCCGGAGAGACCGCCGCCCGCAACCGTGGCGTCGATGTCGAACTGGCCGTCACGGGCGGCAGCGACGATCGGCTGGCGCAGGATCATCTGCAAAACCGGACGGGCGAAGTAGTTTGCGAATTCCTTGCCGTTGACGGTGATCTTGCCGGAGCCCGGCTTGACCCAGACGCGGGCGACGGCGTTTTTGCGCTTGCCGGTCGCGTAGGAGCGGCCCTGGGCGTCAACCTTCTTGACATGAACCGGAGCCGAAGCTTCCGTTGCCGTGCCGAGGTCTTTCAGAGAAGAGAGATCAGCCACGATTAGGCGCTCCTTGTGTTCTTGGCATTCAGCTTGGCGACGTCGAGGACGGTCGGCTGCTGTGCTTCATGCGGATGATTGGTGCCGGCGTAAACGCGCAGGTTCTTCATCTGGCGACGGCCAAGCGGACCGCGCGGAACCATGCGTTCGACAGCCTTCTCAAGGACGCGCTCCGGGAAGCGGCCTTCGATGATCTGGCGCGCGGTGCGCTCCTTGATGCCGCCCGGGTAACCGGTGTGCCAGTAGTACTTCTTGTCGGTGTACTTCTTGCCGGTGAGGACAGCCTTCTCGGCGTTGATCACGATGACATTGTCGCCATCGTCAACGTGAGGGGTGTAGGTTGCTTTGTGCTTGCCGCGCAGGTGATTTGCGATGATGGAAGCGAGACGTCCGACAACGAGGCCTTCGGCATCGATGAGGATCCACTTCTTCTCCACCTCTGCAGGCTTCTGAACGAAGGTTGCCATGTTAAAACTCTTTCGTTTGAACCCGATGCGTTGCCGCCGGGCGTTTCTTGTTGCTTGAATTGGCAGACCCGAAAGTCAGCCAAAAATGAAAGCGGCCCGAGAGGACCGCGATCTGGAGCGGCTTATACGCAAAGGATGAAATGCCGTCAAGTTTACGGATCAAGGAGGTTTGAAAAATTTCCTATATAAAACATGTAGTTAGTTGTGGGGTATTGAGATACCACAATTTACCTTGGTGGAATCGAATAGCTCGCGGTTGCGTGCGCCACCAATTCTTCTCCATCGAGTTCTGAAATCGCGGCATCGAGCACAGCCAGCCGCCTGCCGAGTTTCTGGATTTGGGAGGTGCATTGCAGCGGCCCGAGTTGCGGCTTTCGCAGGAAATTGATGTTGAGATTGGTGGTGACGGCGAGCGCCACCGGACCGATATGGGCCAGCAGTGTGATATAGGCGGTGACATCGGCGAGTGCGAACAGCGTCGGCCCCGAAACGGTGCCGCCGGGGCGCAGGTGCTTTTCCTTCGGATCGAGCCGAACCACTATAGCCCCGAACGCTTCATTACGTCTTCCGGATATCGCGCGCCTTCGATCTGGATTGCGGCAGCTTCGATTTCAGTGAGATCGTCGGTCGTCAAGCCGACAGAGATTGCCCCGAGGTTCTCCTCGAGCCGTTCACGCCGGCGGGTTCCGAACAGCGGCACGATCCAGGGCTTTTGCGCGAGCAGCCAGGCGAGCGCGACCTGAGCCGGCGTGGCGCCATGCCGGTCGCCGATCCTGCGAATGAGATCGATCAGCGCCTGATTTGCGTCGCGCGCATCTTCCGTAAAACGCGGAATCCTGCTGCGCAGATCGTTGGCAGCAAACTGCGTGCCGGCATCGATCTTGCCGGTCAGGAATCCCTTGCCCAGCGGGCTGAAGGGGACGAGACCGATGCCGAGCTCTTCCAGCACCGGCAGGATCTCGGCCTCGGGCTCGCGTGTCCAGAGAGAATACTCGCTTTGCAAAGCCGTCACCGGCTGGACGGCATGGGCCTTGCGGATCGATCCGGCGCCGGCTTCGGACAGGCCGAAATGCAGGACCTTGCCCTCGACGATCAGGTCCTTGACTACTCCGGCAACGTCCTCCATGGGCACGCGCGGGTCGACGCGGTGCTGGTAGTAGAGATCGATATGGTCGGTACGCAGCCGCTTGAGACTACCCTCGATGGCGCTCCGGATCTGCTCAGGCCGGCTGTTCACATCGCCGCGATGCTCGCCGGTGACCTGGTCGATGTCCCAGCCGAATTTGGTTGCGATTTTGACCCGGTCACGCATGCCGGCGAAGGCCTCGCCGACCATTTCTTCATTGGTCCAGGGACCATAGACCTCGGCCGTATCAAAGAAATCGACGCCGAGGTCGACAGCCTCCCGAAGCAGGCGGATCATGTCCGCCCTGTCGTCGATCTCACGCGATTTGCCATAGCCCATCGCGCCGAGCGAGAGCGCTGAAACTTCAAACCCATTGCCTAACGTGCGCTTATCCATTCCGAATTTCTCCTTGGTCCTTGTGGACAATCCCGGCGGTCGCTCTCCCCGCGATCTGACGCGGGCAGGATGGCAGTCCTCACATTCTGAGGAGTGTCTTGAAGGCGCGCCGTTCAACCATGGCGCCATCCAAACCAAGTGCTGTCGCATCGTGATCGAGGCCGATGTGCATGAAGCGAGTCTTAGCACGCGTCGACTGCGTTGATTACTGGCAATAATCCGCTTGAACTTATCGACACAGGCTATAAATAACGGAGCCGTTACGTCTTATGGAGCAATCATGACGCGTCAGGATTTCAACGATCTGCTCTGGTTCCTGGCCGTTGCCGAAGAGCACAGTTTCACACGGGCAGCAGCCAAGCTGGGTGTTGCGCAATCTACCCTCAGCCATACGATCAAACAACTGGAAGCACGCATGGGCTTGCGTCTTCTGATGCGTACAACGCGCAGCGTCGCGACGACAGAGGCGGGAGAGCGCTTGCGGAAGTCGCTTTCACCCCGCATCTCTGAAATAGAGACCGAAATCGCAGCACTGATGGCCTACCGCGACAAGCCGGCCGGCACGGTTAGGATCACACTATCCGAACACGCAATGGAAACTGCCGTGTGGCCGAAACTGCGCCATGTTCTGCGGGATTACCCCGACATCAAGCTTGAGCTGAATATCGACGAGAGTTTCCGCAACATCGTCGAACATGGCTTCGACGCGGGCGTCCGGCTTGGAGAAAGCGTTGAAAAGGACATGGTGGCAGTGCGCATCGGATCGGATTGGCGTCTGGTCGCAGTGGGTTCGCCCCAATATTTCGCCCAGCGGTCGATACCGGAACATCCCCACGACCTCCTGAGCCATGATTGCATCAACAGACGTTTGGCGACGGCAGGCGGGCTCTATCCGTGGGAGTTTGAAAAGGATGGTCAGGAAGTCCGCGTGAGGGTCGAAGGGCAACTGACCTTGAACTCCTCCATCGCCATGGTGGATGCTGCCCTCAATGGCTACGGCATCGCCTATGTGCCGGAAAGCCTAGTCGAGCAATACATCGCATCCGGACGATTGCAACTGGTGCTCGATGGGTGGTCGCCCAAGTTTGCGGGCTATTTTCTTTATTACCCGAGCAGGCGCCAGAACCTGCCGGCGTTCTCGACTATCGTCAACGCTTTGCGACACAGATAGAGATGACATTGTGCTAGAGAATAACGCAGCCCGCGTGATCGCTCGCGGTCCAAGGCGGAATGCGTCACGGTTCACCTGACACATTGTCAGCTTCGCCCATCGCCTGCTTTCGCCCGCTAAGGCACTACGACGCCGTTCGCCTTGTTGCCTAAGCCAATTACCTGCTTTCTCTAGGAAACTGTTGAGGTCGTCGACGGTGAGGATCGGTGCCAGCCGCATGGCTCACTCCAGAAATGCACACCTGCTTTACAGACCGTTAGCCAACAAGCGCAAGCCGGAAGAAAGTCTTAAAGGCTGCTTGAAACGGTGGTTGGTGCGGCGTACCAAGCGCTGATCGGGCCAAGCGCTGATCCGGCCAAGATCCGGCATGAGACTGAGGAGAAAAGACATGGCAGACGTGGTTTCCCTGCGCAGGCAAGAGCCCCACGGCCTGGTGCTGCGCGAGGTTTCGGGCAATGTGCTGCGGCTGACGCTGAACAATCCCCCGGCCAACGCCCTGTCGGTCGCGCTCATGGACGCGCTGGTGGCTGAACTGGATGCCGCCGCCGAGTCCGCCGATATTCGTGTCGTCATTCTGGCCGCTTCGGGCGAGCTGTTTTCGGCAGGTCATGACCTCAAGGAACTGACCACGCATCGCGCGGACGACGACAAGGGCAGGGCGTTCTTCGAAAAATCCGTCCGGCTGTGCGCCGACCTCGTGCTGAAGATCAACCAGCTGCCGCAGCCGGTCATCGCCGAGATCGACGGGCTGGCGACGGCGGCGGGCTGCCAGCTGGTGGCGAGCTGCGACCTGGCGATCTGTACCGATAGCTCGACCTTCTGCACCCCCGGCGTCAATATCGGTCTGTTCTGCTCGACGCCGATGGTCGCCGTCTCGCGCGCGGCGCACCGCAAGCAGGCGATGGAAATGCTTTTGACCGGCGAGACGATCGACGCCTCGACCGCCAAGGATTTCGGCCTCGTCAACCGCATCGTGCCGAAGCAGTATCTGCAGCAGGTGGTCAATAAATACGCCGCCGTCATCGCCTCGAAGTCGCCGCAGGCGCTGAAGATCGGCAAGGAGGCGTTTTACAGGCAGGCGGAGATGGGTATCGCCGAAGCCTATGATTTCGCCACGGGTGTCATGGTGGAGAATATGCTGGCACGTGATGCGGAAGAAGGGATGGCTGCGTTTCTGGGCAAGCGGATGCCGGAGTGGAAGGAGGATTGACAACTACTTATTGTGGTAGCGGCAAGCGACAATCTCGATTGTTTGCGTTTCGGCAGTTCCCATGATTCGGTACACCAATCGGTCTTCTTCGTTGATGCGCCGCGACCAAAAGCCTTTGAACTCTCCACGAAGCGGTTCGGGTTTGCCGAGCCCAGAAAAGGGCGCGCGGCGACATTCTTCGATAAGTTTGTTGAGCCGCAACAGTGTCGGTTTGTCCGCCTCAACCCAATACAGGTAATGTTCCCAACCTTTGCTTGAAAAAAGCACCTTCACGGTTCAATCAACTCATGCTCAACACCGTGACCTGCATTCAGTTCTGCGATCGAATCGCGCAGCATCTTCGCATTTGCCGGGTTGGCGAGAAGATACATCGTCTCCTTCCACCCTTCGAAATCGCTGAGAGACATGACGACCATCGGCTCGCGGTTCTGCCGCGTCACGATGAGTTCATCGTGATCCTGTTCGACCCGGTCGAAGTGTTTTGCCATGTTAGCGCGAAGTTCGGATAGGCTGATGACGTTCATGACGGAATCCTTTGTACGTGACCCTGTACATACGTCTTTTCGGCGGATTTCTCAAGCCAGCTTCAGCATCAGCGCGCCAAGCGCGATCAGGCAGGCGGCCGCGATGCGGAAGATGCTGACGCGCTCCTTGAGGAAGACGATGGAGATGACGATGGCGAAGAGGATCGAGGTTTCGCGCAGCGCCGCGACCGTGGCGACCGGTGCTTTCGTCATCGCCCACAGCGCCAGGCCATAGGCGCCGATCGAGCCGCCGCCGCCGATGAGGCCGCGCCACCATTGATGGCGGACGTGGCGCAGGACGGGTTTGACGCCGCGCGTGATAAAGGCCCAGGCAAACAACAGCACCGGCGGCAGCAAGGCCATCCAGAGCGTGTAGGAGATCGGATTGAGCGCGATGCGGGCGCCGATCCCGTCGACATAGGTATAGCTGGCGATGACCACGGCATTGGCGAGCGCCAGGAGGATGGCATGTTTGCCGCCCTTGCGTGCTTCGAAGGCAAGCGTCAGCACGCCGGTCGAGATCGTCAGCACGCCGGCCAAGGCACCGCTCGAAAGGCTTTCGCCGATCAGCGCGCCGCTTGTCGCCGCCACCAGCAAGGGCGCGACGCCGCGCATCAGCGGATAGACGAGACCGATATCGCCCGCACGGTAGGAGGCGGCCACAAGCTGGAAATAGGCGAACTGGAACAAGGCCGACACGAGAATGAAGGGCCAGGCGTCCGGATGCGGCAGCGGCATGAAGGGCAGGAACGGAAGGGCAACGACCGCCGCGCCGAGCGCAATCATCGCCGCATCGAGCGATTTCTCCGATCCCGCCTTGACCAGCGCATTCCATGTCGCATGCAGTAACGCCCCGAACAGAACGAGAGCGATGACGTCGAGGGGCAAGATGAACCTTTACGGGACGCTAGGAAGATGAGTTACCGGCATTTTCTGAAGGGGCGCATCGTGAAAAGCAACCCGATTCTGACGGATAGCCAGATTTGGCGACGCCGCGGACGCTGTCGCCTTGGGATTTGCTTGCAAAGCGCCGTCGATTGGTTGACAGCGGAGGGGGCTATCCCAATTATCGCGCGACGATTGCTTTGGGTGGACTTCGACGATGAACCACGATGCGTATCCGGATTTTTATATCTCTGACATTCTCAAATCGACAAAGACGATTGCACTCGTCGGCGCGTCGCCGAACCCCGAGCGGCCAAGCCATCGCGTGATGGCGTTCCTGCTGCGCAAGGGCTATACGGTTTTCCCCGTCAATCCGGGCCAGGCCGGCAAGGAAATCCACGGACAGAAGGTCTATGCCCGGCTCGCCGACGTTCCCGAGCCCATCGACATGGTCGATGTCTTCCGTGCCGCCCATGCCCTCCCGGCCCTGGTCGATGAAATCCTTTCGCTCAAAGTGCGGCCGAAGGTCATTTGGGGGCAATTGTCGGTGCGCGACGACAAGGCAGCGGCAAAAGCGGAAGAGCAAGGCATAAAGGTCGTCATGGACCGCTGTCCGGCGATCGAATATCCGCGTCTGGTCGGCTGACGGCTTGCCAGCCGATTGGAAATCCGTACTCGCTCAGCGTGCAAATCCGGCAAAACAGTCTTTGACCGGGAGGTATAGCCTCTGAAATAGTGCGCCGAACTTGATCAGGGGAGGACACGTCCGTGAAGAACAATCCAGGTTTCAGTACGCTTGCCATTCACGCCGGCGCCCAGCCCGATCCGGCCACCGGGGCCCGCGCGACGCCGATCTACCAGACGACGAGCTTTGTCTTCAACGACGCCGATCATGCCGCCTCACTCTTCGGCCTGCAGGCCTTCGGCAATATCTATACGCGCATCATGAACCCGACGCAGGCGGTGCTGGAAGAGCGTGTCGCGGCACTCGAAGGCGGCACCGCGGCGCTTGCCGTTGCATCCGGTCATGCAGCCCAGCTCCTGATCTTCCACGCCATCATGAGCCCGGGCGACAATTTCCTGGCCGCGCGCCAGCTCTATGGCGGCTCCATCAATCAGTTCGGCAACGCCTTCAAATCCTTCGACTGGCGGGTGCGGTGGGTCGATACTGCGGATATTTCGTCGTTCGAGAGCCAGATCGACGAGCGCACCAAGGCGATCTTCATCGAGAGCCTTGCCAATCCCGGCGGGACATTCGTCGACATTGCGGCGATCTCGGAGGTCGCGAAAAAGCACGGCTTGCCGCTGATCGTCGACAACACCATGGCGACGCCCTATCTGATCCAGCCGATCGAGCATGGCGCCGATATCGTCGTGCATTCGCTGACCAAATTCATGGGCGGCCACGGCAACTCGATGGGCGGCGTGATCGTCGATGGCGGCACGTTCGACTGGTCGAAATCGGGCAAATACCCGATCTTGTCGGAGCCGCGCCGGGAATATGGCGACATGGTGCTGCATGCGACCTTCGGCAATTTCGCCTTCGCCATCGCCTGCCGTGTCCTGGGTCTGCGCGATTTTGGGCCGGCCATTTCGCCCTTCAACGCCTTTCTTCTTCTGACGGGCATCGAGACGCTGCCGCTCAGGATGCAGCGTCATTGCGACAACGCCCTTGCGGTCGCCACCTGGCTCGGCGCCCACGACAAGGTCGCCTGGGTGAGATATGCGGGCCTTGAGGGCGACGCCAACCACGCGCTTCAGCAGACATATTCGCCGAAAGGCGCGGGCGCCGTGTTCACCTTCGGCCTGAAGGATGGCTACGAGGCGGGGAAACGCTTCGTCGAGGGACTGGAGATGTTCTCGCACCTCGCCAATATCGGCGACACCCGGTCCCTCGTCATCCATCCGGCTTCGACAACCCACCGGCAGTTGACGCCGGAACAGCAGACGGCGGCGGGCGCCGGCCCTGAAGTCGTGCGCCTCTCGGTCGGCATCGAGGACGTGACCGACATTATCGCCGACCTCGACCAATCGCTTGCCAAGGTTTGACACAGTTTCAGATGGCCGGGAAACCGGCCATTGCCTCCCATGGAGCCATTATGACCCACGCCCTGATATTCGATCCGTCGTCGCTTGAACCGGAGATCGGCGGGCCTGCGCCGGACCGCCTGGTCTCCGGCTCGCCGGAATTCCGCACCTGGAATTTCGAGGAAGCCGATGGCGGCATTTATGCCGGCATCTGGGAGGCGACGCCGGGGAAGTGGCGGATCGTTTATGAGGAGTGGGAATATTTCCACATCCTCTCCGGCCATTCCGTCGTCACCGAAGAGGGCGGCGCGGACACACATCTCAAAGCCGGCGACAGCATGATTCTCAGACCCGGCTTCAAGGGAACCTGGGAAGTGATTGAAACGACTCGCAAGGATTATGTGATCAGGGTCTAACTTCGCAGTAATCAGCGCTCAGCGATGAAGAAGCGCAACAGGTTTGCATAGCCGCGGGCATCGTCAATCGCACGATGCGTATGATCGATAGAGCCGAGCCATTCAGGTGGATAGCGGTTTACATCGCATTCCCATTGTCCACGTCCGGTCTTGCCGGCAACGAACGACATGAGGCAGAGCGGAGGATGCCGGAACAGACGATTGGCAACCCATGGTCCTTCAAGCAAGGGGCGTCCTGTAAAGTGTCTCAGGTAGTAGTCGAACCATGGGCCATCGAGTGCAAGTGGGTGCGCTGCAAAGATCGGCTCACCGTGGAACGAACCGATCCAATCCACGAACCGTGCAATGACATCGGAGGGAGGTCGAGGATTTTCTGTCGAGGCCGCCCACGCTTCTGGATGCCGATGCCAAAACGCCATGGTGGCTGCATCGCGCTCAGCCTGCTCGAGCGGTTCCAAGACAGCTTCGAATTCGCCAAGAACAGAACCCGTTGCCGAGACCGCGACGGAGCCAAACGACAACATCGAGTTCGCGCCCGGCGTTGGTCCGTCAAATTCGCAATCTGTAACGACGTAGAATGGTGACATTGCGTTTCTCACAGGCATCCGGTCAGCTCATCGATTTCTCCGGCCATCGCAAAAACTCGTATGTCAGATAGATCGATGCTCGATTTCTGTCACAATCATGGATTGCAGGCAGCAACAAAGATCATGCTGTCTGGATATTCACGGCCTAACAGTCAGCTTGACTAACGACAGGCCGAGCCGTTCGGCTTCTTGACTCACCACTCCAGTTCCAGCCGCTCCAGCCCGTGGAAATGGTAGCTGTCCTTCACCTGCGGCGCGCTTTTCAGGCGCAGTCCCGGAAGCCGCTCGAACAGGATCGGCAGTGACAGCTTCAGTTCCAGCCGTGCCAGCGGCGCGCCGATGCAGAAATGCAAGCCCGCGCCGAAGGAGACGTGCGGACCCTCGTTGCGGCCGGGGTGGAAGGCGAGGGGATCGGAGAATTTCTTCGGATCGACATTGGCGGCGGCAAGCAGCAGGCCGATCTTGTCGCCCTTCTTGAGGCTGATGCCGTCCTCCAGCTCGATATCGGAGAGGGCGTAGCGCTGGAAAATGTGAAGCGGCGCGGCATAGCGCATGCACTCCTCAATCGTTCGCTCGGTGGCGGTATCGTCTGCAAAAGCCTGTTCCGCGGGCGTGCCCTTATCGAGCAGAACGCGCACGGCGTTGCCGAGCTGGTGCACGGTCGCCTCGTGGCCGGCATTGAGCAGAAGAACCGCCGTCGAGATGAGTTCGTCATCGGACAGCCGCTCGCCGTCCTTCTCGGTGGTGATCATATGCGTGAGGAGATCATCGGCCGGATTGTCGCGTTTCCAGTCGATGATGCTCTTCAGGTAGGCACTGAATTCGGCGGACGCCCGGTTGGCGTCGAGCTCGGTCTCAAGCGTCGGATTGAACATGTACATGCGCACCATGCGGTGCGACCAGTCGAGCAGTTTCGGCGCCATGTCCATCGGCACGCCGAGCATGCGGGCGATCACCGTTACCGGAATGATCTCGGCATAGGTCTTCAGCAGTTCGACTTCGCCGTCCTTTTCGAAACCGTCGATGATCGCGTGTGCGAGTGCAGCGATTTCCGGCCGCAGCTGTTCGATCTGCCGCGAGACGAAGGCGCGGTTGACGAGGGTCCGAAGCCGCGTGTGGGCCGGCGGCTCGAGTTCGAGCAGCGAATAGCTTTCCAGCCGGTCGAAATCCTTGAGATGCGGCTTCGGCTCCGACAGCCCGAGTTCCTCGCGGGTTGCCACGTGCAGGATCTGGCGGCCGAAGCGGCGATCTCGCAGAAGGCCGTTCACCTGATCGTAGCCCGCAAAATACCATTGCTGCTGCTCTTCCCAGAAGAAGGCGGGACAGCGCGCATGCAATGCGGCGTAGGCGGACAGCGGGTCCTGATAGAAGGCAGGATTGCGCACGTCGATGCTGACATGCCGGTTCGCGGGGTCGATGGAAAGTGCAGAGGGCGCGGACATGGAGGCATTCTCGCTGAGTGGAACGGGCGTTTGACCTGATCTATGGTTCAAGCGGTGTCCTCGGCAAGAAAATTGTCGGGACGATGCCCAGATATCGCCACTCGAAAGTTGCGGCGCAGACGTTCAAAAGTTCGCATTTGCCGGATACCGCCTTGCCTTGCCGCGAGGCATGTCTATTTTTGCACGATGAACGGCAAGGACCTGAGAGAGACTATGGCTTCGTCGCACAACAGCCTGCCCGCGGGCATCTTGGCCGCGATCCGCGGAAAGCGCGTCTCGCTTGCGGGCCGGGATCCGGCAGGCGGGCGCGGCGACACCGTCATAGCCTCCTACAATATCCACAAATGCGTCGGCACCGACAGTCGCTTCGACCCCGGGCGGACCACAGAAGTGATCGGCGAGATCGGCGCTGATATCATCGCGCTGCAGGAGGCCGACCAGCGTTTCGGAGAGCGGGCAGGCCTGCTCGATCTCGAACGACTGCACCGTGAATGTCACCTCATTTCGGTGCCGATCGCCGCCTTTTCGTCCAAGGGACATGGCTGGCATGGCAATGTGCTCCTGTTGCGCGAGGGCGCAGTCGCCAAGGTTCATCAACTAAACCTGCCCGGCGTCGAGCCGCGCGGCGCGCTCGTCGTCGATCTCGATCTCAAGCACGGGCCGCTCAGGATCATCGCCGCCCATTTCGGCCTGCTCAGGCATTCCCGCGCGCGGCAGGCCGAGGCGATCCTGACGGCCATCCGCGAGGCGGAGGAGCGGCCGACGCTCCTGATCGGCGATCTCAACGAATGGCGGCTCGGCCGCCGCTCGGCGCTGCGGTTTCTCAGCCCCGTCTTCGATCATGCCGCGACTGCCGTGCCGAGTTTTCCCTCGCGTTTCCCGCTTTTGGCGCTCGACCGGGTGATGGGCAGTCCGCATAATCTGGTCACCGCGGTCGAAGTGCACAACACGCAGCTCGCCCGCGTGGCGTCCGATCATCTGCCGATCAAGGCCTATATCGATCTCAAGGCCGCGCTCGCTGGTGAAGGCAGGACTGCAATCGAAGCGGTTTCCGCCGCTCAACCCTGACGGACAGGTCGTCCTTTCATGCGCGCCGCTATCGTTGCCTTCTATGTTTTCGCGTCCGGCCTGTTGGCGTTGATCCTGGTCTATGCCTATGGCCGTTTCGGGCGGCGGCTGCATGGGCCGGCATCGACCGCGCTGATGCCGGGAGGCGAGCAGACCGAGCTGGACCGGTTGGCGACCCCTCTTCTCGACCGTCATCCCGGGTTGAACGGTGTCGCGCTGATCTGCGACAATATGTCGGCCTTCGCCCTGCGCGCCCTTTCTGCCCGCAAAGCAGGCCGCAGTCTCGACCTGCAGTATTATTACTGGAAGAACGACCTTACCGGGCGATTGTTGAGCCGCGAGGTGCTCGCTGCTGCCGATCGCGGCGTCCGGGTGCGCCTGCTGCTCGACGATATCAATGCCGGCCTGCATGATCGCATGTGCCTCTCTCTCGACGCCCATCCGAACATCGAGGTTCGCCTGTTCAATCCGAGCCGGGCGCGGACCGATCGCTTCAAGCGTGGTTTCGAGATGATGCTGCGGCCACTGCGAACCTCACGACGCATGCACAACAAGCAATGGATCGTCGATGGCCACCTGGTGATCGCCGGCGGCCGCAACATTGGCGACGCCTATTTCGACGCGGCCGAGCAGGCGAACTTCCGCGATCTCGATGTCTGGATGCTCGGCGCTGTGTCTATGGAGGCAGCCACAGTCTTCGACTGCTATTGGAATAGCCCTGTCGTGGTGCCAATCGGGTCGTTGCGCACGCTGCATAAGCACTATCTGCCGGCGTTCAGGGCGAAGCTCGACAGGATCGCGGCGACACCTGGCGGTCAGCACTATCTGACGCATGTCGAAAAGGCGATGAAGGACGGCGGTTGGCTGCCGGCAACCGAGGCTCTTCATTGGACGGGCGATGCCAAACTCGTATCGGATCCGCCGGAAAAGGCATTTCTGCAGAAGCGCAACAACTGGATCATGCGCGAACTGATGCCGGTCCTCACCTCCGCGCACCACGACGTGCAGATCATTTCTCCCTATTTCATTCCCGGTAGCCAGGGTATTGCAGAAATCGCGAGGCTCATTGAGCGGCGGGTCAAGGTCGCGGTCCTGACGAACTCGCTTGCCGCCACCGATGTTGCGGCGGTTCACGGAGCCTACGCCAATTATCGCAAGGCGCTACTGGAGAGCGGTGCCACGCTGTTCGAATTGAAGGCGATCCACGAATTCGGCGATCCCAGGCGCATGTCGCTGTTTGGATCGCGGGGCGCCAGCCTTCATACCAAGGCTTTCACGGTCGATGGCAAGACGGCCTTCGTCGGCTCGCTGAACTTCGATCCGCGCTCGGCGTCGCTGAATACGGAAATGGGCGTGTTGTTCACCCATCCGGGGCTTGTCGATGAAGTCGAGGCGGTTTTTAAGGAAGAGACATGCCCGGCGAACAGCTTCCGGCTGACCCTCGAGAATGGCCGCCTGCGCTGGCACGACAGCGAGGACAACAGGCCGCGTGTGCTTCACCGCGAGCCAGAGGCCGGTTTCTTGCGCCGCCTGACTGCAGGGGTCATCAGCATCCTGCCGATCGAATCCCAGCTTTGACCTCAATTTACCCATTTTTTACCCTGAAAGCCCGAATGCCTGTGTGAAAAGGTTCAAAAAGCGACCGGGGCCGTATCGCGCTCCTTAGGAATCACTAAAGGATCACGCATGAATGTGCCGTGGCGGGAATGTTGGGCTGCGGCCGGGTATTAACGTTATGCAGAGTTCGCGACTTGAAGTGGGGTACTTGGACACTCTATGTATGAAGCGAGATATTTCCGATGATTCCGGCGCGCAGGAGATTTTGCGCGCCAGCTAGACAAAGGTTTGACATGAGAAATCCCGTTGATACCGCCATGGCTCTGGTGCCGATGGTCGTTGAACAGACCAATCGCGGCGAACGTTCCTACGACATCTTCTCGCGCCTTCTGAAAGAGCGCATCATCTTTTTGACGGGTGCTGTGGAAGACCAGATGGCAACGCTGATCTGCGCCCAGTTGCTGTTCCTCGAGGCCGAGAACCCGAAGAAGGAAATCGCGCTTTATATCAACTCGCCGGGCGGCGTCGTCACTGCCGGCATGGCGATCTACGATACGATGCAGTTCATCAAGCCTGCCGTTTCGACGCTTTGCATCGGCCAGGCCGCCTCGATGGGCTCACTGCTTCTGGCCGCCGGTCACAAGGACATGCGCTTTGCGACCCCGAACGCCCGCATCATGGTTCACCAGCCTTCCGGCGGCTTCCAGGGCCAGGCATCCGACATCGAACGGCATGCGCGCGACATCCTGAAAATGAAGCGCCGCCTGAACGAGATCTATGTCAAGCATACCGGCCGGACCTATGAAGAGGTTGAACAGACGCTTGACCGTGACCACTTCATGAGTGCGGACGAAGCGCTGAGCTGGGGTGTCGTCGACAAGGTCATCACCTCGCGTGAGGCCATGGAAGCGGCCCAGGAAGGGTGATTTTCAAGCTTTTGTGTGCGGATAGATGCATTTGTGACACATTTGTATCCCTCATAGGGCTTTATCCGCAGGCCAAAGCCGTTAATATTGACCGTTAATGCTATGTTGAAGTTTGAGGTCCTAGCATTCGGTATTCGGTGGGAGATTCGTTGCTGCCGGACATCAAACGTGGTTGTTTGAAGCCGGTTCGTACTCCCGAAAGTGCCGTATTTTCGCGCATGAAGGCGGAAAGAATTGCGGAGCGGGTTGAGTAGTCCGTTTCACCTTTCAGGAGGTGTCCGGCGTGCTGGAAGGAAAGTGATATGAGCAAAGTCAGCGGTAGCAACGGCGGTGACTCGAAGAATACCCTATATTGTTCCTTCTGCGGCAAGAGCCAGCATGAGGTCCGCAAGCTGATTGCCGGACCGACAGTGTTCATCTGCGATGAATGCGTCGAGCTCTGCATGGACATCATCCGCGAAGAGAACAAGACCTCGATGGTCAAATCCCGTGACGGCGTTCCGACGCCGCAGGAGATCATCAAGGTCCTCGACGAATATGTGATCGGTCAGCAGCAGGCCAAGCGCATCCTGTCGGTCGCCGTCCACAACCACTACAAGCGCCTGGCGCACGCCGCCAAGGGCACCGACGTCGAGTTGGCGAAGTCCAACATCATGCTCGTCGGCCCGACTGGTTGCGGCAAGACCTATCTGGCGCAGACGCTGGCGCGCATCATCGACGTGCCGTTCACGATGGCCGACGCGACGACGCTGACGGAAGCCGGTTATGTCGGCGAGGATGTCGAGAACATCATCCTGAAGCTCCTCCAGGCTGCCGATTATAACGTCGAGCGGGCGCAGCGCGGCATCGTCTACATCGACGAAGTCGACAAGATCTCACGCAAGTCCGACAACCCGTCGATCACCCGTGACGTTTCGGGCGAAGGCGTGCAGCAGGCGCTTCTGAAGATCATGGAAGGCACGGTTGCTTCGGTTCCGCCACAGGGCGGCCGCAAGCATCCGCAGCAGGAATTCCTGCAGGTGGATACGACCAACATCCTGTTCATCTGCGGCGGCGCTTTTGCCGGCCTCGACAAGATCATCTCGGCCCGTGGTGAAAAGACCTCGATCGGCTTCGGTGCCGCGGTGCGCGCACCGGAAGATCGCCGCGTCGGCGAAGTCCTGCGCGAACTGGAGCCGGAAGATCTGGTGAAGTTCGGCCTCATCCCGGAATTCATCGGCCGTCTGCCGGTGCTGGCGACGCTCGAAGACCTCGACGAACCGGCCCTGATCCAGATCCTGTCCGAGCCGAAGAACGCGCTGATCAAGCAGTACCAGCGCCTGTTCGAGATGGAAGACGTCGAACTGACCTTCCACGAGGATGCTCTGCGCGAAATCGCCCGCAAGGCGATCGTGCGCAAAACCGGCGCTCGCGGCCTGCGCTCGATCATGGAAAAGATCCTGCTCGACACCATGTTCGAGCTGCCGACGCTGGAAGGCGTGCGCGAAGTGGTCATCTCAGACGAGGTGGTCAAGGGCTCTGCCCGTCCGCTCTACATCTATTCGGAGCGCTCCGAAGAAAAGGCCAACGTTTCGGCCTGATCCGCACCTGACTTAAGTTGAAGAGGCCCGCCACGCGCGGGCCTTTTTCGTGGAGCATATGTGGTGCATGGGGGCGAAGACTCCCGCCCGTGGCGCAAAGCCGAAGCAGTCCCGCGAGCTTTGCATGCATTGCAGGGCTCGGATGCACAGAAAACGTGGCAGTGGATATCGCCAACGGACGAGCAATGGGTAGAATCGGCGATTGCTAAACGCGGCCAACAACGCGATTATGCTATGATTCCGCATCGGCTTATCCTGATGCGGGTCGTGTGCGCTTCAATCCCGCGGCAAGGTCCGCGACAGTCAGATGCCATTTAATACCCGGCTACGGCGCCTCCCAAGCCGGTCGCCGGCAAAGGGTTGAAAACAGACGTCACACACTCCACGTGACAGTGGAAAGAATGAGGACCGGAAGCGCCCTTGAACGCTTCGGGTAACGGGCCCGGAAACGGGACGGAAAGGAAATGACATGACGAACAAAACGTCTCCGGCAATTGATAGCGCGACCTATCCGGTGCTGCCGCTGCGCGACATCGTGGTGTTCCCGCATATGATCGTGCCTCTGTTTGTCGGCCGTGAAAAATCGATCCGCGCGCTGGAAGAGGTCATGGGCACCGACAAGCAGATCATGCTTGCGACCCAGATCAATGCGAGCGACGACGATCCGGAAGCCTCTGCAATCTACCAGATCGGCACGATCGCCAACGTGCTTCAGCTCCTGAAGCTGCCCGATGGCACCGTCAAGGTTCTGGTCGAGGGCCGTTCCCGCGCCGAGATCGACGGCTATACCCGTCGCGAAGAGTTCTACGAGGCGATGGCGCATGCGCTGCCGGAGCCTGTAGAAGATCCGGTCGAGATCGAGGCGCTCAGCCGCTCGGTGGTCTCCGAATTCGAGAGCTATGTGAAGCTCAACAAGAAGATTTCTCCGGAAGTCGTCGGCGCTGCCAGCCAGATCGAGGACTATTCGAAGCTCGCCGATACGGTCGCTTCGCATCTCTCCATCAAGATCGTCGAAAAGCAGGAAATGCTCGAGACGACGAGCGTAAAGCTGCGCCTTGAAAAGGCCCTTGGCTTCATGGAAGGCGAAATCTCCGTTCTCCAGGTCGAGAAGCGCATCCGCTCGCGCGTCAAGCGCCAGATGGAGAAGACGCAACGCGAATATTACCTGAACGAACAGATGAAGGCGATCCAGAAGGAACTCGGCGACGGCGAGGAAGGCCGCGACGAGATGGCCGAGCTGGAAGACCGCATCACCAAGACCAAGCTTTCCAAGGAAGCCCGTGAAAAGGCAGACGCGGAAGTCAAGAAGCTGCGCCAGATGAGCCCGATGTCGGCGGAAGCCACCGTCGTGCGCAACTATCTGGATTGGCTGCTCGGCATTCCGTGGAGCAAGAAGTCGAAGGTCAAGACCGACCTCAACCACGCTGAAAAAGTGCTCGAACACGATCATTTCGGCCTCGACAAGGTCAAGGAACGGATCATCGAATATCTTGCCGTGCAGGCGCGTTCGCAGAAGATCAAGGGCCCGATCCTGTGCCTCGTCGGCCCTCCGGGCGTCGGCAAGACCTCGCTTGCCAAGTCGATCGCCAAGGCGACCGGCCGCGAATATATCCGCATGGCGCTCGGCGGCGTTCGTGACGAAGCCGAGATTCGCGGTCACCGCCGCACCTATATCGGCTCGATGCCCGGCAAGGTCATCCAGTCGATGAAGAAGGCGAAGAAGTCCAATCCGCTCTTCCTGCTCGACGAAATCGACAAGATGGGCCAGGATTTCCGCGGCGACCCGTCCTCGGCTCTGCTCGAGGTGCTGGATCCGGAACAGAACTTTACCTTCATGGACCACTATCTCGAAGTGGAGTATGACCTGTCGAACGTGATGTTCATCACCACGGCCAACACGCTGAATATTCCGCCGCCGCTGATGGACCGCATGGAAGTGATCCGCATCGCCGGTTACACGGAAGAGGAAAAGCTGGAAATCGCCAAGCGGCACCTTTTGCCGAAGGCGATTGCCGACCACGCTTTGCAGGCCAAGGAGTTCTCGGTCACGGACGGCGCCCTGAGGGGGGTCATTCAGACCTACACCCGTGAAGCCGGCGTGCGCAGCCTCGAGCGTGAGTTGATGAAGCTCGCCCGCAAGGCCGTGACGGAAATCCTCAAGGGCAAGACCGACAAGGTCGAGATGACGGCGGAGAACATCCAGGATTATCTGGGCGTTCCGCGCTATCGCCATGGCGAAGCCGAGCGTAACGATCAGGTGGGTGTCGTCACGGGTCTCGCCTGGACTGAGGTCGGCGGCGAACTGCTGACGATCGAAGGCGTCATGATGCCTGGCAAGGGCCGCATGACGGTGACCGGTAACCTCAGGGACGTGATGAAGGAATCGATCTCGGCGGCGGCCTCCTATGTCCGCTCGCGCGCCATCGATTTCGGTATCGAGCCGCCGTTGTTCGATCGAAGCGATATCCACGTGCACGTGCCGGAAGGTGCGACGCCGAAGGACGGTCCGTCCGCAGGTGTCGCCATGGCAACGGCGATCGTCTCGATCATGACCGGTATCCCGGTCAACAAGGACGTGGCGATGACCGGCGAAATCACGCTGCGCGGCCGTGTCCTGCCGATCGGCGGTTTGAAGGAAAAGCTGCTTGCAGCACTTCGCGGTGGCATCAAGAAGGTGCTGATCCCGGAAGAAAACGCCAAGGATCTGGCGGACATTCCGGACAACGTGAAGAACAACATGGAGATCATCCCGGTCTCGCATATAGGCGAGGTTCTGAGCCACGCGCTACTGCGGGTCCCGGTGGCGATCGAGTGGGATCCGTCCAAGCAGGCGGTTCCGATCGCGGCTGTCGATCCGGCCGATGACGCCGGAGTGTCGATTGCCCACTAGGCACTTGACGTGAACGTCAAATGATGCCCGCAACCATACGGGGATCGATTTGGAACATAAATAGTGGAAGACCGGCATTTTTGCCGGTCTTTTTTATGTAAAACCTCCCGCAAAGCCTTGCATTCCTAGGGATTCGGAGCGATTGGGTTTGCCAAGGCGAGGGTCTTGCGTATGCTGCCCCCGGCTTAAAAATTGAGTCGTTTCGAACCAGTATTGAAAGGGGTGGAAACATGAACAAGAATGAGCTCGTGTCAGCAGTTGCCGAGAAGGCCGGACTTTCGAAGACGGACGCATCTTCTGCAGTTGATGCAATCTTCGACGCTATCCAGGTAGAACTGAAGAACGGCGGCGACGTTCGTCTCGTCGGCTTCGGCAATTTCTCGGTCAGCCGCCGCGAAGCATCCAAGGGTCGCAACCCGTCCACCGGCGCAGAAGTAGACATCCCGGCACGCAACGTGCCGAAGTTCTCTGCCGGCAAGGGTCTGAAGGACGCCGTAAACTAAGTTTCATGTTTCATCTGCAGCACCGTGGCGGCAACGCCGGCGGTTCGATGGCAGGTTGATTCGAGGCCCGGGTTTTCCCGGGCCTCTTTTCGTTTGCGGCACCTGCATGAACGCGATGTAATCGCGTCTGTACCGGTAACGGAAAAGGCCGGGACATGATGTCCTGGCCTTTTCTATTTCAACCGTAATGTGAGCTGCGAGATATGGTGCTATTCAGCAGCGATCTCGTCCCCGCCGTCTTCCTTGCGCTTGCGGATTTCGTCGGCCTTGGCGACGAGGCGGCTGACGATGTCGTGCATCTGGTCAAGCTGCTCGTCATTGAGCGCCGAGAAGATTTCCTCGATCAGCTGTTTTCGCGGATGTTCGGCCGCTTCCAGCACGATGCGGCCGACATCGGTGATCGAGACGATCTTGGCCCGCCGGTCTTCCGGATCGGGTTTGCGCACTACCAGTTTGTCGCGCTCAAGCCCGTCGATCGCTTCCGTCACGGTGCGCGGCGCGAAATTGAGTGCACAGGCGATGTCGGTCGACCGACAGGGTCCGAGCCTGCTCAGAAAAAACAGGAACTTGCTGCGTGCCAGCGACACGCCTTCCTCGGTCATCGATTCGTTGATGAGCCGGTGAACCCGGTGATAGAGCTCAAAGAGCTTGTCGGAGACTTCGAATGTGGATTTCATGGGTTTTATATGGATATTATGAGGTGCCATGTCAAATGGCGGCCCTTGTGACGTCATAGTCAAGCCTATTCTCACGCTCCTGGTCTGAGGTCTCATATCTCCCCAAAAATGGTGGGAAGAGCGAAAGCCCTGAATAGTCGCGAGCGCAGTGTCTCCCGGCATTGACGCGGCCCCGACGCCCGGGCCATGGTCGGCCATGCCGTTCCGTTTCGTCCACACCGCCGATCTTCATCTCGATTCCCCCTTGCGCAGTCTGGCTCTGAAAAATCCGGAGCTTGCCGAACTGGTACGCGGCGCGACGCGGACGGCGCTCGCAAGGATCGTCGATCTGTGCCTGGCGGAAAACGTCGATGCCCTGCTGATTGCGGGTGATCTTTACGACGGCTCGCAGACATCGATGAACACGGCGCTTTATCTGGCGAGCGAACTGCGCCGGCTGGAGGCCGCCGGGATCCGCGTCTTCCTGATCCGCGGCAATCACGATTCCCAGTCCACCGTGACGCGCGAGCTGACCTTTCCGGCCAACGTGCACGTGTTTTCCGGCCGTGCCAGGCCCGTTCAGGCCAAGACGCTCGATGATGGGCGCGAGGTTCATATTCATGGCATCAGCTTTGCCAATCCGCATGCGCCCGAGAGCCTGTTGCCGTCGTTTCAGGCGCCCATCGCCGATGCGGTCAACATCGGCATGCTGCATACGAGCCTCGCCGGCACGCCTGGGCATGATCCCTACGCGCCCTGCAGCGTCGCCGAGCTCACTCGGCACGGTTTCGACTACTGGGCGCTGGGCCACGTGCATCTCAGGCAGATACACTCCGAAAAGCCGCTGATCGTCATGCCGGGCATGCCGCAGGGGCGGGATATCAACGAGGCCGGGTCGAAATCGGTGACGCTCGTGACCGTCGGCGAGAACGGCTCTCTGGAGCATCAGGAACGTGCGATCGGGCAGGCGGTGTTCGAGCGCGTCACGATCGATCTTGACGGCGCGCCGGACTGGCGGCAGATGCTGGACAGGGCGGCAGAAACGCTGTCATCGCTCAGAAACCGGACGATTGCCGATCATCTCATCCTGCGGATTTCCCTGACCGGTGCGACGCCGCTTGCCTGGAAGCTCCGGCGCGATCCGGATTTTCTGTTCGCTGAATTTTCCAATGTGGCCGCGGGCCTAAGCGGTTGCTGGATCGAGAAGATCGATGTCGATTGCCGGGGCCTGGAAGGCGAGGGGGCCTTGTCCGGTCCCGATCCGGTCGAGGAACTTGCAGCCCTGATCCATTCCGACGTGCTGCCGTCCCACGCCTTTCGTCAGGAAGCCGGTGCGATGCTGGACGAGCTGTTGGCACAGCTGCCGCGTGAACTGCGCGACAGCTTGGCCGGCGACGAGGAGACCGCGAGGCGGTTCGTGGAAGCGACCGCGCTGGCCGGCAGCGATGATGTTCTCGCCTATCTGCATGGCGGGGAGACGGATCGCTGATGCGTCTCAATCGTCTCGATCTCGTGCGCTACGGCAAGTTTACCGGACGCAGTCTGGAATTTGGTGAAGCGCGCGCCGGAAGCTCCGATTTTCATCTCGTCTACGGCCCCAACGAGGCGGGAAAATCGACCCTGTTTTCCGCCTTTCTCGATCTCCTGTTCGGCATCGATAACCGCAGCGCTTATGGGTTTTTGCATCCATACGAGACGATGCGTGTCGGTGGCGTGATCGAGACCGGCGGAAGAATCCATGCCGTCGCTCGGATCAAGCGCCGGCAGAATACGCTTCTAGGACCGGATGATCAGCCGCTGCCGGACAATCTGTTTTCCGCAGCGCTCGGCTCGATCGACCGGGTGACCTACCAGATGATGTTTTCGCTCGATGACGACAGCATCGAAAAGGGCGGCGAAAGCATCTTGAAAAGCGAGGGGGAACTCGGAACCCTGCTGTTTTCCGCCAGTTCCGGCCTGCCGGACAGCAGCGCTGTCCTGTCCGGTCTGAAGGCGCAAGCCGATGCCTTCTACAAACCGCAGGGCCGAAAACACCGGCTGGCGGAGTTGAAGGCGGAACTCGAGGTGTTGAAGGACAAAAAGAGTGCCATCGACGTCAACGCCCGCGAGTTTGCCGCGTTGCGCAAGGCGCGTGATGCGGCGGCGGAGCGCCACGAGGCGACCGTGACGGTGCGGGCGGAACTGCGCGTTTCCCTCGATCTCGCCCGCGATCGCATGCAGGGGTTGCCACTGCTTGCAAGGCTGCGCGGCCTGCGGTCCGAACTCGCCGCTTTCGGTGACCTGCCGGAACCGCCGGCGGTCTGGCATGCCCTGCTGCCGCAATTGCAACGCGAGGAAACCGAGATTCGCGCCCGCCTTGAACAGCTCGATGCGGACATCGAGCGCCGGGCGGCCGAAATTGCGGCCATCGAGCGCGACGGTGCCGTGCTGGCCGTCGCGGCAGATATCCGTGATCTCGAGCGCACTGAGCTTGAGGCGCGTCACAGGACGGCTGCACGGGACATGCCGACGCGTGTCGATGAGCGCGACAAGGTCGCCGCCGATATCGCCGTTTGTCTCGCGCGCCTCGGTTGCGTCGATGCGCCTGATCCTGCAGCGCTGGTTCTGCCGGCTGCCTTGGCCGCGCGCATCCAGGACCTGGCGCAGAAACATTCCGCATTAAGCGAGCGGCTGACAGCCGCGGTCCGGGAGCGAAAGCTTGCCGCGGAGGCGCGGTGCGAGGCGGTGAGGGCTCAGTCTGCGCTGACCGGCGCGGGCGGTGCTGCCGGCTCGACCGATCCGGCGCCTCTCGCCGACGTCCTGCAGAGCCTGCGGCAGAACGATTGCCTGCTGCGGCAGCAGGCGGCGAACCGGCAGCTTGCCACGCTCGAGGACCAGCTTGCCGAAAAGCTCGCGGCACTGGCCCCCAGCCAACTGGACGCGGACAGTGTGGCGGCTCTCGCCATCCCTGAAGAAGCCGATGTCACCGAGTGGACGGCGCGCCGAACGGCGTTGACGGAACAGCTGAAGCGGCTCGATGACCGGATCGCCGAGGAGATAGCACTGGTTGCGGCGGAGGAAGCCCGGCTCGCGGAATTGACACGAACCGGAGGTTTTGTCGCCGACGATACGGCCTTGATGTTGCGGCAGGAACGCGATCACACCTGGCAGATCCACGCGGCACAATTGGATGGCGAGACCGCGCGCGCATTCGAAACCGCCCTGCGCAAGGATGATGAGATCACGGCGATGCGGCTGGCGCGCGCCGAAGATCTTGCCCAGGCGAGGGGGCTTTCCCTCGCAATCGCTGAGCGTAATGCAAAGCTTTCAGTGTTTCGTGCGCAACACCAGGCCGTGCTTATGGAGGTCGCTGAGCTGAGGGGCGAGATCTCGGCAGCATCCCGCTGCTGTGGTCTTCCCGAAGAGACAAAGCTCAATCAGCTGGTGGCCTGGCTTGCCCGCCGGGCGGCGGTGCTGGACGTGTGCAATCAGCTTCGTGCGGCGCGTCAGGATTTGCGTCTCGCAATAACGGACGAGGAAAGGGCGCTCGAACGGGTGGCGAGGGCGCTCGCGGAACTCGGCGTGACAAAAGGCATGCCCGAGCGTCTGGACGATGCACTTGCTTTGGCTGAGCGCACGATCACGGCCCTGCAGTCGGCCCATCGCGCCCATGCTGCCGCCGCGGAGGCGGTGGAGCGGATGCAGGCGGCTTTGCGTGCGCGCGATGCGGCCTGGTCTTCGGCGGATACCGAAATGGCAGGCTGGATCGCGCGGTGGGATGAGACAATCGGTGCAACCTGGCTCGCCGAGGACGGAACGGCCTCGTCCGTCCAGGAGATCGTGGCCGTCCTGGCAGTGCTTCAAGAGCTTGACAAGCTGATCCAGCGCAAGGCGGACCTGGACCACCGCATCGACGGCATGCGCAAGGATCAGGAGGCCTTCGCGACGACCGTCGCCACTCTCGCCGAAAAGCTTTCATTGCCGGCGCCGGATGAGCCGTTGCTGGCTTTTCAGCTGATCCGCCAGCGATTAGCCGATGCCGAACAGCAGGAAGCGTTGCTCCGGCGGATTTCGGGTGAGAACGACGTGCGTATGTCCGAACATCGCGATTTGACCGAATCGCGGCGGCGCCACGACGCTCAGAAGCAAAACATGCTCGATCTTTATAGTTGCGCCACGCTCGCTGAAGTCGGTGAACATCTGGAGGCGGCCAAGGCGCGCGGCCGTGTGCGGGAGCGGATTGCCGAAGCCGAATCCGATTTGGCGGCGCGCCTGGGGGTCGGACGTGTCGAAGAAGCGGAGATGATTCTGAGCGCGGTCGACGAGGCGGGCCTGCGGTTGGAAGCGGCTGAACAGCAATCGCGGTGGGAACAATGTGATCGAGACGCCAGCGAACTGCATGCGGAGTGGCGTGACGCGGATAAGGCGCTCGCGGCAATCGGCGGCGGCGATGCGGCCGCCCATGTCGAGGAACGCCGCCGCACCCTGCTGGCTGAAGTCGAGGAGCGGGCGATCGCCTACCTGCGGCTCAAGACCGGCATCCTTGCCGGCGAAACCGCGCTCAGGCTCTACCGCGAACGGCATCGCAGCGCGATGATGCAGCGTGCTTCGACAGCCTTTAGAACGATCAGCGGTGGCGACTATATCGGGCTCGCCACCCAAGCGGAAAATGGCAAGGAATTTCTGATCGCGAACGCGGCCGGCGGCGGCTCGAAACTGGCGGACGACCTTTCCAAGGGCACCCGTTTCCAGCTTTATCTGGCGTTGCGCATCGCCGGCTATCACGAGGTTGCCGCAACGCGCGAATCTCTGCCCTTCATCGCCGACGACATCATGGAAACCTTCGACGACGGCCGCGCGCAGCATGCCTTCGGACTGATGGCGGACATGGCGCGGGTCGGGCAGGTGATCTACCTGACCCACCATCAGCATCTGTGCGATATTGCCCGCGCGGCCTGCCCGGATGTGACGATCCACACACTTTGATTGCCGCTTCCCGTTTTCCAGTTCGGTGACGGGCTCGATTCGGCGGCAGCGATATGCAAGGTATGGTCGATTGCAACGCCGCTTCCATTCCCGAAGTGGCGATGGGCGTGACAGATTTGTCGAAGCAAGGAGCCATTTACCATGGAGATCAAACCCTGCGGATCCCGGCCGTCGGTCAAGCCGTCACCGGACTATTTTACCGGCAGCGTCCGGCAGGACCCGATCCTGGATGCGCCGGAACCGGCCCGCACGCGCAGCGTGTCCGTCACCTTCGAACCGGGCGCACGCACGGCCTGGCACACCCATCCGCTCGGCCAGACCTTGATCGTCACCTCCGGCAGCGGGTTGGCGCAGGTGTGGGGCGAACCGATCCGCGAGATCAGGGCAGGGGACGTCGTCTGGTTTCCGCCGGGTGAAAAACACTGGCACGGCGCGGCAGTAACGACGGCCATGACCCATATCGCCATCCAGGAGGCGCTTGACGGAAAGGCGGTGGACTGGATGGAGCCTGTCACGGACAGCCAGTATCAGGGAAAATGAGGATTTGGCATCGCGGCTGGTTGGCGTTACCGAGGCGGCAGGCGTTTTCGCTTGAGGTTCGATTGCATGCCAGTTCGGTGAGGCGCGCGGAGCCGGCTGTCATCACGGCACCTTGTTCGTTGCAATGCGAGGCCGACCAGCGTTATTTGATCGCCAGGACCTTGCCGGCCGCAATCGCTTGGGCAGAGGCCGGGCAGAAGGATTTTGCGATGTACAATTTTCACGTCGGACAGAAAGTCGTCTGCATCAACGACACGTTCAAGCACGTCTCGATCGATCAGGGCATCCGCAAGGGCCAGATCTATACAATCCGCTGGGTTGGCCCCTACAAGCACTATGTCGATGGTGAGTTCATCGGCGTCAAGCTGACGGAGATCCACCGCGGCAACGACGACGGTCCGGAAGGCTACGGTGCGGCGGACATGCCCTATCGCGCGACGCGGTTCCGGCCGCTGCTGAAGGACCGGTTGTCGGCGTTGAAGAACTTGCTTGCTCCTACGCCGAAAGGGGAAAAGCCGTATTTGCCCGAGGCGCCGGAAGAACCGAAGCGCAAGACGCCGGTGCGGAAGAAGGAAGATGTTTGACGGGCTTCACGCGTCTCCTTGAAGTCAGGCGCGAATCGTCTGCAATGCAGGCCTACTGCATAATTCCTTAAATCGGATTCGATTTAAGGAAAAATTATGCAGCAGATCAAAGTGTTACAGCGACCTTTGCGCGTCTGAAAAGACGCGCGGCGCTGTAACCGAACAGGTTTTCCTCCGGAAATCATGTCTTCCTGTTGGCGCACCCGTGGGTGTCACTCAAAACGGCGTTTTACCCGTTCACGGCCCGTCGAAAACTCTCTCCCTGCGCACGAGCCGCAACGACCGGTCCGGCTGGATGACATAGGTCTCTTCGGAGGGCTGGCCGTATTCGTCGTTCAGCCGGTGGCGCAGCACACTGCCGACCGGCGCCTTGGTCAGTTTTGTTGCCGGCTGGCCATTATAGGTGATGCTGCCGGGTATAGGCGCAAGTTCCGGCATGGCGGTGCAGGCGGCAAGCCCCGCGGCAAGCGCTGCAGTCAAAATCGCATTCCTCATCGCATCCCCTGTTATTTCGTGACCCGGTCAACCATGACGAACCGGCGGACGAAACTCGATCGCCCCCATCTTTACATCCGCCAACACATGGTGGTGTCGCCATCCATTGGCAAGAGCGATGAGCCGTGTTCACAGGAAAGCCTTTGCGACCACGCATGATGTCACGATGATAGTCATACATTTGCTTAAGGGATAAATGGTGGGCGATGAGAGACTCGAACTCCCGACATCCTCGGTGTAAACGAGGCGCTCTACCAACTGAGCTAATCGCCCTTCGCGAAGCAGATCAGTGTCCGCCGCGTCGGTGGCCGTGATCTATGCGTATCGGCGAAAAACCGCAAGAGTGTTTGCAAAGATTTTTTGATTTTTTTGCAGGCGACCGTGAACAAGCCCGGCAACAAGGCGATGAACGCGTTGTGGAAAACGGGAGGGACTTCGATGCGGCGAAAGGCGGCGCACCAGTCGATGAAAGCGCCGTTGAGAGGAGTGGCTCCCAGTCTCTAGTGCATTTTTCGTCGCGCTTTTTCGTCCCTGTGGAAACAATTCGCCGGCTGTCATCGTTTTGTCTCCAAACCTGCTTGACACTAAAAGACGAACCCCGTAGTTAGCCGCTCATCGAAGCGGCCAGTCCGGTTCGAGCGGATGCGAAAGCATCCGGATTGCTTGAAATGAAGTGCGGGTGTAGCTCAGTCGGTTAGAGTGCCGGCCTGTCACGCCGGAGGTCGCGGGTTCGAGCCCCGTCACTCGCGCCATTTCAAGGAAAGCGCTTCTGCGCCAATCCGGGTTTTCCATTCAAAGTGCGCGGGTGTAGCTCAGTCGGTTAGAGTGCCGGCCTGTCACGCCGGAGGTCGCGGGTTCGAGCCCCGTCACTCGCGCCATTTTTCTCTCTAAAATAAAAAAACACGATAGGGAAAACAGTGAAGCGGCTCTGCCGCGCGTAGCCGTTTGGGCTGTTCTTTCAGATGCTCATCGATCGCGGCTTGACGTAGATGTGCGGCTCTATGGCCGCTGCGATGATATCCTGCCGCACGAGTTCCGCAGGTGCGTCTTCGGTACGTGGCGCGCCTTGCAGGAAGGCAGGTAGGGGTGCCTTGCGCCCATGCAAATCCGGGATAGTGGCTATGCGGTATTGCGGCATCTATAAGGTCGCAAGGCAGCGCTATCGGGCATCGCCATTTTTGTGTCCAACTCACGATTTCAATCGATTTTACCGCGCGCGACCATATGTCTCTGGGCTGCCGGGCAAGGCAGTTGCGGTCTGTGGCAGCCTCTTCCGTGAAGGTTTTGCGGGATTTGCGCGCGCCTACCGGAGATGCTAGCTTTTGGCCGGTCTTCATTCCGCCCATAGAAGGGGATGAAAACCTGTCTCAAGGCTTGCACACCGGCGCTGGCTGCGCTAACGACTTTGGCGTTGCAACATATTTTCGGCCTGTGAGCATTTGTTTTTGCGCTTCTTCAGCGCGCCTCGCAGGCAGGGACGGATACAATGACAGACCTTCTTGGCTCCTACATTCCGATCGCCATTTTCATCGGTATCTCGCTGGTTATCGGCCTGGCGCTGCTGATTGCGCCGTTTGCCGTCGCCTACAAGGCGCCCGACGATGAAAAGCTGTCGGCCTACGAATGCGGCTTCAACGCATTCGATGACGCTCGCATGAAATTCGACATCCGATTCTATCTCGTGTCGATTCTCTTCATCATCTTCGATCTTGAAGTGGCGTTCCTGTTTCCCTGGGCTGTTTCGTTCAAGGAGATGGGCTGGTTCGGTTTCTGGTCGATGATGGTCTTCCTCGGCGTGCTCACCATCGGCTTTATCTATGAATGGAAGAAGGGGGCGCTGGAATGGAACTGACCTCCCACACCACGCTCGTTGCGCCAAAGGCGAAGGGGGTCATCGATCCCTCGACCGGCAAGCCGATCGGCGGTAATGACAAGTTCTTCGGCGAGATCAACAACGAGCTTGCCGACAAGGGCTTTCTGGTGACTTCGACCGACGAGTTGATCAACTGGGCCCGCACGGGCTCGCTGATGTGGATGACCTTTGGCCTGGCCTGTTGCGCCGTCGAAATGATGCAGATGTCGATGCCGCGCTACGACGCCGAGCGCTTCGGCTTTGCGCCGCGCGCCTCGCCGCGCCAGTCGGACGTCATGATCGTCGCCGGCACCCTGACCAACAAGATGGCACCCGCTCTGCGCAAGGTCTATGACCAGATGCCCGAGCCGCGTTACGTCATCTCGATGGGCTCCTGCGCCAATGGCGGCGGCTATTATCATTATTCCTATTCGGTGGTGCGCGGCTGCGATCGCGTCGTGCCGGTGGATATCTATGTGCCTGGCTGTCCTCCCACGGCAGAGGCCCTCCTTTACGGGGTGCTGCTGCTGCAGAAGAAGATCCGCCGTACAGGCACGATCGAACGGTAAGGGCAGGGGATCTGAACAATGAGTGAAGCCCTGAACGGACTTGCCACCTATATCCGAGAAGCGCGCGGTGCGTTGATTTCCGATGCCGTCATGAGCTTTGGTGAACTGACGCTGACGGCGACCGCGGACAACCTGATTGCGCTGTTGACCTTCCTGCGTGACGACGCCCGCTGCGGTTTTATCAACTTCACGGATATCTGCGGCGTCGACTGGCCGCAGCGTCCCGACCGTTTCGATGTGGTCTATCACCTCCTGTCACCGAAGCAGAACCTGCGCATCCGCGTGAAGGTCGCGACCGGCGAAGATCAGCCGGTGCCGTCGGCCTGCGCCGTTTATCCGGGCGCCGACTGGTTCGAGCGGGAAGCCTACGATATGTACGGCATCCTTTTTACCGGCCACCCGGACCTGCGCCGCATCCTGACCGACTATGGTTTCGAAGGCTATCCGCTGCGCAAGGACTTTCCGACGACCGGTTTTGTCGAAGTGCGCTACGATGACGAAGCCAAGCGGGTCGTCTACGAGCCGGTGGAACTGAAGCAGGAATTCCGAAACTTTGACTTCATGTCGCCCTGGGAGGGGACGGATTATGTTCTGCCGGGTGATGAGAAGGCAAAGCAGTAAGAACAAGGAAGGCCGGCACCTACGCTATCGTGAAGGTGTTTTCGGCTCGGAGCGCGCACATGACTGAACATAACGTCCGCAATTTCAACATCAATTTCGGCCCGCAGCATCCGGCGGCGCACGGTGTGCTGCGTCTTGTGCTGGAGCTCGATGGCGAAATCGTCGAGCGCGTCGATCCGCATATCGGTCTCTTGCATCGCGGCACCGAGAAGCTGATCGAAACCAAGACCTACTTGCAGGCTATTCCCTATTTCGACCGGCTCGACTATGTCGCGCCGATGAACCAGGAACATGCCTTTGCGCTGGCGGTCGAGAAGCTGACGGGCACTGAAGTGCCGATCCGCGGGCAGCTGATCCGAGTGCTCTATTCGGAAATCGGCCGTATTCTGTCGCATCTCTTGAACGTCACGACGCAGGCCATGGACGTCGGCGCGCTGACGCCGCCGCTCTGGGGCTTCGAAGAACGCGAAAAGCTGATGGTGTTCTACGAGCGCGCCTCTGGCGCGCGCATGCATTCGGCCTACTTCCGTCCGGGCGGCGTTCACCAGGATCTGCCGCATGAGCTCATCGAAGACATCGGCAAGTGGATCGATCCGTTCCTCAAGACCGTCGACGATATCGATGAGCTCCTGACCGGCAACCGCATTTTCAAGCAGCGCAACGTCGACATCGGCGTCGTCAGCCTCGAAGATGCCTGGGCCTGGGGCTTTTCCGGCGTCATGGTGCGTGGTTCGGGCGCTGCCTGGGATTTGCGCAAGGCGCAGCCTTACGAATGCTATTCGCAGATGGATTTCGACATCCCGATCGGCAAGAATGGCGACTGCTACGACCGTTACCTGATCCGCATGATCGAGATGCGCGAAGCGGCCAAGATCATGCGCCAGTGCGTCAATCGCCTGCTCGGCGACGCCAAGATCGGACCGGTTTCGTCGCTCGATGGCAAGATCGTGCCGCCGAAGCGTGGCGAGATGAAACGCTCGATGGAAGCGCTGATCCACCATTTCAAGCTCTATACCGAAGGCTATCATGTGCCCGAAGGCGAGGTTTACGCGGCTGTCGAAGCGCCGAAGGGCGAGTTCGGCGTCTATCTCGTCTCCGACGGCACCAACAAACCCTATCGCTGCAAGATCCGTGCCCCGGGTTACGCGCATCTGCAGGCGATGGATTACATCTGTCGTGGCCACCAGCTCGCCGACGTATCGGCTATCCTGGGCTCGCTCGACATCGTATTCGGCGAGGTAGACCGTTGATGCGCCTGATTGCCCTGATGCTTTGCGGATTGCTGCTTGCGGCCGCGCCGGCTGTCGCGCAGGAAACTGCGACAGACACCGGCGATGCGGGCATCAGCGGTTCGTCGGGCGGCGGCATGGGCAAGCTCCTGACCCAGGGCTATGAGATCAGGGCCGCCGTGCCGAACGGCACGCGCTACATTGTATTTTTGCAGAAAGACCAGTCAGCCTATGCCTGCGAGTTCGTCTCCCTGACGAAGTCGCGGTGCGGTTCGATTAACTGATAAGGTGCGGGAAGAATGTCCGTTCGTCGACTAGCCGAGGAAAATGTCCAGCCAGCGAGCTTTGCCTTCAGCAAGGACAATGCTGTCTGGGCCAAGGCAACGATCAAGAAATACCCGAAAGGCCGCGAGCAATCGGCGGTCATTCCGCTGTTGATGCGGGCGCAGGAGCAGGATGGCTGGGTCACCAAGGCTGCGATCGAAGGCGTCGCCGACATGCTCGGCATGCCCTATATTCGCGTGCTCGAAGTCGCGACCTTCTACACTCAGTTCCAGCTGAAGCCGGTCGGCACGCGCGCCCATGTTCAGGTTTGCGGCACGACGCCATGCATGCTGCGCGGCTCGGAAGACCTGATCAACCTTTGCAAGAAGCGCATCCATCCCGAGCCGCTGACGCCGAACGAGGCGGGTACGCTTTCCTGGGAAGAGGTGGAGTGTCAGGGCACCTGCGTGAACGCGCCGATGGTGATGATCTTCAAGGACACCTACGAAGACCTCACGGTTCCGCAGTTGGAATACATCATCGACCGTTTCGACGCAGGCAAGGGTTCCGACGTCAAGCCGGGTCCGCAGATCGACCGTATTTTCTCAGCACCCGTCGGTGGTCCGACGACGCTGTTGACACCGGAAAAGAAACCGGCCGCACCGCGCGCCAAGAAGGTCAACGACGAGGCCGCCGTCAGCGTGCCGCCATCCAAGGCTGCGCGCGCCAAGACTGCCGCGGCGGAAACCGATCCGGCTTTGAAGACGCCGTCAACAGGCAAGAAGCCGCGATAAACAGGTGAACCATGCTCGACGATAAAGATCGCATTTTTACCAATATCTACGGCATTCACGACAAGTCGCTGAAGGGCGCGATCAGCCGTGGCCATTGGGATGGCACCAAGCAGATCCTGGAAAAGGGCCGTGAGTGGATCATCAACGAGATGAAGGCGTCGGGTCTTCGCGGCCGTGGCGGCGCGGGCTTCCCGACCGGTCTCAAATGGTCCTTCATGCCGAAGGAAAGCGATGGCCGGCCGCATTATCTGGTCGTCAACGCCGACGAGTCGGAGCCCGGCACTTGCAAGGACCGCGACATCATGCGCCACGATCCACACACGCTGATCGAAGGCTGCCTGATCGCCAGCTTCGCCATGGGCGCGCATGCCGCCTATATCTATGTTCGCGGCGAATATATCCGCGAGCGCGAGGCGCTGCAGGCGGCGATCGACGAATGCTATGACGCCGGCCTTCTCGGCATCAACAACAAGCACGGCTGGGACATGGACATCTACGTCCATCACGGCGCCGGCGCCTATATCTGCGGCGAGGAGACAGCACTTCTCGAAAGCCTTGAAGGCAAGAAGGGCCAGCCGCGCCTCAAACCCCCGTTCCCGGCGAACATGGGCCTCTATGGCTGCCCGACGACGGTCAACAACGTCGAATCGATCGCTGTTGCGCCTACCATCCTGCGCCGTGGCGCCGGCTGGTTCTCCGCGATCGGCCGTCCGAACAATGTCGGCACCAAGCTGTTCATGGTGTCTGGCCACGTCAACAGGCCGTGCACCTTCGAGGATGCAATGGGTGTGCCGTTCCGCGAGATGATCGAGCGCCATTGCGGCGGCATTCGCGGCGGCTGGGACAATCTTCTCGCGGTCATTCCGGGCGGTTCGTCCTGCCCGGTGGTCAAGGCGGAAGACATCATGGATGCGCCGATGGATTTCGACGGCATGCGCGACGTCAAGTCGTCTTTCGGTACCGCGGCAGTCATCGTCATGGACCGCTCCACCGACATCATCAAGGCGATCTGGCGGCTGGCGGCATTCTACAAGCACGAGAGCTGCGGCCAATGCACGCCGTGCCGTGAAGGCACCGGCTGGATGATGCGGGTCATGGAACGCATGGTCCAAGGCCGCGCCCAGAAGCGCGAAATCGACATGCTGTTCGACGTGACGAAGCAGGTCGAAGGTCACACGATCTGCGCGCTCGGCGACGCGGCAGCATGGCCGATCCAGGGGCTGATCCGCAATTTCCGTCCGGAGATGGAAAAGCGCATCGATGAATACACGCGGAATTCGACATCGCATGGGGCGGTGCTGCAAGCGGCGGAGTAAGCGATATGACCAGGCCGGAACAGGAAGAAAGCAAGGGAACGTGGGCAGGAACTGCCGGTCCTACGGCAGATTCCCCGGCCAGTAGTGATCCGTTCGGCATGGCCGAATGGTTGAAGGATATGCCGAAAGTGCCGCTGCATCCGCTGATGCAGCATCCGGCGGCAGCGATGGCGGCAGCCACGGCGATTGGGCTTGGCATGACCAGCCATATCGCCGGCATCATGTTCGGCGCGATGCAGGGCATGACCAGGACGGCGCAGAAAACCGCTGCCGTCGACGAAAGACCTGCGGCGGAGGCTGCCGAACCGTTGGCAAGCGCTGCCGGGGTGGCGGATGTCGCACCGGCGACAAAAACCGAGACGCCAGTCAAGGCTCCGGTCAAGTCGAAACCAGTGAAGGCAGAACCGGTCAAGGCTGCGCCGGCGAAGGCCGACAAGCCGCAGCGGCAGACGGCTGCGGCGCGTGTGGTTGAAACGCAGGCCGATGACCTGAAGCGGATTTCGGGTATCGGTCCGAAGCTGGAGCAGGTGCTGAACGGCATGGGCGTCCGGCGTTACGCGGATGTCGCGTCGTGGAGCGATAAGGACGTGAAGCGTTTCGACGAGCAGCTCGGTTTTGGCGGGCGCATAGCGCGCGACGGCTGGGTCGAGCAGGCAAAGACCCTGATGAAGGGTTGAGAATGAGTTTCGAACGGCAATCGGAAACGGTTTTCGTTCAAGAGGTTAGCGTGCCTTTATAATATCTGTTCGCCGCTCTGGCTGGCGAATGAACGACAGGATTGAGTGCGAAGATGGCAAAGCTGAAAGTCGACGGAAAAGAGATCGAGGTCCCGGATCATTTCACGCTGCTGCAGGCGTGCGAAGAAGCCGGCGCCGAGGTTCCGCGCTTCTGTTTCCATGAGCGGCTGTCGGTCGCCGGAAACTGCCGCATGTGTCTGATCGAAGTGAAAGGCGGGCCGCCGAAACCGGCAGCCTCCTGCGCCATGGGCGTGCGCGACCTGCGTCCCGGCCCGAACGGCGAGCCGCCGGAAGTCTTCACGACCACGCCGATGGTCAAGAAGGCGCGCGAGGGCGTCATGGAATTCCTGCTGATCAACCATCCGCTCGATTGCCCGATCTGCGACCAGGGTGGCGAATGCGACTTGCAGGACCAGGCCATGGCCTTCGGCGTCGATTCGACCCGCTACAATGAAAACAAGCGGGCCGTCGAAGACAAGTATATCGGCCCGCTGGTCAAGACCGTGATGAACCGCTGCATCCACTGCACGCGCTGCGTCCGCTTCACCACCGAAGTTGCCGGCATTGCCGAACTCGGCCTGATCGGCCGCGGCGAGGATGCCGAAATCACCACCTATCTCGAGCAGGCGATGACCTCCGAATTGCAGGGCAACGTCGTTGACCTCTGCCCGGTCGGCGCTCTGACCTCTAAGCCTTACGCCTTCAACGCCCGGCCGTGGGAACTCGGCAAGACCGAATCGATCGACGTCATGGATGCCGTCGGCTCGGCGATTCGCGTCGACACACGCGGCCGCGAAGTGATGCGGGTCATGCCGCGCGTCAATGAAGAGATCAACGAAGAGTGGATTTCCGACAAGACCCGCTTCATCTGGGATGGTCTGAAGACGCAGCGTCTCGACCGCCCCTATGTGAAGAAGCACGGGCGCCTGCAGCCTGCGAGCTGGAACGAAGCCTTTGCCGCGATCAAGTCGGCGGTGGCAAAGACCAGCGGCGACAGGATCGGCGCGATCGCCGGCGATCTCGCTTCTGTCGAGGAAATGTATGCGCTCAAGGAACTGATGTCCTCGCTCGGCTCGAAGAACATCGACTGCCGCCAGGATGGCGCAGCGCTCGATCCGTCGTTCGGCCGTTCGAGCTACATCTTCAACCCGACGATCCAGGGCATCGAAAGTGCCGACGCGCTTCTGATCATCGGCTCGAACCCGCGGTTTGAAGCCTCCGTCCTGAACGCTCGCATCCGCAAGCGCTTCCGCATGGCCAATTTTCCGATCGGCGTGATCGGCGAGCAGGCCGAACTGCGTTATTCCTATGAATATCTCGGCGCCGGCGCCGATACGCTTGCCGAACTGGCGAGCGGCAAGGGCAAGTTCCTCAGCGTCCTGAAGAAGGCGCAGCGTCCGATGATCATTATCGGCCAGGGCGCGATTTCGGGCGGCAACGGTGCGTCGGTCCTCGCTACGGCTGCCAAGCTCGCCGGTGCTGTTGGCGCAGTAACCGCCGACTGGAACGGTTTTGCCGTCCTGCACACCGCAGCTGCCCGCGTTGGTGGCCTCGATCTCAGCTTCGTGCCGGGTGAGGGGGGTAAGACTGCCGCCGAGATGCTGACGGGCACGGACGTGCTGTTCCTGCTCGGCGCCGATGAGATGAATTTCTCGGCCAAGACCGCCGGCTTCACCGTCTATATCGGTTCGCATGGAGACGAAGGCGCGCATGGCGCCGACGTGATCCTGCCGGCTTCCACCTATACGGAAAAGTCCGGAACCTGGGTCAACACGGAAGGCCGCGTCCAGATGGGCAACCGCGCCGGTTTCGCGCCGGGCGATGCGCGCGAGGACTGGGCGATCATCCGCGCGCTTTCCGACGTGCTCGGCAAGCGCCTGCCGTTTGATTCGCTGAGTGAACTGCGCGGAAAGCTCTATGCGGCCCATCCGCATTTCGCTGAGATCGATATGATTGCGCCGGGCGCCAGCGGTGAAATTGCCGCACTCGGACAAAAAGCCGGTGAGATGGCCAAATCGGTATTTGCGTCTCCGGTCAAAGACTTCTATTTGACGAACCCGATAGCACGCGCGTCTGCCGTCATGGCCGAATGTTCGGCTTTGGCACGCAACAACTTCAAAGCTGCGGCGGAATGAGCGCGAGGGAATAAGACAAAAATGGACGCTTTCATTTTGACCTATGTCTGGCCAACGGCCATCATGATCGGCCAGTCGCTGCTGCTGCTGGTCGCTCTCCTGATTTTCATCGCCTATATTCTGCTCGCCGACCGCAAGATCTGGGCGGCGGTTCAGATGCGCCGTGGACCGAATGTGGTAGGCCCCTGGGGTCTTTTCCAGTCCTTCGCCGATCTTTTGAAGTTCGTCTTCAAGGAACCGGTCATCCCGGCCGGCTCGAACAAAGTGCTGTTCCTGCTGGCGCCGCTGGTCTCCGTCACCTTGGCGCTGGCCGCCTGGGCCGTCATTCCGCTCAATGCGAACTGGGTGATGGCAAACATCAATGTCGGCATTCTTTATGTGTTCGCCATATCTTCCCTTGAAGTTTATGGCGTCATCATCGGTGGCTGGGCATCGAACTCGAAATATCCGTTCCTCAGCGCACTGCGCTCTGCAGCGCAGATGGTCTCCTACGAAGTCTCGATCGGCTTCGTCATCGTCACCGTGCTGCTTTGCGCCGGCTCGCTGAACCTGACGGATATCGTCGATTCGCAGCGTGACGGCCTCGGCACGATGATCGGGTTGCCCGGCTCGTTCCTCGACTGGTACTGGCTGCCGCTGTTCCCGATGTTCATCGTCTTCTTCATCTCGGCACTGGCTGAAACCAACCGTCCGCCCTTCGACCTCGTCGAAGCGGAATCGGAACTGGTCGCCGGGTTCATGGTCGAATACGGCTCGACCCCGTACATGATGTTCATGCTCGGCGAATATGCGGCCATCTGCCTGATGTGCGCGCTGACGACGATCCTGTTCCTCGGCGGCTGGCTGCCTCCGGTCGATGTCTGGTTCCTCAATTGGGTCCCGGGCGTCATTTGGTTCATTCTGAAGGCATCGATGGTGTTCTTTATGTTCGCCATGGTGAAGGCCTTCGTGCCGCGCTACCGCTATGACCAGTTGATGCGTCTCGGCTGGAAGGTCTTCCTTCCGCTGTCGCTCGCCATGGTCTTCATTGTTGCAGTCGTGCTGAAACTGGTGGTGTGGGCCTGATGTCCGTTTCCCGTTTCGCAAAATTCGCCGGCGCCTCCCAGGCCGGCATGTTTGGAGGTTGTTGATGGCAAGTCTTTCGCAAGCCGTCAGTTCGCTGTTCCTCAAGGAATTCGTCGGCGCGTTCTTCCTGTCGATGCGCTATTTCTTCGCGCCGAAGGCGACGCTGAACTACCCGTTCGAAAAGGGTCCGGTCAGTCCGCGCTTCCGCGGCGAGCATGCGCTGCGCCGTTATCCGAACGGCGAAGAACGCTGCATTGCCTGCAAGCTGTGCGAAGCGATCTGTCCTGCCCAGGCGATCACCATCGAAGCCGGCCCGCGCCGCAACGATGGCACGCGCCGCACGGTCCGCTACGACATCGACATGGTGAAGTGCATCTATTGTGGTTTCTGCCAGGAAGCCTGTCCGGTGGACGCGATCGTCGAAGGCCCGAATTTCGAGTTCGCCACCGAGACGCGCGAAGAGCTGTATTACGACAAAGAGCGTCTGCTTGCCAACGGCGACCGCTGGGAACGGGAAATCGCCCGTAACATCGCAATGGACTCGCCTTACCGCTGAGGCCGTTGGATAGAGACTGCGCCTGCCTCGTCGGGCAGGCGCAAAACAGATTTTGGGCGTGGCCGGGAGACCCGGTTCGCCAGTGGGAAGGGTGGCCTATCGGTCATGCCTGCCCGGGGAAGACGAAAAAGGCACCGATCATGGGTCTGCAGGCTCTTTTTTTCTATCTTTTTTCATTCGTCGCGGTTGCGTCGGCGTTCATGGTCATTTCCGCGCGAAACCCGGTTTATTCCGTGCTGTTCCTGATCCTGACGTTCTTCAACTCGGCCGGCCTGTTTCTGCTGACGGGTGCCGAGTTCCTCGCGATGATCCTGCTGGTCGTCTATATCGGCGCCGTCGCGGTCCTGTTCCTCTTCGTGGTGATGATGCTCGACATCGATTTCGCCGAACTGAGGGCCGGGGTGCTTGACTATGCGCCGGTCGGCGCCCTAATCGGCCTTGTGCTTGCAGCCGAGTTGATCATCGTGGTCGGCGGCAGCACGTTCTCGCCGGAAATCGCCAAGTCGATTTCGATGCCGATCCCGGCTGTGACCGACCGAACCAACACGGCAGCGCTCGGTGACGTGCTTTACACGCACTATGTCTACTTCTTCCAGATCGCTGGTCTGGTTCTGCTGGTCGCGATGATCGGTGCCATCGTGCTGACGCTGCGCCATCGCGAACACATCAAGCGCCAGCATATTCCCACACAGGTTGCCCGTTCGCCGAAGACCGCCGTCGAAGTGGTCAAGGTCAAGTCGGGCCAGGGCCTTTAAGACGGACGCGGGGTCAAGGAACAATCATCATGGAAATCGGTATTTCCCACTATCTGACCGTCAGCGCCGTCCTGTTTACGCTCGGCGTCTTCGGCATCTTTCTCAACCGGAAAAACGTCATCATCATCCTGATGTCGGTTGAACTCATCCTGCTTTCGGTGAACATCAACATGGTCGCTTTCTCGTCGTTCCTCAATGACATCACCGGCCAGGTGTTCGCCTTGTTCATTCTGACCGTCGCGGCCGCGGAAGCCGCGATCGGTCTTGCAATTCTCGTCGTCTTCTACCGCAACCGCGGCTCGATCGCCGTCGAAGACGTCAACATGATGAAGGGTTGAGCGGGCAATGAATACGATTATTCAAGCTATCGTCTTCCTGCCGCTGATCGGCTTCCTGATCGCCGGCCTGTTCGGCACCTCGATTGGTGCCAAGGCGTCGGAATATGTCACCAGCGGCTTCATGGTCATCGTCGTCGTGCTGTCGTGGTTCGTCTTCTTCAACGTCGCGCTGGGCGAGACGGAGATGATCAAGGTCATGGTGATGCGCTGGATCCAGTCCGGCAGCTTCGACGCCGAGTGGTCGTTCCGCGTCGATACGCTGACGGCCGTCATGTTCGTCGTTGTCAACACGGTGTCGAGCCTGGTTCACATCTACTCGATCGGCTACATGCATCACGATCCGAACCGGCCGCGCTTCTTTGCCTATCTGTCGCTGTTCACCTTCGCCATGCTGATGCTGATCACGTCTGACAATCTCTTGCAGATGTTCTTCGGCTGGGAAGGCGTGGGTCTGGCGTCCTATCTGCTGATCGGCTTCTGGTACAAGAAGCCGTCGGCAAACGCTGCCGCGATCAAGGCCTTCATTGTCAACCGCGTCGGCGACTTCGGCTTCGCGCTCGGCATCTTCGGCGTCTTCGTGCTGTTCGGCTCGATCAATCTCGAAACGATCTTCGCCGCCGCCGCAAGCTATCTGCCGGCGGAAGGTGCTGTGGAAGGCGGCGAAGCCGTCATCAACCTGTTCGGCATGCATCTCGACAAGGCGGACGCGGTGACGGCGATCTGCCTGCTGCTCTTCATGGGTGCTATGGGCAAGTCCGCGCAGTTCCTCCTGCACACCTGGCTGCCGGACGCCATGGAAGGCCCGACACCGGTTTCGGCGCTCATCCATGCGGCGACCATGGTCACCGCCGGTGTCTTCCTCGTCGCCCGCATGTCGCCGCTGTTTGAACTGACCGAGGACGCCCGCACGGTCGTCGTACTGGTCGGTGCGATCACGGCCTTCTTCGCAGCGACCGTCGGTCTGGTGCAGAACGACATCAAGCGCGTCATCGCCTATTCCACCTGCTCGCAGCTCGGCTACATGTTCGTGGCGCTCGGCGTCGGCGCCTATGGCGCGGGGATCTTCCACCTGTTCACGCACGCCTTCTTCAAGGCGCTTCTATTTCTTGGCGCCGGCTCGGTCATCCATGCCGTCGATGGTGAACAGGACATGCGGTTCATGGGTGGGCTGAAGAAGTACATTCCTTGGACCTACTGGTTGATGTTCGCCGGCACCGTCGCGCTCACAGGTGTCGGTATTCCCGGCACGGTCATCGGCACGGCGGGCTTCTTCTCGAAGGATGCCATCATCGAGTCGACGTTTGCCTCGCATAATGTGTTGTCTGGTTTTGCCTTCACGCTGCTGGTCGTTGCTGCGTTGTTCACGAGCTTCTACTCGTGGCGCCTGACCTTCATGACGTTCCACGGCAAGCCGCGCGCGTCCCACGAGGTCATGCACCATGTGCATGAATCACCGAAGGTGATGTTGGTGCCGCTCATTATTCTTGCGATCGGCGCAATCGCCGCAGGTTTCCTTTCCCACGAATACTTCTTCGGTCATGAGTATGCCCACTTCTGGCAGGGTTCGCTGTTCACGCTGCCGGAAAACGAGCTGATCGAGGAATACCACCATGTCCCGCTCTGGGTGAAATGGAGCCCGTTCTGCGCCATGGCGCTCGGCCTCATCACCGCCTGGCACATGTACATCCGCTCGCCTGAAACGCCGAAGTACTTGGCCAATCAGCATCGCGTTCTCTACCAGTTCCTGCTCAACAAGTGGTACTTCGACGAGATCTATGACTTCCTGTTCGTTCGTCCGGCCAAGCGCCTCGGCACCTTTCTCTGGAAGGAAGGCGACGGGCGGGTCATTGACGGCTTCGGCCCGAACGGCATCGCCGCGCGCGTTATGGACGTCACCGACCGCGTCGTTCGCCTGCAAACCGGTTACCTCTATCACTACGCCTTCGTAATGCTGATCGGCATTGCGGCGCTCGTTACCTGGATGATGCTCGGGAGCTCCTTCTGATGACCGATTGGCCCATTCTTTCCGCGGTCACCTTCCTGCCGCTGGCCGGTGTTGCTCTTCTGCTTTTGATGCGCGAAGACAGCGCCTCCGGCCGCCGCAATATCCTGAACATCTCGCTCCTGACGACGATCGCCACCTTCGTCCTGTCGCTTTGGGTATGGTGGAGCTTCGACTACACCAACCCGGGTTTCCAGATGCTCGAGAGGCATGCCTGGCTCGGCACCGGCATTTCCTACCATCTCGGCGTAGACGGCATTTCGGTGCTCTTCGTCGTGCTGTCGGCGCTCCTCATGCCTTTCTGCGTGCTGGCGAGTTGGGTGACCATCGAGAAGCGCCTGAAACAGTACATGATCGCCTTCCTGCTTCTGGAAGTGTTCATGGTCGGCGTCTTCGTGTCGCTCGATATCGTGCTCTTCTACGTCTTCTTCGAAGCAGGCCTCATTCCGATGTTCATTATCATCGGCGTCTGGGGCGGCAGGGACCGCGTCTACGCGTCCTACAAGTTCTTTCTCTATACGCTGCTCGGCTCGGTGCTGATGCTGCTCGCCATCATGGCGATGTACTGGCAGGCCGGCACGACGGATATCGTCGAACTGCTTGCCTACAACTTCCCGCGCCAGATGCAGACCTGGCTATGGCTGGCCTTCTTCGCATCCTTCGCGGTGAAGATGCCGATGTGGCCGGTCCATACCTGGCTTCCCGACGCGCACGTCCAGGCGCCGACGGCAGGTTCGGTCATCCTGGCGGGTATCCTCCTGAAGCTCGGCGGCTACGGCTTCCTGCGCTTTTCGCTGCCGATTTTCCCGCTGGCGTCGGAATATTTCGCGCCCATGGTCTTCTCGCTGTCGATCGTCGCCATCATCTACACCTCGCTGGTCGCGATGATGCAGTCCGACATCAAGAAACTGATCGCCTATTCGTCGGTCGCCCATATGGGCTACGTCACCATGGGGATTTTTGCGGCCAATACGCAAGGGGTACAGGGCGCGATCTTCCAGATGCTGTCGCACGGCATCGTCTCGGGCGCGCTCTTCCTTTGCGTCGGCGTCGTCTATGACCGCACCCACACCCGCGACATCAGCGCCTATGGCGGCCTCGTCAACAACATGCCGAAATATGCGGTTGCCTTCATGGTCTTCACCATGGCCAATGTCGGTCTTCCCGGCACTTCCGGCTTCGTTGGCGAAATCACCACGCTGCTCGGCGCTTTCCGGGCAAACACCTGGGTTGCCTTCTTCGCAACGAGCGGTGTCGTTCTCTCCGCCTGCTACGCGCTCTGGCTTTACCGCCGCGTGATCTTCGGTGCGCTCGAGAAGGACAGCCTGAAATCGCTGCTCGACCTCTCCGGCCGTGAGAAGGCTATCCTCTATCCGCTGGTCGTGCTGACCATCTTCTTCGGCGTCTATCCGGCTCCGGTGTTCGATGCGACGGCAGCCTCGGTGGATCTGCTCGTGAACAACTACACTGCCGCCGTGCAGGCAGCGCAAGACGTTGCGCTTTCGGCGAAATGACGACGGGACGGGATTGAAATGACTGCTGAAACATTCCTCGCTAGCCTGCACCTGTCGACGCCGGAGCTGATCCTTGCCGTCGGCGCCATGGTCCTGTTGATGATCGGTGTCTTCTCGGGCGAGAAATCGTCCGGACTGGTCACCGGCCTTGCCGTTGGCCTGCTTGCCGTTTCCGGTGCCTGGCTGATCTGGCAGACCGGCGACGGTCAGGCCTATGGCGGCGTGTTCCTGTCGGATCCGTTCGCCCGGTTCATGAAGGTGCTGACGCTGGCCGGTTCCCTGGTCACCCTGGTCATGTCGGCGGGCGAGGCGCGCTCGGCGGGCATCGACCGCTTCGAGTTCCCGGTGCTGGTGGTGCTGGCGACGCTCGGCATGCTGCTGATGATTTCGGCCAACGACCTCATCTCCGTCTATCTCGCGCTCGAACTGCAGTCGCTGTCGCTCTATGTCGTCGCTGCCATGCACCGCGACAACCTCCGCTCGACCGAAGCGGGCCTCAAATATTTCGTTCTCGGCGCCCTCTCATCGGGCATGCTGCTCTACGGCATGTCGTTGGTTTACGGCTTTACCGGCCATACCGGCTTCGAAGCCATCGCGTCGGCTCTGTCGGCGGAACGCCGTTCGCTTGGTCTGGTTTTCGGGCTCGTCTTCATTCTCGCCGGCGTCGCCTTCAAGATTTCGGCCGTTCCGTTCCACATGTGGACGCCGGACGTCTACGAAGGTGCGCCGACGCCGGTAACGGCATTCTTCGCCGCCGCGCCAAAGATCGCAGCGATGGCGATGCTCATCCGCCTGGTGATCACGCCGTTCGAGCCGATCGTCGCCGACTGGCGGCAGATCATCGTCTTCATCTCGATCGCCTCGATGCTGCTCGGCGCGTTTGCGGCGATCGGCCAGAAGAACATCAAGCGACTGATGGCCTATTCGTCGATCGGCCATATGGGCTACGCGCTCGTCGGCCTGGCCAGCGGTTCCATGGCCGGTGTGCGCGGTGTGCTGATCTACATGCTGGTCTATATGGTCATGACGCTTGGCACCTTCGCCTGCATTCTGTCGATGCGCCGCAAGGATGGCCAGCATGTCGAAGGCGTCGATGACCTCGCCGGCCTGTCGCAGACCAATCCTCTCATGGCGACGGTGTTGACGGTGATGATGTTCTCGCTGGCCGGCATTCCGCCGCTGGCAGGCTTCTTCGCCAAATATTTCGTGTTCATGGCGGCGATCGAGGCGCAACTTTATGCACTGGCGATCATCGGCGTTCTGGCCTCGGTCGTGGGTGCCTATTATTACCTGCGCGTCATCAAGCTGATGTGGTTCGATGAAGCCAAGGACGAGTTCGCCCGTCCGTCCGGCGTGCTGCGTCTCGTCTACGGTCTCTCCGGTCTGTTCGTGGCTGCCTATGTGCTGATCGGCGGACCGATCGGCACGGCGGCTGAAGTTGCTGCGCGGACCTTCTTTTGATCAGCGAGCACCGGATTGGCAGGCTCTCGCTCGATGACTTCCGGCATACTGCCCTTGGCGATGTCGGATCGACGAACACCGAATGCCTGATCCGCGCCCGCGCCGGTGATCCGGGACTTCACTGGATCACCGCGACACGGCAGCTCGAGGGACGGGGGCGGCGCGGCCGCTCTTGGGCTTCGGAACCGGGCAATCTCTACGCCTCGCTGCTTTTGATCGACCCGGCGCCGATGGACAAGCTGCATTCCCTGCCGCTCGCTGTTGCCGTCGCAGTGCATCGGGCGATCCAGGCGGTCATGCCGCCGGGGTCCAATCCGGTTTCGATCAAGTGGCCTAACGACATTCTGATTGCGGGCAAGAAGTGCTGCGGTATCCTGCTCGAAGGCGAGGGGTTGGCTGACGGCAGGCACGCGCTGGTGATCGGTTGCGGCATCAATGTCGCGCTGGCGCCGGACCACGGGCTCTACCCCGTGACGAGCCTGCAGGCAGAGGGGGCAGCAGTTTCGCCGGAAGAATTGTTTGCCCATCTGTTTCGCAGCATGGGTGAGGCATTGAATGTCTGGAACCGCGGGCAGGGCATAGCCGAAATCATTGCCCAATGGCGGTCCGCAGCAGGTGGTATAGGCCAGAAGATTACGGTCAACCTGCCGGACCGCTCGCTTTCCGGACGGTTCGAAGGCATAGATGAAGACGGCCGGCTGATGCTCGATATGGGAGCAGGCGTGGTCCACCGCATCGCCGCGGGCGATGTATTTTTTGGATGAAACAAGGCGCAATCATTAAATGAGCAAACAAGACGAACTCGTCTTCCTGCCGCTGGGCGGAGTTGGGGAAATCGGCATGAACCTGGCCCTTTACGGCTATGGTGCGCCGTCCAGCCGCCAGTGGATCATGGTCGATTGCGGCGTGACCTTTCCGGGGCCGGACCTGCCGGGCGTTGATCTGGTTCTGCCGGATATCCGCTTCCTGGCGGAGGAGCGCAAGAACCTCAAGGGCATCATCATCACCCATGCCCATGAAGATCACTACGGCGCGCTCGCCGATCTCTGGCCGGGCCTGAACGTGCCGGTCTATGCGTCGCCGTTTACGGACGGCATGCTTGACGCCAAACGCAATTTCGAGCGGACGCGCGCCGACGTGCCGATCACGATCTTCAAGCAGGGCGACCGGATCAATGTCGGTCCGTTCGAGATTGAAGCGGTCGGCGTCAACCACTCGATCCCCGAGCCGATGTCGCTGGTCATCCGCACGCCGCTTGGCAATATCGTCCATACCGGCGACTGGAAGATCGACCATGCGCCTTCACTTGGTCCGTTGACGGACGAGGCGCGGTTCCGCGCGATCGGCGACGAGGGCGTGCTGGCGCTGATGTGCGACAGCACCAACGCGATGCGCGATGGCGTATCGCCCCAGGAAGAGGAGGTTTCGGCGAGCCTCACCAAGATCATCGAGAACGCCACCGGCCGCGTCGCGATCACCACCTTCTCCTCCAATGTCGGCCGCATCCGCTCGATCGCCAAGGCATCCGCCGCCGCCGGCCGCGAAGTCCTTTTGCTCGGTAGTTCAATGAAGCGTGTCTGCGACGTCGCCCGCGATGTCGGCCTGATGGAAGGCTTGAACCCGTTCATCGCGGAAGACGAATTCGGCTATATCCCGCGGGACAAGGTCGTGGTGATCCTCACCGGCAGCCAAGGAGAATCCCGCGCGGCGCTGGCAAAGATCGCGCGCGACGAAATGCGCAACGTGGCTTTCACGGCCGGCGATACCGTGGTGTTTTCTTCCCGCGCCATTCCCGGCAACGAGAAGGCGATCAACGACATCAAGAATGGCCTCGTCGAGCAGGGTATCCATATCGTCACCGACTCGGAAGCCCTCGTGCACGTTTCCGGCCATCCCCGCCGCCACGAATTGCAGCAGATGTACGAATGGACGCGGCCGCAGATCCTCGTGCCGGTCCACGGCGAGGCGGCACATCTGACGGCCCAGACCGAACTCGGCCTGCAATCCGGCATCAAGACGGTTCCGCGCGTGCGCAATGGCGACATGCTGCGGCTTGCGCCCGGTCCGGCAACGGTGATCGGCACGGCGCCGCATGGCCGTATCTACAAGGATGGCAGCCTGGTCGGCGACTTCGACGAGATGGGCATCGGCGAGCGCCGCAAGCTTTCCTTTGCCGGCCATGTGGCGGTCAATGTCGTGCTTGACGAGCGGTATGATTTCAACGCCGATCCAGATGTCGTCACCATCGGCCTGCCCGAGTTCGATGACGAGGGCGAAGACATGAACGATACGCTCTATGATGCCGTGCTCGGCGCCGTCGAAAGCATCCCGCGCGGCAAGCGCAAGGATCTCGCCATGGTGCAGGAAGCGGTTCGACGCGCGGTTCGCGGCACGGCCAATGAGGTCTGGGGCAAGAAACCGGTCGTCACCGTGTTCATCAACAAGCTTTGATAGCGTAAAGGAAGCGCGCGAAAGGCAAAACCATGCTCGGACGTGTCAATCACATTGCGCTGGCCGTTCCAAACCTTGCCGAGGCGGCGGAAAAATATCGCTCGGTGCTGGGTGCCTCGGTGACTGAGCCGGATGCTCTGCCCGAGCATGGCGTCAGCGTGGTTTTCGTCACGCTTGCGAACACCAAGGTGGAACTGCTCGAGCCGCTGGGTGAAGACTCCCCGATCGCAGCCTTCCTTGCCAAGAACCCCGCCGGCGGCATGCATCATATCTGCTACGAGGTCGATGACATCCTGGCGGCCCGCGACAGCCTTGTTGCTGCGGGGGGACGCGTTCTCGGCGACGGCCAACCCAAGATCGGAGCGCATGGAAAGCCGGTGCTCTTCCTTCACCCCAAGGATTTCTTCGGAACGCTGATCGAACTGGAGCAGGTGTGACAGAAGGGCGCGAGCCTGAGGTTTGTCGGACAAGCCGGAAAGCGGTATAACGACGCCCAACAATGCCAAAGGGAGCCCTTCCGGTTTCCTTCGCAGTGAGAGACCACGATGCCGATCTTTTCCATCTTCGCGATCTACTTCATCATCTGGTGGTTGACGCTGTTCATCGTCCTGCCGATCGGTCTGCGCACGCAGGCCGAAGAGAACGAGGTCGTGCCCGGTAGCGTCGAGAGCGCGCCGGCGCGCTTCCGGGCGCTGCGGGTTTTTCTGCTGACTACGGTGCTTGCAGCCGTCATCCATGTTGCGTGGTATATCCTCTCCGTCCGCCTCGGCTACGGTTTGGACGCAATTCCGCAATTCGCGCCGAAATTCTATTAGGACCAAACTGGGTGTGTTGCCCTTGCGACATTTACTGGTGTGATAGCGACGGCTTACAGACAGTCGGACCAATGCCGTTGAGGGACGTGCCACGCAATTGACACGATCGAAGCGCCAGCTCTTCTTCTTTCAGAATCGGTTTCGTGAAAAGCAAAAAAAAACAAGGCTAAAAGCCTTGTTCTTAAAGTATCGCGTGACCCTTATCCGTTACCGGTGGCTGCGTATGACCGCGCCTGAGATCTTATCCTCCCAAGACTTGACCGCGAAATCGACAAGAATTTAATCTCCCTGCCTCTTTTGTGAGCCGAAACTAGCTCAAACATTATGCGTTGTCATCTGATTTTTTTGCATTTTTGCTACAGTCGAGCAAAATTTTTCCGTTGACAACTTCTGTCAGAATCCTGTTACTACCGTGCCTTTTTGCCGCACCCTTCAATCGCTTTTTCAGCGCCCGAAACGCCGGCTCGCTAAGCCGCGACGTCAGCAAAGATGACGGGTTTTCTTCCTGTCGCGAAGCGTCTATGAACGCTTGAGCGCGGTGTATCCTTCTTCCTGTATAGGCCGGTCGGAGCGTCGCGACACACAGTCAAACGGCAGTGCCCGTTCGCACGCTCGTCGAGCGTGCAGGGGCTGCAAGCTCAACGTTATTTCGCCCGAATCCAACGATAGTGCGAAGTGCATCAAGTTCCGGAACCCGTTCATGCGCCTGTCCCGCTTTTTCATGCCCATTCTGAAGGAAAACCCGAAGGAAGCGGAGATCGTATCGCATCGCCTGATGCTGCGTGCCGGCATGGTTCGACAGCAGTCGGCCGGCATCTATACCTGGCTGCCGCTGGGCAAGCGGGTGCTGGACAAGGTCAATGCCATCATCCGCGAGGAGCAGAACCGGGCAGGTGCCGTTGAATTGTTGATGCCGACGCTGCAATCGGCCGAACTCTGGCAGGAAAGCGGCCGTTACGACGCTTACGGCAAGGAAATGCTGCGCATCAAGGACCGTCAGGACCGGCCTATGCTCTACGGCCCGACCAACGAGGAGATGATCACGGATGTGTTCCGCTCCTATGTGAAGTCCTACAAGGACCTGCCGCTCAATCTCTACCATATCCAGCTGAAATTCCGCGACGAGATCCGCCCGCGTTTCGGCACCATGCGCTCGCGCGAGTTCCTGATGAAGGACGCCTATTCCTTCGATCTCGACCGCGAAGGCGCGGTGAATTCCTATAACCGGATGTTTGCCGCCTATCTGCGTACCTTCTCGCGCCTGGGCCTGCGGGCCATTCCGATGCGCGCCGATACCGGTCCCATTGGCGGTGACCTCAGCCACGAATTCATCATCCTCGCCGATACCGGTGAATCGGAAGTCTTCTGTCACAAGGACTTCCTGAATTTCGACATTCCTGCCGAAGAAACCGATTTCTGGGACGCAGGCGCCATGAAGGCGATCTTCGACAAGTGGACGTCGCGCTATGCCGCCACCTCGGAAATGCATGATGAGGCCGCTTTCAACGCCATTGATGGCGCCTCGAAGGTTTCCGCGCGCGGCATCGAGGTCGGCCATATCTTCTATTTCGGCACCAAGTATTCCGAAGCCATGGGCGCCAAGGTTCAGGGACCCGACGGCAAGGAGCACACGGTGCACATGGGCTCCTACGGCATCGGTCCGACCCGGCTGGTGCCGGCGATCATCGAGGCCTCGCACGATGAGAACGGCATCGTCTGGCCGGCTTCGATCGCGCCCTTCGATGCGGTCGTGATCAACATGAAATCCGGCGACGCCGCCTGCGACACGGCCTGCGAAACCATCTATGGCGCGCTCAACACGGCAGGCCTTGATCCGCTCTATGACGACAAGGATGACCGCGCCGGCACCAAGTTCGCCACCGCCGACCTGATCGGCGTGCCGGTGCAGATCATTGCCGGTCCGCGTTCCGTCGCAACCGGCGAGGTCGAACTCAAGGACCGCAAGACCGGCGCCCGCGAGACATTGACCATCGAGGCTGCGATCAACAAGCTGACTGCTTCGAAATAAGGGAGCCGGGATGAGCGCCACCACGCTAGAGCAGGACAAGGCAGCGGCCGCCGTTCAGCCGCCGTCGAGCCGTCCGTTTTCCACGTTCGAGCGCATGGTGGCCTGGCGCTATCTGCGCTCGCGGCGCAAGGAAGCGTTCATTTCGGTGATCGCCGGCTTTTCCTTCATCGGCATCATGCTCGGCGTGGCAACGCTGATCATCGTCATGGCGGTGATGAACGGTTTTCGCACCGAGCTCATCTCGCGCATTCTCGGCATCAACGGCCACATGATCATCCAGCCGCTCGACGGGCCGCTCGACAACTATGCCGACCTTGCGGTGAAGTTTTCCGGCGTCAAGGGCGTGACCATGGCGATCCCGATGATCGAGGGGCAGACGCTTGCCTCGGGTCCGGGCGGGGCAGGCACCGGCGCTTTGGTGCGCGGGCTGCGGGCTGACGATCTCGCCAAGATGAAATCCATTTCCGACCATATCCAGTCCGGCGATCTGGTCGGCTTTGCCGCCGGAACCGGCGTTGCCATCGGCTCGCGCATGGCCGAACAGCTCGGTATCACGGCCGGCGGCACGATCACGCTGGTCGCACCCGAAGGCGACATCACGCCGATGGGGGTCAACCCGCGCGTCAAATCCTACACCGTCTCGGCGATCTTCGAGATCGGCATGTCGGAATATGACGCCTCGATCATCTTCATGCCCCTTGAGGAGGCGCAGCTCTATTTCAACGCCGAAGGCATCGCCCAGTCGATCGAGCTCTTCGTCACCAATCCGGATCTGGTCGATGACCTGCGCCAGCCGATCGAGGACGCCGCTGGCCGCCAGGTGCTGATCAGCGACTGGCGCGACCGCAACAAGACGTTCTTCTCCGCCCTTCAGGTCGAGCGCAACGTCATGTTCATGATCCTGACGCTGATCGTGCTGGTGGCGGCGCTCAACATCGTCTCCGGCCTGATCATGCTGGTGAAGGACAAGGGCAGCGACATCGCCATCCTGCGCACCATGGGCGCGTCCTCCGGCTCGATCATGCGCATCTTCTTCATGACGGGTGCGGCGATCGGCATCGTCGGCACTTTCGCGGGCGTGCTTCTGGGTATTATCGTCTGCCTCAACGTCGAATCCATCCGCCAGTTCTTTTCCTGGATTTCGGGCACGACGCTGTTCAACCCCGAACTCTATTTCTTGAGCCAGCTTCCGGCCGACATGAACCCGGGCGAGACCATCTCGGTCGTCGTCATGGCGATCAGCCTGTCCTTCCTCGCCACGATCTTTCCGGCCTGGCGCGCCTCGCGCCTCGATCCGGTTCAGGCTCTGCGCTACGAATAAATAAGGATTACAGACACGATGAATGCGCGCGTGGCATTGCAGCTTTCCGGCGTCGAGCGTCATTACACCCAGGGCGAGGGCGTTCTGTCGATCCTCAAGGGTGCGGACTTTTCCCTGCACGGGGGGCAGACGGTCGCGCTCGTGGCGCCGTCCGGCACCGGCAAGTCGACGCTCTTGCATCTTGCCGGGCTGCTCGAGCGCCCCGATGGCGGCGAAGTCTTCATCAACGGCCAGTCCTGCGGCGCGCTCGGCGACGAGCAACGCACCGCGATCCGCCGCAACGACATCGGCTTCGTCTACCAGTTCCACCATCTGCTGCCGGAATTCACGGCGATTGAAAACATCATGATGCCGCAGCTGATCGCCGGCCTCGCGAAGGCCGAGGCGCGCGAACGGGCCGCAGCGCTGCTCGACTATATGCGCATCGGTCACCGTGCCGAGCATCGCCCCTCGGAGCTCTCGGGCGGTGAACAGCAGCGCGTCGCGATCGCCCGCGCCGTCGCCAACGCGCCCCTGGTGCTTCTTGCCGACGAGCCGACCGGCAACCTTGATCCGGAAACCGCCGGTTACGTCTTCGAAGCACTGGAGGCTCTGGTCCGCCAGTCCGGCCTTGCGGCGATGATCGCCACGCACAATTACGCGCTCGCCTCGCGCATGGACCGCCGCGTCACCATCGAGGACGGCAAGGTCGTCGAACTTTAAATAATCGAAAAGACAACGCTGCCGGGCAGCGCTATTGGTTGCCGCAAACTGACTGGCCGCGATCGTCCGACCAATCTTTCAAGAGCACGATTTCGCCCTTCGTGGCGACCGATTTGTCGTTAAGTTTGCCCTTGCCGGTCAGCACATTGAAATCGCAATCCGTGGTGTTGTCGAGATCGAGCGTGTCGTAGGACGAATAGGTGTATCCGGCGACCACGAAATCGAAATTGCGGTAGGCGACGGTCAGCTTCTGCTCCCAGCGATTGCGGCCGATCGAGTCGTTGTGCGACGTGACCAGGATCGAGCCGTTTGGCAAGGCCTCGATGAACGGCTCCTGCCCATAGGTCGTCACACTGCCCCAGACCTTGTTGGGGGCAAAGGTCTTCAGCTGAAGGCGATTGGTCTCGCCCTTGAGGTAGATGTAGATACCGTGATCATCCTCGCTGCCCTCCGGCGGTTCTGCGAGCAAGGCAAGGTCAGGGCTGCCATCCTTGTCCCAATCCCCGGTCGCCGCGGAAATGATCCGGCTGGGATCGATCATGTCTGCCGCCTGTGCAGTCAGGGCGGAAAGGCAAAAAAACAGCGTCGCGGCGGTCCGTGGCATTTTCATCGTTCGTTCCCTGATGGTCGTGGCGGTGAAATTAGTCGGCCAATCGGAAGACGTCCAGATGCCTCGAAATCCGGCAAGAGGAAATGTTTACCATGCCATTTCCCTCCGCGGATAATTTCAAACTGTTGCTTGACGATCGAACATAAATAGAACATAAAAAGAACATAACGGAAAAGGGAGCCTTGCAATGACTGACTTTCTTCGGGACCTCGCAGCTTTCACCTCAATCGCCATGTTCGTGGCCAGCTTTTCGATCATCGTTATGGGCATGTGATTTTTTCGCAACCAGTTGCTTTCAGTTTCCGTCCCTGTGGACAAGCGGTGGATGGCCGGGAAAAGCTCGCACGCTGCCGGATGAAATCTGGACATCGAAAGACGGAAACAGGATATCCTGAACCCTCACGGGAATCGGGGTGCGCAAATGGCGGACGCAACAGGCGACAAGCGACAGGATAGCAGCGTTTCAGACAACGCGTCGCCGCAGTTTGTTCATCTTCGCGTTCATTCGGCATTCTCGCTGCTCGAAGGCGCTTTGCCGATCAAGAAGATCATCGGCAAGGCCGTCGCAGACGGTCAGCCGGCGATCGGCATCGCCGATACCAACAATCTGTTTGCGGCGCTCGAATTTTCGCAGAAATGCATGGATGACGGCCTGCAGCCCTTGATCGGCTGCCAGTTGTCAATCGACATGGAGGATGAGGCCGACGGAGAGAAGCGCGGACACGCGCAACACCTGGCGAAACTTCCGGCGATCGTGCTGATCGCTGCGACGGATGCCGGCTATGTCCGTCTCGTCGATATCGTCAGCCGCGCCTATCTCGGCGGCGAAGGGAACCAGTCAGTCCGCATTGCGCTGTCCTGGCTGCGGGAAGGCGGGACGGAGGGGTTGATTGCGCTCACCGGCGCGTCGGGTGGACCGGTCGACATGGCCTTGAAGTCGGGTCATGCGGTTCTGGCTGAGGCGCGGTTGAAAACACTGGCCGGGCTGTTCGGCAACCGCCTTTACGTTGAGCTTCAGCGTCACGGCAAATACGATCGCCGCCACGAAGGGCGGATCATCGATCTCGCCTACAAGCTCGAACTGCCGCTGGTGGCGACGAACGAGCCGTTCTTTCCGTCGCCGGCTGAGTTCGAGGCGCATGACGCGCTGATGGCGGTCGCGCACAATGCGATGGTGTCGGATGACAGCCGCTTCCGCCTCACGCCGGATCACTACCTGAAAAGCCGCAAGGACATGGCGGCGCTGTTTGCCGATCTGCCGGAAGCTCTGGAAAACACGATCGAGATCGCCAGGCGCTGCTCGTTCGTGCTCAAGACGCGCGGGCCGATCCTGCCGCGCTTCACCGGCGCTTCCGACGATCCGAAGGAAGCTGAGCGCGCCGAGGCGCTCGAACTGCGCCAGCAGGCCGTCGAGGGCCTGGAAGACCGGCTGCAGAAGCTCGGCATGTCACCCGGCTACACCGAGACGGACTATCGCGAGCGGCTCGACTTCGAGCTCAGCGTCATCGAGAAGATGAAATTTCCCGGCTACTTCCTGATCGTTGCCGACTTCATCAAATGGGCGAAGCTTCAGGATATCCCGGTCGGCCCGGGCCGCGGCTCGGGCGCGGGATCGCTGGTCGCCTATGCGCTGACCATCACCGACGTCGATCCGCTGCGATTCTCGCTGCTATTCGAGCGCTTCCTCAATCCGGACCGCGTCTCGATGCCCGACTTCGACATCGACTTCTGCCAGGACCGCCGTGAAGAGGTGATCCGCTATGTCCAGCGCAAATATGGCCGCGAGCAGGTGGCGCAGATCATCACCTTCGGCTCGCTGCAGGCGCGTGCCGCCCTTCGCGACGTCGGTCGCGTGCTCGAAATGCCCTATGGCCAGGTCGACAAGATCTGCAAGCTCGTGCCGAACAATCCGGCCAATCCGACGCCTCTGTCGAAGGCGATCGAGGAGGAGCCGCGTTTTCAGGAAGAGGTCGACAAGGAGCCGGTGATCGGCCGCCTTCTCGATATCGCCCAGAAGATCGAGGGCCTCTACCGCCACGCCTCGACCCACGCCGCCGGCATCGTCATCGGTGACCGGCCGCTGTCGCAGCTCGTGCCGATGTACCGCGATCCGCGCTCGGACATGCCGGTCACCCAGTTCAACATGAAATGGGTGGAGCAGGCAGGCCTGGTGAAGTTCGACTTCCTCGGCCTGAAGACGCTGACGGTGCTCAAGGTCGCCGTCGATTTCATCGCCAAGCGCGGCATCGAGGTCAAGCTCGAAGCGCTGCCTCTCGATGACCAGAAGACCTACGAGATGCTGTCGAAGGGCGACACGGTCGGCGTGTTCCAGGTGGAAAGCGCCGGCATGCGCAAGGCCCTGATCGGCATGCGGCCCGACTGCATCGAGGACATTATCGCGCTAGTGGCACTTTATCGCCCAGGCCCGATGGAAAACATTCCAGTCTACAACGCCCGCAAGCATGGCGAGGAAGAGATCGAATCGATCCATCCGAAGATCGACTACCTCTTGAAGGAGACGCAGGGCGTTATCGTCTACCAGGAACAGGTGATGCAGATCGCCCAGGTCCTGTCAGGCTATTCGCTCGGCGAAGCCGATCTTCTGCGCCGCGCCATGGGCAAGAAGATCAAGGAGGAGATGGACAAGCAGCGCGCCCGTTTCGTCGATGGCGCCGTCGCCAACGGCGTGTCCAAGGCGCAGTCCGACATGATCTTCGATCTGCTGGCCAAGTTCGCCAACTACGGCTTCAACAAGTCGCACGCGGCTGCCTACGCCATCGTCTCCTACCAGACCGCCTATCTGAAGGCGCATTACCCGGTCGAGTTCCTCGCCGCGTCGATGACGCTCGACATGTCGAACACCGACAAGATCAACGATTTTCGCCAGGACGCAGCGCGCCTTGGCATCGAAGTCATCCCGCCATCGGTCCAGTCGTCGTTCCGGCGGTTCGAGACGGGTGACAACCGCATCTACTACTCGCTGGCCGCCATCAAGGGCGTCGGCGAGGCGGCGGTCGATCACGTCGTCGAAGTGCGCGGCGACGAACCCTTCGCCAGCCTCGAGGACTTCTGCCTCCGGATCGATCCGAAGCTTCTCAACCGCCGCGTCTTCGAAAGCCTGATCTGCGCCGGCGCCTTCGACTGTTTCGGCTACGACCGCGCCGAACTCGTGGGCGGGCTCGACCGCATCCTCGGTTTTGCGCAGATCGCCCAGGCGAACAAGGTCAGCGGCCAGAGCGACATGTTCGGAGCAGGGGCGGCCACCGGGCCGGAAAAAATCAGCCTGCCGGCCTATTCGCCCTGGCTGGCATCGGAAAAGCTGCACCGCGAGTTCCAGGTGCTGGGCTTCTACCTCTCCGCCCATCCGCTCGACACCTATAACGACCTGCTCGCCAAGATTCGCGTCCAGACCTTTGCCGTTTTTGCGGCCTCCGTGAAAAAGGGCGCGACCGCCGGCCGGCTTGCGGGAACAGTGACGTCAAAGCAGGAACGCAAGACCCGCACCGGCAACAAGATGGGCATCATCGCCTTTTCCGATTCAACCGGCCAGTTCGAAGCGGTGCTGTTTTCGGAAGCGCTCAACCAGTATCGCGACCTGCTCGAACCCGGCAAGTCGCTGGTGATGACCGTGCAGGCCGAAGAGCGGCCGGAAGGCATTGGTCTGCGCATCCAGACACTGCAATCGCTGGAGGAACGCTCGCTGCAGCTGCAGAAGGCGCTACGCGTCTATGTCCGCGATGCCGGCCCCTTGCGCTCCGTCGCCACGCATCTGAACACGAGGGGCGACGGACTCGTGTCCTTCATCGTCATCAAGGACAATGGCCAGCGCGAGATCGAGGTCGAGCTCAGCGAGAAATACCGCATCTCGACCGAGATCGCCGCGGCGCTCCGAACAGCACCAGGCGTGATCGACGTCGAACTGGTGTAACGGAAAGCTGCAGTTCGGCTCAGGATTTCGGCGCGCGCGTGATCGTCACGAAGTCGGTTCCGTCGCCGGTTTCCTGTCCAAGGCCCATGTCGGATATGGTCAGCGACGATCCCTCGGTCAGCAACTCGTTGATCCGCTGGCGGGCATCGTCCGGAATGCTGATGCGGCCCATCGTGCGCTGGACGGCATTGAACGCCATCGCGTCCTCTTCCAGGGTAATTCCGAGCCGTTTCTTCATCTGTCCGGGCAGCGCGTTGTCGAGCGTCATGGCAAACCACTCGCCCTTGCCGGTCGAGATGTCGATGTTCTGGAACTGCAGGAAATGCGTGCCGAGCGCGATCTCGGGTTGCGCTATCACCACGGGCGTTTCGAACAACGGCTCGAAATTGCGACGAACGAGAAGCTGGCCGTTCGGCGGCTTGCCCTTGCCGGCCTTGGCATAGAGGGCCTCCACAAAGGCGGGCGTCATCTTGCCGTCGATGGCGAGCTTTTCCGCCGCCTGGAAGGCCTTGATGGCCTCCACGGTCTGCCCGCCGGCATAACCGTCGGCAATGCCAGCGGCGTAGCCCAAGGCGTTGAGCAGCGTCTGGACGTCGAGCGTGATTTCCCGCTGGCCGCGATGGGTAATCAGCATGCGGATCGGCGGTTCCGGGTCGGTGTCGACCGCCGCCGTTTTGGCGGGTTCCGCCTCCATCGTGGCGACTTCAACTGTTTTCGTATGAACCTGCGAGACGCTGGGCCGCAGCGTGACATCCGAAAGCAAAACGGGCTCTACGACTGCCGGCTGAAAGAGGAAGGGATCGGCAATGGCAACCGGCGTCAGCTGACGATCGGAGATCAGGACATGCAGGCCGCGGCCGGTCATCTTGAACAACTGCTTGGCGAAATCGTCCGGCATGCGGACACAGCCGTGGGATGCCGGATAGTCCGGAACGTGATTCGACGCATGCAGAGCGATGCCCGACCAGGTCAGTCGCTGCATGAAGGGCATCGGTGCATTCGAATAGATGTTCGACTTGTGGAAGCGGCGTTTTTCCAGAATGGAGAAGATGCCGGTCGGTGTCGAGTGACCGGCCTTGCCCGTCGAGACATTGGAGGTCGCAACCACCGTGTCGCCATCATAGACGACGAGCGACTGCTGGTCCTTGGAGACGACGATCTGTAGCGGGGCTTGAGCACCGGCTGCAAGTGCAGTGCTGGTGGAGAGAGCAAAGACAAGGCCGATGCCAAATGCGAGACGCAAAATCATAAACACATCCGGACGCAGGAAACGAAGGATGAGCCTAGCCTGAGAAATTTAAGGAAACTTTTCTGTTCCGCTGGGAACACGCGCTGATTGCGCTACTTCTCGCGCCGGCCCTTGCCGAAGGTATAACCGGTCTCGACCGTCGCCTTGCCGAACTTGTCGCGCAGCACGTTGATAGCCGCTTCCGCCGCTGCGCGTCGCGTCGCCTGGGCATCCACAAGGTCGGGCGGGTCGGCAAGGCCGGTGTCGGAGAGATCGGTGACGCCGATGCCGATCAGGCGGAATTTCGTGCCGTCGGTTTCCCTGTCGAGAAGCTGCATGCCGGTGCGGAAAATGCGGTCGGCCAGCCGGGTCGGGCTGTCGAGGCGGCGGTTGCGGGTCCGGGTCTTGAAGTCGGCGGTCTTCAGCTTCAGGACAACCGTCTGGCCGGCGATATCGGCTTTCCTCAGCCGGTGTGCCACCTGCTCGCTCAGCCGGCGCAGATGCGAGACCAGATCGTCATAGTCGCAGAGGTCGTCATTGAAGGTCGTTTCCGAAGAGACGCTTTTGGCTTCACCGTTGATTTCCACCATGCGCTCGTCTTGGCCGCGGGAAAGCCGATACAGGCGCTGGCCCATCGTGCCATAGCGCTTCATCAGCTCGGTTTCTTCCATCGTCTGCAACTGGCCTATGGCGCGGATGCCGTCGCGCTCCAGCGTCGTGGCAAACGCCTTGCCGACACCCCAGATCAGCGTGACTGGCTTCTCCTTCAGGAAGTCCACAGCCTCGGCAGCGCCGATGACCGAAAAGCCGCGCGGTTTCTGCAGGTCGGAGGCGACCTTGGCGAGGAACTTGCAATAGGAGAGGCCGACCGAGACGGTGATGCCGATCTCCTGTTCGATGCGGCGAGCGAGTTTTGCGAGCGTCCGGGCAGGGGGATCGTGATGCAGCCGCTCCGTCCCCTTGAGCTCCAGGAAGGCCTCGTCGATCGAAAGCGGCTGCACGAGGGGCGTCAGCTCCTGCATCAGCGTGCGCACCTGCCGGCCGACCCGGACATATTTCTCCATGTCCGGCTTGATGACGACCGCCTGCGGACAGGCCTCCACCGCCTTGAACATGGGCATGGCGGAGCGCACGCCATGGATGCGGGCTATGTAGCAGGCGGTCGAGACGACGCCGCGCTTGCCGCCGCCGATGATCACCGGCTTGTCGGCGAGCTCCGGATTGTCGCGTTTCTCCACCGAGGCATAAAAGGCGTCGCAGTCGATATGGGCAAGCGTCAGCTGATGAAGTTCGGCGTGATACAGCAGGCGCGGACTGCCGCAGGCCGTGCACCGTCGTCCGGTCGTCGCCTGTTGCAAGCAGTCGCGGCAAAATCCCGGGATGGCAGCCTCGTTCGCGGTCATGGTGAGAACAAATGTTGAACGCGGCGAGATTACGCCGTAAACTTCCGACTCTCAAGACGAAAAGGAAGGGAACGTGACGCCGGGAGATTTCGAAGCACGGCCGCTTACGCCGGATCGCTGGGATGATTTTGCGACGCTTTTCGGACCACAGGGCGCCTGCTATGGCTGTTGGTGCACCTATTTTCGGGTCTCCGCCAAAGACCGACAGGAAATGAATGCGGATGCCAAGCGCATGTTCATGCACGAGCGCGTGGCAGAAGGGCCGCCGCCCGGCCTGCTCGGCTATTGCGACGGGCAGGCCATCGCCTGGGTGCAGGTCGGACCGCGCGCCGACCTGCACCAATGGAACTCGCCGAGAACGGTATCGAGGCCGCTTTCGCCTGGGGACGCGACGGATCCCGCGGTCTGGGCCGTCAGTTGCTTCTACATGCCGCGCCATCAGCGCGGGAAGGGGGTGAGCCACAAAATGCTGTCGGAAGCCATCTTGTTTGCCAAGGGCAACGCGGCGCGCGTTCTGGAGGCCTGTCCGATCGACAGGACCAAGCAGTCGAAATCGATCGGCCTTTATGTCGGTTCGACCCGCATTTTCGAGGCCGCCGGCTTTGCGGAAGTGGCCAGGCGCAAGGATGGACGCCCGCTGATGCGCCTGGAGCTGCGCTGATGGAAACGAAGCCGAAGCTAGCGGGAAATATGGGCGCGGATGATCCCCGCCACTTCCGTCCAGTTGCCGGCTTTGGCGATGCCTTCCCCGGGATCCGGCGCCAGCGGCCGGAAATCAGCATTGACCATGAGATTGACAAGAAGGCAGTCCGGAGCGTGTTCGCGAACGGAATGAAGGTTGCGCGAGATATCATCGATGAAAGCGAAGGGAAGCTTGCGTCCGGCGTGCAGTCGTTTGACGATGGGACCTTTCTCGTCCTCGGTGGCAACCAGCGGATAGTCGAGACTGAAACGGTCGAGCAGGGAGCGGCGAACGACTGCGTGGCGAGGCGGCATGGCCGTGAGGAAAACGATGTCGGCCTCTGCCGCGAGTTCGGCCAGCGTCTCGACCGCGAGCGCCGCCGGCGTCTGCCAGTCCGCCTGGCGGGTGAAGAATTCCTCCTGCAGGGCCGAGACCAGATCGTCGGCGACCGCCTCGCCGCTCTCGAGCAACACGATATTGCCGTGCAGGCGGAACGATCGCGGCAAGAGGTCACGGCCGGACGCGCGCAGGAAATTGCGGAACGGCGTCAGGAATTCGAGCACCACCTCGTCGATATCGCAGACGATCAGCGGCCGGTTCGTCAGTTGGACATGATCCAGGGAGAGCAGATCTGCCACCGTCAGAAATCTCCCGGATTGTCGGGACCGGACAGAACCATATGCGCTCGCACGACGTCCTCGGGCGGCGTGCCGGTCGCCGCGCAGAAGGAAAGCAGCGTCGGCTCGTGGCCCATCAGGAAATCGACAACGCCTGCCAGAAAGCCGGGATCGGCTGCGGTATGGCGCAAGGAGGATGGATCGGTACCCGTCAATGCCAGGAAACGTCCAAGCAGCTCTGGCTCGTTTGCCAGCCATGCGAGGATGGCGATCGCTGTTTCTTCCGCGGGTATCAAAGGCGTCTGTCCTATATTTCTTTCAGGTTGATTTTTTCACCGGATATTACCTGTTTTTCAACCAAATAGCTTTAGTGTCAGGTTTCCGGGAACAGGTGAAATCATCCGCGCGCAACTTATCTGGATGCGCCGGGCTTGCAAGCCGGAGCCGCAAAACAAGGGATCGAAATGCCCAAGCAGGTGATGATTGTTGAAGATAACGAGCTGAATATGAAGCTCTTTCGTGACCTGATCGAGGCGTCCGGTTACACGACCATCCAGACCCGCAACGGTATGGAGGCCCTTGATCTTGCGAGGAAACATCGCCCGGACCTGATTCTGATGGACATCCAGCTTCCAGAGGTTTCCGGGCTCGAGGTGACCAAGTGGCTGAAGGAAGATGACGAGTTGCACGTGATCCCCGTCATTGCCGTCACCGCCTTTGCCATGAAGGGCGACGAGGAGCGGATCAGGCAGGGAGGCTGCGAGGCCTATGTCTCCAAGCCGATCTCGGTGCCGAAATTTATTGAAACGATCAAAACTTATTTGGGCGACGCCTGAAGCGGCGTCGAGTGGCCATCAGCAGGCCGCTTTGAACGAGATTTGCGTTTGATGCAACGTCAAGCGCTCAATGGCAGGAAAAAGATTGCATGACCGCGCGTATTCTTGTCGTCGATGACATACCGGCCAACGTCAAGCTGCTCGAAGCGCGGCTCGTGGCCGAGTATTTCGACGTGCTGACGGCCACCGACGGTTATCAAGCGCTGGCAATCTGCGACAAGCAGCCGGTCGATCTGATCCTGCTCGATATCATGATGCCCGGCATCGACGGCTTCGAGGTCTGCGAGCGCCTGAAGGCGAATTCTCGCACGGCGCACATCCCTGTCGTCATGGTGACGGCGCTCGACCAGCCGTCCGACCGGGTGCGCGGCCTGAAGGCCGGCGCCGATGATTTCCTCACCAAGCCGGTCAACGACCTGCAACTGATGTCGCGCGTCAAGAGCCTCGTGCGGTTGAAGAACGTCAGCGACGAACTGCGCCTGCGCGCCGAGACGGCCCGTAGCGTCGGCCTGCAGGATCTGACCTTCACCGACCGGCCTGACGAATTCGGCAATGTCCTGCTGGTCGATGGCCGCGGCAGCTCGCAGGAGCGGCTTGCCCGCGCGCTGAAGCCTGTGGCTCAGGTGACGGCGATGTCCGATCCGCAGGCCGCACTTTTCGAGGCGGCCGAAAACAGCTTCGATCTCGTCATCGTCAATTCGAATTTCGACAACTACGATCCCTTGCGGCTCTGCTCGCAGCTCCGCTCGCTGGAACGCACGCGCTATATTCCGCTCCTGCTGATTGCCGAGCAGGGGCATGAGGAAATGGTCGTGCGCGCGCTCGATCTCGGCGTCACCGATTATCTGATGCGTCCGGTCGATCCCAACGAACTCGTTGCGCGCAGTCTGACTCAGATCCGCCGCAAGCACTGCAACGACCGGCTCCGGACGAGCGTCAAACAGACGATTGAGCTTGCGGTCACCGATGGGCTGACCGGGCTGCACAATCGCCGTTATCTCGACAGTCATCTGAAGCTGCTGGTCGATCGTGCCATTGCTCGCGGCCGGCCCTTGTCGATCTGCATCACCGATATCGACCGGTTCAAGAGTGTCAACGATACCCATGGACATGACGCCGGCGACGAGGTGCTGCGCGAATTTGCGCACCGGGTTCGCTCGACAGTGCGCGGCGCCGATCTCGCATGCCGGTTTGGTGGCGAAGAATTCGTAGTGGTCATGCCGGATACGCCCGCCGATGCGGCTGCCGCCATTGCCGAGCGTCTGCGATCGATTGTCGAAGACAGGCCTTTCTCTCTCCAGAACACCGATACAATTCTGTCGATAACCGCGTCTCTTGGGATAGCCACGCTCAATCCGGGGGGCGACACGCCGGAGGCATTGTTGAAGCGCGCTGACACCGCGCTCTACCAGGCCAAGAACAACGGCCGGAACCAAGTGGTTGCCGCTGCGGCCTGAACCGAATTGGCACAAAATTTCCGCATATGGCGCAGTTTTCCACAGAAAAACGGATTTAGCTCGCCCGGCTTACCTGGCTAAGCGTCAAACGCGCTGGCGTCGCACACTGCATGTCATGATTGCTGTCCAAACTCATGAGATGCCGGCGCGGCGAGCATCGATGAATCGTCTGTTTCTAAAATTAAAATAATGAATTCAACTTATTATGGCGATTGAAATAGCTACCGGATTTTTTTCATATTGCTATTCACTCATTTTATGAAAATATCATATTACTTTTACAAAGCAGGTATCTGGGGCCGGGTACAGTTCGAAATATGCGCGAGTCGTCTATAAGGCATTGGTGAAATTAACCATGTCTGCGCTCCCCCTTGGGCTTTGGTTAAGAATTCATTGATTTTTTTTTATTTTAGGTCAATTCTCATCGATAAGGGAGGATGAACTCCCGTCGACTACCCCATGATGTCAGGTCCGCCGCATCTCCTGGGTCATGGGGTTTGTCGGCTGATCTGTAACCAATGCGGTTCCTCGTGCCGCGGTTTCGGTCAGTCGACACCCATTGAAACGCCGTCCCTGCCCGGGGACGGCGTTTTGATTCGCAGCAGCGCAGGCGAGGTGGGATAGCGAGGTCACCAGATCGACTCACTCTTTTCGGCGCAGCGCAAAAAAAAGCGCCGGGCTTTTCAGCCGGCGCCTTTGCATTCCAAACGGAACCAGATCTTACTTGATCTTGGTTTCCTTGAATTCGACGTGCTTGCGTACGACCGGGTCGTACTTCGTAAAGGACATCTTGTCCGTCTTGGTGCGGCTGTTCTTGGAGGTTACGTAGAAGAAACCCGTGTCGGCCGTCGACAGCAGCTTGATCTTGATTTTTGCAGCTTTCGCCATGGTCGTCCTGCCTTTATAAAAAACAAAGCCGCGGACATCCAAGGCGGGTCCCGGCAAACTTGGCGCGAAACTACAAATCGCGCCCGAAAAGTCAAGTCCGTTTTGGGTTGAAAACGATCCTGATCACGGAAAGTACCACATAAAGCCCGAAGAAAGCGGCGATCGACCAGGCAAAACCATCATTGCCGGTAATGTCCATTGCGGCTCCAATGGCCTGCGGGCCAGCCACCGTGCCGACCGCATAGGAGAAGATGAAGGCGGCATTGGCGGCCGCGAGGTCGGCGCCATGCAGGCGCGAGCCGAGATGGCTCAGGCCCACGGTATAAAGGCCCGAGACGCTGCCGCCCCAGAACAGGAGCACGACCGCCATCAGCCACCAGTTACCTTGCAGCAGCGGCAGACACAGCGCGCCGGCCAACCCGACAACAGTCATCATAGCCAGAAGATTGCGGCGGTCCTTCATGCGGTCCGACAGCATGCCGAGCGGGATTTGGAAAATCACATTGCCGATGCCCATGACGGTCAGAAGCAGCGCTGCCTGCGATTCGGTGAAGCCGCCGCGTGTTCCGTAGATCGGGAAGAGCGAGAGGCCGCCTGATTCGACGGCGCCGAAAATGAAGACTGCGGCGGTCGCCGTCGGCACGAGGAAGACATAGCGCATGAAATGCAACTCCGGCTTCTCGTTGAGCACCGGGCTTTCATTGCGGGCGAGGAAGATGGGGATGGCCGCAAGCAGAATCACGCCGGCGCCAACGGCGAAGGGCAGGATGCCCTCGCTGCCGAGGATCGAGAAGAGCAGGGGGCCCGTCGCAAAACCCATCGACAGGACGGTGCCATAGATGCCGAGGACGAGCCCCCGGCGGCTCGGCGGCGCGGTGGCGTTGATCCAGAACTCGGACAGCACGAACAGAACGGTGATCGCACCGTGGAAGACGACGCGCAGGGGAAACCAGAGCCAGAAATTCTCGATGTAGTAGAAACCGATGGCGCTCAGGGCGGACAGGAGCACTGCCATGAGCATCGTGTTGGCGACGCCGTAATCGTGGGCGGTTTTCGCCGTAACGGCGGCCGCTGCCATGGAAGCGAGGCCGGCCATGGCCGAGTTCAGGCCGATCAGCGTCGAGGAAATGCCGCGCTTCTCCATGATGATGCTGAGCAGCGGCAGGCCGAGGCCGATCGCGATACCCACCGCCGTAATGGCGGCGACCGCGGCGATCAGCGATAGCCAGTGTATCTCCTCAACCGGCGCTGGCGTGCCGGACGGCGGCTGTGACATGCAATGAAATTCCTTAGAGAAGGTCTCGGACGAATCGCCCATGACGCGTGTAATAGAACGGCACCGGCCTTCCAAAAGGCAGAGACGCATCGGCTTTGAGGCTTGCCCTCAAATCGGCGAGGATGATCCCGGTGATGTCGGGTATGCGCACGGCCGAAACATCGTTCACATCAATCCATCTCAAATCTTCGAGCTCCCGGCTGTCGCGGATATCCGTGGGACTAACACCTGCCTCGTCCGTGAAAAGGGCGAAAAAGTGGGTGTCGAAACCGGCGCGGAAATCCCGGAGGGGTAATCGCCCGTGCCATATAGCGCAAGTTTGTGAAGATCGGGAAGGAAAGGTAACTTAGTGTTTCCGCAGTCTTTGCGGCCAACAGCGATGCTTGCCTCTTCGTGGAGCTCGCGAAGGGCCGCAAGGGCGATGGCGCGCAGCCGGCTTTCGGAGGCGCGGTGCCCGTAACAGGTTTTCAGACGTTCCAGCACGGTCGGATGAATATCGCCGGCCCACGGAAGCTTATGGTCCGACGTGTCCCTGCGTCCGCCGGGAAACACGTGCAGATCCGGCATGAAGACATGCGCCTTGTTGCGCTTGCCGACGAGCACGCGCACATGAGCTTGTGAACGATCGAGCAGCATGATCGACGCGGCATCGCGCGGCCGCGGCGAACGAGGTCTCTGCGTCTTGGAGAGCGGGCCTTCTGCCGGCCCGTCGTGGCTTTCCGTCACGCGGTACGGTCCGTGACCGGAAGAACGTCTTCCGGCGCATCCTCATGGCCGCCGAAGCCGTGCATGCGCAGCGCCCATTGCAGGCCGACGACACCACCCTTGACGGGCTGCATCAGGCCGAGCGAGCCGAGGATGGTGACCGGCACCCAGATGGCCAGGTGGCCCCAGTTGGAGAGCGGCAGGATCATTTCGGTCGCCATGAAGCCGGCAAGAACGACATGGCCCATGATCGTCACGACGATATAGGGAGGAAAGTCGTCGGCGCGATGCTCGTCGAGCCGTTCGCCACAGGCTTCGCAGGCATGCACGGTCTTCAGGAACCGGCCGAACAGCCTGCCGCTGCCACAGGCCGGGCAGGTGTTCAGAAGTCCGCGCTTGATCGCCCGTCCGACGGGACGCTCGGCCTCGCGCGTCTGCTCGAAGTGGACGGTTTCCGGGGTGCTGCCAGTTGCCTGCATGTCCATATCCTCAATCTGCGGACGCGAGGCTTTGCCTTCACGTCCTCTATCGCCTGCCGCGCAATGGTCGCGTTCCCGGCATCTTGCGAGCGCCGCTGCGATCCCGGCGGCCGGATTTGTGGAAGGAGCGGGTCGCCGTCGGCATCTTGCGTCCTTCGCTGAGCATTTCGAAGCGGAGTGCGCCGGCAAGCGGCACGGCTTCCACCAGTTTGACACGGACCGGATCACCCAGGCGGTAGCCGAGCCCGGTTTTTTCACCGGAAAGAGCCTGGTGCGCCTCGTCATAGATGAAATAGTCGCGCCCGAGCGTAGATATAGGCACGAAGCCGTCTGCGCCATAGGCCGGAAGGGTGACAAATAGTCCCGATTTGGTCACGCCTGATATGCGCCCGTCGAATTCCTCGTTGACCCGGCCGCTCAGATGATGTGCGATCAGCCGGTCGACCGTGTCGCGCTCGGCCGCCATCGCGCGGCGCTCGAAGGTCGAAATCTCCGCTGCGATATCGTTGAGTACCTCTTCTTCGGCCGGCGTGATACCGCCTTCGCCGAGCCCGAGCGTACCGACCAGCGCCCGATGCACGATCAGGTCCGCATAGCGGCGGATGGGCGAGGTGAAATGCGCGTATTTCATCAGGTTGAGGCCGAAATGGCCGATATTTTCGGGGCTGTAGATCGCCTGGCTCTGGGAGCGCAGCACCATCTCGTTGACCATGGTCTCGTAGGGCTGGCCCTCGGCCTTCGACAGGATGCCGTTGAAGTGGTTTGAGCGCAGGTTGCCACCCTTGACCAGGGAGAGGTCGAGTGTGGCCAGAAACTCGCGCAGGCTTTCCTGCTTGGCGAGCGACGGCGCGTCGTGGATCCGGTAGACCAGCGGCTGGCGCTTGATTTCCAGCGTTTCGGCGGCTGCCACATTCGCCTGGATCATCATCTCCTCGATCAGCTTGTGAGCATCGAGGCGGTCGGGCACGAAAACCCGATCGACGGTGCCGTCCGGCTTCAGGATGATCTTGCGCTCCGGCATGTTGAGTTCGAGCGGCTGGCGGCGGTCGCGGCCGCGCGTGAGGATCCGGTAGGCATCCCAGAGCGGCGTCAGGATCGGTTCGAGCAGCGGTCCCGTCTGGTCGTCCGGCGTGCCGTCGATGGCGGCCTGGGCTTGGCTGTAGGAGAGCTTCGCCGCACTCTTCATCATGATGCGGTGGAAGGTGTGGCCGGCCTTGCGGCCTTCTTTCGAAAAGCGCATGCGCACGGCAAGTGCGGGCCGGTCGACCCCCTGTTTGAGCGAGCAGAGTTCGTTGGATATGCCTTCCGGCAGCATGGGCACGACGCGGTCGGGGAAATAGACCGAGTTGCCACGCTTCAGAGCTTCCTGGTCGAGCGCCGATTTCGGCCGCACATACCAGGAGACGTCGGCGATTGCGACGGTGACGATGACGCCGCCCAGATTTTCGGGTGATGTGTCGGGCTCGGCATGCACCGCGTCGTCATGGTCCTTGGCGTCGGCCGGATCGATGGTGATCAGCGGCAGCGAGCGCCAGTCTTCCCGGTGCGACATGGTGGCGGGACCGGCCGCTTCGGCTTCGCGGGTAACGCTGTCGGGGAAAATATAGGGAATGCCGTGCGCATGGATTGCGATCATCGAGATCGCCTTTTCCGTGGCGACCGAGCCGATGATCGATTTCACCTGCGCGCGCGGCAGCCCGAAACGGCCGATGCGGGCGATTTCCACCTCGACGAGATCGCCATCCTTTGCCTGTCCCTCATGACCGGCATCGACCTGCAGTTCCTCGCCACGCTTCTCGATCGGCATGATGCGACCGCCGCCGTCGGGTGACGCACGGAAGACGCCGAGCGCGGCGTTTCCGCTGCGTTTCCGGTCGAGAACCTTGACGATGCGTGCTGTGTAGGCTGGCCCGGCGCGATCCTTGGACGCGAAAATCTTTGCGAGCACCCGGTCGCCAAGCCCACCGACCGGCGTCTTGCCCTTGGCCTTGCCAACGGTGGATTGGCGAATAGCGACAGCCGGCGCAACGCCCGCATCCTCCGGCCATTCGGCGGGGCGGCCGATCAATTCGCCGTCCTTGTCGCGGGTGGTGATATCGAGCACGGTGACCGGGGGCAGGGCGCCGGGACGCACCAGCGATTTGCGCTTCTTTTCGAGCATTCCCTCTTCTTCAAGCTCGCGAAGAAGCGCCTTGAGTTCGACGCGCGTTTCTCCCTTCAGGCCGAAAGCCTTGGAAATCTCGCGCTTCGACGCCTTGTCCGGATTGTCGGCGATGAAGCGCATCAGCACGTCGCGCGGCGGCACGGCGCCGTGAATGATCACGGCGTCTTCCGCAGGAGCAGGCATCTTCTTGCCCGCGCGTCCGAGGCGGACTGCAGGTTTGCCGGGCCGTTCGGATCGATCGCGCGGTGTCCTGGTCACGTTCAGCCCTTCTTGGCTTTTGCTGCCGTCTTCGGCTTGGCGGCCGCCTTGGGTTTGGCTGCTGCTTTCGGCTTGACGGTTTTCGCTGTGGCGCCTTCAGCCTTTGCGGTTTTCGGTTTCGCCGTCTTCGTAGCTTTGGCCTTCGTCGTCTTGATGCCCCCCTTGGCGACGCGCTCGGCAATGAGGAGAAGGGCTTCCTCCGGTGTCACCGACGCCGGGTCCTTGCCCTTGGGCAGCGTCGCATTGACCTTGCCCCAGTTGACATAAGGACCGTATTTGCCGTCGCGGACGGTGATGGCCCCGCCATCCGGGTGGTCGCCGATCTCCTTCAGAGCCGCTGCCGCAGTGCGCCCGCGTCCGCCGGGGCCCTTCGACTGTTTGTCGGCGAGCACGGCGACGGCGCGGTTGAGGCCGATCGAGAAGACGTCCTCGATCGAATCGACATTCGCATAAGTGCCGTCATGCAGGATGAACGGTCCGTAGCGGCCAAGGCCCGAGGAAATCATCTTGCCGGTTTCCGGGTGGGCACCGATGTCGCGCGGCAAGGAGAGAAGCGCCAGCGCCTTCTCGTGATCGATGGTCGCCGGTGTCCAGCCCTTGGGCAGGCTCGAACGTTTGGCTTCCTTGCCGTCGCCGCGCTGGACATAAGGCCCGAAACGCCCGGAGCGCAGGGTGATTTCCTCGCCGGTATGCGGATCCTTGCCGAGCGACTGCGGTTCGTTGGATACGGAAGCCTCGTCGCCGCCATTGCTGTCGGAGGAGAGTTGGCGCGTGAAGTTGCATTCCGGATAGTTCGAACAGCCGACGAAGGCGCCGTATTTGCCGAGCTTCAGCGACAGCTTGCCGGTGCCGCAGACCTGGCAGATACGCGGATCGCTACCGTCCTCGCGCTTCGGGAAGACCAGCGGCGCCAGTTCCTCGTTCAAGGCGTCGAGAACGTTGGTGACGCGAAGTTCCTTGGTGTCCTCGATCTGGGCGAAGAAGTCCTTCCAGAAATCGCGAAGAACATCCTTCCAGTTCAACTCACCGGCGGAAATCTGGTCGAGCTTTTCTTCCAGCGACGCCGTGAAATCATATTCGACATAGCGCGAGAAGAAGCTTTCAAGGAAAGCCGTCACCAGGCGGCCCTTGGCCTCCGGGATCAGCTTGCGCTTGTCGATTATGACATATTCGCGGTCGCGCAATGTGGCGAGCGTCGCGGCATAGGTGGAGGGACGGCCGATGCCGAGCTCTTCCATCTTCTTGATCAGTGTCGCTTCCGAATAGCGCGGCGGCGGCTCGGTAAAGTGCTGGGTCGAATTGATCTTCTGCTTGGCGAGGTTTTCGCGGGCGTTGATTTCCGGCAGGCGACCGTCCTCGTCGCCGTCATCACTCTGTTCGCCGTCTTCCTTGGCGTCGGTGTAGGCGGCAATAAAGCCGTCGAAGCGGATGACGGAGCCGACGGCCCTGAGACCTGCCTTCTGGCCATTGTTGTCGGCGAGGATCTCGACCGTGGTGCGCTCGATCTCGGCCGATGCCATCTGGCTGGCGATACCGCGTTTCCAGATCAGGTCATAGAGGCGCAACTGGTCGGCATCAAGGAAACGCTTCACCTGGTCGGGTGTACGGTTGAAGTCGGTGGGGCGCACGGCTTCGTGGGCTTCCTGGGCGTTCTTCGCCTTGGTCGAATAGAGCCTTGCCTTTTCCGGCACGTATCGGCTGCCGAACTGGCTGCCGATCGCGTCGCGGGCCGCATCGATCGCTTCCGCGGCCATCTGCACGCCATCGGTACGCATATAGGTGATCAGGCCGACGGTCTCGCCGCCGAGATCGACACCCTCATAGAGTTTCTGCGCCACCTGCATGGTGCGGGACGCGGAAAAGCCGAGCTTGGAGGAGGCCGCCTGCTGCAGGGTCGAGGTGGTGAAGGGCGGCGATGGGTTGCGCTTGACCGGCTTCGCCTCGATGCTTTCGACCACATAGGCGGCACCGTCGAGCAGGGCCTTCAGCTTGCCGGCGTCTTCGCCATTGGTAACGGAACGGGGCTGCAGGCGCTTGCCTTCGGCCGATACCAGCCGTGCCTCGAATTCATCGCCGCGCGGCGTCTTCAGGAGCGCCGAGAGGTTCCAGTATTCTTCCGAAACGAAGCGCTCGATTTCGGATTCCCGGTCGCAGACAAGGCGCAGAGCGACGGACTGTACGCGGCCGGCCGAACGGGCACCCGGCAGCTTGCGCCAGAGAACCGGCGACAGGTTGAAGCCGACGAGATAGTCGAGCGCGCGGCGCGCCAGATAGGCATCGACCAGCGGCACGTCGATATCGCGCGGATTGGCCATGGCATCGAGCACGGCCTTCTTGGTGATGGCATTGAAGACAACGCGGCTCACCGGCTTGTCGCCGATCAGCTTCTTCTTTTTCAGAAGATCGAGCACGTGCCAGGAAATCGCTTCTCCCTCGCGATCCGGGTCGGTTGCGAGAATAAGGCCGTCCGAGGACTTCAAGGCATCGCCGATGTCCTTCATGCGTTTGGCGGACGAACTGTCCACCTCCCACAGCATGGCGAAATCGTCATCCGGCAGGACGGAACCGTCCTTGGCCGGCAAGTCGCGGACGTGACCAAACGAGGCGAGCACCTTGTAGCCAGGTCCGAGATACTTGTTGATGGTCTTCGCCTTTGCGGGCGATTCCACGACGACAACATTCATGGTCATATTCTTAGAGCAACCGTTCAAAGCTGTGCCATGCCGGGAAGAGGCGGCACAATGGGAAATATCGAAGCCCCGACATGGACAGGGATTCGCCTGCGGTCAAGTGCCGGGTTGAAAATAAGCCAATACAACGCAATACAACCTATGAGAGATTTAGCGCGTATTGCAATTAAAGATAAATGCGTTATCGTCTTTGTAGTGTAATCGTCCTCGGCTGGAAAGCGGCCGGAAGGGGAGCTTCCAGCCTCGTGATGCTCCGTGGCGATGACATACAAAGGGCGTGGTACTGGGTTCCGCTCGGACACATGTGCCTGTTTGCGGGCCGAGTTGAATGCACAGCAGGGAAAACCGATGATTCCGAATTCACCCGGCGCCGGCAAGAGGGACGCTCAGACGCATGACAAGATCACCTATATCCGGCAGATGCTGGGCGAACTGCGCGGCGTCGCCAGCAATGAGGGCGCGGACATGTTGTGCTACCTGATCGAGATGGCCTTCGTCGAGGCCGGCGACATCCTGTCGGGCAAGCGGCAGCTGTCATTCGCCAATGGCGAGCGAAACAAGGCCGCCGGGATGCCGGTGAAGCCGTCCGGCAAGATCCAGTTCTAAAAGGACAAGATAGACGGCCGACGCGGAAAGGCCGGTGTGGCGGATGATGTCGTCGATCTCGACCGGCGTTGGCCCAAGCGCATCGGTGATCCGCACGCGATCATTCTCATTCGGCGGCGGCGCCATCGGCTTGGCATCATGTTCGCCCGGTTCCTCCGCCTGCGGCGGCGTGAAAAGGTCGATTCGGCTGAGGGGCGCCAGTGCTTGCAGGATATCCTGCGCGTCCGTTGTCACGATCGCGCCCTCCTTCAGGAGGCCATTGGTGCCGTGGCAGCGCGGATCGAGTGGCGAGCCGGGCACGGCAAAGACGAGCCTGCCGAAATCGGCGGCATAGCGCGCGGTGATGAGCGAACCGGAACGAGAGGCCGCTTCGACGACAGCAAGCCCGAGGCTGACGCCGGCTATCAAGCGGTTGCGGCGTGGGAAATCACGGGCACGCGGTTCCCAGCCGAACGGCATTTCGCTGATGGCGAGACCATTGCCTTCGGTGATTTCCTCCAGCAGGCCGATATTTTCGGGCGGATAGGGCTGGTCGAGACCGCCTGCAAGCGCTGCGATCGTGCCCGTGTCGAGGCTGGCACGGTGCGCCGCCGTATCGATACCGCGGGCGAGCCCTGAAATAATGGAGTAGCCCGCACGGCCGACGTCGCGCGCGATCATGGCGGCAAACTTGGTGCCGCTGATCGAGGCGTTGCGCGAGCCGACGATGCCGAGAGAAGGCACGGTGCCGATGGCCGGATTGCCCTTGACGGCGAGAAGCGGCGGTGCACCGTCGATCTGGCGCAGGGCCGGCGGATAATCGGGCTCGCCGATGCCAAGGAAACGGGCACCGAAACGATGGGCTGTGGCAAGCTCCTTTTCCGCTTCGGCCACGGAGGCGACGCGGATCGCGCGGGTGGAGCCGCCGCGGCGCGACAGTTCGGGCAGCATTTCCAGCGCCGTTTCGGCGGAACCGAAATGATTGATGAGATCGCGAAAAGTCGCAGGCCCGACATTGTCGCTGCGGATCAGCCTCAGCCAGGCAATCCGTTGTCGTTCCGTCAGCGCAATCCCGTTTCGTCCCGCGCTGGCGTTCGACATGCGGTCCTATCCCTTCTGCCCGATCTTGCTTTCCGTTCCGGCCAGCAACCGCTGAATATTTGCCTTATGCTTGATCCAGGTGATGATGCTCATCACCACGAAGAGCAGGCCGATTTTTCCGTAACCCGAAACCAACAGTACAACCGGAACGACGAGTGTTGCAACCAGTGCCGAAAGGGAGGAGTAACGCGTCAGCTTCGCCATGCCGAGCCAGACGGCGGTAAAGACGAGCACGATGGTCGGCGCGAGCCCGAGCAGCACGCCGATATAGGTCGCAATACCCTTGCCCCCCTTGAACCCGAGCCAGACGGGAAAGAGATGGCCGAGGAACGCGGCAAAACCGGCTGCAATGCCGGCCTCGATGCCCCAGCGTGAGGCGATTGCCGCAGCGGCAGTTCCCTTCAGGGCATCAAGCAGTAAAGTGGCGGCCGCGAGCTTCTTGTTGCCGGTGCGCAGGACATTGGTCGCGCCGATATTGCCGGAGCCGATCTTGCGGACATCACCAAGGCCGGCCATGCGGGTCAGGATCAGGCCGAACGGGATGGTGCCGAGCAGATAGCCGAAGATGATGCTGATGATCGTCGGCGCAGGCCCAAGTTGCCAGGAAAATATTTCGGACACTATTGTCTCCCCCAATTCCGTCCAGACGGACGTTTGCCCCTCACCCTAACCCTCTCCCCGCAAGCGGGGCGAGGGGACGACGGAGTTTGCCGCTTGTCCTTCTCCCCGTTCACGGGGAGAAGGTGCCCGCAAGGGCGGATGAGGGGCAACCCGCACGCTCAATCAAAGCGAATGGACCAGTTTTCCTGCAACATAGGTTTGAACCGCCCGGCCGGTAAAGCGGGCATTTTCGAAGGGTGTGTTTTTCGAGCGGGAAACGATGGCGTCCTTCGAGACGATCCAGGGCTCGTCGAGATCGATCAGCGTGATGTCCGCCTTGGCGCCTGGCTTCAGCGTTCCTGCGTCGAGGCCGAAAATCTGGGCGGGCCGCGTGGACAGGGCATCGATCAGTCGCATCAACGGCACGTCGCCGCTGTGGTACAGGCGCAATGCTGCAGCCAGCATCGTCTCCAGGCCGATCGCGCCATCGGCGGCGTCGGCGAAGGGCAGGCGCTTGGTGTCGACGTCCTGCGGATCGTGCGAGGAAACGATGATATCGATGGTACCATCGGCAAGCGCCTGGACCATGGCCACGCGGTCGTCTTCGCCGCGCAAGGGCGGTGAGAGCTTGAAGAAGGTCCTGTATTCGCCGATGTCGTTCTCGTTCAGCGTCAGATGATTGATCGATATGCCGCAGGTGACGTTGGCGCCGCGCTTGCGGGCGGTTGCAATCGCCTCGGCGGATTCGGGCAGGGAAATCTTGGCGGCGTGATAGGCCGCCCTCGTCAGGCCGGCGATGCGCAGGTCGCGCTCGAGCGGGATGATCTCGGCTTCGCGCGGCACGCCGGAGAGGCCGAGCCAGCTGGCAAGCAGCCCTTCGTTCATGACGCCGCCTGCGCCGAGATATTGGTCGCGGGTTTCAAGCGCGATGACGGCGCCAAACTCGCGGGCATAGGTCATGGCACGGCGAAGGACGAGCGTGTCATGGACCGGCTGCCGGCCGTTGGTGAAGCAGACGGCGCCCGCCTCGCGCAACAGGCCGAATTCGGTCATTTCCTCGCCGTCGAGATGCTTGGTGAGCGCCGCCGCCGGATAGACATTGACCAGCGCCTTGTCGCGCGCCGCCTTCTGCACGAATTCGACCAGGGCGATGTCGTCGATGACCGGATCGGTATCCGGCATGGTGATGATCGAGGTGACGCCGCCGGCGGCGGCTGCACGTGATGCGGATTCGATGGTTTCGCGATATTCGCCGCCGGGCTCGCCGACGAAGACGCGGGCATCGACAAGGCCAGGGACCGCGACGAGGCCGCTGCAATCCCTGACTTCGGCACCTTTCGGAGCGCCCTGGGCGGTCTTGCCAGCAGCACGGATAACGCCGTTTTCGATAATAATGGATCCGGTCTCGTCGAGGCCGCGCGAAGGGTCGATGATGCGGAGGTTTTTCAGGACAAGCGAATTGGTCATGCGCGCGGCCCCTGGTTCTGCGAGAGAAGAAGCGTTTCCATCACCGCCATGCGCACCGCGACCCCCATCTCGACCTGTTGCTCGATCACGCTCTGAGGCCCGTCGGCGATTTCCGAGGCGATCTCGACGCCGCGGTTCATCGGGCCTGGGTGCATGACGAGCGCATCGTCCTTGGCAGCTTTCAGCTTTTCGGCGTCGAGCCCGTAATAGCGGAAATATTCGCGTACCGAGGGCACGAAGGAGCCGGCCATGCGCTCGCGCTGCAGGCGCAACATCATCACCACATCGGCGTCCTTCAGGCCCTCCGCCATGGAGTGATAGACCTCGGCGCCCATATCGGCGATGCCCGAGGGCAGAAGCGTCGAAGGGGCGACGACGCGGACGCGGGCGCCCATCTGGTTCAGAAGCAGGATGTTGGAGCGGGCGACGCGCGAATGCAGCACGTCACCGCAGATGGCGACGATGATGCGCGACAGCTTGCCCTTGGCGCGGCGAATGGTCAGCGCGTCGAGCAGCGCCTGCGTCGGATGCTCGTGCTGGCCGTCGCCGGCGTTGACGACGGAGCAGGAAACCTTTTGTGCGAGGAGGGCGGCGGCCCCGGCCGAGGAGTGGCGCACGACCAGTACGTCCGGATGCATGGCATTCAGCGTCATCGCCGTATCGATCAGCGTCTCGCCCTTCTTCACCGACGAATTGCTCACCGACATGTTCATGACATCAGCGCCGAGGCGCTTTCCGGCGAGTTCGAAGGAGGATTGCGTCCGGGTCGAGGCTTCGAAGAAGAGGTTGATCTGCGTCAGCCCGCGCAGCGTCGAGGTCTTCTTCTCTCTCTGGCGGGAAATCTTGACGGCTTCGTCTGCCCGGTCGAGCAGAAGCGTGATGTCCTGTTCCGTCAGGCCCTTGATGCCGAGCAGGTGGCGATGCGGAAAAAAATCCATGGGAAGCCGCCTCATATGGTGAAGTTGCGTGGGTCTATAATGACTGTGGGGCGAACCGGCAAGGCGACGATGCGATATTGAAGAAATCGCGATCAGGTCTCCATTACTTGCGAACAAACCGCTTGCTTTCGCAAAAGCAAATAGCCACTTTACTTCCATGGCAAAACAGAACGTGAAAAAGCAGCTTTCTGGTTCGGCGGACTTCGGCACCCCGGCGTCTTTGGCCCGTTTTCGTAAAAATGCGGACGAGTTTACAAAAAAGCATACGTCTTCACGAGAAGCAGCTTTGGCTGTTTTGAAAAGGGCGGGAATAACGACCGCCTCTGGTAAGTTGTCGAAGCGTTTCTCTTCCAAATAATGCAAAGGCTGTCGACCAGTTTCGTGCTCGGCTATCATGGCTGTGACGCTGCCGTTGCCGAAGATTTGCTGGCCGGAAAGCCATTCAAGAAAAGCGAGAATCGTTATGATTGGCTCGGCCCTGGAATTTACTTCTGGGAAGCGAACCCTCAAAGGGGCCTGGATTTCGCTATCGAATTGTCGGGTCGAAAAAAGTCATCAATCAAACAACCTGCGGTGATTGGCGCAGTCATCGATCTTGGTTTGTGTCTTGATATGACCACCTTGGATTCGATTGAGCGTGTTCGCAAGGCGCATCATTCGTTTGTCAGCACTATGAAGACCGCCGGCACAGCTTTACCGGAAAATAGCGCAGACCTGATGCGAAGAGACTTGGACTGCGCTGTCATCAACTGGCTCCATTTCATGTTGGAATCAGAAAATACCAAAATCGACTCAGTTAGAGGCGTCTTCATAGAGAAAGATCCGATCTACGCTCAGTCCGGTTTTTATGAAAAAACACATATTCAAATTGCAGTCTGCAATTCAGTCTGCATCAAAGGCGTATTCCGTGTTCCAGAAACTCAACTCCTTCATTGGACATCGCACGACGAGTGATGCAAACAGGGTTAGATGTGACCGTGCATATCTATATGGAAGCACGTTTCCCATAACCGAAACATGCGCTAAAAGCGCCCGATGACTCTGAACCGCAACGAACAAAAACTCGCCGAACTGAACCAGCCGAAACCCTGGTCGGGTATCAACGCATTTCGCTCCGATCCGCTGGTGGTCGACATCGCCGCATCGATGCCGCGCCCGTTGCGCGATGATTTCGAGGCAATCGGCCGCTACGTCACCTCGCCGGAGGCGCAGGACCTGGCGCGCATGGCCAATGAGGGCGTGCCGAAGCTGCGCACCCACGGGCCGCGCGGCGAACGCCTGGATGTCGTTGAATTCCACCCCGCCTGGCACGCGCTGATGCGCCGGTCGATGACATCGGGCCTGCATGCCTCGGCCTGGGAAAACATCGCCGACGAACGTGGGCGCTCGCACAAGGCGCGGGCGATCCGCTTTTACCTGACGGCGCAGCTCGAATGCGGCCATCTCTGCCCGCTGACCATGACCAGCGCCTCCGTGGCGGCGATCTTGGCTTCGCCGGCCGTTCAGAAGGAATGGGCGCCAAAAATCCTGTCGCGGAAATATGATTCGTCCAACCGTCCCTGGATGCAGAAGTCGTCGGTCACCATCGGCATGGGCATGACGGAAAAGCAGGGCGGTACGGATGTGCGTGCCAACACCTCGACGGCCGAGCGGGTCGGAGAGGGCATCTACCGGCTCAACGGCCACAAATGGTTCATGTCGGCGCCGATGAGCGACGCCTTCGTGATGCTGGCGCAGACGCGCGACGGGCTCGGCTGTTTCCTTGTGCCGCGTCTTCTGGAGGATGGGTCTGCGAACGGCCTGCGCTTCCAGCGGCTGAAGGACAAGCTCGGCAATCGTTCGAACGCCTCGTCCGAAGTCGAATTCTCCGACACCTTCGGCTTCGTGCTTGGCGCTCCCGACGCCGGCATCCGCACCATTCTCGACATGGTGACGCTGACGCGGCTCGATTGCGCCTTGGCATCGGCCGGCATGATGCGTGCGTCACTTGCCGAAGCCGTGCATCATGTGCGTGGCCGCAGAGTGTCCGGCAAGACGCTGATTGCCCAGCCGATGATGACCCGGGTTCTGGCCGACATGGCGCTGGACGTCGCCGCGGCAAGTGCCTTGTCCTTCCGTCTCGCCGAAGCCTTCGACAAGGCCCGCGACAGCGCCGAGGACGCGGCCTATGCGCGGATCATGACGCCGGTCGCGAAATACTGGAGCTGCAAGATCGCGCCGGCGCTGATCTACGAGGCGATGGAATGCCTTGGCGGCAGCGGCTATGTCGAGGAGCGGCCGATCGCCCGGCATTATCGCGAGGCGCCGGTCAATGCGATCTGGGAAGGCTCCGGCAATGTCATGGCGCTTGACGTGCTCAGGGTGCTGACACGCGGCAAGGATCTGTTTGAGCTGTTGTTCCAGATGATCAGCCGCGATCTCGGCCCGTCTGCCAAGAAGACCGTCGATGTGCTGCGGGCGGCGATGTCACTCTGCGAGCGCGACGAAGGCGCGGCGCGTATGTTGGTCGAGCAGTTGGCGCTCGCTGCCGCCGCCGCCGAACTCTATCGGCTCGGGGCAGGGCGAATTGCCGACGCCTTTCTTGAATCCCGTCTCGCTGCCGGCTGGCGCTCGACCTACGGTATGCTCGATTCGCGCTTCGATTCCGCCTATATCGTCGATCTGCTTTATCCGGCGGCGATATAGCCGGTAACGGTCAGTACCAGCGGAATGGTGAAGAACGAGACGACCGTCTGAACGGTGGCGACAGCCGCGTAGAGCGGCGCGTCGCCGCCCATCTGCTTGGCGAGCAGATAGCCGTTCATCGCGGTCGGCACGCTGGCGCCAAGCGCGATCACCAGCAGGCTGTCGCCGCGAATGCCGAGAGCATAGGCTGTGCCGACCATGAAGACCGGCATGATGACTAGCTTCAGGAAGACGGCGAGAAGCGCGACAAGGCTCGGCCGCAACGCATCGGAAACCTTCAGACCCGCGCCGACCATGACGAGACCGAGGCTGAGCGAGGCGCTGGCCAGCATCTCGATGGCGGTCAGCACCGGTCCGTAGACCGGGATCCCCGACGCATTCAGCACGATGCCGAGCGCCGAGGCGACGATCAGCGGATTGGTCGCGATCTTGAAGGCGAAGAATTTCAGACCCTTCGGCCCGCCGTTGAAGCCGATGAGAACGCCGACATTGTAGAGATTGATCGGGATGATCACCAACGTCATCACCAGCGCCGTCAGGCTGAGCCCGGGCGGGCCGTAGAGCTTCTGCGCGATGGCGAGTGCCATGAAGCCGTTCCAGCGCGTCGCCGTCTGGAAGATGGATGTGAAGGCGGCGGACGAGACGTGGCGGGCACGAAGCATCGGCCAGAGCAAAAGGAGCGCTGCCGACATCAGCGTGACGCTGCCGATCGTCGCCAGCGCCGTCGCATCCGTCTTCATGCCGGCAAAGTCGGCTGTCGCCAGCGTCGAGAACAGAAGGGCAGGGAACAGGATGTAGTAGCCGAGCTGCTCCAGTCCCTCCCAGAGCGTCAGATCGATCAGCGGAGACCGCTTCAGCCAGACGCCCAGCGACACGAGCAGGAAGATCGGCAGGATGCTTTCGAAGATGATCGTCATGAAGGGGCCTGAAGGAGGGGAGAGACCCATCGATAGACCCTTGTCCACAGGACGGCAACCGCTTCGTCCGGAAATTAACCTTAACGGATGGTTTACGTTGCGCGGCTGGGGTTAAGGGGCAAGAGTGGGGCGTGAAGACAAATTTAACGATTTCCGGAATGGAGCACGTTCGGTGAGAACTGGCTTGACGATCATCATGATGATGTTTTTTGCGATCCTCGCGCTCGATCTGACGATCCCCGCCGTCATTCTGGTCGGCGCCATGGCTCTCGACTGGGCATCGTTGCAGTTGAAGCGCGGCATGATGATTGAGGGGAGAGCGGCATGAAGTGGTTCCTGATCCTTTGGGCTTGCCCCGTCATCCTCCTCACCGGTTGGTACGGCCTTTCCTATTACGACATGAGCTTCGGCATCTTCATGCTGACCCGTCAGGCGCATGATCTCGTCTTCGCCGTTTATGGCCACGTGCTCGGCCTGCCGCCGGAAACCATCCCGCCGCTTGTCGCCCGCGCCATTGCTTTCGACAGCCTGATCGTCTTTGCGATCATCGTTTTCCGCAAACGCCGCGAGATTCGTGCCTGGTTAAACACCCGCTTTCCGGCAGTTCAGTCCGCCGAATCCGAGGCCTCTGCTTTCGCCAAGGATGTCAACCTGTCGAGCGCGCCCTGAAGAATGAAGGAGGCGGCGGCCGAATCGATCCGGTCGGCGCGTTTCTTCCGAGAGACATCCATCTCGATCAGCACCCGTTCCGCCGCCACCGTCGAAAGCCGTTCGTCCCAATAGATGAAGGGAATGTCGGTCTTCTGCGCCATGTTGCGCACGAAGGCCCTGGTTGCCTGGGCGCGCGGCCCCTCGGAACCATCCATATTGATCGGCAGCCCGATGACGAAGGCGGCGATCTTCTCCCTGGCCGCCATGGCAAGCAGCGCTTCGGCATCGATGCCGAACTTCACCCGCTTGATCACCTCGCGCGGCGTCGCGAACCGCCGGCCGAGGTCGGAGACGGAAATGCCGATCGTCTTGGTACCGAGATCGAGCCCGCCGATCGGCTGGCCGGGCAGGAGGTTGAATGCGAGTTCGTCTATCGTGAGAACAGCCATGTGATTTGCCGATTCTGTCTTTAAGGATTAGTCGGGTGATCCATATCCGCATCCAGCCGACAAATCACCAAGGAGTATTTTCATGAAGATCAAATGGCTCGGACATTCCGCCTTCCATCTGGAAACCGCCAAGGCGAAGATCCTGATCGATCCGTTCTTCACCGGCAATCCCTCCTTCGACGAGTCCACGCGCAAGGATGCTGCAGCCGGGCTTACGCACATTTTGCTGACCCACGGCCATGGCGACCATGTCGGCGATACGATCGCGCTGGCCAAGGAAACCGGCGCAACCGTCGTCGCCAACTTCGATCTCGCCGTCTGGCTCGGATCGCGCGGCGTCAAGGCGCTCGAAATGGGCAACACCGGCGGCACCATTCATCTCGACGGCTTCTCGACCACCTTCGTCAACGCGCTCCATTCGTCGGCGCAGATCACCGAGGATGGCGTGTCGCATTCACTCGGCCACGCAAACGGGCTGGTCCTGCATTTCGAAGACGAGCCGGCGCTCTACCACATGGGCGACACCGACATCTTTTCCGACATGGCGCTCATCAATGAGTTGCACCAGCCGGAAATCGGCCTTGTGCCGATCGGCGATCGCTTCACCATGGGCGGGGCCGTCGCGGCACTCGCCTGCCAGCGCTTCTTCAAGTTCGCAACCGTGTTGCCCTGCCATTATGGCTCGTTCGGCATCATCGACCAGACGGCCGACACATTTGTCGCGGCGATGGACGGCGGAAAGGAGAAGGTCGAGGTTCCGGCCGTCGGCGGTATCGTCTCTTTCTAGCCTCTCTCACCCTGCGGAAATGCCCGAAGAGGTGAGCGACGCGGAAATTCCCCCGTTGCGTGCCCGGTGCTTGGTCATTATAGCGGGTAGGAAATTTCGTACTCGGAGAATATCCATGTCAGTTGATCTCGCCACCGTGAAGCGCGTCGCGCGCCTTGCCCGCATTGCCGTCAGCGAAGAGGATGCGCAGCGCATGACCGGCGAGTTGAATGGCATCCTGGGTTTTGTCGAGCAGCTCTCCGAGGTGAATGTCGATGGCGTCGAGCCGATGACCTCGGTGACGCCGATGGAGATGAAAAAGCGGGCGGATGTCGTCACCGACGGCGACAAGGCGGATGACATTATCGCCAATGCCCCGAACGAGGACCGGAATTTCTTCCTGGTCCCGAAAGTCGTCGAATAAGCCCTTCGTCGCTCCCGCCCGAACGCCTCTGATTTTGAAAGCCTGCCATGACCGACCTGACCCGCCTGACCATTGCTGAAGCGCGCACCAAACTCAGCTCCAAGGACATCACCGCCGTCGAGCTGACGGAGGCCTATATCGGGGCGATCGAGGCGGCCAATGGCGCTCTGAACGCCTATGTCGTCACAACGCCGGAAAAGGCGCTCGACATGGCGAAGGCCTCGGATGCCCGCATTGCTGAGGGCAAGGCTGGCGCACTGGAGGGCATTCCGCTGGGCATCAAGGATTTGTTCGGCACCGAAGGCATCCACACCCAGGCCTGCAGCCATATCCTCGACGGTTTCAAGCCGCGCTATGAATCGACCGTTACCCAGAACCTGTGGAACGATGGCGCCGTCATGCTCGGCAAGCTCAACATGGACGAGTTCGCCATGGGCTCGTCGAACGAGACCTCCTATTACGGCCCGGTGATCAACCCGTGGAAGGCCACCGGCTCGAACCTTGATCTGGTTCCCGGCGGTTCCTCCGGCGGTTCAGCAGCGGCTGTTGCGGCTTTCCTCTGCGCTGGCGCGACCGCGACCGATACGGGCGGCTCGATCCGCCAGCCGGCCGCGTTTACCGGCACCGTCGGCATCAAGCCGACCTATGGCCGCTGCTCGCGCTGGGGCATCGTCGCCTTCGCCTCTTCCCTCGACCAGGCAGGCCCGATCGCCCGTGACGTGCGCGATGCTGCGATCCTGCTGAAGTCCATGGCGAGCGTCGATCCGAAGGACACCACGTCCGTCGATCTGCCGGTGCCGGATTACGAAGCCTCGCTCGGCCAATCGCTGAAGGGCATGAAGATCGGCATCCCGAAGGAATACCGCGTCGACGGCATGCCGGAGGAGATTGAAACGCTCTGGCAACAGGGCATCGCCTGGCTGAAGGACGCCGGTGCCGAGATCGTCGATATCAGCCTGCCGCATACGAAATACGCGCTGCCGGCCTATTACATCGTCGCTCCGGCCGAAGCCTCCTCCAACCTTGCCCGTTATGACGGTGTTCGCTACGGCCTGCGCGTCGACGGCAAGGATATCGCCGACATGTACGAGAAGACCCGTGCCGCCGGTTTCGGCCAGGAGGTCAAGCGCCGCATCATGATCGGCACCTACGTGCTGTCGGCCGGCTACTACGACGCCTACTACCTGCGCGCCCAGAAGGTCCGCACGCTGATCAAGCGCGACTTCGAACTGGCTTTCCACGCAGGTGTCGATGCGATCCTGACGCCTGCCACCCCATCCTCCGCCTTCGGCATCGCCGACGAGGACCTGGCGTCCGATCCGGTCAAGATGTACTTGAACGACATCTTCACGGTGACGGTGAACATGGCGGGACTTCCGGGTATCGCCGTCCCCGCCGGCCTCGACCACAAGGGCCTGCCGCTCGGCCTGCAACTGATCGGCAAGCCGTTCGAGGAGGAAACCCTGTTCAAGACCGCGCATGTCATCGAGCAGGCGGCCGGAAAATTCTCGCCGCAGAAGTGGTGGTAACCATCCGATCCGCCGTCGCAGCCGATGCGGCGGTGATCGCGCGAATCAGCCTGGAGGCCTTTGCCGCCAATCCGGTTGAGCCGAACTGGAGTTCTGTGGAAGTCCTGAACGGTGCTCGCCGTGTTTTTGCAGAAATGTCCGCCAAATGCACCCCGCACGCGATAATCGCGGAGATTGACGGCGATATCGCGGGCTGGTGCGGCGTCATCGCCGCGCATGGTGAAATCGCCGATCTTTGGGTGTCACCGCGGTTTCAGCGTCGAGGGATAGCCACAGCATTGGTGGCAGAAGCGTGCCACCTTATCCGAACCAAAGGCGGCTCGGTCGCGGTGCTCGAAACCCATCGGGACAATTCGGCAGCTTTGGCTTTTTATCGTCGAACGGGATTCGATATCTGCTGGCAGGCGCCGGTCGAATGGGATGTGGTCGGTGCCGTTGTGGAAAAGGTGGGGCTGCGCAAATTCCTTTGATCGGCACCGGTCTGGCCAAGTCTCGCTTCGAACGTTCTATTGGAGTGGAAGGGAGCCACTCAATGGCCGAAATCCGTCCAGCGCGCGAAGAAGAAGTCCTTGTCTTGACGGCGATCGGGCTCGAATCCTGGGAGAAGGCCGTTTCGGGTGTCGCCGATGCGCCAGCGATGCGCCGCGTGGCGGAACTGGCGTTTCTTTCCTTTCTGCGGTCGAAGTGGTTTTCGGTCAGTGTCATCGAGCTCGACGGCCAAGCTGCCGGCTGGGCCGCGCGTGAAGACAATGACGGCCATATCTCCGATCTCTGGATAAGGCCCGCGGCGCAACGGAACGGCCTTGGCTCCGTCCTGCTTGCCGAACTGGAGCGCCGTATTCTCGCCGAAGGGTTCGAAGCGGCCGTCATCAAGACCCATGCGCAAAATGTCCCGGCAATCGGCTTCTTCCGCAAGCACGGATATTCGATCAGCTGGCTTTCGACCACCTATGCGCCAAAACTCGACAGGGACGTCGAGTCGGTCGGGATGAGCAAGTCGCTGGAAGAGCCTGCCGCTCAATCGGGCCAGCAGTGGTTTTGAGCTGAACGGCAGCGCATCACCTTGTTTTGAAATCCGGCGAGAGCGGAATTCGCACTCGCCGGTATTTTCCTGTCAGCGGTTGTTCAACTGCGAGCGCACGAGAACGAGACCGCGTTGAGTGATCCGGTAGGGCTTGCCGCCGGATGATGAGATTGCCTTCTTTCGCTTCAGCTTGCGAAACATCTCCAGACCGAAGCCCGGGTAAAGCCAGCCGTCGCGGGTGAAGCATCGGGCACCGTCGATCGATTTGCCATCCGAGCGGATGATTTCGATGCGGCCGCCCTGGGCCATGAGATGCAGAATACGCTGTTCGTCGCGTGAAATGTCCATTGATGGTGAGTTCCGAAAGGCGTTCGGCTGAACGCATGAAAACGGGTCTGGCGTTCGATCGAACGTCAGGGCTTCGTTTTCCGGCCCTTGCGCGCAAAGCAATTTTGCGGGCAGGGCCCTCAGGCAATCTCAGACGAGGAGAACATCAAAACTCCATAAGGACGGCCGCTTTTAGCGCAAGGACGTCGAAATCGTCAAGAATACCAGTGGCGGCCGGTGGTTAGCGCGCGAGAGCGGTCGCTGCAGCAAGTGCCATGGGAGCCCAAAGCGGCGCGGAAAGCCACGCGACGAGGCCAACGACGTGCATCGCGCAGATGAGCATCAGCTGCGTCCGAAACGGTTCCTTGCGCGTCTTGTGACGCAAGAGCCGCTGCGCCGCGACGGCGCCCGGGCTGCCGCCGATCAGCGCGAGGCAGAGCAGCCGGCTTTCCGGCACGCGCCATTGCCCTTTGCGGGCGGCGTCCTTGTCCCACCAGAAGACGCAAAAGATGATGAGATTGATCAAAAGGACGATGAGGGCGACGGTCAGGCTTTGTGTCATGGCCCATCTTGGCAAACATATCTGAACGGACCGCAAACGCCTCCGCGGACTGCAATACGTTACGTGGGACGCGACAAGCCTTGCACCCCCCAGCCAATTGTTCTACCGAGAAGATCACGATTTCGAGCTTACAGAAGAGCATTCCATGACCATTGTCGATGTCCGCATTTCCGATCCGAAACGCTATATTCCAGGCGCCACCGGCGACTGGGAAATCATCGTCGGCATGGAAGTTCATGCCCAGGTGACCAGCAATTCGAAGCTGTTCTCGGGTGCGTCCACGACCTTCGGCAATGCGCCGAACTCCAACGTCTCGCTGGTTGATGCCGCCATGCCCGGCATGCTGCCGGTCATCAACGAGGAATGCGTCAAGCAGGCGGTGCGCACCGGGCTTGGCCTGAAGGCGCAGATCAACAAGCGCTCGATCTTCGACCGCAAGAACTATTTCTATCCGGACCTGCCGCAGGGATACCAGATTTCTCAGTTCAAGGACCCGATCGTCGGTGAGGGCAAGATCATCATTTCGGTCGGCCCCGATCGGCAGGGCCAGTTCGAGGATGTCGAGGTCGGCATCGAGCGGCTGCATCTGGAGCAGGATGCCGGCAAGTCGATGCACGACCAGAACCCGACCATGTCCTATGTCGACCTCAACCGCTCGGGCGTGGCGCTGATGGAAATCGTTTCCAAGCCCGACATGCGCTCCTCGGACGAAGCCAAGGCCTACATGACCAAGCTGCGCTCGATCGTGCGCTATCTCGGCACCTGCGACGGCAACATGGACGAGGGCTCGATGCGCGCCGACGTCAACGTCTCGGTGCGCCGTCCGGGCGAGGGGTTCGGCACGCGCTGCGAGATCAAGAACGTCAACTCGATCCGGTTCATCGGCCAGGCCATCGAATACGAAGCCCGCCGCCAGATCGGCATTCTCGAGGACGGTGGCACGATCGATCAGGAAACCCGCCTGTTCGATCCGAACAAGGGCGAGACGCGGTCGATGCGCTCCAAGGAAGACGCGCATGACTACCGCTATTTCCCCGATCCGGACCTTCTGCCGCTCGAATTCGATGACGCCTTCATCGAGGATCTGAAGGCGCATCTGCCGGAATTGCCGGATGACAAGAAAGAGCGTTTCGTGCGCGAACTCGGCCTGTCGGTCTATGATGCCTCCGTACTCGTCTCGGAAAAGGCGATCGCCGACTATTTCGAGGCCGTTGCTGCCGGCCGTGACGGCAAGATCGCCGCCAACTGGGTGATCAACGACCTGCTGGGCGCCTTGAACAAAGCCGGCAAAGGCATTGAAGAAACTCCGGTTTCCCCCGCCCAGCTTGGCGGTATTCTCGACCTGATCAAATCGGAAGTCATCTCCGGCAAGATCGCCAAGGACCTGTTCGAAATCGTCTGGAACGAGGGCGGCGATCCGGCAGAACTGGTCGAATCGCGCGGCATGAAGCAGGTGACCGACACCGGCGCCATCGAAAAGGCGGTGGACGAGATCATCGCCGCAAACCCGGACCAGGTCGCCAAGGTTCAGGCCAAGCCGTCGCTTGCCGGCTGGTTCGTCGGCCAGGTCATGAAGGCGACCGGCGGCAAGGCCAACCCGCAGGCCGTGCAGGCTTTGGTCAAGGCAAAGCTCGGGCTCGAGGAGTAGCCTGTGTTCTTCGTTCGCACAGCTTCGGAGCGCGATCTTGCCAAGGTGAGTGCGCTTCTTGGCGAAACATGGCACGCCACCTATGATGCGCTTTATGGCGCCGACAAGGTCGGAGAGCTAACGGCGAAATGGCATTCGGTGCTGGCGCTGAAGGCCCGGCTCGCGCGCAAGAATGCGGAATTCGTCGTGGCGGACAACGGCAAGGACATCGGCGGCATGGCGTATGCCGCCATGTCCGAGACCCTCAAGAAGGGCGCGATCCTGCATCAGCTCTACGTCCTGCCAAAATTTCAGCGTCAGGGCATCGGCCGCGACATGTTCGCCGAGCTCGAAACCTGCTTTCCCGATGCCGAATTCATGCAGCTCGAGGTCGAGCCGGAAAACCATGCGGCCGTCGCTTTCTATGAGGCACATGGTTTCGTGAAAATCGGCGAGACGGCAAATTGTGGCGATGGCCAGTCCTGCATCCCGGCGATCATCATGGAAAAGCCGCTCGGCTGAGCAGTCTGCAGACGTTGTTCCGTGTTGATGTCACGGTTCGTTCGTCTACAGCGGGGCTGGCTTCTCCCCCTCTCATCTCGGCTTCAAGATCCGCTTGAAATGACGCTGCGGCAACGGAATCACTGGACATCGGGCAGGCTGCGCGGCATAAGCGGAACAGCACTCTAGGATATCCCGCGCGGTTGTTTTGGCGCGGTCAAGGACGGACATCATGAAGTCTCTGCTGCAGATTTTTACCTGGTGGAATGGACAGACGATCGGCACGCGCTTTCATACCTGGCGCTTCGGCAAGCGGGTCGGCGAAGATGCCGCCGGTAACGTCTATTATGAGGGCGGCAAGGATTCCGAAGGCCGTACCCGCCGCTGGGTGATCTACAACGGTTATGCCGATGCGTCCGCCATTCCGCCGGGCTGGCATGGCTGGATGCATCACCGCACCGACGTTTCGCCCGCCGACGAAAACTATCAGCCGCGCGAATGGCAGAAGCCGCATCGTGTGAACGCCACCGGCACGGCCGATGCCTATCGTCCCCAGGGCTCGATCAGCAAGAACGGCGAGCGTCCGCGCGTGACCGGCGATTATGATGCCTGGACGCCACGTTCCTGAGCCGAATTTTAAGGCGGGGCCTTTCCTGACTTTCGATTGCACCCGGGGCACCATGCCTCGGCCACATTTCATGTTTAGCGCCTGATACCCGGTACTTTGATCGGGATCGCGCGGGAGACGGGCGTAAATGGTAGTTTCAAATCAGCGAATTGAGATGCGCCGGGCCTTTGCGGCGGCTGCCCTGTTCGCGATTGCCGGTGCCTCGCTTCTGTCCATGACCGCGGCTGCTGAGGCCGCGCGGATCACCAATCCGGTCGCAGTCTTTTCCGGCATCGACAAGATCACCGGCCGCATCACCACCTTTGACGTCTATATCGGCGAGACCGTCCAGTTCGGCGCGCTGCAGGTAACGCCACGCGTCTGCTACAGCCGTGACGATACCGAGGCGCCGAAGACCGACACTTTCGTAGAGGTGGACGAGATCACCCTCGACCGCAAGATCCGCCGCATCTTCACCGGCTGGATGTTTGCCGACAGCCCCGGCCTGAATGCGGTCGAGCACCCGGTCTATGACGTCTGGCTGAACAGCTGCAAGGCAAAGTCCGACCTGCCGCCGCCGGACGCTGCGGCCAGCCAGTAGACAACGCCCCGATTTTCAGAATTTGATGTGCGGCGAGGCGATGGCGCGCGCCAGCATCTTTTCGTAGCGCGCTTTGGGCACGTCGATGGCGCCGAAGCTTTTCAGGTGTTCGGTGGTGAATTGCGTGTCGAGCAGCGTGAAGCCGCGCTCGCGCAGGCGCTCGACCAGATGGACGAGGCAGATCTTCGAGGCGTCCGTGCGGCGCGAGAACATGCTTTCGCCGAAGAAGGCCGAACCGAGCGAAACCCCATAGAGCCCCCCGACCAGTTCCTCGTTTTCCCACGCCTCAACGGAGTGAGCGTGTCCCATGCCGTGCAGCGTGGCATAGAGCGAGCGGATTTTGGCGTTGATCCAAGTGGTCGGCCGGTCGGGGGCAGGGGCAGCGCAGCCTTCCATGACCTCTTCGAAGGCCGTGTCGTAGCGGATATCGAAGGGCGCCCGCCTTACCGTTTTCGCCAGCCTTTTCGAAACGTGGAAGTTATCGAGCGGGATGACGCCGCGCAATTCCGGCTCCACCCAGAAAAGCTCCGGATCGTCGGCCGAATCGGCCATAGGGAAAAGGCCGATGGAATAGGCCCGCAACAGCAAATCCGGGGTGATGTCCGGTTGCCTGCTGCGGGTCCCTTTCATTCAAAACCTCATTCGGACGGCTGGGCCAGATAGTGCTCCAGCCAGTGGATGTCGTAATCGCCGTTGGCGATGTCCTGATTGTTGATCAGGTCCTGGAACAGCGGCAGCGTCGTCTTGATGCCGTCGATGACGAATTCGTCCAGCACGCGGCGCAGGCGCATCATGCATTCGACGCGGGTACGCCCATGCACGATCAGCTTGCCGATCAGGCTATCGTAATAGGGCGGGATCCGGTAGCCCTGATAGGCGCCGGAATCGACGCGCACGCCAAGACCACCGGGCGCATGGAAATGCGTGATCGTGCCGGGCGAGGGCACGAAGGTGCGCGGATCCTCGGCATTGATGCGGCATTCGATGGCATGACCGGAGAAGACCACTTCGTCCTGCGTTATAGACAGGCCGGCGCCGGAAGCGACGCGGATCTGCTCGTGCACAAGGTCGATGCCGGTGATGGCCTCGGTTATCGGATGTTCCACCTGCAGGCGGGTGTTCATTTCGATGAAGTAGAACTCGCCGTTCTCGTAGAGGAACTCGATGGTGCCGGCGCCGCGATATTTCAGCTTGCGCATGGCCGCGGCGCAGACTTCGCCGATCTTCATCCGCTGCTCGACGTTGAGCGCCGGGGAATTGGCTTCTTCCCAGACCTTCTGGTGGCGGCGCTGCAGCGAGCAGTCGCGCTCGCCGAGATGGATGGCATTGCCTTCACCGTCGCCGATGACCTGGATTTCGATATGGCGCGGCTTGCCGAGGTATTTTTCCATATAGACGGCGTCGTTGCCGAACGCAGCCAGGGCTTCGGAGCGCGCCGTGGAAACCGCTTCGGACAGATCGTCCTCGTTGCGGGCCACCTTCATGCCGCGTCCGCCGCCGCCGGCCGTCGCCTTGATCAGCACGGGGAAGCCGATTTCGCGGGCGATCGCCAGCGCGTTCTCGGGCTTCACCTCGCCGGCGGAGCCGGGAACGACGGGAATGCCAAGCGACTTGGCGGTCTCCTTCGCCGTGATCTTGTCGCCCATGATGCGGATGTGATCGGCGGTCGGACCGATGAAGGTGATGCCATGCGCGTCGAGGATATCGGCGAACTTGGCATTCTCGGACAGGAAGCCATAGCCCGGATGCACGGCATCGGCGCCGGTGATCTCGCAGGCCGCGACGATCTGATGGATGTTCAGATAGCTGTCGCGCGAAGGCGGCGGGCCGATGCAGACGCTCTCGTCGGCAAGGCGGACATGCATGGCATCGGCGTCGGCCGTGGAATGAACGGCGACTGTCGCAATTCCGAGTTCCTTGCACGCGCGCAGGACCCGGAGGGCGATTTCGCCGCGATTGGCGATGAGGATCTTGGAAATCATCTGTGATGGCCTATTCGATGATGATCAGCGCTTCGCCGTATTCAACCGGCGCACCGTCTTCAACTAGGATTTCGACCACCCGGCCGGAGCGCGGCGCCGGAATCTGGTTCATCGTCTTCATGGCTTCGATGATCAGGATGGTCTGGCCTTCCTTGACCGCGGCGCCGGCTTCAACGAAGGGGCGCGAACCCGGAGCCGGCGACAGGTAGACGGTGCCAACCATCGGCGCGGTGACGGCGTTCTTCGATGCCCTTGCGCTTTCCGCAGCGGTGGCCTGGGCCATAGCGGCTGAAGCAGCCTGAACCGGTGCTGCCATGGCCGGAACCGGAGCGGAGACGTATTGCGGTGTCCCGGCGCGCGATACGCGGATACGCAGGTCTTCCTGTTCCACTTCGATTTCGGTGAGATCGGTTTCGTTCAGGATGTTGGCGAGATCGCGGATCAGCGTCTGGTCGATGCCGGGTTTCTTGTCAGCCATGGATGAGAGCCTCGTGTTCTTTTTATTTCGTCTGTTGCGTGAGTGTCTTTAGCGCATTGAGCGCGAGAATGTAACTGTCGGCGCCAAAGCCGCAAATCACGCCCTTTGCCGCCGGAGCAAGCATCGACTTGTGCCGGAATTCTTCGCGGGCGTGGACATTGGAAAGGTGCACTTCGATGACCGGGATGCCGATCGCCTTTGCGGCATCGTGCAACGCGATCGACGTGTGGGTATAGGCGCCGGCGTTGACGACAATGCCCTGCGCCACGCCTCCCGCCTCGTGAAACCAGTCGACGAGGTCGCCCTCATGGTTGCTCTGGTGGCAGATGACGTCGAGACCGAGCGTCTTGCCATGTTCCACGCACATCGCCTCGATATCGGCCAGCGTCTGCCCCCCATAGATGCCAGGCTCACGTTTACCGAGCGCGTTGAGGTTGGGGCCGTTCAGCACGAAAATTGTCGATGGCATAGGGGATCGGGTCCGATAATCGAGCGTTACCTATAGACGGATGGCTCCGTGAGGAAAAGCCCTACGGCCCCTCGCGGCTTTTGTCCACAAGCGATAACGCCCGGCCCTGCCGGCAAAATCAGCGTTCAGCAGACGGTCTTTCCACAAGCGCGGACATTCGCGACCTTCGTTTCCAGTTCCTCTGCGCCGACGGCACCGAAAACGGCCTCCCGGCCGACGACATAGGAGGGCGTGCCGGTGATGCCGAGACTATTGGCAAGCGTATAGGCTTCCTTGACCGCGTCGTCATTTGAGGTCTCGTCCATCCTCTTGCGAAGGTCGGCTTCCGCCACGCCGAGCTTGCCGGCAACGGCGATCGCCGTTTCCTCGGTCGCGCGCTCCTCGCCGCCGAGCAACGCGCGGTGGAAATCGCCGTATTTCTCCGGTGCAATGTCGCGGAAGGCGGCGCTCACCTTGTGCGCGGCGATCGAATCCGGTCCGAGGATCGGTAGTTCCTTCAGCACGAAACGGACATTCTTGTCTTTTTCGAGAATGGTTTCCATGTCGGACAGGGCGCGTTTGCAATAACCGCAATTGTAGTCGTAGAACTCGACGATGGTCACGTCGCCGTTTGGATTGCCGAGCGTGACGTCATATTTCGACTGGAAAATCGCCTTTTCATTGTCGCTGATGGCAGCTTCCGCCTGCTGCAGTTGCTCGTCGGCCTGCTTCTTCTTCAGCGCCTGCTGCGCTTCCAAAAGGATTTCCGGATTTGCGACGAGGTATTCCTTGATGAACGCGCCGATCTCCTGCTTCTGCTTGTCATCCAGCGCGTGCGCTCCTTGAGGCAGCGCAGCCGTCGCCGAAAGCAGGATGAGCGTTGCGGCGATGATCTTTCGAGCGTTGAATACCATGTCTTCCTCGTAGCCTTTTTTCTGTGTTCGGTCTGTCGTTCAATTGCCGAGGCGGGGTCAACAGGCTTGTTTGAAAGACAACAGAATTTCTGCAGCCAGCATAGGGGCGCGCGGTGCCAAACGAAACTGCAAAATCGGCGGAAATGCGGCGCTCGCGCACTTGTGAAGCCCATTGCGATCAGGCACATGGCTTGCAGAGATCAAAAACGTCGAGGATGTGCTGTTGAAGCCGCTTTCCACCCGCAGCTCCGTCGAACCCTTCCACGCCATGGACGTCCTAGCCGAGGCAACGAAACGCCGTGAGGCCGGATATCCGGTTATCTCCATGGCTGTCGGGCAACCGAGCCATCCGGCGCCGAAGGCCGCATTGGAAGCTGCGCGCGCGGCACTCGTGCACGGGCGGTTGGGCTATACGGATGCGCTTGGAACTTCGTCGCTCCGGATCGCGATCGCCAAGCACTATCGCACGCGCTACGGCGTGGAGGTCGATCCGCAGCGGGTCGCGGTGACGACGGGATCGTCGGCGGGCTTCAATCTGGCGTTTCTGGCCCTGTTCGATCCCGGCGACTGCGTTGCAATCGCCCGGCCGGGCTATCCGGCCTACCGCAACATCCTGGCAGCGCTCGGCCTGACGGTTGTTGAAGTCGAGGCGGATGCCGAAAGCGGGTTCACGCTGACGCCGCAAAGTCTCGAGGCTGCCGCGGCAAAAGCCGGAAAACCGCTGAACGGCGTTCTCTTGGCAAGTCCTGCCAATCCGACCGGCACTGTCACGGGCAGGGCGGGCCTGAAGGCACTGGCCGATTACTGCCACGACCGTGGCATCGCCTTCATCTCCGACGAGATCTACCACGGCCTGACCTTCGCCGGCGAGGAGACGACCGCGCTCAGCGTCACCGATGAGGCAGTGATCATCAATTCCTTCTCGAAATACTATTGCATGACCGGCTGGCGGATCGGCTGGATGGTACTGCCGCAAACGCAGGTGCGCGCCTTCGAGCGCATCGCCCAGAGCCTCTATATCTCGCCGCCGGAACTGTCGCAGATCGCCGCCGAGGCTGCCCTTGGCGCCGAGGCCGAGCTCGACGTCTACAAGGCATCCTATGCGGCCAACCGCGACCTCCTGTTGAAACGCCTGCCCGAGATCGGCTTTTCCATTGCCTCGCCGATGGACGGCGCCTTCTACGCCTATGCCGATGTCAGCCGGTTCACCAATGACAGCATGGCGTTTGCCAGGAGGATGCTGGCGGAAATCAACGTCGCGGCAACGCCAGGGCTGGATTTCGACCCGCTCGAAGGGCACCGCGCGATGCGGTTTTCCTATGCGGGCGCCGAGGCCGACATGGCCGAGGCGATGGATCGCATCGCCCGCTGGCTGGCGTAATTATCGAACGATATCAGATGATTGCTGGATTTTTCGGATTCAGATAGTGATGATGCTGAATCAAACTGTGAAGCGCGGAGCCGCTTCGCGTGCGCCGGCGCCTGAGGCCTGCGATGCGCGCCCAACGGACGCGCAATGGTTTGATATCCTCTATGAAGACAGTAGGCCTCAGCGGCAAATGCGGACTTTCCGGACTACCGGCTTGCCCCGGTCGTCAACCGAACGGATTTTCCGAACCACGCAGATTGGCTCAAAGGCGGTGTCATAGCTCTTGTAATAATAGTCATTGAAGCGTTGGCGGCTGTAGCTGTCGGCGTGGAATGATGCTGCCAAGGAAACCGCCGGGACGGCGGCAAGGGCCGCGGCGATAACGAAGCGACGCATGATTGTCTCCTCCGGTTGACGTCGGACGAGCCCATCTCGTCGACGGCGGTACAATCCCATCAGAGCGGTATTTTCGCTGTTCCTTATGAAACAGGAACGGGCACAAAAAAACCGGCCAGTCGCCTGGCCGGTTTTTTCAGTTTCGGTTTTTCAGATGTCGCTCAAAAGAAGCCGCGCTTCTGCCACCAGCCGCCCTTCTTGGGCTTCGGCGGTTCGTCGCCGTCTTGATTGGCGGTGGATGATTTTACCACGGGTTCGCTGGCGATCGAATCGATGTCGCGGTTGGCACGAACCGGCTTGGTCTCCTCAAGGGAAGCTGCTGCCTTTTCGACTACGGGTTCCTCAGCGACAGCGACGTCCTGCGGCTGTGCTTCGATAGCTGCCTGGGCCTCTGCATCGGCGGTCGCGACAGGAGCTTCCTCAACGGGGGCTTCCTCAAGAGCGGCGGCTACGGCTTTCTTGCTGCGGCCGCGCTTCGGCTTGGCGGGTTTTGCCTCTTCTACGGCGACGACAGGCGTCTCGGACACCTCTTCGATTGCCGCAGCCGGTACAGCAGCCTCGGTATCGAGGGCAGCCGATACTTCGGGTTCAATCTCCGCCCCTTCATCACCCTCCATGTCGGCGCCAGCAGCGAGGTTTTCGCCTTCAGCCTCGTCCGGCCGGTTGCGTCGGCCGCCACGCTTGCCGCGGCGGCGGCGCTTGCGCTTCTGGCGTTCTTCCTCGCTCAACCCGGCATTCTGAGCATCATCGGCAGCGGCCTGTGCGGCATCGTCGTCGCCGTCGTCCTCGTCGCCGTCCTCATCCGACATGTCGTCGGAGGTGGCGCCGGCTTCCGTGGACGTTTGTTCACCGTTCGGGCCAGTGCCCCGACCACCACGACGCCGGCGGCGGCGCTTGCGCTTGCGGTTGCCCTGGTCGTCGCCCTGTGCGGCCGGCTCGCGCTCGGCGCGCTCAGCCTTGGCCTCAACCACGACTTCTTCTTCGTCCTCGATATCCTCTTCGATGATGATGTCATCGTCTTCGTCGGGCTCGGGTTCGAAGTGGATGATCTGCTCGATCTTGACCGGATTTTCGACGGCTTCGCCGCGATCGATGGCGAAATGCTGCGCGCCGACATGGGCGTCCGCCTCGATGATGATCTGAACGCCGAAACGCTCTTCATAATCAACGATCGTGCCGCGCTTGTGATTGAGCAGGTAGAGCGCGATATCCGGCGTCGTGCGCACGGTGATGTTGTGCGTGGTGTTCTTCAGCAAATATTCTTCGACGCCGCGCAGGACATGCAGGGCGACGGAAGACTGCGAACGCACATGGCCTGTGCCATTGCAATGCGGGCAGGTCTGCATCGTCGATTCGAGAACGGACGCGCGGATGCGCTGGCGCGACATTTCGAGCAGGCCGAAATGCGAGATGCGGCCAACCTGGATGCGAGCCCGGTCGTTCTTCAGATGATCCTTCAGACGCTTCTCGACAGCGCGGTTGTTGCGCTTTTCTTCCATGTCGATGAAATCGACGACCACGAGACCGGCAAGGTCGCGCAGGCGCAGCTGGCGCGCGACTTCCTCGGCGGCTTCGAGGTTGGTCTGGAGCGCGGTGTCCTCGATCGAGTGCTCGCGGGTCGAGCGGCCGGAGTTGACGTCGATCGCCACCAGCGCTTCGGTCTGGTTGATGATGATGTAGCCGCCGGACTTCAGCGTCACCTGCGGCACCAGCATGCGGTCGAGTTGGGCTTCGATGCCCGACCGCGAGAAGATCGGGTGAACATCGCGATACGGCTGAACCACCTTGGCGTGGCTCGGCATCAGCATCTTCATGAAGCCCTTGGCTTCCTTGTAGCCTTCCTCGCCGGCAACGATGATCTCGCTGATATCCTTGTTGTAAAGGTCGCGGATCGAGCGCTTGATCAGGCTGCCTTCTTCATAGACGAGGCAGGGAGCGGTCGAGGACAGCGTCAGCGTGCGGACGTTTTCCCACAGGCGCATCAGATATTCGAAGTCGCGCTTGACCTCGACCTTGGTGCGGTTGGCACCGGCGGTGCGCAGGATGACGCCCATGCCCTGCGGCACGTCGAGCGCGCGGGCGATTTCCTTCAGGCGCTTGCGGTCCGGCAGGTTGGTGATCTTGCGGGAAATGCCGCCGCCACGCGCCGTGTTCGGCATCAGTACCGAGTAGCGGCCGGCGAGCGAAAGGTAGGTGGTGAGTGCCGCACCCTTGTTGCCACGTTCTTCCTTTGCCACCTGCACGAGCAGGATCTGCCGGCGCTTGATGACTTCCTGGATGCGGTACTGCTTGCGCGGCTTGCGAACCTGACGGTCCGGCACTTCTTCCATCGCGTCTTCTGCGCCGACGGATTCGATGACTTCCTTCTCTTCTGGATGACCATCGTCGTCGTCATCATCATCGGAGTTGCGGCGGCGGCCGCGCGTCTCTTCCGAGATGCTGTCGGCATCGACCATGGCGGCCATCTCGCCGCGCGAACCTTCATCGTCCTCGGCGTCGGAGACTTCCGCGGCGGCTTCTGCCGTCTCGGCTGCCGCCTTCTTGGTCCGGCGCGGGCGCTTCGCCTTTGCCTTCGGCTTTTCCTCGTTTGCGGCTTCAACCGGCTCGGCGGCCTCGACAACGGTTACTTCCGTTGCAGCTACTGTTTCCTCATCGGAATCGGGGCCGAGATCCGTGCCCGTCTCGACGTGTTCGATATCGTCATCGCGGCGCGCTTCCTCGGCTTCGGCCTTTAGCAGTGCCTGCCGGTCGGCGAGCGGGATCTGGTAGTAGTCGGGGTGGATTTCGGCGAAGGCCAGAAAGCCGTGGCGATTGCCGCCGTAGTCGACGAAAGCCGCCTGCAGCGACGGCTCTACGCGCGTGACTTTCGCGAGGTAGATGTTGCCGCGGATCTGTTTCTTGTGTTCGGATTCGAAGTCGAATTCTTCTATGCGGTTTCCGCGTACGACAACGACGCGCGTCTCTTCAGCGTGAGACGCATCGATAAGCATTTTCTCTGCCATGTAAGTGGTGCTCCTCGGCGCAACCGAGAAACGGCAGGAAAATCGCGCCCCGGAGGACACGTTCCATACAGCTCAGGTTTTTCGCCGGATGTGAATATTCCTGCATGGTCGGGGAGATGGTCCAACAGCCAGACGGCAGCCGGAACGGTTTCGTTCCGGGGCCTGTTTACTTCTGACCGATACTGCTGAGACAACGTCAATGACCAAACAAGAATGCCAATGTACTAGGCCCTTAAAGGCCCGATGAATGTGCCCGGTCACGGGCTTTCGGTGATCGTCACCATAAACGCACCGGCCACCGCCGGAATTTCACGATTCAGTATGCCAGGAGAAGGTGGAGCGACGGCGGATGAAGCGCGACTGCTTGTCCGAGACATGACCCACGTTGAACCGGTCTTACCCGGTTCCGATCACACTCTGGCGCCAGGGCTTCAAAAACCCGTTGGCTGCCGGTCGTCGATTCTATCCCGTCAACACTTTCTACCTGTGAAGCTTTTATGTTTTCTATGTCACAATGGCAAGGGAAAAGCCGGAACGGCCATAATATTGATTGATTCGCTTGTCGGGGTATGCACCGCCAGGATGCGGGTTTTGGCAGCTTCGGGGCATGGTTTTCGGTGCGGCGACCGGTGGCCGGAGGTGTTTGCCGCGTTTGGCAAGGTTCGGTTAACCATATGGGGTCATGGATGATCGGAATGGCAACCGGTGGTGTGCATGGCCAGCTCCTGGATCAGGAGGCCGTGTCAGAGTTGTCCGTGATGCGCCGATCGCGCATCCGGCGAAGCGTTGGCGACAAGGAAAAGCGGGTTTGATCCTATCTGCGATGATGCGGCAATGGCTGCTGGGGCTTTTCGTCCTGTGCTCGGCGCTGGGCGCGCAAGCCGCCGAAGCGCCGTTGCTCGCTTATGGCGCACGGATCGCGGGTGATGACGCCCGTACCCGGGTCGTGATCGATTTCGACAAGAAGCCGGTCTTCTTCGTTCACTACGTCGCCAACCCGACGCGCGTCATCGTCGATTTGCCCGAAACGTCCTTCGGATTGAAGCCGGAGGACCTTGCGGCACGCGGCCTGTTTACGGAAATCCGCTATGGCGCCATGGGCGCCGGCAGCGCGCGTGTCGTGCTGACGGCAAAGAAGCCAGTGGAGATCACCGTCGCGGATGTGAAGGCCGACGAGGAGGGCAGGGGCTTCCGGCTGGTACTCGATGCGGAGCGTGTGACCGACGAGCGCTTTTCGGGGCTCCTTGAGGAGCAGAAATGGACGGGTGCCGTCACGGCCACCAAAACGGGCCGAGTCGTCGAACCGCCGGCTGCAGGAGAATTTGTGATCGCCGTCGATGCCGGGCATGGCGGCATCGATACCGGCGCGATCGGCTCGGAAACCAAGATGGAGGAAAAGAGCGTGACGCTCGCCTTCGCCGGCGAACTGGTGGAGACGCTCAACAAGGAAACGGGTGTCAAGGCGTTCCTGACGCGGGAAAAGGACGAGTTCCTGTCCTTGCCGGAGCGGGTGCAGATTGCCCGCCAGCACGGCGCTAACCTGTTCATTTCCGTGCATGCCGATACGCTCAGGCAGCGCGATATCCGCGGCGCGACCATTTATACTATCTCCGACAAGGCGTCCGACCATCTGGCGGCCAACCTCGCCGAGCGCGAAAACCTGTCCGACGAGATTGCCGGAATTACGTTGAAGAGCGAACCCGCCGAGGTTGCCGACATCCTTATCGATCTGACGCGCCGCGAGACGCAGGCGTTCTCGGTCAATCTGGCGCGCTCCGTGGTCTCGTCGTTCGAGGGGCAGATCAACCTCATCAACAATCCCCACCGTCATGCCGGCTTCCGGGTCTTGCAAGCGCCCGACGTTCCGTCGATCCTGCTTGAGCTCGGTTTTTTGTCCAACAAGCAGGACGAGAAACTGCTGGTCGATCCGGTCTGGCGCAAGAAAGTCGCGGGCCTTTTGGCCGGTGCGGTGCGCAACTATCGGGGCGGGTCGGTGGCAAATGGCGGTTAAGGCATGGTCGTGGAGCATGCGCCTTGATCTGTTTCCCTGTTTTCCAAAGCCATAACGTTTGATGTGATTTGTGTCGCTGAAGTAACAGCGATATCGTTTTCAAGGGGATGCGCGTGTTTAATACGCCGAAAGCCCTATTTTGCTCACAATCCGGTCGCTATCCGGAAACCGGAATTTTGCGATTGGTAGTCTGGAAGAGGTGGCCGATCGTAGACGTGAAGGGCGGGGGCCGCGGGACACCCGGCATCGGCGTTCTTTGCGGTTTAATTCGTTCGGCGTGATTGCATTCGGACAAGGTGCGGGGTAGGCCCACCATGCTCGCGTGCTCCGCACAGTGAAACGACAACAGGGTACCGGTATCTGGCTGATGATCAGACTGATTGGATATTTCTTCGGCATTGGCGCATTTCTGGTGCTCGGCGTGGCCGCAGCTGCCGCCATCTATCTTGGCCACATCACCAAGGACCTTCCGGACTATGAGGTTCTCAACAGCTATGCGCCCGCGGTGACGACGCGCGTTCACGCCGGCAATGGCGCCTTGATGGCCGAATATGCCCGCGAGCGACGCCTTTATTTGCCGATCCAGGCCATCCCAGACCGCGTCAAGGCTGCCTTCATCTCAGCCGAAGACAAGAATTTCTATCAGCATCCGGGCGTTGACATCACCGGTCTCGCACGCGCAATCACCGTCAACCTGCAGAATTTCGGCTCCGGCCGTCGCCCGGTCGGCGCCTCGACGATCACCCAGCAGGTCGCCAAGAACTTCCTGCTTTCGGCCGACCAGACGATCGACCGTAAGGTCAAGGAAGCGATCCTGTCCTTCCGCATCGAGCAGGCCTACAGCAAGGACCGCATTCTCGAACTCTACCTCAACGAGATTTTCTTCGGCCTGAATTCCTACGGCATCGCCGGCGCAGCACTCACCTATTTCGACAAGTCGGTGACGGAACTGACCATTGCCGAGACGGCCTATCTGGCTGCGCTGCCGAAGGGCCCTTCCAACTATCACCCGTTCCGGCGCGAAAAGGCAGCGCTCGAGCGCCGCGACTGGGTCATCGACCGCATGGTCGAGAACGGCTACGTCACCAAGGCCGACGGCGAGGAAGCCAAGAAACAGCCGCTCGGCGTCAGCGTTCGGCGCGGCGGATCGCACCTGTTCGCCTCCGAGTATTTTGCCGAGGAAGTCCGCCGCCAGATCATCCAGCGCTACGGCGACAATGCGCTTTACGAAGGCGGCCTGTCCGTTCGCACATCGCTTGATCCCCGGTTGCAGGTTGAAGCGCGCAAGGCGCTGCAGAACGCGCTGGTCTCCTATGACGAGCGGCGCGGTTTCCATGGCGCGCTGAAGACGATCGAGATCGGCGGTGACTGGGGCGAACCGCTCGGCAAACTGGAAGCGCTTTCCGACGTGCCGGAGTGGAAGCTTGCCGTCGTGCTTTCCGTTGACGAAGAGGGTGCGGAAATCGGCATCCAGCCGGACAAGGACGGCGCGGGCAAGGTTGGCGCCGACCGCCTGACTGGGCACATTACCGCGAAGAACATGCAGTGGGCCTATCGCTCGTCGACCGGGGATCGCAACTCGGCCAAATCGCCGGAAGGCGTCGTCGGTCCGGGCGATGTCGTCTACGTCGAGGCGACGGACGTGGACGGCGAGTATCGCCTGCGCCAGCCCCCGAAAGTGCAGGGCGGCCTGGTCGCAATGGACCCGCAGACCGGCCGCGTTCTGGCCATGGCCGGTGGCTTCTCCTACGGGCAGTCGGAGTTCAACCGCGCGACGCAGGCGATGCGCCAGCCCGGATCGTCCTTCAAGCCCTTCGTCTACGCGGCTGCGCTCGACCAGGGTTATACGCCGGCATCCGTCATTCTCGATGCGCCGTTTGAACTCGTCACCGGCGGCCAGGTCTGGCGGCCCGAAAATTACGGCGGCGGTTCGGCCGGCCCATCGACGTTGCGCCTCGGCATCGAGAAATCGCGCAACCTGATGACCGTTCGCCTTGCAAACGACATGGGCATGAATGTGGTTGCCGAATATGCCGAGCGCTTCGGCATCTACGACAAGATGATGCCGGTACTGGCCATGTCGCTCGGTTCGGGCGAGACGACGGTGCTCCGGATGGTTTCGGCCTATGCCGTGCTCGCCAATGGCGGCAAGCAGATCAAGCCGTCGATGATCGACCGCATTCAGGACCGCTACGGCAAGACGATCTTCCGCCACGAGGAGCGCACCTGCGACAATTGCAATGCTGCCGACTGGGAGAACCAGGAAGAACCGGTTCTCACCGACAATCGCGAGCAGGTCCTTGATCCGATGACCGCCTACCAGATCACATCGATGATGGAAGGCGTGATCGCGCGCGGCACTGCGGCTGGCAAGATCAAGCTCGATCGCCCGGTGGCCGGCAAGACCGGCACGACCAATGACGAGAAGGATGCCTGGTTCGTCGGTTACACGCCGGACATGGTCGCCGGCCTCTATCTCGGTTTCGACAATCCGGCACCGCTCGGACGCGGTGCGACGGGCGGCGGTCTTGCAGCCCCCGTATTCAACGATTTCATGCAGGCGGCGATGCAGGGCACGCGCCCGGTCAAGTTCGTGCCGCCCGAGGGAATGAGCCTGATCCCCGTCAACCGCAAGACCGGCATGGCGGCGGCCGAGGGCGACCCGGACACCATCATCGAAGCCTTCAAGCCCGGTACTGGTCCGGCCGAGACCTTCTCGGTCATCGGTGGCGCCGATCAGTACATCCCGCCGGAAGAAATCCTGAAGGCATCGCCGCAGGCAAATGACGCCATCAACCGCGGCTCAAACGGACTGTTTTGACGCAGCCTGCCCTAATCCTCCATTACCGGCGCCCGCCATCTTTACATGAGCGGCGGGCGCCGTTATTCACGGCGCACCTTTCATTCGAGTACAAGAAGCAGGACAATGCGGACCGAAATCGAGAATATCGTCGACGAAATCAAGCAGGCCATAAGCCTGCTGAGGAGGCATCTTTGACTGGGACCAGGCGGTAAGACGGCTCGACTGGTTGAACAACAAGGCCGAGGATCCGAACCTGTGGAACGATGCGTCCGAAGCGCAGAAGCTGATGCGCGAACGCCAGCAACTCGATGACGGCATCAACAGCGTTCGCACTTTCGAACAGCAGATGCAGGACGCCATCGACCTCATCGAACTCGGCGAGGAAGAGGGCGATGCCGATATCGTCAAGGATGCGGAAGAGGCGCTGAAGGCACTTCGGGCCGAAGCGGCCCGGCGCCAGGTGGAAGCCATGCTCTCGGGCGAGGCGGACAGCAACGACACCTATCTTGAAGTGCATTCCGGCGCCGGCGGCACCGAGAGCCAGGACTGGGCGAATATCCTTCTGCGCATGTACACGCGTTGGGCCGAACGCCAAGGCTACAAGGTCGAACTCATGGAAGTCCATGACGGCGAAGAAGCAGGCATCAAGTCGGCGACGCTTCTCGTCAAGGGGCACAACGCCTATGGCTGGCTGAAGACGGAATCGGGTGTCCATCGTCTGGTGCGGATTTCGCCTTTCGACAGCAATGCCCGCCGCCATACCTCGTTCTCGTCTATCTGGGTCTATCCGGTGATCGACGATTCCATCCAGATCGACATCAACGAGAGCGATTGCCGCATCGACACCTACCGTTCGTCCGGCGCCGGGGGGCAGCACGTCAACACCACCGATTCGGCCGTGCGTATCACGCACATGCCGTCCGGCATCGTCGTGCAGTGCCAGCAGGAGCGCTCGCAGCACAAGAACAAGGCCAAGGCCTGGGACATGCTGCGCGCCCGTCTCTACGAATCGGAACTGAAGAAGCGCGAAGAGGCGGCCAACGCCGAAGCAGCATCGAAGAGCGACATCGGCTGGGGGCATCAGATCCGCTCCTACGTGCTGCAGCCCTACCAACTGGTCAAGGACCTGCGCACGGGAGTAGCGAGCACCGCGCCAGACGACGTGCTCGACGGTGATCTCAACGAGTTCATGGAAGCGGCCCTGGCCCACAGGGTCAATGGCGGCGCCGATGCCGTGGTCGACGATCTCGCCTGAGGCGAAAACGTGGTGACAAACAAAAAAGCCGGGCGCCTTGATCGTCCGGCTTTTTGCTTCTGATGGTGAATGCCGATCAGTTGGTTTCGCGCTCGACCTTGATGTCACCGATGTCGTCGATCAGCACGGTCCAGGTTTCCGGTTCCGTCGCGGCAGGATCGGTTTTCAGATAGACAGTGGCAAACAGTCCCGGCTGCCGGGCAACGCCATCCGATGTTTCCGGCCGGATGTCGGTCACATAGACTTTCATCGTGGAAAACTCTTCCAGTTCCGCAGAGGAAACGACCTTCGGCCCCGCGGCGCCAAGTGCGATCTGCTGCAGGAAGACGTGGGTGTTTCCTTCGGGCTGGCGGACGGCGACAAGCTTGTAATATCCGCGCTGCGCCGCCGCGGGCGACGAACTCGCTGCCGGCGCGTTTTCCGTCTTGGCGGCGTTCGGATCAAGCACGCTCAGCGGATCACCGCTCTCTTCCCAATATCCGGTGCTCGTCACGAAAATGATATTGTCGGGCATGAGAACGGTGTCGTCGGCTTGGACGGAAGACCCGGCGGCGAGGAGCAAGGCCAGACAACAGGCGGAACGCGTGGCTGCGCTGAAATTTCGAAGCTGGAGCATCGTCTTCGCCTTTGGAGCATGCGCGTGACAGCAGGAGGCTCGGGTGCCAGCATCCCTTGCGGGCCCGGAGGCACACTGAATTGTTGCACAACCTTCGGCCGGAATCGATTCCAATACAAGAGATTGCCGGAGGTGCGACGGCGACGTTCGTGCTAATTCGAGAATTGCTCGGCGAGGATGCGGTCCGACCAGGAGTAATCCGGATCCGATAGAATGTGCGCCGTGATGTTCTCCGATTCGGCGATGCGGACCTTGACGACCGATTTGACCTCGACATGATCAGCCACCGCGTTGACCGGGCGTTTATCCGGCTCGAGAATGGCGATATCGACCGTGACCTTGTTGGGCAAAAGCGCGCCGCGCCAGCGGCGAGGCCGGAAGGGGCTGACGGGGGTGAGCGCCAGCAGCGGCGCTTCGAGCGGCAGGATGGGGCCATGGGCGGAGAGGTTGTAGGCGGTGGACCCTGCCGGTGTGGACAAAAGCACGCCATCGCAGATCAACTCCTCGAGCCTGACACGGCCATCGACGACGACGCGCAGTTTGGCGGCCTGGTAGGACTGGCGAAAGAGATAGACCTCGTTGATGGCAAGCGCCCGGAAGCGCTTGCCATCGGTGTCGACGGTCTGCATTTCCAGCGGCCGGAACGTGTTCTCGACGGCCTCGGCGAGGCGCTCGTGCAGATTTTCAGTGCTGTAACGGTTCATCAGAAAGCCGATCGAGCCGCGATTCATGCCGTAGACCAGCTTGCCGGAATTCATCGTCCCGTGCAGCGTGTGCAGCATGAAACCATCGCCGCCGAGCGCGACGATCACATCCGCTTCGTTCGGATCATGCTGGCCGTAAAGAGCGATCAATTCCTCTGCAGCCCTCTGCGCTTCGATGGTGGCGGAGGCGGCGAAAGCGATGGTTTTGAACGTGCGAGCCATGAAATGCCTGTGGGTCTTATGAAATGGGTGCCGGCGGACGGAGAGCCCGAAGAAGTCCCGAGCGTTCGTTCTTCAACTGCCGGCAGGTATCCCCGCTGCCGATACCATCGGTATCATGCATAAAAGATCAACGTGTGAAAGGAAAAGAATGGTGCCCCCACCAGGACTCGAACCCGGGACCCCCTGATTACAAATCAGGTGCTCTACCAACTGAGCTATAAGGGCAGCATGTGCGGCAGGGAGTTAGCATATTCTGGTCGTGTGTAAAGGGAAAATGCACTTGGCAGCTCGCTTTTCCAGCTCTGCTATGCACCGTTGCAACCACAATATCCTCGTGTTTCCGGTGCGCCCATATTATTCGGCAGCGTCGAGCATCGCCGGGGCCGGATCGATCTCCTTGCAACGAGACATGGCGCCGGGCAGATTTTCGACAAGGAAATCGATGAGCGCGCGGACGCCGGGTAGTATGCCGTGGCGCGAGGTGAAGACCAGATGCACGATGGCGTCGTTGGAAGACCATTCCGGCAGCACGGGCAAGAGCACGCCGGTGCGGAAGGCGCGCGCGCAAAGATGATCCGGCAGAAGCGCAATGCCGACGCCCTCGATCGCTGCCCGTTCGAGAATGCCGAAATCGCTGCAGCCAATGATGGGCTGGTGCGCGATATCGCGCTTCGTGCCGTCCGTGTGGTTGAGCTGCCAGGTGTCGGAGCTGTGCTGTTCGTTCATCGAAAGCGTCGGCATCTTGCCGAGCGTGTCGATCGTCACATTGCCGATCCGAGCCATCAGTGCCGGGCTCGCCGTTAGGAACTGACGCGCCTGCCCGAACTTGCGCACGATCAGGTGATTGTCGGTATCGAGCTGATCGCGGGCCCGAAGCGCGATGTCGATGCGCTCCTCGACCAGGTCGATCCGCCGGTTGGTCGTGGTGACCAGCAACCGCACACCGGGGTAAAGCCGATGGAATGCGGGCAGGATATGGCCGACCATCGGCGTGAAGCCGATCGGGCAGGCGAGGCGGACGATGCCGGTCGGCTCGCTCTTGGCCGCCGCGACCACCGCTTCCGCCGCTTCGACGCCGGAGAGGATCGTCTCGCAGCGTTCATAGAAGGACTGACCGATCTCGGTCACCCGCAGCTTGCGCGTCGAGCGTTCGAGAAGGCGAACGTCGAGCTGCTGCTCCAGCCGCGCCACATGCTTGCTCAGCTTGGATTTCGGGATGTTGAGCACCCGCGCGGCGGCGGAAAACCCCTTGTGCTTCACCACGGCGGCAAACAGCGCGAGGTCGTTCAGGTCTTGCATTTCACACCTTCCGTTTCGCCCAATGTAGACAAGATTGTCTCTATCAGGAAACAGTCTGTCAAAAAAGGGCGGACTTCTCGGCTCATTGTTTTAAATTCATATGTGATGCACCCAAACGCCACCCAAGACACGAAGGTGCCAACATGAACATTCTCCATATCGACTCCGGTATCCTCGGAGATCATTCCGTATCCCGTCGCCTGACCGCGTCGATCGTCGCCCGCATCAAGGCCGAGCGTCCGGGCGACAGCGTCACCTACCGCGATCTCGCGGCTGATCCACTGGCGCATCTGAACGGTTCGCACCTGATGGCCGCCTCGGCCAATCCGGAAGGGCTCGATGCCACGCTCGTTTCCGAACTTGACGCCGGCCGCGCCTCGCTCAACGAATTCCTCGCTGCCGACGTCGTCGTCATCGGCGCACCGATGTACAATTTCGCCATTCCGAGCCAGCTGAAGACCTGGATCGACCGCATCCTCGTTGCCGGAACCACCTTCCGCTACACCGAAGCCGGTGTCGAAGGCCTGGCAAAGGGCAAGAAGGTGATCGTCGCCTCGACGCGGGGCGGCCACTATTCGGGCGCTTCTCCGATCAGCGCAATGGACCATCAGGAGACCTACCTGAGCACGGTGTTTGGCTTCATCGGCATCACCGATGTCGAGTTCGTCCGCGCCGAGGGCCTCGCCATCAGCCCGGATTCGAAGGAAGCAGCGATCACTGAGGCTGAAAAGGCGATCGCCGACCGCGGTCATTTCGATATCGCCGCCTGATCACCTGCGGGATCGTACGACTTTGAAAGCCGGGCACGACGCGTGTCCGGCTTTTATATCTGGCGGTAGCCCCAACAAACGGTTTTTCCCTTCATGGCTCGCGGACGGATGCACAATTACCTGCTGCCCTTTTTGAGGCTGACTGGACAGGCACCGTCCAAGGCGATAGAGCCCCGTTACAGGTTTCCGCCAACAGCATCATGAATTGGAATCGAAAAATGGACGTCAGGGACAGCAACGGTACGATCCTCGTCGAGGGCGACAACGTGACACTCATCAAGGATCTGAAGGTCAAGGGCACATCCGACACCCTGAAGCGCGGCACGATGATCAAGGGCATCCACTTGACCGACGATCCGGACGAGGTCGAGTGCCGCCACGCCAAGATCAAGGGTCTGGTGCTGCGCACCGAGTTTCTGAAGAAGGCCTGACCGACAGAGCCGAATGGCTTTCAACGGCATAGCGCGCCCTTGGAGGGCGGCCGATCTTGTAGTAAGCTTCGCCTATGAAAAGCGTACCGAGCCTTCTGGTAATTGCGCTTGTTTCGGCGTTTGCCGGAACGCTTCCCGGCGTGTCCCTTGCGTCATGCACATGCAGAAATACCGACGGCTCGAAACTCGAACTCGGCCAGACCGTCTGCATCCGGGTCGGCGACGTGGCCTATCTGGCGCGTTGCGAAATGGAACTCAACGTGACCACATGGCGCAAGCTTCGGGATGGCTGTCCCGAAGCCCGATTGTCGATCGGCACAACCTCACCCAATCGTGCTGGTCAGGCCTTGGTCAGGTAACTGCGCGCAGCATACATGGCGATTGCCGCTGCGTTCGAGACATTGAGCGACTTGATGGCACCGGGCATATCGAGCCGCGCGAGCGCGTTGACGGTCTGGCGGGTCTTCTGACGCAATCCCTTGCCTTCGGCGCCGAGAACAAGCGCAATTTTCTCACCGGATAGCGTCTGTTCGAGTGGGGCGGGGCCTTCCGAATCGAGACCGACCGAAACGAAGCCGAGCTTGTGCAGTTCTTCCAGCGCATCGGCCAGATTGGCGATCTGGATATAGGGGATCATTTCCAGCGCGCCGGAAGCCGACTTGGCCATGACGCCCGATTCCGTCGGGCTGTGCCGCATGGTGGTGATCAGCGCGCCGGCATTGAAGGCGACGGCGGAGCGCATGATGGCGCCGACATTGTGCGGGTCGGTGACCTGGTCGAGGACGAGGATCAGCGGGCTGTCCTTCAGCGCCGAAAGACGGCGGACGGGCAGGGGCGCGGTTTCCAGCATCGCGCCCTGATGGATGGCGTCGGGCCCGAGTAACTTGTCGAGATCCTGCGGCGTGACGATCTCCACCGGAAAGCCGAGCGATTCGACCGGACCGGTTTCGAGCCGGACAAGCGCGTTCTGCGTCACCGACAGCTTGGTGATCTTGCGTTCAGGATTGTCGAGCGCGGCGCGCACGGTGTGGATGCCATAGAGCAGGACCTGGTCGGGTGCCAGCTGCGGTGCCTTCCAGTCGGCATTTGATGTTTTCTTGCGGCGATCCTGGACGGGCGTCGGAATCTCGCCCCGCTCGCGGCGGGCGTCGCGATGGGCGCGGCGGAGAGTGGCGTAATGGGTGTCTTTGGCGCTCTTGTCGCCCGGAATATCTTTGCTCATGCCTGCCTTATACTGGTGATAGGGGGCACGGGGAACCGTTTTTCGCGAAATCGATGGCCCGCAATCTTTATGGCGAATTTCGCAACTTTTTCTGACCGATCGTGTTGACAGGATGAAACGGGACGGTCATATACCCGGCGCAGATCGAAGGGGCGCCTTGCTCCGGCAGAGTGCTTCGATCTGAAATGCCTGGTCGCTTGATCCCGACAGAATAATGGAGGGATGCCCGAGTGGTTAAAGGGGACGGACTGTAAATCCGTTGGCTCAGCCTACGTTGGTTCAAATCCAACTCCCTCCACCATTCTGTCAGACGGATCATGACCCGCGGGTATAGCTCAATGGTAGAGCAGCAGCCTTCCAAGCTGAATACGCGGGTTCGATTCCCGCTACCCGCTCCAGCAAACAGCCAAACAATCCCGCCGTCTGAAGTTTTTCTTTAGCAATCGCGCACAAGTCGTTGATTTACGGTAACTTCCGCCCCTGGCGCCGATGGCGTTGGAAACGCGTTCAGCAATCCCCATATAGGCATCATCAAAAGGCCAAGGTCTTGGAAGGGCGCAAAATAATTAAGTCTTGCGCAATTCTTCCGAAACCCTTAAACGCCTCCCCAAACCGGCGCCGCCGGACGATCCATTCTCATTGATCACAGGAAACGTACCCATGGCAAAGAGCAAATTTGAGCGCAACAAGCCGCACGTTAACATTGGCACGATCGGCCACGTTGACCATGGCAAGACGTCGCTGACGGCAGCGATCACGAAGTATTTCGGCGAGTACAAGGCGTATGACCAGATCGACGCCGCCCCGGAAGAAAAGGCGCGCGGCATCACCATTTCGACGGCGCACGTCGAATATGAGACGGCTGCCCGTCACTATGCCCACGTCGACTGCCCCGGCCACGCCGACTACGTCAAGAACATGATCACCGGTGCTGCCCAGATGGACGGCGCGATCCTGGTTTGCTCGGCTGCCGACGGCCCGATGCCGCAGACCCGCGAGCATATCCTGCTTGCCCGTCAGGTCGGCGTTCCGGCGATCGTCGTGTTTTTGAACAAGGTCGACCAGGTCGACGACGCCGAACTGCTCGAGCTCGTCGAGCTGGAAGTGCGCGAACTGCTGTCGTCCTACGACTTCCCGGGCGACGACATCCCGATCATCAAGGGTTCGGCATTGGCCGCTCTTGAAGATTCCGACAAGAAGATCGGCGAAGATTCGATCCGCGAACTGATGGCCGCCGTTGACGCCTACATCCCGACGCCGGAGCGTCCGATCAACCTGCCGTTCCTGCTGCCGATCGAAGACGTGTTCTCGATCTCGGGCCGTGGTACGGTCGTCACCGGCCGCGTCGAGCGCGGCATCGTCAAGGTTGGTGAAGAAGTCGAGATCGTCGGCATCCGTCCGACCACCAAGACGACGGTGACCGGCGTTGAAATGTTCCGCAAGCTGCTCGACCAGGGCCAGGCCGGCGACAACATCGGCGCGCTGATCCGCGGCGTCACCCGTGACGGCGTCGAGCGTGGCCAGATCCTGTGCAAGCCGGGTTCGGTCAAGCCGCACAAGAAGTTCATGGCTGAAGCCTACATCCTGACGAAGGAAGAAGGCGGCCGTCATACGCCGTTCTTCACCAACTACCGTCCGCAGTTCTACTTCCGCACGACCGACGTGACCGGCATCGTGTCGCTGCCGGAAGGCACGGAAATGGTCATGCCGGGCGACAACGTCACCGTTGCCGTCGAGCTGATCGTGCCGATCGCGATGGAAGAAAAGCTGCGCTTCGCAATTCGTGAAGGCGGTCGCACCGTCGGCGCCGGCATCGTCGCAAGCATCGTCGAGTAATCGCTTTAGATTACCGGAATTCTGGAAGGGCCTCGCTGGAAACAGTGGGGCCTTTTTGCGTTATCGTCTTGCCGACGTTTGGGGCACCTGCATTGCGGGTTTCAATGCCCAAACCTCTTGAAGCGCTTGAAGAAGCCGCGGATGCGGCGCTCGAGCTTCGTCTTCGACCAGAGCTTGGCGACCTGCCGTTCCATGCCGGTGAAGCGGTTGGCAAGCACATTGTTGGCGACGAGCGCGATCGTCGCTTCGCTGAATTCGGGAAACCGGCTGTGGATGCGGGCGAAGGAACCGGCCGGTTCGCTAAGTTTTTCCTCGAAACGCCGGATGCGACCCTTCTTGACGAAGAGCTGCAGCATGATCTGCTCAAACGTCCAGTCATGTTCCGTGTACATGCTGAACTGCAGGCCTGCCACGCCCGTAAAGCCACAAAGGCAGACATTGGCATGCGGCACCTTCTCGGCAAGCCAGACGGCAATGGCAAAACCCGTGGTCGGCATCCGTTCCACCGGGTAGAGTGGGCCGAACGTGTGGTCGAAATCGAGCGTATGCGGCACCAGATCGCTTTTGCGCGGCGACGTCACTCCCGCCCCCCCATCTGCAACCCCGCGATCGGCGATCACGCCAATTTCAGCCCTCAGGCTACGCGTAAAAAGACTGTAGGCCTTGTCGAAATGCTTCTGCGACTTCAGGAAGCGCGTGCCGCCGGCGACGAGGCGATGACAGAGTACGGCGTCCTTGTCGAAAGGGCGGGAGAGGACTTTGGCGCACCCCGTGAAGAAGACGTAGAGTGTTTTCTCCGGCAAAGTGCTCGTGATTGCGTCGATATCGACGCTTTCGCTGTTGGCGACCAACGCCACCATTTCATAGCCTGAGAGAAGCGCTTCGAAATCTTCGGCTTGCATCGACATGTTCTTGTGGCCGTCCGGACTGTTATACCTTGTGCATTACGACATAGATGACCCCGGGCCTTCCGTCATCCCTTGCCGCGCAGAAATACCATTGCGGCTCCGGAACGGACAGGGCATATCGGTTTTGGCGAGGAAAGCCGCCCGTTTCGGTGGCCAGCAAGCGGAGGATTCCCATGAGCAAGCGGATTCTGTTCACCGGTGGTGCGGGCAAGGCGGGGCGGCATGCCGTGCCATATCTGGTCGAGGCCGGCTATCAGGTTCACAATGTCGATCTTGTGCCGCTCGATAGCCCCGGCGTCACCAACCTCATCGCCGATATCACCGATAGCGGCCAGATGTTCAACGCCATGTCGATGCACCGGGACTTTCCGGATCTGGAGCACGGGCAGGGGCCGCAGCCGTTCGATGCCGTTGTTCATTTCGCAGCCGTGCCGCGCATCCTGATCAAGCCGGACAACGAGACCTTCCGCATCAACACGATGGGCACCTACAATGTCATCGAGGCGGCGGTAAAGCTCGGCATCCGCAAGATCATCGTTGCGTCCAGTGAAACCACCTACGGCGTCTGCTTTGCCGAAGGCCACCGCGACTTCCATCAGTTTCCGCTGGAGGAGGACTACGACGTCAATCCGATGGACAGCTACGGCCTGTCGAAGGTGATCAACGAGAAGACGGCGCGCGCCTTTGCCGAGCGCTCCGGCTTCGACATCTATGCGTTGCGCATCGGCAATGTGATCGAGCCGCATGAATACGAGCGGTTCCCGGCCTATTTCGCCAATCCGGAAATCCGCAAGCGCATCGCCTGGAGCTATATCGACGCGCGTGACCTCGGCCAGATCGTCAAGCTCTGCATCGAGAAGGACGGTATGGGCTTCCAGGTCTTCAACGCGGTGAACGACACGGTCTCGGCCGATACTCCGTCGCGCGAGCTGGCGGCCCGCTATTTCCCCAACGTACCGTTCACGCGGGAGATCGGCGAATTCGAGGGGCTGCTGTCGAATCGGAAGATTCGCGAGGTGCTCGGGTTCAAGGAAGAGCATGACTGGCGCAAATATGTCGGCAAGTGAGCGAAGCTCATTTGCAAGGTAAAAAAGAAAGCCGGATATCGCCGGATTCTTTCTCTTTTTCCCGTAAAGACGCTTGTCATCGCCGGGCAAACTGAATAATAAGCCGCAGACTTACCGCGGCGCACAGCCTTCTGGCATCAGCGCTGCGGTCTAGGGGTATAGCTCAGTTGGTAGAGCGGCGGTCTCCAAAACCGCAGGTCGCAGGTTCGAGCCCTGCTGCCCCTGCCATTCGGACCAGCGCAACATATGCAGCGGCGGCATGGCAGCACATACAGGAAGAGGGCTTGCCTTTTTCCGGCTAATTTCGCAAAAAGACCGTTGACCTCTTGTGATTTATAGAATCGGTCTTTATGTAGGGTTCAAACAGACACGCGGCGCGTGGGGCTGATCGTCAGCTTTACGGGCCGTTAAGGCGTGAGCATTCAATGGCATCCAAAACAAATCCATTTACGTTTCTGCAGCAGGTGCGCTCCGAGACGTCGAAAGTGACATGGCCTTCTCGGCGCGAGACGACGATCTCGACGCTGATGGTGTTCGTCATGGTCCTCTTTGCGGCACTCTTCTTTTTTGCTGCGGACCAACTGATGGGCTGGCTGATCGGCCTCGTCCTGAATGCTGGTATCTGAACGGGTGGGGATGAATATGGCAGCGCGTTGGTACATCGTTCACGCCTACTCGAATTTCGAGAAGAAGGTTGCTGAATCCATTGAGGAGAAGGCCAAGCAGAAGGGTCTCAGCCATCTGTTTGAAAAGATTCTCGTCCCGACCGAAAAGGTCGTTGAAGTTCGTCGTGGCCGCAAGGTCGATGCCGAGCGCAAGTTCTTTCCTGGCTACGTGCTCGTGCGTGCCAATCTGACGGATGAGGCTTATCACCTTATCAAGAATACGCCGAAGGTGACCGGCTTCCTCGGATCCGACAACAAGCCGGTTCCGATTCCGGATTTCGAGGCCGAGCGCATTCTCGGTCAGGTTCAGGACGGTGTCGATCGTCCGAAGCCTTCGATCTCGTTCGAGATCGGTGAGCAGGTTCGCGTCTCCGACGGTCCGTTTGCCTCGTTCAACGGCATCGTACAGGACGTGGACGAAGAGCGTTCGCGCCTTAAGGTCGAAGTCTCGATCTTTGGCCGCGCGACGCCGGTAGACCTTGAATACGCTCAGGTCGAGAAAGTCTGATTTCTGATTGCCGCAGCGCTGGGGTATCCGGCTGCGCGGCATTCTTTTGTTTTCCGGGTATTCGTATCCGGCAAAAGCGGGGTGACCCGCAATGCGCGTGGAAGGAAACCGGTCTTAGCCGGACCGGCGCTCCGCACCACGCAACCGCAGCCGCCACTCCCTTTGACGAGGGATGGCATGAAGGGCCGGGAAACCGGCCGGAACGTTTTCTGCTCCAGCCCGTCATCTGACGGGCGGTGAGGCAGGGAAAACCAAAAGGCAGAGAGAAATGGCTAAGAAAGTTGCAGGCCAGCTCAAGCTTCAGGTCAAGGCAGGATCGGCTAACCCGTCCCCGCCAATCGGCCCGGCGCTTGGTCAGCGTGGCGTAAACATCATGGAATTCTGCAAGGCGTTCAATGCCGCCACGCAGGAAATGGAAAAGGGCATGCCGATCCCGGTCGTCATTACCTACTACCAGGACAAGTCCTTCACCTTCATCATGAAGCAGCCGCCGGTCAGCTACTTCCTGAAGAAGGAAGCAAAGATCCAGTCCGGCTCGAAGACGCCGGGCAAGGGTGCGACCGCAGGCAAGCTCACCAAGGCTCAGATCGAGACGATCGCCAAAGCCAAGATGAAGGACCTGAACGCAGCCGATATCGAAGGCGCAATGACCATGATCGAGGGCTCCGCCCGCGCCATGGGTCTGGAAGTGGTGGGCTAAGATCATGGCAAAGCTTGCAAAGCGCGTACAGAAGATCCGCGAAGGCATCGACCCGACAAAGCTCGTGGCCCTGCCGGAAGCAATTTCCCTGGTGAAGGCCCGTGCCATCGCCAAGTTCGACGAAACCATCGAAGTTGCGATGAACCTCGGTGTTGATCCGCGTCATGCCGACCAGATGGTCCGTGGCGTCGTCAACCTGCCGAACGGCACCGGTCGTGACGTTCGCGTCGCCGTTTTCGCCCGTGGTGTCAAGGCTGACGAAGCCAAGGCTGCTGGCGCCGACATCGTTGGCGCCGAAGACCTGGTCGAAATCGTTCAGGGCGGCAAGATCGACTTCGATCGCTGCATCGCCACCCCGGACATGATGCCGCTCGTCGGCCGTCTCGGTAAGGTTCTCGGCCCCCGCGGCATGATGCCGAACCCGAAGGTCGGAACGGTTACGATGGACGTCGCCGGTGCTGTCAAGGCATCGAAGGGCGGCGCCGTCGAGTTCCGCGTCGAAAAGGCCGGTATCGTTCATGCCGGTATCGGCAAGGCTTCCTTCACCGCTTCCGCCATTGAAGAAAACATCCGCGCGTTTGCGGATGCGGTCATCAAGGCAAAGCCGGCGGGCGCTAAGGGCAACTACGTCAAGCGCGTGGCGATTTCCTCGACCATGGGCCCGGGCGTCAAGGTTGATCCTTCGTCGGTCACAGCCGCTTAATAATTTATCCGGACTTCGGTCCGGTCCAAGATTTCCGGCCCTTCGGGGCCGGGAATTCCGGGATCAAACCCGGAACTCCTGTCCGAGATTGCAGGTGGTTATCCCTTAATCACTTCAGCCTGCATGAGACGGGTGAGTCCCGAATTTCATTTGACGCGCTTTAAGCGTGGGAATTCGGTTCGAACCTCGGCTTGCCTTGTGCCGGACCCGCTTAAAACGGGAACGCGCAGGGGACAGGATCCTCGAGCGTCGCTTGGGATCAATTCTGATCCCATGTGGCAAAGGCAAACCCGATGGGGCTGCATTTCGTAGTCCCGTCAACTGGAGATAGGCAGTGGAAAGAGCGGAAAAACGCGAATTCGTCACGGAGCTGAACGAGTCCTTCAAGGGCGCCGGTTCGGTTGTCGTGGCCCACTATGCTGGTGTCACAGTCGCACAGATGAACGACTTCCGTTCGAAGATGCGCGCTGCTGGCGGCACCGTCAAAGTCGCGAAGAACCGCCTGGCCAAGATCGCCCTTCAGGGTACGGAAGCCGAAGGGATGTCCAATCTCTTCAAGGGACAGACGCTGGTTGCATTCAGCGCCGACCCGATCACGGCTCCAAAGGTCGTCATGGATTTCGCCAAGACCAACGACAAGATCGTTGTTTTGGGCGGCTCCATGGGAGCAACGTCGCTCAATGCGGATGCAGTCAAGTCGCTTGCGACCCTGCCTTCGCTGGACGAACTGCGTGCAAAGCTGCTGGGCATGATCCAGACACCGGCTACCCGCATCGCAGGCGTTGTTGCAGCACCGGCAAGCCAGCTTGCCCGCGTGTTCGCGGCCTACGCCAAGAAGGATGAAGAAGCCGCATAAGGCGGTTTTTCGTTGTTTATATCTAACCAAGTTCGAACCGAACAAAAGGAACTAAAAAATGGCTGATCTCTCTAAGATCGTAGACGACCTGTCCTCGCTGACCGTTCTGGAAGCTGCAGAACTGTCGAAGCTTCTTGAAGAAAAGTGGGGCGTTTCCGCTGCTGCTCCGGTGGCCGTTGCTGCTGCCGGCGGCGCCGGCGCTGCTGCCGTCGTTGAAGAAGAAAAGACTGAATTCGACGTCATCCTCGCTGAGGCCGGCGCAAACAAGATCAACGTCATCAAGGAAGTTCGCGCTATCACGGGTCTCGGCCTGAAGGAAGCCAAGGACCTCGTTGAAGCCGCTCCGAAGGCTGTCAAGGAAGCCGTTTCCAAGGCTGAAGCCGCTGATCTCAAGAAGAAGCTCGAAGACGCTGGCGCCAAGGTCGACGTCAAGTAATCGTGCCTATTTCTAAGGGGAGGTGGTCCGAAAGGACCGCCTCTCTTTGACCGCTTTCTGAACATATTACCCAAAAGCCAATTGAAAACGGCTTTTGGGTAATGGGTTCTTCAAAAGGATGGTCTCGATCCAAGGATAGCACAGCAATCCGCGCTGAGCGTTTTTGGAGGTTGGACGAGATTGGACAACCCATTGATTGACGGGATCGACTGGCCATCGGTTCCCGTCCGTTGCAGGCCCGGATGCAAAATTTGAAGGAGCGACGATGGCTCAGACCCTTTCATTCAATGGTCGTAGGCGCGTACGCAAGTTTTTTGGTAAAATTCCCGAAGTCGCAGAAATGCCGAACCTCATCGAGGTTCAGAAGGCATCCTACGACCAGTTCCTCATGGTCGACGAGCCGCAGGGCGGCCGTCCGGACGAGGGGCTTCAGTCCGTTTTCAAGTCCGTTTTCCCGATCACGGATTTCTCCGGCGCATCGATGCTGGAATTCGTATCTTACGAATTCGAACAGCCGAAGTTCGACGTCGAGGAATGCCGTCAGCGCGATCTAACCTACGCTGCACCCCTCAAGGTGACGCTGCGCCTTATCGTGTTCGATATTGACGAGGATACGGGCGCCAAGTCCATCAAGGACATCAAGGAACAGAACGTCTACATGGGCGACATGCCGCTCATGACCAACAACGGTACGTTCATCGTCAACGGCACCGAGCGCGTCATCGTTTCGCAGATGCACCGTTCGCCGGGCGTGTTCTTCGACCACGACAAGGGCAAGAGCCACTCGTCGGGCAAGCTGTTGTTTGCTGCCCGCGTCATCCCCTATCGCGGCTCCTGGCTCGACATCGAATTCGACGCCAAGGACGTTGTCCACGCGCGTATCGACCGCCGCCGCAAGATCCCTGTCACGTCGCTCCTGATGGCGCTCGGCATGGACGGCGAGGAAATCCTCGACACCTTCTATACCAAGTCGCTGTACCAGCGCGACGGCAAGGGCTGGCGGATTCCGTTCCAGCCGGATACGCTCAAGGGCCAGAAGGCTCTGTCCGACCTGATCGATGCCGATACCGGCGAAGTCGTGGTCGAATCCGGCAAGAAGCTGACGCCGCGCCTGCTGAAGACGTTGACGGAAAAGGGCCTGAAGGCGATCAAGGCTGCCGACGACGATCTCTACGGCAACTTCCTTGCCGAAGATCTGGTCAACCCATCGACCGGGGAAATCTTCCTCGAAGCCGGCGATGAAATCGACGAAAAGACGCTGGGTATCATCCTGACGGCTGGCTTCGATGAAATCCCGATCCTCGACATCGACCACATCAATGTCGGTGCGTACATTCGCAACACGCTTTCGGTCGACAAGAACGAGAACCGTCAGGACGCTCTGTTCGATATCTACCGCGTCATGCGTCCGGGCGAACCGCCGACCATGGATTCGGCTGAAGCAATGTTCAACACGCTGTTCTTCGATGCGGAGCGTTACGACCTCTCCGCCGTTGGCCGCGTCAAGATGAACATGCGCCTTGACCTCGATGCGGCCGACACCGTCCGCATCCTGCGCAAGGAAGACATCCTGGCTGTTGTCCGGATGCTGGTAGACCTGCGCGACGGCAAGGGCGAGATCGACGATATCGACAACCTCGGCAACCGCCGTGTGCGTTCGGTCGGCGAACTGATGGAAAATCAGTATCGTCTCGGCCTGCTTCGCATGGAGCGTGCGATCAAGGAACGCATGTCGTCGATCGAAATCGACACCGTCATGCCGCAGGACCTGATCAACGCGAAGCCGGCTGCTGCTGCAGTCCGCGAGTTCTTCGGTTCCTCGCAGCTCTCGCAGTTCATGGACCAGGTCAACCCGCTGTCGGAAATCACCCACAAGCGCCGTCTTTCGGCTCTTGGCCCGGGCGGTCTGACGCGCGAACGTGCAGGCTTCGAAGTCCGCGACGTTCATCCGACCCATTATGGCCGTATCTGCCCGATCGAAACGCCGGAAGGCCCGAACATCGGTCTGATCAACTCGCTCGCAACCTTCGCTCGCGTCAACAAGTACGGCTTTATCGAAAGCCCGTACCGCAAGATCGTCGATGGCAAGGTGACGCGTGAGGTCGTCTATCTGTCGGCGATGGAAGAAGCGAAGTATCACGTCGCGCAGGCAAATTCCGAGCTCAACACGGACGGTTCGTTCGTGGAAGAATTCGTCGTCTGCCGTCACGCCGGCGACGTTATGCTGGCACCGCGCGACCAGATCAACCTGATGGACGTTTCGCCGAAACAGCTCGTGTCTGTTGCGGCAGCGCTCATCCCGTTCCTGGAAAACGACGACGCCAACCGTGCTCTCATGGGTTCGAACATGCAGCGTCAGGCCGTGCCTCTGCTGCGTGCCGAAGCGCCGTTCGTCGGTACCGGCATGGAACCGGTCGTTGCGCGTGACTCCGGTGCTGCCATCGCTGCTCGCCGCGGCGGCGTGGTCGACCAGGTTGACGCGACCCGTATCGTTATCCGTGCGACCGAAGACCTCGAGGCCGGCAAGTCCGGTGTCGATATCTACCGCCTGCAGAAGTTCCAGCGTTCGAACCAGAACACCTGCGTCAACCAGCGTCCGCTGGTCACCGTCGGCGACGTTCTGAACAAGGGCGACATCATCGCTGACGGTCCGTCGACCGATCTCGGCGATCTGGCGCTCGGCCGCAACGCGCTCGTCGCGTTCATGCCCTGGAACGGCTACAACTACGAAGACTCGATCCTGCTTTCCGAGCGTATCGTTCGCGATGACGTGTTCACCTCCATCCACATCGAAGAATTCGAAGTGATGGCGCGCGACACCAAGCTCGGTCCGGAAGAAATCACCCGCGACATTCCGAACGTTTCGGAAGAAGCGCTGAAGAACCTCGATGAAGCTGGTATCGTCTACATCGGTGCGGAAGTTCAGCCGGGCGACATCCTCGTAGGCAAGATCACGCCGAAGGGCGAAAGCCCGATGACGCCGGAAGAAAAGCTTCTGCGCGCCATCTTCGGTGAAAAGGCGTCCGACGTTCGCGACACCTCCATGCGCATGCCTCCGGGCACCTTCGGCACCATCGTCGAAGTCCGCGTCTTCAACCGCCATGGCGTGGAGAAGGACGAACGTGCGATGGCGATCGAGCGCGAAGAAATCGAGCGGCTGGCGAAGGACCGCGACGACGAGCAGGCGATCCTCGATCGCAACGTCTACTCGCGTCTTCTCGACATGCTGCGCGGCCACGTCGCGGTTGCCGGTCCGAAGGGCTTCAAGAAGGGCACCGAGCTTTCGAACGCCGTCATCTCCGAATATCCCCGCTCGCAGTGGTGGATGTTCGCTGTTGAGGACGAAAAGGCTCAGGGCGAAGTCGAGGCCCTGCGCGGCCAGTACGACGAATCCAAGTCGCTTCTCGAGCACCGCTTCATGGACAAGGTCGAAAAGGTCCAGCGCGGCGATGAAATGCCTCCGGGCGTCATGAAGATGGTCAAGGTCTTCGTCGCTGTGAAGCGCAAGATCCAGCCGGGCGACAAGATGGCCGGCCGTCACGGCAACAAGGGTGTCGTGTCGCGCATCGTGCCGATCGAAGACATGCCGTTCCTCGAAGACGGTACGCATGTCGACGTCGTTCTGAACCCGCTCGGCGTGCCTTCGCGCATGAACGTCGGCCAGATCCTCGAAACCCACCTGGGCTGGGCTTGCGCCGGCATGGGCAAGAAGATCGGTGCGATGCTCGATGCCTACAAGGCGGGCTCTGACATTCAGCCGCTGCGCGATACCATCGACAGCGTCATCGGGTCCGGTCCGAAGGGCGAGCCGATCAAGCAGTACGACGATGAATCGATCGTCCGCCTGGCCGAGCAGACCCGCCGCGGCGTGTCGATCGCAACGCCGGTTTTCGACGGCGCGGTGGAAGCCGACGTCAACGAGATGCTGGAGCAGGCAGGCCTGAAGGTCACCGGTCAGTCGACGCTGTATGACGGCCGTACCGGCGATCAGTTCGACCGCCAGGTGACTGTCGGCTACATCTACATGCTGAAGCTGAACCACCTTGTCGACGACAAGATCCACGCCCGTTCGATCGGTCCTTACTCGCTCGTGACCCAGCAGCCGCTGGGCGGCAAGGCGCAGTTCGGCGGTCAGCGCTTCGGGGAAATGGAAGTCTGGGCTCTGGAAGCCTACGGCGCCGCCTACACCCTGCAGGAAATGCTGACGGTGAAGTCGGACGACGTGGCCGGCCGTACCAAGGTCTACGAAGCGATCGTCCGTGGCGACGATACGTTCGAAGCCGGTATTCCGGAGAGCTTCAACGTTCTCGTCAAGGAAATGCGGTCGCTGGGTCTTTCGGTCGAGCTGGAAAACTCGAAGCTTGAGGAGCTGCAGCCGACGCAGCTGCCGGACGCAGCCGAGTAAGACATCATCAAGGTGCGTGCCGCTTAAGCGGCACACACCGTTTCCGCCCGGTCCCGTGTTCAAGCGGACAGGGCAGGAAATGCGGCCGCATGAAATGCGGTTTTATCCATTTTCAGGCTGCGGTCCGGCGCCCGGGATTTGCCGGAACCGTCCAGCCAAGAAGAGGGCGATACGCCCACGAAGGAGATAGGCATGAACCAAGAGGTCATGAATCTTTTCAATCCGCAGGTGCCTGCACAGACTTTCGATTCCATCCGGATCTCGATTGCCTCGCCGGAGAAGATTCTCTCCTGGTCTTACGGTGAGATCAAGAAGCCGGAGACGATCAACTACCGCACGTTCAAACCGGAACGCGACGGTCTGTTCTGCGCGCGCATCTTTGGACCGATCAAGGACTATGAGTGCCTGTGCGGCAAGTACAAGCGCATGAAGTACAAGGGCATCATCTGCGAAAAGTGCGGCGTCGAAGTCACGCTGTCGCGCGTTCGCCGTGAGCGCATGGGCCATATCGAGCTCGCAGCTCCCGTTGCCCACATCTGGTTCCTGAAGTCGCTGCCGAGCCGTATCGCTACGCTGCTCGACATGACGCTGAAGGATATCGAGCGCGTCCTCTATTTCGAAAACTACATCGTCACCGAGCCGGGCCTGACTTCGCTGAAGGAAAATCAGCTCCTCTCGGAAGAAGAATATATGATCGCCGTCGACGAGTTCGGCGAAGATCAGTTCACGGCGATGATCGGTGCTGAAGCCATCTACGAGATGCTCGCTTCGATGAATCTCGAGAAGATCGCCGGCGACCTGCGTGCGGAGATGGCTGAAACCACGTCCGAGCTGAAGCAGAAGAAGCTGATGAAGCGCCTGAAGATCGTCGAGAACTTCATGGAATCCGGCAACCGTCCGGAATGGATGATCATGAAGGTCGTTCCGGTCATCCCGCCGGACCTGCGTCCGCTCGTACCGCTCGATGGCGGCCGTTTCGCGACGTCCGACCTCAACGATCTCTATCGCCGCGTCATCAACCGTAACAACCGTCTGAAGCGGCTGATCGAGCTTCGTGCGCCGGGCATCATCATCCGCAACGAAAAGCGCATGCTGCAGGAATCCGTCGATGCGCTGTTCGACAACGGCCGCCGCGGCCGCGTCATCACCGGCGCCAACAAGCGCCCGCTGAAGTCGCTGTCCGATATGCTCAAGGGCAAGCAGGGCCGCTTCCGCCAGAACCTGCTCGGCAAGCGCGTCGACTATTCCGGCCGCTCGGTTATCGTGACCGGCCCGGAACTGAAGCTGCACCAGTGCGGCCTGCCGAAGAAGATGGCGCTCGAACTGTTCAAGCCGTTCATCTACGCCCGCCTCGACGCCAAGGGTTACTCCTCGACCGTCAAGCAGGCGAAGAAGCTCGTTGAAAAGGAAAAGCCGGAAGTCTGGGATATCCTCGACGAGGTCATCCGCGAGCATCCGGTTCTCCTGAACCGCGCACCGACGCTGCACCGCCTGGGCATCCAGGCCTTCGAACCGATCCTGGTCGAAGGCAAGGCGATCCAGCTGCACCCGCTCGTCTGCACGGCCTTCAACGCCGACTTCGACGGCGACCAGATGGCCGTTCACGTGCCGCTGTCGCTTGAAGCCCAGCTTGAAGCCCGCGTGTTGATGATGTCGACCAACAACATCCTGCATCCGGCAAACGGCGCACCGATTATCGTTCCGTCGCAGGACATGGTTCTCGGTCTCTACTATCTGTCGATCATGAACCAGAACGAGCCGGGCGAAGGCATGGCCTTCTCCGATCTCGGCGAACTGCATCATGCTCTCGAGACGAAGGCCGTGACGCTGCACTCCAAGATCCGCGGCCGCTTTAAGACCGTGGATGCTGAAGGCAAGCCTGTTTCGAAGATTTTCGAAACGACGCCGGGCCGTATGCTTATCGGCGAACTTCTGCCGAAGAACGTCAACGTGCCGTTCGACGTCTGCAACCAGGAACTGACCAAGAAGAACATCTCCAAGATGATCGACACGGTCTACCGTCACTGCGGCCAGAAGGACACGGTCATCTTCTGCGATCGCATCATGCAGCTCGGCTTCGCCCATGCCTGCCGCGCCGGCATTTCGTTCGGCAAGGACGACATGGTCATTCCGGATACCAAGGCCAAGATCGTCGGCGACACCGAAAGCCTGGTGAAGGAATACGAGCAGCAGTACAATGACGGTCTGATCACCCAGGGCGAAAAGTACAACAAGGTTGTCGACGCCTGGGGCAAGGCGACCGAAAAGGTCGCCGACGAGATGATGGCACGCATCAAGGCGGTGGAATTCGACGACAACGGCCGCCAGAAGCCGATGAACTCGATCTACATGATGTCCCACTCCGGCGCCCGCGGTTCTCCGAACCAGATGCGTCAGCTGGGCGGCATGCGCGGCCTGATGGCCAAGCCTTCGGGCGAAATCATCGAGACGCCGATCATCTCGAACTTCAAGGAAGGCCTCACCGTTAACGAGTACTTCAACTCGACCCACGGCGCCCGTAAGGGTCTTGCAGACACCGCCTTGAAGACCGCGAACTCCGGTTACCTGACCCGCCGTCTCGTCGACGTCGCGCAGGATTGCATCGTCAACTCGGTGGATTGCGGTACCGAATCCGGCCTCACCATGACCGCCATCGTTGACGCCGGTCAGGTCGTGGCTTCGCTCGGCGCCCGCGTTCTCGGTCGTACCGCCCTCGACAACATCGATCATCCGGTCACCGGTGAGCGTATCGTCGATGCCGGCAAGATGATCCTCGAAGCCGATGTCGTCGAAATCGAGAAGGCCGGCATCCAGTCGATCCGCATCCGCTCGGCGCTGACCTGCGAAATCCAGACCGGCGTCTGCGGCGTCTGCTACGGCCGCGATCTGGCGCGTGGTACGCCTGTCAACATGGGTGAAGCTGTCGGCGTCATCGCCGCGCAGTCGATCGGCGAGCCGGGCACCCAGCTGACCATGCGCACGTTCCACCTTGGTGGTACGGCGACCGTGGTCGACCAGTCGTTCCTCGAAGCGTCGTATGAGGGCACGGTTCAGATCAAGAACCGCAACATGCTGCGCAACTCGGAAAACGTTCTGGTCGCGATGGGCCGCAACATGGCGATCCAGATCCTTGACGAACGCGGTGTCGAACGCTCCTCGCAGCGCGTTGCCTACGGTTCGAAGATCTATGTCGATGATGCCGACAAGGTGAAGCGCGGCCAGCGTCTCGCAGAGTGGGACCCTTACACGCGTCCGATGATGACGGAAGTCGAAGGTACGGTTCATTTCGAAGATATCGTCGACGGTATCTCCGTTCTGGAAGCAACCGACGAAGCGACCGGCATCACCAAGCGCCAGGTTATCGACTGGCGTTCGACGCCGCGCGGTATCGACCTGAAGCCGGCGATCGTCATCAAGGACAAGAATGGCGCTGTTGCCAAGCTTGCCCGCGGCGGCGAAGCCCGCTTCATGCTCTCGGTCGACGCCATCCTGTCGGTCGAGCCGGGCACGAAGGTCAGCCAGGGTGACGTGCTCGCACGTTCGCCGCTGGAAAGCGCCAAGACGAAGGACATCACCGGCGGTCTGCCGCGCGTTGCCGAACTCTTCGAAGCGCGCCGTCCGAAGGATCACGCGATCATCGCCGAAATCGATGGCACGATCCGCTTCGGCCGCGACTACAAGAACAAGCGGCGCGTGCTGATCGAGCCTGCGGAAGACGGTGTGGAGCCGGTCGAATACCTGATCCCGAAGGGCAAGCCCTTCCATCTTCAGGATGGCGACTATATCGAAAAGGGTGACTACATCCTCGACGGTAACCCGGCACCGCACGACATCCTGGCGATCAAGGGCGTGGAAGCACTCGCTTCCTACCTGGTCAACGAAATCCAGGAAGTCTACCGTCTGCAGGGCGTTGTGATCAACGACAAGCACATCGAGGTGATCGTTCGCCAGATGCTGCAGAAGGTGGAAGTCACCGACGCCGGTGACTCGACCTATATCGTTGGCGACAGCGTCGACCGCATCGAGCTGGAAGATGTCAACGATCAGCTGATCGAACAGGGCAAGAAGCCGGCCTACGGCGATCCGGTCCTGCTCGGCATCACCAAGGCATCGCTGCAGACGCCGTCCTTCATCTCGGCCGCTTCCTTCCAGGAAACGACGAAGGTGCTGACGGAAGCCGCGATTGCCGGCAAGACCGACGGACTGCAGGGTCTGAAGGAAAACGTCATCGTCGGTCGTCTGATCCCGGCTGGTACCGGTGGCACCATGACCCAGATCCGCCGTATTGCGACGGCTCGCGACGAGATGATCCTCGAAGAGCGCCGCAAGGGAACGGGAGCAGAGGCCGCAACGCCGATGCTCGCCGACATGGCTGCCAAGGAAGACGCCGCGGCCGAATAAGGCTGAAGGCGAGGGCGGTTCTGCCGCCCTTTCCGACCCAAATCAAAAAGCCGCCCGGAGCGATCCGGGCGGCTTTTTCGTTTCAGATTATCAGATTCTGTAGGTAGGCGTCGCGGATCAGCCGAACTTGATGATCGCCACTTCGCCGGTGAGCGCCCCCTGATAGGCAGAGGCGTGCGGTTCATCCTCGGGAATGTCGCTGAGGGTGCCGATCTGGTCGAGGTCGGCCTCGAGAAAACCTTCTTCAGCAAGCGCGTTTAGCGCTTCGCGCACTGCGGTATCGTCATCCGGCGCGCGCAGCATGACGTGGATATCGATGCCCTCGTCGTCGCCATCCCGCTCATAGGCCTTGCCGATGATGATGAAGATCATCGGGCCATCGAGGTTGTTGTCGTTGTCAGGGATGGCAGTCATGGCGATGTCCTTGTTCGAAAGATGTGCGTACCGACCTTACAGCGTATTGCCGCGCGGTGCGCACTAAAAAGCAATCCTCGAAGACGAATCGGCGCGGGCAAGACGGCCGATTCTGTCCTGACGGCTGGATTGTGAAACTGCTTTATGATTCTTTAAGTTGAGCACAGTGAATTGGCGCTTCAGCCCTGCCGGATGTTTGGCCAGGGCAGGTTCGGTCGCAAAAGCCTTGTTTTACAGGCATGTCAGCTGCGCGCGGGGAAGAATATTTGTTAATTCCCCTTGACGGGACACCCCGAAATCAGTACACCCCGCCCCATCGGAGCCCATGTGAGGCTGGCTGGTTCGGAACGTCTCGTTCTGGAGTTCGCCTCAAACAAGGTTCGAAACGCACGCTGAAGACCAAAATGCTGCATGCAAGACGCGAAAATACGGCGTCCTCTGCTTTTTTGCGGGCCATCTGCCGAAAGGCGGATCGGTCCTCGTTTTGCGCATTTATCAAGCGTTCGAAACCGCCGGCGACGGCATCGATCCGCCCGCAAGGGTAATGAGACAGATTTTGTAAGGGATGGTTATATGCCTACCGTAAACCAGCTGATCCGCAAGCCGCGTCAGGCACAGGTAAAGCGCAACAAGGTTCCTGCTCTGCAGGAAAACCCGCAGAAGCGCGGCGTTTGCACCCGCGTCTACACGACGACCCCGAAGAAGCCGAACTCGGCTCTGCGTAAGGTCGCCAAGATTCGCCTGACCAACGGCTTCGAAGTCATCGGCTACATTCCGGGTGAAGGTCACAACCTTCAGGAACACTCCGTGGTCATGATCCGCGGCGGCCGCGTCAAGGACTTGCCGGGCGTTCGCTACCACATCATCCGCGGTGTTCTCGATACCCAGGGTGTCAAGAACCGCAAGCAGCGCCGCTCCAAGTATGGTGCGAAGCGTCCGAAGTAATTCGGGTTTCAAATATTCGGCGCTGCGCGAGGTTCTCCGCGTGTTAAGGCGCCCGTTAACAGTAGAGAGACAAACGTATGTCCCGTCGTCATAGTGCAGAAAAGCGCGAGATCAATCCGGACCCGAAGTTCGGCGATCTGGTCGTCACCAAGTTCATGAACGCCATCATGCTTCATGGTAAGAAGTCGGTTGCTGAAAACATCGTTTACGGTGCTTTCGATCTGGTGCAGGGCAAGCTGAAGCAGGAGCCGGTCACCGTGTTCCATTCGGCCCTCGACAACATCGCGCCGCACGTCGAAGTTCGTTCGCGTCGCGTCGGTGGTGCAACCTACCAGGTTCCGGTCGATGTTCGTCCCGAGCGCCGTCAGGCTCTTGCCATTCGCTGGCTGATCGCTGCTGCCCGCAAGCGCAACGAAACCACCATGGTCGATCGCCTCTGCGGCGAACTCATGGATGCTGCGAACAACCGCGGCAGCGCGGTCAAGAAGCGCGAAGACACCCACAAGATGGCTGACGCCAACCGCGCATTCTCGCATTATCGCTGGTAATCGACGAACAATTTCGAAAGGCAGTCAGTATGGCTCGCGAATACAAAATCGAAGACTACCGCAACTTCGGTATCATGGCGCACATCGACGCCGGCAAGACCACGACGACCGAGCGCATCCTGTACTACACGGGCAAGTCGCACAAGATCGGCGAAGTGCATGACGGCGCTGCCACCATGGACTGGATGGAGCAGGAGCAGGAGCGCGGCATCACCATCACGTCCGCTGCCACCACGACCTTCTGGAAGGGCCGTGACGGCAAGATGCGCCGCTTCAACATCATCGACACCCCCGGCCACGTCGACTTCACCATCGAAGTCGAGCGTTCGCTGCGCGTTCTCGACGGTGCCATCGCTCTGCTCGACGCCAACGCCGGTGTTGAGCCGCAGACGGAAACCGTCTGGCGTCAGGCTGAGAAGTACAACGTCCCGCGGATGATCTTCTGCAACAAGATGGACAAGACCGGCGCTGATTTCTATCGCTCGGTCGACATGATCAAGTCCCGTCTCGGTGCGATCCCGGTCGTCATGCAGCTGCCGATCGGCGCTGAAACCGAATTCAAGGGCGTGATCGATCTGATCGAGATGAACGCCCTCATCTGGCGCGACGAGTCGCTCGGCGCTCAATGGGACGTTGTTGAGATCCCGGACGACATGAAGGAAAAGGCCGCGCAGTATCGCGAACTCCTCATCGAAACCGTTGTCGACATCGACGAAGCCGCCATGGAAGCTTATCTGGAAGGCGTTATGCCCGACAATGAGCAGATCCGTGCACTCGTTCGTCGCGGCACCATCGACGTGAAGTTCCACCCGATGTTCTGCGGTACCGCTTTCAAGAACAAGGGCGTACAGCCGCTTCTCGATGCCGTCGTCGAATACCTGCCGTCGCCGCTCGACATTCCGTCGATCAAGGGTATCGACGTGAAGACCGAAGCCGAAATCGAGCGTCATCCGTCGGATGAAGAGCCGCTTTCGATGCTCGCCTTCAAGATCATGAACGACCCCTTCGTCGGTTCGCTCACCTTCGCCCGCATCTACTCCGGCAAGCTCGAAAAGGGCACGTCGGTCATGAACACGGTCAAGGAAAAGCGCGAGCGCGTTGGCCGTATGCTGCAGATGCATTCCAACTCGCGTGAAGACATCGAAGAAGCCTTCGCAGGCGACATCGTTGCTCTCGCAGGCCTCAAGGAAACCACAACCGGCGACACGCTCTGCGATCCGCTGAAGCAGGTTATCCTCGAGCGCATGGAATTCCCCGAGCCGGTCATCCAGATCGCGATCGAGCCGAAGACCAAGGGCGACCAGGAAAAGATGGGCCTCGCGCTCAACCGCCTGGCTGCTGAAGACCCTTCGTTCCGCGTCAAGACGGATGAAGAATCCGGACAGACGATTATCGCCGGCATGGGTGAGCTTCACCTCGACATCCTTGTCGATCGCATGCGCCGCGAGTTCAAGGTCGAAGCAACCGTCGGTGCGCCGCAGGTTGCCTACCGTGAAAGCATCACGCGCAAGCACGAAGAAGACTACACGCATAAGAAGCAGTCGGGTGGTACCGGTCAGTTCGCGCGCGTCAAGATCATCTTCGAACCGAACCCGGAAGGCGACGATTTCAAGTTCGAATCGAAGATCGTCGGCGGCTCGATCCCGAAGGAATACATCCCGGGCGTGCAGAAGGGCATCGAGAGCGTTCTGTCTTCGGGGCCGCTCGCCGGCTTCCCGATGCTGGGCGTCAAGGCGACGCTCATCGACGGTGCGTTCCACGATGTCGACTCCTCGGTTCTCGCCTTCGAAATCGCTTCCCGCGCCTGCTTCCGTGAAGCGGCAAAGAAGGCTGGTGCCCAGCTTCTCGAGCCGATGATGCGGGTGGAAGTTGTGACGCCGGAAGATTACGTCGGTGACGTGATCGGCGATCTGAACTCGCGTCGTGGTCAGATCCAGGGTCAGGAATCTCGTGGTATCGCCGTTGTCATCAACGCAAACGTGCCGCTGGCCAACATGTTCAAATACGTGGACAACCTGCGCTCGATGTCGCAGGGCCGTGCACAGTACACGATGACGTTCGATCACTATTCGCCGGTTCCGTCGAATGTGGCGCAGGAAATCCAGGCGAAATACTCCGGTCAGAAGTGACCGGGCGCCATCTGACAGAAACAAGAGAATTACCCCCTGATTGGGGTCAGAAAACGGAGAGCCGGAAATGGCAAAGAGCAAATTTGAGCGCAACAAGCCGCACGTTAACATTGGCACGATCGGCCACGTTGACCATGGCAAGACGTCGCTGACGGCAGCGATCACGAAGTATTTCGGCGAGTACAAGGCGTATGACCAGATCGACGCCGCCCCGGAAGAAAAGGCGCGCGGCATCACCATTTCGACGGCGCACGTCGAATATGAGACGGCTGCCCGTCACTATGCCCACGTCGACTGCCCCGGCCACGCCGACTACGTCAAGAACATGATCACCGGTGCTGCCCAGATGGACGGCGCGATCCTGGTTTGCTCGGCTGCCGACGGCCCGATGCCGCAGACCCGCGAGCACATCCTGCTTGCCCGTCAGGTCGGCGTTCCGGCGATCGTCGTGTTTTTGAACAAGGTCGACCAGGTCGACGACGCCGAACTGCTCGAGCTCGTCGAACTGGAAGTGCGCGAACTGCTGTCGTCCTACGACTTCCCGGGCGACGACATCCCGATCATCAAGGGTTCGGCATTGGCCGCTCTTGAAGATTCCGACAAGAAGATCGGCGAAGATTCGATCCGCGAACTGATGGCCGCCGTTGACGCCTACATCCCGACGCCGGAGCGTCCGATCAACCTGCCGTTCCTGCTGCCGATCGAAGACGTGTTCTCGATCTCGGGCCGTGGTACGGTCGTCACCGGCCGCGTCGAGCGCGGCATCGTCAAGGTTGGTGAAGAAGTCGAGATCGTCGGCATCCGTCCGACCACCAAGACGACGGTGACCGGTGTTGAAATGTTCCGCAAGCTGCTCGACCAGGGCCAGGCCGGCGACAACATCGGTGCGCTGATCCGTGGCGTCACCCGTGACGGCGTCGAGCGTGGCCAGATCCTGTGCAAGCCGGGTTCGGTCAAGCCGCACAAGAAGTTCATGGCTGAAGCCTACATCCTGACGAAGGAAGAAGGCGGCCGTCATACGCCGTTCTTCACCAACTACCGTCCGCAGTTCTACTTCCGCACGACCGACGTGACCGGCATCGTGTCGCTGCCGGAAGGCACGGAAATGGTCATGCCGGGCGACAACGTCACCGTTGCCGTCGAGCTGATCGTGCCGATCGCGATGGAAGAAAAGCTGCGCTTCGCAATTCGTGAAGGCGGTCGCACCGTCGGCGCCGGCATCGTCGCCTCCATCGTCGAGTAATTAAGACGGCCAATAGGCCGTTGGTGGCAGGGACATGGTTTTCCATGTCCCTGCGATTTTTGACAAAACGGTCTGCTGAATAATTGAAGTTCTTTGTGTTTTGCCGTATTGGCGGGCACAGAATCACGAACAAGGACAAGTCGAATGAATGGCCAGAATATCCGCATCCGCCTGAAGGCGTTTGATCACCGGATCCTCGATGCCTCCACGCGCGAAATCGTGTCGACGGCCAAGCGTACCGGTGCAAGCGTACGCGGCCCGGTACCGCTTCCGACCCGGATTGAAAAATTCACGGTCAACCGGTCGCCCCACGTCGACAAGAAGAGCCGTGAACAGTTCGAGATGCGCACCCACAAGCGCCTTCTCGACATCGTCGATCCCACTCCGCAGACCGTTGACGCGCTGATGAAGCTCGATCTGGCTGCCGGCGTGGACGTGGAAATTAAGCTTTAATAACAAGGAAGGTACGTGGATTTCGATCCAACGGCTTCCAAAAACGGGCGACCCTAAGATCGGATGATCTCAAGGGAGACCTTAAACCAGAGATGTGAGGGAGTTTTCTCCATCACTAACTCTCAAGAGGAATGAACCAATGCGTTCAGGTGTGATTGCACAGAAAGTGGGAATGACCCGCGTCTATAACGACGCCGGGGAGCATATCCCGGTAACAGTATTGCGGATGGAAAACTGCCAGGTAGTTGCCCATCGCACAGAAGACAAGAATGGCTACACCGCAGTTCAGCTGGGTGCCGGCCAGTCCAAGGTCAAGAACACGAACAAGCCGTTGCGCGGCCAGTTTGCTGCCGCAAGCGTTGAGCCGAAGGCTAAGCTCGTCGAATTTCGCGTCACGTCCGACAATCTGATCGACGTCGGCGCCGAGCTGACCGCAAACCACTTCGTCGCGGGCCAACTCGTCGATGTCACCGGTACGTCTGCCGGTAAGGGTTTTGCCGGTGCGATGAAGCGCCACAACTTCGGCGGTCTGCGTGCAACGCACGGCGTGTCCGTATCACACCGCTCGCATGGTTCGACGGGTTCCAACCAGGATCCGGGCCGCGTCTGGAAGGGCAAGCGTATGGCTGGTCACATGGGCCAGACGCGCATCACCACCCAGAACCTGGAAGTGGTCTCCACCGATGAAGACCGCGGTCTGATCCTCGTCAAGGGCGCCGTACCCGGCTCCAAGGGCGCATGGATCGTCGTTCGCGACGCCATCAAGTCCGGCACCCCGGCTGACGCTCCGCGTCCCGCCGCCGTGCGCGCAGCCAAGTAAGGGGGCCAGATCATGGATCTCAAAGTCACCACACTCGAGGGAAAAGAAGCGGGCCAGGTTTCCCTGTCCGACGCGATTTTCGGTCTCGAGCCTCGCGAAGATATCATTGCCCGCGTCGTTCGCTGGCAGCTCGCCAAGAAGCAGCAGGGCACGCACAAGGCCAAGGGTCGCGCAGAAGTTTCGCGTACCGGCGCCAAGATGTTCAAGCAGAAGGGTACGGGCCGCGCTCGTCACCATTCGGCTCGCGCTCCGCAGTTCCGCGGCGGTGGTAAGGCTCATGGCCCGGTTGTTCGCAGCCACGCCCATGACCTGCCGAAGAAGGTTCGCGCTCTCGGCCTGCGCCATGCGCTGTCGGCCAAGCTTCGCGCTGAAGAGCTGATCATCGTCGACAACCTGGTTGCCACTGAGGCCAAGACGAAGACGCTGACCGGCGCTTTCGCAACGCTCGGCCTGACCAATGCACTGTTCATCGGTGGCGTCGAACTCGACAGCAACTTCAAGCTCGCAGCCCAGAACATCCCGAACGTGGACGTTCTGCCGGTCCAGGGCATCAATGTTTACGATATTCTGCGCCGCGGCAAGCTCGTCCTGTCCAAGGCTGCAGTTGAAGCTCTTGAGGAGCGGTTCAAATGACTGACCTTCGCCACTATGATGTGATCGTTTCTCCTTCGATCACCGAAAAGTCGACGCTGGTTTCTGAACAGAACCAGATCATCTTCAACGTCGCCAAGGGTGCCTCGAAGCCGGAAATCAAGGCTGCGATCGAAGCACTGTTCGGCGTCAAGGTTACGGCTGTGAACACGCTGGTCCGCAAGGGCAAGCTGAAGCGCTTCCGCGGCTTCGCTGGCCGGCAGAAGGATGTCAAGAAGGCGATCGTCACACTTGCTGACGGTCAGACCATCGACGTCTCCACCGGACTCTGAGGAATAGAACAATGGCATTGAAAAGTTTCAATCCGACGACCCCGAGCCAGCGTCAGCTGGTCATCGTCGACCGGTCCGGCCTCTGGAAGGGCAAGCCCGTCAAGGCGCTGACCGAAGGCCTGTCCTCCAAGGGCGGTCGCAACAACACCGGTCGCATCACGGTGCGCTACCAGGGCGGCGGTCACAAGCGGACCTACCGTCTGATCGACTTCAAGCGTCGCAAGTTCGACGTCGAAGGTACGGTCGAGCGTATCGAATACGACCCGAACCGCACCGCGTTCATCGCGCTGGTCAACTACGCCGATGGCGAGCAGGCCTACATCCTTGCTCCGCAGCGTCTTGCTGCCGGCGACAAGGTGATCGCGTCGGAAAAGCAGGTTGACGTGAAGCCGGGCAACACCATGCCGCTTCAGTACATGCCGGTTGGTTCGATCGTTCACAACGTCGAGATGAAGCCGGGCAAGGGCGGTCAGATCGCCCGTTCGGCTGGCGCCTATGTCCAGCTCGTCGGTCGCGACCAGGGTATGGCGATCCTTCGCCTCAACTCCGGCGAACAGCGCCTGGTGCACGGTTCCTGCCTTGCAACGGTTGGTGCTGTATCCAACCCCGATCACGGCAACATCAACGACGGCAAGGCCGGCCGTTCGGTGTGGCGCGGCAAGCGTCCGCATGTTCGCGGCGTCGTCATGAACCCTGTTGACCATCCGCACGGCGGTGGTGAAGGCCGCACGTCGGGTGGCCGTCATCCGGTCTCCCCGTGGGGCAAGCCCACCAAGGGCAAGCGCACGCGTTCGAACAAGTCCACCGACAAGTTCATCATGCGCTCGCGTCATCAGCGTAAGAAGTAAGAGAGGAAGTCTCCAATGGCTCGTTCAGTATGGAAAGGTCCGTTTGTTGACGGCTATCTTCTCAAGAAGGCTGAGAAGGTTCGTGAAGGCGGTCGTAACGAAGTGATCAAGATGTGGAGCCGTCGCTCCACCATCCTGCCGCAATTCGTCGGTCTGACCTTCGGCGTCTACAATGGCAGCAAGCATGTGCCGGTTTCCGTGTCGGAAGACATGGTCGGTCACAAGTTCGGTGAATTCTCTCCGACCCGGACCTATTACGGTCACGGTGCGGACAAGAAGGCAAAGAGGAAGTAATTATGGGCAAGGCAAAAGCCGAACGCCGGCTGAAGGATAATGAGGCGCAGGCAATTGCGCGCACGATCCGTGTCAGCCCCCAGAAGCTCAACCTGGTTGCCGCGATGATTCGCGGCAAGAAGGTCGACCGGGCTCTGGCCGAACTGGAATTCTCACGCAAGCGCATCTCGGACACGGTCAAGAAGACCCTTGAGTCCGCAATTGCAAACGCAGAGAACAACCATGATCTCGACGTCGATAGTTTGATCGTCGCCGAAGCTTACGTTGGCAAGTCCATCGTCATGAAGCGTTTCCACGCTCGTGGCCGTGGCCGCGCATCGCGTATCGAAAAGCCTTTCGCGCATCTGACGATCGTTGTTCGCGAAGTCGAAGCCAAAGGGGAGGCCGCATAATGGGTCAGAAGATCAATCCAGTCGGCTTCCGCCTCGGCATTAACCGTACCTGGGATAGCCGCTGGTTCGCAGACAACGCCGAATACGGTCAGCTTCTTCACGAAGACCTGAAGATCCGTGCGTATATCATGGAAGAACTGAAGCAGGCCGGCATCGCCAAGGTGGTCATCGAGCGTCCGCACAAGAAGTGCCGCGTTACGATCCACTCGGCTCGCCCGGGCCTGATCATCGGCAAGAAGGGTGCGGACATCGAAAAGCTCCGCAAGAAGATTGCCGAGATGACGAAGTCGGAAACGCATCTCAACATCGTTGAAGTGCGCAAGCCGGAAGTTGACTCGACCCTCGTTGCCCAGTCGATCGCCCAGCAGCTGGAACGCCGCGTGGCTTTCCGCCGTGCGATGAAGCGCGCTGTTCAGTCGGCCATGCGTCTTGGCGCCGAAGGCATCAAGATCACCTGCGGTGGCCGCCTCGGTGGTGCTGAAATCGCTCGTACCGAATGGTATCGCGAAGGCCGCGTGCCGTTGCACACGCTTCGCGCCGACATCGACTACGGTGTGGCTGAGGCCAAAACCGCTTTCGGTATCTGCGGCATCAAGGTCTGGATCTTCAAGGGCGAAATCCTTGAGCACGATCCGATGGCTTCCGAGCGCCGCGCGTCCGAGAGTGATGCCCAGGGCCCGAGCAGCAGCAGCCGTCGTCGCGAAAACGCGTAACAGTCGTTCCTGGCAGCTAATATCGGAGAAGTAAAAAAATGTTGCAGCCAAAGCGTACTAAGTACCGCAAGCAGTTCAAGGGACGCATCAAGGGCGTTGCCAAGGGCGGTTCCGACCTTGCTTTCGGTGAATTCGGCCTGAAGTCTCAGGAACCGAACCGCGTCAACGCACGCGAAATCGAAGCGGCCCGCCGCGCGATCACCCGTCACATGAAGCGTGCCGGCCGTGTGTGGATCCGCGTATTCCCAGACGTTCCCGTCACGGCCAAGCCGACCGAAGTCCGTATGGGTAAAGGTAAGGGTTCGGTTGAATACTGGGCTTGCAAGGTCAAGCCCGGCCGAATGATGTTCGAAATCGACGGCGTCAGCGAAGAACTCGCCCGTGAGGCGCTTCGCCTTGGTGCTGCGAAACTCTCTGTCAAGACGCGCTTCGTTCAGCGCATTGCAGAGTAAGGAGTAAAGCCCATGAAAGCCGAGACCGTTCGCGCCCTGAGCGCAGATCAGCTCAACGAAGAGCTTGCCAAGCTGAAGAAAGAGCAGTTCAACCTGCGCTTCCAGAAGGCGACAGGCCAGCTCGAAAAGTCGTCGCGCATCAATGAAGTCCGCAAGGACATTGCGCGCGTCAAAACCATTGCCCGCCAGAAGGCGGCAGAAGCCAAGGCTTAAGGACCGAAGAATATGCCAAAACGCATTCTGCAGGGCACCGTCGTCAGCGACAAGAACGACAAGACCGTAGTGGTCCGTGTCGAGCGCCGCTTTGCGCACCCGATCTTCCAGAAGACCGTTCGCCGGTCGAAGAAGTACAAGGCGCACGACGAGAACAACCAGTATAAGGTCGGCGACGTCGTTTCCATCGAGGAATGTGCGCCGATCTCCAAGGACAAGACCTGGACGGTCGTTTCCGTTCAGGCCTAATAGCGATTGATTTGCGCTTGGCCCTTGCGCCAGGCGCAAAAATCTGTATGAAGCAGCGTCAGAACGCTCCGGTGTCGAGCGTTCTTTTGCTTTGAGCGCACGGAAGGTCCCGCTTGGGAAACCACCCTGGCAACGACCTATCCCGCGCGACTGCACGATTCCCGTTCGGAATCGATTTGAAGACGAAACGTGCAGCTATTCAAAGTGCTGTAGCGTCACTGCGCGTCCGTAAGGCGCGCGGCGCTGTGGAACAAAGTTTTCATAAGCCGGAAAAGGGGGCGAGAGCCCAACCGGTCCGGTAACAACAAGAAGGCGACCTGACATGATTCAGATGCAAACAAACCTCGACGTGGCGGATAATTCCGGCGCACGTCGTGTCATGTGCATCAAGGTGCTGGGCGGCTCCAAGCGCAAGTACGCTTCGGTCGGCGACATTATCGTCGTTTCGATCAAGGAAGCGATCCCGCGCGGCCGCGTCAAGAAGGGTGATGTGATGAAGGCGGTTGTCGTTCGCACCGCCAAGGACATCCGTCGTCCGGACGGCAGCGTCATCCGGTTCGATAACAACGCAGCTGTTCTTATCGACAACAAGAAAGAGCCGATCGGCACCCGTATCTTCGGACCGGTTCCGCGCGAACTTCGCGCCAAGAACCACATGAAGATCATCTCGCTGGCTCCAGAAGTGCTGTAAGGAGCGATTGAGATGCAAAAGATTCGCAAGGGCGACAAGGTCGTCGTATTGGCCGGCAAGGACAAGGGCCGCTCCGGAGAAGTTCTCCAGGTGCTGCCGAAGGAAGACCGGGCTGTTGTGCGTGGCGTCAACATGGTGAAGCGTCACCAGCGCCAGACCCAGAGCCAGGAAGCCGGCATCATCAACAAGGAAGCTTCGATCCACCTGTCCAACATTGCTGTTGCCGACAAGGATGGCAAGCCGACCCGCGTCGGCTTCAAGGTTGTCGAAGGCAAGAAGGTCCGTGTGGCCAAGCGTTCGGGAGAAGTGATCGATGGCTGACACCAAGAAGTACGAGCCCCGTCTGAAGACGGAATATAACGAGCGCATCAGCAAGGCGATGCAGGAGAAGTTCTCCTACGCGAACGTCATGCAGATCCCGCGCCTCGACAAGATCGTCATCAACATGGGTGTTGGTGAATCGACGGGCGACTCCAAGAAGCCGACCGTTGCTGCTGCCGACCTCGCAGCGATCGCCGGCCAGAAGCCGGTCATCACAAAGGCCCGCAACTCCATCGCCGGCTTCAAGCTGCGCGAAGGCATGCCGATCGGCGCCAAGGTTACCCTTCGCGGCGCTCGCATGTACGAATTCCTGGACCGCCTGGTGAACATCGCTCTTCCGCGTGTTCGCGACTTCCGCGGCCTGAATCCGAAGTCCTTCGATGGCCGTGGCAACTTCGCCATGGGTGTCAAGGAACACATTGTGTTCCCTGAGATCAACTACGACAAGGTTGATCAGATGTGGGGCATGGACATCATCGTTTGCACGACGGCAACGAACGACGACGAAGCACGCGCTCTGCTCACAGAGTTCAACTTCCCGTTCCGCCAGTAAGCCGTAACGACAAGCAGAAGGATTAAGTTGAATGGCGAAGACGAGCGCAATTGAAAAGAACAATCGCCGCCGTAAGTCGGTTGCCCAGGATGCCTCCAAGCGGGCAGCCCTGAAGGCAATCATCATGAACCAGTCTCTTCCGATCGAAGATCGCTTCAAGGCGACCTTGAAGTTGGCGAGCCTCCCGCGTGACGGATCCAAGACCCGCGTTCGCAACCGTTGCGAAGTCACCGGTCGTCCGCGCGCATATTATCGCAAACTCAAGATGTCGCGTATTGCGCTTCGTGAACTGGGCAATTTCGGCAAGGTGCCGGGCATTGTCAAGTCGAGCTGGTAAGGAGACGGGCACATGGCAATGACAGATCCGCTGGGCGATATGCTCACCCGTATCCGTAACGGTGCTGCACGCCGCAAGTCGAGTGTTTCCACTCCGGCTTCCAAGCTGCGCGCACGCGTTCTGGATGTCCTTCAGGCTGAAGGTTACATCCGCGGATACTCAGAAGTCGAATTTGGTAACGGCAAGTCCGAGATCAACATCGAACTGAAATACTACGAAGGTGCGTCGGTGATCCGTGAGATCGGCCGCGTATCGAAGCCGGGCCGCCGGGTTTATGTCTCGGTCAAGTCCATTCCGCAGGTCGCGAACGGTCTCGGCATCACCATCCTTTCGACCCCGAAGGGTGTGATGGCCGATCATCAGGCACGCGAACAGAACGTTGGTGGCGAGGTTCTCTGCTCCGTATTCTAATACGGCAGCAGTGATCTCCATAACGGACAGACAGGTTTGAAATATGTCTCGTATCGGTAAAAAGCCCGTTCCGGTTCCTGCAGGTGTCACGGCCACGGTTAGTGGCCAGACGGTGACTGCAAAGGGCCCGAAAGGCGAACTCTTCTTCATTGCTAACGACGAAGTCGTCGTAAAGCTGGAAGACAACAACGCGGTCTCGGTGACCCCGGTTGACCAGTCCAAGGATGCTCGCTCGAAGTGGGGCATGTCCCGCACGATGATCGAAAACATCTTCAAGGGCGTCAAGGACGGTTACGAGCGCAAGCTCGAAATCAACGGCGTCGGCTATCGTGCGTCCATGCAGGGCAAGAACCTGCAGCTGGCGCTCGGCTTCAGCCATGACGTGGTCTACCAGACCCCGGAAGGCATTTCGATTGCTGTGCCGAAGCCGACGGAAATCGTCGTCACCGGCATCAACAAGCAGCAGGTCGGCCAGGTTGCCGCGGAAATCCGCGAATACCGCGGCCCCGAGCCCTACAAGGGCAAGGGCGTCAAGTATGCCGGCGAGCGGATTGTCCGCAAAGAAGGCAAGAAGAAGTAAGGATCACGCGAAATGGCTACAAGGAAAGATACACTTGTGCGCCGCGCCAGCCGCGTGCGCCGTCAAATCAAGGCAGTCGCCAATGGCCGCCTGCGCCTGTCGGTTCATCGCTCGTCGAAGAACATCTACGCACAGGTTATCGATGACGTTGCAGGCAAGACCGTTGCGTCTGCCTCCACGCTCGACACCGATCTGCGTTCGTCTTTGAAGACGGGCGCTGACACGGCAGCAGCAGCTGCCGTCGGCAAGCTCCTGGCGGAGCGCGCCTCGAAGGCTGGTGTCAAGGACGTCGTCTTTGACCGTGGCGCCTTCATCTATCACGGCCGCGTCAAGGCGCTCGCCGAGGCAGCCCGCGAGGGTGGCCTGAACTTCTGATGCAATTTTCCAGGCGTTAACGCCTGGACTAAAGTAAGTTGCACGGATAATACCCGGTCGCTTCGGTTCAATGAAACCGAAGCGACTTTTGTCAATCTGCCGATTGCACCCGGAAAAGAAAAAGGAAAAGGACAATGGCACAAGAAAGAAGAGGTTCTCGCGAAGATCGCCAGAACCGCGAGGAGCGCGACAGCGAATTCGTCGACAAGCTCGTAGCGATCAACCGCGTCGCCAAGGTGGTAAAGGGCGGCCGTCGTTTCGGCTTTGCTGCTCTCGTCGTCGTCGGCGACCAGAAGGGCCGCGTTGGCTTCGGTCATGGCAAGGCACGCGAAGTGCCGGAAGCCATCCGCAAGGCAACCGAAGCTGCCAAGCGCGAACTGATCTTCGTTCCGCTGCGCTCGGGCCGCACGCTTCATCATGACGTCCATGGCCGTCACGGCGCCGGCAAGGTTCTCTTGCGTTCGGCTAAGCCCGGGACCGGTATCATTGCCGGTGGTCCGATGCGCGCAGTCTTCGAAACGCTCGGCATGCACGACGTCGTTGCGAAGTCGACCGGTTCGTCGAACCCGTACAACATGATTCGCGCTACGTTCGATGCCCTGAAGAACCAGGCGCATCCGAAGGACGTCGCGGCACAGCGCGGCCTGAAATACGCCACGCTCCAGGCCCGTCGTGCGTCCGCCGGCGTCGCTTCCGAAGAATAAGGGAGTCTGAACAATGGCCAAGAAAGAAGTTGCAAAGAAGACGGTTACGGTCGAGCAGACCGGTAGCCCCATTCGCCGGCCTGCCGTACAGCGCGCGACGCTGATCGGTCTCGGTCTCAACAAGATGCACCGGGTCAGCACGCTGGAAGATACGCCTTCCGTTCGTGGCATGATCCGGGCCGTCCAGCACCTCGTTCGCGTCGTCGACGAGAAGTGAGGGGGATACCATCATGAAACTGAATGAAATCAAGGACAACGAAGGTTCGACCAAGAACCGCAAGCGTCTCGGCCGCGGCATCGGCTCCGGCTCTGGCAAGACTGCCGGCCGCGGTGTCAAGGGTCAGAAGGCTCGTTCGGGCGTTGCCATCAACGGCTTCGAAGGCGGCCAGATGCCAATCTACCGCCGTCTGCCGAAGCGTGGCTTCAACAACATCTTCCGTTCGGACTTTGTTGTTGTCTCGCTCGGCCGTATCCAGACCGCCATCGACGCCAAGAAGCTCGACGCTTCGAAGACCGTCGATGCTGCTGCCCTCCAGGCTGCCGGCGTCATCCGCCGCGCCAAGGACGGCATCCGCGTTCTGGCCGACGGCGAACTGAAGGCGAAGCTTTCGCTCGAAGTTGCCGGCGCTTCCAAGCCTGCGATCGAAAAGATCGAAAAAGCCGGCGGCTCGATCAAGCTGCTTTCGGGCGCTGCTGAATAAATTGTTGCTGATGAACCGCCCGGGGTGCTTCACACCGGGCGGTTTTGCTCCCATATGAGAGCCTCACGGATTCGCGGCCGGATTGATCCGTCGCAAGGCATTTAACGGGGAACCACGGTGAGGCGCATGATTGCGAATGCGATCGTTCCCGAGCCGGTTTTCACAAAAAGAAGATAGCTTTTTCCGGAGCTGACCGGGTTTCTCCCGCGGGTTCCGAACTGGCTACGCGGAGAATTGCATGGCTTCTGCAGCGGAACAGCTCGCCTCCAACCTGAATTTTTCGACTTTCGCGAAGGCGGAAGATCTGAAAAAACGCCTCTGGTTCACCCTCGGCGCCCTTCTGGTTTATCGTCTTGGCACCTACATTCCGCTTCCCGGTCTCAACCCGGAAGCCTTTGCCCAGGCCTTCCAGGGCCAGAGCGGCGGCATCCTCGGCCTCTTCAACATGTTTTCGGGCGGCGCCGTCGGGCGTATGGCGATCTTCGCCCTCGGCATCATGCCCTATATTTCCGCCTCCATCATCGTTCAGCTGATGACCTCCGTGGTTCCGTCGCTTGAGCAGTTGAAGAAGGAAGGCGAGCAGGGCCGCAAGGTCATCAACCAGTACACCCGCTACGGCACGGTGCTGCTCGGCACGCTGCAGGCCTATGGCATCGCAGTCGGCCTCGAGAGCGGCAACGGGCTTGTCGTGGATCCGGGCTGGTTCTTCCGCATCTCGACCGTCATCTCGCTGCTCGGCGGCACGATGTTTCTGATGTGGCTCGGTGAGCAGATCACCTCGCGCGGCATCGGCAACGGCATTTCGCTGATCATCTTCGCCGGTATCGTTGCGGCGCTGCCGACGGCTCTAGCCGGAACGCTCGAACTCGGCCGCACCGGCGCCCTGTCGACACCTCTGATTCTCGCCATCATCGTCATGGTGGTTGGCGTGATCGCGCTGATCGTCTTCGTCGAGCGCGCGCAACGCCGGCTTCTGATCCAGTATCCGAAGCGCCAGGTCGGCAATAGGATGTTCCAGGGCGATACGTCACACCTGCCGCTGAAGCTCAACACCTCCGGCGTTATCCCGGCGATCTTCGCGTCCTCGCTGTTGCTTCTGCCAGCAACGCTGGCGGGCTTCGCGAATACGTCGACGCTTCCGGGCTGGGCGACGACGATCGTTGCAGCGCTCGGTCACGGCCGGCCGCTCTACATGGTGCTCTATGGCGGCATGATTGCGTTCTTTGCCTTTTTCTACACGGCCATCGTCTTCAATCCGAAGGATACGGCCGACAATCTGAAGAAACATGGCGGCTTTATCCTCGGTATCCGCCCGGGCGACCGCACCGCTGAATACATCGACTACGTGCTGACGCGCGTTACTGTGCTTGGCGCGCTCTACCTGATGTTCGTCTGCATTCTGCCCGAAGTCCTGATCGCGCAGACCGGCGTGCCGTTCTACCTTGGTGGTACGTCGCTTTTGATTGTTGTCAGCGTGACCCTTGATACTGTAGCACAGGTGCAGGGTCACCTGATCGCTCAGCAGTATGAGGGGCTGATCAAGAAATCAAAGCTGCGTGGAGGCAAGAGGGGTCGATGAGACTTATATTTTTGGGACCGCCGGGAGCAGGCAAGGGAACACAGGCCAAGCTTTTGACGGAAAAGTACGCCATTCCGCAGCTTTCCACCGGTGACATGCTGCGTGCGGCTGTTGCCGAGCAGAGCGATGTCGGCAAGCGTGCCAAGGCCATTATGGACGCCGGCCAGCTCGTTTCGGACGAAATCGTCAACGAGATCGTTTCGAACCGCATCGATTCGGCCGATTGCTCCAAGGGTTTCATCCTCGACGGCTATCCGCGCACCGTTCCGCAGGCGGTTGCGCTCGGCAAGATGCTCGAAGGCAAGGGGCTCCGGCTCGATGCGGTTATCGAGCTGAAAGTCGATGAAGGCGCGCTTGTGCGGCGGATGGAGAATCGCGTAGCAGAGACCATCGCCGCTGGCGGCAAGGTTCGCTCCGACGACAATCCGGAAGCGTTCAAGAAGCGCCTCGTCGAATATCGCGAAAAGACGGCGCCGCTGTCTGAGCACTATGCGGCGATGGGCGAACTCAAGACGGTTGACGGGATGGCATCGGTTGAAACGGTGACGTCGGAAATCAACAAGATACTGGCATCGGCTTCGGCCGACGCCTAAAAAGGCCAGTTCTTGAAAAAGGATGGCCGGGGAGTTGACTTTTGCGGTCGATTCCTTCAAAGACCGCGCTAACTCGCTACATGCAAGGGATCGGCGCGGATTTCAAAATAACGAAGTCCGGGCGCGATTCTTTTGACGTGTTCCGAACACCACTTTAACGGTTGGCCTTTTTAAGGCTGCATAACGAAGCACCTATTGCCGGACGGCAACTGGAAGCAAGGAGAACAGGCGTGGCTCGTATCGCTGGCGTCAACATCCCGACGGCAAAGCGCGTAGTAATCGCGCTCCGTTACATTCATGGGATCGGTCCGAAATTCGCACAGGAAATCGTCGAGAAGGTCGGTATCCCGGCTGAACGTCGTGTGCATCAGCTGACGGATGCTGAAGTTCTTCAGATCCGCGAAACCATCGACCGCGATTACCAGGTCGAAGGTGACCTGCGTCGCGAGACCTCGATGAACATCAAGCGTCTGATGGACCTCGGCTGCTACCGTGGCCTGCGTCATCGCCGCTCGCTGCCGGTTCGCGGCCAGCGCACGCACACCAATGCCCGCACCCGCAAGGGCCCGGCAAAGGCGATCGCTGGTAAGAAGAAGTAATTTCCCTGAATGGGGAAGTGCAGAGGCTGGCGCTCGGCGCCGGCCTCTTTTGTGGTTTCGGAAGGGCGCTCAAATGCGGCCTCCGGTGGAGCTGCTGGAACTACGGCAGTGACGATATCGCCGCGCTGATCGGGCCATCCGCTCGCGCATAATGAAAATTCAGGGCAGGGGGTTTCCTCTTCCCGGTGGAGCCGCTGGTGTTACGGCGGTGCAGAGATCAACGAAAGGTATACCATGGCCAAGGAAGCCACACGCGTTCGCCGTCGCGAGCGCAAGAACATTTCCACGGGCGTCGCTCACGTCAACTCGTCGTTCAACAACACGATGATCACCATCACCGACGCACAGGGCAATGCGATTGCCTGGTCGTCGGCTGGTTCGAAGGGCTTCAAGGGCTCGCGCAAGTCGACCCCGTTCGCAGCTCAGATGGCTGCTGAAGATGCGGCCAAGAAGGCCCAGGAACACGGCATGAAGACGCTGGAAGTCGAAGTTTGCGGTCCGGGTTCCGGCCGTGAATCGGCTCTGCGCGCCCTGCAGGCTGCCGGCTTCATGATCACCTCGATCCGCGACGTGACCCCGATCCCGCACAACGGTTGCCGCCCGCGCAAGAAGCGCCGCGTCTGATCAGTCACATTCATCAAGCCGGTGGAGGCGATGCTTCCTCCGGCGCTTCAAGGCTCGGTTGCCACGATTGGATGGTGGCAACGAACGGAAGGCAAGACATATGATTCAGAAAAACTGGCAGGAACTGATCAAGCCGAACAAGGTCGAGTTCTCCTCCTCTGGCCGCACCAAGGTTAGCCTTGTTGCCGAACCGCTGGAGCGTGGCTTCGGCCTCACCCTCGGCAACGCGCTTCGCCGCGTTCTTCTGTCGTCGCTTCGCGGCGCTGCGGTCACCGCAGTGCAGATCGACGGCGTTCTGCACGAGTTCTCCTCGATCCCGGGCGTCCGGGAAGACGTGACGGACATCGTGCTCAACATCAAGGAAATCGCCATCAAGATGGATGGCGACGACTCAAAGCGCATGGTCGTGCGCAAGCAGGGTCCGGGCGTTGTAACCGCCGGTGACATTCAGACGGTTGGCGATATCGAAATCCTCAACCCGAACCATGTGATCTGCACCCTCGACGAGGGCGCCGAGATCCGCATGGAATTCACCGTCAACAACGGCAAGGGCTATGTGCCGGCTGACCGCAACCGTTCGGAAGATGCTCCGATCGGCCTCATCCCGGTCGACAGCCTGTATTCGCCGGTCAAGAAAGTGTCCTACAAGGTGGAAAACACCCGCGAAGGCCAGGTTCTCGACTACGACAAGCTGTCCATGCAGATCGAAACCGATGGTTCGGTCACCGGTGAGGATGCAGTCGCATTTGCGGCCCGCATCCTTCAGGACCAGCTCGGCGTCTTCGTCAATTTCGACGAGCCGCAGAAGGAAGCCGAAGAAGAAGCCGTTACCGAACTGGCGTTCAACCCGGCACTCCTGAAGAAGGTCGACGAACTGGAACTCTCCGTCCGTTCGGCCAACTGCCTGAAGAACGACAACATCGTTTACATCGGCGATCTCATTCAGAAGACCGAGGCCGAAATGCTTCGCACTCCGAACTTTGGTCGCAAGTCGCTGAACGAAATCAAGGAAGTTCTCGCTTCCATGGGCCTGCACCTCGGCATGGAAGTGCCGGCATGGCCGCCCGAGAACATCGAAGATCTCGCCAAGCGTTACGAAGACCAGTATTAACAATAAAAAAGGCAGGTTTCGACTGCCTTTCCCCGTCAAACAGCAGGCTTAACGTCTGCATGTGCCAGGAAACGGCAGGCCCATACAAAGAGGGAACCTGCATTTAAAGGAGAATAGCAATGCGCCATGGTGTAGCCGGCCGCAAGCTGAATAGAACTGCAAGCCATCGCAAGGCAATGTTTGCCAATATGGCCGCTTCGCTCATCGAACATGAGCAGATCGTTACGACCTTGCCGAAGGCAAAGGAAATCCGTCCGATCGTCGAGAAGCTCGTCACGCTCGGCAAGAAGGGTGACCTTCATGCGCGTCGTCAGGCCATCTCGCAGATTCGTGACGTTGCTGTCGTTGCAAAGCTGTTCGATGCCATCGCATCGCGCTACGCAACCCGCAACGGCGGTTACCTGCGCATCATGAAGGCCGGCTTCCGCCACGGCGACAACGCGGCTCTGGCCGTCATTGAATTCGTCGATCGGGATACCTCGGCCAAGGGTGCCAAGGATATCGCTCGCGTTGCCGCCGAAGCAGAAGCTGCGGACGCCGCATAATTCAATCCGCGGATTGAGACTTTGAAGGGCCGGGCGAGAGATCGCCCGGCTTTTTCTATTTGTTTCTTTTCGTCAATTACAGCCGATAGGAAATTCCCGGGGCAAAGGGCGATCGTTCGACCTTGCTGTCCAGCACTATATCAGCTTACCGAATGCGCGCCGCGCTGATCTCGCAGCATTTGCAGGACACGGGTAAGAAACGGGCGGACAGCAACACCGATCAGGAAAAAGTCCGCGTTCGAGGCGGTCCAAAGGTCTTCCAGTTGCTGATCCGTTGCATTCGCATTTAGCCAGTGATCGAGAAAGCGGTCGAGATCATCGGCCGCTTCAGGGTGCTGGTGCAACACGTGGGCAATTCCGAAGTCGATGAGTTCGTCTTGCGAACTAAAGATTAGGGGATCGTGAATCATTGCTCTGGTAAACGCCCGGAAGCCGGGGGATTTGGCAACGTGTTCTCTCACAAATTTCTCCTCCCAGTCCTCATTTCTTGGATAGGCAGTAACGACCAAAAGCGCGACGGCAATTTTTGATCGCGTTTTGGTTGCAATAGCAACCGCATTCCCCATGCGATTGCTACAGCAGGTCCTTCGATGTCGGCGTCGAGGACCATTTCGGTCTCTTCTTGTAGAGTGATCCGTCCGGACCTTCCCGTTCGGCAAGTTCGCGCGCCCGATGCAGGAAGATGCGCAATCCCTGCGTATTCCGATGAAGCCGGCCACCGATTCCGATTTGAAGCCGGCCAGTCATTCCGATTTCATTCCGGCCACCATTCCGATTTGAAGGCGGCCATTTCTCGGACTGATCCTGGGTCTGGTTGATTTTTGGATCGGGTTTTGTTTCAGGTCAAGCGTGCGGTATTTCAGGCGCTATCGGCGAGCGCTGTTTTCGCATGCTTTCACCGGTGAGATCGATGCGATAGGCACTGTGAACGAGGCGATCCAGTATGGCATCGGCGAGCGTTGGGTTTGCGATAATTTCCCACCAGCGATCCAGGGGCACCTGACTGGTGACGATCGTCGAGCGACGCTCGTAGCGGTCTTCGATGATCTCGAGGAGATCGCGGCGCTGATCATCGTTGAGTTTTTCCGGTCCCCAGTCGTCGAGGATAAGCAGATCAGTCTTGGCCAGCGATTTGAGGATCCTGCCGTATCGCCCGTCACCCCTTGCAAGCGCGAGCGTGGCGAACAGCCGGGGAACCCGGTGGTATGCGACAGAGAAATCCTCGCGGCAGGCTTTGTGGCCGAGTGCGCAGGCAAGCCAACTTTTGCCGACACCGGCTGGCCCGGTGACGAGGAGACTATGATGCTTGCGGATCCAGTCGCAGCCAGCAAGCGCCATGAACAGATTGCGATCGAGGCCGCGGGCCGCACGAAAGTCGGCATTCTCGATCTGCGCATCATGGCGAAGCTTCGCAGCCCTGGCTCGGGCTTCGAAACGCTTCTGGCGGCGCATGGTGGCCTCTCGTTCGAGCAGTATGGCAAGCCATTCTCCATGCTCGAGACCGCGCGCTTCGGATTGTGCGTCGAGCTCCTGGAAGGCTGTGGCCATGCCGTAAAGACCGAGGTCGCGCAGCATGTCGATGGTGGGATTGATCAGCATTGGTTTGTCTCCTCAATGAAAGTAATCAGGACCACGCAGATTGGCGTGATCGACGATGGCGGTCGGTTCGGTGGAATGGCGCGCAGCCTTGTGGTTGGCCAGCAGCGAGGCAATGCTCTTGCAGTTCAGCCCACCGATCTCGACAGCGCGGGCAGATACGGCCTCGGCACGATTGCGATCGATATCGCGAAACAGGCGAAGCACACCCAGGCATGTTCGAAAGCCCTGTTCGGGATGTGGGCGACTGGCAAGGATTGCGATCACCAGACCTTCTGTCTGTGGCCCGATGGATGCAGCCCAGCGACGGAAACGATCCGGTGTCCACTCTGCATATCGCCGGTGGGAACTGGGCATATGATCTGGGTCGGTTCCATGACGCGGACCGCCATACCGGCGCTGATGGACGGCGACACGCTTGCCGCGGTGGAAGATCTCGATGGTGCGTGCCGTTGCCCTCAGATCGACCTGCTGGCGAATGAGGGCATGCGGCACGGAATAGAAGAAGGTCTTGAACTCAACGTGGTAATCCGTCGAGACGCGGGCCAAACGCCATTCGGCGAATTCGTAATCTTCACCCGGAAGGCTGGCGAGCGCGGCACGTTCGACACTCTCAAACAGTTGCCGCCGGGTAACACCCAATCGACGCATGAGGTGATCATTGATGCGATCGAGTGCCTGGCCGATGGCGGCATTGGCCTCGGCAAGCGAGAAGAACGTCTGCTTGCGCAGTCGCCCCAAAATGCAGGATTGGGCAAAACGGACTCCGTTCTCAACTTTCGATTTATCCCGCGGCTTTTTTGGCCGTGCCGGAAGAACACCGACGCCATAGTGGGAGGCCATCATGCCGTAACTGCGGTTGATCTCGGGATCGTAGAAGCTGGCATGGTTGACGCCCGACTTCAGATTGTCGGGGACGATCAGTCGCGGAACGCCGTCGAAGAAACGAAACATCCGGACATGCGAGCCGATCCAGTCGGGGAGCGTTTGCGTCCAGGTCGCCTCCGCATAGGTGAAGCTGGATGCGCCAAGCACCGCTACGAAGATCTCTGCCTCGCGGATCTCACCGGTCTTGCGATCAACGATCGGGATCTTCTTGCCGGAATAGTCGACGAAGACCTTGTCGCCGGCTGCATGCTCCTGGCGCATCGTCGGCGAAAGTCGCTGCGCGAAGCCTCTAAAGAGCTCACAAAAGCGGGAATAGCCGTAACCCTCGGGATGCGACCCACGATACTCCTCCCACAGGATGAGCAGCGTCACGCCGGGCTTCTTGAGCTCGACGGCAAGATCGGCCCAGTTGGGTTCGACGCGTCGTCTCGTGCCCTGTTTGATGCCGTTGCGAGCGAAGAGCTTGTTCTCGAGCGCATCGTCAGTGAGTTCGCCCGGCAAGGGCCAGCTCAATCCAATTGCTGCTGCGCGCTGCAGATTATCCTGCACCGTACTGCGCGCTATTCCCAATACGACTGCAATCTCGCGGGAGCTGGTCCCGCTTCCGGCAAGTCGCAGCATTTGTCGTAACTGTCTCATGGTCAGCCTTCTCTTTGCCGGCATCAAAATGTCCTCGTTCATCACGAGGTATCGATGCCAAAAGTTGCTGACCCAGGAGGTAATCTTCAGTGCCGAAAACTGGCCGGTCTTTGATTGGAACGGTGGCCGGCTTCAAATCGGAATGGTGGCCGGTCTTTGATCGGATTGCCGGCCGGCTTCACGTCGGAATCCGCACAATCCCGGAGCCGGATAGCCGACATCGGCGCCCGAAACGTGCCACAGGCGTTCGAGATCGCGGTCGCCGATTTCGTGGTTCTCGATGCGTTTCACGAAGGCGGTGAAATCGCCGAGCCTGTCCCGTGGGATGCCTTGCAGTCCGAACCGGAGCAAATCCTCCAAGGTTTCGAAAAATTCCGCGTCCTGAAACATCCGTTGGGCGAAGTCGACGAAGGCCTGCGGCGGCTTGGCGGATTTGAGGGTCATGGGCTCCTCGTTTCTCGGGTAAGCTGATATGCCGACAAAACCCTTCGGGTCCGATGGTTCGTGTTCGTATCCTCGTTCAGCCAGTGATCGAGAAAGCTGGTTTTAGGTACGCTCCATTCTCTGTCGCGCCATTTCCGCAGCTAGGCGCAGAAATTTCATAACTTGACCGGGACCAACAATATAAAAGCCGGCGTGCGAGCGCGCCCACATCTCTTGCAGGGCTGTGTCGCCGACGGATCGCGTGTCTAATCCCTCGATGAAATCGACAAATGCCTGGAGGTTTTCCCGGCCAGGGTTATCGGCGGCCAAGCAGTTGAGGCCGAGGCGAATACGGGCTTCGTCGTTTTCGAACAGGTCCATGTCAGAAAGCAGCCCTCGGGAGAAGTCCAAGTATACCTTCGGCAGAATGATGCTCTTCCTCGTCATGAGATCCTCGTTAAGTGGGTAGGCGGTATTGACCCTGAAGCCGCTTTCGCGGGAAGGATCATGCATGCCGACGCCGCGCAACTCGGATTGTCGGATCGAGATTATGAAAGGCCGGGTGAGCCATCGTCCGGCCTTTGCTGTCCAGCACTATATCAGCTTACCGAATGCGTGCCGCGCTGATCTCGCAGCATTTGCAGGACACGCGTAAGAAACGGGCGGACAGCAACACCGATCAGGAAAAAGTCCGCGTTCGAGGCGGTCCAAAGGTCTTCCAGTTGCTGATCCGTCGCATTCGCATTTAGCCAGTGATCGAGAAAGCGGTCGAGATCATCGGCCGCTTCAGGGTGCTGGTGCAACACGTGGGCAATTCCGAAGTCGATGAGTTCGTCTTGCGAACTAAAGATTAGGGGATCGTGAATCATTGCTCTGGTAAACGCCCGGAAGCCGGGGGATTTGGCAACGTGTTCTCTCACAAATTTCTCCTCCCAGTCCTCATTTCTGGGATAAGCAGTAACAACGAGAAAGCCTTGTGGCAATCTTGGATCGTATCGAAGGATGACTCCAACGCTATAGGTTGTTCGCCATCGCGGCTTCGAGTAAGGCGCATCTCTGTACCATTCCGCCCCGGTTGGGCGTCCGTAATATTTGGTGATTAACTCACCTTCGTCGCCCCCCAGTAGTCCAGCTTTCACGGCCTCAACGGTCGCGATATTTGCCTGTATCGTCTCGTTCACGTAGCGAAGCGCTTCGGGATAGCTTCCGAATTTGCCTTCACGTCTGACTGCGCCGGTAAATGGAAGCCAACGCGAGGCCTCGGGGCCCATTGCCACAAGCAACTCTGCTTTGGATCGAAACACATGGCTGGTTATCGTGTGAGCGCCGCGGTAGCCTTCTATCGCCTGTAGGTCGACGTAATGCTGGCCGAATTCATCATTGATCCGGTAAGCTCTTGCCGCGTCTCCTGAGCCGGCCCCACCATCCGTTCATCGCCCGCCACCGGGTTCACCTGCAGGAATGCGCGGCTGGTCAGGGTTGAAGTTCGCCTTGCGCAACAACGTTTGGAGGGTCGCGGCGGTAATCATCAGCCGCAGTTGCGCCAGTTTGAAAATTTGTCTTGTCTGCGTGTCGTCCATGGTCTCGCTTCTCGTCTGCCTCCTCGCCATGATAGTCGCGGGTAAGGGAGCGGGGACGAAGGGACGCGGTTTTTCTGTCGCCGGTCGTCTTTGCTTTTTGTCCCTGACGTCCTATCTGTCTTTTCCAACAATCGATTTCGGCAGGATGCCCCGCATGCCCCGTTCCCCTCGCACTCTTGTCCTGTCCACCATGGCCGGGCTGGCTCTCTTTGCCAGTGTCGTGCATTTCGGTTTCCCGGGGGCGGACGCCTCCGACGGCGTGGAGAACATGACGACCGGTGCTGTCGTCGCGCAGGCGGACACGCAAAAGGCGCTGCCGCAAAGCCGCACGGAAATGCAACTGTCCTTCGCGCCGCTGGTCAAGCAGACGGCAAACGCGGTGGTCAACGTCTACGCCGAAAAGACGGTCGAGCGCCGCTCGCCCTTCGCCGACGATCCGTTCTTCGAGCAGTTTTTCGGCCAACAGATGCCGAACCGCTCGGAGAAACAGTCGTCGCTCGGCTCCGGTGTCATCGTCGGCAAGAACGGTATCGTGGTGACCAACAACCACGTGATCGCGGACGCTGACGACATCAAGGTGGCGCTTGCCGACGGCCGGGAGTTCGCGAGCACGATCGTGCTCAAGGACGATCGGCTGGATCTCGCCGTCCTGAAGATAAAATCGGACGGTCCCTTCGAAACCATCCCGCTTGGCGATTCCGATGCGGTCGAAGTCGGTGATCTCGTGCTGGCGATCGGCAATCCCTTCGGCGTTGGTCAGACGGTAACCAGTGGTATCGTTTCGGCGCTCGCCCGCAACCAGGTCGTCTCGGGTGATTTCGGCTTCTTCATCCAGACCGACGCAGCGATCAATCCCGGCAATTCGGGCGGCGGCCTGATCGACATGAACGGCCAGCTGATCGGTATCAACACGGCGATCTTTTCGCGCGGTGGCGGCTCCAACGGTGTGGGCTTTGCCATCCCCGCCAATCTTGTGAAAGTCTTCCTGGCATCGGCCGAGGGCGGCAACGGCAGCTTCACACGGCCGTTCATTGGCGCGAGCTTCGAGCCGGTGACGTCGGAAGTCGCCGAGGCGCTCGGGCTCGACCGGGCAAGGGGGGCGTTGGTAAGTTCGGTGATCGAGGGCGGACCGGCTGAAAAGGCAGGCATGAAGCCAGGCCAGGTGATCGTCGCTGTCAACGGCATCCCGGTGGAACATCCGGACGCGCTCGGTTACCGCCTGACGACAGTCGGCATTGGTCATGAGGCCAAGGTTACGGTGAGCGAGGGTGGCAAGACCCGCGACCTGTCGTTGACGCTGTCCGGAGCCCCGGAAACGTCGCCGCGCGACGAGCGGCTGATCGAGGGGCGCAATCCTTTCGCCGGCGCCGTGGTCGGCAATCTCTCGCCGCGCCTGGCTGACGAACTGCATATGCCGACCTCGTCGCAGGGCGTGGTGATCACGCAGATCAACCGCGGATCGCCGGCTGCCCGTGTCGGCTTCCAGCCGAAGGATATCGTCATCGCCGTCAATGGCACGCCGATCGACAAGTCGGCCACGCTTGAAGCCATCACCCAGGACGATCCGTCTCTGTGGCGCGTCGAGATCGAGCGGGATGGCCAGCGTATCCGCCAGTTCTTCCGATGAGCGACCTGTTTTCCCCAACCGAACCCGCAGGCATGAGCGAAAAACGACCGCTGGCCGATCGGCTGCGGCCACAGACTTTGGCGGAGGTCACCGGCCAGGCGCACCTAACCGGCGAGGACGGTGTTCTCGCTCGTATGATCGCTTCCGGGTCGCTGGGCTCGATGATTTTCTGGGGGCCGCCGGGAACGGGTAAGACGACGGTTGCCCGGCTGCTGTCGGGCGAAGCAGGGCTTGCCTTTGAGCAGATTTCGGCGATTTTCTCCGGCGTTGCGGATTTAAAGCGTGTGTTCGAATCGGCCCGTGCGCGCCGCATGTCCGGGCGGCAGACCCTGTTGTTTGTCGATGAGATCCATCGCTTCAACCGCGCCCAGCAGGACAGCTTCCTGCCGGTCATGGAAGATGGCACGGTCATTCTGGTTGGCGCCACGACGGAAAACCCGTCCTTCGAGCTCAACGCCGCTCTTCTGTCGCGCGCCCGTGTCCTGACGTTCAAGCCGCATGACGAGGCGAGCCTTGCCGAATTGCTGGCGCGTGCCGAACAGGTCGAGGGGAAGCCGCTGCCGCTCGACGCCGACGCTCGCGCCAGCCTGGTGCGCATGGCCGACGGCGATGGCCGAGCGGTGCTGACGCTTGCCGAAGAGGTTTGGCGCGCCGCGCGCAACGGCGAAGTGTTCAATGTCAACGCCGTGCAGGAGATCGTCCAGCGGCGCGCGCCGGTCTATGACAAGGGGCAGGACGGTCACTACAATCTGATCTCCGCCTTGCATAAATCGGTGCGCGGCTCGGACCCTGACGCAGCACTCTACTATCTCTGCCGCATGTTCGATGCCGGCGAGGACCCGCTCTATCTCGGACGGCGGCTGGTGCGCATGGCGGTGGAGGATATTGGCCTTGCCGATCCGCAGGCGCTGGTGATCTGCAACGCGGCCAAGGATGCCTATGATTATCTCGGTTCGCCGGAGGGCGAACTGGCGCTGGCGCAGGCGTGCGTCTATCTCGCCACCGCGCCGAAATCAAACGCCGTCTATACCGCCTACAAGTCCGCCATGCGCGCCGCCAAGGAGAACGGCTCGCTACTGCCGCCGAAGCACATTCTCAATGCACCCACGAAACTGATGAAGGGTGAGGGCTACGGCGAAGGCTATCGCTACGACCACGACGAGCCGGATGCATTTTCGGGCCAGGACTATTTCCCGGAGAAGATGGGCCGCAAGATTTTCTACGATCCTCCCGAGCGTGGCTTCGAGCGCGATATCCGCAAACGTCTCGAGTGGTGGGCAAAGCTCAGGAAAGAGCGTGGCCAGTAGGGCAGGTCAGCCATGCATGCCGGGCTCTTGCAAGCGTCAAACCGGGATGGCATAGAGCACCCATGCAGACGGCTGCACGGGATCAAGCCATTGTTTGATAACCGAACATCCGCGAGGACGGCCTCGCTCCATTAGACGGAGTTAAGCCGTGGCCTGGATCATTCTTTTCCTCGCAGGACTTCTGGAAATCAGCTGGGCGATTGGCCTCAAATACACCGACGGCTTTACCAGGTTGATGCCGACGATTTTGACCGCGACCTCTATGATGGCAAGCGTCGTTCTGCTCGGTATCGCGGTCAGAACCTTGCCGCTCGGCACGGCCTATGCCGTGTGGACCGGCGTCGGTACGGTCGGAACGGTCATTCTCGGCATCCTGCTTTTCGCCGAACCGGCGACCGCTATCCGCCTCGGCTGCATCTCGCTGATCGTTGCCGGTATCGCCGGGCTGAAGCTGACGGCCTGATTCTTTTGATGCCGATGAAATTGCGATCCCACCGTGGCAGGAGTGGTGCGGCGGGATCGCGTTGGGCGTGCCGCCGGGTTCGTCAGCGCAGCGCGTCGAGCGTCGCGGTGGCCGCCTGCATGTCCTGCCAGCGATTCTCGCGGCGCTGAAAGGCTTCCTCATCGGTACCCCAATGCTCGATCTGCCAGTCTTCATCGAGATGCGCGAGCGCCCATGCCTCTTCGGCGGAAAGCCGCTTTTCGGCGAAAGCCAAAGCGAGCAGGGCGGACCCCGTCAGGGTGGTGATCGTATGCAGGCAGGCAAGGCCGAGCGGTGTCGCATAGGCACGCAATGCTTCAGCGACGCCGTTGATCGCAGCGCGCGGCTGGACCTGATGCACCACGCCTTCGGCGAGGATGAAGCGCGCGCCGAGTTTTTCAGCGGCCCAGGAAATCACTGGATCCCATCGTTCGGTCTGTCGGGCCACCAGACCTTCCGGCTCGCTGGCGCGGTAGCACAGAAGATCGGTCCCGGCGAAATTCAGGATGTCGTCGAAAACACCTCGAATATCCTTCGCGACGCCGTCGATTGCGGTATTGGCCAGCCGGGTGACGGGCATTGTCGCCGGGTCGATCACGTCCTTCTGAGCATCCCATTCGGCGGCCAACAATTCGGCGACGCGGACCGTCGGCACGGCCAACGGTTGCTTCGCAGGGGTGCGGACGGTCCGGCCATCAAGCAATACGGCATGGCCGCCGTCGTCGGCAGCACCGATGCGGACGGTCGTGTAGAATCGCTTGGGCAGCGGCTTCAGCATCTGTATCTGAGCGCGGCGCACGGGATCCGGGTCACTGAGCGCACCCGTCAGATCGTCGCGAATATCAGGCATGATATGTCTCCATCCAGTCCAGAATATCGTTCGGAGCGCGGGCGATATGATCAGCGCCGGCTTCGATAAGCTCGGACACCGGGGCGTAGCCCCAGGCAACGCCGATCGCTGCAGCACCTGCGCTCTTCGCCATCTGCATATCGTAGATCGCGTCGCCGATGACGATCGTGTCCTTCAGGTCGATACCGGCCTGCGAGCAGCACTCCGTCACCATCGCCGGGTGCGGCTTCGACGGGCAGTCGTCGGCCGTTCGAGAAACGAAGAATGTCTTTTCATAACCATGACTTGCACAGATCTGATCAAGTCCGCGCCGCGACTTTCCCGTTACGGCACCCAGGATAAGCGCGTCTCGCGCCGTAAGCGTGGCGATGAGTGCTGCGATGCCGGGGAAAAGCGGCTCGCGGAAATCCATTTCGGTCCGGACGCCGCCATAGATCTTCTTGTAGTGCGCGGTCATCGCAAGCGCGCGGTCATCCACATGCGGCTGGTTCATCAGCCGCGCAATGGCGATATCGAGCGTCAGCCCGATGATACCCTTCGTCGCGTCGAGCGAGACGCGAGCAAGGCCGAAGTCCTCGAAGGTGCGCGCCATGACCTCGTGGATCAGGCCGGCGCTATCGACTAGCGTGCCGTCGCAATCGAATAAAACCAGCTTCATCAGTCTTCGTCTTCCTCGGCGCTGGCCATGTCGAAGCCGATCAGGTTCCAGCTCTGGACCATGTGTTGCGGCATGGGCGCGCTGATCCTCAGCCGTCCGCCGTCCGGGTGCGGGATATCGATGTGGCGCGCATGCAGATGCAGGCGGTTCTGGACACCACCGGGGAATGACCAACTCGGTTCTGCCTCGAAATACTTGGGGTCGCCGATGATGGGATGGCCGATATGGGCGGCGTGGACGCGCAGCTGGTGCGTGCGGCCGGTATAGGGCTCCATCTCCAGCCAGGCAAAATTCTGGCCGGCCTGCTCGATGATGCGATAGTAGGAAATGGCGTGGTCGGCGCCGTCCTCGCCGTGCTTGGCGATACGCATCCGGTCGCCGTCCGGCGTCTGTTCCTTGACGAGCCAGGTGGAGATCTTGTCCTCGCGCTTGCGCGGCACGCCCTTGACCAGAGCCCAATAGGTCTTCTTGGTGTCGCGTTCGCGAAAAGCCGCGGTCAGCTTCTGTGCTGCGCCGCGAGTGCGGGCGATGACCAGCACGCCGGAGGTATCGCGGTCGAGCCGGTGCACGAGGCGCGGTTTCTCGCCCTTGGGGCTGGTCCAGGCTTCGAGCATCTCGTCGATATGACGATTGACGCCGGAGCCTCCCTGAACAGCGATGCCCGGCGGCTTGTTGAGAACGATCACCTTGGCGTCTTCATGCAGCAGCATGCGCGACAGGAGGTCGTGATCGGAGGCATGGCGCAGGTCGCGGCCGGCGATCGGGCCGGTCTTCGCCTTGGCGTCGACATCCATCGGCGGTATGCGGACAACCTGGCCCGGCTGGACGCGCGTATCCGATTTGACGCGGCCGCCATCGACACGGACCTGGCCGGAGCGCAGAAGCTTCTGCAGGGGACCGAAGCCAAGGCCGGGATAATGAACCTTGAACCAGCGATCGAGCCGCATGCCGGCCTCGTCGGATTCCACCTGCTTGTGTTCAATGCCCGCCATGATGTGTTCTTACCTGCATCCAATTGCGATCGCGCCTCGACAAGGGTGCCGACCGGAAATCCGTGCGCAAACTGATATGACAGAGCCGGCCGGTCCCGCATGGACGCGCGGCGCTCTGAAACGGACGCTTTAGACCATTGCGCGCACAAGGGCCAGCCCGGCAAACACGGCGATTGCCGAAAGAAGCACGCTGGAACCCACATAAATGGCCGCTGTGACTGGTTGGCCGCGTTCGAGGAGCGTGATCGCATCGAGCGAGAAGGCGGAGAAGGTCGTATAGCCGCCGAGAATGCCGGTGATCAGGAAAATCCGCATCTCGGCTGACGCGCCGAACCTGCGTGCAGTCGCTTCCGCCAGGACACCGATCAGGAAGGATCCCGTAACGTTGACGGTGAGCGTTCCCCAGGGGAAGGACGGTCCGAAACCGCGCAACGTCCAGAGCCCGACAAGGTAGCGGAGCACGGAACCGAAGGCGCCACCGGCGGCAACGAGGAGGATATTTGTCATGGAAAAGGCCATAGCCGAAACCAGCCGGACAGGGAAGGCGGCCACGCCGCCGGGATGCCTTGATTTGCAGGAGCTAACGCCGATTTTGGGAACAAACGGTACCGCTTTGAGACGACCGGACAAAACCATTCTTTAACGCGCAACGCCTAATATACTGGTTCCCGGGGCAAGGAATCCGAAGAGACTGGAATGACGAAACTGAAATTCAGCTTCACCCACTATGATCTCAAGCAGCAGCGCGGCGGCGTCACCATCGAGATCACGCTCAGTGCCGTGGCCAATGTCCGGCTGATGACGGAAAACAATTTCGCCCTCTACAAGCAGGCGATGAAGCACCAGTTCGTCGGCGGCGTGGCACGCAAGTCGCCCATCCGGCTGACCATCCCGCAATCCGGCCACTGGCACGTCGTTGTCGACATGGAAGGCCATCATGGTCAGAGCGATTCGAGCATCCGGATCATCGAGACCGCGGCTCCGCCCCGTTTCCAATCGGCATCCTGAAGAATTGCGATAGCCGCGCCGTGTGGCGCGGCGCGGCTATCAGTATCGCTGGCTAAAGCTCAGGCCAGCCGCTTGGCGTGCCATTTCAGATGATCGTCCATGAAGGACGAAATGAAATAGTAGGAATGGTCGTAGCGCTCGTGCATCCGAAGCGTCAGGCCGACGCCGGTGCCCTTGATAGCGTCCTCGAACAGCCAGGGACGCAGGCCGTTTTCCAGGAAATTGTCGGCCTTGCCCTGATCGATGAGGAATTCCGGAAAACGGGCGCCGTCCTTTACCAGTGCGCAGGCGTCATATTGCCGCCAGGTGGCCCTGTCCTCGCCGAGGTATTTTTCAAAGGCGCCGATGGACCAGTCAGCCGTCGAGGGCTCGACGATCGGCGCGAAGGCCGAGCAGCTCTTGAATCGCGCAGGGTTCTTCAGCGCGATCGTCATGGCGCCATGACCGCCCATCGAATGCCCGAAAATGCCCTGGCGGTCCATGTCGACGCGGAAATGCTGGCTGACGAATGCGGGCAGCTCCTGCGTGATGTAGGTGTACATCTGGTAGTTCTCGGCCCAGGGCGTCTCTGTCGCATCCAAATAAAAGCCGGCGCCCTTGCCCATCTGCCAGTTGGTCAGTTCGTCCGGTACATCGTTGCCGCGCGGGCTCGTATCCGGGCAGACGATGATCAGGCCGAGTTCGGCTGCCATGCGGCGATACTCGCCCTTTTCCATCACATTCGCATGCGTACAGGTGAGACCGGAGAGATACCAGAGAACCGGGCAGGGTGCTGAGATCGCCTGCGGCGGAACATAGACCGCGAAGGTCATTTCGGTCTTGCAGGCCTGCGAGTCGTGCGAAAAGACGCCCTGCATGCCGCCGAAGGCGGTGTTCTGGGAAAGGACTTTCAAGCTGTGCTCCTGTGGATATGAATGTGCCGCTATGCCAGCGAGACTACCGCGTTGACCGCAGCGGCCACCAGCACCGTGTTGAAGAAAAAGGATACGACCGCGTGCAGGAGATTGATCTTTCGCATTGCGGTCGAGGTGATGACAATATCCGAGGTCTGTGCCGTCATGCCGATGACGAAAGCGAAGTAGAGGAAGTCGTAGCCGCCCGGCTCTGTCGTGCCCGGGAAATCGAGACTGCGGCCGTCGCCCTCGTTGTCCCCCATTTCCGGACTCCAATAGCGATGCGCGTAATGCATCGCCGCCATCGTATGGATGGTCAGCCAGCCAAGCGCAACGGATGCAAAAGCCAGTATGAGTTCGATAACTGTCTCCGTGCCGCCGGCATTGAGCGCCTGGAACAGTGAAACGGTGGAAACGCCGACGGCGATGAGCGTGACAGCAAAGATGACGATCGCGGGCTCGTCGGTCCCCGCAGCGTTGCGTTTCAGATAGGCTCCCGTCAATTTCGGTAGACGACGGGCGATGAGACCCATGTAGATCGAAAAGAACACGACCGCCGAGAGACCCACCGCGAATCTCGGTGCAACAAACAGGCAAAGAACAGCCGTGGTGACGGCGAAAATGCCGCCCGCGTAGAAGGGCACATGGCGGCGATGGGCGATCTTCCTGTCTGTCTTGCTCATGAACGCTCCCGGGGCGCTTTTTTACACCACTAGCGCTGTTTGACGCGGCGGCAAAGCCGGTCCAGCGTTTCGAGAAAAGCAGAACGATCGCGGGGCGAGAAGGCGGCGTTATAGCCCTTGCTTTCACCGGTCTCGCGCAGATGCGCACCGAGGTCGCGCATCGCTGTCGCAATGCCGATATTGGCCTTGTCGAAGATCCGGCCGGTCGGCCCCGTCACCTGCGCGCCGGCAGCGACACAGCGCCCGGCAAGCGGAACGTCGGCCGTGACGACGATGTCGCCTTCGCCGGCCCGTTCCGCGATCCAGTCGTCGGCTGCGTCGAAACCGGCCGAGACGATGACATTGCGCACCATCGGGTCGCGGGACGGCCGCAGGCCCGAATTGGCGACGAGGACAACGGGCAGGCCATGGCGCTCGGCAACCTTCAGGATTTCCGGCTTGACCGGGCAGGCGTCGGCATCGACGTAGATGGTGCTGGTCTGCGGCCCTTCTTCTGACATGCACTATACCCCGATCATCGCTGTCATGGCCGCGCGACCGAATTTCCCATTGGTTTCATCGCTTGCGGCGATCAAAAAACGCGTCAGCATCGAATTCCGCCGGTGTGAGTGGCTTCCGCGCCCCTCCGTGGGGCGCGGCCAAATTTTGAGGCGATCCTAGTAGATCACGACACTGCGGATGCTCTCACCCGCATGCATGAGGTCAAAACCCTTGTTGATGTCTTCGAGCGGCATGGTGTGGGTGATCATCGGGTCGATCTGGATCTTGCCCTCCATGTACCAGTCGACGATCTTCGGCACATCGGTGCGGCCGCGCGCGCCGCCGAAGGCGGTGCCCATCCAGGTACGGCCGGTGACCAGCTGGAACGGCCGGGTCGAGATCTCCTGGCCAGCGCCCGCGACGCCGATGATCACCGACTTGCCCCAGCCGCGATGCGAGCTTTCCAATGCCTGGCGCATCACTTTCGTGTTGCCGGTGCAGTCGAAGGTATAGTCCGCCCCGCCGATCTGGTCGGCGCCGCGCTTCGTCATGTTGACGAGATAAGGCACGATGTCGTCGCCGACTTCCTTCGGGTTGACAAAATGCGTCATGCCGAAACGCTCTCCCCAGACCTTCTTGTCGTTGTTCAAGTCGACGCCGATGATCATGTCGGCACCGGCGAGCTTGAGGCCCTGGATGACGTTCAAACCGATGCCGCCGAGACCGAAGACGATGGCGGTCGCGCCGATCTCGACCTTGGCGGTGTTGATGACGGCGCCGATGCCGGTGGTGACGCCGCAGCCGATATAGCAGATCTTGTCGAAGGGCGCGTCAGGATTGACCTTGGCGAGTGCGATCTCGGGCAGCACGGTGAAGTTGGCGAAGGTCGAGCAGCCCATGTAGTGGAAGATCTTGTCCTTGCCGATCGAGAACCGCGAGGTGCCGTCCGGCATCAGGCCCTGGCCCTGCGTTGCGCGGATGGCGGTGCACAGATTGGTCTTGCGCGACAGGCAGGAGGGGCAGGTGCGGCATTCCGGCGTATAGAGCGGAATAACGTGGTCGCCCTTCTTCAGCGAGGTGACGCCCGGGCCGACATCGACGACGATGCCGGCACCCTCGTGGCCGAGGATGGCTGGGAAAATGCCTTCCGGATCGGCGCCGGACAGGGTGAACTCGTCGGTATGGCAGATGCCGGTCGCCTTGACCTCGACCAGCACTTCGCCGGCCCGCGGACCTTCCAGCTGAACCGTCATGATTTCCAATGGCTTGCCGGCCTGAACGGCAACAGCGGCGCGTACGTCCATGGTTCTTCTCCCTGAATGAATTGGCGCCACAATCGCAGAGTGGCGTGCGGCGCTCAAGCCTGTATCGGCTATTTGAGTCGTGATTTATTGCATGTCCTGTAGGACGCGGTTGATCTCCATCTCAAGGGCAGAGATCGCTTTTCCTGTCTGTTCGTGCAGTTTCTTCACCTGCGCCAGCTGGTCGCGCAGCTGTCCGGAAATGGTGTTGGAAATGTCGTCCTTCGGCGCTTCGCCGATACCGGCAATCAGCCAGGCCGGACTTACGCCCAGAACGCCCGCCAGCGTGAACAGCCGGTTGGTGCGTGGCTCCGACCGGTCGCGCTCCCAGGCGGAAATCGTGTCGGTGCGGACGCCCAGCCGGTCCGCCAGTTCCTGTGCCGAGAGGTTCAGCGCGTCGCGCGCGCGCCAGATTCTTCCTCCGAGCGTATCATTGTCGCTTGGCCGGCGAATCATGGCTAGAAAGGTATCGGTTGATAAGCGCATCGGTCTCTCCTTTTGCCTTGTTGGCTTGGATGGTCGAGTTCCGGGGCGGCCGCGCTGTTGCGGTCGGGTAGTTCATTCAGCCAGTCTATATGGCCCTGCACGCGACCGGACACTCCAGCACGCCAAAAATGCCGCCAAAAACGCCTTCGCTTCCGTGTCCGACCAACGAAGAAATGGGAACTTCAGTTTGAGCACATCATCCCGCACAACCGGCGCCCCCGCCACGACCGTCATGCAGGGGCTCGCGATCATGCTGTTCGCGATGATCATCCTGCCGTGTATGGACGCGATCGCCAAATATATGGCGGTCTATCAGGGCATGTCGCCGGGGCAGGTAACGTTCTATCGGTTTTTCTTCCAGCTCGTTTCGGTGCTGCCGCTGCTGCTGACGACCGGCGGTCTCCGTGCGCTGAAACCCAGGCGGCTCTGGTTCAATCTGCTGCGCGGCGTCCTGCTTGCCGGAGCGGCATTGTTGTTCTTCGTCGCAGTCAAATACATGCCGCTCGCCGACGTCTTCGCCATCTATTTCGTCGAACCGTTCATCCTTACCTGCCTTTCGGCACTGGTTCTTCGCGAAAAGGTCGGGTGGCGGCGCTGGCTTGCCATCATCGTCGGTTTCGGTGGCGCGATGATCGTCATCCAGCCGAGTTTCGAACTCTTCGGGGCAAAGTCATTGTTGCCGGTCCTCTGCGCGTTCCTGTTCGCCTGTTATCTCCTCTTGAACCGGATTGTCGGCAGTGCGGATACGCCGTTGGCGATGCAGACGATCGCCGGCGTCGGCGGGTCTCTGTTCATGATCGTGGCGATCGCTGTCGGCCATAGCGCCGGAGCGGTGGATTTCGTGCCGTCGTTGCCGCATTCCCCACTGGGCTGGGTCCTGGTCATCGTTCTCGGCACGATTTCCGGATACGGCCATCTTCTCGTCGTCAAGGCGTTTCAGGCAGCCCCCGTATCGCTTCTCGCACCATTCCACTATTTCGAGATCATCACGGGGACCGCCCTGGGCTTCCTGATCTTCGGCGAATTTCCGACAGCGTCGAAATGGCTTGGCATCGCGATCATCGTCGGTTCCGGTCTTTTCATGATCTGGCGGGAGCGGCGGGCTGGGCAACTGCATAATTCCTTAAATCGGGAATCGATTTAAGGACAAAATTATGCAGCAGTTCAACGTGTTAGTGCGTCCTTAGCGCGTCTTGAAAGACGCGCGGCGCAGTAATGGTAAAATTTGAATGAATCGTGCAAGCCTTTGTTAACGCCCATTCTTTTCTGAATGGAAACGGGTTCCGCCTACGCTACTTCCAGTTTCATGATGAAACGGGAGAGAAAAGATGAGTGAACTTCGTCTTTCTTATCCGGCATGTGTGATCGCCGGGAAGACGCGCTTGACGGCCGAAGATATAGGCATTCTGCGCGAGCATGTTTTCGTGGGAGGGCTGACCTCGTCGCAGGATGCGATGGTCCTTCTGGCGATCAACAGTTCGTGCAGCGAAAAATGTCCCGAATGGCATCACTATTTCATCGAAACCATGACGAATTTCATCGTCCACTGCAGCGATCCGCAGGGCGCCATGGACGAATGGAAGGCCGATTGGCTGATCGCGATGATCTCGACGCGAGGCGTGATCAATTCGCCCATCGAACTCGATCTGCTGTTTCATGTCATCGATATCTCGTCTCGTATTCCCGACAGCCTTTCGATCTTCGCGCTTGAACAGGTTCGCCTTGCAATCACCGGCGAGATTGGCGCCTGGGCTGGAATGCGCGGCAGCAGGCAGCATGGTCTGCAGAAATCGGATGTCACGCTGATCGCCCGCGTGATGAGTGCGATCGCGCGCTCGCGCGGCAGTCGACTGACAGCGCGCGAGCGCGGCATGCTCGACCAGATCGGTGTTCTGTCAGGCCTGCCGGGCGATCAAGCGGCGGCGGCGTAGCCGTGGGAACCAGGACAGCCGGTCGATCCCGGCTCTCCGCACGATTTGTTCATGCTCTGCAGCTAGCGTTCGGCTGAGACAAGGCGGAGGACGCGTATGGCGGCGCATATTTCGGTAATCGTGCTTCTGATCATCAATATCGGCCTTGTCTGGCTTCTGATGGCAACGCCGCTGGGGCGGCGCACTGTGCGGCTACGTGTGACATTCCGGGCCGAAGCGGAGAGGGTCTGGGGCGCCGTCTCGCCGCACGGCGCATCGGCCGATTGGCACCACTCCGTACTGACCAGCCGCGTGTTGCCCGGTGCCGAAAACCGCGTGCAGCAGACCTACACCCATCTCGACCGGCATGGCCAGCCGATCGTTCGGACCTTCGAGATCACCGAAAAAACCGCTCACGCCTACGAGGCCCGCGTCGTCGACGACACTGCCGTTGACGCATCGTTCTGGAAGGATTTTCGCGAGCGCCGCCGCATCGAGGAAGACAGCGATGTGGTTCATCTGACGATCGAGCAGACCGACCGCTATCGTGGCATCGCCTTCCTGATTTTCCGCTTCGTCGCCTTGCGGCGGGAGGTGAAGGCGCTGCATCAGTGGCTGGAGACTGGGACGAGCAAACCCGTGCGCGCCGGCTTCGAGCATCCGCTCGTGCAATGCGCTCTGGCGCTGCTCTCGACATTGCTTCTCTGGCCGTTTTTCGGCCTGACCAGCGATGGCCTGATGCTGTCGGCACTGCTGACGCTCGTCATCGTGCTGCACGAGCTGGGTCACATGGCCGCCTACCGTGCCTTCGGCCACAAGACGGTGCGGATGATCTTCGTGCCGCTGTTGGGCGGCATCGCCATCGGCGGCAGGCCGTATAATTCCCTGTTCGAAGTCGCCACCTGCGCCCTGATGGGAGCCGGTATGTCGGCTTTCGTCATTCCAGTCGGGATCGCGCTGCACGAAGCGGGCGGCGAGGGTGTGCTCGCCTTCGTGCCACGGCAGTCGGTTCTGGTCTTTCTGCTGATTCTCGGCGCCTTCAACCTGCTCAATCTCCTGCCGATGAACCGCTTCGATGGCGGGCAGGTGCTGCGCCAGGTATTCCGCTCACGGACAAGCCTGACGGCCGGAAGTTTTCTTCTGACATTGGTCATTCTCGCGGTAGGCTGGCGCATCGGTCTGTCGTCGCAGGCGCTGTTGGCGGGGCTTGCCGTCTTCGCTTTGCTGAGCCTGATGGGGCAGGGTGGCGTCAAGCCGCGACATCGCCTGGACGAGATGACCGGCGGTCAACGCATCGTCAGTGCCCTCGGCCTCTATTCAGCCGTCGCCCTGCATGGCTATGCCATCATCTATGCGACGGACCGGCTGTTTTCCTGAGCGCCGTCGTTGACTGTCGGGCCGAAAATAGCCTCGAAGGCCTGGCGCAGCTTTATATCGACATCGGCCATCATCACCAGAAGGCCGAGATCGACGAGGCTGGTGACGCCATAGCCGCGAATGCCGCAGGGGACGATCCCGCCGAAATGATCGAGATCCGGATCGACGTTCAGCGACAGCCCGTGAAAGCTCACCCATTTGCGCAGGCGGATGCCGATGGCGGCGATCTTGTCCTCCGCCACCGAACCATCGGGAAGGGGGTGGCGCTCCGGCCGGCGTACCCAGACGCCGACGCGGTCCTCGCGTCGTTCGCCTTTGACGTTCATGCTGGCGAGCGTTTCGATGACCAGGCTTTCGAGTGCGGCGACAAAGGCGCGAACGTCCTGCTTGCGCCGCTTCAGATCAAGCATGACATAGACGACGCGCTGTCCCGGCCCGTGATAGGTGTATTCGCCGCCACGGCCGGTCTGGAACACCGGGAATCGGTCGGGCATCACAAGGTCTGATGCATCGGCGCTGGTGCCGGCGGTATAGAGCGGCGGATGCTCGACCAGCCAGACAAGTTCGTCCGCATCGCCGGCTGAGATTGCGGCCGCTTCGCGTTCCATCGTTTCCACAGCCTCGGCATAATCGACGAGGGAAGGAGCGATTCTCCAGCGCACAGGCGGCGAGCCATCGGCAGAGAAGAATGTCTTTTCAAGGCTTTCGCGTTGCATGGCGCGGGCAATCCTGTTTGCAAGTGTTTTCTAAATGGTATGCGAGAGGCCAAGAGTCCAGCATTCTCAACGGGTGCGGTCTGGGCCTGTTGAAATAGTTGCTGTCACCGTCAACTTTCTGTCATCCTGCCCTTGTGCACCCCAAATGCTTTTGCTACATGCACCCCCGCCGGAGCAATCAGGCACCTACCACGATGCGGTCGTGGCGGAATTGGTAGACGCGCAGCGTTGAGGTCGCTGTGGGGCAACCCGTGGAAGTTCGAGTCTTCTCGACCGCACCATTGGCTTTCAAGCCAAACAAAGAGCCCGCTTTTTCAGCGGGTTTTTTTATGTCTTTAAAAGGGCTTAGCCACTCCTCGCCAGCTTTGCGAAACGCTTTACTGCGCGCTCGCGCTTCAGCCGCGACAGCCGCTGCAGCCAGAAGATTCCGTCGAGTTGGTCGATCTCATGCTGCAGGCAGATGGACAGCAGGCCGTCCGCTTCCATTTCCACCACATCGCCGGAAGGCGTCTGGTAGCGGACGCGGATCAGGCGGGGCCGAATAACGTCTTCGGTAATCCCGGGCATGGAGACGCTGCCTTCGGCGTGCGAGACCGTCTCATCGGACGACCAGATAATTTCCGGATTGACGTAGATTTTCGGTCCTGATGCGGGATCAAGCTCGATGACCGTGAGGCGTTGCAGGATGCCGATATGCGGTGCCGTGATGCCGATGCCCGGCGCTGCGCGCATCGTTTCCAGGAGATCATTGGCCAGCGCGGCGAGGTCCGCATCGAACCGTTCCACGGGCGCTGCCGCCATGCTCAGCCGCGCATCGGGAAATCGCAGGATCGATCGTATCGGCAAGGTCAGGCTCCGCTTTTTCAGGCTGTGTCAGAGCTAAACAATTCCTGTGATTTTGCAACAGCTTGGGCAAAAGTGATGGCATGAACGGCCTGAGGACGAATCGGATGGTGGACCTTGCCGGTGTGTTGGGTTAGCAGGGAAGAGCGGTTCCCCTCGCGGGGTCTCCGCGACCACCGGCATATGATATAGCCTTCCTGTTCCCGCCGGCTTTTGCGCCGGCGTTTTGGATGGCTGCAATTCTTTCGAGGGCGGGCACATGAGCAGCACCGGCGATCAGGAAAATGAGCGCAAAGCGGTGGGCGAAGACGCCTATGACGGCTCCGATATCTATGCAGAAGACGGTTCGGTGCGCTCCGACTACCTGATGCATGTCGGCGCAGCCATCGCCGATCGCGATCTGCTTTACCTTCGTCAGCATGTCGCCCGTCTGCACGCGTCTGAAATGGGCGACGTGCTGGAGTCGATCCAGCCGGACCAGCGCCGGGCGCTCGTTTCCTTGCTCGGCGAGGATTTCGACCTGTCGGCACTGACCGAGGTGGACGAGGCGATCCGCCTCGATATCGTCGAACACCTTCCGAACGAGCAGATCGCCGCGGCGATCGGCGAGATGGATTCGGACGACGCCGTCTACATTCTGGAAGACCTCGACCAGGAAGACCAGGAAGAGATCCTGTCGAAACTGCCGTTCACCGAACGGGTGCGGTTGCGGCGTTCGCTCGACTATCCCGAAAGCACGGCCGGCCGCCGCATGCAGACGGAGTTCGTCGCGGTGCCGCCGTTCTGGACGGTCGGCCAGACCATCGACTACATGCGCGAAGACGACGATCTGCCGGAGAGCTTTACGCAGATTTTCGTGATCGATCCGACCTTCAAGCTGGTCGGCGCGCTCGATCTCGACCGCATCCTGCGCACCAAACGCTCGGTCAAGATCGAGACGATCATGCGCGAAACCAATCATCCCATCCCGGCCGAAATGGACCAGGAAGAGGCAGCGCAGGTCTTCGAGCAGTATGACCTTCTATCCGCTGCCGTGGTCGATGAAAACAACAGGCTGGTCGGCGTTCTGACCATCGATGACGTCGTCGACGTCATCCAGGAGGAAGCCGAAGAAGACCTGATGCGCCTTGGCGGCGTCGGCGATGAAGAACTGTCCGATTCGATTGGCAGCACGTCGCGCTCGCGCGTGCCGTGGCTCATGGTCAACCTGCTGACGGCGTTTCTGGCTGCATCGGTCATCGGACTTTTCGAAGCGACAATCCAGCAGATCGTAGCACTTGCCGTGCTGATGCCGATCGTTGCGGGCATGGGCGGCAATGCCGGCTCGCAGACGATGACGGTGACGGTGCGCGCGCTCGCGACCCGCGATCTCGATATTCACAATGCCTGGCGCATCGTGCGCCGCGAGGCCGGTGTCGGCCTTTTGAACGGGTTGCTGTTCGGCGTGTTGATCGGCATCGTCGCCGGCGCCTGGTTCCAGGACCACAATATCGGCGGCATCATTGCGACCGCGATGCTGATCAATATGATCGCCGCCGCTCTTGCCGGAATCATGATCCCGCTGCTGCTTGATCGTTCAGGTGCCGATCCCGCCGTTTCTTCCGCGGTTTTCGTCACCGCGGTGACGGATGTGACCGGCTTCTTCTCTTTCCTCGGGCTGGCCACCTGGTGGTTCAACGTCAGCTGACGGTTACGCGAAAAATTTGACTTTTACGTCAAAGTCAATCAGATTGGGCCGTAATATGCGACGGCCTCGTTTCGAGCGGGCCAACCGGCGCGACACTTAAACCGCATCTGCGAATACGGGCCTCTGGTGCCCCGCTTTCAAGCTGCGGTTCCGAGCGAGGCAGGCGTGAACAAATACTATACCATTACGGAACTGACACGGGAATTCGGGATTTCGACCCGCACGCTGCGTTTCTACGAGGATGAGGGGCTCATCCATCCCGAACGTCGCGGCCGCACCCGGCTGTTCCGCTCGGCCGATCGCCGGCTGATCATGGAAATCCTGCGCGGCCGCCGTATCGGCTTCACCATCGCCGAGATCCGCGAAATCATCCAGGTCTACAAGGATCCACCCGGCGAGGCCGGCCAGTTGCGCTTGTTGATGAAGCGCGTCGAGGAAAAGCGCGAAGAACTGATCCAGAAGCGCAAGGACATCGAAGAGACCCTGGAAGAACTGAGCAATGTCGAGGAAGCCTGTCTGACCCGGCTTGCCGAAATCGGCGTTGGTACCTGAACCGCATGGCCTTGCGCCACAGTTCGTGTCAAATCCACCGGCTCGTGGCGCGGCAATAGCGCTCGAACTCGAAGCCGAAGCGCGACAAAAGATGCAGTTCTTCCTTGCGGATCGCGAAAGCGGTCGTCAGTGCTACAGCCAAACTGGCCAGAATGAAGAACCATGGATTGAGCGTGATCAGGCCTAAGCCGACCATCATGATCGTGTAGCCGAGATAGATCGGATTGCGGGTGAGGCGGAACGGTCCGCAGGTGACGAGATGCGACGAACGCCGGTGTGGCAGAATGGCGGTGTGCCTCTCGATCAGTGTCTTCATTGCCCATATGTCCAGCGAGACTGCGACGAGGATGAGGGCCGCGCCGGCAAGCCAGGATAGCCAGCCGTGGCTGTGAGCGACGGAAATCGGCACCAAACGCCCCAAGGCCGCCGCCGCCAGCATGGCAACCGCATAAAGAACGGGTGGCCAGGGGTATCTCAGCGGCTTGGCGCGATAGGCGTTCATGTCTATTCCTTCGCTTGTGCATCCACGGTGCATTGACTGGCGATGCGTGCAATGCGCTCGTCGGTGGTGATGTCGATTTTGCCGGCGTTCAGCGGCTCGAAAAGATTTTCTTCCATCAGCTTGTCTAACGTGCAGCCACAGAATCTCGCGCAGATGGCCGCGGTTTCCTGTTTGCTGCAGGTCACCTCGCAATTTGCGCGGAAGGCTTCGACCGGATCCGGCTTGGCTGCGGGAAAACCGAGAGAGAAGAGATAGACGAGTGCGAACAGCAGCGGCTGATGCAGAAGGTAGATGATGAGACTGTGACGGCCGGCCGTGGTCAGCACAGTTTTCCACCGCGCGCTGCCGTTGGTGCGCAATTTGTCGAACCATCCGAAGCCCGACGCGATGCGCGCCACCGCAATGCCCGCAAGGAACGGGCCTAGCCAGGGAAGCAGCGGCACATAGTCATTCGAGCGGGGCAACGTTTCCGAGAGGCCAACCCATAAGAGCGCCGGCGTGTCGAAGACCGGTGATCGGAGGGTGAGCGGCGCCGCGAAGGCCGCCGCCGCCGCCGCCAGTGTCAGGAGGGCGGGCAGTTTTAGGAAAATCAGGCCGATCAGGCTGGCCGTGGCGATCGAATGCAGGATGCCGAAGAAGATGAAGCTGTCGGGGAAGACGAACCAGGTGACGCCGGTGATGGCGAGGGCCGCCGCCGCTATTTTCGCAAAGCGGATGGCGAAGGCGCGGGCGCGAATGGCGGGGTAGTGCCCGAGCACGAGGCTGACACCGGCCAGAAACAGGAAACTGCCGGCGATCAGCCGGGCATACATCTTGAATGCGCCGGTGCCGACGGTGCCCGGTTCGATGTATCCGAAGAATTCTAGGTCCCAGGAGAAATGATAGGTCGCCATGGCGATCAGGGCCACACCGCGCAAGGCATCGATCGCCCAGATCCGGCCCCGTTTTTCGGCGGTTGCCGGCGGCGCTTCTCCGTTGTCGCTTGCGGTAACTGCGTTGGTAATCGACATGGCTCTACTTTTCCGATCATGAGAACATACGGCGGCGAGCTTGCGCCAGGCGCAACGGTTCACCGTGCTGCCTCAAGAATCTCAGGGGTTTGTGTCGTCAAGAAGGGCTTCACGCGCTTCCGAATAGAATTGCCGCCGCGTGAGGACGAAGATGACGAAGGCGGTCAGGGCGATGAAGACATAAGGGCTGACGAACCAGCCGAGATAGCCGATCGACAGGAAGATGCTGCGCAGGCCGGCATTGAAGTGCTTGGCGGCGAGGATGTTCATCTTGACCGCCCGACCAGCCGCCCGTTCAGCCCCGGCGCGGTCCTGCAGCATGTCGGACATCATCGGGATACCGCCGATCAGGATGGAGCAGTAGTTGAACAGGCGGTAGGACCAAGCGAACTTGAAGAAGGCATAGGCGAACAGGCAGGCAAGGCCGCCAACCTTCAGTTCGAATGCGCTGCGACCGCCATGGAAGACGTAAGGCAGGTCGTTCATGATCGTCTGGACCTGGTCGGTCGCTCCGAGCAGGGCAAAACAGCCGCCGAGCGCGAAGATCGTAGTGGATGCAAAGAATGCCGTGCCCGCCTGCAGTCCGGCGACGATCTGGGTGTCGATCATCTTCAGGTCGCGAGTGAGCGAATTGAGGATCCACCGGCGGCGGTTTTCCATCATCAGTCGCGTCAGGCTGACGCGCTTGAGTTGCACCTTGCCGTCCGTGGCCCAGTTGTACCCGATCCACAGCAGCGCAAACACCGCCAATGCGATATAATCCGTAAGTGTCATGCCTGCGTTTTTGGCATGGTTTGCCGAAATTGCAAGGCATCACGAAAGTTTGCCGTGCCCCTTGAAAACCGGTGCCGCGCATGGCGACTTATGAGTGAGGAATCGCCGCGTCGGCAAGGGAGCGGCAAAGCGTGTCGCACGCGCAGGAGCGGATGTCGGTCGATCGCCTGATGGCAGGCGCAGGATAGCCTAGTTTCGTAGATATGATTGTGGTCCGGCGGTGTTTCCGGCCAACCAGTGCCCAAGGCGGAGTTCGAATGTTTCTTTCGGTTTTTGATGTCTTCAAGATCGGTATCGGTCCTTCAAGCTCGCACACCATGGGCCCGATGTCGGCGGCGAACCGCTTTCTCGACCTGATCCTGTCGAGCGATTGGCCGCGGCCGGCCAACGCTGCCGTCGCCTCCATCAAGTCGAGCCTTCATGGTTCGCTCGCCTTTACCGGGATCGGCCATGGCACGGGCAGGGCGGTGATCCTCGGCCTGATGGGCGAGCGCCCGGATCAGATCGATCCCGATCGCATGGATGAGATCATCGAAACGGTCGAGCGCACCGGCCGCATCACGCCGCCCGGACATCCGGCCTATGATTTCCAGCCGAAGACCGATCTTGTCTTCGACAAGAAGGTGCCCTTGCCGGGCCATGCCAACGGTATGTCCTTCTCCGCCTTCGACAAGGACGGGCGGCTGTTGCTGAAGCGTGTCTATTATTCCATCGGCGGCGGCTTCGTCGTCACCGATACCGAACTGGAGGCGATGAAGGCGAGCAAGACCAAGCCGGGCGGCGTCAAGGTTCCCTATCCCTTCGCGACCGCCAAGCAGATGCTTGAGATGGCGGCGCGCTCCGGCCTGTCGATCGCCCAGATGAAGCGGGCGAACGAGGAATGTTCGATGTCGCGGGAGGAACTCGACGAGGGCCTCGACCGTATCTGGGCGGCGATGAAGAGCTGCATCGACCGCGGGCTGACCGGTGGCGGTATCCTGCCCGGCGGGCTGAAGGTGCGCCGCCGCGCCGCCATGATCCATGACAAGCTGCAGGACGAATGGCGCTCCAACAAGGTCAATCCGCTGCTCGCCAACGACTGGCTGAGCGTCTATGCGATGGCGGTCAACGAGGAGAACGCCGCAGGCGGTCGGGTGGTGACGTCGCCGACCAACGGTGCGGCGGGCGTGGTTCCCGCCACGATCCGCTACTACCTGCATTTCCACGACGATGCGGACCATCACGGTATTCGCGACTATCTTCTGACCGCGGCCGCGATCGGCGGCATCATCAAGTTCAACGCCTCGATCTCCGGCGCCGAGGTCGGCTGTCAGGGCGAGGTCGGCTCGGCCTCAGCGATGGCGGCCGCCGGTCTTGCTGCCGTGATGGGCGGCACTCCGGAGCAGATCGAGAACGCCGCGGAAATCGCGCTCGAACATCATCTCGGCATGACCTGCGATCCGATCGCCGGCCTCGTGCAGGTGCCCTGCATTGAGCGCAATGCGCTCGGCGCGGTCAAGGCCGTCACTGCCGCATCGCTTGCGATCAAGGGCGACGGCCAGCATTTCGTGCCGCTGGATGCCTGCATCGAGACGATGCGCCAGACCGGGGTCGATATGCACGACAAATACAAGGAAACGTCGACGGGCGGTCTCGCCGTCAACGTCGTAGAGTGCTGACGCAGTCTCGTTTTGTGGAGCGGTCAAGAACAAGCTTGACCGCGATGGGTGACTGGGTGTTCAACTCCGGCCATGGCCTTGCATCTCATCAAGCTCTGCGTCGGCGCGGAATCGATCGAAGACCTTCGCGAATGGGTTTCGCGGCGGGCGCTGACGGCGATTGCCGCGGGCCTCGAGCCGCACTCCTCCCACACGACCCGCATGGTCCCGAAACGCGTCGAGGAATTGTTGGACGGCGGATCGCTCTATTGGGTGATCAAGGGGCAAGTGCAGGCACGCCAGCGGCTGACCGGCATCGAGACGTTTACGGACGCCGACGGCATCGGCCGCTGTAACCTCATTCTCGGTCCCGAAGTGATCGAAACGGCCTACCAGCCGCGCCGCGCCTTCCAGGGCTGGCGCTATCTGGAGGACAAGGATGCGTCGCGCGATCTGATGGCCTTGGGCGGCGGCACGACGGAAATGCCACTTGAGCTGCGCCGCGAACTCGCTGAACTCGGCCTCCTCTGAAAGTCACGGCCAGAACGGCAAAAGCCCGACGATACCGGGCCAGAACGACAAAAGCCCGGCAATGCCGGGCTTTTGTCGTTGGGCTGATGAGCATTCCTACCGAATCTTGATCCGGATCGGATAGCGCCCCGAGGGCGAGGTGACATGCACATGGATTTGCGCAGTGGGCTGGGTCGAGCGCCAGGCCCGCGCGCCATGTGTCAGAAGCAGCGTCACCAGATCCTTCGTTTTCGACTTGGGGCGACTGCCGAGTTCGGCGATGCGCATGGCCGCTTCGTGCAAGGGATGCAGGCCGTAGCGCGGCGCCTTCCGTTTCTTGTCCGGAGCGGGCGTCATGCCCGGCCCATTCTCGTTCATTCCCATAACTGACCTCGTTACGCAAAACCAAATCCGAGGAGGACCGCCGGCAAACGCTCGCCGGTGATCGAAACTTCAATACATGCTATTGCAGGCTGGCCCAGCACGCGAAACCCTTGCGCTTCAGCGTTTTACAGGCGTTCACGGCCTTGTCCTGGTTGGCGAATCCACCGAAGCGCGCCCGATAGAGATGACCGTCGCCGCTGGCAAAAGCCACGGTAAAGGGCGTTGCGCCGCGCAGAGCCTTGCCGCCCTTGTCCTTGGCGTTTTCGAGCATCGTCATGGCCTGGTCCTTGTCCGGCGTCGCGCCGATCTGGATGACCCAGCCGTCAGGCGTCGATTCGGTGGCGGGCGTTTCGGCTGCAGCCTTGGCAACGGAGTTGGTGATCTGGTTGTCGACCGCGGCAGCCGGGACCGGTGCAGCCTTGGCAATCTTGCGGCTCTGGGCTTCCAGCGTATTCGGCATGATGTTTTCGTTCACCAGCGGATTGGCGCTGACCTTTGCCGGCTCGGCGTAGGCGACTTCGATACTCTCGGTGGTTTCGCCGCTGTAGCGGAAATCTGGGACGGGGCCGTCATTCGGCAGGTTGAAGCTGCCACCGGTCGCAGCGACCGAGGCTTCGGCCGGCTGCTCGACGGCTTGCGCCTGCATGGTCGGCGCATCAGCCGTTTGCGCAATCAGGTCACCGCCACCGCGGCGCGAGGCCGCCGGTAGGTATTTGGCGACGAGGGCGCGCATCTGCGCGTCGCGGGCGCCGCCGGATTTGCCGCCGAGCACAACGCCGACGATGCTGCGGCCATCGGCCTGGGCCGATGTCACAAGGTTGAAGCCAGCGGCGCGGGTGTAGCCGGTCTTGATGCCGTCGACGCCGCGAACATTGCCGAGCAGGCGGTTGTGGTTGCCGATCGTCTGCTTGCCGAAGCGGAAGCTGCGTGTCGAGAAGTAGGAATAATACTGCGGGAAGTGCTGGCGAAGCGCTATGCCGAGGCGCGCCTGATCGCGCGCCGTCGTCATCTGCACGGTGTTCGGCAGGCCGTTGGCGTTGCGATAGGTGGTGCGGGTCATGCCGAGCGCGCGGGCCTTGTTGGTCATGATCCGGCCGAAGCGCTCTTCCGAACCGCCGAGCAGTTCGCCGAGCGCGGTTGCCGCATCATTTGCCGAGCGGGTCACCAGGGCAAGGATCGCCTGTTCCACGGTGATCGAATTGCCGGCGCGCACGCCAAGCTTCGACGGCGGCTCGGCTGATGCATGCTTGGAGAAGGGAACTGGTGTGCTCGTGCTGATCTTGCCGGCTTCAAGCGCTTCAAAGGTCAGGTAAAGCGTCATCATCTTGGTAAGCGAGGCCGGGTAGCGAAGGCTATCGGCATCCTCGCTGTAGAGGACCTTGCCGGTCTTGGCGTCGACGACGATGCCGGCATATTGCGCTGCGGAGGCGGCGGAGACGGTCGTCAGCGAAGCGGCCAGCGAGACCAGCAGCACCCGGCAGGCTTTCTGCAAGAATGGGACAATGGTGCGTTGAACGGAACCGTTGAATGTGGATTTGGACACTACACTACTCTTCATTCTTTTTCATAAATGTCGTCCGGGCGTGGCCTCCAGAAACGACCGTTCTCAAAACTCTATCGGGATAGCGTTACCAATCGGTTTATGATGAATGATTGGTTTCTATAATCCGTCGATTGAATTGCATTTTGATACGAAGTCAGCCGCATGCTCGGTGATGGAAGATGACGGGGGCGAAGCCGCCGGAAGATGGGGAATGTCATGGGGCGAGCTTGCTGTTCACATAGTTGAGGACGGCCGTGTCGATGGCTTGCCATTGTGGCAGCAATTGGCTCGAAAAGCGGTAAAGCACAACAAGATCGCGACCGGCATGAATATCGCGTTGGCAATCGGCGCTGGTGGACGTCGCGGGCGTTGCAGGCAGGATGCAGCGCACGGTATACGGGGTATCTCCGTCGCGGTCCGCCGTGAAGAAGACCTCCTGGCCGTAGCCGGAATTCTCCTTCATCGCGTGACGTTGCAGACCGGCCGGGCCGGGCCGGGCGGCGCCTTCGAAAAGATGCCGGTAGATCGGCTCCAGCCGCCCCGACATGTCACGCGACATCGTGCTCTGGGAAATTTCGAGAAAGACCAGCGATTCCGGACGATTGACGTCGTTGAAGAGCGTGCGGGTCTTGTCGGTATAGCCCTGCATGCCGGGCCATGTGAGGTAGAGGTCGGCCCGCTCGGCGACGCCGGTCATGCGTTGCTCGTCAAAGCGGATCACGTTGGACGGCAGCCGAAGGTGATCCTGTCCGATGAAGATATCGTTGTTTTCGGCACTTGTCGTATGTCCCGCCAGCGCCAGGTTTTCGCCATACCAGCGCCCTGCAACGCTGATGCCCGCGGTCAATAGGGCGAGGCTGGCGACCACGGCCGTCAGGCCATAGACAAAACGCGGGGAGATCAGCGGCCCGTGATCCTCAGCGGTGGTTGCAGGATTGGCTGTCATCGGCGCGTCGCAACCTTGCTCTCGTTAACAGGTGGTATAAATTCCAGCCGGATGCGTCCCGAAATGAAGCAGCCTGGGCGGCACGGAACTTGCAGATTGGCAGGGTGACCTCAACGCTGCTGCAACATGGTTAATTTTCAATGAATTTTGCGACGATCTTCGTTCTGCTGGCTGCCGGATTTGGTGTCTCTTTCATTGTTCTCGACGTCAGCCGTGTCGCGGGCCGCCGCCACTGGCCATCATCGCATGATGTGGCGAGTGACAATTTCCGGCCGTTCGCCATATTCCTGGCACTGTTTGCCGGCCCGGCCCTGTTCGTGCAGGCGCTGTGGCGGATGCTCTTGTCCGGCGGTGCGCGGATCGGCGACGGTATCCTTGGCGTCGCGATCGCCTGCGGATGGGCCTGCTGCTACGGGCTATTGATTGTACAATGCGTCCGTCTCTCCGGTCTGCCGGCACCCTGAATTTTGCTGCAATTGGCCACGCGGCGCAAAGAAAAGGCCGGTTCCGAGGACAGCGGAACCGGCCGACAGGGCTTGGTCTGGGACGGGGATTGGGGACTGACCGAAGCCCTTTCAGACGCGGGCCGGGCATCCTGAGCCGATCCGCGAATGTCTGATATCCGTGAGGACTACTGGGTCACGCTGCCGACGGCGACCGTGCGGCCATCCTCAAGCTTTACCCACCGGCCGGAATTCTGTTCCGATTGCCGCTTCAGATAGGTGTATTCGGTCTCCGACCACAAAAGTACCTTGTTGCGCATGTTGTCGAGAACGAAGTCGCCGCGATCGGTCCGCACGGTGAGAACCGCATGGCCGTCGCCACTGGGTTGCAACACAACGGTGATTAGAAGGTCGGATGGCGAAAAACCTTCCTGAATCAACCGCTTGCGCTTCAAAAGCACGTAGTCTTCGCAGTCGCCGACCTTGTCGGGATAGGCCCAATGCTCTTCGACGCCGTAGATTTCCTTGTCCGTCATCGGCGTCACCGCCTGGTTGACGTCGTAGTTGACCTCAAGGATCTTCTTCCAGCCTTCGCGGGTCAGGACAGCCGGTGCCGAACTGCCCGGATTGGACCGGCACTCCTGCGGCAGGTTGCGGCAGAATTCGTAGTGCCCGACCGGCGGATTGGTCGCGCCATCGGTGGTCATGTTGGCCGGAAACGCGAGCGCCGAATGCGCTGCGACTGCAGAGAAGAGTGCGCCGATGAGGCCTGCCTTCAGGAACGTTTTCGTTGTCATGCTTGTCTCCCCGTTGTGGCTAGACAATGACACCGAGATTTTTATCGCTCGCGAAAACTCGAAGTAAAATAAAGTACAAAACAGATTGAAATAAGTATAAAAGTCGAATTTAATTTGCTTAAATGTTGCGGCTCATTTGATTCAATTGTGTGTAAATTTTGATCCATTTTCCGCGGTACGTATGTGCGTTTAAGCGATGGGAAACTATCTACCTCACGGAAAAATCGATGTTTTCGAGAAGCAGCACGTGCGGCGAAGGGGAGCGCGGCAACGCGAACTCGAATGGCCGGCGCGGCTCAGGGCGAAGGGGGCGTGTCCCGGATAGACTTTGTTTACCAGGATGTTTGCTGCTTTCGACCGGAAATCACGGTAAAACAGGCGAAATTATTTTTTGTTCCGGCACGAAAATTTGCGGCCGAATCATGAAATTCAAAAAAACAGGACGTTTTGCAAGCCGGTATATGTGCCAGATTGGGGCGTTTCCGGCATGTCTTCGGCGCCGGTGGAGGCCGCAGGTGATTTGATGCCTGACCTCGTGGAGGTGGGATTGGAGGCGCTACGGCCAAAAAAAGACCGTTCCCGCGCCGATCCGCCTGGCCGTGTTGCGCGTGGTTTCGTTGGTAGCTGAAGAAGCCGCTGAGGCGAGACCGGGTGCGTTATCGACGCGTCTAGAGAAACTCTCTGAGAGCTTCACGCGATTGGATCCCGAGGAATTCGATCGCCATGCCTTCCTGGAAATGGCGGACGACGCGGCCCTTCATGCTGCCGAGCAGGACGGCTGCGCCGAGTGGCAGGCGGGTTTCGATGTCCACGGCGGCGCCCGACAGCGACAGGTCGATGATGCGGCAGACATATTTGCTGCCGTCGTCGAGCGTGATTTCGGTGCGGGTCTTGCGTGGCGCAAGACGATCATGCCGCCGGTCTTCCGGCAAGCCGAGCTCGTGCTTGTTGGCAATCCAGGTCAGTTGTGCGGCGAGCTTTTCGCGCTTGCGGTCGGTCGCGTTGATCTGGATGACGAAGGCGTTGTCGGCAAGGCGCGAAACGATGCCTTCCAGGCGGCCGACATGGTCGACATAGGCGATGATGCGTTCGCCGGCGCGCGGCCGCGCATCGCAGGTGAAAAGAACGTCGCCCGGCGACATGTCGATCGCGGTGCATTCGAATTCGTCATGGTTCGCAAGCATGAGCCGGCCGGTCAGGTTCACCGAGACGCGTTGAAATGCGCCTTCGTTGTGCTGCTTGGGGCCGGCAGTCTGCGTTTGCTGAAACGAATACATGACCACACTTATACGATATCCATCCAAGTCACAGCTTTACCCTCTTCCGGTTAACAGAAGGTTTTTTTCGTGCTTCCGGTTGCCTGGCGGTTCGATACGCTAGTCGCGCCGGCCGCCTTCGAAGACGCGCAGGTGAAGAACGCGGCGGATGGCGCCGGCGATACCGATGTCCGCAACAGGGCGCGGATTTGCGGGCAGGGAGATTTCGGGACGGTTCTGTAAAAATGGGCTGGTCTTTTCGATATCGAGTACGCGAATTCCGCCAAGATCGAGGAAGTTGACGGGGGTGGCCCCAAGCCAATGTGGCCGCGACAGGGGGACGAGCGCACCGATGATGCGATCGACGCTGCCGTCGGGTGACTTCAGCGGCAGCAGGACAAGTTCAGTTGGCAGGCGATCGGCCGTGCCGGCAGTGGCCGCTGCCGTAAGGACGACGGGAGCCTTTTGTGCCATGACATCGCCGGCGATCCGCTCAAGCCGGGCCGTCTGTTCGCCAAGCCATAGCGCGTCGAACCTCGAGCCCCGCAGCTCGCGGGCAAACAATGCACAGATGCGCGTGCCGGCCAGCCGGAAGCGGATTTCGCCCCGTGGCGTTTTTTCCAGGATGAAGAGATCCGGCAGAATATGCCGGATATCGGCAGGTTCGATCTGGCCGCGCGCCGGCACGTCGCGATGTCCTCGCAACTCGTCCCAGTAGGCGTAGATCTCGATTGTCGTTTTGCTGCGCATTCTCTTATTCCGTTCGAAACACCCTGTGCCGCTTTGGCACATCTGGCGGCGGAAAACTGGCCCCGCAGGTACTACGAAGCGATTTCCGTGCCAGACGGATATTAAGGTTAATGTTTGGTTTAGATTGAAAGCAGACGGTATCGGTGGCATTCAAGGACATCACTTCACGAAGGGTTGCCTTCGGCACACAAACTTAGGGCTCGGGGTTTTTTGGGGGCTCGCCGGCCGTTCAGTTTTTGACTGGACGGCTTTTTTTCGTCGACAACGTCGGATGCTTTCTAGAAAAGCAGGGGCATGAACCTCGTCAGAAATCTGCGCGAAAAGATGCCGCGCTTTCGCCCTCTTTTGGCACGCGTGTGAATCGTATAGAGCGAGTAGATCGAAGATGCGGCAGCGGATGGAACCGCAGAAGGAATTGTGAGCAGCATGATAGACCAACCGGACGGCGTGACGCCGCCGCAGGACGCCGAAACCGAAAAGCCGGTGCGTGTGCGCGAACCGGCATTCAATCTGCCTGCAGGCCTGGTGGGTATCCTGGCGGTCCTGGTGGCCATTCACGCCGTCCGCACCTATCTGCTGCCGTACTCCATCGATGAAGAACTGATCTTCAATTTCGCCTTTCTGCCTGCGCGCTACGACCATCCGCTGGCTGAGCAGAGCCTCGCCTGGCTCTGGAGCCCGGTCACCTATTCCTTCCTGCACGGCTCTTGGGAACATCTGGTTTTCAACGGCTTCTGGATGGTGGCCTTTGGTGCGCCCGTCATTCGCCGGATCGGCATGGCGCGCCTCGCAGTCTTCTGGTGCCTGTCGTCCGTGGCCGCGGTCGGGTTGCATATCGCATTCCACTGGGGCGACATGACCGTTGTCGTCGGCGCCTCGGGGGTCGTTGCCGGCCTGATGGGGGCTGCTGCCCGCTTCGTCTTTTCTCCCAGCGGCCGCATCAGCCGGCAGTTTGCCCATCTGAACCGCCGCCTGACGGTCGGCGAGGCGCTGTCGAACCGTTCCGTCGTGTTCTTCGCCGGCATATGGTTCCTGACGAATTTCCTGATCGGCCTCGGCGTCTTTGCCTTTGGCGGAGCAGCAAGCATTGCCTGGGAGGCACATATTGGCGGTTTCCTGTTCGGATTCCTTCTGTTTGGCCTTTTCGATCCCCGGAATTGACCTTGGAAAGGTTTGCGATCTCGCCGAGAGCGCTTGATTTTCCCAAAGCGGTAGCGCACCATTCCTGTCCGAAGGCAGCCGATCAAGAGGAGATCGATGGGCTGCCGGATGGACAAAAAACGCGACAGGAATGACATCTGTCTTGCGGATTGGTCCCCAATCGGAAAGGCGCGAAATGCGCGTTTGCGGTTCGCCAATATCCCGGTCAGACGAGTCGCTGAAACGGGAGGTCGTGAATGTCAGTCACTGCAATTCTCAATGAAAAAGGCCGTCAGGTATTCACGGTCGATCCGCACTCGCTGGTGCGCGCAGCAGTCCGGTTGCTCCATGAAAACCGTATCGGTGCCATCGTTGTCGTCAAACCTGGTGACCGGATTGCAGGCATTTTGACGGAGCGCGACGTGGTCGCCGCCATGGACAAGTACGGCGCGGCATGCCTGGACAAGCCGGTTTCCGCCGTGATGTGGTCCAAGGTCCATAGTTGCACGGAAGAAATGAGCATCCACGACATCATGGAAATCATGAACAACATGCGCGCGCGCCATCTTCCGGTCGAAAGGAAGGGGCGCCTCGTCGGTATCGTCTCCATCGGCGACGCCGTTAGGCATCACATCCGCGCGATCGAAAGCGAGGCCGAGCACATCAAGGCCTATATTGCGGGGCAGGACGCGAAGACCGTTCACCTGTAAGGCGGCGACTTCCGCGAACGGCGCGGCGAGGTGTCAGGCTTCGCCCGCAGCGTGCGGCCGCAGTTACCAGCGCACCATCACGTCCTGCAGCCGCTTGAGTTCACTGAGCCTGGACTTGGTTTCGTGATAGCCGCGATCGATCGCTTCGCCGGCGCGGTGGAATTCCGACAATCCGATGTCGTTCAGCTTGGGGTGCAGCGCCAGATCCGGCGGGTCCCCGGCAAGGCGGGCGCGTGAGATGCGGTCCTGAATGATGTTGAAGGCCTGAACCATGACACCGGTCATGCCAAGACGCGTCGTCGCGTGGGGCGCCGGCTGAGGCTGATTGTCAATCGCCTCGGCGCGATGCTTGATCACCGCGGAGCGGCCATAGAGATCGTAATTAAGGTTCACGGCAACGACGAGTTGCTGCTCATAGGCGCGGCAGACCGATACCGGGACCGGATTGACGAGCGCGCCGTCGACCAGCATGCGGTTGTTGCATTTGATCGGCTCGAAGATGCCGGGCAGGGCGTAGGAGGCGCGAATAGCCATGATCAGCGAACCTTCGCCGATCCAGACCTCGTGGCCGGAGTTGAGCTCGGTCGCGACCGCAACAAATGGCCGGTCCAGGTTTTCGATGGACATGTCCTGCAGATGTTCCTGCATGCGCTTCGTCAGGCGCAAGCCCCCGAACAGGCCGCCGCCGCCAATGGCGAAATCGAGCAGGCCGGCAATGCGCCGCATGGTCAGTGAACGCGCGAAAGTTTCGAGTTCATCGAGTTTTCCGGCAAGATAGCAGCCGCCGACCAGCGCGCCGATCGACGTACCGGCGATCATGCCGACTTCGATGCCTTCCTCATCCAGCGCCTTGAGGACGCCGATATGGGCCCAACCGCGCGCGGCACCACCACCAAGGGCGAGGGCGATCTTGGACTTAGGCGGCTTCATTTGTTCGGGAGGAGGTGAGGTTAGCGAGTGGGAGGGACCGCCGGGCGCCGACGCGTCTGCTGTGATCCCGCTGCGATTAAATGTCCAGTTCAACATCCGGCACCTCCATGCCGCAGAACGCACTGTTACAGGCCGTCACGTCTCGCATTGCTGCGTTGCAAGCGCATCCGGTAAGACACAATCTACATCAGACTATTCCGTGCCGTTGTTTCCGGCGGAACGCGTCCGAATGTTGAGATTACGCTCCCAGTCTGGTTGCCAAATCGTGAATCCCCCAAGAAACTGATCCAAAAAGCGTCAGATGCTTAATTTTTGCCGTAGACGTCGTCTGGATGGAAATGAATTTCGGTATCAACAGTGTTAAGAGTCGTGACGCCATCCTTGGCATTCACGACACGATAGAAGCAGGAGCGGCGGCCGGTGTGGCAGGTCGCATCATGACCGGCAACACGAACCTTCAGCCACAATGCATCCTGGTCGCAATCGGTACGCAGTTCCACTACATTCTGCAGGTTACCGGAGGTTTCGCCCTTCTTCCAGAGGCTTTTGCGCGAACGGCTGTAGTAGTGCGCAATGCCGGTCTCGATGGTGAGCGCAAGCGCCTCGGCGTTCATATGCGCAACCATCAGCAGGACGCCGTCCTTCGCGTCGGTAACGACGGCGGTGATCAGTCCGTTGCTGTCGAAACGGGGCGTGAAGGCAGAACCGGATTCCAGTGCCGCCTTGTCGGCGGGCGGCGGGGCAAATTCAATGGTCATGGGAAAAGCTCCGTTTGATGGAGCTTACTTGAAGCCCCTGAGCAAGGTCATGAAGCGGGCCTGTTCGGCGGGCTCGGTCTTGAAGACACCGGTAAAGGTGGTGGTCAGCGTTGTCGAGCCCTGCTTTTGAACGCCGCGCATCGCCATGCACAGATGTTCGGCCTCGATCATCACGGCAACGCCGCGCGGCTGGAGCGTATCGTCGATCGCCTTGGCGACCTGGGCCGTCATGGTTTCCTGAGTCTGCAGGCGTCGGCCGTAGATGTCGACGACGCGGGCGATCTTCGACAGGCCGAGCACCTTTCCATCAGGCAGATAGGCGATATGCGCCTTGCCGATGATCGGCACCATATGGTGTTCGCAGTGCGAGAAGAACGGAATGTCCTTGACGAGCACGATGTCGTCATAGCCGCCAACTTCCTCGAAGGTGCGGCCAAGGACGTCCTCGGCGGCGAGATCGTAGCCCGAGAACAGTTCCTTGTAGGCCTTGGCAACGCGCGCGGGCGTATCGACAAGCCCTTCGCGTTGCGGATCGTCACCGGCCCAGCGCAAGAGAACGCGAATGGCGTCCTCAGCCTCCTTCTGGCTCGGTCTGCCATCGGTGGCAGGCAGGGCAGGAAAATTCTTGACTATGGCGTCCATAATGGCCCCTTGATGTAACACGGGTTACTTGACGTTTTATCTTTTCGGACAACTCGCCACTGGCCATTTACCTGACGCTCTCAGGCCTGGTTTCCGTCGGCGGGCTCCGGGGCTTTCAGATTTGCAGAGGTTAAGGGCTCTGGATCATCCGGCACGGTTTCCCAAACAACAGGCGACTGTTCGCTCTTGCGAACCTGTCGCCCCCACACGACATACCATATAATATGCTGGGATACATGTGAAAGGGGCGCAGGCGAAGACACTGTGTTTTTTTCCCGGATACGATAGAAAATCATGCGCGGATTGCCTGAAAACGCGCAAAAACAACCGGATCGCGTCGAATGATGGATGAAATCTATAATAGCAGGATTCTCGAGTTCGCCGGGAATATCCCGAGAAGCGGCAGGCTCGAGAACGCCGACGCCGAGGCGAGCGCGCATTCCAAGCTCTGCGGCTCGAGGGTCCGGATCGGCTTGAAAATGGAGGGTGATATGGTCACCGACTTCGCCCAGGAGGTGAAAGCCTGCGCTCTCGGACAGGCTTCTTCATCGATCATGGCACGTCACGTTGTTGGTGCTACGGCCGTGGAAATCCGTAAGGCGCGGGAGGACATGCTGGCCATGCTCAAGGCAGACGGCGAGGGGCCATCCGGCCGCTTCGAGGACATGCGGTTCCTGAAGCCCGTGAAGGACTACAAGGCCCGCCACGCCTCGACAATGCTGACTTTCGATGCCGTGGTCGATGCGATCGGCCAGATCGAAGCTGCCCGTCTCGTCAGGGCGGCTGTCTGAGATGTGCAGCGAGCCGGGATGCCCGGGCCATGATGTTCAGGCGGCCCATCGGCCTTATTCGGGCCGGAACTATGCGGGGCCGTTTCGCAAGACGCCCGGGCGGCTCTTCGGCATGGCCTTCATCCGGCTCTATCAACTGACGCTCTCCGGCTTCATCGGCAATTCCTGCCGGCATATCCCCACCTGCTCCGAATATGGCTACGAGGCGATCGCGCGCCACGGCTTCTGGCCCGGCGGCTGGATGGTTTTGTTTCGTTTCATGCGGTGCGGACCAGGCGGAACGAGCGGTTTCGATCCGGTGCCGGAGAAACTGCCGCCATCGAAGCACTGGTATACGCCATGGCGCTATTGGCGGCATACAGACTGAACGCTGGATGGTGCGTTTGCTTTTAGCAACGTTGGTTATTGCCGCGTCAAGGCGGCCCCATCAGCTTCATCGCGTATATGCAGCTTTCGATATTCGAAGGGTAAGATTATGATCTCTGTTTTGGCGGAATATACTGGGATTGTCGTAAAGTATATAATTGAGAAGGCGTTAGATAGTGGTAAAAACAAACTGGAGAGACGGCGCGACCTTCTGGCGAAATTGCTTGTTCTCTATAACAAAACGCAAAATCTGCGAATAGTCTCAGAGGCTGTCATGCAGGAGTTTTCGGGTTACGATGCGAAGCTTGAAACTCCTACAAAAATAGTCTCCGCCAAGCAGCTGAAAGAATTGCTTGGGGCATTTAAGGAATTTCAAGAGGTTTCCCGTGATTTGTCGAAATTTCTCGAGATATATTCTTTGGATATTGGTGGATTTATTTCGCGTGCCCGCCACATAAAAATGGCCTTCTTTTGGAAACTTATAGATGTAACGGAGTACGTCGTTCCGGTAATGAAGGAAGTCGATGGAAGAAAGACCTTCACGTTGGTATATCCGACCTCATTGCCGTCATTTGAACGCGTCGATCGGATTGATGCGTCAATAGCAAGCAACGAAGATCTTGAGGCAAAATCGGCGGTATTTCGCGATTTTCTTTTGAACCCCTTTAATTTTGTCGAAGTCGAGATAAATGGCGTGGACCTCTCTCAGGCTCTATCAGGCTCTCGCGAGGCCATAGAGGTCATGTCGAATTTGGAAGCGGAGTTGCGTGCTTTCATGAAAGCAAACTTTTCAATAGATAGGATTTTCGAGGCCACGAGTTGACGCCTTTTTCAAATTCGAGCACCTATCTTGCGCTCCTCCACAGCATCGTACTTACACCCGATCGTCGTATCGTCATGTCCGACCTGCGCGACGTGGCTTCATCGGTCGGCTACCGCAATCCGCGTACGCTGGTCTCCTCCGGCAATCTTGTGTTCGAAGCAGATGGCCACGATGTAGCGGAGATTGAAAGGCGGCTCGAATCCGCCTTCGCCCGCGATTTCGGCAAGCATGTCGATATCATCGCTCGCGTTGCCGACGACTGGATTGCGCTGGCCGCAGGCAATCCGTTTTCGGATGCCAGCGCGTCGGACGCACCAAACATTGTCGTGCGCGTGATGCGGACGCCGTTGAGCAAGGATGTTCTGCCGGGGTTGCAACGGCACTGCGGCGATGGCGAGAAAATCCGCGTCGTCAATGGTGACCTCTGGGTTCATTTCCCCGGCAAGCCGAGCACTTCAAAGCTGCTTTCGGCGCTGACCACGAAACGCCTCGGCGTCGGCACGCTGCGCAACTGGAACACCGTGCGCGGCCTGCGGGATATGATCGGCGCCTGAGCAGCCCGTTCTTTACTCCGTTGCAAAAACGCTTTATCACCCGCGCGTCAATTTGCCGGGCTTCCGGCGCTCTAGAAACAAAGAAGTAGAGCATGATGTCGTCCGAAAACCGCCTACACTTTTCGGCATCATGCTCTTCACCACCCGCATTCGTTGGCGGGACTGGACAAGGAAGAAATCATGTCTGACGCTGTTTCCCTTACATTTCCCGATGGTTCCATCCGCGGTTACGCCGCTGGTACGACGGGCCGTGACGTCGCCGAATCGATCTCCAAGTCGCTTGCAAAGAAAGCCATCGCGATCGCGCTGGATGGCGAGCTGCGCGACCTGTCCGACCCGGTCGTCACCGGCAAGCTCGAGATCGTCACACGCGAAGATGCCCGCGCGCTGGAACTGATCCGCCACGACACGGCCCATGTGATGGCCGAAGCCGTGCAGGAATTGTGGCCGGGAACCCAGGTAACCATCGGTCCGGTGATCGAGAACGGCTTCTACTACGATTTCGCCAAGGACGAGCCGTTTACGCCCGACGATCTGCCAAAGATCGAAAAGCGGATGAAAGAAATCATCCAGCGCAACAAGCCCTTCACCAAGGAAGTCTGGTCGCGCGACAAGGCCCGTCAGGTTTTTGCCGACAAGGGCGAGAAATATAAGGTCGAGCTGGTCGACGCCATTCCCGAGAACCAGGACCTGAAGATCTATTACCAGGGCGACTGGTTCGATCTCTGCCGCGGGCCGCATATGGCGTCCACCGGCCAGATCGGCAACGCCTTCAAGCTGATGCGGGTGGCCGGCGCCTATTGGCGCGGCGACAGTAACAATCCGATGCTGACGCGCATCTACGGCACGGCCTGGCGCACACAGGAGGAGCTCGACCAATACCTGCACATCCTCGCCGAAGCCGAGAAGCGCGATCACCGCCGTCTCGGCCGGGAGATGGACCTGTTCCATTTCCAGGAAGAAGGCCCGGGCGTCGTCTTCTGGCACGGCAAGGGCTGGCGTATCTTCCAGACGCTGGTCGCCTATATGCGCCGCCGCCTGGCCGGCACGTATCAGGAAGTCAACGCGCCGCAGGTGCTCGACAAGTCGCTGTGGGAAACCTCCGGCCACTGGGGCTGGTATCGCGACAACATGTTCAAGGTGACGGTTGCCGGCGACGACACCGACGATGATCGCGTCTTCGCCCTGAAGCCGATGAACTGCCCCGGCCACATCCAGATTTTCAAGCACGGCCTGAAGTCCTACCGCGAACTGCCGATCAGGCTTGCCGAGTTCGGCAATGTGCATCGCTACGAGCCTTCGGGCGCGCTGCATGGCCTGATGCGCGTGCGTGGCTTCACGCAGGACGATGCGCACGTCTTCTGCACCGACGAGCAGATGGCAGCCGAGTGCCTGCGCATCAACGACCTCATCCTCTCGGTCTATGAGGACTTTGGTTTCAAGGAAATCGTGGTCAAGCTCTCGACCCGTCCGGATAAGCGCGTCGGCGACGACGCTTTGTGGGATCGCGCCGAAAGCGTGATGATGGAGGTGCTGAAGACCATCGAGGCACAGTCGGAAGGCCGCATCAAGACCGGCATCCTGCCGGGCGAGGGCGCTTTCTACGGGCCGAAGTTCGAATATACGCTGAAGGACGCCATCGGCCGCGAATGGCAGTGCGGCACGACGCAGGTGGACTTCAACCTGCCGGAGCGTTTCGGTGCCTTCTACATCAACCAGAATTCGGACAAGCAGCAGCCGGTGATGATCCACCGCGCCATCTGCGGATCGATGGAGCGCTTCCTCGGCATCCTCATCGAGAATTTCGCCGGTCACATGCCGCTGTGGATTTCACCGATGCAGGTCGTGGTCGCGACCATCACTTCCGAGGCCGACGACTACGGCCGCGAAGTTGCCGAACTGCTGCGTGATGCGGGGCTGAACGTCGAGACCGACTTCCGCAACGAGAAGATCAACTACAAGGTTCGTGAGCATTCGGTGACCAAAGTGCCGGTGATCATCGTCTGCGGCATGCGGGAAGCGGAAGAGCGCACCGTCAACATCCGCAGGCTGGGTTCGCAGGCGCAGACGCCGATGACGCTCGACGAGGCGATCGCCTCGCTCGTATCGGAGGCAACGCCGCCGGATCTGAAGCGGAAAGCGGAGCGGCGAAACAAGGCTGCTGCCTGATCTGCTGCCAGGGCGTGAAGTGACAAAGCGAGAGAGCTATGCTGTGGTGCACAGCTCTCGGTCTTGTGTCAGCAAACTGTAACATTCGCGCACTATCCGATTAAGGTCCGGGCAGCGGGAACGGAACACCCGCCGCCGGAATGAACCGGAAAGATTTACGCCTCTGTGCTGCGCCCTCTGGACGCGCCGTTGATGGAACGAGGAACAAGGTGCAGTTCAAAGAGCTGTCTTACGCCAACGAGAATGATCGACGGCTGAAGCGTTGGTTCATCCGCTCGATGGAAGGCCTTGCCGGGCGCAACCGTTACGCCAAGCTCTATAATCAGTGGCGCCATGACATCGTCGGCAAGAGCGACCGCATTTTCGGCGAGATGCTGGAACTGATCAATGTGCGCCTGCGCATTGACGGCGAATGGCCGCCGCGTCATCTGCCGGATACGCCAGTGGTAATCGTCGCCAACCATCCCTTCGGCATCGGTGACGGCATCGCTGCCCTGTCACTCGCCGAACGGCTCGGCCGTCCGTTCCGGGTGCTGATCAACAATGAGTTGATGAAGGTTCCGGAGATGGCGCCTTATTCGCTGCCGATCTCGTTCGAGGAAACCAGGGAAGCGCTGGCGCTCAACATGCAGACACGCCACGAGGCCGTTCGTCTCCTGAAAGAAGGCGTAACGCTGGTCGTTTTCCCGGCCGGCGGCGTTGCGACTGCCAGGAAGGGCTTTGGACGCGCGGAAGACCTTCCATGGAAGATGTTTCCGGCAAAACTCATCCAGGCCGCCAAGGCGAGCGTCATTCCGATCTATTTCGAAGGCCAGAACGGCCCGCTGTTTCATCTTGCCAGCAAGGTATCGATGACGCTGCGCATTTCGCTGCTCATCCGCGAGTTTCGCCGTCTTTCGGGTACCACGATTTCATCGCGCATCGGCAAGCTGATTGCCTGGGAAGAGTTCGGCGCCATTGCGGATCGCAAGGATATCCTGACCCGGATTTACGACGCCGTCTTTTCCATGGCGCCGCCGCGCCGCCGGTTCTTCGGCAAAGCGGTCTCCTGAGCGTCTCGCTCAATCCTGCGCGTCGGCCGCTCCGTTCGCCGCCGCCTGTGATCCCTTGTCATTCAGCAAGACCTCGACGTCGGTGTTGACGCCCGCCTTCACGGTGAAGTCTCGCTGGAAAATCTTCTCTTTGTTGCGGGCGATCGCGGTATAGCCGCCCTCGGCGAGAACCAGCGTCGGGAAAGCGCCGACGCTTTCGCTGACAACGTCGCCGGACGACGTAAGGATCGACCAGGCCGTATCGGCGATCGCTTCGCCGCCCGGTTCCGATACCAGCTTCAGGGTCAGCTTCGCGGCCCGGTGCTGGATCGTCGCCTCCGTCAGCTTTCCTGCCTCGACCTGGATATCGGCGCGAATCACCGCATTCACCGAACCGTAATTGGAGACCACGTGATAGGTGCCGGTGTTCAACCGAACGACAGTGTCGGGCTTCACGTCGGCGACGACGAGCGCTCGCTCGCCATCTTCCTTCTCGTCAGCGGAGAAAATGGAGAAGCTCAGTTCGCCCGGCGGAATGCGCACGTCGCTGCCGGAGATTGCGTTCAGCATGACGCCGCCGGCATCGAGAACGAGAACCTGCTTTTCAACCGGTCCGGCTTCGGCAACCCTGATCTTGCGGGTTGCGCCGGCGCGTCCGAAGGCGACATTGACGAAATATTCGCCGGGAATGAGCTGGAATGCCGCCGATCCGCCTTCCGATGTCGCCAAAAGCGGCAGCTTGCCGTCCGATCCGGGGATCGGGTTGAAGACGCGCCAGGTCAGGCCCTGCTCGACGGGTTTGCCTTTCTCCGTCAGCAGTGCTTCAAGCTGGATGTCCTTGGCCTTGACGCCCTCGGCCTCTGAGGCCACGGGATTGAAGCTGTTCAGCTTCGGCATCTTCTGCGGGGACGATATCGCCGGGAAGCTTTTGAAGGGATCCGCCAGATCCTGCGCGCGGGATCCGGAGCCACATGCAACAAAAATAAGTGCTGTGAAAACTCGAAGAAACTGACCGGCCGTGATGCGCATGGGGTGGTTGACATCCTGAGTGTGTGGCTCCACTTGAAACGCCGGTATGGCAATTTCGTGGCTGCACCTTTGATGGTGAAGTGCGATGGCGACGTGCGCTGGCAAACTAGTGGAAACGGACGGCGATGAAAACTGAAATCAGTCTGCGCGAATATCTGGCGACCCGCCGCTCCATTCCAGCCTTTCAGATGGGCGGTCCAGGCCCCGGAACGGCCGAAATCGAGGAGATGTTGAAGCTCGCATCCCGCGTTCCAGATCACGGCAAGCTTGCACCCTGGCGCTTCATCGTCTTTCGCGGCGAAGAGCGAGTGCGAATCAGCGCCGAGCTTGCGAAGATGGCGCTTGCCGCCAAACCCGACCTTTCGGAAGAGATGATCAAGGTGGAGAATACCCGCCTGACCCGCGCGCCCGTTGTCGTTGCCGTCGTCAGCACGGCGGCGCCGCATTTCAAGGTTCCCGAATGGGAGCAGGTCATGTCCGCCGGTGCCGTCTGCCTCAACCTTCTGATGGCTGCCAATGCGCACGGCTATGCTTCCAACTGGCTGACGGAATGGTATGCCTTCGATGAAAAGGCCTATTCGCTGCTCGGCGTGCAGCCGGGTGAAAAGATTGCTGGCTTCATCCATATAGGCACCCCGCAAGTGCCGCCGACGGAACGCCCGCGACCTGAACTGGCCGACATCGTCACCTGGGTCGGCGAGGACGCCTGATGTTTTATGAGACCGCACAAAACGCTCACGGACTTGCCCATGACCCTTTCAAGGCGATCGTCTCGCCGCGACCGATCGGTTGGATCGGTTCACGGGCAGCGGACGGCAGCCTCAATCTTGCGCCCTATTCCTTCTTCAACGCGATCAGCGACACGCCAAAGCTGGTAATGTTCTCGTCATCCGGCCGCAAGGGTTCGGTCCGCAACATCGAGGAAACGGGCGAATTCACCGCCAATTTCGTCAGTCACGACCTCAAGGATGCGATGAACATGACATCGGCTCCGGTGCCCCATGGAGAGAGCGAATTCGCCCTTGCCGGATTGACGCCGGTGGAAGGCAGGCTGGTCCGGGCGCCGTTTGTCGCCGAGGCCTATGCGGTACTCGAATGCAAGGTGACGGAGACGTTTCGGCCCAAGGCGCTTGATGGTTCGACCTCCGAAAGTCATGTCGTCATCGGCCAGGTTGTCGGCATCCATATCCGCGAGGAAGCGATTAGAGACGGGCGCTTCGATATGGCCAAGGTCAGGCCGATCGGGCGTATGGGCTATATGGACTATTGCGATGCCGGCGACGTCTTCGAGATGTTCAGGCCAAAGCGGTAGGGCAGTCGGGTTATATTAGCCCGCTGCGAGCATTGCCGACTGGGTGGCGCTGCGCGCAATCACGCCGGAAAAACCGTCGGCAAGGCTGATGTCTTGCTTCGCCCGCAATTCCTCGAGGGACAGCGGTTCCTGGGTAAGCAATTCATAACACGGAAGATCGGCTTGCCTCGCCTTCAGGACCGTCGCTGCACGGGCAAACAAGGCCGGTGCAGCGAGCCTTCCCGCCGCCGTGTTCGTCTGGCTTGCTGTCGCCCGTGCCAACGCAGCGCTGTCGAAGATCAGGCCCTTCAGCCGTGCCGATATGCCGCGAAGGGAATGAGACGACAGAAAGAACTCCGGCACCTCTCCGGCCTCGGCAAGAACGGCGACCGATCCGGCCTCCAGCCCGCTTTCCGCTTCGGCAACCCGCAGCATGACGTCGAGTTTCTGGATATCGGCCACCCCGCCACAGCCCGACAGCACGAGGCCGTCCGGCCGCAAGGTCACGAGCGATGAAAGCGCATCCTGACCATTGTCATCGTCCGGCATGCCGATACGCAACAGCGTCGGCCCCTTGGCGCTGTCCGACGCACGGCTATCGAGGATCGGTTGCACCTTGCTGTTTGCTGTCGTCCAGTCTTTGCAGATGTCAATGATCAGGGTCATGGGACGACCAGCCGGGAGGTCGGCCGACACCAACGCCTCCGCCGGCGCGCAGAGCAGTAAGGGCATGATTTCGAAGCGGTTAACGGACATGGTGAACCAATCTTAAACCTTTAATCGCTAACATACATCGACACCGAGATGTGGTGGTTGGTGTGTAGTGAGGCGTCGGTGATCATTCAAGCATTTCTTCGTTGGGTCGAAACCGCGAAAACAGGGGATCGGGTTCGGGCAGCGGCGGCTTTGGGCCGGGCCTATGTGACGGCGGAGATGAACACGCTCGACCATCATGCCGCCGAGATGGCGATGACGTTCCTGCTTGATGACCCCTCTCCGAAAGTGCGCCTCGCGCTTGCGCAGGCCGTGGCCGATTGCAGCCGAATCCCCCGCGCGATCATCCTGTCGCTGGCCGAAGATCAACCAGAAACCGCCTACGCCGTGATTTCCCGCTCGCCGGTGCTGAACGATATGGATCTCGTCGATCTCGCCGCCAAGGGAACGGCGGAGACACGCGCCGTCATAGCCGCGCGCCAGGCCATGTCCCGGCCGGTTGCCGCCGCAATCGCCGAAATCGGTGGCGAGGAAGAAGTGCTGATCCTGCTTGAAAACGAGCAGGCCAGATTTTCCTGCCGGACATTGAAGCGGTTGAGTGACCGGCTCGGTCATCTCTGGTCGATCCGAAACCGTCTGCTCGAGCGCGAGGACCTGCCGGCGGACGCCCGCCACGCGCTGGTCGAGAAAGTCGGCGCCGCCCTGTCCAGCTTCGGCCTGGTGCAGGCAGCGATCGGCGGGCGCCGTGTCGAGCGCATTACCCGTGAAGCCTGCGACAGGGCCGCCGTCGACATGGCGGGTGCCGTACAAGCCGATCAGATTCCGCCCTTGGTCGAACATCTGCGCGCGACCGGGCGCCTGACCCCGGCCTTCCTGCTGCATACGCTCTGTTCGGGCAAGATCGATTTCTTCGCAGCGGCGATCGTCAACCTGTCGGGCGTAACCGACAGGCGGGCGCGTTCGATCCTCTCCGATGGGCGGGTCCACGCCATTCGCGCACTGTTCGAAAGCGCCGGCCTTGGCCGCGATGTGAGCGCACTCTTTACCGAGGCGATGATGATCTGGCGCAAGGAAAACCGGTCCGGTTCCCCGGGCACGACCACGACCATTTCCTCTGTCCTGCTGTCGAAGTTGCGGGGCAAAAGGCATGCTTCGGAAGCATCCGGCGGCCTTGCCGATATCATCGAGAAATTGACGATCGCCGAGCAGCGGCAAACGGCACGCGACTACGCCCTTCTTGCCGCCAGGGACGCTGCCTGACGTCAGACGTGGGTTGCGGCGCCGAGCAGTCGCATCAGCGCGGAGAGGCGCTCATCGAGCCTGTCCAAGCCATTCGGCGCCTTCTTGATGCCGTCCAGGCAGACGTAGAGAAGATCGGTCAGAGTTGCCGCGGAAAGCCCGGTGGCCGACAGCGAGATTTCACCGCCGGAAACCGCTTCCGTCACGGCGTTTTCCATCAGCGAACGCAGACGGGCGGACGTCGCCGCCGTCGTATCGCCCGCCAGCGCCATATTGGCCTCGAACAGTTCCTGCCCGTGCGTGCTGGCCCTCACCGGACCGAACAGGACCATCGTGAAATCCATCAGAGCCGCCTCCAGCCGGGCAAGGAAGGGGTTGTCCGAGGCGAAGGCAGCCTCCGCCGCCTTCAATGCCTCTCCGTGATGCCATTGCATCAGCGACCGGAACAGATCGTCTTTATTTCGGAAGTGCAGGTAGAGCGCGGCGCGCGACATCATCGCGGCATCGGCAATATCCTGCATCGATGCCTTCTTGAAGCCATAGCGGGTAAAGACATCCGCCGCGGCCATGACTATGTGTTGCTTCCTATCATCCATCCTGCTGAGTTGACACTTTGGACTAAAAATGTCAATATGACAAAATAGACAAGAAATGTCACAATGACAGTTCCAACAGGAGATCAGGCAATGCACACAGAAAACGGGCTGGTCGTCGTTACCGGCATTGGCGGTTTCCTCGGAACGCACGTCGCGGTGCGATTGCTGCGCGCCGGCTACGATGTTCGCGGCACGTTGCGCTCGCTGAAACGAGCAAATTCAATCGAGACGGCGATCCGCTCTGCAGATGGCGCCACTGCCGGCGAGCTGTCCTTCGTCGAGGCCGATTTGCTGTCCGACAATGGTTGGGAAACGGCGTTTTCCGGGGCGATCGGCGTGATCCACACGGCGTCACCATTCCCCTCGATCGTGCCCAGGGACGAAAACGAGCTCATTCGGCCCGCCCGTGAGGGAACGCTGCGTGTATTGCGGAACGTGAAGAAAGCGGGCATCCGCCGCGTTGTCCTGACGTCGTCAATCGCGGCGATCAACTATGGTTCGGGGAGGGCTCCATTTACCGAATCCGACTGGACCGATGTCGATGGCTCGCTGGCCACGCCTTATTACAAGTCCAAGACCCTCGCGGAGCGTGCCGCATGGGATTTTGCCGGTAAAAATGATCTTGAACTCGTGGTGATCAATCCAGGCATGATTCTCGGACCCATTCTCGGAAAGGATTCGGCGACTTCGGTTGGCGTCGTGAAAAACCTGTTGAAAGGTCGCTATCCGGCCGTGCCCGATTTCAGCATGTCGGTGGTCGACGTGCGCGATGTTGCCGAGGCGCATGTCCTTGCGTTGACCGTGCCGGAGGCGGCGGGCGAACGCTTCATCGCCGGGGGCGAGGCCTTGTCGGTGAAGGATATTGCCGGCGTGCTGAAACGCGACTTCCCCGCCTATGCGCGCAAACTGCCGAAATTCGTATTGCCCAATTGGCTGGCCGGCCTTGCCGCGCGCTTCGATCCGGGTCTCAAGATGATCATCCGCGAGCTGGGCCGCGATGCGCGCGTCTCCAACGAAAAGGCCAGGCGGGTTCTCGGCTGGAAACCGCGACCGGAAGAGGACGCCATTCGTGCCAGCGCCGAAAGCCTGATTGCCGCCGGACTTGTGTAATCGCTATTTCGTGAACTTTCGCGCCACCCAGGAATAGCCGTCTTCGACATAGTGGACCGGTTTGGTCACGGCGTCGCGCAGCTTGGACGTATCGGGAAGGGCACCCGTGACCAGCGCCAGCGTGCGACGCGGCAGGCTCGGCTGCTGCTGTTCAGCAACGGGCGGCGTTGGGACTGGGTCCGGCGTCACGGGATGTGTCTGATCAAGCTCTGTCTGAACTGCGGGCAAAGGGGCGGGATCCTGCACCTTCGCCATCTGTTTGTCCGATGTCTCGCAGACGGCGACGATCACCGGGTAGTTGCTGTTGGAAAATTTCGGCAGTTGCTTCTGCGATTCGGCGTCGCATATCGCAACCGTCTCCCAGGTGCCGTTCACCGTCGATACGTAGTGGCATTGGCTGACGCTGTCATCGCAGCCGAGGATTGTCATGACGATCAGGGCAGGAACCATCGCGAATATGTCTCCAGTTCGATTTCGGCATCAGCCGTCAGGGGCTCGATTCGTGTTTCGCTGACGTAGCGGTCCGTTTGCCCCGGAAGTAAGGCAGGCCGCAAAAATCTTCGAAACAAATTGTTTCTGTTCGTTTCGACGGGTGAGCGGCGGTTGCCGCTATTCGAAAATTGCCGTCTGTTCCGTGGTGCAAACTGCTCATAGTATCGACGCCGCTGAGTGAATCGATCTGTGAAGGAATACCGCCAAGTGACCGTCGTCACTGCAAAAGAACCGCCCCGCCAGCCGGGTGTGGTAAGTCTGCTTGAACAATCCGACGCCTATGCGCAATCGCTTTATCCGGCGGAAAGCAATCATCTGGTCGACGTATCGGCACTGGAAAAACCGTCAGTGGCTTTCTTCGTGGCGCGGCATGAGGGCGAGATCGTCGGCTGCTGCGCGCTGGTGGATGCGGGGCGACGGCAGCGCCGAGATCAAGCGCATGTTCGTCGATCCGAAAGCGCGCGGCCTGAAGATCGGCCGCAAGCTCTTGGAGACGATCGAGAGCCATGGCCGAGGGGCGGGTCTGTCGGCCATCCGGCTCGAAACAGGTATCTATCAGCCCGAAGCCATCAGCCTCTACAGGACCGCCGGCTATGTTGATATCGGTCCGTTCGGTGCCTATCAACCGGATCCGCTCAGCCTGTTCATGGAAAAGACGATTGGCTGACGCAGAGTCAGTCGAACATCAAAAAATGGTTTCCGCTCCGTAAGTTGAAGCGGGAAGCTGAATCAATTCGACAGCCTGTTGAATCAAGCTGTCAAGCGAGCCTAGTGGTGAAAGCCTGACGCTTGGTACCCGACGCCTAGGGCAGCTCAGGGTGGAGAGCGGGAGTCCAACGGGAAATCCGTGAGCGTCTGCATCGCAGAGTGAAGCCGCCGACTGCCTGAGCGCCTCAGTGTGGTTGTCGATAAACAAAGTGACGACCTCGACAGCGTTCGTCGATAATGTCCGTTCCCGCCTATACGAGCGGTAGCAGCATCTTCTTTGAGGCAAAAGGCGGAGGCAACCTGATGCGGTCGCCGTCGCCTGTATGGTTTTTCCGGCACTAGTCGAGCTTGATGGGAATCGAATGATGCTCGTGCGTCACTTTCCATTCGCCGTCGGTACGCCGCAGGCCGAGCGTGAGGCGGCAATGGGCGTCGCCACCGCCGATCGTGAGTAGCCCATGGGCGTAGGCGACATCGTCACTGGCAACAATCTGAACGTCACTGAGCCTGAAGCGGTCAGACCCCGCCGCGTTGTGATCGAAGAAAAGCTTCCATGTCTCCTTATAGGCCTCGATCCCTGTTACCTGGATCGGCTCAGGCACGTCGTACATGACGATATCGTCTGTTCGGTTAGGACAGTTCGCGGAATAACCGCTACGTGTTTCTTGGGGTGATGGTGTAGTTCCACTCTGGATGGAAGGCGTCGCCTTTGACATGGAGGCCTGCCATCTGGGCATCGGAGACCTTGACGCCTTTGTGGTAGGTGCGGGTGTCGAGGGCGCATTCGACCTTGAGGCCGGTCTTTGTCGTGGTGGCACCGATCAGTTCGACCACGGCCAGGCGGCTTTCGAGCGGGCGGCCGCGCCAGTTCTGGGTAATGTGGCAGAACAGGCGGTGTTCGATCTTGTTCCACTTGGAGGTGCCGGGCGGATAATGGTGGACGTGAAGGACCAAGTCGGTCTCGTCGGCCAGTTTCTGCAATTCCAACTTCCATAGCCTGACGCGCGCGCCGTTTGAGCCGCCGCAGTCGGCCGTGACGGTCAGTTCACTTGCCTTGGGATAGCGCTCTCGTCCCATGCGATCGAGCCAGCACCGGATCGACTGGACGGCGAACTCGGCCGTATCGGCGGTAATGCCCAAGCTGACGAAGCCCGCGTTCGCCGTCACGTCGTAGATGCCGTAAGGCACCACCTTGCCCAGTTCCTTGTCCTCGAAGTCATGCACCTTGACGCGGATCGGCGTGCCTTTCGGGCGATAGTCGCTGCCGACATTCTTGTAGTTGCCCACCAGTTCCTTTTTCTTGGTATCGACCGAGATGACCGGTTGGCCCTTGGCTTGGGCCGCAATCACCTTCGTGTTGATGTGCTCGAACTGGGCGTTGCGATCGGGATGGTGCGAGCCTTCGTCCGCCTTGCGGTTGCGCTGACGCGAAAAGCCCAGCTTCACCAACTCCTTGGCCACCGTGTCGGCGCTGATCGGGTGGCCCATCGCCGTCAGCGTGTCGGCGAGTTTATCCATACTCTTCGACACCCAGAGCAAGGGCCGCTCGGGATCGCCCAGCGTGGCCGGCTCCACCAGTCGCTTCAACTGCGCAACAAGCCCAGGATCAAGCGCGCTCACCGCCTTGCGCCCGCCGCCAGCACGCCGAACCTGACCCAGCCCCAGAGGCATGGCATCCAGGTCGTCCTGTCCGCGATTGATCGTCGACCGCGCCAACCCGGTGATCCGCGAGACTGCCGCAAGCCCGCCCCATCCCGCCGTGCTCGCCTCGGCCGCCGCGAACATCCGACGCCCGCGTTCATCGAGCTTGCGCCCCACTGTCTCCCAGCGGTATCTGATGCCATCCTCGTCGATCATGCCATCGACATACGTCTATCTGATCCGGCCGGGAATCCCCCGCACATGAGTCAATCAGACGCACCCTCGACAAATGACGATTCAGTTATTGTTCGGAGCGTCCTTAGCCAGAACGCGGCCGATGTCGCCCTTGCAGATGGCGTCGGTCCAGTCGTCGATCAGGGCACGAATTGCCAGTTCATTGCGCTCATTGGTCATCAGACTTCTCCTTGGTTTTGAATTGCCGGGCACAGGGCACCGCGGCGTAGGTTGGTCCGGGCAAAAAAGATCGCGGTGGACAGCAGGACGCAGAATCCTGCGGCCGAGGCGAACACCAAGCCCTGCTCGAAAGATTGCTGCGCCGACGCAAGCAGGACCGAACCGGAAGGGCTCGGCAGAGCGTTGGCGACGTCGACGGCCGCGCCGAGCGTGTCGCGCACGGCCGCGGCACTGTCCTGGCTCAAGCCGTCGGGTATGGCGACCGCAGTCCGGTAGACGGCTACGCCCACGCTGCCGAGCACCGCAACGCCGAACGAACCGCCGAGATCAGCGCCGGTCTCGGAGATGGCTGATGCCGCGCCGGCCTTCTCCGGCGGTGCCGCCGAGAGGATCAGATCGGTACCCAGCGTCACGATGGTCGCGACGCCAAGCCCCAGAATGATCATGCCTGAAATGATGGCTACCAGTCCGAAGCTGGAGGTGAATGCAGCCATGATCGCGAATCCGGTGGCGACCAGAAGAAGAGCGAGCGTGACGACTGTCGCTGGCGCAATCCGCTGTACCAGCACAGGCGCGCCCAAGCACCCGACGACGCACGCAATTGCCGGCGGAATGGTCCACAGCCCCGCCGTCATGGGTGACATACCGATGACGAGCTGGAGATACTGCGCGATCAGAAGGGATGCGCCGACCCAGGCAAACAGAGCCATCATATTCGCACCAAGCGCGGCGGTAAACGCGCCGTTCCTGAACAGGCCGAGATCGACCAGCGGAGCGGTCAGACGGCCCTGACGGCGGATGAAAGCCCAGCCCACGACCCCACCGAGCACGAATGCGGCAGCCGCAGTGATCGTGACGCCGGTCTCGGCGAGATGCTTCACGCCGTAGGCGATCGCCAGCAACGCGGTCACCGACATGGCGACGCTCAGGATATCAACGGCATGCCCGTCATCTTCACGGACCTCGGGCAGGAAGATCGGGCCGAGTACGACCAGCGCGGCCATCACGGGAACGCCCAAGAGAAAGACGGAGCCCCACCAGAAATGCTGAAGCAGCAGACCGCCGACAAGCGGGCCGAGCACGCCGCCGAGCGTAAAGCAGGTCGTCCAGATACCAATGGCGATGCTGCGCTCCTTGGGCGAGTGGAACAGGTTGCGGATCATTGCCAGGGTCGAGGGCAGCAGGGTCGCACCGGCAATGCCCAGGATCGCGCGGGCGGCAATCAGCATGGTGGCACTGGTCGAAAAGGCTGCCAGGATCGAGGCAAGGCCGAAGAAGACCGAGCCGATCAGAAGCAGGCGGCGACGGCCGATGCGGTCGCCTATGGCGCCCATGGGAATGAGTGCGCCAGCAATCAGAAAGCCATAGACGTCGGAAATCCACAGGAGTTCCGCGCCGCTCGGTTGGAGCGCGGCACTCAGCGACGGCGTCGCCAGATAGAGAATCGTCATGTCCATCGACACAAGCAGAGTGGGAAGCGCCAGAACGGCGAAGCCGAGCCATTCTCTGCGGCCGGCCGGAGGGTGAGTTGTCGGTTGCATTTTCCGCTCTCCTCTCAACGTCGGGACCCGCGCTGCGCGGGAGTGGCTTGATTATTAGAACGATCCCTATAATATTAAGCACAACAGACGTGTCAAGGATTTTATAGCGATGGTTCTAAAAATTCCCAGGGGACGGCCGAGACAGTTCGACGAGAGCACGGCGCTGGATACGGCGCTGCGCCTGTTCTGGCGCCACGGATATGAAGGGACGCCGATTTCCACACTGGCGCAGGCGATGGGGCTGACGGTGGCCAGCGTCTACAACGCCTTCGGCAACAAGGAGAGCTTGTTCATGAAGGCCGTCGAGCATTACGACCGCTACAGCGAAAGCCTCTATAAAGAGGCTTTCGCCAAGACATCCGCCCGCGAGGTGGCGCGGGGCATTCTGATGGGCGAGGTCGATCTCGTCTCAGGCGAGGGCACGCCGGAGGGCTGTCTGATGGTTCAGGGGGCGCTCGCAACCAGTCCGGAATCAGAGGCAGTCCAGCAAGCAATGGCGAAACTTAGGCGGCAGGCGGAAGCCGATGTCGCCGCGCGGTTCAAGCAATTCCAGGAGGCTGGTCAGTTGCCATCGGGCTGGAACGCGAAAGCGTTGGCGGGCCACGTGATCACTGTCGCGACTGGCATGGCCGTGCAGGCCAAGAGCGGTGCGTCGCGGCAGGAGTTGATCGATGTTGCTGACATGGCCATGAAGATTTGGCCGGAAGAACGAGAGGGGTAACGTGCCGGGAGAGCTTGCATGGAACGCGAGCAAATCTGAATGACGGTAATCAGCACGAAACTGTCCTTGAACTTGGCCTCGCTAAGGACGGCATTGGGTCGGATCTTGCCGGTCATCGCGGGGTACCAAGCGTCAGGCTTTGACCACTAGATGTCCAGGTTTTCCGCAAAGACCGCGCGTTCCTGGATGAAGCGGAAGCGGGCGTCCGCCTTGGTGCCCATCAGATTGTCGACGGCTTCGCGGGTGCCTTCGAAATCGATCTCGTCGATGGCAACCTTCAGCAGCGTGCGCTTGGCCGGGTCCATGGTGGTTTCCTTGAGCTGCGCCGGCATCATCTCGCCGAGACCCTTGAAGCGGCCGATCTCGACCTTGCCGCGGCCATTGAACTCCGTTTCCATCAGCTCCACCCGATGGGCGTCATCACGGGCATAGAGCGTCTTTGCGCCTTGCGTGATCCGGTAGAGCGGCGGTACGGCGAGATACAGGTGCCCGCCACGGATCAGTTCCGGCATTTCCTGATAGAAGAAGGTGATCAGCAGCGATGCGATGTGAGCGCCGTCGACATCCGCGTCGGTCATGACGATGACGCGCTCGTAGCGCAGGTCTTCTTCGCGGTATTTGCCGCGCGTGCCGCAACCGAGCGCCTGCACGAGATCGCCGATCTGCTGGTTGGCACCGAGTTTTTCGCGGCCGGCGCTGGCAACGTTGAGGATCTTGCCGCGCAGGGGCAGGATCGCCTGGTTGGCGCGGTTGCGCGCCTGCTTGGCCGAGCCGCCGGCCGAATCCCCTTCGACGATGAAGAGTTCGGCACCATCGGCCGAATTCTGCGAGCAATCGGCAAGCTTGCCGGGCAGGCGAAGCTTGCGCACGGCGGTCTTGCGGCTGACCTCCTTTTCCTTGCGGCGGCGCAGCCGCTCGTCGGCGCGCTCGATCACCCATTCGAGCAGCTTGGCTGCTTCCTGCGGGTTGTCGGCGAGGAAATGATCGAACGGGTCGCGGAGCGCGTTCTCGACGATGCGCTGCGCTTCGCCAGTCGCCAGCTTGTCCTTGGTCTGGCCGACGAATTCCGGCTCGCGGATGAAGACTGACAGCATGCCCGCCGCCGAAATCATGACGTCTTCCGTCGTGATGATTGCTGCCCGCTTGTTCTGCGTCAGCTCGGCATAGGCCTTGAGCCCTTTGGTCAGCGCGATGCGGAAACCGGCTTCATGCGTGCCGCCTTCCGGCGTCGGGATCGTGTTGCAATAGGAATGCACGACGCTGTCGCCGCCGTACCAGGTGACGGCCCATTCCAGCGCCCCGTGGCCGCCGTTCTTCTCGGTCTTGCCCGCAAAGATTTCCCGGGTGACGGTGAATTCCTTGCCCATCGTCGCCTGAAGATAATCCTTCAGACCGCCGGGGAAGTGGAAGACCGCCTTTTCCGGCGTCTCCGTGCCTTCGATCAGCGAGGGATCGCAGGACCAGCGAATTTCGACGCCGCCGAACAGATAGGCCTTGGAGCGGGCCATGCGAAACAGCCGCGCCGGGTCGAACTTGGCATGGGCGCCAAAGATCTCCGGGTCCGGATGGAAGCGTACCTTGGTGCCGCGCCGGTTCTGGATATCGCCGAGCTCCTCCAGCCCGCCCTGCGGAATGCCGCGGGAAAAGCGCTGGCGGTAGAGTTTGCGGTTGCGGGCGACCTCGACTTCGAGAATGTCCGACAGCGCGTTGACGACGGAGACGCCGACGCCGTGAAGACCGCCGGAGGTCTCATAGACCTTGCTGTCGAACTTGCCGCCCGCGTGCAGCACCGTCATGATCACTTCGAGTGTCGACTTGCCGGGAAATTTCGGGTGGTTCTCGACCGGAATGCCGCGGCCGTTGTCGGTGACCGAGAGGCAGCCCTCCGCATCGAGATAGACGTCGATGAAATTCGCGTGTCCCGCCACCGCTTCGTCCATCGAGTTGTCGATGACTTCGGCGAACAGATGATGCAGCGCCTTTTCGTCCGTGCCGCCGATAAACATGCCGGGACGGCGGCGCACCGGCTCCAGACCTTCGAGCACTTCGATGGCTGAAGCGTTATAGTCACCATTGTCGGCCTTGAGGGCAGGCGTTGCATTGGTGCGCTGTTCTGCAGCCGGCTGGACGACAACAGGCGTAACCGGCTTCGGCACGACGGGCTCCGTTGCACGCTTGGGCACCTCGGGGAATGCTGAAAAGAGATCGTTGCTGTCGGTCATAATCTGTTCAGAGGTCTTTCCGTGGTGGCGACTTTTCGCACGATCAAGGTTGCGGATGAAACCGCCGTGAATGTCTGCGCGAATCGCCGGAATTCTGCCAGACTCTTGGCGTCAGAGCGACTGACCTCGCCATATCGTTCGGCCGGATGCCCGCAAATACACCGATCGCGCCTTCAATAGCGTCAACTGTTGCGTTGCGGAAGGCCCGATGGCAAGGCTTGGACCAAAAGAGGAACATCCCGAATGCACCTGTCCACAGCTCATTTGATTTTTCGCGGCCTTCTCGCCTGCGCCGCGATGGCGGCATTGTCTTTTCCAGCTGCGGCCGGACAGCTGAAGCCGTTCAAGGACGAGCTGTTTTCCTATGGCACGGTCCTCGAAACAGCAGATGGCGGCGATTATCGTGTCGTCGACTATCAGGAGATGCGCGACATCAACGGCCGCGACCAGGTTCCGGAGCGCCGGGCAAAGCGCGCTTATGTTTCGCTGGGCGTGAAGAGCGAACAGGCAAACGAGACGATCGACACGGCAGGGCGGCCTCTCGATGTTACCCGTGTTGGGCGGGAGCGCGGCGCGGCGTTCTCCGTGATCTTCATTCATGGCCGGGGAGGCGACCGGCGCCTGGGGGCCAACGACTGGTCCTTCGGTGGCAATTTCAACCGGCTGAAGAACCTCGCCGTCGAAAACGGCGGTGTCTACTATGCGCCGAGTGTCCGCTCTTTCGACGACAACGGCGTAGCCGATATTGCCGGACTGATCGCCTATGCGCAGCAGCAATCTCCAGGGGGGCCGGTGGTCCTCGCCTGCGCCTCGATGGGCAGCTTCATCTGCTGGGGCATCTCGCGCAATCCGCAGGCGGTAGCGGCTCTTGACGGCATGATGATCATGGGCGGTCCCACCGACCAGACGTTCATGAAGAGTGCCGCCTACAAAAAGAAACTCCCGATGTTCTTCAGCCATGGCAGCGCCGACAGCGTCTACGCCGCAGCCGATCAGGTCGCGCTCTACCGGTCGCTGAAAGCGGCGAACTATCCGAGCCGCTTCGTCCTGTTCCAGACCGGATCGCATGGAACGCCGGTTCGCATGACCGACTGGCGCGATGCGCTGAACTGGATCGGACTTGATTGAATTCTCTTATTTATATCGGGGAATCGTTAACCACCACAGGAGTTTGATACTCGGGAAGCGTGCACTGTTTGCTTTTCTTAAAGCTGATCATGGGACTGTCCCCGGCACGTATTCTCGGGGTTTGATCTTATGGATGCTCGCACTGAAACACGACACATTCCGCTGTGCGTCGATCTGGACGGCACGTTGCTTGCCGCCGACACGCTCTGGGAGGGCGTGGCGATCGTTCTTTTGCGCAATCCGCTGATGCTGTTTGCTGTTCTGTACTGGATGTCCAAGGGTAAGGCGCGGCTGAAACATGAAGTCGCAGCCCGCTCCGGACGCCAGGCAGCGGACTGGCCCTATCGCCAGGCGGTTCTCAAGCGCCTGGAGCGCGAGCGCGAAACCGGCCGGCAGGTCGTCCTCGTCACCGGTGCGGCGGAAAGCGTCGCACTCGGGGTCGCAGCCCATGCGGGCGTCTTTTCGTCCGTTCTCCACAGTTCCCCGGAAATCAACCTCACCAGTCGCCGCAAACGCGAAAAGCTGATCGAACAGTTCGGCGAGGGCGGCTTCGACTATATGGGCAACAGCCGCGACGACGTTCCGGTGTTCGACGCAGCCCGCAAGGCGATCATCGTGGCACCGGATGCAGCGGCTGAAAAATGGCGCCGTGCGCATGATGCCGAGCGCCTCGATATCGGCAAGACCAGCCGTGTCGCGGCGCTGAAATCGATCCGTATGCATCAATGGGCGAAAAACGTCCTGATCGGAGTGCCGATGGTGCTCAATCACGACATTCTGCACCTCGATGCGGTGATCAACGTGATCCTCGCCTTCTTCGCCTTCAGTTTTCTCGCCTCCGCCGTCTATGTGATCAACGATCTCTCCGACCTTACAAACGACCGGCGCCACCCAACGAAGCGCAACAGGCCGCTGGCGAGCGGCCAGATGTCCGTGCCGATGGGGTTGACGATCACGCTCTGCCTTCTCGTCGCGTCTCTATCGCTGACTGCTGTGCTACCCGACGATTTCGCGCTCGTCCTCGGTTTCTACGCAATCGCGACGACCGCCTACACATTCGTGCTGAAGCGCAAGCTGCTGGTAGACGTCTTTACCCTGGCCGGTCTCTATACGGTGCGCATCGTCGCCGGTTCCGCGGCCACCGGCACGGTGCTATCCTTCTGGCTCCTGTCCTTCTCGGTCTTCTTCTTCCTCAGCCTGGCGCTGGTGAAGCGCTATGTCGAACTCGACGAATATGATGGACGCGACGGCAACCAGGTTCCCGGACGCGGCTATGTGGCCGTCGATTTCGAGATGGTCGGGCAGGCAGGGGTCGCATCCGCCTTTACCTCTGCTCTGGTGCTTGCGCTTTACATTCACAGCAAGGAGATGCAGGACATGTACACGCTGCCCTGGGCGCTGTGGCCGCTCTGCCCGCTGGTGCTCTACATGCTCTTGAGGATCTGGATGCTCGCCCGCCGCCGCATGCTGCACGAGGATCCGGTCGTGTTCATCATGCGCGACTGGCGCAGCCTTGTGACGATGGCGATGGGCGCCATGCTCATTCTCGCAGGCACGCTGGGCCCGCAATGACCGACGGTGCATTCGACAGCTGGGGGCGGATCGACTGCCGTCCGCGTCAAAGCGTATCGCCGGATGTCTACGAGAACCTGCGATACGAGGCGCCGCCCGGCGCCTTCCTGCCTTTCGGCAATGGCCGGTCCTACGGTGACAGTTGCCACAATGACCAGGGCGCCCTGATCGACAGCCGCATGCGCAGCCGCATCCTCGGCTTCGATCAGGGGACGGGAATTGTCTCGTGCGACGCGGGCGTCACGCTGCACGCCATCCTTGAACAGGCGATCCCGCACCGCTTCTTCCTGCCGGTGACGCCTGGAACCGCCGCTGTGACGGTGGCCGGCGCGGTTGCCAACGACGTTCACGGCAAGAATCACCACGCGCGCGGCACGTTCGGCAGGCATGTCCTGCGCTTGACGCTGCTGCGTTCGACCGGAGAACTGCTGACCTGCTCGGCAACGGAAAATCCCGAGCTGTTTCGTGCCACCATCGGCGGCATGGGCCTGACCGGGCTGATCCTGTCGGTCGATCTGCAATTGATGAAAGTGCCGTCGCCCCATATCCAGCAGCACACGATCCGCTTCGACCGCCTCGGGGACTATTTCGGCATGGTCGAGCAGGTGGATGGCGAGCATGAATATTCGGTGGCCTGGATCGACCAGCTGGCAACGGGCAAACGCGCGGGCAGGGGCGTGCTGCTGGCCGGCGACCACGCGGATGCATCCTGCGAATTTCCCGACATGCCGCGCTCCGCGAAACTCTCGGTGCCGTTTTCGCCGCCGTTCAATCTGTTGAACCGCGTGACGCTGAAGGCCTTCAACGAATTCTACTTCCGCAAGGAAAAACGCGTCGAAACGGTTACGACCGTAAAATGGCCCGGCTATTTCCATCCGCTGGACGCCATCGGCCAATGGAACCTGCTCTATGGGCCGAAAGGCCTCTACCAGCACCAGAGCGTCTATCCGGCGGACAATGCGGTGGAGATCACCGCCCGGCTCATGGAAACGGCGCGCCAGGCTGGCCATGCCTCATTCCTCACCGTTCTGAAGAAGTTCGGCGAGCAACGATCGCCGGGGCTTTTTTCCTTTCCGCGGCCCGGTTTTACGCTGACGCTGGATTTCGCCAATCAGGGTGAACAGACCCTTAAGCTTCTCGACAGGCTCGATGCCATCGTCATCGAGGCCGGCGGTGCCATCAATCCCTACAAGGATGCCCGGATGAGCCCGCAAACCTTTGATTCCTCGTTCCCGCAGTGGCGTGAGCTGGAAAAAATGCGCGATCCGGCGATGGTCTCGAATTTCTGGAAGAGAACCGCTTTGGCTTTGCCGAAATGAGAATAGCTACAATTTGAATTAAATAAATACGGGAATTTCACGGAATATACGGCTCTTGCATGTAGGTGTGGGGATGGGAACAGGGAACATCGACATGAAGTATATCGTATTCATTCTCTTCACCGTGCTCACCAACGCGGCAGCCCAGCTCATGCTGAAACAGGGCATGCTGTCGCTTGGACCTTTGAGCTTCACGGCTGATACTTTCATTGCCCGCATCTTCCAGGTGGTCTTCAACCCCTGGGTCTTCGCCGGACTTGCGACCTTCGTCATTTCGATGGCGTCGCATCTCTACGTCCTGTCGAAGGTGGAACTTTCCTTCGCCTATCCATTCCTCAGCCTTGCCTATGTGGCAGTGGCCGTCTTTGCCTATTTCGTCTTCCGCGAGGACCTGAACGCCTGGCGCATCGCCGGCATAGCGTTCATCTGCGTCGGAACAATCCTTATTGCCCAATCTGGCATGTCTGAGGCTGGCATTTCTTCCCACGACAGCCAGTCGTCGCTTGAAGCCGCGGGCGCAAAAACAGCAAAAATCGGGAGCGCATCATGAAGCATATCATTTTCGGCGGTGACGGCTTTGTCGGCCGTCATCTGGCTGAACGCCTCGTACAGGATGGCGAGGACGTTCTCGTCGCCGATATCGTCAAGTCCGATCTGCCGCACTATGCCCGCGCCCGGTTCGTCCGCTGCGACGTCACCAATCCGGACGATGTGATGAAGGTCGAGATCGGCCCGGACGACATGGTCTACAACATGGCGGCCAAGATGCTGTCGCCGCTGCAGGTGCGTTCCAAGCGCTGGGAATTCTTCTGGCCGGTGAATTACTACGGCGCCGAAAACATCATGAAGGCGACGGCCAAATCCGGCGCCAACCGGCTGGTGCAGTTCACCACCGACATGATCTACGGCCACACGGTGCAATCGCCGCAGACGGAAGACCATCCGGCCACGCCGCTCGGTGAATACGGCAAGTCGAAATGGGCGACCGAACAGCTGGCGGCCGAATGGCGCAAGCAGGGCATGAACATCTCGATTTTCCGCCCGCGCCTGATCATCGGCCCCGGCCGTCTCGGCATTCTCGAAAAGCTGTTCAAGCTGATCGACGCCAACCTGCCGGTGCCGATGATCGGCTCGGGCAAGAACCCGTATCAGTTCATCTCGGTGTTCGACTGCGCCGAGGCGGCCCGGCTTGCATGGAAGGGTGGCGTGCCGAACGAGGCCTATAATCTCGGCTCCGACAGCCCGCCGTCCGTGCGCAAACTGCTGGGCGATCTGATCGTTCACGCCGGCTCGAAGTCGTTCCTGCTGCCGACACCGGCTTTCGCGGTCAAGGCGACGCTCGCGGCGTTCGATTTCATCAACATGCCGATCATGGATCCGGAACAGTACCTGATCGCCGATGAAATGTGCATTCGCGAAACCGGCAAGCTGAAGCGCGAGCTCGGTTGGAAGGCTGAGTACAATGATGGCGCCATGCTGATCGCGGCTTATGACGAATATCGCGCCAAGAAGGCGGGAAAAGTTTACGCCCACACATCGACTGTGCCGGCGGAATGAACGAGGGGATCACCACAATGCTCGATAAGCCAGCCCGCGTCACGGTCGACGCGCCCGCCCTTGATGCCCCTGTTCTTGGCGGCGGCATCAAGAAGCCTGACCTCATCACCGTCGAACAGGCAAAGACCATGAGCCTTGCCGACATGACGACGCTCTTCAAGGATCACCTGAACCCGGGTCAGCTTCATTTCATGAAGTTGCTCGGCTTCAACAAGGTGAAGGTCGAGAGCGCCGAGGGCATGTACTACACCGACCAGAACGGCCGGAAGATCCTCGATTTCTTTGGCGGCTTCGGTTCGCTCGCCTTCGGCCATAACCATCCGCGCATCATCTCGGCCCGCAAGAAATTCCAGGACGAAAACCGCCACGAGATCGCGATTGCCTTCATGTCGCAATATGCGTCGGCGCTCGCCAAGAACCTTGCGGCAATCGCGCCAGGCGACCTCGACATGGTCTTCCTCGGCTCCTCCGGTTCGGAAGCGATGGAAGCGGCGCTGAAGGTGGCCGAACGTGCCGCCGGCCCGAAGCGGCCGCGCATCGTCTATGCCGAGAACTCATTCCATGGGAAGACCAAGGGTGTGCTGTCGATCACCGACGGCCCGCTTTATCGCGGCGAGTTCAAGCTGCTCGACAACAATGTCAAGGTACCGTTCGGCGATATCGATGCGATCCGCAACGCCTTCGAACGCGATCCGACGATCGGCGTTCTGGTGCTCGAAACCGTTCAGGGCGGCGGCGGCATCATTTCGGCTCCGCCGGAATTCTGGCGCGAGGTCCGTGCGCTCTGCGACAAGCACGGCGTGATCTGGGTCGCCGATGAAGTCCAATGCGGTATGGGCCGCTCGGGTCGCTTCTTCGCCTTCGAACATGCCGGCGTCGTTCCGGACGTGACGGCGCTTGCCAAGTCGCTGGGCGGCGGCAAGTCGGCCATGGCCGCGATGATCGCCAAGCGCGACGTCTACATGAAGGCCTATGGCACGAAGAACACCGCGATGATCCACGCCCAGGCCACTTTCGGCGGCATCGGCGAGGCCTGCATCACGGCGATCGAAGGCCTCAACATCATGTATGACGAGGACCTGATCGAGAATGCTGCGGTTCAGGGCGACTATTTGCTCGAGCGGCTGAATGCACTGAAGGCGAAATATCCGAAGATCATCAAGGATGTCCGCGGCCAGGGCCTGATGGTCGGGCTGGAGTTCCAGGATTTCAGCCAGACCCTGCCGATGGTCCTGCGCCCGGTCGTCGGCGTGCTTGATGACAAGCTGAAGGGCTCGCTCTCGGGCTTCATCGGCGCCCTGCTCTTGAAGGACTACGACACGCTCGTCGCCTTCACGGAGTACAATCGCAACGTCATCCGGCTCGAGCCGCCGCTGATCTGCGAACGTCAGCATGTCGACCGGTTCGTCGATGCGCTCGATGATCTGCTTGGCCGCGGCATTGTCCGCATCGTCAAGGATTTCATCGGCAGCCAGTTCAACTGAGTTCCATCGCATCCCCAAAAGAAGCCCGGCGTTCGCGACGCCGGGCTTCTTCCTATTTCAGCGTCGAAATCTCGACCCGGCGGTTGCGGCCGTCTTCGGGGCTGTCCGGAAAGAGCAGGGCGGTTTCGCCGAAGGCGCGCACGACCAGCCGTTGCGGGGCGATTTTGTAGTGCGAGACCAGATACTGCGTCGCCGAGGCCGCCCGTGCCCGGCTGAGCTGGAGATTGTCGCCGTCCGTGCCGGTCGCATCAGTGTGGCCGCCGATCACGAACCGGTAGGCGGCCAGCTCGCTCGATTGCAGCGCCTTTCCGACATTGTCGAGAAGCCGTTGCGCTTGCGGCGTCAACGCGGCGGAACCGAGGTGAAAGTTGACGGCGAGGTTGACCGTTGCCGCAAGCTTGTCGCCGTAGCTGTTGATCGTCTCCAGTTCTTTGGCACCGGCGATCTTCAAACCGCGTGTCTTCTCCTTCTGCACCAAGACGGGGTCGAGCGAGCGGACAAGAAGGTCCGGCGTTGCCGTTGTCAGAACGTCCTGAGCGCTTGCCGTCCCCGGAAGAATGCTGAAAGTCAACATCAACGATGTGAAGAGTTTACAATGCATCGATCCGCCCCGTGTTTGCCGGGCCATGCAGTAAATCAATAATGTTTTTCGAAGGATAAGAGCCCATCTATACACCGTCAATTCCCAAGCGGGATGCTGGAGTTTCGGCGCATTATGCGGTTTGAGATGTCCGCTGCCTTGTTACCGTGGTAACAAGGCAGCGGATGCTGAAACGACATGCTGCCGGCGAGCAGCTGGTCCTAATGCTTTTGACCGTTCACCGTCATGTCGAACTCCACAATGTTGGAATAGATCGGCAAACCGGCAGACATGCTATAGCGGTCGCGATAGATGCCTCCTTCGATATGAAAGCTGATGACGCGGCGGTTCCATTTCGTCAATTTCGCGCTGAAACGCTCGGTTTTGGTCGTGCCCTTTGCCGTGAGCTTACCCTCGATCTCGGCAGTGTCTTCGCCCGTCTGCGTGATCTTGGTCGAGCGGAACACGATTTTTGGATAATTGGCGGTGTCGAAAATCGCTGTTGAGCGCAGGAACTTCTCGATGCGTGGCTCACCGGTCTGCACGGTTTCGGGGAAGAGCGAGAATTCAACGACCGATTTGCGGATGTCCTTGCCATCCAGCCGGAATGTGCCGGAAAACTTGCCGAATTTCCCCGAGATGCCGCCGCCGCCAACTTGCGCGACCGAGAAGTTGATCTGCGACGATCCATCGATATCGTACCGCCCGGCCGCGTCGTCGAGAGAGGGCGCACGCGCCTGTGCGCTCGTCGTCACGAGGACCAGCGCGCAGGCGGCGAGGCATGGCCCGTAAAATTGTCTCATCGATCGGTTCCTTCCGGCTGTTGATGGGCGTTGGACGCCGCACCCCGCCGGAATATTCCAAGCATCCGCCGCAAAACATCGTCCCGATGCCAGAAGTGATGCAGCAGACCGGCGGCCGCGTGCAGGATCACGAGACCGGCCAAGCCGTAGGCGAGCCAGGCATGCGCGTCGCTCCAGAATGTTTCGGCAGCCTCCGACTTTTCCATCGGCAGATGCGGAATCAGCACCCGGTTGAAAAACAGGGTTGGAATATTGAGCGTCGAGGTCGAGGCGATCGCCCAGCCGGCCATCGGGACGGCGATGGTCAATACCAGGAGAAGCGCGTGGGTCACCGAGGAGCCGCGCCGTTCGAGGGCAGAAAGGCTGGCAACGGGGTCAGGATGGATATTGCCCAGCCACCAGACGAGCCGGAAGAAGGCCAGCGCCAGCGCCGTCATGCCGAAGGACTTGTGCCATTGATAAAGCGAGAACTGCAGCCCCGGATCGATATCCGGCCTGGTCATGACGTAGCCCAGGACGATCAGGCCGATGATGAGCAGGGCGATCATCCAGTGGAGAACGATCGTGCCCCATCCGAAAGTATCCTGCCGGTTGCGTAGCATCGTCGATCTCCGGTTATGCAATAGCAAAAGCCAACCATCGTTCTTTGATGACCTCCGGGCAAGCGACAGCGTCATCACAGTTTCGATATCGGAGCGTTATGAATCGCTCTCGCTCAGCGACAGCTTTCCTTTGCCCGGCATATTTGCTAGGCCGTTGCCGGGAAACGACTATTGCCGTGAGGAGATCGCATGACGCCCGAAATACGTCCGCTTGTGGCCGGAAACTGGAAAATGAACGGTCTGCGGGCGTCGCTCGACCAGATCAAGGCGATGGCGGAAGGCGTCAAGGGAGCGTGGTCCGAAAAGGTTGAGGCACTGATCTGCCCGCCGGCGACGCTGCTCTATGTGGCAACCGCTCTTTGCGATGACAGCCCGCTTTTGATCGGAGCGCAGGATTGCCACGAAAAGGCCTCCGGCGCCCATACCGGCGATATCTCGGCCGAGATGATCGCTGATTGCTTCGGCACCCACGTGATTGTCGGCCATTCCGAGCGCCGCACCGACCACGCCGAGAGCGACGCGCTGGTGCGCGCAAAAGCCGAAGCAGCGTTCGCGGCCGACCTGGTCGCTATCGTCTGCGTCGGCGAAACCGGTGACGAGCGCAAGGCAGGCCAGACCCTGGACGTCCTGAAACGCCAGCTCGCCGGTTCCGTACCCGACAGCGCCACCGCCGAAAACACCGTCATTGCCTATGAGCCGGTCTGGGCGATCGGCACCGGCCTGACGCCGACGGCCAAGGATGTCGAGGAAGCGCACGCCTTTCAACGTTCGGAACTTGTTGCGCGGTTCGGCGCTGCCGGAGCGAAGATGCGCATTCTCTACGGTGGATCGGTCAAGCCGGGCAACGCCAGGGAACTGATGGGCGTTGCCAATGTCGACGGCGCGCTGATCGGCGGTGCCAGCTTGAAAGCCGAAGACTTCCTCGCCATCTACCGGGCGTATGAAGAATTGATGGACTGAGCCTGCTGATCGAGGGGCAGGGGCTTTTAATGCGCGGTGGCTTGGTATATGCAGCCGCCAACACTAATCTTTCCCGCGTGGAGCGGATGCCGAAACTCGCCTTGGCAGTTTCCGTGCGTCCCCCATGCTGGCATCATTCGATTGCGCTTCCGGTTCTGGGCTTCCCAAAGCCGGACGAGGCATGATCTAAGGCAGGACTGGACAAAATGCAGACCGTATTGCTTGTCATCTATCTCATGGTTGTGCTGGCGCTGATCGGCGTCGTGCTCATTCAGCGTTCCGAAGGCGGCGGCCTCGGCATTGGCGGCGGTTCCGGCTTCATGTCCGCCCGCGGCACGGCCAATGCACTGACCCGCACCACGGCGATCCTTGCCGCTCTGTTCTTCGTCCTGGCGCTTAGCATGGGCATTCTCGCCCGTTACCAGCCCGATGCGACCGACGTTCTAGACCGGATCCCCGGCACGACCAACAACGGCAATGGTGTTCTCGATTCGCTCGGCGGCGGCACGACCCCGCCGGCAGGTGGGACCCCCGCGCAGTCCGGCGCCAATACCCAGAACCCGGCAACCGAGACCCCTGCGACGCAGACCCCGGCAACGACCGAGACCAAGCCGGCAACGTCCAGCTCGGATGTTCCGACCGGCCAGTAAGGCCAATGCAAGATTGAACCGCCGGCGGAAGCCAGTCTTCCGCCGGTTTTCTTTTGTTTGAATTCCGCCGCCTAAGCCTTTTGAACGGAAAAATTCTGGAAGATGAATTTTTCGGTGGCGGAATCATTTTTGAAACGGTATCCGGTGAAGCCCATGGCGCGATATGTATTCATCACTGGCGGCGTGGTTTCTTCCCTTGGAAAAGGGATTGCCGCAGCCGCTCTCGGAGCGTTGCTGCAGGCCCGGGGCTACCGGGTGCGGCTTCGCAAGCTCGACCCCTATCTCAACGTCGATCCCGGCACCATGAGCCCGACGCAGCACGGCGAAGTGTTCGTGACCGACGACGGCGCGGAGACGGATCTCGATCTCGGTCACTACGAGCGCTTTACCGGCCGCTCGGCGACCAAGACCGACAACATCACCACCGGCCGCATCTACAAGAACATCATCGACAAGGAACGGCGCGGCGATTACCTCGGCGCGACCGTCCAGGTCATTCCGCACGTCACCAACGAGATCAAGAATTTCGTCACCGAAGGCAATGACGACTACGACTTCGTCATCTGCGAAATCGGCGGCACGGTCGGCGATATCGAGGCGATGCCGTTCATGGAGGCGATCCGCCAGCTCAAGAACGATCTGCCGCGTGGCACCGCAATTTACGTTCACCTGACCCTGATGCCTTATATCTCGGCGGCCGGCGAACTGAAGACCAAGCCCACCCAGCATTCGGTCAAGGAACTGCAGGCGCTCGGCATTCATCCCGATGTCCTCTTGGTGCGCGCCGATCGCGAAATCCCGGAAGCCGAACGCCGCAAGCTCTCGCTGTTCTGCAACGTCCGCCCATCCGCCGTCATCCAGGCGCTCGATGTGGCGAGCATTTACGACGTGCCGATCGCCTATCACAAGGAAGGCCTCGACAATGAGGTCCTGGCCGCCTTCGGCATCGAGCCGGCGCCGGCCCCGCGTATCGAAAACTGGATGGACGTCGCAAACCGCATCCGCACGCCGGAAGGCGAGGTGACCATTGCCATCGTCGGCAAGTACACCGGCCTCAAGGATGCCTACAAGTCGCTGATCGAGGCGCTTTATCACGGTGGCATTGCCAACCGCATCAAGGTCAAGCTCGAGTGGATCGAATCGGAAGTCTTCGAACAGGAAGACCCGGCGCCGTATCTCGAGAAGGTCCACGGCATTCTCGTGCCCGGCGGCTTTGGCGAACGCGGCTCTGAGGGCAAGATTTTGGCTGCCCGCTTCGCCCGCGAGCGCAAGGTGCCCTATTTCGGCATCTGCTTCGGCATGCAGATGGCGGTCGTCGAAGCCGCCCGCAATCTCGCCGGCATCGAAAAGGCGTCCTCGACGGAATTCGGCCCGACCGGTGAGCCGGTCGTCGGCCTGATGACGGAGTGGGTGAAGGGCAACGCGCTGGAGAAGCGCGCCGCCTCCGGCGACCTCGGCGGCACGATGCGTCTCGGCGCCTACAAGGCGAGCCTCAAGAAGGGCACCAAGATCGCCGAAATCTACGGTTCGACCGAGATTTCAGAGCGTCATCGCCACCGCTACGAAGTGAATGTCGACTACAAGGACCGTCTGGAAGCCTGCGGCCTCGATTTCTCCGGCATGTCGCCGGATGGCGTTCTGCCGGAAACCGTCGAATACCGGGATCACCCGTGGTTCATCGGTGTTCAGTACCATCCAGAACTGAAAAGCCGCCCGCTCGACCCGCACCCACTGTTTGCAAGCTTCATCGAGGCGGCCGTCGAGCAGAGCCGGCTGGTTTGAGGAATACAGCGCCGGTTTGCATCCGGCCTCCGCCTTGAATGTCGAACATTTTTAGTCGCAAAAATCGCCCGCAAAAGTCAGACTTTTGCGGACGATTTTTTGCGACGGAAACGTCCAGAGTTTCCAATAGGTGGAGCTTGTCGCGAAATTTAGGGAGTTGCGCGATAAGCCGATATTCGTTGAAGGCTTCGGTGCGAATGCTTCAGACCGTACTGGTCGAGCCGAAGTGGGCAGGGCAGATGACGCCGGATGATTATCGTGGCCTCACGCTGTTTATTGACAGCCACGTGACCCCTTATGGTCGCATCGATCTTGACTTGAACCGCAGGATCAATTTTGACAGGCTACGCTGCGTAGGCCACGCCAGTAAAAAGCATTTTTATTCAAGGACGGAAAGTCCCAAGCCGTGCTTGACCGTTTTGAGTGCGATCAGGCTCTTGTATTTTCGCACGAGCGCCTGTTGCTCACCCATAAGTCGCTCAATGAAGGCATTGTATTCCTCAAGGTTGCGGACGGCCACAAGCAAAACATAGTCCATGTCGCCGGTGACATACCAGCATGACTGAACTTCAGGCGCACGGTCCAGCCATCGCTGGAATTGCTCCAGCGTGTGTCGATGTTCGTTTTGGATTTCAAGCTCAACCAGAATGGACAAGGTGCGATCAACGGCTTTTGGACTGACCACCGCCACGATCTTCTGGATGATGCCATCTTGCTTCAGTTTGCTGATTCGGCGTTCGATGGCCGAGGTGGAAAGATTGACCGCGTCAGCAATGGCCTTGCCGGGAATGTCGGCATTCTCCTGCAGCATCGAAAGAATAGTTCGATCAATATCGTCCACAGCGTATAACCAAGCCTATATGCAGAAATTCCGCTATAAATTTGTCATGAGCGCGGTTTTTCCGCGCTGAAAATTCATACCATCTCTCCATGACAAAACAAGCACCTCTTTCAGCCGTCAAAATTGACGATGCCCGCAAGAAAATCGATCCGATTTTCCTGAATACCAATGTGTTGCGCTCCGATAGGCTCGCGCTGTCGCTTGTCGCCAAAGACGAAACGGAAAATCCGATCCGCAGCTTCAAGGGGCGCGGTACGGGGTATTTTCTCGCCGACCTCGCTGGCGACAGAACTCCTTTGGTCACGGCATCAGCCGGGAACTTCGGTCAGGGACTTGCTTATAATGCCGCGCGGCATGGGCGATCTCTGATCGTGTTCGCCAGTATGAACGCCAATCCGTTGAAAATCGAAGCCATGCGCAGGTTTGGGGCGGAGGTCTTGCTCACCGGAGAAGATTTTGACGCTGCAAAGGAGGCCGCCAAAAGTTACGCCGTCGAACGGAACCTGCAGTTCGTCGAGGACGGAGCGAGCGCAGCCATCGCTGAAGGGGCAGGAACGATTGCGGCTGAGTTGACTGAAGAGGTCGAAGATATTGACGCCGCTTTCATTCCGCTTGGCAACGGTGCTCTGGCGGCCGGAATAGGATGCTGGTTCAAATCACGATCACCGCGAACAAGGGTCGTGGCCGTTGCCGCAAAGGGCGCGCCTTGCATGGCTCTTTCCTACAAATCGGGTGACGTGATCTCGACACCGGAGGCACGCACGATTGCCGATGGAATTGCCGTCCGGATTCCCGTCCCGTCGGCCATCGGCTGGCTTAAAGACACGATCGATGACGTCGTTCTCGTGGATGACGATCAGCTTCTGGATGCGATGCGATTTGCTCATGAAACATGGAAGCGTCTCGTCGAACCAGCCGGGGCGGCGGGGCTCGCAGCTGTTCTTGCGCAGGCATCTGCCCTGAAAGGCTGCCGTGTAGCGACTATGTTGTGTGGTGCTAACCTCACGGATCAACAGATCAAGGTATGGCTTCCATCTGCCGTAATGGACGGCGCCAGTGCTTGTTAGAGCAAAGCAAATCGATTTTTAGCGGTTCCCCATCATGTCTGGACTTATTTCGCCGCGCGCAGGCGCTTTTCGCTATGCCGGCTTTCGTCATTATTGGATTGCCCGTTTCCTCGGCAGCTTCTCCGCCCAGATCATGGGTGTGTCGGTGGGCTGGCAGGTCTATGACCTCACGCGCGACCCCTTCGATCTCGGCATCGTGGGCCTCACGCTGTTCCTACCCGCCTTCCTGCTCGTGCTGGTGACCGGCGCTGTCGCCGACCGCTTCAACCGCGTGCTGATCATGACGGGCTGCATCATAGGCGAGGGGTTGTGCGCGCTGGCCTTGCTCATGTTCACCATGATGGGGGAGCACGGGGTGGCGCCGATCTTCTGTACGCTCGTCGTGCTCGGCACGCTGCGCGCCTTCTTCGGGCCGGCACAGCAATCGTTGATGCCCAACCTCGTACCGGCGGAAGATCTCGCGAGCGCCATCGCCTGGGGCACGTCCTCCTGGCAGATTGCTACCGTGTTCGGGCCGGTCGCCGGCGGCCTGCTCTACGGTATCTCGCCCGAAGTTGCATACATCACCTCCTTCGTGTTGCTTGCCGTCGCGACGGTCCTCGCGGCAGGCGTCCGCGTTTTGGCGAGCGCCAAGGGCGCCTGTGAGAAGGAGAAGCCGAGCTTCGAAACCCTGGTGGCCGGCTTCCGTTACATCTGGAAGGAGAAGATCGTGCTCGGCGCCATCTCCTTCGATCTTTTCGCCATGCTGCTCGGTGGAGCCTCAGCGCTGCTGCCCGTCTATGCGCGCGACATTCTCACCGTCGGCCCGTGGGGGCTCGGCCTTCTGCGCGCAGCGCCTGGCATCGGCTCGATCCTTGTGGCGGCCTTCCTGTTGCGCCATCCCGTGAAAGACCATGCCGGCTTAATCATGTTCGTCTGCGTCGCCCTTGTCGGTTTCTTCATCGCCGTGTTTGGCGCCTCGACGGAAGTCTGGCTGTCGGTGCTGGCGCTCGGCCTGCTGGGCGGCTTTGACATGGTGAGCGTCTATGTTCGCGAGACGCTGATCCAGCTCTGGACGCCCGACGCCGTGCGCGGACGTGTCAACGCGGTGAACATGATGTTCCTAGGCGCCTCAAACGAGCTTGGCGAATTCCGCGCTGGCATCTCAGCCTGGGCCTTCGGTGCCGTGCCGGCGGTGATTATCGGCGGCGCGGCGACGATCGGGGTATCGGCTCTGTGGTGGTGTTGGTTTCCGCAATTGCGGAAGGCGAGGCATTTGCGGGGACCGGTGTAGGTTTTTTTCGCTTATCGACGAGGGCTTGTGTTGCCCCTCATTGCCCAAAAGACATTCAAGGTAGGGTCTGTCGGCCCGACCTATGTTCTCGATTGGATCTCTCTTGGCATTGTTTAGCGAGAAACCAACGCGATGCCCTCTTGTCGCAAAATCGGATTTTTGCGACAACAGCATTCTCCGAAAAAATCATCCCCGCAAATCCCCGCCCGGAAAACCTGTGTCATGATCATGGCGTCCTGTCACGGATACACCGCAAGACGTTTGCGGCGAGGCAGGGCTGGCGCTCCACGGGAAGCCTCGTGGCCTTCGATCAGGAGGCTGCGAACGTCAGGCGGACCGGAAGGAGAGCCCCCGGAAAATGGATCCCCTCCGTCCTTCTGGGGCGGGCGCATCTGTGGGTGCACATGTCGGGACAGGACGCGTGACGTACCGGAACCGTGATGCTTAATGCCGGAACCGGAGACCTGCGCCACGAAGTCGTCCCGAGGCAGAGGGTCCGAAGTCGGGGTCTGTAGGGAGGAAAGCTCCCGAGAACGCCAAACGGGGCGCTGGAAGGCGTCACATATGTTTATTCGTTAGAGACGGTTTCCAGTGCCCCGTCCGGATGAATGCATTTTCGAAAACCACGGCGTTCGGCGCGCGGGGACGTTTCGGGCTGCCAGCCGATTGGGGATTGCCTTCTTTACATCCCGATCTTCGGCGCTAGGTCGCTGTTGCAGAGGATCGGATTGGATGAAGGAGTGGAGCGGACATGACGGGCGATACAGCGCAGGCGACAACGGTCGAGACGCTGCGCACGCTGCGGGCCGAGGTGCCGGTCAGCGCGACGCTGCATGTGTGGTTGAAGGCGACAGGCGCGGACGCGCCGGGCACCATGGCCTTCGTCCTCAATAGTGAGAAGATCGGTGATGTGTCGGTCAGCAATTCCGAGGAATACGTCTTCCGCACTTTTGTCGCGGTGAGCGGCGGTGATCTCGCCTGCGTCTACGACACCGCGACGACGGCTGTCTCCGTCGCCTATTTTTTCAATGCGGCGGAGGTCGTCGACAAGGGCATTACGGTCATGCACACCAGTGTCGCCAACGCCCCGGCGCCGGTGCCGCACGGTTATCATTTCCGCCCGCCCTTCGGCTGGATGAACGACCCGAACGGTTTTGGCCGCTTTGGCGGGCGTCCGCATCTGTTCTACCAGCACTATTCGCACGGGCTTCGGTGGAACACGATGCATTGGGGGCATGCGATCTCCACCGACTATATTCATTGGCATCACATGCCGATCTTCCTGTTCCCGTCCGAAGATCTGACCGCGCGGCCGGATCGGCGGGGCGGAGCGTTTTCCGGCTCTGCCATTCCGTTGGAAACCGACGCAGGTATCCGCGTCTTCTTCACCGAGCAGGTGAGCGAACGCATTCCGGAAACGCAGATCCAGTTGACGGCGACCTCGCACAACATCATTACCGCCAGCCAGGCCGAAGTGATCCTGGCGAACAGGCCGTCCGGCTTGGGACTGACGCTCGATTTCCGCGATCCCTATGTGGTCAAGGGGCCCGACGGTCTGTGGAAAATGGTCCTCGGCAGCCTCAGCCATCAGGGCGGCGTCATTCTTCTCTATGAGACGGACGATCCGACGGCGGCAGATGGCTGGCGTTTCGCCGGCACGCTTCTGCTGGAGGAACGGTTCGGGACGGCCGTCATCGAATGTCCCTGTTTGATCCCGCTGGACGGACCGGCGGATGGCCCCGAGACCCGTTGGGGACTGATCTACGGCCTGATGAACAGCTTTGAAAAGAAGACGGGACGCAAGAATTTGACCCTTATTGCCGTGGGCCGGTTCGATGGCGTCCGATTCTTGGCGGAGTTCGAACAGGAACTCGATTTCGGTACTGACAATTATGCCTTCCAGGCTTTTGTCGATCAGGGCACGGCGGTCGGCATCGGTTGGCTGGCGAACTGGGCCGACGTTTCCCACACGATCGATTTTCCGACGGCCATGACCCTGCCGCGCAACCTGCTGCTTCGGGACGATGAAATTTTGACGCCGCCTGTTTCGGCGGTTGAGACTTTGCGGGCGCGGCTGGTCGATGAAAGCCGGCTGATGGCCGGAGACGTGGTGGCGTTTGACAATGGCGCCGTCGAGATTGTTATCGACCTGACCGAGCCGGGCGCCGCCTTCGAACTGGTATTTGATCATCGCTTGGTGACGCTTGGCGTCAGTGTCAGCGGGCAGGGGCTGTCCATCAACTATGCTGCACCGGAGCAGGAAACGGGGCCGAGTTACATTGCGACCGGTGCGAGGCCGCAGAGCCTGCGCATTTTCCTCGATGTCGGTTCGATCGAAGTCTTCGCCGATGGCGGCCGCTGGGCCGGAACGAAACGGATCGAAGGCTTCGAGCCGGTCCGGTCCGTCCGTATCGCCTCGGGCGTCGGCGCCATCCGATCGGCCCGCATCCATGCATTGAAACTGAACCGTGCAGGCTGACGGCACGCCGAAACACCGCATCAAATTTATCTAAAAACGTCTCTTTAACGTTTACCGGTTAGTAATCTCTCCAAGTGTGAGAGACCTGAGCGATGCGTATTGCGTTTATCGTCGCCCTTCTGCTTCTGGCGGGGTGTGCGACCGCCCCGAGAGAAACAAGAAACGCCTGCGCCATCTTCGAGCAGCGCGATGGCTGGTTCAACAACTGGCGGCGGGCTGCCGAGCATGCGGAGCGGCAATATGGTGTTCCCGTGCCGATCCTGATGGCGACGATTTATACCGAATCCGGTTTCCGCCCGAATGCCCGGCCGCCGCGCACGAAGCTTCTCGGCTTCATTCCCTGGAAGCGCCAGTCGAGCGCCTACGGCTTCTCGCAGGCGCTGAACGGTACGTGGTCGCAGTACAAGCGAGAGACCGGCCACTGGATGGCACGCCGGACGAAATTCTCCGACGCCGTCCATTTCGTTGCCTGGTACCACAACCAGAGCAGCAAGAAGAACGGCATCGCCCGCAACGACGCCTACAGCCTCTATCTCGCCTATTACCTGGGAGATGGCGGTTATGCGAAGGGCGCCTGGCGCGGCAATGCGCAACTGCAGCGCGCGGCGCAACGCTCGGCAAACATTGCCGGCACTTATGCCAAGCAGCTGCGCTCGTGCGACTGACCCAGATGCCTCACTTTGAAAGCGCAGGATCCCAATAGGGCGGAGTGCCGAACGCGGCACGCAGATGATCGGCGAGCGCCCGCAGTTTGACAGAGGGGCGCCTGCCTTCCGGGTGCGCGATGTGGATATATTCGAGCTCCGGCTGGACGCCGATGTCGATGGTCTCAAGTTTGCCCGCTTCCACCGCTTCCCCGACCGCGAACATCGGCACGAGCGCAATCCCCAGCCCGGCGACGGCCGCGTCCCTTATCATGTCGCCATTGTTGACACCAAACCCCATCTGCCCGCGCACGAGGACTGTCCCGGCGGGAGTAGGGAAGCGCCAGTCGGCGACGCCCCGATTGGTGTAGAAGATGCCGCGGTGCCGTTCGAGTTCCTCGATCGAGCCCGGCTTTCCATTTTCCCTGATATAAGCCGGGGAGGCGACGAGCACCCGGCGGCTCGGCGCCAGCCGCCAGGCCATCAGCCGCGAATCGGCGATCGGTCCGTTGCGGACCACGGCGTCGTAGCCGTCAGCGGCCGCATCAACCCGCCGGTCATCGAGGTCAAGCGTCAGATGCAGCTTTGGATGTGCCGTCAGGAACGGGTAGAGTGCCGGCCCGAGATGCATGCGCCCGAAGGTCACCGGCGCCGAGATCCGCAAGGGCCCCGAAATCGTCCCACGCCGTTCGGCCATGTCGGCCGTTGCCTCCTCAATCTCCTGCACGATGCGGTTGGCACGATCGAGGAAGGCGTTGCCATCTTCTGTGAGCGTCAGCTTACGCGTCGTGCGATGCAGCAGCCTTGCGCCAAGGCCGCGCTCCAACTCGGCCAGCCGTTCGCTGACCACCGACTTCGATAGCCTGAGACGCCGCGCCGCCTCGCTGATCGAACCGCTTTCCGCGACTGCGACAAAACTTGCAATGCCGTCGAGCTTCATCATCGTTCGGTTTTTCCGGATACGAGTTCCATGATTTGCAGACTAATCCGAACGAAGAAAGAAGGCCATATTCGCCTCAAGCAAAGGGTTTGAAAGAGACGGCCAGACGGCGCCTCGGCCCAAAGCAAAAGAGGATGAAGATCATGGAACGCCTGTCTCAGAAAGTTGCAATCGTCACTGGCGCCAGCGCCGGCATTGGTCGCGCCACCGCCAAGCTCTTCGCAGCCGAAGGTGCCAAGCTTGTCGTCGGCGCCCGTCGTCAGAACGAGCTCGATGAACTCGTCGCAGAAATCAAGGCCGAAGGCGGAGACGCCGTCGCCCTTGCCGGTGACGTCCGTTCGGAAGACTATGCCAAGGCTCTGGTGGAACTGGCCGTCAAGACCTATGGCCGCCTGGATATCGCCTTCAACAATGCCGGAACGCTCGGCGAAGCCGGTCCTTCAACCGGTGTCTCCGAGCAGGGCTGGAGCGATGCCATCGCTATCAATCTGACCGGCTCCTTCCTCGGGGCCAAGCACCAGATTGCCGAAATGGTCAAGCATGGCGGCGGCTCGGTGATCTTCACCTCGACCTTCGTCGGTTACAGCTTTGCTTTCCCAGGTGTCGCCGCCTATGCCGCCTCCAAGTCCGGCCTGATCGGCCTGACGCAGGCTCTTGCGGCCGAATTCGGCCCGCAGGGCGTGCGCATCAACGCCATCCTGCCCGGTGCCGTCGATACCGCGATGTACCGCGAGATGAACAACACGCCGGAATCGCAGTCCTTCATCACCAACCTGCATGCCCTGAAGCGCGTCGCAGCCCCGGAAGAGCTCGCCCGCTCGGTTCTGTTCCTCGCCTCCGACGATTCCGCCTTCGTGACCGGCACCGCCTCGCTCGTCGATGGCGGCGCCTCGATCACCCGTACCTGATCGGCGATTTCGTCGATACAATCACAAAGGCTCGGCGCGCCGAACGCCGGGTCTTTCACGTTTAGCCCGTCGCCCGCGACAAACTCGATTGAACATTTCCTTGAAATCGACGGTCAAAACGGGCAAAGCACCTGCCGAAGGCCAGTCTCAGGAAATGTCATGACCGCAGCCACTCGCACAACCCGCCTGCTCGACCATCTGGTATTGCCGGTTGGAGACCTCTCGGCGGCGAGGCAGCGTCTGGAAATGCTCGGCTTCACGGTCGCCGCCGATGCGCTTCACCCCTTCGGGACAGAAAACGCCTGCGTCTTCTTTGCCGACAAGACCTATCTTGAGCCGCTGGGGATCGCCAAGCGCGAGGAATGCGAATTAGCAGCGCTCGCCGGCAACGTCTTCGTCGCCCGCGATCAGGCCCATCGATTTCGCCGGGGTCAAGATGGGTTCTCGGCAATAGTGCTCAGCACCGATGATGCGGCGGCCGATCATGCTCGCTTCCGCAAAGCCGGTATTTCGGCCGGCGAGATGCTGGAATTTTCCCGCCCGATGACGCTGCCGGATGGCTCGCAGGCAACCGGCAGTTTCCGCCTTGCCTTCGCCGCCGATCTGCGTTCGCCGGATTTCTTCTTTTTTACCTGTCAGCGCGTGATGCCGCTTCCGTCCGACAGGTCGGCGCTCGAAACTCACGCCAACGGCGTCATCGGCCTCAGTGAGGTCGTTCTGTCGGAGCCGAACCCCACCGATTTCCAGTACATCCTGCAGGAAGCGGTCGATGAGCGCGCGGTTTCCGCGCATTCCTTCGGCATGGACATCGAAACGCGCAACGGCGTCAAGATTTCCGTCCTCAATCAGGCCGGCATGTCCGGCTTCTTCGATCGCAAAACGCCGGGTCATTCCCGCGGTCTGCGCGGCCGCGCCGTCGTCTTCAAGGTCGCCGACGTGTCAGCGACCGAGCATCTTCTCACTGCCAACGCGGTGTCCTTCACCAGAAAAGACAATCGCCTGATCGTTCCGGAAGCGCCGGGGCAGGGTGTCATTTTCGTATTCGGAGAATAATCATGCAGGCAAATGCAAATGTAGTCGCCGGCAGCGGCGCGGGCCAGGTCGTGTTTTCCAACGCCCAGAAACTGTCGCTGATTGCCGGTCCCTGCCAGATGGAAAGCCGCGATCATGCCTTCATGATCGCCGGCACGATGGTTGAACTCTGCAAGTCGCTCGGTATCGGCCTCGTCTACAAATCCTCCTTCGACAAGGCCAACCGCACGTCGATCGCCGGCAAGCGCGGCATCGGGCTTGAAAAGGCGATGGAAATCTTCGCTGACCTGAAGGGGGAATACGGCTTTCCCGTCCTGACCGACATTCATACCGAGGAGCAGTGTGCACTTGTCGCCCCGACGGTCGACATCCTGCAGATTCCGGCCTTCCTCTGCCGCCAGACGGACCTTCTGGTCGCCGCTGCCAAGACAGGCCGCGTCATCAACGTCAAGAAGGGCCAGTTCCTCGCGCCTTGGGACATGAGGAACGTGCTTGCCAAGTTCACCGAAAGCGGCAATCCGAATGTGCTGCTCTGCGAGCGCGGCGCCTCCTTCGGCTACAACACGCTCGTCTCCGACATGCGCTCGCTGCCGATCATGGCTGGCCTCGGTGCGCCGGTCGTATTCGATGCAACCCACTCCGTGCAGCAACCGGGCGGGCAGGGCTCGTCCTCGGGTGGCCAGCGCGAATTCGTCGAGACGCTGGCTCGTGCGGCCGTTGCCGTCGGTGTCGCCGGCGTCTTCATCGAGACGCACGAGGATCCGGACAACGCACCGTCCGACGGACCGAACATGGTGCACCTCAAGGACATGCCGCGGCTTCTCGAGACGCTGCTTGCCTTTGACGCGATCGCCAAGCGCTGAATGCGGCCTTTGTGAAATTTTCTTGAAGGCCAGGGCGCGGGGGAGCAATTGCCGCGCCCGCCATTGTAATTTCCGGTCCATGAATTATGACAGGACCATCCGTCCACCACCATGTTTGAAGCAGGGAAGAGATCATGACTGCAATCATCGACATCATCGGCCGCGAAATTCTCGACAGCCGGGGTAACCCGACCGTCGAAGTCGACGTCCATCTCGAAGACGGCAGCTTTGGCCGCGCCGCCGTTCCCTCGGGCGCTTCGACCGGCGCGCATGAAGCCGTCGAACTGCGCGATGGTGGCACGCGTTATCTCGGCAAGGGTGTCGAGAAGGCTGTCGAAGCCGTCAACGGCGAGATCTTCGAAGCCATCGGCGGCATGGACGCAGAAGACCAGCTCCATATCGATGCGACGATGATCGAACTGGACGGCACGGCCAACAAGTCGCGTCTCGGCGCCAACGCCATCCTGGGTGTGTCGCTCGCCGTTGCCAAGGCCGCTTCGGAAGCCTCCAACCTGCCGCTCTTCCGCTATGTCGGCGGCCCGAACGCCCGCCTGCTGCCGGTGCCGATGATGAACATCATCAACGGCGGCGCCCATGCCGACAATCCGATCGACTTCCAGGAATTCATGATCCTTCCGGTCGGCGCTGATACGCTGCGCGACGCCGTTCGCATGGGCGCGGAAGTTTTCCACGTTCTCAAGAAGGAACTGTCAGCCAAGGGCCACAACACCAATGTCGGCGACGAAGGCGGCTTTGCGCCGGGCCTGTCGAGCGCGTCGGAAGCCCTCGATTTCATCATGAAGTCGATTGAGAAGGCCGGCTACACGCCGGGCGAGGACATGTTCCTCGGCCTCGATTGCGCCTCCACCGAATTCTTCAAGGACGGCAAGTACGTCATGGAAGGCGAGGGGCGCACGCTGGAGCCTGGCGCGATGGCCGAGTACCTGGCGGAGCTTGCTGCAAAGTACCCGATCGCCTCGATCGAGGACGGCATGGCCGAAGATGACTGGGACGGCTGGAAGATGCTGACCGATCTCGCAGGCAAGAAAGTGCAGTTGGTCGGCGACGACCTGTTCGTCACCAACTCCGCGCGGTTGCGCGACGGTATCAAGATGGGCGTCGCCAACTCGATCCTCGTCAAGGTCAACCAGATCGGTTCGCTGTCCGAAACGCTCGACGCTGTCGAGACCGCCCACAAGGCCGGATACACCGCCGTCATGTCGCACCGTTCCGGCGAAACCGAGGATTCGACGATCGCCGACCTCGCAGTTGCCACCAATTGCGGGCAGATCAAGACCGGCTCGCTGTCGCGCTCCGATCGGCTTGCCAAGTACAACCAGCTGATCCGTATCGAGGAACAGCTGGGGCCTCAGGCGAAATATGCCGGCCGCTCGATCCTGCGCGGCTGATTCGGTCACGCGCTGAAATGATGAAACCCGCGTCTGGAAACGGACGCGGGTTTTTTGTTGCCGCCTGTTATGGTCAACGGTCGGTTAATCAATGACCGGTAGGATGCCTGTGTATTGCGTATCAGGGCATGATCGATGTGGACCAAACACCATAAGAAACGGAAGCTCGGGCGGTTTGTCATGCCGCTGATCGCCGTCGCTTTTCTCTCCTATTTCGGCTACCATTCCATTCATGGCGAGTTCGGCTTGAAGGCGACGGAAAAGTTCGACCGCCAGCGCGTCGAGCGCCAGACGCGTCTGGACGAGCTGACCGAGCAGCGCAAGACGCTGGAAAAAGAAGTGGCGTTGTTGAGCGATGGTTCGCTCGAACGAGACATGCTGGACGAAAAGGCTCGCTTCGGGCTGAACATGTCGCGCGCCGATGAAATCGTGATATTTCACTGAGTTCACGAATTAACCGAAATCTGGTTAATCATAAATTGTATAATAAAATCATATATTTATAAAGAATATAAGCCATGCAAATATGGCATTGCTGTGGCGGCATTCTTTCCCTATGGTACCGGCAAAAGGCAACCATCAGGGAGGAATGAATGGCCCCGCGAAAAACCGCGTCCGTTTCCAGCCGCAAAACAGCCGCCAAACCCGCCAAGAAGGACTTCGTCAACGGTACTGTTGCCGAGTTCGATCGCGATGCCGATATGAAGGCCTACCGCGAAATGCTTCTCATCCGGCGTTTCGAGGAAAAAGCCGGCCAGCTCTATGGCATGGGCTTCATCGGTGGTTTCTGTCACCTCTACATCGGCCAGGAAGCTGTCGTCGTCGGCATGCAGATGGCGCTGAAGGAAGGCGATCAGGTTATCACCGCCTATCGTGACCACGGCCATATGCTGGCCTGCGGCATGAGCGCGCGCGGTGTCATGGCGGAGCTCACCGGTCGTCGCAGCGGACTTTCCCGCGGCAAGGGCGGCTCGATGCACATGTTCTCCAAGGAAAAGAATTTCTACGGCGGCCACGGCATCGTCGGCGCGCAGGTATCGCTCGGCACGGGCCTCGCCTTCGCCAACCGCTATCGCGGCAATGACAACGTCTCGCTCGCCTATTTCGGCGACGGCGCTGCCAACCAGGGCCAGGTCTACGAGAGCTTCAATATGGCTGCTCTGTGGAAGCTGCCGGTGATCTACATCGTCGAGAACAATCGCTACGCCATGGGTACCTCGGTATCGCGCGCTTCGGCTGGCCATGATTTCTCCCAGCGCGGTGTTGCGCTTGGTATTCCCGGCCTCCAAGTCGACGGTATGGATGTTCGCGCGGTCAAGGCGGCCGGCGACGAGGCTGTCGAGCATTGCCGCGCCGGCAAGGGGCCGATCATCCTTGAAATGCAGACCTACCGCTATCGCGGCCACTCCATGTCCGACCCGGCGAAATATCGCTCGAAGGACGAAGTGCAGAAGATGCGGTCCGAGCACGACCCGATCGAACAGGTGAAGGCGCGCATCCTTGAAAAGGGGTGGGCGAGCGAGGACGAACTGAAGGCGATCGACAAGGATGTCCGCGATATTGTCGCCGACAGTGCCGATTTCGCCCAGGCCGATCCGGAGCCGGATGTATCCGAGCTCTACACCGACATTCTGCTTTAAGACCGGGACGAGGAAAACATCATGCCTATTGAAATTCTGATGCCCGCTCTGTCGCCGACGATGGAAGAGGGCACGCTCAGCAAATGGCTGAAAAACGAGGGTGACAAGGTCACTTCGGGCGACGTGATCGCCGAGATCGAAACCGACAAGGCGACCATGGAAGTGGAAGCCGTCGATGAAGGCACCATCGGCAAGATCCTGATCGCCGCCGGCACCGAAGGCGTCAAGGTCAACACGGCGATCGCTGTCCTGCTGCAAGACGGCGAAAGCGTCGGTGACGTTGCCGCACCCAAGGCTGCCGCACCGGCCGCCGAGCCTGCGAAGGCTGAAGCGCCTGCTCCGGCTGCCGCACCCGTTGCCGCCCAGCCGAAGGTCGAAGTCGCTTCCGATCCGGACATTCCGGCCGGCACCGAAATGGTCTCGACCACGGTTCGCGAAGCCCTTCGTGATGCGATGGCGGAAGAAATGCGCCGCAGCGACGACGTCTTCGTCATGGGCGAGGAAGTCGCCGAATATCAGGGCGCCTACAAGATCACCCAGGGCCTGCTGCAGGAATTCGGTCCCCGCCGTGTCGTCGATACCCCGATCACCGAACATGGCTTTGCCGGCGTCGGCGTTGGTGCGGCGATGACCGGCCTCAAGCCGATCGTCGAATTCATGACTTTCAACTTCGCCATGCAGGCGATCGACCACATCATCAACTCGGCCGCCAAGACGCTCTATATGTCCGGCGGCCAGATGGGTGCGCCGATGGTGTTCCGCGGCCCGAGCGGCGCTGCCGCCCGTGTCGGCGCCCAGCATTCCCAGTGCTACGCCGCCTGGTACAGCCACATTCCAGGCCTCAAGGTCATCATGCCGTATACGGCAGCCGACGCGAAGGGGCTCTTGAAGGCCGCTATCCGCGATCCGAACCCGGTGATCTTCCTCGAGAACGAAATCCTTTACGGCCACTCCTTCGACGTGCCGAAGATGGACGATTTCGTGCTGCCGATCGGCAAGGCGCGGATCCACAAGGTCGGCAAGGACGCGACCATCGTCTCCTTCGGTATCGGCATGACCTATGCGATCAAGGCGGCGGCCGAACTGGAAAAGGAAGGCATCGACGTCGAAATCATCGACCTCAGAACCATCCGTCCGATGGACATGCCGACCGTGATCGAATCGGTGAAGAAGACTGGCCGTCTGGTGACCGTCGAGGAAGGCTTCCCGCAGTCTTCCGTCGGCACCGAAATCGCCACCCGCGTCATGCAGCAGGCCTTCGATTATCTCGATGCGCCGATCCTGACGATCGCCGGCAAGGACGTGCCGATGCCTTACGCCGCCAACCTTGAAAAGCTGGCCCTGCCGAATGTCGGCGAAGTCGTCGAGGCGGTGAAGACCGTCTGCTACAAGTAAGGGAGGGTGAAAAGATGCCTATCAACATCACCATGCCAGCCCTTTCGCCGACCATGGAAGAGGGCAATCTCGCCAAGTGGCTGGTCAAGGAAGGCGACAAGGTTTCTTCCGGCGACGTGATCGCCGAGATCGAAACCGACAAGGCGACGATGGAAGTCGAAGCGGTCGATGAGGGCACGGTTGCCAAGCTCGTCGTTCCTGCCGGCACCGAAGGCGTCAAGGTCAATGCCGTGATCGCCGTCCTTGCCGCCGAAGGCGAGGATGTTTCAGTCGCTGCTTCGGGCAATGGCGCTGCACCTGCCGCAAAGGCGGAAACTGCGAAGGCTGAAGCTGCCCCGGCTGCGAAGACCGACGCCGCGCCCGCGGCTGCTCCGGCACCAGCCGCTGTGCCGGCGTCTGCCCGCGCTTCATCCGATACCCGCACCTTTGCGTCGCCGCTCGCACGGCGGCTGGCCAAGGAAGCCGGCGTTGATGTCTCCGCCATCTCTGGCACCGGCCCGTACGGCCGCGTCGTCAAGAAGGACGTGGAAACGGCTGTCGCCGGCGGTGGTCTGAAGCCGGCCGCTGCGGCTGCTCCGTCCGCCGCTGCGCCGGCGCCGGCTGCAGCGCCGCTCGCCAAGGGCCCGTCGGACGAAGCCGTTCTCAAGAACTTCGCCGAGGGCTCCTACGAACTCGTGCCGCATGACGGCATGCGCAAGACGATCGCCAAGCGCCTGCAGGAATCCAAGCAGACGATCCCGCATTTCTACGTTTCGGTCGATTGCGAGCTCGATGGGCTGCTGGCGCTGCGCGCCCAGATCAACGCGTCTGCGCCCGAAAAGGACGGCAAGCCCGTCTACAAGCTCTCGGTCAACGACATGGTCATCAAGGCCATGGCGCTTGCCCTGCGCGATGTGCCGGAAGCCAACGTCTCCTGGACCGAAGCCAACATGGTCAAGCACAAGCACGCCGATGTCGGCGTTGCCGTGTCGATCCCGGGCGGCCTGATCACGCCGATCATCCGCAGCGCCGAGACCAAGAGCCTGTCGGCCATCTCCAACGAGATGAAGGATCTCGGCGCCCGCGCCAAGAGCCGGAAGCTGAAGCCGGAAGAGTACCAGGGCGGCACGACCGCGGTGTCCAACATGGGCATGATGGGCGTGAAGAACTTCTCAGCCGTCGTCAATCCGCCGCACGCGACGATCCTGGCGGTCGGCGCAGGCGAGGAACGCGTCGTCGTCAAGAAGGGCCAGATGGTCGTTGCCAACGTCATGACCGTGACGCTCTCGACCGACCACCGCGCTGTCGACGGCGCGCTCGGTGCCGAACTGCTCGGAGCCTTCAAGCGCTACATCGAAAATCCGATGGGCATGCTGGTCTGAGCATTCCTGTTGATCCGGGAGGCCACCGGCCTTCCGGATATTTGCGGCGCATCCAGCTTGAAGGCGTGACGTGACGATGAAAACAGTCCTTTGCTACGGCGACAGTCTGACCTGGGGCTATGATGCCGAGGGGCGCGACCGTCATGCGCTTGAGGATCGCTGGCCAAGCGTCCTGCAAAAGGCGCTCGGCGACGGCGTTCACGTGATTGCCGAGGGGCTGAACGGCCGCACGACCGCTTTTGACGATCATCTTGCAGATTGCGACAGGAACGGCGCCCGTATCCTGCCGACGATCCTGCACAGCCACGATCCGATCGATCTCGTCATCATCCTGCTCGGCACCAACGACATGAAGCCGGTGATTTGCGGCACGGCGTCGGGCGCAACACAGGGTATGGAACGACTGATCGACCTGGTGCGGCATCACATATGGTCGTTCGACAACGATGATCAGCCAGAAATCCTGATCGTGGCGCCGCCGGCTATCCGCGAGACGGCGAACGCTGCCTTCGCGGCCATGTTTGCCACCAGCATCGAGCAGTCGGCGATGCTGGCCTCGCTCTATGCCGATCTCGCCGACGAAAAGGGATGTGGCTTCTTCGATGCCGGTTCGGTGGCCTCTACCACGCCACTCGACGGCATTCATCTCGATGTCGAAAATACGCGCGCCATCGGACGCGGCCTTGAGCCGATGGTCCGGATGATGCTCGGTCTCTGAATGACGGCGGCTCTTGTTCTGCGGGCGGCGGAGCGGCGGGATGCGGCGGAACTGGCTGTGCTGGTCGATATCGCCTCGCACGGTTTTGCGACCTGGCTCTGGTACGGAGCGGTGATGCGGGGGAACAAGGATACCGCCATGGAGCAGGGGCGGTCGAGAATGCGCGAGGACCATGAGCCCGGCGCCTGGAAAGACGCGACTTGTGCCGAATGGGACGGTGAAATTGCCGGCGTTTCCATCGGTTACGATCTGGATGAGAGGGTCCGCGATATGGTCGCGCCGCATCCGGTGATCACGCCGCTGCTGGATCTGCAGGTGACTGTGATCGGCAGCCGGTTCATCGACAGTCTCGGTGTCTACCGGCACCATCGCGGCAAGGGTATCGGGCGGGCGCTGCTCGCCAATGAAATCGAGAAGGCCCGGGGCAGGCAGGTCAGCCTGATCACCGAAAGCCACAATGAAACGGCGCTGGCGCTCTACGCGGCCAGCGGTTTTGCGGAGAAGGCGAGGCTTCCGGCCGTGCCGCTCTTTGAGGACAGCAAAAGGCATGACTGGGTCTTGCTGACCCGGAACATGACCTAAGGAAGAGGCAGGAAACAAGAATGGCAAATTCCTACGACGTCATCGTTATCGGCTCCGGCCCCGGCGGCTACATAGCTGCGATCCGCGCCGCGCAACTGGGCCTGAAGACCGCCGTGGTCGAGCGTGAGCACCTGGCCGGCATCTGCTCCAACTGGGGCTGCATCCCGACAAAGGCACTGTTGCGGTCCGCCGAAGTGCTGCATCTCGCCGAACACGCCAAGAATTACGGCCTGACGCTCGAAGGCAAGGTGACGCCGGATCTGAAGGCCATCGTCGCCCGCTCGCGCGGCATTGCCGAACGCATGAACGGCGGCGTCGGATTCCTGATGAAGAAGAACAAGGTCGATGTCATCTGGGGCGAGGCCAAACTGACCAAGCCGAACGAGATCGTCGTTGCGAAGACCACCAAGGCCATCGTCCAGCCGCAGGCGCCGCTGCCGAAGAATACGCTGGGCGAGGGCACCTATACCGCCAAGCACATCATCATCGCCACCGGCGCCCGCCCGCGCGCACTGCCCGGCATCGAGCCGGATGGCAAGCTGATCTGGACCTATTTCGAGGCGATGAACCCGGACGCGATGCCGAAGTCACTGCTGGTCATGGGTTCGGGCGCCATCGGCATCGAGTTTGCGTCGTTCTACCGCACGCTGGGCGTCGACGTGACTGTCGTCGAACTGCTGCCGCAGGTCATGCCGATCGAGGACGCGGAAATCTCTGCCTTCGCCAAGAAGCAGTTCGAGAAACAGGGCATGAAGATCATTCTCGACGCCAAGGTGACGAAGGTCGAGAAGGCAGCCAACTCGGTGACGGCGCATGTCGAGAAGAAGGACGGCTCGGTCGAGAAGATCACCGCCGACCGGCTGATCTCGGCCGTCGGCGTTCAGGGCAATATCGAGAATCTCGGCCTGGAAACGCTCGGCGTGAAGACCGATCGCGGCTGCATCGTCATCGACGGTTACGGCAAGACCAATGTTCCGGGCGTCTATGCGATCGGCGACGTTGCAGGCCCGCCGATGCTTGCCCATAAGGCCGAGCACGAAGCGGTCATCTGCGTCGAGAAGATTGCCGGCCTGCCGCATGTGCATCCGATGGACACGCTGAAGATCCCCGGCTGCACCTATTGCAACCCGCAGGTCGCCTCGGTTGGTGTGACGGAAGCCAAGGCCAAGGCAGACGGCCGCGATATCCGCGTCGGCCGCTTCCCCTTCGTCGCCAACGGCAAGGCGATCGCGCTCGGCGAAGACCAGGGCATGGTGAAAACCATCTTCGACAAGAAGACCGGCGAACTGATCGGTGCGCATCTGGTCGGGGCGGAGGTTACCGAACTGATCCAGGGTTTCGTCGTTGCGATGAACCTCGAAACGACCGAGGAAGAACTGATGCACACCATCTTCCCGCATCCGACGATCTCGGAAACGCTGAAGGAAAGCGTGCTCGACGCCTATGGGCGTGCACTGAACGCTTGATTGTGTTAGGGCTCGCCTCCATCTCACAAAGGCGGGCCGCATTTCCGGCCTGAAGACCCGTACTGCTCGAAGGAAGTGAAAGCCAAGATGGTCACCATTCTCGACCGCACCAATATCGAGATCGACGTCAAGCGTATCCGTCATCCGGAAAAGGCCCACAAGCCCGATACCGAGATGCTGCGCAAGCCGGAATGGATCCGCGTCAAGGCGCCGGTGTCGAAGGGCTATCAGGAAACCCGCTCGATCGTGAAGGAGCACAAGCTTGTCACCGTCTGCGAGGAGGCCGGCTGCCCGAACATCGGCGAGTGCTGGGACAAGAAGCACGCCACCTTCATGATCATGGGCGAGATCTGTACCCGCGCCTGCGCCTTCTGCAACGTCTCGACCGGCAAGCCGAATGCGCTCGACATGGCCGAGCCGGAAAACGTCGCTAAGGCCGTCAAGCAGATGGGCCTGTCCCATGTCGTCATCACCTCGGTCGACCGCGATGATCTGGCCGACGGCGGCGCTGAGCATTTCGAAAAGGTGATCTGGGCTATCCGCGCCGCTTCGCCGGCAACGACCATCGAAATCCTGACGCCCGACTTCCTGAAGAAGCCCGGTGCACTGGAGCGCGTCGTTGCTGCCAAGCCCGACGTCTTCAACCACAACATGGAAACTGTGCCGGGCAACTATCTGACGGTGCGTCCCGGTGCACGTTATTTCCACTCGATCCGGCTTCTGCAGCGGGTGAAGGAACTCGACCCGACGATGTTCACCAAGTCCGGCATCATGGTTGGCCTCGGCGAAGAGCGCAACGAAGTGCTGCAACTGATGGACGATCTGCGCACCGCCGACGTCGACTTTCTGACCATCGGCCAGTATCTGCAGCCGACCCGCAAGCATCATCAGGTGATGAGCTTCGTGACCCCGGAGGAGTTCAAGTCCTACGAGACCGTCGCCTATACCAAGGGCTTCCTGATGGTCGCCTCCAGCCCGCTGACGCGCTCGTCGCATCACGCCGGCGACGACTTCGCCCGGCTGCGCGCGGCGCGGGAGCGCAAGGTCCTTGCGGAGGCATTGTGAGAGGCAGCCGCTTGATGGCGCGAGCGACATGGCGACGTCGACTGTTTTGATGCCTGAATTGAAGCTTTGCGGCGTCCCCGGCTAGGGGTTTGGATATAGGTAAGTTGCCATGGCAGACGGTGTGATAGGCTGGGCGAAGGCGGCGGTTCTATTGCCGTATCGTCTTTTTCAAGTGGTGACCGGCAGAAAGGATTTCCGCGGTCCGGTACTCGGCAGTGAGTGGCTTAACCGTAGGGGCCTGCATGTGTGGCGCGTGAAGACGACTGCCCGCATCACCGAATGGCGCCGCCGAAAGCTAAAGCACCTGGTCTCTGACGCCGAGCGGGCCTTCTTTGCAGAAAACGGCTATATGGAGCGCCGTGATCTTCTGCCGGAGGCGGATTTCAGGGCGCTGGTAGCCGAGGTGGAGGCGTTAAAGGCGCCGGCGCGCGAGATGCGGGAGGGCCGCGCGGTGACGCGCCGTATTCCGCTGACCCCGGACGTGCTGGCCCATTCCCCGATGCTGCGCTCGTTTCTCAAGAGCGAGAAATGGACCGGGCCGATCCGCTATGCGGGCGGCTTCAACGTCGAGCCTGTGCTAAGCATCCAGACGATCTTCGGCGAGCCGACGGCCAAGCCCGGCGAGAAGGATCCGCAGACCGATCTGCACATGGATACGTTCCACTCGACGGCCAAGGCCTGGTTCTTCCTTTATGACGTACCGGAAGACGAGGGGCCGTTCACCTATGTCGCCGGTTCGCATAAGCTGACGAAGCGCCGGCTCGCTTGGCAGAAGCGCATGAGCGTTGTGGCATCGCAGCGGCAGGGCGGCGGGGCTTTCCGCATTCCGGCAACCTCGCTGAAGCGGCTTCACCTTGCCGAACCGACGAAATTCTCGGTCCCGGCCAATACGCTGGTCGTTGGAGACACATTCGGCTTCCACGCGCGGGGCCTTTCTGTACGCAAGTCGGTACGCGTCGAACTCTATGCATCGCAGCGGCCGAACCCGTTCCTGCCCTTCATCAATCTCGACAGCGCCTGGCTGCCCTTTGTCAGTGGCCGCAAGGAGGTCATCAGCTGGTATTTCGAGGACTGGCTGGCGCGACTCGGCTTCCAGCGGGTGATCTGGCGGCCTGTCGGTGAGGTCTCCGCCCGCGAGACGCTTGTCGATCGCCCCTAGGCCGTGGTGACGATTTAAGGTTTTAAGGTTCCCAAAGGGTTTCAAATCAGATTCAACACTGACTTTTGGAGGTCAGTGATGGATTGCGATGCTCTTCGGGATGATCAGTGGGAGCGTATCAAGGCGATTGTGCCCGGCGGGACCAAGGGCAAACGCGGTCCGCGAACCAACAACCGGCTTTTTCTGGATGCGTTGCTATGGATGGCTCGTTCTGGTGGCCGCTGGCGTGACCTGCCTGAGCGGCTGGGCGATTACCGCTCGGTCAAGCGACGCTATTATCGCTGGATCGAGATGGGTGTGCTCGACGACATGCTTGCCGTCCTTGCCCGCGAAGCCGACCTGGAATGGCTGATGATCGATAGCACCATTGTGCGAGCCCACCAGCATGCCGCCGGAGCGCGCAAGGAAAAAGGGGGGCGGATGCCCAGGGCCTGGGTCGGTCTCGCGGCGGATTGAGCACCAAGATCCATGCCGCGACGGAGGCTCTGGGGCTTCCGGTGCGCCTGATCGGCAGTCCCGGACAGCGCAACGACATCACCCTTGCACATCAGTTGGTCGAGGGTTTCGAGACGGATGCGGCAATCGCCGACAAAGGCTATGACGCAGACCATTTACGCGACAAGATCGCCGAAGCGGGTGCTGAAGTCGTCATCCCGCCAAAGCAAAACCGCAAAATCCAGCATCCCTATAACGCCGACCTCTACAAGGAACGCAACCGTATCGAACGCTTCTTCAGCAAACTCAAACAGTTCCGACGAGTGGCAACCCGATACGACAAATTGCTGGCAAACTTCATGGGCTTCGTCAAACTCGCCGCCATCGCAATCTGGCTCAAATAGTTAAATCGTCACCACGGCCTAGGCCGGCGCGGAAAAGAAGCTGCTGATTGCGGCAGAGTTACCTTCCAGCGGTTGCAAATCCGGATTCGAGTTGTATGGTGCGCGGCTCCAAGGTCTGGAGCCTGTCATGCCGTGCTATATATCCGCAATTGAAGATGCCCTCCCGATCCTTCGCCGCGCCAACCGTATCCTCGTGATCGGCTGCTCGGGCGGCGGCAAGAGCACGCTGTCGAGAGGGCTCTCGAGCAGACTCGATCTGCCTTACGTCTCGATGGACCGGGACTTCTACTGGCTGCCCGGCTGGACGAAACGGCCGAGAGCCGACGAGCGTGCGCTGATCGCCACCAAGGTCGCGGAGGATCGATGGATCATGGACGGGACCGGCGCGTCGAGCTTCGACCTGCGCCTGCCGCGAACCGATCTCGTCGTCTGGGTCCGCGTTCCGCGCCCGGTGTGTCTTTGGGGGCTGACCTGCCGGGTGGCGTCGAGTTTCGGCCGTGTTCGCCCCGACATGGCGCCGGGGTGTCCGGAACAATTGCCGGATCGCGACTTCCTGTCCTACATCTGGAATTTCGAGCGGCGCGTCTCTCCTGTCATCGTGGACAGGTTAGACCGGTATTCGCCGGACATGCCGGTCCTGCAACTGGGGAGCCACCGCGACATGGGCGCTCTCGTCGCGCGTCTCCAGGGGCCGTCAATGTCAGATGATGTTTTGAGTTTGGAGTAGGCAGTCATAACCCTCCGAGCGGCCGACCGAATCCTCGCCCACGCGATTTCTCTGCGTTTGAGGGCGCGTCAGCCTGCCACCTTGTTTTTCCGGAAATCATTGAATATCTGAGAGCCATGCCACAGTTCGAGACCCGCCGGCCAGTCAGACACTCACCAGACCAGATGTTCGATCTGATCGCCGATGTTGAAAAATATCCCGAGTTCCTGCCGCTCTGCGAGGCCCTGGCGGTCCGTTCGCGCAAAGAGCGTGACGGTAAGGAACTGCTGCTGGCCGATATGACGGTCGGCTACAAGGCGATCCGTGAGACCTTTACGACACAGGTGCTCCTGAACAAGGCAGAGCGCATCATCGACGTCAAATATATCGATGGTCCGTTCAAATATCTCGATAATCGCTGGCGTTTCGAAGACACGGGCATGGGCGGCTGTTCGGTCAATTTCTTCATCGACTACGAATTCAAGAGCCGCATTCTCGGCGCCCTGATGGGGTCGATGTTCGACCGGGCCTTCCGGATGTTTTCCGAGGCCTTCGAGGAGCGCGCCGACGCGATTTACGCCACCGTGTAAAGAGCGTTGCCGCCTCTTTCTTCACGGTATCCCGCTGATGGCGGTTCGGCCTTCCGCCGCATCCTCCAGCATGTCGAGCGCCGTGCGCACCGTCGCTAGCCGGACGGCATCGCGGCCGATGTCGCCATAGCGCATTTCGCGATGAAGGACGCTGCCGCCGCGGCTTGCGGCTGCCAGATGCACGAGCCCGACGGCTTTTTCGTCGGTCCCTCCGCTGGGGCCTGCAATGCCGGTAACGGCGACGGCGATATCGGCCTGCGAATGGGAAAGAGCGCCGCGTGCCATCTCTACCGCGGTCTGGCGTGACACCGCCCCGTGCGCGGCAAGCGTTGCCGGATCGACGCCCAGCATCTGTATCTTGGCATCGTTGGAATAGGTGACGAAACCGCGATCGACCACCGAGGAGGAGCCCGAGACTTCGGTCAGCGCGCCGACGATCAGTCCGCCGGTGCAGGATTCCGCCGTCGCGACCATCAGGCGGCGCTCGGAAAACGCAGCGATCAATGCGCGCGCCTTATGTTCGATATCCTCGGGCCAGCCGCTCATTTTCCGTCTCCCGCATAAACCACCGTTGCCGTCGCAATGGCCGCAATGCCCTCGCGCCTGCCGACGAAGCCGATCTTTTCGTTGGTCGTCGCCTTCACCGAGCACCGGTCGAGGGAAATGCCGAGCATGGATGCGAGATTTTCGCGCATCGCCAGACGATGCGGCCCGACCTTCGGCGCTTCGGCGATCAGCGAAACATCGGCGTTCATGATCGTGCCGCCGTTGTCGCGAACGATCTTCGCCGCGTGCTCGAGAAAGATCCGCGAGGCAGCACCCTTCCACTGCGGGTCGGAGGGTGGAAAATGATCGCCGATATCGCCAGCGCCGCAGGTCGCCAAGAGCGCATCGGTCAGCGCGTGCAGCGCCACGTCGGCATCGGAGTGGCCGAGCAATTTCTGGTCATGCGGGATGAAAACGCCGCAGAGCGTGACGCCGTCACCCGCGACGAGCTGGTGGACATCATAGCCGTTGCCGGTGCGTACATCCGGAAGCCTGTTCCGGTTCAGCTTTTCGTCAGCCATGGCGATATCCCGTTTGAGCGTCAGTTTGACATTGTCGACGGACCCCTCAACCAACGTCACGGGCATGCCGGCCCATTCAGCGATCGAAGCATCGTCGGTGAAATCGGAGCGGCCGGAAGCCGCAGCTTGAGTATGCGCTGAAAGGATCGGCCCGAAGCGGAAACACTGAGGCGTCTGGGCCGAAAACAGGCCGGCTCTCGGCACGGTTTCCATGACCTTACCGTCAGCTGAGCCTCGCTTCAGCGTGTCGGAAACGGCAACGGCGGGAAGCACGGCATCCGCGCCGCCGGCGAGTGCCCCAAAGCACCGATCCAGCAGGGCATGATCGATGAACGGACGCACCGCATCCTGGATCATGACATGTGTAATGCCGGATTGTTCCAGGGCTTTCAGCCCGGCGAGCACCGACAGTTGGCGCGTCGGTCCGCCGTGGACGACGATGATGGGCGCCTTGTTGCCTGCCATGTGGCCAAGCGCTTGCCCGAACAGGGCTTCGTCATCGGGGTGAATGACAACGACGATCGTTTTTTCCCGCGGCCATGTCGCAAAAACATCAAGGGTATGGGAGATAACCGGCCGTCCGCCGATGGGGCGATATTGCTTGGGGCCGTCCTGTTGCGAACCGGCGCGTTCGCCGCGCCCCGCAGCGACGATGACGATACCACAGGAAAGCTGTTCTTTTGCGTGCATTTTCTATATGGCTTCCCGCGAATGCTTCACCGTCTGGGCCCAATGCCGCTCCTTGGAGCGGCTTCAATGTGCCGGTCACACCCGTCAAACCCCCGCATCAGGGCCGTTTCGGCGCGCGTCACTTCAAACGCCGTGGTGATTTACCGCGAAGGTCGGGCCTTTACCAGTTGTCCCGGGAATTTTGTCGCGTGGCTCTGAAATCGCTTGGCAATCCTGACAAGTATGTCTAAAAATAGTGCAGAATAAAGATGTGCCCGAAAGATAATCATTTGCAGATACCGGATTTGTCATCCCCGTTCCGGGTTGGGCGGCTCTCCTTTCGAAACCGCGTCGTGCTCGCGCCGATGTCGGGTGTCACGGACTTGCCCTTCCGGCAGCTGGCCTGGCGTTTCGGCGCCGGCCTCGTCGTCACCGAGATGGTAGCAAGCCGCGAACTCGTCGGCAACGCGTCGGAAAGCTGGGTGCGCCTCAAAAACTCTGGCATCAAGCCGCATATTGTCCAGCTCGCCGGACGCGAAGCCCATTGGATGGCGGAGGCGGCAAAGATCGCCGCGGATAACGGCGCCGATGTCATCGACATCAATATGGGCTGCCCGGCCAAGAAAGTGACCGGCGGCTACTCCGGTTCTGCTTTGATGCGCGACCCCGACCACGCGCTGTCGCTGATCGAGGCGACCGTAAACGCCGTCGATGTTCCCGTGACGCTGAAGATGCGCCTTGGATGGGACGAGAACTCCATCAATGCGCCTGAGATCGCCAAGCGAGCGGAAGCGGCCGGTGTGAAGATGATCACCATCCACGGCCGGACGCGCATGCAGTTCTATAATGGCAGCGCCGATTGGGATGCGATCCGCGCCGTTCGCGACGTGATTTCGGTTCCGCTCGTTGCCAACGGCGATGTCGCGACCACGGCCGATGCCAAGGAAATTCTGAGGCGCTCCGGCGCCGACGCAGTGATGATCGGCCGCTCAGGCCAAGGGCGGCCCTGGCATGCCGGCGTGCTTGCGGGCGCAGTCGAGCATCCGGAAACAGCGCAGGTCCAGGAGATCGTCGCCGAGCATTACGGCATGATGCTCGAATTTTACGGCACCGATATCGGTCTGAGGCACGCCCGCAAACATGTCAGCTGGTATCTCGACCGCTTCGCGCCGCATCTGGCTTCGCAGGAAAAGGCGGCGATCATGACCTCTACCGACCCGAAAGCCGTCCTCTCCCGCACCGTCGCAGCGATCGCCGCCGGATCGGGGTGCGAAGAAGAAAGGGACGCGGCATGACCGAGAAATTGCGCGACGAGGAGCAGAAGATCGCCGATTCCCTGCCCATGGCGGTGCTGAACGCCATCCAGAACCCGGTCATCCTTGTCGATGAAAATGGTCTTGTGGCCTTTGCGAACTGGGAGGCGGAGGCCTTTTTCGGTGCCAGCGCCAACTATCTCGCCCGCCACGACATCAGCGCCTTCATTCCCTTCGGCAGCCCGCTGCTGACGCTGATCGAGCAGGTGCGCGAGCGCCGCGCCGCCGTCAACGAATACCGCGTCGATCTGAGCTCGCCGCGGCTCGGCGCCGACAAGCTCGTCGATCTCTATGTGGCACCTGTGCTGTCCGAACCGGGCTCCGTCGTCATCGTGTTTCAAGAGCGCTCGATGGCCGATAAGATCGATCGGCAGCTCACCCATCGCGCCGCCGCCCGCTCGGTCACGGGGCTTGCCTCGATGCTGGCCCACGAAATCAAGAACCCGCTGTCGGGCATCCGGGGGGCAGCCCAGCTTCTGGAGACCTCGGTCAATGACGAGGACCGGGCGCTGACGCGGCTGATCTGCGACGAGACCGACCGTATCGTCTCGCTGGTCGACCGGATGGAGGTCTTCTCCGACGAGCGGCCCGTCGACCGCCATCCCGTCAACATCCATTCGGTATTGGATCACGTGAAGGCCGTCGCCAAGGCCGGTTTCGCCCGCAAGATTCGCATCACCGAGAATTACGACCCGTCGCTGCCGCCGGTCTACGCCAATCGCGACCAGCTGATTCAAGTCTTTCTCAATCTGATCAAGAACGCCGCCGAGGCGGTCGCCGACAAGCCGGACGGCGAGATCATGCTGACGACGGCCTATCGGCCAGGCATCCGCCTCTCCGTCGCCGGAACGCGCGAGAAGATTTCGCTGCCGCTCGAATTCTGCGTACACGACAATGGGCCGGGCGTTCCATCCGATCTGGTGCCACATCTGTTCGACCCATTCATCACCACGAAAACCAATGGCTCCGGCCTCGGCCTGGCGCTGGTTGCCAAGATCATTGGCGGCCATGGCGGCATCGTCGAATGCGACAGCCAGTCGAGCCGCACGACATTTCGCGTTCTGATGCCCGCGTCGAAAGGACCAACGGCAGAAGACAGCGAACCACTGACAGTAAAAGGACAATCCTGATGACAGGCGCCACGATTCTCGTCGCTGACGACGACGCTGCCATCCGCACCGTGCTCAACCAGGCGCTCAGCCGCGCCGGCTACGATGTACGCATCACCTCGAATGCCGCGACGCTCTGGCGCTGGATCTCGGCCGGTGACGGCGACCTTGTCGTCACCGACGTGGTCATGCCGGACGAAAACGCCTTCGATCTCCTGCCGCGCATCAAGAAGGCACGGCCGGATCTGCCTGTGCTGGTGATGAGCGCCCAGAACACCTTCATGACGGCAATCAAGGCATCCGAGAAGGGTGCCTATGACTACCTGCCCAAGCCCTTCGACCTGACGGAACTGATCGCGATCATTGGCCGGGCGCTCGCCGAGCCGAAGCGCAAGCCGGCGAAGATGGATGACGACACGCAGGACGGCATGCCGCTGGTCGGTCGCTCCGCCGCGATGCAGGAAATCTACCGCGTTCTGGCGCGCCTGATGCAGACCGATCTGACGCTGATGATCACCGGCGAATCCGGCACCGGCAAGGAACTGGTGGCACGTGCGCTGCACGACTATGGCAAGCGCCGCAATGGCCCCTTCGTCGCGATCAATATGGCGGCCATCCCGCGCGATCTGATCGAATCAGAGCTGTTCGGTCACGAGAAAGGCGCTTTCACCGGTGCGCAAAACCGCTCGACCGGCCGGTTCGAGCAGGCCGAAGGCGGCACGCTGTTCCTCGATGAAATCGGTGATATGCCGATGGACGCGCAGACACGGCTGCTGCGCGTGCTGCAGCAGGGCGAATATACCACTGTCGGCGGCCGCACGCCGATCCGTTCCGATGTTCGCATCGTGGCTGCGACCAACAAGGACCTGAAACAGTCGATCAATCAGGGCCTTTTCCGCGAGGACCTCTATTATCGTCTGAACGTCGTGCCGCTGCGCCTGCCGCCGCTGCGTGATCGCGCCGAGGATATTCCCGACCTCGTTCGCCATTTCGTCCAGCAGGCGGAGAAGGAGGGCCTCGACGTCAAGCGTTTCGACCAGGAAGCGCTTGAACTGATGAAAGCACATCCGTGGCCCGGCAACGTCCGCGAGCTCGAAAACGTCGTCCGCCGGCTGACGGCGCTTTATCCGCAGGACGTGATCACCAGGGAGATCATCGAAAGCGAATTGCGCTCCGACATTCCCGACAGTCCGATCGAAAAGGCGTCGAGCCGCCCCGGATCTATGTCGATTTCACAGGCGGTGGAAGAGAATATGCGGCAATATTTTGCCGGCTTCGGCGACGGCCTCCCGCCCGCCGGACTGTATGACCGGGTGCTGGCCGAGATGGAATATCCCTTGATTCTCGCCGCCTTGACGGCAACACGCGGCAATCAGATCAAGGCGGCCGACCTGCTTGGCCTGAACCGGAACACGTTGCGCAAGAAAATTCGTGAGCTCGGCGTTTCGGTTTACCGCAGCTCACGCAGTGCTTGACTTCGCACCGGGAACCGTTGCATTTTCGCCACAATATGTTGCTTAGAAAGCACACGGGTGGGGTGATTCCTAAGTTGCGTCATCCGCCGAATCCGTTACGGCGGATGAAAAGCAGGCGGGAAAACGGAGCCGGTAAGTCCTTTTTCTTGACCGAAAAGCGTGGTGCCTGCCGTCGTTCATCGGGAACGACGCCGGGTCGGGGATGCATGTTTGATGGCCGAAGGGCTTGTTTTGCCAGTGACGAAAGATGAGGCTTCGATGATCGGCCATGACCGGCGCGCGTCCTTCGCGTTTCCCGGTCTTGTTCTGGCGACTGGCGCGCTTGCCTGCGCGATCGCATCGCTGCTCGTTCTTCTCGGCCTGACGCCGATCCGGCCGGAAACCAACATCATCATTGGCTCGGCTGCGATCAATGCGCTGTTCGTTATCGGCCTGATGTTCCTGATTGGCCGTGAAATTCTGCGCCTTCTGAAAGCCCGCAACCGCGGCCGGGCAGCGGCACGACTGCATGTACGCATCGTTGCGCTGTTTTCGATCGTAGCGATCACTCCGGCTATCCTGGTTGCGATCTTTGCCAGCATCACGCTTGATGTCGGTCTCGACCGCTGGTTTTCGCTGCGCACGCAGTCGATCGTCAATTCGTCGCTCGACGTCGCCCAGGCCTATGTCCTGGAAAATGCCAGCTACCTCCAGGGCCAGACGGTCTCCATGGCCAATGACCTGGAGCGCAACCGCCAGCTCTACAGCCTCGACCGGACCGGTTTTATCGACCTGATGACGCGGCAGGCCCGCGGGCGCGGCATGTTGGGCGCTTTCCTGGTGCGCGCGGACGGCTCGCCCATCCTGCAGGCGAATATCCCCACCGAGCGGCCATTGCCGGCCATTCCGAGGGATGCGCTGCTTAGCACCGCGTCCGGGCAACCGACCCTCATCCCACCCGGCGTGACCAATCTCGTTGGTGCAGTCATCCCGATCGACAATATCAACGGTGCCTATCTCTACACCGTCCGCAGCGTTGACCCCAAGGTCATGCGCTCGATGCGGCTGATGGAAGAGAACACTGCCGAATACAAGAACCTCGAGGCCGGACGCACATCACTACAGGTGGCTTTCGGCGTGCTCTATCTCGGTTTTGCGCTGATTGTCCTTCTCGCTGCCATCTGGACCGCGATTGCGGTCGCCGACCGGATCGTGCGGCCGATCCGGCTTTTGATCGGGGCCGCCGACAGCGTGGCGGGCGGAAACCTGAATGTGGTGGTGCCCGTCCATGCTGTCGACGGCGATGTCGGCAGCCTGTCGCGCACCTTCAACAAGATGATCGCCGAAATCCGTACACAGCGGGATCAGATCCTCGAAGCCAAGGACGAGATGGACGACCGGCGGCGGTTTATCGAGGCCGTGCTTTCCGGGGTCACTGCCGCGGTGATCGGTGTCGAGGATGACCGGCGTATTACAATTGCCAATCCGTCGTCCGAACATTTCCTCTCTCGCCCGATCCTGGAGCTTGTCGGCGAAAGACTTGCCGACGTGGCGCCTGAAATCGAACAGGTGCTGAACGAGGCCGCGAGCCGCCATCGCAACGACTACCGCAAGCAGATCAACATCATGCGCGGCGGAACGGAGCGCACGCTGAATGTTCAGGTGACGCGCGAGGAATCGCACGACGCCAAGGAATCCTACGTTATCACCGTCGATGACATCACCGATCTGGTCATCGCCCAGCGCTCGACCGCCTGGGCCGACGTTGCCCGCCGCATCGCCCACGAGATCAAGAACCCGCTGACGCCGATCCAGCTTTCGGCCGAGCGCCTGAAGCGCCGCTATGGCAAGCAGATCAATCAGGACGACCGGGCGGTCTTTGATCAATGTACCGACACGATCGTTCGCCAGGTCGAGGATATCGGCCGCATGGTCGATGAATTCTCCGGTTTTGCACGGATGCCGAAGCCGACAAAGGAGCAGGCGGACCTGCGCAACATCCTCAAGGATGCCATCTTCCTGCGCGAGATGGGAAACACCCATGTGACCTTCATCCGCGATCTCGGCGACGAACCGCTCGATGGTACCTTCGACGGCCGTATGCTCGGCCAGGCTTTCGGCAACATCATCAAGAACGCGGTCGAGGCGATTGAAGCCTTGCCGGCCGATGCCGTTCGCGGCGACCGTCGCGTGATGGTCCGTTCGCGACGGAATGAAACGAGTGGCCAGTTCGTTGTCGATATCATCGACAACGGCAAGGGGCTGCCAACCGAAAACCGCCACCGCATTCTCGAGCCCTACATGACGATGCGGGAGAAGGGCACCGGCCTTGGCCTTGCGATCGTCAAGAAGATCATCGAGGACCATGGCGGACAATTGGAACTGCATGACGCGCCCGCTGATTTCGATCACGGACAGGGCGCCATGATTCGCATTATTTTGCCGCCGGCCGGACAGGGCGGCGGCACTGAAGACAGACAGAACAAGGATACTTCCCATGGCGGCTGACATTCTGGTTGTGGACGATGAGGAGGACATTCGCGAGATTGTCTCCGGCATTCTGTCCGACGAGGGTCACGAAACCCGGACTGCGTTCGACAGCGACAGCGCGTTGCAGGCGATCAGCGACCGGGTGCCGCGGCTCGTCTTTCTCGATATCTGGATGCAGGGCAGCCGTCTTGACGGCCTGGCGCTTCTCGACGAGATCAAGGGCCGTTATCCGGACCTGCCGGTGGTGATGATTTCCGGGCACGGCAATATCGAAACCGCCGTGTCGGCGATCCGCCGTGGTGCCTATGATTTCATTGAAAAGCCCTTCAAGGCCGATCGGCTGATTCTGATCGCCGAGCGCGCGCTGGAGAATTCCAAGCTGAAGCGGGAAGTCTCCGAGCTGAAGAAACGCTCCGGCGATCCGGTTGAACTGATCGGCACCTCCGTTGCCGTCTCGCAGCTTCGCCAGATGATCGAGAAGGTCGCGCCGACAAATAGCCGCATCATGATCCACGGCCCTTCCGGTTCGGGCAAGGAGCTCGTGGCGCGGATGATCCACCGCAAGTCTTCACGAATGGCCGGCCCCTTCGTGGCGCTGAACGCGGCGGCGATCACGCCGGACCGCATGGAAATTGCGCTCTTCGGCACCGAGGGAACGCCAGGCCAGCCGCGCAAGACCGGTGCGCTGGAAGAGGCGCATGGCGGGATACTTTATCTCGATGAAGTCGGCGAAATGCCGCGCGAAACGCAGAACAAGATCCTGCGCGTGCTGGTCGATCAGCAGTTCGAGCGCGTCGGGGGCTCCAAGCGCGTCAGGGTCGATGTCCGCATCATCTCCTCGACCGCCTACAACCTCGAAAGCCAGATCGCCGAGGGTGCGTTCCGCGAGGACCTCTACCATCGCCTGGCGGTCATTCCCGTACGGGTGCCGGCGCTTGCCGAGCGTCGCGAGGATATTCCTTTCCTGGTCGACATGTTCATGCGCCAGATCAGCGAACAGGCGGGCATCCGCGCTCGCAAGATCGGCGACGATGCGCTGGCCGTTCTGCAGGCGCACGACTGGCCAGGCAATATCCGCCAGCTGCGCAACAATATCGAGCGGCTGATGATCCTCGCCCGCAGCGACGGCCCGGACACGGCGATCTCGGCCGACATGCTGCCGACGGAGGTGGGCGACGGTCTGCCGAAGATTTCGGCGCAGGGCGATCAACACATCATGACGCTGCCGTTGCGCGAGGCGCGCGAAATGTTCGAGCGGGACTATCTGATCGCCCAGATCAATCGCTTCGGCGGCAATATTTCGCGGACGGCCGAGTTCGTCGGCATGGAGCGCTCGGCCCTGCACCGGAAACTGAAATCGCTCGGCGTCTGAAACCGCGGGTTCCTATCTCTTGAAATAAGTCATCCATGTCGAGAATTGCCTATGTCAACGGCGCCTACCAGCGCCACACCGATGCCGCCGTCCACATCGAGGACCGGGGGTTTCAATTCGCCGATGGCGTCTATGAAGTCTGCGAGGTTCGTCATGGCTTCATCGTCGACCTGGCGCGGCATCTCGACCGCCTCGACCGATCTCTCGCGGAAATCCGTATCGCCTGGCCGATGACGCGGGCGGCGCTCGTTGTCGTCATTCGCGAAGTCCTGCGGCGCAACCGAATACGAAACGGTCTTTTTTATCTGCAGGTGACGCGCGGCGCCGCCCGGCGAGATCATGTCTTTCCGGCAGAGGGCACGCCATCGACGATCGTCGTCACGGCGAAGAGAACCGACGCTTCGCTCATCGCAAGGAAGAACGCAGTTGGAATCCGAGCGATCACCGTGCCGGAAAACCGTTGGGATCGTGTCGACGTCAAGACCGTCGGGCTGCTGCCAAACGTTCTCGCCCGGCAGGCGGCGAAAGAGGGGGGCGCCCAGGAAGCGATCTTCATCGAGCCGGACGGCACCGTGAAGGAAGGGGCGGCGACCAACGTCTGGATCGTCGACAAGGATGGAACGCTGCGGACGCGCCACGCCGATCATGGCATTCTTCGCGGCATTACCCGCACGACTTTGATGGACGTGGCTGCCGCAGCCGGATTCGACATTGAGGAGCGAGCCTTTTCGGTCGAAGAAATGCTCAGCGCGCGCGAAGTTTTCATCACGGCTGCAACAAGCATCTGCTTTCCGGTGGTGGCGGTTAACGGTAAAACCATCGCCAACGGCCATCCCGGCAGCGTGTCACAGAAAATTCGTGAAGCCTTTTTCGACATTGCGGAAAAGACTGCGATTTGATACCAAAATCCTGGGGGACGCCCTGAAAAGGACTTCTGACGGCGTTCGGGATAAACAGATCGAATAATCAACCGGTTAAGTTGAACCGGCAAATAAGAAAGAAGCGGCGCTATGGCGGAACGTTCTCAGAACTTGCAGGATCTTTTTCTCAACACCGTTCGCAAGCAGAAGATATCTCTGACGATATTTCTTATCAATGGTGTGAAACTGACGGGTGTCGTCACGTCTTTCGACAACTTTTGTGTCCTCTTGCGGCGTGACGGGCATTCCCAGCTCGTATACAAGCACGCCATCTCGACGATCATGCCGGGCCAGCCGATGCAGATGTTCGAGAGCGAAGAATCCGCATCCTGACGGAAAGCAAGGCACATTACCAAACGTGATACAAAATCGGCGTCGATCATCCCGGAGCTGGAAAAGCTGCGCGATGACATGCGCGCCGTGGTCATTGTCCCGGTCCTGAAAAAGACCGGCAGGCAGAGCGCGGACGTGATTGTCGCGACCTCGACGCGCAGCGACGAAAGCCGGCTCGAGGAAACCATCGGGCTGGCACTTGCGATCGACCTGGAAGTCGTGCACGGCACGATCGTGCCCATTGCCCAACCGAAACCCGGAACGCTGCTTGGAAGCGGCAAGATCGAGGAAATCGGTCATCTGCTCATCGAGAACAACGCCGGCCTGGTGATCGTCGATCATCCGCTAACGCCTGTTCAGCAGCGAAACCTCGAAAAGGAATGGAACTGCAAGGTCATCGACCGGACCGGTCTCATCCTCGAAATCTTCGGTCGCCGCGCCTCCACCCGGGAAGGCACGCTGCAGGTCGATCTTGCGCATCTGAACTACCAGAAGGGCCGGCTGGTTCGCAGCTGGACCCACCTTGAGCGCCAGCGCGGCGGTGCCGGTTTCATGGGTGGTCCCGGTGAAACGCAGATCGAAGCCGACCGCCGGCTGCTGCAGGAAAAGATCGTCAAGCTGGAGAAGGAGCTGGAGCAGGTCCGCCGCACCCGCCAGCTTCACCGTGCCAAGCGCAAGAAAGTGCCGCATCCGATCGTCGCCCTTGTCGGCTACACCAACGCCGGCAAATCGACCCTGTTCAATCGCATTACCGGCGCCGGCGTTCTTGCCGAAGACATGCTGTTTGCCACGCTTGATCCGACGCTGCGCCGCATGAAGCTGCCGCATGGGCGCATGGTGATCCTGTCCGACACCGTCGGGTTCATCTCCGACCTGCCGACGCATCTGGTCGCCGCCTTCCGGGCAACGCTGGAAGAGGTTCTGGAAGCCGACTTGATCCTGCACGTCCGTGATCTCGCCGACCCCGACAATCAGGTGCAGGTGCAGGACGTGCTGCGCATCCTGACCGATCTCGGCATCGACGAGAAGGCAAGGGCAGAGCGCATCATCGAGGTCTGGAATAAGATCGACCTGCTCGACCCCGAAACCCGGGCCGGCCTCGTGCAGAAGGCTGAAAACACGGACAATACAACGGCTGTTTCGGCGATCACCGGCGAGGGCATCGATCATCTGCTTAAGGAAGTCGGCAGCCGGCTTTCCGGGGTCATGACGGAATGCACGGTCGTCCTGCCTGTCGAGAAGCTGCAATTGCTGCCGTGGGTTTACGGGCATGCGATCGTGGACGGCCGCGAAGATAGGGAAGACGGTTCGGTCAGTCTCGATCTACGCCTGACGGCTGCCGAAGCGGAAGAACTCGAGCGCCGGCTGGGCTATGGTCCGAAATCGGCGGCCCAGGACTGGTAGGTTTCAGAGCGGCTGACGTTACGGAATGCCGTTACGTTAGTTGCCTCTCGATCGCCTTTGCTGCCTGCCAGAGTTCTTCCATCCGTTCCAGCGTCGCATCTTCAAGCGTTTCTCCAGCCGACACCAGCTCGGTCTCGATGTGGCTGAAGCGGCGCCGAAACTTGGTGTTCGTTCCGCGCAAAGCCATTTCCGGATCGGCGCCGACATGCCGGCCGATATTGACCACGGCAAAGATCAGGTCGCCGAGTTCGTCCGCCACCTTCGCCTTGTCGTTGGCGGCAAGCGCCTCGCGCAGTTCGGCGATCTCTTCCTCGATCTTGTCGAGGATCGGTTCCGGCGAGGACCAGTCGAAGCCGACCTTGGCGGCACGTTCCTGCAGCTTCAAGGCCTCGACGAGGGCTGGAAAACTGCGCTGGACCGAGCCGAGATGACCCTTGTTTCCATCTTCGGGCAAACCGTGCCGGGCGCGCCGCTCTCGGCGTTCGTCCTTTTCAGCCTGCTTGATCTCGCTCCATTGCCGCTTGACCGCCTCCGGCGTGTCGGCATCCGAGCGGGCAAAGACGTGCGGATGACGGCGGATCATCTTTCGCGTGATTGCTTCGACCACGTCGCCGAAGGCGAAGTCTCCGGCTTCCTCGGCCATGCGGGCGTGAAAGACCACCTGCAGCAGAAGGTCCCCGAGTTCGTCGCAAAGATCATGCATGTCGCCGCGCTCGATAGCGTCGGCGACTTCATAGGCTTCCTCAAGCGTATAAGGCTTGATCGTCTCGAAGGTCTGGACGACGTCCCAGGGGCAGCCGGTCTCCGGCTGGCGCAGGGCTGCCATGATGTCGAGGAGGCGCGAAATGTCCTTGGAGGGCTGCATGGGTCTCAATTCAGCGGGATCGCGTTGTCGTCCTTGCCGGACTGGTAGGCATCGGAGAGCGTTTGATATTTTTCGCGGATACGCTTGTCCTGGGCTCGCAGCGCCAATTTTGCGGTCTCGTCGGATGTCGCGACCAGATCGGCCACCGACGCGGACCGCCAGAAGGCGTTGTTCTTCGCGTAGCCGCCCGGATCCAGCCGAAAAACCTCCTTCAGGATTTTCAGGTCGTGTGGGATGGAAAAGCTGTCGCGGGAATCTTCGTGGCTGAAGAAATAGTAGAAATTGTCGAAGCCGGCCCAGGTAATGGCGGACAGGCACATCGAACAGGGCTCGTGGGTGGACAGGAAAATCAGGTCCTTGGTGTCCGGCTTCTCTACTCGTTCGTAAAAACGTTTCAGCGTATGGACTTCGCCGTGCCACAGCGGATTTTCGGTTTCGTTGTTCGTCTCGGCGATCACCAGAGACAGGTCCGATTTGCGCAGGATGGCGGCGCCGAAGATCTTGTTGCCGACGCTAACGCCCTTTTCCGTCAGCGGAAGAATGTCAGCCTCGATGACGGTCAGAAGGCGTTCGGCGAGATCGGAATTCGTCATCGTATTGTGACTCCGGAAAGAGGCATGGCGGCATTTGAAAAGCTATGGATGGCAATACGCAATGCGGAGCATGCGCGTCAAGCCGCTGTTGCAGCCGTGCCATGACGGGAGATATTTGCTCAATTTATGCTGAAGTCGAGCAAAAGAATACGCTGCTTCAAAGGCCTGTGAATTTCTGTTTCTTCAATTTTCCTTCTATAAAAGGGATATTCCCCAGAACCTGTAACAGGATCATTCCTAGCCTCATGACCGAGCAGCTGACCGTATTTCCGGCCTTCTTTCGCGTTGCGCAAAAAAGCGTGGCGGTGTTCGGCAATGGCGACGAGGCTTTTGCCAAGGTACGGCTGCTGACGAACACGCAGGCCCGGATCGTCGCTTATGCCGATGAACCGGACGCGGATTTCGCGGCCTTTCTGGCTGCGAACGCCATTGCAACGGTGCGTGAGCCGTTTCGTGCTGGCCAAATCGAAGGCGCCACGTTGGTTTTCGCCGCGACCGGCGATGCTGCCCAGGACCGCGTTATCGTCGCCGCGGCGCGTGAAAGGAAAATTCCGGCCAACGCGGTGGATCAGCCGGAATATTGCGATTTCCTGACGCCGGCGCTGGTCAACCGCGCGCCAGTCGCGGTTGCGATCGGAACCGAAGGGGCAGGCCCGGTGCTGGCGCAGATGATCCGAGCCCAGATCGATCAACTCCTGTCGCCCTCGCTCGGCGCCCTTGCATCGCTGGCGCAAGCCTACCGCGATGCAGCCGACCGCATCTTGCCGCGCGGTGTGTCGCGGCGCGTCTTCTGGCGCCGATTTTTCTCCGGTGCCGTTGCAGATCAGGTCGCGCTCGGCAATGTCGCGGAAGCCCGCCGCGAGGCATCCCGGCTGCTGCAGTCCGTGGATCGCGTTCCTGGACACGTCTGGCTGGTCGGTGCCGGTCCGGGCGCCGAGGACCTTCTGACCTTGCGTGCGCAGCGGGTGATGATGGAAGCCGACGTCATTGTTTATGATGCTCTGGTGCCGCAGGCGATCGTCGATATGGGCCGCCGTGATGCCGAGCGTCTGTCGGTCGGCAAGCGCAAAGGCTGCCATTCGAAGTCCCAGGAAGAAATCAACCAGCTGCTGGTGCGGCTTGGCCAAGAGGGCAAGCGCGTCGTGCGCCTGAAATCGGGCGATCCGCTGGTCTACGGCCGGGCCGGCGAAGAGATGGCTGCCTTGCGGGATGCCGGGGTCACCTATGAGATCGTGCCGGGAATCACATCAGCCTTCGCAGCCGCAGCCGATTTCGAGCTGCCGCTGACACTGCGCGGCGTTGCTTCGTCGCTGATCTTCACGACGGGTCATGATTTGACCGGCGATGTTCTGCCCGATTGGGCGCGCCTTGCCATTTCCGGCGCGACGATTGCCGTCTATATGGGCCGCACGGTCGCGGCATCGGTCGCTGCCCGGCTGATGCAGGCGGGACTTCCCGCCGAAACCACGGTGGCCGTCGTCGAAAACGCCAGCCGCGCGGAGCGCAAGCTGCTCCACGGCACGCTGAAGGACCTTCCGGACCTGCAATATCGCGATGAACTGGACGGACCGGTGATGGTGATCATCGGCGATGCCGTCGCCGGGGCGAATTTCGAGCGCTCGGAGCCGCTTGTCAGGGCGAAAGCCAGTGGCGAGACCGCTCCTGTGCGTCGCGCGGACCTGTCGCGCAAACATAAAGACGAAGTGAGGAACTGACATGGCCGACAAAGTGCTGACCGCAAACCGCCTGTCGGACGGAATTTCCGTCTGGCTCGATGCCTCCGGCAATTGGGTGGAATCGCTGCAGGACGCCTTCGTCGCCCGGCATGCCGAAGCCGTGTCTGCCCTTGAGGCGACCGGAAAAGCGGCCTTTGCCGACAACAAGGTGGTTGACGTCAATGTCATTGACATTGAAGAAGTAGCGGGCGTTCTGCGGCCGCTGCGTCTGCGCGAGCGTGTTCGCGCCGAAGGGCCGACGATCGATTATGCGCCGGGATACAAGGGCCTGACCGGCCCCGTGCAGGCGGCTTGAGGAAAAGAAGACCGATGTACCGTTACGACGAATTCGACCATGCCTTTGTCTCCGGCCGCGTTGAGCAGTTCCGCGATCAGGTGACGCGCCGTCTTTCAGGCGAACTTGCCGAAGATGCGTTCAAGCCGCTGCGCCTGATGAACGGCGTCTACCTGCAGCTTCACGCCTATATGCTGCGTGTCGCCATTCCCTATGGCACGCTGAACAGCCGGCAGATGCGGATGCTCGCTCATATCGCTCGCAAGTACGATCGCGGCTACGGGCACTTCACCACCCGCCAGAACATCCAGTACAACTGGCCGAAGCTTTCGGACACGCCGGATATCCTGGCGGATCTCGCTTCGGTCGAGATGCACGCGATCCAGACGTCGGGCAACTGCATCCGCAATGTCACGGCCGACCATTTCGCCGGTGCCGCCGCCGATGAAGTCGCCGATCCGCGTCCTTATGCCGAAATCCTGCGGCAGTGGTCGTCGGTTCATCCGGAATTCTCGTTCCTGCCGCGCAAGTTCAAGATCGCCGTCACCGGCGCCGAGCGTGATCGCGCGGCCATCCAGGTGCACGATATCGGCCTGCATCTGAAGAAGAACGAGGCGGGCGAGATCGGCTTTGCCGTCTATGTCGGCGGCGGGCAGGGGCGTACCCCGATGATCGCCAAGAAGATTCGCGACTTCCTGCCGGAAGAGGACCTGCTTTCCTACACGACAGCGATCATGCGCGTGTACAATCTCCATGGCCGCCGCGACAATAAGTACAAGGCGCGCATCAAGATCCTCGTGCACGAAACCGGCGCCGAGCAACTCGCGGGCCAGGTCGAGCAGGAATTCCTGCAGCTGAAGAACACCGAGCTGAAGCTGCCGGAAGCCGATATCCAGGCGATCACGACCTATTTCGCCCTGCCGCCGCTCACAGAGCGGCCGGAAGGCTGGGCCAATCTGGCCGGCTGGAAGAAGGCCGATCCGGATTTCGCCCGCTGGGTGCAGCAGAACGTCCAGCCGCACAAGCATCCCGACTACGGCATGGTGACGATCTCGTTGAAGCCGATCGGTGGCATTCCGGGCGACGCCAGCGACAGCCAGATGGATGCGATCGCCGATCTGGCTGAGGAATACGCCTTCGACGAAATTCGCATCAGCCATGAGCAGAACATCATCTTCCCGCATGTGGCGCTGGCCGACCTGGAGGCTATCTACCGCGGACTCGTTTCGATCGGACTTGCGACCGCCAATGCCGGACTGATCACGGACATCATTGCCTGTCCCGGCTTGGACTACTGTGCACTGGCGAACGCGCGTTCGATCCCGCTGGCGCAGGAAATCTCCACCCGCTTTGGCAATCCGGACCGGCAGGCGGAGATCGGCGAGCTGAAGATCAAGATCTCCGGTTGCATCAATGCCTGCGGCCATCACCATGTCGGCCATATCGGGTTGCTGGGCGTCGAGAAGAAGGGCGCCGAGCTCTACCAGATCACGCTTGGCGGCTCCGGCGACGAGAACACCTCGATCGGTGAAATCATCGGCCGTGGCTTTGAGCCTGAGAAGGTGACGGACGCGGTCGAGACGATCGTCGACACCTATCTGGGCTTGCGCAAGGACGCTTCGGAAACCTTCCTCGAAGCCTATCGCCGTGTCGGGCCGCAGCCCTTCAAGGATGCGTTGTACGGCGGCAGCGCCCAGGAAGCCGCCTAATGTCCGGGGAAATGGGGCGCAAGGACAGAGACATGACGAAAATCTGGAAAGAAACCGGCTTCGTGACAGACGACCCTTGGGTCGTCGAGACCGAGGAAATCAAGGCCGGCTCGAACGAAAAGGCCATCCTTGGCCTCGATGCCTTCATCGAGAAGGCATTGTCCGGTGACAGCGGTCTTGGCGTGCTGATCAACCCTGCCGACGATGTGACGCGGCTGCAGCCGTTTCTCGAGCAGGTCTCGTTGATCGCCGTGGCGTTTCCGGCCTTCAACGACGGCCGGGCCTTCAGTCATGCCTCGCTGCTCAGGGCTCGCCTGGGTTACGGCAAGGAAATCCGCGCGGTCGGTGACGTGCTGATCGATCAGGTGCCGCTGATGCTGCGCTGTGGTATCGACAGCTTCGCCGTCACCAACGAAACGGCTCTCAAGCGCCTCTCAGAAGGACGGCTGCCGGGCATCGACAATCACTACCAGCCGACGGCCCGCCCGTCGGCGGATGCGAAGTCCTACAGCTGGCGCCGGGTCTCCTGAGAGCTGCGACAGTCTAAAGCGCGCATCAATCCGCAAAAAGCGCTATAATTGGAACGGATTTGCTTCCAAAGCCGTGCCGTTTGGAGTATCCGCTGATACCTGAAATAAACAGTCATCATTACAGGACCTGACGCCGAGATGAATGCTCCTGCCAAGATCGAAGAATTTGCCGCAACTGCTGTGCCCGCCGGCGTGTTTGCCGAAACGGTGACCGCCGTCAAGCACTATACGGACCGGCTGTTCAGCTTCCGGATGACGCGTCCGGCGGAGTTCCGTTTCCGTTCGGGCGAATTCGCCATGATCGGCCTGATGGTCGACGGTAAGCCGATTTATCGCGCCTATTCGATAGCAAGCCCGGCCTGGGACGATGAGCTCGAATTCTTCTCGATCAAGGTTCAGGATGGTCCGCTCACCTCACATCTGCAGGGCATCAAGCCCGGAGATCAGGTTCTGATGCGCAAGAAGCCGACCGGCACGCTGGTGCTCGATGCACTCACACCCGGCAAGCGCCTTTACATGTTCTCGACCGGCACGGGTATCGCGCCGTTTGCCAGCCTTATCCGCGAGCCGGATACCTTCGAAAAATTCGAGGAAGTCATCCTCACCCACACGACCCGCGACGTTGCCGAGTTGCAATACGGCTTCGACCTGATCGAGGAAATCCGCAACCACGAATTCCTGGCTGAACTGGTCGGCGACAAGCTGCGCCACTACGCGACGGTCACCCGCGAAGACTACCCGTTCAAGGGTCGCATTACCAACCTGATGCGCGACGGCAAGATGTTCTCCGATTTGAACCTTCCGGCCTTCGACCCGGCCGTCGATCGCGGCATGATCTGCGGCTCGACCGAGATGCTGAAAGAAACCAAGGAAATTCTCGAAGCGGCCGGCCTGACCGAAGGCGCCAACAACAAGCCGGGTGAATTCGTCATCGAACGCGCGTTCGTCGGCTGACGCTTCCACTGGGTCCGGATATCGAGAGGGCGGCTTGCGGGCCGCCCTCATTGTTTTTGCAATGTAGGCCTGCAGGGCTTACCTCTCGCCGAGATAGTCCATCAGGTTTTCCATGGCGCTTGCCGCGGCGGGGGGATCGGCCTGGTTGATGGCGCGAATGACCTTGACGTGCAGATCGACGGACCGGTCCATGCGCTGCGTCGAGGCGGCGCTGAACCACAGCCTTCGGGCGTGTGTCTGCAAGGGCGCCAGGGCCGAGGTCAGAAAGGTGTTGGGGCAGGTGGCTTCCATGATCTCGTCGAAAGCCTTGTCGGCCGCCAGAAAGCCCTCCATGTCGGCATTGATCGAGCAGGCGGTCATCGTCTGAGCACATTCGATCATTGCCGCGCGCGCTTCCGCACTTGCATGTTCGGCGACGAGGGCCGCGGCGAGGGGCTCCAGCGTGCGTCGCACCTGCATGACATGCCGGTGGTCGTCGGGTTTGATCATGGTGATCTGCAGCCCGACGCGGGCACGAACCTCGATCAGTCCCTGCCACGACAGTTTCTGGATTGCTTCCCGCACCGGCGTGCGGCCATGGCCGGCCAGGTCGATCAGCTGCTTTTCCGTCACCAGCGAGCCGGGCTTCAGTTTCAGGGTGACGATGAGGCTTTCCAGCGCCAGATAGGCAAGATGCGCCTGCGATGATGATCCCGACATGTTTTTCCTTATGCTCTGATATATCAGACATTGACACACATGAAAATAGATGGCAAATATGCTGATATATCACAGCAACGGAGGTTCCTATGTGGCGCGGCGTATTCCCGGCAGTAACAACGAAATTTACGGTTGAAGGCGATCTCGACAAGGCTGAGATGGAGCGTTGCTTTGCGCTTCAGTTCGAAGCCGGCGTCGACGGCATGATCGTCTGCGGCTCGCTTGGCGAGGCGATGACGCTTGATCCGGAAGAGAAGCTGGAAATCCTGAAAATCGCAAAATCGGTAGCCGGCAACAAACCGGTGCTGATGACGGTTTGTGAAAGTTCCACACGCCGCGGCGAGGCCGCTGCAAAAGCGGCCGCAAAAGCAGGCGCCGATGGTTTCATGGTCCTGCCGGGCGTTCCCTACAAGTCCGCACCGGCCGAAACGCTCGGTCATATCACGGCGATTGCGGCTGCCGGCGGCCTGCCGATCATGGTCTATAACAATCCCGTCGCCTATGGCGTCGACGTGACGCTGTCGATGTTCGACGAACTGGCGAAGAACGACCTCGTCGTTGCCATGAAGGAATCGACCGACGACATCCGCCGCGTCACCGACGTGGTGACGCGCTTCGGCAAGCGCTTCGATTGCTTTACCGGCGTCGATAATCTGGCGCTGGAAAGCCTGTTGATGGGCGCGGATGGTTGGGTCGCCGGCCTTGTCGTCGCCTTCCCGAAGGAGACCGTGGCGATCTGGAAGCTGGTCCAGGCCGGCCGTTTGGAAGAAGCCCGCGCCATCTACCGCTGGTTCCGCCCGCTGCTCGATCTCGACGTCTCGACCAACCTCGTCCAGAATATCAAGCTTGCGGAAGTCTTGGCGATCGACAGCAACGATCGGGTCCGCGCGCCACGCCTGCCGCTGTCCGGTACCGAGCGCCAGCGCGTGACGGCGATCATCGAACAGGCGCTTGCCGTACGCCCGGAACTGCCTACGCTCTGAGGCTTTCAGGTCGGACGAAACAAAAAAGGGGCCGGATCGCGATGATCCGGCCCCTTTTTATCGAATGGCGGGCGCTTCCTAGAGCACGAAATAGCCCTTCTGCAGCGAGATGGCGTCGTCGAGGTGGATGGCAAAATCGGCAGCCTTGTCGCCGTTCACGTCACCGTAGACGTAGGTGTCCGACGACCCTTTGACGTATCTGAGTTCACCAGCCGCGCCGGTGAAGGCAGCCGTACCACGGAAACTGAACGCCTGGTTACCGGAGGTGCCAGTATTGGCGTCGATGCCGGAGAGATCGATCTTGTCGCCCTGTGAAGCGGAAAAATCGAATACGGTGTCGCGCCCGGACGTAGCGACCGTCGATTCCGTGCGCACCTTGAACAGGAAAATGTCGGCATCGGCGCCGCCGATAAAATCGTCGGCGCCTGCACCGCCGTAGAGCCTGTCGGCGCCAGCCCCGCCGTAGAGCTTGTCGGCACCGGATGCGCCGATAAGGACGTCGTTTCCGCCTTCTCCGTTCAGCGTATCGTTGCCGCCATAGCCCTGCAGGGAATTCGCGACCTGGTTGCCGGTGATCTGGTCGCTGCCCGATCCGCCCTTGGCGTTTTCGATCAGCGACCGGATGTCGCCATCGTGGAGCAGCGCATTGAAGATATTGCCTCTGGCATAACCATCATTGGGACCACCGCCCAGATAGGCCAGCTGGTCCTCGCTGAAGAGCGACGCCTTGCCGGGACGAAGATCGATCTTGAGGTTGTCGCTATAGGCGGTCAGGTCGAACGTGTCGTTGCCATCGCCATCCCAGAGGGTGGCGAAGATGCGATTGGCACCCGGCGAGATCGCCACCTCGCCGTCGACGATCGTCTGGCCGCTGGTCGGCGTCCATTTGTAGACCGTATTGCCGCTGTTGGTGGAATAGTCGGCGCCATACATTTCCTGAAGGGCCGCGATATCGGCAATCATGAAGGTTTGAGGTGCACCATATTCTTCGTAGGTGTAACCCTCGCCGGTATCGCCGACATAGCCCCTATAGGTCATCACCGAATATTCGAGCGAATCATAGGCCGTTGGCAAAGCGCCGTAAACGTCGGTTTCGTTACCGTGTTTCAGCCCCAATGCATGTCCGAGTTCGTGGATCATCGTGTGCCAGGCGTAGTTGCCGGCGACGGGTTTCCTGTAATCATGATCGGTGCCGAGATATTCGGTGCCGAACCAGACATCGCCGGCCGGTGCATATTCTTCCCATGGCATATTGGCATAGGCAGTGCCGATGTCGGCATCGTCGGATTGGGCGATGCGGATGGTGGCGCTGCTATCGCTGCCGCTTGCAAAGTTCACATTGGTGAAACCCTCGACGGAAAAGCCGTCATTGGCGGCGGAGCCGTAGGATTGCTCCAGAGTGAAACGTGCGGCGTTTATCTGCGCATTCGAGATGGCAGCGAATCCATTATTTTTTTCCGGGCCATAGCTATAGCTGCCGGCGCTGGTTGGAAAGGCATAGGTTATGGTGGAATCGCCCCAGGCCGTTTCGGTCAGAACGCCGTCGATGAGCGCATTGCCGGTAGCGGAAATGGTCTTTGTCGTCTTGCTCGTACCAGTCAAGCGTATCTCCTGCTAACGCCTTTTGCCTCTTGCGTGTAGTATGCCGTTTCGCGTTATGCCAAACATCCGAGGCGAATCTAAGGGCAATGAATATCAAAAATTGTAAGCGTATTGTTAAAAGACGAAGCGACCCATGGTAAAATTCAGGACATCTCTGAAACAATTTCTTTTCACGTCCGCAGCCATTGCCGTCGCGATCCTGGCAGCGGGGCCCCGCCCTCATACCCACGCGCAGACACAAGGACAGGACATGCTCCCCCCGCCGGACATAGAAGCCGCCGTCCAGTCCGAATATAACGGTGTGGTCAAGAAGGGCACGCGCGAGGCCTATGAGCGTTTCATTCGCCGTCATCCGGATCATCCGCTCGCCGAAAAGGCGCGCGAAGCGCTGGCAAAGGGCGGCCTGAAGTAACCTGCGGATGTCTCGTCTTGCCGCATTTGCTCAGAGCGGAATTTGCCCGCAAACACAAAAACTTGAGCACGCCGAATAAAGCCCGACCTAAAATCGTATGGTCTACAATAGCTGTTGACGAAGCTTGAGGGGCTTGCCAGTCTTGCCTCGGGGATTCCGGCAACTGCGGGAATTGTGAGGGATATTCTGTGAGCGCGGGTAGTGTTCTTGTCTGGTCGTTGATGGGTCTTGCGGGACTTCTGGCCGTTCCCGCGGTCAGTCACACCAATGCAGGCACGACCTTTTCGCTGATGGCCTCGTCCATGGCTTTCACCGGCATGGGGATCGCGCAATTCATGGCGACGCGCCCACCGCTGGTGGAGCGCCTTTTCGGCGGCCTCGACCGAATCTACCGAACCCATCGCCGGGTCGGCATCACGGTATTGATTCTCATTCTCGTGCATTACTTCATCACGCCGGATTTCAAGGGCCTGTCGCTGACGAGCGGATTGAACAAGCTGGCGGCATCGATGGGGGAGTATGCGTTCTACGGTCTGGTCGTGTTGCTGCTCTTGAGCATCTTCAAGATCATCCCGAAGACGAAAATCGAGATCCCCTATCACTACTGGCGGCTGACACATCGCTTCATCGGGCTTCTGTTCATCATGGTGGCCTTCCACCAGACCTTCATCAAGCGGCCCTACGACGGTACCGCGATGCTGGCGACCTATCTCAACATCTTCGCGCTGATCGGCACCGCGAGCTACATCTACACGCAGCTCTTTCCGTGGTTGCGCACTCGGACCTACGAGGTCTTCGACGTGAAGCGCCATGACGGTGCAACGATCATTTCGGCGCGTCCGACCGGGCGCCCACTCAAGGCAAAACCAGGGCAGTTCGGCTTTTTCCGGGTCAACAAGCCGGGTCTGCGCGAGCCACATCCCTTCACGATCGCCGGCATGGAGGAGGGCGGTATCGTCCGTTTCGCGATCAAGCCGTTGGGGGATTACACCACGGCGCTGCGTGAAAACATCGCGGTCGGCGATGGATTGAAGCTCGAAGGGGGCTACGGCCGGTTCAATCATCGCCGCGGTGGCAAGAAGCAGATCTGGCTCGCGGGCGGCATCGGTGTGACGCCTTTCCTCGCAATGGCCGGGTGCCTCAAGGGTGATGAAGGCCAGGACATTCATATGGTATATTGTGTACGCGACCGTGCCGAGGCGATCGGTCTCGAGACATTCGAGATGCAGGCAGAAAAACTTCCGAATTTCAGTTTTACTTTGCATGATTCAAAAACCGAAGGACGTCTTGATGCGGCGAAACTCGCGGCAGCGAGCGCAGTCGATCCGGCGGGGGCAGACCTCTGGTTCTGCGGACCGCCGCCTCTACGAAAAGCCATTGAAAAAGGACTGAAAGAACTCGGGAAAAAGCCCAGACGGGTCGAGTTCGAGCGGTTCGAGTTCCGATAGTACCGCATCGCCATATTTTGTCGTTTGAGAAAGTAAGGGGAACAAGCCATGCGCATGTTCGATCAACTGCCTGGGAAAATGATCCGCAGCCTGCCACGACATGTGCTTGCGATGGCGGCGGCCGTCCTTTCGATTGCCCACTGTCCGGGGACAGCCTCCGCGCGCGATGCTTTTGCCGACGATGCCTATGCGACCTACAAGGCAAATGTGGATAATGGCAAATATCTGTTCAGCGCCGCGGGCTGCGGCGCCTGCCACGGGTCCGGCAGCAATACGGAACTGCTTTCCGGCGGCATGGAGATGGATACGGCCATCGGCAAGTTCTATGCGCCGAATATTTCGCCCCATACAAATGGCATCGGCGGCTGGACCAATGCGCAGTTTCTCAACGCGGTGATGCAGGGGATCGACCGTGATGGCAATCATCTTTATCCAGTCATGCCCTATACGTCCTATGGCGGCATGAAGCCGGAGGACGTTCTCGACATCAAGTCCTATATCGACACGCTGGTGCAATCCGACGCCGTGTCGCAGGAACACGAGATTGCCTTCCCCTATAGCCGCCAGACGACGATTACGCTGTGGAAGCGCAGTCATTTCAACGTTCCGGTGTATCAGTCGCGCGAAGAGACGCAGATGGAGCGCGGCCGCTATCTCGTCGAAAACGTCGGCGGCTGTGGCGATTGCCACACGCCCCGCACCACCACCTACGGCCTCGATACCGAAAACGCATATGCCGGCGAAAAGGGCCTGACCGGCGCGGTTGCGCCCGATATCACCAAGGCGCGAATGGCTGGGCTGGCCTCTCCCGACGTCTTCACCGTCGGGTTGATCGACGAAGGCAAGAAGCTGTCCGGCGCGCCGCTGACTGATCCGGTGATGCGCGAGATCGCCCGCGGGCTTTCGAAGCTGACGGAGAAGGACAGGACGGCGATCTATGCCTTCCTGTCGGACCGCGAGGTCAAGCCGCCGGAACCGGTGGCACAATCGGCGACCGCCGTCTGCAAGGAAAGCACGCCGGAAACCGCGCTGTCAGGAGACAATGCAGCGCTGGCAGTGCAGGCTGATGCCTTCATCGGAAAATATTGCCGCAATTGCCACGGACCGGGCGAAAGCTCGCAGGGCAGCTATTCGGCCGGCGACCTGAAATCGATCGCTGCCGACGCCGCCTTCGTCGTTCCCGGAGACGCTTCGAAATCCCGGCTGTTCACGTCCGTGACGAGCGGCCGTATGCCGCTCGGCAAGCGCCCGACCGCCGAGGAGGTCAAGAGCCTCGAGGACTGGATCAATTCGCTCAATCAGTCGAACCTGCCGCAGACGGCGGCAACGAAGCCGGACCGCACCCGGCCGATGCTTTCCTATCGCGACTTCATCGAGGCCGGGCTGAAGGACATTTCCAAGGTCGGTGAGCTCGACCGGCAATTCATGCGTTATTTCTCCTATCGCAACCAGTACAATGGCATGATGGGCTGCGAGGCGGACAAGACCTTCATGAAGCGCATCGATGTGCTGGCCGGCGGCTTCAAGAAGCTCTTGAACTCGCTGTCCTATGGACCGAATCTGGTGCTGCCGCAGGAGGTCGAGGGAACCAACGGCCTGATGGTGCGGGTCGACCTTCGCGATCTGCAATGGTCGGCCGAGGACTATAACTTCCTGATCTCGCAATATTTCTATGGGGTCGATCCGGCGAGCGACGCCTCGCTGCTGGCCTTGACCAAGGAGACGGATACCGTTCTGCCGATCATGCGCATCGACTGGTTCATGGCCAACGCAGCCAAGCCAAAGATCTACAATCAACTGATGAAACTGCCGACCCAAATCCGCGACCTCGAGAAGCGTTTCCAGATCAACGTGGACGAGAACATCCGCCGCCGTCAGGTGCTTAGAGCCGCCTTTGCCGATGGTTCGTCCGGGGTGTCGGATCATAACCGCATGCTCGAACGCCATGACATGCCGTTCGGCGGCTACTACTGGAAATCCTATGATTTCGGCGGCGATGTCGGCAAGCAGGTGTTGAAGCGCTTCCCGCACGGCCCGAAGGAGATCGAACCGCTCGACGCCGGCCTGACCGCCTTCCAGCATGACGGCGGAGAAATGATCTTCTCGCTGCCCAACGGGTTGCAGGGGTACTACCTGTCGAACGCGGAAGGAAAGCAGCTCGATGTCGGCCCGACCAGCATCGTCTCGTTCCGCGAGCGGCCGATCGGCAAGGGAGTCGAGATCACCAACGCCCGCTCCTGCTTCGATTGCCATGCCAACGGCATCCTGTCGAAACGCGACCAACTGCGCGAGCACATCGAAACCTCGACGCTGTTCAGCAAGGATCAGCAGGCGATCTTGTTCGACATGTACGTGCAGCAGGAGGATCTCGACGCCGCCTATAACAAGGATCGCCAGCGCTTCGTGGACGCTCTCGTGAAGCTTGGCGTGACCGAGCCGACGCCGGATGGCAGCGCACAAAGCATGCTGGCGCCGGGGAACGCGGAACTCGTCACCTATTTCGGTGACAAATATGAGGACGAACTCGACTTCGAAGCTCTGGCGGCGGAATTCGACATGAAGCCGGACGATTTTTCCGCGACGATCAAGCGGGTCGAGGATGTCGATGTCCTGCGGCTGGGGCTCGATTGGGTGACGACGCTGGAAGCGGGCGGCACCATCCCGCGCGCCGAGGTGGAGCAGCAGTTCCCGCTGCTTCTGTCGCCGCTGATGCAGCTGAAGGCGCTCGATACGACGACCGTCAAGGTTGCAGCGACGGCCCAAACCCAGGAGGTGGCTGGCCAGACGGCGCAGCAGACCCCCGTCAAAGCCGAGACGATTGCGCAGGCAACACCGGCCTATCGCCAGGAAAAACCGGCCGAAGGCAAGCTGGAACTCGCGCTCCAGGTCGGGTCGACCACGGCGAAAGTTGGCGATCAGCTGTCTTTCGAGCTGAGTTCCAACAAGGCCTGCGAACTGCAGGTGCTCTATGTCGAGGAGACGGGTAATGTCGAGGTCATACCGGATGCGATGATCGGCAATACGACATTGCAGGCCGGCGAGAAGCGCCTGATCCCGCAGCCGGGCACAGGCAACCTCACCTTCGACACACCGGCACCCGCCGAGACGATGATCGCCTTTTGCCGCCAGGGTGGTCTTGGCGACCAGAAGTTGACGGTGGAGCGGGCACGCCAGCTGGTGGCAGATTCGCATCTGCCGCCGACGCGCGGGCTCGCCATCAACCTGGCGAAGAAGGCCGAGGATGACAAGGGCGCAAGCGGCCTGCAGGTCGTGACGTTCGAAATCAAGCAATGACGAATCAACCGGCCGCCATCGGCGGCCGGTCGGGGGTCCACAGCAGCATGGAATGGCATGGAGAACACGATGAGGATGCTGATTGTCACATCTCTGCTGGCCTTGTTTTCCGCCGGCCCGGCTTCGGCGGCATGCGATGCATTGGCGCAGGTCGCCGATGCGACCAATGCAGGAGACGAGGCCCGGGCCAAGCAGATCGCCGGTGGCCAGGCGCCTGGATGCACGGCGGATGACAAGGCGATGATCAGCCGGGTGGCGGCGCTTGCATCGTTCAACCGGATTGTCGGCGCCGTCGGGCAGGGCGCCAACCTGGCGGATTTCGAGGCGGAACTCGAGACGATCAGGACCAGCAATGCCGCACCGTGGCAGGTTTTCGACGCGCTCGGCGATATCAACCGCGATCGCCGGAACTATGAGGCCGCAGCGCGTTACTACCAGCTGGCGCTGGAGGACGCTTCAAACGAGGTATTGACGCCGGGCTGGATGGCACCGGACAAGAAATACATCGTCCGGCTCGATCATATGGCGACCGAGATGCGGCTGGCGGCGCCGAGGCCCGTGAAACTTGCCATGCGCGGCGCCTGCAAGATCAGCTATCGCGGTGTTTCGTTGAAGAAGAAATCGACGCCGGTGCGGTACGTCTTCGGTACCGCCGAATTCACGCCGGAGGGGCTGGAGTCGGCGAAAGACCTGTCGGAATGCCTCAAGTCGGTGAAGCCAAGGGCGATTACGCTGATCGGTCATACGGACCCGATCGGTGGTGCCGAGGACAACCGCTTACTGTCCCTGGAGCGTGCCGAGGCGCTGGCGCAATATCTTGTCGCCGAAGGTTACGGTGGGGAGTGGAAAATCCTCGGCAAGGGCGAGGATGAGCCCTTCAAGGCGGACGATGCCAATGCCTATGACGAGGACACGCTGAACCAGATGCACCGGCGCGTCGAAGTCGATGTGGAGAACTGAGTGATGCCGCGCGGTTTGCTTCTTGCCCTCCTGATCTCCACAGCGCCGCTCAGTGCCGCTTCGGCGAAGACCTATGCCCTTGTGGTTGGCGTCGATGCTTATCCCTATGAGGTGAGCCTTGATGGCGCGGTGAAGGATGCGAGGGACGTCGAAGGCGCCCTGCGGCGCGCTGGCGTTGACCAGATGGCGGCCTTCTTCGATGCGGCCGCGCGCAAGGACGATATCCGATCTGCATGGACGGGCTTTGTTGATGCAGCTGGTGAGGGCGATACGGTCATCTTCACCTATGCCGGCCACGGGGCGCAGATGCCCGAGCTTGTCGCCGGTGATGAGGCGGATGGCCTCGACGAATTTCTGCAATTACCCGGCTTTGACCGCAGCCGGGCCGAGGAGACAGATCACGAGATCATTGTCGATAACGAGCTGAATGCCTGGTTTTCCGAAGCCGAAGCCAAGGGCGTGCATGTGCTGTTTGTTTCTGACAGCTGCCATTCCGGGGGCATGAGCCGTGCCTTTTCCGGCAAGACACGCCTTGCCCATGCGGTCACCGTCAAACTGCCGCCGCCCTCTGAGGAGGCGGTTTCGGGAGCTCAGGTCAAGGAGGCGCAATTCCGCCAGGTGACGGTGCTTGCCGCCTCCTTGGAAAGCCAGCCTTCGCCCGAAGTGATCATCGGCGGCGAAGCGCGCGGAGCCCTGAGCTGGAGTTTTGCCCGCGCGGTCGAGGGATCGGCGGATCGGAACCAGGATGGCCGCATCTCCCGGGTTGAACTGGAGGATTATGTCTTTGCCAATGTGAAGCACCAGTCCGAGGCTCTGCAGATCCCGAATTTCACGCCGCAAGTGCCGCGCTCCGAGGACGAGGTAGTAATCCCGCTTACCCGTAGCGTCGCAACAGCGGCCGATCCAAGCGTTCAGAAGACGCACAAGCCTGTGAGAGAAACGGGCTGGGACGGTAAGCTGGCGCTGACCATCAGCGGCTCGCAAATGGTTCCGGAAAATACCGGCGGCAACGGCGTGCCGTATCGCTGGGATGCAGCGAGCGGTGTCTTCTATACGCCGAACGGCGATGTTGCCGGTGAAAATATAACGGGAAGCAATATCCAGGCGGTCGTCAACAAATTCGTTTTGCTCGATTTTCTGAAGGCGATGGCCAGCCAGAATCCCGGTGCCGTGTCGCTGACACCGCAGAAGGATATCTATGCCGCCGGTGACCGGATTGCCTTTGATGCTCCGGCATCAGCCTACAAGAACATGATCGTCTTCAATCTCGCCAATACCGGCGAAGTGCAATTGCTGGACGTGCAGGCGGAAGGTACGGAAAGCCATGAGTTCAAGCTGACCGACTTGCAGGTGGTCGAACCTTTCGGCGCCGATCACCTCATCGCCCTTTCGACCAATGAGCCGATAGACGCCATCGGCGCTGCGCTGGCGAGCAAAAATGTCGATGCCTCGACCGTGCAGCAACTGCTGATGACGCGCATTGACGGCACCGACACGAGCGTGGCGATCCAGCCGCTCTATACTCGGGGAAAGCTCTGATGGCCCTGCTGCGAACTGTATCTAGATTACTGTTCGGTGCGCTGGCGTTGTTGTTGGCGCAATCGCTGGCGGCAAGAGCGCAGGATCGGGCGCTGCTGATTGGTATCGGCACCTATGAAAATCTGCCGGAGGACATGTTTCTGTATGGGCCGAAGAACGACGTGAAGGCGATCGAGGCGCTGTTGACCGGCACGCTATCCTTCAAGCCTGAAGCAATCAGAATACTAACCGACGAAAAGGCAAGCCGGGAGGCGATCCTGTCGGCCGTGAACGACTGGCTGATCGCCGGAACCGCACCGGGCGACCGGATCTATTTCTACTTTTCCGGACATGGCCTGCAGGTGAAGGATGTCAGCAAGGATGAAGAGGACGGGATGGACGAGGCACTGTCCACCTATGACATCAAGACCGGCGAGACGGACTGGACGAACGTCATCCTCGACGACGATCTCGAAGCGCTCTTGGAGAAGATGAAGGGCAGGGCCGTGACGCTGGTGATCGATGCCTGCCATTCCGGCACGATCTCCCGCTCGCTCTCGGCCGAGCAGCTTTCGGGCCTGAGCGGCGCGCGCTACCTGCCGCGCCCATTCGCTAACACATTGAAGAACACGGTAACACGAGGCCTGCGGATCGATCTGGGTGTCGTCGACAAGCCGGCGGAACTAACGGCCGGTGGCGTTACCGCCTGGAGTGCGGCCGCTCCCTATCAGGTCGCCTGGGACGATGTGCGGTTGCCGATCGAAGACCGTCACGGCGTTTTTACCTCGGCTTACGTAGCCGGCTACAAACCTTCGGAATCGGATGGAAACTCCAACGGCCTGGTCAGCAATGCCGAGCTTTTCCAGTATGTGACGACAAAGTCCAAGGACTATTGTTCGACCCAGGAAAACTGCGATAACCTCGATCCACAGTTGGAGAGCGAGCCCGATGCGCTCGGTGCGAGTGTTGCCAAGCCGGAACCGTACAAAACGGAACAGACTGCAACGGCGACGAACCAGCAGCAAGGCAAACCAGAGCCGGAGTACCAGGAGGCGAAGGTCGATGCTGGAGCCGCGACGGCTTACGTCGATGTAAACCCGGTGGCAGCCATAGGCGATATCGTCGGCAAGGCGGATACGGGCGATGTGACTGTTTCGCTTGATACCGGTCCCGCGCTGAAAAAAGGCCAGCCCTTCAAGATTTCCATCACCAGCAAGTATAACGGCCATCTGGTGCTGCTAGACGTGAACGGCGAGGGGGTCGGGACGCAGATTTTCCCGAACGAGATGGCGCAGAAAATAACGCCGCTTTCAGCGGGCTCGACGCTGACGATTCCGGATGACTATTACGGCTTCGATTTCGAAGCCGATGGCAGCGGCGAGAACATGCTGGTGGCCATCGTCGTCAGCGACGATCTCGATTTGAGGGATGTCGCGCCAGCGGCGCAGGGACTGAATACCGAACTCGATGCGCGAAAAAGCCTGAGCGAGATCGTCGCCAAGCTCCAGCAGACATGGACGGGCGACGCCGAAAATCGCGGTTTGCGATGGTCGCTGGGAACGCTGAAATACACGATAGAATAGGGCTGAACGCCTTCAGAAGCCAGAAAGCCCGCGACGGTCGCCGCGGGCTTTCTGCTTTGGGCCCTGTTGGATAGCCCCGCAGACTTAGTGCAGGATCTGGCTCAGGAACAGCTTGGTGCGCTCGTGCTGCGGATTGTCGAAGAATTCGGCCGGCGAGTTCTGCTCGACGATCTGGCCCTGGTCCATGAAGATGACGCGGTTGGCGACCTGGCGGGCGAAGCCCATTTCGTGGGTGACGCACAACATCGTCATACCTTCCTCGGCGAGACCGACCATGGTGTCGAGCACTTCCTTGATCATTTCCGGGTCGAGCGCCGATGTCGGCTCATCGAACAGCATGACGCGCGGGTTCATGCAGAGCGAGCGGGCAATCGCCACACGCTGCTGCTGACCGCCGGAAAGCTGGCCCGGATATTTGTTGGCCTGTTCCGGAATCTTGACGCGCTTCAGGAAGTGCATCGCGACTTCTTCCGCCTGCTTCTTCGGCATCTTGCGCACCCAGATCGGCGCCAGCGTGCAGTTCTCAAGGATGGTCAGGTGCGGGAAGAGGTTGAAGTGCTGGAACACCATGCCGACTTCGCGGCGCACTTCGTCGATCTTCTTCAGGTCGTTGGTGAGCTCGATTCCATCGACGACGATCTTGCCCTTCTGGTGCTCTTCCAGCCGGTTGATGCAGCGGATCATCGTCGACTTGCCGGAGCCGGAGGGGCCGGCAATGACGATGCGCTCGCCGCGCATGACCTTCAGATTGATGTCGCGCAGAACGTGGAAGTCGCCGTACCACTTGTTCATGCCGATGATTTCGATGGCGACGTCCGTGGACGAGACTGTCAGTTTCGATGCCAGAGCTTCATTTGCCATGACGTTTTCCCCTTAATTGTTATCGTTTGTGGCCCTTGTCGAGCAGGCGTTCCATGAAGCCTGAATAGCGCGACATGCCGAAGCAGAAAAGCCAGAACGTGAAGCCGGCAAAGATCAGGCCGGACAGTGGCGTGACGGGCGATGCCCAGTTGGCGTCCGAGAAGTTCTGGCGAACGATGCCAAGCAGGTCGAACATGCCGATGATCGAGACCAGCGACGTATCCTTGAACAGGCCGATAAAGGTATTGACGATTCCCGGGATCACCAGTTTGAGCGCCTGCGGCAGAATGATCAGCCGCATCTTCTGCCAGTAGCCGAGTCCTAGTGAATCGGCGCCTTCGGACTGTCCCTTGGGAATGGCCTGAAGACCGCCGCGCACCACTTCCGCCATGTAGGCGGATGCGAAGAACGATACGCCGATCAGTGCCCGCAGGAATTTGTCGACTGTCATGCCCTGAGGCAGGAACAGTGGCAGCATGACGCTTGCCATGAACAGAACTGTGATCAGCGGGATGCCGCGGACGATTTCGATGAAGATCGTGCAGATCATCCGAATGACCGGCATTTTTGATCGCCGACCGAGCGCCAGAATGATGCCGAAAGGCAACGAAACGGCGATCCCAACGAAGGACAGGATGAGGGTGACCATCAGGCCGCCCCAGAGCGGGGTTTCCACATATTCGAGCCCGAAGACGCCGCCGAGCAGAAGGACGAAGGCCAGGATCGGAAGCGCCGCGAACAGCAGGATGGCATTCCATCCCTTGTAGGGGATCTTCGGTATCAGCATCGGCACGAGGAGGGCAATGAACAGGATGCCCACCAGCGCCGGGCGCCAGCGTTCTTCGATCGGATATCGGCCGAAGAGGAACTGGTCGAACTTGGCGCCGACGAAGGCCCAGCAGGCGCCGGTCCATCCCTCCGGCTGCGAGCCGCCCTGTGCGACGGTCGCACAAACCCCACGACCGCCGCCGGTCCAGGCGGCGTCGATGAACAGCCATTTGATCATCGGCGGCAGGAACCAAACAAGGAGCAGGATGGCAATGATCGTCAGCACCGTGTCCTTCGGCGTAGCGAACAGGTTTTTGCGGAACCAGGCGACCCAGCCTTTTTCAAGCAACGGCGGAGTCGTGGGCGCGATCATCTCGCTCCGGACGAAGTTGGCTTCTTGTGCGCTCATCGGCTTATCTCTCCACCAGTGCCATCTTGGCGTTGAACCAGTTCATGAACAGCGATGTCGATAGGCTGAGCGTGAGATAGACGACGATCCAGATGCTGACGACTTCAACGGCCTGACCGGTCTGGTTGAGGATCGTGCCGCCGACGGCGACGAGATCGGCGTAACCGATCGCAATGGCCAGCGACGAGTTTTTCGTCAGGTTGAGATATTGGCTGGTCAGCGGTGGAATAATGATGCGCATCGCCTGCGGCACGACGACCAGGCGGGTGGTCAGGCCCGGCCGAACGCCGAGCGCATGCGCCGCCTCCGTCTGGCCGTGGCTGACGCCGCGAATGCCGGCGCGAACGATTTCCGCGATGAAGGCCGCCGTATAGAACGACAGAGCCAGATACAGCGACAGGAATTCAGGACCGACGACCGATCCGCCCATCAGGTTGAACTTTCCGGCGACAGGGATGTCGAACGAGATAGGCATGCCGGTGGCGAAGAAGGTCAGAAGCGGCAGGCCGATCAACATGCCGAGCACAACCCAAAGGACCGGCAGGCGCTTGCCTGTCTCCATCTGTTTTTTGTTTGCATATCGCGCAAAGACAATGCTGGCGATCACCGCGATGACCAAGGCGTAGAAGGTAAACTGCGCACCGCTGTCGAACACGGGCCGGGGGAAGGCAAGGCCGCGATTATTGACGAACATGTTGAGCGGCAGCGCCAGTGATTCGCGCGGTTGCGGCAAGACGGCGAGAACGCCCGAATACCAGAAGAAGATGACAAGCAGAGGCGGAATGTTGCGGAAAATCTCGACATAGACCATCGACAGCTTCGCGATCAGCCAGTTCTTCGACAACCGGCCGATGCCGACCAGAAAACCGATGATCGTTGCCGTGACGATACCGGTGACCGCGACAAGTATCGTGTTGAAGAAGCCGACGACAAGCGCGCGGCCATAGGTCGAATCACTCGTAAACGCGATCAGCGACTGGCCGACATCGAAGCCCGCGCGGCCGTTCAGGAAGCCGTAACCGGAAGCGATGTTGGCGCGCTTGAGATTCTCGATCGTATTCTCGGTCACCCAGTAGACGAAAACGACGAGCAAAAGCAGCGTGATGCCCTGGAAGATATAACCGCGGACTTTTGGATCGTTCAGTACCGAGCCGGTTGGCCTGTGCTTGCCGGGCGGAATCGTGGCGTCAATTGTCATTCAGAGCCTCTTTATCCCCTATTCGCCCTGTTTCGAGCGATTCTTATTCTTTGGGAAGAGAAAGCGGCCGGAGCCGCTTTCCCAAGTCGTCAATGGTCTTAGCGGACCGGCGGTGCGTACTGGATGCCGCCCTTGCTCCACAGGGCGTTCAAGCCGCGCTCGATCTTCAGCGGGCTGCTGGTGCCGATGTTGCGGTCGAAGATTTCGCCGTAGTTGCCCACAGCGGTGATGACTTTCACTGCCCAATCGTTGTCGAGGCCGAGATCGGTGCCGATCTTGGTGTCGGCTTCAACGCCGAGGAAGCGCTGCACATCCGGGTTCGGAGACTTCTTCATCTCCTCGACATTGGCCTGGGTGATGCCGAAATCTTCGGCATTGATCAGGACGTAGTGCACCCAGCTAACGATGTCGAACCACTGGTCGTCGCCCTGGCGAACGGCCGGGCCGAGCGGCTCCTTGGAAATGATTTCCGGCAGGATCACGTGATCGTCCGGGGCAGCCAGTGTCAGACGCAGCGAGTAGAGGCCCGACTGGTCGGTCGTGTAGACGTCGCAACGGCCGGCGTCATAGGCGGCGTTCACTTCTTCGAGCTTTTCAAAGACGACCGGGTTGTACTGAAGGTTGTTGGCCTTGAAGTAGTCGGCAAGGTTCAGCTCGGTGGTGGTGCCGGTCTGGACGCAGACGGCAGCGCCCGAGAGTTCGAGCGCCGACTTCACGTTCAGCGACTTGCGGACCATGAAGCCCTGGCCGTCATAATAGTTGACGGCACGGAAGTTGAAGCCGAGCGCGGTGTCGCGGTTGATGGTCCAGGTGGTGTTACGTGCAAGCACGTCCACTTCGCCCGACTGAAGCGCAGGGAAACGGTCCTTGGCGGAGGTCGGGGTGTATTTCACCTTGGTTGCGTCGCCGAAAATGGCGGCGGCAATGGCCTTGCAGTAGTCTACGTCGAAACCGCTCCAGTTGCCGGATGCGTCAGGGGAGGCAAAGCCGGTCAGGCCGGTGTTGACGCCGCACTGCAGGAAGCCCTTTGCCTTGACGTCGCCAAGCGTCGTTGCAGACGCGGCCTGGGCGCCAATCCCCATGACGGCAGCGCCGATAAGCGCTGTCAAAATTCTTTTTGCCATTTTTAGAACCTTTTTCTGTTGTCTTTGTTCTTGTCCGACACCCGCTGCTCGCGGTCGAGCGCAAGGCGCGGCCCCCGCCACCCTCCTGGCGCGAGTGTTGTCTATCTCATTCCCAAAACATCGCAGGGTCAAGACACGTTGCCGTTTTTCTGGGCCACACACGTAGAATCGTTGATGAAGCCGCATGTTTGGGCAATTTTTAGCTGTTGAAAGCAGTTTTTTGTATAAAAAACCGCCAGAATCGAATTTTTCGTCAATTGGATAGCCCGTTGGCGTTGGAGTCTCTTGACCCATCCGGAGAGCGGGCCGACAAGTGCGGCAACACGATAGACCTCAGACGGATTCTCCCATGAATGACAAGAAGAGTTTTCTCGCCAGCGCAGGGCCAAACACCCTGCTGGCCCACATCGGCAACGATCCAATGGACTACCATGGCTTTGTAAATCCGCCCGTGGTGCACGCCTCAACTGTGCTGTTTCCCAATGCAAAGACCATGGAAAGCCGTGCGCAGAAATATACCTATGGCACGCGCGGGACACCGACCACCGATGCGCTGTGTGAGGCGATCGACGCATTGGAAGGCTCGGCCGGCACTATCCTCGTTCCTTCGGGTCTTGCCGCCGTTACGGTTCCGTTCCTGGCCTTCCTGTCGGCCGGCGATCATGCGCTCATCGTTGATTCGGTCTATCTGCCGACCCGGCATTTCTGCGACACGATGCTGAAAAGGCTTGGGGTGAGCGTTGACTACTACGATCCGATGATCGGCGCCGGGATCGAAAGCCTGATCAAGCCGAACACCAAGCTCGTGCACACGGAAGCGCCGGGCTCGAACACATTCGAAATGCAGGATATCCGCGCGATTTCGGCCGTCGCCCATCGTCACGGCTGCGTCGTGACCATGGACAATACCTGGGCGACACCGCTTTATTTCAAGCCGCTCGACCACGGCGTCGATATCTCGATCCATGCGTCGACCAAATATCCCTCCGGTCATTCCGATATCCTGCTTGGCACCGTATCGGCCAATGCCGCCCATTGGGAGCAGCTCAAGGAAGCCAATATCACACTCGGCATCTGCGTCTCTCCGGATGACAGCTACCAGATCCTGCGCGGCCTGCGCACCATGGGCGTTCGTCTCGACAGGCATCAGGAAAGCGCGCTGAACATCGCCCGCTGGCTGGAAGAGCGCGAGGACGTTGCGCGTGTCCTGCATCCGGCGCTGCCGCGTTTTCCCGGCCATGAGCTCTGGAAGAGGGATTTTACGGGCGCCAGTGGCATCTTCTCCTTCGTCCTGAAGGCCGAGAGCCAGGATCGGTTCAAGCTCAAGGCGCATGCCTTCCTCGACGCCCTGTCACTGTTCGGACTTGGTTATTCCTGGGGCGGCTACGAAAGCCTTGCTCTCCATGTCGGACTTTCCGACCGCAAGATCTGCACGGCGCCGACCGAAGGCCCGGTTCTTCGCCTGCAGATCGGGCTGGAGGACGTTGCGGATATACGCAAGGATATCGAGGCTGGTCTCGCAGCGGCAAAAGCCGTCTGATCTTCAGTCGCGCGGCTCGTATCCGTAGAGCCAGTCGAAATCGGCGGCCAGGCTTTCCGGCCGCCGGATGGACAGAACCAGGTCACGCCCGAGCTTGACCGGACCGCGGGCGTGATAGACGAAGCGATTGAACGCTCCACGCGAACGCACCCGGGCGATTCGGCGTTTCCTGTGATCGGCGAAAGCGGCAAGCGGCTGTCCCCCGGTGGCAAAGGTTGCAAGTTCGAAGGCGTCTTCAATGGCCATCGCGGCGCCTTGGGCGGCAAACGGCATCATCGCATGGGCAGCGTCACCGATCAGAACGGTTTCCTCGCCTTGATGCCAGGCGCCCTCGCTGACGTCGTAAAGCGGCCAGATCGTTGGCTCCGCCGCATTCCGCAGCATATCGACAATCTCGGGATGCCAGCCCGAAAAAGCGGCGAGCAACTGTTTTCGCGACTCGCCATGGGGCAGGGCGCGATCCGGCGGTTCGTTCGGATCGCGTCCGCCGACGATCGCGACCACATTGAAGCTGCGTATTCGCGGCAGCGGGTAGACGACGAGGTGCGAACCTCCGCCGAGAAACGCTGATACTTTCCTTGCATCGAAAATGGCTGGGGCCTTTGCCTCATCGAGCGTCAGCCGCCACGCGACATTTCCGGAAAACTGGGCTTTTCCAGAACCTTGGATATGATTTCTGATCTTGGACCATACGCCGTCGGCGCCGATAACGAGACCCGGTTCTTTGCCCGTGACTCTTGCCAGAGAATCGCATGATGCATCATTGATCCGCACGCCGAGATGCAGGCGGCACGATGGCTCGGCTTCGACAGCTGCAAGCAGAACCTTCTGAAGGTCGGCCCTATGCAGGACACCGTAGGGCGATTTCCAGCGGTCCCGCGCGAAGGGTCCTGACGGGACAGAAGCGATCGTTCGAAGCGAGGTCCCGCTGACAAGGCAGATTGCCGCTGGTTCGCTCCAGACTTGTTCCAGTTGCCGGGCAAGACCGAGTTTCGCCAGAATACGGGTGGCGTTGGGGGAGAGCTGCAATCCAGCGCCCGTCTCGCTCAGGACCGAAGTCTGCTCGAGGATATCGCTAGCAATGCCCTTGCGCGCAAAACACAGGGCTGCCGTCAGACCTGCGATGCCGGCTCCCACGATCGCGACAGGCCCGCGCTGTGTCATGGAAGAAACTTTCGCCGGGTGGGCTCAGGCAGCTTTCGCATTGAAGGTGCAGCCGTCCGGCACCGTCTGGTCCGCATGAAGCCTGGAATTGTAGCGATAGAGCGTCGAGCAGTAGGAGCAGACCTTCTCGTTGTCATCGCCCATGTCAATATAGATGTGAGGATGGTCAAAGGGCACGGAGGCGCCTGTGCACATGAATTCCTTCACGCCGATCTCGATCACAGCGTGGCCGCCGTCGTTCTGAAAGTGAGGGATACCGTGCCCGGCCATGTCGTGCTCCACTTGCGTCGTCTGGAAGAATAGTCGAATTCGGCGGCACCATAGAAAGCTTTGCGCAAAAAGGGTAGCGGCAAAGATGCCGCGGCCGCGCGTTTTTTGCCGTGCCGGGGGTTTTCCCCATCGAGCCGGTATCATAGGTTCGGCGAAAAACAGGACGTTCCCATGGATTTGAATCCGCCGCCTTTTTCGACATTTTCCCATGATGGGCTGAAGATTGCCTATTTCGATGAGGGAGACCCGTCGGGCGATCCGATACTTCTCATTCACGGATTTGCCTCTAGCGCCAATGTGAACTGGGTCTTTCCGGGTTGGCTGAAGACGCTCGGCGATGCCGGATATCGGGTGATCGCACTCGACAATCGCGGCCATGGCGCCAGCGACAAGCCCCACGATCCGACCGTTTACCATCCACCGGCAATGGCCGGCGATGCGATCGCGCTTCTCGATCATCTCGGCATCGCCGAGGCACATGTGATGGGCTATTCCATGGGGGCCCGCATCTCCGCCTTCCTGACGCTCGCCAATCCTCATCGCGTCCGCTCCCTCATTCTCGGTGGGCTCGGCATCGGCATGGTGACCGGGGTCGGCGAATGGGATCCGATCGCCGAGGCGCTCACCGCGCCGTCTCTCGATGTGGTGACCCATGCTCGCGGCCGGACGTTCCGCGCCTTTGCCGACCAGACAAAAAGCGACCGTAAGGCGCTCGCGGCCTGCATCTCGACCTCGCGCGACCTTCTTTCCGTCGAGGAGGTGGGGCGGATCGACGTACCGGTGCTCGTTGCCGTGGGGACGAAGGACGATATCGCCGGCTCGCCGCAGGAACTTGCCACGCTCATACCGCACGCGCTGGCTCTGGATATTCCCGGCCGTGATCATATGCTTGCCGTCGGCGACCGGGTCTTCAAGAAGGCCGCGCTGGAGTTTTTAGCGAGGGTCGGGCAGGCGTGAAGCATCCGGAGTGTTTTGACGCTCATTTTCGCACCAGCCATTTATATCCGGTTCGATTTGGCCTATATCTGATCGAGCGAAGGACTACGAAGGAGAGCGGCGATGGTCGCCAGAACTGATATACGCCCGACCGAGACCGTGAAGATCATGGACCCGATCTGGGACAGCCTGCAGGAGGAGGCGCGCGTCGCCGCCCAGCAGGATCCGTTGCTTGCGGCGTTTCTCTATTCGACCATCATCAACCAGCATTCGCTGGAAGACAGCGTCATCTATCGCATCTGCGAGCGCCTCGATCACCCCGACCTGCAAGCCAACCTTCTGCGCCAGACCTTCGCGGAAATGCTGGAAGACTGGCCGGAATGGGGCGCCATCCTGCGCGTCGATATCCAGGCAGTCTACGACCGTGACCCGGCCTGCACGCGGTTCCTGGAGGCGATCCTCTATTTCAAGGGCTTCCACGCGATCCAGACCCACCGGCTGGCGCATTGGCTGCTGAACCGTGGCCGTCGCGATTTCGCCCTCTACCTGCAAAGCCGGTCGTCCTCGGTCTTCCAGACGGACATCAATCCGGCGGCGCGCATCGGCAAGGGCATCTTCCTTGATCACGCAACGGGGCTTGTCGTCGGCGAGACGGCGGTGATTGGTGACAATGTCTCCATCCTTCACGGCGTGACGCTTGGCGGCACTGGCAAAGAGGGAAGCGATCGACATCCGAAGATCGGCAATGGCGTGCTGATCGGTGCCGGCGCGAAAATCCTCGGCAATATTCACATCGGCAATTGCTCGCGTGTTGCAGCAGGCTCCGTCGTGCTCAAGGAAGTTCCGCCGAAAACCACGGTGGCCGGCGTTCCGGCGCGGGTCGTGGGTGAGGCGGGCTGCTCCGAGCCGTCGCGCTCCATGGACCAACTGCTCGTTTCCTTCGAGATCTGATTTGCAGCGATTTGTCGGCTGGCGGTGGAAGCAAGGGGTTTACACCGCTTGAGGCCACGTGCAAGAAGCGGCGCAAATCAAACCCGCCATGGAGAAAAGACTTGAAGCCCGAAGAAATCAGAAAGCTCGAAGCCTATTTCAAGCGCACTTTCAACCAGTCGATGGTCATCAAGGCGCGTCCGAAGAAGGACGAGTCCGCCGAAGTCTACCTCGGTGATGAGTTTCTGGGCGTTGTCTTCCGCGATGAGGAAGACGGCGAACTGTCCTACAATTTTTCGATGGCTATTCTCGACATCGACCTCTGATCGCTCGTTGCAGTTGAGTTTATCCTTTTTGACCCGGCCCTAATGTTCAGGCCGGGTTTTTTTGTAAAGTCATACTTTTATTTATTCTTTTATTTATTTTTTTTCAGAAAGCGTTCCAGCTCCACTGTTTTTCATCAAGCTGTTGCAATGACAGTGTTTTATTGCGTTGCACGTATACATTGACTTTATTGTGCAGTGCACATAGATTGGCAGTCGTCGTGAGGCGTCAAAAAGAGGAGCAGCCTGATGTTCAATTTCGAAGATGCAAACAAGAAGAGCAAAGAAACGATGGATACGATGTTGAAGAGCTATGCAGCGTTGACCAAGGCTTTTCAGGCCATCGCCACCGAAGCCGCAGACTATTCGAAGAAGGCGTTTGAAGACAGCGTTGCTCACATCGAAAAGATCAGCACCGTCAAGAGCGTCGAAGCTGCTTTCGAGCTGCAGACCAATTATGTGAAGTCTGCTTATGAAGGCTATATCGCCGAGGCCACGAAAATCGGCGAAATGTACGCCGATCTCGCCAAGGATGCCTACAAGCCGTATGAAGCACCGGTCACCAAGACGACGGCAGCCGTCAAGTCCACGACCGCTGCCGCAGCGTAAGGCTTCCGGGTCACAAATCAAATTCTGAAAAACCGGCCGCGCGCACCCGCGGCCGGTTTTTTGTTGTCTGCATCGGATCTCAACAATTGGCAGCCCAAGAAAGTTGGTCAATCTTGTGCTCCATGACGCAAATATGATTGCAGTGCAGGAGAACAGCCTTAAAATCCGGAAAAGAACCACTAGATTATGTGTCACGAACAGGCCGTGAATACCTCCCAAGCATTTGCGGCTGGACAAGGGAATGAAGTAGAATGATCGCCATGCCGGTCCGGATGCAAAAAGACAGCGACGGGGATGGGGGTAATGCCAACCGCGGCACGTCTGTCATCACTCGGACAAAGCCGAAGACCAAGAAGCCGAGCCTATACCGCGTACTGCTTTTGAACGACGACTACACGCCGATGGAATTCGTGATCCACATCCTGGAGCGGTTTTTCCAGAAGGACCGCGAGGCAGCGACCTTGATCATGTTGCACGTTCACAATCACGGCGTGGGTGAATGCGGTGTCTTCACATACGAAGTTGCCGAAACCAAAGTGACGCAAGTGATGGATTTCGCCCGCCAGCATCAGCACCCGCTGCAATGCGTCATGGAAAAGAAATGAGGAACTGACGTGCCAACATTTTCAACCAGCCTTGAAAAGGCGCTGCACCAGGCTCTGACGCTGGCCAATGAGCGCCATCACGAATATGCCACGCTGGAGCACCTGCTGCTGGCACTGATCGACGATGCCGATGCGTCGGCGGTCATGGGCGCGTGCAACGTCAATCTCGACAGCCTTCGCAAGACGGTATCTGACTATGTCGACAATGAACTCGGCAACCTGGTCACGGGTTACGACGAGGACTCCAAACCGACGGCGGGTTTTCAGCGCGTTATCCAGCGGGCGGTCATTCACGTTCAATCGTCGGGTCGCGAGGAAGTGACAGGGGCCAACGTGCTCGTCGCCATCTTCGCCGAGCGCGAGAGCCATGCCGCCTATTTCCTGCAGGAGCAGGAGATGACCCGCTACGACGCGGTCAATTTCATCTCGCATGGTATCGGCAAGCGGCCTGGTTCATCCGAAGCGCGCACCCCGCGTGGTGCCGACGAGCCGGAATCCGAACAGAAGCCCTCGCGTGAGCAGGACGAAGGTGGACCGAAGAAGCAGCAGGATGCGCTGACCGCCTATTGTATTAACCTCAATGAGAAAGCCAAGGGCGGCAAGATCGATCCGCTGATCGGCCGCCACTCGGAGGTCAATCGCACGATCCAGATCTTGTGCCGCCGTTCGAAGAACAACCCGCTCTACGTCGGTGACCCCGGCGTCGGCAAGACCGCGATCGCCGAAGGGCTCGCCAAGCGCATCGTCGAGAAGAAGGTGCCGGAAGCGTTGCAGGACGCGACGATCTTCTCGCTCGACATGGGCACGCTTTTGGCTGGTACGCGCTATCGCGGCGATTTCGAAGAGCGCCTGAAGCAGGTCGTCAAGGAACTGGAAGACTATCCGGGCGCTGTCCTGTTCATCGACGAGATTCACACAGTGATCGGTGCCGGGGCGACCTCGGGCGGCGCCATGGATGCGTCCAACCTGTTGAAGCCGGCTTTGTCCTCCGGGGCGATCCGCTGCATCGGTTCGACCACCTACAAGGAATATCGCCAGTTCTTCGAGAAGGACCGGGCACTCGTCCGCCGCTTCCAGAAGATCGACGTCAACGAACCGACGATCAACGATACCATCGAAATCATGAAGGGCCTGAAGCCCTATTTCGAGGATTACCACAAGCTGAAATACTCGAACGAGGCGATTAAGTCCGCCGTCGAGCTTTCGGCCCGCTACATCAACGATCGCAAGCTGCCGGACAAGGCGATCGACGTGATCGACGAGACTGGTGCCGCCCAGATGTTGCTGCCGCAGAACAAGCGGCGCAAGCTGATCACCGAGAAGGAGATCGAAGCGACGATCGCGACGATGGCCCGTATTCCGCCGAAGACAGTTTCCAAGGATGACGAGACCGTGCTCGCCAATCTGGAAAAGGAACTGCGCTCGGTCGTTTACGGTCAGGACCTGGCGATCGAAGCCTTGGCTTCGGCGATCAAACTGGCGCGCGCCGGCCTTCGCGAACCGAACAAGCCGATCGGCTCCTATGTCTTCTCCGGTCCGACCGGCGTCGGCAAGACCGAAGTCGCCAAGCAACTCGCAGTCTCGCTCGGCGTTGAACTGATCCGCTTCGACATGTCGGAATATATGGAGCGCCATACGGTCTCGCGGCTGCTCGGAGCGCCTCCCGGCTATGTTGGCTTCGACCAGGGTGGTCTTTTGACCGATAGCATCGACCAGCACCCGCATTCGGTGTTGCTGCTCGACGAAATCGAGAAAGCCCATCCGGATCTGTTCAATATCCTGCTGCAGGTCATGGATCATGGCTCGCTGACGGATCACAACGGCAAGAAGATCGACTTCCGTAACGTCATCCTGATCATGACGACGAATGCCGGCGCGTCCGACATGGCAAAGGCCGCGATCGGCTTCGGTTCCTCGAAGCGCGAAGGCGAGGACATCGAGGCGCTGAACCGGCTGTTCACGCCCGAATTCCGCAATCGTCTCGATGCGGTGATCCCGTTCGGCTCGCTGCCGACGCCGGTCATCCACCAGGTGGTGCAGAAGTTCGTCATGCAACTCGAAACGCAGCTTGCCGAACGCAACGTTACCTTCGACCTGCACCAGGATGCGATCGCCTGGCTCGCCGACAAGGGCTATGATGAAAAAATGGGTGCGCGGCCGCTGGCGCGTGTCATTCAGGAAAGCGTCAAGAAGCCGCTGGCCGACGAAATCCTCTTCGGCAAGCTGAAGAAGGGCGGTGTCGTCAAGGTGACTGTCGGTATCAAGGCCGATGGCACCAAGGGTCTGATCCTCGATTCCGTGCCGGAAACAGCGCGGATCAAGCCGAAGGCCGAGGTCATCGCACCGGTACGGAAGTCTTCCAAGGCGGTAAAGCCGAAGGAAATGGAAACCGTTGGAGCGGAACCGGAAGACGGCGCAAAGCCGAAGAAAGCTGCGAAAGCAGCCGTCAAGACCGAGGAACAGGCGAGCACCATCGCCTCTGAAGCGCCCCGCAAGGGGCGTACGGTGCCGAAGGTGCCGCGCAAGAAGTAAGCGGCTCCAACATAGAGACACAGTGCCGGGCGGAATGGTCCGGCACTGTTTTTTTGTGGCATGAACCAGCGGATGTTTTAATGGATCGTGGTGAGATGGCCGGCTCTGCGCGGCATTGGTTCCTGACCGGCATGATGGGCATTTTCAGCCTGCCGGCGATCATCCTGATGCTGTCCTTTGTCGGCTTCTGCGCCTTTACCGCGCAGGCCGGCATTCCGGTCGAGCAGGTGGTGTTTATGACCGGCGCCGTTTGGGCGCTGCCCGCCAAGGTCATCCTCGTCACGTCGATCCTCGGCGGTGCCAACGTCCTGACAGCGTTTATAGCGGTAACACTGTCCTCCATCCGGCTGATGCCGATGGTGGCAGCTCTCGTGCCGGAAATCCGCACGGACAAGACTCCGATCTGGCTTTTGCTGTTCCTCTCCCATTTTGTCGCGATCACCGCCTGGGTTTTCGCGATGGAGCGGGTGCAATCGGTGCCGCGCGAGCGGCGGATCGCCTTTTTTTCAGGTTTCGGCATCACGCTCGTGTTTGCCAATATGGTGCTGGTGGCCGTCGTCTACCGGTTCGTGGCGGAGTTTCCGCCGCTTGTCGCCGGCTGCCTGTTCTTCCTGACGCCCGTCTATTTTCTCGCTTCGATCTGGAGTTCTGCGCGCCATCCAGTGATCTATGTCGCCCTGATCGTCGGCCTCATCGCCGGCCCGGTGTTTTACTGGCTCGCACCGGAATTCGACATCCTGCTGGCAGGCGTCGGCGGCGGGACGGCCGCCTGGCTCGCTGAGCGCAGCTGGCGTCAACGCAAGGAGGCGCAGGCATGAGCGCGCTTGAAGGCTGGTGGGCGTACGTCTTCATCGCGATCGCGGGCTGGCTTGCGACGGATATCTGGCGCTGGCTGGGTGTGCTGGCGGGTAACCGGCTGCGGGAGGATTCCGAAGCTTTGAACTGGGTGAGGGCGGTTGCGACGGCGCTGGTGGCGGCAGTCATCGCGAAGCTCGTTCTCTACCCGACCGGAGTCCTCGAACAGTCGCCGCTCTGGCTTCGTTTCGGATCCGTTGTCGCCGGCGCGACCGCCTTTTTTGTCGCGCGCCAGAGACCGGCAGTCGGTATCGCCACGGCCATCGCCGTCCTGGCCGTGGGATTGTACGCGCTTGGATTCTGAGAATCTCAGCCTGCGAGGGCTTCCTTGATTTTCGCCGCATTTGCCGCAAGAACCGCACCATCTTCCATCTTGCCGGAATGCGGCCGCAACGGCACGCCCGCGCGACGAGGAATGACGTGGAAATGCAGGTGGAACACCGATTGGCCTGCAGGCGCTTCATTGAACTGTAGGATCGTCACGCCGTCGGCATCGAAGGCCTCCTGCACCGCGATCGCGACTTTCTGGACGATTGCAATCAAGGGGCCAAGCGTTGCGGGATCGGCGTCGAGAATATTGCGCGATGCCGCCTTCGGCATGACCAGCACGTGGCCTTCCGCCTGCGGCATGACATCCATGACGACGAGGGTGTTGTCGTCTTCATAGACCTTCTGCGCGGGAATTTCGCCGCGCAGGATCTTGCCGAAGATATTGTTGCTGTCATAGGCGCCGCTGCTCATTTTAAGTTTTCCTCCTGAATGGCCTGTCTTTTCAAATGCTTGTCTGGTTCAGTCGTCGATCTCTCGCCGCGCACCTTTGCGGAACGGGCTGTGATCGGCAAGCATGTCGCCGATCTGCTCGACTTCCCGCCGCTCGCGTTCGAGATAGTCGGCCACGGCCCGTTTCAATCCCGGATGTGCAATGAAATGCACCGAATGGGTCGTCACCGGCAGGTAGCCGCGTGCCAGCTTGTGTTCGCCTTGGGCGCCCGCCTCTACGCGCTTCAGCCCCTTGGAAAGCGCAAAATCAATCGCCTGATGGTAGCAGACTTCGAAATGCAGAAAGGGATGGTCTTCGATGGCGCCCCAGTGGCGGCCGTAAAGCGCGTCGCTGCCGATGAAATTGATCGCGCCGGCTATATAGCGGCCGTTGCGCTTGGCCATGACCAGCAGGATGTCGTCTGCCATACGCTGGCCGATCAGCGAATAGAATCTGCGGGTGAGATAGGGCCGGCCCCATTTGCGGCTGCCGGTATCCATGTAGAAGGCGAAGAACTGGTCCCAGACGCTTTCTGTCAGATCCTTGCCGGTCAGCCAATCGATGCTGATGCCGTGTTCAAGCGCCGTCCGGCGCTCCTTCTTCAGCGCCTTGCGTTTCCGGGAAGCGAGCGTTTCAAGGAAATCGTTGTGGGACGCGTAGCCGTCGTTGATGAAATGAAACTGCTGGTCGGTCCGGTGCAGGAAGCCGGCGCGCTCGAATGTCGGTATTTCCTGTTCGGGCACGAAGGTGACATGCGCAGACGACACCTTGTGACGGCGCGCGAGTTCCTGCAGTCCGGCGGCGAGTGACTCGCGAACGGCGCCCGTATCGGAATCCGTCGCACTCAAGAGCCGCGGACCGGTCGCCGGCGTGAAGGGTACCGAGCATTGCAATTTTGGATAATAGCGTCCGCCGGCCCGCTCAAGCGCATCGGCCCAGCCATGATCGAAGACATATTCGCCCTGGCTGTGGTTTTTCAGATAGCAGATGAGGCCGCCTGCCAGACTGCCGTCGCTGCCCTCCATCAACAGATGCTGGCCAAGCCATCCGGTATCCGCGGTGGCTGAGCCGGATTCCTCCAGCGAAGAGAGATAGGCGTGGGAAATGAATGGATTGTAGAGGCCGCCAGGCTGTCCCTTGGCGGCCCCTGCCAATCCGTCCCAGCTCTCCTTCGAAATATCCTGAAAGGACGTTTCGATGCGGATTTTGACTTCGCCTGTCATTCTCTAAGCGGTAAACCTCTCGTTCGGATCAAAGCCCTCGAACGTCATTTGATCCGCATGGTTGAACGTGTGATCGGCGCCAGCCTGATCCCTGACAGTCCAGGTCAGAATCGGTCGGCCAAGAGAGCGTTCCTTGGTGATGAACGAATTTGGCAAATCTCCATAGAAATAGGAAATAAAATCAAGACCAAGCTGCATCGCTTCTTCGTGAATGAAGAAGGACTCCGGTTGGTTGCCACCCGCCGTCAGGCCCAGTGGGTAGGGTGGGTCGAGGGCCTTGAGGTCCTTCAGCAGCCAGTGGTCGAAGCTCATCAGGGCAACATGGCCTTCGTAGCCTTCCAGCGTTTCCAGCACCGCGTCGGCAAAGCCCTCGTCGTCGCCCTTGCGGCCCTTGAGTTCAAGGATCAGCGGTACACGTCCCTTTACCAGCCTCAGAAGTTGGCCGAGCGTCGGCACTTTGTCGGCGGTGCCGCCGATGGCGACCAGTCCAAGTTCGCCGGCGGTCTTTTCGCGGATATCGCCCTTGATGCCGCACAGACGCTGCATGTCGTCATCATGGAAAATAACGGGCACGCTGTCTGCGGTATATTGCAGGTCGCATTCGATGGCGAAGCCGTGGTCCACCGCCCGGGAAAAGGCCGACAGCGTATTTTCCCAGATGGCATGGTTCATGTCGTGATAGCCGCGATGCGCGACCGGTTGCGCCGTCAGCCAGGAAAGCTCTTTCATGGGATGCGGTTCCGTTATGCAATTTCGATGACGGCGTCGATCTCGACAGCGGCATTGAAGGGCAGGGCGGCCATGCCGACCGCGGCGCGGGCATGGATACCCGCGTCGCCGAGAACCTTGGCGATCAGGTTGGATGCCCCATTGATGACCAGATGCTGTTCGATAAAGGTCGGCTTGGATGCGACAAAGCCGTTGAGCTTGACGATGCGGCGGATGCGCGAGAGATCGCCGCCGAGCGCTGCCTTGGCCTGGGCGAGAATGTTGATGGCGCAGAGTTCGGCTGCGCGCTGGCCTGTCGCAACATCGACACCGTCACCAAGATGCCCGGTGATGGCGATCTTGCCGTTTTCCATCGGCAACTGGCCGGAGATATAAAGATGCGACCCGCTGATGACGAAGGGAACATAGTTGGCGGCAGGCGCTGCGGCCTGCGGCAGGGTGATTCCCAGTTCCTTGATGCGTGCTTCGATTTCTGCGGACATGGATAGCTCCGGTCATTGTTGTGTTTTGTCACCAAATGCTGCATGCAAAGCGTGATTCATGAAGTGATAAAATACCGCTTCGCGATCATCTATGCCTCGCTTTCGCCGGATGTGTTCTTATAGCATCGGCCGCGAGTCCAACAGGAGGAAACGGATGTTTCGTTCAGGCTTTGCCTCTGTCATTCTGGCATGGGCGTGTTTCTCAGGCGTGACGGTCGGCGGCGCTTCTGCAGCTTCCGCCAATATCCTGGTGCCTCACCGTGCCGTGTATGATCTGGAACTGAAAGACGCATCCGAGCGCTCCGGCATTTCCGGAATGTATGGCCGCATGGTCTATGAATTCAACGGCTCCGCCTGCGAGGGATATACCGTCAGTTTCCGCTTCGTCACCAAGGTCGATACCGGCGACGAGGTCAGGCTGACGGACCAACAGACGACGACCTACGAGGACCTGAAGAACGGCAATTTCCGCTTCCTGACGCGTTCCTTCACCGACGAGAAGCTGGACAAGGAAGTGCGCGGTTCGGCCCATGGGGCCGAGCAAGGCGTGAAGGTGGATCTGACCTCGCCGGACAAGCGCCAGGTCGATCTGGCCCAGAGCCTGTTTCCGACCGAACACATGCTGGAGGTCATCGATCGCGCGCAGAAGGGGGAGGCGTTGTTCGAATCCCGCATCTTCGATGGCTCCGATTCGGGCGACAAGACGCTGATCACCACGACGATGGTCGGCAAGCAGCGGAACCCGGTCGCCGATGACAGCGACGCTGGAAAAGCCGGCGCTATGGCTTCCAAGCCCTATTGGCCGGTAACCATCTCCTATTTCAACGACGACATGGCCGGTGACGCGCTGCCGATCTACCGCATGGAGTTCAAGCTCTATGAAAACGGCATCACCCGCGATCTGACGATGGACTATGGCGACTTCGTGCTGACCGGCAAGCTTGCCGACTTGGAAGTCTTCAAACAGGGCGACTGCAAGTAGGGGCCTGACACGCCGCCCTCCGATATTTTATGCCTTCGCCCTTGATTTATCGGGCAACAGGGGGTAAGGGCACCGCATTCCACACGTAAGGTTTGGGACCGTCCGGGAGAAATCCGGGCAGTTCCACCCGGTGGCGCCTTCGAAGAAGGTGCTGTTTGCCTTGCGGAGGTTCAACCGGAAAAGGAGAAAAAGGCATGGCATTGCCTGATTTCAGCATGCGCCAGCTTCTGGAAGCTGGTGTTCACTTCGGTCACCAGACTCATCGCTGGAACCCGAAAATGAAGCCGTACATCTTCGGCGATCGCTCGAACGTTCACATCATCGACCTCGCACAGACCGTGCCGATGCTGTCGCGCGCCCTGCAGGTCGTCAGCGACACGGTTGCCAAGGGCGGCCGCGTTCTGTTCGTCGGCACCAAGCGCCAGGCGTCCGAGATCATCGCTGACGCTGCCAAGCGCTCGGCCCAGTACTACGTCAACGCCCGCTGGCTCGGCGGCATGATGACCAACTGGAAGACGATTTCGAACTCGATCCAGCGCCTGCGCAAGCTCGACGAAATCCTTAGCTCGGAAGCTTCCGGCTTCACCAAGAAGGAGCGTCTGAACCTCGAGCGCGAACGCGAAAAGCTGAACCGCGCTCTCGGCGGTATCCGCGACATGGGCGGTGTACCGGACCTGATGTTCATCATCGACACCAACAAGGAATCGATTGCCATCGACGAAGCCAAGCGCCTTGGCATCCCGGTCGTTGCGATCATCGATTCGAACTGCGATCCGGACCAGATCGACTTCCCGATCCCCGGCAACGACGACGCTTCGCGCGCGATCTCGCTCTATTGCGATCTGATCTCCCGCGCGGCTCTTGACGGCATCGCCCGTCAGCAGAGTTCGTCCGGTCGCGACCTCGGCGCCTCTGCCGAACTGCCGATCGAACCGGCTCTCGAAGAAGCCGCCGAAGCCTGATCGGGCTGGACGGCGGGGTTTCCCCGCCGCTCCTCTAGATAAAATCAGGACAAGGCCGTTTACGACTGAAGAAGTGAACGGCCTTGTTCTTTTGCATCGGACCAATCCCCGCGGACACTGGTTTTTACGATGCGTATCGTCGGGGTGAAGCCTTTCATCACGATGTCACATTCAGGGGTCATGCCCTGCCACATCCTCCTGGTATCGCGCCGGCTTTCTGGCTTGCGGACCAGCCGAACAAACGAAGAGGCAAAAAAGATGAGCATTACTGCAGCAATGGTGAAGGAACTGCGCGAAAAGACCGGCGCAGGCATGATGGATTGCAAGAAGGCACTCGGCGAAACCAATGGCGACATGGAAGCAGCGATCGACTGGCTGCGCGCCAAGGGCATTGCCAAGGCCGACAAGAAGTCCGGCCGTGCAGCCGCGGAAGGCTTGATCGGCATTGCCAGCAACGGCACCAAGGCCGTCGTCATCGAACTCAACTCGGAAACCGACTTCGTTGCCCGCAACGATGCCTTCCAGGACCTCGTACGCGGTATTGCCGGCGTTGCCGTCGGCACTGATGGCTCGGTTGAGGCGATTTCTGCTGCCAACTACCCGGCGACCGGCAAGTCCGTTGCCGAAAGCATCACCGATGCAATCGCCACGATCGGCGAAAACATGGCGCTGCGCCGTTCTGCCCTGCTTTCGGTCGAAGATGGCGTTGTCGCCACCTATGTCCATAACTCCGTTGCAGACGGCCTCGGCAAGCTCGGCGTTCTCGTTGCGCTGAAGTCGACCGGCGACAAGGATGCCCTGAACGCCATCGGCCGCCAGGTTGCCATGCACATCGCCGCGACCAACCCGCTGGCCATCCGTTCGACGGAAGTCGACCCGGCCGTTGCCGAGCGCGAGCGTTCGATCTTCATCGAGCAGTCGCGCGCATCGGGCAAGCCGGACAACATCATCGAAAAGATGGTGGAAGGCCGCATGCGCAAGTTCTTCGAAGAAGTCGCGCTGCTGTCGCAGGCTTTCGTGATGAACCCCGACCTCACCGTCGAAGCTGCCGTCAAGGAAGCTGAGAAGACCGTTGGCGCGCCGATCGAAGTCACCGGCATGGCCCGCCTCCTCCTCGGCGAGGGCGTCGAGAAGGAAGAAACCGACTTTGCCGCTGAAGTGGCAGCCGTCGCCAAGGGGTGATTTCTTCATCCTGATTGGGAAAACCGGAGGGCATCGCGTGACAACGCGGTGCCCTTCGTGTATCCGGCATCATCATCACATTGGCGCAGGCTCCTTCGGAGATCATCATCCGGGGTGATATCGGCCGCGCGGGGATGAAATCAGTTTCACGCACCATCTCGCATGTGTGCCTTCTTGGACAGGAGTGACGATGTCGGCCAAACCTCTCTTCAAACGCGTGCTGCTGAAGGCTTCGGGCGAAGCGCTCATGGGGAACCAGGGCTTCGGCATTGATGTCGCAGTTGCCGATCGGATCGCCTCGGATATTGCCGAAGCGCGCGCCATGGGAGTGGAAGTCGGCGTCGTCGTCGGCGGCGGCAACATTTTTCGCGGGGTCGCTGTGGCGTCCAAGGGCGGCGATAGGGTAACCGGCGACCATATGGGCATGCTGGCGACGGTGATCAACGCGCTGGCCCTGGCGACGTCCTTGCGCAAGCTCGACATAGATACCGTCGTGCTCTCGGCAATCGCCATGCCGGAAATCTGCGAAAGCTTCTCGCAGCGCGCGACGCTCTATCATCTTTCGCTCGGCCGCGTGGTGATCTTTGCCGGCGGCACCGGCAATCCATTCTTCACCACCGATTCTGCGGCTGCTCTGCGTGCCGCGGAGATGGGTGCGGAAGCGATCTTCAAGGGAACGCAGGTTGACGGCATCTATACCGCCGACCCGAAGAAGGATCTGACCGCGACGCGCTTCGACCGCTTGACGCACAGCGAAGTTCTGGAAAGAGGCTTGGCCGTCATGGATGTTGCAGCCGTGGCGCTGGCGCGCGAAAACAGCATTCCGATCATCGTGTTCTCGATCCACGAAAAGGGCGGTTTCGCAGAGATCTTGACCGGCGGCGGTCGCGCCACCATCGTAACAGACAATTGAGCAGGACAGGGCGGCGGCAATGCTGCCGCGATAAAACGGGAGTTTGATCCATGAGTGAAGGTATTGATCTGGGTGATCTGAAGCGTCGCATGGAAGGTGCGATTGCCGCTTTCAAGCACGATATCGCGTCGCTGCGCACCGGCCGTGCATCTGCCAATGTGCTCGATCCGGTCATGGTTGAAGCCTATGGTTCGCGCGTTCCGCTGAACCAGGTCGCTAACATCACCGTTCCGGAAGCGCGTATGCTCGGCGTTTCGATCTGGGACAAGTCGATGGTCGGGGCTGTTGATCGTGCGATCCGAGAATCGAATCTCGGCCTCAATCCGATCGTCGACGGGCAGAATTTGCGTATTCCGTTGCCGGAGCTGAACGAAGAGCGCCGCAAGTCTCTGGTGAAAGTTGCGCATGACTACAGCGAGAAGGCGAAGATCGCGGTGCGTAACGTTCGTCGTGATGGCATGGACAGCCTGAAAAAAGCCGAAAAGGATGGGGACATCGGCCAGGATGTGAGCCGCAGCCAGTCGGAAAGGGTCCAGAAAATGACCGACGAGATGATTTCCGACATCGACCGCTTGCTCGCCGACAAGGAAAAGGAAATCATGCAGGTCTAGACTGCCCTTTTTCCGAGTCTCTGTTTTTCGGGCCGCTGATGTCAAACCCATTGATTAGAAATGTTCCCACGCACGTTGCCATCATCATGGATGGCAATGGGCGTTGGGCCAATTCGCGTGGACTTCCGCGCACGATGGGACATCGCAAGGGCGTCGAAGCCGTCCGCGAGGCGGTCCGGACCGCCGGCGAGGTGGGCATCCGCTATCTGACGTTGTTTGCGTTCTCGTCCGAAAACTGGAGTCGGCCCGAGGCGGAGGTCTCCGACCTGATGGGATTGCTGAAGGCCTTCATCCGGCGCGACCTGGCGGATTTGCACCGGCAGAATGTCCGCATCAGGGTGATCGGCGACAAGACCAACCTTCGCGGCGATATTCTTCCCTTGCTGATCGAGGCCGAGGATACGACGCGTAGCAATACCGGCATCACGCTCGTCATCGCGTTCAATTACGGTTCACGCGATGAAATGACCCGCGCCATGCAGGCGCTGGCGATGGATGTCGCGCAAGGGCGGCTGACGGCCGACCAGATCACGCCGGAACGTATTGCGAGCAAACTCGACACGGCCGGCATCCCGGATCCGGACCTTATCCTGCGCACCAGCGGCGAAGAGCGGCTGTCGAATTTCCTGCTCTGGCAGGCGGCCTATTCCGAACTTCTGTTCATTCCTGAACTCTGGCCAGATTTCAACCGCGAGGTTTTCCTGGACGCGCTGAAGGCCTATGCCGGACGGGAACGCCGCTTTGGCGGACTGTCGCAGCCGACGCTGGCAGTTGGCTCCTGATGCAGAGAGAGCTGCAACTGCGCATCGTTTCCGGCATTGCTCTGGCTGCCGTCGCCCTTGGCGCCACCTGGGCCGGTGGAGCCGTCTTCCAATTGCTCTCTGTCGCCATCGCGCTCCTCGTCTACTATGAATGGTCGACGATCACTCGTCTTGCCGAGCGCGACTTTCAGGGTAATGCTTTCGGCTGGCTTTCGCAGGCGGTTATCGCCGCTCTCATTCTGTTTGATAACGCTCAACTGACTTTGCTGGCTTTGGCAGGATTTGCCGCTGCGGCCGCCATTTGGGTCTATCTGCGCCGCGGCAGCTGGTGGCTGCCCGGCGGCATCGTCTATTCCGGGCTTACTGGCATCTCGCTCTCGGCGATCCGGGGCGACAGCGATATCGGCCTGATCGCGATGATCTTCATTTTCGCCGTCGTCTGGGCGACGGATATTCTCGCCTATTTCACCGGCCGGGCAATCGGCGGTCCGAAACTGGCGCCGCGCATTTCGCCCGGAAAGACCTGGTCGGGTGCGATCGGGGGCGCGGTTTGCGGCGTGATGGCGGGCGTCGCAGTGTTCCTGAGCCATTTTTCGCTGGACGACCTGCGCATTCCTTTGCTGGCGCTCGCACTGTCCGTCGCCAGCCAGATCGGCGATCTCTTTGAATCCTATATAAAACGCCGGTTCGGTGTGAAGGATTCGAGCAGACTCATTCCCGGTCATGGTGGCGTCATGGATCGTGTCGACGGACTTGTTTTTGCCTGTTTTGCCGCGCTTCTATTTGTCTTGGTGCAAGTCATGGCCGCCGGTGGACAGAACGCGCCCATGGGGGCAATCTTGCTGGGGCCGTGAATGGCGCCGCCTACCTGATCGAGGGATGACATGGCTTACCTGGCCGATATGCTTCACTTTATTCTCGGCTATATCGTGCCGTTTTTGCTGGTTCTGACGCTGATCGTCTTCGTGCACGAGATGGGCCACTACTTGGCCGGCCGCTGGTCCGGTATCCGTATTCTCGCCTTCTCCGTCGGTTTCGGCCCGGAATTGCTCGGCTATACCGACAAACATGGGACACGCTGGAAGGTTTGTGCCATTCCGCTCGGCGGCTACGTCAAGTTCTTCGGCGACGAGGATGCCGCGAGTGTTCCGGACTACGGCCGCCTCGAGCAATATTCCGTCGACGACCGTGGTCGCACTTTCCTTGGCGCAAAGCTGTGGAAACGCGCGGTCACCGTCGCCGCCGGTCCGATCGCCAACTTCATCCTGGCCATCGCGATCTTCGCGGTGCTTTTTTCCATCTACGGCAAGCCCGTGGCGGATCCGGTCGTCGCCGAAGTCAAGGAAAACAGCGCAGCTGCCCAGGCTGGCGTGCTGCCGGGCGACCTGCTCGTTTCCATCGACGGCACGCCCGTGACGACCTTCGACGACGTGCGCCGCTATGTCAGTGTTCGCCCCGAAACGCCGATCACCATCCAGATCAAGCGCAAGGGCGAATTGCTAGACCTGCCGATGGTGCCACAGCGCACCGAGATCACCGATCAGTTCGGCAACAAGATGGAACTGGGCCTCATCGGTATCCTGACGAACCAGGAAACCGGCAATTTTCGCCTGCAGACCTTTGGCCCAATGGAGGCCGTCGGGCAGGGCGTGATTGAAAGTTGGCACATCGTCACCGGCACATTCAATTATCTGGCCAATCTTGTTACCGGCCGGATGAAGGCGGACCAACTCGGTGGGCCGATCCGGGTTGCCCAGGCCTCTGGCCAGATGGCGACCATCGGCGTTGCTGCCGTCCTGCAGTTGGCTGCGGTGCTTTCAGTTTCCATTGGACTTCTCAATCTTATGCCCGTTCCCGTACTTGATGGCGGCCATCTGATGTTTTATGCGGTGGAAGCCGTGCGCGGAAAACCCGTGGGACCGGGGACGCAGGACATTGCGTTCCGCATCGGTTTTGCCATGGTTTTGATGCTGATGGTCTTCGCCACGTGGAACGACATAAGCTCGCTTCTGGGCTAGGGATTTTGAGCTTGCACCGCGGTGCGGGCTGAGCGATAGGCGGTTGACCTTATTGTGAATTCAGAGGGTTGATCGAAAGGAATTGTTTACGATAAAGCAACTTCGTAGTGGCCGTTAGGACACGGTTTCAATTGAAGTAAACAGAAATTAACGAGCTCCCTTGCTTGTATGAGAAAAGCGGTTAAAACGGCAACCGTGACCGGAGTCGGTACGAGTTCGCTGCGGGGCATTGGGAAGAAGGTAAGATTTATGAAAGCTGGTTCAAGATTTTTGAACGCGGTGTCGGCGGTTGCGCTGTCTACTGGGATTGTCGCATCGGGGACTGGCATTGTAACGCTTGCAAGTGCATCTGTAGCAGAAGCCGCAACGATCAGCCGCGTGGAAGTCCGTGGCGCCACCCGTGTAAGCCCGGAAACCGTCCGCGCCAACATCACTATCGTCCCCGGCAAGAGCTTCAGCAACGCTGATATCGATTCTTCCGTGAAGCGCCTCTATTCGACCGGCTATTTCTCCGACGTCAGCATCAATGTATCCGGCGGCACGCTTGTCGTAACCGTCAGCGAAAATCAGCTCGTCAATCAGGTCGTTTTCAACGGCAACCGCAAGATCAAGGACGACAAATTGCAGGCGGTCGTTCGCACGCGTTCGCTCGGCCCCTACAGCGAGGCGACGGCGGAATCCGATATTCAGGCCATCAAGGATGCCTATGCGGCCATCGGCCGTAACGACGTCACGGTGACGACGCAGGTCGTTCCGATCGCGGAAGGCCGCGTCAATCTCGCTTTCGTCATCAATGAAGGCGATCGCACGAAGATCACGCAGATCAATTTCGTCGGCAACAATGCCTACAGCGACGGCCGTCTTCAGGCGGTGATTGCCACTAAGGAATCGGGTATCTTTTCCTTCCTGAACCGCAAGGATGTCTACAACGCCGACAAGTTGCGCGCGGACGAAGAACTGCTGCGCCAGTTCTACTACAACCGCGGCTATGCAGATTTCCGGATCATTTCCTCGGATGCGGTCCTGGATGAAACCAGCAACGAATACACCGTGACGATCACCGTCGAAGAGGGTGAGCGCTACGATTTTGGACCGGTCAATGTTGAATCGACCGTCGAAGGCGTGGATGCCGAAGAATTGAAGGGTCTCGTGCAGACCTCCGAAGGCTCGGTCTATAAGGCCAAGGACGTTCAGGAAAGCATTTCCGCGATCTCCAAGCGTGTTGCGGCCCAGGGTTATCCCTTCGCTCGCGTAACCCCGCGCGGCAACCGTGATTTCGGCAACCGGACGATCGCTGTCGATTATCTCGTCGATCAGGGCGAGCGCGCCTATGTCGAGCGCATTGAAATCCGCGGCAACACCCGCACGCGCGACTACGTCATCCGTCGCGAATTCGACATGAGCGAGGGCGATGCGTTCAATCAGGAGATGATTGCGACGGCCAAGCGCCGCCTTGAGGCTCTCGGTTATTTCTCCACCGTCAACATCAGTACGCAGCCGGGTAGCGCGGGCGACCGCGTCGTGATTATCGTTGATGTGCAGGACCAGTCGACGGGCTCATTCGGTATCGGCGCGGGCTATTCGGCCGGCAGCGGCGGCGGCTTCCTTGTGGAAGCGTCGATCGAGGAGAAGAACTTCCTCGGCCGTGGCCAGTATATCCGCTTGGCCGCTGGCCGTGGCCAAGACAGCCGGACCTACAATGTTTCGTTTACCGAGCCTTATTTCCTCGGCTATCGTCTGGCCGCCGGCTTCGATATCTTCAAGAACGAAAACGACTATGACGACGACAACTACAGCTATGAGGACAGCGGCTTCAGTCTGCGCGTAACGGCGCCGATTACTGAAAGGCTGTCGACGACGCTTCGCTACAACTATACGCAGATGGATTATCACGGCGATACGGATGATCTTTCGAGCCCATACGATCGTGCCGTCAATGGCTCGCCGTGGGATCGCTCTTCGATCTCGCAGACGCTGACCTACAACTCGCTCGACGACGCGCAGCAAGCACATGAAGGCATTCTGGCTTCGGCGACGCAGGAATATGCCGGCCTCGGCGGAACGTCTGACTTCTACAAGCTGACCGGTAAGTTCAAGTGGTACTACACGGTGAATGACGATGCGGATATTGTCGCATCGCTGGCTGGCAGTGCCGGCCATGTGTTCAATACCGGCGGCAAGATGGAAGTGTTCGACCAGTTCCAGTTGGGCAGCAACGATATCCGCGGCTTCGAGCGCAATGGTATCGGCCCGCGCAGCGACAAATATGGCGACGCTATCGGCGGCACGACCTATTTCACGGCTTCTGCCGAGGCGACATTCCCGCTGCCGTTCGTTTCGCGCGACGCCGGGTTCCGCGGCGCGGTCTTCGCCGATGCGGGCACGCTTTACGGGAATGACGTATCTGTGACGGCGGACGATGACATCGTTGGAACGGGTAGCTCGCTTCGGGCGTCTGTTGGTCTCGGTCTGCTCTGGGCATCGCCCTTTGGACCGCTGCGCGTCGACTATGCGTTCCCGATCGCCAAGGAAGATTTCGACAGGGTTCAGAACCTCAAGTTCGGTATCTCGTCCTCCTTCTGATCCTTGCAGTCCAGAACTGCCTGCCAAAACTGTTCTGGAGTGTTGGCCATGGAATACAATTGGTTCTTCCCGCCGCATGAGGGGGTTCGTCTGACCGATCTGGCGGACCAGATCGGCGCGACGCTTGAAGATAAGAGTTCAGCCGACCGGCTCGTCCGGTCGGTGGCGCCGGTCTACCGCGCAAAAGAGGGCGACATATGCTATATGTTGTCCCGCAAGAGCCGCGATGAGCTGGAAACCTGTCAGGCGACCGCCATTGTTTGCGACAAGAGCATCGCGTCGCTCGTTCCTTCGCATATACCTGTTCTCCTGACCGCGTATCCGCACACGGCTTTCGCCTTGGCGGGGACCTATTTGCACGAAATCGCAATGCGTCCGTCGCGCAACCTTTCGCAGGCCGGAATTTCCTCCGCGGCGATTGTCGATCCGCAAGCACGGCTTGAGGCCAATGTTGAAATCGAGCCCATGGCCGTGATCGGCGCAGGCGCCGAAATCGGCGAGGGCACACGGATCGGCGCAGGCGCGGTGATCGGACCCGGTGTTCGCATTGGCCGGGACTGTACCATTTCAGCCGGCGCGAGCATCCTGTGCTCGCTCATCGGAAACAACGTCATCATCCATCCCGGCGCGCGCATCGGCCAGGATGGTTTTGGTTATGCGCCGGGCCCGAAGGGCGGAATGATCAAGATCGTTCAGATCGGCCGCGTCATTATCCAGGACAATGTCGAGATCGGCGCCAACACGACGATCGATCGCGGCACGATGGACGACACCGTCATCGGCGAAGGCACAAAGATCGATAATCAGGTTCAGATCGGGCACAATGTCCGCATCGGCCGGCACTGCGGCATTGTCAGCCAGGTTGGCATCGCCGGCAGCACCGTCGTTGGCGACGGTGTGATGATCGGCGGCGCGGCAGCGGTGAATGGTCATATCAAGATAGGTGACCGGGCGCAGATTGCCGCGATGAGCGGCGTCGCTTCGGATGTTCCGCCCAATGAGCGCTACGGTGGGATACCGGCTCGCCCGATGCGCGACTTCCTTCGCGACATCGCCGAAATCGCGGCACGGGCACACAGCAGACAAAAGAAATCGGGAGGCAACGATGAGTGAAGCAGGAACCACCGTTCTCGGTACGGCCGACATCCGGGAAATCTTGAAGCTGCTTCCCCATCGCTATCCGTTCCTTCTGGTTGATCGGATCATCGAGATCGACGGCGACAATTCGGCGATCGGCATCAAGAACGTGACGGCCAATGAGCCGCACTTCACCGGCCATTTCCCCGAACAGCCGATCATGCCGGGCGTTCTGCTCATCGAAGGCATGGCCCAGACGGCCGGCGCGATTTGTGCCCGCAAGACCGGCGACGGCAGCAATCTGGTTTACTTCATGACCATCGACAATGCCCGCTTCCGCAAGCCGGTCGTGCCGGGCGATCGCGTCGAGTTCCATGTCGTCAAGCAGAAGCAGCGCGGTAATATCTGGAAATTTCATTGTGATGCAAAAGTTGACGGGCAACTTGTCGCGGAAGCTGATATCGGCGCGATGATTATCAGCAAGGAAGACGCCTGAACATGATTGCAGCCACTGCGAAGATCCACCCGCTCTCGGTTGTCGAAGACGGAGCGGTGATCGGCGACAACGTCGTTGTCGGACCTTTCTGCCATGTCGGCCCAAAAGTCGTACTCGCAGACAACGTCGAACTGATCAGCCACGTGGTCGTGCTTGGGCGCACGACGGTCGGCAAGGGATCGAAGATTTTTCCGTCCGCTGTGATCGGCGGCGATTCGCAGAGCGTGCATCACAGCGCCGTCGATACGACGCTGACGATCGGTGAAAACTGCACGATCCGTGAAGGCGTGACGATGAATACCGGCACCGTCGAGCATGGCGGTGCAACGATCGTCGGCAACGACAACCTCTTCCTTGCCTATGCGCATGTCGCGCATGACTGCCGCCTGGGCAACAACATCATCCTGTCCAACAACGTCATGTTGGCGGGACATGTGACGGTCGAAGACCGCGCTATTCTCGGCGGCGGTTCGGCGGTCCACCAGTTCACCCGCATCGGCCGGCAAGCCTTTATCGGCGGTCTCTCGGCTGTCAGCTACGATGTCATCCCCTACGGCATGCTGAACGGGAACCCGGGTATCCTGAGCGGCCTCAATGTCGTCGGCATGGCGCGGGCCGGCATCGAAAAGGCGAAGATCCACGAGGTTCGCCGCGCCTATAAGCAGATTTTCGAAGGACCCGAGTCCATTCGCGCCAATGCTGCCGCCATTCGTACGGACTACGCCGATTGTGCGCCGGCCATGGAGATCTTGGATTTCATCGCCGCCGAGAGCGATCGCGCTTTGTCTTCGCCAAGCCGGGGTAAAAAAGGCTGAGCGTGATGTCCATCGACAGCCGGCCGGAAGCGCGTGGAAGGCTGGCTATCATCGCCGGCGGCGGCATGCTGCCCCATCACGTGGCTGAAGCGGCGCGGGCGCGAGGCGAAAATCCCTATATCATCGCGCTCAGCAACGAAACCGGGCTGGATTGGTCGGATTTCGACCATCAGTCGCTGGGCATCGGCAATTTCAAGGCGATCAGCTCGGTCTTCCGCGCCGAGAGGATCGATCGCGTCGTGCTGTCCGGCGCCGTTCGCCGCCGCCCGGAATGGCGTGACATCAAGCCGACATTGAAGACGCTCACCAAGGTGCCGGGCGTGCTGAAAACGTTGCTGTCCGGCGGCGACGACGCGGTCTTGAAAATGGCCATCGAATTGATCGAGGCAAGCGGCGCGCGTGTCATCGGCGTGCAGGACATCATTCCCGAGCTACTGGCGGAAACCGGGCCTCTCGGCGCAATCGAACCGGATCGGGACGACTGGAAGGATATCGAAATTGCCGCCGCCGCCGCGGTTGCCCTCGGCAAGCTTGATGTCGGGCAGGGCGCGGTCGCTGTTGGCGGGCGTGTGGTTGCGCTGGAGGGGCCGGAGGGAACGGATGCCATGCTCGCCCGTGTCGCGGCACTCAGGACCGAGGGACGGATTTCAACCCGCCGCCGCGGCGTACTGGTCAAGCTGTGCAAGCCGCAGCAGGACCTGCGCGCCGATCTTCCGTCGATCGGCGCATCGACGATCGAGGGTGCCCGAGCCGCTGGACTTGCCGGTATTGCCGTCGAGGCGGGGCGCGCGCTGGTCCTTGAGCGGTCGGAGATGATCGCGCAGGCGAATGACGCCGGCATCTTCGTCACCGGAATCGATCGCGCTTTCCTGCGGGGCTTGCGATGAGCTCAGGCGGTCTCAAGCTTGCTGTCATTGCCGGCGAAGTCTCCGGTGACCTGCTTGGGGCCGATCTCGTCAAGGCGCTGCGCCCGCTTGTCGGCGGCGACCTGTCCGTCATCGGCGTCGGCGGTGAGGCGCTGGAAGCGGAAGGCCTCAAATCGCTGTTCGACTATTCCGAACTTTCCATCATGGGCATTTCGCAAGTGCTGGCGAGGCTGCCGAAGCTCATCCTGCGCATCCGCCAGACGGCACAGGCGATCATTGCCGCCAAGCCCGATATCCTCGTGATTGTCGACAGCCCGGATTTCACCCACCGCGTCGCAAAAATTGTCCGCAAGTCTTTGCCGGACCTGCCGATTGTGAATTACGTCTGCCCGAGCGTCTGGGCGTGGAAGCCGGAGCGAGCCGTCAAAATGCGCCCCTATGTCGATCATGTGCTTGCTGTGCTGCCTTTCGAGCCGGAGGTCATGCAGCGTCTTGGGGGACCGCCGACGACCTATGTCGGGCACAGACTAGCAAGCGATGCGAATGTGCTCGCCGTCCGGGAGCGACAGGCAGAAAAACGCAGCGCAGGGACAGATACTACTCGAGCCACCTGCCTCTTGCTGCCGGGATCACGCGCCAGCGAAATCACCCGTCTGCTGCCCGATTTCGGCGAGACGGCAAAAGAGCTTCGCAGCCGTCATCCGCACATGCGGTTCCTGCTGCCGACCGTTCCGAGACAGGAACGCCTGGTGCGGCAGGTCACGGCGACGTGGGCCATCAAGCCGGAAATCACCGTCGGACCCGCTGCGAAGTGGCAGGCTTTCGCTGAGGCCGACGCTGCAATCGCCGCCTCCGGCACCGTCATTCTCGAACTGGCGCTGGCCGGCATACCGGTGATTTCAGCCTACAAGGCTGACTGGATCATTCGCCTGATGCACAAGCGTATCAAGATATGGACGGCCGCCATTCCCAATCTCGTGGCGGACTACCCGGTCGTCCCGGAATATCTGAACGAAGCCATCCGGCCTGGCGCGTTGGCGCGCTGGATGGAGCGCCTGACCACCGCTACGCCGGAGCGCGAGGCCATGCTGTCCGGCTTCCGCACGGTCTGGCAGCGTATGGCGACAGAAAAGCCTCCTGGCAAGTCTTCCGCCCGTATCGTTCTTGACATACTCAACGAAAAAAAGCCCGGCCATCTCTGACCGGGCTTTTCCGTTTTGTTATTCCGGTGCTTAGCGCTTGGAAACCGGGACGTAGTCGCGTTCCGGCTCGCCGATGTAAAGCTGGCGCGGACGGCCGATGCGCTGTTCCGGGTCCTCGATCATCTCGTTCCACTGGGCGATCCAGCCAACTGTGCGGGCAAGCGCGAACAGCACGGTGAACATGGTCGTGGGGAAGCCGAGCGCCTTCAGCGTGATGCCGGAGTAGAAGTCGATGTTCGGATAAAGCTTCTTCTCGATGAAGTAGCTGTCCGTCAGAGCGATACGCTCCAGTTCCATTGCCACTTCGAGCAGCGGATCATCCTTGTGGCCAAGCTCGGCCAGGACTTCATGCGTCGTCTTCTGCATGATCTTGGCGCGCGGGTCGTAGTTCTTGTAGACGCGGTGGCCGAAGCCCATCAGGCGGAACGGATCGTTCTTGTCCTTGGCGCGCGCGACATATTCCGGAATGCGGTCGACCGAGCCGATTTCCGACAGCATGTTGAGCGCTGCTTCGTTGGCGCCGCCGTGGGCCGGACCCCAGAGGCAGGCAATGCCGGCCGCAATGCAGGCGAACGGATTGGCGCCCGACGAACCGGCGAGGCGAACCGTCGAGGTCGAGGCGTTCTGCTCGTGGTCGGCATGCAGGATGAAGATGCGGTCCATGGCGCGTGAAAGCACCGGATTGACGACATAGTCTTCGCACGGCACGGCAAAACACATGCGCAGGAAGTTCGATGCATAATCGAGGTCGTTCTTCGGATAAACGAAGGGCTGGCCGATATGGTATTTATAAGCCATCGCCGCGAGCGTCGGCATCTTGGCGATCATGCGCAGGCTGGCGACCATGCGCTGGTGCGGATCGGTGATGTCGGTCGAGTCGTGATAGAACGCCGAGAGAGCGCCGACACAACCGCACATGACGGCCATCGGATGGGCGTCGCGACGGAAGCCGGTGAAGAAGCGCGACATCTGCTCGTGCACCATGGTGTGGTGCGTGACGCGATAATCGAAGTCCTTCTTCTGAGCGGCCGTCGGCAACTCGCCGTAGAGCAGAAGGTAGCAGACTTCGAGGAAGTCGCCGTGTTCGGCGAGTTGCTCGATCGGATAGCCGCGATGCAGGAGGACGCCCTGATCCCCGTCGATATAGGTGATCTTGGATTCACACGAAGCCGTCGAGGTGAAGCCGGGATCGTAGGTGAACAGACCGGTCTGCTTGTAGAGCGTGCCGATGTCGACCACATCCGGACCTATCGACCCCGATCGCACCGGTAACTCCACCGTGTTGTTGTCGACTGTTACGACTGCGCTTTTTCCTGTCATGGGGATCCTCCGTTTGCAGCAAATTGGCACACAATTATGCCGCAGATATTAACGCTGACCATGTGCTACCCGATTTACACACGGCTGCCAAGTTGAACGAAAGGCAAATTGTGCGACGCAAAAATAGGCATATGGCGACGCAATAATTGCATGTTCCGCCACTATGTCCAATGAGATTGTGGACGGAAAAATAACCGCCCGCTCGACCGTACAAAGAAATGCTGATTATTTAGGCATAAATCTCACAGGTTGCATTTCACCCATTGCGGTTGCAGAATGAGATTGGGCTGGCGCGGATGGAATTGCATCCATGGGTGAGGGACAGGGGTCGATGGTGGCATGGCGCACGCGTTTTCGCGGCGCACGGGTCGACACACCCCCACGCGAGTACCAAGTTACTGAAAAAATTGACGAATCATGGAAAGTCCGGGTTCAAGAGGTCTATATCGCTTTTCCTCACGCTGTACGCGGCAGGTATCAGCGAGCGAAATGGCTTGTCGCATTTCGGCGGGCGGTGGAGGAAGAGCAGGCTTTTGGTCATGCCTTCCTGTTTGCGCCCGTGTTTCTCGGCCTGGGCGCGCTTGCGTGGTTTTCCCTTGCTCAAACGCCCGGTTTTCTCAAAACTGCACTGCTGATGTGCATTTTTGGCATGGCAGCGTTCATGCTCCGGCATTCTGCCACTGTCTGGCGCATCGTTGCCCTTCTTGCCACCCTGTTTCTTGCAGGCATGGTGGTGCTGGCGGCAGGCGAGACGGCACGGAAGGATACGGTGTTGCTGGACACGCCAGTGACGACTGTCGTTCGCGGCACGGTCATCGCCCGAGAGACCACCGACCGGGGATACTGGCGCTATACCGTCAATGTCGCCCAAACCTCGAATCCCGCGTTGAAGCGGGCGCCTGCCACGGTCACGCTTCTGTCCCGCAGCCGCGCAATACCGGTCGAAATCGGCGGCGGGATCGAGGGCAAGGCGCGGCTTTCTCCACCATCCGGTCCGGCTCTTCCAGGTCTCAACGATTTCGCCTTCGACAGCTATTTCAAGGGTATTGGCGCCGTTGGATATTTCTACGGCAAACCGGCAGCGGTCGCGACTGCGCCGGAAATCACCCGGGGCCGGACCATTACCTCGGGTGTTCGCGTGCAGGAGACGATCGCGCGTATGCGTGAAACGGTCGGCGTGCGCATCCGGAGCACGATCGGAGGCGATGCAGGGGCGATCGCCGCGGCCCTCGTCACGGCCGAGGAGCGTGCGATCAGCCGTCCGACGATCGAGGCGTTGCGGGAGGCGGGGCTGGCGCATGTGCTCGCCATTTCCGGGTTGAACATGGTGCTGGCCGCCGGCACATTTCTGATCGGCGCGCGAACGCTTCTGAGCCTCATCCCGGGGCTTGCACATCGGTTTCCGATCAAGAAGCTGGCGGCTGCTGGCGCCCTGATCATGGTGTTTCTCTATATCCTCATCTCTGGCGGCGCGGTTTCGGCGGTGCGGTCGTGGATCATGATTTCGATCATGCTGGTCGCTGTCTTCTTCGACCGACCGTCGATCAGCCTGCGTAACGTGGCGCTGTCGGCGCTGATCATTCTGATGATCACGCCGTCGGCGGTGACCGGACCAGGATTCCAGATGTCCTTTGCCGCAACGTTGGCCCTCGTGGCAGGCTATGGCCATTGGCGCGAGCGGCCGGGCCGCGAAATGGTGTCCGGCAGCCACACGGCCGGACCCCTCAAAGCTGCCGGCGGATTTTTCGCGGGGTTGCTGCTCAGTTCCTTCATCGGTGGCCTGTCGACAATGATCTACTCCGCGGGGCACTTCCATCGCCTCGCGGCCTATGGGCTGGTCGGCAACATCCTCGCCATGCCCGTCATCAGCATCCTGGTCATGCCGTTCGCGCTGCTTGCCATGCTGCTGATGCCTTTCGGCCTGGATCGCTATCCGCTGCTCGTCATGGGGCAGGGGTTGGACTGGATGATTTCCATCGCCAACATGGTGTCGTCCTGGGGTGGTGAGGTGACGACCGGCCGGGTGCCGGACAGTGCCTTCATGCTGATCGCGGCCGGGGGGATTCTCGCTTGCCTGTTGCGGACGTGGCTCGCCTTGTCGGGAATAGTGGTGATCGCTGCCGGGCTACTGACCGGGTGGGCCAGCACCGCCGCCAGGCCGGACCTTGTGATCGCCGAGGACGGGCGTCTGGTCGCCGTGATCGAACAAGGCGAGGCGGCGAGCAACCGCACCAAACCGCCTGATTTCGTCTTTTCGCAATGGCAGCGGGCCTTGCGCCTGGATGGCCATCAAAAGCCGCAGCAGCGGGCCGATCTTACCCTTAAGGATGTTGACACGCCGCTGTCTGAAAAGGGGGAGACCGGCGATGGACGAAAAAACAGGCCGCCGATCGACAAGGATGCGGCAAGATCAGCTATCCGAAGACTGCTGGCGGAGACCGCACCTGGACGTTTTGCCTGCGTGCCGAAGCAGTGGTGTGCTGCGACGGCGCGGCCGGGATGGCGGATCGTCACGGTGGAAGACGCGCGTTTTATCGGCATCGCCTGCGAAGAGGCCGACGTCGTCGTCACGCCGATCATGCTGCGGTTTCGTAGCTGCCGGTCCGGCGCGATGTTGCTCAGTGGCCAAAGCCTGAGACGCACAGGCGCCGTCGAGATTTTTGCTGTGCCTGCGGACCACTCTGCCGGGCAGAAGTCGGGGATGCGTGTTGTGACTGCCCTGGATCAGCTGCAGCGCCCCTGGGTTCGCCACAGGACCTTTGATTGGCGAACGGGACAGTTCGACGACCCTTGAATACCGTAAATTGCGCCGTCTCGAAGGCGCCCGGTGCAATCAAAGACCGCTCGACAGGCGAGCGGTTGTTTATTCTTGATTAAAAAACTCCACAAATACTTGCGTTTCCACCATAGTGTGTCGTATGAAACCGCAATCGACGAGGCGCCCCGTCTCCGTCAGCTTTCGTTTGAAGGATCGCGTTCCGTCCACCTCTTTCCCTGGGGGATGGCGGGGCGATTGAAAAGGTAAGGATAGGTTATGCCGAACCGGGTAATGCTGAAATGGATGATGCTGGCGGCGGTATTGCTGGCGTTCTCGAATGCCGGAGCGCTCCACGCGCAGGAAGACCCTATTCCGGTTGCTACCGAAATGCAGCAACCTGCCGAAAAGGCACCTGCAGGCGAAGCCACGCAGGGCGCACCGGTAGATCAGGCAACCCCGGCGCAGGCCGTTCGACAGAGCGAAGAGACCGTGGCGACAGTAGCCAACCCGGTGCTGCCGCACGATCTTTCTCCGCTCGGTATGTTCCTTGCCGCAGACGTCGTCGTCAAAGGTGTGATGAGCGCGCTGGCCCTTGCATCGGTCGCCACATGGGCGATCCTGCTCGTCAAGATGTTCGAACTGGCCGGCGCCAAGCGAAGCGGCAAGCGGGCGGTTCGTCTCCTGACGGATGCGGTCGTTCTGCGCGACGTGGGCGAAAGCCTGTCCGGCAGGTCCGGCCCGGCAGGCCGTATGGTCGCTGCGGCAAATGACGAACTGTCGAAATCGGAAGCGGTTCTCGACCTGGTGTCGGCGCAGGGTGTCAAGGAACGCGTGGCGTCACAATTGTCCCGCATCGAGGCTGGCGCCGGAAAACGCGTCGCCGGCGGAACCGGCATTCTCGCGACGATCGGCTCGATCTCGCCGTTCGTCGGGCTCTTCGGCACCGTCTGGGGCATCATGAATTCGTTCATCGGCATCAGTCAGGCGCAGACGACCAATCTGGCGATCGTCGCGCCGGGTATTGCCGAAGCGCTGCTGGCGACAGCCATCGGCCTTGTCGCCGCCATCCCGGCAGTGGTCATCTACAACTATTTCGCCCGCTCGATCAGCGGCTATCGCCTGATCCTTGCCGATGCGTCGGCAGCGGTCGAGCGGCTCGTCAGCCGAGATCTCGACTTCCGCCAGGCACGCCGCCTCACGCCGCGCAAGGCCGAAAGCCATGTGCATTCGGACGCCGGCATCGCGCGGATCGGATAACGCCATGGCGAGCAAAATCAGCGAAGGTGGCGGCGATCTCGAGGAAAACAGCGAGATCAACGTCACGCCCTTCATCGACGTGATGCTCGTGCTGCTGATCATTTTCATGGTGGCGGCGCCGCTCGCCACTGTCGATATGAAGGTCGACCTGCCGCAATCGGCAGCACAGCCGGCCAAGCGCGACGACAAGCCCGTTTTCGTGACCCTGAAGGCGGATCTTTCCCTGGCGCTCGGCAATGAGGAAACGGGACGTGACAATTTTGTCGGGGAACTTAACCGCATTACCGAGGGCAATACACAGACGCGTATCCTGCTGCGTGCCGACAAGGCTGTCGACTACGGCGAACTGATGGCAGTCATGAACCTCATCCAGAGGGCGGGCTACACGAAGATCGGACTGGTCGGGCTGGAGGCTGCGCCTGCCGGCTGAATAGCGACCCTAGAATTTGTAACCGATAGCAAGGCCCGCATGGCTGAGGCCATCGTTCGGTCCGTCGCAGAGATCGGCATGCGACGAGTGGTCCGCGGTGGCCAAGATCTGCGTTTGCACTTTTCTAAACCTCCGCTCCCGGCGAATCGTAGAGGACGCAGAGAAAATTTGCTCAATTTTTCTACTGCAGGGAAGTCAGATTATGGCGGCACGCTTTTGCGAAGCTTGCTTTTTTGCAAGAACTGCTTTCCATAGCTTGAAACGGCGGATGCGCGGATTTATGAGCGTGACCATTGCCGGTCGGCTGAGCTCTACCGGTTGTTTTATCTGCGCAGGCGAAGAGCGCGCAAACGCCGGAAGACGATCCGGATCACGAGGGCAGGCAGGATGAATTTCGAAGCAGCACGCATCAAGATGGTCGACAACCAGATCCGCACCACGGATGTGACGTCGCATTCCGTTCTCTCGGCATTTCTATCGGTTCCGCGAGAAGAGTTCGTACCTGCCGCGATGAAGCCTCTCGCCTATATCGACACCGATATTGAGCTGCCGGCAAGCGGCGCATCCGGACGGCGCTACCTGATGGAGCCATCGCCGCTGGCAAAACTCTTGCAGCTGGCAACCATTTCCAAGAGCGACAAGGTGCTCGAAATCGGCTGCTGCACGGGTTACGCGTCGGCAATTCTCTCGGCGCTTGCCGGTTCGGTCGTGGCGCTCGAAAGTGATGCCACGCTTGCCGCCGAGGCCTCCGAAACGCTGGCCCGTCTCGGTTGCTCGAATGTCTCGGTCATCACAGGCGATCTTGAAAAGGGGCATCCGGCAGCCGCGCCTTACGATGTGATCTTCGTCGACGGCGCCGTCGAGACCGTCCCTGATTCCCTGCTTGCGCAGTTGAGTGACGGCGGCCGCCTGGTCGCAGTGGTCGGTTCCGGTAATGCATCTCGGGCCAAGCTCATCCTCCACGAGAATGGTGTCACCTCGGAGCGGCTGGCCTTCAATACGGCGGTAAAACCGCTGCCGGGCTTCCGGCTTGCCCGCGAATTCGTGTTTTGATGCTCTTACTGAGGGTGCTCAACATCTGATTGTCAGTACGCAAATTGCAATGTTGCGATTTGGCAACGTGATCCCCGTTTCTCTTCAATTGCGTCATTGGAAAGGGCCGACGCAGTTGTCGATGTGTCAAATTAGGGGTTTCTAAGAGTTTCTCGCAGATGATAAGAGCGGGACCGGTCGGTCGCTTTGTGAAGCCTCCGCCGGTCGAATGCAGCAGGACGTAAGGCTTTCCGGGCAGGCTGGGACGCCGCCGTTTCGCCAAACTCGGAAGGTCTGGTACCCCAGCTTCCGTACCGGAGTAGAGATCGTGTCGATTTTCCGTAAAACAGCTGTGGCAGCAGCCCTTTCCACCGTCTTGTCGCTCCTGCCGTATGCCGTTTCCGCCGAAACCATCTATGGCGCGATGGAGAAGGCCTATCAGAACAATCCGGACCTCAATGCCGTTCGTGCCGGGCTTCGCGCAACCGATGAGGGCGTGCCGATCGCCAAGTCCGGCTACCGGCCACGGATATCGGCGACGGCTACAGGCACGTTAACAAGACTGGAGAGCGAACAGGGACCCCTGGCCGGTGGCGGCACCGCGACCGAGGATTTCCATACGGGGTCTGCCGGTATAACGATCACGCAGCAGATTTTCGATGGCTTTCAGACCTTGAACAATGTCAGGGCTGCCGAAGCGAATGTCTTCTCAAGCCGAGAAACGCTCAAGGCCAACGAGATCTCCATCCTGCTGGCCGCCGCGCAATCCTATGCAAATATTGCGCGCGACCAGCGGATCGTCTCCATCCGCAAACAGAACCTGGCCTTCCTCAAGGAACAGCTGAATGCTGCGAAGGCGCGGCTGGATGTGGGCGAGGGCACGCGAACGGACGTCAGCCAGGCGGAAGCCGAACTGGCCAGCGCGCAGGCGCTCCTCGTCAACGCGGTGGCTCAGTTGAAGCAGAGCGAAGCGGTTTACGTGCAGATCGTCGGCTATGTACCGAAGGGGATCAAGCAGCCGTCGCCCGCGTCGAAAGCCCTGCCGAAAAGCCTGGATCAGGCGGTTGCCACGGGTCTGCGCGAGCATCCGACGATCGCCGCCGCGCAGTACAATGTCGATGCGGCGGGATACGGGGTGAAATCTGCCGAGGGAACCATGCTTCCGGGTGTCGTCGTGCAGGGGGCACTGACACGCAACACCGGTAATTCACCCAGCACCGGCGGTCTGGACGGCAATACGGCTTCAATCACCGCCCGGCTCGAAATCCCGCTCTACCAGGGTGGCGCGGAATATGGCCAGATCCGCCAGGCCAAGGAGCGTCTCGGTCAACAACGTATCCTCGTTGATTCCGCCCGTGCGGAAGTTCAGCAGACGATCGTCACCGCGCATGCGCAGCTTGAGGCGGCACTGGCAAACATTACCGCCAACAAGTCTCAGGTGAGTGCCGCAAACATGGCTCTGGCCGGGGTCATCGAAGAGCGCAAGGTGGGCCAACGCACGACGCTTGACGTGCTCGATGCCCAGCAGAGCGTGCTTGTCGCAGAAGAAAGCCTGGTAGCGTCGCAGCGCAATGCCGTTGTCGCCAGCTATTCCCTTCTGGCGTCCATGGGGCGGCTGACGATCAAGAGCCAGGGCCTGCAGGTTGCCGAATATCGCGCCGAAGAACACTACGAGGCCGTCAAGGACAAGTGGTTCGGATTGCGAACCGTTGATGGCCGCTGATCCGCACGCCTGAATCTCCTGCCGTAATTTTTCGAAAGCCGCGCGCCAAATGGACGCGCGGCTTTGCTGTTCAATGGCAGCGGGTGCCGCTGTCAACAAATCTGTGCAAGAATCCAACTTGACGATTCGCGTCGTTTTGTTCGGCGCCGAACTCGCATACAGTTCGCGTCAACGACTGCGCGGCAATGTTTCGATCAAACGCGACCGCAGAAAACGGGGATAATTATGGCACAGCCCAATGTAGCGCGTGAACCTTCGATGGATGAGATTCTCGCCTCCATTCGAAAGATCATCGAAAGCAATGAACCGGGCATACCCGGTTTCCCCGCCAATGACCTCGGCCCCGCGCCTGACGACGGCTATCGTGGTGACCACACTTATGACGACGACAGCGCCGAAGACATTCACCTGACGATCGACGACGAGGTGCTGGTGGCGGAATTCGAGGCGGAAGTACAGCAGCAGCCTGTCGCACCCGTGGAGTCCCAGTCGCGGGAGCCGCAGCAGGACACTGCAAAGCCCGCCATTTCTGTCGCGACACCGCCGCAATCTCTTGCCGATGTCGCAGCGCGTGTACGCGCAGCCTCCGAGCGACATTCGGCGCCGCTTCGGGAGCCGGAAACCGCCGGCAATGCAGCGGCAAAGTCGGATAGCCCGCTCGTCACGTCGCGCATGGCGCCGGCCGTTGCGTCCCAACCGGCAGATGCCGCCCGCCGCGCCGAGGCTGTCCCCTCCGTGATACCTGTGTCCGCTTTGCTATCCCCGCAGCCTGCGGCTGTCAGCGATGAAAAGCGCGAGGTGCAGGAGGCCAAGGCGCCGTCGCCGGCCGTTTCCGAGCCGGTGGTGCAAAGTCAGCCGGTCGCCGTTATCGCTGAAAAGGAGATTGCGGCGATTGTTTCGCCGGCCGTTGGTGAACAGGTCGCCCGGTCCTTCGGGGATTTGGCCCTTGCCATCGATAGCAGTGCACGCCGTTCCTTCGACGAAATCGCCGAGGATATGCTGCGGCCGATGCTGCAGGAATGGCTGGACGACAATCTGCCGACGCTCGTCGAGCGCCTTGTGCGAGAGGAAATCGAGCGCGTCGCCCGCGGTCCGCGACGGTAAACGCCGAAAATCCCCTAGGCAAAGCCGCCAGCAATCGCACTGGCGGCTTTTTTGCTGTTATTGTTGACACCAATGCCTCGTTCCGATTTACAAACCATCCATATCAATCAGCAAGTTTGGCTTCAGAATGCTTGAAAAAACCTATGATTCCGCCGCTGTCGAACCCCGCATCGCCCAGCTATGGGATGACGAGGACGCCTTCCGCGCCGGCGCGGGTGCAAAACCGGGCGCCGAGACTTTCTGCATCGTTATTCCGCCGCCGAACGTTACCGGCTCGCTGCACATGGGCCATGCGCTGAACAACACGCTGCAGGACATCATGATCCGCTTCGAGCGCATGCGTGGCAAGGACGTGCTCTGGCAGCCGGGCATGGATCATGCCGGCATCGCCACCCAGATGGTCGTCGAGCGGCAGTTGATGGAACGGCAACTGCGCCGCCGCGAGATGGGCCGTGACGCGTTCATCGACAAGGTGTGGGAATGGAAGGCTGAATCCGGCGGTCTGATCTTCAATCAGCTGAAGCGGCTCGGCGCCTCCTGCGACTGGTCTCGTGAACGCTTCACAATGGATGAGGGCCTGTCTAAGGCTGTTCTCGAAGTCTTCGTTTCCCTCTACAAGGACGGCCTGATCTATAAGGACAAGCGGCTGGTCAACTGGGACCCGAAACTGCTGACGGCGATCTCCGATATCGAGGTCGAACAGGTGGAAGTCACCGGCAGCCTCTGGTATTTGCGTTATCCGCTGGAAGAGGGTCTCACCTACCAGCATCCCGTCGCCTTTGACGAGGACGGCAAACCGACCGAATGGGAAGCGCGCGACTATCTGGTCGTTGCGACGACACGGCCGGAAACCATGCTTGGCGATACCGGCGTTGCGGTCCACCCGAGCGACGAGCGCTACAAGTCGATCGTCGGCAAGCATGTCGTGCTGCCGCTCATCGGACGGCGGATTCCGATCGTTGCCGATGAATATCCGGACCCGACGGCGGGCACCGGTGCGGTCAAAATGACGCCGGCCCACGATTTCAACGACTTTGAGGTCGGAAAGCGCCGCCATCTGCGTCAGGTGAACATTCTGACGGTCGACGGTCATCTGACGCTCGCCGGCAATGAGGATTTCCTGCACGAATTGCCGGCGGGTCACGATCTGGAAGCTCTGATTTCCAAGCTCGAGGGCGTAGAGCGTTTTGCCGCCCGCAAGGCGATCGTTTCGATGTTCGAGGAAAAGGGCCTGCTCGACACGATCGAACCGCACAAGCATACGGTGCCGCATGGCGATCGCGGCGGCGTTCCGATCGAACCGCGGCTGACCGAGCAATGGTATGTCGATGCCAAGACGCTTGCCAAGCCGGCGATCGCTGCGGTGCGCGAAGGCCGCACGAACTTCGTGCCCAAGAATTGGGAAAAGACCTATTTCGAATGGATGGAAAATATCCAGCCCTGGTGCGTTTCCCGACAGCTCTGGTGGGGCCACCAGATTCCGGCCTGGTACGGCCCGGACGGTCAGGTCTTCGTCGAAAAGACCGAGGAAGAGGCGCTGCACGCCGCCATCCAGCACTATATCGCCCATGAAGGACCGATGAAGGCCTATGTCGAGGATCTGCTCGAGAACTTCCGTCCGGGCGAAATTCTCACCCGGGACGAGGACGTGCTCGACACCTGGTTCTCCTCGGCGCTCTGGCCTTTCTCGACGCTCGGCTGGCCGGACAAGACGCCGGAACTCGACAGGTATTATCAGACGGACGTTCTTGTGACCGGTTTCGACCTCATCTTCTTCTGGGTCGCCCGGATGATGATGATGGGTCTGCATTTTATGAAGGACGCGGACGGCACGCCCGTCGAGCCGTTCCACACGGTCTATATGCATGCGTTGGTCCGCGACAAGAACGGCCAGAAGATGTCGAAGTCCAAGGGCAACGTCATCGACCCGTTGGAACTCATCGACGAATACGGTGCGGACTCGCTGCGCTTCACGCTGGCGATCATGGCGGCTCAGGGGCGCGACGTGAAGCTCGATCCGGCCCGCATCGCCGGTTACCGCAATTTCGGCACCAAGCTCTGGAACGCGACTCGCTTTGCCGGCATGAACGGCGTCGCCAATGATCCGAAGTTCGTGCCGGAAACCTGCTCTCTGACGATCAACCGCTGGATCCTGACGGAACTGTCGCGCACCATCCGCGATGTCACCGAAGCAATCGAAAGCTACCGCTTCAACGAGGCGGCAGGCAGCCTGTACCGCTTCGTCTGGAATCAGTTCTGCGACTGGTATCTGGAACTGCTGAAGCCGGTCTTCGGCGGCGAGGATGAGGCTGCAAAGGCGGAATCGCAGGCCTGCGTCGCCTATGTGCTCGACGAGACCTACAAGCTGCTGCATCCCTTCATGCCGTTCATGACGGAAGAACTCTGGGCGCAGACCGCGGGCGAGGGCAAGGCGCGTGACGGGCTACTTTGCCACGCCGAATGGCCCGCGGCCCCGTACGGGGATGATGCCGCAGCTGGCGAGATCAACTGGCTGATCGACCTGGTCTCCGGCATCCGCTCGGTGCGCTCGGAAATGAACGTCCCGCCGGCTGCGATCGCGCCCCTCGTCGTCGTTGAAGCGAGCACCCTGACCAAGGAACGCCTGCAGAGCCACGCTGCTGCTATCCGCCGGCTCGCGCGCGTCGATGCAATCGATCTTGCCGCGGCAGCGCCGAAGGGCAGCGCCCAGATTGTGATCGGCGAGGCGACCGTCTGCCTGCCGCTCGGCAGCCTGATCGATCTTGCCGCGGAGAAGTCCCGGCTTGAAAAGGCGATCGGTAAGGTCGACCAGGAGCGAGAACGCATCCTCGGCAAGCTGTCGAATGAGAAGTTCGTCGCCAATGCTAGGCCTGATGTAGTCGACGCCGAGCGGGAGCGTTTGGCCGAACTTGATGGTCAGAAGACGTCGCTTGGCGTGGCGCTGGCACGGGTGTCTGACGCCGGCTGACGATCGAAGTCATGCAGGCCGGGCGAGTTCCGGCCTGCTAGGATCTGGAAAAGGCGGCTTTTGGCCGCCTTTTCCAGATCCGCCTGATTCTCTTCGTACGAAGTAAGCGCCCGGTGCCCTTGGAAGCGCGGCGTTTCATGTCACATATTTCGTTATCAAGACGCCAAGACGTCAAAAAGCGGCATTGTTGTGTCGAGGTGACACTCGGTTACATTTATGAAAAATTATTCCAAAAAAAAGCTCTGGTTGGAAATGTAGAGAAATTTTATCCTGATTTTGGCGCATTTTCCGCCGTTGCAGGTTTTCTTACGTAAATTTTTCGTGATCTTGTGCCGCTGCTCGCGAAATCCGGGCATTTGCCATTAACCGTTTGCAGCCGATACCTTCTCTTCGAGCGGTTGGCGTGCGCGCCGACCACTGATTTGTATTCAGGGGAGGAACGGATGGCTCACAACAAAATCAAGGCGGCGATGTCGGCGGCGGTTGTCGTCTTGCTTAGCACAACGGCGGCCTACGCAGGTGGTCTCGAACGGGGCGGCTACAATATCGACCTGCTGTTCGATCCGTCGACCTATGCCGCCGAGGCCGCGGCGACCTACGTCAATCCGCAACGCGAGTTGGACAATGTCGTCGACATCCACACCGCCCCCACTAGTGGAGATCTGAACGGGCGTCCGAACGACGGCATTGGAGATACCGAAGGCTATTGGGTTCCCCGCATCGGGGTAAAGGCCGGTATTGGCGATAGCGTTGACTGCATGGCCGATTATTCGCAGCCTTGGGGCGCGCACACCAATCCGGGCTCGAACTGGGCAGGTGCCAATGACAACATTGAGACAAAGATCGAAAGCGACAATTACGCTGCAACTTGCTCCTACAAATGGGATGTGGGGCAAGGACAGTTTCGGGTTATCGGCGGTGCTTTCTACCAGGAGGTTGGGGGTTTCAAGGAACGTCTAGTCACGGACCTTTCGCCTTTCGGATCCCCGTTGAGCGGCGTCGGTCGTCTTGATCTGGAGGGCAGCGGCTGGGGTTGGCGCACCGGTGTTGCATACGAGATTCCGGAATACGCCCTTCGCGCAAGCCTTGTTTACAACAGTGCGGTCGATCTCGACAATCTTGGTGGAACGATCGATCTGACCAATACCCTACTTCCTACTCCAGGCGGGTTCGTTCCGGGAACGAAGTATGACGTGTCCAGCTTCGCCTCCATGCCCGATTCGCTGGAACTCAAGCTTCAGACTGGCATCGCGCCCGGTTGGCTCGCTTTCGGCTCGGTCAAGTGGACTGACTGGAGCCAGCTGCAGGTCATTCAGGTTACTGCGAACGATACGTCGGATCCGCGTAATCTTCCGACCAGCCTCGACCTTCTTTATCGCGACGGCTGGACGATCTCCGGAGGCGTCGGCCACAAGTTCAACGATCAGTGGAGCGGGGCTGTCAGCCTGACGTGGGACCGCGGCACCAGCCACGGCTACGGAACCCAGACGGATACCTGGACGGTCGGCACGGGCGTTTCCTACATGCCGACCGAAAATGTCGAGCTTCGGCTGGCCGGTGCCATCGGCATCCTGACGAGCGGCAGCTCCGGCCCGCAAACATACCAGGGCGAAGTTGTCGGCGACGACGTCACCTATGATTTCGGGACCGATATCGTCAGTGCCGTATCCACGTCGCTCAAGATCAAATTCTGATCAACAAGCAGACAGGTCAAGACAGACACGGCCCGTGTTCGCATCGGGCCGTTTTGTTTTCGGCTACCGCTAACGGTAGCCGGCCTTTCCTTTTACTCGTGGCATTGTCGCGTTACGAACCGCCGATAATTTCTCTATTTGTGGAGATGCGGGTCCAAGGAATTCAGTGACCCGATCAAGGTTTTTTCCATTTCCCTCGCCCCGAAATGTGACGATTCAGCAACACATTCTTTCTATAGTCTGCGGCGGCCGGGAGAGGGGCGATTGTGTCTATTTCCCGCCACAAACTGGGAGCACCGATGAACTCGACAAACCTGCACAGAAGTTTTGAGCATGCGGCGTTTGAGGTAAGATGAGTCATCGCGTTTTCGAAAAATTCCAGGCTTCCCGTGACGTTACGTGGCTTCGAAACAGCCTTTCAAGGCTGTTCGACGGGTCGTGGTGGTGCGAGTTCATCGAAGCTGCGAGGGCAAGCCGTACTCTTGCCGAAAACGCTGATTACAGTTGGGAAATTGCCGGGATGAATGGACAGATTGGCAATGGGCGAGATGCCTTTACCGCCGTCTGTCGCAGCGTTGACGACAGGGATCTCGTTCGGACTGGCTTTGACCGGCTCTTGGGATTGAACGGAAGATATAGACTATCATGCTGATACGCGGTTACCGGTCGTTGACGTTTCTTGTTTTGAGTGTTGCGCTCGCGCTGACCGCACAGGGGCGCGCTGCGTACGCCTTTGATCCGAATGCCGGTGTCACCAAGGAATCTGGTCCCTTTGCGCTCTTCAAATTCGGTTTCTCCGCTTACAAGAACGGCCGCAAGGATGAGGCGGTCGAAGCCTACCGTTATGCCGCCGAAAAAGGCCATACCGGCTCCCGCTGGGCCCTGGCCAACATGTATGCCTATGGCGACGGTGTGGCGGAAAACGACCTCGAAGCCTTCAAGATTTACAGCGAAATTGCCGAAAAGGGTGTCGAACCGGGGTCAGAGGACACCGGCTATTTCGTCAACGCCCTGATTTCGCTTGCCGGTTACTATCGGCGTGGCATTCCGGACAGCCCGATCAAAAGCGACCTCAGTCAGGCCCGCCAGCTCTATTTCCAGGCTGCCTCGACCTTCGGTGTCGCCGAGGCGCAGTTCCAGCTGGCAAAGATGCTTCTTGCCGGCGATGGCGGCAGCGTCAATGTCCAGCAGGCCAAGAAATGGCTCAACCGTGCCCGCAAGAACGGCCATGCCGGCGCCATGGGCGTTTTCGGCAATGTGATTTTCCAGGAAGGCCAGGCGGCGCGTGGGCTGGCGTATATGACCGCCGCGCTCGACCAGTGTTCGCCGAAAGACCGGCCCTGGCTGCAATCCCTTCAGGAGCAGGCCTTCTCGCTCGCCACTGAAGACGACCGCCGGACGGCGGTCGCCATGGCAAGCAGCATTCATCTCGACAGCGACTGAGCGACGCCGGCAACTAAGCGTTAGGCCTCGACGTTAAATTCCGCCGCGACCGGCACATGATCGGACGGTTTTTCCCAGGCACGCACGTGCTTTTCGATGCCCGTCGAAACCAGCCTGTCTGTCGCTTCCGGCGATAGCATCAGGTGGTCGATGCGAATGCCGAAATTCTTTTGCCAGCAGCCCGCCTGATAATCCCAGAAAGTATAGAGCGGGGCCGCGTCCGTCGTCGCCCGCACTGCATCGGTAAAGCCGAGATTTTCGAGGCGGCGGAAGGCCTGGCGCGTCTGCGGCTGAAACAGTGCGTCGTTCTGCCAGACTTTGACGTCCCAGCAGTCATGCGGCTCGGCGATGACATTGTAGTCGCCTGCGAGAATGAGCGGCTCCTCCAGTGCCAGACGACTTTCCGCAAAGGCGCTGAGGCGATCCATCCAGGACAGTTTATAGGGAAATTTTTCGGTTCCGACCGGATTGCCGTTCGGCAGATAGATCGAGCAGACACGGATGGCGCCGCCGTTCACGGAAAACACCGCCTCGATGAAGCGTGACTGTTCGTCTAAATCGCCGCCGGGCAGCCCGCGGTTGACTTCATCAGGCCGTATTTTCGACAGGATGGCGACGCCGTTGAAGCCCTTCTGACCGTGCGTCTCGACATGATAGCCAAGCGCCTCGATCTCCAGGCGCGGGAAACCTTCATCCACCGTTTTGATTTCCTGAAGGCAGACGATATCGGGCTGCGATTCTTTCAGCCAGGCCGTCAGAACGTCGATGCGGGCCCTGACGCCGTTGATGTTCCAGGTGACGATTTTCATATGGTTGGCGTCCTTTTTGTTGAATGCGTACGGCCCGCCATCCTTCTAGCGCCGCTGGATTTTTTTGACAAATCCGGTGTCCAACGCGAATTGCTTCCTGACCCTTGCCCGCTATAGTCCGGCGGATGATCGATCTACTCACCACCTATTGGCCGCATGTTCTGGCGGTGCTATCCGTCGTCCTTGGCGTGCCGGCGGCCATCCATGCGACGATGACCAAGGAGGAGGTGCGCTCCGCGCTTGGCTGGGTCGGCATCATCCTCTTGTCTCCTATACTCGGCGCGCTGGTCTATGCGATCGCCGGTATCAACCGGATTCGCCGCTCGTCGATCGAACAACAGAGGTCGCAGTTCCGCGAGCGCGGGCCGGATGCCTTGGGCGAGTTCGATGTTTCGGGTGAGGCGGTCTCCGACCGGTTCGGCCAGCGATTCGCCGCGATGAAGATGCTGGGGGACCGCGTCAGCCGCCATCGCCTCTGCAGCGGAAATCGCATCGCAATCCTTGAGGGAGGGGACGCAGCCTATGCCGCGATGCTGCTTGAGATCGAAAATGCCCGCCGGGCCATTCTGCTCGAGACCTATATTTTCGATCGCGACGACATCGGTTTGCGTTTCGCCGATGCCCTGATCGCCGCTGCCAGGCGCGGCGTCGAGGTGAGGGTGCTCATCGACGCTGTCGGCGCGCGGTACTCGGTACCGAGCATTGTCGGGCGTCTTCAGGACGGCGGCGTGACGGTCAGGGTCTTCAATGGCAACATCATCATGGGATTGCGGCTGCCTTACGCCAATCTGCGCACCCACCGGAAAATCCTGATCGTGGACGGCGCAGTTGCCTTTACCGGAGGCATGAATATCAGGGCCGGGTTCACGTCGGAATTTGCCGGCGACGCGCAGGCTCGCGACACGCACTTCCGTCTTGAAGGGCCAGTCGTTGCCGATCTCTTTCAGGTAGCCGCCGAGGATTGGCAGTTTTCGAGCAGGGAATCCCTTGAGGGCGAGGCGTGGCAAATCTCATCGCAGCAACCGCAGAAGCCCGGCATGCTCATGCGCGCCGTGCCGTCCGGGCCGGACAGGGCCAATGAATCCAACCACAAGATGATGATGGGGGCATTTTCCGTTGCCAGGCGCAATATCCGCATCATGTCGCCCTATTTCCTGCCGGACAGGGAATTGATCAGCGCCCTTGTCACGGCGGCGATGCGCGGCGTCGAGGTGGATATCATCGTTCCGGCGGTCAACAATCTGGTGCTGGTCGACCGGGCGATGACAGCGCAGTTCGACCAGGCACTGAAAGGCGGCTGCCGCATCTGGCGGTCCACCGGCGTATTCAACCATTCGAAGCTGATGACCGTCGACGACCGTTGGGCTTATGTCGGCTCGTCTAATCTCGATCCGCGTTCGCTGCGGCTGAATTTCGAGATCGACTTGGAGGTGCTCGACGCTGGTTTCGCCGGCGCGGTCGGGCAGCGGATACAGGCGGCTTTAAGGCAGGCTCACCCGGTTACACTGGCTGACCTGAGCGCAAAGCCGTTCTTGACCCGACTGATCAACAAGATCTTCTGGCTCGGCTCACCTTATCTGTGAATTGAGATACCGCCGGGGCTCAGACCGAGAAACTGGTGCCACATCCGCAGCTTGCGACTGCGTTCGGATTCTTGATCTGAAAGGATTGGCCGAGCAGGTTGTCGACGAAGTCGATTTCGGAGCCGCTCATGTAGACGAGCGACAGGCTGTCGATCAGCACTTTCGCGTCGCCCTTTTCGAGCACGAGATCGTCAGCGTCGGCATCCGCAACAAGGTCGAACTTATAGGAAAAGCCGGAGCAGCCGCCGCCTTCGACGGACACGCGCATGGCTTTCTTCTCCGTATCGGATTTGAGGATCACGCCGATGCGCTTTGCCGCCGAGTCCGAAAGAGTCACAGTTTCTGCAGTCATATCTACCTCCTGCCGGGGTCAAGAACCGGAGAGATTCGCTGTTTGCGCCGTTCGCGGCATTGTATAGTCGAGCGGCAGGGTGGTCCATATGCGCAGCAAAGCCTTGTTTTCGTTCAAGCTCAAGAGCGACTGACACTCGACGCTTTCCTGCAACGTGCACTATAGGTATGAAGGCTTTAGTACCGCGTCAATGGGATGCAGAGTGGGAAATGACATTGGACAGACATGCGCTTGGTTTCGGTTCCGGTGAACGCGCGATTTTCGCCTCCGATCCGTGGGCGAGCAGGGGGCGGCTGTACCCCGAGACCGGCAGTCCGACGCGCTCCGATTTTCAGCGTGACCGTGACCGTATCGTCCACACGACGGCGTTTCGCCGGCTGAAGCACAAGACCCAGGTCTTCATCGCCGCCGACGGTGACCATTATCGCACGCGGCTCACCCATACGATCGAGGTGGCGCAGATCGCCCGTGCCCTGGCGCGTGCGCTGAAACTGGACGAAGACCTAGCGGAAGGTGTCGCACTGGTCCACGATTTCGGCCACACGCCCTTCGGCCATACCGGCGAGGACGCGCTGCACGAAATGTTGAAGCCCTATGGCGGCTTCGATCACAATGCGCAGTCGTTGCGCATTGTCACCAAGCTGGAGCGTCGCTACGCCGAGTTCGACGGCCTCAACCTGACGTGGGAGAGCCTGGAGGGGCTGGTCAAGCACAACGGGCCGCTGATCGGAAAGGACGGCGAGGGCACCCATGGCGCGGTCCCCCAGCCGATCGTCGACTATTGCGCCCTGCACGATCTGGAACTGTCGAGCTATGCCAGCCTTGAGGCCCAGGTAGCGGCGATCGCCGACGATATCGCCTACAACACCCACGACATCGACGACGGTTTGCGATCCGGCTATCTGACCTTCGAGATGCTGGAGGAAATTCCTTTCCTTGCTGGCCTGATGCACGAGGTCGGCGGTCGGTATCCTGGGTTGGAGGCGAGCCGCTTCACCCACGAGATCATGCGCCGGCAGATCACCGCCATGGTAGAGGACGTGATCACCGTTGCGCAGCAAGGTCTCAAGGAAGTGTGCCCGCAAAGCGCTGCGGATATCCGCAATGCTGGCAGGGTGATCGCCACCTTTTCTGAAGCAATGTTCGAGACCGACCAGCAGATCAAGAAGATGCTGATGACGAGGATATATCGTCATCCCGAAGTCATGCGCGTGCGCGCCAATGCGGCTGCGATTGTCGTCGATCTCTACCATGCCTTCATGGCAGATCCGCGAGAGATGCAGAAGCATTACTGGATCGACCAGATCGCCGGCATGGCCGAGCCGGCCAAGGCCCGGCACGTCGGCGACTATATCGCCGGCATGACCGACACCTATGCGATTGCCGTACACAAGCGCTTGTTTGACCATACCCCTGAATTGCGGTAGTCACCGCGCCGGTTGATGGCGGCGATTGTGCCGCCGCAATGCTACTTGAACGATAACAACGCGGTCTCGCACTCAAAGGCGAGCAGAGCGGATGGATGACATGAACCTTTTCACAGACTTCGAATCAAGAATTAAAAACGTTCTGGAAACGATTGATATCGTGCGTGAAAAGAGATCTGAGCTCGATTTCGGACGTGTCAGCGTGGAATCGCCGCGTGACGCCAGTCACGGCGATGTCGCAACCAACGCCGCCATGGTACTGGCCAAGCCGCTGGGCACCAATCCGCGCGCTCTCGCCGATCAGATCGTCGCGAAACTGAAAGAGGATCCGGAGGTTGCCGAGGTCTCGGTGGCGGGACCGGGCTTCATCAACGTCAAACTCTCGGTCGCCTATTGGCAGAAACTTCTGGCGATCGTGATCGCCGATGGTACCGGTTTCGGTAAGAGCGCCGTCGGCGCCGGGCGTAAGGTCAATGTCGAATATGTCTCGGCCAACCCGACCGGCCCGATGCATGTCGGTCACTGCCGCGGCGCCGTCGTCGGCGACACGCTCGCAAACCTCTTGGAGTTCTCCGGTTACGAGGTGACCAAGGAATATTACATCAACGATGCCGGCTCCCAGATCGACACGCTCGCCCGGTCCGCCTTCCTGCGTTACCGCGAGGCGCTGGGCGAAAAGATCGGTGATATCCCGGCGGGTCTCTATCCGGGCGATTATCTCGTTCCGGTCGGCCAGGCGCTGGCGGATGAATTCGGCTCCAGTCTCCGGATCATGCCGGAAGACAAGTGGATGCCGCTCGTCAAGGACCGGACGATCGATGCGATGATGGTGATGATCCGCGAGGATCTTGCCGCCCTCAACGTTCATCACGATGTCTTCTTCTCCGAGCGGACGCTGCATGCCAACGGCGCCGGTCCGATCCGCAACGCCATCAACGACCTGACCTTCAAGGGCCATGTCTACAAGGGTGCGCTGCCGCCGCCGAAGGGGCAAGTGCCGGAAGACTGGGAAGATCGCGAGCAGACCTTGTTCCGCTCGACCGAGGTCGGTGACGACATCGACCGGCCGCTGATCAAGTCGGACGGCTCCTATACTTACTTCGCCGCCGACGTTGCCTATTTCAAGGACAAGTTCGATCGCGGCTTCAACGAGATGATCTATGTGCTCGGCGCCGATCACGGCGGATACGTCAAGCGGCTCGAGGCGCTGGCGCGCGCGGTCTCGGGCGGCACGTCGAAGCTGACGGTGCTTCTCTGCCAGCTCGTCAAGCTTTATCGCGACGGCGAGCCGGTCAAGATGTCCAAGCGTTCGGGCGATTTCGTCACGCTTCGGGATGTCGTGGAAGAGGTAGGTCGGGATTCCGTGCGGTTCATGATGATCTACCGCAAGAGCTCCGAACCACTCGACTTCGACTTTGCCAAGGTGACAGAACAGTCGAAGGATAATCCGGTCTTTTACGTGCAGTACGCGCATGCGCGCTGCATGTCGGTCTTCCGGCAGGCGGCCGAAGCCTTTCCGGGTACTGATTTCGAAACCCTCGACCTGGCGGGAGCTGTCGCAGGCAATATCACTGATTCGAATGAGCTCCAGCTCGTTGCCAAGCTCGCAGAATATCCGCGTGTCGTCGAGGCAGCGGCACTGTCTCAGGAGCCTCACAGGATCGCGTTTTACCTCTACGATCTTGCCAGCGCCTTCCACGGACACTGGAATAAAGGTAAAGATTCTCCTGAATTACGTTTTGTTAACGATAAGAACAGAGAATTGACCATTGCCAGACTAGGGCTGGTGCGTGCCGTTGCCTCCGTTTTGAAGTCGGGCCTGTCCATTACAGGTACCGCTGCCCCGGACGAGATGCGATAGTCACGTCACCATTTCCCCACAAAGCACTGGCAAGAACTGGCTAGTAAGTTGTGAGTGGAGCGCATGGCAGACAAACAATTGGCACGAAGCGGGACTGCGGAATTCGACGCTTTGTCGGATGACGATCCTTTGGCAGAGCTGGCCCGCATTGTCGGCTATGACAATCGGCCCGCAGTTCAGCAGCTGCAGGAGCTCGAAAGACATCGCGAAGCGGCCCGACTTGAGCCTGTACTCGATCTGGAGGATGAGCTGCTACGCGAGTTCGACGTCTACGATGCGCCGCAAGGTGGGTCATCGATGGATGCGCCGGAGCCGGTCAGTGCCGAGGATCATGTTGCCTTTGTGCCGCTTCCCGAAGAGAGCGATTTCGCTTCAGTCGCTGCCGTGGAGCCAGAGTCCGTCGCTTACGAGGCGGAAGAGATTCTTCCGGAGGTTTCGGCTGACGTTACTGCGCTTGCAGTGGAAATCGCGCCGCCCGCTGCAGAAGATCCCATTCTTGCAGAACCCGCGGCTGAGGTCGTCAGCGTAGACGAGGAACCAGTTGTCGATTTCTGGTCACCCCAGCCTGAGCCGGCTTCGCCGGAAGTCGAAAACGTTTGGTCCGTTGAATCTTACAGCGACCCGGCATTCGACGGCGCAGATCTTGAGCGCGAACTCGAACTGTCCATCGGCTACGACGAGTATGCCGCCGAAGCGCCTGCGATTGAAACGGCTTCGGCGCAGACGCAGCGTTTCGAGCCTGAGTTGGAGGCTCTTGTTGACGCCAAGGCGGAGGAGCCTGCCGAGGAGGTCGCGCCTTTGCCTGCGGTTGAAGAGCCCGTCGCTCTTGATCCCGTCGAGGACATCCACGCTGGCGTCGATCAAACCATGGTAGCGGCGGAGCCGACGAGCGAGAAGCAGGACGATCTGCCTGAATGGCAGCCAGAGCCGGCATCGCTATCGAAGTCGGGTGACATCGTGATTTCCGCGGCAGATGCGCATGGCATTGACGCCTTGCTCACAGATATCGAACGGTTTCCTGTTCCCGCCAAGGCCGCGGTAAAGCTCGCGACCTCGGCGGATGCCGCGCGAAAAATCAATTATCCCTTCACGCCGACATTCAGCCGGGCTACTCCGGTCGCCTCGAACGGCGGAGTCCTGTCGCAAAAGGCCTTTGCGACGCCGCTTCCGGCGGCGGCTGTGCCGGTGGCGGCAGCTGTCACCGAAACCGCGTATCAGCCAGCCGAAACGCCCGCCGAGCCGGTGGTGACCGAAACAGCACCGGCTCTGAAGGCGCCTGTCGATCAGGAACCGGATTTCGATCTCGACTCGTTCGAACTCGATCTTTCCGGTATCGATCTCGATATCGACCCCTCGGAATTCGAGACTGCGGCTCGGGAGACCACTTTCGCTCCGGCTGCTGCGATTGCAGAGGAGCCCGTCAGCATTGCGGCAACCTCGGCGGCACCCGTCGACGAAGCCCCACAAGACGACGAGCCTGCGCGCGAAGAGCCCGAAAGCATTCTTCCCTTCGATCCCTCGATGATTGCCGAGACGGAAGAAAACCTGACGGCGATCGCCGATCTGAACGTGCCACAATTGCCGGTAGTCGAGCAGGAGCGTCCGGTGGTGCATCAGCCGGACTACGACCTCGATATCGACGCTGAAATGGCCCAGCTGTTCGGAACGCCGAGCCGGGGCGGAGCTGGCGCGAATAGAGGCGCCGACGACGAACTCGGTTTCGGTTCGGTGCCGCATTCGATCCCGCAGACACAGTCCGCCGGCGCCGGCGCCGAGGATGATTTCGACGAGTTCGAAAAAGCCATGGAAGAGGATTTCCGGCTGTCGCTGAGCCAGCGGCAGGAAGCCGATCCATCCTCGGATCGCCTGGCTGTCGGCTCCGGCTACGCGGCCAATAGCGACTTTGACGAAGAGGGCAGCGGTTCCGGCAAGCGTCGGTTGATCCTGCTTGCCGCGGCCGTTACCGGTCTGGCGATCTTCGGTGGCGTCGGCGTCTACGCGTTCATTGGCGGCAACGGTTCCGTGCTGTCCGGCGGAGAGCCGAAAATCATCCTGGCGGACAAGTCGCCGGTGAAGATCGTGCCGGTCGAAAAGGGCGGCAAGACCGTTCCCAACCAGGACAAGGCCGTTTATGACCGTGTTGCCGGTGCGCAGGATAGTACGCCGGAGCAGGGCACGCTGGTTTCCTCGACCGAAGAGCCCGTCGATGTGGTTCAGCGGACGCTGACGCCGGAGAACCTGCCCCTCGAAGGTGCCGGTGACGAGCTCCCGGGCGTAGCGCCGGTAGATGAGGACGGCAGCGAACGTTTGCTGCCAGATGGCCAGACGGCCGAGAATAACGCTGCCGAAGAGGACAGCTCGCCTGCCGTATCGCCGCGCAAGGTTCGCACGATGATCGTCAAGCCGGATGGCACGCTGGTCGCCCGCGAGGAGCCGGTTGCCCAGCCTGAAACGAAGGTTGCTGCGAACGAAACCCCCGAAAGCCAGGGCGACCCGCAGATCAAGGTGGTCAAGACGACCGCAGTGACCCCGCAGGTGGAGACGGGTTCTACGCCGAAGTCCCTGCCAGCTGCCGATCAAGCTGCCGCACCGGAGCAGAAGAGTGCTCTTGCTGAAGCCGCTGACGCGACCGTTGAGGAAACGGCGCCGGTTCGCTCCGTCAAGACGACGGCGGTTGCTGACACCAATCCGGTTCCGCAGACGCGTCCTGTCGAAGAGCAGGCGAAGGTCGTTGACACCTTCAAGACCGAGCCGGCCCAGCAGACTCAGCCGGCAACCGAAGCCAAGCCGGTTGAAACGGCCTCCGTCGCGCCCGGCACCTATGTGATCCAGATCGCGTCGCTGCCGTCGGAAGCCGAAGCGCAGAAGTCCTACAAGACGCTTTCCAGCAAGTTCGGCAGCGTCATCGGCGGCAAGGGCGTCGATATCAAGAAGGCGGAGATCGCCGGCAAGGGCACCTATTTCCGGGTGCGCATTCCCGCCGGTACCAAGCAAGAGGCGAATGCCCTGTGCGCACGCTACAAGAGCGCTGGCGGCAGTTGCCTTGTGACGAAATAACCCGGCCAGACAGTGAGAACACGAAAAAGGCGCGGCCGAAACGACCGCGCCTTTTTCGTGTTCAAGCGGATTTGTTTGCTGTGAATGACGGGATTTAAAGGAAAAATCGACATTCGCCTTTGCCTGCAGCAGTCACTATCATCGCCCCATGACCGAATCAAAAGCATTCATTTCAGGCTGCAAGGGCCTGACGATCACGCCCGAGGAAAAAGCCTTCTTTGCAGGCGAGCGCCCGTGGGGCTTCATCCTTTTCGGACGCAATATCGGCGAGCCCGAGCAGATTTGTGATCTCACCGCGTCGTTGCGCGACAGCATCGGCAATCCCGACGCACCGGTACTGATCGACCAAGAGGGGGGCCGCGTCCAGCGCATCCGTCCGCCGATCGTTCCGCAATATCCGAATGGTGCCGCGATCGGCGAAATCTATCGCCGCGACCGCGAGAAGGGCCTTCGCGCCGCGTGGCTGATGTCGCGCCTGCATGCCTTCGACCTGATGCGCTTCGGCATCACGGTCGATTGCCTGCCGGTGCTGGACGTGCCGATCGAAGGCAGCAGTGACGTGATCGGCAACCGCGCCTATAGCTATGACCCGCAGGCCGTGGCCGAAATCGGCGCGGCTGCGGCGGCGGGCCTCAAGGCAGGCGGCATGCTGCCGGTGATGAAGCATATGCCGGGCCATGGCCGGGCTTTCGTCGATTCCCACCACAAGCTGCCGGTCGTTGATGTGGGCTTCGACGAACTGGCCAAAAGCGATTTCCTGCCCTTCACCACCATGAAGAACGAGCTGATGGCGATGTCGGCGCATATCGTTTTCACGGCGATCGATCCGGAAAATCCGGCGACGACCTCCGAGAAAGTGGTGCGTGATGTCATCCGCGGCCATATCGGTTTCGATGGACTGCTGATGTCGGACGACGTTTCGATGAATGCGCTCGCAGGCGATATCGAGGCGCGGGCGCGTGGCATTGTGGCTGCCGGGCTCGATCTGGTGTTGCATTGCCACGGCATTATGGATGAAATGCTTCAGGTGGCGCGTGTCGTGCCGGTGATATCCGGTGAGACGCTCAGGCGCGCGAAGGCGGTGGAAGCCGGGTTCGCAAAGCCGGATGCATCGGATGAAACCGCATTGCGGGACGAGTTCAACGGCATGCTGGCCATCGCGTAAGGGAAACAACGGCAACAAGAGGCAGGACAATCGTGAGCAACGCCGGCGACATGCAGAGGAAACCGGCGGCCAAGGCCCCCATGGACCCGCTGTGGCAGGACGATGCATCGGATCGTGGCCTGCACGAGGAAGAGCTCGTCGTCGATATCGCCGGCTTCGAAGGCCCCCTCGATCTTCTGCTGCATCTGGCGCGCAACCAGCGTGTCGATCTATCCCGAATTTCGGTGCTGGCGCTTGCCGAGCAATATATCGCTTTCATCGAGGGCGCCCGCAGCATCCGGCTTGAGCTCGCCGCCGACTATCTCGTCATGGCGGCCTGGCTTGCCTTCCTCAAGTCGCGCCTGCTCATCCCGCAGCAGACGAAGGACGAGGGGCCATCGGGCGAGGAGATGGCCACGGCTCTGGCTTTCCGCCTCAAGCGCCTGGAAGCGATGCGCGAGGCGGCGACTCGCCTGATCAACCGCAACCGGCTTGGGCGCGACGTGTTCGCACGCGGTGCGCCGGAGCATATTCCCGTCGAAAAGAAATCCGCCTTCGAGGCGTCGCTCTACGATCTGCTGAGTGCCTACGCGTCGCTGCGCCAGCGTGAAGCGGTGATGCAGGTAACGATCGAGAAGCGGCAGGTCTGGTCGCTCGCCGATGCTCGCCTGGTCCTCGCGCGGCTGATCGGCGATATGGTCGACTGGACGGCACTCGACCACTTTTTGCTGCGTTACATGACGAGCCCGAAGGAGAGGGCAACCGCCATTGCCAGTTCCTTTGCCGCATCGCTCGAAATGGTGCGGGAAGGCCGGCTTGAAATTCGTCAGGATGGCGCGTTCTCGCCGATCTACCTGCGCCAGGGGCCGAACAAGCTGACGGCCGAGGCGCTGGCCGACATGGAGGCGGGGCGTGATTGAACCGCAAAGGCAGCTACCGGGCGTGATCGAAGAGCAGGAAGAAACGACCAGCACGGAAATCCTGCTTGATCCGCGCATCGAACTGGAAGCGGAACGCATCGCCGAAGCGCTTGTCTTTGCGTCCGCCCAGCCGGTGTCGGAGGGCTACATCGCGTCGCGGCTGCCGCGGGGCGCAAATGTTCCGCGTATCATGATGCGGTTGAAGTCCATCTATGCCGAGCGCGGCGTCAACCTCGTGCAGGTGGCCGATCACTGGGCGTTCCGCACTGCGGCAGACCTTTCTTTCGTCGTCCAGACAGATGAAAACGAGGTGCGAAAACTGTCGCGGGCGGCGCTCGAAGTGTTGTCGATCATCGCCTATCACCAACCGGTGACCCGGGCAGAGATCGAGGATATCCGCGGTGTGCAGACGTCGAAGGGGACGCTGGACGTGCTGATGGAAGCGGGCTGGATCCGGTTCCGCGGCCGCCGCCGCACTCCCGGCCGGCCGGTGACCTTCGGCACGACGCGGGATTTTCTCGACCATTTCGGCCTCGAGGAACTGCGCGACCTGCCCGGTCTCGAAGAATTGAAGGGAGCGGGCCTCCTCGCCGGCCGCATCCCCTCCAGCTTCCAGATTCCGGTTCCGCTTGGCGATGATGGAATCGGCGAGGACGAGGATCCAATCACGCAGCTTGATCTTGAAGAGCTTGGCCTTTTAGCGCCGAGCGGCGGGGACGGGGAATAAAGGCCAGCGTCTTGAAACCGTGTTCACCTTGTGCGCACAGGTCGCGCTAGGTTCTTGCTTCCACCGGCGGCTGCACACAATTGATCAGATAATCTGACAGACGGGCGTATCTCCGCCGAACTCTTGGCGTAAGCATTGCGTGGCGTGCCGCTTTCCGTTAACGAGCGAGATACATTGCAGTTTGAAAAAGATGGTCGCACATCTTAAATCGGGGTTACAGGTTTCAAGGGAGTAAGGATATGGGTTCCTTTAGTATCTGGCATTGGCTGATCGTTCTGGTCGTTATTCTGCTGCTGTTCGGCCGCGGCAAGATCCCGGAACTGATGGGCGACGTTGCCAAGGGCATCAAGAGCTTCAAAAAGGGCATGACCGAAGACGACACGAAGGCGGACGACAAGGGCGTCGATGCCAAGACGGTCGAACACAAGTCCGACGAAGTCCGCTGATCATGCATTCGGTTCGGGGCCTGACCGTGAGGGGCAGGCCCTACGCCTTTCGGTGTTGTGGAGTCCTTAAGAATGCTTGATGTCGGCTGGACCGAGCTCGTCGTTATCGCCATCGTTCTGATCATCGTGGTAGGCCCGAAGGACCTGCCGCCGATGCTGCGCACGTTCGGCAAGATGATGACGAAGATGCGCGGCATGGCGAATGATTTCCGCCAGCAGTTCGATGAAGCGCTGAAGGAGGCCGACCTCGACGAGGTTCGCAGGACGCTGAGCGACGCACAGAAGCTCAATCCGGCGCATAGCCTGCGCGAGGCGATGAACCCGCTTCGCCAGATGGGCAACGAAATCAAGGCCGACCTTCAGAAGGCGACGACCGTCGAGACGAAGCCGGTGGAATCGGCAGCGCCTGCGTCCGCCGAAATCGTGGTTCCGCAGGAACAGCCGAAAGCCGACCCTGTTGCCGCCGCCGCAGTCGCCTCGACCGCGACGCAGATGGATCGCGCCGCCGCCATCGTTGCTCCCGTTGAAGAACCGAAGGCGAAGCGTGTTTCCAAGCCGAAGGCGGCGGCAGTCGGAGCCGCCGTCGCGGCTCCCGCGAAGACGACTGCGAAGAAGGTTAAGGCCGAAGTTGCGACAGTCGTGAAGCCGGAATCTGCCAAGGCTGCGCCGAAGAAGGCCAAGAAAAAAGGTGACGCATGAGCGGCGATATCGAAGACAGGCCCCAGCCGCTGATGGAGCATCTGATCGAGCTGCGCTCGCGGCTGATCTGGGCAGTCGGCGCTTTTTTTGCGGCTTTCCTCGTCTGCTTCTATTTCGCCAAGGTGTTGTTCGACCTGCTTGTCCTGCCGTTCAAATGGGCGGTTCAATGGGCTGGGCTCGATCATCGCGCCGTCGAATTGATCTACACGGCGCCGCAGGAATTCTTCTTCACACAGATCAAGGTCGCAATGTTCAGCGCGCTTGTGATCGCTTTCCCGGTCATCGCCTCGCAGGTCTATAAGTTCGTCGCGCCGGGACTCTACAAGAACGAGCGCGCAGCGTTTCTGCCGTTCCTGATTGCGTCGCCGCTCCTTTTCCTGCTGGGCGGGGCGCTCGTCTATTTCTTCTTTACCCCGATGGTGATGTGGTTCTTCCTGGCGATGGAACAGCCCGGCGGCGAGGGGCAGGTATCGATCCAGCTGCTGCCCAAGGTTTCGGAATATCTGAGCCTGATCATGTCGTTGATCTTCGCCTTCGGTCTGGTGTTCCAGCTGCCGGTGATCACCACGCTTTTGGCGCGCGTCGGTTTCGTTACCTCGCAGGGCCTGAGGGAAAAGCGCAAATACGCGATCGTCATCGCCTTCATTGCGGCCGCAATTCTGACCCCGCCGGACCCGGTTTCCCAGATCGGCCTTGCTCTCCCGGCCATCCTTCTCTACGAGATTTCGATCTATACGGCCCGACTCGTCGAGCGGCAACGGACACGCGACGCGCAAGCGCGCGAGGATGCCGAGGCGAAGGAAAACGCCGGCTGACACGGGCTTCGTGTCAGCGCACGGTGTTCGGGTTCCACTTTCGACACGACCGATCAGGACCCGAACGAACATGCTTGATATCAAATGGATTAGGGACAATGCCGAAGCCCTGGACGCAGCGCTTGAAAAGCGCGGTGCCGAGCCCCTGTCGGCCGCACTGATCTCACTCGATGAAAAGCGCCGCTCCCTCGTTCAGTCGCTGCAAGACATGCAGTCGCGCCGCAACGCCGCCTCCAAGGAAATCGGCGCGGCGATGGCCCAGAAGAACAGCGAACTCGCCGAAACGCTGAAGGCGGAAGTGGCCGAGCTCAAGACCACCATGCCGGCGCTCGAAGAAGAAAGCCGTCAGACGGATGCCGAGCTTGCCGATGCCCTGTCGCGCATTCCCAATATTCCGCTGGACGATGTCCCGGTCGGCAGTGACGAGAGGGGTAACGTCGTCAAGCACAGCCATGGCCAGAAGCCCGGCTGGAACCACAAGCCGAAGGAGCATTTCGAAATCGGCGAGGCGCTCGGCTGGCTCGATTTTGAAGGTGCGGCCAAGATCGCCGGTTCACGCTTCACTATCGTCAAGGGCCAATTGGCGCGGCTCGAGCGGGCGCTTGGGCAGTTCATGCTTGACCTGCACACCGGCGAACATGGTTATCTGGAAGTGCAACCGCCGCTTATGGTGCGCGACGATGCCATGTACGGCACCGGGCAGCTTCCGAAATTCGCTGAGGACCTTTTCAAGACCACCGACGGCCGCTGGCTGATTCCGACTGCCGAGGTGCCGCTCACCAATATGGTGCGCGAGCAGATCCTCGAAGCTGACACGCTGCCGTTGCGCTTCACGGCGCTGACGCCCTGCTTCCGCTCGGAAGCCGGTTCGGCGGGGCGCGACACGCGCGGCATGCTGCGCCAGCACCAGTTCAACAAGGTGGAACTCGTGTCGATCACCGACGCGGATAGCTCGATCGATGAACACGAGCGTATGACCGCCTGTGCGGAAGAGGTGCTGAAGCGTCTGGGGCTGCATTACCGTGTCATGACGCTCTGCACCGGCGACATGGGCTTTGGCGCACGCAAGACCTACGACCTTGAAGTCTGGCTGCCGGGGCAGGATACCTATCGCGAAATCTCGTCGTGCTCGGTCTGTGGCGATTTCCAGGGCCGGCGCATGAATGCGCGCTACCGGACGAAGGACGACAAGACCCTGAAATTCGTTCACACGCTGAACGGCTCGGGCACGGCCGTCGGCCGCGCACTCATCGCCGTCATCGAAAACTATCTGAATGAAGACGGATCGGTAACCATCCCGACCGTATTGTTGCCCTATATGGGCGGCCTCACGAAGATCGAAAAGGCCGGTTGAGCCGCGTCCTGCGGCAGGGGTAGAGATGCGAATTCTGCTGACAAACGACGATGGCATTCACGCCGAGGGCCTCGCGGTTCTCGAACGGATTGCCCGGACGATTTCGGACGATGTCTGGATCGTTGCGCCGGAAACCGATCAGAGCGGACTTGCCCATTCGCTGACGCTGTCGGAGCCCCTGCGTCTGCGGCAGGTCTCCGAAAAGCACTTTGCCCTGCGCGGCACGCCGACCGATTGCGTCATCATGGCGGTGCGCAAGGTGCTGGACTTCAAGCCGGACCTCGTCCTCTCGGGCGTCAACGTCGGTGCCAATATGGCGGATGACGTCACCTATTCCGGTACGATTGCCGGCGCCATCGAAGGCACGCTGCAAGGCATTCGTTCTTTTGCCCTGAGCCAGGCCTATCGTCATGCAGACGGCGGGCTCGTTCCCTGGGATGTGGTCGAGACGCATGCGCCTGATCTTTTGCGCAAGCTGATGCGGCTCGACCTGCCGGACGGGACATTCCTCAATCTCAATTTCCCGAACTGCGCGGCAAGCGCCGTTGCCGGCACCGAGGTCACCTCGCAGGGCAAGCTCGATTTCGGCCTGACGATCGACGAGCGCTCCGACGGCCGCGGCCACCCCTATTTCTGGCTTCGGTTCGGCGAGCGCTTCGGCGACTTCCGGGCGGGCACGGACATTCACGCCATTCGCGAGCACAAGATTTCGGTGACGCCGCTGAAGCTCGACCTGACGGATTATACGGTGCAGGACCGCGTCGCGCGCGCCCTGCTTGACGGAGACGCCGATTGAGCCCGCGGGTGATCGAGCAGGAAGGCTTTGCCGCCCTAGTGCTGCGCCTGCGTGCGGAGGGCATTTCCAACAAGGAATTGCTCAACGCCGTTGAGCAGACGCCGCGCACGCTGTTTATGCCGCCGCAATTTCAGGACAATGCCTATTCTTCGAGGCTCGTGCCGCTCGATTGCGGTGCCTTCATGGAAGGCTTCGATTTTGCTGTGCGGCTGCTGCATCACCTGAATGTCAAACCCGGGCAGCGTATTTTGGAGGTCGGCACCGGCAGCGGCTTTACGGCCGGTGTTATGGGCCGGATCGCCGAACGGGTGTTGACCATCGACCGTTACAAGACGCTGGTGAACAGCGCCCAGAGGAACCTGGAAAAGGCCGGCATCCGCAATGTCGTTGTTCGCCAGGCGGATGGCGGCATTGGCCCGACGGGTGAGGGCACTTTCGATCGCATTCTGGTCACCGCCGCGTTCTCCAGCCTGCCGCGCGTCTTTTCCGATCACCTCGTTTCCGGTGGTGTTCTCATCGTGCCGATCATGATGAGCGAGACCGAATGCCGGATCGTCCGGCTGACCCGCACCGGCAGTCGATTCGACCGAGAGGATCTGTTTGAAGCGCCTTACCTTCCGATCGTTCCGCAACTCGCCTCTTTTCTCTAAGCCAAATGCCGGACGCGATCTACACGGACCGGATATATCGTGGCTCGGCGGATGGGACGGCCAGCCGTTCAGCGCGGAAAGCCGCGAAATCATCGCTATCGCGCGCTGATTCCATCATTTTTTTGTTGCGCCGCAGCATGCGTAAAAGCGCACTCTCCGGCCCCACACCAATTATTGCTGCAAAATCAGCTCGTTAATTTTCTGTTAACAATAGTCAGTCTCGCGCAAGTTTCGGAGCCTAACCGAAATCTGCGCACAAAAAGTCATACCTTTGAGCTGACCCCGGACTTGATGCGTGTTTGTCAGTTCCATTTCAGGCGTCACAACGCAGGAGACGGCAGATGCAGATCGCGGACAGATTGACCTCGGCGGGCACCGGTGATGGCCTAAGCAACCTTGCCGGCCGCGCCGCGACGCAGGGAGCTTCGGTTAACCGCGAAGAGGGCAGCGCGACTGTGTCGCTGACCGGCGGCTATGATCCATCTTCGCGTGTTTCCCTGTCCGCGGAGGCGCTGCTGTTTCTCGGCCGCACGAAGCGCGTCCAGGAAAAATACCCGGCCCTGACGAAAGACGAGTGGAGCAACAAGCTTTCACCGCAGCTCGCCGCCCGCGAATATCAGGCCTTCGGGAAATATAGCGAAACCGGCGACTACAAGGCCTACTACCGCGCGTTCATCGAGTATTATGATAACCTCCGTCCCGAGGACCAAAACAGCCTTCGTTATTTCGGAACGCGCGATGCGGCGATCGCCGGAGCGCGGTCGGTTGAATATAGCGACCAAAGCGGCGACGAAAGCGGCGCAACCTTTCAAACGCTCGTCAGCGTGCTGCTCGATACAGACAAGCCCCAATCCGAGTTCGCAGTATCCCAGGACGCAGGCGGCATGACCACTGGAGACATGTTCGGCTGGGATACCGGCACGATCAGCTACGAGGACGTCTCGCAGACACGCGGCGCACTTTCCGAGATCGAGAAGTTCTACCAGGAAAACTTCTGAGCCTGCAGACACAAGCATCTCAGGTCGATGGTCGTGAAAAATGCGTAATCCTGTCTCAAGACGGGAAATGTGCCGGGATGGACGGTCGCGCCGCAGTTGATTTTCGCGATCCACCGGTTTGATAGGCGCGACACCCGATATTCTCGGTGCCTGCCGCCAATCATGGTTATCAATTCATCAAAAACCATCGTCAAGGCCGCCGGTTTTAACCGCGCGGTAACTCTAATGCGCTTTAATCATCCTACACTGAGTTGTGTTCCAAGTGGGTAAGCGTCATGCGTATTAGAGTTTCGTCGAGTGCAGGAAAGTCCGTCGTTCGCCTTGTTGCGGCGGTGTTGCTGGCAAGCGCCGCAACGGGTTGCAGCTCGGATGCAACCCGCTTTGGAGGGCTCTTCTCCAAGTCAGATAATTTCACGACGAACTCGATCGCCAGCAGCAATGTTCCGATCCCCCGCAGTGATGTCCAAGGCGGCATGGCGGTTGCGCCGGCGGTCGCAGGTGACAATCGTGATCAGGCGATGAACCAGCCGTTCCCGGATCCGGTCAATACCGCAACGACACCGGTTTCCCGCGCTCGAGAAGCGTCGACGCCGATCAACGTCCAGCGTGTCGCACTCGCCGATCCTGCTGCCAAGGCGCGCGATACTTCGCTGGCCCAGCCTTTCCCGGCTGTCCGCGAAACTGCGAAGACCGAGCAGAAGATCAAGGCCGATACGATCACCACCAGCACGGCGAAGGGCGGTTGGTCGACGGCGAATGCGCCTGCGGTGCTTCTGCGTCAAGGCGATACTGTCGCGACATTGTCCAAGCGCTTTGGTGTTCCCGAGAAGGAAATCCTCAAAGCAAACGGCCTGAAGTCTGGCGCCGACGCAGAGCCCGGTCAGCGCATCCTTATCCCGACCTTCGGCGTTGCCGGAAGTGCGGCGAAGGCGGCGGCTTCGGATGCCGCGGCAAGCCTCGATGTGGACAAGCAGAAGAATATCCCGCTGCAGCCGGACAATCGCGACGTTGCGATCCTGCCGGGGCAGTCTCAGTCACGCGAAAAAGGCACGAACCGCACCGACATGGCTGCGGGCAAGCAGCCGGTTGCCGGCGAAGGCGGCAAGGGCGGAACCTACACGGTCAAGTCGGGTGATTCCCTGAACCGGATCGCCAAGGCCAACGGCGTCTCGGTCGAGGAATTGCGCAAAGCCAATGGCTCGACGACCGCTGCGATCCGCATCGGCCAGACCCTGAGGGTTCCGGGTGCCAACACATCGACTCCGGACCAGGTGGTTACCGCGTCGGTCCCCGGCAAGAAGGTTGATGCCAAGCCGGAAACGAAGCTGGCCAAAACCGAAGAAGCAAAGCCTGCAGAGTATACGCCGCCGATCGCCAGGGAATCGGCCACGGAAGTGGCATCCAAGGATGACGGCTCCGAATCCTCGCCGAAGGCAACGGGCATCAGCAAATATCGCTGGCCGGTTCGCGGTCAGGTCATCGCCGGATATGGCGCCAATGTCGAAGGCAACCGCAACGACGGCATCAATATCTCGGTACCGGAAGGCACCCCGATCAAGGCCGCCGAAAACGGTGTGGTCATCTACTCCGGTAGCAGCCTCAAGGAACTGGGCAACGCCGTCCTGGTTCGCCACGACGACGGTACGGTTACCGTTTACGGCAATGCGTCGGAACTGAAGGTGCAGCGCGGCCAGAAGATCCAGCGCGGACAGACGTTGGCAGCGTCGGGCATGAGCGGTACGGCAACCCAGCCGCAGGTGCACTTCGAGGTGCGCAAGAACGCCAGCGCCGTCAACCCGGCCACATTCCTCGAATAGTCGCCTCGCCGCCAGCCAAATCAGCAAAAGAAAAGCCCTGCATCGGGGCTTTTCTTTTGCGTTCAAACGAGATCGATCTTTTTCTTCAAGCGGCCGGCCAGATCCTGAATGTACTGCCAGGCAACGCGACCTGAACGCGCGCCGCGCGTGGTGCTCCATTCCAGCGCCTCGGCATGCAACTCGCCGGGGTCGGTTTCCAGCCCAAAATAGGCGGCATAGCTGTCGATCATGGCCAGATAGTCTTCCTGGCTGCATTTGTAGAAACCGAGCCAAAGACCGAAGCGATCGGAGAGCGAGACTTTTTCCTCGACGGCTTCCGACGGGTTGATCGCGGTCGACTGCTCGTTTTCCATCATATCGCGCGGCAGAAGATGCCGGCGGTTGGACGTTGCATAGAGCAGCACATTGGCCGGCCTGCCTTCGATGCCGCCATCGAGTACAGCCTTCAGCGACTTGTAGGACGTGTCGTCATGATCGAAGGAAAGGTCATCGCAGAAAACAATGACCGGCACCGGCGCGGTCTTCAGAATTTCCATCAGGACCGGCAGCGTCGAGATGTCTTCGCGATGCACCTCGACCAGTTTCAGGCAAATGCCGCTATCCCGCGCCACGCTCGCATGAACTGCCTTGACAAGCGAAGACTTGCCCATGCCGCGTGCGCCCCAGAGCAGGACATTGTTCGCCGGGAAACCTTCCGCGAATCTCAGCGTATTGTCGAACAGGATATCGCGGACATGATCGACGCTGCGGATCAGTGTGAGATCGACCCGATTCGGTTTGCTGACGGGCTGGAGATGCAGGCGCTGGGGCCCCCAGACGAAACATGCCGCCGCGTCCCAGTCGTTGACGGCAGGTGCGGGACCCGCAATCCGCTCGATGGCTGCCGACAACTTTTGCATTTCGGTGATCAGAAGGTCGATTTTCGTATCCTGCATCAAAGAGCCCCCTGTAAAGTGACACTCAGGTGTGTCGTTGGACCAACTGTCCGGTAGCATGGCTTCCCTAACGGTAAAAGGCGTGAAATCCTCTAGAAAGAGCTTCTCCTCCGGCTGATTTCCTGTAAGAGGCTGAGGATGAAGGCCGGTTGTGGTCCGTTGTTGCATTGACACCGGCGATCCCTATATTCCGGCGATCCGAAACATGGGCGATCCGCCCGCAAAACCGCATTCAAGGAGTGATTGATGTTCATTACCGAGGCATTCGCCCAGACGGCACCCGGCGCAGGCTCAGGCGGCGCTGATATCCTGATGTCGATCCTGCCGTTTCTGCTGATCTTCGTCGTAATGTATTTCCTGATCATCCGCCCGCAACGCGCAAACATGAAGCGCCGCGAGGAACTCCTGAAGAATATTCGCCGCGGCGACCAGATCGTCACCGGCGGCGGCATTGTCGGCAAGGTGACGAAGGTCATAGACGACAACGAACTCGAAGTTGAAATTGCTGACGGCGTGAAGACTCGTGTGGTACGCAGTGGTGTATCCGAAGTCCGTGTGAAGGGCGAACCCGTCAAGGAGTAAGCTCGCAGGGAGGCCGGATCAGACCGGTCACCTTGTAACGACACATCTTCGAGAGCTTCATGCCGTATTTTTCCCGCTGGAAAACCATCATCGTCTGGCTCGTCGTGCTGCTCAGCATCGTGGTGGCCTTGCCGAACGCGGTCCCGGACGCGGCGCTGGATGGGTTGCCAGGGTGGGTTCCGAAAAAGCAGCTGATGCTCGGTCTCGATCTCCAGGGCGGCTCCCAGATCACCCTGAAGGTCGAGCGGGAAGATGTGGTGAAGACGCGCCTCGAGGCGGTCATCGCGGCGATCGGCGCGCGGCTTCGGTCAGCGGGTATCGCCTATTCCGGCCTTTCCGGCACGGGCCAGGATATTCAGCTACGCCTTCGCAACCCGGCTCAGCTTGAAGCCGCGCGAGCGGCCCTGAAGTCGCTGACGGATCCGATAAAGATCGGCGGCGTTACGAAGGATGCGGTCAGCGAAGTTACGATAGGCGGCTCGCCGGACGGTTCCCTGAGTGCCACCATTTCCGACGAAGGCATTGCCGACCGAATCTCTGCCACAGCCGATGCGGCTATCGCCGTGCTGCATCGCAGATTGGCCGATCTTGGCGCCCAGCAGCCGAAAATCCGCAGGCAAGGTGCCGATCGCATCATTGTCCAGATTCCCGGCCGCTACGATCCGGAACAGGTCAAATATATCCTCAGTCAGGCGGGGGCGCTCTCGTTCCGAAGCATCGACATGTCGATGGCCGTTCAGGACGCAGTCAACGGCCAGCCGCCGTTCAATTCGGAAATTCTCTACTCCGCGGACGACCCGCCGATCGGCTATCTCGTCCGCAAGCAGCCGATCATTTCAAATCAGGACATCGTCGAGGCCAAATCGGCGATCAACGCGCAGTCCGGCAATCCCGTCGTCAACCTGCGTCTTGGGCCCGATGGCGCGGCCAGGTTTGCCAAGGCGACGGCGGATACGGCTGGTACGACGATTGCGGTGGTTCTTGATGGAGCGGTGATCGCCACCCCGCTGGTGCGCAAGGCGATTACCGATGGCACCGTGCAACTGTCGGCCGAAATGAGTCCGGAAGGCGCCGACGATCTGGCGCTGCTTCTGCGCGCCGGGGAATTGCCGAGCCCGCTGACCGTGGTTGAGGAGCGCTCGATCGGGGCAGGGCGCGGCGCGGATTCGATCCATTCCATTCTGGTCGCCGGCGCGATCGGCGCCGTCCTCGTCATCCTCTTCATGCTGGGATTCTATGGCTTCTTCGGCGCGGTCGCGAGCCTGGCCGTGGCTTTCAACGTCGTCATGATCATCGCCGTGCTGTCGGCGACCGGGCTGGCGCTGACCTTGCCCGGTATTGCCGGGATCGTGCTGACGATCGGCATGGCGGTCGATTCCAATGTCCTGATTTATGAACGCATCCGGGAAGAGGTGCGTCACGGCAAATCCCTGCGCGACGCCATTCAGTCTGGCTTCTCGCGTGCGTTCGCCGCCATCGTCGATGCCAATATCACGATGTTGATTGCCGCCATCATCCTGCTTTTCCTTGGAACCGGATCGGTTCGCGGTTTTGCGGTCACGCTTGCGGTGGGTATTGTGACGACACTGTTTACGGCCTTCACGCTCACCCGTGTGATGCTGGAGCTGTGGGTCGATCGGCGCCGCCCGACGGCTTTGCCGGAGGGAATACGCACCGGGATGTTCGATGGCGTTGCGTACCGCTTCATGGCAGTCCGGAATTTTGTCTTTTCGCTGACGGCATTGCTGTCTGTCATCAGCATGCTGCTGTTTGGCGCGATGGGCATCAATCTCGGCATCGACTTCGCCGGCGGTTCGGTGATCGAATTGAAGGCGCGCGAGGGCAATGCCGACATCGAGGATATTCGCGCGCGGCTGAATGAACTCAATCTCGGCGAGATCACGGTCAAGCTGTTCGGCTCGCCGCAGGATGTGGTCGTCCGCGTCCACTCCCGCGAGGGCGGCGAGAATGCCGAGCAGACATCGGTGATCCTCGTCCGGGGCGAACTTGAAGACGCCTATGAATTCCGCCGTGTCGAAGTCGTCGGCCCCTCCGTCTCCGGTGATCTGACCACGGCAGCGACGATCGGCGTCCTCGCCTCGCTTCTGGCTATTCTTCTCTATATCTGGGTCCGGTTCGAATGGCAGTTTGCCGCTGGCGCGATCGTCGCCACGCTGCACGACGTGCTTTTGACCATCGGCCTCTTCGTCGTGACGGGCATGGAATTCAACCTGACGAGCATTGCGGCGCTCCTCACCATTGTCGGCTATTCGCTGAACGATACCGTGGTCGTCTACGACCGGGTTCGCGAGAACCTGAAGCGCTATCCGCGCATGCCGTTGCCGATCCTGATCGATACGTCGATCAACCAGACCCTGTCGCGAACAGTTCTGACGGGTGCGACCACCATGCTGGCGTTGGCCGCGCTCTCGATTTTCGGCGGCGAGGCGATCCAGCCCTTCGCCTTCGTCATGCTCTTCGGTGTTGCGATCGGCACGTTCTCCTCGATCTATGTTGCAGGCCCTGTCCTCATTCTCTTCAGGCTGAGACACGGCGCACCGGGCAGCGATTCCGAAAAGACCGGCGGCGCGGGCGTGCATCCGGCCAAAGGAGCGCAGTAGTCATGCGCAGACCTATAGAAATCCGCAGGGCACATTTTCCCGGACGGGCACCGATAGAGAGCTATGGCAATGGCGGCTTTCGCTTCGCCGACATGTCCCATCGCGGCTCGCTGCTGATGCTGCCCTCGGGCATCTATGGCTGGGGCATGGTGGAAGGCGATCCGCTGACGGTAGAAAATTTCCAGCGGGTTTTCGACGAAGCCGCCGATATCGAGGTGCTGCTCGTCGGAACCGGCAAGGATATCAGGCCATTACCGGCGGCGCTGAAGGCGCAGTTCAAGGAACATGGGATCTCGTCCGACCCGATGAGCACGGGTGCTGCCGTTCGCACCTACAATATCATGCTTGCCGAATCGCGCTCCGTCGCTGCCGCCTTCATTGCCGTCTGACCAATGACATCTTCCGAAAATTCAATTCCGGCTTCCACGGCTGTCTACGATTTCAGTCTGACGGCACTGCGCGACAGTGACCGCGATCGCTACCTTGCCTGCCTGCTGTCGCCGCAGAACAAGCGCGGCCCGCTTTCGGCCCTCTATGCCTTCCATGCTGAGATTGCCCGCGTCCGGGATGTCGCGCGTGAGCCGTTGCCGGGGGAAATCCGCCTGCAGTGGTGGCGCGACGTGCTCAGCGATCCGACCGGCACGAGCGGCGAGGGGAACCCGTTGGCCGAGGCACTGCTTGCCTGCATCCGGGCCTACAAGCTACCGGTTTCCGTGCTGCAGGACATGATCGATGCCCGTATTTTCGATCTCTATGACGATCCGATGGAAAGTCGTTCTTCGCTTGAGGGGTATGCGGGAGAGACTGCCTCGGCGCTGATTCAGCTTGCGAGCCTGATTCTCGATCCAGCCCACGCCCAGCAATCGGCATCTGCGGCAGGCCATGCGGGTGTAGCGCAGACGATTGCGGGAGTGCTGCTGCTTTTGCCGCTGCACCGGCGCCGCGGCCAGGTCTATTTCCCCGAGGAACTGCTGGCTGCCACGGGGTTGGATCGCGATGCTTTCCTGGCTGGCACGGATGAGGACGCGGTCACGCGGGCAATTCGGGCATTTTCCGGTCTTGGCCGTGATCACCTCGCCAAGGCGCGGACTGACGCGAAAGAGATTTCCCCGGCAAACCGGTTTGCCTTTATCACGCTGGCGCTGGCCGAACCGGTTTTCGACCGCGCAGAGCGGGCCGGTTCGAAACTCTTTGAACAGTCGATCGTGCCGTCTCAATGGCGCCGGCAGTGGTGGATGTGGAAAGCAGCTCGCAGCGGCAGGTGGTAAGCCAGCGGCGTTTTTTATATTCGTAAATGCTGTTTTGTGAAGCCGGCGGCACATTGGCGCAAGCTTCGTCTTCTAGGGTCGTGGCTGTCGCAACCGGCACGAAAAGGAGTCGGCACAATGATCTGGCCGATCGTCATCCTCTGCATTCTGCTCGCGGGTATCTTCTACATGCGGATGAAGGAGCGCGCCGACAGGGACAGGCAGGAGCCGGATGCGGGGTCGGCCATCCTCGATTTCGGTCGGGCCTTTCCCGACGAGGCCATCCGGGCCATTCACGCGACAGCGGATGAAAAGGCCTATTTCGTCCGCCTTCACGATGGCAAGGCGGGTTTCATGGCCGCGCACGGCACCCATTTCGTCTGCCACCTGATCGAGGCGGGCAAGGTCAATGTCAGCAACGCGCCAAGCGGCCGTGGCCTGATCGTGCATTTCGCCGACTTTGCCTATCTCGACGGTGTCTACGAGTTCGTCAGCCCGGCGGTGGCAGCCGAGGTTTCGCTCTGGTTGCTTGGTAGCTTCAATCCGCACTCGGACTTTAGAGCCGTTCAGGCCAATTAACCGCGCCCCCCAAGCCAGGCCGCGCAGTCGTCAAGCGCGCGGGCTGCGACGAGTTGTTTCTTCATCACCGTCTTGTCCTTGCCGCGGAAGCGCTTGACGCCTTCGGGTTTGGTGATCGCGCCCGGCTCGAGCAGCGGGAAAAGACCGAAATTGATGTTCATCGGCTGGAACGAGCGTTTTCCCGGCTCGTCGTCGGAAACGATATGACCGCCGGTGATGTGGTTGAGCAGCGAGCCGAAGGCCGTCGTTACCGGCGGCAAGGGCAGCGGCTCACCCTTGCGTTCGGCCGCTGCGAACCGCCCGGCAAGCAGACCAATGCTGGCGCTTTCGACATAACCTTCACAGCCGGTGATCTGGCCCGCAAACCGCAGTCCGGGCCGCGACTTCAACGTCAGCGATGGATCGAGCAGCACGGGCGAATTGATGTAGGTGTTGCGGTGCAGACCGCCGAGACGGGCGAATTCTGCGTCCTCGAGGCCCGGAATCATCCGGATGACTTCGGCCTGCGCGCCGTATTTCAGCTTCGTCTGGAAGCCGACCATGTTGTAGAGCGTGCCGAGCGCATTGTCCTGGCGCAGTTGCACGACCGCATAGGGCTTCACGGTCGGATTGTGGGCGTTGGTGAGGCCCATCGGCTTCATCGGGCCATGCCGGAGCGTTTCGCGGCCGCGCTCAGCCATGACCTCGATCGGCAGGCAGCCGTCGAAATAGGGCGTACCTTCCCATTCCTTGAAACCGGTCTTGTCGCCGGCGATCAGTGCCTCGACGAAGGCGTTGTACTGCTCCTCGTTCATCGGGCAGTTGATGTAGTCCTTGCCTGTTCCGCCCGGCCCGACCTTGTCGTAGCGCGACTGGAACCAGCAGACATCCATGTTGATGCTGTCGGTATGGATGATCGGGGCGATGGCATCGAAGAAGGCAAGCGCATCGGCGCCGGTTTCCGCCTGGATGGCACTGGCGAGTGACGGCGCCGTCAGCGGGCCGGTGGCGATGATCGCGAGATCCCATTCCTTAGGCGGCAGGCCGGACACTTCCTCGCGCACGACGGTGATCAGCGGATGGCTTTCGATCGCTTGCGTTACGGCATCCGAGAAGCCGTCGCGGTCAACGGCGAGAGCGCCGCCGGCCGGAACCTGGTTTTTGTCGGCAGCCGACATGATCAGCGATCCGGCAAGGCGCATTTCAGCGTGCAGCACGCCGACGGCATTGCTGGTGGCATCGTCCGAACGGAAGGAGTTGGAGCAAACCAGTTCGGCCAGGCTATCGGTCTTGTGAGCGTCCGTACCGCGCACGCCGCGCATTTCGTGCAGAACAACCGGGATGCCAGCCTCGGCAATTTGCCAGGCGGCCTCCGAACCGGCAAGACCGCCGCCGATGATATGAATGGGAGAGTAGGAAGATGTGTTTGTCATGCGCCGTTATTTAGAGCAAGGCGGGCTCGAAGGGAACCTGTTCTGCACACGAGGCGTCAGCAAGATCCCGGAATCAAAAACGGCACCCCGTGGTGCCGTTTTTAGTCCCTCGACATTCCGGGTCCGATTAACGGAAGGAACGCGAAGCGATGTTGTGAATGTCGAAGCGGGTGATACCGATGTCCGACAGGGCGTGGTTGGACAGATTGCCGAGTTCGGCAACGGTGCGGCGGTAGTTGATCCAGCTTTTTGCGATACGAATCGGGTTCATGATCTTTTCCTCAGAAACAAATGAGCAGTGCAGTGATTTGCCTGCTTCGTTGGGATCTATGTACGCCTTTCGCGGGAAAAGATGGAGTGCAAAGAAAATGCATCTGCTATGCATTTGTGCACTGCATTGCTGCTTCACTAAGCATTTTTGGCCTGTGCTGAAAAAGAAGCCATAGGTTAATGGCGCCCGGAATCGCTATGGTCGTTGTTTTAACTATTTGTTTTTTTAATGTTTTGCGAAATGAAAATGCCGGGGTGTCTCGCTGCGTCGCGATCTGCTGCATCTATGCCCGGAAATTGGACATGCAACAAAATGCTGCGCTGCCGCAGCGCGCGGTGATCGGCCGCGTGCAGAGCGTCTGCGGATGCCCGTTCGGGCCCGTGGATGGGGCTGGCGAAATTCAGACAAAAAAACGCCCGCCGGACTGAACCGGAGGGCGTTTGGCAGCTGCGCATCAGGCCGGAAAAGCCGGCCGGCTGCGGAGAATTACTTGACTGCCTGGCGGGCAACGTACTGGATGTCGCCGCGGCCGATGCCGAGGTCGTTCAGTTCGCGGTCGCTCATGCGGCCGAGTTCGTTGCAGGTCTGACGGTACTTGCGCCAATTGTTGAACGAGCGAGCAATGTTCATGATGCTGGTCCTTTCCAAGGTTCCTGCCAGCACCATCTGCTGGCCTTCATCTGATGGTTGGAATATACGCCGCCGACCCCTGAAATTACAGAGACAATGCTGCATCGCACCCATGCGCTTCTTGCAATCCTCTTGGCTGGTTTGGTCACGATTTGACCAAATTCTGTGCGAGCGCGTGAGCGCTAAAAGAGGATGTGCTGATGCTTGGGAGGAGGCTAGCAAAAAAACAACGCCCGCCGGGGGAGGAGGTCCGGCGGGCGTTGCTTGTTCTGATCGGCAACTGGGAGGAGGAGTGTTGCCGATCCCATCGAGGTGCGCTGGGAGGAGGAGTGCGCTGCCCCGAAGTTGTCCTTAAGATAAGTCGGACTGTCGGAAATGGGTAGGGCCAATGGCGAATAGCACCTATGCCGGGCGCGCATGCCTGGCTCGTTCTTGCGGCATGCCCATGCCGAATATTTCGGCATCTGCAATTTCCATATTCTGCAAATCACCGGAATCTAATGATGTTTCTGGTTTCCGAAACGAATAACGCCCGCTGGGGGAGGAGGTCCAGCGGGCGTCATTTACGGTGACGGGCAACTTGGGAGGAGGAGTGTTGCCCATCGGATCGGAGCGGCGCTGGGAGGAGGAGTGCGCCACTCCGAATTCTGTGATGCGAGCCTTTTCGGCCCGCTGACCTTTTCCACTTCTTAAGCGGAAGCGGCTGGTCTCGCCGCTGACAGCCCCGATCGCTTCCGCTGATCTCGTTCCGTCTTCTTGTGTTCAATATAGGTCGACAAGGGCGATTTGTGCAGTGCAATATCATCATGGATGATATGCGGATTATGCAAGGCCCGTTCGATCGCCCCATGCCTGTCCGAGGATCGGAGATTGGCACGAAAATCTTCACATCGCGTTAACGATGATCATCCGTTTCTGGCTGCCCCGAGGCCCCGCGTAGTTCGCCAGACTGCTCAACTATGATTTGCCGGTGCCTATGATATGTGTTGCGGGCGAGGCGCATGCAAGGAGGGCGGGCCATGTACCGGGGGCGGATCGAGAAGGACTTCAACATCTGGGTCTCGAAGGGGATGCTCAGCGCCGATACGGCAAAGGCAATGCTTGCCGAATATGATTCACGCGAGACGGTTTTCAGTGCGGGCCGGGTTCTCTTAGTCCTGGCGGCGGTCCTACTGTCGGCTGCCATCCTTCTTCTGGTCGCGGCCAATTGGGAGGCGATTCCCCGCCTTGTCCGCGTCGGCGGTATCGTCGCCCTCATCTGGGCCTTCTATCTGTCGGCTGCCCTGTGCCTGGGGCGCGATTGGCGCGCCATGGGTGTCGCCCTTCTTGTTTTGGGGACCATGACGTTCGGCGGCGCGATCGCGCTGGTCGGGCAGATGTATCATCTGTCAGGCGATGCAGCCGACGCGCTGCTGGTCTGGTTCGCAGCCGCCTGTGTTGCGGCGCTTGCCTTCCGTTCGGCGGCTCTCTCGGTGATCTGCGGCTTTCTGGCCTGGGTCGTGTTCGGCCAGTTGCTGGTGGACAATGATGCCAGCTTCGAGGGCAATGGCTATATCTATTTCATTCCGGGGCTGATCGTGGTCGTGATCGCACTGGTCCGCTATACCAATGCCGGTGCGGCCCGGCATCTCGCCTATTTGCTCGCCTTGGCTTGGCTCGGCTGGCTCTATCTCGAACTGCCGGAAGTCTGGCTTGCCGCCGCTCTTTTCGGTCTTGGTCTGCTGGCATTCCTGATCGTCAGCCTGCCGATGTCTCCGCTCTATCGCTTTGCCCAGGATGCTGGCGCCGCGCCCGCTTTTTATAGCTTTGCGCTCGCAATCCTGGGGCTCGCGGCCTTGCATACGGAGATAGACGGGCTTGGTCAGGAGGTTGCGATCGGCGCGACGACGCTCGGCGTCGCTTTGGGCGGCATTACTATTGCCGGCCGGCTGAACGGCGCTGTCCGTTTCCTCGGCTACGCGGTCTTTGCCGCCGAAACGCTCTATCTGGCCTTCGAAACGCTGGGCAGTATCCTCGGCACATCCGGTTTCTTCCTGATTTCCGGTGTCGTTGTCGGTCTGATCGCCTGGCTGGTGATCCGCCTGGAAAAGCGCCTCGCGGCGGAAACAACAGTGGAAGGAGCGTAGTATGGGCAACAATCGTCGTCCTCTGGTCGCGGCCATCGTCGTGGCACTGCTGCAGACGGCGTTCCTCGGCTATATGATCGAAAGCCGCGCCTCGATCCTGCGCAACGGCGTCGATGTCGTGCTGAAGACCGTGCCGGTCGATCCACGCGATCTGCTGCGCGGTGACTATGTCATCTTGGCCTACGACGTCTCGACCATTCCAGCCGACAAGATCGCCGGTGGCTTCCCGACGGAAGCGACTGACGCGCAGATCTCGGTGCGTCTGGAGAAACAGCCGGATGGCTTCTGGGGTGTGTCGGAGGCCTCCTTCGGTCCGCTCGAACCCAGGAATGGAAATGTGATCGCCCGCAGCGCCCCGTTCTATTTCTATCCGATGACCGACAGTCCGCCGTCCTCGTTGAATGTCGAATACGGCATCGAACGATATTATGTGCCTGAAGGCGAGGGCAGGGTGCTGGAGGAGGCGCGCAACGCCCGCTCCCTTGCCGTGACCGCGAGCGTCTCCGGCGATGGCCGCATGCAGATCCGCTCGATCTCGATCGATGGAAAATCGCTCTATGAAGAACCGCTTTACTGACATCAAACAGCGTGCTTGTCCGGCAAGTGACAAGAACACGACAATGGCCGCATTTTTCCTTTGATCCGTTGCAAACGGGTGATATAGAGACGCCGCGCTCGGGAACGCCCTGAACCCGGCGCAGAATGTGTTGCGGCTCACTTTCCGTGATTTTTTCTGTGCCGATGCGAGCAGGCGCTGCGGTTTTCTGAACGCGGGTATGGTGAAATTGGTAGACACGCCAGATTTAGGTTCTGGTGCCGCAAGGCGTGGGAGTTCAAGTCTCTCTACCCGCACCAGAATGAAGGACGTCCAAGGCTGGTCCTTGGCGTCGATCGAGAAGACGGCGCCATTTTGCTTGCAAAACGGTGACTGATTTGCGTAAAGCCACTCCCGGCAAATGGATCGGCTCAAGTGCTCGTGTAGAAGAACACCGACAGAGCCCTGTCAACGTGAAATGAAGGTTTGAACATGCAGGTTATCGAAACGCTCGCTGAAGGGCTGAAGCGCGAACTCAAGGTCGTCATCCCGGCCAAGGACATGGAAGCTCGGATGAACGAGCGCCTCGAAGACGCCAAGGGCAAGGTCCGTATCAACGGTTTCCGTCCGGGCAAGGTGCCGTTCGCGCATCTGAAGAAGATGTACGGCAAGTCGATCATGGCCGAACTGGTCAACGAGCTCGTTCGCGAAAAGCCGACCGAGATCCTGTCGGAGCGCGGCGAAAAGTCGGCGACCCAGCCGGAAATCGCGATGACCGAGAACGAGGCGGAAGCCGACAAGATCCTCAACGCAGAGGCCGACTTCGAGTTCACGCTCGCCTACGAAGTCATTCCGGCGATCGAGCTGAAGGATGTGAGCGGCATCAAAGTGACGCGCGAAGTCGTCGATATCGACGAAGCCGAAGTCACCGAACAGATCCTCAAGATCGCTGAAAACGCCCGTACCTACGAGACCAAGAAGGGCAAGGCCGCAAACGGCGACCGCGTCACGATCGACTACCTCGGCAAGGTTGATGGCGTTGCCTTCGACGGTGGCAAGGACGAAGACGCGGAGCTGGTTCTCGGTTCCAACCGTTTCATCCCGGGCTTCGAAGAGCAGCTCGGCGGCCTCAAGGCTGGCGACGAAAAGGTCATCACCGTAACCTTCCCGGCTGAATATCCGGCTGCGAACCTTGCAGGCAAGGAAGCCACCTTCGACATCACCGTCAAGGATGTTGCCGCCGCTGCCGAAGTCGAAATCAACGACGACCTCGCCACCAAGCTCGGCCTCGAGTCGGCCGACAAGCTGAAGGAAGTCGTCCGCGGCCAGATCGAAAGCCAGTACGGCTCGATGACCCGCCAGAAGGTCAAGCGTCAGATCCTCGACCAGCTGGACGAACTCTACCAGTTCGACACACCGCAGCGCCTCGTCGACGCCGAATTCGACAACATCTGGCGCCAGATCAACACCGACCTGAGCCAGGCCGGCAAGACCTTCGCCGACGAAGACACGACGGAAGAAGAAGCCCGTGGCGAATACCGCAAGCTGGCTGAACGCCGCGTGCGCCTCGGCCTCGTTCTCTCCGAAATCGGCGAAAAGGCCGGCGTTCAGGTAACCGACGAGGAAATGCAGCGCTCGCTGTTCGAACAGCTGCGCCAGTTCCCGGGCCAGGAAAAGCAGATCATCGACTATTTCCAGAAGACCCCGGGTGCCGCCGCTTCGCTGCGCGCGCCGATCTTCGAAGAAAAGGTTGTCGATCACCTGCTCTCCGAAGTGAAGGTCACCGACAAGACCGTCAGCAAGGAAGAGCTGATGGCCGACGACGAAGAAGGCGATTCGGAAACGAAGAAGGCCGCTCCGAAGAAGAAAGCCGCTGCCAAGGCTGAAGCTGCCGAAGGCGAAGAAGCCGCTGCTCCGAAGAAGAAGGCCCCGGCCAAGAAGAAGGCCGCTGACGACAGCGCCGAATAAGGTCAGCGCTTCTTTCAGAAATTTGAAGAGGCCGTCCCGTGAGGGGCGGCCTCTTTGCTATGGTGTGGGGACGTATGGGGAAGTGTCGTTGTGCGAAGCCCAGGGCAACACATGAGATGCCATAGAGCGGTCGCGGCGTATTTCGGGCGGCTCGCTCGTGTTCGGCAAATTCCAGCGATCAGGCCGTCCAGCTTCGTCAGCACCAGACCCCGCGTTGAGGCTGGCAAACTGTGTGCGGGCGCCCGTAGATGATGCGACCGGAGGCGTCGCTTATCCCTTCGCGATGAGTTCGCCCATCCGATTGCCCGCGTCGAGGCCGGCGATCTTGTAGGCTTCGGCCAATGTCGGATAGTTGAAGGTGTTTTCGACGAAATACTCGACGGTGCCCTTCAGGTTGAGCACGGCCTGGCCGATATGGACGAGTTCCGTCGCACCTTCGCCGACGATATGAACACCGAGCAGGCGGCGGGTCTTCAGCGAGAAGATCAGCTTCAGCAGGCCGGAATCAAGCCCCATGATGTGGCCGCGAGACGTCTCCCGGAAACGGGCGATGCCGCATTCGTAGGGGATGCCGCGTTCCTTGACCTCTTCCTCCGTCAGGCCGCAAGTGGAAATTTCCGGCACGGCGTAGATGCCGTAGGGGAAAAACTTCGGCGGTTCCTTGGCGATCGCGCCGACGGCGACGCGTGCAGCGATGCGCCCCTGTTCCATGGAGGTCGATGCAAGGCTCGGGAAGCCGACGACGTCGCCCGCCGCATAGATATTCGGAACCGATGTCTGGAACGTTTCGGGATTGACGCTCAGCCGGCCGCGGCTATCAGATTCGAGCCCGGCTGCGGTCAAGTTCAGCGTGTCGGTCGCGCCCATGCGACCGGCGGCAAACAGCACCATCTCGCAGACGATCACACGACCGCTGTCGAGCGTGATCGAACATTTGCCGTCCGGCGTCCGCTCCACCTTTTCCGCCTTCTGGCCCAGATGCAGCTTCATGTTGCGGTCGCGCAGCTGATAGGTGAAATCCTCGACGATTTCCTTGTCGATAAAGTCGAGCATGGTCGTTTTCGGATCGATTACGGTGACATGCGTGTCCAGCGCGCTGAAAATCGTCGCATATTCGATGCCGATGACCCCGGCGCCGATCACGGCCAGGGAACGCGGCAGATCTTCGATTTCCAGCAATTCGTCGCTGTCGAGCACCGTCTTTCCGTCGAATGGAATGTAGTCCGGGCGGAACGGTTTTGTGCCGACGGCGAGAAGAATGCTCGTCCCGGAGACCCGAATGATTTCTCCGTCGTCCTTGACGATCTGCAGCGTCTGCGGGTCGATGAAGCTCGCCTTGCCGCGAATATGCTGGACGCGGTTACGGGCAAACTGGTGCTCGAGCACCTCGACCTCGTGATCAAGCGTGATCAACAGGCGGCGGCGCAGGTCGTCAGCGCTGATTTCCTGCTTGACGCGATAGGCGCGCCCGTAAAAGCCGCGTTCGCGCCAGCCGGTCAGGTTGAGCGCTGTTTCGCGAAGGGTCTTGGAGGGAATGGTGCCGGTATGCACGGAGACGCCGCCGACCCGCTTTCCCTGTTCGACGACAAGAACCTTCTTGCCCAGTTTGGCTGCCTGAATGGCGGCCCTGCGTCCTGCAGGCCCGCTGCCGACAACCACGAGATCGTACTGGTTCATGACGCGTTTCCGATGATGAAGTGAGAATCATTGTGCGTTGCGGCAAATTTCACTCGCAAGCGGATATAACGTCAATCTCACAGTTTAATAAAGCCTTATGAACTACCCTCGGGCTCGTGGATGCTTATTTTACGAAAAGCGCTTATATTGCCGCGTGATGGTCGGTATCCGGCAGGGAGGGGAGCCGCGAAAATGCGCTCGCTGCAGATAGCCGATTCCGAGCGAATTCGACCGGGAGTGCCCGGTTTGGGAGATGGTGGCATGGCTTTGCAAGAGACCGACGATGCGCGCGTTCATGATCTCGACCCTGAAACGCTTGCGTCAGCGAAGTCTCGCAGCCGACCCGGCGTGGTTGCTGCGGCAGTCTACGAACATGGCCAGCGCATCCGTGATATCGAAATCCAGGAAGCCCACCATTGGAAGGGCCACGAAAACGCTGTCGTCTGGATAGGCCTGCACGAGCCGGACGAAGCGCTGCTACGGGAGGTGCAGGCCGAATTCGGTCTCCATGAGCTTGCTATCGAAGATGCGGGCCATGCCCACCAGCGCCCCAAACTGGAGATCTACGGCGACGCGATTTTCGTTGTCGCGCGGACTGCCCATATGGGCGGAGACGAAATTGTCTTCGGTGAGACCCATCTCTTTGTCGGCCGCGGCTATGTCGTGTCCGTGCGTCACGGGCCATCGACCTCCTACAATCAGGTAAGGCAGCGGTGCGAGGCTTCGCCAGCGGCGCTGGCGCATGGCGAGAACTACATCCTCTATTCCATCCTCGATTTCATCGTCGACAATTACATGCCGGTCGTCGAAGGTATTCATGCGGAGGTCGAGGAACTCGAGGAGCGGGTGCTGCGCGACCGGCTGGACAAGAAGGATATCGAGCGGCTCTATTTTCTGCGTCGCAGCCTTCTTCGGCTGCGCAACGCGGTCGTGCCGCTGGTCGATGTCTGCCGGCGTCACGAGAATCTCGAACTGCCCGGCATGGACGTGACGCTGCACGCGCTATTTCGCGACGTCACCGACCATGTGCGCCGCGTTCAGGAAGATATCGACACCCTGCGCGAAGTGCTTGCCTTCACCTTCGAGGCCAGCCTGATGATTGGCCAGTCCGAGCAGACGGAGATTTCGCGCAAGCTGGCGTCCTGGGCGGCCATTCTGGCGGTACCGACCGCGATCGCCGGCATCTATGGTATGAACTTCGACGAGATGCCCGAACTTAAATTTCGCTACGGCTATTTTCTGATCCTGGGGATAATCATCGTCACCTGCAGCCTGCTCTACCGCATGTTCCGTCGAGCCAAGTGGCTCTGAGATATGTGAGATTGACTAACTTGGAGTGCGTGGCACTGCGCATCACGCAGTGCGGGAGGCTCGCTGAAGGAGGTCCGAGATGAACAATTCACCCGCGCGTGGCAGCGAAACGAGACCACCATTGGGCGAGGGCAGTGTCATGTTCGCCGGCCATGCCCGGAAGCGGACCGTGCATGCCGATGTTCTTGCCTTGCTGCCCGATCCCGCCTCTGCCCGGTATTGCCTTGATATCGCCGAAGATTCGGCAAGGGCCGTTTATGGCACCATGGCCGCCGCTCATGTCGGTGCGGATCCCGAGGGCATGATTGCCGCGGCCGAGGAAATCGACCTGCAGATGTTGAGAGACCTGGAGGAAGGCTCGCCGCTGCAACGGTCCGAGCGGATCATGCGCGTCTTCCAGGAGTGGATACAGGCCAATCCTGCTCGAAAAGGTCTCCTTCTTGACGATTGCCATGGTGATCTCGATCGTTGCGTGACGGCTGTTTGCCGCGAAACGGCACTTGTCGTCGCCCCGTGCCATGGCAACATGGATGCCCGCGACGCGTTTCACGACGTTCTTTTCAACGAACACAAGCTGGTGCTCGTGCCTCCTCGCGGCACGTACGATGGCAATCTGCTGGGCCATGTTGTGATCGGCTGGAAACCGCACGAACACGCGCAGCGCGCCGTCATTGCCGCAAGGCGCTGGTTGGTGGCCGCCGATCGCATCACCATGCTGTGCGTCAACGACAAGGCCGACGGAAGTTATCAGTCCAAGGCGAGGGAGCTGCTCACTGAGCTCGGTCTTGACGGCGACGTCGTCGCAATCAGTTCGGGAAGTCGATCAGTCGGGGAAACGATTCTTGATTTCGCGAAGTCTGCCAATGCAACCTGTCTGCTGATTGGCGCCTTCAAGCACGGGTATTTCCTGGAATTGCTTCTCGGCCGCGTTACGCGGTATCTGTTGTCGCATTCCACGCTTCCGATGATGATGAAGCATTAAACGTCTAGATCAGTTTCATCCCCTTGAGGCTGGCATGGCCGTCCTTGCCGATGATGATGTGATCATGAACGGTGATGCCGAGCGGCTTTGCCGTTTCGATGATCATTTTGGTCATGTCGATGTCAGCCCGTGAAGGCGTGGGGTCGCCTGAAGGATGATTGTGGACGAGGATCAGCGCCGTGGCCGAGAGTTCCAGCGCACGCTTCACCACTTCGCGCGGATAGACCGGCGTGTGATCGACCGTACCCGTCTGCTGCACTTCGTCGGCGATCAATGAATTGCGCTTGTCGAGGAAGAGAATGCGGAACTGCTCACGGGTTTCGTGCGCCATGGCAGCGTGGCAGTATTCGATCACCGATGACCAGGAGGCGAGAACCTGCTTGCCCTTGAGGTCGCTTTTTAGCGTCCGGTGAGCGACTGTTGAAATGAGCTTCAGATCGAAAGCCACGGCCTCGCCGATTCCCTTCACCTCCTGCAGCAAAGCGGGAGAGGCGCCAAAGACGCCGGCCAGTGTCCCGAAGCGATCGAGCAAGGCCTTGGCAATCGGCTTTGTGTCACGGCGCGGGATCAGCCGGAAAAGCAGCAGCTCCAGAATTTCGTAGTCTGCAAGCGCGGTGTCGCCATGGTCCCTGTAGCGTGTTCTCAGGCGGTCGCGATGGCCATGATAGTGCGCGTCTTCGTGCTGGGCGGGCGTCATTCCGAGGCCCGAGCGTTTGGGCGGCTGTTCCGCGAAAAAGCCCCTTTCGTCAGCCGGTTGCGAACTGTCGCGGTCGGGAGAGGAAGGGGGCTTTGTCATCGCGAACCCTATGCTGGCAGGCCCGGACGGTCGAGGCCGGCCGGCGACAGGGTGAAAATCTCGCAGCCGTCGGCCGTGACACCGACCGCATGCTCATATTGGGCGGAGAGAGACCGGTCGCGGGTGACGGCGGTCCAGCCGTCGGCCAGAACCTTCACATGCGGGCGGCCGAGATTGATCATCGGCTCGATGGTGAAAATCATGCCTTCGCGCATTTCCGGGCCTTCATTCGCCCGGCCGTAGTGCAGGATGTTCGGGGCGTCATGAAACAGCCGGCCGACACCGTGGCCGCAGAAGTCGCGCACCACCGAGCAGCGCTCGGCCTCGGCGAAAGTCTGGATGGCCTCGCCAATGGCACCCGTGCGCGCGCCGGGCTTCACCGCAGCAATGCCGCGCATCAAGCATTCATGGGTGACCTCGAGCAAACGCTCGGCCGCGCGCTTGATCTCGCCGACCGGATACATACGGCTGGAATCGCCATGCCAGCCATCGACGATGTAGGTGACGTCGATATTGACGATATCGCCTTCGCGCAGCGGCTTTTCATTGGGAATGCCGTGACAGACGACATGGTTGATCGAGGTGCAGGAGGATTTTGTGTAGCCGCGATAATTGAGCGTGGCGGGCAGCGCGTTGTGATCCATGCCGAATTCGAACACGAAGCGGTCGATCTCGTCGGTCGTCACGCCCGGTTTGACGCGGCTCGCCAGTTCATCAAGGCAGCGGGCGGTTACCTGGCAGGCGCGCTTGATGGCGGCGAAATCCTCGGGCGTGTAGAGGCGGATGACGCCGGTATTCTTGTAGGGCGCAGACGCTGCCTCGATATAGGTGACCATTACGATACTTTCAGTTGTCTTCCTGTTGTCATAGATCAGCAAAGGCGGGTTCGTCCATCATGATCAGCCCGTCCGGCGCAATTTGCTGCTGTGAAACCCGGCATTTGACGGCGAAGGCCTCGACGCCGCGCTGTTCTGCCCGCAGGAAGGCTTGGGCATAGAGCGGGTCAAGGTCATTGCAGACCCTGAAGGTCGCGCAGTCATCCCGCTGGATGAGGTAGATCATGATGCCGCGATGACCCGCCTCGACCATGTCGCCGAGTTCCTCGAGGTGTTTCGCGCCGCGTGCCGTCGGGCTATCCGGAAACTCGGCAAGGCCGGACGTGCGGCTGAAATGCACGTTCTTGACCTCGACATAGGCGCGGCCGCGTTCGGGATCGGTCAAAAGCATGTCGATGCGGGAGTTCCGACCGTATTTCTGCTCGCGCTGCAGGGTCGAATAGAGGTGCAGATCGCCGATCTGGCCTGCACGGATCGCTTCCTCCGCCAGCCGGTTCGGCAGGCCGGTATTGATGCCGACAACGGTGCCGCCCACTTCCACCATCTCCAGCATATGGTGATATTTTCGCGTCGGGCTGTCGTGTTCCGATAGCCAGATGCGCGATCCGGGCGCGGTCAGGCCACGCATCGAGCCGGTATTGGGGCAGGAGCCGGTGATCGCGCGACCGTCCTCCAGAACCGCGTCGAAGAGGAAGCGCTTGTAGCGTTGGACAAGGACGGCAGGCACCAGCGGCCGGTCGAAAATCATGGAGCCGGATGTCCGTTCTGGGTCAAGCGCGGGCGCGGACGTAGGAGCCGGGTGCCTCTTCCAGCGAGTTCAGCGTTCCCCCGGTCTTGCGGGCGGCAACCCGCTCGCTGTCGAGCGTTTCGGTCCAGGCCTGCCAATGCGGCCACCAGGAGCCGGGCGTCTCGTGGGCCGTCGCTACCCAATCGTCGAAGTCGCCCTTGGCGGGACCACCCGTCCAGAACTGGTACTTGCCCTTGTCCGGCGGATTGACGACACCGGCGATGTGCCCTGATCCCGACATGACATAGGTCACGTCACCGCCGAAGAACTGGCTGCCGACGAATACCGATTTTGCCGGCGCGATGTGATCTTCCTTGGTGGCGAGATTGTAGACCGGGATTTTCACGTCACTGAGCGAGATGTTTTTCCCCGCCAGAACCATCTTGCCCTTGGTCAGGTTGTTTTCGAGATAGCAGTTGCGCAGGTAGAATGAGTGGTTCGCCGCCGGCATGCGCGTCGAATCGGAGTTCCAGTAGAGCAGGTCGAAGGCTGACGGTTCCTGGCCTTTCAGGTAGTTGTTGACGAAATAGGGCCAGATGAGGTCCGACGCACGCAGCATGTTGAAGGCCATGGCCATCTTCGACCCGTCGAGATAGCCGTTTTCTTTCATCCGCTGCTCGATCTGCGTGATCTGCTCCTCATCGGCAAAAACCTTGAGATCGCCTGCATGGGTAAAATCGACCTGCGTCGTGAACAGTGTGGCCGACTTGATGCGCGTATCGCCTTCCTTCGCGTGTAAAGCAAGCGTTGCAGCAAGCAGGGTGCCGCCGACGCAATAGCCGATCGCGTTGACATCCTCTTCGCCGGTTGCTTGACGAATCGTGTCGAGCGCAAAACCGATGCCCTCGCGGGCATAGGACTCCCAATCCTTGTTGGCATGGCGCTCGTCCGGATTGACCCAGGAGATCACAAAGACGGTATGCCCCTGATCCACGGCCCACTTGATGAAGGACTTTTGCGGATTGAGGTCGAGAACATAGAATTTGTTGATCCAGGGCGGGCAGATCAGCAATGGGCGCTTCAGCACCGTTTCGGTGGAGGCATCATACTGCAGGACCTGGCAGACATCGCTCTGGGCAATGACCTTGCCCGGTGTAATGGCGATGTTCTCGCCGACGGCGAACTTGCTCGTATCCGTCTGGCGCAGTTTGAGATCGCCTTTGCCGGCAACGATGTCCTCGGCGAGCATCTGCATGCCCTTGACGAGGTTGGCGCCGCTCGACGCCACCGTTTCGCGATAGAGTTGCGGGTTCGTCGTCACGAAATTGGCCGGCGAGAGGGCGCTTGAAAGCTGCCGCACGTAAAAGGCGGCTTTGTGCCTGGTGTGTTCATCGAGCCCGTCGGCATCGCGCACCATCCGGTCCGCCCAGTGGGACGTGATGAAATAGCTTTGCCGCAGAAAATCGAAGAAGGGATTGGCGACCCAGTCGGCGTCCGTGAAGCGCTTGTCGTCGCGCGGCACGTCGTCCGGGTCGCTCACGGCCTCGCCGCTCATTTTTTGCAGCGTGCGTGTCCACATCGAGAAGAAACTTCCCATCAGGGAGGTTTGGGCCTCCAGAGTGCGCCTCGGATCAGACAGCCAATATTCGGAGACTTTCGACAGCGTCTTGACCATGTCGACGACCGGATCGGCGATCATATCGGTCTTCAGACCGCTTTCTCGCGGTGCAAGCCAAGCGGATGCCGCCTTGCCGAGTTGCTCCACGGTGCGCGCGATGTTCATCGCCAAGGCTTCAGGGTCCTTGACGATATAGGGATCGACGGACTTCGGGTCGAAACCGCTGAAACCATCCGTGCCGGGGCCGGAAGGGTTCTCGGTCTTCCTGTCTTCTGCCACCCGGCTTCCTCCACAGATGTTTGTTTGTTTTGTCTTTTTACATTCTGCCTTAAAATGATTACAAGTGCCAGCGCGTGTTGGACAAGCCTCTTGGCTGTCAGCCAACTTCGGGCGAAGATCGAGCGGCACAGACCGGGCAGGGGCGTGATGAAGAAGTCGGGAAAAGCAGCGATGATGCGGATGGTAACGGCCTGCGGAGCAGTTGGTTTTGCGCTTGTTCTTGCCGGCTGCAGCGCCGCGACGGTTGACGAGCAGCCGTCCATCTATTCCGCGACCATGGCCAAGCCCATTCCGGCGGACGTCTATCCAATGATCGAGGGCAAGCGCCCCGCGGCGAGCGCACAAATGAGCAATGAGGAAGCCGCCGCCCAGGAAGCAAGGCTGACGGCATTGAGTTCGGCCCGTACGTCCGGCAAAATCTCCGAGGCGGAATATCAGCGCCGCCTCAAGGAGCTGCAACTGCTTGCCGCCAATCACGGCACCGACACGCTGAAGCAGATACAGAATTAGCGCTTGCGTTTCCGCTGATTTGGACGCAAAGCGTTTCGTGGCCGCGTGGGCCGATTGCACCGCGCGTTTCTCCTTGCACGCATGTTCCCAGCAACGGAGACCGCGCAAGACGAGGTTAGAGATGGAAGAGTTTCACAAAGTCCGGCGTCTGCCGCCTTACGTTTTCGAACAGGTCAACCGTTTGAAAGCCAGCGCGCGAGCGGGTGGAGCCGACATCATCGACCTTGGCATGGGCAATCCTGATCTGCCGACGCCGAAATCCGTGGTCGACAAGTTGTGCGAAGTGGTCCAGGACCCGCGCACGCACCGCTATTCCTCGTCCAAGGGCATCCCCGGTCTGCGCCGGGCACAGGCCGCCTATTACGCGCGCCGCTTTGGCGTCAAGTTGAACCCGGATACGCAGGTCGTCGCGACGCTCGGTTCCAAGGAAGGCTTCGCCAACATGGCGCAGGCGATCACCGCGCCAGGCGACGTCGTGCTTTGCCCCAATCCGACCTATCCGATCCATGCCTTCGGCTTCCTGATGACCGGCGGCGTGATCCGCTCGATCTCGGTGGAGCCTGACGATACGTTCTTCCCGCCGCTCGAGCGGGCGATCCGTCATTCGATCCCGAAACCGATCGCGCTGGTCATCAACTATCCGTCGAACCCGACGGCGCATGTGGCGACGCTCGATTTCTACAGGGAGGTCGTTGCCTTTGCGAAGAAGCACGACATCGTCATCCTGTCGGATCTCGCCTATTCGGAAATCTATTTCGACGACATGCCGCCACCGTCCGTCCTTGAAGTGCCGGGCGCCATGGACATCACCGTCGAATTCACCTCGATGTCGAAGACATTTTCCATGCCCGGCTGGCGCATGGGCTTTGCCGTCGGCAACGAGCGGCTGATCGCCGCGCTGACACGGGTCAAATCGTATCTCGATTACGGCGCGTTCACGCCGATCCAGGTGGCCGCGACCCATGCGCTGAACGGCGATGGTTCGGACATCGTCGAAGTGCGCAATATCTACAAGCGCCGCCGCGACGTTCTGGTCGAAAGCTTCGGCAAGGCTGGATGGGACGTGCCGCCGCCGGCGGCCACTATGTTCGCCTGGGCAAAGATTCCGGAAAAATTCCGTCATCTCGGTTCGTTGGAGTTTTCCAAGCTGCTGGTGGAAAAGGCCGACATCGCGGTGGCCCCGGGCATCGGTTTCGGCGAGCAGGGGGATGACTATATCCGCATCGCGCTGGTCGAGAACGAACACCGGATTCGCCAGGCGGCTCGCAGCCTGAAGAAATTTCTTTCGACGGCAGACGACACCTTGCACAATGTCATCTCGCTGAATGCTCATCGCTGAGGCGCTGGGTTTTTCCCGCACCCCTCAAAAATCCGCTCCGCCGCTTTGAGGCGGAGCGCTCTCGACATGTTAGGAAATCGTGAATGTCAGATGCCCTTAAAATCGGCATTGCGGGCCTGGGAACCGTTGGTGCCTCGCTCGTGCGTATTCTTCAGGAACGCCATGAGCAGTTGGCGACGACATGCGGCCGGGCTATCGAGATCACTGCTGTAACGGCACGTGACAGGAACCGTGATCGCGGCGTCGATCTTTCCGCCATGCACTGGCATGACGATGCGTTGTCGCTGGCTGAGACAGCCGATATTGACGTCTTCGTTGAACTGATGGGCGGTGCTGGCGAGCCGGCCTATTCCGCCGTCAAGGCCGCGCTTTCCCGTGGACTTCACGTCGTCACCGCCAACAAGGCGTTGCTCGCAGAGCACGGCATCGAGCTTGCCGGTCTCGCCGAAGAGCATGGCGCGCTTCTGAACTACGAAGCCGCCGTCGCTGGCGGCATTCCGGTCATCAAGGCGCTCCGGGAATCGTTGACCGGCAACACGATTTCCCGCGTCTACGGCATCATGAACGGCACCTGCAACTACATCCTCACCAAGATGGAGAAGGAGGGGCTTTCCTTCGAGGACTGCCTCAAGGAAGCACAGCGCCTCGGCTACGCGGAAGCCGATCCAGCCTTCGATATCGACGGCAACGACACTGCGCACAAGCTTGCTATCCTCACCAGCCTTGCCTACGGGACGGCGATTGCCGCCGATGACATCTACCTCGAAGGCATCACCAATATCTCGATCGACGACATCCATGCGGCAGCCGATCTCGGTTATCGCATCAAGCTGCTCGGCGTTGCGCAGCGCACCGAAAGCGGCATCGAGCAGCGCGTCCACCCGACCATGGTGCCGCTCGATTCGGTGATCGCGCAGGTCGACGGCGTCACCAACGCGGTGGCGATCGAGTCTGACATTCTCGGCGAACTCCTGATGGTCGGCCCAGGCGCCGGTGGCAATGCGACGGCGTCTGCCGTGCTTGGCGATATCGCCGACATCGCCAAGAGCCGCCCGGGCGCCCAGCATGTGCCGGCCTTCGGACGTCCGGTTACCGCGCTCCTCACTTACAAGCGCGCGCAGATCCAGAGCCATGAGGGCGGCTATTTCATCCGGTTGAAGGTCGTCGACAGAACCGGCGTTTTCGCAAAAATCGCGACGCATATGGCGGAAAATCACATCTCGCTCGAATCGATCGTCCAGCATTCGAAACATCCGGTCGAGACCGGCGAACCACAGACGATTATCCTCGTCACCCATGCGACGACCGAGCAATCGGTGCGCAAGGCTGTCGCCACGATCAAGAGCGAAGGCTATCTCGTCGGCGATCCCCAGGTGATCCGTATCGAGCGTCCGAAGGCGGCCTGATACGCTTGTTTACGGACTTTTGCGGCCCCATCCGGATATCGACCCGGATGGGGCCGCTGTCGTTTCCGGTTTGCGGATGCCGGAAAACACAGGTACGAACGATCAAGAAATCAAGGACGAACGATGAGCGAATTGGTAGATCCGATCCCGCGGGCTTTTCTCGGCGTCGAGCGTTCGGTGAGCGGCCAACGCTGGGTGTCGCGGCTCGACCAGGCCGGACAAAACCGCGCGCTGGCCATCAGCCAGGTTCATGGCTTTTCCGATCTCATCGCCCGCGTGCTGGCCGGTCGCGGCGTGACGATGGACGATGCGGTTGCCTTCCTCGAACCGACGATCCGCTCGCTGATGCCTGATCCCGACACTCTGACGGATTGCAGCAAGGCGGCCGCCCGCATCGTTGCTGCGGTCAAGAATCGCGAAAAGGTCGCCATCTTCGGCGATTACGACGTCGATGGGGCTGCATCATCGGCCCTGATGTTCCGTTTCCTGCGTCATTTCGGCATCGAAGCAGAAATCTACATTCCAGACCGTATTTTCGAGGGCTACGGCCCCAATCCGGCTGCGATCAATCAACTGGTCGACAACGGCGCCCAACTGATCGTCACGGTGGACTGCGGTTCGACCAGTCACGAATCACTTGCCGCAGCGGAAACGCGCGGAATCGATGTCGTCGTGATCGATCATCACCAAGTCGGCGCGCAGTTGCCGCCGTGTGTGGCGCTGGTCAATCCGAATCGGGAAGACGATCTTTCAGGGCAGGGGCATCTCTGCGCTGCCGGCGTGGTGTTTCTTGTTCTCGTCAACGCCATGCGCCAGTTGCGTGAAAGTGGAGACCGCCGGGTTGCCGCCTTCGATCTTCTTGCCCTGCTCGATCTCGTCGCCTTGGCGACCGTCTGCGACGTCGTGCCTCTCAAGGGGTTGAACAGAGCCTATGTCGTGAAAGGGCTTGTTGCCGCCCGCCATATGCAGAATCCCGGTCTGTCGGCGCTCTTTCGCAAGGCAGGACTTGGCGGACCCGTAACACCTTATCATTTCGGGTTCTTGATCGGCCCTCGAATCAATGCCGGCGGGCGCATTGGCGACGCGGCGCTTGGTAGCCGTCTGCTTACCCTAGACGAGGAAAACATGGCCGAGCAGATCGCTGCAAGGCTCGACGAATTGAACCGTGAGCGACAGGCAATGGAGATTGCCATGCTGGTGGAGGCGGAGGCTGAGGCGCTGGCGGAATATGGTAACGGCGAATCCGCCTCCATCATCGTCACCGCACGTGAAAACTGGCATCCCGGCATTGTGGGCTTGCTAGCGGCCCGGCTGAAGGAAAAATTCCGTCGTCCGGCTTTTGCCATTGCCTTCGATCCCAATGGCAAGGGAACGGGATCGGGCCGGTCGATCAGCGGCTTCGACATCGGACGAATCGTCCGGGCCGCCGTCGATGCCGGTCTTCTGGCCAAAGGCGGCGGCCATGCCATGGCGGCCGGCCTCACCATCGAGCGCGCAAATCTCGGCAGGCTGCGGCATTTCTTCGAGGAAAAAGCTGAGACCGCCATCAAGGACCTCGTCTCGGCCGAAACGCTGAAGATCGATGGCGCATTGGGGGCGGCCGGCGCCAATCTGGCCCTGATCGACCAGCTCGAGCAGGCCGGCCCGTATGGGGCCGGCCATCCGCAACCGGTCTTCGCCCTACCGGCTCACCGTCTGCGCGATTCGCGGCAGGTCGGCGCCAACCATGTGAAGATCACACTGGAGGGGCAGGACGGTTCGCGCGTTGAGGGAATCGCGTTCCGCGCACTTGAAACACCGCTTGGCGATCTCCTGCTTTCGGGGCGCGGGACTTCGATCCACGTTGCCGGCTCGATATCGGCCGATCTATGGCAGGGAACCCGGCGTGTGCAGTTGCGGGTAATCGACGCCGCAAAGGCGCTTTGAGCCGAGAGCCTCGCGGGGCGGAAAATGTGCATCAATTCCGGGGGGAGCAGAGAACCATGGTACGCCCTAGGGGAGTCGAACCCCTCTTCCCAGAATGAAAATCTGGTGTCCTAACCGATAGACGAAGGGCGCATCAGTGGTGTGGGCGTCTTATAGTCAGACGCTTTCGATGCTGCAAGTGCTAAATCGCATTTTTTGAGGATTTTTCGCAGCAAAAACAGCGGTAAAGGAGAGAGCGTTTACATCATGAGGAAGCGGTCACCGGCAACGGATTCTCGCCAGAAGCGCGTATATTTCTACATCGAGGGGAGGTTCACAATGGTACGCCCTAGGGGAGTCGAACCCCTCTTCCCAGAATGAAAATCTGGTGTCCTAACCGATAGACGAAGGGCGCAGCCGTTGTGTGGGCGTCTTATAGTCAGGGGTTCTGAATACCGCAAGCGGCAATCTTCATTTTCCTGCAAAAAAGTCCTGTTAAAGCGGCATCCCTGGGGAAAAGAGAAAATACGCAATTAAAACAGTCTCTTGATATCAGGTCTTGCGGCGGCGGCAGCGCCAGTTCCAGTCGCGGGCCTCACCGGTATCGATATGGACCGATTCCGTGTGACAATAGGTTCCGACGCCGCCGCGACCGGGAATAGTGCGCAGATAGTCGGCAAGATCCCATTTGCTGACGCCGGGCACCTGGATGTCGGCCGCTTGGCAGGTCGTGTGAAGGGAGTACCGCCGGCCACCGGCCCGTATGTTGTGTTTCACATCCCGCAGGCCCGACGTCACCATGATCTTGCGGCCGTAATGCGTCTCGACCACCTTCAGAACCTGCAGCAGTTCCGGCCGGAAACAGCCGGTCTCCACTTTCTCCGTCTGCAGCCAGAGGCCGTTCGGCGCAAGCCGTGCCAAGCCGGACAGGGCGGCCACTTCGACCGCGGCGCTGTCGTCGTCATGGCCGGGCTGGGCATCGTCCACTGTCGCAAACATCGAAGTGGTCTGGACGCTAGGCAAGTCGGTGAACCCGAGTGCCGCGATCTGCTGCTGCGGCATATTGGCGGCGACAAGCGTCTTTTTAGCCGGCGCCTTGGCGAAACGATCGCCGTTGAACTGATTCCGGTTCTTGCGCTTGGCAGCGAACAGTGCCGCGAACGTCAGCGGTTTCTGTGTTGCGTCCTGCTCGTCGCCGTCGTCTCCCGGGTTGCCAGACTCGGGAACAGCGGCGACGGCAAGCGCCGTCGGATCCGCAGACGCGGATTGTGTCGCCGCTGGCTGAGGCGTACTGCCTTCGTCACGCATGGTGTTGCCCCTCGAGGGAATCGGTACGGCTACGGGAAGGGCGGTGCCGTCCGCGCCAAGTTCGGCGCTTGCCACTTGCTGTGTTGCCGGAACCGGCCCCTCGGTATTGCTCGCACCTTCAAGCGGCAGGGCAGCCGGATTGGCTGCAGGCTGGCCATTGTTGAAAAGGCTGTTTGTGGTCGGGTTGACGCCGGTTTGTTGCCCCACCGGCAGCGGTGCATTGCCGGATCCCGCGTCGGCGTCCTGTGCCGGGACCGCATTCGGCGTCTTGACCGCAAAGATGCTGCTGGAGGTTGCCTTGACGCCTGTGCTTTGCATCGTCAGCGACGCCGGCTGACCGTCAGGGATGGCCGGAACCATCGCGTTGGCCCCGACCGGGGCTGCGGCCTGTCGCTGTGTGTTGGCGCCAACGGTAGCCACCTGTTGGTCTTGATAGGTGTCTGGCGCCGTCTGTTCCGCGTCGGCGGCTGCGATTTCGGGAACTGTCTGCTCCACCGCTGACGCGGTTTCCTTCGCGGCCGATACACAACCGGACAGGACCATTGCCGAAACGGCCAGGGCGAGAGCACAGCCGAAACCGCGAATCGTCGCCGTCTTTTGCAGAACATGACGCAACGTTGGATCCCCCACTCAATGCGGGCCGGGCGACATATCGCTGCCGTCATGGCCGATCATTTCGAAGTCGCAACAGCATAGTGTCGGCACGATCCCTGTTGGGGTGTTCGCGCCGTTCTTGCGGTTTGACCGGTTCAACCGGAAGCAGAATGGGCATCGACCTTAAGAGGCGAATCACATCCTGATCCCCTTAACGTTTCGCGCCACAGTAGTGAACGCGCCGTTGTTTGTAAACCTGCGCTGACGCAGGCGGTGGTTGTCGCGCGGTTCTATAAGGAAGCTTCCACCAAGCCGGTGGTTAAACTGTCCCGGAATGAACCAGGCGATTTTCATATTTCGGTCTGATTATCGTCTGGCCTCATTGCGCGGGGCTTACCAGGCGCCGGTATTGCCCATCGACAACCATGGCTCCTGCGGCGGCAAGTTTTCGCCCTTCTGCAGGATTTCGATCGAAATGCCGTCCGGCGAACGAACGAAGGCCATGTGCCCATCGCGCGGCGGGCGGTTGATGGTGATACCGTTGTCCATCAGGCGCTGGCAAATCGCGTAGATATCGTCGACCTCATAGGCCAGGTGACCGAAGTTGCGGCCGCCGGTGTAATCCTCGGTATCCCAGTTATAGGTGAGTTCCAGACAGGGCGACAATTCTGCCCTGGCGTGGTTGAGATCGCCGGCCGCTGCGAGGAAAACCAGGGTGAAACGGCCCTTCTCGTTCTCGTAGCGGCGGATTTCCACAAGGCCGAAAAGCGTGCCATAAAAGTGAAGTGCCGCGTCCAAATCTTTGACGCGAACCATCGTGTGCAGATAACGCATTGTAATGTCCCTGTTTTGCTGAGGATGAGGTATATTTAGCCGCAAGCCAGCCAGAGGCAAGGCTCGAGAGGTAGCTTTGATCGACGGCAAATTTCATCCGAGGGCTTGCGCAATCGCGGCGGGACGATGTTATTCTGACCGTCAAGAATCAGTTAACCGTAATGAATGTGACGCGTAAACGAGGGGCTGGCGGGCAATGGCGGACAGGATTTCACCGAAGGGCGTCGTGCCGGATGACGACTTTGGCAATGACGCGCTTGATCTGATCGAAATCACCGGCGTGATCAAATGGTTCGACGTTGCCAAGGGGTTCGGCTTCATCGTGCCCGACAACGGCATGCAGGACGTGCTTGTTCATGTCACCTGCCTGCGCCGCGACGGCTACCAGACCGTTCTTGAAGGCGCCCGTGTCGTTGCCTTGATTCAGAAGCGCGACCGCGGCTACCAGGCTTTCCGCATCCTGTCGATGGATCAGTCGACGGCGGTCCATCCGTCGCAACTGCCGCCGGTCAAGACGCATGTTCAGGTGACGCCGACCAGCGGGCTGGAGCGGGTGCTCGTCAAGTGGTTCAACCGCACCAAAGGTTTCGGCTTCCTGACGCGCGGTGACGGCACCGAGGACATTTTCATCCATATGGAAACGCTCCGTCGGTTCGGGCTTACCGAACTGCGTCCCGGCCAGACCGTTCTGGTGCGCTTCGGCGATGGCGACAAGGGTCTGATGGCCGCCGAAATCCATCCAGACGTCCCGGCGCCGACCGGTCGGGCGCACTGATGCGGGCGCGTTTCCCGCGCCTTGCCGGAAGCGCCCTCGTGGCGCTTTTTTTATGGCTTGTTCCGTTTTGTGCCCCTGCAGCAGAGGTTACTTTCGACACCGCACCCCTGCAGATCATCACCGCCGGCGGCAAGGTTCACAGGTTTACAGTCGAACTGGCAGTTGATAGCGATCAGCGCGCACAGGGTCTGATGAACCGCCGTCACATGCCGCGGGATCGGGGCATGCTGTTCGATTTCGGTGAGACGCGCCGGGTGATGATGTGGATGAAGAACACCTATCTGCCACTCGACATGTTGTTCATCGCCCGGGACGGCAAGGTCGAGGCGGTGCGTGAAAACGCAGTGCCGTTGTCCGAAGCCATCATCGATTCCCGTGTCCCGGTCGCCTTCGTCCTCGAATTGAATGCTGGCACTGTCAGCCGTCTCGGTCTTGCCCCCGGGGACGTCGTCGACAGCCAGCGCATATCCGGCGCAAAGCCTTAAATCAGCATTCGCGCATGCGTTGGATTGCGCAATTTAGCTATTGCAGGGGCAGGGGTAAGCGTGTATCTCCGCGCCATCGATGGGTCACGGAGTGTAGCGCAGCCTGGTAGCGCATCTGGTTTGGGACCAGAGGGTCGGGAGTTCGAATCTCTCCACTCCGACCATCGAATTCTCCCTCCTTTAGTGTTGGCATTCGTTGAAACTTCTGTTTCGCCGCGCAAACGCGTTTGGTGATATCGTCTGACGAATTTGAACAGCGTTTCGGCGAACCCTGCAAACCGGTAAAATCGCAAGGATATCGCCGGAAAGTCATTCCGTTTTAATCCATTCTGCGCTATGGCAATGCGCAGCGTCACGCAGCCGTGAGCCGGCGTGACGGAACCAAGGTGGAGACCGCTCGAGACATGTCCGCGAAAATCTATCGACCCGCAAAAACCGCCATGCAGTCGGGCAAGGCCAAGACGCATTTGTGGGTTCTTGAGTTCGATCAGGAAAAGCCGCGCACGATCGATCCGATCATGGGCTATACGAGTTCGGCCGATACCCGCCAGCAGGTGAAGCTGACCTTCGAGACCGCCGAGCAGGCGATTGCCTATGCAGAACGCAACGGCATCGAGTACCGCGTCATCGCGCCGAAGGAAGCCACCCGCAAGAGCGTCTCCTACAGCGACAATTTCCGTTTCAGCCGCACCCAGCCCTGGACTCACTGACACCAGGCTGCCAGTTTCCGGAGGTCATGGCCTCCTTCAAGCGGCCCCTTAGCTCAGCTGGATAGAGCACCTGCCTTCTAAGCAGGTTGTCGCAGGTTCGAGCCCTGCAGGGGTCGCCAAAACTTATACAGTGCCACATACGTCGGACTATCTCCCGAATTTCCGGACTCGTTACCATATATGTTCGGACTTGCGCGACGCTTTGCCTTTGGAAGTCACTGGTCACTTGAGCGTCAATACACACGGTTAGATATCCTTCGCCATTCTTATGCTCTTGGCTGACGTCTGTTCGCGGGCGACTTTGAAGCCGCACCTGCGGTAGAATTCGACGGCATCTGGCGCTACTGCCGCGGACAACGTGGCGACGCTTCTATGTCGGCAAAAATCTTCAGCCAATTTCATCATCTGGAGACCATAGCCACTTCGTTGCTGAGCCTGGGCGACCGCGGCCCGCCTGATGAATGCCACTCGGTTACGGATGTCTATCCGTACTACGCCGACTGCGCCCAGTTCAGGGTGAATCAGGAGCTTCGGATAGTTGTTCTCGGCACGTTCATCCGGGTGGTCCTCATCGTACGATCCCCCGTCATGTCGCGCCTCGAAAAGCACGCTACGCCGGACGTCATGGTAAGCCTTCCAGGCTGCGTCAGTGAGTGGTGAAACGAGCGTTAGGTTCATTGGCGGCCCTCCTTCTCATTGACAATCATGCGCCTGAAGCTCGCCATCACGGCTTGGATGCAGTCGCACCCGCTCGACGGCTGCCACATCATCGCATACACGCCGCCTAGTTGCAGCAGGGTCGAATGCGACCCTCGTTCGACAATCCGTCCTGCGCTCAAATTTCGCCTCGACCGTAGAAAACCTGAGGAAATGCGAAACAGACCACGGTCTCTGCGCCGAGTTGCACTGTGACGAGATAAGCCACCGGCTGACACAAACTGCAAAAGACATCTCAATTTGGTTGCAATTGGTCGGTTACAGCTTGGCATCCGCCTCATGAGACCAATCTTTCGGAAGGAAACGTCATGACCTCTAAATTGCGCGTTGCTGTTCTCTTTGGCGGGCAATCCGCCGAGCATGATGTTTCCATCCTTTCGGCTCGCAATGTCATCAAGGCAATCGACGTCGCCAAATATGAGATCATACCGATCCTTATTGATCGAGCCGGGCAATGGCTGCTGATCGAACTGGTTGATGGCGCCTTGCCGGACCTCTTAGCCTATGCCGGGACAACGGTCTGCTTGCTGCCCGGTGGCCGCGGTCGTCTTCTCGCTTTCGGCGCACCCGCCGGTTCCAGCGAATTGCCGGCGATCGATATCCTGTTTCCCGTTTTGCACGGGATGCATGGCGAGGATGGGTCCGTCCAGGGGCTTGCCCAGATTGCGGGTGTTCCCCTGGTCGGCTGCGGCATCCTCGGATCGGCCATCGCCATCGACAAGGACGTGGCAAAACGTCTGTTGCGGGAGGCGGGTTTGCCGGTCGCCCGCTCCATCACGGTCAGATCCGGCGAAAGCCCGATTTTCGAAGACGTCACTAACATTCTGGGCTCGCCGATTTTCGTCAAGCCCGCGCGACAAGGCTCGTCGGTTGGTGTCAGCAAAGCGCGAACTGCCGGCGAATTTCACGTCGCGCTCGCCGAGGCATTCAAGTTCGACACGAAGGTTCTCGTGGAGGAGTTCGTTCAGGCCCGCGAGATTGAATGTGCGGTTCTTGAGAAGCCCGAGGGAGCAATCGCGGTCTCCGTCCCCGGCGAGATCGTGACGGGCGAGGGGCACGGCTTCTACACCTATGAAGCAAAGTATCTGGACGAAAAGGGAGCCACCATCAACATCCCGGCGGTGCTCCCTGAACAGACGGCGCAACATCTGCAGGACATGGCCAGGCAAGCGTTCATCGCGCTGGGCTGCGAGGCGCTTGCCCGCGTCGATTTTTTCGTGCGGCCGGATATGAGCACGGTGATCAATGAGGTCAACACGATGCCAGGCTTCACCGATATCAGCATGTATCCGAAAGCGATGGCCGCGAGCGGAACGTCTTACCCCGAACTCGTCGACCGGCTGATCGAGCACGGATTGGCAAGAGCCAAACAGGCCGTCTGATCGTCGGCAATGCTGTTGTAGAACCGAGTTTTTGCCCGCGCGTTCAGGTGGCATGGGCTAGGTTTTCGCCGACATCTTTGCCACGGCGCAAATACCCTGTCCGGTCATCATCGCCCGCTTCTGCGGACCCACATCCTCATCAGCTTTGCCTTCGTCCTCTTGGTCATCATCTCGATCGAAAGCATGCCCGGGCTTTCCGACGCGCAGGTGCGTATCGATCCGTTGCGGGTTGTTGAGGCGTGACGGCCGGGGTCGCTTTCCTCGCGGCCGGAACGATCATTCTGTCCCAAGGAGAAGTGCGGGGACTGACGACCGGTGCCCGCATGTGGCTGGCAGGGGCGATCGGCCTTGCGCTCGGATTCGGGCACTGGCTGATCGCGGCTTTTGCGCTCGCAGTTGGAAAGCTTGAAAATACCTGTAAATCGAAACCGGCGTCGCCTACTGAACTGATGGCGCACGGCAAAGACAAGAACCGGCAGCCCAAGTCCTGATAAAAAAACGGACCGAAGGCATGTCTGCCGTTCGGCCCGTCCGGTAAAGGTCGGATAGGGGAATTTCCAGACATCCGCAGGCGAGCAGCGCTGCGAATGGGAGGTCTCTTACCGCCTCATCATGCCCGAACGCCGATATTTCCATTTGACATAAAGCGCAGAAGATTTGACATTTTTGCCATGCCGCAAAAAGAGCTTTCCGAAGACGGCGTCGCCGTCGTTATTGTCATCCTGCCGGAATCGTCGATCATGTCGCTCGCCTCGGTGCTGGATCCGATGCGCGCCGCCAACCGCGTCGCCGGCAAAGCGCTCTTCCGCTGGAAAATTCTCTCGCCCGATGGTGAGCCGGTTCTTCTGACCTGTGGTGTGTCGATCGCCGTCGACGGTGTGTTTTCGGCGCGCGCGGTGGGCGATTTTCTGCTGGTGATTGGCGGTTTTAATCTGGAGCGCCATGCGGGCAAGGCGTTCATCGCCGGCCTGCAGACCTGCGCACGGCATTTTCCCGTCGTCGCCGGTATCGAATCAGGATGCTGGCTGCTGGCGCGCTCCGGCCTCGTCAATGGACGCTCGGCAACGGCGCATTGGGAGGAACTGGAGGATTTCGCACTGGCTTTTCCCAACGTGTCGGTCAAGGCCGACCGTTTCGTCACGGACGGCAAATTCTGGACCTCGGGTGGGGCGTCGCCAACGTTCGACATGATGCTGCACATGATCAGGCAACGATTCGGCTCGGCCGTTGCGCTCGATGTGGCGAGCATCTTCGTCTATGACGAAACGCATGCGGCATCGGATGCGCAGCCGCTGGTCTCGCTTGGCCGCATGGAAGCGCTCGATCCGGAACTGGCCCGCGCCATCCGGCTGATGGAGCGCACGCTTGACCGGCCGCTGTCGATCGCAGCGCTCGCCCTGCGGGCCGGTCAATCGCGTCGCAAGCTCGAAATGCGCTTTGCCAAGGCGCTCGGAGTAAGCCCCGGCACCTATTATCTGCGGCTTCGCCTGCAGGCGGCCCATCGGCTGGTCAGCGATACGGAATTGAGTGTCCGCGACATTGCACTTCGCTGCGGCTTCGACAGCCTGTCGTCCTTCTCCCGCGCCTTCAAGCATCAGTACGGCGAAAGCCCGCTGAAACTGCGCCGGGGCAAAGGGCGTCAATGACAGGCGGCGGCATCTGCATCCATCCAGTGTATACTGAGACGCCAGTGGCCAGTGCCAGCCAGCACGTGACGCGCGTCTGTGATGCTGCGTGCGCCTTTCAGCTTTTACTGACGATCCCGCCGGTGCTCCAAGGGCGAGGCCCGCGCTGCGGTGACAGCCCGGGCCCCTTGTCGCCTTTTTCCACTAATGATGGCGGCGACTTGTAGAGGCTTGGTCACGGGGAACGACAAAACCTCCAGCCGATCGAAGGAGGTTGCGTCTCGGATCGGCGGCTAGAATTTTAGCAATCTGGAATATATCGGCAATATCAAGAGCTATCATCCATCATGACGGTTCGCGAGCGAACGACGCTTGACGTCGTGCAGGTGACTCCTACGCCTCCCGGATGGGACAAAAGGCGCCGCCGGTATCCGGGCCATCCATAAGGCGAACGGCTGGTCTGACATCGGATATAATGAGATCATCAATCCGGATGCGTTGGACATCCTCTCCGAGATCCCGGCTATCTGAGGCGAACCACCAGGAAGCGCCAAAGGGAATTTCGCCAGGACAACCTCCTACGATAGGGCGGGTCATGATCACGGAAATCGAGATCGAAGACATTGGCACATACCGGCTGCCGAACATGTGGCCATGCACCGGATCAAGAAGATGGCGCCAGGCCCAAACAAGCATCTGGCGCCGTTCGCTTTCGGCCTGGGGATGACCATCCGGCAGTTCAAGACACTGCCGATCGAGAAGCAGCGGGAGGCGGGGATGCCCATCTACGCCTCACAGCGCCGTCAGCAATCGTGCCGTCTGATCAGATGGAAGGGGAGCCGCGTCAAAGACTTCCACGGCCCTGGCAGAGGCTTCCTGAGGCCTCAGATGGCGGACCTTGGCAGGAAGCTACTGCAGGTCAAGCAGGAGCTTCCGCACGGGCATTTCCGGATATGGGTGGAAGATAAATCCGGCATCACTTACAGACGCATTTAGCAAAAAGCCCATCGCAAACATTGTCACTATAGTCGAGGCGGCTCGGCTGCTTCCCGATCGGACACGAGAAAGATTGAGCTGAAGCTTCGGAGATAAAAAACGCAGCGGAAAAAACAGATAAAATTACTCGAAACATCAACAGTCACTCCCTTTGAGGGAAACGTGACAGGATGCACGCGAGTGTCAAGGTTTAGCAAATTGACCCAATATGTCGAATTGCCACGCCTGGCCCTGCCGCCACCTGTCCATCTTCGAGGAACTGCACGCCCTCTGCCTCCAGAGCGGCTTTCACCTTCTCAACGGTATCCCGCGATACAAGGCCCGTATGGTCAGGCTTCCCCTCTATCCGCCTGAGAGTGATGAGCGGCACTCCAGCCTTTTCGCATAACTCAGCTTGTGTCATTCCCAGCAAATCCCGGCCTGCCTTGATCAATATCTTCATTGTCCGCTCTCTGAGAACTTTTTATCACTGATGCACTTGCTATCAGCGCCTGTCTAGTGATAACAAATTATCAGTTCACTTGGTGAGCTGAAGAATTCCAATCGGGAGAACAACTCAATGCCGAACACCATCGTTCCGGCTGCTGGCGAATCCATGCCGAAAATCAGTCGCCGCTCCATCCTTGGAGGTATGGTAGCCTTGGTTACACCGGCAGCCGTCGCGGCCGCTTCAATGCCGTATGCCGCGAAAACTGATGAACTACCCGAGCCGACCCTCGAAGAGCGCAGAGACCTTCTCGTTGCCGAGCTTGGCGCCGTCCTTCAAGCGTTAACCTGCACTGCGTGGGACGTAAGAAACAACCGAGAACTTGGCGTGGTCGTCATGGTCGATACCCACGGCAAGATTGAGCCAGAGCAATCGCTCTCTCTGGTGGCCACGCGCGTAAGCTATCGTGCATTCAAGGCCGGCGTTTAAAACACGAGAAGGGACCGTCTGATGACTATCTCGCCTTCGATCGTACAGGTTCGCCGTGCCATTCTGGAAACCTGCATCGAGAAGTTGATCGATCTGCTCGACCGCATGGATGGTGACGAGAACCTTGAGCCCTACCTCGCGGATTTCGACCCGCGATGCCTTAACGATTTAGAGGCAGAAATCACCGACGAGCCCCATGACGGCAACGAACTTAAAGAGGACGTGGCCGAATGCGATTGCCCTGGTCTGATCTTGGTGGTCAGGGTCTGTAACCTGCCTGCTGCATTTGTACGTAGAATCGTTCGCAGCGTCACAGATGCAAAATATATGCTAATAAAACAATTAGTTATGCGTGAAAATGGCGGAAGAGGTGTCATCGATACTGCTACCCTCATGCGATGTCAGAACATAATATTTCTTGCATATTTTTCATATAGATAACCGCTTATGTGATTGACCTGACATCCTATGATATTGTCTGAAATAACGCCCGATGCGATGCTCAAAGTGGGACGCAAAGTGGGACGGAAATGGGACGTGGCGAGATCGACGAGCAAACTTACTGCGAGAACAGTTGAGACCATCAAAGAAATCGGGAAGCATTCTGACGGCGGCGGCCTCTACCTGAAGGTGGCGCCTGATGGGAAGCGCTGGGTCTTCATGTACACGTGGCTAGGCAAGCGCGTTGAGCTTGGACTTGGTCGTGCTGCGGATATGCCCCTCAAGTCTGCCAGGGACGTCGCCCAACGATACCGCACAATGGTCTCCAAAAACGAAGATCCCAGAATCGAGAGAGCTGAGGAAAAGAAGAAGCTCTCGACATTCGGGGAAGTGGCGCTTGAGTTCATCGAAACCCAGGAGGGAAGTTGGAGGAACAGCAAGCACCGGGATCAATGGTATTTCACCCTCTCGCTGCGTAAGGACGAGCAGGGGAAGTTCAAGAAGGAAGGGTACTGCGTCAAGATCCGTGACCTTCCCGTCGACTCGATCTGTACAGAACATGTCGTGAGTGTCCTGAAACCGATCTGGCAATCCAAGCCTGAAACCGCCAGTCGATTACGTGGGCGGATTGAATCGGTTTTGAACGCCGCCAAAGTCATGAAGCTTCGAACGGGTGAAAACCCCGCAGCCTGGAGGGGCCACCTTTCGAATATCCTGCCGAAGAAGCAGAAGCTGTCGCGTGGACACCATAGTGCGATGCCGTTCGCTGACGTGCCGGCATTCACACAAGCGATTTTAAAGGTGCCGACCGTCAGCAACCTAGCGCTCGCTTTCGCGATCCTCACGGCCGCGCGCAGCGGGGAGGCCATGGGCGCGGTATGGGCTGAGATCGACTTGGAATCGCGCGTATGGCGCGTTCCCGCCGAAAGAATGAAGGGAGGGCGTGAGCATGTTGTTCCACTCTCCGACGGAGCCGTGACGATAGTGGAAACTATGATCGCGCTACGTCGACCCGACAACGAACACATCTTTCCGGGAAAGCGGGGGCCGTTGTCGGTTATGGCTCTCACTATGGCGATGCGCAGGCATGGGGCAGGGGAGTTCACCGCCCATGGCTTCCGGAGCAGCTTCAGAGATTGGGCCGGCGATGCAACAACGTTTAAGCGTGACGACATCGAACTGTGCCTCGCTCATGCTATCAGCGATAAGACGGAAGCGGCCTATCGTCGTGGGCATGCTTTGGAGAAGCGGCGCAAAATCATGAAGGCATGGGCTGATTTTCTGACCGGTCTGATGGGAGAAAACGTCATTGGTTTTCCGGTGGCTTCGGCCAACTGAAAAGATCATCAGCGTTTACGTCGGCGATATCCTTGGTGAGGTCGTCTTTCGCATGGTCAAAAATCATAGCTAGTGCTGCTTCAAAATCATCGAATGCAATGGCTTTGACGCCTGTGATCGGCTTGATAAAGTCGTCCACAACCTCGTCCAGATGCCAATATGATAGGCGCTTCTTCGCTTGGATAAAGACCTCTTCGACTTGCCTATTCCATTCAACAGAGGCTTGATTTCGCACGAGCCTCACGCCTGCTCCACCCATCGGTGCAGCCTCGTCCTCTTCAATGAACTCGACCCCCGCCTGCTCTAGGGCAACTCGGATGTTTTGTAGAGTTCCCTCCTGCGCATTGAGGGAACCGTTGAGGCCTTCCAAGCGCCTTATTGTGCCAAGTGAAACACCGGACTTCGCAGCCAATTCTGTTTGCTCCATACGGATCAACGCTCTAGCCGCGCGTATTTGCTCTGCAGTCAACATGGATAGCTATACCTCTAACGATTTGGATGTCACATCTTGACATGCCAGCGATTAACGATTAGTTATAGCACCATTCAAATAGATGCAATACACAAGGAGGTTACGTGTATCCCCGAGATCCATACATGACAGTTCGCCAAATCTGCGAAGAGCGGCAAATTTCTGCGAACTCATTCTACCGTTATCGTAGGGCTGACCTCATTCCCGAGGGGGAACCTGCTGGTCTACGCGGAAAGCGCTGGAAGAAGTCGATCGTCGATGCGGCGTTCGCCGCAATGCAGAACAAGCGATAGGATGATCAGTCAAACGAGGGTCATTTGATGGCCAGCTTGAGAATTTCGGCGCTCACATCCGCGGCGACTTCAAGGATGTTCCAGTTTTCAAGCCGATATTGAAATAACCGGCGCGGCGGTACCGCGTATTCCATCATCGAAATCGAAGGAGTTCAAACATGGGCAACCCCATGAACGGCGAAGCCATGCCGAAAACAATGACTGCCCTTCTTGCGAAAGTCAGTAAGCTTGAGGACGCAGTGAACCTGCGTACGGATGACGACGACAGCTTGGATGCGGAACTCGAGCGGTTCGATCGTAAGATCAAGGCTTACAGCGTCGTCACCGAGGAAGATGCTGTCGCTCTGCTGGGGTACATCATTCGAACCGGCGGGCTCGAAGTCAATCTTCTCATACACCTGGAAAAACTATGCGGATGGCTCCGCAGAGCGACCGCACCGCAAATATCGATCACATGCAGCGGATCGGTGCTCATCGAGCGGAGCGAGGTGCGCGCATGAGCTCCACGACGAAACCGAAGCCTTCGACCGATCGCCTTTTCCAGAACAAGTTTGCCGCGGAATTCGAGAGCCTTACGAAGCTCATTGAGATTGCGCAGTCCCTCCTGGTTGACGCTGGGTCTGATCCTGCTGATGACAAGTCAGCGGGATTGGCGACAACGATCTTGACCGGCGCCGTTGAAATGTCCCGCAGGGCGAAACTGTCGCTGCTGGACATGGAATCAGAACTGGAACATCAGCTTGATGGAATACTCAACCGTATCGGCCATACAGAGGGGATGGTGGAGCATCTAAGCCAGAAGATTATCGGCAATCCGCGCATTGAAGGCATCATCGCCGTTGCCACCCGAGCGATGGAAGCGGACACCTTCATGACCGCGCAGAAGCTTTCGAAAATGGCACTTCGGGAGGCATACGAGGAGTTCAAGGAGAAGCGCGGAATCGAGAGAATCGAAAGAGATAGCCCTGAATGGGCCACGATGATGCAGGCGACGAGTCCCCAGTACGAAACATTGGAGACGGCGAAGCGTGACGCTCGCAACGCGCAACGGCGCCTGGCGGCAGCTATCAGGAAACACCGTAAACTTACTCATTGTGAGGCCGTAGCCGCCGAATGACAGATCCACGTCACCTCCTCTTCCCGTCCGTGTGGGAAGAGGAATTCGTCTTCTCCGGTAAACCGCGGAAGATAGAGGCTGTTGCCGCAACTCCATATCGATGGCCCACAAAATCGACGCTCGCCAACGAATATATAAAGGACTGGCAGAAGAAAGCTGCGGCCGACCTGGCGGATCTCAGACTGGCACGTGACACGCTCGACTGTATCGCGTCCCACTTCTCGCGCCGGGACGGGATATGCCGGCTGACGGATATGCAGCTTTCGAACAGGTCAGGCCGCTCGACTCGATCGACGCAGCGAGACATAGACCGCCTACATAAGTTGGGTTGGCTGTTGATCGACTATGTCGGCGGTGATCAGAAACAGCGACGTGTCCGCATGCTCAAGATATCCCATCCGCTCACGGAGAAGCCTCGCCAACGTATCCCCCGTCCTGAACCGAAGGATATCTCGCCAACGTATCCACCATACGTTGGCGAACCTGATATGGGAGACCGCCGCGATGTCTGAAACCCAACTTGACCTATTCGACTGGAGGCCGCCGGCAGAGATTCTGCCGTTCCCGCTGAATAGAAGCCATGGTGCGACCGCGGGAACCGCGAAGGCAATCATCGACCTGGAGAAACCAGCGCGCACTGGAAGGCTCAACTCCATCCGGGCGCAAACGCGGAAACGGTACGAGCCACTGTTTGGCAAGGAGCGGGCCGAGAGGATCGCCGACGACCTGTTACGCCAGATCAAAGTCCAGATCACGTATCGCGAATATGACCGCGGGTTGAGACGTCCGGATGAGGCATGAGGCGCTCCGCGCCGCCTTCGGCCGTTCGCCCTTTGGGCTCACCATGCTCCATGACCATCGCGGCAAGAGCCGTGGACTTCGTTTTTTTTTGAATGGAAAGAGTTTTTATGCCTCGTAGCTTATTGCAGCAGACAGCAGCTAGCCCGACGAAACTCAGATCGATCCAACGGTGGGAAGACGTACCGATCCAACTGCTCGAGGAAATGCTTCTCGTCTGTGCGGAGATGGTAGACCGTCGGGGAGTAACCGCCCACCCCCTTCTTGAAAAACTCGAGAGCGAATACATCAAAGCGAAGCGTCGGACGAGCCAAGTTGAGCGAATAAAGCGGCTTATCGCATCGGACTGATCGCGTGCCGCACGCATTGACCCGGATGGCTTTCGATAACACGCCAACCGCTTCGCACCTTCAATTCACCTTAGCCAATGGGGGCACTCCTGGAGACCGATCTTCGACATCGCCGTTCCCGGAATCTCCGGGAGCGGCCCCTGAGGTTTGTACCAAGATTGGAGAACGGATGCCAAAACTAACACGCAAGCAACGGAAGGCCGCAGCGAAAGCACCCAACTGGGTACGCACAGTCGCTGCAAGCAAGTTTGATCCGACTGCGGACAGAGCTTACCGGAACAAGAAACTCGGCACATTCGGTGCCGCTTCGCCGGTAAGACGGATCGATCCTGCGGAATACATGGCTGAGAAAAGTAAGCTTTCGACATCGCCTACCAATAAGGACGATGACGCATAGCGACCTTGGGCAGCAACGTGCCGGCGCGCTTTTTCATATCGGCCGGCACCAAGCTACAGAGCTACAGAAATTTCGGCGATGGGGGTTTATCGCCCTCGATCTGCTGAAAACAACCGTCAAAGCGTGCAGAGAAAATGGCTCGAATGAGTGAAAATCAGCGGGTTAATATAAATTAAATCCGAGGCGGTGACACATGGCGAAAGTTCAACACCCATCGAGAATATCGATTGATACAGTATATATTTAAGAAAAATTAAATTCACACCAGTTGTTGACGGTCTGGAATTTTTAGACTCAAATTATAGCCGAATCTGATGGTTCCGAAGCGGACCGAATCAATCCCGAGACAATCGAATACGCGCCGCCACAAGGGCGATGGGATCGGAGTTCAACCCGGTCGCCATGACGCGGGTCCATTGCTTCGGTCGATCGATAGAGGATCGGGGTATCGGCCTGAGACCGATTGGCGTAGGCTAGCCAGACGTGCATCGGGTACTCGCTCACCAGGAAATCTCGGCGCGGCGAATACTGGCCAAATGTGAGGGTTTGCGCTGAAGTGCAAGATGTAGCAAGATACCTCCGCTTGGGGATGAACCGGGTTCCAGCCAATTCATCCCCGCGCGCGGTTGCAGTCAAACGACTGTCGTACCAAGGCCGGGGCGCGACGTCTAAGTGTTTGTGAGACACCGTCGTCGCCTCGGCCTTCGTCAATAGTGCGCAGCAGGATGAAGCAAGATCAATCGTGAATTTTACGGTTCGACGGCTCGAAGCTGTTGATTCTTCTTGCGTGTCCTGCGTGGAACTACGTTCTCTCGAAGAGAATCGCTTTTGGATCAATAGCTTTGATTTTTGGCCGCGAAGTTAGCTGCCGAAAATCAAAAAAAATAAAAAATCTCTTGACTGCAAATGTTCATGGAAAACTCCATGAATGACTGCTGAGCTTGGTCCTCGATGACGCAAATTATTGTTAACGCTGACGCTTCCTGCAGCAACCGATTCGACAGAAGAATGTCAATACCGTCTGCTGAACGCGACCACTGCGCGGCGGTCCGTGCAACTTTATGACATCTTCAGCACATCACTGCTCATAAACCGGCCGCCTTTCGCAAATCATCGTTTATTCGAGATTGCCAGCCATGGTTCTGGCGGTCGAGCTTAGGACGGCCGCGCGGTCTTACGCGGTTTCACTGACTTCCCGTCGGTGTCGCTGGTCGAGCATGTTACGCCCTAGCCATTCATGTATGTGGCGTCATGCTGCATATTCCAGGTTGCCCAGTCAGAAACCTCTGCAACGAGTAGCTCATCGTTTTCATCAAGGCACCCTTTCAGATGATCTCTCAATGCTGAGGGTTTACTGGTACTTTTCAGAATCCAAACTGACCCCTGGGAGTGAAACGCTTTAAGCGCTTTGAGTTTATCGGTGATGCAGGTGTAGTTTTGCCCCTGTTTCTTCAAGTCATACGCGATCGCGAAAAGTCCCATTTCCCCCTCCATAGGTTGCGGGAAATAATCATGCACATATGCAACTGAGAGTCGAGCCCAGCAAATAGGCGCGAGACACTACCGGGCAAGCCGGTTCCGTGGCGCAACGGGCTATTTGCGGTGCAAAGTCAGGAGGCGGGCAATATCCATTGCCAAGCAGGTCTCCATCACTTCGCCCCTCTGGCAGAGGCGACTGGCAGCAGAAGCGCCGGGAATACGATAGGCGACGCGCAATCGAACCATGGCGGCGGATTACCGATGAATCACAGAGCATCAGCTCGTCAACGCGGCTACGATTCCCGATGGGAGAGGGCGAGAGCATCATTCCTCGCCAGACCCGAGAACCAGTTCTGCGTCCGGTGTAAGGAGCGTGGCCTATTGAACACCGGCTACCTCCGCATTGACGGATCGCCGCAGACGAACCCGAAGCGCATGCATCTGGTTGTCGACCACGTCATCCAGCACAAAGGTGACCAACGATTGTTTTGGGACCCTACCAATTGGCAGCCTCTCTGCCCTGATCACCATGACATCGTAAAGCAGCAGGAAGAGCACGGCACGTTGAGGACAGGCACCGACGTCACCGGACGGCCGCTTGATCCGTCGCACCCGTGGAATGCGCGCAAGGCATGACCTGGGAGGGGGAGGGTCGAAAGTTCAGGGCCCACAGGGGGGCGGACCGGCTGGGGCAAGCGTTCGCACTGGAAGCAAATTTGGGGAGGGGGGATGTCGCCCATCCCCGTAGGGGATGATGATGGCATTTGGTGAAATTCCGGGTGGCGACGGTATTCCACCCGAGCCGGATTGGTCGTCTCTCTACGCTGACGAGTTCGACATTGTTGAAGCACACGAGCAGTGGACGATCGTCCTGAACGAGTTGCGGGACGCCGGCACGCTGGCTGTTTCCAACGGTCATGCCATCAAGCGGCTGGTCGAGTTCCGGGTGCAATACGAACGGTCATCGAAACATGTCGCCGAACACGGCCCGGTGCTTAAGGGCAAGCGCGCCAAGGTGGGGCAGTGGAACCCGCACTGGTCTGTCATGCGGCAGGCCGACGAGGCGATCCGCGTCATAGAAGCAGAGCTTGGAATAGCGCCGGCGCGACGTGGCAAGGTAACGAGGGTGCAGCGTGGCAAAAAGGCCTCCCGCGCAGCGGACAGCTATCTCAAACCAGTTTCCGGATGACCCCACCAGTCAATATGCGGCTGATGTGCTTGCCGGGAAGATCGTTGCAGGCGAACACCACATTGCTGCGGCTGAGAGGCACCTAAAAGACCTGAAGGACGGACCAAAGCGCGGTCTGCATTGGCGCCCTGAGATGGCTGCCCGTGCGATCGGCTTTCCGCCCGCCGTGCTCTCGATCACGGCGGGCTCACATGAGGGCAGGCCTTTCAATCTGCTGCCTTGGCACATGTTCTGCACCGGCAATCTGTTCGGTTGGCGCAAGGACAGTGGTCGGATGCGGTTCCGATCCGGCTGGGTCGAGACCGGAAAGGGACAGGCGAAAAGCCCATGGATGGCGGCGATCGGCCTCTACATGGGTGGCTTCTATGGCGTGAAGCGTGCCGAGGTCTATTCGATCGGACAGGACAAGAACACGGCGAACGTGCTGTTTCGCGATGCGGTCGCCATGTGCCAGGCGAACATTCCCGGCGCGGAGGAGTTTGAAACCGACACCCTGGAATCGCGAGGCGAGGTGATCATCCGTGGCACCGGCGACAACGCGTGGAAAATCGAGTTTGCGGAAACGGGCAGCAAGTTCCAGGCGCTGGCTAACGGCGAGGCAATCAACGGTCCGCGCCCGATCATGGTGGCGGCCGACGAGATCCACGAGTTCAAGACGAACACGTCGATCGAGACATGGAAGCGGGCGCTTGCCAAGATGCCGGGGGATGCTCTGATGCTGCTCGGCACGAACACGCCGGCATCGTCACAGATCGTCGGCACCGACTATTCGGAGTTTTATCAGAAGGTCGCTAAGGGCGAGATCATCGACGACGAGGCTTTTGCATTCATCGCCCGCGTGGACAAGGCCGACCGAGCGAACATCTTTGACAACGAAAACTGCTGGCCAAAGGCTATGCCGGCGCTGGGTGTCACCTTCCCGGTTGAGAACATTCGCGGCGAGGTGGCGACTGCCAAGGTGCTCCTTTCGACGTCCTTCTCGGTGAAGCGTCTTTATATGGGCATTCCGACCGGTTCGACGGAGTTCTGGATTGCTGAAGAGGCATGGGCGGACGTCCAGGGAGCCATCGACGAGACGAAAATGCGAGGCTGCAAATGCTGGCTCGCCCTCGACCTCTCGCAGAAGAACGACCTGACGGCCCTGACGGTGGTGTGGCTCGACGATGACGGGCACCTCTATGCCAAGACCTGGTACTGGACAACGCAAGAGCGCTTGAAAGAACGAGGTCTTGCAGACAACGCCCCTTACGAGCAGTGGGTGGCGCAGGAGCACATCACGGCGGTGCCGGGCGCCGTCATCGACAAGACCTTTGTCGCTGCCCAGGTCGCGAAAATCTGCGCCGAACACGATGTTGAGTTCATGGCATTCGATGTCGCCGGGATGGCCGATTTTATCGCCGCATGTGAGCAGATCGGCTTTCCGGTTTGGAAATATCTCGGTCCGGACAAGCCGGAAGGCATTGGTTTGAAGCTTGTCAGCCACGCCCAGGGGACGCGGGTGGTGTTCGAGGACAAACAACTGACGATGCCGCGGTCCATCGAAAGGCTCGAGGACCGCATTCTTGCGAAAACGATCACGATCGACGCGTCGCCTGTGACCTATTCCTGTGCGGCCAATGCGCATCTCGACAGCGATGGCCAGAAGAACCGTGCCTTCGACAAAAAGCGGTCGCGTGGCAGGATCGACGGGATGGTGACCATCGCGATGGGCGTTGGCGCCGCAACAAACGAGTTTCAAGCCGAAATCCCGGCCATTTCGCCCTGGGATGATCCCAATTTCAGTCTGGTGGCTTCATGAAAATTCTCGGCTATGAGCTACGCCGCGAACGGCGATCGGCGACTATCGAAAATCCGACGATTCCCGTTAGTGCAAAGAACTTTCTGGAGTTCTTTGGCATTCAATCGGGGAATCTGCCTTCGGTAACGATCGATAGTGCGCTACGCGTGCCCGCGGTTGCGGCTGCCGTGTCGTTTCTATCGGGCAGCCTCGCAAATTTGCCGCTTCATGCCTTCAAGCCGAAGGGCGAGGGTTCGGAGCGCATCAAGGGCGGCATTCAAAAGCTGTTGAACGAGGCCCCTAATCCGGAATGGACAAGTTTCGGCTGGCGGAAATACTTCTGGCAGCAGGTCTTTACCGGTGGGCGCGGCGTGTCGTGGATCGAGCGGAACGGTTCGAGCGTCGTCGCCATCTGGCCGATGGACCCGTCAGCCACCGTTGTCAAACGGGTGAACGGCCGCAAGGTCTATGTCTTCGATGGAAAGGTGGAGTATCCGGCATCGGATGTGATCGATGTTCCGTTCATGCTGAAGAAGGATCAGATTTCCGTCTACAGCCCGATCGTCCTGGGCGAAAAGGCGATCCAACTCGCACTTGCCATGGGCGACTACGCCGGCGGATTTTTTGCCGGCGGAGGTGTGCCACCGCTCGCCCTGAAAGGCCCGCTTCCCACGGGCGCCGATGGGATCAAGCGGGCCAAGGAAGATATCAAGCGAGCCATCGACGCGGCCAAGGGCAAGAGCGAGTCCATCTTTCCCATTCCCGCCGGGTATGAATTGGTTCCGGTGGGATTTGATCCTCAAAAGGGACAGATGACGGAAGCCCGTCGCTTCCAGATCGAAGAAATCGCCCGGGTCTACAACCTTCCTCCGGTCTTTCTGCAGGACCTGACCCATGGCGTCAAAGCCAATGTCGAACAGCAGGACTTGCATCTCGTCAAGCATGTGATTTCGCAACTGGCGAAGGCGCTTGAGGAGGAATTGAACCTGAAAATTTTCGGGCCGCGCAGCAATGGCCGTTATGCGGAGCACAATCTCGACGCCCTGATGCGCGGTGACTTCAAGAGCCGGATTGAGGCGCTGGCCCGGGGGGTGCAGACCGCGCAAATGACCCCAAATGAAGCTCGGAAACTGGAAAACCGTCCGCCGAAGGACAAGGGCGACGAGCTGTATATCCAGGGCGCTACGGTTCCGCTCGGGTCACAGCCGGTTCTGCAGCAACCGCCCGCCGAGCAGGAAAACGACGAAGACAAGGGAAACGGAGACGGCAATGACACTGAAGCCTGAGGCTGAAAAGCGGTCCCTGGTCAAGCCTGTCGAAACGCGGGCCGATGGCGGCAAGACCACCGTCATCGGCTATGCGGCGATTTTCGGCGAGGAGGCCGATATCGGCGGATGGTTCACGGAAGTCATTGCCAGGGGCGCCTTCACCAAGACGCTGCTGACGGCTGATGCGCGCGCCTATTTTGCGCATGATACCGGCCGGGTGCTTGGCCGGATATCAGCTGGTACACTTCGCCTCAAGGAAGATGACAAGGGTCTCGCGGTCGAGATCGATCTTCCGGACACATCGGACGGCCGTGACGTGCTCACCCTGATCGACCGAGGCGATATTACCGGCATGTCGTTCGGCTTTCTCGTGTTGCGACAGGAATGGGATGAAACGATCGATCCGCCCAAGCGCACCATCCTCGAAGTCGAGCTGCGGGAAGTGTCGATCGTGTCTGAGCCCGCCTATGACGGGACCAGCATAGCGCTGCGCTCGCTTGATGCGGTGCGCGCGGAGAAGCGCCGACAGAATTTCAACGCCGCAGCGACACGGCTGCGCATGAAAGCCAACCTGGACATTCGCGTCCGGAGTAAAGCGTAGGCCTCGCGCCTAAGCCCAATTCCCTTCAACCATGGAAAGGAATGACCGATGGATAATCGGATCAAGGAACTGCGCGAGAAGCAGGCGACTCTCGTCACCGAAGCTCGCGAACGGCTCGACCAGATCAACGCGGCAACGGATGAAACCCGAGCCAAGGAACTGGAAACTCAACACGACACGGCGATGGCTGAACATGACAGCCTCGAAAAACTGATCGAGCGGGAAGAAAAACTTGCTGGCCTGGAGAAGCGTCAGGAAGAACAGCGCGCCCGCCAACGTCCCCTCGGTCGCGATACCGAAGCGCGCGGCGAGGACGATGGCGATGGCAAACTGAGCTATCGCGAAGTCTTCCACAAGTTCCTCGCTCACGGCGCCGATCCATCCGAACTGGAGCCGGAAGAGCGGGCCATCCTCCGCGCTGGCACGGCTCCCAAGGCTGAATTCCGTGCACAGTCCGTTGGCACGACCACGGCGGGCGGCTTTACCGTGCCGACCGAGCTTGCCAACGAGATCATCAAGACGATGAAGGTGTGGGGGCCGATGTACGACGAGGACATCTGCACCGTGCTCAATACGTCGAGCGGCAATCCGATCAAGCTGCCGACTGTCGACGATACGACCGTGACGGCTGAGAAGCACACGGAAGGCGCGGCGCTGACGGATGATGGCGGCAAGGATGTCACCTTCGGCCAGAAGGGTCTTGACGCCTACGTCTTTGACACCGAGTTCGTGCGCTTCTCGATGGAGTTGGCGCAGGATTCCATATTCAACATGGAAGCCTTGCTCGGTGCATTGCTTGGTGAACGTCTCGCGCGCATCGCCAGCAAGGAACTGACCATCGGCGATGGTGCCGGCGATCCGAACGGCATCGTGACGGCGTCGAGCCTCGGCAAGACGGCGGCGGCAACGGCGGCCATTACCGGCGACGAGATCATCGACCTGGTGCACTCGGTAAACCAGGCCTACCGTCGTTCGCCGAAGGCGCGCTTCCAGTTTGCCGACACGACGTTGGCGGCGATCCGCAAGCTGAAGGATGGTCAGGGCAACTATCTCTGGCAGATGGGTGACATCAAGACCAACCAGCCGGGCAGCCTGCTGGGCTATCCCTACAGCGTCAACGACGACATGGACTCGCTCGCTGCCGCCAAGAAGGTCATCATCTTCGGCGACATGTCGAAATATTTCGTCCGCAAGGTCGGTTCGCCGGTTATCGGCGTGCTGCGCGAACGCTTCTGGCCCGATCTCGGCATTGCCGGCCTCATCCGCTTCGACGGCGAGCTGGGTGACACGGCGGCAGTCAAGCACCTCATCACCGCCGCTGCTTAAAGCATTGGCTTGAACCGGTGGGCGGCGTTTTCGCCGCCTGCTTCTCAAACCAATGGAGACCGTCATGAAAATCAAAATGCTTGAGAGCCTGGCCGGTCAGGATTTTTCCCTGTCTCCTGGGGATGTCACCGACCGGTTTTCCGACAAGGAAGCCGGCCGTTTCATCAAGGCTGGCATCGCCGAGAAGGCGCCGGTCGAACCGGTCAAAAAGCCCGCCACCAAGGCGGAATGGGATGATGAACGGGCGAAAATCCTTGACGAAAACGCTGCCCTGCTCGCCGAAAACGCGGCCGCCAAGGCACGCGAGGCTGATCTCCTGCAGCAGATCGAGGCCCTGACCGCGTTCAAGACCTCAGTTGTTGCTGCTCTTGGCGTCGGTCCTGTGGCGAAGGAAACCGCCGAGACGTCATCGGCTCCGGAACAGCGCTGACCATGTGGTATCCAGCGAAAGTAACTGCGGCGCCGGCAACTGAGCCCGTGACACTCACTCAGGTCAAGCAGCAGTGCCAAATCTCCTCTGCCGACAATAGCCGGAACGACCAGATCGACATGCTGATCAAGGCCGAGCGCGCCTTTGTCGAGACCTACTGCAACATTCGGTTGGTGGAACAGACTGTCGAGATGAAGTGTGATTGCTTCGCGGATTTCGATCGCTTGCATGTGGCGCCCGTTCAGTCGGTCGGTGCAATCGCCTATGTCGATGTTACCGGAGCGGCTCAAACTCTTTCCTCTTCGGTCTATGAGTTCCGGGGCGAGGGCGACAACCTTTCCCCGGCAATCGTTCTTGCTCATGCGCAGGTCTGGCCTTCCATCCTGGCTGGCACGCGTATCACGGTCACTGCAACGGTCGGCTTTGGAGACGTGCCGCCGGATGTCGTCGCGGCCATTTTGATGCGCATCGGAAACAAAATGGCGTTCTCGCGTGACGACGTGTTCAAGCGCAGCGAAGAGGTTGAGGGGGTCGGAACAGTCCAATGGGCCGGCGCCATTGAAGTTTCCGAAGCGATCGACACGACCACGCGTGTCTTGCTTGAAAATTATAGAACCTGGCCGCTCGCATGACGCCCGAACAATCGATCTCGGCGCTCGATCGCCAGCTCGCGAAACACGGTCAGACCGTCATCCTCCGCAGAGGAAACACCGCGGCTGGTGAGGTGGCGGTCAAGGGTTTCGTGCGGGGGATAAAGGCCGAAGAAATCACGGGTACCATCACACAGTCTGACAAGGCTGTGACGGTATCGCCGACCGGTCTCGATGTGTTCGGTCAGCCATCCGAGGGCTGCATGGTCGTCATTGATGGATCGCCTCGCAACCTGATCGGCAGGCCCGAAATCATCAAGCTCAACGATACCATCGTTCGCTTCAATATGATGGTGAAGGGCTGATGGCGCGACAGGATGGGATTGCGGAGACGTTCCGTATCATCAAACAGGAGACCATTGCGGCGACGAAAGCTCTTTTGGTCAAGACCGCGAAAGCCGAACACGCCAAGGTCATGGCGGCAGCGCCGGCGCCGTCTTCCTTCGTCCGCATCGTCGATGGCCGTGTCGGCGCGACCGAAGAAACAGCCAAGGCTGACGGGCGGATTGTCTATCAGTATCGCCGCATGGATGAGGTGGTCGAGTTCGCTTTGAAGACGTTGCGCGATTTATCGCCGGTCTTGAGCGGTGACTATCGCAAGGGCCATGTGATGTTTCTCAATGGGCTTCCGGCGGCGGATCTTTCCACCTTCCGAGACGGCGACGATCTGATGATCACCAATTACCTGCCGTATGCTCGAAAGATCGAGGTCGGGAAAATGCAAATGCGGGTCGCCGGATCTTCGAAGGTTTACCAGCAGGCGCGGCGCCTTGTGATGGCCCGATTTGGCAACTCCGTTTCGGTCGAGTTCACCTATCGCGCCGTCATCGGCGGGCATGCAGTGGATCAGACCAAGGCACCGTCGACGGGAAAATCGTGGTGGCTTGGACATGACGGCGAGGCGCGAGCCGCCTCCGGCGTCCTTGAAAGCGCAGTCGCCAAGAAGCACGGCAAGACTGCCCATAACAAATCCGATGTGCGTTTTCCGTGCCTCGTGATCCGGGAGCGCTGAGATGGCTGACTATGCCGGCGCAGAAGCCGCCATCAAAGCGCGTTTGGTTGCCGCGTGGACCGAAACGCGGATTACCTACCAGAATGAAACGCCTGCTGAACCATGGCCGCCGGTCGATGCTGCCAATGTTCTGCTTCCGTGGATCAATCTGGAAATCGAGTGCTTCGGCAGCCGCATCGTCGGGCAGGGGCGCCCTGGGAACCATGTCTACCGATACGACGGGATGATCTCGGTTCACGTTTTCACGCCGATGAACTCCGGCACGGAAACCGGCAAGCAGCTTTCGGTCGCTGCTGGCGAGATCTTCCGGCGGAAAGAGTTTTACAATCTGGAGCCGGGGATCTGTGTGCGCACGGAAGATCCGTTTCCGGCTCTTGGGAACAGCGCGTCCGATGACGGCGTGTGGTTTGGCACGACCATGACCTGTGCTTTCGTCTACTGGCATCGCGGCTGATCGCGACAAACACCTTCATCAACCCGCCTCGATGCGGACAAGCTAAGGAGCACGGCAATGCCGTATTCAGAGAATTGGAATGGCTATGTCGCCCTCAAGGCGCAATCGGGAAAAGGTGTGCAGGCGTCCGGCGCCGGCGGTTTGCTGTTGCCGACCTCGGGCGGCGCCGGCGGTTTGCTGACGAAGCAGGCGGTCAAATCGAACATCGTCCGCGCCGATGGGCAGCAATTGCGCGGCCGTCATGGCAGCCGTCGCACGGCCGGTACCTATACCAGCGAGCTTGGCATCGGTCGCGCCGATCCCGTTTGGGAGGCGCTGATGCGCGGCGCCTGGTCTGCTGCGAATCTTGCCATCACTCAGACGGAAATGACGAGCGTCACCACGACGGTCAGCACCATCGTTGCTGCGGCCGGAAGCTGGATCGCGGCTGGCCTTCGCGTCGGCGATGTCATCCGCGCGACGGGTCTACCGGATGCGGCAAACAATAGCATCAACCTGCATATCGTCGGGTTGACGGCCACGGTGATCACGGTGGCCGAAACACTCGTTGCCAACGCTGCGGCCGATACCGGTTTCAGCATCGTTCGGGTTGGCCGTGTCCTGATCAACGGCGCGGCCGGTGCTTTGCCAAGAACATACTTCACGATCGAGGAATATGAATTCGATCTCGATTCCTCGGAAGCGTTTACGGATTGCCGCTGGTCGCGCGGCATGATCCGCATGAATGCCGATGGGCAGCTCGACACGGAATTCGGCTGGACGGGAACCGGTCTTGTGGAGGCGCTGACGGGTGCGCAGGCGCCGCTGCTGACCTCGCCGACCGAACCCGTTTCCCTGTCGCTTGCGGCAAGTGAATCGGTGATCCGTTTCGGATCGAGCGATGTGGCGGACCTGACGTCGTTCGATTTTACACTTGATCTGCAGCCGGCGGCTCCCTCGGTCGTCAACAAAACCGGCATCGCGCCTGACGTGTTCCTCGGCACGATGCAGGTCTCGATGAATATGACGGTCCTGCGCAAGGATCTGCAGGCGCTGGCCGACTTCAATGCCGAGACGCAGCTGTCCGTGCATCTGCTCGGGCAGGAAAACGAAGCGTTGCCAACGGATTTCTTCTCCCTGTTCGTGCCGAACTTCACGCTTGGCGGCGTTGCCAAATCCGCGCTGACGCAGACGGGCGGCGCGCGCACCGTGACGCTCAGCATCCCGGCCGATCTGGTCGGCAAGGATACGCGCGGCGGAGCTTTCGATCCGACCACCGTCAAAATACAGGTCAGCAACGCTGCCTGATACCTTCGAAAGGAACTGACATGGGCAATCCTGAACAGGCGGTGCGTGACGCAGCGGAACGTCTTCATGACGCCATCCTCGACGCAAGAGCCTCCGGCCTGTCGGTCGTCTGGCCGCATCGCCCCGGCGACCTTCTGGCGATCTCGATCAGTGAGACCGGCAAGTTCTCTGGCTCATCTGTCGTCAGCGAAGCGCAGATCGGAGAGGCGACCGGCATCCCTCTGACTGGCGTGACCGTTCCTGCTGACGGCGTCATGCGAGAGGTGGCCGTCGACAGCGCGACGGATGGTCGGCGCCCGAAGAAATAACCCAATCAGCCCCGACAGGCTGACCAGCGTTGCGCGCAATGGGCGGCGGGTTGTCGGACCCGCCGCTTTCCCTTCCGACAAAGGATAAAACGATGACTACCGAAACCCTCAAAACCGAGACCGGCGCTGTCGATCTTAGCGGCTTCCTGCCGGTGGACGAAACCACGCTGGAAATTTTGACGGCCGATGGCCGCAAGACCGGCTGGACTATCCGGCTTGCTGGCCCGTCTCATCCCAAGACCATCGCGCTCAATGACGCTGCCGCCCGGAAGGAATTGTTCCGGCAGAAGCAGATCGAGCAGGCGCAGGTCAACGGCAAGAAATACAAGTCCGAGGAGAAAACCCCGGATGAAGCCCGTCGCGAAACCGTGCAGAGCATCGTTGGCCGCATCCTCGGCTGGAACCCGATCAATATCGGTACCGGGCCTATCGAATTTTCCGAAAAGGCGGCCGAAGATCTGCTGATCAAGCCGGAAATGGGCTGGGCCTATGTGCAGATCGCCGAAGCCTTCGGTGACGAGAAGCGTTTTACGCCGCGCTCCGCGACGAAATAGTCTCGTTTGCGGAGCGCTCGTTCGCGCTCTCGGTCGTGGGCGAAGACGGGTCCACCCACCGGGAGCGTATCGAAGGCCTGCTGAAGCGGGCGCGGAAGCCGGAAAAGATCGCGCGTTATGAGGCGGAACTGGCCCTGCCACCTTTCCCTTACGCGCTGCAGTATCTTTGGGATGCGTTCAACAGGATACGCCGCCGCAAGGGCAGCGACTTTGCCGGTCCAGCGCCGATCAGTTGGCCCGATATCGATGCATTCTGCCGTCATAGCCGCCTATCCCTTCATCCCTGGGAGATCGCGATCATCGAACAGCTTGATGATCTCTATCTCAAGGCGACTGACCAGGCGGATGCCCAAGGCTCCGAAGCCTAGCGGCGTCCTGCCTCCCACTTTATCCTCCATCCCATAAGCGCAGGTAACCCTCGTGGCGAATGAACAGAGAGTTGTCGAGCTGGTCATTGATGCCTCTGGCGTCGAGGCCGGCGCGCGTCGTGCAGAGCTTGCCTACGAGCATCTCGGCGATCGGGCTGCCGCTGCCACGGCCAAGGCGCAGGCGGCGTTTGATCGTCAGGTCCAGATCTTTGAGCGCAAGGTTCCGCAGTCGATCGATGCCGTAGCTTCCGCTTACGACCGGGTCCGCGCCAGTGTCGATCCCGTGATCGCCGTGCAGATCAAAGCGGAACGTCAGATGACGCAGTCGCTGCAGACGGTCAACCGTGCGGTGCTACTCGGTGTTACGACACAGGAGCAGGCAAATGCGGATATCGCCCGCCTTCGCGCTCAGCAGGTCGTGCAGATCGACGAGGTGCGCGAGGCGCAGGAGCGGCTGAACCAATCCCATAAGCAGGGGATGGTGGCGGCCAACCAGAATGTGCGGCGAGACAACGGCTTCCAGACCGCCAACGTTGCTGCGCAGTTTCAGGACGTCGCTGTCACGGCCGCCATGGGCATGTCGCCGCTACAGATCGCGCTGCAGCAGGGAACGCAGCTTTCGGCGGTGCTTGGCCCCATGGGTGCCGCAGGCGCCGTGAAAGGACTTGGTGCCGCCTTCTTGTCCGTTATCAGCCCGGTGTCACTGGTGACGATCGGTCTCGTTGCCGGAACGGCGGCTCTTATTCAGTATTTTGCCACGGCAGACAGCGGTGGCGAGAAGACCAGCAAGCTGTTTGAGGAGCAGAATAACCTGATCCGGCAGGCGGCGAAGCTGTGGGGCGACGCGACGCCGTCGCTGAAAACCTATGTCGACGAGCTGGACCGCGCAAAGAACCTGCAGGATGGTTCGGCTGCTGTCGACGTGCTGGCCAGTCGCCAGTTTGACGGTCTGTCTGAAAAGATCGAAGTCATCAACCGCCAATTCATCGATGCCCGCCGCAATCTGCAGCAGCTCGGTGCAGATCCCGCCTTCATTCGCGATTTTTCCAGCGCGTTCGGCGATCTGCGGCAAAAGCTTGCTGATGGCACGGCTACGCTTGCCGACGTAAATGCGGCGCAGCAACAGCTGGCTATTGGTGTCGCGCAGTATGGCACGCCTCAAGTTCTGAAATTCCGTGATGCGTTCGACGTGGTCACGGAATCGATCTATCGCGGCATCGAGGCGGCTCGAAAGGTCCGGGAAGAATGGATCGCGGCCATTGCTGGCGGCGTGGACGTTCAGACCATCGTTTCCGGCGCGACGTTTACGGAAGGCGGAAAGACCTATCAGCCGGACGCCTTCCGGCCGATCAATGCGCCGACGCCGGTGCGCCGGCCGACGCAAGAGCTGGGTGGCGATCCGGGTCCGACGACCATTCTCAATTCCGATGGTCACCTGACCGTGGTGCCGACGCCCGGCGAAAAGCCGATCCAGCTTGGCGACGAGCCGAGCAAGGCGGCAACGCAGACGGCGAATGCCTACCGCGACCTGGTGAAGTCGGCGAACGATCGCATCGAGCAGATGAAGCTTGAGGGGCAGGTTTCCGGTTTGACCGGGATTGCCGCGCAGACGCTTCGCCTTGAACTCGACCTCCTGCAAAAGGCGCAGGAGAAGGGCCGCATCGCGACGCCGGAGCAGCGCGCGGAAATCAAGGCGCTTGCCGATGCCTACCGGAATGCCGCGCAGGAAGCCGCCAAACTGAAGCTTGCCAGCGAACTGCAGTTCGAGCGTGACCAGATGTATCGGTCGACGGTCGATCAGCAGATCGCGCAGTCGCAACGCAGCGCAGGCCTGGAGGTTGACCTCAAGAGCGGCTACGCGGATGCGGTCCGCGAGCTTGATCGCGTCAGGGAACTTCGCAAGGATGTCGGCGGCTTCTTCTCCGATTTCCGCGACGGTCTCCTTCAGGGCGACAGCTTCGGGCAGGCATTCGGCAATGCCCTCCTGAATGTGCTCAACAAGGTCACGACCCGCCTGACGGATTCGCTGATCAATGACCTGGTGAATGCCATCACGGGCAAAAGTTCTGGCGGCGGGTTGCTCTCGACCCTGACCGGAGGTGCGGCGAACGACAATAACGTTGCGGCCACGGCGGCTTCAGCTGTGGGAGCGGCTCCGGTCATCGGCGTTACGCGTTCGGCGCTTCCTGCGGTTGCGGGCACGGGGGATCAGCTCGCTTGGAACTTTTGGAAGTCAAAGGGGCTTGCCGATCATCAGGTCGCCGGCGTGCTTGGCAACATCAGCGCCGAGAGTGCCTTCAATCCGGCCGCGATCGGCGATGGCGGCAAGGCGCGCGGCCTGTTCCAGTGGAACGATCGCAGCCCGCAAATGCTGGCCGCGGTTGGTGCCAATTGGAAGAGCAATCCGCTCGCGCAGCATGAGTTCGCCTATCGTGAGCTGATGGGGCCGGAAAGCCGCGCGTGGAGCGCCTTGACGGGCGCGAAGGATGTTCGCGGCGCCACGGCTGCGTTTGCTGGCTTCGAGCGCCCACGTGGCTTCTCCTGGAATAACCCGGAAGGCGCCGATAATTTCTCCGGCCGGTTGGAGGCCGCAGAAGCATCATTGACGAAGTTTTCGGGCGCATCGTCGTCGGCTGCCGGAAGCATGAATGGCATGGTCAGTGCGACCGGTGAGGCGTCAAGCGGGCTCGGCGCGCTCGGAAAGGGATTTGGCAATTTCGGTCAGCAGTTGTCCGGCTTGCAGGGCGGTGGCGCGAGCAGCCTGGTCGGCGGTTTCAATTGGAGTTCGCTGTTCAGTTCGTCATTCACGCCCAACACCACGCTTCTCGGCTTCCTCACGAACGGTTTCGATGGTGGCGGCTGGACCGGACCCGGTGCGCGCAACAAACCTGCCGGCATTGTGCACGCGGACGAAATCGTCTGGAGCCAGGACGATATCCGGCGCCATGGCGGCGTCGCTGTCGTCGAGGCGAAACGGCTTGGTTATCCGGGATATGCGGATGGCGGGATCGTTGGTCGGAGATCGCCGAGTATTCCGCCGGCAAGGGTTGCCGCGAATGACGGTGGTTCCGCTCGATCGGGCAGCGGCGATGGCGGCGACAAGGCCGTCCGGATGGATATTCACGTCCACGGCGCGCGTGGCAATGCCGAGATCGAAGACATGGTTGATCGCGGCGTTAGTCGGGCCATTGACCAATACGACAGGCAAGTGCTGCCGGTGAGCGTGCGGCGAATTGAGAAAAACCCAAGGAAGCGCGCATGACAGTCTCTTATCCCTATCCACTCTCGGCGCTGTCTGATCGGCTCAACGTGCAAACGATCGTGTGGAGCATTCAGCGCAATGACGAGCTTTCCGGCCTGGGGAGCGGTCAGATCATCCAGGCGGAGTTGGCCCCGCCGCTCTGGACCGGCGAAGTCGTGCTCGACATGGATTATCATGATGGGGCGAAGCAGATTGCCGCCATCATCCGCAAGCTGCATGGAGCGCAGGAAGCGTTCTTCTTGTGCGATCCGTTGTCGAAGTATCCGCAGAGTGATCCGGATGGTGTTCTTCTCGGCAGCTCTGTTGTGCAGGTCGATGCAATTCCGTCGCATCGCGCATCGATCGCCCTTAAAGGTCTTCCGCCCGGCTATAACCTTTTGCCGGGCGACAAAATGCAGATCGCATACGGCGTCGACCCGACTCGATATGCGTTCCTCGAGATTTCTGAAAGCGCGACCGCGTCTGGCGATGGAAGCACCGGTTATATCGGGGTGTTTCCGCATGTCCCTGTCGGGATCGGCATTAATGACATCGTGACGCTGGCAAAGCCCGCATGTCGTTGCGTCATTGTCCCCGGATCGCACAATCCGGGGACCGGGAACGGCATGTTCACCGAAGGCGCCGGCTTCAAGGCGATCCAGAAGAAATGAGGGATGTCGATTCTTCCTTCCTTGCCGCGCTGCAGAACGCCCGCGAGCGCGGGATTGTGCCGCGCAAGCTGATCAGTATGACCGGCCGGGATTTCGAGACAGGCGATCCGGCGCTGATGAGCTTCTGGAGCGGCGATGAAGATGTGACCATGACTGTCGTATCAGGCATCACCGGGGCAACTTCAAGCCGGTTGTTTTACGGCAATGTCAATCTGACGGTGTCGTCGATCCCGCGCGTTGCCGATCTGACCATCCAGACCGTGACGGTTGCCGCCAGTCAGATCGCCGAACCGATACAGGCGCTCGTGCGCGGACTGGATGTTCGCCTGGCGAAGGTCGAGATCTGGGAGGCATTGCTTGATCCCACCTCGCGCCTGCTGGTTTCGACCCCGCCGCTTGTGTTCCTCGGCGAGGTGGATGGATCGCCGATCACGACGCCGGAAGTTGGCGGGGAGGGCAGCGTTGAAATCAGCGTGGTGTCCGACGCGATATCCATGCTGACCCGGAAGAACCCGCAGAAGTCGTCATTTGAGGCACAGAAGCTGAGGAGCCCGAACCCGGCAAGTCCGGATCAGTTCGGCAAATATGCGGCGTCCATACGATCGTGGAGCATCCCGTGGGGAGTGAAGGATTGATCGAGCTGAAGCGAATTCCCCTCTGGGTCGGACCCTTCAACGATGCCCTCGACGACATGCGTCTGAGGCCGTTTGCCTGGGGTGACAATGATTGCGGCCCGGCCTTTGCAGGTCGGATCGTCCATGTTCTGACCGGCGTCGATCTCGGCGCGGCCTACAAAGGCAGATATCACGATGCGGCGTCTGCCTATCGGTTGATGCGTGATGAGGGATTCGACGATCTGGCGGACCTGGTTGCGTCGAAGCTGTCCGAATATGCGCACCCCTCGGAGGCCCATATCGGCGATGTCGTCACTTTGCCCGTCGATACACCCTTCCGCCATGCGCTCGGCGTGCTGAACGGCGAACGGGTCTTTGCCGTTTCGGAAAATGGAATAGGCAGCGTCGATCGACGCATCGCCGATAGGGCCTTCAGGGTCGGATAACAAATGACCTTCATCACCATCATTATTTCCGCCGCATGGTTCTTGCTGGCGACGCCGGAGGCTGCGCTTGCCGATCCCATTTCGGCGGTGATCGGCATCATTGGTGGGATTATCAAGGGCGCAAGCCTGGGCGCCATTCTTTTTCAGACGCTTCTGAGTGTGGCGCTGTCAATCGGCGGGTCACTGCTTCAGAAGGCACTGCAGAAAAAGCAGAAGCAGGCGCCGCAAGGGGTACGGCTGGATGTCGAGCTTGGCGACGATCTGCCGGTGTCGACCGTCATCGGGCGTTACGCGACCGCCGGCAAGCGAAAGTACATCGGCTCGTTTGGTGAACTGGAAAACACGCCGAACGCTTTCCTGGCCGATGTCATCGAGCTCGGCAATATTCCGTGCGGTGACATCACGACCCTTGGTCTCTGGATTGGTGACCAAAAGTGCACGATCCTCTTTGACAAGGTCAATGCGGTTCGCGGCTATCCGATCAAGGAATTCCTGAAGGACCCCGACGACGAGGACTCAGATCCCTTCGCGTGGATCAAGTTCAAGGACGGCACGCAGAATTTTGCTGATCCCTATCTCGTCGCGATGTTCGGCGACGATGAGGATCGGCCGTGGACAGAAGACATGATTGGCCGGGGCTGCCCCTACGCCATCATGACGTATAGGTTCAATCAAAAGTATTTCGGCAGCGGCGTGCCTTCCTGCGTGTTCGAGCCCGGACCGCCGAAGCTCTATGATATCCGCAAGGACTCGACGAATGGCGGCTCCGGTTCGCACCGTTGGACCGACCCGTCGACATGGGAGCCATCCTACAATCTTGCCGTGATGATTTATAACGTCATCCGCGGGATGTACTACGGCGACGAATGGTTCTTCGGGGGGCAGGATCTGCATGCATCGCGTCTGCCGGCGTCCTCATGGATCGCGGCGGCGCAGGAAGCCGGCCGCCTGATCGATGTCACCGACCAGCCTTCCGAGCCGCAGTTTCGCGGCGGCTATGAGATCACCGGCGACATGGAACCGCTCGATGTCATCGACGACTTCCGAGCCGGCTGCAATGGTCGACTGGCGGAGGTGGGTGGCTCCTTCAAACTGCAACTCGGCGCGTTCGGCGCCGCGACCTTCTTTTTTACCGATGACGATATCATCGTCACCAAAGGGCAGAGTTTCCAGCCATTCCCCGGTCTGGACGAAACGTTCAATGCGATCGAGGCGACGTATCCAGATCCGGCGGAAAAGTGGGCCAGCAAGGATGCCCCACGGCTGGGGGCAAAGACGCTGCTTGATCCGACCACCGGCAAGACGCTGTTCGAAATAGACGGCAACAGGGAGCTGCCGGTCAGCGGCCTGCAGTTTGCTGCGGTTCCCTATAAGCGCCAGGTGCAGCGCCTCATGCGGGCGATGATCAAGGAAGAGCGCCGCTTTCGCACGCATCAGTTCTTCCTGCCGCCGGACGCGTGGGTACTTGAGCCGAACGATGTGATTGCCTGGTCGTCGACGCGGAACGGCTACACCAACAAGAAATTCCTCGTCCTTGCCATCGAAGGCGAGATGACGATGAACCAGCTCATCACGATCAAGGAGATTGATCCGTCCGACTATGACTGGTCGGCCGATTTCGAGCTTCCCACCTCCGAAGGCTGGATCGGGCGGATCTACGCGCCCGTTCAGCCGATGGAAGGATGGACAGTTTCCGCGACGACCGTCAACGACAGCTCCGGGCTGGCGCGGCGCCCTGCCATCCGTGTGAGCTGCGCGGCCAACCTTGACGACGTGAAGAATGTTCTCGTCATCGTTCGCAACAAGGCGACGGGGGATATCGTCTTCAGTTCCGAGGCGACGCCATACGATGCACCCTATGCCTGGACGTTATCCGGCAATTGGTGTCTGCCCGCGACAGAATACGAGGTACAGGGCAAGCTTGCCCCGTTCAGCCGGCGCGAAACCGCATTGTCGGCCTGGTTGTCGGTGACGACGCCCGATGTCCGTTTCAGCATCGCCGATCTGCATTACCTTGAGCTGATCAAAGAGGTGACGGAAGACCTCGTTGTCTTCAACGCCTGGCTTTACGAGAACACGCGCGACGTGATCGAAAAGCAGAAGGCGAGCGCCTTCTCGCTGATTCAGCAGGACTTCGCGAACTACAAGGACAAGCAGGAACTTCGGGTCGAACTGAAATCGACCTATGACAGAACAACGGCCGAATATACCGAAGTCGTCGTCGCCGCGACCGGTCCGACTTCGGCGATCGTCGGCCGGCTGGAGACCTTTGAAGCGGAACTGCTGGATGTCGTCCATAACGCTGCGTTCGAGGCACTTCTCCTCGAAGTCAACGCCCACGACGGCATCATCGAGGCGCACGGTCTCGCGATCACCGAAATCGACCTCGAACTGACCGGCAAGGCGTCGGTCACAGCACTCAACTCGCTGGAGGAGACGATCGTGGCGCAAGGTAACCAGATCACGGCCAGCGCCACGGCGATAACGAGCCTGACCGCCGCCGTTGGTGAAGTCACGGCCGACACCAAGTTTCGTATGGAGGTGATCGCCGGTCCTTCCGGCTATGCGCGCATCGGCGCCCAGGCGCGGGTGACAACGGGAGAAGGCTACCGGGCGGCGTCGTTTTATCTCGACGTGCCGTATGATGACAGCCTGCCGTCGCAATTCGTCGTCGAGGCAGGTCGCTTCGCCGTTGTTGCCGGTTCCGACAAGTACCAAATCTTTGCCGTGGACGGGACCGGGGTCTATATGGATTCCGCCTATCTACGGACCATCACGACGGACAAAATCACCTTTCTCGACGGATCTGTCCTGACCAGCGCGCTCGCGCAGAATGCCGTCGTTGCTGTCCCTTACTTCGGTGCATCTGACAGTGTTACGCACTCTTCCGGCGTTACGACAATCGGCACAATCACGCTTTCAAAGGGTGCCAACGATCTCATCGTGGTGCTGGCGGATGTGCGTTTGCGGACGCTTTCGACGGCCGGCGGGGCGCAGATGGTCACGGTTGAGCTTTACGCGAACGAGCTACTGATCGGCGAGGCGGTCAAGGTTTTCCTCGCGGACGGGGAAAGCGAAACCATGAGCATGCAGGGCACCGTCATCAGCGGGATCGGCGACCAGGTCATCACCATGAAGGTTTCCAAAGACCACAGCGGCGACGTGCTGATCGGCCGCCGCACCATCACGCCCATGCTGTTCAAAAAAGCCACCGTCTCCTGAAGGGGAACCCATGACTGAGCCACGCAAGAAAATCAGTATCCTGCCGCAGGTGGCGCTTGGCGAAAGTGCCGCCCTTATCGAACATTACCGCAACCGCAATCTGTCCCTGGCGCAATCGCTCTACGATAGCGAAATGCTGATCGTGCAGCTGCAGGCGCAAATCGACGCGCTTTCGCCTGCGGAGGTGCCCGATGGCGAATGATGATCTGATCCGCAGCGGGACAGCATCCGTCGCCAATGGTTCGCTCACTGTAACCGGGCAGACTGTCGCCTGGACGAACGTTCTGGAAGGCGATTTCTTTGGTGCGCATGTCGGCCTCGCCGTGCCGATCGCGGCCATCGCCGGCAGCACGATCACACTGGCCTATCCGTGGCCCGGTGCGACACAGACGGCCATTGCCTATGCGATCCAGCCGAAGGGAGACGTGACCCGCATGCAGGACCGCGTGCGGGCACTGCTCGAAAGCCTGACCAGCGGCGCGCTCGCAGCGTTGGCGACACTTGGCAGCTCGGCCGACAAGCTCGCTTATTTCCCGTTCTCCGGCATCGGTGCGCTGGCCGATTTCCCGGCCTATGCCCGCGGCCTGGTTGCCGCTGCGAGCGATGCCGCAGCGCGGACTGTTCTCGGCCTCGGCAATGTCAACAACACCTCCGATGCCAACAAGCCGGTCTCGACGGCGCAGGCGGCTGCGATCGCCGTCGTGCGCGACCAGATCACCAGCAACTCGATCTCGAAGGACACCTGGGCGGCGCTTGCGGCGCAGGCCGGCACTCTTGCCGGCCAAGGTGCCGAGGTGCTCGATACCGACACCGGCACCCATACCGATCCCGTCGTCGGTGGCACGGTTCCGAATGCCGGCCGCTTCTCCTGGTCGACCAGCCCGGCCGGATGGAAGCGGATCGGCGCGACGGGTCTGACGAGCAAAGTTGACAAGACCGCGCTCACCAGCGAACTCGGCGCAAGGGTGCCTCTGTCGCAAGCGCCGTGGCTGCATAAGGATGCGATCGGCCTGATTGGGCTGGCCTCCGCTCTCGCATGGGACACGGCGAGCGTCATGGTGGCCAAAGCCATCAAGTCGTTGACGGTCGAAGGATCGGCGGTTTCGGCAACCGACGACTACTACATCGGCACGTTCTGCAACGACGATCCGACCTATGAAGACCAGATCATCATCCGCAAGGTTTCGGACAATTCGCAGGTTGCCTCGCTTGGAACGACGCCGCTGACCAAATCGACAACCGGGCCGACCGAGGTGTTGATCTATGGCACGAACATCGTTTTTCGGCTGCTGATCGACTACCGCGACATTTCCTCAACGGGCATCCTCGTCAACCTCGCCACTCGCACGCCGCTGATCATCGGCCGCGAGCAGTCTCCGATCGAGGCGGACCGCGTCGCGCGGGTCGGTTTTCGCCTGCGCAATGCAGCCTTCGATCCAGCCGGGGCCGAGGCCCGCGCTCTTGGCGTCTTCCAGGGCTCCGTCACCCTGCCCAAAGCGGCAGCGGCGAACGCCGCCCTGACGGCGCACGGCGTGGTCAAGTCTCACGCCATCGGTACGGGCACGACCGCGACGGCATTCTATAAGCGTGACGCGGCCCCGGCTTCGCCGAACGGAAAGTACATCGTCGCGTCGGTCTACATTTATTCGGCCGGCGGCACCAATTGGCCGAGCGGCAGTCTGCAGACTGTCCTCTACAGCGCCTTGACGGGCGGATCGGTCGTATCCGGCGCAACCGGCTACACGGCGGGCTATGTTGAGGTCACGTCGGAGCTGCGGCGATACTGGGCACAGACGCGATTGCCCGCCAGCGGCACGATCGGCGCGATTGCCTATGGTTTTGCCAGCCTTGTCAGTGGCGCCGTGGCAGAGATCGGCGGTTGGACACTCGCAAGCAACGATGTCTCGATCGGCATTGATCGCGTCCAGCTCGACGACTGGAACGGTTTCCGAAGCACGGACGCCGCGCAGGCCAACAGCGCGGCGAGGGTCACCGCCCTGCAGAACGCACAAGGCCGCAGCTATCCGTGGAACAACGGCATCGTCAATCCGGTTCTCGACGTGGCCGGCACGCCGCCGGTCTGGACGGGCACTGCAACGCTGGTGACACCAGCCGCGACCGAGATGAGCGAGCGCGGTATCAAGCGCGCCCTGCAGATTGGCTCGGGCGGAGCGCTGCGCTACAAGCGCGACGCCATCCTGTCGGCGGCATCGTCGCAGCGATACTTTCTCGCATCGGCCTATGTCTATGCGGCTGACGGCGCGGCGTGGCCGGATATCGCGGTCTACTGGTATGCCGGCGGCACGTTCATTGCCGGGTTAAGCCTGGTCGACTACATCGAAATCACCTCGACGGTGCGGCTGTATTTCGTGACGGGGCAACTCCCCAACCGCACGGACATGACGGAAATCCGCATGGGGCCGAACTCGGCTTCCTCGTCGGTCGTGGTGCAGGTCGGCGGCTACAGCTTCATCAGCCATACATCGCCACTGACTATCGACACAGTGGCGCGCGATGATTGGTACCCAGCCGAGACTTCACCGGAAGCCATCCACACGATGAGCAAGCAGGTTGCCGCGCTCTCGGGCGGGGTGGCCGGCTCAACCATCGCATTTTTCGGAGACAGCGTCATCGAGAGCTATGGCGTTCCGGAAGCACTGGCGACGGCGCTCGGAGCGACTGTGCTGAATTTCGGGATGGGCGGTTGCCGCATGGCGCGCCTCGGCAGCCCGTCCGGGGCAGAGGTCTATCGCAACGAGATGTCGATGGTGTCGCTGGCGGAAGCGATCCAGGCCAACGACTTTGCCGCGCTTACCAGCGCCGCAGACAGTCTGTATAGCGGCTATGCCGATGATAACCGCGTGCAGGCTGCACTCATGGCTTCGACCTCCTGGGCAGCGGTGAATATCGCCCTGATCGCTCACGGCACCAACGACTGGTCGGCCGGCGTCGATCTTGGCGCCGCGACAAGCACGACGAACACACAATTCTATGGGGCCTTGAACCTGTCGATTGCAGCGCTGCAGGCGGCTTGTCCGAACATGCAGATCGTCTTTTTGACACCGCAGTGGCGGGCAAGTCCGGCGACGCTGGGCGACAGCAACTTGAATGCCAATGGCGACGGCGTGTTCCTCAGCGCGTATGCCGACGCGATCGCCGATCGGTCTGCCTATCACCATCTGCCGGTGATCGACCTTCTGCGCAAGACCGGCGTCAACCAGTACAACTACACGACCTATTATGCCGATGGCTTGCATCCGACCGTTCCGGCCGGCCGCGACCGCATCGTTTCCAAGATCGCTGCCGGCGTCAGAACCGTGCTGTGACGATCGGCGGATCTGCGGCCATAACCTCAAAGGACATCAACATGAAAACGATTCTGGATATCCAGAGGCGGTTGCTTGCGCTTGGCTATTCGGTCGGGCCAGCGGGGGCTGACGGCGTCATGGGGGCCGATACCGAAAAGGCGATCATTGCCTTCAAGGTCGCCAACGGGCTGCAAGCGCGGCCCTATATCGGGCCGATCACGCTGGAAAAGCTGTTCGGCTTTGCCGTTGCCGGTCAGCGGGCGCTTGGCACCGGGGAGCCGCGCTGGCTGACCTTCGCCCGCCGCTATTCCGGCCTTCACGAGATCAAGGGCAAGAACCATGCGCCGGAGATCCTCGCGATGTGGAAGGCAACCGGGCTGCCGTTCACAGACGACGAAACCCCCTGGTGCGCCAGCATGGTCGGCTTCGTGCTGGAATCGGTCGGCATCGCTTCGACGCGGTCCGGCATGGCCCGGTCCTATGAGAAATGGGGCGTCAAGCTCGCCAAGCCCGCGGTTGGTTGCATCGTCACCTTCAAGCGCAATGGCGGCGGCCATGTCGGCTTCGTTACCGGCCGGGATGCCCAGGGCAACCTGATGGTGCTGGGAGGCAACCAGGCGGACGCCGTCAACATCAAGCCCTTCGCCGTCTCGCGTGTCACCGGCTACTGGTGGCCGAAAGGCGAGCCGCTGCCAGAAGGTGCAATCCCAACCGTCGAGAGCGACGGAAAACTCTCCACCAACGAAGCCTGAAAGGAACGACCATGAACAGCAATCTCTTCCACAACATCCTCAACGTCATCATCGCCCTCCTGGGCTTTGTGACGGCGATCCTGCTTGCCACCGGCTGCACGACGCTATCCGGCGGCGAAATCGAATGCTCGAAGTCCGTCGTCGACCCGACCTATACGACGATCGCGATCGCGGTGCTCGGTACGCTGAAGACCGTGATCAATATCTTGCGCGACGGATTGATGGGCCTGATCAAGCCTCAGCCACCGATTCGCTGAACAGATTATGAGGGAGAAGCGGCACATGCCTGAAAAGTATCAATCGCTCGCCGAGATGCTCAACGCGTGGATCGGCGGCGGCCTGACGACGATCGTAGCCGCCGTGATGGGGAGGTTGATGTGGCACACCACCGAAGTCCGCCGGTCCCACCGGAAGAAGTTTTTCGGCAAGGAACTCGCTTGGGAATTCCCGCTGGCGGCTGGCATGGCAATCATCGGGGAGGGGGTGGCTATCTGGGTCGACGCCGGACCGCTTCTTCGGCCGACCATCGTCGGTAGCCTCGCCTATCTCGGGCCGCGCGGATCCGAAGTTCTGTTCCTGCGCTGGTTTGGCGCCAAGTTCGAAAAGGACAGCTGATCAAAGTGAAGTAGGAAGGCGGCGAAGCTCACCGCCTTCCATTTTCGGGCTACTTGCAGCCTTGCTCATGATCACCGCGAGGCTGATGGGTCTGCGGTTCAGTGTCCGAAAATCTGCGGACCCTCCGTCGCTTTCATCCCAATCGACCCCACTTGACGTATGCGCTGCAAACCACGATATTAGTATGCGGCGCATATGTATGCGCTGCAGATGAAAAGCAGAGGATCGTCGTGTGATAGGAAAATTCGAGGAGCTTACACTCATCGCATTGATCAAGGCCGGGCCTCGTGTACATGCCGCCCGAGTGCACGACGTTCTTGAAGCGTCGATGGAGAAATCACCACCTTTCGCCGCGCTTTATACGGCACTCGATCGTATGACGAAAAAGGGGATGATCTCGGAAACCAAGGACGAAAATGACAGCCGCGGGAAACGCCTCTTCACGATCACGGGCGAAGGTCGCCGGGCACTCGACGAGGCTGTGAACGCCACGCGTGCTGTCAATTCCTACGGTGGCAAACCTGCATTGGGGGTCGCCCGCCATGGATGAAAAGAAACCGCCGAACTCGTTCGCCTATCTAGCCCATGTGCTTCCGAAAACGTTGAAGCTCGAAAATGAGCTGGTCTTGCGGAATCTTTACTTCCATTCGCTGCAGCAAAACGTGCGTATATACGTCGAAAAGACCAAGCTCGATACGCAGAGGCACCCGAGCATGATCCTCGAATCTCTGATGAAGGAACTTTCCGAGACGATAGAGAAATCATCGAGCGCGCGGACGGACTTTTGGGAGCGCGCTGCGCACAGTGTTGATGCAGAACCGCCCTCATCTTTCTGGTTTGGCATGATGCTGCCGTCCGACGTCGGCGACGACTTCTTGGCCAACATGGAAATCAAATATCAGGAGAAGTGGCTACCGGCGTTTGGTGCCAGGCGCGCGAAATGGATGTGGCGGCGCCAATGCATGGGCATGGTCGTTCGCTATTGGTTCGATACGCTAGTGTCGGCAGCGGAAAGCCTGCGCAAGATCATCTGGTAACGACGAGGAAATTGATGGCGAATTTCGAGAACGTTATCCGAAGAACCGTGAATGGCCTCGAAAGCCCTACACGAGAAATACGCGCGGAAGTCTACGAAAAGGCATATGGCGCTGTCACACGCCAGTTGGAGATGATGACGCCGCGACCGTCCGAGTCGATGATCCTGCGGCAACAGTCTCTCGTGCGAGCCGCAATCGGCCTGGTTGAACGAGACTTTCCGCCAGGGAGACTTAACCCTGATGTGCTGCCATTTATGCGGCAGGCGCCTGTGACAAGTCCAAATGGCCGGAAGCTTTCGGCGTCTCTGGTGGAAAGGCTCGTGTCGCCTGAGATTGCCCAGGACTTTTTGGCCAATCTGAATGAGAAATACTCTGGTCAATGGGCGCCGCGTGATGGCACTCGGGTAGCAAATCAAAGGTGGCGACGAGAGTGCATCGGATTTCTGGTAGCATTCAAGCTGGCACCACTTCAATCGCTGCGTGATCGACTGCGTTGCTTGTTTTGCTGACCGGCTTGGTGGGGAAGGCGAGCCCCTCGTCGACCAAAAGAATAAAGCCCGCCAAGGCGGGCTTTATTTATGCGGCTTTGTGAAAGGGAATATTTACACTTAACGGCACGCCAAGCGCCTTAAAGGCATCCTCGATCGCATCGAGTTTTGTTTGGTGATCGAGCCTGAAGAGACGGTCGATCTGCTCCCGATGCGGCCAGCCGAGCGCTCTTTGGAGATCTGCGCGCGTCCATCCTTTTTCGCGCATGATCATATAGATCGCGGACTTGAGATGCACCATCATGGGCACCTCAACATACCGACCTCCGTTGCATTCGTTTTCGCTAAGTGGGAGCGGGATCGATTCCCCATCTGCGATTCTGCCTGCGATGGCCTCTTCAATTGCGTTACGACCGTTACGGCAAGCCTCCTCCTGCGTTTGCCCGTATGATACAACCTCTTCAAAGTCGGGTGAAGTTACCAGCCAAACGCCGTCATCCGGCTGGATTGCCAGTTTATACCACGCCATCTATCGTCCTCTCTTATTTTAAGCCAAGCTGCTTTTTGATCTGAAAGATCAAGCCTGGACCCAACTCTTTGTTCCCGCCGTGAGTGGGAAGTTGGGATTTTTTTCCGTCGCGATAAATAGTAACATGGCCACTCCCACCGCGATGGTTTTCAAAGGTACATCCTTGCTTGGCGAGCCAACGCCTAAATTCGCTTGCGTTCATAGATATAACGTATTCAACACATCTGTGGAAGTCAACAGAAGTGTTGACAAGAAATTAACTCTTTGATAACGCTTAAATGTCCGGTGTCAGGTTCTACATTTGATCACGTATAATCTGCAAACGACCACAACCCAAAGGCGATGAAAGGCAATAGCTGCGCCGTCCTAGCAATAGCCTGTTTCGCTGACAGTGCGCCGACCGAGGATTGGCTCCAGCCGCCGCCGGCGCAAATCGCGGCCGTCGAGATAGAGGAGATCGAAGAATGCTGCGCATCACGACTTGCAGAAGCGAGACTCAGCGCGCTCCCGAGGCCTTTAATATCGCCCGTTGTTCATTTTTATTCGCGAAGATGTTTGGTGGCCGTTTTAGATCATGGGCGAATACCATGACTTCAGACCCCTTGCCGTGGTTTCTAGCGCTATAGCCAATGCTGAACTGTTGCTGCTCGCAATCGCTATATATTCGTTTGATTTGCTCCACGTTGTCATAGGACACAAACCATGCATGTCGTTCAATACTTTTTACGACCTGCGCCAGCCGGACGTGATCTTCGTGTTCGAAATGGTTTTGATAGAGATAAGCGCCTTTTACGTAGTACGGTGGGTCGATGTAAATGAGGCTGCGCGGAGCTATCTTCGGGATATGATTTGTTAAAAAATCGGACGCATCTAAATTAGTAATGGTGATCCTTGACCGGAACATTGCGATTCTTCGTATACGCTGTAGTAGATCGTCTTTATTGAATCTGCAATCAATCTTCCAATTGCCTTCCTGGGCTAACCCGCCGATCATGCCCCCATTGAGAATCCCTGATCGGTTTGTCCTATTTAGGAAAAAAGTGGAGAATCCGGCCTCTACGATATTGTCGCCGTGGCCAAGCCTCTTAATCTCTCGGGCTGCAAGCCATGCTTCGACGGAAACCGGCGTACTCAATACCTTGTCGATAAACTCGTCCGTGTGATCGATGACGGCTTTCCAGAAGGCAAATACTGACCAGTCGAGATCGTTGATATGAATGTGCTTCACCCGCTCTGAGAAAAGCAGATCGAGCGCAACTGCCGCGCCGCCAGCGAAAGGCTCTGCATAGTGTGCGCCTTCTAGGCCATTTGATTGAAGCAATTCGGTAATGTACGGGGCAAGCTTTCCTTTGCCTCCAGGATATCTCAGGGGGGAGTGATTGGTCATCGGAGCCGCCTTCTTTGCCCGTGAGATAGCATTTTGCAGTTCACTCGGCCAGACTTATTTCCCAGCTTTTTCAAGCGTTTTGAAAAGCTCTTCGAAATAAGGGTGGAAGCGGTCCCATATGCCGATGATCTCTGTCGTCGACGGTAGGGATGTGGGATCGTGGATGGCTTTGTTGAGATAGTCCAGCGTGTGGATCTTTCCTTGAACTCCGTTTGCCACGTCCCACGCGTAGCTGAGCTTAGCATTCTTTTTCTTGGGATCGATGGTGTGCAGAACGCCCGCGACTTTGTCTTTTAGGCGCACGTTGAAGTCATTCCAGCCGGCAGGATTTTTGCAAACGACCCCCATATCTTCAACGAACACGAGTGATGTCTTTTCTAGGAAAATGCGGATCATCGCGGCGCCGACGTGGGGATAAATCTCGACGTTGAGCTTCCGAAGCTCGCCGTACAGGCGATTCAACGCCTTGTTGCCTATTCTCAGCCCTTTGTCAGCTAACTTGCTCCTTTGGCGAATTGGTTTGGATTTTGCGGTAGTGCCGCTTCCGGAGCTTGCCGATTGCGCGGCAGACCCGGACCCCGAGTTACCGTTACCCTGAGCACTACCCCCACCAGATGGGCTAGACCCCGGAGCGCCGCTCGTTGCTCCCCCTCCTGTTTGAGCCCCACCTTGCCCGGAAGATGATCCGGGTTTGGCCTTCTTGAGAACGCTGAGTTGCTCAAAGTTTTCGATATATATTTGCTGCAGGTCAGAAGTCGTTACGGTCGGCTCCGTGAAACTTTTACGAGCCATGTCGGTGAATATTGTCTTGAGCAAAAGTGTAGCTGCTTTAACGTCACCGTTTTCCGGGGTTACTGTTGCGGCTCTGCTGTCGAACGTCAGCCCCAGAATTGAAGCCATGTAAGTGGATGAAAAGACGCGCTCCACAGTCGTAGTTTTACTGGAGATGCCGTCGAGCAACGCATCGGTCTGCTCACCCTGCTTTGTAAGAAAATCAAGCGCGATCATCCAACGCGGCGGACGACCTTCCGATGCATCGCTTCGGGCGGTGGCTATCGCATTCCATGGCATGACGCCCTTGCCGCCCATGGCGTTGTAGTGTTTACGCTTTATCCAGTCGAAAGCAGTTTCTCGGTCGAGTACTGTGCATTCAACGTCTTTAATGCCAAGTGCCATGAAAGGGGCGCTCAACTTCTTAAACTGTCCATGGGTCGGTAGGTTGATCGCGAGATCTGGGTAAATCAAAGTCTTCAAGGCAGTGACACGCCTATTCCCTTCAAGGGCTATATAATGCCCGACATTGGCGTCATCCTGCATGACAATCAAAAGCGAAGAAGGGTCCAAGCCACCCATTTCGACGATGTCTGTTGCAAGCTCTGCAATCCTGTGAGTTCGTTCGTCTGACAACAGGATCTGAATGGCCTCACGCTCTGTGGCTACTTTCGCGTGCCTGAAATTCTGTACGTCGAGCGTTATGTTCGTGATCCCGATAGCCATGCTTTGCCTCCGCTTGCGGGAAGCATCTATAATTAAACTTTATGTTGTGTAAATATCAGGGTTCGTTGTTTTGCAATGAGCATTTAAGTGTTTGAAACTTATAGAGCCGGATGCCGCATGTTTTACACTCTAGCATTTGACTTCACCCGATAACTCCTAGCTTCCCAAGCTGGCGGTATCGAGGAAATGCTGGCAAGTGGGACAATGCGAAAGTAAGACGCAGTGAATCCGCATGCCTTTGATTTGAGCGGCTTCGGGTAAACTGAAGTGATGACGCCGTCCATCATCGCGCGCGAGATCGAATGGATTGAGTTCGCGTTTTGAAATTGCTGGTTAGCCAGCATTTGGGAACAGATGGAAAACTACATTGGCTAACCTGCTCGTTAGCCCATTGAAACTGTTGACTTTTGATAGGCCCTCCGGGACCGCCAGAACCAGGTAAGCTGCAGTAGACTGCTTTGGGCACTGGGCCACGATTGCGGCGGCTACAGCTCAACAGGTCACTAGTTTTGTGGGGTGCAATAACGCCCTGTTGACGGCATAATCCGCCCCGCTATTTCGAAGTCGGCGGCAAGGATTACCTAATGACCACACGCATCATGTTGGCCCGAGCAAGAACGGAGGCGCGCCGCGGAACGCCCATGCGCGAAACGCTCACGATGCTCCGCGCGATGGTCAAAGCTCAGCATCTCGCCGATGTTCGGGATTCAGACGTTTCCGACGATCCGGCCGCAACGGGGCAACCAGATCGGATACCTCCAGCTCGGCCATTCCGATAAGATATCGCAGCATTTCGTACCGGTCGCCAGGCGGCACGGCGTGGCTCAGTTCCGCAAGTATCCCGCGAAGTTTGTACAGGTCGTCCATTGTCTCCCCCGATAATTGTCGAGGGAGTTTGTCACGTTTAGGCAGTCTTGATTATCGCTGTTTTTTAGGGTTTTCGCGTATCTGAGGCCAGCCCGGAGTAGAAATTCAGATATGCCTCCGGGGCGCGGTCGCTACTCCATCACGAGTGCTGTGGCAGCGGCGAAAAACGTGGATCCGAGCAAGATCACTGCGCCAATGGCGATGCTCTGCATGATGTTCATGCGCCTCGTACGCTTCCCATCCCAGTCATAAGTCATCGTCGCGCCTCAATGAGGAGTTCACTCGCCGGCAGGCAGTGAGAGATCAGGGTGACGCGGAATAAACAACACAAAATTGCGGCGGTCAAGCCGAGTGTCGCTCAGATTGCGCCACGCTGTCGATCGACGGTGCCGAAGTTAAGTCGAGGCATCGGGCCCTCGCCTGTGTACGCCGTGATGATCTGGGCCTCCACGGTGAGGCCGAGTTTATGGACGCGCCGAATAGCTTCGTTCGTCATGAGCATGGCTTCGGCAAGATGGTGTTCTGCTTCAGCGCGTTCGTCTTTGAGAGTTTCAAGCATTTCGGTTTTATGCATCAGTTTGCGATGCGTTTCCACCCCGGCCCCTGGCCCAAGCTCAGTCAGCCGCGAGCACCAGGTCGATGAAAAGGGAAGCGTCGTTGACCCAATCACCCCACATCTAATCGTCCGGCGCGCATTCATCGCAAAAACCGAACTCCCCTCCATTGGCCATCGAGGTTTGAAACGGTTGGCCGCAGTGGACGCAATTCGCATCTGCACGTTCCTCGATCTGACGCCGTTGCTCTTCACGGCGATCTCCTTCGATTTGCTCCTGCGCCCTCCGGCGTCGGTTCAACTCGTCAGCAATTTCTTTGTCTGTGAAGCCGCCTGACATTGGTTTCCTCCAGTTCATCAGCGTGAATTCCCCTATACCTCTGATCATCGTCGCGCCGGCTGTCGCCGTCAATTCCGCGGGGTCGACCTTCCGTCCCAATAGTCATCGGCCAAGTGCTCGCCGCAGCGCCACTCGGTGATCCCCCGGCTGCGCTCCTTCCCGAACGATCCCCACTTGATGCAGCCTGGATAGTCGCACCAGTGCTCGAAATGGACGGGTGCGGCTGGCATGGTAGCGGTTCTGTCGTCGCTCATTTCCCAATTCCTAAAGCAGCTCGGGCTCTTTCGGATCAATCTCTTCAATGATGTCTGGACTGTCGTTTTTGGGCGATCCCACGTTTCTGCCGATCTTCCACATGGTCATCAGGTCGGCAGGGAAGGGCTTCATCAGGTCGCGCGGATCCTCAGCACTCGAAATCCAGCGCTCATAGTCCTCCGGATGAAGCAGCACCGGCATGCGATCATGGATGGCCGCCATCATCTCGTTGGGCTCGCAGGTGATGATGGCAAACGATCGAATGTCTTCCCCCGTCTGAGGGTCGCGCCAATATTCCCAGATGCCGGCCAGCGCAAAGGGAGCACCCGACTTCAGGGCGATGGCATAGGGCTGCTTGTTCTTGCCGGTCCCATAGATGTCCTTCCATTCGAAGAAACCATCGATTGGCACCAGGCAGCGTCGTGAGCGATAGGCGGCCTTGAACAGGCCGTTGGTCGAGATGGTTTTGCATCGAACATTGATCGGCGGCGGCCGTCCACCGCCCTTGGCATCTTTCGCCCACCGCGGGATCAGACCCCAGCGTGCCGAGACAAACACCGGCCCGAACAGGTCGGGATCACGGATCACGTCGCGGATGATAACGGGGTAGGTCTGCGTTGGGGCGCCGTTATAGCGCGGGAATTGGTTGGCGAGTCCTTCGACACCTTCGCTGCGAGCAAAGGAGAAGGCCCGCATCATGTTTTCGAGCGTGGTTTTGATATAGACCCGTCCGCACATGGCTTTCTCCCCACGTATGCCGACTTGGCGCGGTTCAATTCCATGACGGCTTTATAGCACCGTTCGACACACGCATTGGGTCAATCGAGATCAGCCGCCAAAACGATCATGGAAAGAACGAAAGAGGCGAGATATGCGGGGAAAGACCCTAAGATTTCTGCCAACCCCACCCAGTCGGAAAAGAAAGACGACACTCGACCGTCAGGTCGTTCGAAGAAATAAGTGATGGCATCCAATACTGAATCCGAGTGCCACTCTCCCGTTTTCAGATAGCCAAAAGCCGATTGGCCGAACAAAACGAAGGCCACGATTAGAAACACAAGTGCAACAGCTCCGCGTAGGATAATTCCACTCATCTCGACGCCCCTTCGCTCATCCATCCGTTCCTGTGCGCCTTGCTTCGGCTTCCATCCGAACCGGTCAGCCGGTCTGATCCTCACGCCTTCACATCCAGCACGATCTTGAGCGTCCGGATCATGTCGGCTAGGTCGAGCAGTACCGCTCTGATCTCGTCGTCACTGCGGGCCTCGGTTTGCAGAGCGTCAATTTGGATGGCCAGGAGCGCATCCCTGCCGGTACGGCTGGGCCGGATGCCTGTCTCAAGGCGCAGTTCTCGGATTGTCCGCATGCCGCGTTTCATCAGCCGACGCTTTTCGTCCACAGTCAACTTGCCGACTTCATTCGCCGCTCGGAACAGTTCTGCGATGAAGTCGGTTGTAGCGGTCATCCGCGGATGATTTGCCGAGGGGCGATCGAAGTCAAGAAGACGGGTTTGTCGGCGAGCGGCGATCCGAATGTTTCCAAGCGTCTTGCCTTTAGCGAGCGCCTGGGCGAACTTCTCGCGCCGGCTGTTTTCCGGACTGGCATTTGGCCCCTTGGAGGACGATGTGGCGAAGTGGGTAATCACGAAGTTCAAGAGCAACGACGAAGCGGCAAAGTGGGAGCTGCCAGGAGGCATGGACGACACCGAGATCGAAGAAGTGCTCCGTCGCTTGGTAAGTCGAGACCTGACTGAGATTGAGATTATCAACGCTTCTCTGCGGCGCAACGACACCAGACGAGCAACTCACCTAGACCGCATCGGCACTCGCCGCCCAATACATTTTGGTGAAAACCCGTATTACATCGCCGCTTTCGAGAAGGATTGAGAAAATCATTTCTACCCGCCGGTGACGTCAGGCCATGGCCCGAATTATGCCGCCTGCTGCCGCTTCTTGGCGTTACGCTGGCGTTGGTAGCGATAAGAGTGATTATCGCTGCCGGATGGCGCCAAATCGCCATATATTGCTCTTTAACGAATCTGAGCTATATAAAGCACAACAAATAACTAGCCGTGAGGCCGTTGGACACCGTGTGTCCGACAAACAGCCGGAGGCAAAAATGGCATATGATCCAAAGAAAGCTGCGCAGTTGATTGCGCGCTTTATTCAAAAGTCTGGCGCTAGCCAGCTGAATGTTCTCAAAGCAGTGAAGTTGGTTTACCTCGCGGACCGCGAGAGTATTGGTCGTTTTGGGTTCCCGATCCTAGATGAAACTCGGGTGTCCATGCCTCATGGACCGGTGAATTCTACGACATACAGCCATATCAATGGTGAGTACGATCTAGCGGCATGTGGTTGGTCGGATTACCTTGAGGACAAGGAACATCATCAGATCGCTCTTGCTGACCCGGCTATGACTGACGAGGATCTGGATGAGCTTAGCGATGCAGATCTGGAATGCGTCGACGCTGTATGGGCGCGGTTTGGTGGCATGAACCAGTGGGATCTTCGCGACTGGACACATGATCCTAAGAATGTGCCAGAGTGGGAAGATCCCAATGGCGGCTCGAATCCTATTCCAATGATCCGCATCATGACGGCATTGGGAGTGGAAAACGCGAAGGAAATGGCCGAGGCCGTATATGATCAGCGCGGAATTGACCGCGTGTTCGCGGCGGTTCGGACCCATTGAATTGATCATAAAATCCGGCACCTTATTGATCCCCTCTGGTCCGAGCCACGACCCTGATCGGAAGCATCTTTATGTCGTTTGTACTGACGCGTGCGATGCCGGAAATCATCTCATTGTGCCGATAAGCGGTTACGCCAATCATCTTTGTGATGGGACTTGTATCCTGGAGCCAGGAGATCATGAGTTCGTTACCAAGCGTTCGTACGCGTTCTACCGGAAGGCGCGGATTGAAAGCGCGACCACGCTTGACAATGGCTTGGATATGCAGGTTTTCATCCCGAAGGCTGACATGGCGCCGGATATATTCGGCCGCATACTAGAGGGGATTTGTGCAAGTCCCCAAACAGCTCGGAAACTGAAGCGCTATTTCGGATGCTAACTGCTGGTCAGAAAAACCCATCTCCGGCGTGATCCTTGACACGATCAGCCCGCCGCACATGGGTTTCCACCGTCCGCGGATCTGATTGCCCGACCTCTCCAACTCGTCTTGACAGCAAGTGCCAGTACATCCGTGGTCAAATGCTGGAGACAATTTGCGGCCGCGCGTGTCACTCGCTATGTGAAATCGTGCAAGTATCGGGATCGACTTTAGATGCGTCCAAAACTGGACGGATCGCTTAAACTTTACGAAGGTTATCGAGATTGTCGCCCGCACTGCCATTGGGGTCGCTGCGCAGATATTTTTTCTTTTCACCAGCCACGGCGTGAACGTCCTTGAGTTCCCCTCGTTCAGCCATCTCGACGGCGTTCTTTAACGGCGTCACACGAATGTTCCCATCGAGCAGTACGTGTGTGATATCACCATCCTTGTCTTGACGAACACCAGTGACTTTTCTTTGCTTTGTGACCATTGATCATCTCCTCGTCCTATCCGCGCAACGTGACAGGATGCACGTGAGAGTCAAGCAGCGCCGCACGCCGATGCTCGGCAGCAATAATACAGCTTTTACTAATTCAAGGTTTCGGATACAACGCATCTATCATGTGCCTGGGCAGAAATATTACTCCGAAACCAGAATTCGCCGTGAGTATGGACCGTGGCATAGTCATGGAATATCTTCGTGATTGATCTCGATCGCTGAGGCTTCCGCAGGCCGGGAGTGGCTTCAACAGCAAGGGTGAGGGGCTCCGTGAGGACGATTCCTCTGCTCACATTAAGTGCACAACAGGTGGCGATCAGAAGTCCTATTCCGATAGGCCCTGCAACCCGAGCGCCGCATTCCGGCGCAGGTCAGCGATGGCCGTGCGGAGCTCGTGCTCTTCCCAACCTGCTGCTAGACCGGCCTCCATGAGCCTGGCTTCAATTTCTTCCTCGCTGAGTGTGTCGTCGTCCGACAACTGATCAATAGCTGGTGAAAGGGCGACCTCGCAATCGAGGGCTCTCTCGGGATGACCGATCGGACGCTTGGGGGATGCAACATCGATCATGTTCATTTTCTCCTTCAGCGACAGGTAGGAGGTATATGTGGGCTGTCTGTTGATAACCTACAATGTGAAGTAGCCCTTTTGCAGGGTAACGGCATCATCGAGATGGATGGCAAAGTCCGCTGTCTTATCGCCGTTCACATCGGCATAGATATAAGTGTCCGAGGCCTTCTTCTCGTAACGCAAATCTCCAGCCTTTCCGGTGAACGCTTTCGTCCCTATGAAGTTGAAGGTCTGGTTCCCTGAGGACGTGGTACTGGCGTCAATTCCTGAAAGATCAATCCTGTCGTTTGTGCTGAAGTCTGAGATCGTGTCTCTGCCTGAAGCAAGATGGGTGGAATCCGAAACGCTTTTAAATGTGAACGTGTCATTGTCGGCGCCACCTTTCAGAAAATCGTGGCCTTTCCCGGCGTAAAGCATGTCGTTGCCGTCGCCGCCGTACAGCTCGTCATCGCCAGCCCAGCCGCGGAGAATGTCACTTCCGCCATAGCCGAGAATAACATCGGCGTAATTCCCCCGGTGATGCTGTCATTGCCGCCCAGGGCGGATTTCACGAGAGCGATATCGTCCGAGACGGTATATGTCTGGGCTACTTTTACAAGGCTGGTTACCGCGAGGCGCAGGCCGGTTACGGATACAAGCACTTCCCCGCCATTGGACTCGTAAATGCTGCGGATTTCGCCGCCGTTCGGGATGCCGGTGGATTGATTGTAGCTGAACCCACTGCCTTCGATCGAGACGTAGGTACCGTCACTGAACCAGCCGCGAAGATAGGTTGAGCTGTAGGAAACAGATTCGACATAGGGCAAGCTGCCGATATCGTAGTCGTAGGCACGCATGTCGATTGCAATGTCGGCGCCAAACTTAATTGAAACCATAATTTTCTCCCGCCTATTTGCAGCTCTTGCTCATGATCGCCGAGTTGATCGCATTGACCTTGCCCTTCGACACGGCGACCTGGCCCTCCTTGTCCCCGCCGAAGGTGCTCGAAGCCGGTACACCGACAAGGAAAACGCCAATCGCATCTCCCGTAGCAGCCTGGTTTTGTTGCTTGGAGAGGGCGGCAAGATTGTTCTGCTCTCTCAGCAATTCCTGCACCAGGGCTGGGCAACCAAGATTTGTGTAAGCAGCCATCGGAATATCGACGGGAACGATCGCATCGGGACGCTTTGCACACCCGGAAGCAGCCAGCGCAATGGCCAGCACAACAATACGAAATTTCATTATATCCCCTAAAACTCTTAGCGGGCGTCCCCACGCCCTAAAGGCGTAACGTGACAGGATACACGCGGAAGTCAAGCATCCGCCAATCCCGGCAAATAAGAGTTTTCAGTCGATCGGCGTCGATTGGCGCACCACCGTACGATCCATCCTCAGGTCGAGGATGTATTCACCGACGGTGGACGGGCTTTGTTCCTTTTGGCGCCGCTCTTCCGGCGGCATTTTGTGTCTTCCGTTTCTGATGGTCGCCTCGTGTTTGAGCGCGCGCTCCAGCTGTTCCTCGAGATAGGACTCACCGTACTCGCTCACCATGATCGATTGCGAGACGCGGACGAGGTGAGCTCGAATGTCGTCAGCGGTTACGTGATCGGGGAGATCGTGGATACTTCGAGCCATTGCCTTTAACCTAGAACAGGCGGCCAATAGTGGGGCGCAAAGTGGGTCTGAAAGCATGCATTTCATAAAAAGCAGTAAAAACAGGCACTTACAAAAGAAATTGGCGGAAGAGGTGGGATTCGAACCCACGGTACGGTTTCCCGCACGCCGGTTTTCAAGACCGGTTCCTTAAACCACTCGGACACTCTTCCTTGCGACGGGGTCCTAGAAGCGTCGCGACCGCGGCAGGGTGGTGGTTTTGACCTGCGCGCGCGTGAGCAACAACCTCGTCGTGGCTCGCTTTATAGCCTGCGGATGGCGAACGTCAACCGCTTCGGCAGACCGTCAGCGCATGCATCGCAATCGAAGAAACGGCGGGCTTTCACGAGCGACAAAGCCAGACCTGACACGCGTCCGAACAAAACCGGCAATTTTCCCGTTTTTCTGGCCGAATGGAGGCGTTGCGACCGCGATGGCACCCAGGGGCCTTCCGATGTTTTGCCTGTTCGGGCTGACGGCCGTTTCGCCGGCTGGCGCGGCGCTGGAGACGCCGGATGTCTATGCGGCGGAGGTCGTCGACATGGGCCTGACCGGCGCCGAAGACACTGAACGAGAGGTCTGCGTCCCGCCCGATCCGCAATATATTCCCGCCTTTATGCGCGATGCCAATGGAACGATCACCGGCATCAAGTACACCATCATCGAATATGTGTGTTGAAAACTGCTCTTTGCATCAGGCGGTTGTTTTCCGACCTCGAACGGCATCGTATAGATCGCTTTTGTTGCGTGGCCCGACAGGGAAATATTAACCTTTCATAAACCATAATATCAATTGTTCCATACTGGCACGGTTAACCATTCGCAATTTCGCCACGTTGTTGTCATGATTAATCGACTGTTACGTTTCGTGACGCCGGTTCTTTCGCGTGGGGGCATGCGCGAGAGGGTACCGAGTACGGCTTTTACGAATTGCGATTGTGGGACACATGACATCCAATCAGACTGCGGCTCTTCTCTTCCAGGGATTGCGTGTTGCCGCCATCCCGATGCTTTGCGTCGCGCTGACGGCGTGCGGATCGACGGGCAGCGTCAAGAAAAACAAGACGCGCAGCAAGGAGTATTTTGCCGAGTCGATCTATGGCGTGAAGGCCAGCCCGCGCGTTGCCGATGGCAAGAACATCCCGAAGGGTGGTGGCCGCTACCAGGTCGGCAAGGCATACCAGGTCAAAGGCAAGTGGTATCAGCCGAAAGAGGAGTTCGGCTACAACAAGACCGGCATGTCCTCCTGGTACGGCTCGGCGTTTCACGGCCGCCTGACGGCGAATGGCGAAGTCTACGATAAATATCACCTGTCGGCCGCCCACCCGACGTTCCCGCTGCCGAGCTATGCCCGCGTCACCAATCTCGAGAACGGTTCTTCGGTGGTGGTGCGCGTCAACGATCGCGGCCCCTATGAACTTGGCCGTATCATCGACGTCTCGTCCAAGACTGCCGATTTCCTCGACATGAAGCGCAAGGGCAGCGCCAAGGTGCGCGTCCAGTATATCGGCAAGGCGCCGCTCGAGGGCAACGACATGCCCTATCTGATGGCCTCCTACGTCAAGAAGGGCGACCGCACGCCGAGCGCGTTCCCCGAAGGACAGATCGCGACCGGCGTGATGGTCGCCTCGAACGAGCCCTTGCGCAAGCAGGCCGGAAGCCTCGGGACGCTGACCATGCCTTCGAAATCGAACATGGAAATGGGCGTGCCGGTGACGGCGCTTGCCGAGACCGAGACGCCGTTGTCCTCGTCGCCGGCGCTCGACGCCTTTGCCATGCTGCCGGAAATCGGGCCGATCCCGACCGAACGTCCGGAGTTCATTCCGCTGCCCGACGGCAACATGGCCTATGCGGCGGCTTACGTCGAAGCGCGAGTCAGCACGTCCGAAACGGCGTTTGATGCCATCCTGGTCGACAGGAACCCGCTGACGCCAAATTCCATTGTTGAATATGCAAAACGCCAGAGCGTCCTGCGCTAATCCGAGGCGCGGCGATTGATCCCCGGTGGGCCGGCTGCTATGGCCGGAGAGGAACCGGAGTTTGGAATGCGCGCACGGCTGTTCTCGGTCTTCATTTTCGTTGCGTTACTCATCTGCGCACCCTCAGCCGCGCAGGCCCAGACCTTTGAAACCAAAGCGAAGCAGGCCTATCTGATCGATGCCGAAACCGGCACGGTCCTGTTTGCCAAGGATGAAAATGTCCCTGTGCCGCCGGCATCGCTTGCCAAGTTGATGACCGCCGAAGTTGTCTTCGAAGCAATCGGCAAGAACGAGTTGACGCTCGATACTGAATTTCCGGTCTCGGAACACGCCTGGCGGACAGGTGGCGCGCCATCCGGCACGTCGACGATGTTCGCCGCTCTGAAGTCGCGCATCCGTGTTGCCGATCTCCTTCAGGGCGTGACCGTCCAGTTCGCCAATGACGCCTGCATCATTCTGGCGGAGGGCATGACGGGTAGCGAAGACGCCTTCGCCAGGCGCATGACGGAGCGCGCCCGCGAACTCGGAATGACCTCCTCGGTTTTCTACAATGCAACTGGACTTCCTGATCCGCGGAATACGGTGACGATGCGCGACATGGCGCTGCTGGCCCGGCATATCCACGCCAGTTACCCGGAATTCCGCCGCTATTATTCCCAGGCCGAATTCGAGTGGAATAAAATCCTCCAGCGGAACCGCAATCCTCTCATCGCGGCCAATATCGGCATCGACGGTTTCGTGACCGGATTTGCCGAGGGGTTCGGTTATTCGATGGTCGCGACGATGCAGAGAGAGGGGCGGCGTGTCTTTCTCGCCATTGGCGGGCTGGCAAGCGAAAAGGAGCGGATCGAGGAGACGCGCCGGGTGCTCGACTGGTCGATGACCGCCTTCGAAAAGAAGAGGTTGTTCGAGGCCGGCGAGGCCGTCGGCGAAGCTGCTGTCTACGGCGGAGCGCAATCGCACGTGACTTTGGTCACGCGCGATGCCGTCGATGTGCTGATCCCTGTTAACAATCCCGAGCGTCTGTCGGCCAGGGTGATCTATCGCTGGCCCCTGACTGTTCCACTGGAAGCGGGACGCCACGCAGGCACCCTGAAGATCTGGAATGGCACGCGGCTGCTGCGCGAGGTTCCGGTCGAAACTGCGGCGGCCGTGGGGGAGGGCTCGCTGACCAGCCGGGCGGCCGACGCGTTGCAGGAATTGCTGTTTTTCTGGTTATGAGGAAATGACAGCATCGAAGGTTTCGCCGTCAGGGACAATCCGCTAAACAGAACTCGAGTTGCAAGCGCTGCACCCACCGATGGGATACATGGTAGTGCGTCGCAGCCAGAATACAAACGCGCCCGTCGTATCGCCGGGCGATGGCGGTCATACGGGAATCGAGAGTGTCAATCGGAAAAGGCCTGTTCGTTACATTCGAGGGCGGCGAGGGGGCTGGAAAATCCACCCAGATTCGTCTGCTTGCCGATTCCCTGCGTGAGCGCGGTTGCACGGTTCTGACCACGCGCGAGCCCGGCGGCTCGCCGGGGGCGGAGGCCGTGCGGCATGTACTTCTGTCCGGCGCGGCGCAGGAGTTTGGTGTGCGCATGGAAGCGATTCTTTTTGCCGCGGCGCGCAGCGATCATGTCGAGCAAGTCATCCGCCCGGCGCTCCTGAACGGCACCGTCGTCCTGTGCGACCGGTTCATGGACTCTTCGCGCGTCTATCAGGGGGTGACCGGCAATCTGGAGCCGTCCTTCATCGAAGCTCTCGAGCGGGTGGCGGTCAACGGCGTAACCCCGAATTGCACCATCATCTTCGATCTGCCCGCATCCGTCGGTCTTGACCGTGTGCGGCGCCGCGCGGCTGTGGCGGAGGCGCCGGCCGGCGAGGAGGTCGAACTCGACCGCTTCGAGAAAGAGGAACTCGAAACGCATGAAAAGCGCCGCGAGGCGTTCCTTGATATCGCCAGAGCCGATCCGAGGCGCTGTCATGTGGTCGACGCGGCAGCGAGCGCCAGCGACATTGCCGCCGCCGTGCTTGCGATTGTCGAGCCGTTGCTGTCCACCGGGGGCGATGGACCAGAAACGGAAGCGGCGCAATGAGCACCGATCGATTTGACGTTCTGGACGGCGCAGTTCCGCCCGCCGAGAATACGAAGCTCTTCGGTCATGCGGACGCCGAGCATTTTCTGGCGCAAAGCTACCGGTCGGGGAAAGGCCACCACGCGATTCTGATCGAGGGGCCGGCGGGTGTCGGCAAGGCGACGCTTGCCTTCCGCTTCGCCAACCATGTTTTGACGCATCCGGAGCCGTCACTGGCGCCGGCGGAACTGGCCGATCCCGACCCCCGTTCGATCGTCAGCCGGCAGATCGCCTCCGGCGCCTCGCACAACTTGCTGCATCTAACGCGGCCGGTCGACGACAAGACCGGCAAGGTCAAGAGCGCCATCACTGTCGACGAGGTGCGGCGGGCGGGCAAATTCTTTTCGCAGACGTCCGGGACCGGCAATTGGCGCATCGTCATCGTCGATCCCGCCGACGACCTCAACCGCAATGCCGCCAACGCAATCTTGAAAATTCTCGAGGAGCCGCCGAAACGGTCGCTGTTCCTGGTACTGACCCATGCGCCGGGTAAGCTGCTGCCGACGATCCGTTCGCGCTGCCTGCCGCTGCAGTTGAAGCCGCTGGCGCCCGACGCGTTGCGCGACGCGATGACCAATCTCGGTTTTGACCTTTCCGGTCCGGATGCGCAAAAGGTGCTTGCGGCCGCGGATGGCAGCGTGTCGGAAGCGTTGAAGCTGATCAATTATGGTGGGCTCGACATCATGACCGCCTTCGAAGCGATCCTTGCCGGGCAGGGGCCGGCGATCCGCAAGGATATGCACAAGCTCGCAGATGTTCTTTCCGCCAAGGATAGCGAGACCATTTTCGATTTCTTTTCGGCGCTGGTGAGCGGGCATATCATGCGGGTAGCACGGCAGGCGGCAGCCGCTGGCGACATCGCCGGGGCCGAACGCTTTGCGCGGCTGTCATCGGCCATCGGCGAGCGGCTTTCTCTGGCGCAAGCCTATAATCTCGATCGCAAGCAGACCGTTCTTTCGATCCTCGACGACATCAAGACACAGTCCCTTCCGGCGGCCTGAATTTCCACTTGCGTTCGATCGCAGCTGCAAGATCGATATGGTTCTGTTCGGCAAAGAGCAGTACATGGCCGAGAAGATCGGCCGTTTCGTCGGAAAGCGCACGTTGCAGGTCCTGTTCCGATTGCCCCTTCAGACGGCCGCGGCCCGTCAGCCTGTTCCAGATCTGGGTGAGTTCACCGAGTTCCTCGTGCATCTTGAGGATGAACCAATCCCGGTCACGCTCGATCTGGTGCATGTCTGCATAGGCCGCCGATGCGAGAGAGAATGTCTCGCTAAGATGTTTCAGCATGAAAGGGGGAGTCTCCACTTTGTTCACTTAATGTTCCAGGTTCCAACGGAAATTGTCAAGGCGTGCGGTGGATGGGGAGTTTGTGGCTGGACAATTGGCTGTGCGACAGCCGCAGGCAGCTTTTCTGGGAGCGCACTGTTTCATCCGGCCATGGGATGCGCTAATAGCCAGACACCAAAAAGATCAGACACAGGCCGAAACCCGATCATGACCGACAAGTCCCCGTTTTACATCACCACCGCGATCTCCTACCCGAACGGCAAGCCGCATATCGGCCACGCCTACGAGTTGATTGCGACGGATGCGATGGCCCGCTACCAGCGGCTGGACGGACGCGACGTGTTTTTCCTGACGGGGACCGACGAACACGGCCAGAAGATGCAGCAAACGGCCCGCAAGGAAGGCATTTCAGCGCAGGAACTGGCAGACAGGAACTCGGCCGAATTCCAGAAGATGGCGGTTTTGCTGAACGCCTCGAATGACGACTTCATCCGCACGACAGAGAAGCGTCACCACGAGGCGGTAAAGAATATCTGGATCCGCATGGGCGAGGCGGGCGACCTCTACAAGGACAGCTACTCCGGCTGGTATTCCGTGCGCGACGAAGCCTACTACCAGGAAGGCGAAACAGAACTGCGCGCTGATGGTGTACGCTACGGGCCTCAAGGGTCGCCGGTCGAGTGGGTGGAAGAAGCGAGCTACTTCTTCAAGCTTTCCGCCTATCAGGACAGGCTGCTCAAGCACTACGAGGAAAACCCGGATTTCATCGGTCCGGCCGAGCGTCGCAACGAGGTGATTTCTTTCGTGAAATCGGGCCTCAAGGACCTCTCCATGTCGCGCACGACCTTCGACTGGGGTATTCCGGTTCCGAACGATCCAGGCCATGTCATGTATGTCTGGGTCGATGCGCTGACCAACTACATCACCGCTACCGGCTATCTGACCGATCCGGACGGCCCGCGGGCGAAATACTGGCCGGCGGACATCCACATGATCGGCAAGGACATCATCCGCTTCCATGCGGTCTACTGGCCAGCCTTCCTGATGTCGGCGGGCCTGCCTTTGCCGAAGAAGGTCTTTGCGCATGGCTTCCTGCTCAACAAGGGCGAGAAGATGTCGAAGTCGCTCGGCAACGTCGTCGATCCCTTCAACCTCGTCGAGCATTTCGGCCTCGACCAGATCCGCTATTTCTTCCTGCGTGAAGTTTCATTCGGCCAGGACGGCAGTTACAGTGAGGAAGGGATTGCGACCCGCATCAATTCCGACCTCGCCAACGGCATCGGCAATCTCGCCAGCCGCTCGCTATCGATGATCGTCAAGAACTGCGATGGGCAGGTCCCGGAATGCGGTGATCTGACCGATGAGGACAAGGCGATGCTGGCTTCGGCGGACGCGCTGCACGCCTCGACACGCGACGACATGAACGCGCTGATGATCCATCGGGCGCTGACCTCGATCATCGCCGTGGTGTCCGAGGCCGACCGCTATTTTGCAAGCCAGGAGCCATGGGCGCTGAAAAAGACGGATCCGGCCCGCATGGCGACCGTGCTTTACGTGACGGCCGATGTCGTGCGCCAGATCGCCATACTCTTGCAGCCTTTCATGCCGGAATCGGCCGGAAAGCTGCTCGATCTCGTCGCCGTTCCGGCCGACAGCCGCGATTTTGCGTCCCTCGGCGAGGCCGGAAGGCTGGTTGCTGGAACGGCTCTCGAGGCGCCGAAACCGGTTTTCCCGCGCTATGTCGCGCCGGAAGCATAAGGACGACCAAATGCTGATCGACACCCATTGCCATCTGGATTTTCCGGATTTCGAGGCCGAGCGCGACGCGATCATCGAGCGCGCACGCGCGGCCGGTGTCGGTCAGATGATCACCATTTCGACGCGCGTGAAGAAGTTCGAGACGATCCTTGGCATCGCCGAATCCTATGCCAACGTCTTCTGCTCGGTCGGCACGCATCCGCACAATGCCGACGAGGAGCTGGATATCGAGACGGCCGATCTGGTGCGTCTTTCGGCGCATCCGAAGGTCGTGGCGATCGGCGAGGCCGGGCTCGATTATTTCTACGACAACGCTCCGCGCGACGCGCAGGCGATCGGCCTTCGCCGCCATATCGCTGCGGCGCGGGAAACCGGCCTGCCGCTGGTCATCCACAGCCGCTCTGCCGACGAGGACATGGCCGCGATCCTGACCGAGGAAACAGGGAAGGGGGCCTTCCCTTTCCTGCTCCATTGCTTTTCTTCCGGGCCGGACCTGGCGCGCGTCGGCGTCGAGCTCGGCGGCTACGTTTCCTTCTCCGGCATCCTGACCTTTCCGAAGTCGGAGGAACTGCGCGAGATCGCCAAGACGGTTCCGCACGACCGGATGATCGTCGAGACGGACGCTCCGTATCTGGCGCCGAAACCATTCCGCGGCAAGCGCAACGAGCCGGCCTATGTAGCCCACACGGCGCAGGTTCTGGCCGAGACGATCGGCGTTTCGGTGGACGAGATCGCGACGATCACGACGGATAACGCCTTCCGCGTTTTCTCGAAGATGCCGAGGCTCTGAGGTGGCGGTGAGGCGGGTCTTCACCATTCTCGGCTGCGGCTCGTCTCCTGGCGTGCCGCGCATCAATGGCGACTGGGGTGCCTGCGACCCGGCCAATCCCAAAAACCGCCGCACCCGCGCGTCCCTGCTTGTTGAACAGACAGGTCCGGATGGCGGAACGACAACCGTCGTCATCGATACAGGACCGGATTTTCGCGCGCATATGATCGCGGCGAAGGTCCACAATCTGGATGCCGTGTTCTACAGCCATGCGCATGCCGATCATATTCACGGTATCGATGATTTGCGCGGATACGTGCAACACACCCGTGAACGCATGCCGATCTGGGCCGATGCCGCGACCATGGGGCGCATTCGCGAGGCCTTTCGCTACTGCCTGGAAACGCCGCCAGACAGCAGCTATCCGCCGATCGTAGAGGCGAAGATCATCGATCCGTCGCTGCCGCCGATTACGATCACCGGCGCCGGCGGCGCGATTGTCTTTCAGCCTCTGCTGCAGCACCACGGCAGCATCGTGTCCCTCGGTTTTCGCATCGGCGATTTTGCCTATTGCAGCGATGTCAGCGATTTCCCTCAGGAAACGATTGGCAAGCTTTCCGGGCTCGATATGCTGGTGATCGATACGCTGCAATACAAGTTCCACCCAAGCCATCTGTCAGTCGAACAGTCGCTCGGCTGGATCGAACGCTTCGCCCCGAAACACGCCGTGCTGACCCACATGCATACGCCGCTCGACTACGAGACGGTGATGCGCGAGACGCCGGATCATGTGGAGCCGGCCTATGACGGGATGCGGCTGGAATTCGACGTGACCGACGTGGTTACTGCATAATTCCTTAAATCGGAATCGATTTAAGGATAAAATTATGCAGCAGGTTCAACGTGCTACAGCGTCCTTTGCGCGTCATATTTGACGCGCAGCGCTGTAGTCGGATCAGCTGAAATAGGGCTCCAGGTTGCTCCGGATGCGATCGAGAACGGTGGTGCCGGAAAGATCGGCGACGAAACGCTGGCCGGTAATCGTCTCGTAGGCCTCGATATAGACTTTCGACGTTTGTTCGACGAGATCGGCCGGAATTTCTGGGATCGGGTCCTTATAGGGATCGCAGCGCTCCATCACCCAGGCGCGGACGAAATCCTTGTCGAAGCTCCTCGGCCGCTCGCCAGAGGCAAAGCTCTGCTCGTAGCTCTCGGCAATCCAGTAGCGGCTGCTGTCGGGCGTATGGATCTCGTCGGCGAGAACGATGCGACCGTCCTTGTCCGTGCCGAATTCGTATTTGGTATCGACGAGAATGAGGCCACGTTCGGCGGCGCGCTCCTGGCCGCGCTGGAACAGCGCCAGAGCGTACCGGGACACGGTTTCCCATTGTTCTGATGTCAGCAGTTTCTGCGACAGGATTTCAGCGGCGGAAAGCGGCTCGTCATGGCCGCCGTCGAACGCCTTGCTGGTCGGCGTGATGATCGCTTGCGGCAGTTTTTCGTTGTCCTTCAGGCCGTCCGGCAGCCGGATGCCGTACATTTCGCGTTCGCCGTTGCGGTATTTGGTCAGGATCGACGTGCTGGTCGTGCCGGCAAGATAGCCGCGCACGACAATCTCGACCGGCAGAATATTGAGCCGCGTGCCGACGACGACGTTGGGATCGGGATAGTCGATGACATGGTTCGGGCAGATGTCGGCCGTTTCCTCGAACCAGTAGCGGGCAGTCTGCGTCAGCACTTGGCCCTTGAACGGGATCGAGGTCAGGATCACGTCGAAAGCGCTCAGCCGATCCGTCGCAATGATGATCCGCCGGCCATCCGGCAGATCGTAGTTCTCACGAACCTTGCCCTTGTAGCGTCCCGGCAGTTCGGGAATGAAAGCGTCTGAAAGAATGCGCAAATCGCTCATCGGGTACGGTCTTTCGCTGACGGTTGGTAATGGCATCGCTTAAGCCCGGGGCATGTCAAAGGTCAAGCGGAAGGCCGGCGCAATTCGGTATTCGGCACCAAATCGCATGTGGTACGTCGCAAATAATGCCATTGGCAGCCGTAGTTGCGAAGTGATCGTTCGCTTTGAAACAATCATTGCCTTTGGTACGCCCAACGGGACTCGAACCCGTGTTGCCGCCGTGAGAGGGCGGCGTCCTAACCGCTAGACGATGGGCGCTCACGGCCATTGGCAGCAGCGTGTTGTCACACTGGCACCGCAAGACATTCAACAACATACAACAAAAGAGAAGAATGGCACACCATAGAAGACAAACGGCGAACCACGACTGCCGTTTGTCAAAAAAACCGCAACACTGCCGAAATGGCAATTAAGTTCCATAATCTATCTTATGTGATGGTTCATGTGTAGCCGCAAAGTTAAAGTGTCCTGTTTCTGCAAAGTAAGAATGTCACTCTCCCCGGGTTTTGATGACCTGGGAGATTGCGGATGGGATTGATTGCGATGAGCGAGCGTGATCTGCAGCGGATCGAGGTTTTGTCGAAGGTGATCGCCGGGCGCATGACGCTGGTATCGGCGGCACATGTGCTTGATCTGAGTACCCGACAGGGGTGCGTCGGCTGCTGGATCGGATCAGCGCTGGCGGTGCGGCGTCGATCCGGCCTACGGCGCGCGGCCGCTGAAGCGCGTGATCCAGAAGGAGCTGCAGGACCCGCTCGCCGAGCGCATCCTGCTCGGCGACTTTCTGGACGGCTCAACGGTGGTAGTCACCTCCGGCTCCGACCGGCTCAACTTTCGCCCGCGGCCGACGGTGGCCGCGGAGGCCGAGAAGGCTGCCTGACGGTCACAAGCAAGCTCATGTGCAAAAGCCCCGGCGAGGTTCTCGCCGGGGCTTTTTGTCACGCGCAGGGTGAATGGCCGTTTGGGAGGTCACTCCGGGAGACCGGCCTTGCGGTAGCCATCAACGAAATGCTCAAGCGTCGCAGCGTCGCGGAATGGCTCCGTCGTGGCCCAGTGGCGGGTTGTGAAATGCGGGTTGCCGACGAGGAACAGTTCGACCTCTGCGCGCGCCTCGTCGAGCCGGCCCAGTTGGGCAAGGCTTGCCGCCAGGAAACGGCGTGAGCTTGTACGATAAGTCTCGTCCCTGCGCAGTGTCTCGACAGCGGCTTCGTATTCGCCGGCCGCATATTGCGCCTGGCCGAGCGTCAGATAGTACCAACTTGCCGGAAACGGGTTCAGCCGGAACGCCTTGCGAATGTGCTCAAGGCCCTCCTCGACCCGCCCGGCCAGGACCGCGATGTCGGATAATGCCGCCCAGGTGTCGGCCTCGTTCGGGTCGAGCTCGATCGCCTTGGCAAACTCCGCATCTGCCTCGGCGAAGCTGCGCTCATAGGCAAGCAGGTAAGCCAGGATCCAGCGACAGCCGGCATCGTTGGGATCGATCGCGACAGCTTTTCGCGCCAGTTCCAAAGCAACGCCACGGGTAGGTTCCGTTGGGCCGCCGGAATGCACCCATCCCATCCAGTGGTTCATGGCCAGCCAGCGATAGGCCTCGGCGTATTCCGGATCGAGCGAAACCGCGCGCGTGAGCATCAGATGCGCTTCCCGCGCCGTCTGCGGCGAATCATCCATCAGCTTGCGCGCCCGCACGCAGAGATCGTAAGCCTCGAGATTTTTGGGCCGATTGCGCGGCGGCGGTGCGCGCAACCGGCCGAGCAGCGCCTCCACGATCTTGCCGGTGACCTCATCCTGAACGGCAAAGATATCTTGCAGGCTGCGATCGAAGCGTTCTGCCCATAGATGATCGCCACTCACCGCATCGACCAGCTGGGCGTTGATGCGCACGCGCCCCGCGGCGCGCCTTGCGCTGCCCTCCAGCAGGTAGCGCACGCCAAGGTCCTCAGCGATCCCGCGCGCGTCCATCGCCTTCCCCTTGTAGGCAAAGGCCGAGTTGCGTGCGATGACGAACAGGCCGGAGATCCTGGACAGGTCGGTGATGAGGTCTTCGGTCAGCCCATCCGCGAAGGACTCCTGCTCGGGATCGTTGCTGATATTCACGAAGGGCAGCACGGCTATCGATGGTTTGCTGGGCAGCGGCAAAGGTTTTCGCTTCGCGCCGCCGAGCTGTTCGATAGGCCCCCCCGTGAAGCGGTAGCCGACACGCGGAACCGTGGTGATCCATTCACCGCCGCCGGCGGCCGGACCAAGCAGCTTGCGCAGCTGCGCGATCTGGACGGTGAGGTTGCCTTCCTCGACGGCCGTGCCCGGCCACGCCGCGTCCATCAACTCGGCCTTGCCCAGAATTTCGCCGGGCCGTCCGACGAGCGCCGCAAGCAGCTTTACCCCGCGGTAGCCAACGGCAACGGAATCACCGTTCCGAAGGAGCGTTCCCGCACCCGGATCAAGCACGAACGGACCAAAGGCAAAGCGCGATCCCTGCATACGGCGCATCTATAGCCCGTTTGGAAGTTTTTGAGAACTTTTTGGGAGAGCTTAAGTACGACGCTGTTCGTATCCAGCAGAGTTCACCCTCTTTCAGGTCGAGGGCCCCCGGACCCTCAAACCCTATGGAGGTTGCCATGAACCATACTCCCCCCGTGGGGCCGGCGGAAGTGTCGCTTCGGCACTATAGCCAGGGGCCCCTGCGAAGCATTATCGCGACCTGGCGCTGGCGGATACATTTTCGCTGGGAACTTGAGCAAAAGTCGAAGGCCAATCCCCATTTGATCGACGATATCGGTCTGACAAGACGGCAGGTCGAGGCAGAGATCGCCAAGCCCTTCTGGCAAGTATAAGGCGAATGCTGCAATGACACCGGATCGCCAGTTTCCGCGTGCCGCAGTGGTTCGCCGGCACTTGCACAGCACGACATCACCGCGAGAGGATCGGATCCCATGGGCCGCGATGGCGGGCATCATCGCGACCGTCACGGTGTTCGCCGTGGCACAGGGGCTGACCTATCCGCTGCTCAGCTTCATCCTGGAGCGGCAGGGGACGACGCCCGGCCTGATCGGCTTGTCGGCGGCGATGACGCCGCTGGGTTTCATTGTATCCGCGCCCTTCATTCCGGCGCTGACGCGGCACGTGGGCGGGGCGCGGCTTGCGATCCTGTGTTCGATCCTGGCCGCGCTCACCCTGATCGCGATTGCCTGGACGCCGGAAGTCTGGGCCTGGATGCCGCTGCGCTTCCTGCTCGGCTTCTTCGCCAATCCGCTTTACGTGATCAGCGAAACCTGGCTGATCTCGATCACGCCCGCGCCACGCCGGGGCCGCATCATGGGCCTCTATTCATCGATCGTTTCGGGTGGCTTCGCCATCGGCCCGCTGTCGCTCGGCCTGGTCGGCACGCAGGGTTGGCCGCCCTTCATGATCGGCATCGTGGCCTTCCTTCTCTGCGGCCTGATCGTGCTTGCGGTCGTGCCGCGCCTGCCTGACATGCCGCATGAAGGCGAGGCAACATCGGTCGGCGGCTTCTTCGCACTGGCGCCGCTCCTATTGTTCGCGGTTTTCACTGCTGCCGCCTTCGAGCAGATCCTGCTTTCCTTGTTCTCGGTCTATGGTGCCGCGCTCGGCAGCGCCGAGGAGCGCATCGCTTCGCTCATCACCTGTTTCATCGCAGGCAATGCCGTGCTGCAGATTTTGCTCGGGCGCGTGGCCGAACAGTTTGGCTCGACGCGGACCATGTTATTCTGTGCCCTGGCTTCGCTGGCCGGCTGCCTGCTGCTACCGTCGATCTTCAACTCGTGGCTCATCTGGCCGCTCGTTTTCGTCTGGGGCGGGGTCTCGTTCGGGATCTACACCATGTCGCTGATCCAACTCGGCGAGCGTTTCACCGGTCAAGCCTTGATCGCCGGTAACGCGGCCTTCGCGTTCGTATGGGGCATCGGCGGCATCGTCGGCTCGCCCGCGACAGGACTGGCGATGCAACTGATCGGACATCAGGGGCTGCCATCGTCCCTCGGCCTGCTGTGCTGTGTACTGGCGGTGTTTCTGATGGCGGAGAGACGGCGGGTCTGATCGAGGCACTTGCCTCGTGCCGCGTCGATGGTATGCCGGGCTCCACCAATAGGGAGGATGATGTCCCAGGGAGTGGTGTAGCAGGGTAGCGGTGGTCACCAGTTGTTTTCCGGTAGGGTCGGGTTGTCGAAGACCAACCTGATGGAAAGGCCACCGATGACCGACGATATGATGAACGCCGCGAAGCAGACGAGTCTTTGAATTATGAGGCTTCGAAGACTGGATCTCTTTATGTCGTCGCCATGCCTCACGCCAAGCAACGCTTGACGTTAGGTGTCGCATTTCGGACCCATGTGCCGGGCGAAGTCGAGCTGGGCTTTCGGCCTGACAGCGTGATAGTGCTTGCTCGTGCCGTCTTTCCCGACAGCACAAGGACGTCATACGAAGCGCGTAGCTCGTCTCCCGTGCCCAACGACCCGGCTGGCATATCCGGCACGGCGAGCCCGGCAACTTCTGGCTTCTCGTCCTGACAGACTCCAGCGGAACGTGGCCAACGCCATTTCCTCGCGGGACCCCGCACCTTATCCGTCAGACTGCCGCTCATTGATCCCGCATAAAGGCCTGCATCTCCTCGGTTGTCACCTTGCCGTCCTTGTTTGCGTCGACTTTGTCGAAGATCCGTTTGTGGATCGTCGTTACTTCCTCGAAGGAGAGCGCTCCGTCTCCATCGACATCCGCGACGGCGAACATGATTTTCATCATGTGACCTCGCATCGCGCCCCCACGCATTCCGCCCATCATACCGTGCCTCCCCATCATCGTACCCGGCATCGTCTCTGAGGACTCAGACTGTGCATCTTGGCCCTCGGCTGGGGCCGTCTGCCCGAAGGTCGTGGTCGTTGTGCTGGCTGAAATAAGCGTGGCGACAATCGCCATGCATGCCAATTTTCTCGACGTCATGTGCGTTCTCCTTCTTGGATGTAGCAAATGTTCGATAACCGTAGGTATTGTCTTCGGCGCTTTCGATTTTCGCCGCACGCGAATAGTATTTCAAATATCCCTGAAACGAACTGGCCGCTTTGCGTTACATCAACCGTGCCTCGAAAAATGACGTTTCAATCGTGCTCCGGCCATTTTGGGCGCATGATGTTCATGACGGCAACCTTGATCCCGCCATGTCACGAACAGTTTATCGTTTAATGTATTAATTCATATAGATCTTATATAACATTGAATATGCAGTATTTTACATAGATTTTTTTTCGGATAGTTCAGTGGGGCTGAAACCATAGCGGCTTGTCTGGCGTAGAATAAACCATGCTCAGCAAGGAGATGGGGCAATGATCCGGACGTTCAGAGCTTGCGCATGTATTGCAATGTTGATGATCTCGGTGCCCCTGGCATGCGCGGCCGAACCGGTCGATACGGCCCAGTCGATCATCCAGAGCCAGATCGAGGCTTTCCTCAACGACGACGCAGAGACGGCCTATTCCTTCGCTTCGCCGCAGATCAAGGGGAAGTTTCCCAACAAGAACATCTTCTTCGATATGGTCAAGCGCGGTTATGCCCCCGTGTACCGGCCGGGCAATTTCGCTTTCGGACGCAGCAAGGTCGAAGGCGATATGGTGGTGCAGGAAGTGCCGATCTCAGGACCGGACGGCAAGGACTGGACGGCGCTGTATTTCCTCGTCAAGCAGCCGGATGGCACCTACAAGATCAACGGCGTGCAGATGCTGCAACAGGCGCCCGGCCCCGAGATTTGACCAGACCTGGCTCAGGCGGCCTGCTTGGCTTCCGCCTCGCCGCGAGCCCACGCTTCCTTCGTCTCCGCCATGAAGTCGGCATAGCGCGCCTCCTCGATCGCCTTGCGGATTCCGGTCATCAGGTCCTGGTAATAGGCTAGGTTGTTCCAGGTCAAAAGCATGCCGCCGAGCGACTCGTTCGAGCGCACCAGATGGTGCAGATAGGCCCGCGAATAGTCACGCGACGCCGGGCAGGAAGACTGGTCATCCAGCGGCCGCATATCTTCGGCATGGCGGGCGTTGCGCATGTTGATGCGGCCGTGCCGGGTGAAGGCCAGGCCGTGACGGCCGGAACGGGTCGGCATCACGCAGTCGAACATGTCGATGCCCCGCGCAACCGATTTCAGAATGTCGTCCGGCGTGCCGACGCCCATCAAATAACGCGGCTTCTCGGCCGGCAGATATGGGCAGGTCGTGTCTATCATATCGAGCATCACAGCCTGCGGCTCACCGACGGCAAGACCGCCAATGGCATAGCCCTTGAGACCAAGCCCCGACAGCGCCTCCGCCGAACGCTCGCGCAGTGTTGGAATGTCACCACCCTGGACAATACCGAACATCGCCTTGCCAGGCTGATCGCCAAAGGCGACCTTGCAGCGCTCTGCCCAGCGGAACGACATCTCCATCGCCCGTTCGATCTCCTTCGGCTCCGCCGGCAGACGAACGCATTCATCGAGTTGCATCTGGATGTCGCTGCCGAGCAGTCCCTGGATCTCGATCGAGCGCTCCGGCGACATATGGTGCAGCGAGCCGTCGACATGGCTCTTGAAGGTCACCCCCTTTTCGTCGAGCTTGCGCAGGCCGGCGAGCGACATGACCTGGAAGCCGCCCGAATCGGTGAGGATCGGGTAAGGCCAGCGGATCAGTTGATGCAGGCCACCGAGCTTGGCGACGCGCTCCGCCCCTGGCCGCAGCATCAGGTGATAGGTGTTGCCGAGGATGATGTCGGCGCCGAGATCGCGCACCTGGTCGAGATACATCGCCTTGACCGTGCCGACCGTGCCAACCGGCATGAAGGCCGGCGTGCGGATATCGCCACGCGGCATCGATACTGTGCCGCGGCGAGCCTTGCCATCGGTGGCGAGAAGACTGAACTGAAATGTCTCGGTCATGAATCATCCCGGAAAAGCAGGCTGGAATCGCCGTAGGAATAGAAGCGGTAGCCGTGGTCGATTGCGTGGGCATAGGCGCGCCGCATCGTCTCAAGACCGCTGAAGGCCGAGACGAGCATGAACAATGTCGACTTCGGCAAGTGAAAATTGGTCATCAGCATATCGACGGCACGGAACCGGTAGCCGGGCGTGATGAAGATGCCTGTCGGGCCTGACCACGACCTGATCTCGCCGTTCTCCTCGGCAGCGCTTTCGATCAACCGGAGAGAGGTCGTTCCGACGCAGACGATGCGCCCGCCCCTCGCCTTGACCGCATTGAGCCGCTCCGCCACATCTGCGCCCACATGGCCGATCTCTTCGTGCATGACATGGTCTTCGGTGTCATCGACCTTCATCGGTAAAAACGTACCAGCGCCGACATGGAGCGTGACGAAGTAGCGCTCGATACCCATCGTGTCCAATGCCGCGAAAAGCCGGTCGGTGAAATGCAGACCTGCGGTTGGCGCAGCGACAGCGCCCTGCTCGCGCGCATAGACCGTCTGGTAGTCGGTGCGGTCCTTCTCGTCCTCGGGCCGTTTGGAGGCGATATAGGGCGGCAGCGGGATATGGCCGACAGCAAGGATCGCTTCATCGAGCGCGGGGCCGGAGAGGTCGAAGCGCAGGGTCACCTCGCCCGCCTCGCCTTTCGCCTCGACGGTCGCCTCCAGCGAACCCATCAGGCAGGTGTTGGAGCCGTGGCCGAATTCGATGCGGTCGCCAGGCTTCAAGCGCTTGGCTGGCCGGGCAAAGGCTTTCCAGCGACCAGGTCCTGCGCGCATGTGCAGGGTCAGGGAGACTTCGGTCACCACATCCTCGCCGCGCCGCCGCCGGCCTTCGAGTTGCGCCGGGATAACCTTCGTATCATTGAAAACCAGCGCGTCGCCGGGGCGCAGGAAGGACGGCAGGTCCAAAACACCGTGGTCTGAAAGCGGCTCTTCCTGTTGCGGCCGGACGACGAGCATACGCGCACTGTCGCGCGGGCTCGCAGGCCTCAGCGCGATATTTTCCTCGGGGAGATCGAAATCGAACAGGTCGACGCGCATCAACAGTCTTCTTTAAACGGCAAACCCGCCCCGGCGCCCTGTTCGGGCGATCCGGGACGGGTTGTTGCATTAGCCTAGATCAGGCGTTGGCGGCAAGTTTCATCGAAACAATGCTGTCGGGATCCTTGACCGGCTCGCCGCGCTTGATCTTGTCGACATTTTCCATGCCGGAGATCACCTGGCCCCAGACGGAATACTGCTTGTTGAGCCAGGGGCTGTCGGCGAAGCAGATGAAGAACTGCGAGTTGGCCGAGTTCGGCATCTGGCTGCGAGCCATGGAGCATGTGCCACGCACGTGGCTCATGTTGGAAAACTCAGCCTTCAGATCGGGCTTGGAAGAGCCGCCCATGCCGGCGCGGGCCGGGTTGAACTGCTCGCCGCCCTGCTTGCCGAACTGCACGTCGCCGGTCTGCGCCATGAAGTCGTCGATGACGCGGTGGAACACGACGCCATCATAGGCGCCTTCGGCGCACAGTTCCTTGATGCGGGCAACGTGGCCCGGCGCCAGGTCCGGCAGAAGCTGGATGACGACCTGCCCCTTGGTGGTTTCCATGATGATGGTGTTTTCCGGATCCTTGATCTCGGTCATGGCATTTCTCCTTGTTGGAACTCAGTTTACTTGCCGACCTTGACGCTGATCATGCGGTCGGGATCGGTGACGGAACCGTTGTTGGCCTCGTCGCCCATCTTGATCTTGTCGACATTCTCCATGCCCTCGACGACCTGGCCGACCACTGTGTACTGGCCGTTCAGGAAGGAGCCGGGTGCGAACATAATGAAGAACTGCGAGTTGGCGGAGTTCGGATCCTGGCTGCGAGCCATGCCGACCGTGCCGCGTTCAAAGGGAACCTTTGAGAACTCGGCTTCGACATCCGGCTTGGAGGAGCCGCCCATGCCGGCCATATCCGCCTTGAAGTCCTTTTCCATATTGCCGTACTGGACGTCGCCGGTTTGGGCCATGAAGCCCGGGATCACGCGGTGGAAGGCGACATTGTTGTATTCGCCGGCCTCGGTCAGTTCCTTGATGCGGGCAACGTGCTTCGGCGCGACATCAGGAAGTAGCTCGATCACGACCGGGCCGTCCTTGAGCTGGATGGTGATGTATTCCTTGGCCTGGGCAAAGGCATTGCCGGTCAGGGAAGCAAGAGCAACTGCGCCTGCGAAAGCGAGGTGGAGGATTTTCATGATAGCTCCCGTGAAAATGAATGAAACGCGTCAGGACTTGCGCTTGGCGCTGAGCGCCTGGTGAACGGCCTTGGGCACGAAGGCGCTGACGTCGCCGCCCATCGCCGCGATCTGGCGGACCAATGTGGCGGTAATGGGCCGCGATGCAGTTCCGGCCGGTAGAAACAGGGTCTGGATGTCGGGCGCCATCTGCCGGTTCATGCCCGCCATCTGCATTTCATAGTCGAGGTCGGTGCCGTCGCGCAGGCCGCGGACCAGAAGCGAGGCGCCGTGCTGTCGCGCGGCATCGACCACCAGATTGTCAAAAGAGACGATCGAGATATCGCCGGCTCTCTCGGGAAGAAACTCGCTCAGCGACTGACGGATGAGTTCCGCCCGTTCCTCGAAAGAAAACAGCGGCGCCTTGCCGGGATGGATACCGATGGCGACAATCACCTTCGGCGCCACGTTCAGCGACTGGACCAGCACGTCGAGATGTCCGTTGGTCATGGGATCGAAGGAGCCGGGATAAAAAGCAGTAGTCATCGCGCCTGTTTCCGTTTCGAAGCCTTTTGTCACGGACCGCGGGCAATCGCAAGGGAGCCCCTTCGGCACGGTTGCGTGTTCCCCCGGAAACAGCGGCCCGGCCGCATGAACGCTAGATGAATGTAACGTTCAAGGCCGCTTCAAAGAGAATTGAGTATTTGAAGAAAACACGAACGGAACTTTTTGGAGATGCGGCCGTTACTCAGCTGAAAGGATCACGGCTATGGCACTTATTCTACTTTTTTCGATGATTATGTTTTTCACCATGCTTTTTGCAACGGCAAGCGCAATCAGAAACGAAGCGCGCATCGACCGCGCAGATTTCTTGCGCGATCGTCTGGTGAAGTAAGGAAGTTTCGCCATGGCAACCACAATGATGCTCATATCGGCAATCATTAGTATTGTGTTCCTGGTCGATTTCGCACGAACCATTCTCGACCTTCATCGCGACCGGGTTGCTATGAAGGACAGCAGCCAGCACGCCGGCGGATTCAGCGTTTGACGAGCCGGTAGTTGAAAGTTCCGCAACGACAGCAGCCTCCTCCAGTGCCGCTGAATTGAAAACCGGACGGTTCCCCTGCCAGTCCGGTTTTTCTTTGCGCTGACGACAGCAGGGTTACGCTGAACCGCGATAGCTGAGGCAACCGCCGCTTCTCGCTGGAAAAACCAAAGGAAAACCTGCCGCATAGAGCCTGCCGACGTACCCCGCGCGGTCGCTGGCAAGGACGGCGAAATAGCTGTTCCATTTGAGGATGGAGATCCCTTCCGGCAGTTGCCCGGCCGCAAGATACCGATCCGGCAGCAGCACCAGCGCGGCGGACGCCTGTTCAGTCACACGAAACACTGCCGCCATCGCAACATACCAGAGAAGGACGATGGCAATCGCTGTCGCGACGAGCCTGGCAGCCCTAATAATCAAAGACGTGCTCCACGCCCGGATCGGCCAAGGGGATGATCCGCAGCAAGCTCGCCAGTTCATTTACCTTGAGGGCAACCAGCAGCCGGTTTCCGTCAAAACCCTCCCGATGGACGCGGGCAATGACGGTACCCGGCAGGCCGGGTATCGCCAGGTCAGGTTTTTCGGTGACGGAAACCATGATGTCATCGTTACCGGCGATCTCGCGGATCGTACCACCTTTCTGCGCGATCTCGACCAGGATCTTGGTGAACAGGTCGTAGCGCGGCGTTTCTATTTCGACATCGCCGCCGTTTTCACCGATCACTTTCACGCCTGGGATGCCCGCCAGCTCGCTTGGGCCCAAACCACTGACGACGCTGCGGATTTCAAGCTGCGCTGGGCCAGTGGTTCCGGCGACGGCATTGGCAATCAGTCCGGCGTAGAGCGTCTTTGCCCACCACTCGGTCCCGAGTGCAAACCGACGCTCCCGGCCGCGCACCGGATCGGTCTCGGGCGCCTCGTCGAGTTTCCTTATCTGACTGGCAAACGGATATTTGTACCAGGGGGTCTGACGGAGGAAGGCGGCATAATCGACCGCCATTCCGGCGGCGACCTGATCCTGAGGTGTTTTCTTCTCACCGCGCAGCGTCGCCGTCAGGCGGCCGATCGTTTCCTCGTAAGCTGCCTTGAGCAGCATTTCGAGCGTGAAACTGACGCCGATCGTATGGATCGTCATGCGTGTTGCGGAATCGGCGCCGCCATGCGCATCGGCAATCTTCGTCAGAGCACAGGCCGATGTCCAGAAGCCCTTGACGCTTGAGAAATAGTCGAATGCATATTCATCGCCGGTCTTCAGCGTTTGCGCCAACCCGTCATAGGCATAGACGATGTGCCATTCCGGATAGGTCAGGAAGGTGTTGGCTTCGTCCCGGTGGAAGGCCGCATCCTTGATCAAGGGTGTGTAGCGTTCTTCTGTCCTTTCGCCATGACAGAAAGCCTCGATATAGGCGACAGGGCTCAGAAGCAGCAGGATCAACAGCAGGATCGCCGCGAGGCTCCATTTGAGGAGCTTCCAAACCACGCGCATCAGGCCGTCGCCTCTTTGCCGAAGACAAGGGCGGAGAACACCGCGAACCCGCCCAGAGCCAGATGCGGCAGGTTGGCGAGAATCTTGAAGCCGAGCGGCAGATCCTGAATGCCGTAATTGATGATGCCGAGATCGAGATAACCGGAGCCGGTGATCAGGCCGAGCAAGCCATCACCAAAGTAGAGAATGCCGAAATAGAGAAGAAAGCTGCGCGCCGCCCGGCTTGAAAGCCAAGCTGCTATTGCAGCCCAGGCGGCGGATGCGACATGCAGGCTATCATCATAGATATCGAGAGCGAAGATGCCGAAGGCCCTGCCCTGATCGTCGGTCAATCCGGGGATGTAATTCAGTGACGCCGCAGCCAGAAGCACGATGGCATAGACGGTGGCGATGATGCGCAGATTCCCCACGAAGGATCCTTTCATAGTCCGGCGAGATAGGCGTCCCACAAATGATTGCGGAAAAGAAGGCCCTTGTCGAACGCGCGCTTGCTGGCGGCGAAGGAAGCGGCGCGCGGATAGCCGCGAACCAGCTGATCGATCGACGCATGTGGACGGTAAGGCAGGTAATAGGTGCCGCCGATGGCCAGCACCCGCTCGATCAGTTCCCGCGTCATGCGTGCCATATCGGCCTCGCCGCGCACGGTCTTCTCCTGTGAGAACAGCATGACGGCCGCGATTCGCGGTTCGGTCGCATAGGCGAGCACGCTGTCGCGGTCGGTATCGACGTAGCGTAGGGTGACATTGAGCAATTGCTGGAAGGACGCTGGGATCACGTCGCGGCACAGCGCAACAAATTCGGCAAATCGTGACGGCGCCACGAAATATTCGTGGAGGATATCGGTGCGCAACGGATCGAGATCGTCAAGGGTGACGACGGGCTCGTTCATCAGGCTGTTGCGCGTCGACGCCCCGGCGATGGAGGGACCAAGCGAGGTCTCGGTCCACCAGCGCATATGTTTCACTCCGTCCGAACCGACCTGCCGGCGGAAGATTTCGCGGGAGACACGGCTGACGAAGCCTGAACCGGTTGCAGCGGGAAGGTCGGACTGGTCGGCAGCCGGCCGATAAGAAATCAGCAGACCGTCCTCGAAGAACCGGTCGAGCGAGACATCGAGCCGGCCGTAGGCCATCTGGATTGATGCATCGGCGTCCAGAATCTCGGCGAACCGCTTGCCGAGATCGGGGCCGGAAACGCGCTCGAAACCAGGCTCGAGACGGCTGTTCGGCACCATGTCGAGTTCGAGTTCGGTGATCACGCCGAAAAGGCCGTAGCCGCCCATGGCATGCCGGAAGAGTTCGACGTTCTCGTTTCGCGAGCATGTCACATGCGTTCCGTCCGCGAGCAGCATCTTCAGCGACCTCACGGTACTGCCGCAGCCGCTGAAGCGCACGGGCCAGCCATGCGCATTGACGCAATAGGTGCTGGCAACACCGAAATCATTGTTCGACTGCATCACGGCCGGCGAAAAGCCGATCGCGTCGAGCCTGGCGATGACGGTTGACCAGCGCGCGCCGGCGGCAACCCGGTAGGTCCTTGATGCCGGGTCGGCTTCCAGCCATTGCTGATCCAGGGTCAGCACCGAGCCGCCCGGCGCCAGGCTCTGGCCACCCATGGAATGGCGGGCGGCGCTGGCAATGAACGGCCGACCGGCACCTTGCGCCTCGGCCATCAGCGCCCGGATGTTTTCGACGGCCTCACCCCTGGGGTCGGCAGTGACAACCACGTGTTTTGCAACAGCGGTCGGCGACAACTCACTGGCGTCATTGAGGAGAATGCCGCCGTTGTCCGCCTGCGCTTCCGCCGGAAAAACCGGACCTGTGGCGCTTGTCGGCGCAAGAAGGGTGCGGCCGGCATAAAGCCCGACACCCGCGGATACCCCTGCCAACAGCGCGCGCCGTGTCAAATGCCCCATGAACTCCCCGCCCCTTGCACCGATTGCCCATCTGGGAATCACGTCTGTAACGGTGCAGCGACAGGATTAATTCGCGGGCGAACAAATTCAATGGCAAAGAAAAACCGGGCGACAGGATCGCCCGGTTTTCATCTTAGCAGTATGGAGGAACCGTTATTCTTCCGTTGCGACCGGCGGCTCGCCTTCCGGCACGTCCGCCCCGGCCACAATCTCGTCTTCCTCATCGGATTCCGGCTCGCTGATCCGCTCGACCGAGACGACCTTCTCGTCCTTGGCCGTCGAGAAGATCGTTACACCCTTGGTCGCACGGCTGGCAAGGCGGATGCCGCCCACCGGCACGCGGATCAGCTGGCCGCCATCCGACACCAGCATGATCTGGTCGTTATCTTCGACCGGGAAGGCTGCGACGAGTTCGCCGATTTCGCCCGTCTTCGAGGTGTCCGTGGCGCGGATGCCTTTGCCACCGCGGCCGGAGGTGCGGAAGTCGTAGGTGGACGAGCGCTTACCGAAGCCCTTGACCGAAACCGTCAGGACGAACTGTTCGCGCGCCTTCAGTTCCTCGTAACGGGCCTCGTCAAGTTGACCTTCCTCGGTCACATCTTCGCCGACCAGAGCGATTTCCTCGTCTTCGCCGGTTGCCGCGCGCCGTTCTGCGGCGGCACGCTTGAGGTAGGCCGCGCGTTCCCAAGGTTCGGCATCGACATGGGCGACGATGGTCATCGAGATGATCCTGTCGTTTTCACCGAGCGAGATGCCACGGACGCCGATCGAGTTGCGGCCCGCGAAGACACGCACATCATCGACCGGGAAGCGGATGCACTGGCCGAGAGCCGTCGTTAGAAGGACGTCGTCCTGATCGGTACAGGTCTCGACGGAGAGGATTTCATCGCCCTCCTCCTCGAGCTTCATGGCGATCTTGCCGTTGCGGTTGACCTGGACGAAATCCGACAGCTTGTTGCGGCGGACCGTGCCGCGGGTGGTCGAGAACATCACGTCGAGGTTTTCCCAGGTGCTCTCGTCCTCGGGCAGCGGCATGATCGTGGTGATTCGCTCGCCGGCCTCGAGCGGCAGCATGTTGATCAGCGCCTTGCCGCGCGATTGCGGCGTGCCGATCGGCAGACGCCAGACCTTCTCCTTGTAGACGATGCCGCGCGAGGAGAAGAACAGGATCGGCGTGTGCGTGTTGGCGACGAAAAGCCGGGTAACGAAATCCTCGTCGCGCGTCGCCATGCCGGAGCGGCCCTTGCCGCCACGGCGCTGCGCCCGGTAGGTCGTCAGCGGCACCCGCTTGATATAGCCGAGGTGGGACACGGTGATGACCATATCTTCCTGGGCGATCAGGTCCTCGTCGTCCATATCCGGACCGCCTTCGACGATCTCGGTGCGGCGCGGCGTGCCGAATTCGTCGCGAACCGCGACAAGCTCGTCCTTAACGATCGTCATGATGCGGACGCGCGAGGAGAGGATGTCCAGATAATCGCTGATCTCGGTGCCGATCTTGTTGAGTTCGTCGCCGATTTCGTCACGTCCAAGCGCCGTCAGGCGGGCGAGACGGAGTTCGAGGATCGCCCTCGCCTGCTCTTCCGACAGGTTGTAGGTGAGGTCCTCGTTGATGCGGTGACGCGGATCGTCGATCAGCCGGATCAGGCTCTCGACATCGGAGGCAGGCCAGCGGCGCGTCATCAATTGCTCGCGCGCCGTCTGCGGATCCGGCGCTTCGCGGATCAGCTTGATGATCTCATCGATATTGGCGACGGCGATGGCGAGGCCGACCAGGACGTGCGCGCGGTCACGCGCCTTGCGCAGAAGATACTTCGTGCGCCGGCTGATGACTTCCTCGCGGAAGGCGACGAAGGCGCGCAGCATGTCGAGCAGCGCCATCTGCTCGGGCTTGCCGCCGTTCAGCGCCACCATGTTGCAGCCGAATGAGGTCTGCAGCGGCGTATAGCGATAAAGCTGGTTGAGGATGACCTCGGCATTGGCGTCGCGTTTCAGTTCGACGACGACGCGGTAGCCTTGGCGGTCGGACTCGTCGCGCAGGTCGGAAATGCCCTCGATGCGCTTGTCCTTGACCAGTTCGGCCATCTTCTCGATCATCGTCGCCTTGTTCACCTGGTAGGGAACTTCGGTGATGATGATCTGCTCACGGTCGCCGCGCATCGGCTCGATGGTGGCGCGGCCGCGCATGATGACCGAGCCGCGGCCCGTCTCATAGGCCGAGCGGATGCCGGAGCGGCCGAGGATGAAGGCGCCGGTCGGGAAGTCCGGTCCGGGAATGATCTCCATCAGTTGCGGCAGTTCGAGCGCCGGATCGTCGATCAGCGCGATGCAGCCGTTGATGACCTCGACCAGATTGTGCGGCGGGATGTTCGTCGCCATGCCGACGGCGATGCCGCCTGCTCCATTGACCAGAAGGTTCGGGAACTTGGCCGGAACGACCGAGGGTTCGTTCAGCGTACCGTCATAGTTGTCGCGGAAATCGACGGTTTCCTTGTCGAGGTCGTCAAGCAGCGCATGCGCTGCCTTCTGCAGCCGGCATTCGGTGTAGCGTTCGGCCGCCGGCGGATCGCCGTCGATGGAGCCGAAATTGCCCTGTCCGTCGATCAGCGGCAGGCGCAACGACCAGGGCTGCGCCATGCGCGCCAAGGCGTCGTAAATCGCCATGTTGCCGTGCGGATGGTATTTACCCATTACGTCACCGGTGACGCGGGCGCACTTGACGTATTTCTTGTTCCAGTCGATGCCGAGTTCGCTCATCCCCCAGAGGATGCGGCGGTGAACCGGCTTCAGACCATCGCGGACATCGGGAAGAGCACGGCTAACGATGACGCTCATGGCGTAATCGAGATACGACCGCTGCATTTCCTCCATAATGGAAATAGGCTCGATGCCTGGTGGATTCTTGCCGCCGCCGGGTGTGGTTTGTTCAGTCAATTTCGATCACGATCTTTGTTCAGAATCAGACAGATTTTTATAGCCGAATGCATTGGCGAGCGCCAATTTCGGGGCCGGGTTTTGAACAGCCTTTTAGGCTCTTCGGCGCTATGGATGGCATTTGCAAGGCAAAAGCGAAGGAACGGCCCGAAACGGCTCTTTCCTTCGCCGACCCGGTCGCCTAACAATCCATGAGACGGCCATCATAAACAAGCCGCGACGGGGAAATCGGATGTCACATATCGACCTTCTGATCAATGCGCTGACCACCATTCTGGTCACCATCGATCCACCGGGCCTTGCGCCGATCTTCCTCAGCGTGACCACGGGCATGAGCCGCCACGAACGGTTCCTCGTGGCGCGCCGCGGCACGCTGATCGCCTTCTTCATTCTCTCGGCCTTCGCCCTGTTCGGCAACGGCATCCTTGCGCTGCTCGGCATTTCAATCGGCGCGTTCCGGATCGCCGGCGGCCTTTTGCTCTTCTGGATCGCCTTCGAGATGATCTTCGAGAAGAGAAATGAGCGGAAGGAAAAGACCGGCGAAGCGGCGATCACCCGCGACCACATTCACAATATCGCAGTGTTTCCGCTGGCACTGCCGCTGATTGCCGGTCCCGGCGCGATCTCGGCGACGATCCTCTTGTCCGGATCGTTTTCCGCCACCATCGACCGGGCACAGCTTATCCTGGTGATCGCCTTCTGCCTGGCCCTTCTCTTTGCCGCCCTCGTCATTGCCGAACGCATCGACCGGTTTCTTGGCGTCACCGGCCGCGCCATCCTGACCCGGTTGCTCGGCGTCATCCTTGCGGCTCTGGCGGTCCAGTTCGTCGTTGATGGCGTGAAGTCGGCTTTCGCGTGATGGCCGCCGCCAATCACCGCTGACGCAAGAAGGCCCGGTTTCCCGAGCCTTCTTTTATTGTCCCACAATGGCCAGAATCAGAACGGAATGTCGTCGTCCATGTCGCGCGAAAAGTTTCCGCCGCCACCGCTCGAGCGGCCAGCCGGTGCCGACGATGGACGATCGTAGTCGCCGCCGTAATTGCTGGAACTTCCACCGCCGACATTGCCGCCACTATAGTCCGCGCCGCCACGACCGGCGCCGGAGCCACCGCCATCGCGGCCGTCGAGCATCGTCAGCGTCGAGTTGAAGCCCTGCAGCACCACTTCGGTCGAATAGCGGTCCTGGCCGTCCTTGTCCTGCCATTTGCGGGTCTGCAGCGCGCCTTCGATATAAACCTTGGCACCCTTCTTCAGATATTGCTCGGCAACCTTACAGAGGCCCTCGTTGAAGATCACCACGCGGTGCCATTCGGTCTTTTCCTTGCGCTCGCCGGAATTGCGGTCGCGCCAGGTTTCCGACGTCGCGATGTTCAGGTTGGCGATCGGCCGGCCGTCCTGCGTGCGCCGGATTTCCGGGTCGGCCCCGAGGTTCCCGATCAAAATCACCTTGTTGACACTACCCGCCATCTTGCTTTTCCTGTTATCCCGCCCGGCATTGCAGCCCGGCCACCAAAATTCTAAGCGCACACTTTAGCGGCTGATAGCCCACCATACGCCCCTTTGCATCCCGTCATCCACAACAGATTTCAAATTTTGTTCTTTATTTGTTCTAATAAATTCGTAATATTCTGTCAACCGACTCGGGAAAGCCGGCCTGTTTTTCGTATTGCGCCTCGACATGCGCTGTGCCGTACTTAAATAGGAGCTTTCAATGGACTTACAAAGCTGGACACGATGAGCGAACTCAAGACCATTTCCATCCGCGGCGCGCGCGAGCACAATCTGAAGGGCATTGACCTTGACCTGCCGCGCAACAAGCTGATCGTCATGACCGGCCTGTCCGGCTCCGGAAAATCGTCCCTCGCTTTCGACACGATCTATGCGGAAGGCCAGCGCCGCTATGTCGAGAGTCTCTCGGCCTATGCCCGGCAGTTCCTCGAGATGATGCAGAAGCCGGATGTCGACCAGATCGACGGGCTGTCACCGGCGATCTCGATCGAGCAGAAGACGACCTCGCGCAATCCGCGCTCGACGGTCGGAACGGTCACCGAAATCTATGACTATATGCGCCTGCTGTTTGCCCGCGTCGGCGTGCCTTATTCCCCCGCCACGGGCTTGCCGATCGAGAGCCAGACGGTCAGCCAGATGGTCGATCGTGTCATCGACTTCGGCGAGGGAACACGGCTCTATATCCTGGCGCCGATCGTCCGCGGCCGCAAGGGCGAGTATAAAAAAGAGCTTGCCGAGCTGATGAAGAAGGGCTTTCAGCGCGTCAAGATCGACGGGCAGTTCTACGAGATCGCCGAGGCCCCGACGCTCGACAAGAAATACAAGCACGACATCGACGTCGTCGTCGACCGCGTCGTCGTGCGCCCCGACCTGACGGCGCGGCTGGCAGACAGTCTCGAAACCTGCCTGACGCTCGCCGACGGCCTGGCCATCGCCGAATTCGCCGACAAGCCGCTGCCGCCGGAAGAGACGGCCGCGGGCGGCTCTGCCAACAAGTCGCTGAACGAGACGCACGAGCGCGTTCTCTTTTCCGAAAAATTTGCCTGCCCTGTGTCCGGTTTCACCATTTCGGAGATCGAGCCGCGGCTGTTCTCGTTCAACAATCCGTTCGGCGCCTGTCCGACCTGCGATGGACTCGGCAGCCAGCAAAAGATCGACGAGGCGCTGATCGTCCCGGAACCCGACCGGACACTGAAGAACGGCGCCATCGCGCCCTGGGCCAAGTCCTCATCGCCCTACTACAATCAGACACTCGAGGCCCTCGGCAAGGCGTTTGGCTTCAAGCTGTCTAACAAATGGAGCGATCTGTCCGACGAAGCCAGGCATGCGATCCTGCAGGGCACCGAGGAGAAGATCAGTTTTCATTACGAGGACGGTGCGCGGTCCTACAACACCTCCAAGACCTTCGAAGGTATCGTGCCCAATCTGGAGCGGCGCTGGAAGGAGACCGACAGTGCCTGGGCACGCGAGGAGATCGAGCGCTACATGTCGGCCGCCCCCTGCCCGGCCTGCGACGGTTTCCGCCTGAAACCGGAAGCGCTGGCGGTCAAGATCGACAAACTGCACATCGGTGAGGTGACCGATATGTCGATCCGCGTTGCGCGCGACTGGTTCGAGACGCTGCCGAGCCATATGAATGCCAAGCAGAACGAGATCGCCGTTCGCATCCTGAAAGAAATCCGCGAGCGGCTGCGCTTCCTCAACGATGTCGGCCTGGAATATCTCAGCCTCTCGCGCAATTCCGGCACGCTGTCGGGCGGCGAAAGCCAGCGCATCCGGCTGGCGTCGCAGATCGGCTCTGGCCTGACCGGCGTGCTCTACGTGCTTGACGAGCCGTCGATCGGCCTGCATCAGCGCGACAATGCCCGGCTGCTCGATACGCTTCGGCATCTGCGCGACATCGGCAATACGGTGATCGTCGTCGAGCACGACGAGGATGCGATCCTGACCTCGGACTATGTCGTCGATATCGGACCCGCCGCCGGTATCCACGGCGGCGAGGTGGTCGCGCAAGGCGCGCCGTCCGACGTCATCGCCAATCCGAACTCGCTGACTGGAAAATATCTTTCCGGCGAGCTTTCGGTTGCCGTGCCCGCCGAACGGCGCAAGCCGAAGAAGAAAAAGGAAATCACCGTTGTCGGCGCCCGCGCCAACAATCTGAAGAATATCACCGCCTCGATCCCGCTCGGCATCTTCACGGCTGTCTCCGGCGTTTCCGGCGGCGGCAAGTCGACTTTCCTGATCGAGACGCTCTACAAGGCGGCCGCGCGCCGCATCATGGGCGCGCGCGAAAATCCGGCCGAACACGACCGGATCGACGGTTTCGAGCACATCGACAAAGTGATCGACATCGATCAATCGCCGATCGGCCGCACGCCGCGCTCCAATCCGGCGACCTACACCGGCGCCTTCACCCCGATCCGCGACTGGTTTGCCGGCCTGCCGGAGGCAAAGGCGCGCGGCTACCAGCCCGGCCGTTTCTCCTTTAACGTCAAGGGCGGCCGCTGCGAGGCCTGCCAGGGCGACGGCGTCATCAAGATCGAGATGCACTTCCTGCCGGATGTCTATGTCACCTGCGACGTCTGCCACGGCAAACGCTACAACCGTGAGACGCTCGATGTGCATTTCAAGGGCAAGTCGATTGCCGACGTGCTCGACATGACGGTCGAGGAGGGCGTCGAGTTCTTCGCCGCCGTCCCGGCCGTGCGCGACAAGCTGATCACGCTCAACCAGGTCGGCCTCGGCTACATCAAGGTCGGTCAGCAGGCCAACACGCTCTCGGGCGGCGAGGCGCAGCGCGTCAAGCTTGCCAAGGAGTTGTCGAAGCGTTCGACCGGGCGCACGCTCTATATCCTTGATGAACCAACAACTGGATTGCATTTCCATGACGTAGCCAAGCTTCTTGAAGTTCTGCATGAACTCGTCAACCAGGGCAATTCGGTCGTGGTCATCGAGCACAATCTGGAAGTCATCAAGACCGCCGACTGGGTGATCGATTTCGGCCCCGAAGGTGGCGACGGCGGCGGCGAGGTCATTGCGGCGGGAACGCCAGAGGATATCGTCAAGGAAAAGCGCTCACATACCGGCGCCTTCCTGAAGGAGCTTCTGGAGAGGCGGCCGATCCGCAAGGCGGAAGCGGCGGAGTAAAAGATAACGCGAGGGGGAGACAGCATGACGAAATCAGGCACGATCCGCTGCGGTATTGGCGGTTGGACCTTCGATCCTTGGGAAGGAACGTTTTATCCCGCCAACCTCTCGAAGAAGAAACAGTTGGAATATGCCAGCCGCCAGTTGAAGGTCATCGAGGTCAACGGCACCTATTACAGTTCGCAGAAACCGGAAACCTTTGCCAAATGGACGTCCGAAGTGCCGGAGGATTTTGTCTTTTCCCTGAAGGCAAGCCGCTTTGCCACCAACAAGAAGGTGCTGGCAGAGGCCGGTGAATCCGTCAGCAGATTTCTCGGCCAAGGACTAAGCGAACTCGGTCCGCACCTTGGCCCGATCCTCTGGCAGTTCATGCCCACGAAGAAATTCGATGCCGATGATTTCGGTGCCTTCCTGGCGCTGCTGCCGGAGAAGCAGGATGGCTTGACGCTGCGGCACGTCGTCGAGGTGCGCCATCCATCGTTCCGGACGCCGGAATTCATTGCGCTGCTGACGAAGTACAATGTCGCCGTAGTCTGCGCCGATCACGCCGAATACCCGATGATCGCCGATGTCACTTCGGACTTCGTCTATGCGCGCCTGCAGACCGGCAGCGATGATGTCGAGACTTGCTACGATGAAAAGCGGCTTGATCTCTGGACCGATCGGCTGAAGACTTGGGCTTCAGGCGGCGTGGTTGACGATCTGGAACTGGGCGATCCCGCGCACAAGCCTGAAAAGAAGCCCCGCGATATCTTTGCCTTCTTCATCACCGAGGGCAAGGTCAAAGCACCGAACGGCGCGCGGGTACTGCAGAAGCGGGTGGACTGATCAGGCCGAAAGCGGTTCGATTGCGGTGGCGAGGTCTTCCGCCGTCAGCCCCTCGCCTGCTTTCGCGCCGGCCCGTCCATGGCGCCAGACGCCGGCGGCGGCGGCCTCGAAGGCCGGCATACCCTGCGCCAGATGCGCGCCGATGATGCCGGCGAGTGTGTCTCCCGACCCCGCTGTCGCCAGCCACGGCGGCGCATTGGTGTTGATTGCAGCGCGGTCGTCGGGCGCCGCGATTACAGTGTCGGCTCCCTTGTAGACGACGACGCTATGACTGCGTTTGGCGGCGGCGATGGCGCGGTCGACCTTGGAAAGGGCCTTATTGGCCTCGATATCCGGAAACAGCCGGGCGAACTCGCCGTCATGCGGTGTTATGACCAGGCGTGTTTCACCTTTGGCGTAGGCCTTGAAAAGCGACGCCGGATCGTCCCTGAAAGCCGTGATGCCATCGGCGTCGAGCACCAGTTTTCGCCCACGGAGAATCAGGGCGTACTGACGCGCCGTCTCCAGATCGCCAAATCCCGGGCCGAGTACGAAGGCGCTGATGCGTTTGTCGGCCTGCCAGTGCGAGAGGTCGTCTTCGCCCTCGATCTGTTTCAACATCACCGCCGTCAGATGAGACGCATTGGGATTAAGGGCCGCGGCGGGCGAAGCGATCGTCACCAATCCGGCCCCTGCCCTCAATCCGGCGATCGCCGATAGCCGCGCCGCCCCGGATGAAAGCGGGCCGCCGGAAAAAACCGCAAGATGCCCGCGCTTGAACTTATGCGCGGCAGGGTCCAGGGCAAAGGCATGCTCCTGCCAGAGATGCGGTCCGTTTTCGCAAAGCGGGCCTGCACGAGCACGCAGGATGCGCTCGGGAATGCCGATGTCGAACACCTCCAGCGTGCCGCAAAGCATCCGCCCCGGTATCAGCAGATGTCCTGGCTTCCGGGCGACGAACGTCACCGTGTGACGGGCGTGAAAACTTGCTCCCAGCACCTGTCCGCTGCGGCCATCGACACCGGAGGGCAGGTCGACGGCGATGACCGGGAGGTCCTGGCTCTCGACCGCCCGCATCACGCTTGCCGCCTCCGGCGGAACAGCGCGTGAAAGGCCTGCTCCGAACAAAGCGTCGATGACGACGTCTCCGGCAATCGGGCGATATTCCGCAAGCGGTTTCACCGCAACTCCGCAGGCCGCGTAGGCATGAGCCGCGTCGCCTTTCAAAGCCGCCGGATTGCCCAAGGCATGGACTTCGACATCAGCGCCGCTGCCGCGCAAGGCGGCGGCGGCGATATAGCCATCCCCGCCATTGTTGCCGGGACCGCACAGGACGACAAACCGCAAGGTACCGGGATAAAGCCGCAAGGCCGCCGCCGAAACGGCCATTCCGGCGGATGTCATCAGGCTGAAACTGTCGATCCCCGAGCGAGCCGCATCGGCATCGATCGCGGTCATTTCGGCGGGCGTCACGATGGCGTGGTTTCTATCAGCTGGCATGGCCTCAAAATGCCCTGCCGCCGACGCGCCTGCAAGGCTAAAACACGAACGGCAAATGTTCATTTTTTATGCATTTGCACATATTTAGCGCTTATCCGTGCCGCTTAATACAGCCCTCTGTCAAGCAGGGCATCCGTGGTGACCAGCGAAATACAAAAATTCATAAAAAATAGGCAAAAGGCGCTGTTTATTCTGGAGAAACGGCTATGATCGTCTCTGTTGGAGGAGTTTTCATCCAAAACGGCATCGCATTTGCCATATCTGGCATGTAAAATGCATATTGAGGGCGAGCGGGCATAAGCCTGCTATAACGGGAGAAGCGGAGAGACATTTTCTCATGAAAAAGATCGAAGCGATCATAAAGCCTTTCAAGCTTGACGAAGTGAAGGAAGCCCTTCAGGAGGTTGGCCTGCAGGGTATCACCGTCACGGAAGCCAAGGGCTTTGGACGCCAGAAGGGCCACACGGAACTTTACCGTGGGGCAGAATACGTTGTTGATTTTCTCCCGAAGGTGAAAGTCGAAGTCGTGCTGGCAGACGAGAACGCGGAGGCCGTGATCGAGGCCATTCGGAACGCAGCCCAGACCGGGCGTATTGGCGATGGAAAGATTTTCGTCTCCAATATCGAAGAGGTCATCCGAATCCGCACCGGTGAGACCGGCATCGACGCCATCTAATCCGCCCGGCCATTCGGCCCGGGCAATACCTCGTCATCTCTAGAGAGGGACTTTCAAAACATGACGACTGCCAATGATATCCTCAAGCAGATCAAGGATAACGACGTCAAGTTCGTGGATTTGCGCTTCACCGACCCCAAGGGCAAGCTGCAGCACGTAACGATGGACGTATCCTGTGTTGACGAGGACATGTTCGCCGATGGCGTGATGTTCGACGGTTCGTCGATCGGCGGCTGGAAGGCCATCAACGAGTCCGACATGGTGCTGATGCCGGATCCGGCAACCGTGCACATGGACCCCTTCTTCGCGCAGTCGACGATGGTCATCGTCTGCGACATTCTCGATCCGGTCTCCGGCGAAGCCTATAACCGCGACCCGCGCGGCATCGCCAAGAAGGCCGAAGCCTATCTCAAGGCCTCCGGCATCGGCGATACGGTCTTCGTCGGCCCCGAGCCGGAATTCTTCGTCTTCGACGACGTGAAGTACAAGGCGGACCCGTACAACACCGGCTTCAAGCTCGATGCGTCCGAACTGCCGTCCAACGACGACACCGACTACGAGACCGGCAACCTCGGCCACCGTCCGCGCGTCAAGGGCGGTTATTTCCCGGTTCCGCCGGTCGACAGCTGCCAGGATATGCGCTCCGAAATGCTGACCGTGATGGCCGAAATGGGCGTCACCGTCGAAAAGCAGCACCATGAAGTGGCGGCTGCCCAGCACGAGCTCGGCGTCAAGTTCGACACGCTGGTGCGCAACGCCGACAAGATCCAGATCTACAAATACGTCGTGCATCAGGTCGCCAACGCCTATGGCAAGACGGCGACCTTCATGCCGAAGCCGATCTTCGGCGACAACGGCTCGGGCATGCACGTGCACCAGTCGATCTGGAAGGACGGCAAGCCGACCTTCGCCGGCGACGAATATGCCGGCCTGTCGGAAACCTGCCTCTATTACATCGGCGGCATCATCAAGCATGCCAAGGCAATCAACGCTTTCACCAACCCAACGACGAACTCCTACAAGCGTCTGGTGCCGGGTTATGAAGCGCCGGTTCTACTGGCATATTCCGCCCGTAACCGTTCTGCCTCGTGCCGTATCCCGTTCGGTACCGGTCCGAAGTCGAAGCGCGTCGAAGTTCGCTTCCCCGACCCGCTGGCAAACCCCTATCTCGGCTTTGCCGCCATGCTGATGGCCGGCCTCGATGGCATCAAGAACAAGATCCACCCCGGCAAGGCCATGGACAAGGATCTCTACGACCTGCCGCCGAAGGAACTGAAGAAGATCCCGACCGTCTGCGGCTCGTTGCGCGAAGCGCTGGAAAGCCTGGACAAGGACCGCAAGTTCCTGACGGCCGGCGGCGTCTTCGACGACGACCAGATCGATGCCTATATCGAACTGAAGATGGCGGAAGTCATGCGCTTCGAAATGACCCCGCATCCGGTCGAATTCGACATGTACTATTCGGCCTAACAACCGATTTTGGCCCCACGAAAGCGGTCCGCTTCAGACAAAAGGCCGGTCTCGCCAGAGACCGGCCTTTTCAGTTGTACGGTTCGGGCCGCTATTTCTGTTTCAGGCGCTGCTTCAACAGGTTGAGGTACTCTTCGTTTCCATCCGGCTGTTCGGCCACAGCCTCCGGCGTCTTGCATGCAGGCTTGTAGTTCAGCGCCATGCCAGCCTTGACGCAGACTCCGACCTGCCAGCCGGGTGGCAGCGCCGTCAGATCAACATCTTTCCATTTCGGATGCCCGGTCTTCTGCAGTTTGTCGAGATTGTTGAGAATGAGGCTTGAGAACTCCGACACCGCCTTGCAGCTTTCGCGCTGATAGGCATTGCGCTTGATGTCGTAGTCATAGGTCATCATCACAGCCTTGACGGCGATCAGATCGACCGGTTCCTTCTGGAAGGCATAGGTCCCGGCATCGATGCGCGAAGCCGTGTAGGTTGCGAGCAGCGGCGCCTCTGTGATCGGCAGGAGATGGAACTTGGCGCCGTCGATCGGATTGTTCTTGAACAGCGCCGCGGGAGCGCCCGCAACATAGAAGAAGGCGTCAATCTCGCCAGCCAGCAGTTTCGGCAGGGCGGCATCCGGATTGAGCGGTACACGTTCGCCGGCCTTCACCTGCAGAATATCGAGAATGAGCGAGGACGTCAGGAAAGTGCCGCTGTCCTTGACGCCGACGGCGACCTTCTTTCCGCCCAGGCCTTCCATGTCCTTGATATCCGCGCGCGCGAGAACGTGGATTTCCTCGTTGTAGAGCGGGAACATAATGCGCACGCCGCGGACCGCCTGCTGGACCTCCGGATCGTTAGCCTCGAAGGTCTTCAAATATTCGAGCACATCGCTCTGCACGATGCCGAACTGGGTATTCTTGCGATTTCTGACACCGACGAAGTTTTCGAGCGAACCGGCGGATTGCTGGACGTTGAGCGTCAGCCCGCAACTCTTGCCGAGTGCTGCAACGTCACGCCCGATCTGGATATAGGTGCCCTGCGGGCCGCCGGTCATGATGTTCTTTTCAAATTCGGCCGCCGAAACCGGCATCATTGAAAAGGCCGCGACAATTGCAGTGGCAACGGAAGCCAATCGAAACTTCATTTTTTCTCCCCCCGAGACCGCCTGCCTTGGGCAGGCGGAGGCACGTTTCAGCAGTCGCTCTTGAAATCGCGCATGAGATTGCGCATCAGGACCAGCGGCACCTTGTCGAAGACGCTTTCCAGCGCATCCGTCACACAGACGCCGGCTATAAGCTTATCCTTCAGGCGCTGTGTCTTTTCCTCATCCAGAAAGCCAAGGCCGCGGGTCGCGCCGATCACGTTCTCGACCAGCAGGCTGTCGCGTGGCGTCAAACCGGCGGCAGGCTCGGCTTCGCCTATAACTGGGGAATTGTTGACCACTGGCGTGTCAGCGGTTTTCGCGTCGGAATTCCTGGCAGCAGCTGCAGCGGCGGCTTGGTCGGCAAGCTGCTTTTCGAGTGCAGCGGCCCTCCTGCGTTCCTCGCCGAGGCTTTGCTCCAATGTCTGGATCTGGACATCGCGCGCCAGATCAAGCGCGGACTTGAACGTGGGCGGCGACTTCTCCGCCTCCAGCTGCTTTTGCTCCAGCGCCTTGCGTGCGGCGAGGGTGTCTGCCGTGGCCCGCTCCACGGCAGAGCGCAGGCTGGCTATCTGGTTGTTCAAAGCCAGCTTGTCGGCAGCAAGACTTTCGGCCCGCGTTTTGGCGTCGGCGGCATCCGCCTTCATGGCGCTCAACTCTTCATTGATTTTCGCGATTGTCGCGGTGAAATCGTCGGCGGCGGACTTCGCGGCCGCCTTTTCCGTTGAAAGCAGTTTTTCAAGCGTGGAAATATCGGCGTCGCGCTTGTCGAGCAGCCGGTTGAGTTTCGGCACCTCGTTGAGCTTCAGGTCGGCATATTCCTGTTCCAATTCTCCAGCCCAGTTGCCGGAGTTCTTGCGGAATTCGGCCAAGTCATTCGTAACCTTGTCTTTTTCTATGTTCACCCGGTTCAAGTCGTCAGTCAAGGTAACTGCCTGCGCCTTCAGGGCGGCGATTTCCGTCTGCATGGCCTGGCGGGCGAACCAGAAATAGGCGCAAACGGCAATCAGCGCCACGAAGAGAATGATCGGCCGTGCCATACCCGACGAGCCGCTGCTTCGCGTCACCTGGTTGTTTCTGCCCCATTGATTGCTCATGCCATATCCGCCACGGAAAACTCCCCTTCAAGTGAGGTACGACGAATTTCCGGGGGAGGCAAGCAACAGCAGTCCGCACGCTTGTCGCCCCTCCTCGTCAACCACCGCGCGGTAGCGGCCTCCGTGACTTAGCTATTGATGTTTGTTGAAAAACCACCACATATTATTGCGAAAGGAACCTCTCATGATGAAACAAAGAGACGCAAAATTTCAGATTGGACAGGTTGTTCGCCACCGTGTGTTTCCGTTCCGCGGCGTTATCTTCGACGTTGACCCGGAATACGCTAACACCGAGGAATGGTGGAATGCGATTCCCGCTGAAGTCCGTCCGAGCAAGGATCAGCCGTTTTACCATCTGCTCGCAGAGAATGATGAAGCGGAATATGTGGCCTATGTTTCCGAACAGAACCTCGTTTCGGACGACAGCGGAAGGCCCATGCGCCATTCGCAGGTGAACGCATTCTTCGACCAGCAGGGTGTCGGCCAGTATAAGCCGAAAGCTGTCGTTCAGCACTGACAGCAGCCAGCTTGGATGGAATTCGGCCTGAAACAAAAAAGCCCGGACGAAAGTCCGGGCCTTTTTTGTTGTATCGCGTTGCGATCAGTTCTGCTTGGCCGCCTTCTGGGCTTCTTCGAGCTTCTTGCGAGCGTCTTCCGCCTTCTTCTGCATTTCTTCCTGCAGCAGGCGCTGGCGCTCTTGAAGCTTAGACTGTTCGATCGGCTCGCCGTCGAACACGCCGGTAAAGCCATTAAGCGAAATCTTGATCGGGTTCGGCGCACGCTGGAAGTTGACCGAGGTGAACACGACTTCGCCGCCCTTTTTCAGGTTGGCGAGCACGGCGTCGCTCAGTGGCACTTCCGCGATGCACTTGTCCGGCATGCAGATGGCGTAGTCGAGCTTGATGCCCTTGCCACCGTCGATCTGCATCTGGATGCCCGGCGGGATGAGGCGCGCGGAGGGAACCGAAACCTGCATCACCTTGCGTTCTACCTTGCCGCGAACGCTGATAAGGCCGACGGCCGTGATCAACTGTCCGTTGTTGGCCGACAACAGGTTCTGCACGATGCAGACATCATTGTCTTCCTGCTTGGTGCACACCTTGAACCAGCCCTGTGGCGGACGGCCGGCGGCCTGTTCCTGCGCGAGCGACGCGGCAGGCATCGCGGCAACGGCAACAGCGCCGGCAAACGCCGAAAGTGCGGCCTTTTTGGTGAAGTTCGACTTGAAGATCATAACGATATCCGTCTCCTGAATTCCGGTGTCTGAGCGGTCTCGCGCCGCTGGTCATCTATGGTCAGCCGCCCGCTCTCCTGTTGGGCAAATAAGGCAATTGCATGACCCTCGTCTCCGGGAACACCTGTTACAGTGAGCGGGCACGGATATCCAGTCTTTCCTTGATTTTTTTACGATCGCCTATCGGCTTGCGCCGGACTTTTTAAAGTATCTGCCGGTTGGAAATGCCGGTCAACGTGCTAGTTTGCCGTGATTCACACAGTAGACGATAGCAGGAGGCGGGCTTGCGCGCATTGTTCTTAGGGTTGATTTCGCTGCTGGCCGCGCTCGGCACCGGCGTCGCGGCAAGGGCCGAACCGGTCCACGGCATCGCCATGCACGGGCAGCCCGCCCTGCCCGCCGATTTCAAGAGTTTCCCCTATGTCAAACCGGACGTGAAAAAGGGTGGCCGGGTGGCCTACGGCGTGGTCGGCACGTTCGACAACCTCAATCCCTTCATCCTGAAAAGCATGCGCACCACGGCGCGCGGCATGCTCGACCCGGAATACGGGAACCTCGCCTACGATTCGCTGATGCAGCGCTCCCGCGACGAAGCCTTCTCGCTTTACGGCCTGCTGGCCGAAACCGTCGAATGGGACGACGACCGCAGCTTCATCCAGTTCAACCTGAACCCCAAGGCCAAATGGGCGGATGGGCAGCCGGTGACGCCCGAGGACGTTATTTTCACCTTCGAGCTGTTTCGCGACAAGGGCCGCGTGCCTTTCAGCACCCGGCTGGCGAAGGTCGAGAAGATGGAAAAGGTCGGTGACCGCAGCATTCGTTTCACCTTCAACGACCAGGCCGACCGCGAGTTTCCGTTGCTGATTGCCATGACGCCGATCCTGCCGAAGCATGCGACGGATGTCGCGACCTTCGACCAGACTTCGCTCAAATTCCCCCTCGGCTCGGGACCCTACCGAGTGGCGGAGGTCAAGCCCGGCGAGCGGATCGTCTACAAGCGCAACCCCGACTATTGGGCAAAGGATCTGCCAAGCAAGGTGGGCTTCGACAACTACGACGAGATTTCCGTCGAATATTTTCTCCAGGACAATTCGCTGTTCGAGGCCTTCAAGAAGGGCGAAGTCGATATCTATCCGGAGGGCAGCCCAACGAAATGGACGCGCAGCTATAATTTTCCGGCAGTCCAGTCGGGCAATGTGATCAAGGATACATTCACGCCGAAGACGCCGTCCGGCATGCTCGGCTTTGTCTTCAACACCCGCCGGCCGATGTTCGAGAATATCAAGCTGCGCCAGGGGCTGGCCCTCGTCTTCGATTTCGAATGGGTCAACAAGAACCTGTTTGACAATGCCTATACCCGGACGCAGAGCTTTTGGCAGAATTCAACCCTGTCCTATCTCGGCGTCGCGGCCGATGATCGCGAACTCGGCCTTCTGGGCGACACCCGCAACCGGATCAATCCGTCCGTGCTCGACGGTAGCTACCGCCTGCCTGTGACCGACGCATCTGGTCGCGACCGCAACGTGCTGCGCGAAGCCGTGACGCTGCTGCGCGAAGCCGGTTACAGCATCAAGGACGGCAAGATGCTCAACGAGAAGGGCGAGCCGCTTGCCTTCGAGATCATGACCCAGAACGAAGGACAGGAAAAACTGGCGCTTGCCTACCAGCGGTTCCTCGCGGCACTCGGCATTACCGCGTCGGTGCGCACCGTCGACGATTCGCAGTATCAGCAGCGCAGCCAGTCGTTCGATTACGACGTGATCGTCAAGTCCTTCCCGTCAACGCTTTCTCCCGGTATCGAGCAGGTCGGCCGCTGGGCTTCCGAATCACGCGACCGCCAGGGCAGCGACAACTTCGCCGGTGTCGCAGATAAGGACGTCGACCGAATGATCAGCAATATCCTCCAGGCCAAGACGACGGAGGATTTCATCGCCGCGGTTCGGGCCCACGACCGGCTGCTGGTCAATAATTCCTACCTCGTGCCACTCTATCATGTCGCCGCGCAATGGGTCGCGCGGGAAAAGCATATCGGCCGCCCGAGCGTCGTGCCGCTCTACGGCTATCAACTGCCGACCTGGTGGGATGAAACTGTGCAGTGATGCAGATTTGAGGCCGGTATACTTTTGGTAACGCATTGAAACCGGGAAAGCCTGCGACTATGTCGCGGACCAATGGTCTGCAACAAGAGGAACTGACACCATGGATCTCGTAAATATAGACGTTGTCTCGGACGTCGTCTGCCCGTGGTGTTATCTCGGCAAGGCGCGGCTCGACCAGGCGATCGCCAATGTGGCCGGCGATATTCATGTCACGGTGAACTGGCGTCCCTATCAGCTCAATCCCGACCTGCCGCCCGAGGGCGTCGATCACAAGGCGCATCTCGCTGCTAAACTCGGCGGCCAGGCGGCCGTCGACCGGGCGCATCAGATGCTGTGCGGGCTTGGTGAGCAGGCAGACATCGCGTTTGATTTCGACGCGGTGAAAATCAGTCCGAACACACTCGACGCGCACCGGCTGATCCGCTGGGCGCTGACCGAGGGTCCGGAGATGCAGAGCAAGGTTGCCTCGCTGCTGTTCAAGGCGAATTTCGAACAGGGCCGCAATGTCGGCGACCATGCCGTGCTGCTCGACATCGCCGCCGAGGCCGGCCTCGACCGCAACGTCATCGCTGCCCTGCTCGCATCGAATGCCGACAAGGATGCCGTGAGCGAGGAAATCGAGATGGCGCGCGGCATGGGCGTTACCGGCGTGCCCTGCTTCATCGTCGACGGCAAATATGCGGTGATGGGCGCACAATCCGTCGACGTCCTGACCGATGCGCTGCGGGATATCGCAAAGATGAAGAACGCGTCTCAGATCAACTGATTGAGAGACGTTTCTGCACATTTAAAAGCCGCGCGAAAGCTTGCGCAGCTTTTTTCGTTTGATGCTCAGGTGCCCTTCGCGAGACCCGCTAGCTGCGTCATGACAACGGCGGCACCCGCCAGGCGTTTTTCCGGCGTCGGGAAATCGCGCTGGAAGAAGATGCTGTGGTCGGGGCGGATCTTCGCCATGATGCCCTGCTTGGCGATATAGCCGACAAGTGCGCCCGGATTGGGGAACTCCCGGTTTCGGAACTGCACCACGACGCCCTTCGGCCCTGCATCGAGTTTTTCGACGTTGGCCGTGCGGCAGAGCGACTTCATGTAGACGATTTTCAGAAGGTGCTGGACCTCCAGCGGCAGCGGCCCGAAGCGGTCGATCAGCTCCGCGCCGAAGGCGTCGATCTCCGAGAGTTCGGTGATTTCGCCGAGACGGCGGTAGAGGCCAAGACGAAGATGCAGGTCCGGCACATAATCGTCCGGGATCATCACCGGCGTTCCCACGAAAATCTGTGGCGACCAGCCGCTGTCGGCGATCTCCTCGTCACCCTTCAGCTCGGCAACGGCTTCCTCCAGCATCTGCTGATAGAGTTCGAAGCCGACCTCCTTGATATGGCCGGACTGCTCGTCTCCGAGCAGGTTGCCGGCGCCGCGGATGTCGAGGTCGTGGCTGGCCAACTGGAAGCCGGCGCCCAGCGTGTCGAGCGACTGCAACACCTTGAGGCGCCGCTCGGCGGTGCCGGTCAGCGTCCGATTGACCGGCAGCGTAAACAGGGCAAAGGCGCGGACCTTGGAGCGGCCGACGCGACCTCTCAACTGATAGAGCTGCGCCAGGCCGAACATGTCGGCGCGATGCACGATCAGCGTGTTGGCTGTCGGCACGTCGAGACCGGATTCGACGATCGTGGTCGAGAGCAGCACATCGTAACGGCCTTCGTAGAAGGCGTTCATGACGTCCTCGAGCTCCGTCGCCGGCATCTGGCCATGCGCGACGGCAACCTTCAACTCCGGAACATCTGACTTGAGAAAATCATGGATTTCCGAGAGGTCGGCGAGACGCGGGCAGACGTAAAAGCTCTGGCCGCCGCGATAATGCTCGCGCATCAGCGTTTCGCGGATGACCAGCGCATCGAAGGGCGAGATGAAGGTGCGGACCGCCATGCGGTCGACCGGCGGCGTGGTGATCAGCGACAGTTCGCGCACGCCGGTCAGCGCCAGTTGCAGCGTACGCGGGATCGGTGTTGCCGACAGCGTCAGCACGTGCACGTCGGATTTCAGCTCCTTCAGCCGCTCCTTGTGCTTGACGCCGAAATGCTGTTCCTCGTCGATGATCAGCAGGCCAAGATTGGCAAAGTTGATCGAGGCCCCGAGCAGCGCATGGGTGCCGACGACGATGTCCGTCTTGCCCTCGGCAACTTCCTTCTTGGTCAGCGCCAGTTCCTTGGAGCCGACGAGGCGCGATGCCTGGGCGATGCGCACGGGCAGACCGCGAAAGCGGTCGGTGAAGGATTTGAAATGTTGGCGAGCAAGCAGCGTCGTCGGCACGACGACGGCCACCTGAACGCCGTTCATCGCGGCCACGAAGGCGGCGCGCAACGCAACTTCGGTCTTGCCGAAGCCGACGTCGCCGCAGACGAGCCGGTCCATCGGTCGGCCAGCGCCGAGATCCTCGCGCACCGCTTCGATCGAGTTCAGCTGGTCCTCGGTCTCGTCATAGGGGAAGCGAGCGGCAAATTCGTCATAGAGCCCGTCCGGTGTCGTCAGCGCCGGCGCATGCCGCGTCAGCCGCTCGGCAGCGATGCGGATGAGGCCGCCGGCCATGTCGAGCAGGCGTTTCTTCAGCTTCGCCTTGCGCGCCTGCCAGGCGACCCCGCCGAGTTTGTCGAGTACGGCGTCGCTGCCTTCCGAGCCGTAGCGCGACAGAAGATCTATGTTTTCCACCGGCAGGAAGAGCTTTGCCTCGTCCGCGTAGACCAGTTCCAGACAGGCATGCGGGGCGCCAGCGGCTTCGATCGTACGCAAGCCAATGAAGCGACCGATCCCGTGCTCGGCGTGCACGACGATGCTGCCCTCGTCGAGGCCGGCGACTTCGGCGATGAAATCGGCGCCGCGCTTGCGGCGCTTCGAGCGGCGTATCATGCGGTCGCCGAGAATATCCTGCTCGCCGATGACGACGAGATTGCCGGTCTCGAACCCGCTCTCGAGGCTGAGAACGGCGGAGGCCGCCTCCCCGGGTTTCAACGCGTTCAATTCCGAAAGCGCCTTGACGGGCTTGATGTTTGCAAGCCCGTGCTCGGCCAGCACCTGCAGCAGGCGGTCGAGCGATCCTTCCGACCAGCCTGAAATCAGCACTTTGTCGCCTTTGGCCCGGCGGTCCGCGATGTATTTTACCGCCTGGTCGAAGACGTTGACCCGCTCAGCGTCGCTCGTCCCTTCCGTCGCATTCTTCGCCCAGCGCACGCCGAGCCGCGCATCGACGGTCATCACCTGCCGTGCTTCGCCCTCATGCTCGCTGAACGGCGAAAGGCGCATGGCATTGCGCGAGACCAGCGCCGCGTTGAAGGCTTCGGCGCTGAGATAGAGCAGTTCCGGAGGCACAGGCTTGTAGGGCGTTCCCTGCGATATCTGGGTCTTGCCCGGTGCGGCAGAGGACTGGCGCGCCTCGTAGTAGTCCCGCACCAGCTTGGAGCGCTCGGCCGCCGCTTCCCGCGCGACATGGTCAGTGACGATGTAGAAACCGGCGAGATAATCGAATACCGAATCGAGCCGGTCGTAGAACAGAGGCAGCCAATGCTCCATGCCGGCATAGCGCCTGCCCTCGGAAACCGCTTGATAAAGCGCGTCATCCCGCGTCGCCGCGCCGAACATCGACAGGTATTGGGTTCGAAAAAGGCTGATCGTCTCGGGTGTCAGCGATACCTCGCTCATCGGGTTGAGGTCGAGCGACCGGGCCTGGCCGGTGGTGCGCTGGCTGGCGGGATCGAAAGAGCGGATCGATTCGAGCGTGTCGCCGAAGAAATCGAGGCGCACCGGTTCGTCGCTGCCGGGAACGAAGACATCGAGGATGCCGCCGCGCACGGCATATTCACCGACCTCGCGAACGGTGGCGACACGCTCGAAGCCGTTGCGTCCAAGCCGCGCGGCGACATCGTCCATTCGGATTGTGTTACCCGGCCGGGCGGAAAAGGCGAGGCTCTCGATGACCTCCTGCGGCGCCATCTTCTGAAGGGCTGCATTGACGGTGACGAGCACGATGGCCGGATGCGGCTTCTTCGCATGCGCGATCAGGCCGCTCAGCGTCGCCAGACGCCGGGCCGAGGTATCGGCGCTGGGCGATACGCGGTCATAGGGCAGGCAGTCCCAACCGGGCAATGTCTGCACCGGAATGTCCGGCGCGGCGAAACCAAGCATCTGCTCGACATCGGCGATCCGCTGGCCATCTGACAGAATGTAGGCGACGGGGCCATTGGCGCGCGCCAGTTCGGCAAGGATAAGCGGCTCGACGCCGGCGGGCACCGGGCCGATGGTCAGTTCGCGGGTCGCGCGCGCTACTTTATTGGGGTCAAATCCGGCAATCATCGATCGTCTTTATTCTCGGCGGCAAGGAGCTTGTCGAAATCCGGACGATAGGAAGCAATGCGCTCAAACAGCGGCGTCCGGTAGTGCTGCGGCACAGGCCTTTCGCCGATGATCCACTTGACCAGATCGTTGTCCTCTTCCGCCATGATGGTTTCGAGCTCGTCGAGGTCCGTGTCCGCGAGACCAGCGAGCTCATTGTCGGCGAATTGACCGAACACCAGGTCCATTTCCCTGATGCCGCGATGCCAGGCACGAAAAAGAATGCGCCTGCGGCGCGGATCAAGATCGGCGCTCGTGCGTGTAATGCCCGTCATCGAAAGGTCCTTCCTGCCGTCGCGTCGTTGGGAGCGCGCGTTGCAGTGGCTCTATAAACGCTGAAAAGACGATTGTCAGCCTTGCCAAAGACCTAATCCTCGTTTCAGTCTGGCCCGCATGCGCCCGGCCCTTCTCGATCCCCTGTTCGCCTCCCTGAATTCGCTTCCCGGCATCGGCCCGAAAGCGGGCGAACTTTATGCGCGGCTGCTGGGGCGCGAAAGCATCGACGACTGCCGGGTGATCGATCTCGTTTTTCACGCGCCGCATTCGCTCATCGACCGGCGGCATCAGCCGGGTATCGCACGCGCGCCGCAGGGCGCCATCGTCACGATCAGCGGCCGGGTCGACCGGCACCAGCCACCGCCACCCAGAACCAACCAGCCCTACCGCGTCTTCCTGCACGACGACACCGGGGAACTGGCGCTGACCTTCTTCCGGGTCAAGGGAAACTGGCTGGAGAAGGCACTGCCGGTCGACGAGACCGTAACCGTCAGCGGCAAGATGGATTGGTTCAACGGCCGCCCGTCGATGGTGCATCCGGATTACATGGTGCGGGCGGCGGAAGCGGAAAACCTGCCGCTGGTCGAACCCATCTACCCTCTGACGGCAGGCCTTTCGGCCCGTATCCTGCGCAAGTCGATCGAAGCGGCCCTGCCCCGCATCCCCGATTTTCCGGAGTGGATCGACGACGCTCTCCTGGAGAAGCAAAGCTTTGCTTCAGCCCGCGACTGTTTTCTTGCCCTTCACGAACCGCGCGACGAAACCGATATCGACCCGCAGGCGCCCGCTCGCCGGCGGCTTGCCTATGACGAGTTTCTGGCCGGGCAGCTATCCCTGTCGCTCGTCCGCCAAAGATTGCGCAAGGTCGCGGGTACGCCGGTGCATGCAACCGGGAAACTCAGCAAGCCGGTGCGCGACGCCCTGCCCTTTTCGCTGACCGCCAGCCAGGCGACGGCGATCGGCGAGGTTTTGAAGGACATGGCGGGAACGGAGCGGATGCTGCGTCTTCTGCAGGGCGATGTCGGCTCGGGAAAGACGGCGGTTGCGCTGATGTCGATGTTGGCGGCCGTCGAGGCGGGTGGCCAGGCTGTGCTGATGGCACCGACGGAAATCCTTGCCCGGCAGCATTTCGCCACACTCTCGAAAATGGCCATACCGGCCGGTGTCACCATCGATGTCCTGACCGGCCGCACCAAGGGCCGCGAGCGCGATGCCATTCTGGAACGCATCGCCTCGGGCGAAACGCAGATCGTCATCGGCACGCATGCGCTGTTCCAGGATACGGTCGTCTACAAAAACCTGCTGCTCGCGGTCGTCGACGAGCAGCACCGTTTTGGCGTGCACCAGCGGCTGCGGCTGACGGCCAAAGGGATTTCGCCGCATATGCTGGTGATGACCGCAACGCCGATCCCGCGTACGCTGGTGCTGGCCGCCTTCGGCGATATGGATGTTTCCAAGCTCACAGAGAAGCCGGCGGGTCGCAAGCCGATCCAGACCGTGACTGTATCGACCGAGCGAACGGGAGAAATTGTCTCACGGCTGCATACGGCGCTCGCCGACGGCAAGAAGGCCTATTGGATTTGTCCACTGGTGGAGGAGTCGGACGCTTCCGACCTGATGTCGGTCGACGAACGGTTCCAGACATTGAAAAGCCATTTCGGTTCCCATGTCGGCCTTGTTCACGGCCGTATGAACGGCGCGGAAAAGGACGCCGTCATGCTCGCCTTCAAAAATGGCGAAATCCGGCTTCTGGTCGCAACCACGGTCGTCGAGGTCGGGGTCGATGTGCCCGATGCGACGATCATGGTGATCGAGCATGCGGAGCGATTCGGGCTGGCGCAGCTGCACCAGTTGCGCGGTCGCGTCGGGCGTGGTGACGAAGCCTCGACCTGCATTCTTCTCTACAAGGGACCCTTGAGCGAAAACGGCCGGTCGCGGCTGTCGATCCTGCGGGAAACCGAAGATGGCTTTCTGATTGCCGAGGAAGATTTGAAATTACGGGGCGAAGGCGAATTGCTCGGCACGCGTCAGTCCGGCACGCCCGGTTTTCGCATTGCCAGCCTGGAGGCGCATGGCGATCTGCTCGAGATCGCCCGCAAGGATGCAGCCTATGTCATCGAGCGCGACCCGGAGCTGACATCGGAACGCGGCGCAGCGTTGCGGACACTGCTCTATCTTTACCGGCGCGACGAGGCGATCCGCTTTCTCAGAGCCGGCTGAAGAACTTTCCGCGTTTGTTCGCCACCGGCACCGTCTCGCCCGGCGTCGGCACTACCTTTGGCAGATAGTCGGGCGCCACCAGACCGCCGGAGAGCAGGAGCTTGGCGGCATCCTCGGGGCTCATGTCCAGCGGCACGATCTTTTCGCGGGGAACGAAAATCAGAAATCCGGCCGTGGGCACCGGGGTCGGCGGGAGGAACACGGTGACCATATCGAGGCCGCGCTCCCTGAACTTGACGGCGATTTCGCCCTTCGCGTCCGTCGCGATAAAGACCAGAGACCAGAGGCCGGGGCTCGGATATTCGATCAGGCCCGCTTTCTTGAAGGAGTTCGACTGATCCTGCAGCACCGTCTGGAAGATCTGCTTCAAGCCCTTGTAGATCGAGCGGACAAGCGGAGTGCGAACGAGAAGAGACTCGCCGAAGCCGACGATGCTGCGGCCGATCAGATTGGCGGTGAAGAAGCCGACCAGCGTGATCAGCAGCAATGCCGTCAGCAAGCCGAAACCGGGAACCGGATAGGGCAGGAAATTGTCCGGATTGTAGTCGAACGGCAGATAGGGTTTCACCCAGCTGTCGGCCCAGAGAATGAACGACCAGGTGATCCAGGCGGTGATAGCGAGCGGCGCACAGATGATCACACCGGTCAGGAAATAATTCCTCAACCGCGTAGTGAAAAATCCGCGTGCCTGTCTGTTCGTCATGCCGCTCCGTTTATCCGTCCACGCCGCCGTAAAAAGCCGCATTATATGTCACCATGCCGGAGGCCGGAGTGGACGACAAGGGCTGTGTCAAAAAATATTGCGGCGCACAATCAGCGAATGTCATCCGGGGATCGTTCTGAAATCCGAACTTGCGGTAAAGTTCGGGATTACCCACCACGACACACCCGGCCGCGGCCCTTTCCCTCAACAATTCCAGCCCTCTGCGGATCAAGGCCCCGCCGATGCCCTGCCCCTGATGAGACGGCAGGACCGACACGGGGCCAAGGCCAAACCATCCCGCCGAACCGTCCGAAACTTCGACGGGCGAGAAGGCGACATGGCCGACCACCTCGCCCTGAACCGCGGCAACCAGCGAAAGGCTGAGCGCGCCGGCGTTGCGCAGGCGATCGACGATGAAATGCTCCGTGCCGTCGCTGTATGGACGGTCCTTGAAGGCTTCCCGCGTCAGGGAATGGATAACTCCGACATCACCCGGATTTTCGGGCCGTATCATCATTCGACGGTGACCGATTTGGCGAGGTTTCGCGGCTGATCGACGTCGGTGCCCATGAAGACGGCGGTGTGATAGGCGAGCAGCTGGATCGGCAGCGAGAAGATCATCGGAGCGATGATCTCATCGACACTCGGCAGAATGATCGTGCTCATCGTCTCGAGCCTGGAGGCTGCCGCCCCCTTCTCGTCGGTGATGAAGATGATGCGGCCGCCACGCGCCGCGACCTCCTGCATGTTCGAGACCGTTTTTTCGAAGAACCGGTCATGCGGCGCAATGACGATGACGGGCATGTTTTCGTCGATCAGGGCGATCGGGCCATGCTTCAACTCGCCGGCGGCGTAGCCCTCGGCGTGGATATAGGAGATTTCCTTGAGCTTCAGCGCGCCCTCCATGGCCAGCGGATAGCTTGTGCCGCGGCCGAGATAGAGCACGTCCTTGCATTTCGACAATTCACGCGACAGGCTCTCCATCGTCGGCTGGATGCTGTTCAAGACTTTGCCCATGATGCGCGGCATCTCGGCAAGATGGCGGACCAGCTCCTTTTCTTCGGCCGCGGACACGGTGCCGCGCGCCCGGCCGGCACCGATCGCGAGTGCCGCCAGCACGGAGAGCTGGCAGGTGAAGGCCTTGGTCGAGGCAACGCCGATTTCCGGGCCTGCCATGATCGGGAAGACCGCATCGGACTCACGCGCGATCGTCGATTCCTTGACATTGACGACGGCGCCGATCTTCAGGCCATTTTCCTTGCAGTATCGCAATGACGCCAGCGTGTCGGCCGTCTCGCCGGACTGCGAGATGAACAGGGCGGCGGACTGCGGCGACAGCGGGATTTCGCGGTAGCGGAATTCCGAAGCGACATCGATTTCGACCGGCAGGCGGGCGTAGCGCTCGAACCAGTACTTGCCGACGAGGCCGGCGAGATAGGCAGTGCCGCAGGCGGAAATGGCAAGGCTCGGAACCTTGGCAAAATCGATCGCCGACGTCATCGGGTTCACCTTGTTCTCGATGAAGTCGATGTATTGGCCGAGCGCGTGCGAAATCACCTCCGGCTGCTCATAGATTTCCTTTTCCATGAAATGGCGGTGATTGCCCTTGTCGACCATGTAGGCTGCGGCAACCGAGACCTGGCGCGGGCGGGTGACCTGCTTGCCGTCATGGTCGAGGATCTCGACACCATCGGCGGTCAGGACCGCCCAGTCGCCGTCGATAAGATAAGTGATTTCATTGGTGAAGGGCGAGAGAGCGATGGCATCGGAACCGAGGAACATCTCCCCCTTGCCGAAACCAACAGCCAGCGGCGGACCGCTGCGGGCGGCCATGATCGTGTCCGGCGCATCCTGGAAGATGACGGCAAGCGCATAGGCGCCGGTGACCCGGCGCAACATGGCCTGCATGGCATCCTTGTGGCTCATGCCGTCGCGGATCAGCTTGGCGAGCAGTTGCGCTACGACTTCGGTGTCGGTCTGCGTGCTGAAGGTTGCGCCAGCATGGGCAAGCTCGTCCTTCAACTCGGAGAAATTCTCGATAATGCCGTTATGAACGACGGCGACGCCATCGGTGAAATGTGGATGGGCATTGTTTTCGGTCGGCGCGCCGTGCGTCGCCCAGCGGGTATGGGCAATACCGGTCTTGCCTGCCAGTGGCTCGCCGCGCAGCTTGGTTTCGAGATTGACCAGCTTGCCCTCGGCGCGGCGGCGGTCGAGAACGCCCTCGTGGATCGTCGCGACGCCGGCGGAATCATAGCCGCGATATTCGAGCCGCTTCAGGGCATCGACGAGGCGCTCGGAGACAGGCTGATTTCCAACGATACCGACGATGCCGCACATAAATGTTCTTCTCCGCAATTTTTTCGTGAGACGGGCGCCTTAGATATCCGCCAGCCAAAGTCCATTTTCAGGTGTCGCTTTGGTATCGAATTTAGCGAAATGCGCAATCGGCGCGAAACTCACTTTCGATTTCAGGTTTTAACGGTGGCGTGGCAACCTGTCATTTCTTTCGGGCAGCCTTTTCGGCCTGATAAAGTTCGCGCAGGATTTTCGCGCGCCCCGGCTTGATCTCCTGGCGCGCGCGCCCGAAAGCAACCGCATCGGCCGGGACATCCTCCGTCACAACACTGCCGGATGCGACCAGCGCGCCGTCGCCCACCGACACAGGTGCGACGAGGGAGGAATTCGAACCGATGAAGGCATTCGCGCCGATGCGGGTGATGTGCTTGTTGACGCCATCATAGTTGCAGGTGATCGTTCCGGCACCGATATTGGTCTTCTCGCCGACAAAGGCGTCGCCAATATAGGTCAGGTGATTGACCTTGGCACCGGCGCCGATCTCGGCCTTCTTCACCTCGCAGAAATTGCCGACCTTGGAACCGCGCCCAAGATTGGCACCCGGGCGCAGCCGTGCATAGGGGCCAACCGTTGCGCCAGCGCTGACATGGGCGCCTTCAAGATGAGAGAAGGCATGAATGACGGCATCGCTCTCGACGGTGACGCCGGGGCCGAAGACCACGTTCGGTTCGATCATCACGTCCTGGCCGATCTCAGTGTCGAAGGCGAGGAAAACGGTTTCCGGCGCGATCATGGAGACGCCGGAGACCATCAATTCGTGGCGGCGGCGCTTCTGCCAAGCGGCCTCGATCAAGGCCAATTCTGCGCGGTTGTTGCAGCCCATCAGTTCCGCTTCGGGCGCCTCTACGGCAATGGCCCTCCCCCCGCCTGCGCGAACGATCTCGACGATGTCGGTGAGGTAGTATTCGCCCTTGACGTTGGCATTGCCGATCTTGCCAAGCAGGTCCAACACCCTCTCGCCATTGATCGCCATCAGACCGCCATTGCAATAGGTGATGCGTTTCTCCTCTTCGGACGCATCCTTCTGCTCGCGGATCGCCTGGAGCTCGCCGTTTTCGACAATCAACCTGCCATATCCGGTCGGGTCGGCAGTTTGGAAGCCGACGACGACGACATCATTGCCCTCGGCCAGCGCCTTTCGGGCGGCCATCAGCGGTGCGGCCGTGATCAGCGGCGTATCGCCGAAGACGACCAGAACGTCGTCATACCCCTTGGCGATCGCCTCCTTCGCCGCCAGAACGGCGTGCCCGGTGCCAAGGCGTTCGGTTTGCAGGAAAGCCGAAATCTCGATGTCACCGCGTTTCGCCGCCGACGTAACCGAATCGGCGTCCCGCCCGACCACCAATGCGACCGACGAAATGCCGGCATTGACAAGCGATTCGACCACATGCGCGATCATTGGCCGACCGCCGACCGGGTGCATCACCTTGGACATGGACGATTTCATCCGGGTGCTTTCGCCCGCTGCCAAAATCACCGCCAGGCATGTTCGTGTCATCCCAAATTCTCCCGCTTTCATGGCTTCCCGCTTCGCAGCCGGCACGATTCTGCTCGTTACATAGCAGGAAGATATTGCAAGGAACATAATCCGGGCCGGCGGGCGACCGTTAACCCGGATAAAACTCCATCATGTCATAAGCGGGGGCTGATCGTGTTCGACAATGGCCGGGAATGATACCGACGATGCAGGCTTCTACCGATACAGTGTCGCCCGGCAGACGACCCGGGCTTGGCGCGATCCTCGCCCGCCAGCCGCTGATCGTGTTGGCACTGGCCGTTGCCTCCCTGCCGCTGGCGCTGCTCGGAACCATCGTCATGCCGGTCGGTCCGATGTATTGGGACCACTATATCTATCTCGACGCGGCAAACCGCATCTTCGACGGCCAGATCCCGTCCATCGACTTCTTTGCCCCGGTTGGCGGCCTCGGCTACTATCTCTTTGCCGGGTGGCTTTATCTGTTTCCAAACGGCCACGCGCTTCTGCTGTCCAGTTGGTCTATGATGACGGTGACCGTGCCGCTGTTGGTGCTGGTTGTCTGCGACGTGCAGAAACGCTCGTCTGCCATCGCCTATGCCCTGCTTCTACCCTTCCTGTTCTTTTCGCTGCTGCCCTTCAACACGGGAGAATTCTACCCCTATCCCGGTTCGGACGGCTTCGGGATCTATAATCGACAGATTTGCCAGTTGCTCTATCCACTTGCCGCGGCTCTCGTCTTCGTGCGCGGCTGGCGAATACTGACGGCGGTCACCGCGCTTTCGATGCTTGCGCTTCTCTTCACCAAGGTGACCGGCGTTGCCGCTGGCGGCGTCCTTTGCCTGATGGCGTTTCTGGCCGGGCGCTTGCCATTGCGCGCGGCGCTCACGGCCGCAGTGGTATTTTTGGTGACGATCGGCCTTCTTGAAATCGCCACCGGTGTCGTTTCTGCCTATGCCGCTGACATCATGTCGCTGCTCTCGATCAATGACGCCAGCCTGTTGCCGCGTCTGCTGCAGGCAGCGTCGATCAACTTCGGTGTGATCCTCACTTGCGGTATCCTCTCTTTCGTTTTGTTCTTCAATGAGTTTGCCAGGTTCCTTGAGACGATACGGGCGTTTGCAGCGAAACCAGGTTTTGCGTCGCTGGGCGATGTCGCCGACCAATCCTTTTTCTGGCTGGCAAGTTTCGTTGCCGCGGGCCTTCTCTTCGAAAGCCAGAATACCGGCAGCCAGGCCTTCATTTTCCTGTGGCCTCTGTTGCTCGCGATTCTGCTCGGAAGCTACCGGCGCAAAGGCCCCTCCGCTGCGTTTGCAACGATCGCGATCGTCGCATTGGGCGCCGCACTGCCGCCAGCAGTCAGCGTCGCCCAAAAAGCGGCGCGCGCCTGGATTGGCGCAGTCAACACCGCGCCGCTCGAAAACCAGAACCTGAAAGGCATGGGCGCCGCCGGTGTTCGCGACATCTTCAGCCAGCGGGCTGAGCGCCTGCGGGCGCACTATCTTGACTATCGCGCAACCTACGAAGCACTGGCCTCCGCCGGCGAATTTCCCTCTTTCCTGCTCTACAGCGACCTGGATTTCCAGGTGCTCTGGCTTCGAGCCGTCGATAACGCCATCTCGGCGATCGGCGACTACGAGGCCGCCAACAAGGTCCGGTTCGAGACGATCATGACGATCGATTTCACCAATCCATTTCCCTGGCTGATGGATCGCCACGCCCCGAAATACATCGCCATCGGCGCTGACCCCTATCGCGCCGTACCGCCGCCGGATCAGCGCGTGCTTGAGGCCGTCAGCGCGGTCGATCTTGCCCTTTACCCGACCTGCCCGCCGACCATGGCGCGGTTGAAGCTCCTGAAACTCTACGAACCGGCCCTTGCCGCCGGTCACCGCCGCATCACGCTGACACCCTGTTTCGACGCCTTCGTGCGCAACGGGCTTGCCGCTGGACCCTGACCTTTTATCGCGGCAGCCGCAGCCGGCTTTCGATCAGAAGCCCGCCCTCGTCGAGAATGGGATGGGCTACGGAAACAATATGCGCGTTGATGCGCTTGAGGTCGCGCAGGATGTCGAGATGCAGTGAACTCGTCTGCAGGCTATCCGCGCGGCCGTCGCGCAGACGCTCCAGATGACGCTCCGACGACCGTTTCTCCATGTGGCGAACATCGACCTTCACTTCCATCAGATGGCGGGCGAGATCGGTATCCCGCGTGACGAAGATGGTCTGGGCGATACGCAGATTGTCGATCGTCAGATTGAAGAGCGTCATCAGTTCCTGATAGCCCTCTTCTGAGAACTTCAGCCCATTGTCGATCTTCTTCTTAACCTGGTCGATCAGGCTTTTTTCGATGATATCGCCCATGTGCTCGAGGTTGATCGCATAGTCGATGATCACGATGGACCGCCGGCCGTGCTCATCACTCAAACCGCCGCGTCCAAGCCGGGACAGGTAGAGCTTCACCTCCTGCTGCAGCATATCCACCTGCTTCTCGAGTTTCCCGATGTCCTTGAGCTCTTTGAGATCATTGCGGTCAAAGGCGTTCATGGTTCCGATCAGCATGGTCTCGATCAGGTCCCCGACGCGCAACGCCTCTCTGGTCGCCCCCGAAAGCGCTATAACCGGCGTGGCGAGTGCGCCGTCATCAAGGTAGAGCGGTCCCGTCTCCGCTTTCGGCTCGTCCGGAATGAGGCGAAGCATGACGCCCGATAAAAGCGACGAGAACGGCCAGGCGGCAATGGCAAGCGCAACGTTGAACAACAGGTGGATATCGACCGGCAATTTTGCCGGAGACAAGGAGAGCGTCTGCAAGAAATCCGCCGCTGGTGCGGCCAGCGGCAACGCTATGAGACAGCCGATCGCGCGAACGGCGAGATTGCCGCCAGTCACACGACGGGCGGACGCCGCGGCGGAGAGGGTCGCGACGAAGGGCGGGATCGCGCCGCCGAGATTGGCGCCGAGCACAAGCGCGATCGTCAAGCCTGACGACAGAATGCCCGCAGCCGAGAGCGAGAGAATAAGGACGACCACTGCGAGGCTGGAGGACGAGACGAAAGCAAGAACAGCGGCGAAAATGAGTGCCACCGGCCAGGCGCTGTCGAGCATGGTGAGGAACGCCGCAAGCGCCGGCGATTGCCGCATCGGCTCCGTCGCCAGCCCGAGCAGATGCAACGACAACAGCATCAAGCCAATGCCGACGAGCGCCGTTCCCGCCCCCTGCTTGGCGCTTGACCGCCCTGCCCGGTAGAGCATGAGACCGGCCAGAATGAGCAAGGGGGAAAGCCAGTCGACACCGGTTGCGACGATCCAGGCCGTAACTGCCGTGCCGACATTGGCGCCGAGCAATACGATTTGTGCCATCCGCGCCCGCACCAGGCCTTTTTCGACGAAAGAGGCAATCATCAGTGCCGTCGCAGTCGAACTCTGCAGCGCGATCGTCGCGACGAAGCCAGCGACAAACGAGCGCGCCTGTCCGTTTGTACCCTGCGCCAGCCCTGTCCTGAGTTTGATGCCGAAGGCGCGTGTCGCTCCCTCCTTGACCTGGGAAAGGCCAAAGAGCAGTAGCGCGACTGCTCCGAACAAATTGACCATCACAATGGTAGATTCCATATGGGCACTCCGGCTTTCCCGCCAAGGCTGCTTCGCGACAAGGCGAGTCGACATACTCTGGTGGATCAACATTAGCAGTTTCAGACACGTGATCACGCGTTCAATGGCGGATTGTGACAGATATTTTTCAATTGCCGGCTAATGATTCCGACATGAAAAGGCCTCGCAACGCCAGACGGCTATAGGCTATACGCTGGCCGGGAAGCGATCGTCGCGCCGCCGCAAGCCCCGGCCACCGGACCCGCCCCATTTCGCTCCGCCCGGCGCTCGGTTTCTCCGATTTTTTGCATGTTTCGACCCTTCAATTCCGCACCGGATTGCTCTAAGGAACGAAACCGGTTGCCGTCCGGCGGCCTGAATTGCGACGAGGTATGCAGTCCCATGCTTGAAATCCTGAGAAGAGGCGCCCAGACTTGGGTTGTCAAAGGGCTTATGGCCCTTCTTGTTGTGTCTTTCGGTGTTTGGGGTGTATCCACGTCGCTTGTTACGAGTTCTTCCGATGCGGTGGTGACGGTCGGCGACGTCAAGGTATCTCCGAGCGATTTCCGCCTCGCCTATGAGCGCCAGGTCGCCCAGCTTTCCCGGCAGTTCGGCACCCGCCTGAGCCGTGAGCAGGCCAAGGCATTCGGCGTCGAGGCGCAGGTCTATTCCCAGCTCGTGGCGGGCGCGACGCTCGACCAGTTGTCAAACGACATGAACCTCGGCCTATCGCAGGATCGGCTGGCAACGCTGATCAGCGAAGACCCGGCATTTCGCGGGGTCAACGGCCAGTTCGACCGCCTGACCTTCTCGAGCGTCCTGCGCAACGCCGGACTGCGCGAGCAGGACTACATCAACAACCGCAGCCAGGTTGCCGTGCGCTCGCAGATCGTTGAAGCGCTGTCGGACGGCTACACCCCGCCGAAGGTGCTGGCCGACGCGCTGCGCCAATACCGCAACCAGACACGCACGATAGACTATCTGCTGCTGTCGAATGCGAACATCGATCCGGTCAAGGCCCCGTCCGACGACGTGTTGAAACCCTGGTACGAGAGCCACAAGGCAGAATACCGCGCACCGGAGTTCCGCAAGATCAGCTATGTGAAGCTGGAACCCTCCGACATCGCCGATCCTGCGTCGGTGACCGAAGAGGAAATCCGCGCCGAATACGACAAGCGCAAGGACAGCTTCCGCACGCCGGCGACGCGTACAGTCGAGCAGCTCTCCTTCCCGTCACGTGCGGAAGCTGACGCTGCGGCAGGCCAGCTTGCTGCTGGTGCAAGCTTTGACGAATTGGTCACGGCCGCCGGCAAGACGGCCAGCGATGTCCTGCTCGGTGACTTTAGCCGCGACCGCATGCCCGATGCCAAGATTGCCGATGCCGCCTTCGCAGTTACAGCCGATGGCCAGACCACGCCAGTCACCGATGGCGCATTCGGCCCGGTTATCCTGCGCGTCACCAACATCAAGCCGGAAACCATTCGCGGCTTCGACGACGTCAAGGAAGAGCTGCGCAACGAGCTGGCGCTTGCCAATGCCGGCAACGAGATCATGGCTATCCATGACAAGTTCGAGGATGCTCGCGTTTCCGGCGCGTCGATGAAAGAAGCGGCTGACCAGACAAATCTCAAGCTGGTGCTCCTCAATGCCGTCGACGCGCGAGGCAACAATGCCGAAGGCGAGGAAATCGCCGGAATTCCCGAGGCGAAAACCTTGCTGGACGAGGCCTTCAAGGCCGAGATCGGCGCGGAAACCCTGCCGGTCAATCTGGGCCGCGACGGCTATGTCTGGTTCGATGTGGAAGAGATCACGCCCGCGCGCGACCGGACGCTCGACGAAGCCCGCGAAAAGGTGGTGGCCGACTGGACGGCGGAACAGCAGCGCAATGCGCTTGCGGCAAAGGCAGCCGAGCTGAAAGGCCGCGTCGCGAAGGGCGAGACATTGGCAGCGATTGCCGCCGAGCTCGGCATCTCGGTCGAAACCAAATCGGGAGTGCGTCGTTCCACGGAAGACGCGGCTCTCAGCCCTGCGGCTGTCACCGCCGCCTTCGGCGGCGCGAACGGCCTCGTAGCCAATGCTCCCGGCGTCGGTGGCGAGGGCCAGATCCTGCTGAAGGTCACGGAGGTGGACGACAGCAACCCCGGCGACGCGCTCGACAATGACGACCGGCAGATCAATGCTGTCGCCCAGGCCAGCGGCGACGATATTCTCGACCAGATGGTCAGCGAGCTTCAGAAGGGCTACGGTGTGACGATCAATCAGCAGCTCGCAGACCTCGCCCTGTCGCAGCAGCGGTAAAGCAAAGGAAATACCTGCATGCCGGATTTGAAGCCTTTTGTCGCCAAGGCCGCAGCGGGAGAGGCGCTCAACCGCGAGGATGCGCGCGCCGCATTCGAGATCATCATGTCGGGCGAAGCTACTCCTTCGCAGATCGGCGGCTTCCTGATGGCGCTTCGCGTGCGCGGCGAGACGGTGGACGAGATCGTCGGCGCGGTTACCGCCATGCGGGCACGCATGCTGACCGTGGAGGCGCCGGCCGACGCCATCGACATTGTTGGTACTGGCGGTGACGGTGCTGGGACCTACAATATCTCGACGCTGGCGGCCCTGATCGTTGCCGGTGCAGGTGTACCCGTGGCCAAGCATGGCAACCGCGCTCTGAGTTCGAAGTCCGGCACGGCGGACGCGCTTTCATGCCTCGGCGTCAAACTCGATATCGGGCCGGAGGCGATTTCGCGCTGCATCTCGGAAGCCGGCCTCGGCTTCATGTTCGCCCAACAGCATCATTCGGCCATGCGCCATGTCGGCCCGACTCGCGTCGAACTCGGCACTAGAACGATCTTCAACCTGCTTGGGCCGCTGTCCAACCCGGCCGGCGTCACCCGGCAGCTGGTCGGCGTCTTTGCCCCGCAATGGCTCGTTCCGATGGCCGAAGTCTTGCGCGATCTCGGCTCGAAAAGCGTCTGGGTCGTACATGGCGAGGGCCTGGACGAAATCACCACGACCGGTGTGACGCAGGTCGCAGCGCTGGAGAACGGCGTCATCCGCACATTCGAATTGACGCCGGACGATTTCGGGCTGGAGACCGTTTTGCTCGCCGACCTCAAGGGCGGCGACGGGGCCCACAATGCCGAGGCGCTCAAGGGCGTCCTCGAGGGCGATGCAACGCCTTACCGCGACATCTCGCTTGCTAATGCCGCCGCATCGCTGGTGATTGCCGGGCGCGCCGCTGATCTGAGCGAAGGCATGGCTCTCGCCCGTCAGTCGCTGACAAGCGGCGCGGCGAATGCAACGCTGGAACGGCTTATCCGCGTCTCGAACGCGGCGTAAGGAGAAATTCGATGGCCGACATTCTGCAGAAGATCGAGATCTACAAGCGCGAAGAAATCGCCGCAGCCAAGGCCGGCGTCAGTCTTGCGGACTTGAGATCGATGGCCGCGGATCAGGAGGCGCCGCGGGGTTTCTTTAAGGCGCTCGACGCGAAGCGAGCCCAAGATGCCTTCGGACTCATCGCCGAGATCAAGAAGGCAAGCCCCTCCAAAGGCCTCATTCGTCCGGATTTCGACCCGCCGGCTCTTGCGAAGGCCTATGAAGCTGGCGGCGCTGCCTGCCTTTCGGTGCTGACCGACAGTCCGAGCTTCCAAGGCGCGCCCGCGTTCTTGACGGCTGCGCGAAACGCCTGTTCGCTTCCAGCGCTGCGCAAAGACTTCATGTTCGATACCTATCAGGTTCATGAAGCCCGCGCCTGGGGTGCCGACTGCATCCTGCTCATCATGGCATCGCTCAACGACAGCGACGCACAAAGGCTTGAGGACGAGGCGTTTTTGCTGGGCATGGACGTGCTTGTCGAGGTCCACGACGAGGAAGAACTCGAGCGCGCGTTAAAGCTCGCCTCGCCGCTCGTCGGCATCAACAATCGCAACCTGAAAACCTTCGAGGTCAATATCGCCCTGTCCGAGAAGTTGGCGCCGCTGGTTCCCGCCGACCGGCTGCTGGTCGGCGAAAGCGGCATCTTCACGCACGAGGACTGCGCCCGTCTGGCAAAATGCGGCATTAACACCTTCCTCGTCGGCGAGAGCCTGATGCGCAAGGACGATGTCACCGCCGCGACGCGCGCGCTTCTCACCGGCTCCGCCGGCATCCTGGCCGCTGAATAATGTCCGGTCCCTCCCTTACTCATATCGGTGCTGGCGGCGAGGCCGACATGGTTGATGTCGGCGACAAGGAAGTGACCGTTCGCATCGCCGTTGCGCAGGGGCATGTCCGGATGCGGCCGGAAACGCTCGCTCTCATCCTGAAGGGTAACGCCAAAAAAGGCGATGTGATCGCCACTGCACGTCTTGCCGGCATCATGGCGGCCAAGCAGACGGCCAATCTCATTCCGCTTTGCCATCCGCTCATGCTCTCCAAGGTCTCTGTGGAGATTACTCCGGACGAGACCCTGCCCGGCTTGCGGATCGAGGCGATGGCCAAGCTCACTGGCCGCACCGGGGTCGAAATGGAAGCGCTGACTGCCGCAAGCGTCGCCTGCCTGACGATCTACGACATGGCCAAGGCGGCCGATCGGGAGATGGAGATCGGTGGCATCCGGCTTGTTCGGAAGTCCGGCGGGCGCTCGGGCGATTATGTCCGCAAGGAGGGCTGATGGCTTTGCTGCCTGTTTCGGATGCGCTGGACAGGTTGCTCCGTGGAGCAGCGCCGATACGGCGTTCTGAAATGATCGGGCTGCACGCGGCCGCGGGGCGCGTGCTGGCCGAAGATGTCGCCGCACGGCTCACGCATCCGGCCTTCGACAATTCTGCCATGGATGGCTATGCCGGACGCCATGAGGACTTCGCAACCATTGGCGCTGAACTGACCGTCATCGGCCAATCGGCGGCCGGGTGTGGCTTTACAGGCCATATCGGCCCCGGCGAGGTCGTGCGTATCTTCACCGGCGCGCCCGTTCCGTCCGGCGCCGATACTGTGCTGATCCAGGAAGATGCGGAGATTACCGCGGATAAGCGCATCCGCCCCACCTTCGCTCCCGCAAAGGGCCGCCATATCCGCCCGAAGGGTCAGGATTTTCGTGCTGGCGACGTGGTGCTGCGGAAGGGCGAACTGCTGGATGCCGGGCGGCTGACCGTCGCTGCGGGCATGAACCATCCGGAACTTCCGGTTTTCGTGCGCCCGAAGGTGGCGATCCTTGCAACCGGCGACGAACTCCTGCCGCCTGGAAGCATTCCGGGCCCCGACAAGATCATCGCATCGAACACATACGGCGTAGCAGCGATTGCGCGCGACAACGGTGCCGAGGTCATCGACCTCGGGATCGTTCGCGACGACAGGGCCGCCATCGCGGCGGCCGTCGCCGAAGCACGCGCCGCGGGCGCCGATGTGCTGGTGACTTTGGGGGGCGCTTCGGTCGGAGATCACGATCTCGTCCAATCGACACTGGTCGCAAGCGGTATGACGCTCGATTTCTGGCAGATCGCCATGCGCCCCGGTAAGCCGCTGATGGTCGGAACCCTCGATGGCATGGCCGTGCTCGGCCTGCCCGGAAACCCGGTGTCGAGCCTCGTCTGCGCCCTGCTGTTCCTCGAACCGCTGCTGCGCCATCTCGGCTCCCTGCCCGCGCGCGACCGCGGCGGCAAGGCAAGGACTGTGACCGTGCTTGCCGCTAACGACAAGCGCCAGGACTATGTTCGCGCGCGGCTGTCGCGCGACAGCGACGGAACACTTAAGGCAGAGACGTTCTCGCGTCAGGATTCCTCGATGATGCAGGTCTTCGCCCAGTCCGATTGCCTGATCATCCGAGCGCCGTTTGCGCCGGAAGCGAAAGCCGGAACCATCTGCGATGTCATGATCCTGCGGCAACCGGCTCTCTAACCGCTTCTTCCGCCGCGAGCCTCCGACCCTTCCCGAATGGCTGCCCGCACCTATTTATCGCAGGACAAACGATTGTGAAGACGGGAGGGAACCAACGTGCGCCGCAATGCGCTCTACCGGATTATCGGCGGTCTCGCCTTTCTCGCTGTCGTCATTGGGGTCTACCTCTACGACAAGGAACCCAAGCCGGCCGACATCGAACTCAAGATCGGCGACGGTGGCGTTTCGATCCAGGAAAACTAAAAAAACCTTCAAGGTTTTGTCACGAGATCGACATGGCAATCCTTTATTAACCAAAGCAGTCGAATAATTCGTCCAGTTGATCTGACTACGGATGGACTAGCAGGTCATACGCAAGGCGAATTGAGGAAAGGTCGGGTTTGTCCCGGCCTTTTGCTTTTCAAGGACGCTTCAATGCGCGGCGCGCGAGACCAGGATCTTGTCGATGCGGCGGCCATCCATGTCGATGACCTCGAAGCGATATCCGAAGGCTTCCGTGACATCGCCCTCCTCCGGGTTCTTGCGCAACTGCTGCACGAGGAAACCGGAGATCGTTTCGTAATTTCCGTCCGAATCGATTTCATCGATGCCGATCGTCAGATGGATTTCATCAATCGGCGTGCGTCCGTCGACCAGATAAGAGCCGTCATCGCGCAAGCGAATCAGCGCGTGCTCGATGTCGTCATAGTTGGACGGCAGGACGCCGACGATCGCCTCGAGAATGTCGGCGGTGGTGATGATGCCTTCGATGCTGCCATATTCATCGACGATCATCGCCATGTTGATGTGCGACGACTTGAAGGCCTCAAGCGCTTTCAAACAGGAGGCCGTTTCCGGCAATGTGTGGATATCCTTGATGAAATTGCGAATATGGAAGCCCCTGCCCGGCGCATTCAGCACTTCCTTGACAAGCACCGCGCCCAGCACTTCACCACTCGCATCCAGGACCGGATAGCGCGAATGCGAAGACTGCTCGATCTTGGCGCGGATCGCTTCGAGACTATCGGTGGCTTCGATAAAGCTCACTTCGGTACGATGCGTCATGATCGATTTGACGTTGCGGTCGCCGAGCCGAATGATCCGCCTGAGCATCTCATGCTCCGACTTCTCGATCGCGCCGCTTTCGACGCCCTCGGCCATGATCGCCTGCACCTCTTCTTCCGTCACGTGATCGCTGTCGATCGATACGCCGAACATCCTTATGAAAAGCGCCGCCGAGGTCTCGAACAGATAGACGATGGGTGCCGCCAGGCGCGAGAGGAACAACATCGGTCCAGCGACGAACATCGCCACGCGTTCCGAGTTCCTCAGGGCGAGTTGCTTCGGGATAAGTTCCCCGATCACCACCGACATGTAGGTGATCAGCGTCACGACGACCGCAAGCGCGACCGTATGGCCGTAGGGATTGATCCAGCTGACGGTGTTGAGCGCCGGCGCAATTTTTTCGGCGATGGTGGCACCGCCATAGGTACCGGCCAGCGTGCCGACCAGCGTGATGCCGACCTGGACGGTCGAGAGGAATTTGCCGGGGTCTTCGGCAAGCCGCAGCGCCAGTTCGGCGCGGCTGTTGCCCTGTTTTGCCATCTGCCGCAGCAGAGGCCGGCTTGCCGATACAATTGCCATTTCCGAAAGCGCGAAATACGCATTGATCAATAAGAGCACGAAAATGACAGTCAGTTCGAACATAACCCTCGGACACCGTTGAATAGAGATCTGCGCGCCGGATACGCGGCACACAAGCTGTAGTCCTATCAAATAGGCGGAAGATACAATGGCAGCAAGGCGGCAACGGTGGAATTGCCGTTCTTTTGCCAAAAGGCTCAATTGTCAGAACGAACACGTCTGGGTTTTGCCGCTGGACGGCAGGCCTATCGGCTTGGAGGTTTCGCTTCAGCAAGTTCCCGAAGTGCCACGCGAACGCGGTCCCGCCCGACGCGGATGACATTCTCCATCGCGGCGCGAGCGCCTGCCTCGTCGCGCCGGCTGATCTGCTCGACGATGCGGATATGAGTGCGCGCAACATCGTCGATCTGATCTCGGCCGGATGCGGGCGAACTCAGCTTGAAGATGCCGACGAGTGCGGCCTCGATCAGACTGCCGACGGTGCGCATGAACGGGTTGCCGGAAGCCTCGACCACGGCGAGATGAAAGCGCAGATCGGCCACGGCCAGCGTCTCGGCCGTGTGCTCGGGGTCACCCATGGCGACAGCCAGCCGCATCATGCCGCTGATTTCCGCTTCCGTTGCGTTGACTGCGGCAAGGGCTGCCGCATGCGGCTCAAACGCGAGCCGGATTTCACTGAGGTGGTAGAGGAAATCTTCGTCGACGCCGCGGTGGAAGTGCCATGTCAGCACATCGCCGTCGAACAGGTTCCACTGGTTCTTGGCGGTGACCCTTGTACCGATTCGGGCGCGCGGGACGATCAGGCCCTTTGCTGCCAAGGTCTTCATCGCCTCGCGCAAAACAGTGCGGGAAACCTTGAATCGCATCGCAAGTTCGGGGTCGCCCGGCAGGATGGAGCCGACGGGAAACTCTCCCGAGACAATGGCTTTGCCCAGTTCGTCCACCACCTGCGCGTGGCTTGTGCGCGTGTTGGCACCGGTCATGACGGTTTCGAGCAGCCCCTTACGCAAGTGTCTCCCTCCTCAGGAATACCTTTTGTTCTGGCGCGACAACAACAGTATGCCCTTTTGCATCAGAATGAATGCAAACAGCAAAGCACCGATCAGAATTTTCGTCCACCAACTCGATAGCGAACCATCGAAGGTGATGTAGGTCTGGATCAGTCCCTGGATCAAAACGCCGACGAGTGTTCCTCCAACAAACCCGGCGCCCCCTGTCAGAAGCGTTCCACCGATTACCACCGCGGCAATCGCGTCCAACTCGACACCAACGGTTGCGAGCGAATAACCTGCTGATGTGTATAGGGAATAAACGATTCCCGAAAGCCCGGCGAGAAAGCCCGACAGACCATAGATCAGAATTGTTGTGCGCCCGACCGGAACGCCCATCAGAGCCGAGGTTTGCGCACCACCGCCGAGCGCGTAGACGTTGGTGCCGAAGCGTGTCCGCTGGGCAAGCAGGATGCCGATCGCAACGACCAGAAGCATCAATCCGCCGATCAAAGTGATCCGGCCGCCGCCCGGCAGTTTATAATAGAAGCTCTTCATCGTGCCGTAGAACGGATGCTTGATCGGGATGGAATCGATCGACAGCACGAAGGCCATGCCGCGCGCCAGAAACATGCCGGCGAGCGTGACGATGAAGGCCGGCATTTCCAGATAGTGGATGATCGCGCCCATGATCGCGCCGAATAGCGTGGTGATGACAAGGACCAGAACGAAGGCTGCGAGCGGGTGGATGCTGGTGCTTTCAAGCATGACGGCGAGGAAAATGCCGGTGAAGGCGATGACCGAGCCGATCGACAGGTCGATGCCGCCAGACAAGATGACGAAGGTCATGCCGACGGCGGCGATGCCAAGGAAGGCGTTGTCGGTCAGAAGATTGCCGATCACGCGCGTGGACAGGATGTTCGGATACTGCACCGCGCAGGCGGCATAGGAAACGATGAAGATGATGATGGTCGCAATCAGCGGAAGGTATTTCTGGTTCATCGGATGGATTTTCGGCTGAGAAAGGTCACTCCGGCCTGCACGCGCGGCGACTGGATGACGAGGATGATGACGATGATGGCGGCCTTGATGATCAGGTTGAATTCCGGCGGGAAGCCGGACAGAAGGATACCGGTGTTCACCGCCTGAATGATCATCGCGCCTGCCAGGGAGGCGATGATGCTGAAGCGGCCGCCGAGCAGAGAGGTGCCTCCGACGACGACCGCGAGGATGGCATCCAGTTCCAGCCACAGGCCGGCATTGTTGGCGTCCGCGCCCTTGATGTCGGCGGTGACGATCAGGCCGGCGATGGCTGCACAAAGGCCCGAAAGCATATAGGCCGCCATCAGCAGCAGCGGTGTCTGAATGCCCGAAAGCGTGCTGGCGCGGCGGTTGATGCCAACGGCCTCGATCAGCATGCCGAGCGCTGTGCGCCGCACCAGAAGCGCAACCGCGATGCCGAATACCAGCCATATGACAACAGGCATTGGGAGGCCCGCGAAAGCGCCGCTGCCGATGAAGATCAGACCGGGATCATTGAAGGTCAGGATTGCGCCCTCGGTCACCAGTTGGGCGATGCCGCGCCCTGCGACCATCAGCACCAGCGTGGCGATGATGGGCTGGATATTGAGGATGGACACAAGAAAGCCATTCCAGACACCGCAAATGAGGCCTGTGCCAATCGCGAGCATCAGCGTCACGACCAGCGGGTCGCCCCGCACACTGGAGGCGGCGGCAACGGCGCCGCAGATGGCCATGACGGCGCCGACGGACAGGTCGATACCCTTGGTGGCGATGACGACCGTCATGCCGACCGCAAGAAGGGCGACGGGCGCGCCGCGGTTGAGAATGTCGATCAAGCTGCCGTAGAGCCGGCCATTCTGGATCTCCATCGAAAAGAAGCCCGGAAAGACGAGCCAGATCAGCACGAGGATCACAGTCAACGCTATAAGCTGAGGGAGCAGCCGGTGGCTGAGACGTGTTGCACTTTCAATCATACATGTTCTCCCGCGCCGGGCGCGGCGGCGATGGCATTGACGATATGTTCCGTGGTGATCTCGCTGCCGGTCAGTTCCGCCACATGGGCGCGGTCCCTGAGCACGATGACCCGCGAACTGTAAGCCACGAGTTCCTCGAGTTCCGAGGAAATGACGATCAGCGACATGCCTTGGCCGCAGAGTTCGCCAATCAGCCGAATGATCTCGGCATGGGCGCCGACATCGATGCCGCGCGTCGGCTCGTCGAGAATGAGAAATTCCGGGTTCGTCGCCAGCCAGCGCGCCAGGATGGCTTTCTGCTGGTTGCCGCCGGACAGAAGCCTGATCGGCTTCTCGCGGTCGCTGGTGCGAATATCGAGCGCCTTGATGTAGCGGTCTGCAAGGGCGTTCTGGTCAGCGGTTGACAGTGGACGCGCCCAGCCGCGCCGCGCCTGCAAAGCCAGGGCAATGTTCTCGCGCACCGACAGTTCGCCGATGATACCGTCGACCTTGCGGTCCTCTGGGCAGAACCCGAAACGTTCGGCGATCGCAGCCCGCGGCGACGAAAGATTGGCTGGCCGGCCGCCGATTTCGGCGATGCCGCTGTCCGCCTTGTGGACGCCGAACAGCAGTTCCGCCGTTTCGGTGCGCCCCGAGCCCAACAGACCGGCGATGCCGACGACCTCGCCTTTGCGCACGTCAAGATCGAAAGGCTTGATCTTGCCGGCCTTGCCATAGTTGGAAAAACGAAACTGAACCGGCCCGCTCGATGTTTCGGCTGCCGCTACCGCCTTTTCGGCGGACTGAAGCTCATGGCCGAGCATCATGGTCACAAGCTCCCGACGCGGCAGAGACGCAGTCTCGCGTGTGCCGACCAACTGGCCATTGCGCAACACGGTGATGCGGTCCGAGAGATCGTAAACCTGTTCGAGGAAATGGGTGATGAAAACGATCCCGAGACCCCTCGCCTTCAGGTCGCGGACGATGCGAAAGAGCAACTCCACCTCCTGCGCGTCGAGGCTGGCGGTCGGCTCGTCGAGGACCAGCACCTTTCCGGAAAGATCGACGGCCCGCGCGATCGCCACGACCTGCTGGATCGCCACCGAATAGCTTTCGAGTGCTGCCGAGACGTTGATGTCTATGCCATATTGCGCGAGCAGCGCATCGGCGCGCTTCTTCATTTCGCCCGTCTGGACGAGACCGAGCCGGCGCGGTTGGCGGCCGAGAAAGAGATTTTCGGCGACGCTCAGATTTCCGAGCAGATTGACTTCCTGGTAAACGGTGCCGATGCCGAGCTTCTGGGCGTCGAGCGTGTCGTGCGGATCGATCTCCGTGCCGTCGAGTGTCAACGTCCCGGCATCGCGGCGGTAGGCGCCGGTCATGCATTTGATCAGTGTGGATTTGCCGGCACCGTTCTCACCGAGAAGGGCGTGCACTTCGCCGCGACGGAGCGAAAAATCGACTTTGTCGAGCGCAATTGCGCCCGGAAAGGTTTTCACGATCCCGACGGCGGTGAGAATATCGTTGGTATTGTTATGCATGAAAACCAGCGTCCTAAGAAACGTAGGTTACCCGTAACTTACGGATTGCCGCAAATCGCGCCCAGCGTGGTGGACATCCGGATGCCAAGCGTCCATCAGATTCGACGGCATTAACGACGATTTGACCAGCACCGCGTTCCGGCCAATGCTTCCTGTCCATGAGACAGGAAGCATCACGGTCTTGCGACGGCCGGCGGCTAATTAATAGCCGAGGCCCTTCTTCTCCTCGTAGACCTTCTGCGGATCGTCGGCCTGGGTGTAGAGCTTCGATTCCGTCTGGATCCACTTCGCCGGTTTGGTGCCATCCTTCAGAAAGGCGTCGAGCGCGTCGAGTGCCGGACCGGCCATGTTCGGGGTCAATTCGACAGTGGCATTCGCTTCGCCCGCGGCCATTGCCTGGAAGATATCCGGAACGGCGTCGATCGAGACAACGAGGATATCCGTGCCCGGCTTCAGGCCGGCTTCCTTGATCGCCTGGATCGCGCCGACGGCCATGTCGTCATTGTGAGCGTAGAGCGCGCAGATGTTCTTGCCGCCGTCTTCCGCCTTCAGGAAGCTTTCCATGACTTCCTTGCCCTTGGTGCGGGTGAAGTCGCCGGTCTGGCTGCGGACGAGCTTCAGGTTGTCATGACCCTTCAGCGCCTCCTCGAAGCCCTTCTTGCGGTCGATCGCCGGGGATGAACCGGTCGTGCCCTGAAGCTCGACGACGTTGCACGGCTTTCCAGCGGCGGTGTCGACCAGCCACTTGCCGGCGACATTGCCTTCGTGCACGAGATCGGACGTGACCGCCGTCAGGTAAAGATCGTCGGACGAATCGACCGTGCGGTCGAGCAGGATCACCGGAATTTCCGCGTCCTTGGCTTCCGTCAGCACTTCATCCCAGCCGGTCGCCACAACCGGGGCGATCAGGATGGCATTGACGCCCTGCGCGATGAAGGAGCGCAGTGCCTTGATCTGGTTTTCCTGCTTCTGCTGGGCGTCGGCGAATTTCAGGTCGATGCCGCGCTTTTCAGCCTGCTGCTTGGTCAGCGTGGTTTCAGCGGCACGCCAGCCGGATTCCGACCCGATCTGCGAAAAACCGATCGTCAGATCGGCAGCAGAGGCCGAACCAAACATGCAGGCAGCCAGAATCGTGGCACTCGCGAGTGCAGTCTTGATTTTCATGATGTCCTCCCAAAGAAAGCTGCTCCTCAGCAGCGAGGGTAAAAAATCATACTATATGACTTATGTAAACCGGATTTTGCGCGGTTTGCGTAAATTTTCCCCGGCCAGAATCGAAAGAGGGCGGCCGTGCGGCCGCCCTCCCTGATTGCAATCGAAATGATGCCGAAGATTTATTGCGGCAGCTTGTCGTCCACGCCTTCGACGTAGAAATTCATGCCGAGCAGCGTGCCGTCATCGGACGATTCGCCGGCCTTCAGCCATTCGGAGCCATCCTGCTTTTTCAGTGGGCCGGTGAACGGCTTCAGTTCGCCGGACCTGATCTTGGCTTCGGTCGCCTCCGCCATCGCCTTCACGTCATCCGGCATGTTGGTGTAAGGCGCCATCGTCAGGATGCCGTCCTTCAGGCCATCCCAGCTCGACGTGGTTTCCCACTTGCCGTCGATGAAGGCCTGCGTGCGCTTGATGTAGTAAGCGCCCCAGGTATCGACGATCGCCGTCAACTGCGTTTCCGGGCCCGCCTTGATCATGTCGGAGGCCTGACCGAAGGCTTTGATGCCGCGCTCGGCAGCAACCTGCATCGGCGCCGTCGTGTCGGTGTGCTGGGTCAGCACATCGACGCCCTGGTCGATCAGCGCCTTGGCAGCGTCGGCTTCCTTGCCGGGGTCAAACCAGGTGTTTGCCCAGACGACCTTGATCTTGAAGTCCGGGTTGATGGTGCGAGCGCCCGTGACGAAGGAGTTGATGCCCATCACCACTTCCGGAATGGGGAAGGAAGCAATGTAACCGGCAATGCCCTTCTGCGAGATCTTGGCAGCGATCTGGCCCTGGATATAGCGGCCTTCATAGAATCGGCTGTTGTAGGTGGCAAGGTTCGGAGCCGTCTTGTAGCCGGTGGCATGCTCGAACTTCACGTCCGGGAATTTCCCGGCGATCTTGACCGTCGCATCCATGAACCCGAAGGACGTCGTGAAGATCAGGCCGCAGCCGGAACGGGCCAGACGCTCGATGGCACGTTCGGCGTCCGGACCTTCCGGAACGTTTTCGAGGAACTGCGTCTCGACCTTGTCGCCGAGCGCCTTTTCGAGTCCCTGACGGCCGAGGTCATGGGCCTGCGTCCAGCCGCCATCCGTCTTCGAACCGACATAGACGAAGCAGACCTTGGCCTTTTCCTGTGCGCTTGCCGCCGCGGAAAAGCCGAGAACGGCCGCGGTGGTTGCGAGTGCGAAGAGAATTTTTTTCATTGTGGCCCCTGTAGGTTTCTAGAGTTTCCGTTGTTGTTCTTGTTTACCGGTCCGGCACAAACGGTTTGCCGAGCGATGCCGGCGTGTTGATCAACGTCGTGCGCCGATTGTGCGAGATGAGAATTAGTACGATAATCGTCGCCAGATAGGGAAGAGCAGAAAGAAACTGCGAGGGAATCCCGATGCCGAACGCCTGGGCGTGCAATTGGCTGATCGAAACCGCACCAAACAGATAGCCGCCGGCAACCACCCGCCACGGCCGCCACGAGGCAAAGACAACCAGTGCCAGCGCAATCCAGCCGCGTCCGGCCGACATGTTTTCCACCCATTGCGGCGTGTAGACCAGCGACAGCTGCGCACCGGCGAGCCCGGCGCAGGCGCCGCCGAACATGACGGCAAGATAGCGCATGTGGATGACGTTGATGCCGAGTGCATGGGCCGAGGCGTGGCTATCGCCGACCGAGCGCAGTTTCAGTCCGGCGCGGCTCTTGAACAGGAACCAGTGGACGCCGGCGACGACAGCGATCGAGAGGTAGAAGATCAGGTCCTGCTTGAACAGCAGGCGGCCGAGAAACGGGATGTCCGACAGAACCGGAAAGACGATCTGCGGCAGCTTGATGCCGGATTGGCCGACATAGGCTTCGCCGATCATGCCGGATGCGCCGAGACCGAGAATGGTCAAGGCCAGACCCGTCGCAACCTGATTGGCCACAAGCGTTAAAGTAAGGAAACCGAACAGCAGGGAGAACAAGGCGCCCGAAGCAATGCCGGCGAGAATGCCGATATACGGCGATCCCGTCACCTGCGTGGCGATGAAGGCGCAGGCGGCGCCCATGATCATCATGCCCTCGACGCCAAGATTGAGTACGCCCGAGCGTTCCGTAACAAGTTCGCCGACGGCCGCCAAAACCAGCGGCGTGGCAGCGGTAATGACAGTCAGGAGGATGGCTTCGAAAATTCCCATCAATGCGCTCCGTCCGCCGTCGCAGCGGTCGTCAGATTCGACCATACGAGCTTGATCTTGTAGTGAATGAGCGTGTCGCAGGAGAGCACGAAGAAGAGGAGCAGGCCCTGGAAGACGCGGGTCACCTTGTCGGAGACACCAAGCGACAATTGCGCCGCCTCGCCGCCGAGATAGGTCAGCGCCAGCACAAGGCCGGCCACGACGATCCCCAAAGGATTGAGCCGTCCGAGGAAGGCGACGATGATGGCGGTGAATCCGTAACCGGGCGAAATGACGGGGCGCAACTGCTGGATCGCACCGCTGACTTCCGAAATTCCCGCAAGGCCGGCGAGCGCGCCGGAGAGCAGCATAGAAAACCAGATCATCTTGCGCGAGGAAAAACCGGCGAAGCGCCCTGCCCGCTCGGACTGGCCGAGCACGGTGATCTCAAAGCCCTTCAGCGTGTAGCGCATCATGAACCAGATCACGATGGCCGCCAGGATGGCGAAGCCGAAGCCCCAATGCGTTCGTCCGGAGGCGATCATCTCAGGCAGGACGGCAGCCGGATCGAAAGTCCGCGTCTCCGGAAAATTCATGCCGCCCGGATTGCGCCAGGGGCCGCGCACCAGCCAGTCCAGAAACAGCTGCGCGACATATACGAGCATCAGGCTGGTCAGGATTTCGTTGGTGTTGAGATGCGCCTTGAGGAATGCCGGAATGCCGGCGAACAGCGCGCCGCCCAGCATTCCGAGCAACAGCATGAGCGGCAGCACAAGCGGCGAATGCCATTCATAGAAGACCACCGGCAGGACCGAGCCGGCAATCGCGCCCATGATGAACTGCCCTTCTGCACCGATATTCCAGTTGTTCGACCGGTAGCACACGGAAAGACCGGCGCCGATCAGAATCAGGGGGGCGGCCTTGATTGCCAGTTCATGCAGCGACCACACTTCCATCAGCGGTTCGATGAAGAAACTGTAGAGCGCCGTCACCGGATTCTTGCCGAGCAGCAGGAACATGATGCCGCCGAAGATCATCGTCAGAACAAGCGCAATGACAGGCGACAGGATCGAAAATAGTTTGGAGACGTTCGGCCGTTTTTCCAGTTCAACGCGCATGCGCCGTCTCCGCAGTCTCGGTCTTGCCGTACATGCCACCCATCAGCAGTCCGATCTTTTCACGCGAGAGCTTGGCCGCGGGATAGATATCCGAAAGCCTGCCTTCACTGATCACCGCGATCTCGGTCGCGACCTCGAAAATCTCGTCCAGGTCCTGGCTGATGACGAGAACGGCGGAGCCGGATTTGGCGAGATCGACGAGCGCCTGGCGGATGCGGCTCGCAGCTCCCGCGTCGACGCCCCAGGTCGGCTGGTTGACGACCAGCACAGTCGGCTGGCGATCGAGTTCGCGGCCGACGATGAATTTTTGCAGGTTGCCGCCGGACAGGGAGCCGGCCGGCGGATTTTCGCCGCTCTTGCGCACATCCATCGCTTCGGAAATCCGCTTGGCCGCCCTTTTAACCGCATCCTGGCGGATGAGGCCAAGCACACCACCGCCAAGGAACGCCCTGCGGTCTGACTGGCTGCGGGCCAGCACGAGATTGTCGGACAGCGAAAGAGCCGAGACCGCCGCATGGCCATGGCGCTCTTCCGGCACGAAGCCGGCGCCCATCAGCCGGCGGGCGTTGATGCCGCGTGTTCCGACAGGTTTATCCGCGATGCGCACGACGTCATCGCTGCCAGCCGGATATTCGCCGGACAGCGCATCGAACAATTCGCCCTGACCATTGCCTGCAACGCCGGCAATCGCCAGCACTTCGCCGGCATGCACCTTGAGACAGATGTTCTTCAGCGAAACGGCAAACGGCGTTCTGGCGGACGCGGAAAGATGGCGGGCTTCCAGCTTCACGGCGCCCTTTGCGCTCGTTCCTTCCGCACTCACATGCGCAACATCGCTGCCGACCATCATGCGCGCCAACGAAGAGGGCGTTTCCCGGCGCGGGTCGCATGCGCCGGTGACCTTGCCGTGCCGCAAGACCGTTGCACGGTCGCAGATCCGCTGAACCTCCTCCAGCCGATGGCTGATATAGAGGACCGATCGACCTTCGGCCTTCAGCTTGTTCAGCGTCTCGAACAGGCGGTCAGCTTCCTGCGGCGTCAACACGGAGGTCGGCTCGTCGAGGATGATCAGCTTCGGATTCTGCAGGAGCGCTCGGACGATCTCGATGCGCTGACGCTCGCCGACCGAGAGGTCTGCGACATGCGCCTTCGGATCGAGAGGCAGGCCATAACTGTGCGACAGCGCGGAGGCTTCCTCGGCAATGCGGTTCAGCGAGATGCCCGGCGCCATCGACAATGCGATGTTTTCCGCGACCGTCAGCGCTTCGAACAGTGAAAAATGCTGGAACACCATACCGATGCCGAGCTTGCGCGCAGCACTCGGGCTGGTTATCCGCACAGGCTTTCCCTGCCAGACGATCTCGCCGCTCGTCGGCGCCAGAACGCCGAACAGCATCTTCACGAGCGTCGATTTGCCGGCGCCGTTCTCGCCGAGAAGCGCGTGAATTTCACCCGGTTTGATATCGAGATCGATGCCGTTGCAGGCAGCGAATGTGCCGAACAGTTTCGTCAGTTGGCCAACAGCCAGCAATGGACCGTTGGCGGGTTGTCCCTCAGCCGACACGCCGCCCTCATTTTCTGTATCTTGCTGCCTTGTCTGCCTTTTTGGCTTTTCTCAAGGAATCAGCAATGTTGTTCCACTCGTTTTTCTTGCTTCGAGATCCGCATGCGCCTGGCTTGCATCGGCAAGCGCATAAGTCTGGTTGATATTGATACGCACTTTGTTGCTTTGCACAACATCAAACAGGGAGTTTGCACACGCCTCCAGAGCAGGCCGCGTCGAGACGTAACTGAACAGGGTCGGCCGCGTGGCAAACAAGGATCCCTTTTGCGCGAGGATGCCGATATTGACACCTTCGACCGGCCCGGAGGAATTGCCGAAGCTGACCCAGAGACCGCGCGGCTTGATGCAGTCGAGCGACGCCGGAAACGTATCGCGGCCGACCGAATCATAGACGACGTCGACACCCTTGCCGTTGGTGATCTCCTTGACCTGGGCGACGAAATTATCCGTGCGGTAGTTGATGACGTGATCGTAGCCATGAGCGAGCGCGAGGTCGATCTTCTCCTGCGAACCGGCCGTGCCGATCACGGTTGCGCCAAGCGCCTTCGCCCATTGTCCAGCGATCAGGCCGACGCCGCCAGCGGCTGCATGGAACAGCAGGGTGGTTTCCGAACCGACCTTGAAAGTCTGGTTGAGCAGATACTGCGCCGTCATGCCTTTCAGCATCATCGCCGCCGCCGTTTCCAGCCTGATATCATCAGGCACCTTGACGAGCTGCGAAACTTCGATGTTGCGCTCGCTGCTATAGGCACCGTCAGAAGAGGCATAGGCGACGCGGTCGCCGACCGCGAAGGTGCTCACGCCATCGCCCACCGCCGTGACGATACCTGCGCCCTCCTTGCCTGGAATGAAGGGAAGTCCCTCTGCGGATTTATAGAGGCCGGTGCGAAAGTAGACGTCGATGAAGTTCACACCGACGGCGACCTGGCGAATCTGGACTTCGCCAGGTCCTGGCGGCGTCAGCGTGATCCCCTCGATTTTCAGAACATCCGGCCCGCCAAGAGCGCGCACGACAATGGCCTGTGCCATAAAACCTCCTCAACCCCGCCCGAGGCGGGGAAATATCTGCAAGATAAAGCCGATGATATAGAGATAAAGACCCGTGCCGACGACGCCGGCGACGACCCATCCGGGCGTGTCGAAATGCAACAGCAGCGCGTAGATACCAAGCACCGACCAGATGGCAAAGACGGCAAGATTGAGCGATCGCAACCGCTGGACGCGGACCGGATGAAGGAAATTGATCGGCATGAAGGTCAGGAAGACCGAGACGAAGACAACGATCGAAGCAGCGATCTCGCTGGCGTCGATGACGAACAGCGTGAACACCACCATGTTCCAGACGACGGGAAAGCCGGAGAAGAAATATTCGTCCGTCTTCATGCCCATGTCGGCGTAATAGATCGCGCTCGACATGACGATGGCGCCGGCGGCGACGAAGGACCAGGGCTCGCCGATCATGCCGCTCTGATAGAGCGCGAAGGCTGGCAGGAGGACGTAAGTGACATAATCGATCACGTTGTCGAGCGTATCGCCCGACCAGTTCGGCAGCACTTCCTTGACCCGCACCTTCCGCGCGATCGGCCCATCGATGCCATCGACGGCCAGCGCCAGGCCCAGCCACCAGAACATGTCGACGAACCGGTGCTCGGCCGCAGCAACAACGCCGAGAAAGGCCAGAAAAGAGCCTGATGCGGTGAGGATATGGACGGAGAAGGCACGGATTTCGGCGTAGGGTACGCGCTTGTAATTGAAAAACTTCATCGGCAGACGCACCCTGTCCTTACTCTGCGCTTTCCCCCCGAAGCATGCTAAACCGGCCCCTGCTGAGGGCCCACGCTCCCGTACCCGCCTTGTCGCGCGGTGTTGGCGGTAATATGCACCCTTTCAGTTTGGCTGCCAGCAAAAATCACCGGCCCTTCATAAAGCGCGGGAATCAGTTGTGGACACATCTTGGCCGCTTGCGCCACTTCACCCCATTTCCATCATCAGCGGTGGCGGGTAAGATTGGTGCAATATCGCCAAGCATGAGCAGGAAACGAACGTCATGGATCACTTTGAAATCGCGGTTGTCGGCGCCGGGCTTGCCGGATCGCTCGCCGCCCTCGCCTTGGCCGATTCCGGGCGTAGTGTCGCGCTGATCGCACCCCCCGTGCCCGCACACCCCGACGCGCGCACGACGGCGCTGATGGATCGCTCTCTTGATCTTGTCCGGCAGCTGGGCCTCTGGGATGCGATCGAACCTTTGGCGGCGCCGCTCTCCACCATGCGCATTATTGACGGCACCAACCGGTTGCTGCGCGCACCGACAGTGACCTTTCATGCTGCCGAAGTGGGCCTCGACGCCTTTGGCTACAATATCCCCAATGCCCCCTTCCTCTCGCTGCTGGAAAAGGAGGCCGAAACCCGCCCGTCGCTCACGCGCGTCGTCGCCAGCCTGGCGAGGATCGAATTCGACACCAAGCGGGCGATCCTGACCCTTGATGATGGCCGCGCTGTCATCGCCGATCTCGTCGTCGGCGCCGATGGACGAAAATCGAGAGTGCGCGAGGCGGCCGCAATCAACGTCCGCAACTGGTCCTATCCGCAAAGCGCCGTGGTGCTCAACTTCGCCCACCAGGTGCCGCACCAGAACATCTCGACCGAGTTCCACACGCCGGACGGTCCGTTCACGCAAGTACCGCTGCCCGGTCCGCGTTCGAGCCTCGTCTGGGTGCAAAAGCCGGATGCCGCCGCAGCGACGCTTTCGCTTTCACCCGAGGAACTCTCGCTGGCGGTGGAACAGCGCATGCAGTCTATACTGGGCAAAGTCACTGTCGAAGGCACGGCGCAATCCTTCCCGCTCTCCGGCATGGCTGCCAAGGCTTTCGGCAAGGACCGCGCCATTCTCATCGGTGAGGCGGCGCACGCCTTCCCGCCGATCGGCGCGCAGGGACTGAACCTCAGCCTTCGCGACATCATGGCGGCGACCTCGCTGCTTTCCGACCTGCCGACCATCCCGGACGATTTTGGCGGACGTTATGACCGCAGGCGGCGAGCAGACGTTCTCACCCGCACCGTCAGTGTCGATCTGCTCAACCGGTCACTGCTGTCCGATTTCCTGCCGGTGCAGATGCTGCGCGCGGCCGGGCTGCAGGCGCTCGCCAGCGTTCCGCTGCTGCGCAATCTGATGATGCACGAGGGGCTGAACCCCGGCAGCGCATTGCAAACGCTGCGCAGTTCCATACGGGAAAAGATCGGCTGGCAGCGCGCCTGAACCGATCAGGTAAAGCAGCGCCGTTACCGTCACGACCGACGGGACGGTGGTGATCAGGATCGTCGCCGATGTCCGCTCCTGCCAGACACCATATTGCTGGCCGATGACGAAGACGTTGGTCGCCGTCGGCAGCGAGGCAAGCAGCACGGCCGTCTGCACCCTCACCGGCAGGATTCCTTGCCAGCCTGGCTGTCAGATAGCCAAGCAAGATCAGGCCGAAGAACGGCAATACCAGACCGGATATTTCGGCCATTTTCTTCCGCGGAGCCTCTGTTTGAGGTCCGTGCTTAGCCGATTTGCATCAGCACGGGAAAGGTCTCCTGGAACCAGATCGCCATCGAACTGATGAAGCCGAAAACGAAGGCAAGGCCTGCAAGAATCAGGAAAACGCCCATCAGCTTTTCGACCAGGCCGAGATGACGGCGGAAGCGCGACAGGAACCTCATGAAGGCGCCGGAGAACCCGGCGGCGATCCAGAAGGGGATCGCTAAGCCCAGCGAATAGACCGCCAGCAGCATCGCGCCATCGCCGACGGTGTCGCGCGCGGCTGCGACCCCAAGGATCGTGCCCAGCACGGGGCCGATGCAGGGCGTCCAGCCGAAGGCGAAGGCAAGCCCCATGATATAGGCGCCGGACAATGTCGCCGGCTTCCCGCCGCCCTGGAACCGCGCTTCGCGGCCGAGAAAGCCGATGCGGAAGACACCAAGGAAATGCAGGCCCATGATGATGATCACGATACCGCCGATGCGCGACAGGATGTCGATATGCTGGCGCAGTACGAGGCCGATGGTCGACGCCCCTGCCCCGAGCGCCACGAAGACGGTGGCAAAGCCCAGCGTGAAGAAGAATGCCGCTCCGAACACCGCGCGCCGCGTGCCGGCGATGGCGGCCCCACTTTCGCCGCCGCGAAACTGATCGACCGAAATGCCCGCCATGTAACAGAGATAGGGCGGCACCAGCGGTAGGACACAGGGCGAAAGAAACGACAGCGCGCCCGCCAAAATGGCGGTCCAGATGGAAATATCAGCAATCGACACCAGTTCAGAACTCCAGCTTGCAACAAGCTCGCGCCGTCTTAGCGCCGATGCCGCCGCCAAACCAATCACCTTTTGGCGATCTCCCTGCAAATCATCGAATTTACACTTGTCGCCCGTTTTTTGGGTTGACCAAAACAAGCCCGCTGTGCATATGTCCGCCCACTTCCGCCGGGCACGAAACGCCCCGGTTTCTGGGAGCGCGTAGCTCAGCCGGTAGAGCAACTGACTTTTAATCAGTAGGTCCAGGGTTCGAATCCCTGCGCGCTCACCAAAAAAGTCAAACGATATCAGCTAATTACGTCTGCCTCCTACTTATTCCCAACCATGCATCGCTCGCTGGGGTCCGCTGGGGTTCTGGCCAGCGACATGCTTGGAATCTGCATTGCCCCGGCCTTTCGACTTGTGCAGTATCCACCGCAGTTTGGAGGGAATCGTATGGATCATTCAGATGCAAGGCGGCTCGTACAGGGCTATTTGGATCTCGGCGGACAAACCACGTCCTACTCTAATGGCGCGACCGTGGTCGTAAACTGGATGGACGATAATCCGGAGGCCAAAAGGTACTGGCAAGAAAACATCAAGGTTCTCGCAGAAACGGATCAGTTTGACGTTTGGCGAGCGCTGCCGACAACGCCTGGACGTTCTACAACGATCGGAAGACCAGAGGATTTGTGATCGGGTTAATTTTTTGCTGCGGATTTTTGGGGAGGGATAATGAAACGGCTAATTGACCTTAGGACAGTTCGCGGAATAACCGCTACGTGTTTCTTGGGGTGATGGTGTAGTTCCACTCTGGATGGAAGGCGTCGCCTTTGACATGGAGGCCTGCCATCTGGGCATCGGAGACCTTGACGCCTTTGTGGTAGGTGCGGGTGTCGAGGGCGCATTCGACCTTGAGGCCGGTCTTTGTCGTGGTGGCACCGATCAGTTCGACCACGGCCAGGCGGCTTTCGAGCGGGCGGCCGCGCCAGTTCTGGGTAATGTGGCAGAACAGGCGGTGTTCGATCTTGTTCCACTTGGAGGTGCCGGGCGGATAATGGTGGACGTGAAGGACCAAGTCGGTCTCGTCGGCCAGTTTCTGCAATTCCAACTTCCATAGCCTGACGCGCGCGCCGTTTGAGCCGCCGCAGTCGGCCGTGACGGTCAGTTCACTTGCCTTGGGATAGCGCTCTCGTCCCATGCGATCGAGCCAGCACCGGATCGACTGGACGGCGAACTCGGCCGTATCGGCGGTAATGCCCAAGCTGACGAAGCCCGCGTTCGCCGTCACGTCGTAGATGCCGTAAGGCACCACCTTGCCCAGTTCCTTGTCCTCGAAGTCATGCACCTTGACGCGGATCGGCGTGCCTTTCGGGCGATAGTCGCTGCCGACATTCTTGTAGTTGCCCACCAGTTCCTTTTTCTTGGTATCGACCGAGATGACCGGTTGGCCCTTGGCTTGGGCCGCAATCACCTTCGTGTTGATGTGCTCGAACTGGGCGTTGCGATCGGGATGGTGCGAGCCTTCGTCCGCCTTGCGGTTGCGCTGACGCGAAAAGCCCAGCTTCACCAACTCCTTGGCCACCGTGTCGGCGCTGATCGGGTGGCCCATCGCCGTCAGCGTGTCGGCGAGTTTATCCATACTCTTCGACACCCAGAGCAAGGGCCGCTCGGGATCGCCCAGCGTGGCCGGCTCCACCAGTCGCTTCAACTGCGCAACAAGCCCAGGATCAAGCGCGCTCACCGCCTTGCGCCCGCCGCCAGCACGCCGAACCTGACCCAGCCCCAGAGGCATGGCATCCAGGTCGTCCTGTCCGCGATTGATCGTCGACCGCGCCAACCCGGTGATCCGCGAGACTGCCGCAAGCCCGCCCCATCCCGCCGTGCTCGCCTCGGCCGCCGCGAACATCCGACGCCCGCGTTCATCGAGCTTGCGCCCCACTGTCTCCCAGCGGTATCTGATGCCATCCTCGTCGATCATGCCATCGACATACGTCTATCTGATCCGGCCGGGAATCCCCCGCACATGAGTCAATCAGACGCACCCTCGACAAATGACGATTCAGTTATTGTTCGGAGCGTCCTAACACCGGATGAAGCGAGAAAACATCTTCTCAAAGGTAGCAGCTACTTCAGCGGAGACTTCCCCGACTACCTGAATTTCGAACCGATCCTAAACGGCGTTGAAGCGGTTTTAAAAGGCGGCAACTTTTCCGCATTCAAAAGCGAGAACCCCGCGAATCTTCCAGACGTAAACTACAGCTTGATCTCAAATAAGGACGGCAGATTCGCTTGGCGCCCGCTCGAACTGATTCATCCGGCTATATATGTGTCATTGGTCAATCTGATTTGCGAGCCAGGCAATTGGCAGCATATTGTCTCTAAGTTTAAGGAATTTGAGCAAGGCGTTGTCGAGTGTTGCAGCGCTCCAGTCCTGTCGGTTGACGAACAATCTGACAACGCCACTCAAATATCCAGCTGGTGGCAACGCGTTGAACAACGATCTATCGTCCATTCTCTTGAATTTAGTCATATCATGCATACGGATGTCGCCGATTGTTATGGATCGCTCTACACACACAGTATCTGTTGGGCTTTGCATGGACTTGAAATCGCAAAAAAAGAGAAAGGCAAAGGAACGGTTCTTGGCAATAAAATCGACAATCATGTTCAGGCGGGCCGGTATGGCCAGACAAATGGCATTCCACAAGGCTCTAGTCTTATGGACTTTCTTGCCGAGCTTGTCTTAGGCTATGTAGACCAACAAATTTCACTTGTCTTGACTAAGTCGGCCGACTTTAAAATTTTGAGATATCGAGATGATTTCCGGATTTTCGCGAATAGTGATGAAAAATGCGAGCAAATACTCAAGGTAGTAAGCGACAAGCTGCGGTCAGTTGGTATGAAGCTGAACGTCGGGAAAACAGTCTCGAATACAAACGTCGTTGCCGGCTCAGTCAAAGAAGACAAATTGGCTGGTATCGAGTTGCAAGATTTGGGCACTGCTAATGCCGCCACAATCCAAAAACAACTTTTAAGGCTCCATGCGTTTGGGCGCCGTTTTCCAAATAGCGGCGCTCTTCGCAAGCTTGTCGGAGGTCTTCATAAAAAAGTTGCGGGCCAGAAACTAAATCCCGGCGATCTCGACGTGCAGGTGGCAATTGCAACAGATATTGCGATGGTGTCTCCATCCACCTTTCCTGCGATCGCCGGCATTCTCAGCAACCTGATATCACTAGCTCCAAAAGCTGAAAAAGAGATACTCTGGGCAGGCGTGCACAGAAAGATGGCGAGAGTGCCTCACAATGGATATCTCGAGATATGGCTGCAGCGGGTGACAAAACCAAAGTCTGTTGGCATTGAATTCGTAAGCTCCGAACCAATATGCGAGATCGTGAACGGAAAGTCAGCGAAACTCTGGGAAAACAGTTGGATCGCAAGCAAAGACCTGATTGCTGCATTGGACGTGTCTAAAATCGTGGTGAGCTCCGCAGCCGATGCAGATGAAGCCATGACTCTCGAAGAAATCGAGTTGTTCATTCAAAATGCAGATAACTATTGATGTGGACATTCCGGTTCACGCCGCGATCGCGAACTCCTGATCAAACACCGCCGGCGAGAGCGTGGGGAACGTCAGGATGACGGCTGCCTTCTTGCAGTAGTAGTGCATCTTCGAGATACACGCCTTGCTGCCGTATCTCGAAGTTGACACCTTCGTAACGAACGACGACCCGCAGCATTCGCATTGCCGGAGGTGACGCTGGTCTTTGCGGGCGGCCTGGTAACACGGACGGCTGCAGAATTTGTTCACCTTCATGATTGACGGAAGAAACAAACTTTTAATCAGTATGTCCAGGGTTCTAATCCCTGCGCGCTCACCAAAAAAGTCAAATAAATCAAATCATTACTGGCGATTCCGGCTTGCCTCCTCGAGCATTTTTGCATTGGGGTTCCGTTTGGCGTCTTTGATCGCAATTAGCATTACCGCGCTAGCCTACTCGTGCCTAAATCCGCCGGCGCGCAAGGAGGGAATTGTATGGAATTGTCAGAAGCTGTTGGCATTACAATCGTCGTGACAGGTATTGGCGTTTGGATGAATGCGTTTTCCAAGTAGTTGAGCCTTGGGAGGCATTACGTGGAAGTCTAGATTGCCGCGGCTTACTAGGAGCGCTCAGCCGGTGACTTTATCGGTGATTGCGATGACCGTCGTCAGGGCCGGTGTATTGGTCTGCGCCCAAAGCTGGTATCCCACCACGCTCGCCAAAATGGCCGACCAAATGGCGAAATCCCCGATACGAAACAGTGGTTCTCTCTTTTTCATCACAGTCATCTCAAATCCAGATTTTCTGAAGACAATATCGCACCGGGCGTTCAATTTTAGAAGACGACGTTCAGTGAACACAGCATTTCAGATTGAACAATAGGGCGCTGTCACCGCGGGAACCAACCCCGCGCGCTGGTGGTCGGGCCAGCGCGAATTTTGAAAGCCGGAGCGGCACTTTCTGACGGGAATCACGCGATAACGATTCACTCGATCGCCAAATTGTGCTAGGTTCCGCATGGAGGCAGACCACACCGGTTGTTGCGACCCGGCTCTGTTTGCCTATCGGATCGCCAGTGCAGTCTTTGGACTGGGATTTGACCCATCCGCGGTGAAGGAGAACGCCATGCATTACAGCGTGCAGTTTTTCACCTGGACGCCAAAACAGGGCGTTCATCAAGTCGGCTCGACGATCGAGATCGATGCGGTCAATGCAAAACTCGCGGCCGTGTCACTGTTGGGCCTGAGGCTGGATGAGACCGGTGCGGCCAAGAAATTGGCAGTCCGCGTCTGGAATGCGCCGGACGACAGCAAGGCCGATTGCGAATGCTTCTACTATCATTGACGACCGGCCGCATTCCGCAGCGAGGCTCTCCCTCGCTTCGTCGCCATTGATTCGGTTTTGCGAACGGCGTGGCTTATCTCCACAGGATTGCATCGTCTCCGGCGGCCGCGTCGCCCCGTGGCGCATATGGAACGCACCTTTGCCGGTTTTCGCGAAACGTCGGAATTGTTCGTTCAACGCGGCGAGAGGCGCGTCGTCGGCCGCTGGCCGGCGAGAACATCACGCCAATATCCGTTCATGGCGGCGTGATGCAACAAGGCTGCCAACATAGTTGAAGCGGCGACCCTATCCAATTGCGAATATTGTGGAAAATTTTGGAGGCCTCGCCCGGAATTGAACCGGGGTACAAGGATTTGCAGTCCTCTGCGTCACCACTCCGCCACGAGGCCTCGTAACGATCATCACTTAATCGTGACGGGCGTTTAGACCGATTTCCGATCCAGTGCAAGACGCCTTGACCGAATTCCAGTTTTTTCTCATGGGCGAAACCAGTCTCCCATCCGTTGCCGCTTCGCTTCGTCAGGAAATGCCGCGCATTGCTGGATGCGCCAGTCCGCCAGCGCTCATTGTCACGCCGCCGCTACCGTCAATTTCCAAAGAAAATCAGCCGTCTGCATCCGCTGGCGTTCGTATTCGGCCTGCCGCTTAATGGTAACGTCGGATCAGACCCACCAGTTTGCCTTGAATCTTCACCCGGTCGGGGCCGAAAATCCGGGTCTCATAGGCAGGGTTGGCAGCCTCGAGCGCGATCGATGCGCCCTTGCGGCGAAACCGCTTCAGAGTCGCCTCCTCATCGTCCACAAGGGCGACGACAATCTCTCCGGGGTTGGCGCTGTTGGTATTGCGGATGATGACGGTGTCGCCATCGAGAATGCCGGCCTCGATCATCGAGTCGCCGCGCACTTCCAGCGCATAATGTTCGCCGGCCCCGACCATCTCGTGCGGCACGGAAATATCGTGCGTATTGTTCTGGATCGCCGAGATCGGCACACCGGCCGCGATTCGCCCCATGACGGGGATGGAGACAGAACTGTTCTCATTGTTGGCCGCTGCGGGTTTGGCAGCGGTCGGCGCCGGCGGAGCGCCGCGGCTGCCCTGGATGACGCTCGGCGAAAAGCCGCGCTTGGGCTGGAGGCTCATGGAATAGGCCTCCGGCAGCTTGATAACTTCAAGCGCGCGAGCCCGGTTGGGCAGACGCCGGATGAAGCCGCGCTCCTCGAGCGCCATGATCAGCCGATGAATGCCGGACTTGGAAGCGAGGTCCAGCGCATCCTTCATCTCGTCGAAGGACGGCGGCACGCCCGATTCCTTCATTCTTTCGTGAATGAACAGAAGCAGTTCCTGTTGCTTGCGGGTCAGCATGAAAGATCACTCCGGAATCGAGAAACAAATCAAGAACGAACACTATATGTTCCATATGTGTTCCGCAAGCCCCTAAAATTCGTTGAACTTTTTCAAAGCGCGAATTTTTTGGCATGCCGCGCCGAAAACCGGCATTCAGCACGCCGCCAAGGAACATTTGCAACCGTCCGTCCGTTTTCCGCCCATGTTGAACCCATTGGAGCGGCACGGTCTGGCGCCGTTGCGAGGAGGCTGAAATGGCAGGCCATGCCGATGAACGCGGCAACAAGGTTTCGACCGAAGACACGAACCGGACCGTGAAGGTCAGCGCGGTCGAGGCGTGGCAGGGGTTGCTGGGCCGCCCGGTATTAATGGTTCTGATCGGCAGCCTCGTGCTTGCCCTCATTGCCTTGGCGGGCGCCGAGATGTTCGGCGAAAGCACCGGCAATGATGCCGCAACGCAGGTTCAGGAAACGACGCCTGCGGCCAAGGATGCGGCCCCGGCCGATCAGGGTACCGTCAACAATACGCCGGCGACAGGCAAACAGATGCAACCAGCCCCGACCGACAAGGATCCGACCCCGCAAACCGGTTCCGGCGGCTAGGAAAGCCATCCTGCCACGTCATGGTTGAAGGCCTTCCGGCCCCGGCGCGCCTTTGCAGATTGGCACCGGATTTACGACGTCTGCCGCTTGCGCGCCCACCAGACGGAAAGTCTGCGGCGCTGGCGCCGGACGAAGGCGAGGTCATGCGACAGCACGATCAGGCCCAGGGGCACCATCCAGAATCCCAAAACCGGCAGAAAACCCAGGATGCCGCCAAAGAGCAGCACGGCGCCAAGGGCAATGCGCAAGGCCCGCGATTGAGGCAGGCGCAGGCGCCACGACCCGAGAATGAGTTCATGCGTGCTCGCATCGATACCGAATTTTTTCGTTTTCTGCGGTTCTGCCATAAACTCACCTGTCGAACTCTCGATGCAGTCCATCGGAGAGGGATTTCAATTGCTCCCGCTTCGCGCGGGCACGCTCTCTCCAGATGGGGAGTTCTCCACAGTCAGACAAGATTGTGCACTTTTTTTGAAAAACCGCTTGGCAAATCGGAAAAGCATTTGTATTAGCAGCCTCACTTCTGCAGCGCGCAGATGATCCCTGGTAGCTCAGCGGTAGAGCATTCGACTGTTAATCGACAGGTCGCCGGTTCGAATCCGGCCCGGGGAGCCAGTTTCAAAGGGCTGCACTTGATGGTGCAGCCCTTTTTCGTTACATATTTTCAATGATGCGAGACCGGCCAGCCTGCCCTTAATCGCCTCGACCCTGTTCACAACCGCATTGTCGCCTATACTCTCGGTGCAGTTTCGCGCGCATTGCAGCGGGATCGCTGTCCTGTCGTCCGACGATATTTGCGCTGGGACGACGGGCTTGGTGCGCCGGCTCTGACGGCGCGGGATCACAATGACAACCGAAAAAGTGTCGCTGACCGAAGAGAAGGAAACCCTCCTCATCACGCTTTACGCGAAGGCCGGGGAAAGCCGCCTGCCGGATTCGCTTCTGCAGGATCGTTTCGCCGCCGAGGTCGTCAGCCGGATCGACTATGACTTTTCGAGGCTGAAAATCGATCGCGACGTGATGATCAGTGTGGCGTTGCGCGCCCATATTCTCGACGGCTGGACACGTGACTTCATCACACGCCATCCCGACGCGACCGTCCTGCATCTCGGCTGCGGGCTGGACAGTCGCATATTCCGCATCGATCCGGCGTCGAACATCCGCTGGTTCGACGTGGACTATCCCGAGGTTGTCACGCTGCGCCGCAAACTCTATCCCGGGCGCGACGGTTATAGCCTGATCGGGTCGTCCGTGACGGACCCGAATTGGCTCGCAGATGTGCCCGCCGACCGTCCGACGATCATTGTCGCCGAGGGGCTTTTTCCTTATCTGCCGGCCGACGAGGTCCCGAAGCTGCTGCGGCGGCTTACCGCGCATCTCTCGCGCGGTGAGTTGGTCTTTGACGGCTATAGCCGGCTCGGACTGGAACTCATCAGTTGGCAGCCTTCGGTGCGCGCGACCGGAGCAAGCCTGCGTTGGGCGATAAGCGATCCGCGCGACCTCGAAAAGCAGGTTCCGCGGCTGAAACTGCAGACTGAACTGCCGGCCTATGATCCGGAAGGTTACGATCCGAGACAGATCGCCAGGCTATCCTGGGCGGCGCGTCTGACGATTCTCGCCTTTGCCGCAGTCCCGGCCCTTGGGCGAATCGGCTGGCTCTTGCGCTATCGGTTTTGAAATCGCTCTGTACTGCGCCCGATATGCGCGCGCTCCCGCTGGGCTTGACGCGCGTCCGGCAGTCTTGCGACCGACGAGCGCGACAATCCGTCAATTCCATTGTAGAGAAGACTTCCGCCCTCGCATGCCGGAACGGAGCCGACAATGCCATCGACCGACCTGCTGATCGCCTTTCTTGCCACGACCGCGGTCTTTGCCTACATCCCCGGCCCTGCCATGCTTTATGCCGCGGCCCAGACGATCGCGCGCGGCCGGTGGTCGGGGCTGATGGCCACATTGGGCATTCATCTCGGCGGCTATGTCCATGTTTTTGCCGCCGCCGCCGGATTGTCGATCCTGTTCCACGCCGTGCCGATGCTCTATATGGCCGTGAAATTTGCCGGGGCGGCCTATCTTGTCTGGCTCGGCATTTCGCTGTTCCGTACCCGGGTGCAGGGCGATGTCGCCCTGCCCGGCATCGAGCCGAAATCCGGCCGGCGCGCCTTTTTCGAAAGCGTCACCGTCGAGGTTCTCAATCCCAAGACGGCGATCTTCTTCGTGGCCTTCCTGCCGCAATTCGCAGATGTTTCCGCCGCTTTCCCCGTCTGGCTGCAGCTTGCCATTCTGGGGACGATCGTCAATCTCATGTTTTCTTCGGCCGATATCGTCTGTGTGCTTCTGGCCGGTGCCGTGATTGGCCGGCTGCGCCGATCGAGCCAGGCGCAGCGCCTGATGCAGCGTGCCGGCGGCGCAATGCTGATCGCGTTGGGTGCGCATCTTGCCTTTCAGAAGAGCTGATTCTTCAGCAAGAATGGCGTTCGCGAGACGTCCCGCAAGACAATGAAATAAAAAAGCTATCGCCGCGAAACCTTTGAGCTGCCGCGCCCGTATCTGCGTACATCGTTGGACAAGCACGATGCGCGGATGACAATGAAAGACAACGACGCTTCCCCTGACGGCCCTGTAATCATCCGGTTTCGCAAGGACTTGCGGCTGGACAACAATCGCGCGCGTCATTTCGCCACTCAATGCGACGCCCATGTGAAAACCGTCCTGCCCAAACTCAAAGACCTGCCGGCCAAATTCAATTATCGGCCCTTCAGCGTGTTGAAGGCTGCCGGCGCGATACTCGGCAAAACCTATCCGAAACCTCTCGTTGACCATGCAAGGGCGCGGGAGCGCGCTCTTCTTGCCTACGGCAAAATCAAGGACGCCGCATGAACGCCCATTTCCGCCACGGCCCGCATTCCCTTCCCGGCCGGCGTCTGTCGATCGCGGTCATCGGCTCCGGCGTTTCCGGCAGTTCGGCCGCCTGGGCGCTCAATACGGTGCATGACGTCACGCTTTACGAAAAGGACGACCGCCCCGGCGGACATACGGCAACACTCGATATCGACTATGAAGGAATGCCGATCTCCGTCGATACCGGCTTCATCGTCTATAACGAGGCCAACTATCCGAACCTGACGGCGCTATTTGCGACGCTGGATGTGACGACACACAAAAGCGACATGAGCTTTTCGGTGTCTCTGGATCATGGCCGGCTGGAATGGAGCGGTGACAATCTCGCCACCGTCTTTGCCCAGAAACGCAACCTCGTCAGGCCCTCCTTCCTCCTGATGCTGCGCGAAATCCTGCGCTTCAACCGCATCTGCCTCGAGGATCGCAGCGCCGGCCGGCTCGAGACCATGTCGATCGGCGACTATCTTAACTGGCGCGGCTTTTCGCCGGGCTTCACCAACAATTACCTGGTGCCTATGGCGGCGGCGATCTGGTCGTCTCCGGCGGCAAAAATGTTGGAGTTTCCGGCCGAGCATTTCATCCAGTTCTTCGACAATCACCGCCTGATCTATGCCAGGCCGCATCCTTGGCGGACGGTCACGGGCGGCAGCCGCAACTATCTGCGCAAGCTTCTGCAGCCGCTCGGCGAGCGTGTCCGCCTCGGTTGCGGCGTGCGCTCGATCCGGCGGCACGACGATAAGGCGATCGTCGTCGATGAGCATGGTGCAATCAGCATTTTTGACAAGGTCATCGTGGCGGCACACAGCAATCAGACGCTTGCGATGCTGTCCGATGCGACACCGCTCGAAAGATCGCTGCTCTCCTCAGTCCCGTATCACCCCAATCGCGTCATCCTCCATCGAGACACCGGCCTGATGCCGAAGCGGCAGAAATGCTGGGCGTCGTGGAACTATCTGCGGTCAACCAAACCCTGCGGCGCGCAAGGTGTTGCCGTTACTTATTGGATGAACCGTCTTCAGGGTATTTCCGCGCAACATCCCCTGTTCGTGACACTCAACCCGGAACGCGAACCCGCACCCGGCACGGTCTTTGCCGAATTTTCCTACAATCACCCGCAATTCGACGCGTCCTCAATGGCAGCGCAGCGCCGGCTGAAATCCATCCAGGGCGAGAACAACACATACTTCGCCGGCGCCTGGACGGGCTACGGTTTCCACGAGGACGGCCTAGCCTCGGGGCTTGCTGCAGCCGAGGCGCTCGGTGGCATCATTCCGTGGCGCCCGCAGATATCGCCCGTGTTCAGGGAGGCAGCTGAATAGATGCGTCGTTCATCCGGCTCCGACATGACGAAAAACGGAGCGCCACCCTGCGAGGCGGCGGCGCTCTATGTCGGCCGCGTCATGCACCAGCGGATAAAGCCGGTCGCCCATCGCTTCGCCTATGACGTCTTTTCGCTGATGATCGATCTCGACCGGCTCGATGAGGCGGATCGCCTCAGTGCGGTCTTTTCGGTCAATCGCCGCAATCTTCTGTCCTTCTATGAAGAGGACCATACGGACGATACGAGTATCCCGCTGCGCCACTATGCGGATGCGTTGCTCAGCGAAGCCGGCCTGTCGGTCCGCCCTGCCCGCATCCTCCTTGTCTGCTATCCGCGCATCCTTGGTCTCGTCTTCAATCCTCTGGCGGTCTACTACGCTTATGGTGACAGCGGCGCGCCTATTGCCATGATCTACGAAGTCCGCAACACCTTCGGTGAACGCCACACCTATGTCTGCCCGATCGGGCCGGACGAGCTATCGGACGCCGGCGTCCGCCAGCAATGTGACAAGGTCTTCCATGTCTCGCCTTTCATTCCGATGGCCATGCGCTATCATTTCCGCATGGTGCCGCCCGGCGAGGAGATCCGCTGGCGCATCCTGGAAACCGACGCGGATGGACCGCTCTTGGCCGCGACGTTTTCCGGTACGCGCATAACGTTGAAGACAGGCAGGATTTTGCGTCTTGTTGGCCGCATACCCCATCTTACGATCAAGATCGTCGCAGGCATTCACTGGGAGGCATTGAAGCTGTGGGTCAAGGGCGCTCGTTATATTTCGCGCCCGCAAGCGCCCGACCCCGTGAGCGTCTGGAGGGACGGCCGCAGGGCACGGCACGGATTTTCTCATGAAATCAACGTTGGCGGCCCGGCGGAATGAGGTTATTTTGTGTCAAGAGCAATGATTTCCGAGGATCTGTCGTATGAGCACAGCAGACACCTGTTATTGCGAGCCGAAGGATGGCGAGCGCCTTTCCACCGAAAATTTGTCACGAATCATCAAGGGCCTGCCCGCCAAAGCGCAAATGGTGCTGCGCGGCCTCGTTCATATGCAGGCCGGTTGCCTGAAACTGACATTGCCGGATAGCCGCAAGGTCGTCGTCAAGGGCAAGACAAAGGGGCCGGTCGCCTCGGTTACCCTTCACAACTGGAACATGCCGCAAAGGGCCCTCAGCGGCGGCACCATCGCCGTTGCCGAAAGCTATGTGGATGGCGATTGGGACAGCCCGGATGTCGGCGCCTTCCTCGAACTCTTCCTCGTCAACACCGATGTCGGCCGTAATTTTTCCAATGGCGCCCGCGGCGTGCTGCGGTTGGTCGAAAAACTCCGCCACTGGATGAACGCCAATACGAAGACGGGCTCGAAGCGGAACATCTCCGCCCATTACGACCTCGGCAACGCCTTCTACAGGCAGTGGCTGGACCCGACCATGACCTATTCCTCGGCGCTCTATTCGACCGGCGCGAATGATCTCCAGTCGGCGCAGCGCGCCAAATACCAGGCTCTCGCCGACGCTGCTGGGATCGAGGCCAGTCATCACGTCCTTGAGATCGGCTGCGGCTGGGGCGGTTTCGCCGAATATGCGGCCGGTGAGATCGGTTGCAAGGTAACCGGGCTGACCATCAGCCGCGAACAACTCGCCTTTGCCAACGAGCGCATGAAGAACGCCGGACTGACCGACAAGGTCGAGATCAAGTTCCAGGACTATCGCGACGAGACGGGGCTTTATGACCGGATCGTCTCCATCGAGATGTTCGAGGCCGTCGGCGAGAAATACTGGCCTGCCTATTTCTCGCGGTTGCAGCGCTGCCTCAAGCCAGGCGGCAAGGCGGGCCTGCAGATCATCACCATCAAACCGGAAGCCTATCGGGAATATCGCGCCAACCCCGACTTCATCCAGAAATATGTCTTCCCGGGCGGCATGCTGCCGACGCGCGAACATCTGATCGATCTCGGCCGCAAGGTGGGCTTGAAGATGAGCGGCGATTTTGGCTTCGGCCTCGATTATGCCCGCACGCTGGCCGAATGGCGCCAGCGCTTCTGGAGTGTCTGGGACAAGGTCGAGCCACTTGGCTTCGATACCCGCTTCAAGCGCCTCTGGGAATTCTATCTGTTCTACTGCGAGGCCGGCTTTCGCGCCAAAAACATCGATGTAAGACAGATCGTCTATGAATGAGGCTATGGCCTGTGGCACTCCGTCCGGGATCAGCCGCCGCATACTTCAACCGTCTCCCCAGCGATAAAGTCGTTGCCACGGCTTTACCGCTGCTGTCGGGCGGCTTATGCACACCACAGCTTTTTCCATCGACCATTCCAAGGGGATGACGTGCGTCTTGCATGGGTTTTTCTGGCGCTCGCCATTACCACTGAAGTTATCGGCCTGACGGTGATGAAAGCAGCCTCCTCCGGCGGCGGCGCCTGGGGCTATGCGGTGATGTATGTCTCCATCGCCCTCTCCTATGTCTTCCTCGCCAAGGCAGTGAAGAAAATCTCGGTCGGCGTCGCCTACGCGATCTGGGAAGGGTCCGGCATTGCGCTGATCACGCTGGTTTCCGTCTTCGTCTTCAATCACGTGCTCAGCAATCAGGAGATGATCGGCCTGATGATGGCCGTCGGCGGCATCATTCTCGTCAATGCCGGCGAAGTCCACGAGGAAGAGGAACTGGAAGTGGCCGATGACCGCGTCTAACGTTTATTTCCTCTTCGCGGTGCTGGCAGGCGTGCTTGATGTCGCAGCCAACCTTGCTTCCACCAAGTCGAACGGGTTCGCCCGCCGCGGCTGGGGCGTCCTGTCGATCCTGCTTGTGCTCGCAGCGTTTGCCCTCTTGGTGGAAGCGGTCAAAGGCATGGAACTGGCGATCGCCTATGCCATCCTCGGCGCTACCGGGATTTTTGGCACGGCCATTTCCGCCCGCATCCTTTTCGGCCAGAAACTGAAACCGATCGGCTGGGCCGGGCTTGTCCTCGTCTTCGGCGCCGTGGTCGTGCTTCACACCGCCTGAGGGTCGCGCGCCATCGCTTCCGTGGTGCGACGCTGCGTCACAAGCGGTCGGTTTTTCCATCCGGTCGCCCTGTTCAACAGCCAGAAATAGAGCCCATAAGGCAGGAACTTGAGTAGTTTCACCATATAGGTGAAGCGCTTCGGAAAGGTGATTTCGAAACGGCTCGATTTCAGGCCAGCGGCAATACGATCGGCGGCCTCCTTCGCGCTCACCAAAGCCGGCATCGAGAATGTGTTCTTCGCACTCGACGCCGTATCGACAAAACCCGGATTGATGATCTGCAGGCGGATTCCGGCCTTGTCGAGGTCGAATTTCAGGCTCTCGGCCATGTTGATCAGTGCCGCCTTCGTCGCGCCATAGGCAGCGCTCGTCGGCAGGCCGCCGTAACCCGAAACGGAGGCGACGATGGCGATCTGCCCGTGGCCCCTTGCCTGCATGTGACGCACGGCCGGCAAGAGGCAGTTGACCGTCCCGTGCAGGTTCACCGCAAATGTCGTTTCGAAATCCTCGCGATGCATATCCTCGCCATGCACCGGGATATAGACGCCGGCATTGAGCACCGCGAGCGCCATCGCGCCGTGTTCATATTCGATGGCCGCGAGAACGCGCTCCATGTCCCGTGGATCTGTGACGTCGCCGTCCAGTACGATGATCTTTCCCGGACCCGGCGCTTCATGTTGAAGCTGCACCAGCTTTTCGTGGTCTCGGGCCGTGACCGCCACGTCGAAGCCGTCGCTTGCCAGATGCAGTGCCAAGGCGCGGCCGATGCCGGAGCTTGCTCCCGTGACCCAGGCCAAACCATGCTGCGGATGTGCGACAAAGTCGGTCATGGGTTTTCCTTTCGCTGCTCCACGCTGCTCCATCCCGAAATCCGGGATCACAAAACAATACGCATTGAAATGGAGTTTGTTCCCGCATTCGGGCCATTCGACGGCAATCAGCCGCGCAGCATCCAGTGCCGCGGAACCGTATCGCCTCACTACGGCGTGGGTCAAGAAACGGATCACCGGCTTTAGGAGCGATTTTTCAGCGGCGGGTCAATTTTTGCCCGGGGCGGCATCCAGATGAAACACTTTTTCTTGCTTCGCTCCGCGCTCCAGCTGAAAAGACGCTAAGATTCCGGTATGTTGGATTGTGAGGGCCAAAAACGGCTGATGCGGTTCGGACATGTCCTGTTAAAGTCATCATCCGCGTCAGGCGACCGCCTGATGCAGTACCCCGCAGCCAAGAGGTTCGCTCATGTCCGTTCTGCCATCCGTTCTCGATGCCATCGGCAATACGCCGCTGATCCGCCTCAAGGGCGCGTCCGAGGCAACCGGCTGCACCATTCTCGGCAAGGCCGAATTTCTCAATCCGGGCCAGTCGGTCAAGGACCGGGCGGCGCTGTCGATCATCCGCCAAGCGGAAAAATCAGGGCAATTGAAGCCGGGCGGCGTCATTGTCGAAGGCACTGCCGGCAACACCGGTATCGGCCTTGCGGTGGTCGCGCAGGCACTCGGTTATCGCACCGTCATCGTCATTCCGGAAACGCAGAGCCAGGAAAAGAAGGATGCCATCCGCTTGCTCGGTGCTGAACTCGTCGAAGTTCCCGCCGTGCCCTACAAGAACCCCAACAACTACGTGAAGCTCTCCGGCCGCCTTGCCGCCGAGCTCGCTAAGACCGAGCCGAACGGCGCGATCTGGGCAAACCAGTTCGACAATGTCGCCAATCGTGACGCGCATGTGGAGACGACTGCTCCCGAAATCTGGCGCGACACGGACGGCAAGGTCGATGGCTTCATCTGCGCGGTCGGTTCCGGCGGCACGCTTGCCGGCGTGGCGCTCGGCCTGAAGGCGAGGAACCCGAACGTCAAGATCGGCATCGCCGATCCGGAGGGTGCGGCACTCTACAACTATTATGCCAATGGCGAACTGAAGTCCTCAGGCGGCTCCATCACCGAAGGCATCGGCCAGGGCCGCATCACCGCCAACCTTGAAGGGTTCACGCCGGATTTCGCTTACCAGATTCCGGATACGGAAGCGGTTCCTCTGGTGTTCGATCTCATTGAAAAGGAAGGCATTTGCGTCGGTGGCTCCACCGGCATCAACATCGCAGGCGCGATCCGCCTGGCAAAAGATCTTGGTCCGGGACATACCATCGTGACGATCCTCTGCGACTATGGTAACCGCTATCAGTCGAAGCTGTTCAATCCGGCATTTCTGAAGTCCAAGGGCCTTCCCGTTCCGGCCTGGCTGACCAGGAATTCTGCGATAACGGTGCCATACGAACCCGCCGGATAAGAAACTCATGAGAACGACTGCCCTTTTTCGCGACGACTTCTATCTTTCGACCACAGAAGCGATCGTTACCGGACTAAGGGAAGACGGCGGCATCGAGCTCGATCAGACCTGCTTCTACGCGACGTCGGGCGGCCAGCCCGGCGACAACGGCTTTTTCGAACGCGCCGATGGCGGCCGCATCGACATCGCCACGACGCGCAATGGCGACACCAAGGACATCATCGTCCACGTCCCCGCCGCCGATCAGCCGGTTCCGCTGGTTGGCGAAAAGCTGGTGCTGCACATCGACTGGCCGCGCCGCTACAGGCTGATGCGCATGCACACGGCCTGCCATCTCCTGTCTGTCGTCTGTCAGTTTCCGATCACCGGCGCTGCCGTCGGCGAAGAGGAAAGCCGCGTCGATTTCGATATGAGCGAAACCATCGACAAGGACGAGGTGACATCAGCGCTGATGAAGCTGGTGAATGAGAACCACCCCGTTTACCTGCAGTGGATCACCGACGCCGACCTTGCCGCCAATCCCGACATCGTCAAGTCGAAGAACGTCCGCCCGCCGATCGGTCTCGGCCGGGTCAGCCTCGTCTGCATCGGCGAGAATTCCTTGGTCGACAGCCAGCCTTGCGGCGGCACGCACGTCTCCGAAACCCAGGAGGTCGGCGCCATCTTCATCGCCAAAATTGAGAAGAAGGGTAAGGAAAACCGCCGCTTTCGCATCCGGTTCGGCACGCCGGAAGCCGCGTCCACCCTTTGATCGGAGAATAGAGCAATGAGCGAACAGAAAAGCGCCTTCGTGGTTTCCGCCGATTGGCTGGAGCAGCGGCTGAACGATCCGACCGTCAAGATCGTCGATGCCTCCTGGTATCTGCCGGCGCAGAATCGCGATCCGAAGGCGGAATACGCCGAGGCGCATATTCCGGGTGCCGTGTTCTACGATCAGGACGCTATTGCGGACCTGACCAGCGGCCTGCCGCACACCATCCCCTCGCCCAACGCCTTCGCCGATGCGGTCGGCAAGCTCGGCATCAGCGAGACCGACACGATCGTCGTTTATGACGGTCCGGGCATTTTCACGGCGCCTCGCGCCTGGTGGCTGCTGCGCACCATGGGGGCCGGATCGGTCTTCGTGCTGGATGGCGGCATGGATGGCTGGAAGGCGGAGGGGCGCCCGTTATCGGCGGATGTCCCGGCGCCGGTTCCGGTCACGTTCCATCCCCGGTTCAAAGCCGAAGCGGTCACCTCCTTTGCCGAGATGATCGACATCGTCGCGACCGGCAAGCGCCAGATTGCCGATGCGCGCGGTGCCGCCCGCTTTACCGGCGATGAGGCCGAGCCAAGGCCCGGCATGCGCTCCGGTCACATGCCGGGTGCCAGCAGCCTTCCCTCCGGCGTCTTTTCCGCCGGCGGCAAGCTCAAATCGCTGGACGCTCTGCGGGAAACAATCGAATCTGCTGGCATCGATCTCGAAAAACCGGTCGTCACCACCTGCGGCTCGGGCATCACCGCGGCGATCATCACGCTCGCCTTGCAATCGTTGGGCCATACGGACAATAAGCTTTATGATGGCTCCTGGTCCGAGTGGGGCAGCCGGGCGGATACGCCGGTGGTGACGGGAAAAGAGTGATCGGAATGATCGAGGAAAAAGGTATCGAGCCGCTCGCGGTGCGCGTCACCGAGTTGGAAATGACGGCAGCGCCGAAGCAGAGCCTGCCCGTGCCGGTCAATATCCAGACCGCGATCATGCGTGTGCCGGAAATCCCGCTGCCGTTCTACCGCTTTCTCTATCTGCAGGTCGGGCGGCGCTGGAGCTGGGTTGATCGGCTGCGGCTGAGCGATGCGGAGTTGGCCGCTATTCTGCACGACAAGCGCAACTCGGTGACCGTTCTGTACGTCAATGGCGCACCGGCCGGATTCTTCGAACTCCTGCAGGTCGATGAGGACAATGTCGAACTCTCCCATTTCGGTATGTTCGAACGCGCGCTCGGCCTCGGGCTCGGAAAGTGGTTCCTGCTGCAGACGCTTTACGCCGCCTGGAATTCCAATCCGAAGGTCGTCCGTGTCTCGACCAACACGCTCGACCATCCTCGCGCGCTGCAACTCTACCAGCGCTTCGGCTTCTCTCCGGTTTCGACCCACGACGCCACGGTGCAGCCGCTGAGCGACGAAGAATTGCTGGCGCTCGCCCGTAGTCTCTGATCAAGCCGATTCGGCAAGAATCGGGTGTCGCGAGCGTCCAACGCATGGCATCTCCTCCTACCTGGAAAACAGGAGGAACCCCGATGATCCTGCGTTACAAGCCGATGCCAAGCGACCTCGCAGCTCGCTACCGCCGCCGCGAACCGGATGCGTACGGCCTGACACCCGAACTGCATGTCTCCGACGGCCAGGGCATGCCCTGCCGCCATTGTCTCGCCAACATCGATGCCGGCGATCCCTATCTCATCCTCGCCTATCGGCCCTTCCCGGCGCTGCAACCGTATGCGGAGACGGGACCGATCTTCCTGCATGCGCAGGAGTGTGAAGCCTATGCGGGCGGCGAGGCCGTTCCGCCGATACTGACGACGAGCAAGGACTATCTACTGCGCGGCTACAGCGCCGACGACCGTATCGTCTACGGCAGCGGCGCAGTCACGCCTGTGGATGATATCGATGCCCGCGCCAAAGAGCTGCTCGATCGTCCCGAGATCGCCTATGTGCATGTGCGCTCTGCCCGCAACAATTGTTACCAGTGCCGCATTGAGCGCGCATGAAAAACGGAGCCGGCTTTGCCGGCCCCGCCTTGTTCATGGTCGTCTATGCTCGTGATCAGGCGATCTTCAGCACGGCTTCCGGCGCGTGGTTTTCGTAACCGAGCGCCTCGGCAACTGCTTGGTTGGTGACGCGGCCCTTGTGAATGTTCAGGCCCGCACGCAGATGCCGGTCCTCGGCAATCGCCTTCAGGCCTCGGTCTGCAAGCTGCAGGCCATAGAACAAGGTGGCATTGTTCAATGCATGGGCCGAGGTGATAGGGACGGCGCCCGGCATGTTGGCGACGCAGTAATGCACGACGCCATCGACTTCGTAGGTCGGATCCGAGTGCGTGGTCGCATGCGAGGTCTCGAAGCAGCCGCCCTGGTCGATGGCGACATCGACGATAACGGCGCCCTTCTTCATGCCGGACAGCATTTCGCGGGTGACAAGTTTTGGCGCAGCCGCACCCGGAATGAGCACCGCGCCGATCACGAGGTCGGCCGAGAAGACCTCCTCTTCCAGCGCATCGATGGTCGAGAAGCGGGTGTGGACGCGGCCGGCGAAGAGATCGTCGAGCTGCCGCAGACGCGGAATGGAGCGATCGAGGATGCTGACGTCGGCCCCGAGCCCGACAGCCATGCGGGCCGCATGCAGACCAACGACCCCGCCGCCGATCACCGTGACCTTGGCCGGCAGCACGCCCGGCACGCCACCGAGCAGGATGCCGCGACCGCCATTGGCCTTCTGCAGCGAGGTCGCGCCAGCCTGGATTGCCAGGCGTCCGGCTACTTCCGACATGGGCGCCAGCAGTGGCAGCCCGCCGCGCTCGTCCGTAACCGTCTCATAGGCAATGGCCGTCACGCCGGAATTGAGCAGTCCCTTGGTCTGTTCCGGGTCCGGAGCGAGATGCAGATAGGTATAGAGAATCTGGCCGTCGCGAAGCTGCGCCCATTCCGTGGGCTGCGGTTCCTTGACCTTGACGATCATGTCGGATTTTTCAAAGACATCCTTGGCCGAAGCCACGATCTTGGCGCCCGCTGCGCGATAGGCATCGTCTTCCGCGCCAATCCCTGCGCCCGCCTTGGTTTCGATAATCACCTCGTGGCCATGCGCCACATATTCCCTTACCGATCCGGGTGTCAGGCCGACACGATATTCATGATTTTTGATTTCCTTCGGGCAACCGACACGCATCTCGCGTTCCTCTAATTTTCGGCTTTCGCCGTTGCGTTTTTTACCCCTCTAGGGAAACAGAAAGCCGACCGCATGTCCTTGCAAAGATTCCGATCATTAGTGTAATATTTCAAATGTTCTTGCGTAGATGCGGATAAATTCGAAGGAAATTCGACTAATGGCGATAGACGCAATTGATGCTGCGATCTTGAGGATTCTTCAGCAGAACGGACGGATCGCCAATGCCGAACTGGCGGAGAAGGTGGGGCTGTCCGCCTCCGCCTGCTCGCGCCGGGTCGATATCCTTGAGAAATCCGGTGTCATCAGCGGCTACCACGCGCGCCTGTCGCATAAGGCGCTCGACTACCGCATCATGGTGATCGTCCATATCTCGTTGTCGGGACAGTTCGCAAAGACGCTGACGGAATTCGAGGCGGCGGTGAAACTCTGCCCCAACGTGCTGGTCTGCTATCTGATGTCGGGTGAATACGACTATATCCTGCGCGTCGCCGCAAAGGATCTCGAAGACTATGAACGTATCCATCGGGACTGGCTGTCCGCGCTGCCGCATGTCGTCAAGATCAATTCCAGCTTCTCGCTGCGCGAGATCATCGACCGGCCGAATGTCGGCGTCTGACCGCGCCCGCTCTTCGAGACGTTAGGCAGAGTTGTTCCGAATGTCCTGACCTAGACCTGCCGGGAAACCGCGTCATCGGCGAACAGCGAGGGGCCGTGCTGGTCGATGATCTGATGCGCCTTGCGCAGGGTCGCGTCGACCACATCCGGTTCCGAGCTGAAAAGATCGGCCCGGATGAAGGTACGGACGCGGACAACGCCGTCGACTTCCCTTTCGATGGAACCGGCCAGCCGGAATTGCGCGCCTTCCCGCTTCGGCGTCGCCCGGATCAAGCAATCGCCATAGGTCTCCGTCTTGCCGGAAGGCGCAGCGGAATCCGCGTTGGAACCGCCAGAAAAACCGAACAATTTTGACAAGAACGAAGCCATGCGGAAGACTTATCATGGCAAACGAGGGTGTCAAAGGCTAAGTTTGAAACAGCCGGAGCATCTCGCCGGCTCGGGAGAAATGGGATGGCAACGGCTTTGCCGACATCATGACGAAACCTTTTGCGGCAGTTGCACCGATAGACGATATCGACACCCGGCTCGCCGTCGCCGAATCGGCATTTCCCGACATCAGGCCCGGCCTTGCGAAGGAAATCGTCTGGGCCGACCCGATCGCCAAGAGCCGTACAGCCCTTGCCGTCATCTATATCCATGGGTTTTCGGCCTCGAAGGGCGAGGTCCGCCCCCTGCCGGATCTCGTTGCGACGTCGCTCGGCGCCAATCTTTTCTACACCCGTCTTGCCGGGCATGGGCGCAGCGGCGATGCGATGGCCGAAGCCTCCGTCGCCGCGTGGAAAGGAGACATGACGGAGGCCCTCGGCATTGCCACGCAAATCGGCGAAAGAACGCTGATCATCGCGACGTCCACCGGCGCCTCGCTTGCCACCTGGGCGCTCTCGCAGCCCGGCTTGACCGGCCCTGTTGCCGGCGCCATTTTTCTCGCGCCGAATTTCAGGATCAAGGCCCGCGGAGCCGACCTGCTGACGGCGCCGTTCGCCCGCGCGAGTACCCGCCTCTTCCTTGGCCAGCGGCGCGGCTTTGTCCCGTTGAACGCGCTTCATGCCGCCTATTGGACGAGCGACTATCCGGTTTCCGCCCTGTTGCCGATGGCAGCCTTGGTCAAGGAGGTTTGCGGCCTGCTATTTGAGAAGATCGGCACGCCGGTTCTGTTCATCCAGTCGACAAAAGATCAGGTCGTCGATCCCCGTCAAACGGCACGCATTGCCAAGCGCTGGGGCGGGCCGGCCGCGCGGCTCGACCCGGGTGATATCGGCGATCCCTATGGTCACGTCATTGCGGGCGACGCCCTGTCACCGAAAACGACGGCAGCGATCGCCACAGACATCATAAAATGGTTCAGCAATATCCAGTAACAACAAAATATAACTGGATAAAACAAGATCGAATCAGATCACCAGATTAGCCAGAATCTCGTTATCGGTGATGTCCTGATACCGCAGCCCGGCGGCGTCGAAAGCGGCCTTCAGCCGGGGGAAATTCTCCGGATGCTTGGTTTCGATGCCGATCAGAATCGAGCCGAAATTGCGCGCCGATTTCTTCAGATATTCGAAGCGGGCGATATCGTCCTCCTCGCCGAGCAGGCCGAGGAAATCCTTGAGCGCGCCAGGGCGCTGCGCCATGCGCACGATGAAGTATTTTTTCAAGCCGGTATGCCGCATCGCCCGTTCCTTGACATCCGGCAGGCGCTCGAAATCGAAGTTCCCGCCGGAGACCACGGCAACGACGGTCTTGCCCTCGAGCCTGTCGCGCCCCAGCGCTTCCAGCGCCGTGATCGACAAGGCGCCGGCCGGTTCCAGCACCACGCCCTCGACATTGAGCATATCGGTGATCGTCACGCAGATGGCGTTCTCCGCCAGCAGCAGAACCTGGTCGGTGGAAAAACCCTTCAGCGCCGCGAAATTGAGATCGCCGATCCGCCCAACGGCTGCGCCGTCGACGAAATTGTCGACCTGGTCGAGCGTCACTACCGCGCCCGTCTCCAGGCTGCGCCGCAGGCTCGGGGCACCCTCGGGTTCGCAGAAGATAAACGATTCAGCGGCAACCACGCCCTTCAGATAGCCGGTCACCCCGGCCGAAAGGCCGCCACCGCCAACCGGCAGGATCACCAGATCGGCAATCGCGCCTTCTGGCAGTTGCTCGACGATTTCGGCCGCGACCGTCGCCTGCCCTTCGATGATGTCGGCATGATCGAAGGGCGGCACCATCACGCCGTCGATCTTTTCCACATGATCGCGTGCCGCCTGATAGCATTGGTCGAAGAAATCGCCGACGAGCCTGATGCTGATGAACTCGCCGCCGAATGTCAGCGTCTTGTCGATCTTCTGCTGCGGCGTCGTCACCGGCATGAAGACGACGCCCGGTACGCCGAAGTGCCGGCAAACGAAGGCGAACCCCTGGGCGTGGTTGCCGGCCGAAGCGCAGACGAAGGTTTTGCCCGTGCCGCCGGCCTCGATCACCTTGCGGAAGAAGTTGAACGCGCCCCGGATCTTGTAGGAGCGAACGGGCGAAAGGTCCTCGCGTTTCAGATAGATCGCCGCGCCGTAACGTGCGCTCAAATGCTCGTTGAGCTGCAACGGCGTTGCCGGGAACAGAGTGCGCAGTGCCTCGACGGCGTGATCAACGTCCTGCTTCATGGAATGCGGTCTTTCGCTTGGGTTCGTGTCACCTTGCCTATGCCACAACGTATGGCGCGAAACCACAGCTATTCGCATTTAAGTAGAGTTAAATAATCAGCTTTTAGAATGACCGCTTCTCCTTGACACCGGCCGGCAAATCCCGAGAATCCCGATGGATGCGGGATCTGGGGAGAAACAATGGGCACCATAAGGAGAACAGGCGGCGCGGCGTGGGCAGTGTGCGCGGCTATGATGCTGGCGGCAGCCCCCGGGCCGGCCGCCGCCGGTCAACTTGCAGACGCGGCCGCCAAGGCCGAGACGCTGGCGGCATCCGGAGATGCCATCGGCGCTCACGATGTCATGCGCACGGCAATCAGCGATTTTTCCGCAACACTACCCTTTTCCATCGGCAAGGCGGTGTTCGTCACCGCTGACCCGGCGGGTTACGCCATGTATGAGCCGAAGCCGGATCCGCAGTTCAAATCCGGAGAAGCGCTTGTTTCCTATGTTGAGCCCGTCGGGCTGAGCTGGAAGCCGGCAAGCGTGGCTGGCAAGCTCCAATCGCATTTCACCGTGGATCTGGACATCCTCAGCGCCTCCGGCGAAGTTCTCGCCAGCCAGAAGGCCTTTGGCGACTTCACCTTCACCGGCTTTTTCCGCAATCAGGAGATCTATGCGACGCTGACCACCGATGTCAGCGGCGCCGCGGCAGGCGACTATATCCTTCGGTTCCATTTCAACGATCTGAACAGCGGCAAGTCGGCGAGCATCGACCAGAAGTTCACCATCGCGGCGCCTCAAACACCGTGAAGAGAAAGCGCGTTACGCGCCTTTCTTCGCAGCTGCTATCTTTTCGATCATCACCCGCACATCCGCTTCCGCTGCATCAAGCAGCGCCTCGTCGCGGGCGCGGATGACGAGGTCGGTCGAAAACGACTTGCCGTCGAACTTCGGATAGGAGCCGATGCTCGTCATTGGATGAGCCTTCTGCACCTCCCCCAGCGGGCCGCCGATATCCCCCTCGCCAAAGGGTGAAAGCACCGAGCGCGACTTGACCTTGGTGCCGGTATCGAGTTGAGGCAGCAGCGCATCCAGCATGGCCTGGAAGACCTGTGGGACACCTGCCATGACATAAACGTTGCCGATGATGAAGCCCGGCGCCGTCGAAACCGGATTGGGGATATGCCGGGCGCCGTTCGGCATGCGCGCCATGCGCCGCCGCGCCTCGGTGAACTCCATGCCGCGCCGCTCATACATCGCGGCGAGCAGGCTCATCGCCTCCGGATCGTGGATGCATTCTACACCGAACGCCCGCGAAACCGCGTCGGCGGTGATGTCGTCATGGGTCGGGCCGATGCCGCCGGAGGTAAAGACATAGTCGTACTGACCCCGCAGGCCATTCAAGGCTGCGACGATCGCCGGTTCGTCGTCGGAGACGATACGCACTTCCTTGAGATCGATGCCGGCAATCGTCAGCATATCGGCGAGATGGCCTATATTCTTGTCCTTGGTCCGGCCGGACAGCAATTCGTCGCCAATGGCGAGCATGGCGGCAGTGACGATTTTTTCGCTGGTCATCGGCAAGTCCTGTGTGGATCGTTCATTCGAAAGTCGCGGCGGTCTATGAGCTTCTGTCGCCCCGTTTGGGTTCTGACGGCGGACCTCAAACTGATAAATCCGATGTCCAGCGGCAATCAAGCGGAATTGCCCACTGCCGGTATCTCAGGTCATCCAGTTGCGAAATTCCCAAATGACGCGGATTTCGTGGTACCCTGCCTTGCCCGGACGCAAAATAGGAAAACCTGCGACCCGCATTTCGGCTGTTGGAACGATTGCCCGCATGGGCTGTTCCTGTCCGGTCATGCTACCGCATAATTCCTTAAATCGGAATCGATTTAAGGGAAAATTATGCAGCAGATCAAAGTGTTACAGCGTCCTTTAAGCGTCTGAACAGACGCGCGGCGCTGTAGCGCCGCCAAGGCAATCGAATGCGTCGCGCTCCAGGGAGTGGGAAATGGCCAGAGTGATATATGCGATCGTTGAGCATGATGGCGGATGGGCCTACAAGCTTGCCGACGTCTTTTCCGAGACCTTCCCAAGCCGCGAGATGGCTTTGGAGGCGGCAAAGGCCGTAGCGGCCGAACAGCAGGTAGGCGGCGACGACGAGGAAATCAGCTTTCAGGATCCAAGCGGCCTCTGGCATTTCGAACACGCCGACGGCGGCGATCGTCCCGAAGCGATCGTCGAGGATAAGGATATCCGCTGAACTGGCGGCAACAAGCGCGACATCCAGAGGCACGCCGGAAAATTCAGGTACCCCTCTCCGGCGCCGAAGAGGGGTGTATTTTTTGGTGCTCAAAAATGCCGAGTTTCCCTCCCTCGGCATCGCGATTAAAGCTGCAATGGTCCGCCGCATCAACCGAAACCGCTGGTTAACCTTCACGCGTAGGGTTAACCACACCGCCGGTTGCCGACAAGCAGAAGGCTAATCCTCGGATTATCGGAAACCCCCGTTCATGGATCGTTGCAAGAGCCAAGATTAATATTCGATCAGTATAATTCAACTATAAGTAATCAATGATAACTACCATCAATTGCCGTTCCAAAAATACGCGCTATGCAGCGCCGAACATGGCGGAAAGCGGTTCAGACGGGATTTCCACGTCGAGCAATCCCGCCTGGCGGAACCACTGATTGACGCTTGCCTGCGCAGCCGCTTTTGCCTCATCCAGCGTATCGGCGGATTGGAAGTCGCAGCGGATCGTTCCGTTGCAGCCGGAAACCATCCATTTCCAGGTCGTTTGACCGTCATGCTGCAATATATAGGCCAACTGGTGCTGACCGAGCATACCGGCAAAGGAACGATTTCGGATCGGTTTCCATGTTAATGGGATTTCCTGCAACACCTCGACCACGCCCTCCATGTTTCCTGATGAATCCGAAATATAGGGCGCCTGCCGAACCGGCATAACCCTATCGTTTGAGGGGTTTTTCCGATTCCGGCATCACCGTTTGGCTGATCAGCCTTCGTCGCCGATGCCTTACGCAAGGTCTGATTGACCCGCCGAAGTTCTTTCCTGCAAGCCCGCGTTTGTGCACGCACGGTCCCCGGCGCGGTAACCGAGGCTTTTTTGAGGGAAAGCAGAAGAATTGAGAACGGGCGGCGAATAGCTGTTGCAAAACATAGGGGGAATGCCTGCAAAACATTTGCTTGACGAAATCAACCAAGTGTCTGAAAGGAAAAACACGCGGACGTGGCGAAACTGGTAGACGCAAGGGACTTAAAATCCCTCGGAGCAATCCGTACGGGTTCGACCCCCGTCGTCCGCACCACTTCCCGACCATAAGATGCCGCCATCAACCGGAGCTTCGCAATGTCACTTCCCGATAAAGCATTTCCCGTCTCCTGGGACCAGTTTCACCGCGATGCGCGTGCGCTCGCTTGGCGCCTTGCCGGCAATGGCGGCGAATGGAAGGCGATCGTCTGCATCACCCGCGGCGGGCTCGTTCCGGCGGCAATCGTCTGCCGCGAATTGAACATCCGCCTGATCGAAACAGTGTGCGTTGCGTCCTATCACGACTATGACGCGCAGGGTGAGATGTATGTGCTCAAGGGCATTTCGGAGGAACTGAAGGCCGATGGCGGGCAAGGCGTGCTGATCATCGACGACCTGACCGACACCGGCAAGACAGCCGCTGTGGTGCGGGCCATGCTGCCCAAGGCGCATTTCGCCGCCGTCTACGCCAAGCCGAAGGGCCGGCCACAGGTCGATACCTTCGTCACCGAGGTCAGCCAGGACACCTGGATCTATTTCCCCTGGGACATGGGCTTCACCTATCAGGAGCCGATTGCGAAAGGCTCGCGAGGCTGAGACAAGCGTGCATTTCGAGTCGTGATGTCCCGCGAATACATGGGCGCGGCGGCAGTTTATTTATAAGCGATGGCGAATGTTATCTAATTTTTGAGTGGTTTGGCCTGATAGATTGAACCATCCGGCGCGTAATTGCGCTGCGATGGCAGGAATCCGAAGCGCGGGCCGGTGCTTGCGCGCGATACGGATTGTCAGTGGGAGGACGAACCATCATACGCAGGGCGCTCGTTTTGGTCGCCGTTGGGACAAGCCTCTGGTCGTTGCCGATCATCGGGTTGGTGGCCGGCGACGTTCACATCGGACCGGTCACCGCCTATGTCGAGGCCAACGTCCGGCCATGGATAGAAGATCCCCTCGTCGTCGAAGCGCTGAAGGATCTCAATGAACGTCATGCGCATCTGACGCCGTCGGACATCGATCGCATGGATGCCGTCTGGCGTACCGAAGTTTCGGGCAATGTCCGGCCGCTGATCGATAAGGTGATGGGCAACCCGCTGTCGAAATTCCTCAAGGCCAAGCAGGCGGCCTCGGGCGGCGCCATCACCGAGATCTTCGTCATCGATGCCAAAGGCTTGAGCATCGGCGAAAGCGAGGTCAGTTCCGACTATTGGCAAGGCGACGAGCTGAAATGGCAAAGGACGTATCTTGCCGGCGCCGGCACGCTCTTCGTTGACAGGGCGGAGAAGGACGAATCGACGCAAATGCTGCAATCGCAGGCAAGTCTGACGGTGTCCGATCCGCAAACGCACCAGCCGATCGGCACGATCACCGTCGGTATCAATTTGGACGCTTTGTGACAGGCCAAACGGCTTCCCGAAGAGCGGTTTAGGATCGAAAACGAAACTGGGCCTTCAAGCTCAGCCGCTTCCCCGAATCAGTTTTCCCCGGCCCACAAGAGCGCCTGTTTGGCTATCGCGGATGATCGCTACGGTGAATTCTTACCCGCAAAATTTCGAAAATCTGCTTGCCTTTCGGGAAGCCGCTGGAGGCAAGCCGGCGAAGCGCCTGATTTTGCTGGATTTGGTTTCTGTCCCCGTTTTCCACAGGCGACACACACAACATCTGGTGTTCACAAATACGCCGCAAACCAGCCCTTGACGGAATCGGGTGTAATGCCGTTAATGGATTACACGTTGCGGCGTCAGCGGGACCGGACAAGTTACGAGGCCGGTTCATTTCAGAAAAAATCGTCTGTGTTCAGGCGACCCGGTGGATGATCCGCCGGTCGCGATGGTTATTTTTTGTGATCTCCCCTGACGCCAAATACGTCACAAAAAGCTGGCGTAAAGAAGTTGTTAATACTATATTTAGTGTTTGCAGCCAAAATCAGCACAAGATACAGGATAACCCGAGACGGGTTTCCCACATAGAGCGGAAAACGAAAGCTGGCTGCGCATCCCCCGTGCAGCCGGACGGGGACATTTTTGCCCAGTGCTTCGAAAGCCTTGGGCATGCGGCAAACAAAGGACAAGGGACAAATGCAGATCGAACGTCGTTTCACCAAGGCAGGTCAGTCAGCCTATGCCGAGATTGAGTTTCGCAAGGCCATCAGCGAGATCAAGAATCCGGATGGCTCGATCGTGTTTCGTTTGGCGGACATTGATGTGCCCGCGCAGTTCAGCCAGGTCGCGGCCGACATTCTGGCGCAAAAGTATTTCCGCAAGGCGGGCGTGCCGAAGCGCCTGAAAAAGGTCGAGGAAAATTCCGTTCCCTCCTGGCTGTGGCGCTCCGAAGCCGACGTGGCCGCGATGAAGGATCTGCCGAAGGACGAGCAATACGGTTCCGAAACCGACGCCCGCCAGGTTTTCGATCGCCTGGCCGGCACCTGGACCTATTGGGGCTGGAAGGGCGGCTATTTCGCCTCGGAAGACGATGCACTCGCCTTCCGCGATGAGCTTGCCTACATGCTCGCCACCCAGCGCGTCGCCCCGAACTCACCGCAATGGTTCAACACCGGCCTGCATTGGGCCTATGGCATCGACGGCCCCGGCCAGGGCCATTTCTATGTCGATCCCTTCACTGGCAAGCTCGTCAAGTCGAAGTCGTCCTACGAACATCCGCAACCGCATGCCTGCTTCATCCAGTCGGTCGGCGACGATCTCGTCAACGAAGGCGGCATCATGGATCTGTGGGTTCGCGAAGCCCGCCTGTTCAAATACGGCTCCGGCACCGGCTCGAACTTCTCCTATCTGCGCGGCGAAGGCGAAAAGCTCTCGGGCGGCGGCAAGTCCTCCGGCCTCATGTCGTTCCTGAAGATCGGCGACCGCGCTGCCGGCGCCATCAAGTCCGGAGGAACGACCAGAAGAGCAGCCAAGATGGTCGTCGTCGATATCGACCATCCGGATATCGAGGAATATATCAACTGGAAGGTCAAGGAAGAACAGAAGGTCGCCGCCCTCGTCACCGGCTCGAAGATCGTCGCCAGGCACCTGAAGGCGATCATGAAGGCCTGCGTCAATTGCTCTGGTGACAACGACGCCTGCTTCGACCCTGCCGAGAACCCTGCCCTGAAGCGCGAAATCCGCGCCGCCAAGAAGGACCTGGTTCCGGAAAACTACGTCCAGCGCGTCATTCAGTTCGCACGCCAAGGTTACAAGGACATCGAGTTCAAGACCTACGACACGGACTGGGATTCGGAAGCCTACCTCACGGTCTCCGGCCAGAACTCCAACAACTCCGTCTCGCTCAAGGACGATTTTTTGCGCGCTGTTGAAAACGACGGCGACTGGAACCTGACCGCCCGCAAGGACGGCAAGGTGATGAAGACGCTGAAGGCACGCGACCTGTGGGAATCGATCTCCTACGCCGCCTGGGCGTCGGCCGATCCAGGCCTGCACTTCAACACGACGATGAACGACTGGCACACCTGCCCGGCCGCCGGCCCGATCCGCGCGTCCAACCCGTGCTCGGAATATATGTTCCTCGACGACACGGCCTGCAACCTTGCCTCGCTGAACTTGCTTCAGTTCAAGGATGCCGCCACGAAAAACATCAACATCGCCGATTACGAGCATGCCGTGCGCCTGTGGACGCTGGTGCTCGAAATCTCGGTGATGATGGCGCAGTTCCCGTCGCGGGAAATCGCCGAGCTCTCCTATGAATACCGCACGCTCGGCCTCGGCTATGCCAATATCGGCGGCCTCTTGATGTCCTCGGGCATCCCCTATGATTCGAAGGAAGGCCGGGCGATCGCCGGAGCCCTCACCGCCATCATGACCGGCGTCTCCTATGCGACCTCGGCGGAAATCTCCGCCAAGCTCGGCCCCTTCCCGGGCTTCAAGCCGAACCGCGACAACATGCTGCGCGTCATGCGCAACCATCGCCGCGCCGCCTTCGGCGAAACCCAGGGCTATGAGAAGCTCTCGGTCGAGCCGGTCGCCCTCGTCCATGGCGATTGCCCGGATGCCGACCTGATCGTCCATGCCAAGGCGGCCTGGGACAAGGCCGTGGCACTCGGCGAGCAGCACGGCTACCGCAATGCCCAGGTCTCCGTCATCGCGCCGACCGGCACGATCGGCCTCGTCATGGATTGCGACACCACCGGCATCGAGCCCGATTTCGCCCTCGTCAAATTCAAGAAGCTCGCCGGCGGCGGCTACTTCAAGATCATCAACCGTGCGGTCCCCGAAGCGCTGCGCACGCTCGGCTATTCCGAAAGCCAGATCGCCGAGATCGAGGCCTATGCCGTCGGCCACGGCAACATCAACCAGGCGCCCGGCATCAACCCCGGTTCGCTGCGTGCCAAGGGCTTTACCGACGACAAGATCGAGGCGATCAACGCCGCTACCAAGGCTGCCTTCGACATCAAGTTCGTCTTCAACCAGTGGACGCTCGGCGCCGACTTCCTCAAGGGAGCGCTGAAGGTCTCCGACGAGCAACTCGCTGATATGAGCTTCAACCTGCTCGAGCACATCGGCTTCTCGAAGAAGGACATCGAGGCCGCCAACATCCATGTCTGCGGAGCGATGACGCTCGAAGGCGCGCCGTTCCTGAAGAACGAGCACCTGCCGGTCTTCGATTGCGCCAATCCCTGCGGCAAGATCGGCAAGCGTTACCTCTCGGTCGATAGCCATATCCGCATGATGGCCGCTGCCCAGCCGTTCATCTCGGGCGCGATCTCCAAGACGATCAACATGCCGAACGAGGCAACCGTCGAGGATTGCAAGGCCGCCTACATGCTCTCGTGGAAGCTGGCGTTGAAGGCCAACGCACTTTACCGCGATGGTTCCAAGCTCTCCCAGCCGCTCAACGCCTCGCTGATCGAGGACGAGGACGACGAGGACGCGATGGAGGACTTCATCCAGGCCCCGGCAGCCGCCCAGGCCGTCACGGTCACGGAAAAGATCATCGAGCGCGTGATCGAGCGGGTTACCCGCGAGCGTGAAAAGCTGCCGAACCGCCGCCAGGGCTATACCCAGAAGGCGGTCGTCGGTGGACACAAGGTCTATCTGCGCACCGGCGAATTCGGCGACGGCCGCCTCGGCGAGATTTTCATCGACATGCACAAGGAAGGCGCTGCCTTCCGTGCGATGATGAACAACTTCGCCATCGCGATTTCGCTTGGGCTTCAATACGGCGTGCCGCTGGAAGAATATGTGGAGGCCTTCACCTTCACCAAGTTCGAGCCGGCCGGCATGGTGCAGGGCAACGACGCGATCAAGAACGCCACGTCGATCCTCGACTACGTGTTCCGCGAACTCGCCGTCTCCTACCTCAACCGCCACGACCTCGCCCATGTCGATACGTCGGACTTCTCCAACACGGCGCTCGGCAAGGGCATCCAGGAAGGCAAGACCAACCTGATCTCCACCGGCTGGACCCGCGGCCACAAGCCGACCCTCGTCCAGGGCGGCCAGATCGACCGCACGTCCGGCGAACCAAAGGGTGCAGCCACCGCCGCCCCGGCAAAAGCCTCCGGCGGCACCAACGTCACGGCCTTCGCAGGCTCCGCCGCCCGCAAGCTCGAACCGGCAACATCCATCGCCACCTCCGAAATCGTCGCCTTCAAGCGCGACTACGAGGAACGCGCCGTCGAACTGGCCGAGGAAATCGCCGAAGAGGCCGAAAACGAAGTGACCGCCCTCTTCTCCGACAAGGCCGCCGCCGAAGCCGCAGCCGCCAAGTCGGACGCCAAGAAGCTGGAAGCCGAACGCCGCATGCGCTCGATCGCGCAAGGCTATACGGGCAACATGTGCTCGGAGTGCCAGAACTTCACGATGGTGCGGAACGGGACTTGCGAGAAGTGCGACACGTGTGGAAGTACAAGTGGGTGCAGCTGATATTGATGTCTGAGATGATATCTGAATCGGTCCCTAACAAATGTCACGGGACGATGGGTTAGGGCTCTGATTGCCCCCTAAGAAATGTCACAGGCGCCTTAAACGGCGTGAAAATGGGAAAAATCAGAAGGCCGCATTGAGAGATCCGGGTGTTATGCGCACAGTGATTTTGCCCAGGAGCATACAAAACCGACCAAAACACCTCTCTAGGTAGATCGGCAGCAACCGCAATCAAACGAGCAAAAGCTTCCGGGCATCCATAGCCCGGAAGTCACCAAATCGGCTCTGGCCGAGCGGCATGCAGACAGACAAATATCTTCAGTGAATACTGCGCCCGCCGGATTTCTGATGACCAATCGCAGAAGGAATGTGATCGATGTCGAAAAACAATAAGCAGACTTCCTCTGAAATCGCCGCAAAGGCGGCTGCAACTCTTGCAGATCCGAATGCGTCGGCGATTGCAAAGAGCTTGGCTGGCTCCGCTTTGGCGCAGGCTTCAACCGGCAGACAGACGGGAGCCGAGATGGAGGACAAGGCATCGCGTGTGCTGAAGAGTCCCAAGTACAGCGATGAGACCAAGGAACTCGCCGGGTCGGTCCTCGCGCAATCCAACAAGAACCGCTAGATCACTAAAGTTTTTCGGCCGGACTTCTCATTTCATTCGGACTGGCTCCCGGGAGTTGTTTGTCTCCGTGGCCCACCTCGCAGGTCGGGTTCCAGACTTTTTCTTCTTCGCAGCGACTGTTGCCGCACTTGGCGTTCCTCGTCGCCCTGTGTCGCGTCCAATCAAACACGACCCAGTGCTCATCTACACTGGACTTTCCGGAGAAGATGGGCACGTCGCCTCCACTGAGAAATCGAAGCTAGTTCTGGTCAAAATACCACTGAAACTGGCCAATCCGTAAGCCCGAAATGGCCATCGGCAACAGGACTGCTTACTTCGCAAAGAATGCCTTGGGGCGGGCTGACCTTCGGCCCAAGGATTTGATAAAGAAACCGATCGCGAGAGGGAGGCAGAACGACCGGAAGGAAATGATTTCCAGGAGGGCACAGCAGTAGCCGCCTTAAGCGAGGCGACTTCAGGAATTCAGCGGTTTATTCGTCCAAGCAGACTGCTTGAAAAGTACAGAGGGGAACAAACCAAGCCCAACTTCCGCGCTGTGGTTGCTCCGAAGGAGATACGGAATGCCTGAGGGGTCCGGTGCGCAGCATGGATCCTCGGGGCAAGCCCGAGGATGACACCCTTTCTTGGGCAAGCTTCCAAATAGACAACCTGCCATCGCAGGCTTATCGCTTGTCGACAGCCTCTCCCTCCCCAAGGTCGTCATCCTCGGGCTTGACCCGAGGATCCATTCCCAAGCCTACCAAAAGCTTACCATCCGGGCGATGCGCGTGCTTGGATCCTCGGGTCAAGCCCGAGGATGACACCCCTTCTTGGGCAAGCTTCCAAATAAACAACCTGCCATCGCAGGCTTATCGCTTGTCGACAGCCCTTCCGCCCCACCGTCATCCTCGTCCTCGGGTTTAACCCGAGGATCAACCCGGGGATCCATTCCCAAGCCGCGGGCAGTCGCCTTTTCAAACAGAATCGAGCCCGCCGCAGGCCGCCCGATCCCCTACGGGTCCGCCAAAACGGGGATATTGCTTTGCCGCAAGGGCGCGGCGCCCCTACCTCTCCCCCAGTGGGAGAGGACACAAAATCAACATCTTAGCCAAAGGCTGGGTGTTAGATTTTGTTGGTGAGGGGATCTCCGCCACCCTCAACATCCCCGCCCCCCAAAACCTCCCCTACACTACCCCCCGTCCCGCCCTCGGATACACTGCCAGCCGTGGCAGCCAGGCGGGGCCGGCGCCGGGTTCGGGGAAAGGACGGAAGTCCCCGAGGCCGGGGTTCGCAAGAAGGTTCCCCTCCGCAGGCCGATGCTGCTGCTGCGGGCGTGCAAGGGCACAGAGGGCCGAAAGGCCGTAGCGGAACGAGTTTGCGGGCAGAAACCGCCGAACGGGGCGCTGAGAGGTGTCACATTTTTATACTACCTAACGCGGCAGCTTTCAGCGCCCCGTCCGACATCAGCCAGACCACGGGCGCAACCTGCCGCGTGAAGGATCGGTCATGGCCGCAAGACGTCCCGCCCCACCGGCCAGCCACCGCCCGCGATCTCGATCCAGTACCTCTCCGGATCCCGCACATGGGCCTGCCGGAAACCGTCCCGTCGGACCCCGATCTGCCCGACTTGTCCCGGCAGTCGTAAAACGTCACGCCCCTCGCCACGATATCCGCGTTCGTCACTACGCTTGCCTGCTCCAAATGCGGGTTCGAATCTCCTACCCGCAGCATCCGTGCTGCTGTTGGATCGGCGGGCACTTCACTGAACCGAACGAGCAAAACACGCAGCAGTCCCCAGGATTGGGGCGCAGCAGCGTCTTGCAGTTGAGACACTCGTAGAAGAACTGGCAGGCGTCCGTGGGCATGGTTTCCAGCTTGGCGAAGCCGCAATGTGGGCAGGTCAGAACGGATTCGAGAACGACAGCGCTCATCGCGGTATCACTTTCTGCGCGTCGCGCGCCGGGAAGGAATTTTCTGAACTCTCAACATCCATCGTTTGCGTGTCAGCCGATACGAGCGAGCATCGGCACATTCTCCAGGAGCCAGAAGGAGAAGGCCGACATCGTGCCGGTGATCATGGCGATCCCCATCGCGACCATCACCCCGCCTGCGCCGATCTGCAGCGTTCGCCCCAGCCGGCGCACGGTTTTCAGCCGCTGTATAAGGCGATCGGCAAAAGCCGCGGACAGCAGGAACGGAACGCCCAGGCCGAGCGAATAGACCGCCAACAGGGAGATGCCTGCCGACGCCGTCGACGACAGCGCGCTGATGGTCAGGATCGCGCCGAGCACTGGTCCGATGCATGGGGTCCAGCCGAAGCCAAAAGCCAGTCCCAGCAGAAAAGCACCGAGCGGCCGGCCGCCGCGGATGCTGCCGTGGAAGCGCACGTCGCGGTCGAACCAGGGCATGCGGACGAGACCGGTCATGAACACGCCAAGCAGGATGACGATCGCGCCGCCAATCAGGGTCGCCTCGTATCGATAGAACAGAAGAAGCCTGCTGAAGGCCGTGGCGGTCGCGCCGAGCGCCACGAACACGGTCGAGAAGCCAAGCACGAAACAAAGGCTGAGCAACAGCGTCGCCAGGCGGCCACCGCCAACATCCCCTTGCCGGCCGAGCGCATTGCCCGAAACATACGAGATATAGCCCGGCACAAGCGGCAGCACGCAGGGGGACAGGAACGAGATCAGTCCCGCCGAAAAGGCGGTGATCAGGCCGATATTGGAGATCGCCGACATCGACACCCTAGCTCCCGCGTGCCGATGCGATCAACCGCTTCATCGCGCCGGCATCGGCGAGACCCCGCAGAATTTCCTTGCCCGCGATGAAGGTCGGTGTGCCCGAGATGCGCAATGCCTGTGCAAGTGCGATATTGCGCCTGATGGCCTCATCGATCGCAGGATCTTCCATATCCTTCTTCAATCGCTCCACATCAAGTCCGACCCGTGCTGCGACTTCCAGGCTGGAAGTCTCGGTGATACGACCCCCGTAGGTCATCATCGCCTTGTGGAAGGCAAGATATTTGCCCTGCCTCTGGCTTGCGAGCGCTGCGCGGGCAGCGAAGACCGAACCGGGGCCGAGGATGGGATATTCCTTGAAGACGAGCCGCAGCCCTTTGTCGGCTTGCTCGAGGCTGTCGAGCACCGGCGTCGCCCGGCGGCAGTACGGGCAGTTGTAGTCGAAGAATTCCACAAGGGTGGTATCGCCTGCAGGGTTGGCTCCGACCGGTGAATTTGGATCGTTGAAGATCTCATCGTGGCGCTGCGCGAGGACGGCAGTCAGTTCGTTCTCTTCCGCGTCCTGTCGACGGGCTTCCATGCCGTTCACGGATTCGACGATCACCTCGGGATTGGCGAGGAGATACGAGCGCAGTTGGCGTTCGAGACCGGTGGTGTCGCCAAGGGGCGCAAGGACTCCTGCAGCAAACAGCAACGCCAGGACAGAAAGAACCGCCGAGATCCCGGCAAGCGCGAAGGAGCCGAACACCCAAAATTTCAGGCTACGCGCCGGCTTCGCGGGCTGGGGCAACCGCCCCGTGTCGGCCGCATCCCCGGCTGCTTGTGCAGTGTCGGAGTGAAACCCGGACGAGCCGGATGTCGAATTGTTAGGCACGTCGGGTATCATCAGAATGCTCCTTTGAGCTTGTCCCAGAAACTCGGCTGCTGATGCCCGTGAGGCTTCTGGGTCCGGTTGATGAGCGCGTTGACGAAGACGACCAGATTGACCGGCTCGAACTTCATGCCATGAAACCGGGCGCGAAGACGGCCGTCCTGGTCGATCACGTGGGTGACGATCCCGTGCATCTGCATGCCGTCGTCGCCCTCCGTGAACTTGAGCCCATAGGCTTCGGCGATCTTGCGGGTGCTGTCCTCGGGCTGACCAGGAGCGGCCGTCGCGAAGACCCAGTTCACGGGATCAAGACCATGCGCCTGGCCGTAATCGCTGAGGACCGGCCCCGTGTCGCGCTTCGGGTCCGTCGTGATGGTGACGAACTCGACCATTGTCTTCATCGGCGACTGGTTGACCATCTTTTGAAGTTCAGCGATCCGCTCGGCATGAAGGGGACAAACGTCCGGGCAGTTCGTGTAGATGAAATTCAGCACCACGACCTTGCCGCGCAGGCCTGAGAGGCTGACAGTGCGGCCTTGCGCGTCCTGCAATGTGAAACCCGGCGCTTCGCTGTCGACGGCCTGGAAATACTTCTCTCTGTCGCGGAGATCCTGATCGACCTCATCGAGCGAGTGCGCCAGGACTGGTGCGATCAAGGCCATCAACATGATCACAAGCGCCGCCAACTGCAGGACACGCATGGGTCACCTCCGCAGAGCAGTGACTGCAACGCTTTGCTCGGACGAACAGCACGACGCTGGCTTCTCCGGCGAACCGGCGGCCGCCTCGGTTTCCGAGGAGATGATCGACGATGCCTTATTATGAGAGCCAGTCATGCGGTTCACGCACAGTCCCAAGGCACACATGGCGACGCAGGGAAGTACGCTCAGCAGCAGCGGCGCGATACCGGCCGCGACCAGCCAGCTCCAGTTGAACGCCGCGCCGAGGCCAAGCGCGAGAGCTGTCAGCGCGATGAGTCCCCGCCGCCCCTGCAGCCACGACGGAAGCCTGTCGGCCAGCGGTCGGGACGGTGCACGAGGATGCGCTTCGGCTGAATTTGGTATGCTCATAGCGGTGTCTCCTTATTGTGAGGGGGCGCAAGGCGCTCCCCCTCCTGATCGACGATCGTTTTGAGGAATGCGACCATGTCGGGTGCGTCCCATTCGGCGGGGCCGATCAGACGTCCAAGCTCGCGCCCCTCGGCATCGAACAGCAATGTTGTCGGTAGTCCGGCCGTTGCCAACGCAAAGGCGACCTGGCTGGATGCATCGACGTGGATGGCGAGATGCTGGATGCCGATCTCGGTGTAGAACTTCCTCACGGCGTCTGCTCCACCGCGATCGATCGACAGCGCGACGACCTCGAAGGCGCTCCCGCCAAGCTCTGCCTGCAACCGATCGAGCGTCGGCATCTCCTTCCGGCACGGCAGGCACCAGGTCGCCCAGACGTTGAGCAACACGACCTTGCCGCGGAAATCCGCGAGCGAGCGCGGCTTTCCTTCGCCGTCGGCGAACTGAAGTTCCGGCACGGGCGCTGGGGTGTCATGCAGGACAAAATTCTGCAGCCGGTCGACGCCGCCCGGCCCCGTGGCCGAGAGCTGGTTCGTGTTCTCGCCAGCTTTCCAGGCAATCAGAGCAGCAAGCCCAGTAACACCCACGACCGACAATGCCAGAAGCAGCCAACGCCGTGGGACGGCCGTCCTTAGGCCATCCGTTTTCGATGACTTGTCAGTCATTTGAGCCATGGGATTAACCTCCTGTTCCGACGTCATTCCGTTGCGTAAACGGGCGGTGCCTTGCCGTCCTTGGTGACGGTGTAGATGACGAATTTTTCAGTCTTGGTGCCAGCCATGCCAGGCGACCCCATCGGCATTCCCGGCAGGGTGATGCCGGCGATCGCGGGCTTCTCGGTGAGGAGCCTGCGGACAACGTTCACGGGCACGTGTCCGTCGATCACGTAGCCGTCGATGAACATCGTGTGGCAGCCTTCCATTCCTTCCGGCACGCCGGCCTTATGGCTGATCTCGAGGAGGTCGTTGGTAGGCTTCACCTCGACAGTGAAGCCGTTGTCGCGGAGATAGGAAGCATAACCTTCGCAGCAGCCGCACTGCGGGTTCTTGTAGAGGGTCGCCTGAAGCGGCTCGGCAATCGCCGGTGTCGCAAAGGCGATGAGAGCGGTGAGGCTGGCGAAGCGGATTGTAGGGATCATTTCGGTTTCTCCTTTGATAGATCTGTTTGGTTCAGGCAACGCGCAGCACGGTCATCAGACCTGTCATCTGGTGGTCCATGACATGGCAATGCAGCATCCAGTCGCCGGGATTGTCGGCAACGAAGGCGACTTCGACGACGTCCTTCGGTGCCATCAGCACGGTGTCCTGCCATTGGCGATGCGGTACGGGCATGCCGTTGCGGCTCAGCACCGCCAAGCTATGGCCGTGGAAATGCATCGGGTGCCACCAGGCGGTCTCGTTCCGCAGCACCAGGATGACGCTGCGTCCGCGCTGGAATGTCAGGGCGGGCTGCATGCCGGCATGGCCGTCGCCGGTCATCGACATGCCGTTGATCGCCCAGGCAGGACCGCCGCCCATGTCCATCATGCCGTGCATCATCCCTCCCCCCATCATGCTATCGGTTCCGGCCATCGCGCCGCCGCCCATCATGCCGCCCTGGAGGGTCAGATCGTGCCGTTCGGCCGAGGAAATATCTGGCTCCGGCAAGGGATTGCGCGGCAGGTCGAGCGGGGTGTCGAGCGGATGGTCGCGCATGGGCGGCCCCGCATCATAGGCAAGCTGGGTCACCGGATAGGACAGGCCGTCGTAGAAATCGTCGATGACGGCGTAGCGCCGCCCCGGCTCGCCTTGCATGTCGAGCATGACATCGATGCGCATGGCGGGACCGAGCAGAATCCGTTCGCGCTCCGGCTCATGCGGATCGCAGGGCTGACCGTCGATCGCGACGATCAAAGGCGTATGCCCCTCGAAGCGCAGCGCCATGATGCGGGCGAGCGAGCCGTTGACGAGGCGCAGGCGGATGCGTTCTCCAGCCCGGACCGGTTCCCCTTCCGAGACCTGGCCGTTCAGCGTGACCGTATTGCCGACGCGGCCGGACATCGCCGCCTCCATCCGGTTGCCGAAGCCGGAGGCGATCCCGCCTTCCGAGGTCAGTCGCCAATCGGCCAGAAACCAGAGAAGATCACGATCGGCAACGACGGGTTCGCGTTCCGCGACGATCACGGCTCCGGCCAAACCGCGGCCAAGTTGCTCGAGGCTGTTGGCATGTGGGTGATACCAGAAGGTCCCCGCATCCGGCGGGGTGAATTCGTAGACGAAGCTCTCGCCCGGCTCGATCGGCGACTGCGTCAGACCGGGCACGCCATCCATGGCGTTAGGCAACCTGATGCCATGCCAATGAACGGTGGTCTCCTGGTCAAGTCGGTTTTCGACGACGAGACGGGCCTTCTCACCTTGGCGCAGGCGCACGAGCGAGCCCGGTATGGTGCCGTCATAGGCCCAGACATCGGTTTCCGGATGACCTGAACCAGCAAGACGCGCACGGGCTGGCGCGGCGACGATCCGATACTCGTCGGACCCCGCTGCGAGTGCTGGTAATGGCGGCAATGCAGCGGTCAATAGAAGCCCAGCGCCGGCCCTGAGCAAACTCCGGCGCGATACAAGGTCAATGGGTTCGGTATTCACGTTCGATCCTTCCAATCATCGTGGATGACGGGACGCATCGGCCTTTTGGCGGTGTCTCTCACCTTGTCGGCCGCTCGGCGCAAAACAGCGCATGCGTTCGCTTGCCCGGCTCGGTCGCTCGGCGCGACAGCCTGGACATCAGCCGATGTCGGAGGTTCGTGGTGGATAGGGATCGGGTAGCAATGCTCTCCCACGAAGGAGCGAATCATCCACCGCAAAGCAGGCGGCCCTCTCACTGGTCGGTATTAGCACCGACGCCGGCAGCACCGCAAAGACGGGAGCTGCGCAGGCGACGCCGCAATTCATCGCCTTCATGCCGCTGTCACCGGGCTGGTCGGGGCAATCCTGGCAGCCGCCTTCAGCCGACATGCCCATCTCAGTCATCGTCGCGATCTGGGCGGACATGCTGCTTGCCTGAGCGACCGAAAGGCTCATCCCCGCTGCGATAAAGACCGCGAGGACCAACGCGAAAAGCTGTCGAGCCGACCAGTGTGTCATAACATAAAGAATTACGCCGAACTGCGTCAAAAACAAGCCGTGGCGGTGTCTTTCCGCGCGCTGACATCCCGCAGCCCGGCTGGTTAGCCTAGTCCAGTGCCGATGGAAGGTTGCGCCGTTAAATGCTATTCTCATCTGTTCAGTTCCCGAGAGAAATAGGAGGAGAGCATGGAACATGTTCAGGCAAAGTCTGAATTTGATCGGCGTTCGGTGTTGATCTTTGGTGCGGCTGGCGCTGCGGCGCTGTTCGGCGGCGCTTCGTCCGCGTCGGCCAACGAAGCGAAAGTCGAGGAACTTGCTCCAGGGGTAACATTGAGGACGTTCAAAGAGGTAGCGCCTGTGGGGCCGGTTCCCGGCTTCTCGAAAGCACTGCTCATGGAAATCACCTTCCAGCCCGGATCAAAGTTCGGCCCTGACACATCGAAAACGGTAGATATCTGCGAAATACAGGGAGCACCGCTTTACGCGGAAATCGAAGGGAAGGAACCTTTCACGTTACAGCCCGGTGATATCTATTTTTGCCCGGTCGGAAACGTAGAAACCGACACGAACAAGAGCGACAAACCCAGCATCATGCGTATTATCGAGCTGGTACCGGCCTGATACCAGCGGCATAGGCCGCCTAGCGACTAAGGCCGGAGCTCTCGTGCAAGATCGCCCCGGCCGTGGGTTGAGTTGGCGCGCGCTTAAGCGGCAACACGCTTTACAGCGCCGCGCGTCTTTTCAGACGCGCAAAGGTCGCTGTAACACTTTGATCTGCTGCATAATTTTTCCTTAAATCGAATCCGATTTAAGGAATCATGCAGTAGCTTCAGCGGAAGAACAGATACTTGACGAGCGCCGCGATCACGAGAACAATCACAAAGATCCCGATGGCAGCGGCGAGGCCCATGCCCCACATCATGTCGCTGCCCATCATATCGTTCATCATGGCATCCTCCTTTCATTCGGCAGCCTCCTTGAGGGCTGCCGGCTCGGCCTCGATATCGGCCGACCACGCGGCTGCGCTTATCGGCAGCCGCCATCCCTTGACCAGCCCGTAGATCGCGGGGATCACCGCAAGCGTCAGGATGGTCGACGAGATCATGCCGCCGATCATCGGCACGGCGATGCGCTGCATGATTTCCGAGCCGGCACCCGTGCTCCAGAGGATCGGCACCAGTCCAGCCATGATCGCGACGACGGTCATCATTTTCGGCCGAACCCGTTCGACAGCGCCGACCATGATCGCCCGCTGGAGATCGAGCCTTGTGAAGCCACGCTTCTCTGCCTCGCATTCGGCACGTCGTTCCTTCAGAGCCTGGTCGAGGTAGATCAGCATGATCACGCCTGTTTCAGCGGCGACCCCGGCAAGGGCGATAAAGCCGACAACAACCGCTACGGAGGCGTTGAAGCCCAGCCACCACATCAACCAGATGCCGCCAACCAGCGCGAACGGCAGCGAGAGCATGACGATGAGCGTCTCGGTCAGCGCCTTGAAGTTCAGGTATAGCAGCAGGAATATCAGCGCGAGCGTCAGCGGCACGACGATGGCAAGACGTGCCTTGGCCCGTTCCAGGTATTCGAACTGTCCGCTCCAGGCGACCGAATATCCGGGAGGCATCGTTACACTGCTGGCAACGGCATTTTGCGCTTCCGCGACATAGCCGCCCAAATCCCGATCGGCGATATCGACGAAGATGTAGACGGCAAGCTGCCCGTTCTCCGTCCGGATGGTGGTGGCACCCCGCGTCAGTTTCACCTCGGCCACTTCCCCCAACGGCACCGTGCCGCCGCCGGGAAGAGAGACCTGAACGTCACGGGCGATGGATTGCGGATCACTTCGGAGGGCTCTCGGATAGCGGATGGCGACGCCATAGCGCTCCCTGCCCTCCACCGTCGACGTCACCACCTCGGACCCCAGTGCCATCCCGATGACGTCCTGCACGTCGTCGATGGAAAGGCCGTAACGTCCCAGAGCCATACGATCCGGGATGATGTCGAGGTAATACCCACCGATCACACGCTCCGCATAGGCGCTCGACGTGCCGGGAATCGTCTTCAAGACGGTCTCGATGTCGCGAGCGACCCGTTCCATTTCCTTGAGGTCGGTTCCATAGACCTTGACGCCGACGGGCGTCCTGATACCCGTTGACAGCATGTCGATGCGAGCGCGGATCGGCATCGTCCAGGCGTTTGAGACGCCCGGAAACTGAAGCGCCGAATCCATTTCCTGCTTCAGGCTGTCAATGGTAACGCCAGGCCGCCATTCATGTTTCGGCTTCAAGGTGATGATCGTCTCGAACATCTCGGTGGGCGCGGGATCGGTTGCCGTCAGCGCCCTCCCCGCCTTGCCGAACACCGTCTCGACCTCGGGGAAGGACTTGATGATCCGATCCTGCGTCTGCATCAGCTCGGCTGCCTTGGTGACCGACAGCCCAGGCAGGGTCGTCGGCATGTACATCAGCGTGCCTTCGTTCAGGCTTGGCATGAACTCGCTGCCGATCTGGCGGGCGGGCCAGATCGTGACCGCCAAAGCGATCATGGCCAGGAGGATCGTGAGTGTCTTCGCCCGGAGAACACCCGATATGACCGGACGGTAGATCCAGATCAGGAACCGGTTGAGCGGGTTCTTGTGCTCCCGGACGATCTTGCCACGGACGAACACCACCATCAGAGCGGGAACGAGTGTGATCGACAGCAAGGCCGCCGCCGCCATGGCGAACGTCTTCGTGAAGGCGAGCGGGCCGAACAACCGGCCTTCCTGTGATTCCAGCGTGAAGATCGGCAGGAACGACACGGTGATGATCAGCAGGCTGAAGAACAACGCCGGGCCGACTTCGCTCGCCGCCTTGATCAGAACCTCCGTCCGCGGTTTGTCAGGTGGAGCACGTTCCAGATGCTTGTGGGCGTTCTCGATCATGACGATGGCTGCGTCGATCATCGCGCCGATGGCGATGGCGATACCGCCAAGACTCATGATGTTGGCCCCGATGCCCAGTGCACGCATCGCGGTAAAGGCGATCAGGATGCCGATGGGCAGCATGATGATCGCGACAAGGGCGCTGCGAACATGGAGGAGGAAGGCGACCGTCACCAGCGCGACAACGATGGACTCCTCGATCAACGTTCCCTTCAGCGTCTCGATAGCGGCGTTGATCAGTTCGGAACGATCATAGACGGGAAGGATTTCCGTCCCCGCAGGCAAGCTGTCCTTGACTGCAGCCAGGCTTTTCTTGGCGTTGTCGATCACGGTCAGGGCGTTCGCGCCGAAGCGTTGCAGCACGATGCCGCTGGCGACCTCGCCCTCTCCGTTCAGTTCGGTGATGCCGCGACGCTCGTCGGGCACCGTTTCCACCCGCGCGACGTCGCCGAGACGGAGCGGTGTCCCGCCCTCGGTCATCAGGACGATGCTCTCGATATCCTTGATGCCCTGCAGATAGCCCCTGCCCCGAACCATGAACTCGAACTCGGAGATTTCGACCGTGCGACCGCCGACATCGCGATTGCTGGCGCGAACCGCGTCGGCGATCTGTCTCAGCGGCACGTTCTGGGCCCTCAGTCGGGCCGGATCCACGACGATGGAATACTGCTTGACGAAGCCGCCGACGCTCGCGACCTCGGCAACGCCCTCGGATTTGGAAACAGCGAACCGCACCACCCAATCCTGCAGCGACCGAAGTTCTGCCAGCGACAGTTCCTTGGCGACGACGGCATATTGGTAGACCCAGCCGACCCCCGTCGCATCGGGACCGAGACTTGGCGACACACCGTCTGGAAGACGGCTCGATGCCGCATTCAGATATTCGAGCACGCGGCTCCTTGCCCAGTAGGGATCGGTACCGTCTTCGAAAATGACGTAGACGAAGGAGACGCCGAAGAACGAGAAACCGCGAACGACCCTCGAGCGCGGTACCGTCAGCATCGACGTCGTCAACGGATAAGTGACCTGGTCCTCGACGACTTGCGGTGCCTGGCCGGGATAGTCGGTGAACACAATGACCTGGACATCGGACAGGTCGGGGATCGCATCGAGGGGAAGCGTCCGAAGGGAATAGACGCCTGCCGCAATCGAGAGCACCGCGCCGACGAGGATCAGAACCAGGTTTCGGGCGGACCATGAAATGATGTGCGCGATCATGGCTTCACCTCTTCGCTCGTCAGGGCGCTGAGCGCGGCGTTCAGGTTGCTTTCCGCATCGAGCAGGAAGTTGGCGGAAACAACCACTCGGTCGCCCAGTGCTATTCCCTTGGTGATCTCGGTCATGTCCTCCCCGCGGACTCCCAGCGCAACATCCATCGGTTCGAACCTGCCCTCGCCCTTGTCGATGAAGACGATCTGGCGGTCGCCCGTGTCGATGACTGAACTGTTGGGAACGGCGACGACCGGGTTTCCGGCTCCTCCCTCGATCTCCACCTCGGCGTACATGTTGGACATTAGTTGGCCGTCCGGGTTGGGAAGTTCGATCCGGACTTTCGTCGTCCGGGTCTGCATCTGTACCTCCGGATAGATGAGATCAACCGCTCCCTTGAACACCTTGCCGGGAAGATTTCGGATTCTGATGGAAACGACTGCGCCCTTCCGGACGGCGCTCAGCTCGTATTCCGGCACGTCGGCGATCACCCATACCTTCGAGACGTCGGCGATTCTGAACAGGATGTCCCCCGCCTCCGCCATCATGCCGCTTACAGCCATGCGCTCCAACACGACGCCGTCACGCGGCGAGGTGTACGAGATGCTTTGGGGTACCCTCCTGTCAGCGGCGATGCTTGTGATTATCGCGGCGGGCACACCCAGGTTCTTCAAGCGGAGTGCCGGGCCTGTGCCAGTTGCGGCACTCCCGCCGTTTCGCATTTCGGTCGCGTACTCGGCTCCGGCCGTCGCGATCTCCTTCGAATAGAAATGGAAGAGGTTCTCTCCCTTGGTGATCCTGTCGCCCGTGGTGACGTCGGCCACATCCTCGACGAAGGCGTCCGCCCGCATGGAGACGATGCTGACCATCCGCTCGTCGAGCGTCACAGTCCCTGGAACCCGGATTTTCCGGCTGACGGTCGTCATTTCCGCCAGTCCGGTCTTCACACCTGTGCGCTGGAGTTTGCCGATGGAGACCTTGACAGTCGAACTCGCTGCATCGTCGCCCTCGTAAACCGGAAGGTAATCCATGCCCATGGGATCCTTCTTCGGCACTTTCGACGTGTCGGGAAGGCCCATCGGGTTCCGGTAGTACGAGACCTTCCGTTCAGAACCTGTCGTAACGGGATCGGCCGCCGCAGCCACGGCTCCCGTCGCACTGAACCTGACGTCCTCGCTTTCGCGGACGGCCAGGAATGGCCGTCCGTCGTCTGTGTTCTTCGGCCTAGCGGAGTACTGGGCGAAGCCGTCGGGGTGGCTGTAATAGATGACCGCACCCGTTGGTTCGCGCATCGGTTCCGCCTCGGCGGCCATCTGGCTGGCTCCAAGGTGTTCGAGCAGCGTGCCGATATCGTTTTTTCCTGCCCAGTAGCCTCCCCCGCCGGCGATCGCGGCGAGGGAGAACATGGCGATCACGCGCGGCGCGGTCACGGCGTTGCCTTCAGGACGAGTTCGCCCTGCACGGTTTCCGGCTCGCCCTGGACCTTGGCGGCAATCTGGAACCGCCAGCCGCCTTCCATGGAGAGGTTTGTCGTGAAGTTGTAGACGCCCGGCTCGGTCGAAGCCGATACCTCCACGGGCGTGGTCATCATCTCCATGCCCTCGGGAGCCATGTCCATCCGCGTGGTGAAGATGACTGCGTCCGGAACGCTCTTGCCCGTCCGCTTGTCGACCAGCCGCACGGAGACGGGCGCATCCGGCCCCTGCTTGATGTCGGTCTGGAGAGCCTGGAATTCGTAGTCCTGTGCTCCGGCGAAGGAAGCGGTGGCGGTGTTGAACAGCATTGCGCCAGCGAGGAACGCGGTCCTCGTGTTGAAGAAGGTCTTGTTCATGATCAATGTCTCATCCGGACGGGGTCGCAGCCGCGTCCTCAGTCAATATGGATCGCCCTCAGCCCGGTTCGGGCGCAATGATGCGCCCTTGCCGAAACGACGACGTGCTTCAATGACGTGAGATCAAACTCTTGGAGGACGTACTGGCGGGTCGACCAATGCGGAGGCCGGTTCGAAATGCGGCCTGATTGGGAACTGACGGGTCACCCATGTAAAATTCACGGACAATGCATGCTCGTTCGCCGACTGGCCGACGGTCGTCGTCGTGCAGATCAAAGCGAGCGGACAGGCCTTGCCGCAATCGGACTTGATCGGGTTCTTTTCCTGACAGCACGGCATGTCGTCGGGCATCTCCATGCCAACCATTCCACCCATAGCAGCCGGTCCCGAAGCCGCCATGGCGCTATCGGCCGCCCCGATGCTGAAAGGACCAAGAATGATCCCGACCAGGGCGAACACGAACAGCAGTCGATGGATGACTTTCATGAACCTCATGATTCTAGTCTGGCATGGAGCCGTCCATCTTGGAAGACGGTCTCACGAAAATGTGCGACAGCGTGATGCAGCAAGAATGATTTTAGGAAAACGTTCGCCATCCTGACGAGGATTCGCCTACAAGTCATTGTTTTCACGTCACGTGTACCAAAAGTCTGGAAACGGTTTCATCTCGTTCCGCGGGAAACCCATCCTCTTGACCTTCCCATCGTTGGAAGCCCCACATTGAGGCAACGACATCGAAAGGAGACAATAGATGTATGAGTTTGACATCCCGAACATGACGTGCGGCCACTGCAAAGGCACCGTCGAAAAAGCCATCGGGGCCGCCGACCCCGGCGCGGTTGCCACCGTCGACCTTGCCTCGAAGAAGGCGACGGTCGAGACGACTCTCGACCCTGCCGTCATCGGCCACGCGATCGAGGAAGCCGGATATCCGGTGTCATACGCGGGACGCTGACCCTCTTACCGCCTCCGCGTGCTGACCGTGGGGGCGGTCCACTATCCGGGCGTATGCCAATAGTATTTCAAATATCCCTGAAACGAACTGGCCGCTTTGCGTTACATCAACCGTGGCTCGAAAAATGACGTTTCAATCGCGCTCCGGCCATGACGATATTTGGCATGGATGTTCTATTCGATGGCGGCGACGGCTTGCTGCCACTCACCCGATCGCGTTCAGGGTGAACGCTGCGAATTCTTATCAGGCCCACTGGCCGTTCGCTCACTTACGATTTTCGTTCATGCATCAAAACGGCAACGATGGCTCCGGAGACGAATGTCAGACCAGCGATCGCGATAATCGCCCAGCGAAAGCCGAAATGGTCTGCAATCAGACCCGCCGACAGCGCGCCGACGGCGTAGCCCAGATCACGCCAGAAACGATAAACACTCAGGGATCGAGCCCGCCATGAGGGTTGCGACGCGTCTGAGACCGCCGCGATCAGGCTGGGATAGACCATGGCAGTGCCAAGGCCAAGGAAGATGCTTGCGACAAGCCACCACTTGAATTCGCCCGTTAGAGCCGTGAGCAACAGTGCACCTGCCTGTATCCACATGCCAGCGACGATCAGGCCCTTGCGGCCCCATTTGTCGCTGAGTGGACCCGTCGCCACCTGAAGCATTCCCCAAACCATTGGGTAAGCCGCTTTCAAGATGCCGATCTTTTCAACACCAAGGCCGAATGTTGTAAAGAACAGAGGGAAGATACCCCAGCTCATGCCGTCGTTGAGGTTGTTGACCAGGCCTGCCTGCGATGCCGCAAACAGGTTTCGATCCTTAAACGAGGTCAGCAGGAAGACTTCCCGGAAAGAGAGGTTTCTCCCCTCATCCGCTGCCTGTTTCATCTCAAGGCGTATATGACTGCTTGTATCCTTGACGAGGAAGACTGACAGAATGGTGCCCAGAACCGCATAGCCAACACCGAGATAGATCGGTACGGGCCGCAATCCATATTGGGCGGCCAAATAACCAGTTGCGAGTGCAGTCAACCCAACTGAAAAATAACCAGCGAATTCATTGAGCCCCACGGCCAGACCGCGTCCTCTCGGGCCAACGAGGTCGATTTTCATGATCACCGTCATAGACCATGCGAAACCCTGGCTGACACCGAGAAGCGCATTGGCGGCAATCACCCACTCCCAATTCGGGGCGGCGAGGATCATGAACGGTACCGGGAGACCGAACAGCCAGCCGAGGACGAGTACTCGCCTGCGACCCCATTTGTCGGCCAACTGCCCGGAAACAAGATTGGCGAGCGCCTTGACGACGCCGAAACTGACGATGAAGGAGACGAGCAACGTTGTCGATGCAATGCCGAATTCCTTGGCTCCGATCAGCGGGACGACGGTGCGCTCTATGCCGACCATGCCGCCGACAAAGGCGTTGATCAGAACCAGCAGGCAGAACTGTCGCCAATTCTCTTTCAGGCCGAGTGCGACCGCCGACGTCATTCGGCTGCGTCCGCCGCGAAACCCGCGTTCAGCGCACGAATACAAGCCGCACTGCCGAGCGCTGCCTTGGTTTTTTCAACCACCACATCAAACGGCATTCCGGCAATCGTCCTGTCTATCGTGTAGGTCATTCGCCTCTGCTCCAATTAGATCGCTTTGGATTGATCAGAAACATTCATATGATGAGGCAAGGCCGTGCGCGCCACAATATGGACCTTCAAATCGACCGTAGTGGCAGCGATGGATGGCCCGAAACGCACTTCGTGAGCACAATCCAGTCAGCCATGCGTTTTTCCTCCATGGACACTCTTGACCTTCCCATCATGGGAAGGATTATTCATGTGAGCAGTTGAAAAAAGGTGGATCTCCAATGACTGCTGTACAGACCATGGAAAGACCCCAACCCGTTACGACCGACTTCGGCATTGAAGGCATGACCTGCGCGTCCTGCGTCGTCAGGGTGGAGAAAGCTATCAAGGCCGTCCCCGGTGTCGCCGACGCCGTCGTCAATCTGGCCACAGAGCGGGCCAGCGTAACTTACAACGAAGCCGTGCCGACGGAAACCGTTCTCGAGGCCATCGAAAAGGCGGGCTACGAGCCAAAACTCGAGACCCGAGAACTCGGTGTCGAGGGCATGACCTGCGCGTCATGCGTCGTCAGGGTGGAGAAGGCGCTGAAAGCTGTTCCGGGCGTGAAAGGAGCCTCCGTCAATCTCGCGACGGAGAAGGCGACCGTCCGTATAGTCTCAGGGACTGCCACAGCCGCCCTGGAAGACGCTGTTCGCACTGCGGGCTATGACGTCCGAAAGCTCGCCGGGGACAATCCAGCGGATGACAGCGAGGACCGACGCAGCCGCGAGGCCAGCCGCCTGAAACTGTCGCTGGCGCTATCGGCTGCCCTGACGCTCCCGCTGTTCGTTCTGGAGATGGGGTCGCATTTCATTCCGGCCGTCCATGACTGGATCATGGTCAATGTCGGTATGGGGAACAATCTGGTCATCCAGTTCGTCCTGGCGACGCTCGTCCTCTTCGGACCCGGCCTCCGCTTTTTCCGCAAGGGCGTACCTAATCTGCTGCGCTGGACGCCGGACATGAATTCGCTGGTGGCGCTCGGCACGTCGGCCGCCTGGGGCTATTCGGTGGTGGCGACCTTCCTGCGGGATGTGCTCCCATCGGGAACGGAGAACGTCTACTACGAGGCGGCCGCCGTCATCATCACGCTGATCCTGCTCGGCCGCTATCTCGAGGCGCGCGCCAAGGGCAAGACCAGCCAGGCGATCAGGCACCTGATCGGCCTGCAGGCGAAGACCGCATATGTGAAACGTGGCGAAGAGTTCGTGGAGATCCAGATTGGCGACGTCGCGCTCGGTGATGTCGTCCGAATCCGCCCTGGCGAGAAGGTTCCCGTCGACGGCCGCGTCGTCGATGGCTTATCCTATGTCGACGAGTCCATGATCACGGGCGAACCCGTTCCGGTGAAGAAGGCGGCTGGCGCAGACGTCGTCGGCGGCACGATCAACAAGACCGGGTCGTTCACTTTCGAAGCGACGAAGATCGGATCGGACACGCTGCTTGCCCAGATCATCAAGATGGTCGAGGCGACGCAGGGCTCAAAACTGCCGATCCAGGCGCTGGTCGACCGCGTCACGGGATGGTTCGTTCCCGCCGTGATTGCGGCGGCCACCGCAACCTTCCTGGCATGGCTTGTTCTCGGTCCCTCGCCTGCCCTCACCTTTGCCCTCGTCAACGCCGTCGCGGTGCTGATCATCGCCTGCCCGTGCGCCATGGGTCTGGCGACCCCGACCTCCATCATGGTCGGCACCGGCCGGGCCGCGGAACTGGGTATCCTCTTCCGCAAGGGCGAGGCCCTGCAGACACTCCGCGATGTCGATGTCGTTGCGTTGGACAAGACGGGCACGCTCACCAAGGGCAAACCTGAACTGACCGACCTCGTCGCGGCGGAAGGTTTTGACCGCACCGAGGTTCTGCGGCTGATCGCCAGTCTCGAGGCACGGTCGGAGCATCCGATCGCGGAGGCCATCGTGGCCGCGGCCAAGGCCAAGGGGCTGGCACTGGCGAACGTCGCTGACTTCGAAGCGGCTCCGGGATATGGCGTCGGCGGCAGGGTCGACGGTCACGAGGTGCTTGTCGGCGCTGACCGGTCCCTGGTGAAGAACGGCATCGAGGTGGCATCGTTCGCGGAGGAAGCCACCGCACTGGGCGACGCAGGCAAGTCGCCGCTCTATGCCGCGATCGACGGCAGGCTTGCCGCCATCATCGCCGTCTCCGATCCGGTAAAGGAGACGACTCCGGAAGCGATCGAGGCGCTGCACGCGCTCGGCCTCAAGGTGGCGATGATCACGGGCGACAACAGCCGCACGGCGCAAGCCATCGCCCGCCAGCTCGGCATCGACGAAGTGGTCGCCGAAGTCCTGCCCGAAGGAAAGGTCAAAGCCGTCGGGAAGCTGCGCGAGGGCGGACGCAAGGTGGCGTTCATCGGCGACGGCATCAACGACGCGCCCGCTCTGTCGGAAGCCGACATCGGTCTTGCGGTCGGAACCGGAACCGACATCGCCATCGAGAGCGCCGACGTCGTGCTGATGTCGGGTGATCTCAACGGCGTGCCGCGGGCGATTGCCATCAGCAAGGCGACGATCCGCAACATCCGGCAGAACCTGTTCTGGGCGTTCGGCTACAACGTCAGCCTGGTCCCCGTCGCTGCAGGTGTTCTCTACCCGCTGAACGGCACGCTGCTGTCGCCGATCCTCGCCGCGGCTGCGATGGGCCTTTCGAGTGTCTTTGTGCTGGCGAACGCATTGAGACTGCGGCGCTTCAAGGCGAACTAAAACCGGGGCCGTCCGTGTGACGCCCCCTCTTGCATTCAAGGAGAACGGAAATGAATATCGGCCAAGCCTCGAAGGCGTCCGGCGTCTCGACAAAGATGATCAGGTACTACGAGCAAATCAAGCTGATCGCGCCCGCGCACCGGTCCCAGTCCAGCTACCGGACATACGCCGACAACGACGTCCACACCCTGCGCTTCATCCGCAGGGCACGCGACCTCGGATTCTCGGTCGAGCAGATGAAGGCCCTGCTGGCGCTCTGGCGCGACCGTTCGAGAGTGAGCGCCGACGTCAAGACCTTCGCGCTCGAACACGTCGCCGAACTGGAGCGCAAGGCAGCCGCGATACAGGAAATGATCAGGACACTCAGGCATCTTGCGAGCCATTGCCATGGCGATGACCGCCCGGAGTGCCCGATCATCGACGAGATCGCGAACGCGTCCGACAAAGAGATTCCGGAAATCAATGCCCGCTTCGGCATTACAGCGCTGAAATGAGCGCTTTGCGGTCTGGCCTTCAAGAGCCTTTCGGCGTTGCACCCTCGGTGACGAGGCGACGAAACATCGCATCGATCTGATCGGGTGGCAGCTTGGTGCCCCCATCCAACCACCATGTCAGCACGGCCATGTAGGGCACCCACGACATATTGAGCGACAAGTTCGCGCGGGATCCCGTCCGGAGAACCCCCGTCGGCGTTTGCGGCAAGTTCGTCGCGCACCAGATCGGAAAGTATCTGACGGATGGTGCCGAGCGCGACCGCACCTCACCGCAGCCGTCCTGCTGCTGCAGATGGACAGGATAGCTCATCTAGCCGCAGTCGCGGCTGAGGCGGCGTTGTCCAGCACCGATTTCCTCGGCCCCAGACGCTCACTCGTCGTGCATGCGGCTGGCGGCCTCGTCGTCCTGCTCGTGACGACGACACTGTCGGTGTACAAACCGCGTGGATTGACCCGGTACGGCTGGCGCAAATCCTATGGCCAGCAAGGTGACCGGAAGTAGGCAAGTGCAGGGCTCCCAGCCCAACCGGGATGGCGTGCTCGCGGGGTTCGAAAGCCCTTTGCAGGCGAGGTTTCCGCTATTTCGTCTCGATCCGGAACTTGGCGTGGCACGACGTGCAGGTTTGAAGCATCAGATGGAAGGCATGCTCCGCGGGCATCGATGCTGCGTCTCTCGTTGCACCGACCTTCTTTGCGAGCGGCCCGCCGCCCATGACATCTCCAGTTTGCATCCGCATTCCGGGACCCAGCGTGTCCGGGTTTCTGTCGGCCGCGACAGACAGGGCGGACGCATAGATGCCAAGGTCCGCCGCCAGCTTGTCGAACTGCTGTCGGTCGGTCTCGATGCTGGCGCTGGCTTTCGAGCCGGCCATGGTGACAGGACCGTCGAACAATGCCGACAGGGCAGCTCCAGACTGGGATCGGATGATTTCGGATGCCGCCTTGAACGTCCTTGCGTCATAGGGCGTCGAACCCTTGAACATCGCGTTGATCCTCTTGGCTGCATCCGCCATCGCCTTCATGCCGTGCTGTCTTTGGGTAACGTTGCTGGGTGGCTCGGTTTGGGCGGTTGCTGCGGAGATCGCCGCGGCGAAAGCGGCTATGGGAAGCATAAGAACGGCCAGTTTCGTCACGCTCGTATTTACCCGCATGCTCATCTCCACTCGCCCGGAGGCTGGTCTTTCCAGTTTTCCAATGCCAGCAGTCGGACGGTCGACTTTCGAGCCCGGAAACGTACTCGCCTTTGATCAATGTCAACGCCGCACTTGCAACGGCACGGCACTGTGCTTGAATATAGAAGCGAGGTTCGAGCGAAAAGATGACCGCCGCAAACGAAACCATTCGAAGAAGCGGAAGAGAATTGCTGGCCGTTTTGGTCGCAATTATGTTCCTCATCGCGCCGATGGCCGAGGCGGCTCCCGTTATATGCGATAACGACTTCGCTCAAGTTCCTCATACCGAAACGTCGAAAGGCGACGTAGCTCGACAGGGTGATCTCCACCCTGTCGATCAGAAGGCTTGCTGCAAAAGCGTGTGCAACCTGTGCAACGTCATCCTTCCGGCTTCGAACCCGGTTGTTTTTCTCCTGGATTCCGGTGCTCAGCGTTACCTCGATTCGCAGCAGTCCATCGCCGGCCTCACCTCTCGACCCGCTCTCGGCCCCCCTCGATCCCTCGTTTGAACACTGCCGCTCCACGGCGGTACGATCGTCGGTTGCCTGCGACCTCCGCATGGCGACCATTTTATCGGCAATTGCCGACACCGATGTACCGCGTCTCCTTGCGAAGTCTCGGACCAGCCACCGGTACGTCCCGGACAAGAGATGAAACCATCACGGAGTTAACCCCATGGACGATCAAAAAGACCATCAAGGTCACCATCACCATCATGGGCACGATGCTCAGGCCACGATGGCAGCCGAAAAAAGTACGGTCACCGATCAGACCGAGGGCGCGATCTACACCTGCCCTATGCATCCGCAGGTCAGGCAGATCGGCCCTGGAAACTGCCCGATCTGCGGAATGGCGCTTGAGCCGGAAGTGATGACCGCCGAAACAGGACCAAGCGCCGAGCTGATCGACATGAGGCGCAGGTTCTGGATCGGGCTGGTTCTGACAGTGCCTGTGCTCGCCCTGGAGATGGGTAATCATCTCACGAATCTGCATATGCTGCTTGATTCAAAGACCTCGAACTGGCTTCAACTAATCTTCGCGACGCCTGTGGTCTTGTGGGCAGGCGCGCCCTTCTTCGAACGGGCGTGGCGGTCGATCGTCACCCGGCACCTCAACATGTTCACCCTGATAGCAATGGGCACGGGCGTGGCCTGGGTCTACAGCGTGGTTGCCACCGTCGCACCCGGCCTGTTTCCGACCACCTTCCGCTCCGACGAGGGATCGGTCGCGATCTATTTCGAGGCGGCCGCGGTCATCACCGTGCTCGTGCTGCTCGGCCAAGTGCTGGAGCTGCAGGCCCGCGAGCAGACGGGTGGCGCGATCCGCGCGCTGCTCGACCTTGCTCCGAAGATGGCGCGCCGCATCAACGCGGATGGCTCGGATGAAGACGTCGCCCTTGAAGCGGTGGTTGTCGGCGATCGCCTGCGCGTCCGTCCTGGCGAGAAGGTCCCCGTCGATGGCAGGCTGCTTGAAGGACGGAGCTCCGTCGACGAATCCATGATCACGGGTGAATCCATGCCCGTGACAAAGGAGACCGGGGCGAAGCTGATCGGCGGCACCATGAACCAGACCGGTGGCTTCGTGATGGAGGCAGGGAAGGTCGGCCGAGACACGATGCTTTCGCAGATCGTCCGGATGGTCGCCGACGCACAGCGTTCGCGTGCGCCAATTCAGCGGCTGGCCGACGAAGTTTCCGGCTGGTTCGTGCCCGTCGTCATCGGCGTGGCCGTGATCGCGTTCGCGACGTGGATGACGATCGGGCCGGAGCCGCGGTTCGCGCATGGCCTCGTCGCCGCCGTCGCGGTGCTGATCATCGCCTGCCCCTGCGCGCTCGGCCTGGCGACCCCGATGTCGATCATGGTCGGCGTCGGTCGTGGCGCGGGCCTGGGTGTGCTGATCAAGAATGCCGAAGCATTGGAGCGCATGGAGAAAGTGAACACCCTCGTCGTCGACAAGACGGGTACCCTGACCGAAGGCAAGCCGAAGGTCACCGCGATCGTGCCCGCAGAAGGCATGCAGGAGTTGGAGTTGCTGCGACTGGCGGCCACGCTCGAGCGTTCAAGCGAACATCCGCTGGCCGCTGCGATCGTCAGCTCCGCCGAGGAGCGCAACATCGCCCTTGGCGACGCTCAGGATTTCGACAGTCCGGTCGGCAAGGGTGTCACAGGTATGGTCGAGGGACGCAGGCTCATTCTCGGAAGTCACCTGATCATGGAGGAGGAACACGTGGACGTCTCATCCATGACGGCAAAGGCCGAAGAACTGCGCAACGACGGAGCGACCGTCATCTTCGTCGCGATGGACGCAAGACCCGTAGGACTGTTCGCCATAGCCGATCCGATCAAGGCGACGACGCCTGCTGCCGTGAAAGCCCTTGTCGATGAAGGTGTCCGTATCGTCATGCTGACGGGCGACAACAGGACGACGGCGCAAGCCGTTGGCAGAAGGCTTGGCATTACGGAAGTCGAGGCGGAAATCCTGCCAGAAGACAAGAGCAAGATCGTGTCCAGGCTCCGCGGCGAAGGCCGTGTCGTCGCGATGGCGGGGGACGGGGTCAACGACGCCCCTGCCCTTGCCGCCGCGGACGTCGGCATTGCCATGGGAACCGGAACCGATGTGGCGATTGAAAGCGCCGGAATAACCCTAATCAAGGGCGATCTCCAGGGCATTGTCCGGGCACGGCAACTGAGCCATGCGGCGATGAGGAACATCCGGCAGAACTTGTTCTTCGCCTTCATCTACAACGCGGCGGGCGTGCCGGTCGCCGCAGGCGTCCTGTACCCGGCTTTCGGGCTTCTCCTGTCACCGATCATAGCCGCCGCGGCCATGGCGCTGTCCTCCGTCAGCGTGATCGGGAATGCGCTCCGACTGAGAGGTGTGCGGATATGAAGTGGGAACGCAAATGGACGCTGCTCGCCGCCTCGCTCGGTGTGATCGTGACTTTCTTCGTGCTTCGTGAACACTGGGCGCACGCTCTCGGTCTGGCTCCATACCTGCTGCTCCTGGCGTGTCCTTTGATGCACCTTTTTCACGGCCACGGTGGTCATCACCCTGGTCAACACGAGCAACGCGCAAGTACGGACGACCTAAATTGACCTACAGCTACTCGGCACAAACTGTGGTCAACGTTGCGGCGTCCGCCGAGGCGCTGTTCGATTACCTGGATGACCAGGCCCGTCTTGGGTCGCACATGCAGAAACCGTCGATGATGATGCTCAGAAGGCGGATGTCTTACGGGTTCGACGAGGCGCAAGGCCGTGCCGTCGGTTCGGTCATCAGAATGGAGGGAAACATACTCGGCGGAAGGTTGTCCGTGGAAGAGATGATCGTCGAACGGCAGCCCCCGACCCGCAAGGTATGGGAAACCCGAGGCCGCCCAAATCTCCTTGTCATCGGAGCCTACCGCATGGGCTTCGAGATCAACGCCTCGGGCGAGTCCTCCCGTCTGCGCGTGTTTATCGACTACAACCATCCAAGTTCGGTGACCGGGCAAATCCTTGGCGGCATGTTTGGCCCGATCTATGCACGCTGGTGCGTCGACCGGGTCGCGAAGGACGCGATCAGTAGGTTTCAGGCAGACAGCCAATGATCGTGGGAGCCGCCGACAAGAGGCAGCATACCCAAAGAGGGTGCCGGTTACCGGCACTCTCTTGACTGTTTTAGGCGGCCATCTTCTCGCAGCTTTCCGCGCACTTCCGGCATGCCGAGACGCAGTCCTCCATGTCGGGCGAGCTGGTGCGATGGGCGATCAGAATCCGATGGCTGCCTTTCTTCCGAGCATGGCTGCCGCGAGCACGAGATAGCGGCCTGTCTTCGCTACAGTCACGAGTACCAGGAAAGACCATAGCGGCTCCCGTAAAACGCCGGCGATAACGGTCAGGGCATCGCCGAAAAGAGGCATCCAGGACAGAAGCAGCGACCAACGACCATAGCGCCGATACCACCCGCTGGCTCTTTCCAACGAGGAATTCTTCACCGGAAACCAAACCTTGTGCTGAAAGCGATCAATGCACCGCCCGAGGACCCAGTTGCACACCGCTCCGAGAATGTTGCCCGCGCTTGCGACGACGATCAGTTCCGGCACGGGGAATTTATCCAAAACGAGCAGGCCGACGAGCACCGGTTCGGATTGGAACGGCAGGATGGTGGCTGCGCCGAAGGCAACGATGAACAGCCCCAGATAGGTGGTGATATTAATCATCGAAACGGGTCCGTATTCCGCAATGTCGGTTGTGGCTGACCCACACAGTGCTCGTCGCCATTTCCTCTTGACCTTGCCATGGTGGGAAGCTCTAGGACCTTCATTAGGTGTCGTGCCGGCTGGAACATCGTTGTGCAGCGCCACATAATCGACGCGAATCATCTGCGAGATGGAGCTCGCAATTGACAACGTCAGGACTGATGGTAGTCCTCGGACATGGATATGTATCGAATCACATTGGCAAAAATGCTGGTTCTGCTTCGCTTGGTGATCATCGCATCACTGGCGGGATACTCCCTGCCTGCGGCTTCGGCAGCAATGCATGGACCGATGGCGACATCGACGACGGTCCAGCCAGCAGGCCACCACGTGATGGCAAACGGTGGCCACGTCCATGGAGACGAAAGCGCCTCTCCCGATGATGCCCGGAAAATTGCGAAGCAGGAGTGCTGCAAGGACTTCTGCGTAAACTTCGCGATTGTCGCGGCGGTTGATGCCGTTGGCGGACCCGTGGTGTCCTCCATCCGCGAGTTCTTGGACGACAGCCATGTCGTCGGCGAGTTCGTGCCGCTGCATCGTCCCCCGAATATCTGAATAGGACATGCCCGCCCTTGCGGGTCTGAACGAGCGCATGTGGGCGTGAATTGCCCGCCGCGCCGCAGCAATCTCCTATTCGGATTACACCATGAAACGTATGTTTTTGGTGGCCGCCTTACCGCTCATTGTGAGCGGATGCGCTGCCACGTTACCTCCTGAAGTCATTGCTTCGGGCGACCTTGCCGACTCCCCGGCAGACGTTCGTCCAGTCCACTACCACAGCCCGGTTGCGGGCTACACGCACCGCGTCCCGGTCGATCCCAAGCCGTGGCGCAACCAGAACGACGCGCAGGCTCCGGACGGAGACGCGTCATGACGGTCGTCAAACTGAAACTCGCGGCAACCCTCGCGCTGCCACTCATTCTCGGCGGATGCGTCTCGGCGGCCGAATACTCCGCTCCGAACTCTGGGTTCTCCTCCGTATCCAACAAGACAGCAGAGGCTACTGGGAAGGACACCGTCTGGATACAGAACCGCCACGAGGCCCAGGCGGTCTCGGGACGGGTGAAGACCCTGCTGGCGAAGAAGAGCGTCGACGTCGAGACGGCGGTGCAGGTCGCCCTTCTCAACAACAAGGGCCTGCAGGCGGCCTATGCCGATCTCGGTGACTCGGCCGCCGACGCCTGGCAGTCGACCATGCTTGTGAACCCGACGGTCGCCGTAGGCATGACGGGGATCGGCACGCCGGGACTGGAGACCTTCAAAACTGTCGAAGGGCTTATCACCACCAACATTCTGGCGCTGGCAACCCATAAACGGAACGTGGATATAGCCGATACCGAGTTCCGCAAGGCGCAACTCGCTGCTGCCGTGCGGACGCTACAGGTCGCCGCTGACACCCGTCGTGCGTGGATCAACGCCGTGGCCTCATGGGAGACGGTCGCCCAGCTCAACCACGCGCAGGCAGCAGCAGACGCGGCTTCCGACCTTGCACAGAAACTCGGCGAAACGGGTTCGATGACGAAGGGCGGCCAGGCCCGCGAGCACGTATTCTACGCCGAACTGTCCGGACAGACGGCGAAGGCGCGGCTTGAAGCCCGCCTCGCGAAGGAAGAACTGACACGGCTGATGGGACTTTGGGGCTCGGACATCGACTACCAGATTCCGAACCGCTTGGCCCAACTCCCCGCAGGCTTGATGAAGCGTGACCTGATCGAGGCCGAGGCCCTGCAACGTCGCGTCGATCTGCAGATGGCGAAGCTCGACCTCGAGGCCACGGCGAAATCCTACAAGCTCACGGAAGCCACACGCTACGTCACCGATCTCGAAATCCTCACCGGTGTCGAGACCGAACGGGAACTGGAAGGCGGCGAGAAGAAAACGGACACGACGGGCATTGTCGAACTGGAGTTCGTCATCCCGATCTTCGATTCCGGAAAGGCCCGGATGCGCAAGGGTGAGCTGGCCTACATGCGGGCTGCCAACCTGCTCGCCGAAAAGGCGGTGAACGTGCGTTCAGAAGCCCGTTCGGCATATCAGGCCTATCGCTCCAACTACGATATCGCCCGCCATTACCGCAACAGCGTCGTGCCGCTGCGGACAAAGATCGAGGAGGAATCCCTCCTCACCTACAACGGCATGATCACCAACACGTTCGAACTGCTCGCCGACAGCCGGGAAAAGGTCAACTCGATCCTCCTCGCAGTCAACGCAAAACGCGATTTCTGGTTGGCCGAAGCCAATCTCGCGCCCGTCATCTATGGCGGCGGCACGGGAGCATCGGGTGGCGAGACAGAAGTCGCAGCGGCCGCCGAGAGCGGCGGCGGCGGTCACTAGGAAAGGACACGGACATGTTCAACAGAAGACAGATACTCGGCGCGAGCGCCGCGCTGGTCTCCACCGCCGCCTGGGCCAAGACCTCCAACATGGGTCTGCCCGAGGCTGCGGTGATGGAATCCGCGGATACACAGACCCCTGTGCGGCCGACATCGGGACCGGACTACACCCCGGTCGTGACACTGAACGGCTGGACGTTGCCCCATCGCATAAACAACGGCGTCAAGGAGTTCCACCTCGTCGCCGAGCCCGTCGAGCGTGAGATGGCCGAAGGGATGACGGCGCACCTATGGGGCTACAACGGCCAGTCGCCGGGGCCGACCATTGAGGCGGTCGAGGGTGACCGGGTACGCATCTTCGTCACCAACAAGCTACCGGAGCACACGACGGTCCACTGGCACGGGATGATCCTGCCTTCAGGCATGGACGGGGTCGGCGGCCTGTCGCAGCCACATATCCCGGTCGGCAAGACCTTCGTCTACGAGTTCGATCTCGTGAAGTCTGGGACCTTCATGTACCACCCGCATTCGGACGAGATGGTCCAGATGGCGATGGGCATGATGGGCATGTTCATCATCCATCCCAAGGACGAGAAGTTCATGCCCGTCGACCGGGACTTCGTGTTCCTGCTCAGCGCCTACGACATCGATCCGGGCACCTACGTTCCGCGCATCATGGAGATGACGGACTTCAACCTCTGGGCCTGGAACAGCCGCATCTTCCCAGGGATCAGTCCCCTTGTGGTGTCGAAAGACGACCGGGTCCGCGTCCGGGTCGGCAACCTGACCATGACGAACCATCCGATCCACATGCACGGCTACGACTTCGAGGTCACCTGCACGGATGGCGGCTGGGTGCGGCCGGAAGCTCGGTGGCCGGAGGTCAGCATCGACATCCCCGTCGGCGCGATGCGGGCCTACGAGTTCGACGCCAAGTATGTCGGCGACTGGGCGATCCATTGCCACAAGTCGCACCATACGATGAACGCCATGGGCCACGACGTCCCGACTTTCATCGGCGTCGACAAGAAGGAAGTCACCGAGAAGATCCGCAAGATCCAGCCCGAGTACATGCCGATGGGCACTGCCGGCATGGCCGACATGGGCGAGATGGAAATGGAAATCCCGGAGAACACCGTTCCGATGATGACCGGATGGGGTCCGCACGGCCCGATCGAGATGGGCGGCATGTTCTCCGTGGTGAAGGTCCGCGAGGGTATTTCCGCGGGCGATTACACCGATCCCGGCTGGTACGAAAATCCACCCGGTACGCAGGCCTGGGAATGGACGGGGGAATTGCCCGAAACGACCAAGGCCAAGGATGCAAAGACACAGATCACGCCGAAACCAGCAAAGAACGGCTGATCTCTCCTCCCAACCAACCAACCAACCAATGGATTGAAACATGAAGACTGCAATCATCGGACTGATCCTCGCGGCGCTCGCGTCTCCGGCCCTCGCCTCCGGATCGCATGCTGGCGGCCACGGCGAGGCCATGGCCGTCGGCGAACCCGGCAAGAAGGCCAACGCCACCCAGACCATCCGCATCACGATGAAGGAGACGGAAGACGGCAAGATGATCTTCACGCCGGCTGTCTTCAAAGTGCGCAAGGGACAGACGGTCACGTTCGCGATCAAGAACGCCGGCGAACTCGATCATGAGTTCGTGCTCGACCAGGAAGACAAGATCATGGAGCACAAGGCCGTCATGGAGAAGTTCCCGGAGATGGAACACGACGATCCGAACGCGATCCGTCTGGCTACCGGAAAATCCGGTGAGATCATCTGGAAGTTCACCAACGACGGCACCTTCAAGATCGCCTGCCTGGTTCCCGGCCACTACGACGCCGGAATGCACGGCGACGTGACCGTGGCCAAGAAGTAATCCAACCCAAGGAGACATGACAATGAAATCACTCATGAGGTTCGTCACGGCCGCCGCCCTCACCGTAGCGGTCGCGTCCGGAGCGTTTGCCGCGGAATTCACCAGGGGCACCGTCAAGAAGGTCGACGTCAAGGCGAAGAAGGTCACGCTGATCCATGAGGAACTGAAGTCCCTCGAGATGCCTGCCATGACCATGGTGTTCCGCGTCAAGGACGACGCCCTGCTCGAGAAGCTCAAGGAGGGCGCGAGCATCGAGTTCGTCGCCGAGCGCGTCGAGGGCAAGCTCACGGTCACCGAAGTCAAGTAATCCGATACTCAGGGGCGCGGCCGTTCACGCGGCCGTGTCCCACGCATCTTCGTGGTAACCGAGAGAAAGCGGGCTCGGCCGACCGATAGGTCTTCGTCGCCGGGTGCCTGGAGTTCTTCGGCCGAACTACGCACGCGCCACGTGTCGTATCGTCCGCCCTGACAGAACGTTCTGCCTCCCGATTGTATAGCGCAGAGTTGGGTCGCACTGCCTGGAGGGCGGCTTCCCTACGAAACGGGACTTTCGCAGACCGCCCTCCAGAGATCATCCTTCCAGTCGTCTCCTCCCGCGCCCGACGTTCGTACGGGATAGTCGACACCCCTCACCGCTACCGCTTCCGGCGGGTTGCATCTGACAAGTGCTCTATGTTTTCCGGGGTCGCTGTAGACCGCGTCGCCCCGCCCGTTCGTTTCGGAGAGCGAGATAAGCACGTCATAGTCGTACCCCACTCGTTCCGCAGCTTGATTGCCAACGAGACTAAGGTTCACAACCGTGTCGTCGCCGAAGTGCGCCGTATGAAAGACAATCGGCTCCGCTGCTGCCGCGTTCGACACGAGCAGCACTTCGATCGCAAGAAATAACGCAACGCTGCGCATTCACCCCTCCCGTGGTTCATGCGAAGGAGAGACTATATCATGGCGGCGACCGGGCGTGTCGATGATCTCGCAGTCGAATCCGGAAGGAGCTCAACCAATCCGGACGACGGCTTCGGAAATGAATTCAAAGCGCGGAATGGCGAGGTTCTCCGGTGCTGGACCCTTGCGAATGCGACCTGCAGTATCATAGTGCGATCCATGACACGGGCAGAACCAGCCTCCGAAGTCCCCGGTCTGCCCGAGAGGGACGCAGCCTAGATGGGTGCAGACACCGATCATCACGATCCAGTTCTCCCTCCCATCGCCGGCAGAGCGAGCAAGACCGGTCGCAGCTTGATCGTCAGCAAGATTGGCGTTCCGCGCCACGGGGTCCTTGAGTTCCTCAATTGCGACTGCGTTTGCCGCTTCGATTTCCGTTGAGGTCCGGTTGCGAATAAAAACCGGACGGCCGCGCCATTTGACCGTGAGTGACATGCCTTCGTCGAGCGAGGATATGTCTACGTCGATGGAGGCCAGCGCAAGCGTCGATGCGTTCGGGAGCATCTGATCGATGAATGGCCAGGCCGATGCAACGGCACCCACAGCACTCGCCATGCCTGTCACAATATAGAGAAAATCACGGCGGGTAGGTTCGCGTGTCTCGTTCATGGCCATGGGACTGCTGCCTTTGCTACACACAACTGCTCATCTGCACCATTTGCTCTCCCATCCGTTAACGGGTTTTTCACATCGCGGCGCGATCTCGCGCTTATAACGGCAACCGGTGGGGGACGAGAGCGCTATGGGCGCTGCAGCTCACGACCCGAGTGTGCCGCACGGCAGGAGTTGTTGCTGGTGCCATTTTACCTCGCAATGCGGGCTATTGTAATGCCCTCCGTCGCCGGCGGATTCCTGTCCTGTTGGGTTCTCCTTGGCTACTTGATAGCCTTCGATCCTTGGGTTGCGGATGCTGCGTCGGAACGACGGTCCCGTCCTGTTGCAGGATTGCCCATTCGGCGTCCCTCGGCAGGGTCAATGCTGGATCATCCGTGTGCAGTGCCGATAATTGCGCTGAACACCATGGTTCCTTGAATGGTTTCAAATAATTGGATCAATTTTCTCATGCTCTGATGGAGCGAACGATTGGCGTGCCCTATAACGGCCGTGCCGCTGGCGTCACGTACTTCGTCTCGATTGTTCCTTGCACCGAAAAAATCAGAAACGCGGTTTCCTGCCCGATACGATCGCCATCCATAAGACGCACGACATCGTCGACACCGGCGACGGGCTTGTCGTTGATGGCCAAAACCAGGTCTCCTTCCTGCAGGCCGCCCTTTTCCGCCGGACTGCCTGGCTCTACCCGTCGCAACCGGACTGAGGTTGTCTGTGTGACCCCTGCCTGGAGCGCCACGCGACGGTGAAGCTCGATAGTGTCGGCGGCAATGCCGATGAACGCCCGGCGGACCTTGCCGAAACGCAGGAGTTCCGAGACCACATACTGCGCGGTGTTCGAGGCGACGGCGAAGGCGATGCTCTGAGCTCCCTGGATGACCGCGGTGTTGACACCGACCACTTCACCGCTCGACGACACGAGAGGCCCGCCCGAGTTGCCAGGATTGAGCGCAGCGTCGGTCTGGATGACGTCGTCGATAACACGTCCATTGGCTGCGCGCATCGAGCGGCCAAGCGCGGAAATGATTCCGGCGGTGACCGTCCACTCAAAACCCAGGGGATTGCCGATCGCGATCGCGATATGCCCTCGCTTCAGGCGCTTGGAATCGCCGAGTCTGGCCCACGCGCCGACGCTGCTGTCGGCTCTGATCAGGGCGATGTCGGTATCCGGATCTCGGCCGAGCACCCGCCCCTCGGTGACAAACCCATCGGGTGTCGTGATCCGCACTAACCGCCCCTCTTCCACGACGTGGTTGTTGGTAACGATCAAACCGTCGGGAGAGATCACGAACCCCGAACCGTGGCCGCCTCGTCCGCCGATCCGTTCGATGCGGCTGACAGCCGGGCCGACGAGATCGACCGCGCTGGCGACCGTACTCGAATAGACGTCGAGGAGGCCGCCGTCTTCTGCGGGCACAATGCTCTGATCAATGAATCCCATAGGTAACGCCCTCCGACGTCCGCCAACGCCTTTTGTAGAGGACCGGCAGCGGCCTGCATGAGCAAGGGGGCTGTCAGTACGACAGTGTTGAGTTGATATATAAGTGAGACCGGGGATCATGAGTTTCAAGCGAGAGTGGCCAAGCGAGAGTGGCCAAGCGAGAGTGGCAATGTGAGCCAAACGCTGGACAGTCTTGCGCGTGCCCTCCCGCCCCTGTCTTCTTCCTCAGGACAACGCCGCTGCAATGTTGACACCCTCGCCTGTCGATGCCCGGAGCCGGCGGAGCGAACTTGTCGCCTGACGGCGTAAATTTCGTTGTAACCAACTCCAGACGGTTCATAGTACGCCACCCGGTCGATCGGGAAGGTTCATCCTGGAAGGAGAGACGGGCATGTCTGGAAACCTCGATGAGATCCGCGAACAGCAGCGCGACACCTGGGACCGCTTTTCAGCAGGGTGGAAAAAATGGGACGCGCTGGTTCTGGGCTGGCTCGCTCCGTTTGGCGATGCGATGCTCCGGCACGCGAACCTGCGGAAGAACTCGCATGTTCTTGACGTCGCCGCCGGGACCGGCGAACCCGGCCTCACTGCTGCAGAAATGGTCCCGCATGGAAAGGTGACCGTAATTGATCTCTCCGAGCGCATGCTGGCGGTTGCCGCTGAAAATGCAGCTCGGCGCGGCCTGTCGAATTTGGAAACCAAGGTCTGCGATGCGGGAGCCCTGCCTTTCCCCGATGCGCGCTTCGACGCCCTCCTGTGCCGCTTCGGCTTCATGTTCTTTCCAGATATCGCAACTGCCGCACGCGAATTCGCACGGGTGGCAAAGCCAGGTGCGAAGATTTGCGCGGCGGTCTGGAACGGGCCTGACAAAAACCCTTGGGCAACAACAATCATGTCTACGATTGCACGTCACGTGGAGATGCCAGCACCGCTGCCCGGTTCGCCCGGTCTCTTTCGTTGCGCGCCATCAGGACTAATGCGCACCGCCTTCGAAGAAGCAGGTCTGCAAGACATCGTGGAGGAGGAGGTTTCGTCGATCATGACGCACGAAACGCCGGAAAGGTACTGGGACTTTATGACAGACATCGCAGCACCCGTGGTGGCCGGACTTGCGAAAGCCGACACGGCGACGCGAGCCCTAGTCCGCGACGAGGTTCTGGCCCTGGCGCGTCAATCCATGCAGGACGGCCATGTCCAGCTCCGTTCGACTGCGAATATCATCACTGGCACCCGGTAGGACGCTGATAGTGGGCGACCGGTGAATTTTGATTGCAGGCTTGGAGCTGACTGCAATCGTCGGGAGTTTCATCACCCTTCTCGCACTATGGGCTGCTCTGGGCATCGGCTATTCAATCGCGCAGACCCCGTCGGGGAGGCTTCTGCGACGCTCCGCCCACTCCGAAGACCGCCCAGCCCTCTTCGCGGCGCACTTCGCACTATCGCACGCGGCTTGGCTCTCCTGCCCTTGGCTGGACCGGCTCCTACCGCCTCGAGGGCAGCACGACGAGCGCGGTCGAGCGGCGAATGTCCGCGGCATTGAAATCCTTGCCGCCCGGTTCATTTGATCGAGCTTTGCCAGCCGACATTCCTGCCGCATGCCTAACTTGAAGACGGCCCTAATCCCTTTGTGTGAATAGTTGTCACCCTCTGTTTATGAGATATTTGCACGGAGTGAATGCTTTCATCACGGACGAAAGCACAAACAAATTCCGTGATTGGTGTAAGTCCGACACAATTTGCTTACGAGGCGCGATCATGAAGACCTACGCGGCATTGATTATCGGAGTCGCCATCGTGGTGTGCACCCCAAGTAGTCGGTACGTTAACTTGCCTGGATATGCCTATAAAACCGATCCGACTTGCAGTCGCACTCAATCGATCTCCAAGTTTGATAGGGACTGTGATTATCCGAGGCTTGGGTTTCCGGACTTCACGCCGCCGATAATTGGAATCGTCGGAATTTGAGCTGAGGCGAGCGAAAGTCTCCCGCCAATACCCGCGCGCATCAATCCTTCCGGCTGATTGCCACCGTCCTATAACCTTGCTCTGCTCCGAGGGTGACCAGGCACCGTGTTCCGGCAATGCCTGGCGCGGCTCGACGAAAGATCTCCTGGCGACGGCGTTCCTCGTCACTCACACGTTCAAGTTTGCCAACGGCTTCGCCGTAGAAAGCCGGCAGTGCGTGGCATTCTTGCGCACAGAACGCCGGGAGGATGGATCGAGGAGCTTTCCTCGACCCTTGTCGGTTGCACGGCCAGCCTTCGGCCTCGAAAGGAGGATGCAGAGGAAACCAACCATGACGATAAAAAAACGGAATTATGGAGCAAATGCCACCAACCGATAACGATGCGGCGTTGGCAGCTTTGCGCCCCATTTCGGTCGTTCACAACACCCGTGGGAGTTCTTGAAAGCTGCCTTTCAAGCTTGATGGTGACAGGAGCTCAGGCGGACCTATTGAAATGGCCGGTTAGATCGAACGCTGGGTCGCGCGGATATCGCCGTTCTTCCCGCTGTCGCGCGGGGTTCCGCGGGTCGATGACCGGCGGGGTGGTGAGTGGGATCGTCTACGTGATCAGCAACGGCCTGCAGTGGAAGGACGCGCCGGCAGGTTATGGGCCGTACAAAACGCTCTACAATCGCTTCATCCGCTGGAGCCGGCTCGGCGTCTTGGAGATTGGCCCGCCGCCGCAGGCACCGTCGGGTGTTCAATCGCTTGACGCATCTCCTGGACATGCCGCGCCGGCGGCGCGCCAAATTGCCGAAGATACTCGCGGCTGAATTGGGAGGCGCTCTCGTATCCGACCGCGAAGGCCGCATCCGACGCGCTATGGCCGCCTGCTAGCAACAACTGGCGGGCTTCCTGCAATCTGAGATGCTTTTGATACTGAAGAGGACTGAAGCCAGTTATCGCCAGAAAATGGCGATGCAAGCTTGCGCGGCTCATCCCGCTGGCATCGCAAAGGGCATCGATGCGAAGGTGCGCGTCGGCGTGATCCCTGATCCATGCGACGGCGCGCCGGACGCGTTCCAAGGCACCTTCAGGCCGTGCGATCTGACGCAGCAATCGTCCCTGCGGACCCTGTAGCAACCGATAGAGTAGCTCGCGCTCGATCATCGGGCCGAGAACGGGAATGTCCGCCGGGCTATCGAGCAAGGACAGCAACCGGAGCAATGTATCGCAAAGCGGAGCGGTCATCGGATTGACCGCGACGCCCATGCCTTTCTGATCGCTCTCGCGTACCGAGGGCATGGTCGCAGCCAGCTCCGCCAACAGCGCCGGGTCCAGGACGAGTGAGACCGCGACATAGGGGCGGGCCTCTCCGGCATCGAGAATTTCCCCGATCAGCGGCAGGTCGAGAGCGCTGATGAAATACTGCGCGCTGTCGTAACTGAGAAGGGTATCGTTGATCGCAACACGCTTGGACCCCTGCAGAATGAAGCAGATCATCGAGCGATAAAGGCAAGGCGCCGTGCCCGTGGAGCCTTGTCCCACGAAGATATCGAGGCGGGGGATCAGTGTCTCCGTCAGGCCCGTCGCGGCATGACGCAAAACGATGTCCAGGTGCTGCGCGAGATCGTGTGTCATTTCTCCAGTGTGCCACGGGCCCGCGGAAAAGCAAAGGCGTTGAGACGATCAGGCAAGACGTTGAGCCGATCAGGCGTATTCCAGATCAGGCTTTAGCCTATTTTGGATCAAGCGCCCGATGGCGCGACGATCCGAGAAAGGCAACCATGACCCACCCTATCGCACTTATCACCGGCGCAAGCCGCGGCCTTGGCCGCAACATGGCGCTTCACCTGGCCAAACGGGGGGTCCACATCATTGGCACCTACCGTACTGGCGCAGCCGAGGCCAACGCACTGCGTCAGGAAGTCGAAGCGCTGGGCGGTAAGGCGTCGATGCTGGCGCTCGATGTCTCCGACACGGCGAGCTTCCCGGCATTCGTCGATGCCATCACGAAGACGCTCAGGTCGGATTTCCACAGAGATCGTTTCGACTATCTCGTCAACAACGCAGGCAACGGCCTGTTCTCTAACTTTGTCGACGCGACCGAGGAGCAGTTTGCTTCCCTGGTTTCAACCCATCTCCAGGGGCCTGTTTTCTTGACCCAGAAGCTTCTGCCGCTGATCGCGGACGGGGGGCGCATTCTGAACGTCTCGTCCGGCTTCGTGCGCTTCACCTTGCCGGGGTACAGCCTCTATGCGGCCATGAAGGCGGCGGTCGAGGTGCTCTCACGTTATCTGGCTGTCGAGCTGGGTGAGCGCAGGATTCGCGTCAACGCCATCGCGCCGGGTGCCATCGCAACCGATTTCGGCGGCGGCGCAGTACGCGATGACGAGGGTGTAAACGCGTACGTCGCGCAAGGCATCGCGCTTGGCCGCGTCGGACTGCCGGACGATGTGGGCGGCGCCGTCGCCGCGATCCTGTCCGACGACATGGCCTGGGCCAATGGCACCACGTTCGACATCTCGGGAGGACAATTACTTTAGACCGCGCGAGCTCTCACCAGATTGTCGATTATCGAGAGGCCATCATGACGACCACCAAGCTTACCCTCATCAGCCACCCCCTATGCCCGTTCGTTCAGCGCGCGGCCATTGTTCTCCTGGAGAAAGGCGTCGCCTTCGAAAGGATCGACGTCGATCTCGCTGACAAACCAGACTGGTTCCTGGCGCTTTCACCGACGGGCAAGGTGCCTTTGCTGAAGGTGAAGCAGGCGGATGACAGGGACGCCGTCCTGTTCGAAAGCATGGTGATCTGCGAATACCTCGAAGAGACGCAAGGTGGCGGCAAGCTCTACTCGGAGGATGCGCTGTCCCGCGCTCGGCAGCGCGCCTGGATCGAATATGGCACGGCGACTCTGGCCGAAGCCTGGCAATTCCTCAACGCCAAGGATCGCGGGACTGCAGACGCCAAGCGTGCCGCCTTTCGAGGCCGGCTTGAGAGGCTCGAGGAAGCATTGGAACAGGGGCCGTACTTCGCTGGTTCGACGTTCAGCATGGTCGATGCGGTGTTCGCGCCTCTGCTCCGGTATTTCGACCTCATCAACCCGGCCGTGACGCAGATGATGTTCCAGGGCTTCCCGAGCGTAACGCGATGGCGGGACGCTTTGGCTCTACGAGAGAGCGTCGTGGCGGCCGTGGGTCGGGACTACGGTCAGCGGTTCAAGCAACATCTGGCCGAGCACCAAGCGCTCTTGGCGGAGTAATGCCCCCCAATCCCGCCTTCGCTCTTTTGGTGTCTTGACCCGGAGGCGCTCCGAAGAGACGCTTGTACTCACGGCTGAACTGCGAGGCGCTTTCGTAGCCGACCGCGAACCCCACCTCGGCTGCACCTGCCTGGTTCGCGATCATGCGTCGGCGGGCCTCGTGGAGCCGGATATACTTCTGATACTGAAGCGGGCTGACGGCGGCGACGGCTTTAAAGCGGTCATAAAAAACGGATACGCTCATGCCTGCCAGTGCCGCCACCGCCTTGAAATCGAGGCGCTCGGTGTAATGGTCGCGTATCCAGGCCATGGCCTTGCGAATGTGCATCAGGCGCGAGTCAGACCCGGCAATCTGACGGAGCAGGCCGCCGTGCGGGCCTATCAGCAGCCGAAACATGAGCTCGTGCTCCAGAGACTGAGCCATGACCGGGATTTCGGTCGGGCGATCGAGCAGTTCCACCAATCTTCCCCAAGCGCCAAGAAGCGACACACTCGCAGTGCTGACGCCGTATCCCGATTCAATCGGCAACTCCGGCATCGCTGCCATCTCGAGGACGAGGTCGGACAGCAGAGCCGGGTCCAGAAACAGACCGACTGCGACAAACGGTCTATCTTGTGAAGCCTCGCAGACCTGTCCCAACGCGGCGATCTCGGCCGCGACGATCATGCTTTGACCGGGTCCGTACTCGAACATTTTGTCGCCGATAAACATGCGCTGAGTGCCCTGTATCACCAGGGATGCCGCCGGATCATAGATCAGCGGGTCGATCTCAGTCGTATGGTCGAGGGTGTAAGCAAACAGTCTCGGCAATTTAAGACTTGGACGGCCGGCGTGACGCATTGCGATGGCGCGTATTTTGTCGAGTTCGCTCATGGAGCCACCCTAACCCGATTGCCCAGTTCTATCAAGCATTCCGGAAGATTAGGCAATGTTGACGGAAGATTCGGCATCGTGGCATCCGGGTTCAAATCCTATTATCGGCCTCAAGACAGAGGCCATCGGGGCTTCTGATGGTCCAGGAGAAACTGCCATGCCCACCCCAATCGAAATCGTTTCAGCTTTCTGCGCAACATTTCATGAAGACGGCGGAAGGCCAGCCGTCCGTCGCTGGTTCACACCCGACACGCGCTGGGTCAACGAAGGCGTCTCAGTCACAACGGGTACCGACGAGGCCATTGCGATGATCGACGGACTTGAGACATCTATGGGCATCTCCACGGTCCATATCGACATGCTCGCGATTGCCGCAGACGGACCCCGCGTTCTCACCGAAAGGCTCGACCGGTTCGAGCGTGCCGACGGCAGTGAGATTGGGCGCGTGATGATCATGGGAATTTTCGAGCTTGAAGGCGACAAGATTGTCGAGTGGCGGGATTATTTCGACGTGACCGCCGTCCAGAAGTTCTCTGCCGGCTAAGACGCCTGCTTGCGAACGATGGTGCTGGTTGCGGAGATTATTGTCTCCGCAATCAGCACGACGCGCCCGGCTGGACTTTCGACGACAGGCCGTAATCCTGCCAAAGCAGATGGGTCACGTCCCGAATATCGACGCTCCACGTAACCCTGATCGTCTCGCTGATGCAAAATTTCCAGCATTGGGCCGAAAGCGGTCGTTGGTGGCATTTGCTACATAATTCCGTAAAAAAACGGCTCGAGACCACGCCGGAAGGAAGGGGATACAAGGGGAGAGGTAACCCGCGGCACCTCTCCGGCCAAAACGGGGATGACGGTCTGCCGCGAAGGCGCGGCTGGCTTTACCTCTCCCCCAGTGGGAGAGGACACAAAATCAACATCTTAGCCAAAGGCTAAGTGTTAGATTTTGTTGGTGAGGGGATCTCCGCAACACCTCAAAAATCCCCGCCTCCAAAACCTCCTCTACGATAACCCCGTTCCGCCTCGGATACGCTGCCAGCCGTGGCAGCCAGGCGGGACCGGCGCCGGTTTCAGGGAAAGGACGGAAGTCCTTGAGGCCGGGGTTTGCAAGAAGGTTCCCCTCCGCAGGCTGATGCTGCTGCTGCGGGCGTGCAAAGGCATAGAGGGCCGACAGGCCGTAGCGGAACGAGTTTGCGGGCATAAACCGCCGAACGGGGCTCTGAGAGGTGTCACCTATTCTATTCTTACGAGGCAGCTTTCAGCGCCCCGTCCGACATCAGCCAAACCACGGCGAGAGATCGCGCGTGAAGGATCGGTCATGGCCGCAAGACGTCCCGCCTCACCTGCCAGCAACCGCCCGCGTATGATCATTGATCTCGATCCAGTACCCGTCCGGATCCTGCACATAGGCCTGCCGGAAACCGTCCCGCCGGACCCCGATCTGCCCGACATGTCCCGGCCAGTCGTAAAACGTCACGCCACTCGCCACGATATCCGCGACGAACGCATCAAGGTCGTCAACGCGCAGCGCAAAATGCGTATCCTTGGTCAGGTGCGTGGCGCCGAAATCGCCCTCGATGAGGTGGATCGTATCGAGCCCGCCGATCGTCAGCCAGCGCACATTGGCGCTGCCGGCCCGTTCGATCGGCTCGAAACCGAGGATGTCGGTGTAGAAGGCGACGCTGCGATTAAGATCGCGGACCAGCAGTGCGAAGTGGTCGAGACTGTAGCTGTGGCGCATCCGATCCTCCCGTTGCGCTTCATTGTTACGTGCATTCAAAGGGCCGAACGCCCGCCCTCACCGCCCCGCGAACGGATCCGCCAGTGCCGCTTCCGGCCGGCTGATCGGGTATTTGGTGGCGGAAATGCTCGCCGCCAGCTTCTTCGGCCCTTCCCGCTTCAACAGTGTGCGAAAACTCGGATGCATGCCGCCATCGACATAGGCGCTCATCGAACTGCTCGCGGGAATGGCTTGCGTCATCGCCGCTTCGACCTGGCGCTCCGCCGCTTCAATCTTCGCCATCGCCTGCGGCTCGAGCTGGTTGGTGACCGCCGGGCAGGCCGCGAGCGGATCGGCCGGTTCGCCGCCGTCGAATTCCTTGTTGAAGACGTAGCGGCTTTCGCAGACGGAAACCTTGGGCTGCCGGCGCGTCACCTCGAAGGCATCGTATCCTTCCTTCAGCGTGTGCCAGAAGGACATGTTCGGATCGCCCCGATTGAGCGCCATGTTCTTGGCCGTCATGCGGAACGGAAAGGCCTGGACCTGGAAATTCTCCTGCCCGCCCGAAAGCGCCCTCTGCACGATCGCATAGATTTCGCCGACGCCCTGGTCGGTCATGGCATAGCAGCCGGAGGACGAGCAGGCCCCATGAACCATCAGCGCCTCGCCGGTATAGCCGAGCGCCGATTCGAGTCGGTTCGGATAGCCGAGATTGAAGGAGACGTAATATTGCGAGTTCGGATTAAGCTGGCCTGCCGAGACGTGATAGAAGCCTTCCGGCGCCTGCCGGTCGCCGATCTTCGTCTTCGGTCCGAGCTTTCCCGACCAGCGGCACATCGGATAAGTCTTCAAAAGCGCGTAAGTGCCCGACTTGTCGACCTTCCAGACTTCGAGCTCGCTTTCCTGCTTGAAAATCCTGACCAGCACCGGACTTTCCGGCTTCATGCCCTTCCTCGACATCTCGGCTATCATCTTGCCGGAGAGTTTCGGTGGCGCCTCGGAGAGATCGTCCAGCCCCAGGCAGCCGGAGAGCGCCACGCCGAGCGCAAGGGCGGCGATCGTCCGGGTGAGAACGCGGCGGGCGGTGCGCATCGCGGCGCCGGAAAGGGAAATCGAAGGAAGCATGAAGGCGTCTATTGCTTGAAATCGTGCCAAAGTTGTGTCGAACGGTCCAAATCAGGGCACCGTCCGCCCCGATCCCAGACAGAATCCGAAAGAGCGGTTAGCGTTCCGTTAATCAGGACCGGGCTTGTTGCGGCGGAAGCATCCGCCGGCATGTCATTGCCAGACGACGATCCTCGCCTTGTAGGGCACCCTCTCGTAGAGCTCGATGATGTCCTGGTTCAGAAGCCGCACGCAGCCGGACGACACCGCCTTGCCGATCGACTGCCACTCCGGATTGCCATGCAGCCGGTAGAGCGTGTCTTCGCCGTTCTGAAAGATATAGAGCGCACGCGCGCCGAGCGGATTGTCGAGGCCCGGCGGCATGCCGCCGTTCTCGATCGAGTATTTCGCAAGGCTCGGCGTGCGGGCGACCATCTCGTTCGGCGGCTTCCAGTGCGGCCAGGCCTGGCGCCAGTGGATGATGCCGTCGCCCTGCCAGGCAAACCCTTCGCGGCCGATGCCGACGCCGTAGCGCATTGCCGTTCCGCCCGGCTCGACGACGTAGAGAAAGCGCGACGGCGTATCGACGACCACCGTGCCAGGCGCCTCGCCGGTCGGGTCCTTGACGCGCTGGCGGTAGAATTGCGGATCGATCTCCTGATAGGGCACCGCCGGGATCAGGTAGCCACCGTCTTCGACCGGGCCATACATGACCTGCAGTTCCGCTTCCGACGGCGGCCCGATGGGTCGCGCGATCGTCACCGGCTTCGGCACGGGCCGACTGGACGTCGTACAGCCGGCCAAAGTGCCAGCCGATGCCGCAAGCGCCGCGAGAAAGCCGCGGCGGGATAAACTATGGTCGATTGTCATGAGCCCCATCAATCCGCTTCAACATGTCCTATCCAGCCGAACGAAGCAGCCGGGCACGCTTGCCGATGAAAGCAGTGCGCGACCTATCCTCGTCCGGAAGAATCGGAGCAGAGCCCGTTATGCCGCCAATTGCGGCCGGTTCCAACGGTGTCACCTGCTTCTGCCGTCACGAATCCAGCCCGGTCACCACATCGTGATGGGCCGTGTTCCGCCTTTCTTGCAATGCAACTCAGGCGCTCCTATTGTGCCTTTTCCGCCTTGGGAGACCTGCACGATGCCCTTCATCGAAACACCCGATGCTTCCGCCGGCGAGCAGACAGCGGCGATGTATGCGCAGGCCGAGGCCGGCTATGGCTACCTGCCGAACATGATGAAGGCCTTCGGTCACCGGCCGGAGGTGATGGCGAATTGGAGCGCGCTGCTTGCCAGCATCAGGGCCAACATGGACCTGCGCCGCTACGAACTGGTGACGATGGCGGCGGCAAAGGAATTGAAGAGTTCCTACTGCATGCTTGCTCACGGCTCCGTCCTGCTGCGCGATATCTTTACCGCCGACGAGGTGCAGCAAGTCGCGGAAAATCCGAACGAGGCCCCGATCGACGAGGCTGAACGCGCCATCATGCGATTTGCCGCCAAGGTGGTGCGTGATGCGACCGCGATCGAAGAGCCGGATGTCGATGCCCTGAAGCGGCACGGCCTCTCCGACGCCGAAATCTTCGACGTCGTCACCGCCGCCGCCGTCCGCTGCTTCTTCTCGAAGACACTTGACGCGCTCGGTGTGCAAGCCGACGGCATTTACGAAAAGCTGGAGTCGGGCCTGAAGGCTGCGCTGGTGGTCGGCCGTTCTATCGACGAGACCGCGTCGAACTGACATGGCGCCGCTAGGCTTTTCGCCGTTCAAAGAGACGGCGGAATGACGCTGGCAGGCGTCAAGCCTCCGCCAGGCCCACCCCTTCAATCCCCTTCCTCCTTCGGATGACCGATAAAATTTGCCTCAAATGCAGGCGCCCGATTTCACGCGGATGAAATGGCGCCCGGGTTAAGAGGGCTGTATTGCCACATCCGAAGGAGCGCCCTCACAGGGCAGATCGTCATGGCCCAGGTCATTACCATGTCAGCCACCACGGCGGCTTACGCGGCGCAAGCCGTGAAGCCGTCCGCGCGCGTGAGCGGCGATGGCCCGACCGAGGAGGCGATCACATTGCTGTCGGCACGGCCGAAGGACGATGCGGCCAACAGGCATGCATCGGTCGCGGCACTGCGCAGCCCGACCGCGCTGTCGCTGATGCTGTTGAGTTCCAACGGTCGGCCGCCGCAGGGCACACGCGGCGACGTGGTTCGTCGCTATATGGAATTCGAACCGGATGAGCCGAAAGCCGATGAGAACGGCGAGAGCTCCGAAGAGTAAGCCGCCCTCCCCGTGAGAAAAAGGCAGCAGCGCAGTGTTCCCGCGCCGCCTCCTTGTGCCGAAAAAATCACAAAACTCAGTTGTGCCGGAAATTCAATTGTGCTTGTGCGCGCCACCGGCGGCGCTACCGACGGGAAGTACATAGTCGACCTTGCCGGCCTTTTCGAAGGTCAGCGTCACCGGCACGCTGTCGCCCTCGACGAACGGCTTTTTCACGTCCATGAACATCAGATGCAGGCTGCCGCCCTTGAGCTCGACGGTTTCACCGGCCGGAATGGCGATGCCCTCTTCCAGCTTGCGCATCTTCATCACGTCGTTCTGCATGGTCATTTCGTGCAGTTCGACGCGACCCGCGGCCGGGCTTTCGACCGAGACCAGCCTATCGTCTTCGCTTCCATCGTTCTTGACCGTGAAGCCGCCGCCGCCGACCTTGGCCCCCGGTAGCATCGCCTTGACGCCGCCGCCTGAAATCTCAAGCGATCCGGCCTTGACCGTCGCGTCACCCTTCCCCGCCATCGCTGCCATGTGATCGCCGTGATGCCCGCTGGCCTGTGCCGAAGTCACGGTGATCGTCGGTGCCGGGTGATCGAGCGAATGGGCGTCCTGGCCTTCGGCGGCGATCTCGTCCCAGACGACCTTGTCCGTCGCGCCGCATAGCTGCGTCACCGGAAAGGCGATCTGCGTCTCCTTGTCGAAGCCCGAGATTTTCCCCTTGATGACGAAGGTGTCGTAATAGTCGTCGGACAGATTGCCGTTCTTCCAGCGGATTTCGAGCGGCCCGGACGTTACCGTCTTGCCGTGGTTGTCGTAGCTCTTCTGGTAGTCGCCCTTGATGATCTCGATCTCCCAGCCGGCCTTCGGCTGCGGCTTGGCAAAGACGAAGCCTTCCGGCAGTTTCACCTGGACTTCGGTCGTCGCATTGCCGTCGCAACCGTGCGGAATCTGCAGCACGGCCTTGAAGTTGCTTTCCGAGGCAACTTTATCGGTTTCGAAGGACGCATGCGCATAGGCGGCGCCAGCGCCAGCAAGAGAAAAGGCAAACGCAAGAAGTGCTGTTCTGGTCTGTATCATTGATCTGTCTCCAGACCGGTCGTTGCCAACACGGCAAGCCGGTCAACGCCGCATCGGGCGGCTAAAATGACTGAAAACGTGAAAGAATCGCCGAAGCGATAACGTCAGAGCGACAGCGGAGGGGCACGCGATTGCGGCAGAGCGCGCCGATGTTCGACGAAAACGGCTAGAAAATCCGCCTTGCTTTCGGCAAACGCGGCGAAGCGAATGATGAGATAACCGTCGCTTGGGGGCGACGGCAAGGCGATCGATGCGGCGAGCCGGCAATAGTCGCAGACCGGCGCAAGCCCCTCATGCGTGGAATTGTGATCGTCGACACCGTCCGACCCGAAGCAGATATCGGCGATCGTGCCATCCGGTAGCAGATATTCGCTTGCGATCGCCGACGTGATCTGCCGGGCGAAGGTCGGTTGATGCGCAAAAGACAGGAACAGCAGGGCGAGTGCCGAAAGCACGCGCACCGTCATCTGCCACTGTCGTCCGGCTCTGGCCATCGATCATCCCCGTGTTGACCGATTGCATTAACGTCTCGGCGCAAGAAAAGCAAAGGCCGCTTTGCCGCAGCATTCTCATCCTACTGAAACGGTGGCGACAAAAATCTGTTCGGCCGCGACATTTTGCGCTTGCCAAGCAATCGGGATCGCCGTTATCTGAACCCGATCTTGTTGGGAGAATCCGGGTAACACCGGTGCCGAAGGAGCAACCGCCCCGGAAACTCTCAGGCCAAAGGACCAGCAAGGTGCCGGTAGGACTCTGGAGAGAAGCATTTCCGCTCGCCGAAGGGATAACAATCTCAGGCAAAGGGACAGAGGGGGCTCGAGGATACGTCGCAGTCAATGCGCGTGGAGATGAGCCGGCGCGTTGCGCCAGACCTGGAGGCCGGATTTGGACGATCATTCCCCCCTGAAACAGACGCCGCTGCATGCGCTGCACGTGTCGCTTGGCGCCCGCATGGTGCCCTTTGCCGGCTACGACATGCCGGTGCAATATCCGGCGGGGGTGATGAAAGAGCATCTCCACACCCGCGCCGCCGCCGGCCTGTTCGACGTTTCGCATATGGGCCAGATCATCCTGCGGCCGAAATCCGGAAAAATCGAGGATGCGGCGCTTGCGCTTGAAAAGCTCGTGCCTGTCGACGTGCTCGGTCTTGGCGACGGCCGCCAGCGCTACGGGCTTTTCACCAACGACGAGGGCGGCATCCTTGACGACCTGATGATTGCCAATCGCGGCGATCACCTGTTCCTCGTCGTCAATGCCGCCTGCAAGGATGCCGATTTCGCACATCTGCAAAAACAGCTCAACGAGACCTGCGATCTCACCTTACTCAATGACCGCGCGCTGATCGCGCTGCAGGGCCCCCGCGCCGAATGTGTTCTGGCCGAGCTCTGGGCCGATGTCGCTACCATGCGCTTCATGGACGTGGCCGAAGCCGATCTTCATGACGTCCCCTGCATCATTTCCCGCTCCGGCTATACCGGGGAGGACGGTTTCGAGATCTCCATTCCCGCCGCCTCTGCCGAAGATGTGACGCGCCGGCTTCTCGAACATCCCGATGTCCTGCCGATCGGTCTCGGCGCCCGCGACTCGCTTCGCCTGGAAGCCGGGCTGTGTCTTTACGGAAACGACATCGACACCGGCACAACGCCGGTCGAAGCGGCGCTCGAATGGGCGATGCAGAAGGCGCGCCGGACGGGCGGCGCTCGCGAAGGCGGCTTCCCCGGCGCGGGCATCATCTTGCGTCAGTTTGCCGACGGCGCCGGCCGGCGGCGCGTCGGCCTGAAGCCAGACGGGAAAGCGCCCGTGCGCGGCGGTGCAGCCCTGTTTGCCGATGCGCAGGGTGAACGGCCGGCCGGTACCGTCACCTCAGGCGGATTCGGACCGAGCGCCGACCATCCGGTCGCCATGGGCTATGTCGCAGCGCCCTATATCGCGAACGGTTCCCAACTCTTCGCGGAGGTGCGCGGCAAATACCTGCCCGTCACCGTCTCATCCCTTCCCTTCATCACCCCGACCTACAAACGCTGATCTGGAGCAAAATCCAATGCTGAAATTTACCGACGAACATGAATGGCTGAAGATCGAGGGTGACGTGGCGACCGTCGGCATCACCGCGCATGCCGCCGAGCAACTGGGCGATCTCGTCTTCGTCGAACTGCCTGAAACCGGAACGAGCCTCGACAAGGGCGCGACCGCCGCGACCGTCGAATCCGTCAAGGCTGCTTCCGACGTCTATTGTCCGCTCGACGGCGAGATCCTCGAGAGCAACCAGGCGATCGTCGACGACCCGGCGCTGGTCAACAGCGACCCGCAGGGCGCCGGCTGGTTCTTCAAGCTCAAGCTTTCGGACCCGTCCGCCGCCAATGCACTGCTGGACGAAGCCGCCTACAAGGAGCTGATCGCCTGATGAGCATGCCGAAAGACTTCACCTTCACCGACTACAAGCCGTATGACTTCGCCAACCGGCGCCATATCGGGCCCTCGCCCGACGAAATGGCGGCGATGCTCAAGGTCATTGGTTATGACAGCCTCGACGCGTTGATCGATGACACAGTTCCGCCGTCGATCCGGCAGAAGACGCCGCTTGCCTGGGGGGCCGCGATGACCGAGCGCGAGGCGCTCGACAAGATGCGCGAAACGGCCAACCGCAATCAGAAGCTCGTGTCGCTGATCGGCCAAGGCTACTACGGCACAATCACGCCGCCGGTGATCCAGCGCAACATTCTGGAAAACCCGGCCTGGTACACGGCCTATACGCCCTACCAGCCGGAAATCAGCCAGGGCCGTTTGGAGGCGCTGCTGAACTACCAGACGATGGTCTGTGACCTGACTGGCCTCGACGTCGCCAACGCCTCGCTGCTCGACGAGGCAACGGCTGCAGCCGAAGCCATGGCCATGGCCGAACGCGTCGCAAAATCCAAGGAACGCACGTTCTTCGTCGATGAGAACTGCCATCCGCAGACGATCGCGCTGATCAAGACCCGCGCCGAGCCGCTCGGCTGGACGGTCATCGTCGGCAATCCTCATAGCGATCTCGAATCCGCGAGCGTCTTCGGCGCAATCTTCCAGTATCCCGGCACCTATGGCCATGTGAGCGACTTTTCCGGTCTGATCGCCCGGCTGCATCAGGCCGGCGCGATCGCGGTCGTTGCCGCCGATCCACTGGCGCTCGCACTCCTGAAATCGCCCGGCGAAATGGGTGCCGATATTGCCATTGGCTGCACCCAGCGTTTCGGTGTTCCCGTCGGATATGGCGGCCCGCACGCGGCCTACATGGCGGTCAAGGATGCCTACAAGCGCTCAATGCCCGGCCGTCTCGTCGGCGTATCCGTCGATAGCCGCGGCAACCGCGCCTACCGCCTGTCGCTGCAGACGCGCGAACAGCATATCCGCCGGGAAAAGGCGACATCCAACATCTGCACGGCACAAGTGCTGCTTGCCGTCATGGCATCGATGTATGCGGTTTTCCACGGTCCGAAGGGCATCAAGGCGATCGCCCAGAGCGTTCATCAGAAGACCGTTCGTCTCGCCATGGGACTCGAGAAACTTGGCTACAAGGTCGAGCCCGACGTGTTCTTCGACACGATCACCGTCGATGTCGGCAAGCTTCAGGGCATCATCCTGAAGACGGCGGTCGCCGAAGAAGTCAACCTGCGCCGGATCGGCACCACCAAAATCGGCATCAGTCTCGACGAACGCTCGCGGCCGGTGACGCTGGAGGCCGTCTGGCGGGCGTTCGGCGGCGATTTCAGCGTCGAGGATTTCGAACCCGGCTACCGTCTGCCGGAATCCTTGCTGCGCACCAGCGAATATCTGACCCATCCGATCTTCCATATGAACCGGGCGGAAAGCGAAATGACGCGCTATATCCGCCGGTTGTCGGACCGGGATCTGGCGCTCGATCGTTCGATGATCCCGCTCGGCTCCTGCACGATGAAGCTCAACGCAACAGCGGAAATGCTGCCGATCACCTGGCCGGAATTCTCCGAAATCCATCCCTTCGTGCCGGCGGACCAGGCCGAAGGCTATCGCCACATGATCACCGATCTGTCGCAGAAGCTTTGCGCCATCACGGGTTATGACGCGGTCTCGATGCAGCCGAATTCGGGTGCTCAGGGCGAATATGCGGGGCTGCTTACCATCCGCGCCTATCACCTTGCCAACGGCGACAGTCATCGCGACGTCTGCCTGATCCCGACCTCGGCGCACGGCACCAACCCGGCCTCGGCGCAGATGGCCGGCATGAAGGTGGTCGTCGTCAAGGTCAGCGACAACGGCGACATCGACATGGAGGATTTCCGTGAAAAAGCAAAGCAGTACACGGAAAACCTCTCGTGCTGCATGATTACCTATCCGTCCACGCACGGCGTGTTCGAGGAGAATGTTCGCGAGGTCTGCGAGATTGTTCACAGGCATGGCGGCCAAGTCTATCTCGACGGAGCCAACATGAACGCCATGGTCGGGCTCGCCCGGCCCGGCGATATCGGTTCCGACGTCAGCCATCTCAACCTGCACAAGACCTTCTGCATCCCGCATGGCGGCGGCGGCCCCGGCATGGGGCCGATCGGCGTCAAGGCGCACTTAGCGCCGTTCCTCCCGGGACATCCGGAAACCGATGGCGGCGAAGGCGCCGTCTCCGCGGCTCCCTTCGCCTCGGCGTCGATCCTGCCGATCTCGTGGAGCTACTGCCTGATGATGGGCGGCGAAGGCCTGACGCAGGCGACCAAGGTGGCGATCCTCAACGCCAACTATATCGCCGCAAGGCTGAAGGGCGCTTACGGCGTGCTCTACAAGTCGGCCAAGGGCCGCGTAGCGCATGAGTGCATCATCGACACGCGCCCGCTGGTGGACAGCGCCGGCGTCACGGTGGACGACGTTGCCAAGCGGCTGATCGACTGCGGCTTCCATGCGCCCACCATGAGCTGGCCGGTTGCCGGCACGCTGATGATCGAGCCGACGGAATCGGAAACCAAGGCCGAGATCGACCGCTTCTGCGATGCGATGCTGGCGATCCGTGCCGAGGCTCAGGCGATAGAGGACGGCCGGATGGACCGCACCAACAATCCGCTGAAGAACGCGCCGCACACGGTGGAAGATCTCGTCGGCGATTGGGACCGCCCCTATTCGCGCGAACAGGCCTGCTACCCGCCGGGTGCCTTCCGCGTCGACAAATACTGGTCGCCGGTCAACCGCGTCGACAACGTCTTCGGCGACCGCAACCTCGTCTGCACCTGCCCGCCGCTGGAGGATTACGCCGAGGCGGCAGAGTAACGCTGAAAACGAAAAGGGGCGCTCAGTGCACCCCTTTTTCGTACTGCTATCGATATTGACCACAGCGATCGCTGTGTGTGGGGGGGGCCCGACCCAGAAACGCGCTTCGGCAAATGTCCTGTCACCGCTGACTGTTCGCCTTGTCTTTGGAAAGATTACATCATGTCCGGCAGGATCAGGACAAAGCGTGCACCCTGCGTGAAAGACGTGTCGAGCTCGATGGAGCCATTGTGGCTTTCGGCGACTCGTTTTGCCAATGCCAGTCCGATGCCCGTGCCCGGATAGACCGATTCATCCCTGTGAAGACGTTGCAAGACATCGAATATCTTCTTCGCAAACCTTGGGTCGACACCGATGCCATTGTCCTGGAAATAGATCCGGACCCAATCGTCATCCTTTTCGCAATAGATCCTGATGACCGGCTTGGCCCCCTCGCGCCGATACTTGACGGCATTGCCGATCAGGTTCTGGCAAAGACGCTTGAGCAGTTCTGGATCGCCCTTCACTTGCGGCAGAACATCGAATTCGAACCTCGCGCCCGCCTCGCGAATGAACGTGCCAAGATTGAGGATGGCGTCGGAAACAACGTCGACCATGGAAACCGTCTGCCAGTTAGCGATCTGGTCGGCGATCTGGGCATAGTCGAGGAGGCTGTCGATCAGTTGTCCCATCCGCTGGGCGCTCTGGCGAAGGTGACGGGCATAGACCGGAAGTTCTTCGAGATTGCCGCTCGTAACATCATCGCTGATCATGTCCGAAAACATCGATATGTGGCGTAGCGGCGCCTTCAAGTCGTGTGAAACCGTGCCGGTGAATTGGTTGAGGGCCTCGTTCTTGCGCTTCAGTTCGGTGCTTTGCTGGGCGATCCGCACCTGCTGTCGCTTCAACTCGGTTATGTCGCGCCCGACGGTGATGTATTCGACAAGATTCTCGCCGTCGAAGACCGCCATGTTTGACCAGAAGATCCAGAAATCACTGCCATCGGCCAATTGCTGACGCTGTTCGCGCGCGAAGATCGGTTCCTCCGGCGACAGGTTCTTCAGAAGGCGAGTGAGGCGCTCGCGGTCGCGTTCCGGAACAAAATCCAGAAAGGGCTTTCCGGCAAGCTCGTCGGCGGGCTGGCCAACGAGCTCGGCATAGGTCCTGTTGACGAAAGTACATCTCATATCCGGGGAAATCCGGCAGATGAAATCCGGTATGTTCTGGACGAGCGTGTAGTAGTCCAGCCGCTGCCGGTCGAGCGCGAGTTCCGCCTCCTTCAATGCCGTGACATCGATACGCAGAACGACCGTATTGCCGTCGCCTGCCTTCAGGTTTTCGGCCTGCAGCCAGCGCCCGTTGCCGTATGGAAAGACCTGCGCCTTGCCGCACGGGTGGCGAAAATCCTGCATCCGGCTCTCAATCCATGCCGCAGCATGCGGCGAGCCGATGGGTACGAACGGATAGTTGCCGGCCTCATACACGGCAACAAGGACCTCCTCCGCGGTCATGCCTGCCTGAAGACCCTGGCCGGCCGCGCCCAGAATACGGCGATAGGCTTCATTGAAGGCGATGAGTTTTTCGTGTCTGTCGAAAATGGCAACCCCTTCCGGGATCGCCTGGAGAGCAGCATGGAGCATGCCGGCGGTCTTCTTTCGCTCCCTGTCAAGCTCGAGAATATCCGAAATGTCATGCACGACACCGATGAAGCCCTGCGGCGTGCCGTCCTCTCCGGTGACCCGGGTAACACGAAGACGGGCGGAAAACACCGATCCGTCCTTGCGGCGGTACTGATAGACGCCGTCGGAAACATCCTCCCCGGCTCGTTCGCGTGCATCCCGGCTGAGACATGCGTCGTAGTCCTCATCGGAAGCATAAAGTATCCGCACCGGACGTTTGGCGATTTCGTCCGGTGCATAACCGAATTGCTTCGTGATCGCGGGATTGGCGGAAAGGATGATCCGGTCGGAATCGACGATGACAACAGGATCGGGAAAGCTGCCGTAGAGGGCCAGGACGAAATGTTTCTGCGCAATCGGCATCGCGTTACTCGATCCATGCCTGGCCGCGTTTATCAGCAGTGCATAAGAACAGAAAAAGAGACTGGCGGAAACCAGTCTCTTTTCGGAATTTTACGCAAATGGGGTTGGCTCGGGCGAAACGCTTAGCCGGCTCGCACCACCGCGTCGCCCTTGGCCGCGAGTGCTGCAAGGTCGGCCGGTTTGAGCTCGACCGATTCGCCGCAGCCGCAGGCCGAGGTCTGGTTGGGATTATTGAATGTGAAGCCTGAGCGAAGCGCCGTGACCTCGAAATCCATCCGGGTGCCGAGGAGGTAAAGGACGGCTTCCGGCGCGACCCAGACCTTGGCCCCCTGATGTTCGACGAGATCGTCCTTGGGGTTGGCAGCGGTCACCAGATCGATGGCATATTCCATGCCGGCGCAACCGCCTTTCTTGATCGAGACGCGAATACCCTGCGCATCGCCGCCCGCATTCTCAATGATCGCCTTGACACGGCCAGCCGCCGCATCGCTCAAACTCATGACTGCAAAGCCCATCGGCCATTCTCCTTGGCGCAACCAGGTTCAAGGCCTGATGCTTTCTAGTCCAGAATGTAATGCGCGGCGGTTAAGGGATCAATACACCTGCGTCGATCAGTACCAGCCGACAGCGACCTGTGCCTCTTCCGACATCCGGTCCGGCGTCCACGGCGGGTCGAAGGTCATCGACACCTCGACGCCGGAGACGCCTTCGACGGCACCGACGGCGTTTTCGACCCAGCCCGGCATTTCGCCGGCCACCGGGCAGCCGGGTGCGGTCAGCGTCATGGCGATCTTGACCATCCGGTCGTCTTCGATATCGATCTTGTAGATCAGCCCGAGCTCGAAGATGTCGGCCGGAATTTCCGGGTCGTAGACCGTCTTCAAGGCGGAGATGATGTCGTCGCTCAAACGCGCCAGCTCATCCGCGGGAATTGCCGAATGAACGATCCCTTCGCGGACGTCGATCTTGTCTTCGGTCGTATCAAGGCTCATCAGACTATTCCTTACGCAAAGAACTTGCGGGCATGATCCAGCGCATCGACAAGCGCATCCACTTCGGCGCGCGTATTGTAGAGACCGAAGGATGCGCGGCATGTGGAGGTGACGCCGAAGCGCTTCAAGAGCGGCTGGGCGCAATGCGTGCCGGCCCGGACTGCCACGCCCGCCCGGTCGATCACCATCGACACGTCATGCGAGTGGATCCCTTCGAGCTCGAAGGCGAAGATACCACCCTTTCCGGGCGCCGTCCCGAAGATGCGCAACGAATTGACGGAGGACAGGCGCTCGAGCGCGTAGGCCGCCAGATCGGCCTCGTGGGCAGCAATCGCCGAACGGCCGATCTTTTCCATATAGTCCAGCGCATAGCCGAGGCCGATCGCCTGGACGATCGGCGGCGTGCCCGCTTCGAAACGGTGTGGCGGATCGTTATAAGTGACGTTATCTTCGGTGACCTCGACGATCATTTCGCCGCCGCCCATGAAGGGACGCATTTCCTTGAGCCGCTCCGTCTTGCCGTAGAGCACGCCGATGCCCGAGGGGCCGTAGAGCTTGTGGCCGGTCATGACGTACCAGTCGCAATCGATATCCTGGACATCGACCGGCATGTGGACCGCGCCTTGACTGCCGTCGATCAGCACCGGAATGCCGCGCTCATGCGCGATACGGCAGATCTCCTTGACCGGGACGACCGTGCCCAGCGCATTCGACATATGCGTGATCGCCACCAGCTTGGTGCGATCGCTCAGGCATTTGACGAAGTCATCGATGTGAAATACGCCCTGGTCGTCGACCGGCGCCCAGACCAGCTTGGCGCCTTGCCGCTCACGGATGAAATGCCACGGCACGATATTGGAGTGATGTTCCATGATCGACACGACGATCTCATCGCCCTCGCCGATCTTCGGCATGCCGTAGCCATAGGCAACCGCATTGATCGCCTCCGTCGAGGACTTGGTGAAGATGATATTGTCGACAGACGGCGCATTCAGGAAGCGGCGCACCTTTTCGCGCGCGCCCTCATAGGCATCCGTCGCGGCATTCGACAGGAAATGCAGGCCGCGATGGACATTGGCATATTCATTGGCATAGGCATGGGCAACGGCATCGATGACCACCTGCGGCTTCTGCGCCGAGGCGCCATTGTCGAGATAGACGAGCGGCTTGCCGTAGACGGTCCGCGACAGGATCGGAAAATCCCTGCGGATCGCCTCGACGTCATAGGCAGGCACCGGCACCGTGTGTTCCATGTCAATTATCCAATCAGGCGTGCTTCTCGAGCCAGGCTGCGATGATCGCTTCCAACGGCTCGATCACCGCTTCGACTTCCAACTCCTCGACGATCTCGTCGACGAAGGCATTGACCAGCATGGCGCGCGCCTTGTTTTCCGGAATGCCGCGGGCACGCAGGTAAAAAAGCTGCGTCGCGTTGATATCGATCACGGTTGCGCCGTGGCCGCACTGGACGTCATCGGCGAAGATTTCCAGCTCCGGCTTTGCCGAAAAATCGGCGTCGTCGGAGAGGAGCAGCGTATTGCACGCCATCTTCGCATCCGTCTTCTGCGCGTCGGGGGCGACCCGGATCTGGCCCTGGAACACACCCTTGGCACGGTCGAACAAGACGTTGCGGATGACTTGCGTCGATGTCGTGTTCGGCACGTCGTGACCGAGCGTGAAGGTGACATCGGTGTGCGTTTCGCCGCCGAGCAGGTTGATGCCCCGCATTTTGAAATCGGAGCCCTCGCCCGTGGTGACGCCATGAACTTCCTGACGCACCAGCTTGCCACCGGCATTGATGACGAACAGCCTGAACTTTGCGTTCGCGCCGAGATCGAAATTGACCTGGGCGAGATGGCTATCGGCTTCGCCCTGCTGCTGCAAGATGACCCAGGTGATCTCGGCACCATCGTCGACGATCAGGTCGCAAACCGTCGTCACGAGGCTCGGCGCGTCGCTGACAGAGAGATGGCGCTCGATGACCATCGCCTTTGTATTGGCGCCAAACGTCACCGGGAACCGGGTGTGGCTCTGGCCGGCGCTCTGCACCAGCTGAAGTTCCAGCGGCTGTTCGAGCTCGGTGCCTTCCTGAACCTCGATCTCGAAACCGTCGCGCACGAAGCTACCGTTGATGCGGCCAATCGCGTCGTCGGCGTCGCGCTCAACGAGGTCGGCTGCGGCAACGCCGTCAACGAGGCTTTCGGCATAGGAGCGGACGTTGACACCGGCCGGCGCGCCTTTCGTATCGGCCATGCCGTTCAGAACGGAGAGCACGGAAGAGCCGGCAACCAGCGGGTCTACCCGCTGTGCGAAGGCAGTCGGATCAGCAGCCGGAACACTCCTGAGAAGCGCGCGCAGGTCGGTATAGTGCCAGGATTCAACGCGACGCGTCGGCAGCCCCTGTTTCCTCAGATCGGCAAGCAGCGTGTCGCGCGCCGAAAGCACGGCGCCTTCGCCGGGCAGTTCGCCGATCTCAGCGGCATAGGCATCGACAAGGGCCGTCTCGGCGGCCGTCATCATTATCCCGGTTTGCATGTTCATCGCTTGCACTCCTCAGGCCGCCGCGTCGATGATGTCGGCATAGCCGTTGGCTTCGAGATCAAGCGCCAGCGACTTGTCGCCGGACTTGATGATCTGGCCCTTGTAGAGAACGTGGACGCTATCCGGCACGATATATTCGAGCAGACGCTGGTAGTGAGTGATGACGATGACGGCGCGGTCCGGGGACCGCAGCGCGTTGACGCCGTCGGCAACGATCTTCAGCGCGTCGATATCGAGGCCGCTGTCGGTCTCGTCGAGCACGCAGAGCTTCGGCTCAAGCAGCGCCATCTGCAGGATCTCGGCGCGCTTCTTTTCGCCGCCGGAGAAACCGACGTTCAGCGGCCGCTTCAGCATGTCCGGGTCGATCTGCAGCCTGGCAGCGGCTTCCTTGACGCGGCGGATGAAGTCCGGCGTCGTCAGTTCGTCTTCGCCGCGGAATTTCCGCTGCTCGTTCATTGCCACCTTGAGGAACTGCATGGTCGCAACGCCCGGAATCTCGACCGGATACTGGAAGGCCAAAAAGATGCCCTTGGCGGCGCGCTCGGACGGGTCGAGCTCGAGAATGCTCTCGCCATTGTAAAGGATGTCACCCTCGGTCACTTCATAGTCTTCGCGGCCCGACAGGATGTAGGACAGCGTCGACTTGCCAGAGCCGTTCGGCCCCATGACGGCGGCGATTTCGCCGGCCTTTACCGTAAGGCTCAGACCACGGATGATCTCGGTGCCGTCTTCGGCGATGCGGGCATGCAGGTTCTTGATTTCAAGCATTTCGATCTTCCCTTTGGGAAAAGAATAAACATCGTGCGCAGCGTTCTGCGCATCAGGTTCAATTTGTGAAGCCGCTTAGCCGACCGAGCCTTCCAGCGAGATCCCGATCAGCTTCTGCGCTTCGATCGCAAATTCCATCGGCAGCTCCTGGATGACTTCCTTGACGAAGCCGTTGACGATCAGCGCGATCGCCGCTTCTTCCGGAATGCCGCGCTGCAGGCAGTAGAACAGCTGGTCTTCAGAGATCTTCGATGTCGTCGCTTCATGCTCGAACTGGGCCGAGGAATTGCGCGCCTCGATGTAGGGCACCGTGTGTGCACCGCACTTGTCACCGATCAGAAGCGAGTCGCACTGCGTGAAGTTGCGGGCATTCTCCGCCTTGCGGTGGGTCGAGACCTGGCCGCGATAGGTGTTCTGCGACACGCCGGCGGCAATGCCCTTGGAGATGATGCGGCTCGACGTGTTCTTGCCGAGATGGATCATCTTCGTACCCGAATCGATCTGCTGGTGACCGTTCGAAACGGCGATCGAATAGAATTCGCCGCGTGAATTGTCGCCGCGCAGGATGCAGGATGGGTACTTCCAGGTGATGGCGGAGCCGGTTTCAACCTGTGTCCACGAGATCTTCGAGTTCTTGCCGCGGCAATCGCCACGCTTGGTCACGAAGTTGTAGATGCCGCCCTTGCCGTTCTTGTCGCCCGGATACCAGTTCTGGACAGTGGAATACTTGATCTCGGCATCATCCAGCGCGACCAGTTCGACCACGGCTGCGTGCAGCTGGTTTTCGTCGCGCTGCGGCGCGGTGCAGCCTTCGAGGTAGGAGACATAGGCGCCTTCTTCCGCGATGATCAGGGTGCGCTCGAACTGACCGGTGTTCTTCTCGTTGATGCGGAAATAAGTCGACAGTTCCATCGGGCAGCGAACGCCCTTCGGTACGAAGACGAAAGAACCGTCCGTGAAGACGGCCGAATTCAGCGTCGCATAGTAGTTGTCGGTGGTCGGGACAACGGTACCGAGATATTTCTTCACGAGATCGGGATGCTCGCGGATGGCCTCGGAAATCGACATGAAGATCACGCCGGACTTCTTCAGCTCTTCCTTGAAGGTGGTAACGACCGAAACGGAATCGAACACCGCATCGACGGCGATCTTCGAGGTCTTCACGCCAGCGAGCATTTCCTGTTCGCGCAGCGGAATACCGAGCTTTTCATAGACCTTCAAGATTTCCGGATCGACTTCATCAATCGACTTCGGGCCGCTCTGGCCTTTCGGCGCGGCATAATAGTAGATGTCGTTGAAGTCGATCTTCGGATAGTTGACGCGCGCCCAGGTCGGCGCCTCCAGCGTCAACCAGCGCTGATAGGCACCGAGACGCCACTCGAGCATCCACTCCGGTTCCTGCTTCTTCGCCGAAATGAAACGGATGATCTCTTCGGACAGGCCCTTGGGCGCCTTGTCCACCTCGATCTTCGTTTCAAACCCATATTTGTACTGGTCCACATCAATCAGGGCGACCTGATCGATTGTTTCCTGCACGGCAGCCATGTCGTTCTCCAATCTTGCCGGATACAAGGTCCGGCAGCTTGTCAGTACGATGCAATTTTCGTCGCACCGCTTATGTAATGGCTAAGGGGCGATTTTCACCCCGTTTGCCAAGCGGAAAATTGAATTTCCGCAATTTTGTCGTCAGGCCGCAGCACCCGAAAGCCTGCGCCGCGCTGCGACTTTTGCAAAGACCTCTGCACACCGCTCAATTTCGGCCTGCGTCGTAGAGGACCCGATCGAAATCCGCAATGCGCCCTGCCCCGGATCATGCCCCATGGCCGACAGAACATAGCTCTGGCCGACCTTGCCGGACGAGCAGGCCGATCCCGCCGACAAGGCAACGCCTTCCAGATCGAAGGCGATCTGGCCTGTCTCCGCCTTCAGCCCGGGCAAGGTGAAAAACGTTGTGTTGGCCAGCCGCGGCCCGCCTTTGCCATGGATGATGACATCGGGTGCTGCGGCGATCATGGCGTCCTCAAGATCACGACGCAACGCCGCAACGGCCGTCATTCGCATCTCCAGCCCGTCGGCGGCGATACGAGCCGCGGCCGCAAACCCGGCGATCGCCGCAGGATTTTCCGTGCCTGAGCGATGGCCTTTCTCCTGGCCGCCGCCGCGGATCAGCGCTGCCGGCATCAGGATTTCGCCGCATGCGATCAGAGCGCCGGCACCCTTCGGACCGCCGATCTTGTGCGACGAGACGATCAGGAAGTCAGCGCCGAGTTCCTCAATCGACAACGGAATGCGGCCCGCGGCCTGCACTGCATCGACAACCAGAATACCGCCGGCCGCCTTGACGAGGCGAGAAACCTCGGCGATCGGCTGAACGATGCCGGTTTCGTTGTTGGCGAGCATGACGGCGACCATTGGCAGGCCGGTTTGGCGGTCATGCGCCGCAAGCGCCGCCTCGAGCGCTGCCAGATCCACCGTGCCGCCGGGCGTCACCGCGATTTCGCCGATCTCGTGTCTGTCGAAACGGCCGCCCTCGCGAATGGCGGGATGCTCGATGGCCGAAATATAGAGATGGCCGATCTTCAGCGGCATCTTGCCCATGCGAAAATCGGGCGTCAGCACCCAGTTGGCCGCTTCGGTCGCGCCGCTGGTGAACGTCACGCCAGACGGCTGCGCGCCACACAATGCGGCAACATCGCGCCGGGCATTCTCGATCAGCGCGCGGATCTTGCGACCTTCGCCATGGACGGACGACGGGTTGCCGGCAAGGTCGAGCGCAGACAGGCACGCCTCGCGCGCTGCCGGCAAAAGCAGCGCTGTGGCATTCCAGTCCATATAAATGCGCGCTTCTCTCATCTTCCCTTGCCAAAGAATGACCGGTTGCCATGTTAAAGGCAGCGGCCGGTGCATTTTCCTTGAAATTTTCGCGTCGCTTGCCGTAAGAGACGACACTCGCCACGGAAAGACCGTGTCAAAGTTTTGAATGGTTCTAAACTACGTTTTAGAAAAGCTGACTGCTTTCGTCAAGACTGCTGAAGCCCCGGAACGCGTTTTTTAGTGCCATAAACATGCCCGGAGAGCCAATGCCCGAAATCATCTTCAACGGACCTGCCGGTCGCCTCGAAGGCCGTTACCAGCCGTCCAAGCAGAAGAACGCTCCGATCGCCATCGTCCTGCACCCGCACCCGCAATTCGGCGGCACGATGAACAACCAGATCGTCTACCAGCTGTTCTACATGTTCCAGAAGCGCGGCTTCACAACGCTCCGCTTCAACTTCCGCTCAATCGGCCGCAGCCAGGGCGAATTCGACCATGGCGCCGGTGAGCTGTCAGACGCTGCCTCGGCACTTGACTGGGTGCAGAGCATGCACCCGGATTCGAAGAGCTGTTGGGTCGCCGGCTATTCCTTCGGCGCCTGGATCGGCATGCAGCTTCTGATGCGCCGCCCGGAAATCGAAGGCTTCATGTCGATCGCGCCGCAGCCGAACACCTACGACTTCTCGTTCCTGGCGCCCTGCCCGTCTTCCGGGCTGATCATCAATGGCGATCTCGACAAGGTGGCGCCGGAAAAGGACGTCAACAACCTGGTCGACAAGCTGAAGGCGCAGAAGGGCATTCTCATCACCCACAAGACCGTGCCGGGTGCGAACCACTTCTTCAACGGCCAGGTCGACACGCTGATGGCCGAATGCGAGGACTATCTCGACCGGCGTCTGAACGGCGAGCTGACGCCGGAGCCGGCGGCCAAGCGCATCCGCTGAACATGAAATGGCCGGGCATTTCCCGGCCTTTTCATTTCCTGATGGTCCTCAAGCCTGGGCCTGCCAGTGTTCGAGGCTACCCGTTTCCGGCAAAGGAAATATTAATCGGCGCGGGAAAGCCGTGATTCATCGGGCATGCGGAGGATGCCGCCAGTGATCGGAGCGGTCACGCCAGTCGTCCCCGGGAATGTCAGCGGCAACCCCCTTAACGAACGAACTGCTAGATAGGCCCAGGCTTCGGCTTCCATCGCATCTCCGTCGAGACCCGCTTCCTCCGCGGTAATGACGGCTGCGTTTTGCGCCTGCGCCAAATCTCCGAGATCCCGCATGATGACGCGGTTCAGCCGCCCGCCACCGCAGACGACATAGCGCGCCGGAGGCTCGGGAAGATGTTTTGCCGATTTGAGAATGGCGGCAGCCGTGACATAGGCAAGCGTGCGCGCACCGTCCGCCAGATCGGCCTCACCGATCTCCGGCGGCAGGAAGTCGTTGCGATCCAGCGACCGCCGCTGATTGGAGGAAAAGAAGGGACTGCCGAGATAGCGGTCAGCCATGGTCGGTAAGACCTGTCCGGTGCTGGCGATTTCCCCTCCCTGATCGAACGCCGCGCCTGTATGCATCTCCACCCACTGGTCGATCAGCGTATTTCCCGGCCCGCTGTCATAGGCCGCGATCTCGCCGTTCCGGTCGACGAAGGTGAGATTGGAGATGCCGCCGATATTGACGAAAACCACCGGCAAGGGCTGACTTGCGCTTGCAGAGAGTGCGGCATGGTAGACGGGAATGAGCGGCGCGCCCTGCCCGCCGTGAACCATGTCGTTTGCGCGCATGTCACAGACGACCGGAATGCCAGTCATCTGCGCAAGGAGAGCGCCATCGCCAAGCTGCACGGTGAGCGCCTCATCCGGGCGATGGAGAACGGTCTGCCCGTGAAAGCCGATGACATCGATTTCGGCGGGCGACAGATCATGCCGATAAAGAAAATCACTTACGGCCACGGCATGCCGTAACGTGAGGTTTCGTTCAATCGCAGCGAGATCGCCCGGCCGCGCTGTCCTGTCGGTCAAATCCCGCGCGTCGACCAGCGCCTGCTTGAGCCGGTCGCGGAAAGCCGGTTCATAGGGGATGCCCATCGACGGCCCGCGTTCTATCACGTTTTCACCGTCGGTCCGCAGGAGAGCGATATCGATGCCATCCATGCTCGTGCCGCTCATCAGGCCGATGGCCGTTCTTATGATCTTCGTCATCGGCGCTCCGAACTTACAGGCATCGGTCCCGTCGCAAACATTCCCGACGCAAACAGGTGCACTTTTCGAGAAACAGTGCTAAACGCCGCGCAAATATCCAACAAGCGTTAATCCAAACAGCCCACCGAAAGAGACAGGTCATGTCCGAGTTCAAGTCCGATTTCCTTCACACTCTCCAAGAACGCGGTTTCATCCACCAGACGTCCGACGACGCCGGGCTCGATGCGTTGTTCAACAAGGAAATCGTGACGGCCTATATCGGCTTCGACCCGACGGCTCCGAGCCTCCATGCTGGCGGGCTTATCCAGATCATGATGCTGCACTGGCTGCAGGCGACCGGCCACCGGCCGATCTCGCTGATGGGCGGCGGCACCGGCATGGTCGGTGACCCCTCCTTCAAGGACGAGGCACGCCAGTTGATGACGCCGGAAATGATCGCCTCGAACATAGCCAGCATCAAGTCGGTCTTCTCCAACTACCTGACCTACGGCGACGGGCCGAAGGGCGCCCTGATGATCAACAATGCCGACTGGCTGCTCGGCATCAACTATCTTGAGTTCCTGCGCGATGTCGGCCGTCATTTCTCGGTTAACCGCATGCTCGCCTTCGACAGCGTCAAGATGAGGCTCGACCGTGAGCAACCGCTCTCCTTCCTCGAATTCAACTACATGATCCTGCAGGCCTATGACTTCGTCGAGCTCTACAAGCGCACTGGCTGCCGCCTGCAGATGGGCGGTTCCGACCAGTGGGGCAACATCGTCAACGGCCTCGACCTCGGCCACCGCATGGGCACGCCGCAGCTTTACGCGCTGACCTCGCCGCTGCTTACCACCTCGTCGGGCGCCAAGATGGGCAAGTCCGTGAATGGCGCGATCTGGCTTAATCCGGATATGCTGTCGGCCTACGACTTCTGGCAATATTGGCGCAACACGGAAGATGCCGACGTTTCACGCTTCCTCAAGCTCTACACCACACTGCCGATGAGCGAGATCGCCCGTCTGTCGCAGCTTGGCGGCGCGGAAATCAACGAGGTCAAGAAGATCCTGGCAACTGAAATCACGGCGATGCTGCACGGCCGCGCTGCTGCAGAGGAAGCCGCAGAAACCGCGCGCAAGACCTTCGAGGAAGGCGCACTTGCGGAAAACCTGCCATCCATCGATGTGCCGGCGGCTGAGCTCGAGGCTGGCGTCGGCGTTCTTTCGCTGTTCGTCCGCGCCGGTCTGGCGGAATCCAACGGCAAGGTCCGGCAGTTTCTGAAAGACGGTGCGGTGCGCGTCAACGACAAGGTGATCAGCGACGACCGGCAGGTGATCGGCACAGCCGAGATAACCGCCGAGAACGTCATCAAGCTGTCGCTCGGCAAGAAGAAGCATATTCTCGTGCGGCCTGCCTGATCGGCGGCACCGTCGAGCAATGATTGAAACCGGCGGCAACCCCGCCGGTTTTTTATTGGAACTCGAAGATGCTGCGGAAAACGCCGGGCGCGATGATCGACAGCGGGTTGATCGTCAGGTTCGGCTTGGTGAACGGTCCTGTCAGCTTGAAGGTGATCCCGAGCAGGCCGCGGTCGCGGCCATTGCCGAGAAGCACGCCGATCAGCGGCAATTCGCCGAACAACCGATTCAGGCCATAGGCCGGCATGAACGTGCCGGTCATGTCCATATTGCCGTTCCTGTCGCGCACCGTTCCCTGGAAGGTTGCACCGATATCGATGCCACGCACGACCCCGCCGTCGACGGCTATCGTTCCATCGTCGAGCATCACATTTGCGAAACCACGTTCGAAACGGGCAGAACTGACGTCGATGTTCTTTTTCACCGCCTGGTTCAGGCTCCGGCCGTCGGCGCCGGTCGGCGTGGAAACGATGGACTGCAGCCTTGCCTCGTTGACAAGCGAGAACTTGCGGATATCGACATTTCCGCGCCAGGAACTGGCGCCCCTGTCGCGCAGTTTCACGTCCAGCAGGCCGCCGCGCATGTTGCTGTAGATGTTTGCGAACCGCGCCAGCGAGCCGGCATCGCCGCTGGTAAGCTCCAGAATATTGTCCGCGCCATTTTGTGTCAGTTTCGCAACCACCGCCTGACCGCTGTCAGTGACCGCTGAGAGATTGACGGCGTCAATCTGCTTGCCTCTTGCGACGTAACTCAGATTGAGGTTGGACAGGGTCTCGGAATGAAATCCGATCACCTGCTGCAGGTTCGCGTCCAGCGAGATTCGCGTGGAATTCGTCGTGTCCTTTCCGGAAGAACTGCGCATGCGCTCGATCACCGGTCGGATATCGGCGGCGCTGCCGTTGACGTTGACAGCAAAGCCACCCTTCTGGCGTTTGATGCTGACGGCATAATTGTCGCCCTGAGCCAGCCGCACCGACGAAAACTGGCCTGAGTTCAGCCCGGATTTGTCGATCACGAACTTGCCGCTGGCACCAAAACCGTTGCCGTTGAGCTTCAGGTCATCGATCTGCGTCACGCCGTCGGTGGTTGAAGCCGAAAACGTCGCCTTCGCCGCGATCCCCGGCCCCTTCGACCAGCCGATCCAGGGCAGGGAAATCGACGCGTTGCCAAAGTCAGCAGATACCGTGTGCTGATCCCTTTCATCAATCAGGATATCCAGCGACACGGGCCCGCTGATGATCTCCGCGAGGCCGGGGGCCAGCTTGGCAAGCATACCATCTTGGAGCGTCCCGGAAATCTCGCGCTTTCGCTTGACGGGACTGGCCGTCCCGACAGGTTCTATCAGGGAGATATCCATCGGCCCGCCATCGATGTCGGCCTTGGCCTGCAATACAGCCTGTTGCGGATCGATTCTGAGGGTGCCCTTGATGTTGGAGATCGCCCGCCCGGATATCGGCTTGTTGACGGTCACGCCATCGAGCAGCATCTGTGCCTGCCATAGCGGCTCCGGTGGGTTCTGTGCTCTCACAAGGCCAAACCGCGCCCCGACCTGCGCGGTCATTTCACCTGAAAAGTCCTCGGGCTTGAACGGCGTCCGCTGCAGGGCAAGAATAGGCCGGTAGGTGACGAGTTCTGCGATCGCATCCGCCTGCCCGCCCACATCCAGTTTCATTTCGGCGATCAGCGGCTTTGCATAGGTATTCGGGATGACGAAATTGCCGCCATTGAGCGTTACCGAGCGGCTGGATGGGAAATAGGCGGTTCCCCGATCGATCTGCACGTCAAGATGCTCGCCCTTCAGCGTGAACGCGCCAGCCGCATCGCGCAGCGGCGGGATGTCGCCAGCGATATTCACGCGGGCGTCTGTTATGTCGAAGCGGACGTTGAGTTCATCGCCGTTCAGATCGACCGGACCGACAGTGCGGGTAATGCGCCCCATCGGCAGGAAGATTTCAATCCTGCCGTCGGTGACGGTTCCACCAAAGATATTGTTGACCACCCAGCGGCGCGCGTTCTTTCCGACCCACCAGGGCCAGAGCTGCTTGACCGCCGCCGACTTCAGCTTATCCGTGACGAGGGCAAAGCTGACCTGCGGCGACATTTCGCCGAAGGTCATGGCAAGCGAGCCGGCAGCCGTGCCAAGCCTGCTCGACACCGCGAGTTCGTCGAAGACAAGCTCGTGGCTCTCCGACAGAAACCGGCCTTGCGCCTTGGCGTCGAAGATCAGCGGTGGTTCGGCGACGTCGACAGGCGCGGAACTGGCCGACTGCAACAGGAGATCCAGCGAAAATCCCTTTTTGCCGGCAGGCGTGGTGTGATCGAGGTCGGCGATGGCGCCGGTAAAGGGAAAGGCCGACCGGCCAACCCGCACGATAGACGGCAGAATTTCTATCCTGCCGCGGGAAAAGTCATAGGTGACGTTAAGCTCGGATTGTTTCAGCTCCGAGGTGAAGCCGCCGGCGTCAAATGCCCCGGCGCTTGTCCGGCCGCTCAGTTCAAGCGTCGGCGTCGCGCCATCGGCAGCGCGTGTCGCAGTGATGCTCAGGTTGGCGCCGCTCTTGATGCCGAAGGCCGGCTCCGTGGCGGTCTCATCCCGGTGCAGCAGCGCCGAGAGCGGCAGCCCACCAACCGCGCCAACAAGGCGCGCGACGCGATCGCCCTGCCGGCTGGCGCGCAGGTTCAGTGCGGCTGCTTCGCCAGCCACCGAGAAAACCCCGTCGATCTGCATGGAGCCGTCATTGCCGCGTTTGAAATCAACGGCATCCACGACCACGGGAACGACGCGCTTGCGTGGTCCCGCAAAAGACAATTGCAGGTCCGCGATCCTGACCGATTCGGTATTGCTGCGGCTGATCAGTTGCGAGATGCCGTCCATCTGGTTGAAAACGAACTCCAGTCCGCTGGCAACATCGGCAACGCGTATCGCCGTCAGATCGATCGGTTTTCCCTGCGGCAGCAAGGAGGGATCGAGCATCACTCCCTCTGCCTCCAGCCGCGACACGGCAATCCTCCCGCTCAACAGCGCAATCGGATTGAGTTCGATAAACACGGAATTGGTGGTCACCAGGTGCTTGCTGGAGGCATTTTCGACCAGCGCGACGTCCTGTGCCTTGAGGGCGAGACCGCCGTTCGACGTGACGCGCAGCACGGTGCTGCCGACCTCGGCATGATAGCCGTCACCGATCGCCGCGTTCAACGCCGTCTGCGCCCGCGCATTGAGCGGTCCGTCCAGCAGCCCGCCTTCAATCGTTGCCAACAGCACGGCGCCGAGAAGAAAGGCAATTGCGGTAATGACAGCGACCGTCGTGAACATCAGGTGTGCCACGCCACGCCTGTTCGGCGCATGCACGATGCACGGGTCATGCGCCTGCGCCGACGGCAGGGAATGCAGAGCGACAATGTCTTCCTTGCGAAACGATACCCTTTCGCCGCGGATTTCACTCATCAGTGCCGGCGGCCTCCCGGAATTGTCAAAAAGTTCATTCGGTTGCGTTTTCCCGTCTGTTGCTATTCCACCTCGCGGCGCCAGACGGCGACGGCTCGCCATCCGCACCTTGCTCACGCTGTCGTGGCTGATTTCGTTCGGATTTACATCCGAGAATGCCCGAGGGCACTGCTCCCCCGACTGGCATTCGCATCTGCTCCACAGTAGTTAAAGAAGAACGGCAGGGCAAACGATGTCTGCCGCCGGGCACATCTTCGCTGTCCGATACGGATCGCTCATTCCACTCGGCGCTGGACGCGGCGGGTTCGAATTCGATAAGCCTCTTGCGATAACCGCCGCAGCACATGGCGCAGAAAAAAGGATTATCCATGGCGAATTTGAAAGAAGGTGCCATAGCACCGGAATTTACTCTTCCCCGTGATGGCGGCGGCACTGTCTCGCTGGCGCAGTTCAGGGGAAAATCCGTTGTGCTGTTCTTCTATCCGAAAGACGACACCAGCGGCTGCACCACGGAATCCATTGCATTTTCGTCACTTGCGGGCGAATTCGCAGCCGCTGGCGCAGTCGTGATCGGCATGTCGCCTGATTCCGTCAAGAAGCACGACAAGTTCGCAAAGAAATACGATCTTTCGGTCGTTCTCGCCGCAGATGAAGAAAAGGCTGTCTTGAACGACTACAGCGTCTGGGTCGAAAAAAGCATGTATGGCCGCAGATATATGGGTGTCGAGCGAACCACCGTGCTGATCGACGCAAACGGCCTTGTCCGGCGGGTTTGGGAAAAGGTGAAGGTTGCCGGGCACGCCGAAGAGGTGCTGGCCGCAGTGAAAAATCTTGCGGAGAGCAGCCAAAAATGACGGAACTGCCGGCGATCCACAGCCTGCGCGACGGGGCCGCGCGCGCAATTCGTGCGGCCGATCTCGACGCGAAGACACTGCTGACACAGGAGGTCGCGCGCCGCTGGAGCACGCGCAGCCTGTCCTTGCGATCGCCGCTGGATACACAGGTTCCGGATCGCCCCGGGCGCCCCGAAAAACCCGACCTTATCCCGCCAAGACAGGTCCCGAAAAGGGCACTGGCGACGGAGAAAGGACGGATCGCCCTGCTCCATGCCATTGCCCATATCGAACTCAATGCCGTCGATCTCGCGCTCGACATCGTCGCCCGTTTTGCCAGCGAACCGGTGCCGAACTCGTTCTTCGACGGCTGGATGCGGGTGGCATTCGAGGAAGCCAAGCATTTTCGCCTGGTCCGCAACCGGCTGCAGCAGCTCGGCGCCGATTATGGCGACCTGCCCGCCCATGACGGTCTCTGGCAGGCGGCGCACGATACCCGCAACGACCTCACAGCGCGTCTTGCTGTCGTGCCGCTGATTCTCGAGGCACGCGGCCTCGACGTCACGCCTGCCCTGCAGGCGAAGATGCGGGAAGCAGGCGACCTTGAGAGCGCTGCGGTGCTCGACGTCATCTACGAAGACGAGAAGGGCCACGTCGCCGTCGGCGCCAAATGGTTCCGCTTTCTCTGCGCCCGCCAGAAGAAGGATCCTGTCGCGGCATTCCAGGCCCTTGTCCGGGCCAATTTCCGCGGTCCGCTGAAGGCGCCGTTTAATGATATCGCCCGCGCGGAAGCCGGTTTGACGCCATCTTTCTACCGTTCGATGACGGCCTCCGTGAACACCTGACGCAGGCGCTAACTCCCTTGCAATCAAGGCTTTATTAACCTTAACAGTATCTAATCAACCCCATCAAAACGCGCAGAATCGCAGGCGGTGGGGGTGAGTTGGTGTCTACGGAAAGCCGGGTCTTCGGCAAGCGCGCGCAAAAGCACATCATCATCGTCGCAAGCGGCGACAAGGTTCGCCACATGACCTTCCAGCCTTGGATGGCGGCGCTGTCGATCTGCTTCATCTCGGTCTTTTCAATAGGCTATCTCGCGGCGACCTCCTATCTCGTGCTCCGCGACGATCTGATCGGCGGCACCATGGCACGCCAGGCGCGCATGCAACATGAGTATGAGGACCGAATTGCCGCCCTGCGCGCCCAGGTCGACCGGGTGACGAGTCGCCAGCTTCTCGACCAACAAGTTGTCGAGGACAAGGTCGAAAAACTGCTCCAACAGCAGATGGCGCTGACATCCCGTCACGGCAAGCTCGGCACGCTTCTCGAACGGGCGGAGGAATCCGGTATTGCGGAGGAAGAGGCCCAGCCTGTCGCCGCACCGGAGGCCTATGGCAAGCGCGCCGATGCAAGCGGCGGGATCAAGGCGATCGAGCGGCTGATGGGGATCGGCGGCCAGCCCGTGCAGCAGAAGATGGCGCTCGCCTATGCGCCGATATCCGCCAATGGCGACCGGGAAGCCGTGTCTGATCGGGCCGACCGGTTGTTCTCCAAGGTTACCCTTTCCCTCAAAGACATCGAGCAGCAGCAAAAGCATCGCATCCAGACCCTGACAGCAGGCGCTTCGCAGGCCACCGATGCCATCGTGAACATCGTTGCCCGCACGGGCGTCAAGGTCGGCGACGACGAGGCGACGGCTGCAGCCCAAGTGGAAGAGGAAACGGCGATCGGCGGGCCGTTCGTCGAGCCGGAAACCACCGAAGTCTTCGACAACTCCCTCGTCGCGCTGGACACGGCGCTTGCCCGGCTCGAACACGTCCGCAGCCAGGCGAGGAAACTGCCGTTCAACAATCCCTCCCCGGCGAGCGACATCACCAGCCGCTTCGGCAATCGCCTCGACCCGTTCCTCGGGCGGCTGGCCATGCATGCCGGCATCGATTTTCGCGCACCGAGCGGGACGCGGATCGTTGCCACGGCGCCCGGAACCGTGATCACTGCCGGCAAGGGCGGCGGCTACGGCAATATGGTCGAGATCGACCACGGCAACGGCATCACGACGCGGTATGCCCATCTATCGTCTCTTCTCGTCAATGTCGGCGATACGATTTCGGCAGGTGAAGCGATCGGCCGCTCCGGCAGCACCGGCCGCTCGACGGGGCCGCATCTGCATTATGAGGTTCGCCTGAACGGCGAGGCTGTCGATCCGACGCGCTTCCTGACGGCCGGCATAAAGCTCAGCCACTACATCAACTGACAAATATTTGTTTTGTGACCTTGACCGTTTGGGAGCCGCTCCGGAGCCATCCTATTGATGGCAGGCTGTTTATTCACTCTGCTCCAGAGCAAAATGCCGGTTTTCTTGACTTTGTTCGCCTATGGGCCTATGAGCCCCAGCGGCGGCATAGAAAGCATTTGCCGAGTCACCAGAGTTCGACCGAACCGGAACGGAAACAGATTTCCCTTTGACCACTTTTTCAGACCTTGGCCTGAGCCAAAAAGTTCTTTCCGCAGTTACCGATGCGGGCTACACCATTCCTACGCCGATCCAGGCGGGCGCCATTCCGCCAGCCCTGCAGCGGCGTGATATTCTCGGCATTGCCCAGACGGGAACCGGCAAGACCGCGTCATTCGTGCTGCCGATGCTGACGCTGCTCGAAAAGGGCCGCGCCCGTGCTCGCATGCCGCGCACCCTGATCCTCGAGCCGACGCGCGAACTGGCAGCCCAGGTTGCCGAAAACTTCGAAAAGTACGGCAAGAACCACAAGCTCAACATCGCCCTCCTGATCGGCGGCGTGTCCTTCGACGAACAGGACCGCAAACTTGAGCGCGGCGCCGATGTGCTGATCTGCACGCCCGGCCGCCTGCTCGACCACTGCGAACGCGGCAAGCTTCTGATGACCGGCGTTGAAATCCTCGTCATCGACGAAGCCGACCGCATGCTCGACATGGGGTTCATTCCGGATATCGAGCGCATCGCCAAGCTGATCCCGTTCACGCGCCAAACCCTGTTCTTCTCGGCAACCATGCCACCGGAAATCCAGAAGCTCGCCGACCGCTTCCTGCAGAACCCGGAACGCGTCGAAGTCTCCGTCCGCTCCTCGACAGCAACGACCGTGACGCAGCGCCTGGTCGCGACCCACAGCAAGGATTACGAGAAACGCGCGGTGTTGCGCGATCTGGTCCAGAGCCAGGAAGAGCTCAAGAACGCCATCATCTTCTGCAACCGCAAGCTCGATGTGGCCGATCTGTTCCGTTCGCTGAGCCGCCACGGTTTCTCGGTCGGCGCTCTGCATGGTGATATGGACCAGAGCTCGCGCACGAAGATGCTCGCAAGTTTCAAGGATGGCCAGATCCAGTTGCTCGTCGCCTCCGACGTTGCAGCCCGCGGTCTCGATATCCCGGATGTCAGCCACGTGTTCAACTTCGATGTGCCGATCCATGCGGAAGACTATGTCCACCGCATCGGCCGCACAGGTCGCGCCGGCCGTTCCGGTGCCGCCTTCACGCTGGTTTCCAAGCGCGACACGAAATTCGCAGACGCCATCGAAAAGCTGATCGACAAGAAGATCGAATGGCTGAACGGCGACCTTTCCGCCCTGCCCGCCCCGATGGAAAGCCACGACAGTGGCCGGTCCGAGCGCGGCGGACGTGACGGAAAACGTGGCGGACGCCGCAGCGACAGGGACCGTGACCACGCTCCTCGTCCGGTGTCCAGTCACAAATCGGACATCAAATCAGACGATATATCGACGGACCAGGAACCGGTTACAGCAAAGGCAGAACCTGTGAGATCAGAACGCAAGGCAGACACGAAACCGCAGAATGCCGGCCGCCACAGCAATCGCCCTGCGCCTCAGCCGCATCCTGCCAACGACGACAATCGCGATCGCCGCAACCGCTATCGCCGCGATCACGATGATGGTCCGACGCCGATCGGCTTCGGCGACGATATTCCGGCCTTCATGCTCATCGCCGGCAAGGCCTGATTATCGGGCGGTCGCATGGCACATCCAGGCATTGATTTCCCCGGTGTGGGATCAGGGCTTGCCGTTTTGAATGACGGCAAGCTTTTGCTTTGCAAGCGTTTGAAGGCACCGGAAGCCGGCCATTGGAGCATCGTCGGCGGCAAGGTCGATCATATGGAGCCGGCCGCAGAGGCCGCGCGCCGCGAAGCGGAAGAGGAAAGTGGCCTGACGATCCATTCCGCGCGTTTTCTCTGCCTGAGCGAGCAACGCGTCGAAGCCGACCGGCAGCACTGGGTCTCGCTGATCTACGTGACCGAAGATTTCTCCGGCGAACCACGGCTGATGGAGCCGGACAAGCTCTCCGAAATCGGCTGGTATGCGCTCGACGACCTGCCGCAGCCGCTGTCGGTGTTCGCGCAGGATGCCGTCAAGGCGCTGCAGTCGAAGGCTATTTTCTAGCGCGTAAGGCTGCCTCATAGGCAAGCCGCACCCAGCGGGCCATCTCGTCCGGGTCGTCGAAAGCGTCGTCCGGAATCGACCAGTAAGGCATTTTCACCGGCTTTCCCTTGCCGTCATAGGTCCATTGCGAGCTTCCGGCAGCTTCGAATTCCGGCGCGCTTTCGGCATCCGCCTTGAGCAGGATGTCCCCGCCGACTTCCAATGCCAGGATGCGACCCTCGAAATAGATGCCCTTGCCACCGAACATGCGCTTGACCGTGACCGGACCGAGCGCCGCGAACATCTCCTCGATTGCCGTATTGTCCATTTTCCAGCAGCCTTTCGCTCTGATTCCTCGACCGTCTTCGAGGAAACTACAGCGTGCGATAATCCCGGTCGAGGTAGACGAGTGCCGGTTTTTGTTCGCCGAGGGTGACGGCCACGACCTCGCCGAACAGCACGATGTGCGTGGCTACCGTCTTGATGTCGATCAGCCGGCAATCGAAGGCCGCGACGGCCTCGCGCAGAATGGGCGCGCCGGTCTTCAATTCATCCCATGTGCCATGCTCAAACCGTGCGGCAGGATCGATGCTATTGCGGCCGGAAAAGACCTGGGCGAGATCCATCTGGTCGGCGCCGAGCAGATTGAGCGCAAAGCTACCGCTGCGCGCAAAAATATCATTTCTCGGGTTCGCGCCATTGAGGCAGACGAGCAGCGTCGCCGGACTATCGGAGACCGAGCATGCCGCGGTGATCGTCACGCCGCGGCGCTCGCCTTCATGCGCTGCCGTCACGATATGGACGTGGCCGGCCAAGCGGCTCATGGCATCGCGGTAGGTCAGCGGGTCCAGTTGGGTCTTGTCCAACACGGCAGTCTCCAGATCGATGTTCGCATTTTACACATAGACGCTGCGACAAAATATGAAAGCCATTAGCCGGTTTTTCTTGGTCATGCGCGGCAATTGCCGTTCACGCGGCGAAGGTCACGATCTTTTCCTTTGACGCTTTCGGCCACATCTTTAAAACATGCGCATTATCCATCTGGAAAAGCGCATGTTCCGTTCGATTGTCGCAAGCCTCCTCATTGCCGGATCGGTGCAGGCCGCTCCCGCGCTGGCGGCTGGCGTGAAGATCGCGGTCGTCTCGCCGGTTGAAGGACCATTCGCGCTGCTCGGAGAGCAGATGCTCGACGGTGCGCGCTTCCAGGCGGAAGATCGCGGGTCCGAGATCATCCCGATTCCGGAAACCTGCGAACCGAACGCCGCCGAGAACCTCAGGAAGGCCCTGCTTTCCAGCGGCGCGGAAGCCGCGATCGGGTTTCTCTGCACGGAAAGCCTCGAGGCAACGCTTCCCGCGCTCGCCGGGGCCGGCATTCCTGCGCTGACGCTGAGCGTGCGTTCCGATGTCCTGATGGAGGACGCATTCAAAAAGAAGTGGCCGTTCTTCCGTCTCGTGCCGAGCGCCCGGATGGAAGCGGCCAAGGTCACCGAGATCATCCTGTCGCGTTGGAAGAACGAGCCGCTGGCACTGATCGAGGACGGGACGATCCATGGGCGCGAGTTGGTGGAAAGCGTACGCGCGGCTCTGGCCGAAGTCGGACTGACGCCGGTGTTTTCCGACACCTATCGTCCGGCGCAGGAGCAGCAGGTGAACTTGGTGCGCCGGCTGGCAAAGAGCGGCGCGACACATGTATTCACTGGCGGCGACCGGCCGGACACGGCCATCATCGCCCGCGACGCTGCCTCCGAACAGATTGCGCTGACGCTGATGGGCGGCGAAGCCTTGAACGCAGCCGATCAGTCTGTTGCACTTGCGAATGGCGTGCTGGCGGTGTCATTGCCGGACTACGCTGCCCGGCCGGAGGCGAAGGTCGCAAGCGAAGCGATGACGGCGGCCAAACTCATTCCCGAAGGCTATGTATTGCCGGCATTTTCTGCTGTTGCCCTTTTGGAACAGGCGAAGGACCAGGCCGGCAAAGACGACACGCCGCTTCTCGAGGCGCTTCTCAAAGGTCCCTATCAGACCGCGATCGGCGCGATCCGATTCAATGCGGGCCATGAGTTGGCGGACAATCCCTACCGGTTGCTCCAGTGGCAGGATGGCCGTTTCGTGCCCGCCCCCACTGCCACGGGAACCGAATGATGCGCCCCGGCCCGAAAAATTCGATTACCGATGTCGCGGGCCTCAGGGTCGGCAACGCCGAGGATTATCGCCTGAAATCCGGCGTTTCCGTTGTCATCTGCGATCAGCCAGCCGTCGCCGCCGTTCAGGTGCTCGGCGGTGCCCCCGGAACACGGGAGACAGACCTGCTCGATCCGCACAATACGGTGCAGACGGTCGATGCGGTGGTCTTGTCCGGCGGCTCGGCTTTCGGTCTCGATGCGGCGTCGGGCATTCAGGCCGCGCTGCGCGAAATGGGCCGAGGCTTTGCCGTCGGCCCTTTGCGTATTCCGATCGTGCCCGCCGCCATCCTGTTTGATCTGCTCAATGGCGGTGACAAGGATTGGGGCCAGTATCCGCCCTATCGCGAACTCGGTTACCAGGCGGTACAGGCAGCATCTCAGGATTTCCTAACGGGCACCGCGGGAGCCGGCACAGGCGCGCTCACCGCCACGTTCAAGGGCGGCCTGGGCACAGCCTCGACGGTCATGGACAACGGCATCACCATCGGCGCGCTGGTTGCCGTCAACGCGCTCGGCTCCGCAACCATCGGCGATACCCGGCATTTCTGGGCTGCACCCTTCGAAGAAGGCGTGGAATTCGGCGGGCTCGGCATGCCGCAGCCTTTCCCGCAGGATGCCCGCGAGCTCCGCATCAAGTTCCGCGCCCGGCAGCAGGAAACGCAAAACACCACCATCGCCGTCATCGCCACCGATGCGGTTCTGACGAAGGCGGAAGCGAAGAGGCTGGCGATATCAGCCCATGACGGTTTTTCGCGGGCGCTCTGGCCGTCACACACGCCGCTCGACGGTGATCTCGTCTTCGCGCTGGCAACCGGGACGAGCGGAATGACCGTTTCCGTGCAGGACTTCATCGATCTCGGCGCTGCGTCGGCGTCGACCATGGCCCGCGCGATCGCGCGTGGCATTCACGATGCGACCGCTGCCGAGAACGATCTTCTGCCAACCTGGTCGACCAAAGATAGCGCAGCATAACGTCAAAGCGGCGTTCGCTAATATTGTTTGCGGCGAAGAGCAGTGTTATTGGCCGGAAAACAGTTGGAGCCTTGCATCATGCCCCTGCCCATCCGGATTGCACCGTCCATTCTCGCCGCTGATTATGCCAAGCTCGGACAGGAAGTGCGCGATGTCGTCGCCGCCGGCGCCGATTGGATCCATCTCGACATCATGGACGGTCACTTCGTCCCGAACATCTCCTTCGGGCCGGACATCATCAAGTCGCTGCGTCCGCACACGGATGCCTATTTCGACTGCCATCTGATGATCGCGCCGGCCGACCCCTATCTCGAAGCCTTTGCCAAGGCTGGCTGCGACAGCATCACCGTGCATGCAGAGGCAGGCCCGCATCTCGATCGCTCGCTGCAGGCGATCAAGGCGCTCGGCAAGAAGGCCGGCGTTTCGATCAATCCTGCAACGTCAGAAAGCGTTCTCGACTACCTGCTCGACAAGCTCGATCTTATTCTGGTGATGACCGTCAATCCCGGTTTCGGCGGCCAGAAGTTCATTCCGGCGATGGAAGAAAAAATCCGCCGCATCAGGGCGATGATCGGCGATCGACCGATCGATCTTCAGGTCGATGGCGGCATTACGATCGACACGATCGCGCGTCCGGCCGCTGCGGGCGCCAACGTCTTCGTTGCAGGCTCGGCGATCTTCAGCGGCGGCCATGTTGACGCCTATCGCAAAACCATCGACACTCTGCGCGCCAATGCCGAAGGGGGCCGCGGGTGAGATTTTCGGGCGGGATCGCTGCCGCAGTTTTCGCATCGGTGTTGATGGCCGATGTCGTTTGCGCCGGTGATATCGCCTCGTTGCAGCCCATCGGCTTTTCACCGGACGGCAGCGTTTTCGCCTTCGAGGAATATGGCGTCCAGGACGGCTCCGGCTTTCCCTACTCCAACATCTTCTTCATCGACACGCGCAAGGACACGTTCCTGCCGGGCACGCCGATCCGCGTGCGAATCGATGACGAGCAAGCCGGTCTTGCCGCGGTTCGGGCGCAGACGCAGGCGAAAGCCGCCGCCCTCGTCGATCGCTACGACATGACAGACCATCCGGGCTTGATGGCGGGCTTCAATCCGGTCACCGAGACCGAAGCCCCGGCGCATCGGCTGGCATACCGTCAATACGCCGTAGAACCGCCGGTTGGCGGCATCTTCACGCTGGCGCTGAAGGAAATCACGCTGCCGCCATCGGCGCTCTGCAAAGACATGGCACCGCAATCGATCGGCTTCAGCCTTGCCTTCGAAAGCGAGGATGGTCAGGCGTCGGATCGCGTGCTTCACTCCGACACCGCCATCCCCGAGAGCCGCAAATGCCCGACCGGTTACCGGATCGGCGGTGTCATGGTTCACCACCCGGTCGGCCGGGATCCGATCCACATCGTCCTGGTGCAGGTGCTGAGCTTCGGTTTCGAGGGACGCGACGGCCGGTGGATCGCCGTTCCGGCCCCTGTGGTGCCATGAATCAAGTTCAGGTCTCCGAGGCAAAACAATATCCAAGCTTGATGCGGCGCACGGGCCAGAGGTTACTCGCAACGCTTCCGGGCGCGCGGGACATTCTTCTTGGCGCACCGATCTGGGGTGCGATGATGGCGCTGTCGGCGCTTGCAGCGCTCTATCTGCGCAACGGTGCCGAAACGTCCCATTTCTACAGCATTCTCCTGCTGTTCTTCCTCGGCGGCTTGGTCGCCTGGCCTTTCGCCCTCGTTCTCGGCCGCTTCTGTGCGCAGGGCCGCGCCAGCGAAACGCGTTTTGCCGCCTTCTTTCTCTGCCTGACCGTCTGCACCCTCGCCGTAACGGCCTTTCTCTTCGCCTTGGACTACCGGAGCTTCTATGCCCGCTGGCATGCCCCTGTTGGTACATTGACCTGGTTCTATCAGTTCGGGTTCACCTCGGCCGGCGCCATCTATCAGTTCGTCGTGATGGGCATTCGCCTCTATCTGCCGGTCGGATTTGCTGCCCTTGCAGCCGCCAGCTTGTGGCTTGCATGCAAGATGCCCGATCAGCAACGTTGAGATTACCGGCCATCTTTGCTAGAGGCTCAGCCAACGCCACCTATGACGAAAGCTGAAAGCCCATGATCCCCCGTTACTCCCGACCGGAAATGGTGGCCATCTGGTCGCCCGAAACCAAATTCCGCATCTGGTTCGAAATCGAGGCGCATGCCTGCGACGCGCTCGCCGAGCTTGGCGTGATCCCGACGGAAGCGGCGAAAACCATCTGGGAACGGGGCGGTGCGGCCACCTTCGACGTCGAGCGTATCGACGAAATCGAAGCCATTACCAAGCATGACGTCATTGCCTTCCTGACACATCTTGCCGAGATCGTCGGTCCTGACGCGCGTTTCGTGCACCAGGGCATGACCTCTTCCGACGTGCTCGATACCTGCTTCAACGTGCAACTCGTCAAGGCCAGTGACCTTCTGCTTGCCGACCTCGACAGGCTGCTGGAAGCGCTGAAGCGCCGGGCGTTCGAACACAAGGACACGGTGACGATCGGCCGTTCGCACGGCATCCACGCCGAGCCGACCACCTTCGGCATCAAGCTGGCGCTCGCCTATGCGGAGTTCGAGCGCTGCAAGAAGCGCCTGATCGCCGCGCGTGAGGAAATCGCCACTTGCGCTATTTCCGGCGCCGTCGGCACCTTTGCCAATATCGATCCACGCGTCGAAGAACACGTCGCCAAGGCCATGGGCCTTGCCGCTGAGCCGGTCTCGACCCAGGTCATCCCGCGTGACCGCCATGCGATGTATTTTGCCACCCTTGGTGTCATCGCCTCCAGCGTCGAACGCCTGGCAACCGAAATCCGCCACCTCCAGCGCACCGAGGTGCTCGAAGCCGAGGAATATTTCTCGCCGGGCCAGAAGGGTTCGTCGGCCATGCCGCACAAGCGCAACCCGGTGCTGACGGAGAACTTGACCGGCCTGTCGCGCATGGTTCGCGCCTTCGCCCTGCCCGCCATGGAAAACGTCGCTCTCTGGCACGAGCGGGATATTTCCCACTCCTCCGTCGAGCGCATGATCGGCCCCGATGCCACGGTGACGCTCGACTTCGCGCTGGCGCGCCTGACGGGCGTGATCGACAAGCTGCTCGTCTATCCGGACAACATGATGAAGAACATGAACAAGTTCCGTGGGCTCGTTCATTCCCAGCGCGTCCTGCTTGCCCTCACGCAAGCCGGCGCATCCCGCGAGGATGCCTATCGCCTCGTTCAGCGCAACGCCATGAAGGTCTGGGAACAGGGCAAGGATTTCCTCGAGGAACTGCTTGCCGACAGCGAAGTCCGGGCTTTCCTGCCCGAGGCGAATATCCGCGAAAAATTCGACCTCGGCTATCACACGAAGCACGTCGATACGATCTTCAGTCGCGTTTTCGGTTGATGCCCTAAGGGGAGCCGAAGAGGCTCCCCGTTCCACTTTCGCGCGTCCGGTTTCGGCCCACATCGCTCCATTTTGAACGGTTTTCTCAAGCCTTTCGTCAGCCTTCCGTGAGAGGCTGCGGAAAAATGAGCAAACGGGAGCGGGCTGGAACATGCCGTATCAGCAGACGATCGAACGCAAGGTAGCGCGCACGACAGCCAAATTCACGGGCACGGTGACCTGCAAGGGCGGGTCGAGTCGCGGGATCGTCAAAGATCTTTCGGCAGCCGGAATTTGTTTCCAGCTCTATTTCGATATCAATGCCAAGACCGGTCAGGAAGTGTCGATCGAAAGCAACGAATTCGGTCATCTTGCCGGCGTCGTACAATGGTATCGCGGCGACAAGATTGGCATTCGTCTCGACCCGTCGTCGAATACCACGGCGCAAATCTCGTCCTATTTCAAATATTTCCGCTAAACGGCCCGCATGACAGTACGAACGTGCCGCCCGTCTGGCGGCACGTTCGTTTTTTCAGATCGGTCCCGCCTCATTTGGTCTCCGGCGCAACCACGAGCTTGCGATAGAGATGCCATGTCGCATGGCCGAGGATCGGCATGATGACGGCGAGACCGACGAAGACCGGGATCGAGCCGATGACGAGGCCTCCGGCAACGATCAGTCCCCACACGGCAACTGGAACCGGATTGGTGAGCGTTGCCCGCACGGACGTCTCGACCGCAGTCACGGCGCCGACATCCCTGTCGAGCAACAGCGGAAACGACACAACGACGGTCGACAGCACGATCACGGCAAAGACGAAACCGACGGCGTTGCCGACCAGGATCAGGTTCCAGCCCTGTTCTGTTGCGAAAATCTGGTTGGCGAAGGTTGAGATCGATGCCGGCGGCACATCACCGAACATCTGCACATAAAGCGCCTGGGCAACGAGCAGCCAGGCGACGAACAACACAAACAACAGGAAAGCAAGCGCGATGATCGACGGTAAGGCTGGAGAGTGGCGAACATCGAAAGCGTGCCGCCACGACGTGTTCATCCCCTTTTCGCGCCGCCTGCTGATCTCATAGAGACCGATGGCGGCTACCGGGCCGAGCAAGGCAAAACCGGAAGCCAGCGGATAGAGGATCGGCAACATGTTGGCGCCCGAACTCCATGTGGCAAGCACAACACCGGCGATCGGGTATATCAGGCAGAGGAAGACGTAATGAGACGGCTTGGCATTGAAGTCCTGCCAGCCGAGACGCAACGCGTCGAAGACATCGGCGATGCCGATCTTGCGAATTACCGGATTCTCGATAGTGGTGCTGGATCCTGCCAATACATGGAATGTTGTCATGACCAATTCTCCTCCTTGAACACACGCATCGTCACGTCATTCGAGAACAGTCAGTAGTGCCGGTTTCGAGGGGATTTCGGCATCGCTGACCGCGATCCAATGCTCTCGATATTGGCGGCTTTCGCCGTCACGGAACGTCGTGACCAATCGTCCCGTGCAGCGAGCATATACCAGATCTGCGTCTCTTTCACTTGACTTCCGTCTCCCCCGAGCACAAATCGCCGTTATTATGAAAGCATCTGAAGCAGATATCCTGATCGTGCCCGGTTACACCAACTCGGGTCCGAACCATTGGCAGACCCGGTGGCAGAACAAACTTGCCTCCGCGCGCCGCGTCGAACAGGCCGAATGGGCAAAGCCCGTACGCGAGGACTGGGTGCGACGCATGGTCGAAGAGATCAACGCGGCGGCCAAACCCGTCGTCATCGTGGCGCATTCGCTTGGCGTCGCAACCGCCATCCTCGCCCTGCCGCACGCGGAAAAGAAGATCGCCGGCGCTTTCCTCGTCGCCCCGCCGGAAGTGACAAATCCGAAAATCCGACCGAAGCACCTGATGACGTTCGGCCCCTACCCGCGCGATCCGCTGCCGTTCCCGAGTCTGGTGATCGCAAGCCGCAACGACCCGTTCGGATCGTATGATCATGCCGGCGATATCGCCAACGCCTGGGGCTCGCTGCTGGTGGACGCCGGTGAATCCGGCCACATCAACGCCGAATCCGGTCACGGTCCGTGGCCGGAAGGCACCATGGTCTTCGCCCAGTTCCTCAATAGGCTTCGACCCTGACCCGGCGGCGGCGCGGTACATCCAGATGCCGGAACAAAAAAGCCGCCCGCAAGCGGACGGCCCAGCAATCAGCGCAATGGCCGGTATCAGCCGTTCTGAATCTGCGTGACGGCTTCGGAGAGAAGCTCCAGCATCTTCAGGCGAATCTCCTCCTCGGTCTGGGCGACGCCGGCAGCATCGAAGTCTGCGCGGATCTTGCGCACGACGTCCTCATGTCCGGCCTGCGCGAAATCGGCGGCGATGATCTCCGTGGCATAGGCCGCCGGATCGCTCTTGCCCAGAAGCTCGGCTGCCCAGAGCCCGAGCAGCTTGTTGCGGCGCGCCTCGGCCTTGAACCGCAGTTCTTCATCCAGCGCAAATTTCGCCTCGAACGCCTTTTCGCGATCCTGCATACTGGTCATTCGTCGATCTCCCTGAAAACCACGCCGCAAACAGCTTTTCGCCCATAAACCAAAAGCCTGTCAAAAGTGCAATGCGAAGTTTTCCGCTTTGATGACTTTCCGTGTTACCCTCTTGCTAATTCAGGGGATCGGATCAGACGCCGATTGTGAAATAGTTTCTTTTGAGCTATGGACCCGATTAGAAAATGCCAATGGCGCAGCCCAAGTGCGCCGACAACCATAGAGAACAATATTGATGAACCGTCGCCGCCGTATCTACGAAGGCAAAGCCAAGATCCTTTACGAGGGTCCTGAGCCAGGCACGCTGATCCAGTTTTTCAAAGATGACGCCACCGCGTTCAACAAGAAGAAGCACGATGTCATCGACGGCAAGGGCGTGCTCAACAACCGGATTTCGGAATATATCTTCACGCATCTGAACAGGATCGGCATTCCCACGCACTTCATCCGCCGCCTCAACATGCGCGAACAGCTGATCAAGGAAGTGGAAATCATTCCGCTCGAGATCGTCGTGCGCAACGTGGCCGCGGGCTCGCTCTCCAAGCGCCTCGGAATCGAGGAAGGCGTCGTCCTGCCGCGCTCCATCATCGAATTCTACTATAAGGCCGATGCGCTCGACGACCCGATGGTCTCCGAAGAGCACATCACCGCCTTCGGCTGGGCAAGCCCGCAGGAACTCGATGACATCATGGCGCTCGCCATCCGCATCAACGACTTCCTGACCGGCCTGTTCCTGGGCGTCGGCATCCAGCTCGTCGATTTCAAGATCGAATGCGGCCGCCTGTTCGAAGGCGACATGATGCGCATCATCCTGGCCGACGAAATCTCGCCGGACAGCTGCCGTCTCTGGGACGTCGAAACCAAGGAAAAGATGGACAAGGACAGGTTCCGCCGCGACATGGGCGGCCTCGTCGAGGCCTATCAGGAAGTCGCCCGCCGCCTTGGCATCATGAACGAGAACGAGCCGCCCCGCGGCACCGGCCCTGTGCTGGTAAAATAAGCAGGAAAAGACAACAGTGATCAACGCACGCGTAACAGTGACGCTGAAAAACGGCGTTCTCGACCCGCAGGGCAAGGCAATCGAGGGCGCGCTTGGCGCTCTCGGTTTCGACGGCATCGGCCATGTCCGCCAGGGCAAGGTCTTCGATCTCCAGATCGAGACCGCCGACAAGGCGAAGGCCGAAGCCGACCTCAAGGCCATGTGCGAGAAACTGCTGGCCAACACAGTGATCGAGAATTACACTATCTCACTCGCCTAAGGGTTGAATGAGGTGCAGTATGGCCGCAATTACAAACGATCTGATCTATGAGCTGTTGAAGCGAATGCAGTCGGACATTTCGAACCTCAAATTCGAGACGTCCGGCATCAAGACCGAGCTCAGCAATCTTCGCGGAACGATGGTGTCCGTGCAGATGGACATCCACAACATCTACACCCGACTGGATAGGTCCGATCAGCGCTTAGAACGTATCGAAAACCGCCTCGAACTGCGCGAGCTTGCCGAGGCCCAATCCAGGTTTGAACCGCACCCATGAAATCAGCCGTCGTCCAGCTTCCAGGCCTCAACCGTGACCGCGACATGATCGCGGCGCTCACCAAGATTTCCGGCAAGGCGCCAGTGACGATCTGGCAGACCGAGACGGATATCCCGGATGTCGATCTGATCGTCATCCCCGGTGGCTTCTCCTACGGCGACTATCTGCGTTGCGGCGCAATCGCGGCGCGCATGCCGGTGATGCAGGCGATCAAGGCGAAGGCCGAAGCAGGCGTCAAGGTGCTGGGCGTCTGCAACGGTTTCCAGATCCTGGTCGAAGCAGGCCTTCTGCCGGGCGCGCTGATGCGCAATGCCTCTCTGAAATTCGTCTGCAAGGAAATCCAGCTGGAAGTGGTCAACGCCAACACCGATTTCAGCCGCGCCTATGAAAAGGGGCAAATCATCCGCTGCCCCGTCGCCCATCACGACGGCAACTATTTCGCCGAGGCGGAAACGCTGAAGACCATCGAGGGCAATGGGCAGGTCGTTTTCCGCTATGCAGCCGGCACCAATCCGAACGGCTCCATCAACGACATTGCCGGTATCGTCAACACCAAGGGCAATGTCCTCGGCATGATGCCGCATCCGGAAAACCTGATCGAGGCCGCCCATGGCGGCGCCGATGGGCGCGGCCTGTTCGCTTCCGCTCTTGATGTAATCGCTGCTTAACATTCGGTCTGATAGAAGGCTCCCTCAGAGATCGAATCACAGGGACCTTCCGATGCGCGGCGCAACTTTCTTCCGTTTCCTTGCAACTGCCGGCGCAGTCGCCACACTTGCGCTCGGCGCCGGCTGCCAGTCGGCAAGCCCGCCGGCGCCCGCACAAAGCACGGCGGCGTTGCCGACCATGGAACGCGTCGCGCTCGGCGCCAACGCCTGCTGGTTCAAGTCTGGAGACGCAGCGTTCAAGCCGTATCGCCTGGCTCCAGAACTCAACTCCTTCTCCGGACGCCCGCGCATCCTGCTCGTCAAGCGCAATTCACCCGAATCGCGCCCACTCGCCGTCGTCCAGGCGGAGGGACACCCTGCCCGGCTTCAAGCCTTCGGACCGCTGTTCAATGAAGCGGTTGGAGCGAGAATGGTAACAGACGTGAAGCGCTGGGCCGCGGGCAGCACCGGTTGCCGATAAAGCGCTGGCGGGATCGGAAACAGCGCGACGACGGCGCTCCGCCAAATCTTGCAGCTTTTCTTTTTTGAAGTTTTGCTCGACAATCCGTCGCGCGGACTTCTGATTGAGCCTCCCGAGATGCGGACAGTGTTTTGCGCGTTTCCCGCCCGGAATGCATTCTCAAGCCTGTCACGAAACTGCGTTACGTCCCTCATAAGCACAGGCCTGCTGTCTACAGCAAAGCCGCCGTCCTCCCACGGCCGGGAATGCACCAAAGGCATATTGATGAGTGTTACGATCTATCACAATAACCGCTGCACCACGTCCCGGGCGGTGCTGGAGACGATCCGCGAAACCGGCATTGAGCCTGTCATCATCGACTACATGAAGACGCCGCCAACCCACGAGCAGATGCTGGCCCTTCTGCTCGCCATGGACATGTCACCGCGCGCACTGTTGCGCACGAAAGAGCGCTCTTACCTGTCACTGAAACTTGACGATGAGAACAAGACAGACCGACAGATCCTGGATGCCATGCTGGCACATCCCGAACTGATCGAACGGCCGATCGTCGTCACCGAAAAAGGCGTGGCGATCTGCCGGCCGAAGACGAAGGTTCTCGAGCTCCTGTAGCCGGCAAGACCGCGATCAATTCCAGAAAGGTTGCGAGGCCTCGCGCCGCGCCTCCGCGGGCGTCACGCCTATGTCCGCAAGCTGTTCATCTGTCAGTTCGGCAAGGGCAAGGCGGCTGAACCGCTTTTCCTCTCGCTCCGCAATCCATGAGATCACCCGCCCAAAAAAGTGTTTTGCGCGTGGCACGACGCCAACGGGAGCCGGAATTGTAATTGTCTTCGACGAGCAAATCGCATCATCTGCAGTGCAAATTGTACCCATTGACATCACCCCATCGATTGTCACCGTTACTTTCGAATGTTTACTTGTCTTAATTGACACAAAAATGGATGCAATGTAGAAATTGTAACCATGACAACTTGGATGCCAGACCCCGGCCAAGGCCAAGGCCCTCTTTACGCGCGCATTGCCGACCAGATCGAGCAGGCGATTGCCGGTGGCGTACTGCCGGCCGGAACGAAATTGCCGCCGCAACGCAATCTCGCCTTTGATATCGGCGTGACAATCGGCACAATCGGCCGTGCTTATCATCTGGTGCGCGAACGCGGCCTCGTGAGCGGCGAGGTTGGCCGCGGCACCTATGTGCTCGACAATGCGGACATGCGCCCGGCCGAACAGGCCGATCCGATGACCGCGGCACTTGCCGGCACCCGGCCGATCAAGGCGCCGCCGGGCAAGCTCCGGTTCGACAGCACGGCGGCACCGGATATCGGCCAGGGCAAGTCGCTCGAAAAGCTGCTGATCGACATCAGCCGCGAACACCGTGCCGACATCGCCAGCTATGCTCGCGATTTTCCGGCGCACTGGTTCGAAGCGGGAAGCCAGTGGCTTGCCAAGGGAACGTTCAAGCCGCAGCCCGATCGCATCGTCCCGACGCTCGGTGCCCATGCCGGTGCAGTCGCCGTCATCGCGGCTGTCACCGCTCCAGGCGACAAGATCGCTTTCGAAAACATCACCTATTCACAGATCAGCCGCAGCGCCGGCCTGATCGGTCGACGCACGATTCTCCTGCGGACCGACGACTACGGCCTTGATCCGGAAGACTTCGAGCGCGTCTGTGCCCAGCAGCATCCGAAACTCGCCTTCCTGATGCCGACCGCACAGAACCCGACAGTCGTGACATTGTCATTGGAGCGTCGGCAGGCGATCGCCGACATTGCCCGCCGCTATGGCGTCTGGCTCCTCGAAGACGACCTCTACGGCGCGATGACCGGCGACATGACGCCGCTTCTCGCCGAACTTGCGCCGGAGCGGACATTTCTGGTCGGAGGCCTGTCGAAATCGGTTGCGGCCGGTGTGCGCGGCGGCTGGGTCGCCTGCCCTCCCCATTTCAGCCAGCGCATCCGTATTGCCCACAAAATGGTGAGCGGCGGCATGCCGTTTCTGCTTGCCGAACTCTGCGCACGCCTGGTGCTGAGCGGTGAAGCCGCGATCCTGCGCTCCAGATGTATCGATGAGATCCGCGCGCGCGAGCAGATGGCGCGCGCAATATTTTCAGGTATCGAGTTCAACTCTCATCCGCATGTGCCTTTTCTGTGGTTGAAGCTGTCCGAGCCATGGTTCTCCGGCACCTTCAAGCACGCAGCTTTTGAGGAGGGCGTGCTCGTCGACGACGAGGACGAGTTCAAGGCAGGGCGGACCGAAAGCGTCTTTCATCGGGTGCGGATCGGCTTCTCCTCGCCCGCCGACCGCAACGAGGTGCGGCGTGGCTTCCTGACACTTCGCCGGCTGCTTGACAGCGGCCGCACCGGCTATGACAGCTTCGCTTGATCGAACCACCGGTCCCGCCAGCAAAAAGCACGCGATCGCCTGTGCTTTTCCGGCATTTTCCTGTCGCATCCCGGAGTAGCATCGGCTAAAGAAACGCCGACGCGATCTCTTTGTTTTGACGCAGCCCTTCAGGCAGACGGTGTCCCTTGCCGTCCGGGATGCTCCAACGGACCGAATGGACCACGATGACCATTTCCAATACCCGCCCCATCACCGCCGACCTCATTGCCTCGCACGGCCTGAAGCCGGATGAGTACCAGCGCATCCTGGAACTGATCGGCCGCGAGCCGACCTTCACGGAACTCGGCATCTTCTCGGCGATGTGGAACGAGCACTGCTCCTACAAATCCTCGAAGAAATGGCTGCGCACGCTGCCGACCACCGGTCCGCGCGTCATCCAGGGCCCGGGCGAAAATGCAGGTGTCGTCGATATCGATGACGGCGACTGCGTCGTCTTCAAGATGGAGAGCCACAACCACCCCTCCTACATCGAGCCCTATCAGGGTGCGGCGACCGGCGTCGGTGGCATCCTGCGCGACGTCTTCACCATGGGCGCGCGCCCGATCGCGGCAATGAACGCCCTGCGATTCGGTGCTCCTGATCATCCGAAGACCCGCCATCTGGTGTCCGGCGTCGTCGCCGGCGTCGGCGGTTACGGCAACTCCTTCGGCGTGCCGACTGTTGGCGGTGAGGTCGAGTTCGACGCCCGCTACAACGGCAACATCCTCGTCAACGCCTTTGCCGCCGGCCTTGCCAAGTCCGACGCGATCTTCCTGTCGGAAGCCAAGGGTGTCGGCCTGCCGGTCGTCTATCTCGGCGCCAAGACCGGCCGCGACGGCGTTGGCGGCGCAACCATGGCGTCGGCCGAATTCGACGAGTCGATCGAAGAGAAGCGCCCGACCGTCCAGGTCGGCGACCCCTTCACCGAAAAATGCCTGCTCGAAGCCTGCCTCGAACTGATGAAGACCGGCGCGGTCATCGCCATCCAGGATATGGGTGCCGCCGGCCTCACCTGCTCGGCTGTCGAAATGGGCGCCAAGGGCGACCTCGGCATCGAATTGCAGCTCGATCAGGTTCCCGTGCGCGAAGAGCGCATGACCGCCTATGAAATGATGCTGTCGGAAAGCCAGGAGCGTATGCTGATGGTCCTGGAACCGGCCAAGGAAGAAGTCGCCAAGGCGATCTTCGTCAAGTGGGGCCTGGATTTCGCCATCGTCGGCAAGACCACCGACGATCTGCGTTTCCGCGTCATCCATCAGGGCGAGGAAGTGGCAAACCTGCCGATCAAGGAACTGGGTGACCAGGCGCCGGAATATGACCGCCCGTGGACGCCGGCGAAAACGGCTGCACCGCTTGCTGCCGATGATATTCCCCAGGCGGATGTCGCCGACGCTGTGCTGTCGCTTGTCGGCTCGGCCAACAACTCCTCGCGCCGCTGGGTTTACGAGCAGTACGACACGCTGATCCAGGGCAATTCGCTGCAGCTGCCGGGCGGTGACGCTGGCGTCGTGCGCGTCGAAGGCCACCCGACAAAGGCGCTCGCCTTCTCCTCCGACGTGACGCCGCGTTATGTCGAAGCCGATCCGTTCGAAGGCGGCAAGCAGGCCGTAGCCGAATGCTGGCGCAACATCACCGCGACCGGCGCCTTGCCGCTGGCTGCCACCGACAACCTCAACTTCGGCAATCCGGAACGCCCGGAAATCATGAGCCAGCTCGTCCATGCCATCAAGGGCATCGGCGAAGCCTGCCGTGCGCTCGAGTTCCCGATCGTGTCCGGCAATGTGTCCCTCTATAACGAGACGAACGGCCAGGGCATCCTGCCGACCCCGACCATCGGCGGCGTCGGCCTGCTCGGCGACTGGTCGCAGATGGCACGCATCCGCTTTGCGGCTGAAGGCGAGGACATCCTCCTCGTCGGCGCGCCGGATGGCCTTGGTGCGCATCTCGGCCAGTCCGTTTATCTGCGCGACATCCATGGCCGCACTGACGGCCCCGCCCCGCATGTCGATCTCGCCCATGAGCGCAAGACCGGCGATTTCGTCCGCAGCCTCATTGTCGACGGCCTGACGACCGCCGTACATGATTGCTCCTCGGGCGGGCTTGCGCTGGCGGTTGCCGAAATGGCGATGGCGTCGGGCATCGGCGCAAGGGTTTCGGCGGTAGCAGGCCGCGATCCCATCCCTGTCTTCTTCGGAGAAGACCAGGGACGCTACGTCGTGTCCGTAAAGCCGGAGCATGCAGACCTTGTCGCCGAGCGGGCAAAGGCTGCGGGCGTATCCGCACCCGTGATCGGAGCGACCGGCGGTACCGAGGTCGTGCTCGGCTCGGCCAAGCCGCTTGCAATTGTGCAATTGCGCTCAGTACATGAATCATGGTTCCCGGATTTCATGGAAGGCAGCCTGCCGGAATCAAACTGAAGGCCCGGTGGGTGTTGGCTTTGATTCCGCCCGGATTTTCCGAATGTGCTGGTCATCAATTTGGCGGCCTGCCCCGCAACGGTCGCCTCGCAATAAGGAAAGACGCTGAAACAACCGACAGCAACCCTTTCCAAGTCTAACCTGAATCCTATCTGCTGATCCAAATTGACACACGGATAGGTTTCAGGGGAACGCATGAGCAGAGGTGATGCGCACCGGTACGCGTGGTTGAACAAATTGCGCCGCTCCTGGCGGTATCGCCTGGCTTATCGGTTGGCGCGGCCGCAGGCGCCGAAACGACCTATCCCTTTCCGTGGCCCGGCGCTGATCGTTGGTTCTGCGCCGGTTTCCAACTTGCCAGACGGATTTGACAGCCGATTTTCCGTTATTTGCGTAATGCCGAGGCTGCATTCCGATACCGACGTAAAAATATTGATGGAACTGTTGGAACGCGGTTTTCGCCTCTATACAAGTGATCCCCATGTGGCAGAATCGAGTGGATTGCCGCATTGGAGCAAGAAAGAATTGAGGAGTAGCGTATGCCGATGACACCGGGCGATATTGAAGACATGATCAAATCCGGTATCCCGGGCGCCAAGGTGACAATCCGGGATCTGGCAGGAGACGGCGACCACTATGCAGCTGAAGTCGTGGCAGAAGCCTTCCGCGGCAAGAGCCGGGTTCAGCAGCACCAGATGGTCTACAATGCGCTGAAGGGAAATATGGGCGGCGTGCTGCACGCACTTGCCCTTCAGACATCGGCGCCGGAGTAAGGCTTGATGGCCGGCCTGATGAATGAACTGGTCAGTGGCGTCGTTGAGAGTGTTCTGAAGGAAATCCTGAAGAAGACCAGCGGCCGGACCGCCACGAAACGCCAGAAACGGCAGGCGCGGTCTGCCACCACCGGCCGGTTCAAGAAAGCGACCGCGACAAGGGCCGCAAAGCCAGCGAAGAAGCAGGTGAGCCGCCGCAGGACGGCCGCCTCGCGCAGTAAGACGCGATGATTTCGCCGGCGGCGTGTTGCCGCCCTGCAAGCCATCAATTTTTGTTGGGATCGGGTGATGAAAATCACCGACCTGCATGCTATCTAGAATGGATCGACACCCCCGGCCCTTGACGCTGGAGCAGGAAGGACTACGACATATGAGCGGAATCAACGAATTCATCGACAACGAAGTGAAGAGCAACGACGTCGTTCTTTTCATGAAGGGCACGCCGCAATTCCCCCAGTGTGGGTTCTCTGGCCAAGTCGTCCAGATGCTCGACTATATCGGCGTCGACTATAAAGGCATCAACGTTCTCGCCGATGCCGATCTTCGCCAGGGCATCAAGGACTATTCCAACTGGCCGACCATTCCGCAGCTCTACATCAAGGGCGAATTCATCGGCGGCTGCGACATCGTGCGCGAAATGTTCCAGGCTGGCGAACTCCAGTCGCATTTCGAAGAACACGGCATCGCCGTCAAGGGCGCAGCCTGAAATCTGGTTTCGGTTACAGTGGCACCTGAAAAAGGCGGGTCACCGCCTTTTTTGATTCCTGCGACTTGTGAAGGCTACCTAATATTGCGCAACCTTTAATAGGCGCAGCCAATATGAAGCGGCTGTCACAAGATGGTCGCGAAACAGGGCGTAAGCACGCGCAGGCGAACGTTCGGCACCGGATTCCGAACAATTGCCTGTGCCACCCAAACCAGCCCGGATAATCCGGTTCATTTTTTGAAGCACCCGGAGCCTCGCTTTCGACCAGATGTGGGACTACCGACTCCAGCATTTTCATCCGCGCTTGTTCCCTGCAGGAAACGTATTCGTTTTCAGTTCAGGCGCCCGGCACCTCCGCCAGGAATATTCCGATGACCATTACCACCGAAGCACCGGGCCTTCAGGCTTTGTCGAAACCACAATTCGTCACACTGATGGCCATGCTGATGGCGATCAACGCGATTTCGATCGATATCATGTTGCCGGGCCTGCAGGAGATCGGCGCCAGCCTCGGCGTCGCCGATGAGAACGCGCGCCAATACGTCATTACCGCCTATCTGCTCGGTATGGGCTGCGCGCAATTGTTCTTCGGGCCGTTGTCTGATCGCTTCGGCCGCAAGCTGCCGCTTCTCGGCGGCCTCGGCGTCTATGGCCTCTGTGCGCTTGCCATCGTCTTCGTGCCGTCCTTCGCCGGGCTGCTTGCCCTGCGCTTCATGCAAGGCATTGGCGCTGCCGCGACGCGGGTCATCACCATTTCGATCGTTCGCGATATCTATGGCGGGCGGATGATGGCGGAGGTCATGTCGCTGGTCATGATGGTCTTCATGATCGTGCCGGTCATTGCGCCAAGCATCGGCCAGTTGATCATGATTTTTGCCGAATGGCACATGATCTTCGTGGTCATCTGCCTGTTTGCGCTGCTGGTAGCGACGCTGGTCGCGCTGCGACTGCCCGAGACGCTCTCGGTCGAACGTCGCCGTCCGTTCACGATCGCGTCCATCTTCGACGCATTCCGCATCGTGCTGACCAACCGCGTTTCGCTTTGCTATTCGCTGGCGGCGTCCTTCATCTTCGGGTCGCTGTTCGGCTTCATCAATTCCGCGCAGCAGATTCTGGTCGGCATCTACGGGCTAGGACACTGGTTCCCGCTGGTCTTTGCAGGCTTTGCCGGTACGATGGCTGTTGCCTCGTTCACCAATTCGCGCCTTGTCAAACGCTACGGCATGCGCCGCCTGTCGCACGGCGCGCTGATCGGATTCGCCCTGGCAAGCCTTGCCTGGGCCACGGCATCGATCTTCGGTGCGCTGCCCCTCTGGCTCTTCGTGCTGCTCTACGGCACGGCGATGTTCCAGTTCGGCCTGATCGGTCCGAATTTCAACGCCATGGCCATGGAACCGCTCGGCCACGTCGCCGGAACCGCATCCTCGGTGCTCGGCTTCACCCAGACGATCGGCGGCGCGACGATCGGCGCGCTGATCGGCCAGGCATTCGACGGCACTGTCACACCGCTTGCCATCGGTTTCCTGTCGGTTTCCGTCATCGGCCTGATCTTCGTGCTCGTCGCCGAAAAAGGCAGACTTTTCAGTCCGCACAATCCGTCGGCTTAACGACGGCTGTCTCCTCCCAAGACATCATAGGTCCTTTCATGTCCGCCACCACGACCGCTGAACACATCGAAAATATCGGCTCCTCCCGAATAGGCCTCGGCTTCTTCGAATTCGTCATCACCATCGCGCTCATGACCGCGAGCGTGGCGATCGCCATCGACATCATGCTGCCGGCCCTGCCCGCCATCGGCCAGTCGCTCAACGTCGCCAACACCAACGACACGCAGTTGGTCATCGGCATCTTCTTCCTCGGATTCGGCTGCTCGCAGATCATCTTCGGCAGCCTGTCCGACACCTTCGGGCGCCGCGCGATCCTGCTCTCCGGTCTCGCCTTTTTCACCGTGACAATGTTCGGGGCGGCCGCGACCGAGAGCTTCGAAATGCTGCTCCTCCTGCGGTTCGTGCAGGGCATCGGTGCTGCAGCGGTTCGCATCACCACCATGGCGGTGGTGCGTGACTGTTTCGGCGGCCGCGAAATGGCGCGTGTCATGTCCTATGTGATGATCGTCTTCATGATCGTGCCGATCGTTGCCCCTTCGCTCGGCCAGGCCGTGGTCTATTATGCGAACTGGCATTGGATCTTCATCCTGCTCGGCTGCGTCGGCGCCATCCTTTTCGTCTGGGCCGGCCTGCGCCTCAAGGAATCGCTGCCGCACGAAGAACGGCTGCCTCTCTCGGTGGCGTCCGTCGCGTCCGGTTTCCGCACGGTGCTCACCAATCGCATCACCTGCGGCTACATGATCGGGCAGACGTTATTCACCGCCGTCATCTGTGCCTACATCGTCACCGTCCAGCAGATCTTCGGCGAAGTCTACGGCCTCGGCGACTGGCTGCCGATCGCCTTTGCCGGCACCGCCGGAGGCATCGCAGTCGCCAACTTCGCCAATGGCTATTTCGTCCGCAGCTTCGGCATGCGGCGCATCTCGCATGCGGCGATGATCCTGTTCACGCTGCTCTCCGGTGCAGGGCTCCTCGTGTCGCTCGGTGGAACACCGTCCTTCCTGGTTGCCTATCTGCTGTTCTCGGTCCTGCTGATGATGTTCGCCGTGATCGGCACCAATTTCACCGCGATCAGCCTTGAACCGATGGGCCATCTGGCAGGCACGGCCACGGCGATCACCGGCTTCGTTTCCACCACCGGCGGCGCCCTGATCGGCGGCGCTGTCGGGCAGATGTTCAACGGTACGGTCCAGCCGCTGTTTGCCGGCTTCACCGCCTTCGGCGCGGTAACAATCCTTGCCGTGCTCTGGGCAGAAAAGGGCAAACTCTTTACCCACCCCGGCGATGATCACGCCCTGCTTGAGGCTGGCGGCGGCCATATGTGACGTCGCAACCATGAAAAAGGCCCGCTCGAACGATGTCGCGCGGGCCTTTTTCATGGTGCATTCTTCATCGCCTCAGACGGTAAAGACCTCGCGGCGAAGCACGTCCCAGCAATCCTTGTCGGACGCCACCAGAAGGCCGCCATCGACATGATCCGGGCGATAGGGCGAACCATCGAAGCGCGCGGCGTAAGCGCCCGCCTCTTCTGCGATCAGCGTTCCGGCAAGGTGATCCCAGGGCATCAGCTTCTGATACATCAGGAAATGGAAATGCCCCGCCGCGAAGGCGCGGTATTCATGCGCTGCACAGCGATAGCTCGTGGCGATGCGCACCTTCGCCATGTTGCCCATGACGATGCGCCGGTTTTCCGGCGAATAGAATCCGGTCGATGCGCAGCCGACAAGGCTTTCCAGCGGCAGCGAAGGCGCAACACCCAACCGCTCCTGCGAACCATCCGCCTTGCAAAGCCAGGCGCCTGCACCTTTTTCCGCGATCACCCAGTCATTGCCCATCGGGTCATAGATCACGCCGGCAACGGTTTCGCCCTTGGCGACGACAGCGGCCATAACGCCGAACAGCGGCATGCCGGCGGCATAGTTGAACGTGCCGTCAATCGGATCGACGATGACAGCGAGATCGGCCCCCGCAAGGCTGTCCAGCAGCGCCGGATCGGCGGCGACGGACTCTTCGCCGATAAACAGCGCATCAGGCGCGACCTCCGCCATACGCGCCTTGATCAGGCGCTCCGCCGCTTCGTCGGCTTCGGTCACCAGGTCGATGGCTTCCGATTTCATCCGCACGTCACCGGTGCCGAGATTGCGGAACTTCGGAAGGATCTCCTTGACCGCAGCCTCCTGCAGGATATTGGCGATGGCTGCGATATCGATGGCAGATGTCATGCTTTGGGCTCCGCGAACAGGGATTGGAAATCGAACAGTTTCGGGTCGAGCAGGTGCGACGGATTGACGTGACCGAGCGCCCTCAGCATCGTGTCCTTGCGGCCAGGCATACGGCGCTCGATATCAGCCAGCATCGCCTTCATGGCATTGCGCTCCAGCCCGTCCTGCGAGCCGCAGAGGTCGCAGGGAATGATCGGAAATTCCATCGCCGCGGCGAATTTGGCGAGATCGTCCTCGGCCGCATAGGCAAGCGGCCTGAGCACCATCAGGTCGCCGTCGTCGTTCAGGAGCTTGGCCGGCATCGAGGCGAGCCTGCCGCCATGGAAGAAGTTCATGAAGAAGGTCTCGAGGATGTCCTCGCGGTGATGGCCGAGCACCAGGGCGTCGCAGCCTTCCTCGCGGGCGATCCGATAGAGATTGCCGCGGCGCAGGCGCGAACAGAGCGCGCAATAGGTTCCGCCCGCCGGCACCTTTTCCTTCACGATCGAATAGGTATCGCGATATTCGATCCGGTGCTTGACGCCGATCGAGGTCAGGTAATCCGGCAGCACATGCTTGGGGAAATTCGGCTGGCCCTGGTCAAGATTGCAGGCGACCAGTTCGACCGGCAGCAGGCCGCGCCATTGCAGGTCCATCAGGAGCGCCAGCAGACTGTAGCTGTCCTTGCCGCCAGACACGCCGACGAGCCAGCGCTTCTGGCCCTTCAGCATGCCGAAATCCTCGATCGCCTGACGCACCTGCCGCAGCAGCCGCTTGCGCAGTTTATTGAAGGAAACCGAGGACGGCATCTTGGCGAAGATCGGATGCAGCGCGTCGTCAAGGGCCTCAGCCGATCCAGATGAAAGCTCTTCGAGATCGGCGACCGGCGATGGGGTGGAAATATCCATGACAAAGTCCCGGATTGGAAAACGCGCAGGGCGCGTGCGTTGTGAACAGCACTTGCCCGTGTATGCCGGCAAGTTCAAGGAAAATGCACGCGAATCGATGTGAAACTTCCGTAACGCCCGGCTCAGGCGCCGAATACGGACCATCCGGTGCGGTTCGCCAGCATTTCGAGCGCCAAGGAGCCAAGCAGCGAATTGCCGTTGTGGTTGAGGCCGGGCGACCAGACAGCGACGGAAGCTTTTCCGGGCGCCGCCACCAGAATACCGCCGCCGACACCGCTCTTGCCGGGCAGTCCGACGCGATAGGCGAAATCGCCAGAGCCGTCATAATGGCCGCAGGTCAGCATCAGCGCATTGATGCGACGCGCCCGCTGGCGCGAAACGACCGAATGTTTCGTCAGCGGATTGCTGCCGGAGGCGGCAAGGAACAGGCCGGCCTTTGCCAGCTGGACACAGCTCATCGCGAGGGCGCATTGATGGAAATAGACGCCGAGCACGTGCTCGACCGGGTGGTCGAGCTTGCCGAAGGCGCGCATGAAATTGGCGAGTGCGACGTTGCGATAGCCGGTCGCGGCCTCCGATCGCGCCACCTCGTGATCGATGAGGATGTCCTCCTCGTCGGCGAGGTAGCGGACAAAGCGGATTATCTCGCCGATCGCTTCCTTCGGCGTGTGGCCCGCCAGAACCAGATCGGTAATCGCGATCGCGCCGGCGTTGATGAAGGGATTGCGGGGAATGCCGTGCTCGTGCTCGAGCTGGACGATGGAATTGAAGGCGGAGCCGGACGGCTCACGGCCGACGCGATTCCAGATGCTTTCGCCGTGTTTGCCGAGCGCCAGCGTCAGCGTGAAGACCTTGGAGATACTTTGGATCGAGAAAGGAACTTCGGCATCGCCGGCCTTGTAGACATTGCCATCGACGGTCACGACGGCCATGCCGAACCGCTTGGGATCGACGTGGGCGAGCTGCGGGATGTAATCAGCAACCTTGCCCTCGCCGAGCCTCGGCGTCAGCTCGCTGTGGATATCATCGACAATCGACTGCAGGTCCAACGGTTCCGTGCCGGGCATCAGTCATTCTCCGCATCAGTGCAGCGCAACAAAAAAGCCACCCATCTCTGAGTGGCTTTTCCGAATTTCACAAGGCCGAGGCCAGAAGAAATTATCGCGAATAGAATTCGACGACGAGGTTCGGTTCCATGACGACCGGGTACGGAACGTCGGTCAGGCCCGGAACGCGAGCATAGGTCGCAACCATCTTGTTGTGGTCGGCTTCGACATAATCCGGAACGTCGCGCTCAGCGAGCGAAACGGCTTCGAGAACCGAAACGAGCTGCTTGGACTTTTCGCGGACTTCGATGACGTCGCCGGCCTTGCAGCGGTAGGAACCGATGTTGACGCGAACGCCGTTGACCTTGACGTGGCCATGGTTGACGAACTGGCGGGCAGCAAAGACCGTCGGAACGAACTTGGCGCGGTAGACGATCGCGTCGAGGCGCGATTCGAGCAGGCCGATCAGGTTTTCCGAGGTGTCACCCTTGCGGCGGTTGGCTTCGTCGTAGATCGCGCGGAACTGCTTCTCGCGGATGTCGCCGTAGTAGCCCTTGAGCTTCTGCTTGGCGCGCAGCTGCACGCCGAAGTCGGAAAGCTTGGACTTGCGGCGCTGGCCGTGCTGGCCCGGGCCGTATTCGCGGCGGTTGACCGGCGACTTCGGACGGCCCCAGATGTTTTCGCCCATACGGCGATCGATTTTGTACTTGGACGATTCGCGCTTGCTCATCGCATTTCCTTTCAGACGGTTACACCGGTTTGTTGCCAAACCGGATCAAGGAAACACGCCCTCCTCTGAACCTCATTTTCGGAAGCTCTGACAGGTTTCTCACATTACGCTAATGGAGAAGCCACGGGACATGTCGGTTCGCGCATTTGCTGTTCCGCCCTTGTCGGAAAGGACAAGCATATGCGTCATTAAAAAGTAACACCGGGCATTTCGGCCCGGCGTTGGGGCGGCTTTAGGCTGCAATCGCGTGATTGTCAACTCCTAATCCCATTGAACGAATCGTCGTTTGCTTTACTTGGGACTACCCTTGTCATATCATGCTGATGTTTGATGCTTGATGCGGGTTCTTTGATGAGAACGACGTTACAAATTGATGATGATGTTCTGGCCGCGGCGAAGGTACTGGCCGAGAACCAGAAACGCCCCATCGGAAACGTCATTTCTGACCTGGCGCGGCAGGCCTTGCGGCGGACAGAACAACCTCGAGTGAGAAACGGAATACCTTTGCTCCCGGCAGGGAGCTCGAAGACCATCGTCACGCTTGAGATTGTCAATGCGCTCAGGGACGATGCTCCTTGAGTTTTCTTCTCGATGTTAATGTCTTGATTGCCTTAATCGATCCGGCGCACGTCTCGCATGACGCAGCGCACGTCTGGTTCGAGGCCCGGCAAGGACAAGGCTGGGCGACTTGCCCAATCACCGAAAATGGCGTTATCCGTATCGTGGGGGACCGACGCTATCCAAATTCGCCCGGCTCGCCGGCCACGGTCGCAGATATGATGCGTTCGATGCGTTTGTTATCTGATTATCAGTTTTGGCACGACCGAATCAGTTTGGTCGATGCCAGTCTCGTCGCCTCTTCCCACATATTAACTCCAGGACAGGTGACGGACACATATCTTCTGGCGCTGGCGAAATCCTACGGCGGGAGGCTCGCCACATTCGACCGGCGGCTTTCCACTCTTGCTGTTCCAGATGGGCGCGAGACTCTACACATCATCGGCGTCGATGACCGCTGAAGCTATTCAGCAGCGCTGCGGCTTCCCGCTTCATCATAGACGGCATCGGCAGCCCCCGGCGCCGTCTCAACCTGCAAATCCGGAAATGCCACGATCCGCTTGCCGGAAAGGTCGCTATGGACGACGATCAGGCCCTGCTCCTCGAAGTAGCCGAGCAGGCGCCTGGCGCGCCGGGCCGAATGAGTGCCATAGGCCCGCGCGATCATGGCATCCGAGGGACACGGCAGATTGCGGACAGCAGACTGCGCAACGAGCAGGAAGACACCCTGAAGGTCCTCCGTCACCTGCCGCGACAGTTCCAGTGCAGACGCCCAGATTTCGCTCGCGGCGGTTTCCGGATCCACGCCAGAGCGCGCAACTGCCATCTTGCGCCGAAATGCTGCAAGCGACAGCGGCGCACCGGGCACGCGGCGGATACGGCAGCGGACCAGGAAATCCTGAAACAATTCCGCATCGGCGCGGAAGGCCGCTTCCGGGTTTTCGAGGATTTCGGCAAGCAGGCTGTCGAGCAGCGCATCGCGTTCCACGGCGGGCATTTCCGGCACGGGCGTTTTCGGTTCTGCAAGTGTTGCCGGTTCGGGCCGTGGGCGCGACAGTTCAGCAAGGATATCGGTGGCCGGTCGCGGCTGGGCGCTCGGGCGGCGAATGATCGGGCGGATCAGTTCCTCGGGATCGGGCGTAAAAATCAGATCCTCGACGTCGGCGACCGCTTCCGGCAGCGGCGTCAGTTTCGGACTGGTCGAGCGTGCGGAGGTCTCGACATTGCCGATCGTCACCGGCAGTGGACGGCGCGACAGCGCCGGGCCAAGCGCCACAAAGGAGCCGCGCTTCAGGTCACGGAACATTTCGGCCGTGCGCCGGTCCATGCCGAGAAGATCGGCGGCGCGCGCCATGTCGATATCGAGAAAGGTGCGGCCCATCAGGAAGTTGGAGGCTTCGGCCGCGACATTCTTGGCAAGCTTTGCCAACCGCTGGGTCGCGATAACGCCGGCAAGCCCGCGCTTGCGGCCGCGGCACATCAGGTTGGTCATGGCGCCGAGCGAGATTTTGCGCGCCTCTTCGGAGACATCGCCCGCAACGGACGGGGCAAACATCTGCGCCTCGTCGACGACGACCAGAACCGGGTACCAGTAATCGCGGTCCGCATCGAACATCGCATTGAGAAAGATGCCGGCATTGCGCATCTGCTGCTCGATATCGAGCCCTTCGAGCGAGAGGACGCAGGAAACGCGATGCTGGCGAATACGGGTGGCGATGCCGATCAGTTCAGATTCCGTCCGCTCGCCCTCGATCACCACATGGCCAAACTTGTCGGCGAGCGTAACGAAATCGCCTTCGGGATCGATGATGCATTGCTGCACCCAAGGGGCCGACTGTTCGAGAAGGCGGCGCAGGAGATGCGATTTTCCGGAGCCTGAATTGCCCTGCACCAGAAGGCGCGTCGCCAGAAGTTCCTCGATATCGAGCGGAACGGATGCGCCATCGGGCGCCGTCCCCATATCGATGCCGACTTTCATATCCACCTCGTTCCAAATGCCATGCCGGATGCGCCGCCACGAACCCGCAAGCGTCGAGCATTAACATCGTTTCCGCCGCATTGCGCCCCGGCAGAACCGAAACCCACAGTTAAGAAAGATTTCCTTTACCGTATGGTAAGCCCGAAACCCTGCATCAGCCGACGGGTGGTGAAGTCCGGGCAGCCAGATGTGAAGATTGCCGGGTCCACGCCGTTCAGCGGCTCGAAGCCTTCCGGCAGCGGCACCAGCCGGCGAGCCTGCCTCGCGATCGCCTCGGCTGGATCGAGCCAATCGACCGGCCAGGGCGCGAGGCGGCGGAACACGTTGGCCATGAAGGGATAGTGCGTGCAGGCGAGCACGACGATATCGGTCTTGCGGCCGTCCTGCTCGACGAAACACTGTTCGATCTCGGCAAGAATCGCCGCATCATCAACCGCGTCGCCGCGAATATAGGCTTCCGCCATCCGCGCCAGATTTTCCGAGCCGACCAGCCGGACATGGCATTGCGAGGCGAAGGACTGGATGAGATCGCGCGTATAGGCGCGCTTGACCGTCCCGGGCGTTGCCAGCACGGAAACGAGACCCGAGCGGGTGCGCTCCGCGGCAGGCTTGATTGCCGGAACGGTGCCGACGAAACGCATTTCCGGAAAGGCGGCACGCAGGTCGGCGCCGACCAGAGTAAATGCGGTATTGCAGGCGATGATGCAGATTTCCGGGTCGTGCTCGGCCAGCAACTTGGCAAACAGGGAAACGACCCGTCCTTTCAGCGCAGCCTCGTCCCAGCCGCCATAGGGAAAACCCGCATCGTCGGCGACATAGATGAAATGCCGCTCCGGCATCAGGACGCGCGCCTCACGCAGCACGGTCAACCCGCCGATGCCGCTGTCGAAGACGAGGATGGGCTTCAGCTCAGAGGTCGTCACCGGCATCGTCAACCTTTTTCGCGCGCGAATTTTCCGGTGCTCCGGCACCGCGCGGCGCTTCGCGGGTGAAGCGATCTAGCGAAGAAATGACGCCTCGCACAAGACGAATTTCGGATTCGGTAAAGGCCGGGCGGGTTAGGACAGCGCGCAGATTTTCCACCAATTTCGGCTTTTTGGCGACCGGGCGAAAATATCCGCGCGCATCCAGCGCTTCCTCAACGTGATCGAACAGGCCCTGCAGATGTTCCTTCGTCGCCGGTTTCTGCGACAGCGCCTGAAACGATGTTTCCTCAGGCGAGACCATGCTCGTCTTCAGCCACTCATAAGACATGAGCAGAACCGCTTGTGCCAGATTGAGCGAGGCGAAGGCCGGATTGACGGGAAAGGTGACGATCTCGTCGGCGAGCGCGATTTCCTCGTTGGTGAGACCCGTGCGCTCCCGGCCGAACAGGATGCCCGTCGCCTGCCCTGCCGAGAATTTTTGGCGAAGCGTTTCGGCCGCGACAAGCGGAGACCGGACCGGCTTGTAGCCATAGCGGTCCCGCGCCGTCGTCGCATAGACGAAATTGAGATCGGCGATTGCCTCTTCGGTCGAAGCATAGAGCTTGGCGTTTTCGATGACATGATCCGCGCGGCTTGCAGCCGATTTCGCCTTCTCGCTCGGCCAGCCGTCGCGCGGATTGACGAGACGCAACTCGGCAAGGCCGAAATTGGCCATGGCGCGCGCCACCATGCCGATGTTCTCGCCAAGCTGCGGGTGCACCAGAATGACCGCCGGGCCCTCCGTCAGTAGTTCGCGCTCGCTGTTCGTTCCTGCCATGGCTTCGCCTTTAAGTCCTTTGCGGCGCTTCCCTCGCACAGTTGGAGCGATTTTGAAAGCCGCGCCGGCCAAGCCGATTTACTGGGCGCCAGTACCCTGACTGGCAATGCCCTGTAGCTCCGCCTTGAGCGATCCCGCATCGCTAGCTCTGACGATATCGTCGATGACCGGATGGCCGCTTTCCTCGATCACGATGAAATGCAACTCGCTCGGCTTCCAGTCTGCCCCGCGCTCGCCAAAGCAATGGGTGTTGTCGAAGGTCACCGTCACGTCGCTTTTGCCGCCTGTTTCCGGACCCTCGGTCACGGAAAGGTCCTTGATGGCGCAACTGTCCTGGCCGCCGACGATGACATCGTAGTCGAAGGGCGAATCGCCCTCGTCATAGGCCGGGAATTTCGCAGCCTCGCGATAGGTCATGGCAAAATCCTGGCTATAGATACGTCCAAGACGGGCTACGGAAAAATAGTCCTCGCCCGGCTGAGCCTCTTCCGCCCAGCCCTTGACCGCTTCCTGCATGATCTCCTTGACGGGTGCCGCCGGATCGGCCGCCTCGGCCGTCGAGACACCACAACAGGCAAGAAGCAAAAACACGAAGCGCTTCATAATTATCTCCCGATTCACATCTATAACCGGCGCTTGCGCCGGGCGATCACGGTCATAACCATTTTCACGGCGGCGCGCGAGGCCGATATTATGCGCTTTGGCCGGCCTATCGCGTCCTCCCGATGTAGTAACCGGCTAATACCCGGCCGCAAAGCGCACATGGCATTGTTTTCCCGCACGCAACACGATGGAGGATAAGATGAGCGGCAAGAAAATTCTGATGATCTGCGGCGATTTCACCGAAGACTACGAGACCATGGTGCCGTTCCAGGCGCTGCTCGCCCTTGGCCACACCGTCCACGCCGTCTGCCCCGGCAAGGCGGCCGGCGAGCAGATCGCGACGGCTATCCACGATTTCGAGGGAAATCAGACCTATTCGGAAAAACGCGGCCATAATTTTACGCTGAATGCCACTTTCGCCGACACCAAAGCCGATACCTACGATGCCCTTGTCATCCCCGGCGGCCGGGCGCCGGAATATCTGCGGCTCGACGCCGCCGTTATCGCCATGGTCCGGCATTTCTTCGATACGGGGAAACCGGTCGCAGCCATCTGCCATGGCGCACAGTTACTGTCTGCTGCGGGCGTGCTGAAAGGGCGAACCTGCTCGGCCTATCCGGCATGCCGTTTCGATGTCGAGCTTGCGGGCGGCCACTACGCGGAGATCCCGGTCGATCAGGCTGTCACCGACGGCAATCTGGTGACAGCTCCGGCCTGGCCTGCCCATCCCGCATGGATCGGCCAGTTCCTCAAGGTTCTCGGCACCGAGATCCGCCATAGCCCTTCGCTGACGCGCTCGGCAGCCTGACAACCCCTTGTCAGGCCGCGCCAAAGGGCGGACACTCCGGGGCATGATGTCGTCCGAAACGTGCGAAATCGGACAACATCGTGGCTCATGGAAAGCCGGAATTCTGGGAGGAATAGATGTGCAGGCTATTCATCGGCGCCGATCCGGCGCTCTGGCAGAGTGTCACCCGCTCGGTGCGGATCGATGGCGTAGTGACCAGCATCCGGCTTGAAAGCTTCTTCTGGTCCATTCTCGAAGACATTGGCGGACGCGACGGCATGTCGGTCGGCCGCCTGATCGGGCGGCTCTACATGGAATCGCTCGAGGAAGGACATGCGCCCGAAAACTTCACGTCCTTCCTCAGGGTCTGCTGCGGGCGGTACCTTGCGTTGCAGCTTGATGGACTGGTGCCGGCCGGCCGCGAAGCATCGATCTCCTCCCTCGATGCACCCGCCATTCTGGCGAGGGAGAAGCGCAGCTATCCAAAGTCTCCCGCCGGCTATTTTCCAAGGGCGGCACGGGGGCATTAAACTGCGTCCCCGCCCCATACGAAACGCCAACGAATTCATGCACTCTATGCCTTTGCCTGTGGTGAACTGGATGCTATAGGGGCCCAACCCCGTTTCCATTCCAACCCCATGCAGAGGTTTGCATCATGACAAAGATCAAGGTCGCCAATCCCGTCGTCGAACTCGACGGCGACGAGATGACCCGCATCATCTGGCAGTTCATCAAGGATAAGCTGATCCATCCGTATCTGGATATCGATCTGGAATATTACGACCTCGGCATGGAAAACCGCGACGCCACCGACGACCAGGTGACGATCGATGCCGCCAACGCGATCAAGAAACATGGTGTCGGCGTCAAGTGCGCGACCATTACCCCGGATGAGGCCCGCGTCGAGGAATTCGAGCTGAAGAAGATGTGGAAGTCGCCGAACGGCACGATCCGCAACATCCTCGGCGGCGTGATCTTCCGCGAGCCGATCATCTGCAAGAACGTGCCGCGCCTCGTTCCGGGCTGGACCAAGCCGATCATCGTCGGCCGTCACGCTTTCGGCGACCAGTATCGCGCCACCGACTTCAAGTTCCCCGGCAAGGGCAAGCTCTACATGAAGTTCGTCGGCGACGACGGCAAGGAAATCGAACACGAGGTCTACGACGCCCCGTCAGCCGGCGTTGCCATGGGCATGTACAACCTCGACGAATCGATCACCGAATTCGCCCGCGCCTCGCTGAACTACGGTATCCAGCGCAAGGTGCCGGTCTATCTTTCGACCAAGAACACCATCCTCAAGGTCTATGACGGCCGCTTCAAGGACATCTTCCAGAAGGTGTTCGACGAGGAATTCGCGACCAAGTTCAAGGAACTGAAGATCTGGTACGAACACCGCCTGATCGACGACATGGTCGCTTCGGCGCTCAAGTGGTCAGGTGGCTATGTCTGGGCCTGCAAGAACTATGACGGCGACGTCCAGTCCGACATCGTCGCGCAGGGCTTCGGCTCGCTCGGCCTGATGACGTCCGTTCTGATGACGCCGGACGGCCAGACGGTAGAAGCCGAAGCCGCCCACGGTACCGTGACCCGCCATTACCGCCAGCACCAGAAGGGCGAGGAAACCTCGACCAACTCGATCGCCTCGATCTTCGCCTGGACCCGTGGCCTCGCCCACCGCGCCAAGCTCGACGACAATGCCGAACTTGCCCGGTTTGCCGACACCCTGGAAAAGGTCTGCGTCGATACCGTCGAAGCCGGCTTCATGACCAAGGACCTGGCGCTGCTCATCGGCCCCGACCAGCCCTGGCTCTCGACCACCGGCTTCCTCGACAAGATCGACGAGAACCTGAAGAAGGCGATGGCTGCCTGATAGGCTCGATCCGCAAAATTCAAAACCCGGCCTCGCGCCGGGTTTTTTATTGGAACCTTTTCCGCTTCCGATCGTTCGCGATGTGAACCCTTCTGCGTGCCGCGCACGCTTCACCTCCCAAAAAAGATCGTGACAGCTGATAAATGACTGTTTCCACTGACAAACCCCATTCGTATCTTCCCCGCATCGCGCTGGTATCAACCCACGGATACGTCGCGGCCGAACCGCCGCTTGGCGCCGCCGATACAGGGGGCCAGGTCGTTTACGTGATCGAACTTGCCCGCAAGCTGGCGCTGCTCGGCCATGAGGTGGATATCTACACCCGCCGCTTTGAGGATCAGCCGGAATTCGATGAGGTCGATGAGCGCGTGCGCATCATCCGCATCCCCTGCGGCGGCAAGGACTTCATTCCAAAAGAGTACCTCTACAGGCATCTGATGGAATGGTGCGAAAATGCCGTCCGATTCATCCGCAGGAACAATTTCACCTATACGCTGATCAACAGCCACTATTGGGACGCCGGCATTGCCGGCCAGCGTTTGTCGGAAGCGCTCGGGGTCACCCATATCCACACGCCGCATTCGCTGGGTCTCTGGAAAAAACGCCAGATGGAGACCGACTATCCCGACAAGGCGGATACGCTCGAGAAAGAATTCAACTTTTCCGAACGCATCAAGCACGAACTGATCATCTACCGCTCCTGCAGCATGGTGATCGCCACGACACCGATCCAGGTGGAGGTGCTCGTGACTGACTACAATCTGCCGCGCGATCGGGTTCACATGATTCCGCCGGGCTACGACGACAACCGCTTCTTCCCCGTTTCCAAGGCAACACGCGAGATGGCCCGCCAGCGTTTCGGCTTCGAAGGAAAGGTGGTGATGGCGCTCGGGCGGCTTGCCACCAACAAGGGGTACGACCTCTTGATCGACGGGTTTTCCGTGCTTGCCGAGCGTGAGCCGGAAGCGCGGCTTCATCTGGCCGTCGGTGGCGAGAACATGGACGAGCAGGAGGCGGCCCTTCTTGCCGAATTGAAGGATCGCGTCGCCTCTCTCGGACTTCAGGACCAGGTCGTTTTCTCCGGCTTCGTGACCGACGAGGACCTGCCGGATTTCTATCGCGCCGCCGACATTTTCGTGCTGTCCAGCCGTTACGAGCCCTTCGGCATGACGGCGATCGAAGCCATGGCCAGTGGCACGCCGACCATCATCACCATTCATGGCGGGCTTTTCCGGGCGGTGAGCTATGGTCGCCATGCGCTGTTTGCCGACCCCTTCGATAAATACGATCTCGGCATCACCATGATGAAGCCACTGAAACACGAGCGGCTCTATGGCCGCCTGTCGCGCATGGGCGCCCATAAGGCGCGCAGCCTGTTCACCTGGACCGGGATCGCCCAGCAACTGATCGGTGTCGTCGAGGGACGCCCGATGCCGCAGGCCATGGACGACAATGAATGGGCGGAGCCATGGACGGACGGGGATTGAGGCGCGTGCGGCTGCTCTGCAGCGATATCGATGGCACGCTGGCCGGCGACCGGGCAGCGGAGACCCGGTTTTGCGAGGCGTGGCAAAGTCTTCAACCGGAAAACCGGCCACTGCTCGTCGTCAATAGCGGCCGGCTGATCGAGGATCAAAGGGCCTTTATCGCCACCACGGCCCTTCCCTCACCGGATGTCTATATCGGCGGCGTCGGAACCATGCTGCACAACGAGAGTGAACCCTCCCACGCGCAGCTCTACACCCGCTCCATCGGTGCCGGTTTCGACCGGGCGCTGATTGCTGCCGCGCTCGCCGACGTCGCGGATGTCGTTGTCCAGCCGGATGCATATCAGCATGCCCACAAGTCAAGCTGGTACCTGCACGACGCCGACATGGCGACGTTGGCAAGTATCGAGGAACGGCTGGCAACTGCGGGGATAGCAGCCCGCCTGGTCTATTCGAGCAACCGCGATCTCGACATCCTGCCGGCGGGCGTGGACAAGGGAGCGGCGCTCTCCTGGCTCTGCCGCCAGCTTGGCCTTTCGCACGATGATGTCGTCGTCGCCGGCGATACGAACAATGATCGCAGCATGTTCGAGCTACCGGGCGTGCGCGGCATCGTCGTCGGCAATGCGCTTCCGGAGTTGCAGGCAATCGCAGGGAATAGGCTGGATATTTATTGCGCCAAGAGGTCCGTCGCAGATGGTGTCCTGGAAGGATTGGGGCACTGGGGGGTCTTCGAGCCATCCCCATGATTGCCGCTCGCCAATGGGCGGTTTATTTAGCTGGATTATAATGATGCCGGCGTGCGGCTGTCGTATAGCCGCCGCGCGCCGGCAATCCGTTATTTCAGCGGCAGATGGATATCCGTCAGCAGCTGCGTCGGCGCGGCGTCGCGCGGGTTGTTGATATATTCCTCGAACATCACCGTATCGCGGACTTCTCTGCCAGAGTGCGGCAGCCATTCGCCGTAGAGCCATTGATAGGCCTTGTGCATATCGGCATAAGGTCCCTTGTGCCGCAGCACCGCATACTCGCCGCCATCGAGGTGGCGGTGAACCAGCGGCGCTTCGGCCGGCACATGCTCGCCCTCCGTCATGCAGGCAAAGGAGCGCAGCTTGTCTTCCGGCACCAGTTCCGGATCATCGAGATAGACGCCGATCATCTTCATCTCCGGCCGGTAGAGATTACGGGCCTGCAGCGTGCCGCCAAGCGTTTCGAAGGCGCGGCCGATCCCCATGTAGGAGCCCGTGTGGCTGACGCCGACCAGCTCGCGTGGCGCCAGGGTTTTCATTGTCACATCGTACATTTCGCCAAGTCCTTTTTCCGATATCGATTGAAAGACCGTGTGGCTTCCCTCTCGCCGATACCGGGCCGGCGGCATGCCGAACACCGATTTGAAAATCCGGTTGAAGGATTGGAGGTTGGGATAGCCCGTTCGTCTTGCAATCTCCTCGACAGGAAGGCTGGTGCGCACCAGATCGCCTGCGGCCCGGTGAAGCCGAAGCCGCTTGACTGTCGCCGCCAGCGTCTCGCCGTGCACCGCCCGGTAGATCCGGTGCCAGTGATGCGGCGACAGGCAGGCGATTTCGGAGAGCCGATCGAGATCGAGCTCCTCGTCCAAGTGATCATGGATATAGGCCGATACGCGATGCAGACGCTGCTCGTAAACCGCCCAGATGCTCTCTTCCCTCATGTCGATCCTCATGCAAGCCGAACAGCGAGACAGAAGCATATCGGCATTTGACAAATCCTGCGGAGTTGCGCGCCGCACGGGAAAAGTAAACAGCCAAAGAAAAACCGGACCTTTCAGCCCGGTTTTCGTCATCGCCATCAACCTGAAGCAGGCTAAGCAGCCAGCGCCGCGCCGACCGCGTCAATCGCATCCTTCGCCTTCGCTCCGTCCGGGCCGCCAGCCTGCGCCATGTCGGCGCGGCCGCCGCCGCCCTTGCCGCCGAGCGCGGCAGAAGCGACGCGAACCAGATCGACGGCGCTGAAGCGGCCGGTCAGGTCGTCGGTAACGGCAACCACGGCGCTCGCCTTGCCATCCGCGGAAACGCCGACGAAGGTGACGATACCGGAGCCGAGGCTCTTCTTGCCATCATCGGCAAGGCTCTTCAAATCCTTCGGCTCGACGCCGGTTACGACCTTGCCGAGGAACTTGACGCCTGCAATCTCCTGCACCTGATCGGCAGAGCCATTGGCGTCACCGCCGCCGAGCGCCAGCTTCTTCTTTGCCTCGTTCAGCTCACGCTCCAGCTTGCGGCGCTCGTCCATCAGTGTTTCGACGCGGGTCAAAACGTCTGCGGGCTGCACCTTCAGCGTGGTGGCGAGCGTCTTCACCCGCTCATCCTGCTCGTTGAGATAGGTAAGCGCGGACGCACCGGTCAGCGCTTCGAGGCGGCGAACGCCGGCACCGACGGCAGTTTCACCGACAATCCGCACCAGGCCGATCTCGCCGGTGGCGCCGACATGGGTGCCGCCGCAAAGCTCGACCGAATAGGGGCGGTTGGCTTTGGAGCCATGAATGCCCTGCCCCATCGATACGACACGGACTTCATCGCCGTATTTTTCGCCGAACAGCGCCATGGCGCCCTCGGCGATCGCATCATCGACGCTCATCAGGCGCGTCGTCACCGGCGAGTTCTGCACGATGATCTCGTTGGCCATCTCCTCGACGACTTTCAGCTCGTCGGCCGTCATCGGTTTCGGATGCGAAACGTCGAAACGCAGGCGCTCGGGCGCGACCAGCGAGCCCTTCTGCGCCACATGGGTGCCGAGCACTTCGCGCAGAGCTTCATGGAGAAGATGGGTCGCCGAATGGTTGGCGCGCAGCCGCGAGCGGCGGGCGTGATCGACGGTGAGCGCAGCGGCGTCGTCGACCTTGACGGTGCCTTCGTCCACAACGCAGGAATGCACAAACAGGCCTTCACCACGCTTCTGCGTGTCGGTCACCGTCAGCTTGGCGCCGTCGGTTGAAATCACACCTGTGTCGCCCATCTGGCCGCCGGATTCGCCGTAGAACGGCGTTTGGTTGAGCACGAGCTGAACCGTCTCGCCCTTGGACGCGGTCTCGATCGCCTTGCCGTCGCGCACGATTGCCTGAACGACGCCTTCGGCGGTCTCGGTGTCGTAGCCAAGGAAATCGGTTGCCCCGAGCTTTTCCTTGAGTTCGTACCAGATGGTTTCCGTCGCCTTGTCGCCGGAGCCGGACCAGGAGGCGCGCGCCTCCGCCTTCTGCCGTTCCATGGCGGCGGAAAACGCATCGGTGTCGACGCCGATGCCGCGGGCGCGTAGCGCGTCCTGCGTCAGGTCGAGAGGGAAACCATAGGTGTCGTAGAGCTTGAAGGCGGTTTCACCGTTCAGCCGGTCGCCTTCCGAGAGATCAGCCGTCGCATCGGAGAGAAGGCCGAGGCCGCGCTCCAGCGTCTTGCGGAAGCGGGTTTCCTCGAGTTTCAGCGTTTCGGAAGTCAGCGCTTCGGCGCGCATCAACTCCGGATAGGCGCGGCCCATCTGGCTAACCAGCGCCGGCAGCAACTTCCACATCAAGGGCTCCTTGGCGCCGAGCAGCTGCGCATGGCGCATGGCGCGGCGCATGATGCGGCGAAGCACGTAACCGCGGCCTTCGTTCGACGGCAAAACGCCATCGGCAATCAGGAAGGCGGTGGAACGCAGATGGTCGGCGATGACGCGGTGGCTGGCGCGGCGGTCGCCTTCAGCCTTGACGCCGGTCGCCTCTTCGGAGGCCTCGATCAGCGTGCGGAACAGGTCGATGTCATAATTATCATGTTTGCCCTGCATAAGGGCAGCGACGCGCTCGAGGCCCATGCCGGTGTCGATCGACGGACGCGGAAGATTGACGCGCTCCTCCTTCGTCACCTGCTCGTACTGCATGAAGACGAGGTTCCAGATTTCGATGAACCGGTCGCCATCCTCATCCTTCGAGCCCGGAGGGCCGCCCCAGATATGATCGCCGTGGTCGTAGAAGATTTCCGAACAGGGGCCGCAGGGACCGGTATCGCCCATCGCCCAGAAATTGTCGCTGGTCGGGATGCGGATGATCCGGTCGTCGCTGAAACCGGCGATCTTCTTCCAGAGGTCAAAGGCTTCATCGTCCGTGTGATAGACGGTGACCAGCAGGCGCTTGGCGTCAATGCCGAAATCCTTGGTGATCAGGTTCCAGGCAAGCTCGATCGCCCGCTCCTTGAAATAATCGCCAAACGAGAAGTTGCCGAGCATTTCGAAGAAGGTGTGGTGGCGCGCGGTATAACCGACATTGTCGAGGTCGTTATGCTTGCCGCCGGCACGCACGCATTTCTGCGCCGTCGCAGCCGTCGAATAGGGACGCTGCTCAAGACCGGTGAAGACGTTTTTGAACTGCACCATGCCGGCATTGGTGAACATCAGGGTCGGATCGTTGCGCGGAACCAGCGGGCTCGACGGCACGACCTCATGGCCGTTCTTCTTGAAGTAGTCGAGGAACGTCGACCGGATTTCATTCACGCCGTTCATAGTGCGCCCTTACCTCTGCATCAGACGTCCGCGACCAACATGGCCGGACCGCGAACCGGAAAACTCTTGAAAATCGCGGATCGCCGGATATTCGCTGATCCTACACCCGCCCATTTGGAACACAGGCTTTTATCGTCCGCGCCAACCCCTGTCCAGACGGCAAAAGAAAACCGGCCGCCCTGTCAAGGAGCGGCCGGCGACGTCATCCGGCAAAATCAGACGATCCTATGCCAAAGCGGCATCGTCATCGCCATCGCCGGCTTCCGGTCCGCCGTTTTCGAGGAATTTTTCGGCGATCAGGCCGGCATTCTGGCGAAGCGCAAGTTCGATCTCGCGCGCCGTATCCGGGTTGTCGCGCAGGAAGGACTTGGCGTTCTCGCGGCCCTGGCCGAGACGCTGGCTGTTATAGGAGAACCAGGCGCCCGATTTTTCGACGATGCCGGCCTTGACGCCAAGGTCAACGAGTTCGCCGGTCTTGGAAACGCCTTCGCCATACATGATATCAAACTCGACCTGCTTGAAGGGAGGCGCCATCTTGTTCTTGACGACCTTGACGCGGGTCTGGTTGCCGACGACCTCCTCGCGCTCCTTCACCGAACCGATACGGCGGATGTCGAGGCGCACCGAGGCGTAGAACTTCAGCGCGTTGCCGCCCGTGGTCGTTTCCGGCGAGCCGAACATGACGCCGATCTTCATGCGGATCTGGTTGATGAAGATCACCATGCAGTTCGACTTGGAGATCGACGCGGTCAGCTTGCGCAGCGCCTGGCTCATCAGGCGGGCCTGCAAGCCCGGCAGGCTGTCGCCCATTTCACCTTCGATTTCAGCGCGCGGCACGAGCGCTGCGACCGAATCGATGACGAGAACGTCGATCGCGCCGGAGCGGACCAGCGTATCGGTGATTTCCAGCGCCTGTTCGCCCGTATCCGGCTGCGAGATCAGAAGATTTTCGAGATCGACACCGAGCTTGCGGGCATAGACCGGATCAAGCGCATGTTCCGCATCGACGAAGGCGCAGATTCCGCCTTTCTTCTGAGCCTCGGCAATCGTCTGCAGTGCGAGCGTCGTCTTGCCCGAGCTTTCCGGCCCGTAGATTTCGACGACGCGCCCCTTGGGCAACCCGCCGATGCCGAGTGCGATATCCAGGCTCAAGGATCCCGTCGAAACGGTTTCGATCTCGACAATGCTGTCCTTCCCACCGAGCTTCATGATCGATCCCTTGCCGAACGACCGTTCGATCTGGGAGAGTGCCGCTTCAAGTGCCTTGCTTTTATCCACCGATTTGTCCTCTACGAGCCGCAAAGAGTTTTGTGCCATTTGATCCACCTTTAGGTTATGGAAGCTGCTGAGGCAATGAAGCCGCCGATGAAAGCTATGTACACTTTTTGTTCTCATTTTGCAAGAGACGTCTATGGAATTGAATCCATGTAATAAATGACTGAATGTTCTATTCTTGTTCCGGATTTTTCAGAGGCCGGTAAAAAAGTGGAATAGAAAATGCAGCCAAGAGACTCGCTGAACGAATCGGATCGCAGGGGCACACGGGAAAACGCATGACAGGCAGTAAAGTTTCCATCTTCGGCGGCGCGCATCTTGACCGCCGGGGGCGTATCTCCGGCACGACGGCTCCGGGCGCGAGCAATCCGGGCACCTGGTTCGAAGAGGCCGGCGGCGGAGGCTTCAACGCGGCGCGCAATCTGGCGCGGCTCGGGCTTAAGGTTCGCATGATCAGCCCGCGCGGCGGCGATGCGGCCGGCGAGACGGTCGCCCAGGCCGCCGCCGCCGCGGGCGTCATCGACAACCCGTTCGTCTTCCTCGATCGCAAGACGCCAAGCTACACGGCCATTCTCGAAAACGACGGCAATCTGGTGATCGCGCTCGCCGACATGGATCTCTACCGGCTGTTCTCCCCGCGGCGGCTGCAGCAACGCGCCATGCGGGAGGTTGTTTCTTTGAGCGACCTTATCGTCACCGATGCCAATCTGCCGGAAGAAACCCTCGCGAACCTCATCCAACGGGCCGCGCAGGAAACAAAGCCGGTCGCTGCCATCGCCATTTCACCCGCCAAGGTCGTGCGTCTTTCAAACAGCCTCGCTGGCATCAGCTTTCTGTTCATGAACGAGGCGGAAGCGCGCGCCCTGACGGGCCGGGATGCGACTGAGGCTGCAGAATGGCCCACCCTTCTACAGGCCGCCGGTCTTTCCGGCGGCGTCATTACCCGCGGTGGCAGACCGGCGATCGCATTTCGGCAGGGGCAGACCATCAGCGTCGCCCCGCCTGCCCTCGATACGCTGGGTGATGTTACCGGCGCTGGCGATGCGCTGGCCGCGGGTTTCCTAGCGGCATTTCTGGAAGGGGAGCCGCTGGACATCTGCCTGCGTTCCGGTGTCGCTGCTGCCGGTATCACCGTGCGCTCGCCGCTCGCCGTGTCGGAAAAAATGTCGCGTGAGATGCTGAGAGAAGCAATTCGGCTTGTGCCGCCAGCTGAAATCCTGTCATGAACGCGCCTTAAAAAGCCATAGAGGACCCGCGATGACCAAGCCGTTTTCACCCCTTCTGCCGATGGAATATTCCAACGAAGTCGCGGCCGCCAAGGCGCGCGGCGCGCCGCTCGTGGCGCTGGAATCGACCATCATCACCCATGGCATGCCCTTCCCCGGCAATCTGGACATGGCCCGCAGCGTCGAGGCGATCATCCGCGAGGAAGGCGCCGTGCCGGCAACGATCGCCGTCATCGACGGGATCTTGCACATCGGCCTGGAAGACGCGCAACTGGAAGCGCTGGCTAAGACCGAAGGCGCGATGAAGCTGTCGCGCGCCGATCTCGCCTTTGCGATCGCCGAACGCCGCACCGGCGCGACCACGGTCGCGGCGACCATGATCGCGGCGGCCCGCGCAGGCATCCGCGTCTTTGCGACCGGCGGCATCGGCGGCGTTCACCGCAAGGCCGAGGAGACATTCGACATTTCCGCCGACCTCGACGAACTGGCCCGCACCAACGTGATCGTCGTCTGCGCCGGCGCCAAGGCCATCCTCGACATTCCGAAGACGCTCGAAGTGCTGGAAACCCGCGGCGTTCCGGTCGTCACCTATGACAGCGACATCTTCCCGGCCTTCTGGTCGCGCGATTCTGGCCTGAAGAGCCCGTTGATGCTCAACAGCCCGGCGGCAATCGCCAATTTCCAGAAGATGCGCGACCTGCTCGGTGTCGATGGCGGCATGCTGATCGCCAATCCGGTGCCTGAGGAAAACGAGATCCCGCGCGACGAGATGGAAATCTACATCGCCCGCGCGCTCGACAATGCCGAACGCGACGAGATTTCCGGCAAGGCGGTCACGCCCTATCTGCTCGACAGCATCTTCGGACTGACCGACGGCCGCAGCCTCGAAACCAATATCGCGCTGGTCGAAAACAACGCTCGCCTTGCCGCCGAGATCGCGGTTGCGCTGGAATAAGGCCAACAGGCGCTGGGAAACGCGACGGGCTGGCGTGGCGCCTGGCCCTTGGCTGAAATATGGAACGTTGGTTTGGACGGTATTGCAAAACTTGGTCGCAGAATTCAGACCTTTGCGGAGCGAGTTTTGCGACGCGTCTGCTCCTGAACCGGCTTATGCCAAACGGGTTCGGATATCGGCATAGTCATAGGCAATTGCGGCTTTGAACCCTTCGATCCTGCTTATGATGAGTTGGCGATAGTCACTGGCTGAAATGCCACGATCCTCGACGCGGCTAAGGCCGCGAGACACAGGCACGAGCAGATCGCCGGGTATGTTGCCTCTCAATGAATGGATTGAAGCGGGATCCCCGCCTTGTGCCCCCAGGCCCGGCGCGAGAATGATCGTCGAGGGCAGCAACTGGCGCAATCGCCGGCCTTCATTCGGCGCCGTTGCTCCGATCACCGCCCCGACCGGGCCCAGGCGAGAGGCAGAGCCGGGAATGGTGCCGTATCCTCCGATCAAATCGGCCACACGATCGGAGATGAGACGGTTGCCGGCCATCTTGTCCTGAAGCCAGCTGGCGCCGGGATTTGATGTTCGGCACAGAACGAACAGGCCTTTGCCGAAACGGGTGGCGCAATCCACGAAGGGCTTGAGCGTATCCGGCCCCATCAACGGATTGACGGTGAGGCAATCAGCTTCAAAGTCGGCGCTTCCACCATGAGATACGGGCGTCAGATAGGCGCGGGCATAGGCAGCGGCAGTCGCACCTATATCTCCCCTTTTGGCATCGAGAATGACACCAATACCTGCTTGTCTTGCCCTTTTCATTCCTGCTGAAAGAGCTGCCAGGCCAACGAGGCCACAGGCTTCGAAATAGGCTGACTGGAATTTTACGAATCCTACATGACCCTCGATGGTGTCGAGGACGAAATTCACGAAGTCGCCTATCCAGGCTCCCTCATCGCGCTGACCAAAGAAGCCTGGAATCTCGGGTAAAAACGGATCAATGCCGGCGACCAGATCACCGAACCGCTCGACATTGTTTTCTACCAGCTCGCCCCACGTCGGATTGCTCATCGCGGTTTGCCCCTTTTTAGATTGCCGGTTCATGCAGACCCTTTGCTCGGGCTGCAGTCGGCAAATCTCCGGACGAAAGCGCCAGTTGTGCATCTGACATTTGCACTATCGCAAAATAGGCCCGTTGCTACAATCGAAAGCCAGCGGCGAAAACGCCGTCGACTGGCCAACAGCCGCAACGACCGCTAGGTGCTTTCCGTTCCACAACAAAGGAAGGCTGGGTTCGACGCCAGCCTTTTCTGTTGGGGACCAACCGGTTGCCGGCAATTAGCTATCCAGCATTTCGCGCACGGCAACGGCAAGCTGCTTCAGCGAGAACGGCTTCGGCAGGAAGCCGAATTTGGCGTCGGCCGGCAGGTTCTTGGCGAAGGCGTCCTCGGCATAGCCGGAGACGAAGATGAATTTCAGGTCCGGATAGTTCTTGCGGATTTCCCGAAGCAGCGTCGGCCCGTCCATTTCAGGCATGACGACGTCGGAGACGACGATATCGACCGCGCCGTTCAGTTCCTCCATGATCTCGAGCGCCTCGACGCCCGAACCTGCCTCGTGCACGGTATAGCCGCGGGTTTCCAACATGCGCTTGCCGCCGCGGCGGACGGCTTCCTCGTCCTCGACCAGAAGCACCACAGCCGAGTTGCCGGTAAGGTCGGTCGGCTCCTCCGCCTTGGAGGGAGGCTTCGTCCCAAGCACGGTCGCAGTCGGCATATCAGCGGCCTCGCCCGAAAGGGCCGCTTCCTCGATATAGCGCGGCAGCAGGATGCGGAACGTCGTTCCCTTGCCGACTTCGGATTCTGGATAGATGTAGCCGCCGGACTGCTTGATGATGCCGTAGACCATCGACAGCCCGAGACCGGTGCCCTTGCCGACTTCCTTGGTGGTGAAGAAGGGTTCGAAGATCTTGTCGAGAATCTCGGGCGGAATGCCGGTGCCCTGGTCGGACACCTCGACCATCACATAGTCCTCCTCCGGCAGTTCGCGCCGGTTCAGCGCCGCCACTTCCGCGGCCGGCAGGTTGCGCGTGCGCAGCGTAATCACGCCGCCATCGGACATGGCGTCGCGCGCGTTGACGGCAAGGTTGAGGATGACCTGTTCGAACTGGCCGAGGTCGGTGCGCACCGGCCAGAGATCGCGGCCGTAGTCGACCTCCAGCTTGACATTGGTACCGGTCATGCGGTCGACCAGCATGCGCAGATCGCCGACGACGTCGGTCATGCTGAGCACGGACGGCCGCATGGTCTGCTTGCGGGAAAAGGCGAGAAGCTGGCGAACCAGCACTGCGGCACGGTTGGCGTTCCTCTTGATCTCCATCAGGTCCGCGAAACTCGCGTCGGACGGACGGGCCGAGAGCAGCAGGTGATCCGAGGACAGGAGGATGGCCGTCAGCACGTTGTTGAAGTCATGCGCGATGCCGCCTGCCAGCGTGCCGACCGCGTTCATCTTCTGCGTCTGCGCCATCTGGGTCTCAAGCGCCTTCTGCTCGGTGATCTCCACCGCGTAGACGATCGCCGCCTCTTCCGGCGCCTGGTCGCTCTGGTCGATGACGGCGTTCACATAAAAGCGGAAATGCCGCGTCTCATCGGTCGGATGCAGCGAATCGATCGGGGCGATATCGCCCTGCCGGTCCTTGGCCGCCTCCAGCGCCTCGCGCAGCTGCGGCCGGTCCGGCTCGTGCACGACGGCTTCAAGCAGCGCCCCATGCTCCATGTCGTCCTGCGAGACGACGGCCGAAAACAGTTTCAGGAACGGCGCATTGGTTCTTAAGATCCGGCCGTCGCCATCGACGGAGGCGATCGCCATCGGCGTGTTGTTGAAAAAGCGGGTGAAGCGCATGGCGGCGATCGAAGCCGACTGGTCGCTTTCATCGTCGTTGGAGCGGGCAAGCACGATCGTCCGGCTTTCGCCCGGAGCGCCGTCGCGGGTCGAGGAAACCCGGTGGACCATGCGCACCGCAAAACTCTGGCCGTTGGCCTTGCGCAGGTCGAGATCGAGCGTCTTGGTCTTTTTCAGGCCCGGTTCGGCTTGCACAGACTGGACGAGCGCCAGCCCCTCGCCCGCCACCAGATCGGCGATCGTCATCGATCCCGGCTGGAATTTCGTGAGGTCGAGCCCCAGCCAGTCGGCGAGCGTGGCGTTGACGTAGAAGATCTCGCCCTTCTTGCCAGCGGAGAAGAAGCCGGCCGGCGCGTGATCGAGATAATCGATGGCGTTCTGCAACTCCTTGAAGAAGCGCTCCTGATCATCACGCTCGGAGGTGATGTCGGAAATCTGCCAGATATAGAGCGGATTGCGATCACCGTCCTCGAGCGGCAGCACGCGCGCCTTCAGCCGAAACCAGTGCGCGCCTGACCCGGCCGATCCGCCGGTCGAGCGAAGCGGCTTGAGCAGCCGGAATTCCTCGTGACCGGTCTTGCCTTCATGCAGGCCGTTGGTCAGCCGGTAGATCGCCTCGGTCGCCTCCCGATTGCGCGACAGGATGGTTTCGAGCGACTGGATTTCCGTCGCCTTGGTCGCGCCGGTGAGCGCACCATAGGCGGCATTCGCATAGATGATCCGGCCCTTGCGGTCGGTGACCAGCGTACCGTCCCGATGGCCGTCGAGAAAGGCGCGGGCGAGTTCATCGGGCCGCGACTGCGGCATGACCTCGATGAAGCCGATGACGGAAGAGACGAGGAAGAAGATGCCGACCATGGCCAGCACGCCGAGAATGCCAAGCACGATCTCGTTTTCAAGCTGATTCTTGAAGATGACAAACGCAACGGCCGAACCCGTCAGGACGATGGCGAGCAGAATGATCCGCAGCACCGTTCCAGGCCGGCTTCCACGGTCCACAATCGGCATGTGATAGTCACCTGCCTGCCGCAATTTCGTCATAGGGCCCTCGTCTACAACCGGTGCCGCGCGCCTTCGGAATGAATTCGTGGGTTCGGTCTATCTGCTCCGCTTAGCGGCAGCCGGGGCGGATATGCAACCCGCGCCGGCGGACGCGAAACACCAAGCAGAATCATCTTTAACAGCCGCGGGGAAGAGCAGAAAGCACCTATGAAAGGCACCGGCGTCAATTCACAGGGAATGTCCCGCGCGACCTCGCCAAAGTCGGCAATGACGCTACATCGATGACAAACCAATGAGACTTGGACAAAATGCATCATAGCTTGTCTCGATCGGAAAAAAGCCGTCAAATGGGTGCAGGTCAAGATATCACGAAGGAGGACGCACATGATCGAAGATATCGTTGGCAACAACGGTACCCGTTTTGTCATTGCCGCGGGCGCTGTGGCTCTTGGCCTTTTTTGCCTCGTGACCGTGCTCTGGTTCATCCGCAACCGGCCGTCTTCTCCCTTCATCCGCGGCGGCAAGAACCGCCAGCCGCGGCTCGCCGTGCTCGATGCAGCTGCCATCGACACGCGCAGACGCCTGGTTCTGGTACGCCGGGACGATGTCGAGCACCTGATCATGATCGGCGGTCCGACGGACGTCGTCATCGAGAGCCGCATTGCTACACAGGCAGCACCGCAGGTGGCGGCAACATCCTCCCTTCCGGAAACAGCAGCAACGCGTCCAATGGCGGAACGCCGCGCGGCGCCGCAGCCCGAAACCCGGCCCGAGACCCGGCCCGAGACCCGGACCGCGCCAGTTTCCGCGATGGGGCAGGTTCTCTATGGCGAAAGCTCCGACCAGGTCTCGACCACGGCTGCCAGGGGTACCCCGACAAGACCGCAGACAATCGCCTCGGACGACAGCCGCCAATCAATGCCCGAACGTGTGGTCTCGACCCAGCCGCGCTCCCAACCCGTGGCCTCGAACACGATACCAACGGTCGCGGTCTCGAGGGCCGCGTCTCCGGAAGACATTCTGGAGGCGGCGAGAACGCGCGTGCTGACCGCGAACCAGCCAGCTCCCGCGCAGCGTCCCGTGACGCAAACGACTCCCGTGCCGGGCTTGGGAGCGCAAACCGCCCTGCCGGCCACACAGGGCCAGCAGGATACCTCCAGCGCCGAATTCGAACGCATCCTCGATGCCCAGATCACCGGTGACCTCGGCAAGCTGACCGCCGATGACGTTCGCGTCGACGGTGACCAGCGCGCAAACGCGCCCTCGCCCAACCCGGTGATACGCCAGGAACCACGGCTCGGGAGCCTTGCGGGCGGACGGACGGAACCGACGCTGGAAGACGAGATGAACCGGATGCTGAACGAGATCGCCGTCAACCGGAAGAACTGACCCGGAATTGCGTTCGGATACAGCAGCAGCCCAGCGCTCCTGTGGACAAACAAAAACGGCGCGAAAATCTCGCGCCGTTTTTTAATGTTTCGGAACTGGAAGCGGTTATTCGTCGCGGTAGACTTTTTCCCGCCGTTCGTGGCGCTCCTGCGCTTCGATCGAGAGCGTGGCGATCGGCCGTGCGTCGAGACGCTTCAATCCAATCGGCTCGCCCGTCTCCTCACAGTAGCCGTAGGTCCCCTCGTCCAGGCGCTGCAGGGCTGCATCGATCTTGGAGATCAGCTTGCGCTGCCGGTCACGGGCCCGAAGCTCGATGGCCCGGTCAGTTTCCGAAGATGCTCTGTCTGCAAGATCAGGGTGGTTTGCACTTTCCTCGGCGAGGTGCCCGAGCGTTTCACGCGCCTCACGAAGGATGTCGTTTTTCCAGGCGTTCAGCTTTGCTCTAAAATATGCACGCTGGTTGGTATTCATGAATTCCTCAGTCTCGGACAGGACAAAGGAACTAAGATCGATCTTCTCACTCAACGCGATTCTCCTGAAGAACATCTCATGTGCGGCGGTGTATAGACCCATGCAGGCGCCGTTTCAAGTCTCTGAAAAATAGCACGCCATTTTTTAAGCTTTGCTTAGCTGCGAGGCTAACAGGCTAATATTTCATCAAAATTACAGGTTCGTCATTTTTCGTGAAATAGTGTTACGAGCGATAACCGTCATGCATACCCAAAATTGCGGGCACAGGATCGGAAAAACCGCGAGTGCCGATTTTCGAAATAGCGGGCGCACAAAAAATAGGCACATGTTTCACGCCTCACCCTGCGGGACAAGACGCGAACGCGCCGATATTGGGCGTCACTGTTCCAAAACCGACAGCCTGGCGGACTGCTGATGCCCGGCATGTTGAAAAACAAATCCCTGTGACTTGATCTTTCCGCGGACCCGGCGGACAAAGCTCGTCTAAAGCCGAGCGATCGACGCTGCTGCCGCCGATCCACTTTCTGGGATCCCGCCTTATGTCTGCCCCACCTGCCCCGGGTTTCCGGCTCTACCTTCTCCGACACGCCAAGGCCGGCTGGGCGCTTCCGGGTCAGAAGGATTTCGACAGGACGCTTGACGACACGGGCTTCGCCGAGGCCGGGATGGTCGCCGAAATGGCGGCAGATCGCGGTTTAGCGCCGGGGCTTATCCTGAGTTCCCCAGCCGTTCGCTGCAGGCAGACTGCAGAGGTTTTCCGGCGCGCAATGGGCGAAGGCCTGGATATCCGGTATATCGACGCGCTCTATACCGGTGCCGACGATACCTATCGTGACATCATCACCAGCCAAGGCTCCCTCGCCTCGCTGATGGTGGTCGGCCATAATCCGGTGATCGAGGAAATCGTGCGCGAAATCCTCGGCGAACAGGCAGCAGCGATCCCCTACGGATATCCGCCTGGCGCGCTTGCGGTGATTGATTTCCACGACCGCCCGCAGGCCGGCATTCTGCCGCCGGGTAAACTCGTGGCCTGGCTCGATCCGAAATGTCATGTCCGGTGAATGCCATATGGCAACACTTTTTTCGGCCGCTCGGGCGTCCTATATCGCAAACGACCAAACTGGCCCCGAGGCCAGCTACAACGCGTTCCGAGGCCCGAAATTTTGCCATCGCTCCTGACCCGCTTTTCCGATGACGCCCGGCTTGCACTCTACACTTTGACCGATCGCGCATCCGGTCTCGTCAATCCGACGCTGCGGCTCGGCGTGACCGGGCTCTCGCGCGCCGGCAAGACCGTGTTCATCTCGTCGCTCGTCCACAACCTCCTGAATGGTGGCAGACTACCGGTCTTCGAGGCCGTCCGCTCCGGACGCGTGTCGAGGACAAGGCTTGAACCACAGCCGGACGATGCAGTGCCGCGCTTCCAGTACGAGGACCACATCGCAGCGCTTGTCCGCGACCGGGTCTGGCCGGATTCGACCCGCGCGATCTCGCAATTGCGCATCACGCTGGACTACGAAAGCGCCAGCGGCTGGAACCGGATGTTCTCACCAGGCCGGCTCTCGATCGACATCGTCGACTATCCCGGCGAATGGCTCCTTGATCTGCCGCTGCTGACCCAGGATTTCCGCTCCTTCAGCAACAAGACGGTCGAGCGGGCAAAAACCGGCATACGTGCCGAGCTCTCCGCGGACTGGCTTTCACTCGCCACGTCGCTCGATATCACCGTGCCCGCTATCGAAGCAGACACTTTGCGGCTTGCGGAAGCCTTCACGCGCTATCTGCAAGCCTGTAAGTCCGACGAACGCTCGCTTTCGACATTACCGCCGGGACGCTTCCTGATGCCTGGCGACCTCGAAGGCTCGCCGGCATTGACCTTCTCGCCGCTCGCCAACCTGCCGGAAGGCCGTGCGCCAAAAGGCTCGCTCTGGGCGATGATGGAGCGACGCTACGAGGCCTACAAGACCCATGTCGTCAAGCCGTTTTTCCGCGAGCATTTTGCCCGGCTCGACCGGCAGATCGTCCTGATCGATGCGCTGCAGGCGATCAACCGCGGCCCGGAAGCACTGCTCGATCTGGAAGGCGCGCTCGCCGATGTGCTCGCCAGTTTCCGGCCGGGCACCAATTCCTTTCTGTCGTCGTTCCTGACCAAACGAATCGACAAGGTGCTGATCGCCGCGACCAAGGCCGACCATCTGCACCATGAGAGCCACGACCACCTGGAGCGGATCGCCGCCCGGCTGGTGCAGCGCGCCATCGGCCGCATCGGCGTCAGCGGCGCAGGGCTCGAAGTGATGGCCATCGCCTCCGTCCGGGCAACCCGCGAGGCGACGGTCAATCATGACGGTCACGCCCTGCCGGTCATCGTCGGCACCCCGATCGCCGGCGAGGCGATCAACGGCGAAACCTTTGACGGAGAACGGAAAACAGCCATATTTACCGGCGACTTACCGCAGAATCCTGATTCACTTTTTCAGGACCTTGAATCAAAACCGGAGGAGAGCCTGGTCCCTGACCTGAGCTTCGTGCGTTTCCGGCCGCCGCATATCGAGGAAACCGGCGGTGGACTGAAATTGTCGGTGCCGCACATCAGGCTCGACAGGGCGATGCAATTTTTGTTCGGAGACCGGCTGGCATGACCGACACGCCAAAAACGCCGAAACGAAAGCCCTCCGTCTTTACGGTCGAGGGCGAACCATCGACGGCAGCCCGCCGCGATCCGGTGCGCCGCTCGCCCGCCAGTTTCGACGAAAACATCGTCATGACGCCTGACGCCGATGATCCGTTCCTGGCAACCACGAGCGCGCTGCCCGCCCCGCCGGAGGCGACACCGCGCAAGCGCCGCTTTTCCTTCGGTAAACTCGCATTCAGCGCCTTGGGCATTTTGGTGTCGCTTGCCGTCGGCCTGTGGATCGACAGCCTGGTGCGCGATCTCTTCACCCGCGCCGACTGGCTCGGCTATCTCGCAATCGCTGCCGCCGCTATCGGCCTGCTCGCTTTCCTCGTGGTCATCGCCCGCGAACTGGCAGGCATCATGCGATTGAATGCCGTGCAGGCGCTGAAGCAGGAGGCAATCGACGCAAGCCTTGCGCCGACGCCCAAGCCAGCCCGCAAGGTGATGGCCCACCTCGTGCATCTGCTTGCCGCCAAGCCGCAGACAGCGCGAGGGCGTTTGCGCCTGAAGGAAACCGAAACCGAGATCATCGACGGGCCGCATCTGCTTGACCTGACCGAGCGTGAACTGCTGACGCCGCTCGATCGCGAGGCGCGGGCGCTCATTCTCAATGCCTCGAAGCGTGTCTCGATTGTTACAGCCGTCAGCCCGCGCGCGCTCGTCGACCTCGGCTACGTCATCTACGAATCCGCCCGCCTGATCCGGGCGATGGCTGACCTCTACGGCGGACGGCCAGGCACGTTCGGATTGCTGCGGCTCATGCGCGACGTCATCGCCCATCTCGCCGTCACCGGCTCGATCGCCGTCGGCGACAGCCTGATCCAGCAGGTGCTCGGCCATGGTCTTGCCTCGAAACTGTCGGCCCGGCTCGGCGAAGGCGTCATCAACGGCCTGATGACGGCGCGTATCGGCATCGCCGCGATGGATCTCTGCCGGCCGATGCCGTTCCGGGCGCTGAAACGCCCCGGTATCGGCGATTTCATCGGCGACCTGGCACCCGGAATGTCGAGGACGAAAGCGCCCGAGGGCGACGGCTAGATACCGGCATACCATTCGTAGCCGAGGTCTTCCCAGAAACCGCCCTTGCCGCTGCCGAATGGCGTAAGCGTCGAGGCGAGTTCGATACCCTTGACGTATTTCGCCATCTTGTAGCCGAGTTGCCGCTCGACGCGCACGCGCAGCGGCGCGCCGTTGGCAACCCGGAGCACCTCGTCGTTGCAGCCATAGGCAAGAATGGTCTGGGGATGGCGCGCGTCGATCAGGTCGATCGATTCATAGTATCGCACGGCGCCGGACAGACCGAGGTTCATGCTGTCGTAACAATGGAAGACGACGAAGCGCGCTTCCGGCTTCACCTTGGCTTCGTCGAGGATAGTTGCGAGCGGCACGCCGGTCCATTTGGCGATGCAGCTCCAGCCCTCGACACAGTCGTGACGGGTGATCTGGGTGCGTGCCGGCATGTTGCGCAGTTCATCTAGGCTGAAGCTCAGCGGCTTTTCGACCAGCCCGCCAACCGGCAGCCGATAGTCGGCGAATGCCTTCTCCTTCAGCGCCAGATAATCCGCGTCGGTCGGGTCGGTCGAACCGTTCGGCCGCTGTCCCTGGCGCACCTCGCTCGCCGAGAATTCCGGCGCAAGCGCGTCGGCATCGATCAACATGCGCTGGACGCGGTAGGTCAGACTGTTTGCCGAAGCCAAGACATCCCGCACGGGGCTCTGGCTGGACAGCAAGCCGTCAAACGCATCACAACCGGACAACGGAATGGTGGAGGCCGCCGCCCCGGCAACGGTCAAGAACTTGCGGCGATTGATGCTGAACCCGCTCATGCCGTATGCTCCTCATTCTTTTCGGGGTCGGTGCGATACCAGCCGGTGATGATCGAACGCATTTCGTTCAGAGGGCCAGCCGCGATAACCATGAAGATATGGATCAGGAAGAACCCCACCAGCAGTGCCATGCAGATGAAATGGACGGTCCGCGCCGTCTGCCGCCCGCCGAATACGTCCAGAAGCCACGGCCAGGCGGCATTCATGCCGGGCGACATGGTGATGCCCGTCAGGATGATCAGCGGGAAGATCACGAGCAGAACGCTGGCATAGGCCAGCTTCTGCAGGACGTTGTAGCGGCCATCATGGTGAAAGCGGAACCGCAAATGATCGGAAAGGCTTTTCGGCAAGCCTTTGATATCCGTGATGGACGGAAGAATGTCGCGCCGGAGGTGGCCGCTGATCAGGCTGCTGACGAACCAGATGAGGAAGGCCGCCGCGAACAACCAGGCAAAGAAGAAATGGATGACCCGCCCGGTCGACAGATCCTGGTAGGACGGCAGCGTCGCCCAGGCCGGGAACCCGCGGTAGGAGGGGTTGTCCGCCGGCCCGCTCATCCCGAAGACGCCGGTCGTCTTGTAGCTTCGCCCGAAGATCGTCGTGTAGCCATCAACCGTTCCGTCAGCGGCCTGCATGGCGCGCATGGACAGGACGCTGTTGTCGAACTCGAAGCCCGATTGCTTGCCGATGTAGAGTTCCGGATGGGCATTGAAAATCTGCAGCCCGCTCAACAGCAGGAAGAACAGCGCAATCGCCCAGGTCCAGTGCGTGACGCGCGTGGCGATCTTGTGCCGGTAGATCACCTTGCCGTCGCTACCATGATGCGTTAAACGCGATTCGATGTCGTCGATGATGGTCATGGCAAGCCTCCCTTATATGCGCAACTACGTAACCAATCCCGGTTCGGTTTCAACGCAACTCCGCTCACCAGCGCACACATCGCAGTGAGGCGCGCGTGAAAGCAAAGGATTTCCAATGATTTCAGACGTCGGGGCAAGTCCTGATGAAACATTTCGTGAGCGTCGAAACCGACCTCCCGGAGAGCCCGAGCAACACTCCATTAACCATTTAAGTGCAAATGTAGCCTCACATTCCTGACATTTGACCATCAAGGATCGTTTATGTTTTCGCGCCCTTCTTTGATTGCTCGCGGCATTGCCGCAGCTTCGCTTGCAGCTCTCACCTGCGCAGCCTCTCCGGCGTTCTCGGGCGGCAACGACAAGGCGTTTTTCGAACAGGTTTCCGGCCAGTGGAAGGGCCCGGGCGAGATCGTTGCGGGAAAATACAAGGGCACGAAATTCACCTGTGACCTGACCGGTGAAGCAAGCGAAAGCGCAGCCGGCATCAAGCTCGACGGCTTCTGCCGCGTCGGCGTCTTCAAGCAGCCGATGTCCGCCGTCATCACCCAATCCGGCAAAAGCTATGGCGGCAAGTTCCTCGATGGTGCCAACGGCAAGGGCCTGGATATCGTCTCCGGCAATGTCGGCAAGGACAAGGTCGTCGTCGGTATCAACCGCAAGAAGCTGAACGGCGCGATGATCGCCCGCCTGCAGGGCGATTCGACACTGAACATCACCATTTCTGTGAAGGTCGAGGATACCATGGTGCCGGTGATCGGCGTCAGCCTCAACCGCCAGCTCGACGCCATCGCCGTCGGCTCGATCAAGAAATAATCATTGTTTCAGAAGGATTTCAGGGAGCCGGCTCGTCCGGCTCTTTTCATGTTCAAACGGCCGATTCCGGAGCGCGTTGCTGCCACCAGTCATTTCGCGGATCGGCCACTTCTATGCCAGAGACATCGGCATCCTTCAGCCATTCCGCCACCGATTTTCCCGCCACAATGAGATCCGGGGCGAAATCGGCGAGCGGCTTCAACACGAATCCGCGTTCCGTCATGCGCGGATGCGGTATTTCCAGCGCCTGCGACTGTTGTCTCAGACGGTCATAGGTCAGCACGTCGATATCGATCGTGCGCGGGCCCCAGCGCTCCAGCCGCTCCCGTTTCATCTGGCGCTCTATCGACAGGCAGGCATCGAGCAGTTCGTCCGGCGAAAGCGAGGTCTCGACCTCGGCGCAGGCATTAAAGAACCAGGCCTGGTCCGTCTTGCCCCAGGGCGGCGTCCGGTAGAGTTTCGAGACGTGCGTCACCGCGCAGTCCGGCCGCGTGTCGAGAAGCACAAGCGCCCGGGCCATCGAAGCGGCCGGGTCGCCAATATTGCCGCCGAGGCCAAGCGTCGCCAGATGGGTCGGCATCTCAGGCAAAATGCTCGACCGTCACTTCGACATAGTCGAGAACACCGGGCACCGGCGCGTTCGGCTTGCGGATCGATATTTTCGCGCGGCGAATCTGCGGAAACACCGAACAGAGCGTGGTGGCAACCTCCAGCGCCAGCGCCTCGATCAGATAACGCCGGCGGCCGGTGATGATTTTCTCGATCTCGGTGAAGGCGACACCGTAATGCACTGTATCGTCGATCGAATCCTCGACGAGCGCCGTTCCCTGCTCGACATCCAACTCTGCGTCGACGAAGAAACGCTGGCCCAGAAATTCCTCTTCGTCGTGAACGCCATGGCGGGCGAAGAAGGCGCAATTCTTGAGGGTGATCGTGTAGATCGCTGTCATGGCTGAATTTCCGTCCCGTGTTTTTTTGGCCCGTGTTTTTTCTGCGCCTGTCTTTTCGCCGCCAGCATAGCATCCGCCACCAGAAGCGCATCCCTGTTGATTGCGACATCATGTACCCGGAAAACCGCAGCACCCGCCATTCTCAGCAATGCGGTCGTGGCCGCCGTGCCGATATCCCGCTCCTGCGCTTCGCGACCGGTGATGGCTCCGATGAAGCGCTTGCGCGAGGTGCCCGCCAGAAGCGGCAGTCCGAAGCCCCGCAGTTCACTGAAACGCGTCATCAGTTCGACGTTCTCATCGGTATCCTTGGCGAAACCGAAGCCAGGATCAAGAACGATCCGGGCGCGCTCGACGCCGGCGGCAGCCGCGATGTCCAGGGAGCGCTCGAGAAAAAGATATTGATCGCGCACGACATCGGCGAGTTTCTCGCGGTCGCGGCCGGTATGCATGATGCAGAGCCCTGCCCCCGTCGCCGCCGCCACATTCGCAAGATCAGGCTCGCGCTGCAGGCCGTGCACGTCATTGATGATATGCGCGCCGGCCGCAACCGCCAGCCGCGCAGTCTCGGCCCGGTAGGTATCGATGGAGAGGATCGCATCCGTCCGTTCGGCAAGTGCTGCAATGACCGGAAGCACCCGTGCCTGTTCTTCGGCAGCCGTGACCGCGGCAGCACCCGGCCGGGTCGATTCGCCGCCGATATCAAGGATCGCGGCTCCCTGCTCGAGGCAGTGCTGCGCCTGCGACACCGCAGCTTCGGCATCGTCGTAAGAGCCGCCATCGGAAAAGGAATCCGGCGTCACATTGATGATCGCCATGAGCAGTCCGGCGGGGCCGAGTGTGAGGCTTCGCCCATGGGCCAGTTTCCATTCGAAGGGAACGAAAGGATCATCCATGATGGTTTCACTCCCTCTTGCCGGCCCTCTTGCCGGCTTGTGGCCTCAGCGGACGACCTTTGACCACAAATGGAGGCCGATGTGCCACACCTTGCGACAAATGTTCGGATTGCATTGTGTTTTCCGCTTTGTCCGAGACACTCGCCATTTGCTGTTGCGCTTAGGCTGGCTATGCCCCAAGCTCCAGAGAAGTTCAACTGCCGAGATCTGTAAACCTATGCCGACTGGCCGCATTTCCTTCGCCGCGCTTCTGGTTTTGAGCATCGCCGCGAGCCATTTTTCGTCGGCGCGTGCCGACACAGTCGTGAGCAAAAGCATCACCTACTTCTCGGTCGGCGGCCGCACCGCCGAAGAGCTCGACAAGGCGCTGTCCGCGCGCGGTCCGATGATGAATTCTACCGGCGCGCGCCATCCCGGCGCCACCAGGATCAAGTTCGGCGGTACGATAACCTACGTGAAACACGGCAATCGCTGCGCCGTCGGCAGCGCCAAGGTCACGCTCAGCACCAAGCTCATCCTGCCGCGCTGGAAAAACCGTGGAACGGCAAACCGGGATCTGGCGCTCGTCTGGGATACGTTGGCAAGCGATATCAAACGCCATGAGGAGCGCCACGCCGAGATCGCCCGCAACCATGCCCGCAAGCTGGAGAAGGATTTCCTCGCATTGAGACCGGAGGCCGATTGCGAGCGCATGCAGGCGCGTGTTGCCCGGTTGAGCGAAACGGCGATCCAGGAACACGACCGTGACCAGGCCCGCTTCGACAAGACCGAGGCGGCCAATTTCGACCGCCGCATGATCCGGCTGCTGCAGCACCGGCTGGATGCGATGACGAAGGCCAAACGCTAGATCGTCTGCAAGACTCATGCGTCCGCTTCGAGCAACCAAAAAAACGAATCACCCAGTTTGTGCAAAACTTGCGACGTCAACAGCATATCACTGGTGATTTCTCACCATATGACAGTACCGAAAGATACGGTATAGTGTAAGCATCGAGTGAAAAGCAGGAAAACAAACTCTCTTCACTTTCAGTCCGGATCTAGTCACCATGCATCCATAAAGGATGCCTTGTACCGGAAGTATTGTTTCGCGCTTGACTGTTCTGTTCCGGATTGATGTTCGACCGGCTCGGTGCATCGCGCATGTGGCGTTCTCCTGGCGTATCCTAAAGCAGCAGATGTTCCCTCCCTCATCTGTATGCGATGCGCCCTCCTAGCCCCGCTCGTCGATCGCGACCCGCGGGGCTTTTTCTTGCTGAATCCGAAGCATGAAGATCAGGCCTGGCGCTCGGGAACGTGAACCACGAGCCCGTCCAGGCCATCGCTCATCTTGATCTGACAGGAGAGCCGCGAGGTCGGTTTCACATCATAGGCGAAATCAAGCATGTCCTCTTCCATCGCCTCGGGCGCACCGACCGTCGCCGACCATTCCTCGTCCACATAGACATGACAGGTCGCACAGGCACAGGCGCCGCCACATTCGGCTTCGATACCGGGAACCGAATTGCGCACCGCATTTTCCATGACGGTCGAACCATTCTGAACGTCAAAGTCGTACTGCGTGCCGTCGAAGGCGATGATGGTCAGTTTGGGCATTTGGTTTTCCGGATGCTTGGGCGTTGTATCGGTATGCCGCAGGAACAATCACGCCGCCCCTAATAGCAGAGGCGGCGGCAGAATGCGGCAAATTCGTCCGATTTCTTCCAACAATTCGCGTCGCCAGTCAACACGAAGGGATTTTAGAGCCCCGCGTTCACCCGCGGGGCTTCGTACCATACAGGCTGGGCAATTTTCGCGAAAAGCTCGTCCTCAGCGGCAGAGCTTCAGGATGAACAGTTCGGCCTCGATCACGGCAGCGCTCAATGCAGCAAGATGGGCCGCCTGCTCTGGCTCGGCCTCGGCAGCGCCGGCCGCCTCGGCCACACCGAAAGCGCCAACGGCGAGAGCGGCTCCTTTGAGGCGGTGCGCAGTCGCGACGGTCGCGTCAGCATCGGCGGACGACAACTCCTTCATCAGCTGCCGCGCCTGGCGCGCAAACATCTGCAGCACTTCGATTTCCAGGAGCTTGTCGCCCATTGTCTGCGTCGCGAGGTGAACCAGATCGATCGGCCGCGACTTCGAGGGACATGCCCCGCCGAGATTGTCGGGTGCTTCGAACGCGATCTTGAGTGCCGCCATGTGCCAATATCCTTATTCTGTTTTTTTCTGACGCAACCGGCCCGTCACCGGTCACATCCTGTTTTTTAGTTCTGCCCGTCCATGACGCCGGATTTCTCTCCGGTTTGTCTGGAAGTGCTTGACCCGTCAGGCTATTATGAAGCTCGAAGATGGTGAGGGCGTTACCCTCCCGATGCCCAGTCCGGCTGCCATTTCGCTCGTCTCATGAGCCTATTAGGCCGGATCGGCGCTGCTATCTGATTAAAACGCGGCGCAATGTGGGCAGGTTTCGCTCGGCATGGTTAACGGCCATTAAACCGGCTGATTACAAGGGTTTCTGCAGGAAATAGGTCCACTTTTCATTAAGAACTTGTTAGGATTTTAACGAATGCCGGGGGCGCTTAATTGTAAGAAACCGGTGAATGTGTCACTACGGTACGTTGAGGGATATGTTTATGCCTTTAAGGTGCAGACAGTCCTGACGGAAAATCGCATCGAATGAAGCACCTACGGGGCTGATGTGCTGTTCCGTCGGTGCGTGGTTGAAATGGGTGCATGTCAGGTTCTGCGTAATGTGATGCGCGTATCCTGCTGTCACCGTCCGAGTATCGGAGGTGCTCCCAATGCAGGCGGTGTTGCGGAGGGGTCCTTTCGAAAGGACAGTTTAGTAACGAGGCGTATCCGCATGGCGACAAATAAAAGCAACGAGTCGATCGACGACAAGGCATTTCAGGCGTTGGAAGACGCTTTGAAAATCGACTTTGACGAGCTTAAGTCTGCCCTGAACGACAAGACGTCGGTGGACGATCCGGAGGGAAAAGTGTCTGAACCAGCGAGCCAGGCACCGGCACCCAGCCAGGCAAAGACGACAAAGCCACAGGATCAGGCAGCCCGCTCGGGGCGCGCGACCGAAGCGCCAAGAAGTCTCTCTCCCGAACCGGCCCCCAAGGCGCCCTCCTTCGCGCCTGCCAACGATGATGGCCGCAGGACGCCCGCCGCCATTCTGCGCTCGCTGGACGTCCGGTCCAGCCGCTCGGCGATGCGGATCGCTGCTGCCGTCTCGGCCCTCTGGGCGATCGGCGGCCTTGGCGTCTCCAACCTGCTTTATGGACCGGAAATCTGGCAGATCCGCTCGCTTGCCGACCTGTCGGCCATGCCGGGCGCCATCGGCGTGGCGATCTTCATCATCCTGCCGGTGATGCTGTTCTTCTCCTTCGCCATCATGATTTCGCGCGCGCAGGAACTGCGCAGCGCCGCCCGGTCGATGGCCGAGGTCGCCCTGCGCCTTGCCGAGCCTGAAACGGTAGCGTCCGAGCGCATCATGACGGTAGGCCAGGCCGTTCGCCGCGAAGTCTCGGCGATGAACGAAGGCATCGAGCGCACGATTGCGCGCGCGACCGAACTCGAAACACTGGTTCATTCCGAAGTCAACGCGCTCGAGCGCAGCTACAGCGACAACGAACTGCGGGTGCGCACGCTGGTCCAGGAACTCGGACTGGAGCGGGAATCCATCGTCGGCCATGCCGAGCGTATCCGCTCGTCGATCGCCGGCGCCCACACGGAGTTGAAGGACGAACTGGCGACTGCCGGCGATGATATAGCCAGCCGTATCGCCACTTCGGGCGAAGCCTTCGCCTCGATGATCGAAACCCGCGCCGCGGCCCTGATGGAGCGCTCGAACAGCGCGACGCAGACGATCGACGCCATGCTCTCGACCCGCACCGATGCCTTGCTCTCAGGCCTCACCACCGCCGGCGTGTCACTCAGCAACGAGTTCGATACCCGTCTCGAAAATCTCAGCCAGACGCTGAGCAAGCGCGGCCAGCAACTCCTCGGCCAGTTCGAAACGCGCGCCTCGACCCTCGACGCCAATACGGAGAAACTGAATGCCGCGCTGAACGAGCGTGCCCGCCAGCTCAATGAGACGCTGATCGCCCGCACGCGCGATCTGAACGAGAGCCTCAATGTCGGCCAGCAGGCCATCACCGGCGGTCTCGACGATATTCTCAACACGCTGAACGCCACACTGGACGAAAAGGGCGCGAGCTTCCGCCAGAGCCTGAAGACCAGTTCCGACGACATGATCATGGATCTCGACCTGCGCTCGGGCTTCTTCGAGGAGAAGCTGCAGACGACGGTCGGACAACTGGCAACGGCCTTCGATTCCCGCTTCCACGAATTCGCGACCGCCTTCGACAAGCGCGCCGGCATGCTCGATTCCAAGCTGATGGAAAGCCTCGCCCGCATCAACCAGTCGGTGACCGGCGGCGCCGAGTCCATCGGCGGCATGCTGGATGGCGGCATCGAGCGTTTCGAGTCCGCCCTGTCCGAACAGTCCCTGACGCTCGCGACCACGCTCGGCACGACGCAGGACTTCATAGAGCACACGATCAGCGGCAAGACCGCCGAGCTCAGCGAAGCGATCGGCAATGCGCACGCCCGCATAGACGGCGTGCTGTCCGAACGCTCCGGCTCGTTGATGAGTGCGCTCACTGCGGCGCAGGACCGGATCGAATCGGGCTTCGCTGAGCGCGCCGGTTCACTCGAAACTGCGCTCACGGAAAGTCAGCAGCGGCTCGCCGAAACGCTTGATGCCCGCACCAGCGCAATCGCCGCCAGCAACCAGCAGCTTGCGGAAAACCTCGACACCCGGACCAGCGGCTTCATCGATGGCCTGCAGGCGATCCATGGCCGTATCGAAGACACGCTGACGAACCGCGCCGACGAGATCACCAGCGCCATCGCCGCCAGCCAGTTCCGCCTCGACAACACGCTTTCGGAGCGCACGGTCGAGCTTTCGAGCCTGCTCGCCGCAAGCTCGGAATCCATCGACAGCGCCTTCGAGGGGACGGCGGAACGGATCGATACGATCCTGTCGCAACGCACCGGCGCGCTTGCAAACGTGCTGACTTCGTCAACGGCCGCGATCGACAGCGCCTTTGACGGCACGGCGGAACGGATCGATACGATCCTGTCGCAGCGCACTGGCGCGCTCGCAAACGTGCTGACTTCGTCAACGGCCGCGATCGACAGCGCCTTTGACGGCACGGCGGAACGGATCGATGCGATCCTCTCGCAGCGCACCGGCGCACTCGAAAACGTGCTGACTTCGTCGACGGCCGCGATCGACAGCGCCTTTGACGGCACGGCAGAACGGATCGACACGATCCTGTCACAGCGCACCGGCTCGCTCGCCAACGTTCTCACCTCGTCGGCAGGTGCGATCGAAAGCGCAATCGGCGGCACGACGGAACGGCTGGAAACGCTGCTGTCTGAACAAAGCCGCACGCTCGGCGACACCCTCGCCAGCCAGACGGCGACGCTCGACACGCTTCTCTCCGAGCGCTCGGCGGAGATCACAGGCACCCTGTCCGCTCGCGCAAACGAAATGGTCGATGCGCTGAGCAGCCGCACGGAAGAAATCGCCGACGGCCTGTCCTACCGCGCCAGCGCGATCGCAGAAACCATGGCCGACAGGGTCGGCGATATCGAGCAGCAGCTTTCGGGCCGCGTTGCGGCGATCGCCGAAAACCTCGGCGGTCGTGTCAGCGAGATCGCCGGCACGATGACCAGCACCTCGACCGAGATCGCCACCGCCCTTTCCAGCCACGCCTCCGAACTGGCTGCCTCGATGGCAGGCAAGGCGTCCGATATCGAGCAGACGCTGTCCGGCCGTGCCGGTCAGCTGGCGACATCGCTTACCTCCACCCATGATCAGATCCGGGCGACGCTGGACGACCGGCTCAACGCGATCAATGTTGCCGTCACCCATGGAACCGAACAGCTTTCCGAAGTGCTCGGCGAACAGGCGACTTCCATTGCCACGACGATCGCCACCAGCGCCAGCATGCTGGAAATGACGCTGGAAGAGCGTCAGGCGGAACTTGGGGGCATCATAGACAAGAGTGCCGCGGCGCTCGAACAGCGCATGCTGGCAAGCACCAGCCACGTGGCAACCCAGCTCGGCGAGACCGCCGATCATATCGGCCGCGCCGCCGATACGCTGACGCACCGGATGGACACATCCCTCTCCGCTATCAACAGCAGCGTCGACGAAACCGGTGCGCGCATCGAAAGCAGCCTCGGCGCACTGGAAGGCCGTATTCGCGACAGCGTCGGCGGCGTCAGCGAATTCGTCGACAATGCCGGCCAGAGGATCGCCGACACCCTGTCCGCCAAGGTCTCCGAATTCGACGAGGTCAGCGACAGGGCTGCGGCACGCATCGCCGACAGCCTTGCCGGACGCGCCGACGAAATCGACCGCATCGGCAGCATCGCTGCCGCCCGCATCGCAGACGCCCTCTCCGACCACACGGCTGAGTTCGATCAGGTCAGCACGGCCGCTGCCGCGATGATTGCCGACAGCCTTGCCAGCCGCACTGAAGAGATCGACCGCATCGGCAACAGCGCCGCAGCGCGGATCGCAGAAACATTGTCTGACCGCACGGCAGAGCTGGATCGGGTCAGCAGTGCCGCAGCAGCCCGCATCTCCGACAGCCTCGCCGGCCGCACGGACGAGATCGACCGCATCAGCGGCGCGGCCGCAACCCGCATTGCCGATACGCTATCCAGCCATACGGCTGAGCTCGGCCGCGTCAGCGACGAAGCAGCCGCTCGTATCGAAGCCAGCATCGAGGGCGGCACGGGCCGCATCGAAGAGCGGCTCGGAACTATGGACCGTGCCCTGTCGATCGGTCTCGACAATGTCAGCCGGACGATCGAAGGCAAGGCTGCCGGTCTCGTGACGAACCTGCGCGGCGCCGTCAGCGACGCAGCGCAAGGCATCGATGCTGAAGCCGTGCGCTCTGCCGAGCTGCTGGCCAAGTCCGGCGAGGATTTTGCTCAGGCAATGGCCGCGCGTCAGTCCGATTTCCAGTCCAGCATCGAGCAGACCGCCGCGACCGCCGCGATGCGCAGCGCCGAACTGGCGCGTTCCGTCGGAGAAGCAACCGATGGTGCGGCCGCCCGGATCGCCCAGACGCAGTCGCGCGTGGCGGAACAGGCGTCGTCGCTGCAGCAGAGCCTTACAGACGTGGAGAAGGCCCTGGAAGCCCGCGGCAACACGATCCGCACCACCCTTGACGACAGCACGCGCGAGCTCAACTCGATGCTCGCCGGCCGCTCCGCCGAACTGTCGCGCCTGATCGACGAGAAGGCGCGCCCGGTCATCGATCAGTACGCCGCTACAGGCAAGGAAGCCGCAGACCGCATCAGCGAGGTCGCCCGCGAGAGCGCGGAACGCCTGCGCGCCGAAAATGCGACGCTGCTCGAGAGCCTGACGGCCCGCACCGGCGAGACGCTGAATGCCATCTCGAGCCGCGCGGAAGAAACCGCCAAGGCGATGAAGATGGTCGAGAACCGTCTGCAATCGACGGCCACGGGTCTCATCGATCAGTTGGCGGCGAGCAACTCATCGATCGCGGGTGTCATCGAGCAGGCCAGCGCTAATCTCGGCGCCATGGACCAGCAGTTGGAATCGACCACGGCGCGGTTCTCGGAATCGGCCAATCGCGCTTCCGACATGCTATCCACCTCGACCCGCCTTCTCGAAGGCAAGGTCGACAAGCTCGCCAATATCTCAGGCTCGACCCTGTCGCAGATCGGCGGCATCGTCGGGCGCTTCGAAGATCATTCCAAGGTGCTCAGCCAGGCATCGGACCTTCTGGCCGCGGCGCAGTCCAATCTGGTCAGCACGCTCGAAGAACGGCAGGATGCACTGCGCACCCTCTCCGTCGGTCTTGTCAGCCGCTCGGAAGAGATCGAAAAAACCATGCATGCCCTCGAAGGCTTCGTCGATGGCGCCTTCCAGCGCGCAGAAGACCGCTCGGCGCAGATCGCAGGCAACCTGCGCTCCGGCATCCAGACATCCTTTAACGATGTCGGGCGTATCCTGACGGACGCCGAACAGCGCGCCGCCTCGGCGGCCGAGGCCATGCGCGATGCGGTGGTCAAGGCAGGCGACGAAGCCAGCATGTCGGTCGAATCGGTGTTCATTCGCGCCGAGGAACGCTCGAACGAAATCGCCAGCAACCTGCGCGCCGGCGTCCAGGCTTCCTTCGCCGATGTCAGCAAGACGTTGTCGGAAGCCGAAGCCCGCGCAACGTCGGCGAGCGACGCCATGCGCGCCGCCGTCGCCAAGGCCGGCGAGGATGCGGGCCTCTCCGTCGAGGGCGCCTTTGCCCGCGCCGAGGAGCGCTCCAAGGAAGTTGCCTCGCGCCTGCGCGGCAGCGTCGGCGCCTCGCTGTCGGATATCGACAGGATGATGACAGAAACCGGCAAGAAGTCGGACGGTGCCGCCCAGCAGATGAGCGAAGCCATCCGCAAGGCCGTCGAGGAAGCCGTCGGCCGATTCAGCGGCGCGACCGAGGAAATCCGCCGCTCGGCCAACGAGATCCGCCGCGAGCTCGACATGACTCGCGAGGAACTGAAGCGCGGTGCCTTCGATCTGCCGGAGGAAGCCAAGGAAAACGCCTCGGTCATGCGCCGCGCCGTTGCCGAACAGATCAAGGCGCTGCAGGAACTCTCCGACATCATCGGCAAGTCCTCCGGCCAGCTTGAGATTGCCCAGCCGGCGCCGCGCCAGCAGGCCGTCGCACAACAGCAGCCTGTGGCCGCGGCCCCGGTCCGCGCCGTTGCCCAGCAGCCGGCCGTAGAGCCGCGCCGCCAGGAGCAGGAGCCCCTGCTCCGCGGAAGCCTCGGCCTGGAACAACCGCGCGCCTCCGCCCAACAGCCGGTAGTCCGGCAGCAGGAGCCGGCGGCGGTGACACGCCCGCAGTCCGGGGAAGGCAGCGGCTGGATGCGTGACCTGCTGCGCGGTGCATCGCGCGACGAGGAGGCGCCGGCGCCCGTCCCGGCGCAACGCGCAAGCGAAGCACCTGCCGCCCGCGCCGGCGATACCCGCAATCCGCGCCATGTCATGGAATCGCTGAACTCGCTGTCGGTCGACATCGCCCGCGCAATCGACCACGACGCCTCGGTCGATCTGTGGCGCCGCTACCAGCGTGGCGAGCGCGACGTCTTCACCCGCCGCCTCTACACGCTGAAAGGCCAGCAGACCTTCGACGAGATCAAGCGCAAATACGATCGCGAGCCGGAGTTCCGCACCGCCGTCGACCGCTACATCGCCGATTTCGAAAAACTGCTCGGCGACGTTGCCCGCAACGACCGCGACAAGGTGATGACGCAGAGCTACCTGACGTCCGATACCGGCAAGGTCTACACGATGCTGGCACATGCGGCGGGGCGGTTCAGCTAAACGCTGGCAAAAACGCAATTACCCCAAAAGGCCCATCCAAAGCGATGGGCCTTTTTCTTTGCTGGGCAAGGCGCGATTCAATTTTGCAACCGCCGACATTGACAGGGGTCAAGACAATACTAGAGTACCCCCTATAGACCCTCCCTTGAGAGAAAATGTGGAGCATTACGATGACGCCGCAGGTCAAAATTTCCGATATCGCAATCTGGATCAAGCATGTGGAAAGCCCCCAGTTGCGCGAACGTCTGAGGTCGCTGCCTGACGAGGAATACATCAATCTGGAAACGGATGGTGTTGTCGGTCGATGGATACGGATGAAAACGGGCAAGGATGGCCGACCGACAGAAGCGATCCGTCCCGAAGGCAACATGAAAAAGGTTTGGGGCGAATGGTTCAGAAACAGGCGGGGCGAACTTGTTCCAATTCGCGAGGTGCAACTCGCCGATGACTACCTGATCAACGTTTCAAAGCTCTTCGAAGAGTGGGACAGTCCGGAAGACGAGGAAGCATTTCGTGATCTGTGAAAGGTACGAAACAATCGTCGTTCCTTTTCCGTTTTCGGACATACCTGTCTTGAAAAGACGCCCGGCAGTCATTCTTTCCGGGCGCCGCTTTAATGACGTCAACAATGCGACGGTGGTGGCTATGATCACGACGGCCAAGGCATCATCTTGGCCAAGCGACATTCTGCTTACCGATCTCGCCAGTGCAAATTTACCGCAGCCTTGCTTGGTTCGCTGGAGATTGGCGACAATCCCCAATGCCCTTATTCTGCGTAAACTCGGTGCTCTGGGCGTGATTGATCGGCTCGCCTGCGAGCGGGAGTTTGCAAACATCATGCTTTGACTGAAGCCGATCCCTCAAACGCAACAAAAAAGGCGGCCACCCGGGCCGCCTTTATCGTTTGAAGCCCGGAAGCCTCAATGTTCCTTGTTGGCGTACACCGACTTCTTCGTCAGGTAGATCAGGCCGGTGAAGATCAGCAGAAAAACGAGAACCATGAAGCCGGTCCGTTTGCGCTCTTCCAGATGCGGCTCTGCCGTCCACATCAGGAACGCGGAAACGTCCTGCGCATACTGGTCCACCGTCTGCGGCGAGCCGTCGTCATAGGTGACCTGGTCGTCGGACAGAGGCTTGGCCATGGCGAGAGATATGGCGGCGTTGAAGTACGGATTGAAATGTGTGCCTTCAGGAACCGTCAAACCTTCCGGCGGCTCATGGAAACCGGTGAGCAGCGAATAGATGTAGTCCGGTCCGCCTTCCTGATATTGGGTGAAGATATCAGCGACGAAAAGCGGGAAGCCGCGCTCGACGCCGCGCGCCTTGGCGATCAGCGAGAAGTCCGGCGGAGCCGCGCCATTGTTGGCGGTAGCGGCCGCTTCGTCGTTCGGGAACGGCGACGGGAAGTGGTCGGACGCAACGGCCTTGCGGGTGAACATTTCACCCTCGCCGTTCGGTCCGTCCTGAACCTCGTAGTTCGCCGCGAACGTCTTCACCTGCGCTTCCGAATAACCGAGGTCTTCTAGCGTGCGGAAAGGGACGAGATTCATCGAGTGGCAGGCGGAACAGACTTCGGTGTAGACCTTCAGGCCGCGCTGCAACTGACCCTTGTCGTAATGGCCGAACGGGCCGGCAAAGGTCCAATCGATGTTCTTCGGCTTCAGGATCGGAAAATGCGCGTTCGCGACGGCATGCTCGGTCGCTGCCTTCAGATCGTGCTCTTCTTCTGCGGCAAAAGCGACACTGCCCACAAGGCCGGCAGCGACTGCGAGCGACAGGATGCTTGTAACAAGCTTTTTCATTGGTTCAGTTCCTCTCAGCCGCTCTCAGATCTTGTTCTGCTTGGCCAGAACCGCTTCCGTGATCGAGTTCGGAATGCGCTTCGGGGTCTCGATCAGGCCGAGAACCGGCATGATGACGATAAAGAACGAGAAGTAGTAGAGCGTGCCTAACTGGGCCATCAGTGTGTAGAGATCGGTCGGCGCGCGCGAGCCCAGCCAGCCGAGCAGGATGCAGTCCGCGACAAAGATCCAGAAGAACAGCTTGTACCAGGGACGGTAGACGGCCGAGCGGACCTTGGACGTATCGAGCCAGGGCAGAAAGAACAGGATGATGATCGAGCCGAACATCACCAGAACGCCACCAAGCTTGGAGTCGATCGGCCCGATGTTGAAGGTGATGGCGCGCAGCATCGCGTAGAACGGCAGATAGTACCATTCGGGAACGATGTGGGCCGGGGTCTTCAGCGGATTGGCCATGATATAATTGTCGGGATGGCCGAGATAATTCGGCATGTAGAAGACGAACCAGGCATAGGCTATCAGGAATACCGAGACGCCGAGCGCATCCTTCATCGTCGCATAAGGCGTGAAGGCTACCGTGTCGGTCTTGGTCTTGACCTCGACACCGGTCGGGTTCGTCTGGCCGACGACATGCAGTGCCCAGATGTGCAGGACGACGACGCCGGCGATCATGAAGGGCAAGAGGTAGTGCAGCGAGAAGAAGCGGTTGAGCGTCGGCTGGTCGACGGCGAAACCGCCGAGCAGGAACTGCTGGATCCACTCGCCCACCAAGGGGAAGGCTGAGAAGAAGCCGGTGATGACCGTCGCACCCCAGAAGGACATCTGGCCCCACGGCAGGACATAGCCCATGAAGCCGGTTGCCATCATCAGGAGGTAGATGACGACGCCGAGAATCCAGAGGATTTCACGCGGTGCCTTGTAGGAGCCGTAGTAGAGCCCGCGAGCAATGTGCAGGTAGACGGCGATGAAGAAGAACGACGCACCGTTGGAGTGCATGTAGCGCAGCAACCAGCCGTGGTTCACGTCACGCACGATCTTTTCAACCGAGACGAACGCAATCGTCGTTTCGGCGGCGTAGTGCATGGCCAGAACGACGCCGGTCAGGATCTGGATGATCAGCATCACCGACAGCATCGCGCCAAAGGTGTAGGCATAGTTCAGATTGCGCGGAACAGGGTAGGAAATGAAGCTGTCATGCACCATCCGCGGCAGCGGCAGGCGCGAATCGATCCACTTCTCGATACCGGTCGTCGGTGTGTAGGTTGAATGATCCCCACTCATAATCAGTATTCCCCTCAACCGATCTTGATGACTGTGTCAGTGGCAAAAGCAAAGGTCGGAACCGCAAGGTTCTCAGGTGCAGGACCTTTTCGAATGCGGCCGGCCGTGTCGTAGACCGAGCCATGGCAGGGACAGAACCAGCCATTGTATTCGCCTGCCTGGCCGAGCGGCACGCAGCCGAGATGCGTGCAGGAGCCGATCATCACGATCCAGTTTTCCTTTCCCTTGCCGGCAGAGCGGTCGAGGCCTGTCGCCGCGGCATCGGCCGGCAGATTGGCGTTGCGCGCAATGGGATCCTTGAGGTCCGAAAGCGCGACCGCGTCAGCCTCTTTGACTTCCTTGTCGGTGCGGTTGCGGATGAACACCGGCTTACCCCGCCACTTGACCGTCAGCGACATGCCCGGCTGCAGACTGGAGACATCGACTTCGATCGAAGCAAGCGCCAGCGTTGAAGCGTCGGGTCGCATCTGGTCGATGAACGGCCATGTGACCGCGCCGGCGCCAACGACGCCCGCCATGCCGGTCGCCAGATACAAGAAGTCGCGGCGAGTGGGCTCGCCCAGGGTTTCGCTTGATGTCTCGTGTTCGCTCACGGTTAAACCATCCTCTCACGCAATGTTTGCGGAAACCGCACTGTCCCCGGCGTCGACCCGCTCCGTGCTGACACTTGAGCGAAAGAACAGCGCCAAATCAATAAGCCGATGCACAAATCGGAGAAAACTTTCGCCCTTCCGCCTCATGCATCAAAACCGGGCGAATCCCACGCGTTAAACAAACGGCAGATTCCCCGGCAATCCGGCGCGTTCTATGCTTGATCGAAAGGGATGTCTAGCCTTGAGGGCGGGAGGTGGGCCACAATGTCGCGGGAAAACCGAAGCCAATGTTCGCAAACCGCTTTTCGCGGTCCGGCCTTGTCAAAACACGGCTTTCTCAAGCTTGCGGGCGACGGTTTTCGAGGCCGTTATTCGGCAGCTGCGTCGCGGGCGAGGAAACCGCCGGACTGACGCAGCCAGAGATCGGCGTAGAGACCACCGGCGGCGATCAGCTGTTCATGCGTCCCGTTTTCGACGATCCGGCCTTCGTCCATGACGACAAGGCGGTCGAGCGCGGCGATGGTGGACAGCCGGTGCGCGATCGCAAGCACGGTCTTGCCGTGCATCAGCCGGTCGAGATTGGACTGGATCGCCGCCTCGACCTCCGAATCGAGCGCCGAGGTCGCCTCGTCGAGAACGAGGATCGGCGCATCCTTCAGCATCACGCGTGCAATCGCAACCCGCTGGCGCTGGCCGCCGGACAGCTTGACGCCGCGCTCGCCGACATGGGCGTCGAAGCCCCTGCGGTCGCGCTGATCCTGCAGCTTTTCGACGAAGCCGAGCGCCTCGGCCTTTCTCGCCGCATCCCGCAGGCGATTCTCGTCCGCGTCAGGCCGCCCGAACAGGATGTTGTCACGGATGGAGCGGTGCAGAAGCGACGTATCCTGGCTGACGACGCCGATCTGGGTTCGCAGCGATTCCTGCCTCACCTCGGCGATATCCTGCCCGTCGATCAGAATGCGGCCGCCTTCCAGATCGTAGAAGCGCAGCAGCAGATTGACGAGCGTCGTCTTGCCCGCCCCCGACCGGCCAACGATACCGACCTTCTCGCCGGGCCTGACGACGAGCGACAGGTCATCAATGACGCCGTTGCCCCTGCCATAGTGGAAACGGATATTCTCGAAACGGATGGAAGGGCTGGCGATGACGAGGTTTGCGGCACCCGGCCGGTCCGCCAGTTGAATCGATTGCGAGATCATGTCGGCGGCATTCTGGATCGTGCCAATATTGCGCATGATGCCGTTGAACTGAACCATCATCCGGCTCAGGAGAAAATTCAGCCGGAGTATGAGCGCCATCGTGAAAGCAACCGCACCGGAACTGATCAACCCGGCGAGCCACAGATGCACACTGAGCCCTGCCATGGTGACGATCATGATACCGGACAAAAGCGCCATCGAGGCACGCACGCCGGTGATGAACCGGGTAAAGCGGATGATCGTATCCTGATAGATATCAAAACCCCGCCGCATGTAGCGGTCGTTCTCTTCGTCGCGGGCAAAGAGCTTCAACGTCTGGATGTTGCTGTAGGCATCGACCATGCGGCCGCTCAACATCGATGAGGCTTCGGCCGTCTCGCGCGAATGCTCGCGGATGCGCGGCACGAAATAGCGCGCCAGGAATGCAAAGCCGACCAGCCAGAGCAGAACGACGACCGCAAGCGAAGCATCGAGCTGCCCCACAAGCACCAAGGTCGAAACCGAATAGATGCCGACAAACCAGACGCTTTCCATCAACGACGTGACGACGTCGCCGACCGCCTGCCCGCCCGACCAGACCTTGGTGACGATGCGGCCGGAAAAATCGTTCTGAAAGAAGGACAGCGATTGCCGCGCCACATGCAGATAGGACTGCCAGCGCACCAGATTGTAGAAGCCGGGTGTGATGACCTGCTGATCGACCAGCGCCATTAACAGCGAAACGAGAAAGCGCACGATGCCGATCAGGACCAGCATGCCGAAGAGTTCGGCCCCGTGGGCTGCGAGCAAGCCGCTCCAGCCATCGCCCGGTTTTACTGTGCCGAGGATATCAACAAGGCGTCCCACGAACCAGAATAGCGTCGCCTCGATCGCCGCCGTCATACCGCCCAAAACGAGCATGGCAATGAACGGCGCCTTCGCCTGGCGGATGTAGAACCAGACATAGGGGATCAGCCGAGCCGGCGGCTGCAATCCGTCGCGCGCCGCGAAAGGCTGTATCCAGTTTTCGAAAAAGGCAAACAGGGCGCGCAAAAGCATATGTCCGATATAAGCCTTTCCAAAAATGCGGCAATGCGGAATGCCGGTCGGCCGGATTACAATCGCGTAATGCGACCGACCGCGGGCATTTCAAACCAGTACCACTCCCCCGCGTTCACCGAGAAGGATCGAACCGGCGCTACTCAGCCGCCTCTTCCTTTTCCGCATCATCCGCGATGAAACCACCCGACTGCCTCGACCAGAGATCGGCGTATAGGCCGCTCTTGGCGATCAGTTCGGCGTGGCTGCCGGTCTCGACGATCCTGCCGGCTTCGAGGATGACCAGCCGGTCCATCTCCGTCAGCGTCGACAGGCGGTGGGCGATCGCAATCACCGTCTTGCCCGTCATTAGCGCGAAGAGGTTTTCCTGGATCGCGGCCTCCACTTCCGAATCGAGCGCCGAGGTCGCCTCGTCGAGGATCAGGATCGGCGCGTCCTTCAGGAAGACGCGGGCGATCGCGATCCGCTGCCGCTGGCCGCCGGAGAGCTTGACGCCCCGTTCGCCGACCTGTGCGTCCAGCCCCTTGCGGCCCTGGTTGTCCTCGAGCAGCTCGATGAAGTCCCAGGCATTGGCCCGCTTGGCGGCAGCGATGATGTCGGCATCGTTCGCTTCCGGGTGGCCATAGGCGATGTTGTCGCGGATCGAGCGGTGCAGCAGTGAGGTATCCTGTGTCACCACGCCGATCTGTCCGCGCAGGCTGTCCTGTGTCACCGCCGAAATATCCTGCCCGTCGATGCGGATCCTGCCCGATTCGAGATCGTAGAACCGGAGCAGCACATTCATCAGTGTCGTTTTACCGGCACCCGAGCGGCCGACAAGACCGATCTTTTCGCCCGGCCTGATGGCAAGCGACAGGCTGTCGATGACGCCCTTTTGCTTGCCGTAGTGGAAGCGGATATTCTCGAACGTGATCGCTCCATGCGGCGCCTTCAGCTGCTTGGCATCTTCATCATCGACGATGTCGTGCGCCTTGGTCATCATGCTCATGCCGTCATAGACGGTGCCGATGTTTTCAAAGAGCGCCGAGACCTCCCACATCACCCATTGCGACATGCCGTTGATGCGCATGGCGAGCGCCACGGCAATCGCGATCGAGCCGACCGACATGCCGCTGGTCATCCAGAAATAGATGCCGAGTGCCGAGACAGAAAACAGCGCGATGCAGTTGTTCGTATAGACGAACACATGGAACAGCGTCACCTTGCGCATCTGCCGGTGCACGGTCTGCAGAAACTGATCCATGCTTTCCTTGGCATAGACCTCTTCGCGGCCCGCATGCGAAAACAGTTTCACGGTGGCGATATTCGTATAGCTGTCGACGACACGGCCCGTCATCATCGAGCGAGCGTCCGCCTGATCCTTGGAAATCTTGCGCAGGCGCGGCACGAAATGCGTGACGATTGAGACATAGACGACGATCCAGATGACGAGCGGCGCGAGCAGCCGCCAGTCGGCCGTGGCAACGACCACCAGCATCGAGACGAAATAGCTGACGACATAGACGAAGACGTCGAGGATCTTCATCACCGTTTCGCGCACGGCAAGCGAGGTCTGCATCACCTTGGTGGCGACGCGGCCGGCAAACTCGTTGGCGAAGAAAGTCATGCCCTGGCGCAGCAGGTAACGGTGCATCTGCCAGCGCGCGATCATCGGATAATTGCCGAGCAGCACCTGGTGCATGATCATCGAATCGAACGCGACGACGGCAGGCAGGCCGATCAGGATGAGCGCGCCCATCCAGAACAGCTTCGTACTCTCAGTCTCGATGAAGCTATCCTGCTTGGCCGAGGACAGCCAATCGACGACATTGCCGAGGAACTGGAACAGCGCCACTTCGCCGATGGCGATCAGCATGGTGCAGACCGACATGGTCAAGAGCCAGGGCGCCGCCGGCTTGGTATAGTGCCAGCAAAAGGCAAACAGTCCCTGCGGCGGAACCTTGGGCTCCTCGGCGGGATAGGGATTGAGGCGGGATTCAAACCAGCCGAACATTATCAAGCTCCTTCAGGAATCCAGTGAAGGAAGGCGGGAGACCCGCATTCATCGATTTGAAGCTCTAAAACCGGAGAAACAGCTCAATCTTGCACACGAGACGTATTCGCCCGGAAAGCGGACGGTCGCGCAGTCATGCCGTACAAGGAAAAGCGCGAAACCGGTCAGTCCATCAGGACTGGAGGCACAGCCTGGAGGCTGGTGATCATTAGGAAATCCATGCATGCCTCCGTCGGTTCGCGTTGAAGATGTGGCAGACTTAGATTGTTTTGCGTCGATATGCCAGATTGTCGCAGCCACTTTTTTCATCATTTCCATCTCTGCCGGGATTCTGTTGCCATTACGGCACAGATTGATTACGGGCTGTGATGAACCCCATAAGCCTTGTTGATATGTCCGCACATCCGCTCCGCATCGCCCTCTACCAGCCGGACATTCCCGGCAACACCGGCACGATCCTGCGCCTGGCCGCCTGTCTCGGTCTGCCGGTCGATATCATCGAGCCGGCCGGCTTCGACCTGTCGGACAAGAACCTGAAGCGCGCCGGCATGGATTATATTGCCTCTGTGACGTTGACCCGCCACGTCAGCTGGGACCATTTCGAAGAGACGCGGATGGCGGAAGGGCGGCGGCTGGTGCTCGCCTCGACCAAGGCTGCCGAACCCTATACCCGCTTCCGTTTCCAACCCGGCGACACCCTGCTGTTCGGCCGCGAAAGCGCCGGCGTTCCCGATCATGTGCACGACAAGGCCGGCGGCCGGATCATCATACCGATGGTCGAAGGCCAGCGGTCGCTCAACGTCGCCATGTCGGTGGCGATGATTGCCGGCGAGGCGATCCGGCAGGTCTCCGCCTGATCGCCGCCAACGGCCCTCACGCAGCGACCCCGCCATAGGCGTTTTCGGCCCGGGCCGTCTTCAGCGCCCTCGCCCACCATTTCAACCGCCGCAGCATCACCAGCAGGCTGGCCTTGGCTTCTGCCGCCTTGAACGGATTTCCGGCGGCATCGAACTGCGCCCAGACATTGGAGAAGCTGACAGTGTCGCGGATGGTGACTGTGTGCAATTCGGCAAAGACCTGCCGCAGTTGTTCGACGGCGCGCAACCCTCCGGACACGCCGCCATAGGAGATGAAGCCGACGGGCTTTGCGTGCCACGGCTCGTAGCACGAATCGATCAGTTCCTTCAGCGCCGCCGGATAGCCGTGATTGTATTCCGGCGTCACGACGATGAACGCATCCGCCTCGGCGATCTTCTCTTCCAGCATCGCGACGTTGATGGCCGCCTCGTCGGCCGGCCCCTTGAGCTGCAGCGGATCGACCAGGATCACCCGAAAGCCGCTTTCGGCCCAGAGTTCAGTCAGGACCCAGTTGACGACCGTGTCGCAAAAGCGACCCTGCCGCGCGCTGCCATAGACGACGGCGATGTTCATTTTCTCATTCATGTTTGCGAATGCTCCGTTGTCGAACCGTTGGAGCATCTGGTATAAAACCTCAACTAAACTTTAGGTCAATACACCATATGCAAAAAAGCAAAACCGATCTGCCGCGCCGTGAACTGAGTGTCGGCGAGGTTGCGGCCCGCAGCGGCGTCGCCGTATCGACACTGCATTTCTACGAAACCAAGGGCCTGATCAGAAGCATGCGCAGCCGCGGCAACCAGCGCCGTTACCCCCGCAGTGTGCTGCGCCGCATCGCCGTCATCAAGATCGCCCAGCGCACCGGCATCCCGCTCGCCGATATCCAGGAGGCGCTCTCCACGCTGCCGGACGACCGCCAACTATTGGCCAGCGACTGGGAGCGATTGTCGGAAAACTGGAAGGCGGATCTCAATGAGCGCATCACCAAACTGACCGCGTTGCGTGACCAGCTAACTTCCTGCATCGGCTGTGGCTGTCTCTCCATGCGCGACTGTCCGCTGCGCAATCCCCACGACACGCTGTCGGAAAAAGGCACCGGCGCCTATCTGATCGAACATGCCGGCGAAGAGGGAAGCGAAGCCGTTGGTCAGGCCGACACACCAGCAGGTTTTTGAGGCTGGCGCTGCAGCGCCAGCATACTGCAAGCGTGCCGAGCGAGCTGACGAAGGCAATAGCGAGCGCTGCGCGGCCATGGCTTCGCCGGTCACGGAAATCGCCATGAACAGCGCGCCCCAGCCGAGGATCTGGGTGATTGACAGAGTAAGGATCGAGCGCGAAACGGCAGAGCGCGGAAAAGGTATGATGAGCAACTTTGGAAGCCCGAATCGGGCAGAAGGGATCAGTAGCGATTATGCAGTTTGGAGATCGAGAAACCGGCCGGCTTGCAATCAGTCCGCACTGGGTAGGCGCCGCATGGTGAACTCGATTTCATCACCCTCGAGTTGCCGCCAGCTCTCGACCTCGGTCCAGTAGGCAGCCTTCGGCCAGGTATCGAACCACTCCTGCGCCTTTTGTCGCGCATGCATTCGATCAAGGCGGAACGTCTCGCGTACGAACACACCATCGCTTCGCTGCGGCTTGCCGCTGCGATGCCGGGCAATCTGTCGCCGCAAACCTTCGAGCGGCGGTCCTGCGGGAATTTTCGCCATGAAGCTCACCTTTCGCCAGTCGAGCCTTCCGAGATAAAGATAGGGAGATATTCCTGCTTTTGCGAGTCTGAACTTCGTCGCCCCGCGCTGCGGCAGACTGACCCTAAGGCTCTGCGCGCCGTTGCCAAACATGGCAGAAATATGATCTTTCAGAATCGGTACAAATCGGCGGGTTTCGCAACTCCCATCCCGCCAGACAGGATGATTTCCATGGAACGACCGGACCTGCCGCAGGGATTGCCCGCGGATATCGAGGACAAGAAGGCAAAGGCGAGAGCCTGGTTCGAAAGCCTGCGCGATACGATCTGCGCCGCATTCGAAACCGTCGAGGATGAACTCACCGGTCCCTTGTCCGATCGCGAACCCGGCCGCTTCGTCGGCAAGGACTGGCTCCGGGACGAAGGCGCTGGCGGTGGCGGCCGCATGTCGATGATGGAAGGCCGTGTCTTCGAGAAGGTCGGCATCCATACCTCGACCGTCCACGGCGAATTCTCGCCGGAATTCCGCAGCCAGATACCGGGTGCCAATGAAGATCCGAGATTCTGGGCCTCGGGCATTTCACTGATTGCCCATCCCGTCAACCCGAACGTCCCCGCGGTGCATATGAACACCCGCATGGTCGTCACCACCAGCCACTGGTTCGGCGGCGGTGCCGATCTGACGCCGGTGCTGGAGCGGCGCCGGACGCAGACCGATCCGGATACGATGCTGTTTCACAAGGGTATGGAAATTGCTTGCAAACGCCATCCGGTTGCGGACTATCCGAGCTTCAAGGCGTGGTGCGACGACTATTTCTTCCTGAAACATCGCAACGAACCGCGCGGCACCGGCGGCATCTTCTATGACTGGCTGCATTCGGACGACGATAAAGGCGGCTGGGACGCCGACTTCGCCTTCACCCAGGACGTCGGCAAGGCCTTCAGCCTGATCTATCCGAAGATCGTGCGGGCGAACTTCAACAAGCCATGGACGGAGGAAGATCGCGACGAGCAATTGGTGCGCCGCGGTCGCTATGTCGAATTCAACCTGCTCTACGACCGGGGAACGATCTTCGGCTTGAAGACCGGCGGCAATGTCGAGTCGATCCTGTCGTCGCTGCCACCGGTAGTGCGCTGGCCCTGACACATTCCTGTTTTCCAAACGAAAAACCCGGCCGCGCAAACGGCCGGGTTTTTCGTTGAGAGGAACGCCCGCGATTAATCGCAGATCTTGATTTTCTTGATGCGCAGGTTGCCCCAATGGTCCCAGCGCTTCACCTTCTTGATGTAGCAGGACGGCTCGTAATAACCACCGCCGTAATAGCCGCCGTCATAGAAGCCGATCGAGAAACCGCCGTGATAGTGGCCGTGATGGCGATGATAACCGTGGTGGCCGTGATGGCCGTGATGGCCATAGCCGCCAGCGTAGGACGGAGCTGCGAACGAGATAGCTGCAACGGCGGCGACGGTGGCGGAAATGATGAACTTGCGCATGATGTTCTCCTCTGTTGGTTCCTGATGAGTTCGTCTCATCCAGTGACCCAACACTCTCATGAGGCACGTGTTTGCGCTGTTTCGAATGGAACAGGACCGAACAAAAACCCCGCCCGCGCGTTGTTTTGCCAGAGAACCGGCCAGGAGCATGGGAGCCATGATCTTCAAGGAGCGCACATTTTACGGCAAGACACCTGAAGTGTTTTTTCCGCAGGATCAGGCGGACCTGGAGACACGCGTCGCCAATTGCCTGGCCACGGTAGACGGGCTCGATGCCTCGGATGTCTCGGTGATCTCCAAGGGAAACACGATCCTGTTGACCGGCGCCGTTTCGACGATCGAGGAGGTGGAGCGGGCTGAAGAAGCCGCAAGGACAGTCGAGGGTGTCGCCGAAATCGTCAACCGGATCGCGGTTGCCTGATCAGATCGTCGTCAGCGTCCAGCCAACGATATCGGCAGCCACCTGTGCAAAGGCCCCATCGAGCGCGGCGACAAAGGCCGGGTTTCCACTGCCGCTGACGGGCAGCGTTGTTTTAAAGGCTTTCTGCGCAATGATCGTGCCGTTGCGATCATTGAGAATCTTGGCGAAAATCTCAACGACCGCCGTGTCGGCGCCTTCCGTCGATATTTCGAACGCGCGGATGTTCGTGATCACCTGATAGTCGATCGCGAGCCCCTCGCCCGGCTTGCCGACGCCAGCGACCTTGCCGGTGTTTTCGAACGTTTGCACCAGTTTCGCCTGCACCATCTTAGGCAGGCGGTCACTCCATTGGGATTTTGCCAGATACTGGATTTCGGAGCCGGACAGCCGGATCACGACCTGATCGCTGTCGAGCGCCTTCAGCGCGGTCGGATCGGGAACGAGGATCTGCTTGGCGGTGGACGATGGTCCCTCGATGACTGGCGCGGTGGAAAGACTATAGGTGTCGTTGGAGGCCTTGCTGGCGCAGGCCGACACTGCGGCCACGAGGGATAGAAGAATGCAGGCCCGGATCAATCCTGCCTTTCGACCGCACGAAACACCGGGAAAATTCATTTCAAACACTATCCTTCGCCAATCAGTCGCAACTTAGAGGCTCATCCGGTCAAAACAAGCCAAAATGGCAACGCCCGCCATGTACATATGGCAGAATTCCATCAAGGCTTGCAGCCGTGCCACGCAAATTTGCTGTTTGGAAAGTCAATACGCGATTCGAAACGGAAATCCGTAGAATTTCCGGCCGAGGAAGAAGCGAATCGCGATTTAACGCCGCACGCGGCCGTCATACTGCTTGACGGTCTCGCCGCCGAACAACAGCCGCTGCGGATCCTTGTCGAAGGCCGAGATCGTCGTGTCGAGGTTCTGGACCGTCCGCCGCGTCTCGCCGACCAGCGCCTCGATATTCCGCAACCCCGAGGCTGAGAATCGTTTGAGATTGTCGGCGATCGGACCGATCTGCGCGTTCAGATTGTCGGCCATCTTGCGGAAGGAGGCAAGCGTTGCACGGGCATCGGCCGACAGGGAAGGCGCGTCGGCGTCGCCAAGGAAGCCGTCAAGCTTGACCAGAATGCCATCGACGCGGCTCGATGCGGCATTCAGCTTGTTGGCCATCTGGGTAACGTCGGTGATCGTCTGGTCGATATCGTTCTGACGGCCCCTGATCCGGTCGGCGAGTTCGCTGATGGAAGCGGCCGTCTTGCGCGCATCGGCACTTGCCGCCGACACATCGTTCACGACGCCGGTCACCTTCTGGCTGTCGACGGCCGCGATCAGCGTATCGACACGGCCAAGCGTCGCGGTCGCATTCTCGCCAAACCGCTGATAGGTCTCGGCCGTCTTCTTGAAGCTGGCGATGGTATCGGCCACGCTGCCGGATGCCGCGCTCAGCTCATTGCTCATCTTCTCGACATTGCTGACGATGTGATTGACCTTCTTCGTATCGACGGATTTCACCAGAGCTTCGGCCGATGTCAGCGTCGAATCGAGCTTGTCCGCCGCCGCCGTAATCGAGGTAGACAGGGCGCTGACGCTCTTCAGGAACTCATCGATACCTTCCGAGTTGTCGGCCAGTGCTTTGCTGAAGCGGTCAGCATTGGAGATCGTGCTGGTCAGCGGCCCGCGCACATCCTTGACGAATCCCTGGATGTCGCCGATCGCATCGTTCGCCCGATCCATGATCTTGTCGGCCGTTGCCAGAAGGCTCGTGACGCTGGACTGATCGGCCTGCATCTGCGCCGGCTTGCCCTCCTCAAGCGCCTTCTTCAGGATGTTTTCCTCGCCCTTGTTGCCACCGCTGAGCTCGAGATAGGCCGCACCGGTCAGACCCTGGATTTCAAGGGTTGCGGTCGTCGACTTGAGGACGGGCGCGTCGGCGGAGACTTCGGTTACCGCAACGGAAAAACGAGGATCGTTAGCATTGATCGCAAGGCTGCGGACCGAACCAACGGGAATACCGTTGAACCGCACCGGAGAACCGACGCTCAATCCATTGGCCGAGCCCGGAATGCTGATCACAAGTTCCACCATCTGGCCGCTGCGGCCATATTGCGACATCCAGTAGACGAAGCCGAAGGCCGCGAAGATGACCATGACGGTGAAAAAACCGACGATGGCGTAGTTGGCTTTTGTTTCCATTGCTACCGGTATCCTTCAGGGAGGCCGCAAACGCGGTTCCTTGCCTCAATCAAAATCATGGACGGCGCTGTCAGGAGGCCCTCTTGTCGTCGTCACGGACAATCGAGCGCGCACGCTTGCCCCGGAAATAGGACTTCACCCAATCGTCGTCGCAGGCGAGCATATCCTCGATCGTGCCTTCGACGAGAACCCGCTTCTGCCCGAGCACCGCGATCCGGTCGCAGACCGAAAACAGGCTGTCGAGATCGTGAGTCACCATATACACCGTCAATCCCAGGGTGTCGCGCAGTTTGGCGATCAGGTTGTCGAACTCGGCAGCCCCGATCGGATCGAGCCCCGAGGTCGGCTCATCGAGGAAAACCAGGTCGGGATCGAGCGCGAGCGCGCGGGCAAGGGCCGCGCGTTTGATCATGCCGCCGGAGAGCTCGGAGGGAAACTTGTCCGCCGCCTCCGGCGCCAGACCGACCATGTCGATTTTCAGCCGCGCCAGCTCGTCCATCAGGTCCTGCGGCAGGTTCAGATATTCCCGCATCGGCACCTGGATATTTTCGAGCACGGTCAGCGAGGAAAACAAGGCGCCGTGCTGAAAGAGCACGCCGAGGCGCATGTCGAGTTCCATGCGCTCCTCTTCGCTGACCTGGTCATATTCGACACCGAGTATCTTGATCGAGCCGGCGCGGCGCGGAAGCAGGCGCAATACCGTGCGCATCAGCACCGATTTGCCGGTGCCGGAGGCGCCGACGAAACCGAGGATTTCACCGCGGTAGATATCGAGATTGAGCTTGTCGAGCACGATATTGGAGCCGAAGCCGACCGTCAGATCACGTACGGACAGGACGATCTCCGCGCCGTTTTCGCCGCCCGCCGCATCATCATCTGTCGGTTCCACCGTAAAAGCCTCTTCCATCAGAAATCGATCGACGCGTAGAACATCGCAAACAAGCCGTCGACAAGGATGACCACGAAGATCGACTTCACCACCGATTGGGTCACGTGTTTGCCGAGCGATTCGGCGCTTCCGCCGACTTTCAGGCCTTCCACCGCGGCGACGACGCCGATGATCAGCGCCATGAACGGCGCCTTGATCATGCCGGCAAGCACAGTGGAAAAATCGACGGCCTCCTGAAGCCGCCCGAGGAAGGTCGCGAAAGTAATGCCGGAATAGCTCCAGGCGACGACGGCAGCACCCGCCAATGCCGCAAAATTGGCGATGATGGTCAAGAGCGGAAGCGCCACCGTGAGCGCCACGAGCCGTGGAAATACCAGCACGCCGATGGGGCTTAGCCCCATCACCTTCAGCGCATCGATCTCCTCGCGCATCTTCATCGAGCCGATCTCGGCGGTGATGGCGCTGCCGGACCGGCCGGCGATCATGATTGCCGTCAAAAGCACGCCGATTTCGCGCAGTTGCAGGATACCAACCAGATCGACGACGAAAAGTTCAGCGCCGAAATAACGTAGCTGGAAAGCACCCTGCTGGGCGATGATCGCACCGATCAGGAAGGACATCAGCGTGATGATCGGCATAGCCTGCACGCCCATGCGATCGATCTGGTTGACGATCGCGGCCGGCGAAAGGCCGCTGTGGCGCCCAAGCTTCAGTTGCGCACCCCGAACCGCAGAGCCGAGAATGAACATCGCAGCAACCGTGTCTTCCCAGGCAGATATCACGGCCTCACCGACAGGCGCGAAGAGCCGGGTAAAGCGGGAGCCGCGTTTCTCACTATCCTCGGCCGGTTCGGGCAATTCGTCTGGCAAGGCGCCGAGAAGCTCGACATAGCGCGGCTTGTCGCCCGTCAATTTGACCTGACCGCCCACGCGCATCATGAGGCGGCGAATGAGCCATGCCCCGGCTGTATCCATGGCCGTAACACGGCTAAGGTCGAACTCGGCCGAGGTGCCGTCCTCCGGCGCCAGCTCGCCCAATCGCTGCGTGATCGTGTGTACAGTCGCACTGCGCCAATCACCGCTGAAACGGTAGATCCGAGTTCCGTTCTTGCCAGCCTTGTCGAGCTGCACGTCGGTGTCGGTTTTCATTTGCGAAGGCGTCACGTCTGTTGGGTCTTCCGGAGATGGCTGCATTTGATAAAAGGTCAGCGACTCATAGCCGCTCCAGCCCCATCTGTCACCGATTGAAACGTTTCTGAAACAAACGGTTGGCCGCTGCGATATGGATGCCACAGGAGACACTGATGACACGTTCGCTCGATACCGTCGTTGAACACTTCCCGATCGCCGGCAGCTTCACGATTTCGCGCGGCAGCAAGACGATAGCCTCCGTGGTTGCCTGCCGCATCTCTGAAGGCGGCTTTGCCGGCATCGGCGAATGCGTGCCCTATGGCCGCTATGGCGAAACCATTGACAGCGTCCTTGCTGAAATCGAGGCAATCCGCCCCGACATCGAGGCGGGCCTTGGCCGCAAGGGCTTGCTGATGGCCATGAAGGCCGGCGCGGCACGCAATGCCGTCGACTGCGCGCTCTGGGATCTTGAAGCAAAAACGTCAGGCAAACACGTCTTCGCGATAGCAAATCTCACTGAACCGCAGCCGCTTACGACAGCGTATACCCTCTCGCTCGGGGAACCAGAGGCCATGGCAACTCAAGCCACGCAATACGCCCACCGGGCCCTGCTCAAGGTCAAGGTCGGAACCGCAGACGATGCCGCCCGCATTCGCGCGGTGCGTGCCGGAGCACCGGACAGCGCCATCATTCTCGATGCCAATGAGGGCTGGACGGAAGCCAACCTGGCCCACCATTTCGCCGTCTGCGCCGAATCGGGCGTCGCACTCATCGAACAACCGCTTCCCGCCGGGCGCGACGGCCTGCTTGCCATTGTTCCGCGCCCCGTTCCTGTCTGCGCCGACGAGAGCGTACACAAGACCGAAGACCTGCCGAAGCTCGCCGGGCTCTACGATGCCGTGAATATCAAGCTCGACAAGACCGGCGGGCTGACGGAGGCGCTGCGCATGCGCGATGCGGCGCGCGCCTTGAACCTGAAGATCATGGTCGGCTGCATGGTCGGCACCTCGCTCGGCATGGCGCCGGCTATTCTTCTGGCGCAAGGCGCCGAATTCGTAGACCTCGACGGACCGTTGCTTCTCGCCCGCGACCGCGAGCCCGGTCTGCGCTACGAGGCCTCGCTGGTCTTCCCGCCTCTTCCCGCCCTCTGGGGCTGAAGATACCAGGCCGTCAAGGCCGAGCCGCAGCCGATCAGCGCCACGACGGACATCGAATAGAAACCGTGGACTCCGAACCAGGTGTAGAAATAGCCCGACGCAAACGTGAAGATCGCCGAGAATACGCCGGTATAGAAGAAATACAGCCCCTGCGCGGAAGCCTCCTGCTCTTCCGGCACCCGCTGGACCAGCATGTTCTGCATGCCCGTATGCATAATCGCATAGGTAAAGGCGTGAAAACACTGCAGGACGAAATAGCCCGAGAAACCGAGTTCCATCGGAAAGATGATCCAGCGAACGACGGCAAGGCCACATCCGGAAAAGATCATCGCCCACAGGCTGAAGCGCCGGATGATCGTCTTGGCGCAGGCAAACATCGCCACCTCGGCCGCGACGCCGGCGCTCCACAACAGGCCGATCTGCGTGCCGCTGAAGCCGATGTGCTGCCAGTAGATCGCCGAGAAGGCAAACAGCATCGCATGGCTGCCGTTGACCAAAGTCACGCCGATCAGAAGCAATTGCAGGTCGCGTTTGCGCAAAGCCTTGGGCGGCGGCTCGGTCAGCGTCGTCAGCGTCGATGGACGCCGCGGGCGGCCGACACGCGGCGCGATCAGCGTCAAGAGGATCATCAGCAGAAAGCCGCCCACCATGGCCGGCAGCACCATCGCGCCGCCATAGACTCCGATCATCATGCCGCCGAGCATCGTCGCGGCGATGAAGGCGACGGAACCCCACAGGCGCATGCTCGCATAGTCGAAACCCCAGCGCCGCACGCCTGTCAGCGCGATCGCCTCGACGATCGGCAGATAGGGCGAGTACACGCCGCCCTGCAACGCGCAGATAACCAGCACGAACCAGAAGCTGTGGGAGGCGAAGAGGGCGAGGCCCGTCAGCAGCGAAAGAACCGCCGACCAGATGAGCACACGCGCGCGCTCACCGATCCTGTCGGCCAGAAGCCCGACCAGCGGCGCCGTGATGACGCGCACGAACATCGGCACCGCCAGAATGATGCCGATCTCGGCATCGCTGAGGGAAAGCGTGCTGAGCCACACCGGAAAATACGGCATGGCAAAACCGTTGACGATCAACGGCGCGCAGAAAAGCAAGGCGATGCGCGGCACGAAATGGGCCGGCGCATCCTCGCGATAAGGAGGCGGAGACGAGGGAATCATGGAAGGACCTGATGAACGCGTCCATGATTTATCACAGCGCCTCCATGCGGCGCTAGAAGCTAGATTCCCCTACACTCGTTACAAGGTTGCTTTTATGCCGCCTGTTGCGAAAGAGCCCGTGCCATCATCGCCTCGACCTCGGTGGTATCCTCGCGAACGGCGGGAACGCCGCTCAGCTCACGCCAGGTGATCAGTTCCATCGTGCCGTCGTGATGCTCGGCGATCGCCGTACAGCTTTCCACCCAGTCGCCGGTGTTGATATAGCGGACGCCGCCGATATCCTCCATCACCGCATGATGGATGTGACCACAGATGACGCCATCGGCATTTTCACGTCGCGCCTCGTCGGCGACCACGCGCTGGAACTCGCCGATGAAATTGACCGCATGCTTGACCTGCAGTTCCTCGAACGAAATCTCGCTCTTATCGAAGGTGCCGAGCGTCTTGCCGCGGTTGAGCACTGTGAAGCGGTTTCCAACCGCGTAGGCGTGGCGAACATTGTGCGTGATGAAGATGACGGCGGTGGAGTCGCCATCGACGGCATTCACCACGATGGCGTCGACGCCGTTCGCCACGAAGTTCTGATCATCGCATGCTTCTCCTCCGAAGGCGATAATTCGCAAGGGGCGCGGGTACTCCCGCCCGCGCCCGGCGACCTCGACGTGCGTCGCGGTCAGTTCTTCGCTTGTTCAGTGAAATCTCAGGTCAACGACTGATCGTTGCCTTGAGCACCTCAGTTGGCGCCCTTGTACCGGGCGATATTCGCAGGCGTGACGAGTTCGAACGGCACGTAGACTTTCTTCTCCACGGACTCTCCGCGTTGCAGTTTCAAGGCGGCATCCACGGAGCCCTGGCCTTGCGCGGCTGCGTTTTGGAACACAGTCACGTCCAGATCGTCCGCTTCCATCGCCGCAAGCGCGTCAGCGGTGGCGTCGATGCCCGCGACCACGACCTTCGACATGTCGACGCCTGCGGCTTTCATCGTCTGGATCGCTCCGATGGCCATCTCGTCATTGTTCGCAATGACCGCGTCGAACTCAACGCCGGCGGCCAGCCAATTCGCCATAAGGTCAGCCGCCTGGGTGCGCTGCCAATTTGCCGACTGTTCCTCGACGACCGACATGAATTTGCAGTCGTCGGTGGCAATCACATCCTTGATGTCTTTGGTGCGAATGCGCGCCGCCTGCTGTTGCAACTGACCCATGATCACGAGGACTTTTGCGCCCTCACTCTTGCCCATCTCTTTGAGCTGCCGGCAGGTCTCCCGCGTTTGCAACGTGCCCGCTTCCACCTCATTCGACGCAACGAAGGCCTGCTTGTCCGGAAGGCTATCGACGTTGATCGGCTCGTAATTGACATAGACCAGCGGAATTCCGGCCTTGGAGGCGGCTTCCGACATGGCGACGGCAGCGTCGGTATCGACCGTATTCACGATGATCGCGTCAGTGCCAGATGCAATGAAGTTCTGAATTTGACTGAGCTGTCGTGACATATCTCCTTGCGCATCCTCGATCTGGAGCGTCACGCCGTCGAGACCGGCCGCATATTTGGTCATTCCCTCGCGCAGGATCGTCAGAAAGTTGTCGTCGAACTTCGAGATGGATACGCCGATGTTTTCGGCGTGTGCCGTGCCGGCCAGTAGAACCATGACGGCAGTCGTCACTGCAGCCCTTTTCATCGCTGCTCCTCTATTTGCTAATGTCCGGACACACCCGGAACGATCCCAATTCCACTCAGGGCCGACCGTGTCGGCTCCGGACACGAGCTTTTTCAATACGGACTTCATGTCATTCCTCCCATAGGCGCCTCCCACTCCTCGGCGGCGCGTGAAAACATTGCTACCGGGTGCAAAATCATTTGCTACCGGTAGCAAGCATGCATAGCTATAAGATTGTTGCTAAGATAAATCAACCACTCATTTCATTTTAATAAAAAATGGAATAAACGTTTCGAAACGAAGAGGTTCGACGATGAAGCGAGCAACGGCTCAGAACGTGGCCATCGAAGCAGGCGTCTCGAAATGGACGGTCATCCGCGCATTTACACCCGGCGCCTCGATCACCGAGACGAGCCGGCAAAAGGTCATGGAGGCGGCCGCAAAACTCAACTACGCTCCCAATCTGCCACCAACCTGTATTGCGCCGAGGCCGAGGCAATGCGGCGTTATCTCGAAACCACGGTGCCCAAAGACCGCATCAATGTGCTGATGTGCGAGAACGACATTCTGGCCATCGGCGCGCTCGACGTCATCCGCAGCGAATTCGGTCTTTCCGTTCCGGCCGACATCGCAGTCGTCGGTTTCGACGATGCCGCGCCTTCGGCCGCACCCGTCTCTGACCTGACCACCTATGCGCAGCCGATAGAGGAGATGGTCAAGTCGACCATCGACATGATCCTCGGCCGGCGGGAAAACTCACCATCAATATTCGCGGTCGGCTTGTGGTGTGGGCCTCGACCTAGGTGCTAGATTTCCCTACAGTTTCTATTTCCCTACAGTCCTTGCTTTATGCCGCCTGTTGCGAAAGAGCCCGTACCATCATCGCCTCGACCTCGGTGGTATCCTCGCGAACGGCGGGAACACCGCTCAGCTCACGCCAGGTGATCAGTTCCATCGTTCCGTCGTGGTGTTCGGCGATCGCCGTGCAGCTTTCCACCCAGTCGCCGGTGTTGATGTAGCGGACGCCGCCGATATCCTCCATCACCGCATGATGGATGTGACCGCAGATCACTCCATCGGCATTTTCACGCCGCGCCTCATCGGCGACCACGCGCTGGAACTCGCCGATGAAATTGACCGCATGCTTGACCTGCAGTTTCGCCCAGGCCGAAAACGACCAGTAGGGCAGACCAACGCGGCGGCGGACGGCCGACAGCCCGATATTGATGAGGATCGCCATGTCATAGGCCCAGTCACCGAGATAGGCGAGCAGCCGCGCATTGCGCACCACGACATCGAATTCATCGCCATGCAGCACCAGATATGTCTTTCCATCGGCGCCCTCATGCATATGCCGTTGGGCAACCTCGATGCCACCGAAATGCACGCCAGGGAAATCGCGCATGAATTCGTCGTGGTTGCCGGGAATGTAGATGATGCGGCTGCCCTTGCGGGCTTTGCGCAACAGCTTCTGAACAACGTCGTTACAGGACTGCGGCCAATACCAGCTGCGTTTCAACCGCCAGCCATCGACGATGTCGCCGACCAGGATGATCGTCTCGGCCTCGGTGACACGCAGGAAATCGAGAAGATAGTCGGTCTTGGCCGCTTTCGATCCCAGATGCACATCGGAAATGAACAGGGTCCTGAAACGGCGAATGGCTGGGTCTTGCTCTTTCTCAGTCATGCTGCCTCGCAGATCTATCGGGCCACTTTTACCCCTGTCAAAAACAGACTCTTGTTTCAGGAGAATGACAGCCTGTGGATCGGCCATTTCCCGGCTGAAACAGCAGTTCCGGAAAACCAGGGACAATCGAGCGGTTCGAAACTGTACGGGGCGTTCGTTTCGTGCAAAAAGAGCCGCGACGAAAAGGTAGGGATTCACGAATATGAGCACCGGCGACAAAGCCAAGACCCCAACGGTTCCAGCAAGCGGCGATCTCGATGAACAGGCGCTGTTCTTCCATCGTTATCCGCGTCCCGGCAAGCTCGAAATCCAGCCGACCAAGCCGCTCGGCAACCAACGCGACCTGGCACTCGCCTATTCGCCGGGCGTCGCAGCCCCTTGCCTCGCCATCCGAGACGATCCGTCAACTGCCGCCGATTACACGGCCCGCGCTAATCTGGTCGCTGTCGTTTCCAACGGCTCGGCCGTTTTGGGCCTTGGCAATATCGGCCCGCTCGCTTCCAAGCCCGTCATGGAAGGCAAGGCCGTCCTGTTCAAGAAATTCGCCGGCATCGATGTGTTCGATATCGAGATCGACGCACCCGCGATCGACCAGATGGTCAATGTCGTGGCAGCGCTGGAGCCGACCTTCGGTGGCATAAACCTTGAGGACATCAAGGCGCCGGAATGTTTCGAGGTCGAGCGTCAGCTGCGCGAGAAGATGGATATCCCAGTCTTCCACGATGACCAGCATGGAACCGCGATCATCGTCGCCGCCGCCATTCTCAACGGCCTCGAACTCGCCGGCAAGGATATCGCCAAGGCAAAGATCGTCACGTCCGGCGCAGGGGCCGCGGCCCTTGCCTGCCTCAATCTTCTGGTGACGCTCGGCGCCAGGCGCGAAAACATCTGGGTGCACGATCTCGAAGGGCTCGTCTATGTCGGCCGCGAAGTGCTGATGGACCAGTGGAAGTCGATCTATGCGCAGGACAGCGCCAACCGGGTGCTCGCCGACAGCATTGCCGGTGCCGACGTTTTCCTCGGCCTGTCCGCAGCCGGCGTCCTGAAGCCGGAACTCCTGGTGCAGATGGCGGAAAAGCCGCTCATCATGGCACTTGCCAACCCCAATCCGGAGATCATGCCGGAAGTCGCCCGCGCCGCTCGGCCAGACGCGATGATCTGCACCGGCCGGTCGGACTTCCCCAACCAGGTCAACAACGTCCTGTGTTTCCCCTATATTTTCCGCGGCGCGCTCGATTGCGGCGCCCGCACGATCAACGAGGAAATGAAGATGGCCGCCGTACGCGCCATCGCAGCCCTTGCCCGCGAAGAGCCGTCCGACGTCGCCGCCCGCGCCTATTCCGGCGAAACGCCGGTCTTCGGCCCGGACTACCTCATACCCTCGCCCTTCGACCAGCGTCTGATCCTGCGCATCGCGCCGGCTGTCGCCAAGGCTGCCGCCGAAAGCGGCGTCGCCAACCGGCCGATCACCGATTTCGACGCCTATCTCGACCAGCTCAACCGCTTCGTTTTCCGTTCCGGCTTCATCATGAAGCCGATCTTCACCGCCGCCAAGAACGCCCAGAAGAACCGGGTGATCTTCTCCGAAGGCGAGGATGAGCGCGTGCTGCGCGCCGCCCAGGTACTGTTGGAAGAAGGCACGGCCCGCCCGATCCTGATCGGGCGTCCACAGATCATCGAGACGCGGCTGAAGCGCTACGGCCTGCGCATCCGTCCCGACACCGATTTCGAAGTGGTCAATCCGGAAGGCGATCCCCGCTTCCGCGACTATGTCGACGAGTATTTCTCGCTGGTCGGCCGCCTTGGCGTCATTCCGGAAGCGGCCCGCACGATCGTCAGAACCAACCAGACCGTCATCGGCGCTCTCGCCGTCCGGCGCGGTGAAGCCGATGCGCTGATCTGCGGTGTCGAAGGCCGTTACAGCGCTCATCTGCGCGCCGTTTCGCAGATCATCGGCAAGCGCGAAGGCGTGCTCGACTTCTCTGCGCTCAGCCTGCTCATCTCGCCGCGCGGCACGACCTTCCTCACCGACACCTATGTGACCTTCGATCCGACAGCGGAGGAGATCGCCCAGAAGACGATCATGGCGGCCCAGGAGATCCGCCGCTTCGGCATCACCCCGCGCGCGGCCCTCGTTTCGCATTCGAATTTCGGCTCAAGGGATTCCGACAGCGCCTCCAAGATGCGCAAGGCGATGCAGATCGTTCGCGACCTCGCCCCCGACCTCGAAGCCGATGGTGAAATGCACGGCGATTCCGCCATTTCGGAAATTCTGCGCAAGCGTGTCATGCCCAACAGCACGCTGACAGGCGAAGCCAACCTGCTTGTCTTCCCCAATCTCGATGCGGCCAATATCACGCTCGGTGTCGTCAAGACCATGACCGACAGCCTGCATGTCGGCCCGATCCTTCTCGGTACCGCCCTGCCCGCCCACATCCTGTCGCCATCGGTCACCTCGCGCGGCGTCGTCAACATGGCAGCACTCGCCGTGGTGGAAGCCTCGCATCCAGCGTGAGGCGACATCGATTGAGCCAGGTACCTGGCTCAATCGAAACAACAAAACCGCACAAAATTGCAATCTTAGATTGATAACACAAGAAACGCTTTATTAACCAAAGATTGCACTGGACAAAGAGTAAAAACCGTTATCATGGTAAAATACCTTTAAATCACAGGGTATTTGCAACATGACTGACCAACGGGCATTCTTTGACCTGCTGGACATTATGGAAAACGAGAAACTCGTTGAAGCAAAACGGTTTTTCGCCCTGATGCGCAGCACTTTCAGTATTGCAAATCTGCTTTACGTCGACGTTAATATCTTAACGTCGGGATTCGTAGTACATAGACTACACCATACCTACAGCGCCAGCGCAGTCAGAACTTATATCGATGAAGGATTTCTCCGGATCGACCCGATCCTTCGGTCGGCCATGGGCAGCATCAGGCCGGTGGACTGGGCGACCGCCCGCAAACCTTACCCCGAAAGCGAACCACTCTTTTCCGCGGCCGCCCATCATGGACTTGGCGTCGATGGCATCACGCTGCCGCTTGCCGCGCCGACGCGCCGGCTGGCTTTTTTAGCGATCCATGCCGATGTCCCGCCCGAGGAATGGCCGGCCTACAGGCGTTGTCATCTGCGTGATTTCCAACTGCTCGCCAATCTTTTTCATGCATCCCTTCTGGAAAACGACAGCAGGATCCACCTCTCTGAGCATGGCAACAAGACACTGACCCATCGGGAGACCGAAGTGCTTGGCTGGGCAGCGGCCGGCAAGAGCTACTGGGAAATCGGCACCATCCTCGGCATTTCCGAGCGCACCGTCCGCTTCTTCATGACCAATGCCCGCCGCAAGCTGAACGTCGTATCCAACACGCAGGCCGTCGCCCAGGCCGTCCGGCGTGATCTCATCCCGACTTTCTGACCCCGCCGAAGCAGCTTCGTCTAGGACGCCCCAATCCATTTCCAGTGCCGGAATCGCCAACTCAGTGCGTCCGAAAGGACGCACTGGATTTCATCACAGTCGACGTGCACTCGAAACCTGTCACTACCGACAGTTTTGCCGATTGCCGATCACTGACAACATTTGCTCCTCGCATTCGAGATTACAGGAGCAAAAAAATGATCAGGATCTTCAACCGCAACAGCCGCAAACAGTATCCCCAGGATATCGACGCCATGTTCCGGCTGCGCAAGCGCGTCTTCCACGATCTGTTGAAATGGGATGTATCGGTCCACGGCGATTGGGAGATCGACCACTACGACGACGCCAATCCCCTCTATGTGCTGTCCTACTCCGACCAGACCGGCCGCCTGCGCGGCTCTCTGCGGCTGCTTCCGACGCTTGGGCCCAACATGCTCGACGATACCTTCCCCATTCTGCTCGGGGATAATCCGGAGGTTCGCGATGCCTCGGTGTGGGAGTCGAGCCGTTTCTGCATTGATCCGGAGATTTCGCAGGATCGCGGCTCCAATCAGGTGACGATCGCCGCCGCGGAACTGATGTGCGGCGTCGGCGAACTCGGACTGTCCTCCGGCCTCAGCCATATCGTCACCGTGACGGATGTCTTCCTCGAGCGGATGTTCCGCCGCATGGGTTGCCCCGGCGAGCGCATCGGCGAACCGCAGCGCATCGGTTCGGTCTATGCGGTCGCCGTCGCCTGGGAAGTAACGACCGAACTGCTGGAAACGATGAAAGCCGTCGCTCAAATCGGCGGACCGGTCCTGGAAACGCCGATGTCGCTCGAAACCGCCCGCGCCGCCTAACGTCGGCTTCCGGAGGGCCGCGACCGCGGCTCTCCGGCCACATCGGTGGAATTTCCCGGGCTCGCGTTAACGCTGGCAAGCGGACTGCGTTGCGCCTCTTTCGAATGGCGGTATGATAGGCACATGGCTTGGAGCGCGGCAATAATCCGCCACGCCCGATAGAGTGCCGGTTCGCTCAGACGAGAGAAAACATTGATTTTCCGTTCGGTTCGCTTCGCGGCGCTTATCGCTCCGCTTCTCATGGTCATGACGGCCACTGCCGACGCCGCGACGGTGTGCGAACGGCTGAGTGCGCGCCTGTCGAACCTGCCGAAGATCGTCGCCTCCAACGCCAATCTGCGCGACTACACCGGCGCAATCGCACGGCAGAACCTTGATCTGCGCAGGGCGCGCGCCGACCGGCGGCGCCTGGGATGCAGTTCCGGCAGCGTCATCATCGTCGGCGATCCGAACGAGCAGGCCTGCGCGGCCCTCGACAGCGAAATCTCGCAGATGGAAATCAAACTCGAAACGCTGAAGACCCGCCGCGAATATCTTGTCTCCGGTGGCGACAGCGAAATCAGCCGCCGCCGGATCATGGCCGCTCTCTACGTCAATCGCTGCGCCGAGGAGGAGGAGGAGATCCTGCGGGCCGCGGCCGAAGAGCCGGAAACGCATCGCAACATCCTGAAGGATCTGCCGCCGATCAGCGAAAGCGAGCCGGCCTTGCGCGGCAGTGCCGATGTATCCGATTTCACCCTGCCGGGCGCTGACTATGGCGGCAGCCTGCGTACGCTGTGCGTCCGCACCTGCGACGGTGCCTTCTTCCCGATCTCGTCCAGCGCTACGCCCGCCGATTTCCAGCGCGATGCCGAGGCTTGCCAACGCCGATGCCCGGGTGCGGAAACGGCGCTCTATTACCATGCGCTTGCGACCGAAGAGACCGATCAGATGGTCTCGGCCTCCACAGGCGAGCCCTATATAGAACTGCCCACGGCTTTCGCCTATAAGACGCGTGACCGCAGCCAGCCCGGCCAATGCGGTTGTGCGCCTGCCCGCCAGACCGCCACGAACCAGAGTACGCCGGACGATGGCAGCGGCATTCTTGAGATCAAACCGCGCAAGGCCGACAAGACGCAGGCAAAGACTGCCGTTGCAGACCGCCCCTACGATCCGCAGAACAGCAAGGTGCGCGTTGTCGGACCGAGCTTCCTGCCCTCTCAGGAATCGTCGATCGACCTGAAACATCCGACAGGCCCCGGATACCAGCAGCAACAGACCAATTGATCAATGTCTCTAGCTCGCCGGCTTGACACCCCAGGCGTCAGCAAAGACCAGTTCATCGAGCGCCAGTCGCTGCCGCCAGCCTTTGACGGCCAGTTCGGGTTCCGCATAGAGCTGATCGACGTAGCCAAGGCAAAGCCAGGCGATGATCTCGATGTGATCGGGTATGCCGAGAACTGCCTTGACGTCGCGCTCGTGGAAAATGCTCACCCAGCCGACGCCGACGCCTTCCGCCCGCGCGGCAAGCCACAAGTTCTGCACGGCGCAGACCGTCGAAAACGCATCCATACGCGGATTGTGCGTCCGGCCGAGAACGACCTTGCCGGCGCGGGTCGGATCGCAGGTGATGCAGAGGCTCACCGGCGCCTTGCGGATGCCTTCCAGTTTAAGCGAGCGATACGTATCGCGCGCGGCGCCATCGAACATCAGCGCCGCCTCCTCGTTGGCCTGCTGAAAGGCTTCGAACACCTTTTGGCGCCGGTCTTCGTCCCGCACGACAATGAAATTCCACGGCTGCATGAAACCGACGGAGGGCGCGCTGTGGGCGGCGGCGAGAAGCCGTGCGACCAGTTCGTCCGGCAGAGGCGTTGGAAGGAACTGATCCCGCACGTCGCGGCGGGTCTCGATGGCGCGGTAGACGGCGGCGCGCTCGTCCGGTGAAAATGCTTCCGCCCTGACAAGGCGGTCTTGCGGTTCCGTTTGCATCGTTTGATCCCCAACAATGCGAAACCTCCCGCCGTCCGCGCGGGGCTGGTCTATCTCGTCAGGCCGGTCTTCTGACTGCGGATCAACCGGCCTTGCCGCCTTCCCAAATCACATGAGGACTCAGTGGCAGAATTCTGAAAATACTCAGAAATTCATTAAAGCAAAGCCGTCCCCGTCACAGCGTTGGGCACGTCCCGGATTTTCACCGGATTCCCGATTCTCCCGCTTTCGCGGGCACCTGAACCAAACCGATAAAGGCACAGCGGGCCGCCGAATGCAAGCGGCCCGCCTGTTCTCTTACAGGGCAGTGACCGGATGCGGAGAACCGTCATAGGCGCCCCAGATCGACTGGTCGAAGCAGATGACCGATCCCGTCATAAGGCCGGATTCCGCCGACGAAAGATAGGCACAGGCGCGTGCCACCTCGGCCGGATCAACCAACCGGCCGAACGGCTGGCTCGCTGCCGCCTCCTCCAGCCAGTCGCTCGCGGCGCCATGAAACTCGCGCTGGATGCGATCCTCACCTTCCGACGCCATCCAGCCGATGTTGAGCCCGTTGACGCGGATGCGGTTGCGCAGCACCGCATAGGCCGTGTTCTTGGTCAGCGTTTCCAGCGCACCCTTGGAGGCGCAATAGGCTGAGATGAACGGCTGCCCGGCCTTGGCCGACATCGAGCCGATATTGACGATCGTCCCCTCTGTCTTTTCCCGGCGCATCACCTTGATCGCCTCCTGCATCAGGAAGAACGGCGCGCGCACGTTGACGGCGAACATGCGGTCGAACAACTCCGGTGTTGTATCGAGGATGGTGCCGCGATCGGTAATCGCAGCCGCATTCACCAGCGCATCGACACGGCCGAACTGTGCGTCACAGGCCGCGACCACCTTGCGCGCGTCCTCCACCTCTCCGAGATCGGCCTGTACGTACACCACCTTGGTCCCCGCGGCCTTACCGATCTCGGCCGCCTTGACCTCCCCTTTCGCGGCATTGCGACCACAGATGACGATGCCAGCGGCACCCCGTTCGGCAAACAGCGCCGCGATCGTCGCTCCCAATCCTTGCGTACCGCCGGTCACAATCGCGATCTTGCCGTCAAGGCGGCCATAATCGTTGCTCATTCCGTTTCCTCCATTTTAGACATTGATGACACCGAAAACTTCCGCCCGGAAACCGGACGGAAGTTTTAAAGATTTGGCGTGCTGACGTCAGCTCAGTTTCTTCTCCGCCTGTGCCGCAAGTGCTTCGGCGAAAGCCTCCGCCTCCCATCCGCCAGCCAGCGCCTCATGCATCAACTGCGCCTGCGTCTTCGGCGCCAGGCCGCCGAGCGGCGGATCGCGGTCCAGGTTGGTGGGGAAGGAATAGCCTTCCGCGCAGGACGCGATCGCATTGGCCGCCTGCGCATCAGATAGCCGTCCATCGTCCAGCATGGCTCTCAGGGCCGGATAGAGCGTTGCACTCATCCGCTCGCGGTTGACCGTCTCCATCGCCCGGCCGAAGGCGGACGAAACCTGCAGCAGATTGGCGACACGCTTGATGCCGGCCGAACGATTGGTGCCGGCAGCGTGGAAAAGCGCCGGGTTGAAGAACACCAGATCGCCCTTGGACAGCGGCAGTTGCACGTGGTTCCGATCAAAATAGTCGCGAAATTCCTGTCGTTTCAGTGCCAGATAGCCCGGCACATAGGTCTGGCTGTAGGGCAGAAACAGCGTCGGCCCGCTTTCGAGCGGCATATCGCAATGGGCAACCGCCCCCTGCAAGGTGAGCACCGGCGACAGCCGATGCACATGGGCAGGAAACTGCTCGATCACGGCTGATGTCTGGAAGCCGAGATGATAGTCGCGATGCGCCGATTGCGCCGCACCGCCCGGATTGACCCGGTTGACCTGCGCCGTCATCTGGTAGCTCGGCCCGAGCCAGGCCTCGCTGACCAGCGCGATCAGCATGTTGCCGTAATAGGTCGCGAAATTCTCCGGATCCTTCAGGCAGTGCTTCTCCAGCGAATTCCAGATGCGGTCGTTGGCGCCGGGCTTGGCAAAATGGTCACCGCCGCCGGTATTGGTGCGATTCTGCTCGTTGATGATCTCGTCGAAGACATCGCTTGCCGCATCGATGACGTCCGTATTCTCGAAAGCCTGCTTCAGGACGATGACGCCCGGCCCGGTCGCGAAAGCCTCGCAGATCTCTGCAAGCACCGCCCGGCGTCCATCGTGTGTCGCGGCTGTCTTCAGAACACTGGCGCCGTCATAGATCAGCACGTTCTTCTCGACACTTGCCGCATGTGGATAGTCACTGAGCTGCGTCGTCCGCTCCACCTCGGCGCGGAAATCCTCCAGATCGCAGGCGGCTTCGGTCAGCCAGACCCGGTCGGCGCGCTGCCTCAGAACATTGTCGGTCTTCATCCTTTTTCCTCCCGTCGGATGCCGTTCGATGGTTCGACTATACGCGGCGGAAAAATCTGATATAGAGCAGGAATCCATCAAAAACCCATCAGAACGGAATCTCGATGGCGCATGAGTTTCTGGTCAAGGATATTGCCTTCCAGGCCGGCTTGAGCACCGCCACCGTCGATCGCGTCCTGAACGGCCGCCAAGGTGTGCGCAAGCAGACCGAACTGCGCGTGCGCGCCGCCGTCCGGGAACTGGAGAAGCAGCAGGCCGGCATGGAAGTTCAGGGGCGGAAATTCGGCATCGATATCGTCATGGAAGCGCCGGAGCGGTTCACCAACGCGGTCCGTGACGCCTTCGAAAGCGAGAGCCTGACCTTCCTGCCGACGATCTTCCGATCGCGGTTCCATCTTGCCGAGACCATGCGGCCGCACGAGATCGTCCAGTTGCTCGACCGCATTCGCCTGCGCGGCACCGACGGCATCGTACTGAAGGCGCCCGACGTGCCCGATATCAGCACCGCCGTCGTCCGGCTCGAACAGTCCGGCATTCCCGTCGTGACGCTGGTCACCGACCTGCCGAACGCGCCGCGCACCGCCTATGCCGGGGCGGACAACAGGGCCGCCGGAGAGACGGCCGCCTATCTGATCGGCGAGCGGTTCGCTGGAAATCCGGCGACCGTGCTGGTGACGCTGTCGAGCAGCCGGTTCAGGGGTGAAGAGGAGCGGGAGATCGGTTTCCGCCGAACCTTGCGCGACCGCTACCCGTCGATCGGCATCGTGGAGATCAGCGAGGGCCTTGGCCGTGACGAGGCAACCGGTGCGCTCGCGGCAGAGGCATTGTCCGCCAATCCGGGGGTCAACGCCGTCTATTCGATCGGCGGCGGAAACCGGGCGGTGCTTGCCGCTTTTGCCGCGGCAGCGCGCCCCCATACCGTTTTCGTGGCGCATGATCTCGATGCCGACAATCTCGATCTGCTGCGCAGCGGACACATCCACTTCATTCTGCACCATGATCTGAAAGCCGATGTCCGCACGGCCTTCCGTGCGATCATGAGCCGCCGCGGAGCCTTGGCCAATTCGCAAGGAGCGCACCTTTCGGCCGTGGAGGTCATCACGCCCTACAACATACCGGCATGGGTGCGTTAGTCAGGCGGTTTATACCTCTCAGGGCACCGGCTCATACCGCGCGAAGGCGAATTCCTTGCCATCGGGTGACCAGTTGGGCACGTTGATCGTGCCTTGTCCGCCAAACAACTCGAACAGGACGCGGGCGTTGCCACCGTCCGGGTCCATCAGCCGCAGCCGAACATCGAGGTCCCGCGGGTGATCGAAGACGTCGCCGTCATAGGAGAGCACGAGCAGATGCTTGCCGTCGGGCGACGGATGGGGGAACCAGTCGCCGAATTCGCTGTCGGTGATGCGCGTAACATCCGAACCGTCCGGGCGAATACGCCAGATCTGCATCCGGCCGGAGCGGCTGGAGTTGAAGTAGATCCACTGGCCGTCGTGGCTGTAGTCGGGGCCGTCGTTGCGCCCCTCGCCAAATGTCAGCCGGGTTTCATCGCCGCCCTCCACCGAAATGGTATAGATATCGAAGACCTGATCGCGGATGCCGCAATAGGTCAGAGTCTTTCCGTCCGGCGACCAGCCGTGCCAGTAGGACGGCAGGTTGCGGGTCACAAGCCGCGGCGCGCCGCCTTCCGCCGGCAAGATGTAGATCGCCGATTTGCCGAATTCGGTCTTGTCGCTGATGACGATCGTCTTGCCGTCGGGCGAGATGCCGTGATCGTTGTTGCATTGGCGCGCAATGCCGGTATCGATCAACACTGGCTCGCCACCTGAAAGAGGCAGGCGATAGAGCAGCCCATCGCCATTGATGACGAGCGACTGTCCATCGGGCGACCAATTCGGCGCCTCCACCAGTTGCTCCGTCTGCCAGACAACCCGGCTCTCGCCGGTTTCGAGCGTGTAGATTTCGACCGAACTGCGCATATCGCCTCCTCCGGCTCGTCGTTCTACCGGTCGCGGAACCGGTTGGTGATCGGATAGCGGCGGTCGCGCCCAAAGTTCTTCTTGGTGATCTTCACGCCCGGTGCCGACTGGCGGCGCTTGTATTCGGCGATATAGAGCAGGTGCTCGATCCGGTGCACCGTCGCCTCGTCATGGCCGCGCGCGACGATGTCCTCGGTGCTCATTTCCTTTTCGACCAGGCATTCCAGGATATCGTCCAGCACCGGATAGGGCGGCAGGGAATCCTGGTCGGTCTGGTTCGGGCGAAGCTCCGCCGAAGGCGCCTTGTCGATGATGTTTTTCGGGATCACCTCGCCGGAGGGACCGAGCGCACCGGGCGGCACGGTCGTATTGCGCCAGCGCGACAGGCCGTAGACCTGCATCTTGTAGAGATCCTTGATCGGGTTGAAACCACCGTTCATGTCGCCGTAGAGGGTCGCATAGCCGACCGACATCTCCGACTTGTTGCCGGTGGTCACCACCATCGAGCCGAACTTGTTGGAGAGCGCCATCAGGATCGTTCCGCGCGTGCGGCTCTGCAGGTTTTCCTCGGTGATGCCCGGCTCCGTGCCCTCGAACATCTCCGAAAGCGCGCTCATGAAGCCCTGGACCGGCTCCTCGATCGGCACGATATCGTAGTGGCAGCCGAGCGCCCTGGCGCAGTCCTCGGCATCCTTGAACGAATCCGACGACGTGTAGCGATAGGGCAGCATCACCGTGCGCACGCGCTCTTCGCCGAGCGCATCGACGGCGAGCGCCGCGCAGATGGCCGAATCGATGCCGCCTGAGAGGCCAAGCACGACGTTCTTGAAGCCATTCTTGTTGACGTAGTCGCGAAAGCCCAGCATGCAGGCGCGATAATCCGCCTCTTCCTGCTGTGGCAGGCGCGACATCATTCCCGGCTCGCAGACCCAGCCGTCGCTGCCTCTGCGCCATTCGGAAATTGAAATACTCTCCTCGAACTGGCTCATCTGGAAAGCCAGCTGCCGGTCCGCATTAAAAGCGAAGCTGGCGCCATCGAAAACCAGCTCATCCTGGCCGCCGAGCTGGTTGGCAAAGATCATCGGCAAGCCGGTCTCAATCACCTGGCGAAGCACGACCTGGTGGCGCACCTCCATCTTGCCGCGATAATAGGGCGAACCATTGGGCACGAGCAGGATTTCCGCGCCGCTTTCCGCCAGCGTCTCGCAGACCCCCATGTCGTTCCAGATTTCCTCGCAGATCGGGATGCCGAGCCGCACGCCGCGGAAATTGACCGGCCCCGGCATCGCGCCTTCGGTGAAAACGCGCTTTTCGTCGAATTCGCCATAGTTCGGCAGATCGAGCTTGTCGCGAACGGCCAGCACCCTGCCTCCGTCGAGAACCGCAACGGAATTGTGCCGTCCCGCCTCGCCCTGACGCGGAAAGCCGACGACGACGCCCGGACCGCCATCGGCGGTATCCGCCGCGAGCGCATCGACCGCCTTCTTGCAGGCTTTGAGAAAGGCCGGCTTCAGGACCAGGTCTTCCGGCGGATAACCGGAGATGAAGAGTTCCGTCAGCAGTAGCAGGTCGGCCCCGTTGCGGGCCGCGTCGGCGCGCGCTTCGCGCGCCTTGGCAAGGTTGCTGACGATATCACCGACAGCCGGGTTGAGTTGGGCAACGGCGATGCGGAACGTGCTCGAAATGGTCTTTTGCGCGGTCATGAAACAGGCCCGTACTTTATCTTGCTGTCGCGGATGCGGCGGCACCCGGGGAGATATCTAACGCATTCCGCGCCAAAAAAACCCGTGCCTGCCGTTAAAATAGAAAAAAGAGCGTTCGCTCGGGATTTGAGACCCCCGGCACAACCGCAGGAATGCACCGACACGCACGTTTCGCGCCCCTGGATCTGGACAGAAAAAGCACTGAGAAAACCTTAACCGGCTTATTCATCCTCCGTTCAAGATGACATCTGTATGACAATGGGACGACAGTTTTGTGAAAATTGGAGAAGGCCTTGGCCAGTTTTGAATCGGCAGTGCGTGCTGCCACCGCCACCGAGGTCTACGGCCCCCCAATCGCTTTCGGCGCCCGCAACAGCAAGCTGTTATCAATCGCAGGACGCCTCTCTCTGTCACTGCTCCTGTCGATCACGCTCATCTTCACCGTTGAATGGATCGCGCGCAATTCGGCCTCCGAGACAGTATCGTATTTCCTTGATCCGGTGCGCCCGGCCTGGACGACGGTAGGCGTCTTTTTTCTGGTGTTCCTGGCACTCGACGCGGCATTCGGGCGCGAAAACTACGGCGTTATCCTGATCGCCCCGCTCGCGCTGATCCCGGCTCTCGTCAGCCGCCAGAAGCAGATTTTTCTCTCCGATCCGCTCTATCCCACGGACTTCCTGTTCGGGCGCCAGATCATGGAACTGATGCCGGTGCTGGTGCGGGACCGCCCCTGGACGGCCGCCGGCATTGTCGTCGGCCTCATCGCCTCGATCATCGCCCTTGCCTGGCTTGCGCGTTTTGCCTGGCGCCGCTTTCCGCTGTTGACGCGCAACCGGCGTCTGACCCGGCTGGCGGTGGCCCTGCCGCTGCTCGCCTCTTTCTATCACATCATGGACTACAACAATTTCTCCTGGATACGCGACCGGCTGCAGGTCATCCCGATCATGTGGGACCAGACGGAAAACTATCGCCACAACGGTTTCGTCATGGCGTTCGCCCTCAACCTGCCGATGGCAAACGTCACGGCTCCGGCAGGCTACATGTCCGATGCCATCGACAAGATCCCGACGAAGCCGGTGCCGGCCGGCACGACGCATCGCGGCAAGCCGGACGTCATCGTTCTGATGAGTGAATCCTTCTGGGATCCGACGCGCTTGCCGAACGTCAAGCTGTCGCCCGATCCGATGCCGACCATCCGTAAGATGCAGTCCGGCAACGTGTTTTCGCCGGAGTTCGGCGGCATGACCGCCAATGTCGAATTCGAAGCACTGACCGGGTTCTCGAATGCCTTCCTGCCCTATGGCAGCATTCCCTACCAGCAGTATATCCGCAATCCGATCCCGTCGCTTGCCACCTTCTTCCGTGGCGAAGGTTATGTCGCCCGCGCCGTCCATCCGTTCCAGAAGTGGTTCTGGAACCGCAGTGCCGTCTACAAGGCCTTCGGCTTCGAACAGTTCCGGTCCGAAGAGAACCTGCCGGTCATGCAGAAGCGCGGCATCTTTGCATCCGATGAATCGCTGACCAAGGAAATCATCCGCGAAGCCGATCAGCTGCGCGATCCGTTCTTCTTCTTCACGGTGACGCTGCAGGGCCACGGCCCCTATGAAGCAAACCGCTACGCGAAGAACACCATCAAGGTGGAAGGAAACCTGCCGGAAGCCGACAGGCAGGTGCTGGCGACCTATGCGCAGGGTATCAAGGAAGCCGACGACAGCCTGAAAATGCTGATGGATTGGGCGAAGGAACGTGACCGCGAAACGATCATCGTGCTCTTCGGCGACCACCTGCCGCCGCTCAACACCGTCTATCCGAATACCGGTTACATGAACGACGTCACGGCCTCGCGCAAGGGTTCGGTCGAGCAGATGAAGGCGCAGCACGAGACGCCGCTGGTCGTCTGGTCGAACAAGACCGGCCCGGTCAAGGATATCGGCACGATCAGCCCGGCCTTCCTGTCCTATCACATCCTCAAGCAGGGCGGCTTCGAGCATCCCTACTACACGGGTTTCCTCGGCAATGTCTTCGACCAGTACCACGTCATCGATCGCTACATGCTCGTCGATGCCGCCGGCAAGGACACGTCCGCCTGGGGCCGCAAGAAGACGGTTCCCTCTTTTATTCGCGATTATCGCTTCCTGCAGCACGACATGATGTTCGGCAAGCGTTTCGCGACCGACCGGTTCTTCCAGTCACACGCAGATCTGTTTGCGCACGCGAGTTTGTCTCGGTAGCGCCCTTAGAAAGGTCGTTAATGTTTTAGAGGCAACGACCAATGGCCTAAACAGCAATTTTCCGGGCGATACGTCTCCGGAAAATTGCTCGCGGTTACGATCAGGCTAACGCGCCTCGGCGGGGACGACCCTCGGCATCTTCTGGACATCGGACAACCGACGAACCGCGCCGGCTTTTGCCAGGCCGGCCAACGCCTCCTGCATGAGATCGACGGCGTTGGCGAAGGCATCGACCGGCATGATGATCCTCTGGCGGAAAACCGGCTTCGGATTGTTTTTCCCGTCTTTTTCGGTGGCGGAGAGGCTCGTCAGGTCGATCATGACCACCGAGTTGGTGACAGTGATTTCGCTGATGCCGTCGGCGTAGAGTTCGTTATTCATCGTATACTCCATCTATCGCGCGGCCGTCGGTTTCCCGTTGCCACCGTCCAGCAGGACGAAAATGATACAGCCCTAAATACTTGAAATACAATAAGGAGACGCAGAAACATAAAAATCATGGAGGTCTTGTCGTTCTGGCCGGATGGCAATGCTGCCATCCGGCCTTTTTTTTGTTGGCCGGACAGACCCTAAAAACTAACCGCGGCCTATTCCTGAAACAAAAGGTGGACTTTGAGCGTTTGGCAAGCGACACAACTTTCGCTCACCCCGATTCCGAAACCGATGCAACTATCCATTGGACCTTCGTTAAAGCCATGACCGGTATGCCGTCGTCAGAGATCGAAAGCCCAGAAACCGGCTCATCCGCCGAGATTGAGGCATTTGCGTCGAATCCGGCGCTGTTTGCGGTCCTGCAACAGGGCGCACGACACATGATCGAGCTCTATGACCATTTTCCAAGGATCGGCCGCCTGGTCGCCGCTCAGCAGAAATGGCTCCTCACCCAGGCTGCCTATGCGCTGCACGTGCAGCGCAACCCGGCCGATCCCCTCTCCGGCATTACGGCGTCGCGGCTTCTCGATATCATCGTCGAATTCGGCGCGGCCAGCCGCAATACGGCGACAGCCTTTCTGGCCGAACTGCTCGCCTACAAGCTGATCCGCGACGTGCCTGGATCGCCCAGCAAACGCAGCCGTCCGCTGGAGCCGACGGAGATCAGCCACGAGGCGATGATGCTGTGGTTTCGCGGCCAGATGCGCAGCCTCGACCTTCTCGACGGCGGCGAGCGCGTCACACGGCTGGAGGCCAATCCCGAAATTTTTCGCCGCGCCCAGCCGATCGCAGCCAAGCGGCTGATCGCCGACGGGGCGTGGCGGGAGCCGCCGCTCAGCATCTCCTGTTTCGTCTGGACCGAATATGGCGGGCTGATCCTCGACGATTTCGTCTCACGGATCGTCAATCTGGTACCCGAGGACGGCTACCACTGGGTCGAAGACCTTCGTTTCGCAGAATTGTCCAACCACTATTCCCTGTCGCGCACGCATATCCGGCGCCTCTTTGCCCGCGCCGAAGCGCTCGGATCGCTTGGCTGGCAGGACCGGCGCAACAACCGGAACAAAGTATGGGTCGCGGTCTCGTTCATTGATGATTACAAGCGCTGGCAATCGATCAAGTTCTGCGCACTGGACCGAGCCTTTGGCGAAGCGGTCCGTTCGATTGACGCAGAGAAGCATCGCCTCCAAACGAACAGTGACGATGCGGAGCCGTCAGACATTTGACTGCGCAAACTGCGGCAGGCTGTCATTGATCTCGTAGAAATCACCCTTGTCGGCGCAGAAGATGTGGTAGCCGAACGCCAGTCCGGTTGGCGGTTCGAACGCGCCGGCCATGATCGAGGTGTAATCGAGGCCATCCATCTTCCAGAACAGCGCCGAACCGCAGGTCTTGCAGAAGCCCCGCCGGGCTTGCGGGCTCGAGCGGTACCAGGTGACGGTGTCGGTGCCCTGAATATCCAGGTCTGCATCAAGAACGTTGGTCGCGGCATAATAGAGCCCGGTCTGCTTGCGGCACTGCGAGCAGTGGCAGGCGATCACTTCCCGCAACCTTCCCCGCGTATGAAAACGGACCGCGCCGCAATTGCAGGACCCTGTATGCTCTTCCGCCATGTTCATCCCCTGAAACTGTCTATTGGCCCGTCGCGCGGGCATGAAAAAACCGGGCCAGCATCTTCGGCCGGCCCGGTTTCGTCAATTTCAATTCATTCAGCCGAGGATCAGCGGCGCTGATCGGCCCCAAGATCAGCCATTGGCGACCATCCGCTTCTCGTCGCGGCCACCCTTCATGCGCTCGGCCAGAAGGAAGGCGAGTTCGAGCGCCTGGTCGGCGTTGAGACGCGGGTCGCAATGGGTGTGGTAACGATCAGCCAGATCGGCGCCGGAGAGCGCGCGGGCGCCGCCGGTGCATTCGGTGACGTCGTTGCCGGTCATCTCGATATGGATACCGCCCGGATGCGTGCCTTCGGCGCGATGAATCTGGAAGAAGCTTTCGACTTCCGACAGGATCCGCTCGAACGGCCGGGTCTTGTAGCTGTTGAGCGTGATCGTGTTGCCGTGCATCGGATCGCAGGACCAGACGACCTTGCGGCCTTCCTTCTCGACGGCGCGGATCAGGCGCGGCAGGTGCTCGGCAACCTTGTCGTGGCCGAAACGGCAGATCAGCGTCAGGCGACCAGCCTCGTTCTGCGGGTTGAGCAGATCGATCAGCTCGATCAGCCCGTCACCTGTCAGCGACGGACCGCACTTGAGACCGAGCGGGTTCTTGATGCCGCGGCAGTATTCGATATGCGCATGGTCGGGCTGGCGGGTACGGTCGCCAATCCAGATCATGTGGCCGGAGGTCGCGTACCAGTCGCCGGAGGTCGAATCGACGCGGGTGAGCGCCTGCTCGTAGCCGAGCAGCAGAGCCTCGTGGCTGGTGAAGAAATCAGTTTCGCGCAGGCTCGGATGGTTCTCCGAGGTGATGCCGATCGCCTTCATGAAGTCCATGGTTTCGGAGATCCGGTCGGCGAGCTTGCGGTAGCGCTCGGCCTGCGGTGAATCCTTGACGAAGCCGAGCATCCACTGGTGCACGTTTTCGAGGTTGGCGTAACCGCCCATCGCAAAAGCGCGCAAAAGGTTGAGCGTCGCAGCCGACTGGCGGTACGCCATGATCTGGCGCTCCGGATCCGGAATACGGGCCTTCTCGTTGAACTCGATGCCGTTGATGATGTCGCCGCGATAGCTCGGCAGCTCGACGTCGCCCTGCTTTTCGATGTTGGAAGAGCGCGGCTTGGCGAACTGGCCGGCGATGCGGCCGACCTTGACGACCGGCTGCTGGGCGCCGAAGGTCAGGACGACGGCCATCTGCAGGAACGCGCGGAAGAAGTCGCGGATCGTATCGGCGCCGTGTTCGGCGAAGCTCTCGGCGCAATCGCCGCCCTGCAGCAGGAAGCCCTTGCCTTCCGACACATTGGCAAGCTGGTTCTTCAGACGGCGTGCCTCACCCGCAAAGACCAGCGGCGGATAGGTCGCCAGCTGCGCTTCGGTTGCGTTCAGCGCTGCCATATCCGGAAAATCCGGCACCTGCTGAATAGGCTTCTGCCGCCAGCTGTTCGGGGTCCAATTCTGTGCCATGTCAATCACCTGTTCTCTTGCGCGAGGTCCGCCGTCGCTGCCGCGTCCCGGATAGGTCCGGTCAACGCTGGCTGGAAACGGGATCTGAATCGCGTTTCCAGCGGCCCAATTCCTGACCGCAGCTCCCCTTGCGGGGAAAACGGCGATTTTGCGGATGCGGGCTTATAAACGTTAACATGGGGATTGAAAAGCGATTGTTCCAGCAAAGTACGCACCGAGAAATTTTAGCGCGCACTTTGCCGGCAACGCGCGAATTGCCGTGCCAAGGGTTTAGCCGACCCTCTCACCGTTCTTGATGCGGTAGCTGGGGCTGTACATCGTCACGAGCTCCTCCGACGCCGTCGGATGCACGGCCATGGTGCGGTCGAAGTCGTCCTTGGTGCAGCCCGCTTTCAGCGTAATTCCTAGCAGTTGCGCCATCTCGCCTGCCTCATGACCAAGGATATGGGCGCCCACAACCTTACGGTCGACGGCGTTGACGATCAGCTTCATGATCGTCTTTTCGCGACGTCCCGACAGCGTCGCCTTCATCGGCCGGAACTCGGCCCGGTAGATTTCCAGCTCGCCATATTTTTTCGCGGCATCCTCTTCCGAAAGCCCGACCGTGCCGATTTCCGGCTGCGAGAAGACGGCGGTAGCGATCAGGTCGTGATCGGGGGAGACCGGATTGTGTTTGTATTCCGTTTCGATGAAGCACATGGCCTCGTGGATCGCAACCGGCGTCAGCTGAACGCGGTCCGTCACGTCGCCGAGCGCATAGATGCCCGGCGCGCTGGTGCGCGAAAACGCATCGACGATGATGGCCCCGCGCTCGTTGACCTTTACGCCGGCCGCTTCCAGCCCGAGCCCCTTGGTGTTCGGCACGCGGCCAAGCGCCAGCATCACCTTGTCCACCGTCAGCGTCCCGTGCTTCAGCGTTTCGGCAGCCAGCTTGCCGTCGGCTGCCTTGGTGATGGATTGCAGCAAGTCCTCGCACAGGATGCGGATGCCCTTCTCTTCCATCGCCGCATGCAGCCCCCGCCGCATGTCCTGGTCGAAGCGCGACAGGATTTCCTTGCCGCGATAGATCAGTGTCGTCTCGACGCCAAGGCCATGGAAGATATTGGCGAATTCGACGGCGATGTAGCCGCCGCCGGCAATGACGATCGACTTCGGCAGCTCCGGAAGATCGAAGGCCTCGTTGGAGCTGATGCTGAGCTCGTGACCGGGCAGCGCCTCATGCGGCGTCGGATGGCCGCCGACGGCGATGACGATGCGCTCCGCCGTCACGGTCTTTCCCGTGGCGACCAGCCGGATGCTGTTCGGCCCGGTCAGTTCGGCCCGCGTGTTCAGGATTTCTGCGCCGGCATTGGCGAGCCCCTTCTGGTAAAGGCCTTCCAACCGCGTGATTTCCCTCTCCTTGGCGGCAACGAGCTTCGTCCAGTCGAATTTCCGTTCGCCAACGCTCCAGCCAAAGCCTTCGGCATCCTCGAAATGCTCGGTGAACTGTGACGCATAGACGTAGAGTTTTTTCGGCACGCAGCCACGGATGACGCAGGTGCCGCCATAGCGGAATTCCTCGGCGATGGCGACCTTCTTGCCCATGGCGGCCGCGAGGCGCGCGCTGCGCACGCCGCCGGAGCCGCCGCCAATAACGAAAAGGTCATAATCGAAAGAAGTCATGCTGAAAAACTCCCGGACGGGTCAATGCGACAGGAGGCGGAGCACCTGGAAAGCCGCGGCCGGGCCGGCCATGCCGCACCCTTCCGGCGATTCCCGCCATGTGTTGCTGATATAGGGTGGAGCAATACAAAATGAAAAGCCCGGAATGATCCGGGCTTTGCAATTCGTCGTCCGGCAGGCGCCGGTCGAAACCGGCAGGCCGCTTATTGAGCAGGCTTTTCGGTCGTTTCGCCCGGCACCGGCTGCTGGCCGGCGGTCAGGGTCGCGCCGAGCTCCTTGGTCGCAGCCGCGTTCAGGTCGCGGGAAATGCCCGCCGCCCAGATGTCGGCAGCCTTGATCATTTCGCGCGAGGCGATCGGGCCATCCTTCAGTAGCTTCTTGCCCGCGTCCGACGTGTAGAACGCCGTGATGGCATTCAGCTGATCGACGGTGAAGGTCTTTGCGTAGATCGTCGCGGCCTCGCGCTCCAGATCGGCGCGGCGTGCGGCCAGCTCAAGCGCCTTTTCATCGACCGTCTTGGTGATCAGTTCCTGATAGTTCGGCGAGGACTGGATCAAGGTCATCTTCAGGCGTTCGGCCAGATTCGGCAGAATATTGTCGAAACCGTTGGTGGCGTTAATTGCCCCGATCGCAGCGCGGGCAGCCTTGACCTGCTCGTCCGTCACATCCTGCGCCCGCAAGGCAGGAACCATGACGGCGGAAAGGATGATGGCGGTTGCAGCCACTGTACGGCCAAGACCTGCGAGATTGATCATATCTGAAACGCTCCTGTCAGTTGACGCCGGGCTCCGTGCGCGTCATGCACCTGCGAACCCCGCATAATCCAATTTCAAAGCCGCCGCCACCAAAGGGGCTCGATCCCCTTGGGCGGCAACGCTGTTGTAACACTCCGCCGCGTCCGCCTTGGGCCACGGCTGGAAATCTCGCTAGGCCGTCATCACCCTCGCCCCGGTCGGACCGGCAATGATGGCGAGGGACGCGATGCCGATGAAAAGCCCGTGTTCGACCACGCCGGGAATAGCATTGAGTTCATATGCCAGCGCATCTGCATCAGGAATACGGCCAAAAGATGCATCCAGAATCAAATGTCCGCCGTCGGTCATGAAGGGCCCGTCGCCCGAGGCGCGCACGACGATTTCGCCGGAAAGCCCCTGCCGCGCGGCGAGTTTTTCGACGGCGATACGGGTCGCGGCAAGCCCGAAGGAATTGACCTCGATCGGCAGCTTGAAGGCGCCGAGCGTGTCGACCACCTTCGTTTCGTCCGCAATCACGATCATCCGCGATGAAGCACAGGCAACGATCTTCTCACGCAGAAGCGCGCCGCCGCCACCCTTGATGAGGCGCAGCTTGCCGTCCACCTCGTCGGCGCCATCGACCGTCAGATCCAGTTCGGGAAGCTCGTCCAGCGATTTCAGCGGCACACCGAGTTCCACGCAAAGCCGCGCAGTGCGTTCCGACGTCGGCACGCCCTCGATGCGAAAGCCGGACGCCACCTTTTCGGCGAGCAGACGAACGAACTCTTCCGCCGTCGAACCTGTGCCGATGCCGAGCCGCATGCCGTCTTCGACATAGTCGAGTGCTGCCGCGGCAGCCTTGATCTTCATTTCACGGGCGTCCATGCGCCACGCACTCCTCAAAATCTTATCCCACGGACCACAGCGAAAAGGCCCGGTCCTTTTGTTCCGCTGAGACGTTTACACGCCTGCCACGGCAAACAAAAGCCCAAATAGCAGGCGAGACACAAATGGCCACCACAGCTTATCGCGTAAAGTGGCGATTGCTTTTTTCCGCTGGTTCCCCTACCCGAACTGCAACATTTCGCAGTTGCCCCAAGAGGTTTTCGTGTCCGCATCCGTTGTCGTTTTTGATCTTGATGGAACCCTGGTCGATACCGCACCGGATCTCGTCGCAAGCCTCAACCACGCCGTCACCCAGGCAGGCCTTGCGCCAGTTACCTATCACGACCTCACCCACCTCGTCGGACACGGCGCCAAGGCGATGATTGAGCGCACGTTCACACTGCGCGGCAAAGCCCTGAGCGCCAACGATCTCGACTGGCAGATGAAGGAATTCGTGGATTTCTACCACGGCTCGATGCCGGGTGATTCCATTCCGTATCCCGGCGTCATCGCAGCCATGGACCGTCTCTCTGCAGCCGGCTATACGCTCGCCGTCTGCACCAACAAACTGGAAATGCTGGCGAAAAGCCTGCTGGAAGGGCTCGCCCTCACCCCCCGCTTCGCGGCAATCACGGGCGGCGACACGTTTCATGTGCGCAAGCCGGATGCCGAACACCTCTTGTCGACCATCCGCCTTGCCGGCGGCGCGCCGGAAAAATCAGTGATGATCGGCGACAGCCTCAACGACATCCTTGTCGCCCGCAACGCATCCGTCCGCTCGATCGGCGTCCCTTTCGGCTATTCCGACGTGCCGGTCGAAAGCCTGGCGCCCGATCTCGTCATCCGCCATTTCGACGAACTGACGCCTGACCTGATCGAGCGACTGATCGCGCAGGCATGAAAAAGGCGGCTCGAAGCCGCCTTTCTGAAATCATCGATTTCGCCGCACTCAGCCTTCGGCGCGGCGGACCAGCCGTGTCGCCTCGAACGCGCGGCCCATATACATGTCACGCTCATAGACATCATCGAAATACTCGACGGCGCCGTCCTTGTTCGGCCAGGCGGTGAAATAGGCGACGTAGACCGGAATCTTTTGCGGTACCTGAACGCCCTTGTTGCGGCCATCAGCGACCTGTTCGGCCACATCATCGACGGTGGTACCAAGCACGGCAGCGGCCATCCGGCGCGGATCGGCAAGACGAACGCAACCATGGCTGAGCGCCCGCTGGTCCTTCTTGAAGAAGCTTTTCGACGGCGTGTCATGCATGTAGATCGCATGACTGTTCGGGAAGAGAATCTTCAATTCGCCCAGCGCGTTGTCGCTGCTTGGCGGCTGGCGCACGGCAACGCCGGATGTCGAACCGTTCCAGTTCACGTCATACGACGAAACGGCACGACCGCCGACTTCCACCTGATAGCCGAGACGGTCGAGATAGCCCGGATCATTCCTGAGCTTCGGCAGCATCTCATTGATAATGATCGACTGCGGCACACCCCAATACGGATTGAACTCAACGGTCTGGATCTCATCCTCGAAGAAATAGGTCTGGTTCGCCTTGGAACCGACGACCACACGCATCGAAAACTGTTCGGCGCCCTGGTCGTGATAATAGGCCATGAAGGCAGGCTGGTTGATGAGGACGTAGCGGCTGCCGAGGTCGGCTGGCAGCCAGCGCGCCTGCTCCATGGCGACGCGTACCTTGTCGATCTTGCTCTGCGTGGTGTCGCCCCCGGTCAGGATGCGGATCGAGGCCTTGCCGACGATGCCGTCCGGCTTCAAACCGTTTTCCTTCTGGAATCCCTCGACCAAGGCCACCAGCTCCGGCGTATAGTCCGGCGTATCCTGGTAGGCCTGCAGCGTGGCCGCGTGCTCCGCCTTCAGCGCTTCTGAACCCTTCTGGCGAATGCCCGCGACGACATTGGCAAGCTCGGGATCGGGGATGCCCGGCTTCAGCAGCGTCCCCGGCGCAATGGTGATCCGCGGCACATCGCCCGTCTTTGCCTCGAGCGCTTCCAGCTCCCGCTTCAGCGCCAGGAATTCTGGACCGGTCGGCGTCTGGGCCTTGAGATAGGCTGCGACGTCGTGGCTTCTGGCGATGTTCTGAAGCTTGCCCGTCAGGTTGACACCCTTGCGCTTGAAGTCGTGATAGCCGGAAATCTTGTTCGGATCGATGCGACCGCGAACGGTGTCCTGGATATAGGTCAGTGTCGCGGCGGACATGCGGATTTCGAAATCCACAAGTGCCTTCTCATGCGCCATCATGTCATTGCTGTCGAACGTATCGGACGGCACGGACACGGCATAATCCTGCGGATCGAGCCCGACGCTTGCGGCCTCACCGAGCACAGCCAGCGCAGCCCTTGCCGCCGCATTCGGGCCATCGCCCTCGATCCAGATAAATTCCTCGCGGCCGGCGTAAAAGGCCTCGATGGCCTTGGCCACATCGGCCGGTGCATAGGCCGTCACCTCCGGCAGGAACTGCCGGGCATCGGCGAACGACCCGCGCTGCATCGGCGGCAGCGCATCGTTGCGCACGGAACCGGTCACGACAGGATCGAGAAGCTTTGCGGTATCGATGCGGCGCAGCGGTTCGGCCTTGTAGGTGTAGTAGCGCGGCGAGGTCACACGCGGCAGGGCACGGGGCACCGAATTCTCTGCCGGACCTGCTTCCCGCATGCCGTCAAAACCCGGGAACAGATGCCGCTCTTCCACCGGCGGTCTCTTCTTGCGGAAGAGGTCCAGCAAGGTCAGCGCTTCCGCGCTCTGGACGCTGAAAGAGGTGAACGCGCACCCGGCCAGGAGTGTCACGATCGCTGCAGTTTTCATCAATTTCATTGGCTCACACGTCCCCGTATCGCATTGCCGCCATCAGCGGTTCGCGCCCGATGCCCTTCATGTCATCGAGCTCTGGTACTTATAAGAAAGGATGGTGAATGAAAAGGAAACGCCACCCATTCCCAGTCTCCGGCGGCCGTTAGAAATCCGTCAAAGCGCACGGTAAGCAAGACGGATGAACGCGTCCAAAAATTTGAATTCCTTGAGTTATTTTTTTACATACCCACAAAATCGCTCTGAGCTGGGAAAATCGCCGCCGGGGCCTTGGAAACTATGCGATCGGTTGTGTCTGAAAAGGCACAGCACGCCAGCGGCGGCGACTCGCGGAGAGGGACTTTCCAATTGAAACGGAAGGCTTGATGAAGCACCCGTATTTTAAACGATTGTAGCATGGCGCAGCCCCTCGCAACCTCTTTACAAGCACCGGGCACCTGGGCCAGAGAGAACCGCATCATAGCTTCAGACCGCCGCGATGCGGCGGCCATATCCACCTTCGGTCTTGATACCGCATGACGAAAGCAGGGATTACGATGACATCAACGCGCACGGAAACAGATACGTTCGGCCCGATCGAGGTCGCGAGCGACCGCTACTGGGGCGCTCAGGCGCAACGCTCCCTCGGCAATTTCAAGATCGGCTGGGAGAAGCAGCCGCTCGCAATCGTCCGCGCGCTCGGCATCGTCAAGCAGGCCGCCGCCCGCGCCAACATGGAACTGCAGGGCCTCGACCCGACCGTCGCCAAGGCGATCATCGACGCTGCCCAGGAGGTCATCGACGGCAAGCTCAACGACCACTTCCCGCTCGTCGTCTGGCAGACCGGTTCCGGCACGCAGTCGAACATGAACGCCAATGAAGTGATCTCCAACCGCGCGATCGAAATGCTCGGCGGCGTCATGGGCTCGAAGAAGCCGGTGCATCCGAACGACCACGTCAACATGAGCCAGTCGTCGAACGACACCTATCCGACGGCCATGCACATCGCCTGCGCCGAGCGTGTCGTCCACGACTTGCTGCCGGCCCTGAAGCACCTGCACGCGGCTCTCGAAGCCAAGGTGAAGGCCTTCGACCACATCATCAAGATCGGCCGCACGCACACGCAGGACGCCACGCCGCTGACGCTCGGCCAGGAATTTTCCGGCTATGCGGCGCAGGTCGCCTCCTCGATCAAGCGGATTGAAATGACCCTGCCCGGCCTTTGCGAACTGGCGCAGGGCGGCACCGCCGTCGGGACGGGCCTCAACGCCCCGATCGGTTTTGCCGAAAAGGTCGCCGCCGAAATCGCGGAGATTACCGGCATCGCCTTCGTGACCGCCCCCAACAAGTTCGAGGCGCTGGCGGCTCACGATTCGATGGTCTTCAGCCATGGCGCGATCAACGCCGCCGCAGCCGCATTGTTCAAGATCGCCAACGACATCCGCTTCCTCGGCTCCGGCCCCCGCTCCGGCCTCGGTGAATTGTCGCTGCCGGAAAACGAGCCCGGTTCCTCGATCATGCCGGGCAAGGTCAACCCGACCCAGTGCGAGGCGCTGACGCAGGTCTGCGTTCAGGTGTTCGGCAACAATGCGGCGCTGACCTTTGCCGGCAGCCAGGGCCATTTCGAGCTTAACGTCTATAATCCGCTGATGGCCTACAATTTCCTGCAATCCGTGCAGTTGCTCGCGGACGCCGCCGTCTCCTTCACCGACAATTGCATCACCGGCATCGAGGCCCGCGAGGACAACATCAAGGCGGCACTCGACCGCTCGCTGATGCTGGTCACCGCCCTTGCCCCGAAGATCGGCTACGACAATGCTGCCAAGATCGCCAAGACGGCCCACAAGAACGGCACGACGCTGCGCGAGGAAGCCGTCGGCGGCGGCTATGTCACCGACGCCGAATTCGACGCCATAGTCCGCCCGGAAACCATGATCAGCCCTTCCTGAGGTGTCACCGAAACAATTCAGACAATCCCGTCAGGCAGCGAGACATCGCTGCCTGATTGCTTTTAGCCCGGCAGCCATCGAATTACGTTCAATCTTACCGATCGATTTCGCAAAACGTTAAGCCTTCCAAAATCTTTTATCCCTAAAACTTGCCGGTGGAGACAATTGGACAGGGAGTCCGCGATGCAGGCGGGTTTGAGCAAGGTGCAGATACCGGATATCGCAGCGCAGGTGACCTATGCGATGCGGATCATGGGGATTGCGCCCCTGCCGCGAAACTATGAGCTTTATTATGAAGCCTATATCGGCTCCAACCCGAAGCTGACCAAGGAACTGGCAGCGCTCGGCAGCCGCGCAACCCAGGAAGAACTGGACGAGATCGGCGCACGCTACTTTGCCCATGTGCACCACGCGGCCGGCATCGACCGGGCACATACCCATCTGGCAAGCGAGCTCGGCGACCTTCTCCAGCTTCTGAAGGAAGAGCAGTCGGCACTTGAGAACTACAACCGGCTGCTCGACGAAACCTATCAGAACATCACATCCAAGAGCAGCGCCAGCGTCGAAATCCTGCGACACGCGGTCAGCATCCTGACTGAAGCGACTGCGGATACGATGAACCAGGGCAAGGAACGTGTCGAAAACGTCTCGCTGAAGTCCTTCGAGATGGAGGTCATCCGGCAGGAGCTCGATGAGTACAAGCGCATCGCCAATACCGATTCGCTGACGCGCCTCGCCAACCGCCGGGCCTTCGACGAGAAGCTCGCGGCCATCTACAATTCCGAGCAGCGTCGCGCCCATACCGGCCTCCTTGTCGCCGATATCGATCATTTCAAGAAGATCAACGACAGCTACGGCCATCCGGTAGGCGACAAGATCCTGGCGACCGTCGGTACGGTCATCCGTGCCAATCTGCGCCGCGACGCCTTTGTTGCGCGCACCGGCGGCGAGGAATTCGCCATCATCCTCAGCGACAGTACGCTCGAGGAGAGCCTTCAGGTGGCCGAGCGCATCCGCACCGCGCTCTCAACGACACCCTTCAAGAATTCCAAGACCGGCGTCAACTACGGCCCGATCACGCTCTCCGTCGGTGTCTGCCAGGCAACGCAGGCCGACGACCCGACCGACCTCTACAACAAGGCCGATATCGCGCTCTATTGCGCCAAGAATGCCGGCCGAAACAGATCCATGCTGTTTGAGGAAGGCATGAAGAAGGACACCGGCAAGAGCTGGCTCATCTATCGCAAATAGCAAAGAACGATATGTCTTGACCGAAGGCGCCCAAGCGGCGCCTTTTGCCGCTTTTTGCGTTCCCCAGGAAACAGCCGCTCGCCCGGTGATTGCCTAGAAAGGCTCCATACAAGGGAGCGAACCGGAAGGAACCGGAAAAATCTCCCGCACAAACCGGGAGATACGGACATGAAGACCATCATCGCAGCCCTGATCGCAACCGCCCTTCTTGCCCCCGCCGCACAGGCAGCCAGCCAGAACCAATCCTTCGAAGTCGCCTCGCTCCAGTCCTCAACCGTCAAGACTGGCTGGCTGCAGGTCCTGTCGGAGGGCAAGCCGGCAAAGACGAAGACCGCGAAGAAGAACATCAACCAGTCGCCGATCCAGCGCGAACTGGTCGCCTTCAACGAGAATGTCGCCCCGGGCACCGTCATCGTCGACAATTCCGACCGACGCCTCTACCACGTGCTCGGCAACGGCATCGCCATGCAATACGGCGTCAGCGTCGGCCGCGAAGGTTTCATCTGGACCGGCACCAATGCGGTGAGCCGCAAGGCCGAGTGGCCGACCTGGAACCCGCCGGAAGAGATGCGTGTCCGCGAAGCCAGGAAGGGCCACATCCTGCCCGTCACCATGAAAGGTGGCATCGAAAACCCGCTCGGTGCACGTGCCATGTATCTCGGCTCGACCATCTACCGCATCCACGGCACCAACCAGCCGTCCTCGATCGGCAAGGCGATGTCGTCAGGCTGCATCCGCATGGCAAACGAGGATGTCGAGCACCTCTATGCCAACGTAGCGATCGGCACAAAGGTCGTCGTCCGCGACTGACCTGATTTTACAGCGGACCCTCTCAGCGGCAGGCCGAAACGCCTGCCGCTTCGGCGATGGCGATAAGTTCGGGCCGATATTCGAAGTGCATCGTATCGTAGTGATACCAGCGCCCGCCCCAGATAAAGCCATGCCGCTCGAAAGTATCGACGATCTTCATCGGATATTTGTTGCTGTACGGCGGCACCCTGCCCGGCTTGCCGCCCGCCCAGATCCAGTAGTCGGCATAGCGGGTATTGAGATCGATCGCCGCGCCAAAACTGTGCACGGACAGGTTCGGGGCGCCGGCGACCTTGCGCCAGTTGAAGGTGCCGGCAGACGGTGTGAGAAATACCTTGAGGTCAGGCATTGTTTTCAGCTCGTCACGAACTTTCTCGAGCGCCCGCGCCACGCGCTGCCTTTTCGTCACGAGCAGTTTCCTGCCGAACCACTCAACCTCCACCAGGGACGCTTCCACCTCGCGCGCCGAACTGCCGTAAAGACGCTTCATCAGGGCGTCGCTGCGAATGCGGCCCGGATCGAAATTGACCTCCGGCCGGGTTTCGCAGGGTCCCGGCGGATAGATCTGCGACAGGCTGTCCTCGATATCGCCCGCCGCCAGCTTTTGGGCATGGTCCTTTGCCTTGCCATCATCGATCGGCAAAGCCTGTCCGCCGTCGCGAAAGAGGATTGATCCGCCTTCGCTCTTGAGAAGGGTTTCCGGATAAGCCTCGATCACCAGCTTTATTTTTCGTGCGAGACTGAGTTCGTCCGCTTGAGCCGGGAAAGCCACAAGCAGCAGCAACGCGAAAACAAGTGATGCCCGGTCAATCGACGGTGACATTGATGTAGTCGCCGTCGGCCCCGCGAAAAATCTGCACGTTGATCAGCACGTTACCGCGTACCAGCGCCCGCGCGGCGCGCGTTTCGATGGTGCCGTATTCGATCATGCGCTCAGCCTTTTCGCGGTTCTTGGCGGAGGCAAAGAAGCCGTCGCCTTCGTCACCCGGCTGGGATGTGCCGAAACGATGATAGTTCGCCCGGTCCTGCCGGATGATCTGCCACGGCTCGGAAAGCCGCTCGCCGTAGGAATTGTAAAGGTCTTCCTCGCCGATATAGGCATTGTATTCCTCGATGAGCCCATCGGCCTTCGCCGCAGCTGTGGAAAGGCCGACGGCCACCACAGTCAAAAGCAGGAAAACGCTTCTGTTTTTCATGTATTCCCCAATCCGCGGCACCAACGGCCGGCCCTCCATCGGAGCACAGTGCTCCCGTCCCTGAAAGGACGCTTAGCACGGGTATTTTATTCGGATATCGGTACACCTACCACATCGTCTTTGCGGCACGCTCCGGCCATTCGCGATCGTAGGTTTCCCGATCGAAGTCGGCCTTCGCCGCCTTCAACAGCGTTCCCGGCGTCGGCAGGGACTGCGGGTCGGCGAAACGCTCGGGGTTCCAGAGCTGCGAGCGGATCAACGCGCGGGCGCATTGGAAATAGACCTCGCCGATGGTGACGACGATGACGCTGCGCGGATGTTTGCCATCGACCTCGAAGGAACCGGTCAGGTCCGGATCGACGCTGACGGCGGCCGTGCCGTTGATCCGCATGGTCGTGTTTAAGCCGGGAACAAGGAACATCAATGCCACGCGCGGATCGCGCACGATATTGGCAAGCGAATCGACCCGGTTGTTGCCGCGCCAGTCCGGCATCAGCACGGTCTTCTCATCGGCGATCCGGATGACGGAGACATCGTCGCCGCGCGGCGAGCAGTCGAGCCCCTCTGGACCAACGGTGGCGAGCGCTGCAAAAGGGGAAGCCTCGATCATCCGGGCATAATCCGGCGTCAGTCTGGTTGTCACCTTGACCAGCGACGCCTCGCTAGTGCCGTCGTAAAGCGCGTTCAGTTCCTCGACCGAGCGAATGATCGTCATGCTGTTCTCCCAGAAGTCCGAGCGATCTTTCGACCGATAGCACAACGTTTTCATGACAGCATCCGCGAAAATCGCTCAGGCAGCAGCCCTTCGATCCTCCGCATGAATGAAGGCATTGATCTTCTCGATCACAGGTGCTGCGGAGACGATGCGGCGATGACCGAAGCCGTTGGCCCAGTGGAGTTCGATATTCGGACCCGCAGCCGCATAGCGGCGCGCATGATCGGCAGAAACCTCCTTGTCGTCCTCGGCGTGGATGACCAGAGCCGGCACGGTGAGCACGCCGAGAATACGGGCTGCATCGAATTCCTCGATCCGCCGCCCGGATAGCTGCACGACCATGCCTTCGAGCGCCAACTGGGCTTTCCGGGAAAGGCGAAGAAGTTTCCCGAACCCTTTGAATAACCAAGTCATCTCGCTCGGCGCGCCGATCAGCACCATACTTTTGGCAATATGGGACGGGACGTCGCAAACCAGACCGCCCGCAGCGCAGGCGAGGCTCGCGCCACCAAAGGAGTGGCCGACCGAAACGTCAAACCCGCCGAAATGCCGCCAGGCGGCGTCGATCGCCCGCACGGCGGCTGGCATCGTCAGCGTTCGCCCCGGTGAGGCACCGTGTCCCGGCCAGTCGAGCGCGACCACTTCGGCGCCGCCGGCCAGAAGGCCCTCGATCATCGTTGCCAGATAATCGCTACGCGATCCCCAGCCATGAACCAGGAGCACGCGTTTCGCCGCGCCGCGGTCAGCCCGTCCTTCGAAATGCCTTGCCATGACCCAGCCGCCGGCAAAGGACAGGGTGACAGGTCGGGCCGTGGCCATCACTGGCGCTGCCGCCGCCAGCAACGCCTTTTCCTTGCCGTTCGACGGCTTACGGCCTGGTGTTACGCTGAACAGCCGAAACGCCAGCCGACCGGCTGTCTCGGGAGAAACAGCCGAGACGCATTTCAGGGCGAGACGGGTGACCTCGATCGCAACGGATGCCATAGTTGGATTCCTTTAAATGTTCAACGATGAACATCATTGTACAACGATGAACAAAAAGCAAGCGACGATCGAACATCACCAAAGCTGATGCGGCTCGCCACCCATTCGAACCAGGCGATCGACGTGCAGCACCCGATCCTTTCCGCCACGCTTCCGGATGGAGAGTGCGGTGCCATGCGCTTCGAAATTCTCAAGGGCGTCGTCGTATAACTCCATGCTGATATGGCACCTGGCAGATTTCCAGCCAGATAGACTTTTGCAAGGGGCGCCAATACAATGCAATGTCCTGCATTCTGTGAAAGCGAATGCGACATGGCCGAAGAGCACGCCCAACGCCGTCTCGCAGCAATAATGGCTGCCGATGTGGTCGGCTACAGTCGGCTTGTCGATCTCGACGAGCAGGGCACGCTGGCGGCGCTGAAGGAGCGGCGCAAGGAAATCCTGGTGCCGCTCGTCCGCCAGCATCACGGTCGTATCGTCAAGATGATGGGTGACGGCGTTCTGGTGGAGTTCGCCAGCGCGGTGAACGCGGTGGCATGCGCCGTCGAACTCCAGAAGCGCATGGCGGCGGCCAACGAGGACCGCGCCGACGATCGCCGGATTGTCCTGCACATCGGCGTCAATCTGGGGGATGTCGTTGTCGAAGATGGCGACCTCTTCGGGGATGGCGTCATTGTCGCCGTCCGGCTTCAGGCTATGGCCGGGCCAGGAGATATCTGCGTCTCAGGCAGCGTCTATGACCAGGTCAAGCGCAAGCTCGATGTCCGATTCGACGACCTCGGCCTGCAAGCGATCAAGAACGTCGCCGAGCCTGTAGTCGTCTACCGCATCGAAACGCTGGCTGGATGGGCGTTTCACGGGCCAGCGGAGCGGGCGCCGTTGCCGCTGCCCGCCAAGCCCTCCATCGCCGTGCTGCCGTTCACAAACATGAGCAACGACCCGATGCAGGAGGAATTCGTCGATGGCCTGACCGAAGACCTGATCACGGACCTGTCGCGGAGCAGCGGGCTGTTCGTCATCGCCAGCAACTCGGTCTTTGCGTACAAGGGCCGGCACATGGACGTGCGCCGCATCGCGCGCGAACTGGGTGTGCGCCATCTCCTGGAGGGCAGCGCCCGGCGGGCTGCGGGACGGGTTCGCATCAACGCCCAATTGATCGATGCGATCGAAGGGGACCACCTGTGGGCCGAACGGTTCGACCGCAGCCTGGAGGATATCTTCGCCGTGCAGGACGAGGTGACGGGCAAGATCGTCGAGGCCCTTGTCGGTCGTTTGACGACCCACCCGCCCCGCAACAGGCCCGCGAACCTGGAGGCCTATGAGCTCTGTGTCCGGGCGCGGGCGCTGAGCTTTCAAACGGCAATCACCGCGAGAGAAGCGATTTTCCTGCTGGAACGGGCGCTCGCGCTCGATCCGGGCTATGCCGAGGCGCATCGCTGGCTGGCGTTGAACCTTTGGCTGGGATGGGAATTCTTCGACGCGCCGATTGACCCCAATCGGACAAAGGCTCTGGCGGAGGCCCAACGAGCCGTGGCGCTCGACCCCAACGACGCCGGGAACCGCTGGGTATTGGGCATCATCCTGGGGCATGAACGCCGCTGGGTGGAATCGGACGCAGAGTTTGATGCCACCATCAAACTGGACCCGAACTACGCCGACGCCTGGGCGATGCGCTCCGATCTGGTCACGCTGAAGGGCCAACCGGCCGATGCCGTCGAATACGTGCACAAGGCGCTGAGACTCAACCCGCATCCTCCCGGCTGGTATTACTGGTTGCTGGGGCAGGCCCAATATGCGCTTCGCGACTACGAGTCCGCGGTCCAGACGTTGCGCAGGCCCGAAACCTATCGCAACGCATCCCGCCGCTTTCTCGCGGCGAGCCTGGCGCAACTCGGGCGCCTGGAGGAGGCGCGCCGGGAGGCTCAGATGTTCATGATGAGCAATCCGCGTTTCTCAATCCAGCATTGGTCCGCGTCGCAACCTTTCCGCGACGAAGACCTGCGTCAGCATTTTATCGAGGGCTACCGCATGGCGGGACTGCCGGAATGACCGCAGCCGTGGTGTGCGGCGGGGGCTTAGGTTACGCAGGCGGAACCCGCGAGGGCACGTCCGCCGGCCCAGCTATTGGGCCCTCACCTCGACGGGAGCGGGTGTCACACTGAACAGCCGAAACGCCAGCCGTCCCGCTGTCTCTGGAGAAAACGCCGACACGCATTTGAGTGCGAGACGGGTGACCTCGATCGCAAAGGATGCCATAGTGGGATTCCCTTTAAATGTTCAATGATGAACATTATAGTACAACGATGAACAAAAAGCAGGCGACGATCGAACACCATCATTTTCCCTGGGACCATCCGCGTTTCCGCAGCTGGATCGCGGTTGCCCGCGCCTGCCAGCTGATGCAGCAGACGCTGACGCGCGCGCTCGCCGATCTCGACATCAAGCCGCCCCACCTCGACATCCTGATCAACCTCTATCGCTTCGAGGGCATCTCGCAGCAGGAACTCGCGCGAAAACTTCTGGTCGGGCGCTCGAACATGAGCATGCTTCTGCCCCAGCTCGAAAAACGCGGTCTTATCGAGCGGCGTGGCGATGAAAAGGACAAGCGCGTCCTGCGGCTGTCGCTCACGCCGAACGGCCGGGAACTCACCGAGCAGGCGATGGAGATCCAGACCGTGCTGATCGACAAATCGATGGAAGGCGCGCCGATCGAGGACTGCATGATCGTCGCCCAGTCCATGGAGCGGCTGATCGCGGTTCTGCTGAAGCACGAAAGCGACCTCGCCTGACGCGCGAGCCGTTAGCGCGGCTTTTCCGCCTTGTCCCGGCTCATGCCTTTTTCGGCCAGATTGCGTTCATAGGCGGCAAACAGCGTTTCGCCGTTTTCCCCGAGTTCGCGCAGATAATTCCAGGTGAAAATCCCGGTATCATGGAAATCGTCAAAGCCGATCCGCACCGCATAATTGCCGGTCGGGGTCATCGAGATGATCGCGACATTGCGTTTGCCGGGCACCGTCAGCCCCTGCCCCGGCCCATGGCCCTGAACCTCGGCCGAAGGCGACAGCACCCGCAGCATCTCCGCCGAAAGATCGAAGGAGTTGCCATCGTTGAAGGTCACCGTCAGCCGGTGGCGATCCTTCGAGACGCGCAATTCGGTCGGCCAGATATCGCTCATGATGTCAGTCTCCTTGCTTCACCCGAGCACTAGCGCAGATTCCCGCTGGTGGGAATTCTACACCTCCGCTTCCCTCGCTTCGAAGAAAGTGTTTCGCCGGTTTTCTGATGGTTTTGCATGCTTTCGCCTTGACGCCGCCTGTTTTGCTCACGACATTGATGCGACAGGAGAATTTCGTTGAACACCGTCACCATCGACCAGGCCGACGCTCAGAAGCTCATCGACGCCAAAACGCCGATGATCGACCCGTTCGGGCGTGCCGTTACCTATCTTCGGGTTTCGGTGACGGACCGTTGCGACTTCCGCTGTACCTATTGCATGGCGGAAAACATGACCTTCCTGCCGAAAAAGGACCTGCTGACGCTGGAGGAACTCAACCGGCTCTGTTCCGCCTTCATCGCCAAGGGCGTGCGTAAGCTGCGGCTGACCGGTGGCGAGCCGCTGGTGCGCAAGAACGTCATGTTCCTGGTGCGCGAGCTCGGCAAACACGTCCATTCCGGCACCCTCGACGAATTGACCCTGACCACCAACGGCTCGCAGCTCTCGCGCTTCGCCGCCGAACTCGCCGATTGCGGCGTCCGGCGCATCAACGTGTCGCTCGACACGCTCGACGCTGACAAATTCAAACAGATCACCCGCTGGGGCGAACTGTCGAAGGTCATGGAAGGCATCGACGCGGCGCAAGCGGCCGGCATCCGTGTCAAGATCAACGCCGTTGCGCTGAAGGGCTTCAACGACGCCGAAATCCCCGGCATGCTGCGCTGGGCGCACGGACGCGGCATGGACCTGACGCTGATCGAGACCATGCCGATGGGCGAGATCGACGAGGACCGCACCGACCACTACATGCCGCTCTCCGAGATGCGCGATCGTCTCGCCGGCGAGTTCACCCTTTCGGACATCGCCTACAAGACCGGCGGCCCGGCGCGCTATCTGAGCGTTGCTGAAACCGGCGGCCGGCTCGGCCTGATCACGCCGATGACCCATAATTTCTGTGAGAGCTGCAACCGCGTCCGCCTCACCTGCACCGGCACGCTCTACATGTGCCTCGGCCAGAACGACGCCGCCGACCTGCGCACGCCGCTGCGCGCCTCCGACGACGACGCCTATCTTTCGACGGTCATCGACGAGGCGATCACCCGCAAGCCCAAGGGCCACGACTTCATCATCGACCGCACCCGCAACAAGCCCGCCGTCGCCCGCCACATGAGCGTCACGGGCGGCTGATCGATCCGCATACTCGGACCCCAGCCCGGATTATCGATGTCCATCAGCAGAATGCATCGCGACGAGCTTGATATCGACAAGGCGCTCGCAAGCCGGCTGGTGGCAGAGCAATTTCCTCAATGGGCAGACCTTCCCCTAGAACCCGTCCTTTCCGCCGGAACCGATAATGCCATCTACCGATTGGGACATGGATTGGCCGTGCGGCTTCCGCGCCGGGCCGATGCAGCCGAGCAGGTGGAAAAGGAAAGCCTGTGGCTGCCGCGCCTCGCACCGCATCTTCCGCTCGCCGTCCCTGTACCGCTGGCGCTTGGCCTCCCTGTTCCGGATTACCCTTTCCATTGGTCCGTGTGCCGCTGGTTGGCCGGAGAAAACGCGGTCATCGCCGTTATCGCCGACTTGCAAAACGCGGCCGTCGCCCTTGCTCAGTTCGTGGGTGCCCTGCGGGACATAGACCCGTCAGGTGGGCCGCCGCCGGGACCACATAATTTTTGCCGCGGCGCAGCGCTGGCCAGCCGGGACGCGCAAACGCGCAGCGCAATCGAAAGCCTGCATGGCATCGTCGACACGGATGCGTTGACACGCGCCTGGGACGCAGCCCTGCGCATCGACCCATGGGGCAAGCCGCCCGTCTGGATTCATGGCGATCTTCACGCGGGCAACCTGCTTGTCGAAAGCGGGCGCCTCGCCGCCGTCATCGATTTCGGCGGACTGGGCGTTGGCGATCCTGCATGCGATCTGATGGTTGGCTGGACACTGTTGTCGTCTGAGGCCCGCAGCACGTTTCGTTCAGCGCTTGCCGCGGATGCAGCAACTTGGGCACGGGGACGCGCTTGGGCACTGTCCGTGGCAATCGTCGCACTTCCCTACTACCTGCACACAAACCCCGTCCTCGTCTCGATATCGCGTCGCGCAATACGGGAGGCTCTGGCCGACCCCGATGACTGAACCAACCGAAAACCGCAGCCACGAAAAAGGCCGCCAGACTTTTCGCCGGGCGGCCTTTGTATTCTTACGTGCGACGGCTCAGGCGGCGTAGTTGCGCCGATACTGCATCGCGCCGCCGTAACCCTGCGCCGAGCGGTTCGTACCCGTCTTGAAACGCTCGATCTTCTCGTTCAACGTATCCACCTGATGGCGCAGGCCGTGGATTTCGGCGGTGTTCTCCTCGACCATCGCCGCGTTCTGCTGGGTCAGCAGTTCGACCTCGTGGACGGCCTGGTTGACTTCGTTCAGGCCGCGATACTGGTCGGCGGCGGCCGCTTCGATGTTGCTGACCAGCTGATGGATCGTCGAGATGTGGTCGTTGATGACGGTCAGCGCATTGCCGGTTTCCTGCACCAGCTCGACACCGCCGCGGACCTGCGCGGAGCTCTCGGAAATCAGCCCCTTGATCTCGCGGGCAGCACCGGCGCAGCGCTGGGCAAGCTCGCGCACTTCCTGGGCAACAACGGCGAAGCCACGACCGGCATCGCCCGCACGGGCCGCCTCGACGCCGGCGTTGAGCGCCAAAAGGTTGGTCTGGAAGGCGATCTCGTCGATGACGCCGATGATCGTGCTGATCTTGTCGGATGAGCGGTTGATCGCCGCCATCGCGTCGATCGCCTTGCCGACGACTTCGCCGGAATGCTTCGCATAGCTGTGAGTCTCATCGACCGAGACCGTCGTCTTGCGGGCGCTCTCGGCGGTCGTACGAACGATTTCGGTGAGCTGACGCAGGGCGCGCGAGCTTTGCTCCAGTGCCGCCGCCTGCTGTTCCGTGCGGCGGGCCAGGTCATCGGCCGACGAGGCCAGATTGCCGGTACCGCCGGTGATTTCGTCGGTGACCGTGCGCACGTCGATCAGCGTCGCACGCAGCGCCTCGACCGCATTGTTGTAGGTCCGGGCCATGACGATGTAGTCCTCGGAGAGGTTTTCCGCCATGCCCTCCTCCAGATTGCCGTCCGCAAGCTTGGCCAGCACGTCGGAGAGAGCGTTGAGCGCCTCCATCTGCTCGGCCTCGATGCGGGCGCGCTCCTTGCGGCGGCGGGCTTCCTCTTCGGCCGACAGGGTGCGGGCCGCTTCGGCTTCCTGTCCGAGCCGGACATTCTCCACCGCATTGTCGCGGAACACGGCAACCGAGCGCACCATGTCGCCGATCTCATCGCCACGGTTGCGGCCTTCGATCGCAACCTCGAGGTCACCTTGCGCGAGCCGCGTCATCGTCTCGGTCACCCGCTTCAGCGGTCCGCGCAGGGTTTCGATCAGCATCAGGCCGCCGATGATGGCAAGCAGCGTGCCGGCGACCATGGCGACGATCGAGACATCGGCGGAGCGCTGGCTGTCCTGCTTGCCGGCTTCCTGGGCGCTGCTGACGAAGCTTTCCAATGTCTGGCTCGCATCAGCCACCAATGTCGAAGCCTCGGCCTTGGCAGCCTGCCAACGGGCACCGACGTCGATCAACTGCGCGGTGCCGGTGTCGATATCCTGTAGCGACGGCGTCAGCTTGCCGGCGAGATCGCGCAGGGCAGCGTTCTTGCCGCCCATTTCCGAGAGTTTCGTCACGCTTTCGCGCACGGCGTCGATATCGGCGATAACGTTGTCGCGGCTCGCCGTATCCAGCTTGCGATGCAGTTCGCTGATGTGCAGGCGCGTCGCGTCGAGCCCCTTGAAGGTCTCGTTCATCAGCGCAATCAGGGTCTTCAGCAGTGAAATCTCGGCGTCCATGCTAACAAAACGCTTGGCAGCCGTATCCGAATTGGTCACCGCCTCCTTGGCGAAATCGGCTTCGTATTTGGAGAATTTGATCAGCGCCGTGCTGAGCAGGCCCTTCTTGATTTCGTTGGTATCCGTGCTCTTCAGAATGTCCTGGATTTTCTGCGTATCACCCTTCACCTCGGCGATCTTCTTCTGCACCTTTTCGGAAGCGATCTTCTCGGCTTCGGCAATCTGCTTCAGGAGATGCGGCAGGAGGTTGGTGGCCTGCTGGACCTTCGCGTCCGGCGCGATTGCCATGGTGACCGGCAGGCGGAATTTCTTGATACGCTCGGCAAGACCCTGATAGGCGGCGGCATCGAAAAGCAGCGCCTTGGCGAAGGCTTCCTTTTCGCCGGATTCCTTACGCAGAATGTCGATCTGCTTGAAGGCGGCATTACCCTGCGCCGTCATGTCGGCCAGCGCCGCATCGAGCGATGCGGTGACGCTGTCACGCTCCGTCTTGATCGCCCAGAGCTTGTCCGCTTGCCCGCGCATCGCCGCGCCAAGCGCCACGACCGAGCTGATCTCCGCCTTGTCGTCCTCGGCCGTCAGCAGGTCGTCCAGCGTGCGGATGCCCGCTTCCTGCTCATCGATCCGGCCAATCAGCGTTGCGCGCGCTTCTTCCGTCGGGTTATCGACGAAGCTCTGCAGCCCGCTGCGCAAGGCCTGGAAATCGGAGAGGTTGTTGATCGTTTCGCGCGTCACGGTCATGTGTCCGTTGAGCGTGCTTGCGGTGAAATAGCCGACAAGGCCGATGCCGGCGATGAGGACCACCAGCGGCACGACGAACAAGAGAACCTTGGTGACAATGCGAAGACGCTGCAGCGAACGATCGATCAGGGACATTCCGAACTCCAGATGTTGAGCAAATCGGACATTCCCGCCGGACTGCTCTCCTTGGTGGAGAAACGGACATACCGACGCGCGACTATGGCGCCTGTCCGGAACGTCATCCGGTTGACCTGAACGGCAATACTTGCCCGTTACGTCAACCATAATCGCATCATGCGAAGGGCAGCGGAATATCGGCACGATAGGCAGTGAAACTTAATATTTCGCCAAGAATCCGGTGGTTTACGCGGTTGGCAGGAAAACGCCGGAGACCTTGTTTGAACATTCTAAAATATTGATAGAAACAGTTATTCTTTCAAATCTGCCCTGAAATAAGACAGCCGGCCGATAGAAGTTGCATAAAAGGCATGCCGATGCTTTAGAGATAGGCAAGACCAATCCCATGTGCTTCCGAAGCTGATGCATTCCATGGCCGAAAGGCCGGGCTGCGACGAGAATAGGCCAATAAAAATAATGCAATCCAACGCCAATTTTCGCGGCGCCATCTTCATGTGCCTCGCCATGGCAGGCTTCACCTGCAACGACGCATTGGTGAAATCCGTCACCGGCGTCATGAATGCCGGCCAGATCATGCTGGTGCGCGGCTTCTTCACGTCGCTCCTCGTCCTGATGATTGCCCGCCACTTCGGCGCGCTGCGTTCGTTCCGCCTGGTTCTAAACCCCGTCATCGCGCTGCGCATCGTCGCCGAAGTCTTCGCATCCATCACCTATATTTTGGCGCTCGGCCAGATCCCGCTTGCCAACGCCTCGGCCATTCTGCAGGCCTTACCGCTTGCCGTCACCCTCGGTGCGGCGCTGTTCCTGTCGGAGCCGGTCGGCTGGCGGCGCTGGCTCGCCATCCTTGCGGGCTTCATCGGGGTGCTGATCGTGCTCCGGCCCGGCCCCGAGGGGTTTACCGGCGCGGCGCTCAGCGTGATCGCATCAGTCGTCTGCGCGGCGATCCGCGACCTGTGCACCCGCCGGATCGATCCTGCGGTGCCTTCACTGTTCATCTCCGTCATCACCGCGATCGTCATTACGCTGGTTGGCGCAGCCCTTGTTGTGCCGCTTGGTGGCTGGCAACCGATGTCGCTGGTATCCATCAGCCATCTTGGCGCCGCAAGCCTGCTGCTCCTCGTCGGCTACCAATGCATCGTGCTTGCCATGCGCAACGGCGAAATCGCCATCGTCGCCCCCTTCCGCTATACCAGCCTGATCTGGTCGATCGGCATCGGCATCCTGTTCTTTTCCGAAGAACCGGACCTCTGGATGGTCACCGGCGTTGCGATTATCATGACATCCGGCCTCTACGCCTTTGCCCGCGAAAACAAGCGCCGGGCAGCGGCCGTGGCACAGCAATCGGAACCCGGGTCGCCAAAATGACCGGATGCAGCGGCGGAGACATTCGATGAGCGCATCGGCGATGCCAAATGCAGATCGCCCGCCCGCCGTCATCCTGGCCGGCGGCAGGTCTTCGCGCATGGGCAGTGACAAAGCTGCCGTTACGTTAGGCGGCATGCCGCTTCTTCTCCACGTCATCGAGCGCCTCACGCCTCAGACGGCCGGTCTCGGTGTCAACAGCAACGCCGCCACCGGATTGGACTTCGCTCCCGGCATCAGCCTTTTTGCCGATACCGTGCCCGGTTATGCCGGGCCGATGGCAGGCGTGCTGTCTGCCATGCGCCATGCGGCCAAGCACTTTCCGGCCGCAAGCCACGTCGCCACCGTTCCGACCGACACGCCGTTCTTCCCGCATGATCTTGTCGCCCGCCTTCAAGGCGCGATCACCCTGCCCGCGCAGATCGCCGTCGCTTGCTCGGCCGGGGTCATGCACCCGGTCTTCGCCCTCTGGCCGGTTGATCTCGCCGGCGAGCTCGAACGCTGGTTGCTGACGGACGAGAAGCGCCGGGTGCGCAGCTTCATCGAAAGCCATGCGATGGCAGAGGTCGATTTTCCGATGCTCGAAACCGCCACCGGCCCGATCGACCCCTTCTTCAATATCAACACGCCTGCAGACCTGGAAACGGCCGAACGCTGGCTACTGCTGATCGAGGACATGGAAAGATGACGTCTCCAAAAATCTTCGGCATTGCCGGCTGGAAGAATTCCGGCAAGACCGGCCTCGCCGTCCGGCTGGTCACCGAACTGACGCGGCGCGGCTACCGCGTCTCGACGGTCAAGCACGCCCATCATGATTTCGACATCGACAAGGTGGGCGCCGACAGCTTTCGCCATCGCGAGGCAGGCGCCCATGAGGTGACCATCGTTTCCGGCACCCGTTATGCCATCATGCACGAACTGCGCGGCGCACCGGAACCAAGCTTTTCGGAAATCCTTGCCCGCCTCGCCCCGTGCGATCTCGTCCTGATCGAGGGCTACAAGCGCGAACCGATCCCGAAAATCGAGGCGCGGCGGCTGGAGGCGCAAAACCGCGAACCGCTGGCGCCGACCGATCCGCACATCGTCGCGATCGCCGCGGATCATCCCGTCGAGGATAAAGGTCTGCACCTCTTCGATCTTAACGATACGATGGCGATCGCCGATTTCATCGAAGCCACCACGGGGCTCTCCAGAGAGCCGGACTGATCACCGGACGTCGCTTGGCGACATCCCCCGCCGCGCGACGCTGACGCGAACGCAAAACGGCCCGGCGCGTGATGCACCGGGCCGTCGTTTTGCGAAGGCATCGCCAGACGATGCCGAGCGTCGGCTAGTTCTGGGCCACCGGACGGACAAGTGGCGTCACGCGACGGATTGTCACGCGGCGGTTCTCCTGCTCGGCTTCCAGCGTGCGGACCTTGAGAAAGCGCTCGCCATAGCCCTGGGTGACCAGGTTTTCGGCCGGGATGGCGTAGACTTCCGTCAGCAGCGAGGCGACCGATTCGGCCCGTTCGTCGGAGAGAACGAGGTTCGATTCGTCGCTGCCAACCGCGTCCGTGTGGCCTTCGATGAAGAAGGTTTCGCCCGGATCCTTCTCGATCACCTGCAGCATGGCGTCGGCAACCTTGCGCAGGGTTTTGGCCTGCGACATCGGCACTTCGGCGCTGCCGGTCGCAAACGTGATCGTATCGAGGTCGATACGGCGCACCTTGTCGCGGATACGGGCCGAGTTCCTCACCTCGTCGATCGAATAGACGCGCTCGACCTGCTCCACCGGCGGCTCGGACAGGAAGTCGTAGTAGTCGCGGTCCGGCTCACTCGACGTATCGATGATGTAGTCGCGAACCGGCACGCGCAGGCGCATCGGCGGCAGCTCCTCACCGACATCGTAAATCGGCGGACGCGGGCCTTCATCGACCTCCGGCGCATAGATCATCAGATATTCGCGTCCGTCCCGATCGATGCGCAAACGCTGCACGATGTCACCGTAACGATTGTAGATCGTTATGATGCGCACCCCGTTCGGTCGCTCGATAATCTCGCGGGTTCGACCACGCGACAGTTCTTCATAGTAGGTTTCCTGGGCATTGCGGCGCAGACGCGGACGATCGTCACCGCGCACGATAATCTGGTCGCCGAAATCGAGGACGACACGATTGTCGCGCGTCTCATCGATCCGGGGGCGGCTGCTGTCGCTGCCGGTAAAGGCTTCGATCAGATCATTCACGTTGAATTCCGGCACCCGCTCGATCCGGCGGCCTTCTTCTCTGATGTTGGCCCCCAGTTCCTCACGGGTCGGGGCGCGGTCCCTGCGGCGCGACTGGGCTTCCTCGTCGCTCTTCGGAACCTCGACGTTTTCTTCCTGTGCACGCGCCTGTTCACGACGCTTGCGGCGCTTCTCGCGCACACCCTCGTCGCCGGCATTGTCGGCCTCCTTGTCACTGTCGAGAACGGCAGCGCCCTTATCCACCGGCAGCACGACCGTATCGTCTGTCGCAGCCGGATCGCGGGCGATCTCCTGCTTTTCTTCCTCGCTGCGCGTATCGACGATTTCCGGGATCGGCTGGCGACGGTCGCGCCGCTTGCGGCGGGTTTCGGTCGCTTCGCCCTCACCATCAATCGCCGGGCGCTGTTCGTCCTCGGCTACAGGCTGCTGGCCTTCTTCCTGCTGCTGCCCTTCGGCCTGCTGACGCTTCTTGCGCTCAGCGCGGATCTTCGCGCGCTCCTCGGCGGTCTTGGCAGCCTCATCATCGGCAGACGGCTGAGCCTCTTCCTGCTGTTGCTGCTGTTCCGCCTGCTGGCGCTTCTTGCGCTCGGCGCGAATCTTTGCCCGTTCCTCGGCAGCCTTGGCTGCTTCATCGTCGGCTGAGGGCTGGGCCTCTTCCTGCTGTTGCTGCTGTTCCGCCTGCTGGCGCTTCTTGCGCTCGGCGCGGATCTTCGCACGCTCTTCGGCAGCCTTGGCAGCTTCATCATCGGCAGAGGGCTGGGCCTCTTCCTGCTGTTGCTGCTGTTCCGCCTGCTGGCGCTTCTTGCGCTCGGCGCGGATCTTTGCCCGTTCTTCGGCGGCCTTGGCTGCTTCGTCGTCGGCAGGCGGCTGAGCCTCTTCCTGCTGCTGCTGTTCAGCCTGCTGGCGCTTCTTGCGCTCGGCGCGGATCTTTGCCCGTTCTTCGGCGGCCTTGGCCGCTTCGTCGTCAGCCGACGGCTGGGCCTCTTCCTGCTGCTGCTGTTCAGCCTGCTGGCGCTTCTTGCGCTCGGCGCGAATGCGCTGCTTTTCTTCGGCCGCCTGGCGGGCCGCCTCGTCGTCGGCAGGGGGCTGGGCCTCTTCCTGCTGCTGCTGCTCGGCCTCCTGCCGTTTCTTGCGGCGTTCGGCGCGAGACGGCTGCTCTTCCTGCGACGGCTGGGCTTCTTCTTCAGCCGGCTGTTCCTGCTGCTGTTGCTCCGCCCGCTTCTTGCGCTTCTTGCGCAGCAGCTCTTCCGGCGCCTGCTCGCCGCCTTCCACCACGACACCGTCTTCCTGCGCGACTTCGAACGGCTTCATCAGGCTATCGGCCAGCGCCGGCTGGATGGCGATCGACATCGACAGCATCGGAAACGCGACAGTCGCGAAAAGTTTGGATCGAATGGTCATTTAATTCCTCCTTCAGAGGTCCCGTTTTGTCGTTTTCGACCGGTAGGACGTTCCGGCCTTCTTCTTTCTTCGCCTTTTGGGCAGACCCAAGCCGTCAAAAGGCGGTCAAAAAAAGGCACACCGGCCAAATCAGCTAACGACGATTAGCGGAACCCGCATTAACTCAGCATGAATGCTCCGTTCATCTTGGGCAGACATAGGCCGGTATCACAGGGAAGCCACCCCGGCGCATGACAATGTTCAGACTTTTCATGAAGGATCCGCTGCTTTCCTGTTGATTTTTTCGCTTAAAGCGTAGGAATATCCGCTCAGCCCGGCCGCAACGACGGTCGGCATATCGGCGGCCGCGAAGAAGAAAAAACCGGCCGCCAGCCAACAGAGAGGATCAATATGCGTATCTCAAGACGTCTCGCCATGGCCGCTTCGGCAGCCGTATTCGCGCTGATGGCCGGCACCGCCATGGCTGAGGGCGAAAAAATCGTGATCGGCACGGAAGGCGCCTACCCGCCCTTTAACAACCTGGAGTCCGACGGCTCGCTGACCGGCTTCGACATCGACATCGCCAAGGCGCTCTGCGAAGAAATGAAGGCCGAATGCACGTTCGTGACGCAGGACTGGGACGGCATCATCCCGGCGCTGATCTCCAAGAAGTTCGACGCAATCATCGCCTCCATGTCGATCACCGCCGAGCGCAAGGAAAAGGTCGACTTCACCAACAAGTATTACAACACGCCTCCGGCCATCGCCGTTCCGAAGGATTCGCCGATCACCGAAGCGACCGAAGACGCGCTTGACGGCAAGACGCTCGGCGCGCAGTCGGCAACGACCCACTCGAACTACGCCGAAGCGCATATGAAGAAGTCGGAACTCAAGCTCTATCCGACCTCCGAAGAATACAAGCTCGACATTGTCAATGGCCGTATCGACGGGGTCGTCGACGATATCGTCGTTCTCTCCGAATGGCTGAAGACGGCGGACGGCGCCTGCTGCAAGCTGCTTGGCGCGCTGCCGATCGACCCGGTCATCAACGGCGAAGGCGCCGGCATTGCAGTCCGCAAGGGTGACGACGCGCTGCGCGAAAAATTCAACACGGCGATCGACGCGATCCGCAAGAACGGCAAGTACAAGGAAATCAACGACAAGTATTTCCCCTTCGACGTCTACGGCAGCTGAGCCGGCACTGCGGCCGAGCATCCCATATTCGGGAAAAGCCCATATGCGGGAAAAGCATTGGCCCATGACGAAAATGCAACGGCGGAAGGCTTGCCCTTCCGCCGTTTTTGTCTGACAAGGAATATATAAAAAGAAGCTCATCTAAAAACGCTTCAAAGGGGAATGTTCTGGCATGAGCGGATTGTTTGCCGCCCTCTCTTCCGCCGCGGCCTGGCTCGGCTCGGTGATCGACCCGTTATGCGGTCCCATCGGAATTTTCCGATTGTTCGGCTCGGGCACACTGCTCGCCTGCGACGATGCCGGCTGGGGCGATGAAATTTCCTACGGCTTCATGATCACCGCGACCCTGGCGATCGCGACCCTGCCGGTCGGGCTTGTGGTCGGCTTCTTCATCGCGCTCGCCAAGCAGTCCGAGGAAAAATCGCTGCGGCTTGCCTCCAACATCTACACCACCATCTTTCGCGGCCTGCCGGAACTCCTGACGCTGTTTATCGTCTATTACGGCCTGCAGATCCTGGTGCAGCAATTCCTCGCCTCGCTCGGCTATGAGGGCGCGGTCGAGATCAACGCCTTCGTCGCCGGCATGATCGCGCTCGGCGTGGTGTTCTCCGCCTATTGTTCGGAGGTGCTCCTGTCGGCGTTCAAGGCCATTCCGCGCGGCCAGTACGAAGCGGGCGATGCGCTCGGCCTCCATCGCGGCAAGACCATGCGGCTGATCATCCTGCCGCAGTTGGTGCGCATCGCCCTTCCCGGCCTTGGCAATCTGTGGATGGCGCTGCTCAAGGATACGGCCCTGGTCTCGGTGATCGGTCTGCCGGATATCCTGCGCCAGACGGGTGTGGCCGCCCGTGTCAGCAAGCAGGCCTTCGAGTTCTTCGCCGTCGCCTGCCTGCTGTTCCTTATTCTCGCCATGCTGTCGTCCATCGTCTTTTCGGCGCTGGAACGCTGGACCAAACGTTCGGAGGCCGGCCGATGAGCCACGCGGAAACCATGATCCCGCCGCAACCGGCTCCACCGGGCGTCGCTCGTCCGTTCACAGCGCAGCGCCTTATCGGGAACGTGGCTCTCGGCGTCTGGCTCGCTGCAAGCGTCGGGCTCTTCCTGCTGATGGTCGACGGCTGGGACCCGGAAAAATTCGCCAAATACGGCCCGAGCTTCCTCTCCGGCCTCGGCGTCACCCTGGGGCTCGTCGGCAGCTCCATCACGCTGGGCGCGCTCCTGTCCTTGCCGATCGCCTTCGCACGCATGTCGAAGAACAAGATCCTGGGGTGGGCCGCCTATGCCTATGTCTATTTCTTCCGCGGCACACCGCTGATCGCCCAGCTGTTCCTCGTCTATTACGGCCTGGGCAGTTTCCGGCCACAGATGGAGGCAATCGGGCTGTGGTGGTTCTTCCGCGACGCCTGGAACTGCGCGCTGCTCGCCTTCACGCTCAATACGGCCGCCTATCAGGCGGAAATCCTGCGCGGCGCGATCCAAAGTGTTCCCCGCGGCCAGACGGAAGGCGCCGCAGCTCTCGGGCTGCCGCCGCGCATCGCCTTCTTCAAGGTCATCCTGCCACAGGCTCTGATCGTGGCGCTGCGTCCCTATGGCAATGAAATCATCCTGATGATCAAGGGTTCGGCCATCGTTGCGATCGTGACCGTCTTCGACCTGATGGGCGAAACCCGCCGCGCCTTCTCGCGCACCTTCGACTATCAGATGTATGTCTGGGCCGCGATCCTCTACCTGATCATGGTCGAGCTTCTGCGCAATCTCTGGGCCTGGCTGGAAGACCGCATCACCCGCCACCTGAAGCGCTGAGTGTCAAGACCGCTTTAGCAGCACTCACGTCAGATTGCTGCTAACACGCTGATATTAATGAATATTTATCGAGTGCGACGATTTTGTTAATTCCCGATTAACCAAATCGGTGCTTCAATTCCAGGGACCATCATTGAGCAAAATGAGGTCCCGAAATGACAAGCGAACTGGAACTACAACTGAAGGGTTACGGCCTGACGACGGCCCAGATCCTTTATCGCATGCCCGATCATCCCAGCTTCCTGCAGACCTATATCTGGCAGCAATACGATATCGCTCCCGATTTTCCGGAAATGAAAAGCTTCCTGAAATTCTGGCAGGAAACGCTCGAAGGCCCCCTGCATTCGGTGCGCTACGTCCACCGGAAACTGATCTCGGCCTCGGACTGGCGGGCGCTCAAGGGCGAGTTCATCATCAACTGACGCCTCGCCCCGGGCTTGAAGAATCTACACCGACCGGGTGATGCCGCCATCGATGCGGATGTTCTGGCCGGTGATGTAGCCGCCGCGGTCGGTCGCAAGAAGCGCCACCAGTTCGGCCACTTCCTCCGATGTGCCATAGCGCCCCATCGGAATGCGCTGGCGGCGTTCCTCGGTCTCCGGCAAGCTGTCGATGAACCCCGGCAGAACATTGTTCATGCGGATATTGTCGACCGCGTATCTGTCGGCAAACAGCTTGGTGAAGGCGGCAAGGCCTGAGCGGAAGACGCCGGATGTCGGAAACAGCGGGTCCGGCTCGAAGGTCGCATAGGTCGAAATATTGACGATGCTGCCGGATTTCTGCTCCAGCATGATCGGCGTCACCAGCCGCGTCGGCCGCACGACATTGAGGAAATAGACGTCCATCCCGTTGTGCCAGTCGTCGTCCGTCAGCTCCAGCACGGGTGCGCGAGGTCCATGTCCGGCCGAATTGACCAGCGCATCTACCCGGCCCCATTTATCATAGGCCGCATCCACCAGGCACTTCAAATCGTCGTTCGACTGGTTGGAACCCGTCACGCCGATGCCACCGAGCTCGTTTGCCAGTGCCTCGCCCTTGCCGGAGGAGGAGAGAATCGCGACGCGATACCCTTCCGCCGCCAGCCGGCGCGCCGATACCGCCCCCATGCCGGACCCGCCCGCCGTGATGATTGCAACCCGCTGATCCGTCATCGTCGTCTCCTTCAGTCAATGAAGGCGCGATAAAATCAGCAGCTGCCGCCGATCGCAATCAAGAAATCCTGCACATGCCATCAGCCCGCATGTTTCAACCGATCAGACATGAACCTCGCCATGTGCCAGTTCGCCCGCGCCCGGTTCCTTGTAAAGCGCCGCATAGGCCATGGCAGCGTAGAACAGGGCAACAAGGCCGATTACCACCCAGCCGGAAACAGGTCCGAGCGAAGCATTGGCGGCCACGTCAGTGAAGGAGCGCACATGCCGTGTCTCGCTGCCGTCGGCCTGGAGAACCGGCGATGAAATCTTCAAGGCCCAGGCCAGAAGCAGAATCAGGTACATCCAGCAATAATTGCGCCGCAACCGGCGGCTTACCGCCGCGCGATAGGTCATCAGGAAGGCCGGTCGCCGCAGGCTCTCGGCAATCGGCGTCGCCCAGTTCACCTTGAATGGCGCCTGCGGACAAAGAATCTGGGCAAAATAGCCGCGTTCCATCCGGCGAACGCGGGCGCGATAGACGTCGAAGAAGCGGTACCGCCGCGCTTCGATGAACAAGAGCAGCGAGACGAGCAGCATCGCAAACAGCAACACGCCATGGTGAGACGCCGGCGTTGAAAGGGAAACCGAAAGCAGTGCGGCGACAACGGTGATCGCCCAGTTCGAGGTCCGGTCGATGCGGTCGCGCCAGCCCGCCATTCGGCCAATTTCGCCGCGATAATAGTGGACGAGCGCGGTGATCGTCTCCGGTGGCGTTGCCGGCAAGGGCGGGCTTTTGGCCTCGCTGTCGTCCTTCAGCAGTTCGACCGGGCTGAGTTCGTCCATGATCACGTTCTCCCAAACTTTTGTTGTTTCGTGCATCATGCGCTCAATTTTGGCCGCGATAAACGTTTTTCGCCCCCCAAAATGCCCTGGAAAGCGGGTTTTCGCATTGCCAAAAGCACGAGCCCGCCGTAAAGACGCCGGCATGCAGAAGATCGATGAAGAAGCCCTCGCCGAAGCCTATAACCGCGCCCTTGCACTGGAGAAATCCGGCAATGTCGATGCGGCGGTGAAAGCCTATGAAGAAGTGCTGAGGATCGATCCGGACGATCACGGCGGCGCTGCCGTTCGCATCGCCTCGCTCGGCCGTGGCGAGACGCCCGACAAAGCCCCGGACGCCTATGTCGCCACCCTCTTTGATCAGCACGCCGATGTCTTCGAGGACGTGCTCGTCGAGCAGCTCGACTATCACGTACCGATGATGGTGCGTCAGCGCCTGCAATCGCTGAAGTTCGGCCCCTTCGGTCGCGTGCTCGATCTCGGCTGCGGCACGGGCCTGACCGGCGGCGCACTGCGCGATATGGCAGAGGATATCACCGGCATCGACCTGTCGGAAAACATGGTCGAGATCGCCCATGAGAAAGATCTTTACGAGACGCTTTATGTCGCCGAAGTCGTCGATTTCCTCGAGGACAATGACGACGAGCCGTTCGACCTCATCACCGCGACGGACGTGCTGCCCTACCTCGGGGCTCTGGAAGCCCTGTTCTTCGGTGCCGCCGAAAACATGAACCCGGGCGGCCTGTTTGTTTTTTCCAGCGAAACCTTGCCCGCAGAAACGTTCGCCGGCCGCACCTTCATGGTCGGCCCTCACCAGCGCTTCGCGCATGCCGAAACCTACGTCCGCGAACGCCTCGACGCCATCGGCTTCGACATCGTTGAACTCACTGACATCATCGTGCGCATGGAAGAAGGCGAACCGATCACCGGCCATCTGGTGATTGCAAGACTGCGGCCCTGACCGCGCTCCGGCGTCGTGAACTTGGGGCAACTCCCGCCAGTCACCCGTGACATGAGTAGGCAACGAAAAAACGGCGCGACGCGTGCGCCGTTTTTGATTTCATGCCGACATATCCTTCAGCTCGCCCGTCCCTTCCAGACGATGTCGTCGATTGCGAGCTGTTTGGGAATGATCTGTAGCTCGAAGAACTCGTCGGCCAGCGCCTGCTGGTAGGCGATCGCCTCCGGCCCAACGGTCTTGATGTCGCCGAGATTGAAGCCCTTGCGCGTCAGCGCCACGCGCTGGATCTCCGCAGGTACTCCGGTAATCTTCGAAAGCGCCGCGACGGTTCCGTCAAGGTCACTCTGAGCGGCTACCCCCACCTTTGCCAGTTCATCGAGGATTTCGAGAAGAGCGTCGCCGTGCGCGGCGGTAAAATCGCCATTGCTGAGGAAATAGCTCCAGCTATCGACGATCCCGTCGGCGGTGGTCAGAACGCGAGTCTGCTGGTTCTTTTCGGCGACCGCATAGTAGGGATCCCAGATCGACCAGGCATCGATCTGGTTGCTGGCAAAAGCGGCCGCCGCGTCCGAAGGCGAAAGGTCCGCCGCCTCGATATCAGTGATGTTGAGTCCTGCCGTGCGCAACGCCTTGACGGTGAAGTTATGGGCGCTCGAGCCGCGCTTGAACGCCACCCGCTTGCCCTTCAGGTCGCCGATCGACTGGATCGGCGAATCCTTGCGCACCAGAATCGCGGACCCGGCGGCAGACCCGCGGTAGGTCCCGGCATAGAGCAGGTTGCTGTCGGCAGCCTGCGCGAAAAGCGGCGGGACATCCCCGGTCGGGCCGAAATCGATGGCGCCGGCGCCGAGCGCCTCGAGCAACGGCGGGCCGGAAGAGAACTCTGCCCAGGTGATGGTGATGCCCCGCTCGGCGAAGTGTTTCTCAAGCGCGCCCGTTCCCTTGGCGAGCGCCAGGACGCCGTTCTTCTGCCAGCCGAGCCGCAATTCCTTCAGCGGTTCGGACGCGGCACGGCCGGTTCCTGGCAGCGTCGCCGCGAGCGCGGCGGTGCCGAAAAGCGATAATGTCTGTCGGCGTGTGAACATGATGGATCCCTCTCGATGTTTGGTCGGCGCACGATAGGCGGCGCCACTGCCATCAAGACTGATATAATCCATAAAAACTATATACAATATATATATCAAAAACGAGCTGGATACCGGAAAAGCCGGTCTGCCAACTCTCTTCCGGTAAAAAATCATTCTCCCGTGTTCCCTGTCGAACCGCAGGTGACGGAAGCCCGGGGCGCCACTCTTGCCCTAACGCCTCAAGGCCCTATCATTTTTGAATGGAAATTGTTGAAGTCTTCCAGCGCCTCGGCGTGGCGCTCGCCATCGGCCTGCTCGTGGGCTGCGAGAGGGGTTGGCAGGACCGCGACGTGCCCTCGGGCGGCAGAACCGCCGGTATCCGCACATTCGGCCTTTCGGGCCTTCTCGGCGGGCTTGCCGGCTATCTCCAGACACTCGCCGGCCCCATCCTGCCTGCGGTGCTGCTGCTGCTCTTCGGCGCTGCATTCGTCGTTTTCAAGCTGCGAGAGTCCAAGGCAGAGGAGGATTACGGCGTCACCACTGTCGTTGCGGGCTTCGTCGTCTTTGCGCTTGGTGCGTTGGCGGTCGTCGGCGACTTGCGGGCCGCGGCTGCCGGCGGGGTCACGACCACAGTGTTGCTCGCCGCAAAACGCGGCCTCCACGGTTTTCTGAAGCAATTGACCTGGCTGGAGATCAGGGCAGCCCTCATTCTTCTGGCCATGACGCTCGTCGCTCTGCCGCTGCTGCCGAACGAGACCATCGATCCTTGGGACGTTTTGAACCCCTTCACTCTGTGGTTGTTGACGGTCACGATCGCCGCCATCTCCTTCGCCGGCTATGTCGCCATCCGTGTTGCCGGGCCCAGTCGCGGCATCCTGTTTGCCGGTGCCGCCGGCGGGCTGGCATCCTCCACGGCGCTGACGCTCTCCTTTGCCCGCTTCGCAGCCGATGCGCCGGAGAGCGCCCGGCAACTGGCCTCGGGCGCCACGATTGCCGGGGCCTTGTCGCTCATCCGCGTCCTCGTTATCGGCGTCGTCCTCGCGCCCGTTCTTCTGATACCGCTGGCGATTGCGCTGGCGCCGGCCGTACTTGTCATGCTGGCCGCAAGCTTTTTGATCGCCCGCCGTGGTAACGGCAAGCATGGCGCGCCGGATCTTCAACTCGAAAATCCATTCGAGCTTGGAGAGGTGCTGCGTTTCGGCGCCCTGCTTGGCGCCGTAATCCTGGTGTCAAAGGTTCTGGTCGACAGGATCGGCCAAACCATGCTCTTTGCAGTCGCGGCTGTATCGGGTCTGATGGATCTCGACGCCATCACGCTTTCGACGGCACGCCTGACAGGAACGTCGGTCGATCTTACCACCGCCGTCGCGGCGATCCTGATCGCGGTGGTGGTCAACCTGCTGACGAAAGTCGTGCTGGCACTCACCGCTGGCGGCAAAGGACCCTACGCGACGACGCTCACCTTGGCGACGCTTGCGGCCATCGCTGCTGGTGCAGCCGCCTATTTCACCTTGGGCTCCTTCGTCCCGACATCCTGATGCCGTGTATATTCATGAAATGCGGCCACACAGGCGGCGTTCTCCCTTCCGCCTCCGGACCATTTCCGCTAAATCTCTCGCGACACGCGGTACAGGAGCATTCGAAATGGCAAAGGTCGCTTTCATCGGTCTCGGCGTCATGGGCTATCCCATGGCCGGTCACCTCAAGACGCGTGGCGGGCATGACCTGACCGTCTATAACCGCACCGCCGCCAAGGCGGAAAAATGGGCAGTAGAATTCGGCGGACGCGCGGCCTTGACACCTGCCGAAGCGGCGGACGGACAGGACTTCGTTTTCTCCTGCGTCGGCAATGACGACGACCTCCGCTCCGTGACGATCGGCAAGGATGGCGCCTTCGAAACCCTAAAGCCAGGCGCAGTCTTTATCGACAATACGACGGCGTCGGCCGAAGTCGCCCGCGAACTCGATGCGGCCGCCATGGCGCGCGGCTTCCATTTCATCGACGCCCCCGTATCCGGCGGCCAGGCCGGTGCCGAAAACGGCGTGCTGACGGTGATGTGTGGCGGCGAACCGGAGGTCTTCGAAAGGGCAAAGCCAGTCATCGACGCCTATGCCCGCATGGTCGGCCTGATGGGTCCTGCCGGCAGCGGCCAGTTGACCAAGATGGTCAACCAGATCTGCATCGCCGGCCTCGTGCAGGGTCTTGCCGAAGCCATCCATTTCGGCAAGAAGGCCGGCCTCGATATCGAGAAGGTCATCGACGTCATCTCCAAGGGGGCCGCCGGCTCCTGGCAGATGGAAAACCGCCACAAGACGATGATATCAGGCAAATACGACTTCGGCTTCGCCGTCGACTGGATGCGCAAGGACCTCGACATCCTGCTCGCCGAGGCCCGCAACAACGGCGCCAAGCTGCCGGTCACCGCCCTTGTCGATCAGTTCTATGCCGACGTGCAGGAGATGGGCGGCAATCGCTGGGACACATCCTCGCTGCTGGCGCGGCTGGAAAAATGACTCTGTCGCCTTCCTCCCCGGCAGATGCGGTCATCGCCCATCTGCAGTCGCTGCGGAGGGAGGAAAACCTTGCCGGGATGGCGCGTTTTGGAATCGAAACCACCACAGCGCTCGGCATCTCCAATGCCGACCTGCGGCGCGTCGCGCGAAAAATCAAGCCCGATCACGGGCGGTCGCTTGCCCTGTGGGACAGCGGCATACGTGAGGCACGGCTGCTTGCGAGTTTCACCGGCGAGCCGGGAAAGCTGACACTCGAGACGGCCAGGCAATGGGCTAGCGATTTCAACTCCTGGGAAATCGTCGATGGCGTCGCCGATCTCTTTGTCGATGCCCGGCTCGAGAACACGCTCATCCCGGAATTTGCGATCGATGAGCGCGAATTTGTCCGGCGATCGGCGTTTGCAATGATCGCCGTCAGCGCCGTTCACCTGAAGAACGAGCCGGATGATACCATCCTCGCCTGGCTCGCCCTGATCGAAGCCCATGCCGGCGACGAGCGCAATTTCGTCAAAAAAGCGGTGAACTGGGCACTCCGCCAGATCGGCAAGCGCAGTGCCCGTTGCCATGGCCCTGCCCTGTCGCTGGCCCGCACCCCTGCGGCAGGATCAGACCGGACCGCGCGGTGGATCGGCAAGGATGCCGTCCGCGAACTGACGAGCAGCGCCGTCCTGCAGAAGCTGAACATCTAACCGCTGCGCCGAACGCCTCACTCCTCGCTCGACTTCGCCTGTTCGATCTGCATGTAGTCGAGCGGCAGTTGCGTCGTGTACTTGATCTGCTCCATCGCGAAGGCGGACGAGACGTCGCGGATTTCGATCTTGGCGATCATCCGCTTGTAGAAGGCGTCATAGGCCGCAATATCGGGCACGACGACGCGCAGGAGATAGTCGACATCGCCGCTCATGCGGTAGAACTCCACCACTTCCGGAAATTCACCGACCACCTCCGAAAAACGCTTCAACCATTCGATGGAATGGGTATTGGTGCGGATCGAGACAAAGACCGTCACCTTGGTGTTGACCTTCACCGGATCAAGCAGCGCCACGCGGCCGCGGATCACACCGTCCTCTTCCATCTTCTGGATCCGCCGCCAGCACGGCGTGGTGGACAGGCCGACCTTCTTGGCGAGGTCGGCAACAGCGAGTGTGGAATCCTCCTGCAGGAGACGCAGGATTTTGCGGTCAAGACGATCCATGGAAAAGCCCCCTTCGAATATTTTTCTCTCTATAGCGTGAAAATAGCTAAATGGAAGAAAATTGTTTCAATAAATCAATTTTTTGACCCGCTCGCGCAAGACCGGCAGCACGTCGGCCTCGAACCACGGATTTTTCTTCAGCCAGCCGGTGTTGCGCCAGCTCGGATGCGGCAAGGCCAGCACCGCCGGACCGCTGTTGGCGCCCAGGTATATGCGCCAGTTGCGCACCGTCTCGGTCATCGTCGCGCCGCAGCGGTCGCCGAGGTGCCAGCCTTGCGCATATTGGCCGATGGCGAGCACAAGCTCGATCTGCGGCATGGCATCCATCACCTCTTGCCGCCATCGCGGCGCGCATTCCCGGCGCGGCGGCAGGTCGCTGCCCTTGTGGTCATAACCTGGAAAACAGAAGCCCATCGGCGCGATGGCGAACAGGCGCGGATCGTAGAACTGCTCGCGCGTCACCTCGAGCCATAGCCTCAGCCGGTCGCCGGAAGCGTCGTTGAACGGCAGCCCGCTCTCGTGGACGCGCAGGCCCGGTGCTTGGCCGCAGATCAGGATGCGCGCCGTCGGCGAGATCACCGCGACCGGCCGCGGCTCATGCGGCAGCTGATGGTCCGGCCCGCGCGCCGGCGTGTCCCGACAGATCCGGCAGGCAGCGATCGCCGCGTGCAAATCCCAAAGATCATCCCTTGGTTCGTCAGTCATTACCCAAGCCTTGAAAGCAACGTTTTCAACCATGCGCCAAGCCGCGACATCGCCGTGCCCAGCCAGCCGTCCGGTATATGGGGTACCTCATCCATTCCACCATGGGTCTGGCGCCATGTGCGAGGTGCATCGAACGTGCCCGACCATAGACCAAGCCGCTTCTCCCGCGCGGCGTCCTGCTCGGCCTCGTAATCCCCAAAGGCAATGGCATAGCCCGCACCGACCATCGCGGCATTGAGGTCGCGGCTGCCCGACGAACACACCGCAAGAAGCCGGCCGTAACGGTCGCTGCCACCCGCTTCGCACGTGGTTTTCGCATCGCCGATCAGAGCGGCCAGATGGTCCTTGGCCCCTTTGCCGCAAGGCCACGGCTGATTGTCGCGCTGACAGACCTGCCGGAGTTCCGGCGCATCGATACCGACAAGCCGGATGCGTTTGCCGTCAAGCACCAGCGTGTCACCATCGATGACCTTCACCGGTCCTGAGACCATCTCCTGCCCCGCGGTGTCGAGACGCGTCACGACAAGCCCGAGAAAGAGCAGGATCGTCGCCGTCAAAAGCAGATCGCGGATGACGCTCGCCAGACGCTTCATGGTCATCCCTATTGCCGCAAACGATAAGCTCACCTTACGGAAGGCACCTCTAAAAACAAGAAATCTCAGCAACTTCTTAAGGATTCCCTCTTATAGTTCAATGGATTCCGTTAACGCGTTTGAGATCATGAGTAAGGGCGTCAGCACCTCGACCGACAAGATCATTGTCGATAAGTCGCGCAGCCATCGCAACAAGGCTGTGTCGAAAGCCGTGCGCGCGACCCGCGAACGGCTGCAGGCCGGCCCGTCGAATGCGTCCGGTTTTGCCAGGGAGATGCTCGGGCTCCATATCGACGCGATGCTGCAGGGCGCCATCGCCATGCCGCTCTTCCTGTTTCTGGTGACCGGCGTCGGCGTCTATCTCTCGCAAACCCTCGACATCGTCGCCTGGGGCCTTATGACACTCTGCGTCCATGGCATCGGCATTCTCTTGGCGCGCCGGGCCAAGGCCCGGGAGATCAACGCGGAAAAAGTGTCACATTGGCGCCGCCGCTTCCTCATCGTGCAAATCGGTCTCGGCCTCTGCTGGGCAGCTTTCATGCTTCAGGATTGCGATAGCTGCGGCGAGGTCAATTTCGGGTTCTATCAGGGCGCCGTGCTGTTGATTGCGCTTGCCGCAACGGCGATGGGCACCTTCCTGCTCAGCAATGCCCTGCTCTTCACCTTCATTCCGGTCGTGCTGGTGCTGGCCGGCCTGACGCTCAAGACCGGCAGCCCCGGCTACATGGCTTTGACCGCGGTCGTTTCGACGTCGCTGGTCTTCCTCGTCTTCATGACGAACCGGATGCACCGTTCGAACATCCATATCCTGTCAATGCAGTCCGAAAAGGACGACCTGATCGCCGAACTCGAAGTCGCCAAGTCGATGTCGGACGAAGCGCGGCGCCGGGCCGAGGAAGCAAACCTCGCGAAATCCCGCTTCCTTGCCTCGATGTCGCACGAGCTGCGCACGCCGCTGAACGCCATCCTCGGCTTTTCCGAAGTCATGTCGACGGAGGTCCTCGGGCCGCTCAACAATCCGATCTACAAGGAATATACCGGCGACATCCATCGCTCCGGCCAGCACCTGCTCGACCTGATCAACGAGATCCTCGACCTTTCGCGCATCGAGGCCGGCAAATACGACCTCAACGAAGAAGCCATCCATCTGGTCGAGATCACCGAGGATTGCATCGGCATGGTGCAGCTTCGCGCCCGCACCAAGAACATCACCATCACCGAGCAGTTCGAACACGGCATGCCGGCGGTCTGGGTTGACGAGAAATCGATGCGTCAGGTGACGCTCAATCTGCTGTCGAACGCCGTCAAGTTCACGCCGTCCGGCGGCGAAATTTCCGTGAAGGTCGGCTGGACGGCCGGCGGCGGGCAATATCTTTCCATCAAGGACAACGGACCCGGCATTCCCGAGGACGAAATCCCCGTCGTGCTCTCGGCTTTCGGCCAGGGCTCGATCGCCATCAAGAGCGCCGAACAGGGAACCGGCCTCGGCCTGCCGATCGTTCAGGCGATCCTTGCCAAGCACAATGGCGATTTCATCCTGCGCTCCAAGCTGCGCGAAGGCACCGAAGCCATCGCCATCCTGCCGTCAAAGCGCGTGTTGCAAAGCATTCCGGCCGTCGAGGATGCACCGGCGATCGAGCGGCGGCGGAAAAGCTTCGCCTAAACTCAATCGGCCAGCACATGCGCCGGGCCATGGACGCTGATCCGCACCAGATCGCCCGGCTCGGGAATTTCGAAACCGACACATTTGATCGACAGGAAATCCGGCATGGCGCGGTCGGTGCGATCGATCCGGACGAGGACCATGCAGTCGCCGCCGCCGAACTCCACATCGTCGACATGCCCGACCGGCCCTTCCGATCCCGCTCCCGCAATGGCTGTCGTCAGCCGGATCTGTTCGGGACGCAGCATGATGGTCGCCTGCCCCACCGTCGTGGACGCTTCCACCGACAGCGAGCCCAGAACGCACTCAGCGCGGCCGGACACGATATCGGCGTCGAGCAGAATGGCCTCGCCGAGGAAGGTCGCCGTTTGGCGATCCCGGGGCTTTCCGTAAAGCGCGCGCGGCGGCCCGAACTGGACAAGCCGCCCCTGCCGCAGCACGGCCACCTGATCGGCAAAGGACAGCGCCTCCGCCTGGTCATGCGTCACCAGGATCGCCGTCGTCCCGGCGGCGCGCAGCACCCGCGCCACGGTCCGCCGCATCGTATCGCGCAAGCCCGTATCGAGCGCCGAGAAGGGCTCGTCCAGCAGCATCAGGCGGGGCTTCAGCGCCAGTGCCCGCGCCAGGGCGACGCGCTGCTGCTGTCCGCCGGAAAGCTGATGCGGACGCCGCGCCGCCATGGCGCCGTCGAGCTCGACCATCTCCATCAGTTCGGCGATCCGGTGGTCACGATCCGCAGCGCTCCTGGCCAGTCCGAAGCCGATATTGTCGGCCACCGTCAGATGCGGGAAGAGCGCTCCGTCCTGCGAAACAATGCCGATGCCGCGTTTGTGAGCCGGCACGAGCAAGCCATTGCCCGCCAACGGTCTTCCGTCCACTACCAGCGAGCCGACATCGGGGGTCTCGAAACCGGCGATGATGCGCAAAAGCGTCGTCTTGCCGGAGCCGGAGGGTCCGACGATCGCGGTGCGGCCGCCCGCCTCGATCTTCATGTCGATCGCGTCCAGTGCCACTGTCGGGCCGTAGGATTTGCTGATCGTGTCGATGGTCAGAAACGTCATTGTCCGGCTGCCCGTCTGGATTGGATGTAGAGTAGGAAGGTCAGCGGCAGCGACAAAAGCACCATCATCACCGCATAGGGCGCCGCCGCGACATAGTCGATCTCGCTGGTGAGCGACCAGAATTTGGTGGCCAAGGTCTCGACGCCGGTTGGCGACAGCATCAGCGTCGCCGTCAGTTCGTTGGTGATGCCGAGCGCCACCAGTGCCGTACTTGCCGCAACGCCGGGTGCTGCCAGCCGCATCGTCGTCTGGCGAACCGCCTGGAATGGGGTGCGCCCCAATGCCATCGCCGCCCGCTCAAGTTCGACCGGCGCCTGCGCGATGCTGGTGCGCAGACCAACCATGGCGCGGGGGAGGAACAGCATCACATAGGCAAGGAAGAGCGTCGCGAATGTCTGGTAGAGCGGCAGGATCAGCTGCACCGTGATCGTCACCAGCGCTAAGGCCACCACCACGCCGGGTAGCGAGCCGACATAATAATGGCAGGCTTCGAAAATCCGCTGCAGCCGGCCGGGCGCGCGCACCGACAACCAGGCCATCGGCGCTGCGGCGATCGTTGCCAGCACGCCACCGGCGACGGCCAGCACGACGGTCTGCCCGAACGCGCCACCGACGAGATCGATCCGCCAGATCTCGGCGCCGCCGATATAAAGCCAGCGCGTCAAGGTGGCGAAGGGCACGCCGATCGCAAGCGCAACCGTAACGATGTTGAGCGCAAGCGCCGGAACCATCATTAAGCCGAGCCGCCTCGTGTCCGCCGGACGCGCAGCACCTGAACCGACACGGGCATAACGCTCGCCGCCACGCAGGATCACTTCGATGCCGAGAAGCAGCAGGCAGCAGGCGACGAGAACCCCGGCCAGCATGTTCGCCGCCGGGCCGTTGAAGGCGGACTGGAACTGGTCGACGATCGCGGTCGAGAACGTGTCGAAGCGGATCATCACGTAGAGACCGTACTCGGCCAGAAGATGGAGGCCCACGAGAAGCGAGCCGCCGCAGATCGCCAGTCGCAACTGTGGCAGGATGGTACGAAAAAAGACCTGCCACGGATTGAGCCCGAGCGAGGCTGCCGCATCCTCGATCGCCGGGTCGAGACGCCTGAGCTGCGCGGCAACGGGAAGATAGAGAAACGGGAAATAGGCAAGCACTGAGACCAGCACGCCGCCCGGCAAGCCGTGCAGGCCCGGGAAAAGGCTGATCCAGGCATAACTATGCACGAAGGCCGGGACGGCGAGCGGTGCCACCGCCAGCCACGCCCAGAGGCGCGCGCCGGGCAGATCGGTTCGTTCCGTCAGCCAGGCGAGCGCGACCGAAAGCACGATGGTCAGCGGAATGGTGCAGAGTTCAAGCAGCGCCGTGTTGATCAGCAGATCGCCGACGCGAGCGCGGAAAATCAGCTTTGACGCGGTTTCCCAGCCGGTCTGCACGGTGATCCAGGCGATGAAGCCGAGCGGCACCAGACTGACGAGCGAAACGAGGGCCGCGAAGATCGTGACCCAGAGGTAGGGAACCCGAGAGCTGCCTCTTGCGGTGGCAAACAACCGCCGCAGGGCGGAAGAGGGTTCGGCATGAAACGCGGTGGCGCTCAAAATCTCTGCTTTCAAACCAAAAGACATTCGCAGCCGCCCGTCCCGAACCGCTGCGAACATCACCGGTAGTTCCGATCACATACCTAACCGGAGCGTTCCGTTCAGGTTTAAGCCCTGCCTATCACAGCAGACCGGCCGCCGTCATCAGGTCTGTGACTTTTGCGCTGTTGAGCGCCGCCGGATCGACCTTCGGATACTGCAGATCGGACAGCGCCGGCAGCGCCGCGTTCGATGCTTCGCCATTGCCGACGGCGTATTCGAAGGAGTTGCCGTCGCGCAGGATCGCCTGGCCGCCCTTGCCCGTCACCCATTTCAGGAACTTCTGGGCATTTTCCTTGTGCTGGCTGGAGGCAAGCACGCCACCGCCGGAAATGCTGACGAAGGCGCCCGGATCCTCGTTCTTGAAATAATGCAACGCGACATTCTTGCTGTTCTCGCCGGTCTTCGCCTGATCGCCGAAATAATAGTAGTGATAGATCACCGCGCCCTCGACTTCACCGGCATTGACCGCCTTCATCGCCGTGGAGTTGCCCTTGTAGGCGGTGAAGTTTTCCTTCATCGACGTCAGCCATGAAGCGGTCGCCTCCTCGCCCTTCAGCGAAAGAAGCGCGCTGACGATCGCCTGGAAGTCGGCGCCGGAAGGCGACGCAGCCCAACGGCCCTTCCAGCTCGGATCGGCCAGATCGAGCATCGACTTCGGCAGCTTGTCTTCGCTCAGCTTGGTCTTGTCATAGGCAAACACGGTCGAGCGGGCGGCAACGCCGATCCAGTGAGCGCTCGACGGACGGAAATTCTCCGGCACCTGCTTGAGCGTGTCAGCGGCGACCGGCTCGAACAGCCCGGCTCCGTCGACCAGCGACATGGCCGGTGAATTCTCGGTCAGGAACACATCGGCCGGCGATGCCGCACCTTCCTGGACGATCTGGTTGGCGAACTCCATGTCGCCGCCCTTGCGCAAGGTCACCGGAATGCCGGTCTCCTTGGTAAAGGCTTCGGCCCATGCGACGCCGAGGCTCTCATGCTGGGCATTGTAGACGACAATCCCGATATCGTCGGCCTTGGCCGCGGTCGAAGCGAGCATCGATGCGCCGAACAGCACAGTCACGAGCGCGAGCCCACGTGCGGAACCCGGGAGCGAAATTTTCATGGCAGCCTCTCAAGATGTTTGGCCGGACCATCCTGCCCGGCGGCTCCGGTATAGAATTATGATTGCTTTAGTCAACTTTTATCAGTGTCGGCGAGCACCGCCGCCGCTCAATTTAATTTGACCGCGTGGCCGGGAATAAAACGCCGGGCGTGCTCTATATCGCGAAAAGCTTCGAAAGGAAGACCACATAGCCCGCATAGCCTGCATTGGCGAGGATCATGCAGAGGCAGGCCAGCGAGCCGAGATCCTTGGCATTCTTGCCCATCTCGGAGATTTCCGGCGACACGCGATCGACGATCTCCTCGATTGCCGTGTTCAGCGCTTCAAAAGCGATCATCAGCAGGAACAACACCAGCATCGCGACATACTGGAAAAAGGTCGCGCCGCTGATGACGAAGGCGATCATGGCAATCGCAAAGGCGATGAGCTCATGGCGAAACGCGGCCTCGCTCAACAGGCGCTTGGCGCCCCCCAGCGAGTAGCTCGCAGCGGCGAAGAAATGCCGGATGCCCGTGTGCTTCTTTACCGGCTTTTCACTGCCCATTCCACGAAAGTCCCTGTCCAGATACATGTTCGCTCCTAGCGCCGCGCGGAGCGAATGCATCGAGCATGCAATTCTGACACCGGCCTGAATGTTCGTCTTTTCAAACGGCTGCGGTTGTCGTCAGATCGCCGCATCCGCATAAGTGAGAAGGCGTGCGGTATCAAGCCCCATCATGGCCGGACGATGGCGGCAAGCGTCGCAATTAACGGTGTAGGCGGGCTTTCATGTCGGATCGGCAACGAATCCCGGCATCCCCCCCGGCCGCATCTCATCATTGCAACCGGCGGCAATTACCTTGGACGCCCGTCAGCTCTTGTTGCTGACGCCGGCCTGGGCAAACGTCGCCATGCCCGAATGGCAGGCGGCGGCGGCCTTGACGATGCCCGCGGCAAGGGCTGCACCGGTGCCTTCGCCGAGCCGCATGCCGAGTGCCAGAAGCGGCGTCTTGCCGAGCATCTCGATCGCCTTCATGTGGCCGGGCTCGGCCGAGACGTGACCGATCAGGCAGTGATCGAGCGCAGCCGGATTGGCGGCACGCAGGATGGCGGCGGCCGTCGTTGCGACGTAGCCGTCGATGATGACGGGGATCTTCTGCATGCGCGCTGCAAGGATCGCGCCGGCCATGGCGGCGATCTCGCGGCCGCCGAGGCGCCGCAGCACTTCGAGCGGATCAGACAGATGGTCGGCATGCAGCGCTACCGCCTTTTCGACCGCAGCGATCTTGCGGGCCAGCACCTCGCCCTGCGCACCGGTGCCAGGGCCGACCCAATCCTCGGCAGTGCCGCCATAGAGCGCCAGATTGATCGCAGCCGCGATCGTCGTATTGCCGATGCCCATCTCGCCGATGCAGAGCAGATCGGTGCCGCCGGCAACCGCCTCCATGCCGAAAGCCATCGTGGCGGCGCAGTCGCGCTCCGAAAGGGCCGCCTCTTCGGTGATATCGGCGGTCGGGTAATCCAGCGCCAGGTCGAACACCTTCAGCCCGAGATCATGGCTGACGCAGATCTGGTTGATGGCGGCACCACCGGCTGCGAAATTCTCGACCATCTGCGCCGTCACCGAGGACGGAAAAGGCGTCACGCCCTGTTTCGTCACGCCGTGATTGCCGGCGAAGATAGCCACCAGCGGCCGGTTGACCGCGGGTGCCCTGCCCGTCCAGGCGGCAAGCCAGAAGGCGATTTCCTCCAGCCGGCCGAGCGCACCCGGCGGCTTGGTCAGTTGCGCGTCGCGCTCGCGCGCCGCCACCAGCGCCGCGCTGTCGGGGCCGGGCAGGTTGCGCAGCAACTCACGGAAATCGTCGAACGGCAGGCCGCTGGCACTCATGTCGGTATCCTCTTGTCGTCTCGTCGTCAGCGGATGCTTCACCCGCAACGGTGCTTCCTCATAGAGCGCGATGACAAATCCGGCAACGGCATTTGCGCCTGTTGGTGTCGCCGTCGCATGATCAGCAGCAAAAGATCGATTCGCGGCGGCGAAGCGGCTGGGGGAGCATCAATGTTCGATATCCGCGATTTCATCGACGACGTGGCGCGCTCGGTCGCATTCCTCAGCCGCATCCACATGCCGCAACGGCATTTCGTCAATTTCGACGGCCGCCTCAGCCGCGCCGTGCGCGCCTTTCCCATGGCGGGCCTGCTGATCATGCTGCCCGCCGCCGCCATCGTGTCGATCTTCAGCGCCATCCAGGCAGCGCCCCTCTTCACCGCCTTTGTCGCCGTGACGATCCAGACGCTGATCACCGGTGCCCTGCACGAGGACGGCCTCAGCGACACCGCCGACGGGCTGGGCGGCGGCAGGACGAAGGAAAGCGCACTGATCATCATGAAGGACAGCCGCATCGGCTCCTACGGCGCGGTCGCGCTCATCCTGTCCTTCGGCCTTAGGGTCTCGGCGCTCGCCGCGGTGCTGCCGCAGATGTCGCCGAGCGGTGCCGGACTGCTGCTGCTCGCCACGGCTGCGCTGAGCCGCACCGCTATGGTCTGGCACTGGTCGAAACTGCCGCCCGCCCGCAAGGACGGCGTGGCCGCATCGGCGGGCGAGCCGGAGGCAGCGGCGGTTACCTTCGCGCTCGTTCTGGGCGTGGTTTCGGCGGCCCTTCTTCTGCTTCTCTCGGGCGTGTCGCTGCTTGCCGCGGTGCTGGCGATTGCAGCTTTCGCCGCGACCGTTCCTGCCTTCAGCCAAATCGTCGCCGGCAAGATCGGCGGCCATACGGGCGACACGATCGGCGCCACACAGCAACTGAGCGAAATCGCGGTTCTCGCCGCCCTTGCGCTGGCGGTTTGAAACGCCGATATAGTTTTGAAACCGCTCTTAATCGGACGTTACACCCTTTATGGAATCGCCCTGCATTCTCGTCTGTTCGATCGACATGAAAACCGGCTATTGCTTCGGCTGCGGCCGCACGCGCGACGAGATCGGCGCCTGGACGCTCTACACGACGGAGCAACGCCGGAACATCATGGAAATCCTGCCTGTCCGGCTTGAAACGGTGGAGCGCAAGCCGCGCCGCGAAACACGCCGGACCCGCATGGCGCGCGAACGGGTCGCTAGCGAATGAACAAGCTGACCATCCTTCTCGGCATTCTGGCGGTCGGGCTTGTCTTCCTCATCCTCAACCATGACAGCGGCCGCACCTTCGGCATCATGAACGATGATTTCGGCCGTCTCGTCTCACTCGGCGCGATCGGGGCGCTGGTCGCCGCGGGCCTAGTTCGAAGCCGGCGTAATTTCGGCCAGAGCCTGCGCCAGTTCGCTATCTGGGTGCTGATCATTCTCGCGCTCGCCGCAGCCTATCTCTACCGCAACGACCTGCAGTCCTTCGGCGACCGCCTGGCGGGCGGCCTCATCCCCGGTCGTGCCACGGTCTTCGTCGACAATGAGGGCCGCCAGGAGGTCGTGCTGCACAAGGTTTTGAACGGCCATTTCGAAACGCCGGTGACGATCAACGGCGAAAGCGTCCAGATGCTGGTCGATACCGGCGCCAGCACCGTGGCACTGTCCTACGAGGATGCAGAAAAACTGGGCCTAAACCCGGCCGGCCTCACCTACACCCAGACCGTGCTGACCGCCAACGGCACCGCACGCGCTGCACCGGTCACGCTCGCCGAAGTCGCGATCGGCCCGATCGTCCGCAACAACATCCGCGCCAGCGTCGCCGAGGAAGGCAAGCTCGACCAGAGCCTGCTCGGCATGAGCTTCTTGTCGACACTGGGTTTCCTGCAGATGCAGACGGATGAGTTGAGGTTGAGGGATTAGATTTAGCGAATAGCGAATAGCGAATAGCGAATGCCTATGCCGTTTGGCAATGTTCTATTCGCTATTCGCTACTCACTATTCGCTACCCGACTAATTCCTCAACCGATACCCCGTCCTGAATATCCACGTCAGCAGCCCCATCAGCACCGCCAGAAACACGACAATGATCGTGAAGCTCACCACCGGATTGACGTCGGCGATCTCGAAGAAACTCCAGCGGAAGCCGCTGATCAGGTAGAGCACCGGATTGAAATGGCTGACCGCCTGCCAGAAGGGCGGCAGCATGTCGATCGAATAGAAGCTGCCGCCAAGGAAGACCAGCGGCGGGATCACCAGCATCGGGATCAGGTTGAGCTGCTCGAAATCCTTGGCCCAGATGCCGATGATGAAGCCGAACAGGCTGAAGGTGATGGCCGTCAGCACGAAGAATAGGATCATCACCAAGGGATGGGCGATATGCAGGTCCACGAACAGCGCCGCCGTTCCCAGAATGATCGTGCCGATCATCAACCCCTTGGTCGCTGCCGCCCCGACATAGCCGAGCACGATCTCGGTCATGGAGATCGGCGAAGACAGGATTTCATAGATCGTGCCGGTGAATTTCGGAAAGTAGATGCCGAACGAACCGTTGCCGATGCACTGGGTCAGCAGCGTCAGCATGATCAGGCCGGGGGTGATGAAGGCGCCGTAGGAAACGCCGTCGATCTCCTGGATGCGCGAGCCGACGGCCGCCCCGAAGACGATGAAGTAGAGCGAGGTCGAGATGACCGGCGAGACGACGCTCTGGAGAAGCGTCCGCCTCGTGCGCGCCATCTCGAAGAAATAGATCGACCGGACCGCTTCGAAATTCATGCCCGTGCTCCCACCAGTTCGACGAAAATATCCTCGAGTGAACTTTGCCGTGTCGAGATGTCCTTGAGCCTGATCCCGGCCTCGGCCAGTGCCGTCAAAAGCGTCGTGATGCCGGTGCGCTCGCCTGCCGTGTCATAGTCGTAGATCAGCGAGTGCCCGTCGTCCTCGATCGTCAGCTCGTAGCCGGACAGCGTCTCGGGGATGGTCGAGATCGGCTCCTGCAGATCGACACGCAATTCCTTGCGCCCGAGCTTCTTCATCAGCTCGTTCTTCTGCTCGATCAAGAGGATCTTGCCGCCATTGATGACGCCGACGCGATCGGCGATCTCCTCCGCCTCTTCGATGTAGTGCGTCGTCAGGATGATCGTCACGCCGGTCGCGCGCAGCCGTTCGACCACCTGCCACATGTCCTTGCGCAGATTGACATCGACACCCGCCGTCGGCTCGTCGAGAAACAGAATGCGCGGCTCGTGGCTGAGCGCCTTGGCGATCAGCACCCGGCGCTTCATGCCGCCCGAAAGCTCGCGCAGCATGTTGTCCTTCTTGTCGTAGAGCGATAGGTCCTTCAGCACCTTCTCGATATGCGCCGGGTCCGGCTTCTTGCCGTGCAGGCCGCGCGAGAAGGACACGGTATTCCAGACGGTCTCGAACTGGTCGGTCGTCAGTTCCTGCGGCACCAGCCCGATGATCGAGCGCGTCTCGCGAAAATCCCGGATCACGTCGTAACCGCCGACCCTAACCTCGCCGCTCGTCGGATTGACGATGCCGCAGATGATCGAGATCAGCGTCGTCTTGCCGGCGCCGTTCGGCCCGAGCAGTGCAAGGATTTCGCCCTCCTCGATCTCGAGGCTGACATCTTTGAGCGCCTGAAAGCCGGACGCATAGGTTTTCACCAGATTGGAAACGGAAACGATGGGCGCCATGAATGGGGTTCCGGAGGGACTCGTGCGGAAAGAGATGCCTTATATGGACCTTTCCGCAGCAATGTTCACCCCGGCATCACAAAAATAGGCAGCTGCCACTAAATTCGTCTCGCTCGAGCGGATCAGAACGCCAAGGCGCTGCGGGCAAGGACATAGAGTGCAACGGCCAGGATCAGGATTGCGAAGATACGGTTGAGAACCGCCTTGCGCCGCGCAAGGCGTGAACCGAGCACCGTCCCGCCGATTCCGCCCAATATCCCGCCGAGGACGAATTCCGCAGCCACGGCCCAATCGATCAGGCCGGAGGCCGCATAGTTCAACGCCGTCGCCAGCCCGAACGCGCCGATGGCCAGCAGCGACGAACCGACGGCCTGGATCATCGGCATTCCCGTTGCCAGGATAAGCGCCGGCACGATGAGAAACCCACCACCGATGCCAAAGAAGCCGGACGCGGCGCCCGTCGCCGAGGCAACCAGCGCCGTTGTCAGGCACATCCGCAGATCAACGGGACGCCCGGCGGGTTCGGCGGCTTTTTTCGATCTCAGCATCAATCCGCCGACGACGATCATCACCACACCGAAAACGAACAGAAGATGCTGCCCGTCCATGGCCTTGCCGAGCGTCGAAGCACCGAGCGCCGCGATGGTGCCGAACAGCGCGAAAACCGCGGCGCAGCGCCACCACACGTGCCCTGCCCGCGCATGGACCGCGAAATTGGCAAACGCATTCACGGAAACGGCGACGGCGCTGGTCCCGATCGCCACATGCGGATTGGCGACACCGACCACGTAGAGCAGCAGCGGCACGGCAAGAATAGAGCCGCCGCCGCCGACCAGACCGAGGGTAAAGCCGACGACGCCACCCGAACCGAGCGCGGCGAGAAGGGTGGCGCTCATGTGCTTGGCGCCACAAAACGGTCGTGAACGATCATGCCCGCCAGCATGGCAACGACAAACCAGACTGTTGCCGGCAATCCGAGCGACAGCGACGCCAGCGCCGGTCCGGGGCAAAGCCCGCCGATACCCCAGCCGATGCCGAAGATGGCGGAACCGGCGACAAGGCGGCGGTCGATCAGCCGGCCCTGCGGCAAATGGAACTGGTCGTCAAGCATCGGCGCTGCCATGCGTTTGGCGAGAATCGCCCCCAAAGCCGCGACCGCGACCGCACCCGCGAGAACGAAGGCAAGGCTCGGGTCCCAGGCGCCGGTGACATCGAGAAAGCCACGCACACGTGCGGGATCGAGCATTCCCGACAAAGACAGGCCGAGACCGAAAACAAGCCCGGAAACCAGGGCTGCGATCACGCGTGATCCGGCAAGATTTCTCATGAAAAGGCTCCCATCAGGAATACGGTCAGCACCGCCGTCGTCAGGAATGTCGCGACGGCAACGAGCGATCGCGGCGACAGGCGCGCCAACCCGACAACGCCATGGCCACTGGTGCAGCCGGAGCCCATCCGCGTGCCGAAGCCGACGAGCAGGCCGGCAACGATCAGAAGCGGCGTCGTGGCCTGGATGGTGACCGCCGGCCAGGAGCCGGCAAGTGCCCGGTAGCAGACCGGGCCGAGCACAAGGCCGGTGACAAAAGCAAGACCGACGGTCGACTGCCTGCCCTGCAGCAGCCGGCCGGCAATGCCGCTGACGCCGGCCACGCGGCCGTTTGCCAGCATCAGGATGGCCGCCGAGAGGCCGATCAGCAGTCCGCCCGACAGCGAGATCAGGTATCCGGTCATATGCGGTCTCCGTCAGCGCAGAAAATGTCGTAGAGCACCGTCACCAGGCGCGCCGCCCTGTCTTCGGTCAGCCGGTAGAATATCTGCTTGGCATCCCGCCTCGTTTCGACGAAACCGCCATCGCGAAGGACAGCCAGTTGCTGCGATAGCGTCGGCTGGTGAATGCCGAGCAAGCTCTCAAGCTCACTCACCGACCGCTCCCCTTCGACAAGCGTGCAGACGATCATCAGCCGGTTCTGATTGGCGAGAATGCGCAGGAAATCCGCGGCTTCCGATGCCCGCGCGGCCATATCGGCGCGCAGGCGCGGCAGGGCGACATTCGGTGTCATGGTCATGTCCTTACTCCCACGCAGCACCGCTCAGCGCATTGAGCGGAATTTTCAGATAACGCCTGCCATTGTCCTCCGGCTCGGGCAGCCTGCCGCCGCGGATGTTGACCTGCAACGCATGCAGGATGAGCTTCGGCATCGGCAAGGTCGCATCGCGCGCCTCGCGCAGGCGGATGAAATCGTCGGCACTGCGTCCGGCCACATGCGGATTGTCCCGCTTCTGGGCGCCGACGGTGCTTTCCCAAAGCGGCGGCCGCCCGTCCGGCTGGTAATCGTGTCCGGTAAAGACGCGCGTCTCATCGGGCAGCGACAGGATTGCCTGGATCGAGTTCCACAACCGGGCAGCGCTGCCGCCGGGGAAATCGGCGCGGGCGGTGCCGCTGTCGGGCATGAACAACGTATCGTGCACGAAGGCCGCATCTGCGATCACATAGGTGATCGAGGCCAGCGTGTGCCCCGGCGAGAACATCACCCGTCCATCGATCGCACCGATTCGAAACGTATCGCCGTCGGAAAACAGCCGATCCCATTGCGAGCCGTCCGCGGCAAGGCCCGGCAGATTGTAGAGCCCGCTCCAAAGCCGCTGCACATCGACGACGCGCTCGCCGATCGCGGTCTGCGCGCCGGTTTTCTCCTTCAGATAGGCCGCCGCAGAGAAATGATCCGCATGGGGGTGCGTATCGAGGATCCAGGTGACCGAGAGCTCCCGCTCCGCCACATAGGCGAGAATGGCATCGGCCTGCACGGTGGCCGTGGCCCCCGATTTCTCGTCGTAATCCATGACCGGATCGATAATCGCGCACGCGCCTGTCTGCGGATCGGACACGACGTATTGAACGCTTCCGGTGCGCGCGTGGTAAAATCCCCGCACATCCGGTTTTTGCGCAGCAATCGGCGCGATGGCAGGCAGCGGCATGAGACGAACTCCAGGTGCGGTTATACAATTAACAATTACATATATTGTATAATGTTAATTTTCAAGCCCGCAATCTTGGCATTCGGTTGCAGACCTGCAGAACCGTGTCAGCCAAGGATGCCGTAGAAGAAGCGCAGCGAAATCACCGTCAGGAAGATGCCGAAACCGATCTCGAGCTGGCGCCTGCTCAGCGCATGCGCCAGCTGCACGCCGAAGGGTGTGACGAGCAGTGTGATCGGAATGATCAGCGCTACGGCAATCCAGTTGATGAAGCCGGTCGAAAACGGCGGCAGACCGGCATCGCCCCACCCCGCCCAGCCATAGCCGATCAGCCCCGGTATCGAGATCAGCACGCCGAGGCCCGACGAGGTTGCCACCGCCTGGTGGATGGTGCGGCCATGCGTCGTCATGAAGATATTGTTGAGCACGCCGCCACCGATACCCATAAGGCCGGAGAGAACGCCGATGACGACGCCGGCCAGCCATTTCACCTGATTGGGTGGCAGGTCGTCGGCAATCCGCCACCTGTCCCTGTTGAAAAACATCCGCAGTGCGATCAGCAACGCCATGACGGCAAAGATGGCCATCAACGTCTCGCCGGAGACATAGGTGGCAATCGCCGACGCGATCAACGTGCCGAGCGGCACGGCGACGACCCAGCTGCGCAGCAAGGCTAGGTCGACCGCTCCCCGCGTCCGGTGCGACAGGAAGGAGCGCACGGATGTCGGCACGATGATGGCGAGCGACGTGCCGAGCGAAAGATGCATCCGCACGGCATCGTCGACGCCGAGCAGGCCGAAAACCTGGTAGAAGACCGGCACGAGGATGGCTCCGCCGCCGATGCCGAAAAGACCGGCCAAAACGCCGGCAGCGGCGCCCGCGGCGGCCAAAGCCAGGGCAAAAAGAATGAGCTCTGAAACCGGCGGCATGGGATAACCTGCATGAGAGGATCGAAATCCAGGCAAAGACCACCGGGATAAAAGAAATGTGCCCTCCCTGTCATGAAACGGTGATGCTCTTCAATCATTTTCGCGTTGTGGACGCATACGACGCTCGCATGATTTGCACGAACCCGCCCGCAGTCCGCTTTCGGTACGGTTCACCTCCAGGCCGGCTTTTGCCGGCCTCTTTTTTTGTCACGAGGCGCTTGCGCATCCCCCGAGGCGCCGCTCCCGGCAACGTCGAGGAAAGCGATTGAACGCTGTCCCCCGCGAATAGCCACTGCTCATGTCTTCGTGTGGCGGTAACTGCGTCTTGTGGCCAGAGCGGACATTGCTATTTGGCGGTTTTCAGTGATCCTTATGTAAGCAAGCACAGACCACAATCAGACCGGAGCTCCCGGGAGGTGGTTCAGATGTCCTCCGTCGATTCTCTCGCGGCGAGATTGCTGTCGGCGACATTGATGTTCGATCGGGCGTCGTTGGTGGCGCTTGAGGCTTTGGCAGCCGAATCCGACCGCCGGGTCTTGCGACGCGGCGAGGTTCTGGTTCGCGAAGGCGATCCATCGGACAGGTTCTTCATCGTGCTGTCGGGTCGCTTTACGGTGCACAAGGGAGACGAGACGGACTCGATCGCCGAGATCGGACAGGGCGAACTCGTCGGCGAGGTCGGTTTCTTCGCAGGACTGCCCCGCACGGCGACCGTCCTTGCGGCGCGCGATTCGATCGTCCTTGAAATCCGCGGCAGCCAATTCGAGAAGGCGGCCGAGGCCTTGCCGAGCCTGCGACAGGCGGTCACGACATTTCTGGCGCGCCGGTTTGCGGTGCAATCTCCGAGTTCATCGCTCCTCAAGCAGTCTGCCAGGATCCGAACGCTTGCGATCATTCCGGCCGGCGGAAGTCGCATGTCACCGGTCTTCATCCGGCATCGGCAGGAAGCGTTCGACGCCAGCACGCGCGCCCGGTTCGTCGCCCGAGCCGACATTCACGCGCGGTTCGCCGGTCTTCCGGTCGATGACCAGCCGGTTCTGAACTGGTTGAACGAACTGGAGGCGGAAACCGAAATCATCGTCTATGTTGCCGATGAAGAGGCCAATGAATGGACACGGGTCTGCATTCGCCAGGCGGATACCGTCCTGCTGCTTGCCGACGCGTCCTGTTCACCCCGGCTGAACCCGTCCGAGGCACTGGCGCTATCGGTTCATCCACCATCGACCGGGCGGCTCGTCCTCATTCACGACATTCGCTCGATAGCGGTGTCCGGCACCTCCGCATGGCTTGATGAGCGTCCTCATGTTGGCCATCATCATCATGTTGCGCTGGAGGACGGGTCTGACATCCAGCGCCTGGTCCGATTTATTTCCGGCAAGGCACGGGGCTTCGTGGCGGCAGGCGGTGGGTCTCTCGGCAGCGCCCATCTGGGCGTCTACAAGGCTTTCGTCGAGGCGGGCGCTTGCTTCGACTATCTCGGGGGCACGAGTTCCGGAGCGGCGATGATGGCCGGCTTCGCAAGAGGGTTGGATGCAGACGAGATCGACCGAGGCACGCACGACATATTTATCAAGGGCCGGGCGTTTCGCCGCCTCACCGTGCCGCATTTCGCACTTCTGGATCATAAGGTGTTCGATCGCGCCCTTCGGGCGGAATACAGCGAGGTTCTCATCGAGGATCTCTGGCTTCCGTTCTTTGCGCTTTCGACCAATCTGAGCAGCCGTCAACCCCATGTCCACCGCCGTGGCAAGCTCTGGCAGGCCGTTCGGGCGTCCGGCTCGATCCCGGGTGTCCTGCCGCCGTTCTTTACGGCCGATGGCGATATGCTGGTGGACGGCGGTATTATGAACAATCTGCCGCTGGAACAGATGAAGGAACTCAAGACCGGACCCAATGTCGTCGTGAGCCTGGGGTCGAGTGGACCGCAGAAATACCACATCGATTATGACCGCATCCCCGGCGCTTCCGAACTGGCCGTCGCCTGGCTGAACCCTTTCGGTCGCGCCGGCTTGCCAAAGGTCCCCAGCATGCTTCAGGTTATTGTTGCGAGCATGCTGGCACACCGGCCACAGGACATTGCCCTTGGCGAAGAGGATGTCCTGGTCTGCCCACCGCTTTCCAACCCGATCGGATTCATGGATTGGAGCCGGCATTCCGAGTTGTTTTCGGACGCCTACGACTGGACCAGCCGATGGATCGAACAACGTCTCCGCCAGAATGACCCGGGGCTCCGAGCGGTGCTCGGCAACTCACATGGTTAGTCGAGCGCAGCAGCAGCCCACTCCGTCATCAATCGCAATGCCGATAACCCGACTTGCGGTTCCTCAGGTCGAAGTGGAAGTGATCCTTGTGCTGCGGGTCGCTGCCCGGGCCGAGCACGGTGTTGAAATACTTGCAGCTGTCGCTGCGCACCGCCTTCAACAGCCCTTTTTCGCGAAAGGCGAAGAAGCCCGGCTTGCGCACGTCGATCTCCTTGCCGGATTTCAGCACGAACTTGCCGACGTCGATGGCGTTGCCGCGGGCATGTTCCGACATCGGGTTGCCGCGCCGCGAATTCATCGTCCGGCAGGAATAGCCGCCGAGCGGCTTGATCGTCTTGACGCCGGAGAGGTAGCGGTAGCGGGCAGAGGGCGCGAGCTCGTTTTTCACCCACAGGGCAAAGGCTTCCGTCACCTCGCAGTTGAGCTTGACGGCGGGCTTGACGTCGATGCCTCCGGAAAGGCCGCTCAATTCGATCGGGTAATCGATGCCGCAGGCCTTTCCATCGGAGATGCGCGGAATGTCGGTGAATTCGACGCGCAGCTTCTTCAGCCGCTGGCGGCAGGCGATCTCGGATGCCGGCATGCGGCCGGTGAAATCGGGCTCGCTCACGGGGTTTTCGGCGCGCGGCAGGAAGGCCACCTGCTCTTCTTGCTGCGTCTGTTGCTTGCGCAGCATCACCCGCTGCTGCTGTTCGAGAAACTGCGCCTTGCGTGCCTCCTCGGCTGCAATTTTCTCCGGGCTCAAGGGCGGCAGGTCCGGATCGTAGCCGGGATCCGCCCCGGTCGAAGCCATCACGGTCTGCGGTCCGCCAAGCTGCTGCACCGTATCGCCGCCGATGCCGCCGACCACCGGCTGGCTGGCATTGCCCTCGGCGATATCGCGGCTCTGCTCCTCGGCAAGGCCGACGACCGGCGCCGAGGTAGGCTCGACACCCAGCATCGCATCCATGTTGACGCCTTCGGGCGGCACGACCATCGGCTGGACGCTCGCCATGGCGGAAGGCTGCTGGCCACTTTCCAGTGGCTCGCTATCGATCATCGGCAGCCGCTCGCTTGTCTGCATCCGCGGATCGGCGGGAACGGCGCCGTCGGAATTTTCCGAGAATGTGCTGACCGGCGTCTCCGCCGAGGGATAGGCGTTTTCGCGCATCCCTCGTCCGCGGTCGCGAACCGGTTCGATGGCGCTGACCCTTGCCGACGAATCGATGCGGGCCGGCGGGCTCAGATCATCCGTCGAACAGGCCGTCAGCGAAAGCGACAGCACGAAGACGTGCGCGGGCCGCCGGAAAAGGGAAACATACGCCATACTCATTGCCACCCTCTGCAGCGCCGCGCATCGAAAACGGTGCGAAGGAAACTGCGATACTGGTAATTGCCGGCGACGATGCGTCGAAACGCACCATCCGCCCTCGCCCTGTCCCCGCGCAAAACCTGCAGACCGCCTGTGTCGAAAGGCGGGCATGAGGTCGCAAAGACCGCGAACAAAGCGGATTTTATTGAAACAGGGTAAACGAAGCCTTTCGGACATGCCCTCGAAAATGGGGGGCCGAAGCTCTACCGCATCTCCAGCAGCAGCGCCCGATGGTCGGAGACTTCGGGCTGCGCAACCACGTCGAAGCCGACGACCTCCACATCCGGCGTCACCAGCAAGTAGTCGGCAAAGCGTCCCTGTTTTTCGTAATAGGACGTCCGTGTATCGCTATGCCCCCGCGAGGTCACGAGATCGGACAGCCCCAGATCGGCGAGCGCGCCGAACATCCCGCTCTCCGGCAGGACATTGAAATCGCCGCAGACCACCAGCCGCTCATTGCCGCGCCAGAGGTTCAGGATGATTTCGATCAGCGCATCCGTCTGCTTTTTGCGCGCCGGCGTATCGCCCTTGCCGTTGAGATCGCGAAGGCCGTGCATCTGGACGATGGTCACTGGAAAGCCGTCCTCATAGCTGAACAACCGGACACAATGGGCATTGCGCGCCCGCGGATGCGGCCCCCAGCCGTCCGGTGAAAATTCGCCGTGGACGAAATCGCTGGCCTGACCGATGACGGCAAGCGAACTGCGCACAAAAGTTGCCAGTCCGAATTCGGAGGAAACTTCCTCGTCGCCGTCAAACAGCGTGCCGCGCGCCGTCGGGCAAAAGAAGGCATCATGAGACGGAAGCGCGGCACGGATCTCGTCGAACAGATTGGCCCGTTGCGGCAGTTCCACGCCATGATCCCGGTAGACCAGCCAATCCGACGTGGCCGCCGGCGTGCGCACCACCTCCTGCAGGCAGATCACATCCGCGTCCACATCGACGAGATAACGCATCAGCGGCGCGTAGACCCGGCCACCCCAGACGTTCAATGAAACGATGCGCAAGGGCATGCTGCCTGTTCCTGTTTTCCGTCCCCGACTGTGAACCGCCCCCGAATGGGGCGGCTCTACTGGCAAAATACGGTGTTCGGCCTATTGGCACGGACCGTTGTCGATCACCCGGAAACCCTCAGCCTGCGCCGTGCACGCATTCGGAAAGGTTTGCCGCTGGCGTCCCTGGCGGGCGCAGACCGGAGCGAATTCGCGGGTGCAGGCCTGCGGCCGGCGATCCGGATCGCGGCCCGGACGCAGGCCTGAGTCGTCGATGGGTAGGTCGTCCGGGCGGCGGCATTCGCCGCGCCCGATCACGCGAAAACCGTCGGCCTCAGCCATGCAGGCATTCGCAAACGTCTGCCGCTGGCGTCCCTGGCGGGCGCAGACGGGATCGTATTCGCGCGTGCAGGCCTGCGGCCGGTCGTCACCGAAATCGGGACGTTCCGGACGGCATTCGCCGCGGCCGATGATGCGGTATCCGTCGGCCCGCGCCTGGCAGGCGTTGGCGAAGGTCCGGCGATTGTCGCCGCGCCGGGCGCAGACCGGGTCGTATTCCATCGTGCACATCTGCGGGTAGGATGGTTGCGGACGCGGTCCCGGCTCGTCGACGACGACGGTGCAGGACGACAGCACGACCAGAAACAGCGCCATCAGCGCTCCGATACGGATCATCACACGTCGAAACGGCGTCACTGGCAGTCCTCCCGGATTGAATGCCCTTCACCGGCCTGTGAGAGCAGACGTTTTAACATCTTGAATCACCGCGCCATTCTGGCTGCAAAACCGCCACGGTCAAGGCCGCCGCAAATCCGCGACGATCGCCGAAAAGCCCCGGATCGCACCTCGCCGTCGCGTGCAATTCACCCGGAACAAGAAAGAGCCCGCGTCCTTGCGAACGCGGGCAATCGGCATTTCCGTCTTTTTATGGATCAGGCAGCGCGCCCGTAGGCGGTCTGGCTGCTGGATGAAAGGCGGAAGGTCTGCAGCAGGCTCTTCAGCTCGCGGCTTTCTTGCGCCAGCGTCTGGCTCGCCGCCGTCGTCTCCTCGACCATCGCCGCGTTCTGCTGGGTCATCTGGTCCATGCTGTTGACGGCCGTGTTGACTTCGGCAAGACCGGTCGCCTGCTCGCGGGCGGCGGTGGCGATCGAGGCGACAGTTTCATTCACCCGGTTGACCAGCGCTTCGATCTCCATCAGCGCGTCGCCGGTCGAGCGCACCAGCGTCACGCCGGTCTCGACTTCCGTCGCCGAATTGCGGATCAGTTCCTTGATCTCCTTGGCCGCACCGGCCGAACGCTGCGCCAGTTCGCGCACTTCCTGGGCGACGACGGCAAAACCGCGACCGGCTTCGCCGGCCCGGGCCGCTTCGACACCGGCATTGAGGGCGAGCAGGTTGGTCTGGAAGGCGATCTCGTCGATGACGCCGATGATCTGGCTGATCCGGCTGGAGGAGCCCTCGATCCGGCTCATGGCGGCAACCGCGTTGCGGACGATTTCGCCGGACTTGGCAGCACTGCCCTTCGTCTCGTTGACCATCTCGCGCGCTTCGGCCGCCCGCTCGGACGCGCTCTTCACCGTCGAGGTGATTTCGTCCAGCGCCGCCGCCGTCTGCTCAAGCGCCGCTGCCTGCTGTTCGGTGCGGCGCGACAGGTTGTTGGCGGCTTCCGAAATGTCGCCGGCGCTGCCATAGACCACTTCGGTCGATTGCGCGATCGACTGGATGACGCCGCGAAGCGCCGTCACGGCCGTATTGAAATCATCCCGCAGCTTGGAATATTCCGGCGATATCCGGGCGATTTCAGCCGTCAGGTCGCCGCTCGCCAGCTTTTCCAGCGCAGCTCCGACCGTCGCCATGGCATCTGCCTGCGCCTGCGCGCCAGACTGAAGACGATGTTCGTTGCTGCGACGCTCCTCGTCCAACTGGCTCTGCTGTCCGGCCTCGCGCTCGCGAAGTTCTATACGTTCCTTCACCGAGTCGCGCAGAACAACCAGAACCCGCGCCATCTGGCCGATCTCGTCCTTGCGGTCGGTTTCCGGCACCTCGGCCGACACATCCTCGTCGGCGATCGCCCGCATCGAGGCTTTCAACCGTTCGACCGGGCGAACGACGCTGCGAACGATCGAAAAGGCGGCAAGCAGGATGATGAGGGCTGCGACGCCGCAGATCACCGCAACCTGGATCAGGCCTTCGCGGAACATCGCCGCCAGGTCATCGGCATAGACGCCGGTACCGACGACCCAGCCCCAGGGCTTGAATCCGGCAACATGCGAATACTTTAACACCGGCTCCTCAGCACCCGGCTTTGGCCAGTAGTAGTCGACGAAGCCCTTGCCGTCCGTCTGCACGGTCTTGACGAACTCGATGAACAGATGCTTGCCGTTCGGATCCTTGTTTTCGGTCAGGTCGCTGCCGTTCATCGCAGGCTTGATCGGATGCATCACCATCTTCGGATGCATGTCGTTGATCCAGAAATAGCCGTTGCCCTGATAGCGCATCGCGCTGATGGCCTCGATGGCGCGCGCCTGCGCATCCGCCTGGCTGAGCGTGCCGGCCTGTTCCTGCTTGTAATAGGCTTCGAAGACCGTGACGGCATTCTCGTTCATCGCCGCGAGCATCGCCTTGCGCTGCGCGACCAGCTTGTCCTGCTCCTGGAACAGGCCAAGCATCATGACGGCGGCCATGGTCAGAAGCGCCAGTCCCACCAGCGCATACAGGCGCACGGAAATACGAAAATTCTTCATAGAGCGAGATCCCCCTCGGATTTAGAGGCCGCAAGGTACAGGCACGTATTTTCAAACTCCCTAACAATCGACCACTAAAATTGACAGGCCTCGATTTACGCTTTGTTAGCACTTGATCCCTTGCATCCGTAATGCTGGCCCAACCTCTATTTTCTCACGGGGTCTTTGCCGATCGCGCCGCCTTGGGTTACATCGAAACAAACGGAGAAGCTCGACCATGACGAGACCGAACGGCGACCTTACCCTGCGGACCCTCGCGATGCCGGCCGACGCCAATGCTGCCGGCGATATCTTCGGCGGCTGGGTGATGGCGCAGATGGACCTGTCCTGCGGCATCCGTGCCGCCGAGCGTGCCCGCGGCCGCGTCGTTACCGCCGCCGTCAAGGAAATGGCGTTCGAAATGCCGGTCAAGATCGGCGACACGCTCTGCATCTATACCGATGTCATCAAGGTCGGCCGCACCTCGATGACGCTGAAGGTGGAAGCATGGGCGCAGCGTTACCTCTCTGATCGCATGGACAAGGTCACCGACGCGCTGTTCGTCATGGTGGCGCTGGACGAGACCGGCCATCCGAAACCGGTGCCGCCCGAGGCCTGAGAATCATCGAGGCCTGAGAATCATGGAGACCTCAGCCATGGGGTCAGCTGGATTTTTCGTGCCTTCGACCTGCTTGACTGAACCAACGGAAAAAATGCGGTGATGGGCCTGCCGCTCGAGAAAAACATTTCTCCAGCGATTGATTTCTACAAAATAAATAAACTCTATAATCTAAATAGATTTATCTAGCATGATCCCACGTTCTGCGGAGAAGACGTCACGTCCTCCGCCAACCACAAGAGGGATCGATGCTCACACTGACGAGACGAATTTTCGGCGCCGGCCTTATTGCCGCCGGCCTGTTTGCAACCTCCGGCACCTTCGCCGCCGAGTTGACCGAATTCAAGATCGGCTATCAGAAGACCGGCCTGCCGGTCATCGCCCAGCAACAGAAGATCATCGAGAAGGCGCTGGAGCCGAAGGGCATCGCCATCTCCTGGGTCGAGTTCACGGCCGGCCCGCCGCTGGTCGAGGCGCTGAATGTCGGCTCGATCGATGTCGGCTGGACGGGCGATGCGCCGCCGATCTTCGGCCAGGCAGCCGGCTCGGCTATCGTCTATGTCGCGGCTCTTCCGTCGCAAGGCACGGGCGAGGCGATCTTCGTCAAGCCGGATTCGCCGATCCGGTCGGTAGCCGACCTCAAGGGCAAGAAGATCGGCGTCGGCAAGGGCACGAGCTCCCATAATCTCGTCGTCGCAGCACTTGAAAAGGCCGCTATCGGCTTCAACGAGGTGACGCCCGTCTATCTGAGCCCCGCCGATGCGGCGGCGGCCTTCGCCAGCGACAAGATCGACGCCTGGGCTGTCTGGGATCCCTTCTTCGCCATTGCCGAAACGCGCTACAAGCCGCGCATTCTGACGACCTCGGCCGAGACGCTGAAGGTCAATACCTATTTCCTCGCCAACCGCGATTTCGCCGCCAGGCATCCGGAAACAGTTTCGACGACGATCGCAGCGCTGAAGCAAGCCGCCGCCTGGGCGGATGCCAACCGCGACAAGGTCGCCGAGGCGCTGCATGAGGTCACCGGCGTGCCCCTGGAAGCACAGACGCTCGCCGCCAGCCGCGCCTCCTTCGGCATCGGACCGGTCACGCCCGAGATCGTCGCCAGCCAGCAGCAGACCGCCGACCGCTTCTTCAAGCTCGGCCTGATCCCGAAGGCGATCACCATCAGCGATGCCGTCTGGACGGCGCCGACCAACTGATTTCCTCCCGGGAAACGTGCAGGCGTGCCGGTCGATCCGGACCGGCACGCGCACTGGAGACAATAAAGGTCAGACGATGAAAACCACCGGCCAATCGATCCTGAAAAACGCCACGGGCTGGGCCCTGCCCGCCGTCATCCTGCTCGTCTGGGAGATTGCTGCCCGCACCGGCCTGATCTCGCCGAATGTCATGGCCGCCCCTTCGGCGGTCGCCGAAGCCTTCTGGCGTCTGCTTCTGTCCGGCGAACTGATCCGGAATATCGGCGTCAGCACCGCCCGCGCGCTTTCCGGTTTCGTCATCGGCGGCTCGATCGGCCTCCTCTTCGGCCTTGCCAACGGCCTCTCCGGCCTGTCGCGAAGCCTCACCGATACGACGCTGCAGATGGTCCGCAACATCCCGCATCTGGCGCTGATCCCGCTGGTCATCCTCTGGTTCGGCATCGACGAGCAGGCAAAACTCTTCCTCGTCGCGCTCGGTGTGTTCTTCCCGATCTACGTCAACACGCTGCTCGGAATCCAGAGCGTCGATCCGCATCTGGTCGAGATGGGCCGCGTCTACGGCATGCCGCGCAGCACGCTGTTCTTCCGCGTTATCCTGCCCGGCGCCCTGCCCGCCATCTTCGTCGGCCTGCGTTATGCGCTCGGCATCATGTGGCTGACGCTGATCGTCGCCGAAACCATCGCCGCCTCGTCCGGCCTCGGCTACATGGCGATGCAAGCCCGCGAGTTTCTGCTCATCGACGTCGTCGTCCTGTCGATCCTGATCTACGCCCTGCTCGGCAAGCTCGCCGACAGTTTTGCCCGGCTGCTCGAGCGCCTGACCCTGCAATGGCATCCGGCCTTCCAGACCGCCTGAACCAATAGCGAAACGAAAACGGTCAACCAAACCCTGGAGTGTTCCGAATGTCCGTCATCGCCCTTAATCCGAAATCGAAGGCGCCCGTCAAAACGGAAACGGCCGAGGCCCGCGCGCTGCGCGAAACCACGCCGACGCAATGGTTTCCCTATGCTGCGCCGCAGGCCCGCGCGCGTGATCCACGGGATATCGCCTTCTCCTTCCGCAACATCAGCCAGAAGTTCGGCGACAAGACCGTTCTCGACAACATCGACCTGGATGTCCCCGCCGGCCAGTTTATCGCCGTCATCGGCAAGAGCGGCTGCGGCAAGAGCACGCTGCTCCGGCTTCTGACCGGCCTCGACAAGCCGACGGCCGGCACGCTGACGGTCAACAAAGGCAAAGACGGCGAAAACCGCACCCGCATCATGTTCCAGGAGCCGCGCCTCCTGCCCTGGGCGCGGATCGCCAAAAACGTCGAGGTCGGCCTGACCGGCATCGCCAGGGGCGAGGAAGCCAAAGAAAAGTCGCTCGCCATCCTGCGCGAAGTCGGCCTCTCCGACCGCGCCGGCGAATGGCCCTCGGTCCTTTCAGGCGGCCAGCGCCAGCGCGTCGCCCTTGCCCGCGCCCTCGTCGCCCACCCCTATATCCTCGCCCTCGACGAACCGCTCGGCGCTCTCGACGCCCTCACCCGCATCGAGATGCAGCAGCTGCTCGAACGCATCTGGCTGCAGCAGACATTCACCGCCGTGCTGGTCACCCACGACGTCGCCGAGGCCGTCGCTCTCGCCGACCGCGTCATCGTCATCGACCGCGGCAAGATCGCCCTCGACCTCGACATCCCGCTCGAACGCCCCCGCCGCCACGGCTCGCCGGAACTGGCACGGCTGGAGGGCGAGATACTCGACGCGCTGTTTGGCGAAAGGCAGGCTGAGGGCTGATACGCTACGCCTTGAACACAAACGCCGCCCCACCCGCAATCAGGCAAAAGCCGATTGCATGGTTCCAGGTCAGGGTTTCCTTCAGCCAGAAGACGGAGAAGGCGGTAAAGACGGCGAGCGTGATCACCTCCTGCATCGTCTTCAGCTGCGCTGCCGAATAGACCTGGTTGCCGATCCGGTTGGCCGGGACCGCAAGGCAATATTCGAAGAAGGCGATACCCCAGCTGGCGACGATCGCCATGGTGAGCGGCGACGACGCGTGTTTCAGATGGCCGTACCAGGCGAAGGTCATGAACACGTTGGAAAGCAGCAGCAGGAGGATCGGCCAGACGGCGGCCGGATTGATAGCAAGGAGCATGGACGAATCCTGGAAGGGTTGGACAGCGGTTCGCTTCTAGCCGCGCAGCGCCGCGACCGGCAAGGCCCGCAAGCGATGCGCCTTCGCTTAGCGCCACCGACCGGCCGGCCTGACCGGCGCGCGTCCCCACCGCGAGACCGCGATTGCGGCCGTCGCCCTGTGTCAGAAACTGGCAGTAGCCGGCCTGTCCGTTGCCTTTTTGTACTCATCGCCCCCTTCCCTTTCCGCCGGACTCTCGCCATATTCCCCGGCATGTCGAAAGCACCGAAAAAATCCACTGGCTTCGAGGAAGCCCCTCAGGCCTCGCTGACAGGCACGCCGCTGTCGTCGAACGTCGCCGACTGGGCCGAAGAGCTGCAGCGCATGGCCGAGGCCGAGACGATCGAGACCCGCCACGACGTTGCCTCCAAAGCCGGAAAACACCGCAAGAAGGTGGAAATCGAAGCATCCAGAGCGAAGCGCAGCGGACAAGCGTCCGCCGCCGATCGTTCGGCGCCCCGCGCGGAGGCCAGCCCGAAGGGCGGTACGGCCGTGAGCGCAAGCAGAAGTGCCCGTGGCACGTCGATGGGCGGCACCTCCGACCCCAAGACCCGCGCCGCCGCCGGCCTCAACCCGGTCGCCGGCATGGACACCGCGCTCGAGGATGCGCTCGCCCCCTCCGCCGTCACCGCCACGGTCGAGGCCCTCTCGGCGCTGATCGAATCCGGCAATCCGCTGTTCAAGGACGGCAAGCTCTGGACGCCGCACCGGCCCGCCCGCCCGGAAAAATCCGAGGGCGGCATCCAGATCGTCATGAAATCCGACTACGAGCCCGCCGGTGACCAGCCGACCGCCATCAAGGACCTCGTCGAGGGCCTCGACAACCACGACCGCACCCAGGTCCTGCTCGGCGTCACCGGCTCGGGCAAGACCTTCACCATGGCCAAGGTGATCGAGGCGACCCAGCGCCCCGCCGTCATCCTGGCGCCGAACAAGACGCTGGCGGCCCAGCTCTATTCCGAGTTCAAGAACTTCTTCCCCGACAACGCGGTGGAATATTTCGTCTCCTACTACGACTACTACCAGCCGGAAGCCTATGTGCCGCGCTCGGATACCTTCATCGAGAAGGAATCCTCGATCAACGAGCAGATCGACCGCATGCGCCACTCGGCCACCCGCTCGCTGATCGAGCGCGACGACGTCATCATCGTCGCCTCGGTCTCCTGCATCTACGGTATCGGCTCGGTCGAGACCTACACCGCCATGACCTTCCAGATGACGGTCGGCGACACGCTCGATCAGCGGCAATTGCTCGCCGACCTCGTCGCCCAGCAATACAAGCGCCGCGACATGGATTTCCAGCGCGGCTCTTTTCGCGTCCGCGGCGATACCATCGAGATCTTCCCGGCCCACCTTGAGGACGCAGCCTGGCGTATCAGCATGTTCGGCGACGAGATCGACGCCATCACCGAGTTCGATCCCCTGACCGGCCAGAAGACCGACGACCTGAAATCGGTCAAGATCTACGCCAATTCCCACTATGTCACGCCGCGCCCGACGCTCAACCAGGCGATCAAGTCGATCAAGGAGGAGCTTAAAGCTCGCCTCGCCGAGCTGGAAAAGGGCGGCCGCCTGCTCGAAGCCCAGCGGCTGGAGCAGCGCACCCGCTACGACATCGAGATGCTCGAGGCGACCGGCTCCTGCGCCGGCATCGAGAACTATTCGCGCTACCTGACCGGCCGCCAGCCCGGCGAGCCGCCGCCGACCCTGTTCGAATACATCCCCGACAACGCCCTCTTGTTCATCGACGAGAGCCATGTCTCCGTCAGCCAGATCGGCGGCATGTATCGTGGCGACTTCCGCCGCAAGGCGACGCTGGCCGAATACGGTTTTCGCCTGCCGTCATGTATGGATAATCGCCCGCTGCGCTTCGAGGAATGGGACGCCATGCGCCCCGAAACCATCGCCGTCTCGGCGACGCCTGCGGCGTGGGAGCTGGAACAGTCCGGCGGCGTCTTCGCCGAACAGGTCATCCGCCCCACCGGCCTGATCGATCCGCCGGTGGAAGTCCGCTCGGCCAAAACCCAGGTCGACGACGTGCTCGGCGAAATCCGCGAGACCGCGGCCGCCGGCTACCGCACCCTCGTCACCGTGCTCACCAAGCGCATGGCCGAGGACCTCACCGAATATCTGCACGAGCAGGGTGTCCGCGTTCGCTACATGCATTCCGACATCGACACGCTGGAGCGCATCGAGATCATCCGCGACCTCAGGCTCGGCGCCTTCGACGTGCTGGTCGGCATCAACCTGTTGCGCGAAGGCCTCGACATCCCCGAATGCGGCTTCGTCGCCATCCTCGATGCCGACAAGGAAGGCTTTCTGCGCTCGGAAACCTCGCTGGTCCAGACCATCGGCCGCGCCGCCCGCAACGTCGACGGCAAGGTCATCCTCTATGCCGACACGGTCACCGGCTCGATGAGCCGCGCCATGGAGGAAACCTCCCGCCGCCGCGAAAAGCAGATGGCCTATAACGAGGCCAACGGCATCACCCCGGAATCGGTCAAGGCGAAGATCTCCGACATCCTCGATTCGGTCTACGAGAAGGACCATGTCCGCGCCGATATCGGCATCAAGGGTGTCAAGGGCGGCCTCACCGACATGGTCGGCAACAACCTCGCCGCCCATCTCGAAGCGCTCGAAAAACAGATGCGCAACGCCGCCGCCGACCTCGACTTCGAAACCGCCGCCCGCCTGCGCGACGAGATCAAACGCCTCAAAGCCGCCGAACTCGCCGTCATGGACGACCCGATGGCAAGGCAGGAAGCGCGGGCGCTGGAGGGCGGCCGCACCTCCCCGTCATCCTCGGGCAAGCGCAGCGCGACCCGAGGACCGGGCACGACACCCTCGATCGACTCCCTCCCCCTTGTGGGGAGGGTTGGGGAGGGGAAAACCCCACCCTCAGAGTCCGCCGCAAACACCCCTCCCGACCCTTCGGGCCACCCTCCCCACAAGGGGGAGGGAAAGAGCCGCAGCCTCTTCGCCAAACCCAGCCTCGACGACATGGGTCCAGGCACCGACATGACCCGCCCCGCCCGCAAGCCGGCGGCGCCCACAGTCGGCTCCCTCCCCCCTGTGGGGAGGGTTGGGGAGGGGCATTCCGGCTTCCACAAACCCGACCTCGACGAGATGGGCCGCGACATCGCCACGCCTTCCCGGCCCCTCTTCCGCAAGAACACCCTCGACGAAATGACCGTCGGCCGCACCGAAAAGCCGCTCAACACCAAGGGCAAGCTGCCGGAAAAGCCGCAAATGCCAAAGCCGATCTCCCCCCTTGAGGGGGAGATGTCGGCAAAGCCGACAGAGGGGGGTGACCCCACCAAACCCCTCATCCGCGCCAAGCCCGGCGTCGGCTCCTACGAGGATGCGGGCGATGCGAAGCAGCAGAAGCGGACGAAGGGGAAAACGGGACGGCCGGGCCAATGACACCCTCCCCTTGAGGGGGAGGGTCGGCGCACAGCGCCGGGGTGGGGTGACCGCCACAAACGCGGGCCCAATCTCCCCCCTTGTGGGGGAGATGTCGGCAAAGCCGACAGAGGGGGGTAAACCCACCTCAAACTCCGAGCCCACCGCCGTCCCCCTGACCCACAACCTGTCCTCTGGTTTGCCGACGGCAAATCCCGGAGACCACCTCCCGCCGCAAGCGGGAGATCACCCCAGCCGCGTCCACGCCACATCCCCAAAAATGCCGCTTGGCGTTGCCGCCCCCCATCCGCTACGGATCGATCACCGATCATTCGGCGGGGAGCCCCGCATGCGCCTGCCCACCCTCGTTTTGCTGTTTGCCGCCCTCGCCGCACTCCCGGCCGCCGCCGAAACCTTCAGGACGCCGCAGGCCCTGCTGGTAGCCCTCTATCGCTACGACACCGCCGAAACCGATCCGGACGCCCCCTCGCTCTATTCGCCCTTCTTCTCCGACCAGCTGAACACCCGCTTCCAGGCCGACCTCGACAACACTGAACCCGGCGACGCCGGCACCATCGATTTCGATCCGGTCATTTCAGGCAACGACGACGAAGCCACCGACGTCGACGTCGGCCAGTCGATCGTCATCGACGACACCGTCGAGTTGGAGGTGACCTTCAAGAACTTCGAGCCCGTGACGCTGCACTACACCTTCGTCAAGGAACACGGCGGCTGGAAGGTCTACGACATCGCCAACCAACAGGGGGACTATCCGTGGAGCTTGAGTGCGTTGTTTGATGGGGCGGGGCAGTAAAAGTCATTAACATAGCTCGCCGAATGGGCAGACGATCGATACGCGCGCGCACAAAGGCTGGGCGTCGATTGCTATAACGCGTCGATGCGGCGAGGTCGCAGAAAACGAATGGAAAACGGGTCAACTGTGCAAACGTTTTCCATAGTCAGCAAGTAAATTTCATGAGCTGATTCTTGGCACAAAAACATTAACCCGCGACGCATCAGGAAGCCACTCTAGAAAAATTTTGTCCAAAATATCGACACGTCCCAAATGGCTTTGCTGATCATTTGTACTCCTATTCAGAGTATCGAATCGTGCCAAATTTGGATTTAGATCCGAGCCGCGTTGAAGCTTCTGACGTTCTCGGTTCTCACGCCGTGCGTTTTCGAACCATACTAGGAACTCACGTACAAATCCGTGAGCGCCGGGTCGTATTCCCCTAATGAACCAATAATATACCGGGAAAATTCCAGCCGATGCGAGCAAAGTGTCTTTTGGGATAAATACTTCCGCCATTACGTCCAACGTATCGATGACCCGTCTGCTCGCAAGTTCTAGCTTGTCCTTGTTAATGTCTTTTTCATTGGCGAATTCATCCAAATTCGTTTTCTTCGTAGGCATCATTGCGTTTTCGTACTCAAAAAACAAAACTTTCGCGGCGGCGTTAAGATCGCCTGCACGGCTCACACCAAACCTAATATTCTCCAAGAAGAAATCGTGAGAAGCTAAAGTCCTGATAACTTCGGGAACTGGACCAACAATTGCGTTTCGGACCTCTGCACCAGTGAGCGGCTTAGAGCGGTTCAATCGAACAAAGATATCATGAATGTCATCTTCTTGTTCCGCAAAGACGCTCATAATGTCCAGTGAAGCATTTTCAAAATCATCTGCCACCGATGGATAGCTGTTTTTTAAATCCTTAAGACTTAATCCAGATAACTTCAAATCAATATTTTTTCTATACTTAAAATCAGCTCTCAATGTTAGATTATTATCAAAAAAATCGAATACAGCCTCCAATCGTTGCTTTCCATCTATAATTGCATAAGGCAATCGGGCTGTATTTAATTTAGACTGGCCGAACTGAAAATCAGCAAGATAGAGTTTCGGCACATCGAAGCCGTTAATTATCGAGTCAATCAGATACGCCTTATCAGCACTCGACCAGAGACGTCCCCGTCTTTGATAAGGCGGATTGAAATCTATCTGGTCCCTATTCTTTGACCACCAAATCAAAGTCATTGGCTTGTGAGGTGAAATTCTTAATATGCTCATCATGCCCTCAAAAGCCAAAATGTCGGCGTAACTCTAGCGATAAGCCGAATAGATCTGGGTATACCGTGGAATCCGAAATACCTTTTCTGAACAGAGAAGTCGCCACCTTATCAACATCATCCTTCAAGATCACAATCTTTTGGAGCGTACCATCCGTAAACGTCTGATCCTCATAAGAAACGTCCATAGAATCTGTACTTTTGCCAAAAAGAGCAAACATCCCTCGCTGAGCGACAATTCGAGCGCTATTGTGGGTGCCATATATCATGATGGGGGTATTTTTTCTCTCATCAAGCTCAGCGTTTGGGCTGTAGCTTTTTACCTGTTCTCTTTTAGAGTCCAGTATCCCACCAGCGTATGAAATATCGCTCAACGCTGACTTGTTCCACTCACTCGGGTCAAGCATCCAAATTGCAACATTGTCAGACGGTTTGTTTGATTTTCCGCGAGCACACGTCGTTAATGCAAAATACAAAGCGACAAACGGGCTTTCAGTCCAATCCAGAAGCCTTGTTGGAATACCATAATGCTGCATATAGAACATTCGCTCCCATTCGTCCTCAAAGCTTTGCTGAACAAATGGCGGCGAACGTTGTGCAAACGTTGAAGCTAGATCTTTCTCTAGCTTATGTAATTCATCGGGAGTTTTTCTTTTTGGATGTCGAAAGAGACTTGGAACCAGATGGTGGCTATCCTTTCCGCTGCCACGATACCATGCAGACTGATGCGCAATTTGGAACGTTTCAATAATCTGCATTACTTCTAAAAAACTGGTTGGTGAATGCAATGTAATTGTAGACGGCATGGTACCTCCTTAGCTATCCGTATCGCATTCAACCGCGGTTTTTCAACTCTAAGTGTCGGTCCATAAAGAAGTTGAATGATATGAATCGTTTGTGATTCCATGCAGTTGAATTGATTCGATGAGGGCATGGACGCGATGTGGACGAAGGCTAACCGAGGGAAATACAATCGAGATTGTCTGCGCTATCCGAGCGATTTGACGGATGCGGAATGGGCGCTGGCTGAACCCTTGATTCCGCCTGCCAAGCACGGCGGTCGCAGGCGTGAGGTCGATGTCCGGGAGGTTCTCAACGGCCTGCTTTATGTTCTCAGCACGGGTTGCCAATGGCGGGCAGTGCCGAAGGACCTGCCGCCGAAGAGCACGCTGTTCAGCTATTTCGACCTGTGGAACTGGGACGGCACGCTCGGCCGCATTCATGAGGAACTCTACGTGAAATGCCGTGAGGCGATGGGCCGCGAGGCCAGTCCGACGGCGGCAATCATGGACAGCCAGAGCGTCAAAGGCGCTGAAAAAGGGGGCGCTGCATTGACCCGGGCGGGTATGATGCGGGGAAAAAGATCAAAGGCAAGAAACGCCATATCCTTGTCGATACGGTAGGCCTTCTGCTGCATGCGCTGGTTCATCCGGCCGACATCCAGGACCGCGACGGTGGCGTGCTGGTTCTGAAGACGCTGTTCGGGCGCTATCCGTTCTTGAAGAAACTGTTCGCCGATGGTGGCTATCAGGGGCCTGTCTTCGCCAAGGGACAAAAGAAGGCAATGCCAGGACTTGCGACCGCGATCGTCAAGCGCTCCGACACCGCCAAGGGTTTTGAGGTTCTGCCGAGGCGCTGGGTGGTCGAACGGACGTTCGCATGGCTGGGTCGATGCCGCAGGCTGGCCAAGGATTTCGAAAATCTGTCGCGCAACGCGCTCGCCTTCCTCAAGCTGGCGTCTATCCGCCTCATGCTGCGAAGGCTCTGTTCAAAATGAATAACTTTCCGGACCGACTCTAAATATTCGCCACCCCTACACCCCACCAACCGATACCGCCCCATAACCGCCTTCACCGCCGCCATATCCGCCGGCCCGCCGGCCCCGAGCAGCGCCGCCAGTTCGCGAAAACACTCCGGCCCCAGCACGCCCGGCATCAGATCACTGAGACAGGTGGCCAGTTGCTCGGTGTCGTTGGTGAACCAGTGCGGCACGCCGCGGGCGATAAACACCGTCTCGCCCGACCCGATATCTGCGCTCAAAACGTGGATGCATTGGGTACCGAAAGGGCGCGGCACTCGCTACCTCTCGCCCAGTGTAAGTGGGCACAAAATCAACACCTTAGCCAAAGGCTAAATGTTAGATTTCGCCGCTGAGCGCCTCTCCGCCACATCCCCGCTCATCCCCGCCCCCAAAACCTCCCCTACAATAGCCCTCGTCCCGCCCTCGGAAACCCTGCCAGCCGTGGCAGCGAGGCGGGACCGGCGCCGGTTTCAGGGAAAGGACGGAAGTCCCCGAGACCGGGGTTCGCAAGAAGGTTCCCCTCCGCAGGCCGATGCTGCTGCTGCGGGCGTGCAATCGCACAGAGGGCCGAAAGGCCGTAGCGGAACGAGTTTGCGGGCAGAAACCGCCGAACGGGGCGCTGGCGAGAGCCACCTACCCAATACCCCATGAGGCTCTTGCGAGCGCCCCGTCCGAAGCATGGCCGACAGGCCGGCAGGCGGACACGAGACATGAGGCAAACCGCGGGCCGGCCGGTCGCGTGAAAGCGGCGGCGTGCCCGTGTCCCAACCATCCAGCCACCAACGGAGAAACGTCATGCCCGCCAAGCCCACCGCCTCCGATCTGCGCGAAGCCGCGCTGCCGCCGCGCATCGTCGAGATGTTCGACCTGCCGGGCGATCTCTGCGCCAATCCGGCCTGCCGGCGAAAGGGGCGCTGCCTCGGCCGGTCGCCGCAAGGTTCGGCCTGCCTCGATCGTCTCGGCCCCGGTGACCGGAAACTCTACAGGCGATTGCTGGACACCTGCCTTTGGGCCGACCGGGACCAGCTCCACTTCCTCTATCACTACATCCGCGCCGTCGACGATCCCTATCTGTGGCTCGTCGGCGAGATCGTCCGCCGGGTCCAGCCGCGCGGCCATTGGCTGCATCGGTCCCTGCCCTGGTGGTACAGGTATGGGACCGGCCGGCGCGGCCGCCCCGTCATCTCCGTCCGGGCGGCGGCGCAAGCCCCCGTCCGCTGGTACTAGCAGCGTGGCAGGCGCATCCCCATTCTCCGTCATCCTCGCCTCCGCCCTCCGTCATTCCTGTGCCCGTCACAGGAATCCAGTGCGCCGTGTCCACGGCGCGCAAGACTCTTGGCGCGGTCCGGCAAAAGTCCCTCACGGCGCAGACGCGCCGTGGCTGGATTCCTGTGACAGGCACAGGAATGACGGAGGATGGGGATGCGCCAGCGAAACAGAAACCACCGCAGCAAACGGCAGCCCCCAAACGCCCGCCCTACTCCGCTGCCTTCACTTCCGGCAGCAGCTCCAGCTCATACGAATATCCCTCCAGCATCGTGTAGGCCTGCTCGATCGCCTCGATCTGCGCCTCGGCATTGCGGATGGCGTCGGCGATGGATTGCGAGCGGGTGCGCAGCATCGAGCCGAGCACGTCGGCGGCGGGGCGGCGGCCGAGGCGGTCGATGTGCTGGCGCACACGGGCGCGGTGGCGTTCGAGCTCGAGGATGTGGAAGCGGCTTTTGACGATGTCGTCCGACAGCTTGCGGCGCATGGCGGCGAGCGGGTCGAAGCTGCCGGGCTCGCGCTCGTCGAGGATGAACTCGTTGACCAGCGTCTCCAGCATCAGGATGCCCTTGAGGTCGCGCGGGTCGGCGAGCTGCGGGTCGTAGCCGGTGCTGTCATAGACCTTGCGGCGCACCGGATCCTTCAACAGGTCGTAGCAGGCCTGCAGCCGGCCGAATTCCTCCGTGTCGCCGCCGCTGTCCGGATGGGCCGTCTTCGCCGCCTTGCGATAGGCCGTCTTGATCGCATCGCCATCGGCATGGCGCTCAAGCCCGAGCGTTTCATAAGGATCGATCACCAAGCCACCTCGTCGTCCAGCATCCGTCATTCCCGCCCTAACGGTTCGCGGCCCGGGCTTCAAGCCCGACCGCTGCCCGCCGGCTGCCCCTCTTCGCCCATGGTCGGGACGAAATTGTGGAGACAAGAGGGCGGCGGGCGGTTTTCCCCGGCCGGCTGTCCCATTGCGGCACAAGACGCAACCTGCGGCGCGCCTCAAGCGGCAAGGACAGCATGCGGTTGAAATATCGGGGATAAATCGCTTGCTATTTTCACGAATTGCTGCCAATTATTTCAACGTTCGGGCGTTTGCATCCCGGAGACTGGACTGGCTGTATGGTCCCGGAGAAATCCGGGCGTGCCGAAACGGCACTGTAGACGTTCTTTCCCCGTTATCGACTTCACCGACTGGCTTTCCGGAACAAAGACAAAATCGGAAAGAAAAAAGGTCTCCACCCTGGCAGGGGTGAAGGCACATCATCAAGGGAAATAAGGACTTCTCCCATGGCCACCAAGGGCACCGTAAAATTCTTCAACCAGGACAAGGGTTTTGGTTTCATCACGCCGGAAGGCGGCGCCAAGGACGTTTTTGTCCACATCTCCGCGCTGCAGGCCGCTGGTCTCCAGACCCTGAAGGACGGCCAGCAGGTCACCTTCGACACCGAGCCGGATCGCATGGGCAAGGGCCCGAAGGCCGTCAACATCCAGGCTGCCTAAGCCTAGATTTGATCGCTTTGCGATGACTGAATTGACGGCGTCCTCCGGGCGCCGTTTTTTTGTGATAGCGAATAGCCAGTAGCCAATAGAATCAAAGCCTTACTGGCTACTCACTACTCACTACTCACTATTCGCTATTCGCTATTCGCTATTCGCTATTCCGCCGCCTGCTTCGCCTCGGCTGCCGAAAGAACCGCGTCAAAGGCGGCGGCGATCACCTCCGGCCCGGCCCCTGCCCGCGTCGCATCGGCCGACAGGATCTGCCGGAACCGCCGCGCCCCCGGCCAACCCTGGAACAGCCCGACCATGTGCCGCGTGACATGAATGAGCCGTCCGCCCGAGGCGATATGCCGGGCCGCATGCGCCATCATCGCATCGCGGACACCGGCCCAGAACGCCAGTGACTGCCGGTGCCCATTGGCGGTAAAGGCCTCGGCGCTGAGATCGATGGCGGAAGCCCCCGTCAGCGGATGCGAAAAATACTGGTCCACGGCCGTCAGCATGGCGCTATCATGATAGGCGGTCCGGCCGAGCATGACGCCGTCCAGAGCGGGATGAGGAAAAGTGTGCAGCCCGCCCGCATCCCGCTCCACCTCAGTCTGCTGATTCAGTTCCTCAAGGGCCTGATTCAAACTGCCAAGACCGCCATTCAGGCCAATGAAAAGATGAGGATTTTCTGATTTGAGACGATGAACCAGACCATAATCCAGCGGCGGAATATCCCGGTTCTCCTTCGGCGACAGCCCCTGCAGCCAGGCTTTTCGCGCATGCACCCAGACGGCATCCGTGCCGGCCTCTGTGACCTGGGAAACGAGATCGCGCAGGGCCACTTCCGGCTCCTGGTCATCGACGCCGATCCGGCATTTGACCGTCACCGGGATCGACACCGCCGCCTTCATCGCCGCCACGCAATCGGCCACCACGGCCGGCTCGCGCATCAGGCAGGCGCCGAACGTGCCCGACTGCACCCGGTCCGAGGGACAGCCGACATTCATGTTGATCTCGGCATAGCCGAAATCTTCGCCGATCCGCGCCGCTTCCGCCATCTTGCCCGGATCATTGCCGCCGAGTTGCAGCGCCACCGGCTGCTCGGTGTCATCGAGCCCCAGCAACCGCTCCCGGTCGCCGCGCAGGATCGCCTCGGAGACGATCATTTCGGTATAGAGCAGCGCATGCTTGGAAAGCTGCCGGGCCAGAAACCGGTAGTGACGATCCGTCCAGTCGATCATCGGCGCCACGGCAAACACCGGTGCCTTGAAATACGCCGAACCGCTCGCGCCAGCCGCCAATGTTGTTTCGTCGCTCATGAAAACACTTTCATCCCCGCACACTTCGCAGGCAGCATAATGAGGCTGGGGCGCACAAGCGGGAAGGTATCATCCGGCTAAACGGCGCCATTAATCGCGGCCTTATACAGCGGGCCGGTTTTGAAAGCGAGACGGAACTTTGCGGATGACTGCGCGTGACGACAAGGTGCAGAGGCACGTAAGGCAAGAGGAGCGAGAAAACCGCCTGGCCCATCGCCGGCATGTAACGACGATCGATTTCAATCGTGCGAACCGGCTCTGCCGCAAAAACGACGGCAAGATGCCGCGGGTTGATGCGCGGCCGGTTTTCGCAATCCTGTGCCGGACGCGTCAATGCGCCTGAAGCTTTGCCTCTTTCGCGGCCGAAATGAACACTTCCCTTGCTTCCTCGGGCGACCTGCGGCCGTCGAGCGCTGCACGGCACAAGCTTCTGGCGGCGACGTAGCGCGGACCGCGCAGATCCGGCCAGGTGTCCATCAGGCAGATCAGGGCATCGAACGGTCCCTGCACGATCTGAGAGCCTGTGTGGGCAAACCCGACCTCCACAGGATTGGACCATTTGGTATATGGCATGAGCGTCTCCTCCGATTTTCTTGCCAACTTCAGAATAGCTGATTTGGTTCCCGCTGGGCAGACGGCAAAACGAAAAAAGCCTGCCGCGGGAGGAGGTGCGGCAGGCTTCTGAAAATGACCCACGGTCGGGAGGAGGTGACCGCTGATCGATCGCAGCTTTTCGGGAGGAGGTGAATCACTGCGATAAATATGACTTTATTGCTGCATTGCATCAAAATCAAGTGAAATCTTATGCGGCGCAGCAATTACCGATAGCGGCTGCGCTGGGGTGGCGGGATCGAGGCGCTGCCGATCAGATAGCCGGCAACGAAAGCCGCGGCGCCGAAAATGAGCAGCGCCGTGCTGGTTGCCGACGGATGCTCGTGCGCGGTCCGGGCTACCGCGTGAAACCGGTTCGCAAATTTTTGGTATTGGCCATCTTCATGCTCCTCTTCTTCTTCAGCAAGGAAACATCCCAAAAGTAATATTGTTCCATAAAGAACGGAGAGGATGCCCGCAATCTGGGCGTATGCTCGAAAAATACGTCCAAACAGCCTCTTTTGATAGAAGATCACGTGTCATCACGACACGAATTCCAAGCATCTGCTGAAAAATGACTGTTGTGATTCGTTTACCTGTGGCATGTTATTAGATGAGGTGCCTCATAAAAACCAATTTCGGAGTAGCTACTGCAGCCATAAACAAAAAATAAAGCGACGGGAGAGAACACATGGTAGAGGAAAATCTGTATCGCATCGTTGAAGTCAGCTTGAAACGTGGCACTGATCGCCGTGATGTCGGCATCATGACCGTGCGCCAGGCGCTTGAGCTTCCGGATGTCCCCAGCCTGGAATACACCCATCCGGACCTCAATTCCCGGGCCGGCAGCCGGTTTCTGACACGTGACCAGCTCGAGGCCTACGCCTGCAGTTGAAGCATCTTTCCCCGCCCCGTAAAGGGGTGCTATCGTCAGGCATTCGCAATCGAATGCCTGGATACCGATGACCACTGTAATTCCCCTTCCCGCCCCGGTTCTGTTGCCGGTTGCGAAATCCGATCGGGCCTTTCCCGTTCGCCGCGTCTACTGCGTTGGCCGCAACTATGCGGCCCACGCAATCGAGATGGGCCATGACCCCGACCGCGAACCGCCCTTCTTCTTTCAGAAAAACCCGGACAATCTGACAGCACAGCAAGCGGAGTTTCCCTATCCACCGCTGTCGTCCGACGTGCATCACGAGGTCGAACTCGTCGTCGTGCTGAAAAAAGGCGGCGACAACGTCGATACCGGCGACGCCCTCGATTGCGTCTATGGCTATGCCGTCGGCATCGACTTCACCCGCCGCGACCTGCAGGCAGAGGCAAAGGCGGCGGGCAAGCCATGGGCGGCGGCGAAGGCCTTCGAACACTCGGCGCCGGTTTCAGAGATCGTTCCGGCCGAGACCATCGGCCATCCAGCGAATGGCAATATCTGGCTGACGGTCAATGGCGACAGGAAACAGCAGGGCGACCTCAACCAGATGATCTGGAAGGTGCCGGAAATCATCGCCGAACTGTCGAAGCTTTTCACGCTTGCTGCCGGAGACGTCATCATGACAGGGACGCCCTCGGGTGTCGGTTCGGTGTCGCGCGGTGACGTGATTTCCTGCGGCATCGACGGCGTTGCGACGCTGACCGTCACGGTCGTTTAAGGACACGAAGGAAACATCATGCCGCTTTATGCACTTGGCCCAGCACGACCATCTGTCCCGGCGCAAGGCAGCTATTGGGTGGCGCCGGACGCGCACGTCATCGGCAAGGTCGAACTGGGCAAGGATGTCGGCGTCTGGTTCGGCGCCGTGCTGCGCGGCGACAATGAGCCCATCCGCATCGGCGCCCGCACCAATATCCAGGAAGGCGTCGTTATCCATGTCGATCCCGGCTTTCCGGTAACGATCGGCGAAGGCTGCACCATTGGCCATCACGCCATCGTGCACGGCTGCACCATTGGCGAAAATTCGCTGATCGGCATGGGCGCAACGGTGCTGAACGGCGCTGTGATCGGCAACAACTGCCTCGTAGGCGCCAATGCGCTGGTGACGGAAGGCAAGGTCTTTCCCGACAATTCCCTGATCGTCGGCGCACCGGCGAAGGCTATCCGGCTGCTGGATGAGACGGCTGTCGCCGGCTTGAAGACGTCGGCGAATGGCTATGTCAAGAAATGGCAGCTTTTCGCGACGAGCCTGTCGATCATCGAGTAGCTGTTCTCAGAGCTTCAATCATCTCAGCCGGAGCGTGGCCGGCAAAGGCAGAGGTATCGATCCTCGCGTCCGCCTGCATCGCGGCATTGCCTGCCAGCACACGATCTCCGTCCACCCGGCCGGAGACGCCCTTGCCGTTGACCGCTTCGAAGTCGGAAACGGCAACCAGCATCAGCAGCCGGTTTTCCGGAAAAGTAGGGTCAGGCCCCATAAACTGAACGAAAAACTCGGATGACGACTTCGAGCCAGGACGGACCTCAATCAGCCGGCCGGTGGCTTGTTAACCGCCAATTGAGCGTCGAAGGCACGCCTGTAGGCGGGCCGCGCTTCGCCGCGGGCCACATAGGCGGAGAGGTTCGGATATTCGTCCAGCATACCCGACGCTTTCAACCGGAGCAGCACCGACACCATCATCAGGTCGCCCGCGCTGAACGGACCATCGAGCCAGTCGGCATCGCCAAGGCGAAGGGAAAGTTGGCCCAGCCGGTTACGGACGCGATCCTCGACGAGAGGCATGCGTTGCGCGGACCAGGACTTGTCGCCCTCAAGGAGCCTGGCTGTTCCGAGTTCAAGGATCGGCGGCTCCACCGTGCTGAGCGCGGCGAACATCCATGTGATCGCGCGCGCCCGGGCATTCGCATCGTCTGGCAACAGGCCCGCATGGCGCTCCGCGATATGGAACACGATCGCCCCCGTCTCGAACAAGCCGAGATCGCCTTCTTCGTAGGTCGGAATCTGCCCGAAAGGATGAAGCGCCAGATGTGCGGGTTCCTTCATCGCCCTGAACGAAACAAGACGAACCTCGTAAGGTTGGCCCACTTCTTCCAGCGCCCAGCGAACGCGTGTATCACGCGCCAGTCCCTTGCCGCCATCGGGTGACCGTTCAAAGGCGGTAATGGTGATGGTCATCGTGAGGCTCCTCCTTGGCCAAAATCATGGCTGCGGGGCTGGCAAGCTGTCAAGGCAAACTCACCGAGATTGAAGACGACCCCGTTCCATGTCCGGTTTGTCCGAAAAGCAGACCTTTGCAAACTCTAATTCCATCTTGATGTGACATCGTGATTCAAGCGCGGCAGGAGGACCTGCCGATGTCTTCTGGCTGACTAAGGCTCAGCTTAAGCGCATTGAACCCTTTTTCCCCCGGACGCGTGGCATTCCGCGCGTGGATGACCGGCGTGTGGTCAGCGGGATAGTTAGGCTCCACAAGCACATCCGTCAGGCGCTGCTTACCTTCAGTCAGCGTGCCGGTCTTGTCGACGATCAGCACATCGATGGCCGCGAGACGCTCCAGCGCCGCGGCTTCGCGGACGAGCACACCGGACTGGGCGCCCCTGCCGTCGCCGTCATGATCGAGATCAGCGTGGCGAGACCGGGCGCACAGGGGCAGGCAATGATGAGGACGGAGACAGCGGCGACCAGCCCATAGATGAACGACGGTTGCGGACCAAGCACCAGCCAGCCGACAAAAAGCCGCCAGTGCGACAAGGACGACTGCAGGGACGAACCAGCCGGACACTTGGGGCAAGTTTCTGGATCGGCGCGCGTGAGCGCTAGCTAGAGTTTCGCCTTCTTCACGACCTTCGGCTTGTCCTTCACATGGCCGGACAGGAAGAACCAGGGATCGACACCGAAGCGGCCGTGGCAACGCTGGCTGCAGAAATTTTAGGTCGTGCGCCGATAATCGAGGCCCGGTTTTCCAGCATTGGGTTTCACGGTCATGCCGTAGACCGGATCAATGGCGGTTTCGGCCATGTCCTGCGCTGGATGAACATGGGCGTGGCCGTGTGAATGCGCGGAAAACAGGAAATCGGACATCGACTCGCGATTGTTCACGTCTGAACCTCGATAGACCGGATGTTCGGACATCCGCTTGAAATGGATACGGCTTTGACGGGGCCTGACGGAGATTATGCGCAGGTGCAGTTCTGACAGTGGCCGCGAATCTCGATCGTCGTCTTTTCGGTCTTGAAATGCTCCCTGCCGGCAAGCACCGAGAGCCGCTCCTCGATACCCGCATCATGCATTTCGGTCACCTGGCCGCAATCCTCGCAGATCGCAAAGGCGGTAACGCCGTGATCATGGTGATGATGATCCGGATGCGTGCAGGCAACGAAGGAGTTGAGGCTTTCGAGCCGGTGGATCATGCCGAATTCGAGCAGCTTGTCCAGCGCGCGATAAACCTGAAGCGGAGCACGAAAACCATGGTCGCGCAGTTTGTCGAGGATGGTGTAGGCACTGAGCGGGCCGTCCGCATGGGTGAGCGCATCGAGCACCAGCGTCTGGTTCTTGGTGAGTTGCTGCGCCATCAGTGATGCCCTCCATGCGTCGAGTGAATAGCCGTTTCGGATTCTCCGTTCCGGCCGAACGGCAAAAGGCTGAGCACGAAAAGCCCCATCGCCGCAACCACGATCGAGGGACCGGACGGCGTATCGAAGTGCAGCGAGCCGAACAATCCGCCGGTGACGGCGAGCGCGCCGATGACCGAGGCGAGCACGGCCATGATCTCGGGTGACGTGGCAAAGCGCCGGGCGGTTGCCGCCGGGATGATCAGCAGCGAGGTGATCAAGAGGATGCCGACGATCTTCATGGCGATCGCTATCACCAAGGCCATCAGCAGCATGAAATAGAGCCGCGCCCGCTCCGGCTGCAGGCCTTCGGCCTCGGCCAGTTCCGGATTGACAGTGGAGGCAAGCAGCGGCCGCCAGAGATAGACGATGGCAAAGAGAACGAGAATACCGCCACCCCAGACGAGATCGATATCCGCTTCGGAGACGGCGAGAATATCGCCGAACAGGAAGCCGACGAGGTCGATCCGCACCCAGCTCATGAAGGCAACCATGACAAGGCCGATCGACAGCGCCGAATGGGAGAGGATGCCGAGCAGCGCGTCTGTCGAGAGCGCGCCGCGCTTTTGCAGCAGAAGCAGAAGCAGCGACACGGCTGCGGCGACGATGAAGACGCTGAGCATCAGATTGAGTTCGAACAGCAGCGACAACGCCACGCCGAGCAATGCCGAATGGGCCATGGTGTCGCCGAAATAGGCCATGCGGCGCCAGATGACGAAACAGCCGAGCGGACCGACCGTAATGGCAAGGCCGATGCCGGCAATGAGCGCGCGGGTGAAGAAATCGTCAAACACGGCGCGTCTCCTTGTTGTCGAATCCCTGCAGGCGGCTCTGATGGCCGCAACCGCAATCCGGGCCGTGGTCATGATCGGCATGGTCATGATCGCCATGAGCGTGGGCGCCATGATGATGGCCGTCGTCCGGATGGCAATGCTCAGTGATGCTGCCATCGGCATGCAGCACGCGGCCGTCCGGCAGATGGGTGTGGTCGTGATCGTGGCTGTAGACGGCAAGCGTCTTGGCCGCGCGGCTGCCGAACAGCTTCAGATATTCCGGGCTTTGGCTGACCATCTGCGGCGTGCCGCGGCAGCAGACATGGCCGTTGAGGCAGATCACCGTATCGGTCTCGGCCATCACCACATGCAGGTCATGCGAGATCAGCAGGATGCCGCAGCCGGTCTGGTTGCGGATGGATTTGATCAGGTCGTAAAGCGCGATCTCGCCGGAGAAATCGACGCCCTGTACCGGTTCGTCGAGAACGAGCAGATCGGGCTTGCGGGCAATGGCGCGGGCAAGCAGCGCCCGCTGGAACTCGCCGCCGGAAAGATGCTGCACCTCGGCACGGGCAAGATGCGCGATGCCGGTGGAATGGAGCGCCTCCTCGATCTCGCGGCCCTTCAGCGGGCCGGTCAGCGTCATCAGGCGCTCGACCGTCAGGGGTAGCGTCCAGTCGATGGCCAGTTTCTGCGGCACATAACCGACCTTCAGGCCCGGCTTTCGCTCGACCCAGCCCTCGTCCGGCTTCAGCACGCCGATCGCGGCTTTCGCGGTCGTCGATTTGCCCGAGCCGTTCGGGCCGATCAGCGTGACGATCTCGCCGCGGTTGATGGAGAACTCGACGCCGCGCACCAGCCAGCGGCCGTTGCGGCGCACGCCGGCATTGTTCATGAGGACGAGTGGCTTCTGGTCGGACGTGCGGAAATTCAGCATCAAAAAAATCCGGGTGAGGTGTTGCCAGCCGCTATGCCACACGTTATAGCATAACGCAATTGATGTAATAACATTACATTGATTTACAAGACAGGAGTCCCCGCATGAGCCTGAAAAAATCCCTCCTTTTGACATCCTCCCTGCTTTTCGCCCCCTCCATGCTTCTGGCAACGGGCACCGCCCATGCCGAAGTCCCGAACGTCGTCGTCTCGATCAAGCCGATCCATTCGCTGGTCGCCTCGATCATGAAAGGGATCGGCGAACCGGCGCTGATCGTCGAGGGCGCCGCCTCCCCCCACACCTACAGCATGAAGCCCTCCAACGCCTCGGCGCTGGAAAACGCCAACATCGTCTTCTGGGTCGGCCATGGGCTGGAAGCCTTTCTGGAAAAACCGCTGGAATCGCTTGGCAGCGGCGCGAAGGTTGTCGAACTGGACGACGCGCCCGGACTTGAAAAGCTGAAATTCCGCGAAGGCGGCGCGTTCGAGGCACATGACGATGGCGACGAACACGAAGCAGGCGCGCAAGGCGGCGAGGATCACGCCCACGAGGAAGGCCATCACGACGAAGAGGGCGAGTTCGACATGCACCTCTGGCTCGATCCGGCCAACGCCAAGGTGATGGCGGCCGAGATCGAAAAGACGCTTGCCGCTGCCGATCCGGACAATGCTTCAACTTACAAGACCAATCTCGACGCCCTGAGCACCCGGCTCGACGCGCTCGACAAGACGCTTACGGAAACCGTCGCACCAATCAAGGACAAGCCCTTCATCGTCTTTCACGATGCCTACCAGTATTTCGAGCATCGCTATCAAGTGAAGGTGGCGGGCTCGATCACCGTCAGCCCCGAGGTCCTGCCGGGCGCCGAGCGCCTGTCGGAGATCCACGCCAAGATCGTCGAGCTCGGCGCCACCTGCGTCTTTGCCGAACCGCAGTTCGAACCGAAGCTCGTCAACGTCGTGCTCGAAGGCACGCCGGCGAAATCGGGCACGCTCGACCCGGAAGCCGCCACCCTCGATGCCGGCCCCGACCTCTATTTCCAGTTGATGGAAGCCATCGGTACCTCGCTGAAAACCTGCCTTTCCAACGGCAGCTAAACAGGCTCCTCCCAGCGACTGAGAGAGGCGGGCCACAGGCCCGCCTTTTTCAGATCATTAAATGTAATAGTATAACATAAAGGATACGGGCGATGTCCGACAGACTTCCGGTCACCGTTCTCTCCGGCTTTCTCGGCGCCGGAAAGACCACGGTGCTCAATCACATCCTCAACAATCGCGACGGGCTGCGGGTTGCGGTGATCGTCAACGACATGAGCGAAGTGAATATCGACGCCGCTTTGGTGCGCGACGGCGGCGCGAACCTGTCGCGGACGGAGGAACAGCTGGTCGAGATGACCAATGGCTGCATCTGCTGCACGCTGCGCGACGACCTGCTGAACGAGGTGCGCAAGCTGGCGGAACAGGACCGCTTCGACTACCTGCTGATCGAATCGACCGGCATTGCCGAACCACTTCCCGTTGCGACGACGTTCGAATTTCGCGACGAGAATGGCGCCAGCCTCTCCGATGTTGCGCGGCTGGATACGATGGTGACCGTCGTCGATGCCGCCAGCCTTCTGGCCGACTATTCCTCCGATGACTTCCTCGCCGACCGCGGCGAAACGGCCGGAGACGGCGACAACCGAACGCTCGTCGACCTCTTGGTCGAACAGATCGAATTCGCCGATGTCGTCATCCTCAACAAGACCGGTAGCGCAACGGCCAAACAGCGCGACGCGGCCCGCAAGATCGTCGTCGGTCTCAATCCGGATGCGCGGCTGATCGAGACGGATTTCGGGCGGGTGGCGCTGCGGGATGTTCTGGGCACCGGGCTGTTCGATATGCTGAAGGCCGAACAGCATCCGCTTTGGTACAAGGAACTGCACGGCTTCAGGGACCATGTGCCGGAAACGGAGGAATATGGCATTCGCTCCTTTGTTTACCGGGCGAAAAAGCCGTTCGACCCCACCCGGTTTCACGCCTTCATCAACCGCGCATGGCCGGGCGTGGTTCGCGCCAAGGGCTTCTTCTGGCTGGCGACGCGTCCGCACCATGCCGGTGAACTGAGCCAGGCGGGTCCCATGGTGCGCACGTCGAAGATGGGGCTCTGGTGGTCGGCGGTTCCCAAGGCGCAGTGGCCGGACGATCCGGGGTTTCTGACCATGATGAAGCCCTATCTGGATCCGGTCTGGGGCGACCGGCGCCAGGAGATCGTCTTCATCGGCGCCGATCCGATGGACCAGGCGGCGCTGGAAGCTGAACTTGATGATTGCCTTGTGAACGCCGGGAGTTTCACGCCTGAGCGGTGGCGGACCCTGCCCGATCCGTTCGCCGATTGGTCCGCCAGGGCAAGTTAGCGGCGCCAGCGCCACGCCCTGTTTGCGAAAGGCGGCTCGACGCCGCCTCTCGATCATCTTGCCTAGCGGGTTGCGAGGCTGACGATCACGCCGGTCGCGACGCTGATCAGCAGGAAGTCGTTGTCGACGCGAACCCACTGCTGGCCGCGCTGCGGCGCGTAGAGCCTGTAGCGGCGGTAATCATTGACCGCGGCGATGCGGCGGCGCTCAGCCGGCGACAGGCGATGGCCACGCGCCCAGCGCTTTTTCACGACGACGCGCTGTTCGACGATCTTCTTGTTGCCATACTTGTACACGTTCTTTTCGACGTGGCGCTCCTTCACCTGAACAACTTCGAACGGCTTTGCCGGCTGCGCGAGAGCCATCGGCGCCGTCAGGAAGGAACTGGCGACCAGTGCGATCAAGAGACGTTTCATGGGGTGTCCTTTCGTTTTTGACACCCCGAAACTACGGCTGCAAAGATGAACGGAAACTGAAAACAGAAATTAAAAAATTGTAATAACATCAGTCAATTACAAGAATAATCTAATGAACAACATTCTCATTCAATGGTGAATTATAACGCCTCATAGCTAAAGCGATCGAAATCGGCAACCTGCGCCCGGCCGGACGTATCGAAAGCGAACATACCCGCGAAGGCGCCGGTGAACGAGCCATGTTCGCCGCGCCCGCCCTCGTCGGAAACGACGCCCGCATCGAGCAGCGGGCCGATCTTGCGCCAGGCGCGGTATCCATCGGGATGCCAGAAGAACTGCAGCTCGTTACCCCGGATTTCCGTCGCCAGGTAGACACGCCCGAACGGGACGGAAACGCCGCTGTCGGCGGGAAACGTCATGCGGGCATGCGGAAAATCGCCGGCGCAGGAGAAGATCGTCACGACCCGACCGAGCTTTTCATGCAGGGTAACAGCGAGCGCATGGAACTTGTGGCGGTTGTAGTAATGCGTCAGACCGGCGGCCTGTTGATAGGTATCCGGCTCGAATTCGACGACCGTCTCCGCGCGGAAGGAATGATGCTCCTGCCGCCGTGCCACCAGCGCCTGTTCGAACCAGCTGCCGATGCTTTCACGGCCGAACAGCCGCAGATGGCCGGGATTGTCCGTCAGCGAGAAAATCCGCTCGGGTACCGGCGTGCGCAGCCATTGGAAATCTTCGGGCAACCGGGGACCGTCGAAGTCGGTTTCGACCCTTGCGGGCTTCTCAATGACGGCGGTCTCGCCCGGCGCCGGAACCTCGACGGCCGGCACGACACCACCCTGCTCCAGATAGAGCCATCCGTCATCGCGCCACACACATTTCTGCAGCGCCGTCTCGCGGCCGAGCGTGCAGCGCCGGAGCGGCGGCAACGGGCGGCCGGCGAGATGGGTATGATAGGCCTGGCCGTCGGGCGTCTCGATATACTGGCCATGCCCTGCCCTTTGCAGCACGGCGTCCGGCGCGTCCTTGGAGGTGATCAGATGCGTCTGCGGATGCATCTCGTAAGGGCCTTCGATCGTCCGCGATCGGGCCATCGTTACCACGTGATCATATCCCGTGCCGCCCTCTGCTGTCGTCAGATAGTACCAGCCATTGCGCTTGAAGAGATGCGGGCCTTCGACGAGCCCTTGGGTACTGCCGGCGAAGATATTCTTGATCGGCCCGACGAGCTTTTTCGAGACCGGGTCCCACTCCTGCAGCAGAATACCGTCGAAGGCGGGCGACTTCGGCGCACCGCCAAAGCTCTCGGTGCGGTGGTTCCACTGCATATTGAGGAACCACTTGCGGCCATCGTCATCGTGGAACAGCGATGGGTCGAAGCCCGAGGAATTGACGTAGATCGGCTCCGACCAATCGTCCTCGATGGAGGATGATGTGACTATATAGTTGTGCGCATCCTTGAAGTTGCCATCGAAACGCTTGACGTCGGTATAGACCAGCCAGAACAGGCCGTCGGCATGGGACAGGCACGGCGCCCAGACGCCGCAGCTGTCGGGATTGCCGCGCATGTCGAGCTGGCTTGCCCGCTCCAGCGGACGCCGGACCAATCGCCAATTCACCAGATCGCGCGAGTGGTGGATCTGCACGCCGGGATACCATTCGAAGGTGGAGGTGGCGATGTAGTAATCCTCGCCCACGCGGCAGATGGACGGGTCGGGATTGAAGCCGGGTAGAATAGGGTTACGGATCAACGCGGTCATATCTTCCCCCAAGGGTTTCTAAGGACATCCAGCCTGAAACCCGGCGCCGTTTCAAGACCTGCCGTGCCTGTTCAGACACATTGGACGGCCGCTAATCCGAGTCGTCCATGTTACCGAAAGACGCCGACACTGCCGGGGGACGCCAGGGGGGTGGCAAGGCTGTTTTTGCACGATTTTTGCCTAAGCTTTAGGCATTGCCGGGAAGCTCACACGCTACTTTGGTATCACGCGACGTGACGATACGGGAAAATCGGGTGCAAGGCTTGAAAGAGGCCTTGAAATCAGCACTGTGGCTATGCTTGGCAACAAAAATCGACAATCAGCTTGGCGGGGGAGGAACTTTTATGACCGCACTGCTCGGTATCAGCAGGCTCATTGACCGTATCACGGAAATCATCGGCAAATCAGTCTCCTGGCTGATCCTGGTGGCCGTTCTGGTCAGCGCCGGCAACGCCATTATCCGAAAAATATTCAACATGTCGTCGAATGCCTGGCTCGAGGCGCAATGGTATCTCTTCGGCGCCGCCTTCATGCTCGCTGCCGCTTATACGCTGAGCCAAAACGAGCATATCCGCATCGACGTTGTCTACGGCAAATTCTCGCGCCGCGTGCAGCACTGGATCGACCTCTTCGGCCATGTGTTCTTCCTGATGCCGTTCGTGCTTTTGATGCTCTACTTCTTCATACCCTACGTCCGGATGTCGTATATGTCCGGCGAAGTCTCCTCGAGCGCCGGCGGCCTGATCATCTGGCCGGCCAAGGCCATCCTGCTCTTCGGCTTCATCCTGCTCGCCCTGCAGGGCGTTTCGGAGATCATCAAGAAGATCGCGATCATGACCGGCAACATGGACGACCCGTCGCCCTATGCGCCGACCCACGCGCCTCTTGAAGACGTCGTTCTTCCGGAGGCCCGTCCATGATCGAATTCATCGCCGAAAACATGGCCCCGATCATGTTCGTATCATTGATCGTGTTTCTGCTGCTGGGCTATCCCGTCGCCTTCTCGCTCGCCGCCAACGGTCTGCTGTTCTTCATCATCGGCGTCGAACTCGCCCCGCTGTCGGATTCCATCAACCTCTCCTGGCCGCTCCTCAACGCGCTGCCCGAACGGTTCTGGGGGGTGATGTCGAACGACACGTTGCTCGCCATCCCCTTCTTTACTTTCATGGGCATCGTGCTCGAACGATCCGGCATGGCCGAGGACCTGCTCGACACGATCGGCCAGCTCTTCGGACCGATCCGCGGCGGTCTTGCCTATGCGGTCATCTTCGTTGGAGCGCTGCTCGCGGCCACAACCGGCGTGGTTGCGGCCTCGGTCATCGCCATGGGCCTGATCTCGCTGCCGATCATGCTGCGCTACGGCTACGACCGGCGTGTCGCCTCCGGCGTCATTGCCGCCTCCGGCACGCTTGCCCAGATCATTCCGCCGTCACTGGTCCTGATCGTTCTTGCCGACCAGCTCGGCCGTTCGGTCGGCGACATGTATGCCGGTGCCCTGGTCCCCGGCCTGGTGCTCACCGGGCTCTACATGAGCTACATCCTGCTCATGACCTTCATCCGGCGTGATTCGATGCCGGCCTTGCCACTTGAAGCACGCACGCTCGGCTCGGGCGTCGCATCGCTCTTTGTGGCGCTGGCTGTCGCGGCGGGCATCGCATACGCCGCTCATATCTTTCTTTCACCGACACAAGGCGAAAATGCCGACATCCTCGGCGCGACCGTCGGCGTGGCCTTCATCTACGTGGTCGCGCTCATCGACCGGGGTCTGAAGATCAATGCGATGTCCAGACTTGCCCAGCAGGTCATCATCGTCCTGATCCCGCCGCTGGCGCTGATCTTCCTCGTTCTCGGCACGATCTTCCTCGGCATTGCGACGCCGACGGAAGGCGGCGCCATGGGTGCTGTCGGCGCCCTGATCATGGCGGCAGCCAAGGGACGGCTGACCCTGGATGTCGTGCGCTCCGCTCTGACCGCCACGACACGGCTGTCGGCCTTCGTGCTGTTCATCCTGATCGGCGCACGGGTGTTCTCGCTCACCTTCTACGGCGTCAACGGCCATATCTGGGTCGAGCACCTGCTGGTTGGGATGCCCGGCGGTGAAACGGGCTTCCTGATCACCGTCAACCTGCTTGTCTTCTTCCTGGCCTTCTTCCTGGATTTCTTCGAGCTCGCCTTCATCATCGTGCCGCTGCTCGCACCGGCGGCCAACGCGCTCGGCATCGACCTCATCTGGTTCGGCGTCCTGCTCGGCATCAACATGCAGACCAGCTTCATGCATCCGCCCTTCGGCTTCGCGCTCTTCTACCTGCGCTCGGTCGCGGCCAAGGTGCCCTATCTCGACCGGGTGACGGGCAAGCTGACGCAGCCGGTGACCACGGGGCAGATCTATTGGGGTGCGGTACCCTTCGTCGGCATCCAGATCCTGATGGTGGCGTTGACGATCGTGTTCCCGCAAATGGTCATGCACTACAAGGGCGACGCCGCCGTGGTCGATCCAGCCACAATCAAGATCGAGGTCCCCGGCTTCGGCACCGGCGGAGGCGGCCTGACACTGCCCGACAATGGCGGCGGCCTCGGCCTGCCGGGCGGCCTGCAATTGCCGGGCGGCAATCCGCTCGATGGCAGCGGCCAGCAACCAACGGATCAGAACGGTTCGGGAAGCCAGCAGAAGCCCGCCAACGATCTTAGCGCCCCGCCATCCTTCAACTAACCGTGACAGAGCCGGCGTTTGCGCCGGCCCTGTTCCTTTCCTTTGTCGATCGCAGGCAAAGAAAAACCCCGGAGCGGCCGCTCCGGGGTTTTTCGTCTTCGCGATGAAACGGGCGTTTAGAGCTTGCCGCCGCGCTGCTCGATCATCATGAAGGTGTCGTAGTTGTATTCGGCGATCTGCGCATTGAGGTAGTACTCGCCGCGGAAAGCCTTGATCGAGCCCCAGATCTTCTTGAAGGTCGGGTTCGAGGCTTCCATCTCGGCATAGACCTCGTTGGCCGCGTCGAAACAGGCCGACAGGATTTCCGGGCTGTACGGGCTGAGCTTGGCGCCAGCGCCAACGAGACGCTTGATCGCCGCGGGGTTGAGATAGTCGTACTTCTGCAGCATGTTGGCGTCGGTCGCCTGGCAGGCCGTGCGCAGCAGCGACTGGTAGTTCTTCGGAAGGCCGTCGAAGGCCGCCTTGTTGAACATCGCATGCACCGTCGGGCCGCCTTCCCACCAACCGGGATAGTAGTAGTAGGGCGCAACCTTGTAGAAGCCGAGCTTCTCGTCGTCATAGGGGCCGACCCACTCGGCGGCGTCGATCGTGCCCTTTTCGAGCGACGGATAGATGTCGCCACCGGCGATCTGCTGCGGAACGACGCCGAGTTTCTCGGCGACCTTGCCGGCAAAGCCGCCGATGCGCATCTTCAGGCCCTGCAGGTCGGCGACCGTATTGATCTCCTTGCGGAACCAGCCGCCCATCTGCACGCCGGTATTGCCGCCGGGATATCCAACGAGGCCTTGCGTCGCCAGGAACTCATTGAACATGTCGATGCCGCCACCATGATAGTGCCAGGCATTCATGCCGCGGGCATTGAGCGCGAACGGCACCGCGGCGCCGAGCGCCCAGACCGGGTCCTTGCCCCAATAATAGTAGGAAACCGTGTGGCAGGCTTCGACCGTGCCGGCGGCCGCCGCGTCGGCTGCCTGCAGGCCCGGGACGATTTCGCCGGCCGCGAAGACCTGGATCTGGAAATTACCGTCGGTCGCCTCGGAGACGTATTTCGACAGCACCTCGGCACCGCCATAGATCGTATCGAGCGACTTCGGGAAGGACGATGCCAGTCGCCAATTGATCTTGGGGCTGCTCTGCGCGATGGCGGGCGCTGCGAGCGTCGTTGCCGCGACGGCGCCGACGCCGCCGAAACCTGCACGCTTGATGAATGAACGGCGATCCATGTTCTCTCCTCTGTTTTCGCGGACAGCCGGCCTTGCCGATACTGTTCCTCCCCGCGGGGCGCAGGCCGTACCAACCGGTTTCGACTGGTTCAAACGGACATACGCGTTTTCGAATTCACGACATTCGGGCAGGTAATTCCAATGAAATCACACGCCGCCGTGGGCAGATTACACGCTCGCCCCCTCATGTCCAGCCATGCCAAGAAAAGCCCTTCTTCGACTTTTGTCTAATAACAACTTTCAATGTTTGCAGAGACTTACGGAACGCTACTTACAAGCCTTCGTGTCACCATTACCGACCAGGCAACGTCAAAGAGCCGGGAGCGCCGGAAAGGCGCTCCACACCTATGCCAGGCTTTGGTATGGGAAAGGCACCGGATCTGACGATCCGATGCCTCCTGTTATATTCCCAAATCCTGGCTTGCTTACGCGCGTTCCGCCGACGAAGCCCACAGGTTAATGTCGGCTTCCTTGGCGTAGATATCGATTTCCGCCAGTTCCCCGGCCGTGAACGTGTCGTTCGTCAGCGCGGCGACGCAATCGACGATCTGCGACGAGCGGCTGGCGCCGATCAGCGCCGAGGTGATATGGCCGCCGCGCAGCACCCAGGCGATCGCCATCTGCGCCAGCGTCTGGCCGCGCCTCTCGGCGATCTCGTTGAGCTTGCTGATATTGTCGATGATCGACGGGCGGATGAAGTCCTTCTTGAGGAAATGGTTCTGTGCCGCGCGGCTGTCGGCCGGGATGCCGCCGAGATATTTCGTCGTCAGCATGCCCTGCGCCAACGGTGAGAACACGATCGAACCGACGCCGAGGCCTTCCAGAGTATCGATGAGGCCGTCATCCTCGACCCAGCGATTGAGCATCGAATAGCTCGGCTGATGGATGAGCAGCGGCGTTCCGAGATCCTTCAGGATCGCAGCGGCTTCGCGGGTGCGCTGCGCGTTATAGGACGAAATGCCGATATAAAGCGCCCTGCCCGAACGGACGATACGATCCAGCGCCGCACAGGTTTCTTCGAGTGGCGTATCCGGATCGAAGCGGTGCGAGTAGAAGATATCGACATAGTCGAGGCCCATGCGCTTCAGGCTCTGGTCGCAGGAGGCGATCAGATACTTTCGGCTGCCCCACTCGCCGTAAGGACCAGGCCACATGTCGTAGCCGGCCTTGGAGGAAATGATCAGCTCGTCACGGTAAGCGGCAAGATCGGTGCGCAGGATTTCGCCGAAGGCGGTTTCAGCCGAGCCCGGAGGCGGACCGTAATTGTTGGCGAGATCGAAATGGGTGATGCCGAGATCAAAGGCCGTGCGGCACATGTCGAGCCTGCGCTCGTGCGGCGTGTCATGGCCGAAATTGTGCCAGAGGCCAAGCGAGACCGCCGGCAGCTTCAGCCCGCTCTTGCCGCAGCGATTGTACTTCATCGTCTCGTAGCGATTGTCTGCCGGTTGCCATGCCATGTCAGATATCCTTCCCATTGGGTCCAAGCCGGAGCCGAGACAGCGATATGCCACGGAGGCGCGGACCGAAACAAGAGCCATCGAAAGCTCAAGCTTAAGCTTAAGCAATTGAACAGTTTTCAGTGTTAAAAAACCGGCGAGGATCCTTGGCGACAGGCGGCAAGTAACCGCGTTGATTTCATCATTGATAGAGAAATTTCAATATCCGACAGGTGAAATGTGGCGCTCACCAATATTACCGAGATCGAAAAGAAAGACTTCCTGTCGACGACCGTCGCTTTCCTGAAGAAATGGGAGAATGCCGGCCTGATCGGCGACACACAACCGAGCGCGCAGGGCGGAATTCATGACGACGGCAAGCAAATTCCGACAATCGGTTATGGCCTGAACCTCAAGGCGCTGAGTTTCGGCGACATTTCGAAAGCCTACAAGCTGGCGCTGACGGGAAAAATCGACGGCAAGCTGTCAACCCTGCAGGAAAACGGCCTGAAAATCATCGAAAAATGGAAGACCGACACGACGCCGACCGTCGCAGAAGATGTTGCGTTGATCAGCAAGTCAGAGGGAAAGGCGGGCACGGCGGCGGAAAAGAAGGCGCTTCAATCGCTCTGGCTCAGCGACGCCCAAGCCAGTGTTCTGCTCGAAGCCAGGCTCAAGGGACATCCGGGACTTTTCTCCTCGTCCATTGAGACGGAGCTGACGGCGAGGCTGAATGGTTTCGGTGCCACGTTGCCGGAGCAATCGCAGGAACGGCTCGTCCTCTATTCGCTGTACTACAATGCACCAACTCTGATCGGCCCTGGCATCTCGGCTGCCATCAAGACCAACAATCATGCCAGCTTCTGGTACGAAGTCCGCTACAACCACAGCAATTTCAACGTCAAAGGCCTGCAGAACCGGCGCGAAGAGGAATCGAGCAAGGTCGGCATCCTTGCGCCGGCGGATCGCGAAGATGCCGGCGCCGTTCTCAAAGCCATGGATTTCCTGTTCGACCGCGAAGGCGGAACATCGAGCGTCTACGAAAAGATCGCCGCGCGCGACAAGGTCATCAACGAAACGGACCAGGCCAATACAAAGACCGAATCCTTTGAGGCTCAAGTCTCGGCCTACCTGAAAATCCTTTCGGACAAATATGCCGGCGGGGATCAGTTGCACTTCGTTCAGGCGGGCGGCTCGGGCAACGACACCTTTGCGGCGGGCGTGGCGAGCTATGCGCGGTTCGATGCAAAAACGATGCGAAACGAGACGAATACCAATGATCTCGTCATCGCGGGCGATGGCAACAACGCGGTCAAGACCGGCGGTGGCGACGATTGGGTCTATTCCGGCAAGGGAAGGGATCGAATCGATCTTGGCGCTGGTGACGATCATGCGTCCGCAGGCGCAGGGGACGACGTCATCAACGGCGGCGACGGCAGCGACGTCATGAAGGGCGGCAAGGGCTACGACACCTACGTCATCGATGACGTTTCGGATCGCGTTGTCGACGGCGACAGGGGGAAGATAAAAACCGAGATTTCGCTAAACGTCCTGACGCAGAATATTGATACCTATGTCAACCTCAAGGCCGGCCTGACACACACGCTGAAACTCGACGCCGCCAAGCTCCCAACCGATCCGCAAGGCGGTGTCGCCAACGTGAATTTCGAAGGCAGCAGCGGCAACGATACCTACCGCCTGTCGCTGACCGGCGACAGCCTGCTCGCCTATTTCAAGACCGGCGCCGGCAATGACAAGCTCATCCTGACCGGCAGAGAAAATCCCGAAACCGGCACAACGACAATCTTCGTGGAAGACGCCGCAAGTTCCGACCGTTTCGACATCTCCGTCTTTGATGCCCGTTCCCTTGATGCTTTTCAGGGCACGGCGCAGGACATTGGGGACTATTTCTACAAGCTGGAAAGCCAATCGGACGTGACCACGATGGTTATCTGGTATGCCGCGGACAACGGCGACGGCGGCGCCAGTCTCAACAAGACGGTCTCGATCGCCTCGACGGAGACGATGTCCGACGCCATGTTCATCGTATGATTACGACACGGGCCTCAAGTCCGGCCCACATCGCCGAAAGAGGTTGATGGAGAACTGGCCCGCCCGCCGTGTAGCGGGCCAGAAACGGGCATCATCGCAGAAGCGCCTTCGCCTCTTCGATGCCGAGGGCCGCCGGCTGGGTGCAGGTCGTCGTCAGTTCTACGAACTGGCCCGTCTCGCCCGACTGCAGGATCGACACCATGACGTCGACGCCATGCAGCGCGCGCTCCAGCGAGCAGCGGGCATCGCGACCTTCGAGGATGGCAAGCGCCATGTCGGCAAGCCCGGCGGTGCGGTAGTTGGCCATCGGTCCCTGCGGGTGCTCCTGATTGGTGACGGCGAAGGGATGATCCCACATCTCGATGGGCTGGATGTCCTTGTCGCGGCCGCTCGCCAAGATCGTGCCGCCGAAGAAGTTCGGGTCGGGCAGGAAGAGCGAGCCGTTGGTGCCATAGAGCTCCATGTTGCCGTGGCGGTGCGACCAGACATCCCAGCTCGCCGACAGCGTCACCGTCGCGCCGTTCTGGAATTCGAGCAGGGCATGGATGTTGGTCGGCGTCTTCACCGGAATGACCTCGCCCTTGCGCGGCTCGCTGGTGATGGTGCGCGTATGGTTGGCCATCGAGGTCAACGCCGCCACGCGCTTGACCGGACCGATCAGGTTGACGAGATTGGCGATGTAGTAGGGGCCGAGGTCGAGGATCGGGCCGCCGCCGGGCAGGAAGAAGAAGTCCGGGTTCGGATGCCACATCTCCATGCCCGGGCTCATCACGTGGCAGGTGCCCGAGGTTACGCGGCCGATCTTGCCCTGGTCGATATAGTCGCGGGCCAGTTGATGCGCGCCGCCGAGGAAGGTGTCCGGCGCGCAGCCGACCTTCAGGTTGCTGGCCGTGGCGATGCCGCGCAGCTGCTCGCCCTGCTCGAGCGTCAGAACGAGCGGCTTTTCGGAATAGACGTGCTTGCCGGCCTCGAGGATCATCTTGGAAACGGGGAAATGCGCTTCCGGGATCGTCAGGTTGACGACGATGTCGATCTCGGGATTGGCAAGCAGTTCCTCGATGGTCTGCGCCTTGACGTCATATTCCGATGCACGCGTCTCGGCGGCCGCCGGATTGATATCCGCGCAGGCGATGACCCTGATGCCCTTGAAGAGCGGCGAAAGCCTGAAATAGGTGGTGGAAATGTTGCCGCATCCAATGATGCCGACGCCAAGTTCTCGTGTCATGGTGTGCTCTTTCTATCAGTAGGTCTTGATCGATGCGATCGAGCGCTCGGCCGTCGCCTTGAAATCCTTGGGGTTGTCGTGCTCGACGATGCAGTATCGGGCAGGCGTCGCGGCGAGCGCCTTGAACAGCCTCTTCCAATCAACGGTACCATGGCCGACATCGGCCCAGCCGTCCTCATCCGCGTTTTCGCCGGCTGCAGCGATGTCCTTCACGTGGACGGCTGTAATGCGACGGCCAAATTTTTCGATCCAGGCAAAAGGATCGGCACCGCCGCGGATCACCCAGGCGATGTCGGCTTCCCAGGAAAGGTTCGGTCCACCGGCAAAGATGTGATCCTGCGGGATGGAGCCGTCCGGCAAGGCCACGAACTCGAAATCATGGTTGTGCCAGCCGAAATCGAGACCGGTGTCGCGGATCGGTTTTCCGGCCTTTTCCAGGCGCTCGCCGAACGCCCTCCAGCCCGCCGCGTCCGCCGGACGCTGGTCGGGAAGCAGGTAGGGGCAATAGATCGCCCTGATGCCGAGGGCGTTAGCGATCTTCAGCACGCCGGCCGGATCGGATTCGAGCATATCGAGACCGAAATGGGCCGACGGCATGGCCACGCCACTTTCATCCATGTCAGCCTTCAAAGCAGCCAGGGCGGCGTCATCGAGCGAGGCGTAGAGAGCGCCATAGCCCTCCACCTGCTTGTAGCCGGCAGCGCCGACGGTCTTCAGGACATCGGCAAGCGGCGGGAAATTGCGGGCGCTGTAAAGCTGGAAGCTGACGGTCTGCATGGAAAGTCCTCCTTGGGATTTATTGGAGTGAGGTGTCGTCGTCCGCGACCAGCAGAGAGCTCGGATGGGTGTTCGTCGGATGTGCCGGCATGGAGGTATCACTCCGCACGATGAAGGCATCGACTTCACTGCGCAGCATGAAAAACTCCCTAGCCATTGCCCTGGCAGGACTGCAGGTCGTAGCCGGTAAAGACCGGGTGAGCACCTGCTGCCAGCGGCTGCTTTGGTGTGAAGCGAATGACGCGGCTTTCTCCCGCAGTCAGATCGAAGGCATTGTCGGAATAACGGCCTTCGACATCGGCTTCGATCATCACATGGAGAGCAAGGCCGGACGCCGAAACCGTGAGGTCGTAAGAACCCTCCCCTGCAGCGCTTGCCATAATCGACAGATCGGACGGCTCGAGGTCGAGCGCCTTGTAGGTCGACTGCGCATGATGCCCCTCGCCGCGCATGCCGTTCGAGGCTTCGAATGACCAGAACAGCAGCATGCCCTTCGGAATGTCCGCGGCAGCGATCGCCAGCAGCGTAGCGGCACGATCGGGGCTGCAGGGGCCCGCGGCGGCGGTCAGGGGCTGCTTTTCGCCGGAGAGCGAAACGAGGAAGGTTTGCAGCTCGACGGTAACCGGCTCGGCGGTGTCGTTGACCATCGAGAAGGCGATGGTCTTCCCATCGTCGGAGGGGATGGCCGCAACGGCGACCGGCTGGAAGAACCGGCGCACCATGTAGTGCATGGCCTTCCAGTTGCCGCCATAGTCGAGGCTCGCCCAGGATGCGACCGGCCAGGTGTCGTTGAGCTGCCAGTAGAGCGTGCCCATGCAATGGGGTTTGAGCGATCGCCAGAATTCGACGGCGGTGCGGATCGCCAGTCCCTGCTGGATCTGGCTGAGATAGACGAAATTCGAAAAATCCTTCGGGAAGCGGAAGTAGCGGAACATCGTCGCCGCAATGCGCTCGTTGCCGCCCGCGTTCTTCTGGTGAGATTCCATCACCGGGGAAGCGACGTTCAGGTCCTTCTGTTCGGCGAACTGCCGGACGATGGGCATCGAGGTATAGGACTGGAAACCGAATTCGGAGCAGAAGCGCGGCCGGACCGTGCGGTAATTGTCGAACGACTTGTTCTCGTGCCAGACCGACCAGTAGTGCATGTCGCCGGAACCATCGGCATGCCAGGCGTCGCCGAAGTTGAGCGGCCCGACGGATGGGCTGGATGGCCACCAGATCGCATCGGGTGCGGCCGCCTTGAAACCGGTCTCGATGGTTCGGTTGAGACGGTCGTAGGAAACGAGATAGCGGTCGCGATCCCTGCGGCTCTCTTCAAACCAGGTGAGCGCTCCGACCAGCTCGTTGTCGCCGCACCAGAGCGCGATCGACGGATGGGACGACAACCGCTTGACCTGATAGTCCACCTCGGCCGCGACGTTTTCGAGGAAATCCGGCGTCGAGGGGTAGAGGTTGCAGGCGAACATGAAATCCTGCCAGACCATCAGGCCGAGCCGGTCGCAGAGATCGTAGAACCAATCCGTTTCATAAAAGCCGCCGCCCCAGACGCGGATCATGTTCATGTTGGCATCGACCGCCGAGCGCAGCAGATCCTCGACGCCCTCCGGCGTGACCCGTGAAGCGAGCGCATCGGCCGGGATCCAGTTTGCCCCGCGGCAGAAGATTTCACGACCGTTGACGCGGAAAGCAAAACGACTACCGGCGTCGTCCTTGTCGGTCAGAAGCTCGATGGTGCGAAAACCGATCTGGCGGGTGACCGTTTCGCCCGGAAACGAGACGGTGAGTTCGGACAAGGCCTGCGCGCCGCTGCCTGCCGGCCACCAGAGCTTCGGATTTTCGACGGTAAAGACGTGCGTGACCTGTGTTTCACCGGCATTGACGGCGCAATCCAGGTGTTCCCTTAGGCCATCGAGCGAGAAATCGATGCCGATGACGCCGGGCTCCTCGGCAAAGAGCGTCACCGTCACCTGAAGATCGACGGCGCCGCCGGTCTGCGGCACCTGCCGGGTCGTGACATGCTCGATGCGAGCCGCTGAAATTTTCTTGAGGGCAATCGAGCCGTAGATACCAAGCGGCGCGACGGCAATGTTCCAGTCCCAGCCGAAATGGCATTGCGGCTTGCGCAGCATGTTGCCGTTGGGGATCGGGCAGTTACCGGTCGAGTAGGGAATATAGAAGGGCTGGACCGCCTGCGCTTGAGCCGCAGCAGCGATCGCTGAATGGATGACGATGCGCAGCCGATTTTGGCCTGCTTTCAAGATAGAGCTCACGGCCGGGCGATAGCGAAGAAAGCAGTTTTTGGCCTCCAGAACCAGTTCGTCGTTGACATAGACCGAGGCGATGGTGTCCAGGCTTTCAATATCCAGATACCAGAACCCGGCGAGATCGGCCGCGTCGATGTCGAACGTGCGCTCAAGCACCCAGTCCTTGTGTGCCACCCACTGAACGTCATCCTCGTTGCGGCCGAAATAGGGATCGGCGATCACGCCGACGGCCTGCAGGGCGCTGTGGACGTCGCCCGGAATGGCGATCGTCAGCGCATGACTGTTGTCCGACGAGGCAAGCAGCCAGTCGCCGGATAGGTCGAGCGCTACGGGTTCGGAGATGAAAGCGTCAACAGACATGGTCAAAAATCCATTCGCTGCCCATCGCTCAAGGATGGGCGTCATCGTCTTTGGGCGGCCACTGAGGGTGCGGCCGTCATGTTGTCGCGGGTTGATCAGATCCTGTTTTCTGTGACTGCGTCGAAGACCGAGGCCATCGACATGTCGAAGCTGAGTTTCAGCGCCTTGCCGGGCGCGTAGCGCCGCGAACCGGCAATGCGTACCGACATGGTCTGCCCGGCGAGCTTCAGCCACAGGAGATTGTCGGCTCCCATCGGCTCCTCGATATCGACGACCGCATCGTGAACTTCCAACCCCGGCACGTTTTCATCGACCTTGACGTGTTCCGGGCGCACGCCGAGAACGACCTTGCGGCCGGCCTCCAGCCGTCCGCGCGCCGGATAGGCGCCCATGCCGAAATCGACGCCATTGACCTCAATGACCTTGCGCCCGCCCCGCTCCTTGATCTCGCCGCGAAAGAAATTCATCGACGGCGAACCGATGAAGCCGGCGACGAAGAGGTTTTCCGGGAGGTTGTAGATCGTCATCGGATCGGCAAGCTGCTGGATGACGCCGCTCTTCATCACGGCAATGCGGTCCGCCAAGGTCAAGGCTTCGATCTGGTCGTGCGTCACATAGATCATCGTGTTCTCAAGCGACTGGTGGAGACGCTTGATTTCGACGCGCAGTTCCGAGCGTAGCTTGGCGTCGAGGTTCGACAGGGGCTCGTCGAACAGGAACACGTCGACATCGCGAACAAGGGCACGGCCGATCGCCACACGCTGGCGCTGGCCGCCGGACAGTTCCGACGGCTTGCGCTTGAGGAGAGGCTTGATCTGCAGGATCTCGGCGGCACGGGCGACGCGCTTGTCGATTTCGGCTGCCGGCAGCTTGGCGACGCGCAGGCCGAAGGACAGGTTCCGCTCGACCGTCATCTGCGGATAGAGCGCATAGGACTGGAACACCATGCCGATGCCGCGGTCCTTGGGTTCCTCCCAGGTGACGTTCTTGTCCTTGATGAAGATCTGGCCGCCGGTGACGTCGAGGAGCCCCGCGATGCAGTTCAACAGCGTGGACTTGCCGCAGCCGGACGAGCCGAGGAGGACGAGGAATTCGCCGTTCTTGATGTCGAGGTTAAGCGTGTCGAGCACGGTGACGGCACCGAAGCTCAACGACAGATCCCTGACCGATACGCTGACGTTGTTCATGCACTCACCCTTTCACTGCGCCGGCGGCAATACCGCGGACAAAAAGCCGTCCGGAAACGAAGTAGACGATCAATGGAACGGCCCCCGTCAGGATGGTCGCCGCCATATTGACGTTGTATTCCTTCACGCCCTGGACCGAGTTGACGATGTTGTTGAGCTGGACGGTCATCGGATAATATTCCGGCCGGGCGAACACCACGCCGAACAGGAAGTCGTTCCAGATGCCGGTGATCTGCAGGATCATCGCGACGACGAAGATCGGCAGCGACATCGGCAGCATGATCTTGAAGTAGATCGTCCAGAAACCGGCCCCGTCGACGCGCGCCGCCTTGAACAGCTCTTCCGGCAGCGACGAGAAATAGTTGCGGAACAAAAGCGTCAGGATCGGCATGCCGAAGATCGTGTGGACGATGATCAGACCCGTGAGCGAACCGTAGAGACCCATTTCGCGCAGCACGATGACGATCGGATAGATCATCACCTGATAGGGGATGAAGGCGCCGACGATGAGGATTGTGAAGAACAGGTCGGCGCCCTTGAAGCGCCAGTTCGCGAGTGCGTAACCGTTCACCGAGGCGATCGCGATGGAGACGATTGTTGAGGGAATGGTGATCCGCACCGAATTCCAGAAACCGCGGGACAGGCCGTCACAGTTCAGGCCGGTGCAGGCGCTGGACCAGGCCTTGACCCAAGGCTCGAAGGTGATCTCAAGGGGCGGCGAGAAGACGTTGCCAAGCCGAATTTCCGGCATGCCCTTCAGCGAGGTGACCATCATGACGTAGAGCGGCAGCAGATAATAAGCCGCGGCGAAAATCAGCGCGCCATAGATCATGATGTTTCTGGGTGAAAAAATCGGGCGAGGCTTTTTGCCCTGTGGCCCCGGAGCCAGTCTTGAGGCGCCATGGGCAGCCCGCCCTTTGAGCGATACGGTGTCATCCACGCTTGCGTCCTCCGAATTCCAGATAGGCCCAGGGCACGATGATGATCGCAACGGTGATCAGCATCATGGTCGAGGCGGCAAACCCCTGACCGAGGTTCTGCGCCTGGAACATGTAGTCGTAGACATATTTGGCGGGCACCTCGGAGGCGATGCCGGGACCGCCGCTCGTCTGCGCCACGACGAGGTCATAGACCCTGACGATGCCGCTTGCGATGATGACGAGCGTGGTGATGAAGACGGCCCGCATCATCGGGATGATGATGAAGAGGTAGGTCTTCCACATCGGGATCCCATCGACACGCGAGGCTTTCCAGATGTCCTCGTCAATGCCGCGCAGGCCGGCCAGCATCAGGCACATGACGAGGCCCGTTCCCTGCCAGAGGGCGGCGATCAGGATGCCATAGATGACGATGCTTTGATTGTAGAGCGGATCGAAGGTGAAGCTCGTCCAGCCGAGCGATCGAACGACCGATTGCACACCGAATTCCGGATTGAGCACCCATTGCCAGACCAGGCCGGTGACGATGAAGGAGAGCGCGAACGGATAGAGGAAGATCGTACGAAAAGTATTCTCGAAGCGGATTTTCTGATCCATCAGTGCGGCGAGCACGAAACCGATCACCAGGCTGAAAATCAGCGAAAACACGCCGTAGATCGCGAGATTCTCAATCGATACCAGCCAGCGGGGCGCAGCCCAGAGACGCTCATACTGATCGAGCCCGACAAACGATAGCCGCGGCAGGAGCTTCGAATTGGTGAAGGAATAAAACACCGTCCAAAGCGTGCCGCCGAGAAAAATGACAACGGCGGTCAGTATCATCGGAATTGAGGCAATCTTGGAATGCAGATTGCGCAACAACTGGTTTGGCCGGCCGGCATACGCTTGGCCCGTCATGTCTCACTCCTCCCCTGGATCAGGTTCATCCGATTGAAAGCGGCGGCGCCCGGCGCCGCAGCTCTTTGCTCCATCCTCAAGTCCGAAGGATCGCCGGTCCGTCGAGTGGCATCCTGATGAGAAGCCCGCTGCAACAGCCGGCATTGATCATCCGGTTTTGAGTTCCAGACCGGCCCCGCGCGAGACGGAGCCGGCTTTCGATAGAGTTGCCGTTGATCAATCGGCCGACGCGATGATGTCGGTGAAGCGCTTCTGCGCATCTTCCGGCGTCATCGAGGGGTTGGCGAAGAACTCCGAGAAGAGGTCTTCCTTCTGCTTCTGGCTGTCGGCAGACAGAAGCTGGTCGGTGCCTTGGATCACATTGCCCTTGGCAAGGATGTCGAGCCCCTTCTTCATGCAGTCGTTTGCAGCGGCAAGATCGACGTCACCACGCACCGGCAGCGAACCCTTCTTCAGGTTGAAGGCAACCTGTGTCTTCGGATCCAGCAGCGCCGAAGCCAGCGCTTCCTGCGCCTTGGACTTTTCTTCATCCTTCAAAAGCGGGAAATAGAAGGCATCGCCCCCCGTCGAAATCACTTCGTTGACGCCGAGGCCCGGAAGGCAGGTATAGTCCGTGCCAGCTTTCTGGCCGGCTACCTGAAATTCGCCCTGTGCCCAGTCACCCATGATCTGGCCGCCGGCCTTGCCGGTGATGACCATATTGGTGGCCTGGTTCCAGTCCTGGACATTGGTGCCCTTGGACATGCGGCGCGCATCGTCGGCGGCCTTGAAGACCTTGGCGATTTCCGGACCCGCGGCGACTTCCGCATCCTTGTTTCCGAAAACCTTCTCGAAGACGTCCTTGCCGGCGATCGCGACCATCAGTACGTCGAAGGCACCGGCGGCCTGCCAGGGTTGGCCACCGACAGCGAGCGGTACGATGCCCGCCTTTTCGAGCGCGGGTGCTGCGGCGACAAATTCGTCCCAGTTCTTCGGCACTTCGACGCCGGCCTGCTTGAAGGCAGCATTCGACAGCCACAGCCACTGCCAGGAGTGGATGTTGACCGGTGCGCAATAGATCTTGCCCTCGATCGTGCAACTGTCGAGCAGGCTCGACGGCTTGATGATTTCCTTCCAGTTTTCCTTTGTCGCGACATCGGTCAGGTCGCGCATCAGCCCGGCTTCCACCAGTTCCTCGGCTTGACGGCCGTGGTTGAACTGCGTGGCGCCCATCGGGTCACCGCCGGTGATGCGGCTGATCATGATCGGACGCGCGGTACCGCCGGAGCCGGCGATCGCGCCATCGACCCAGTGGTTGCCGGTCGCATCAAACGCCTTCGCCAGTTCGGCGACCGCCGCGGCCTCGCCACCCGACGTCCACCAATGGGTCACTTCCAGATCTGCAGCGCTGGCTGCGCTGAATGGAAGCACTACAGTCGCCGCCAAAGCAGCTGCCAACAAACGCAATTTCATGAGTTTTCCTCCCTCACTGTAACGTTACCGGAAAAACTTAGTTCAATCGATTTGCAGGCGCAACAGCCACAACGCATAATTCCTCAAAAAATATTTTATACATCCATAGGGTGCACACCAAGGCGCAACACCCAAACTCCCTTCGCTTTTCCGCTGCAGTGCATTTTCCTTCAAGAAAGGCCATTTTATCCCGTTTTTTCAGTAAAATATTTGATAGACCCAGAGTTTCGAATCGAATGCGCCTCTCGCAAATGCAAAATCCCGATGACGCAGTGCGGGATTCAACTCTACCGAGAGGCCGGGGCGATATCGACAAAAAAGTCCTCGACAAGCCAACTGTATCGTTACAGATTTTTGACGGCAGGAGAGAACGGGCGATGGGTGCCCATATGTCACAAATCGTATATAAGGCATGCAGGTAACCGCGACGGCGCGGCCTGAACATGAAGAAGGCGATGGGCGGGGAATGGACGAGAAGACCAAGAGCAGGCAGGCCCCGGCGCCATCCTCATTGCAGGAACGGCCGACCCTGAAGACGATCGCCTTCATGACGGGTCTCGGCATCACCACGGTGTCGCGCGCCCTGAAAGACGCTCCCGATATCGGCGCCGAGACCAAGGAGCGCGTGCGTCTCGTAGCGAAACAGGTGGGTTACCAGCCAAACCGTGCCGGTGTGCGCCTTCGCACCGGCAAGACCAATGTCATCAGCCTGGTGCTGTCCCTGGAAGAAGAGGTCATGGGGCTGACGAGCCCCATCGTGGTCGGCATTTCCGAGGTGCTGGCCTCGACACCCTACCACCTCGTCATCACGCCCTACAGGTTCTCCAAGGACGCCCTCGCCCCGGTTCGCTACGTGCTCGATACGGGTGCGGCCGATGGCGTCATCATATCGCGCACGGAACCGAGGGACCCGCGCGTCGAACTGATGATGGAGCGCAATTTCCCCTTCGCCACCCACGGACGCACGGATATGGGACTTATCCATCCCTATCATGACTTCGACAATGAAGGATTTGCCTATGAGGCTGTACGGCGACTGGCGGCTCTCGGCCGCAAGCGCATCGTCCTCCTGCAGCCGCCGCCGCATCTGACGTTCCACCGGCATATGCGAAAAGGTTTTGACCGCGGCATCCGCGATTTCGGCGTGGAGGCGGTCGCCTTCAATGCCGTGGACCTCGACAACAGTCTCGTGGAGATCCGCGCCGCGTTCGAAAGCCTGATGAAGTCGGACGAAGCGCCCGACGGCATCGTTTCGGGGTCGGGCGCAGGTTCGATCGCGTTGATCGCCGGGCTGGAAGCCGTCGGTAAAAAGCTCAGCCAGGATGTCGACATGGTCTCGAAGGTGCCAAGCGATTTCCTCAGCTGGCTGCGCCCGGAGGTCATCACCATGAACGAGGACATCCGCCACGCCGGCAGGGAATTGGCCAAGGCCGTTGTCGGCCGGATTGCCGGCATACCGGCGGAAGAGCTGCAGAGTCTGAGCCAGGCGATCTGACACAAGCACCCGGACATTGAAAAAGCCGCGTGGATCGCTCCGCGCGGCTTTGTCGTTCCACCCGGAATGCCTTGATCAGGCGTTCAGGCCGCTGCCCCAAGGGCCGTGATGCGCATCCGCGCCATCGATACGATCGAATCCATGGGCGCCGAAGAAGTCGCGCTGCGCCTGGATGACGTTTGCCGTGCCGCGGCCGCGGCGGTAGCTGTCGAAATAGCCGAGCGCCGACGCGAGCGCCGGGACCGGCAGGCCGCCGAGGGCGGCCGCGGATACGACTCGGCGAAGTGCGCCGTCGCTCTCCTTGACCATCCTTGCGAAGGCCAGCGTGACAATCAGGTTGGCAACGTCGGGGTCCTTGGTGAAGGCGGTGGTGATCTCGTCGAGGAACTGCGAGCGGATGATGCAGCCGGCGCGCCAGATCTTGGCGATGGTCGGCATCGGCAGGTTCCAGTTGAATTCCTTGGACGCGGCGGACATGACGGCAAACCCTTGAGCATAGGCGCCGATCTTCGATGCAAGCAGCGCGCTCTCGAGGTCCTTGAGAAAGGCAGCCTTGTCGGCAACCCTGAACTCGCCGACATTTGGCAGGCCCAGCACCTTTTCGGCCGCTTCGCGCTCATCCTTCATCGAGGAGATGCTACGCGCGGCCACGGCGGCTTCGATGCCGGTTGCCGGAACGCCCATGTTTTGCGCTTCGATCACCGACCACTTGCCGGTACCCTTCTGGCCGGCCTTGTCGAGGATCAGGTCGACCATCGGTTTGCCCGTGATGGGGTCGGCCGCCTTCAGCACCTTCTCGGTGATCTCGATCAGGTAGGAATTCAGGCGGCCCTTGTTCCACTCGCCGAAAACTTCGCCGATTTCGGTGGCGCTCATCTTCAGGCCGTCGCGCAGGATGCCGTAGATTTCGGCGATCATCTGCATGTCGGCATATTCGATGCCGTTATGGATGGTCTTGACGAAGTGACCGGCACCGTTTTCACCGAGCCAGGCAACGCAAGGGTCCGCATTGTATTTCGCGGCGATCGACGTCAGCACCTTCTCGACGCGCTTCCAGGACTCTTCCTTGCCGCCGACCATGATCGACGGGCCATGACGCGCGCCCTCCTCGCCGCCGGACACGCCCATGCCGATGAAGGTCAGGCCGCTATCCTTGAGAGTGTCGAAGCGGCGCATCGTGTCGCGGAAATTGGCATTGCCGGCATCGATCATGATGTCGTTCTTCTCGAGATAGGGCTTGAGCAGTTCCATCTGCTGATCGACGGCGTCGCCGGCCTTGATCATGATGATGATCGGCCGCGGCGGACGGATCGCAGCGACGAATTCCTCGATGGTCTCGCACGGCACGATCTGGCTTTGCAGTTCGCCGGCATCGGCATAAAACCTCCGGGTCGCTTCGACCGTGCGGTTGAAGACTGCGATCTTGTTGCCCTTCTCGGCAATATTGAGCGCCAGATTCGATCCCATGACGCCGAGACCGATAAGGCCGATTTCCGCCTGTGCCACGTATGTGCCTCCGTTAGACAGTGAAGCGGCCAATGCCCGGCTGGACATGCGCGATAACTCCACCAGATTGACTTGAGCAGGGCGGTTTCGTGCGGCAGGGGATGCCTGAAAGCGCCTTGCGAAATGCTGACGGAGTTTTGGCATTCAAATCGATTAACGACAAGCGATTGTTGTCAAAAGCGAGACTTTTCCGGGCATGCCGAGTAAGCTTCAAGCGGGTGGACACAGCGTTCGACCATGAGGCGATCCGGCGCATATGTCACACGAAGTACGAATGCCGACAAGCCTTTCGCCCGGCGACTTCTCCCGGCAATTGACTGGCTGATTGTCCATTTTGTTCAGGATTTCACGATCTATTCGCTCCAAGCTCGGCGGAATGATGAAAGGGAAACAGATGAGCGTGATGGAAGCGAAAGTCGTCCATGTCAGCATAAACAGGAACTGGCGTGACGTTTATCAGTTTGCTGCCAAGCCGGAAAACATGCCGCTCTGGGCATCCGGCCTCGGCGGCGGCTTGGAGGCCGATGGCGAGGATTGGGTGGCGCACGGTCCGCTCGGCAGCGTCCGCGTCAAGTTTGCGCCGAGGAACGATTTCGGTGTGATGGACCATGTCGTGACGATGGAATCGGGACTTGAAGTCGACAATGCGCTGCGCGTCGTGCCGAATGGCGACGGCTCGGAGGTGATGTTCACGGTGTTGAAACTGCCCGATATCAGCGAGGAACAGTTTGCAGCCGATTCCAACTGGGTCCTGAAAGACCTCAACACATTGAAAAAACTGCTGGAAGCATAACAAGGAAGACGATCATGGGACAGAAAGGCGTCGATCGCCAGATCGACAATATCGAATTCGCCGTTGCCGACATCGCCCGTTCGAAAGCGTTTTACGGCGCTGCGTTCGGCTGGTCGTTCACCGACTACGGCCCGCAATATTGCGAATTCAGCGACGGCCGGCTGACTGGCGGCTTGACGACAGGAACGGTAAGGCCGGGCGGACCACTGGTGATCCTGTATGCGGACGATCTCGCAGCCACGCAAGCGCGGCTGGAGGCGGCCGGCGCGCGCATCGTCAGGGAGACTTTTTCCTTTCCGGGCGGCAGGAGGTTCCATTTCCAGGATCCGGACGGCTATGAACTGGCTGTCTGGTCCGACAAATAGCCGAGATGAAATATGGCGCGAGGGTGGTCACCCTCGCCTTTCGGCCTCACGCGGCGATCGAGCGGCGGCGGTCGGCGATCTCCTGAAGGATCAGGATTGCGCCGATGATCTTGCCGGTGCTCGACATGCAGGGCGTCATCCGGCACCGCACGACGATCGTCCGGTTCTCGACGTCCTTGGGGTAGGTGTAATCCACCAGTTCGCCGGAAAAACATCTGTCGAGGTTCGATTTGACCCGCTGCTCGAAGCGCTGAATGCCGACGAACTCGACGATATGGCGGCCGACGAGGTCCATGGGCCGCTCTTCCAGCCGCGCGGCATTGACGGAATTGGTGTAAAGATAACGGTAGTCGGTGGTGATGACGGCGATGCGGTCCGGCATGCAGTCGAGGATTGCTTCGTTGAGGAAGCCTTCATCGACGCGGCCCTTCTGCAATCCGGCGGTCGATTGCGGCGCCTGGGGCTTTTCGAAAACGTCACCCCTTCCGACCGAGAAATAGCGATCCGCCAGCGCCTGCAGCGCGTCGCGCTGACGCAGCACGCTCGAAACGTCGCCGGCTTCCTTTTGCAGCAAGTCGAGAACAAACTGGAACTGCAGCCGTGCGTCGACCGAGTTTTTCGCTTCTTCGTGATAGATGGCGTCCAGAACCGGTTCGATCTCTCGATCAAGAATATTTATCAGGAGATCATCGCCAGATTTGACGGCATATTGCAGCTGGGAATATTTGAACCAGAAAAGGTCAATCAGTGCCTTCAATTTTCCACCCCACTCCTGCCACCCGTTCAAGCCCCGAAGCCACGGAATTAGAGTCGCAATCCAGACCTAAATCGATTGGATCGCGCATGTTCAATCGTCCGAAGCGCTTGCAATCACCTTGCTGTAATGATTCAGTTTACACCCAAAGAAATCGCGTTCAACAGCCGAGAACCGAGCGGAAACGTTACCGGTGAATTTATTTTCGGCCTCGCCGAGTTGAGCAAAATTCTTCAGCCACGAGACTGGCAAAGATGCCCCTCACCAAGGGGCATCGGTCCGCGAACAAATGCCGCGGAGCCAGCCAAGGCGCGAAAATAGCCGCATCCGTCCAGCCGGGAAGCACTTCCAGACTGATCCTAGTGTTTGCGACGCCTGCTCGCTCCCGATCAGTCCTTGAGACTGCGCTTGATGTTCCAGCGGTCGTGGTACCACAGCCACTGACCGGGGTATTCCCTGACCCAGCTCTCGACCTTGTCATTGAGCAACTGCGCCGTCGCATTGACGTCGACGCCGCCGTCGGCCCTGCGCGGGATATCGATGGCCGGCTCGAGCTCGAGCCGGAATCGTCCGTTCGGCAGGCGGATCGAGCGGGCCGGATAGACCTCGCAGTTGAACTGCCGCACCAGTTTCGCCAGCAGCGGATTGGTACGGACGTCCCGGCCGAAGAATTTTGTCGTCAGCCCCTTGCGGAACTTCTGGTCGACGAGCACGCCGACGGCGCCGCCCGCCTCCAGCTTACGCGCAAGCGTGAACGACGAGCCGGCATGCGAGGGAACGAGATTGCCCATGCGCTGCTTGCGGAAATCGAACACCTTGTCGGCGACATAAGGATTGTTCGGCGGGCGGAAAAGCACCGTCACATCCAGCCCGAAGGCCGCACCGGCGACGGGCAGCAGTTCGAAATTGCCGCTATGGGCGGTAAAGACGATGAACGGACGCGGGTTGTCGCGCAACTCGACAAACAGCGGGATGCCCGAGACTTCGATGCGGCCCGGCTCCGGGTTTGCCGGATCGAAATCGAAGAGTTGGTCGAGAAAAACGTATTCGGCAGCCAGCCTTCCGATGCTACCCCAGCTTTCGAGCGCGATCGCCTCGATCTCCGCCTCGCTCTTTTCGGGAAAGGCATTGCGCAGATTGGTCATGGTCAGCTTGTGCCGGCGCTTCAGCTTCGGTCCGAGCCAGCGGGTGAAACGATCGGCAAATTCGATGGCGCCGTTGGCTGGAAACAGTTTCAGCGTGCCGAGCAGCAGAAAGACGAACTGGGCGATCGACCACTGGCGGAAATGCTCCGCCGCAAGAACCAGCCGTGTGATCAGCATGCGCACGATTTTCAGTCCATCCGCAGGATGATTTTGCCGAAGACCTGGCGGGTCTCCATGCGCTCCAGCGCCTTGTCGATTTCGGTGAAGCCGACTTCGGTGTCGATGACCGGATGCACCAGTCCGCGCGCCATCTTCTGCATGGCATTGGCCATGTTCTCCATGCGGCAGCCAAAGGAGCCGAGCAGCTTCAACTGCTGCTGGAAGAGCATCATCAGGTTCATGTCTGTCGAGACGCCCGAGGTCGAGCCGCAAGTCACCAGACGCCCGCCGCGCTTCAGGCTGAACATCGATGCTGCCCAGGTGTCCTTGCCGACATGTTCGAAGACGACGTCGACGCCCTTCTTCTTGGTAAGCTTGCGAACGACGCCCTCGAAGCGGTCGGTGCGGTAGTTGATGACATGATCGGCGCCGAGCGCCTTCGCCTTCTCGATCTTGTCGTCGGAACCGACGGTGGTGATGACGGTGCAGCCGATCTTCTTGGCAAGCTGGATCGCCGCCGAACCGATGCCCGAGCCGCCGGCATGAATGAGGATGGTTTCGCCCGGCTCGAGCCTGGCATTGTCGAACAGCATGTGCTCGACCGTGCCAAAGGTCACCGGAGCGACAGCCGCGGCCACCGCATCGACGCCCGGAGGCGCCGGGACGAGCAGGCGCGCGGGAAGATTGACCTTCTCCTGGGCGAAACCATCGAGATGGAAGCCGTGCACGCCGCCGACATGTTCGCAGAGATTGTCGCGGCCTTCGCGGCAGGGGCGGCAAAGGCCGCAGGTGCGCGCGCCGTAGATCGAGACAAGCTGCCCCGGCAGCACATTGGCGACGCCCGGGCCGATCTGGTCGACCACGCCCGACGCTTCCGCTCCGATCACCAGCGGCATCTTGCGCTTGGCAAAGGCCATGCCGCGCCAGCCCCAGACGTCGATATGGTTGAGCGCAACGGCCTTGACCCGGAGCGTGACTTCGCCGGGACCCGGCGCTTCCGGTTCAGGAAGGTCGGTGATTTCCAGCTTGCGGTCGTCGATCAGTTGCAAAGCGCGCATGATATTCCAGTCCTTCGCCCAAAGGCGTCTTTCATCGAAAAAGTGTCGCCTGTCCGATTAGGCGGGTTCCGCCGTCATGACAAGGCTGGCGTTCTGGCCACCGAAGCCGAAGGAGTTCGACAGCACGGCCGTCACCTTTGCATCCCGCTTCACATTCGGCACGACGTCGAGCACGATTGTTGGATCGGCGTTGGTGTAGTTGATCGTCGGCGGCAAGGTGCCGGTCAGCATGGTCTGCAACGAGAAAACCGCCTCGACCGCACCGGCCGCCGTCAGCGTGTGGCCGATCATCGACTTGTTCGACGACACCGGGATGCTGGCAAGCGCCTCGCCGAAGACCGCCGACATGGCGCCATATTCCATCTTGTCGTTTTCCGGCGTCGAGGTGCCATGGGCATTGATGTAGCCGATGCCGCTTTCGGCAAGGCCCGCATCGGACAGCGCAGCGCGGATCGTCGCGATCGCCGGGCCGCCGTCCGGGGACGAGCGGGTGCGGTGGAAGAGATCAGCCTTCTCGCCGCAGCCCTTCATGATGCCGAGAACGCGGGCGCCGCGGGCAACCGCCGCTTCCAGGCTTTCGAGCACCAGCGTCGCCGCACCTTCGGCGATGACGAAACCATCGCGATCCTTGCTGAAGGGCTTGGAGGCCTTTTCCGGGGGATCGTTCTGGGTCGAAAGCGCCGACAGTAGCGAGAAGCGGATCAGCGCTTCGGCGCTGACCGAACCGTCGGTGGCGACGGTCAGCGCGCGGTCAGTACGGCCCTGGCGGATCGCCTCGACGCCGAGCTGGATCGCGGTCGCGCCGGAAGCGCAAGCGGTCGAAAGCGTCACCGGCAGGCCGCGCGTGCCGAAACGATCGGCCAGACGCTCGGAAATGGCGCCGAACAGCATGGCTTCGTGAAAGACGGGATCGGCCTTGTTGCGCAGAACCGCCATGAAGCGGTCATAGGCATCGCCGGGGCGTTCGGAGGCCGGTGCCCGGTCGGCAAGAGCAAAGCGGTCGCTCCATTCCGGCTCGATCGGCGGGGCGGCAAGGAACAGCGGCCCGTTGAAATCGCCGGAAAGCCCCGCCTGCGCCAGCGCTTCCTCCGTCGTTGCACGGGCGAAGGCATAGGAGCGCTCGACGGAATTTTCCGCCGGCACATCGATGAAATCAACGGTGCCGGAAATGCGGGTCGACAATCCTTCCGTGGGAAAGCGCTTGATCGCGTGAATGCCGGAGACGCCGGCCGTCAGCGCCGCCCAATTGTCCTTCAGCCCCTGTCCGAGCGAGGTGATAACGCCCATGCCGGTGACGGCGATGATCGGACGGCCGAGATGATCGGTGAATTTCGATGCGGTCATGATGGTTCACTCCTCACGCATTGGCCGACAGCAGGGCAACACCCTCGCCGCGAACATGGCCGACAGTTGTGACGACGGCTGCCGTTGCCCCGGCGGTCATCGCCCGTTCCCGGCCGGCGTCGAACGGCGGAACCTTCGCCCGGCCGTCAAGCGTCAGGGCAGCGAGCGCCAGGCCAAGCGGAAACTGGGTTTCGAGCGCATGCCCGGTCAGGCCGCCATAGGCGCGAAGCGCAGCGCCGGGAACCACTGCCTCGAGCACGGCCTGCTCGCGCGCCGCCAGATCGTGAAAACCGGTCGTGCCGCAGAAAACAACCGTGCCCTCGCCCGCCAGATCCTTCGCCGGTTCCAGAAGCCGTTCGAGCCGCGCCTCCAGCCGGCCCGCCTCGCGGCTGCCGCGATCGCCCTCGATCGCGTCGATCGCCGCATAGATGTGGGCGCCGCGGGCTTCCGCGTGAGCGCGCGATTCCAGGACGAGGAAAGCGCCGACCGAGCCGAGGATCATGCCGCCGCCGTCTTCGGCCTTGCGCCCCCAAAGCGGCTGCCATTCTCCACGGGCGTGGCCCTGGATAGCCTCGATCAGGAGCAGCACGTCCTGCCGTTCGGCCACGAAGGCGCCGCCGACGAGCGTATGGGTGGACTGACCCGCCTTGATGCGGGCGAAGGCCGTTTCCACGGCCGAAATGCCGGCGCCCTCCTCGCCCATGAAGGTGCGGGACGAACCGGTCACCTTGTGCACGATCGAGATGTTGCCGGCCATCAGGTTGGAAAGCTGGGCGAGAAACAGGGTCGGACGCAGCTCCGTCGTCAGCTTCTCGTTGAGCAGCCGCTCGCGGTCGTTGCGCTTCAGCCCCTCGTCGACGATCAGCGAATCGACGGTGATGTCGCGCTCGCCGCCGCCGGCCGCCACGATCATGTCCATCGAGCCGCAAGCTTCGAGGTCATCCTTGAAGCCCGCATCATCCAGCGCCAGGCCAGCGGCGAAGACGCCGAGACGCTGCCAGTTTTCCATCTGTCGCTGGTCGCCGCGTTTCGGGATCTGCTGCGACCAGTCGATTTCCGGCAGCGGATGCACCGGATAGGGCGCGAAGCGTTCGGTCTCGATGCGCACGGCTGGCGGCTGATCGGCGGTCAGAAGCGCGGTATGTACCTCTGTGCCGACGCCCTGGCTGGTGACGATGCCGACACCGGTGATCACAACATCATTGGCGGATTTGCTCATCGTCATTCCCCCGTCGCGGCTGTGGCTGCCATCGCCGCCATCAGCCCCACTTCTTCGGCACGCTTCTTTACGATCGGGCCAAGCGGCACCTGATCGAAAGGCATGGTCCGCAGTTTCAATTGCGCGTCGCAGACCTTCTTGCCCTGCGAGGTGATTTTCGCCTTGGTGACGGCAAAGCCGGAGCCGTCATGCTCCAGGAAGGCCTCGATGTCGAGCACAGCTTCCGGTTCGACGAAGGTGCGCATCTTCGCACCATCAACCGACATCAGGAACGGCATGGCCGCAAAATCGGTCGCGGCCAGAACGAGAAAACCCGAGGCCTGCGCCATCGTCTCGATCAGAAGAACGCCGGGCACCAGCGGATAGCCCGGAAAGTGCCCTTCGAAAACCGGGCTCTTGGCAGGAACGACCGAGCGCGCCGTGAGCGTCTTGGCGGTGAGATCGAGGGTCTCGACCCGGTCGATCATCTGAAAATATTCAAGGAGCATCAGGAGCAAATCCAGCTTGGTCCGGAGCGCGGCGCATCGAGAAACAGCACCTGGAATGCTCCGGATTTCAAATCCGCATGACCGCGCCTGGTTTGGCCCGCCCGAAACCGGTCCGGCGGCGCGATCATGCGACCGTCAAGTAAAAACGCAAATGCCGCCTGTCAAGCGCAGTCCACGCGACAGGCGGCATTGATGTGGTTCATACACGTGTTGCCGCGCGTTGGAACGCGGGCCATTCGTCAGCCCTTGGCAGCCTTCAGCTCGTCGATCTTGGCGCAGAGGTTCTTGAGGACGAAATATTCCTCCGTCGAAACCTTGCCTTCGTTGACTTCCTGAGTCCACTGCTCGAGCGGGATCTTGATGCCGAATTCCTTGTCGATCGCAAAGACGATGTCGAGGAAGTCCAGGCTGTCTATGCCGAGATCGTCGATGGTGTGGCTTTCCGGCGTAATCGTCTCACGATCGATTTCGCTCGTTTCTGCAATGATGTCGGCAACCTTGTCGAATGTAGCTGTCACGCGCATACCTCTTTAGAATTCATGTTTTGGCGAACCTATAGGTAAATGCGGCTGAAAAGCCAATGGCCTTGAGCCCAAGAGTTGCATTTATGACGATGGTGTTGCGCAAACATCAGATGAGCGGCCTGCGCCGCCAATCCGGCTGCGCATGCGCCGCTCCATCCGCTTAACCGCCGCAAGGGTTCAGCGGGTAACGACGATCTTGGTGTTCTTCAGACCGTACTGGCTTGCAAGCGAGAAGAACTCCGCGGCATTTTCCGGGTGCAGGCGGATGCAACCATGAGAGGCAGGGCGGCCGAGGCGCTTGAGATCGAAGGTCGCGTGAACGGCGTAGCCGCCGTTGAAGAACACCGCATAGGGCATCGGCGCGTCGTCATATTTGCGCGAACGATGGTTCCTCGACAGCCACTTGGCGCTCCAGCTTCCCTGCGGCGTGACATAGCCCTTGCGCGCGGTCGAGACTTTCCAGCGATAGCGGACGACGCCGTTCTGCGAGACTGTCATCGTCTGAGAAGAAAGACTGATATTGGCAATAAGATTGGCAGCAAAGGCAGACGGTGAATGAATTTGCATGAACAAGAAGGCCAAAAAGGCCACGACGATTCTACGCATTAAAGTCCTCTCCGGATATACGCACCTTTTTACTGGTGTTCCAACGGACGAAGACCTAACATTATTCGAATGATATTCGCTTAAGACAAATGGAAAATGCCGGATTAATAAATCCGGATCAGAGTTTCCGATCTCGGTAAAGAAAGCTAGGCTATACTGACAAGGAGAGCGACAAACGCACTCAACAGGACGAGCGCCGTGCAGGCGCCGTAGAATATGGAAACGCCGGTTTCCACGTCACCGACCGTTGCAACTGCCCGGCCGGACCCATTGATCATCGGCTCATTGACAAGAGAACCGGAATAAATCCGCGGGCCTGCCAATCGAATGTCGAGCGCGCCCGCCATGGCTGCCTCCGGCCACCCCGAATTCGGCGAACGATGCAGACCATGGTCACGCAGCGCGACGCCGATGGCGCTGCGGGCGGCGCGGCCGCCGGTTGTGAAAAAGGCGCCGGCTGCGATCAACAGGATCGACAGGCGTGCCGCCGGGACATTGGCGAGATCGTCGAGCCGGGCGGAAGCCCAGCCGAAATGCAGATATTTCGGGCTCTTGTGGCCGATCATCGAATCGGCGGTGTTGAGCATCTTGTAGGCAAGAAGCCCTGGCAGACCGAGAACGGCATACCAGAAGGCAGGCGCAACGACGCCGTCGGAGAAATTTTCGGCCAGGCTTTCGATCGCGGCACGGCAGACCGCCGGCCCATCCAGGGTTTCCGGATCCCGCCCGACGATCATCGACACCGCCTTGCGCCCGCCCTCCAGCCCGCCGAAGCGCAGCCCCGAGGCGACGCGGGCGACGTGGTCGGCAAGGCTCTTCTGGGCCAGGAAGACCGCGACGAGGATCGTTTCGAGCGCCATTCCGAACGGACCCAAGTGAGCGAACAGCCAATGCAGCAGCCAGCCGCAGACGAGGCTCCACGCCAAAAGCGCGGCGATGACGAGAACGCCGCTGACCTTCAGCGTCTCATCGCCCAGGCGTTTGCGATTGAAAGTCCGGTCGCACCAGCCGATCATGGCGCCGAACAGCACGACCGGATGCGGCAGACGGCACCAGAGCCAATCGGGATCGCCGACAATACGGTCGAGCGCCAAAGCGGCAACGAGAACAACGAGGATTTCGGTCGACATGCAGGGGTCCGTTCAGGCGAGGTCCGCGCGGCGCAAGGCCTCCGCCAAACGTGTATCGCCTGAAATATCCGGTGCAAGCCCAATCCTCAGCCAGGACGGCGCATAATCGAATTTTCTCGTCAGGATGTGAGCCCGGCACAGAAGTGTGTGCAGACGCGCAGCCTGCCGGTGTTCCACCAGCGTGAAAAGCGGCGTGCCACCGATGATCTTCAGGCCGGCCCTGTGGAGAACATGCTCAAGCGCCGCCTTGCGCTCGGTGATGGCGGATTGCACGGCATTCGTATCGCCGTTCATTGATGCCGCGGCAATCATCAGCGCCGGACCGGAAACCGACCATGGCCCAAGCCATTCGCGAAAGTCCGACAGCACCGGATCGCCGGCAATGACGAAACCGAGCCGCAGGCCGGCCAGGCCGAAAAATTTGCCGAATGACCGAAAGACGATCAGGTTGTCGTACTCGGCTACGAAAGGCACGATACTCAAATCGGGCTGCATATCGCCGAAGGCTTCGTCAACAAGCAGTATGCCACCGGTGGCCTTCATCCGCCGGGCCAGGGCAGCGATTTCACCTGGAGGATAGACGCGTCCCGTTGGATTGTTGGGATTGACCAGGATCGCCAGCCCATGCTCCGGCGTCAATTGATCCGACGCGGATATCTCATCGACGGCAAAACCGGCGGCAAGAAAAACGCGGGCATATTCGCCATAGGTCGGCGCGAAAATGGCGACACGGCGGGCAGGCGCGGCCATACGCGGCAGAAGTTGAATGACCGATTGCGTGCCGGGGACCGGGAGCGGCAGGATATCGCTGCTGCGATAATAGCGGGCGGCAGCGTTTCGCGCAGTATCGACCAGATGACTGTCCGGCAGCCGGTGCCAGGCATTGACCGGGATATCCGGCAGGGAAACCGGATTGGGATTGATGCCGGTCGAAAGATCGAGCCAGTCCTTTGGCTCACCGCCGAACGCGTCTGCTGCTTCGGTGACCCCACCGCCGTGCATGATCGGAGCGCTCATGGGACCTCTGCCATATCGATGATGTGCATGAAGGATCCGGCCACCTGGCCGCGCCGCAAGCCGGCCGATCCAAGCTGCGTGCCGGTCGCATCGCTCGTGTCGAACAAACGGTCGGCATCGCCTTCGGACAGGATCGACGCATAGTGAAATTCATGCGCCATCAGCGGACCGTCAAAGAAACTGGTGTCGAGCGGCCTCACCCGCCGGTAGCCGAGATGCCGCTTGCGTTCGGCAAAGCTGGTGGAGAGCGGCAAGAAACCGAGCATGTCGTAGCGTGCGCCATCCGCTGCCACAAGCCCGTCGCCGAGCACCATGTAACCGCCGCACTCGCCAAAAATCCGGGCGCCACGGTCGCGTGCCCGTGCCATGCCCGATTTGAACCGCGCAGCATTCGCCAATATCCCGGCGTGAAGCTCCGGATAGCCGCCCGGCAGATAGATCGCGTCGGCGTCTTCAGCGGGCGCCTCGTTCGCGAGCGGCGAAAAGGCCGACAATTCGGCACCGGCCTTGCGCCAGCCGGACAAAAGGTGCTCGTAACAGAACGCGAAGGCGATATCGCGGGCGATTGCGATTTTTTGGCCAAGCGGCTTCAACGGCAGAACATCCGTCTTCAAGCGATGCGATGATCCAGATCGAGCCGCCGATAGAACGGCGTCCAGATCACAGCCCTGTTCGACAAACATCGCCGCCCGCTCGATGAATGCGTCCAGTTCACCATGCTCTCCGGCCTGCACGAGACCGAGATGGCGCTCGGGCAATTTCAGGGCATCGTTCTGGCGAAGCACGCCGAATACCGGCATGTCGACCGTCTCCAGCGCGTCGCGCAGCATCTTTTCGTGACGATCGCTGCCGACCTTGTTGAGGATGACGCCTGAAACATGGACGTCGTCGCGATGGCTGGCATAGCCGCGCACCAGAGCAGCGACCGAATGCGCCATGCGAGCGCAATCGACGACGAGGATGACGGGCAATTCGAGCAAGGCAGCAAGATCGGCTGGCGATCCGGTTCCATCGGCGGCCGCGTCATAAAGGCCCATCATTGCCTCGATGATCAGCGCTTCGCCATTGGCGGTTGCCGCCTCGGCATTGGCTCGAAGAAGATCCGGCCGCATGGCCCAGGGATCGTAGTTGAGGCAGGCCCGGCCGCTCGCTGCGGTGTGAAAAGCCGGATCGATATAGTCTGGCCCCGCCTTGCCGGGTGCAGAAGCAATTTCCCGATTACGCAGGGCACGCATCAGTCCGAGCGTTACCGTCGTCTTTCCGGATCCGGAAGACGGCGCGGCGATCAACAGGCCTGTCATGCCGGGTCCTTGAAGGCGCGGCTCGACAGCGGATCGGCATTGAGAACGCGCCCGTCAAGGGCGCCCAGCCAGTCGAGCGCAGAGCGCAGGCGCACCACCTCGCCGACCACGACGATCGCCGGCGGCTCAAGCCCGGAGGCGGCGACATCTGCCTCGGCATGTTCCAGCGTCGTTTCCAGCACTGTCTGATCCGGCGTCGCGGCGTTGCAGACGAAGGCGACGGGCTCCTCTGGCGAGCGGCCGGCCGAGATCAGATTGGCCGTGATCTGGCCGATATGCTTCATCGCCATGTACATGACGATGACCGGTGATCCCTTGGCAATGCCTTCCCAGTTGATGCGGTCGGGAACGACGCCGGAGGAATCATGGCCGGTGAGGAAGGTCACGGCGTGGTTGACCTCGCGGTGCGTCACCGGAATGCCGGCATAGGCAAGCCCGCCGATGCCGGCCGTGATACCCGGTACGATGCGGAACGGGATGCCGTGTTCGACCAGCGTCAGAGCCTCCTCGCCGCCCCGGCCGAAGACGAAGGGATCGCCGCCCTTCAGCCGCAGCACGCGCTTGCCCTGGCGCGCCAATTCGACCAGACGCAGGGAAATGTCGCGCTGCTTCGGCGACGGCTTGCCACCGCGCTTGCCGGCAAACTCCAGAACCGCGCCGGTCTTTGCCATCGCCAGACAATCGGAATTGACCAGCGCATCGTGGACGATGACGTCCGCCTGGCGAAGAGCGTTGACCGCATGCAATGTCAGGAGGCCGGGATCACCCGGACCCGCGCCGACGAGCCAGACGGAGCCCGGCTCAAGCTCGGGAAGACCGGAAAACAGCGCTTCCGTCATAACGCCATCTCCGCTCCGGCATGCGCCGTCCACGCTGAATCAGGCTGTGATGATGCGGAATCGTTTTGTTCACAATCGGCGACAACATCCTCAATCGATTCGATAAATACGCCGCCGGCGATCGCTGCCGTTGCATGGGCAGACTTGATCTTCGGCACGATCAGAGCGCCCGATTGTCCGGCCGCAGCCAGCGCCGCCGCCTCCGCGACGCCATGGCAGCCGGTGAGCGCGAAGACGATTTCGGAAGGATTTTTCAGCCGCGCGGTTTCGGCTTCCAGCGTCGCGGCGTCGAAGACCCGGAATGGCACGCAGAAATGCGCAGCGGCAGCGATCATCGCCGGTTCGGTCGCGCGGACATCAAGCGAGGCGACACAGGCAAGTGAGCGGCGTTCAACCTTGGCAGCCGTCAACGCCTCTTCCGCCAGCCGGATCAATTCGTCCGCGGGCGTGCCACGCTCGCAGCCAAGGCCGAGAACAAAAGGCGTAGCACCCGCCTGATTGCCGGTATTCACGTGCATTCGAAAAAGAGGCCTCCCACGCCGTATGATCACGATGCGCGGGCCTCGACGCCGCAAAGCTTCGAGGCGGTCTGGACAGCACCGGATGAAGCCCCCTGGATGGGTCGGCCGCACCGGACGCTCTTTCAGCCCACCATGATGGGCGCCGTCGCACGTCCTTCCTTTCTACCGAACGGCACCCGGCCGGTCAAACCGGATTGCGTCATTCGAACCGCAGTCAACGCCACGATGCGGAATGTTCCATCTCGTTGGGGATCAACATGCAGGCTGTCTTTGCTTTTCCGGGCAACCTCTGACAAACAGGGCTGAATTCTCCGCCTTTCGCGAGTCTCCCTTGCACGATCTTGCCCCCCAACTCTTCGCCTTGTTGTTTGCCGCTGCTTTCCTTGCCGGTTTCATCGATTCGATCGCCGGCGGCGGCGGCATGATCACCATTCCCGCCATGCTGATCGCAGGCATTCCGCCGCTCGAAACGCTCGGAACCAACAAGCTGCAGTCGCTGTTCGGCTCCGGCTCGGCAAGCCTTGCCTATGCCCGCCACGGGCACGTGGACATTCGCAGGCAACTGCCGATGGCCGCAATGTCGGCACTGGGGGCGGCGCTCGGAGCCATCCTCGCCACCGTGGTGCCGGGCGATGTGCTGAAGGCCGTTCTCCCCTTCCTGCTGGTCGCGATCGCGCTCTATTTCGCCGTCAAGCCGAGGCTCGGCGATGCCGACAAGGCACAACGAATGACGCCTTTCCTGTTTTCGCTGACGCTGGTACCGGCGATCGGCTTCTACGACGGGGTCTTCGGCCCGGGCACCGGCTCGTTCTTCATGCTCGCCTTCATCGCTCTTGCCGGATTCGGTGTTTTGAAGGCAACCGCCCACACGAAATTCCTCAACTTCGGCTCCAATATCGGCGCCTTCATCGTCTTTCTGCTCTACGGCGTGGTCCTCTGGAAAGTCGGCTTGTTGATGGGCGCCGGCCAGTTCTCCGGCGCCCAGGTCGGCTCGCGGTTCGCCATGAAGAGCGGTGCCAAGATCATCAAGCCGCTGCTGGTTGTCACCTGCGTCGCGCTGGCGATCAGGCTTCTGGCCGATCCGGCCCACCCGGTCCGGATCTGGCTCGGCGTCTAAAGCGGAAACTCAGTATTCGACCCCAACCTGAGCCTTGATGCCGGAGCGGAAGGGGTGCTTGACCAGTTCCATTTCGGTGACGAGATCGGCCGCTTCGATCAGTTCTTCCTTGGCGTTGCGGCCGGTCAGGACGACATGGGTCATGTGCGGCTTTTCCTCTTTCAGGAACCGCACCACTTCCGCGACGTCGATGTAATCGTAGCGAAGGGCGATGTTGATCTCGTCGAGCAGGACCATGGAATTACGCTCGTCGCGGATCAGTTCCTTGGCCTTCTCCCAAGCCTTCTGCGCCATCACCACATCGCGGGCGCGATCCTGGGTCTCCCAGGTGAAGCCCTCGCCAAGGGTATAGAACTGGCAGAGATCGCCGAAGTGCTTTTCGATCAGATCGCGCTCGCCCGTCTCCCAGGCACCCTTGATGAATTGGACGACCGCGGACGGCATGCCATGGGCGATGTGGCGGAAGATCATGCCGAAGCCGGCCGTCGACTTGCCCTTGCCCTTACCGGTGTTGACGATGATCAGACCCTTCTGATCGGTCTTGGTCGCCATGATCTTTTCGCGCGCGGTCTTCTTCTTCGCCATTTTCATGGCATGGCGAGCCTCATCATTGACGGGAGTCGTTTCGGTCGTCGGCAGATCGTCTTCGCTCATGGTGTCTCCTCTCAGAATTTGATTGTTTTTCGAACGGCGCGCTATGGTCTACTCCGCGGCAGTCGAAAGGCCTTGCAGTTCGAAACGTGCCGAATTGGAACGTGGCGACCAGAGGCCGCGATCGATCGCCTCCATCAATTTGTCGGTCATCTCACGCAACGCCGCCGGATTCTTGTCTTCCATGAACTGGCGAACGCGTTCGTCCATGACATAGGCCTGGTAGACCGCCTCGAAATGGTGGCTGCGCACGGCGCCGGTCGTTGCAGCGAAGGCGAACATGTAGTCGACCGTCGCGGCAATCTCGAAAGCCCCCTTGTAGCCGTGGCGCATGACACCCTCGATCCATTTCGGATTGACGACGCGGCCACGCACCACCCGGCCGATCTCTTCCTCCAGCGAGCGGATCACCGGCTTTTCCGGGCGGGAATGATCGTTGTGGTAGATCGACGGGCGCGTGCCCGACATCTGCTCCACCGCAAGGCTCATGCCGCCTTCGAACTGGTAGTAGTCGTCGCTGTCGAGCAGGTCATGCTCGCGATTGTCCTGGTTCTGCACCACGGCGTCGACCGTCTTCAGCCGCGCCTCCAGAAGCCCGCGCTCCGCCTTGCCGTCCTCGCCGGCGCCATAGGCGTAGCTTCCCCAGGTGAGATAGGCGTCGGCCAGATCGGCGCGGTTTTCCCAGCCCTTTTCATCCATCAAGGCCTGCAGCCCTGCGCCATAGGCGCCGGGCTTGGCACCGAAGACGCGGTAGGAGGCGCGCCGCGCGGCCTCTTTCGGCGTAACGCCGGCCGCTTCAAGCCGCACGGTTTCCGCCCGCATCCGTGCCGCGATCATGTTGTCGGCATCGTCCTCCTCAAGCGCGCCGATGGCCCGGATCGCGTTGTCGAAAAGCGCGATCTGATCCGGGAACGCATCGCGGAAGAAGCCGGAAATGCGCAGGGTCACATCGACGCGGGGACGTCCCAGCACGGCAAGCGGCACAATCTCATAGCCGGTCACCCGGCGGGACATCATGTCCCAGGTCGGCTTGGCGCCGATCAGCGCCAAAGCTTGGGCGATATCATCGCCGCCGGTGCGCATGTTCGACGTGCCCCAGGCCGTCAGCCCGAAGGAGGTCGGCCATTCGCCATGGTCCTGCAAGTAGCGGCGGATCAGCAATTCGGCCGATTTCTTGCCGAGTTCGAAGGCCGCCGGCGTCGGCACGGCGCGGCTGTCGACCGAATAGAAGTTGCGGCCGGTGGGTAAAACATCCGGCCTCCCGCGCGTCGGCGCACCGGAGGGTCCGGGCGCCACGAAGCGGCCGTCGAGCCCGGTCATCAGCGCCGCGATTTCGGCAGGACCGGATTGGACGATCGACGGCTTCAGGCGGATCTCCACGTCCTCCAGGACTGCTTGCGTGGCAGTCCAGTTTTCCGGACAGGCAAGTTCGCCGGCGACCAATTTTGCAGCCAGAAGTTCGATGCGCTCGACCGTATCGCCCGCGGTGCGCCATGGGGCGTCGCTGAGCTCCGCCAGGATCGCACGTTTCGGACCCGTCCAGGGATCGGAGAGGACGCAGTCGAGCGGGTCGAAAGGACGCTCCGGATTGATCTCCCCCCTTGTGGGGGAGATGTCGGCCCGGCCGACAGAGGGGGGTACCGCGGCGTCTGAGTTTGCGGAGGCTTTACCCCCCTCTGTCCTGTCGGACATCTCCCCCACAAGGGGGGAGATCGATGCGGCGCGCCCCGCATCCGCCGCTATCGCCCGTTGCAGGCTCTGATCGCCGCCCTCGCCCTGCCCGCGCGGCACCCTCGCCAAGGCAACCGTCAGATCGGTCAGAAGCCGTCCTTCCGGCGCGACGCCAAATACATGCAGGCCGTCGCGGATCTGCAGTTCCTTGAGGTCACAGAGATAGGCATCGAGCTTTTCCAGCGCCTTGTCCTCGGCATCGGTCCGGTCAATGCCGGCATCCTGGTCAAGGCCGATATCCCGCACAAGGTCGAGAATCTGCTTGCTGAGCAGCCGCAGACGGCGGGGATCGCCGCCGGCCGCGTCGTAATATTCGTCGACCAGCGCCTCAAGATCCTTGAGCGGCCCATAGGATTCGGCGCGGGTGAGCGGCGGCGTCAGGTGGTCGATGATCACTGCGCTGGTGCGGCGCTTGGCCTGGGTGCCCTCGCCCGGATCATTGACGATGAACGGATAGAGATGCGGCATCGGCCCGAAGACCGCTTCCGGATAGCAGGTCTGCGACAGCGCCAGCGCCTTGCCTGGCAGCCATTCGAGATTGCCGTGCTTGCCCATATGGATGATGGCGTGGGCGCCGAACTCCTTCCGCAGGAAGGCGTAGAAGGCGAGATAGCCGTGCGGCGGCACGAGGTCCGGCGAATGGTAGGTTTCCTTCGGATCGATATTGTAGCCGCGCGCCGGCTGGATGCCGACCAGGGTCTCGCCGAAGCGGGCGAGCGGCAGCGCAAACCGGCCATCGCAGAAGAACGGATCGGCCGCTGGTTCGCCCCATCTACCCGTGACTTGATTCTGAATCTGAACCGGAAGAGACGAGAAGAAGGCATTGTATTGATTGAGCGAAAGCGTCTCGCGGATTTCGCAATCCGAGCGTGCCGAATTGGTTGGCCCTTCCATCAGATACCGGATCAGCGAGTCCCCATCGCGAGGGATGTCATCGATATGATAACCACCTGCGGCCATGGCCTTCATCACTTCGATCGTCCCGGCCGGCGTATCGAGTCCGACGCCGTTGCCGAGCCGGCCGTCGCGGTTCGGATAGTTCGCCATGATGATCGCCACGCGACGCTCATGGGGTGTCGCCCTGCGTAGCCGCGCCCAGTTGGCAGCCAGTTTCGCGGCGAAGGCGACGCGGCCCTCGAGAGGCTCGTGACCGACGATGTTGGCCTCGACATCCGGATCATAGACGGCGGCGGCTTTAAACGAGACGGCGCGCGACAGGATACGGCCGTCGACCTCGGGCAGCGCCACGTTCATCGCCAGATCGCGCGCCATGAGACCCTGCGGCGAGGCTTCCCACGCCTTCCGGGTAGAGCCAGAAAAGATCACCTGCAGCACCGGCGCATCGGTGAACTCCAGCACCGTTGGCTGGCGATCCGCTCCCGGTGCGGAGACCGCAAAGCCGGTGGCGTTCATCACCACGTCCGGCGGCGCCTCGCCAAAGATCGCCTCCAGCGTGCCGATCGACACGGCATCCTTGAGGCTGGAGACGAACACCGGCAGGACAGTCATTCCCTCGGCGGAGAGCGTCTCGATCAGGGCCTCGACGGGCCTGGTTTCGCCGCTTTGGACGAGGGCGCGATAGAAGCAGAGGGCGACGATGGGTGCGTGCCTTAGTTCTTCCGTATGCGCGGAGGCTTTACCCCCCTCTGCCCTGTCGGGCATCTCCCCCTCAAGGGGGGAGATCGCTGGGGGACGCTCTCGTTTTTCCAAGTCGCTCGCGGCAAGTTCGAAGTCCGCTTCGGACTGACCAGATTGCCGCGGGTCAATCTCCCCCCTTGAGGGGGAGATGTCAGCGAAGCTGACAGAGGGGGGTAACTCTCCGCTCGGGACGAACCCGACCGTCTTCTTCCACGCTTCGACGCCGATCACACCCTCGCTCGGCCACCAGATACCGGCCTTGAGCAACGGCGCGGCAGGCTCCGGTTTTTCCGAACCGTCGATCAGCGCATCGGCATAGGCGAGCAGCCGCGCCATATTGTCGGCACCGCCCTCGGTGAAATAGGCCCACATCCGGTTGCGGTCTTCGGCGGAAACCGTCGAAAACGGCTCGAGGCCGGGATCCGGCTTGTCGTAGCCCGGCAAAACGGCGATCTGGAATTTATGCGTGACGGCAGCCGCATGCAGTGCCTCCAGCACGTACTGAAAGTAGCTCGCGCCGCCGAGCGGGCGGACGATGATCAGCTTGGCATGCCGCGCCGTGCGCTCGACATAGGTATCGACCGACATCGGATGTTTCAGCGTCAGCAGACTTGCGACCCGCAGGCTGGATTTGCCTTGCCGCGTGCGGTGGGCGGCGGCGATCGCCGAAAGCTCGGTATCGGCAGCGGACAGGAACAGGACATCGGCGGGCGATTGACCGAGGTCGATCGCTTCCTCGCCGTCCGAGATGGTGCCTTTCTGGGCTAGGAGGAGATGCATGGCATTCTCCGGGGGCCGAAGTACCCCCCTCTGTCTCTGCGTGACATCTCCCCCTCAAGGGGGGAGATCGAGAGCAAGCGGCACCTATAACCACGCACACGCAACTTTGAATGCGAGGTTGCCCCAGCCAATCTCCCCCCTTGAGGGGGAGATGTCCGACAGGACAGAGGGGGGTATGCCGCAATCACCATTCTCTAAACCGCCGCTGCAATCGCAGCGCGCACGGCAGCCTCGTCCATCTCGTGCAAGCCGATCACCACAAGGCGGGTGCCGCGGGTCTCGCCCGGCGCCCAGGCGCGGTCGAAATACTGGTCGATGCGGGCGCCGACGGCCTGGATCAGGAGGCGCATCGGCTTGCCGGGCACGTCGGCGAAACCCTTGATGCGCAGCACGTCGTGTTCCGCGATGACGGTCTTCAGCTTTTCGACAAAGCCCGCCGGATGAGCGATCGCACCGAGTTCGACGACGAAGCTGTCGAATTCGTCGTGATCGTGCTCCTCGCCGTTTTCATGCTCCATTTCATGATGGGACTTGCGGTTGGCGATGTCACTTTCGGTGCCGACGCCGAGACCGAGAAGCACGGCGGCCGAGACTTCGCCGTTCTTCGCCTCGATCATCGACGGCTTGCGGCTGGTGCGTGCGGCGACTTCCTTGCGCACGAAGGCGAGGCCAGTGGAATCGAGCAGGTCGGTCTTGTTGAGAACGATCAGGTCGGCGGCAGTGAGCTGGTCCTCGAACAGTTCCTCGATCGGGCTTTCGTGATCGAGATTGTCATCCTCGACGCGCAGGGCATCGACCTTGTCGTGATCATCGGCAAAGCGGCCGGCGGCAACGGCGGCACTGTCAACGACGGTGATGACGCCATCGACGGTGACTTCGCTGCGGATATCCGGCCAGTTGAAGGCGGCGATCAGCGGTTGCGGCAGCGCAAGACCGGACGTCTCGATGACGATGTGGTCCGGGCGGCTCTCGCGCTCGAGCAGCTTCGTCATGGTCGGGATGAAATCGTCGGCGACGGTGCAGCAGATGCAGCCATTGGTGAGTTCGATGATGTCGTCCTCGCTGCAGGCTTCGGCGCCGCAACCCTTCAGCACGTCGCCGTCAACGCCGAGATCGCCGAACTCGTTGATGATCAGCGCGATGCGCCGGCCATCGGCATTCTCCAGGATGTTGCGGATCATCGTCGTCTTGCCGGCGCCGAGGAAGCCGGTGATGACGGTTGCCGGGATCTTGCCGTGAGCGGCTTTTGCTGTGGTCATGGATCAACCCTTCATTTTCAGCGGCAATCCGGCCGCGATAAAATAGACTTCCGCGGACTTCTCCGCGATAAGCTGGTGCAGCCGGCCGGCATGGTCGCGGAAATCGCGCGCCATGCGGCTTTCCGGCACGATGCCGAGCCCGACCTCGTTCGAAACGAACACGAGCCGCGCCTGCGCCTGCGGCAGCCATTCTGCCAGGTTCTGAAATCCTGCCGCCAGGTCGCGATCCTCCATCATCAGATTGGTGACCCACAGGGTCAGGCAATCGATCAGGATGACGCGGCCGGGCGCGTCGATCGCTTTCAGGCAGGCGGCAAGTTCAAGCGGTTCCTCATGCGTCTGCCAGTCTGGTCCCCGCCGTTCACGATGCTCGGCAATCCTTGCCTGCATCTCCCCGTCCCACGGCCTTCCCGTCGCGACGTAATGCATGTCGAGACCCGACGTGGTGACGAGTTTTTCGGCGAACGTCGATTTACCGGAACGAGCGCCGCCAAGAACCAACACGGGTCCTGTTTTCGTCGATGTCATGAAACGATCCCAGCCTTAATGTTCGCGGGGAAATACGCAGGCGCTGAGGCGAGAAACGCAAAAATGGCCGCTGGGGGAGCGGAACGAGAAAGCCATGACAACCTCCGTGCTGGCATCGGGAGTGTCTCTCCCTGGATCGGGCACGATGCCCTTCAGGATGGCAGGTCTCCTGGCTCACGGCGTCACGAACCTCGTCAAAGGCCCGAACGGGTCCGCCTCGCCTTCCCGGAGTTTTTCGACATCACGAAGAGGTGGACGATTCGTAGAGATAGAGGCGTCCGGCCCCGGCTGATCGTGGTGCCACTCCAGTGGCTTTTCCGGTTGGACCGGCCATTCCGCGGCCGCACCACGCGGCCTGTCCGGAATACCGGTTTTCCCGGATGGCGAACCCTGACCGTTCTACAGTCGCGGGGTCGGCTGCGATAAGAATGCCCGGCTTGGGTCCATCCCTTCACATTCCCATTTACTCCCGAACCGAAACGCCGGTCCGGGAACCATCCAATGGCTGATGATTAGGCGCTCGGTCGAACCCTGTCAATTGAAAGACCGGCTGCTCGAGGCTTCACGGCATCAATGAATCGAGCCACCGCGCGTCGAGTGCCGTTTCGAGTTCGGCCGCGACATCATCGAGCGCCCGATCGACGGACTGACGATAGTTTTCGCCGCCGCCTTCGATGCCGAAACTTTTGAGAAGGGCGGCGCGATAGGCGTCGCTGGTAAACAGGCCATGCAGGTAGGTACCGCTGACCCTGCCATCCGCCGAGACGGCCCCATCGGCGCGGTGGTCAATGATCACGGCAGGACGAGCGCAGTCCGATCCAGTCGTCCGGCCCAAGTGGATTTCGTAACCCTCCAGCGCCACATCATAGACGGCCGAACGGGCATTGCTGTTGCGCACCGTCTTTTCCGGCGCCATTTCGGTTTCGACGGACAGAAGGCCCAGCCCCTCGATCTCGCGCACATTTCCCTCAATGCCGTGCGGGTCGGTAACGCGGCTTCCGAGCATCTGGTAGCCGCCGCAGATGCCGATGACGTGGCCGCCGCGCCGCACATGCGCCTGAAGATCGCGGTCCCATCCTTGAGCGCGAAAATCGGCGAGATCGGCGATCGTCGCCTTCGAGCCCGGAATGACCACCAGGCCGGCATCGACCGGGATCGGCTCTCCGGCGCGGACGAAGACGAGATCGACCTCCGGTTCGGCGGCCAGCGGGTCGAGATCGTCAAAATTGGCGATACGCGACAGGACGGGAACGGCGACCTTCAGCGCCTTGCCGCCGCCCCGCGCCAGTCTTTCCAAGACGACCGAGTCCTCGGCCGGCAGGCGCCCAGCGCTCTTCAACCAGGGAACGACGCCGAAACACGGCCAGCCGGTAAAGCGCTGAACAGCCGCGACGCCGTCATCGAAAAGCGAAACGTCGCCCCGGAACTTGTTGATGAAATAGCCACTGATCATTCGCCGGTCTTCATCGGACAGGATGGTATGGGTACCGACCAGCGATGCGATCACACCACCGCGGTCGATATCGCCGACAAGCACCACCGGAACGTTGGCGCGCGTGGCAAAGCCCATGTTGGCGATGTCGCCGGCGCGAAGATTGATCTCGGCGGGCGATCCCGCCCCTTCAACGATAACAAGATCACGCCCGGCACCGACCGTTTCGAAGCTTTCCATGACGGCGTCCATCAACTTCGGTTTCAGGGCCTGGTAGTCCCGTCCTCTCGCCTGCCCTGCCACCTTGCCCTGCACGATGATCTGGCTGCCGGTATCCGACTGGGGCTTGAGAAGGACCGGGTTCATGTGAACCGAAGATGGTACCCGCGCGGCCATCGACTGCAGCCATTGGGCACGGCCGATCTCGCCGCCATCATCCGAAACGGCAGCATTGTTGGACATGTTCTGCGGCTTGAACGGGGCAACCTTTACCCCGCGATTGCTCATGAGCCGGCACAGGCCCGCCACGAGTACCGTTTTTCCGACATCGGAGCCGGTCCCCTGAAGCATGATCGTCTTTGTCATGACGTCTCGTCTAGCATTGCCGCCGCCACAAGCAAAGCCATGTTTTGCCGTATTTTTGCCGCCTTTTCCGGCGTGGGCTCACGCGTTATTTCCGAACGCTGCAAGACTTGCGCTGCTTCATCGTCAGACTATCCGGAAAACGACATCGGACGACGAAAACGATTATTGCCTGGCCCCAAAACAGGCGTATATCGGCGCCAATCAAATCACGGAGCGGAATAGCTCCACACCCAAGGTCATACCCCGATGCTGTTCATCTTCTCAAAGCCCAATTTCGTGCAGATCGCCTGGAACTCCAGAGCGCCGGAAAACCAGTCGCGCGTGCGCAACACCGTGATGCCGACGCCCTTCGGTCCGCTCGGCCTTATCCGCACACGCAGCGTCGGCTGATCCCATTCCTCCCGCAGACGACCATTCGAACCGCGCTCAGCCAGGGGCGCGGTTTTTTTCTTTTCGATTTGTGTATTTCGGGGCTCGGAAACGCGAAAACCGCACCCGCCCCTCGCGGAGCCGTGCGGCCTGCCAAATATACACATGGCTCCTGCGGCATACACCCGCAGAACGCTCCGGCCCGGGACGCAATACCTGATCCGGGCGGGCGGCAGGTCCCCCCGCCGCAGGCAGACAATTAGCCTGACAGTGTTACCGGATGGTTAGTGAGAGCTTAACCAAAGGTGAATTCGGCTTTTTTTTGAGTTTTTTTCGCCTTCCGAAAAAAATACATTTGAAGGCGCATACGGAACACAATTTGTCTGCGGTAAAACACGCTCTAAAACGGCTTTGTGAAGCAGCGCTAATTTTGCGCCAAGAACTAACGCATTTGCACAAAAATCTTGCCCGGCTCATAAAATTCAACAGCTTGCGCGTGCGTTTTCGGACCGCCCAAACGTCGCTGGCGTTCCGCAAAACGATTCCGGAGGTTGATTTCTCCAGAGGAATACTTACGCTGCCCATGACGGTAAAAAGAGAAGCGACCGGAGACAGGTTTCGCGGTCAGACAAGAAAACTCGAACATCGTCGCAGCGGGGATGAAAGACTAGTTTTTGCCTAAAAGCCCCGGCCTGCTTGAACCTGAACGATTGGGCGCCCAGGACTGCAGTATTCTGGTCCGCCCCAAAGATTTTTGGCTGCATTAAGACTGGGAGGTCTTAAACATGAAGAAGCTCCTCGCTTCCACTATTCTCGCCGCCGGCCTTTACGCTATGGCCGGATCGGCGCAGGCCGCAGAGTGCGGCGAAGTCAGCATCGCAGAAATGAACTGGGCATCGGCCGGCGTTGCCGCGCATGTCGACAAGTTTATCCTTGAAAATGGCTACGGCTGCACGGTAACGCTCGTTACTGGCGACACCATGCCGACATTCACCTCCATGAACGAGAAGGCCCAGCCCGACATGGCGCCCGAATTGTGGGTCAATGCCGTGCGCACGCCTCTCGATGCCGCCATCAAGGAAGGCCGCCTGATCGAAGCCGCACCGCTGCTCAGCGAAGGTGGCGTTGAAGGCTGGTGGATTCCGAAGTTCGTCGCCGACGCAAATCCCGACATCAAGACGGTCCAGGATGCGCTGAAGCATCCGGAACTGTTCCCGGCGCCCGAGGATCCGTCCAAGGCTGCGATCTACAACTGCCCGTCGGGCTGGAACTGCCAGGTATCCTCCGCCAACCTCTACAAGGCGCTGGGCGCCGAAAAGCTCGGCTTCGAGTTGATCGACACCGGTTCGGCAGCCGGTCTCGACGGCTCGATCTCCAACGCCTTTGAAAAGAAGTCCGGCTGGCTCGGCTATTACTGGGCTCCGACCGCCATTCTCGGCAAGTACGAGATGACGCGTCTCAGCTTCGGCGTGGACAACGACAAGGCCGAGTGGGACTCCTGCACCGCGGTTCCGGATTGCCCGAATCCGAAGGTCAATTCCTATCCGACCTCGGATGTCTACACCGTCGTGACCAAGGCATTCTCCGAGAAGGCCGGCGTTGCCATGGACTATGTCAAGGTCCGCAAGTGGGACAACGGCACGGTCAACAAGGTTCTCGCCTGGATGGATTCCAACCAGGGCACGAACGAAGATGCAGCAAAGCACTTCCTGGAAAACTATGCTGACATGTGGAGCAAGTGGCTCGCGCCTGACGTCGCAGAGAAGGTCAAGGCCGCTCTCTAAGGACGAATGGCGATGGACAGCGAAGCCTCAAGCTTCGCTGTCTCACCCTTGTGACGTACCTGAATGATCCGGCAACGCAGCAGATCGCGGCAACCGGAAGACAACGGACAGTGCCCGGCGGCGTGAAGATGCCGCCGGGTTTCACCAAATGCGAATGTGGAAACGAAGGACGTCGCAAACGGCATAGCCGCCTGCGGCGAAACTTGTCACATTCTCGAAATGCCGGGGTCCGCAGAGACCACCCAAGTTTGCGCGCGCCTGAAGCAGGCCCGATGACGCAGCCGGCCATATATAAAACTTCCGGTTTAAAGGGGAACGACATGGCAATATGCACTTACTTGCCAGATCTGCTTTGTAAATTTCCGGCGATCGACGACACGACAATCCGCATGGCCCGCAAGAGCGTGGACGAAGGCTTCAAAGGCCTTGTCCGCAGCTACGTGAATGCCATCGATGCGCTCGTCCAGCCGCTTCAATGGTTCTTGAACTACCTCGAAAAACTATTCGTCGGTTCGCCCTGGATCGTCATTCTCGCCGCGATGGTCGCGATCGTCTATTACGGCAGCCGCGACATGCGCATCACTGTCGGCACCATCGTATCGATGTTTGCGATCGGCCTTGTCGGGCTGTGGAACGATACGATGGTCACGCTGGCCATGGTCACGGTCTGTACGCTGATTGCCATCCTCGTTGGTATCCCGATTGGCATCGTCATGGCCCGCTCCGAGCGCGCGCAGTCGATCATCAATCCGATCCTCGACGTCATGCAAACGATGCCAAGCTTCGTCTACCTGATCCCCGTTGTCATGATCTTCGGCATCGGCAAGGTCCCCGGCCTGATCGCCGTGGTCATCTATGCCGTTCCGCCAATGATACGCCTGACTAACCTCGGCATCCGGCTCGTCGACAAGGAAGTGCTTGAAGCCGCGGACGCCTTCGGTTCGTCGCCCTGGCAAAGGCTGAAGAACGTTCAGATGCCTCTCGCCCTGCCCACCATCATGGCCGGCATCAACCAGACCATCATGATGTCGCTTGCCATGGTCGTGGTCGCATCGATGGTCGGCGTCGGTGGTCTCGGCCGCAACGTGCTGCAGGCGATCAACAACCAGTTCTTCACCGTCGGCTTCTTCAATGGCTTCGCGCTCGTTGCGATCGCCATCATTTTTGACCGCACCAGCCAAGCCTACGGCAAGCGGCTGCAGAAGCACTCGGAGGTAATCCATGGCTAGTCATGCAATCGAGGTCAAGAACCTCTACAAGATCTTCGGGCCCCGCGGCCGCGACTTTATCGATCAGGTCAAGGCCGGCCTCGGCAAGGGCGAACTGAACGAAAAACACGGCCATGTGCTCGGGCTTCAGGACATCAACATCTCCATGCCCGCCGGCGGCGTCATGGTCGTCATGGGCCTGTCGGGCTCGGGCAAGTCGACCCTGATCCGGCACATCAACCGGCTGATCGATCCGACGGCTGGCGAAGTGCTCTATGACGGCGTCGACGTCTGCAAGATGAACGAAACCGATCTTCGCGAATTCCGCCGCCACAAGACGGCGATGGTGTTCCAGAAGTTCGCGCTTCTGCCGCATCGCACGATCATCGAAAACACCATCTACGGCCTGGAAATCCAGGGCGTGCCGGATGCGGAAAGCCGCAAGCGGGCGCAGGGCTGGATCGAACGGGTCGGCCTCAAGGGGTTCGAGAACCACTATCCCAACCAGCTCTCGGGCGGCATGCAGCAGCGCGTCGGCCTTGCCCGGGCGCTGACCAACGATGCCGACATTCTGTTGATGGACGAGGCCTATTCGGCGCTCGACCCGCTGATCCGCGTCGACATGCAGTCCGTGCTGCTCGACCTGCAGAAGGAACTGAAGAAGACGGTGGTTTTCATTACCCACGATCTCGACGAGGCACTCCGGCTCGGCGACAAGATTGCCATCCTGCGCGACGGCAAGGTGATCCAGCAGGGCACGGGCCAGGATATCGTCCTGAAGCCGGCCGACGAATACATCACCGCCTTCGTCAAGGAAGTGAACCGGGGCCGCGTGATCAATGTCGAAACGATCATGAAGCCGCTGTCCACCAATCCGGAAGGCGTCCCCGTCGTCGTCGGCACCGTGCTCGAAAGCGCTGCCCGGATGATGACCGTCGCCAACCAGAACATCGCGCATGTCGTCGATGCCAATGGCAAAGCAGTCGGATCGATCGATCTCAGCACGATAATTTCCGCGATGGTCACGCCGATCAGCCACGAAAAGGTGCCACAGGCCGCGGAGTGACCACAAACCGCATTGAAGCACCGCAAAGCGCCTGGAAACGGGCGCTTTTTTTATTGAACCCGCCGTTCACCTCCGCTTAACCACAAACCGTCATGGTAACGGAAACGCCTCATCCGTCGGGGCAGTTGCGCCACAGCGCCTTCCTCAATCCGGCCGGTCAGATGCAGGATCATGCTTCGACAGCTTCGCGGGATTTTCACCGCCTTGCCGTCCCTCCTCGGGGGAGTGCTGGCCTTTTCACGGCGCAGATCACGCGAAAAGTGGCCGCCTTCCTGTCCGGCGCCGGCCTGTTCCTGATCGCCTTCACACTTAGTCCTTTCCAGGGCACCTACGACCCCGACCCCACTGCGGTCAAGGACGGCAATATCGTCAATCAGCTGGGCTATCTCGGTCTCGGCGGCATCTATCTTTTCGCAATGCTCTTGATCGTCGACACGCGCGTGTTGAAACGGATCGTATCGCCGACATGGGTCATCGTCTTCGCCGTCGCCTTCATTTCGTGCCTGCAATCCTACGATCCGATGGCATCAGCCCGCGGCCTGATGTTGAGCCTTGTGGCGATGATCCTGGTCGCCGGCGTGCTGGTCCTGCCGCGCAACGAAAAGGATTTCGTCAATGCCGGCGCAAACACCATCCTCTTTCTGATCCTCGTCGACTATGCAGCACTCGTCGTCGCCCCCGACATTGCCATTCACACCGCCACCGGTTCTGAACCGTGGCATGCCGGCTTCTGGAAAGGTCATCTGATCCACAAGAACGTCACGGCACCGGTGTTTTCCGTGCTGTGCATGTTCGGCATCTACTTCCTGCGGGCAGGCGCCACCGTGCGGGGCCTGCTGATCGCCGTTCTCGCCGCCAATTTCGTTCTTCACACCGGCTCGAAGACCACGATCGGTTTCCTGCCGCTGGCGATCATGCTGGTGCTCGGCGGCCGTGCGGTCGGCAAGCCGGGGCTGATGGTCTTTGCCCACTTCCTCTTCGCGATCCTGATCTTCTGCCTGACGCTCGGCACCATCTATTCGGACCTGTTCCTGTCGATCACCGCTGGTCTGCTCGACGATCCGACCTTCACCGGGCGCGACGATATCTGGAAGTTTGCAAGCGCAAGCATTCCCGACCATCTGTGGGTCGGTCATGGTTACGCGAGTTTCTGGCTGTCGCCGATCATCCGCGGCCTCGAAGCCAATTTCGAGGCGAACTGGGACGTGCGCGGCATCGTCTCGGGCCACAACAGCTATCTCGACACCGTCCTCACCTTCGGCTTGCCGGGCGGGCTGTTGATGATCGTCCTGCTTTTCGCCAAGCCGTTCTACGACTATATGCGCGCGACCCGGCAGGCAGCAAGTCGCCATTTCGCGGACTTCTGCATCATGGTCATCATCTTCATGACCTATAACGGCATGATGGAGAGCTTCCTCCTCAACCGGGCCGATCCGATGTGGCTCATGGCGGCATTGGCCGTTTTCGGGTTGGGGATTGCGGCGCGAATGGGCGTGCGCATGCCGCGCTGATCAAAGCCGAGACCATTGCAATCACATAAAGATATCTTTATATGTTTGTGACACTCGATTGAATCAGGAATCCGCCATGACCGCACACGCCAATCCGCTTTCCGACCTGCTCAACGCCAAGGGCGTGCTTCTTGCCGATGGCGCAACGGGCACTTCGCTGTTTGCGATGGGCCTCGAAGCGGGCGAAGCACCAGAGCTCTGGAACGAGGCGAAGCCTGAAAACATCACCAAGCTGCACCAGGATTTCGTCGATGCCGGAGCGGATATCATTCTGACCAACTCGTTCGGCGGCACGCGCCACCGGCTCAAGCTGCACCAGGCACAGGACCGCGTCCATGACCTCAACAAGCGGGCTGCGGAAATCGCCCGCGCCGTTGCAGACAAGGCGCCGCGCAAGGTGATCACCGCCGGCTCCGTCGGCCCGACCGGCGAATTGCTGGTCCCGCTCGGCGCCATGACCTATGAGGATGCCGTTGCGGCCTTCGTCGAGCAGATCGAGGGCCTGAAGGCCGGCGGCGCGGAAGTTGCCTGGATCGAGACGATGTCCTCACCCGAGGAAATTCGCGCCGCGGCAGAAGCTGCAGTCAAGGTTGGGCTTCCCTATGTCTACACCGGATCGTTCGATACGGCAGGCAAGACGATGATGGGCCTGCATCCGAAGGACATTCACGCCGTAGCCGGGGATATCGGCGACGGCCCGGTCGCCACCGGTGCCAATTGCGGCGTCGGCGCCTCGGACATCCTCTCTTCACTGCTGGACATGACGGAAGCCAATCCGGCGGCAGCAATCATCGTCAAGGGCAACTGCGGCATCCCGGAATTCCGCGGTTCGGAAATCTACTATTCCGGCACTCCGCCGCTGATGGCCGACTATGCGCGCCTTGCCCGCGATGCCGGCGCCAAGATCATCGGCGGCTGCTGCGGCACCTCCTGCGAACATCTGGCGGCGATGCGCGTCGCGCTCGACACCTATGTGCCGGGCGAGCGGCCGACGGTCGAAACCATCGTCGAACGCATCGGCCCGTTGCGCAACAAGACCGCCAATGAAGTGCCTTCGGCACCGGCACGTGAGCGCAGCCGCCGCCGGGGCTGAACGCCAGCACAAAAACGCATTGGAGGGCTTGGGGATCGGACGGTTCTCGAGCCCTTATATCGGCCGGCTTTCTGCCGGCATGCCCAACCATGATGACAACAGTTGTATCCGGTGATCCGGCGAATCCAGTTTTGCCCCAGCCTGATCCCTTAGAAGCTGATCCTGTTCACAAGAAGAATATTATGCGAGACGATTAACGATGCAGGCAGCAGCGACTTTTCCGGGCCGCGATTCCGTTGCAGAAAAATTCACAGCCCTCGGCGAGAGCGACCAATCCTACCTGCTGCTGCTGATGGAAAATGCCGCACAGGATGAAAATCTGATCGAGGGCCTGCACCGGCACTTAAGCCTTGCCGCGGAAGCACGTCTGCTGAATTCGCTCAAGCTCGAAAAACTGGGCGGATGGTTGGGTGCGAACGCCCCTGCCCGGCTGCAGATCCGCCTAATGGAAACGGCGCGCTCCAGTCAGCACGCCGCTTACCAGGCTTTCAGGACCGGGCTGGTCAGGTCGGGTGGCCTTGAGAGAGCCTACCCGAAAGCCTGACCTTTCGCTGCCTCATTCGCCGCCAAGGCTCTTTGCCAGGCGAACCAGATTGAGGAACTCGGCACGGTAGCCATAGGGATCGTCACCCTTGGCGCCGGCAGCCAGATCGAGGATCGAACCGTAGGGATAGGCTGATACGGCGTCCGTTCCGCGCAGCTTCTGGCCGAAGGCTGCAACCGCGATGGAAAAGCGGACATCCTGCCCGGCCTGCTGCAGCGACGGCACGGTGTTTTCTTCCGTCACCGGGGTGGTGGTCAGGCTGCTGGTGTCGCTGTCCGGCTTCTTATAGCGGATTTTCAGAAAGGCCAGTTCGCCCGACTTCTCCGCCGGTTCGGCCTGCTGCGCGGCCGGAGCCGCGCCGTAGCGCAGATCGTCGTTCAAGACCGCGGGGCTGCCCTTCGGCGTGATCTCGTAGATCGCGGTGACGCGATGGCCGGAGCCGATATCACCGGCATCGACCCTGTCATTGTTGAAGTCCTCGCGCTTCAGGGCGCGGGTCTCGTAGCCGATCAGCCGGTATTCGGCGATCTCACGCGGATTGAACTCGACCTGGAACTTCACGTCCTTGGCGATCGGGAAGAGCGAGGAGCCTGCCTCCTCCACCAGAGACTTCTGCGCTTCGGCCAGCGTATCGATATAGCTCGCTGTGCCATTGCCGTTCTGCGCCAGCGTCTGCATCAGCGCGTCGTTGTAGTTGCCGCGGCCAAAGCCGAGGACCGAGAGGAAGATACCGCTCTTGCGCTTCTGTTCGATCGTCGCTTTCAGTTCCTCGTCGCTGGAGGGGCCGACATTGAAGTCGCCATCGGTCGCCAGCATGATCCGGTTGACGCCGCCCTTGATAAAGGCCCGCTCAGCCAGATTGTAGGCCGCCTCCAGCCCCTGCGCACCCGCCGTCGAACCGCCCGGCTGAAGCGTGTCGATCGCTGCAAGGATTTTTGCCTTGTCCTTGATCGCGGTCGGCTCGAGCACCGTGCCGGCATTGCCGGCATAGGTGACGATCGAAACCGTATCCTCCGGCTTCAGCTTGTCGACCAGAAGACGGAAAGCGCTTTTCAGGAGCGGCAGCTTGTCCGGCTCGTCCATCGAGCCGGAAACATCGATCAGGAACACAAGGTTGGCGCGCGGCGCCGTTGCCGCAACCACATCATACCCCTTGATCCCCACATGCATCAGCCGCGTATTGGCATTCCACGGCGTCGGGAGAACGGTGACGGTCGCCTTGAACGGCTCGGCCTCGCTTTCCGGACCGGGCCAGTCATAGGGGAAATAGTTGATCATCTCCTCGACGCGCACGCTGTCAGGGTTCGGCATCTCACCTGCCATCAGCGCCTTGCGGACGAAGGAATAGGAAGCCGTATCAACGTCCGCGGAAAAGGTCGAAACCGGATCGGTGACGACGCTCTTGACGGGGTTGGTATCGCCGGAAGCAAAGCGGTCGCGATTTTCTTCCTGAGGAAGCACGATGTCGCCTGGGACGATGGAAGGTGCCGGCATTGTCTGCATCACGGAACCGCCGATCAAGGACTGGCTCTCAGCCGCCGACAATGGGGCTGCCCCCTGCTTACCGGCAATCCCGGAGGCCTCATTAGCCACACTGCCCGATTCTCTTTTCATGGCAATTTCGGCCTCAGGTATTGCCGCCTTGGCATTTGCATCGGCTCTGCCTGCTTCCGCTTCTTCGCGGGACCTGTTGGCGTCCGCCTCGGTCAAAAGATTGCCGGGAGCCTTTCTGGCATCCGTATCCGATGTCGCCTCGCCCAAGGCCTCCGGCATCAGGCGTTTATCCGCCGCGATGTCCAACTTCGGCTTCGCGGGCAATGCATCCTGCGTTTTCGCACCTTTCGGCATGTCTTTGCCTGCCACTTCAACCTGTTGCGGCAACCCACCCCGCGTCAGCTCCAGCGTAAGAAAGGCAGCAGCTGGCACGACGAGCAGCGTGGCAAGTGCCGAACCTGCGAGAAATTTCCTGTTCATGACGGGGCTCCATAGCCTGTTGAATATGGAGCTTTGACGCCGATGATCGGCGGTTCCTTGGGCAGTGGCCGAATTATTTTCCGCCTCGTCGAACGCCCGCATCGCAAGCGACAGCGCACGGGCCTGTGCCTCCAAGGAAGGCGCCGGCGGGGTCATGTGGCCGAGATTCTTCAGTTCGTCGTTCATCATACCGTCTCCCTGCCAAGCAGGATCTTCAGGCGCTTGCGGGCCTCATGCACATACCAGGATACCGTCGCCTCCGAGCATCCCATGACATCGGCCGCCGCGGAATGGCTAAGCCCCTCACCGTAGACGAGGAGGACCGCATCACCCTGTTTGTCGGGTAATTGCCTGACAGCCTCCCAGAGCGCCTCGGCCTGATCGTGATTGTCATTGGCGGCAGCGCTGGTTGGATCGGCGAGAAAACTCGCCGCATTGCGCCGCTCCCGCAACTGCCGGCGCTGATGGTCGCGCGCCGCGTTCAGCGTCAGCGCATAGAGCCAGGTTCGAAACCGGCTCGCCCCGCGGAAGGTCCGGATCGTATTCGCGAGCTTCACGCAAACCGTCTGGGTGATGTCCTCGGCATCGCTGACATTGCCGGACCAGCGCCAGGCAACGGAATGCACAAATTCATAGTGTCTTTCGACGAGCAGGCCGAAGGCATTCCGGTCGCCTCTCTGCGCCTTTTCGATCAGCTCTTCGTCCAAGTCATCAGCCCGGATTTGTTGCAACTGGTATTGAGACGTTCCTCGATGCCCGATCCTTGGGGGCGATACAAAATTTATTTCATAGGCCCGCAATTTTCTTCGTCACGGCGATGATCGGCCCCATCGGATGGGTATTGTCGTAGCGGTTCATGCTGGGCGCGAACAAGCTGGAGATCGATCCGTCAAGAAAAAGCGCGTTGACGCAATCAAGCTGATCGCGAAACAGCGTCGCGAAATCATGGAAGCGCACCGGTTCCAGCGAAATGACGAAAACCGCCTTTCCGTCGCGCGCGACACCGACGCCGTTGCGGATCTGCAGGCTGTCGCTTTGCGGCAGAAAGGCCGGATGCAAGGTGCTATCGATGACGAGCATCGGCCCGGATTGCGTGGCAAAGTCCGGCTTGATTCCCGCCGCGACATAGGCCTCGGTTTCCATCACCCCTGCCCGGCCCCCCTGCAGGAAGAACACGCCGTTCGGCTTCAGATAGAAATTGCCCCAGCTTTTGTCGCGATCGATCGGCTTGCGCTCGATGCCGTCGATAACCAGCAGGCCGACAGACGTCAGATCCGACTCGTACATGCCGCCGTTCATGGCGAATTCGAGATATTCGCCCTCCTGCCGCAGATCGCGGGAGAGCTTTTCGAAACCGGCATAGGGCAGACCGTCGCGGCCGCGATGGAAAACGCGGATATCGCTCACCGCGGGGTCGAAGCTGCACACCGCATACGCTTGGGTCAGATGCATCACCTTACGGCAAGCGGCAGCGGCGGCGTCAGCGGAAGAAGCAAAAGCAGTCATGGCCAATCCGATACTCAAATAGCGGAACATCTAAATACCTTTTTCATGCCGCATCCGACCCTGCCCCGCGACAAAAGCAAAATGAAGTTTGAAATACTACAAACTCAGAGCGGCCATATGAAAACGCAGCTGTTCCGGCTGATAACGATAGCCCGTGCCGACAGGACAGCGATTTCGGGCAAGGCACCCGGCAATCATGCAGTTGGCCTTGCCTTCCGCCGTTTTCAGATGGGCGCGACAAGGCGCAATCTGAAAACCCGACGCCAGGACAGCATCCACCGGACAACCTGAAAGGCAGGGCTTGTCGGAACAGCTGTCGCAGGGATGCGCAAGGGGGGCTGGCGGCGGGGCGGCAAGAGCGTGGCCGAAGCCGAGCGCACCACGGTAGCCGTGCCACAAACCATATTCCGGATGAATGAGAATGCCGAGAGGCGACGGATATAGATCCTCGGCGCGCATCGCCCATTGCTGGAAGGGCTGCCACGGCGGATCGGACGGGAAATAGGCGGTCGCGCCAACGTCTCGCGCGACCGGCTCGATCACGGCTTTCGACCAGGTGTCGAGGGGGTTCTGCGCGTCCTTGTTCGCAGGCACGTCGCGCCAGCGTTCGAACGCCGGCCAGATGGAACTGCCGATATTCCCGAGCAGGACGATACTGGCAGCCGCCTGCCCATCTTTAAGGATCGGTGTCGCATCTCCCTCGGCAAAATTGACGACACCGCGCAAAAAAACTCCGTGCGGTTCAAAGACCGCACGGAGTTGCTTCAAGACATCATCGGGTGATGGCCGAGCGCCGCTCATTTCGGCTTCGGCCCCTGCCTGTCGTAGTGCGGACGCCAGACCTCCTTCTGGATGAGGTCGGCCACCTGTGCCGCGCCGCCTTGCTCCCTGGCGTTCTCGGGCTCGCTTCAGGTGAAGGCGTCCGGCATGGAGTCCTTCTTGCGAGCGATATAGTCCTTGAGCGCATCGTCGATCGCCGGATCGAGATACGGTGCCTCGTAGTGTTCCAGCCAGCTTCGGGCCAAAGCGTTGGCACGCTGCTCGATCCGCTTCTCACCTTCGATTTCCCATTGCTCGAAAGAATTGTTGTCGGCCAGCGCCGAGCGATAGAACGCCGTCTGGAAGTTGGCCTGCGTATGGGCGCAGCCGAGATAATGGCTGCCGGGACCGACTTCGCGGATGGCGTCGAGCGCCTGCGCATTTTCGGAGAGATCAACGCCTTCGGCCATCTTCTGCATCATGCCGAGCTGGTCCTGGTCGATCATGAACTTCTCGTAGGACGACACCAGACCGCCTTCGAGCCAGCCAGCGGCATGCAGCGAGAAGTTCGTGCCGGCAAGCAGCGTCATGTTGAGCGTATTGGCCGACTCGTGAGCCGCCTGCGCATCCGGAACCTTGGAGGCGCAGAGCGAACCACCGGTGCGGAACGGCAGACCAAGGCGTCGCGCAAGCTGGGCCGCACCGTAGGACACCAGCGACGGCTCCGGCGTACCGAAGGTCGGCGCACCGGACTGCATCGAAATCGAGGCTGCGAAGGTGCCGAACAGCACCGGCGCGCCCTTGCGGATCAACTGGGTGAAGGAGGCTCCCGCCAGCACCTCGGCGAGGATCTGCGTCAGCGTGCCGGCCACCGTCACCGGGCTCATGGCGCCCGAAAGAATGAACGGCGAGATCACCGTTGCCTGGTTGTGACGCGCGTAGACCTTCAAGGCGCCGACCATGGTCTCATCGAATACCATCGGCGAGTTGGCGTTGATCAGGTTGAGCGTGACGCAATTGTTCTCAACGAAATCATCGCCGAAAACGAGCTTTGCCATCGCGATCGTGTCTTCGGCGCGCTCGGGTGCGGTGACCGAGCCCATGAACGGCTTGTCGGAATATTTGATATGGCTGTAGACCATGTCGAGGTGGCGCTTGTTGACCGGAATATCGACCGGTTCGCACACCGTGCCACCCGAAGAGTGCATGGACGGCGCCATATAGGCGAGCTTCACAAAATTGCGGAAGTCTTCGATCGTCGCATAGCGGCGGACGCCTTCGAGGTCGCGCACAAAGGGAGGACCGTAAACCGGCGCGAAGACGGTGGCCTTGCCACCGATCTGCACGCTGCGCTCGGGATTGCGGGCATGCCAGGTGAAGACCGGCGGCGCGGACTTCAGAAGCTCGCGGCACAGGCCCTTCGGGAAATGTACCCGCTCGCCCCGAACGTCGCCCCCTGCTTCCTTCCACAGCCCCAAGGCTTCGGCGTCGTCACGGAATTCGATGCCGATTTCTTCGAGAACCGTATCGGCGTTGCGCTCGATCAGCTGCAGGCCTTCCTCGTCGAGAACCTCGTATTCGCGGATCTTGCGGGTGATATAGGGAAGCGACGGGCCTGCGCCGCCGCCGGTCCGCGAGGCGCGCCTTGCCGCGGCACCCCGGCCCTCGCCGCGCGTCCGGCGGCCGCCACCACTTTCTTCCGTCTGTTCCGTTACTTCGGTCATTTGATATCCTCTCCCGCGCGTATCCTGCGCACTTGTCGAACCTATGCTACCAAGCCTCGGCACCGGAACGGTTCTCAATGCGCCAACAAGTGGCGCAACTCGGACACGGTCTTAACAGAGCTCCCCGCCCGAAGACAGGGCGTGCCGCATTTTCGCCCATCCTCATGAACAGAAGGTGCAATATCTGGCAGAATCGCCGGCGGGCTGTCATATAAAACCTTGTTTTTGTTAGGTACATAGGGCGGCGAGGACGGATCACCTGAGCGCCGTCGTTTTTCATCGCTTGCGACGTCGCATTCGAAAAGAGCTTTTGGAACCAACAAAGCTAAGTATAGTGCGTCCGTCCGGGAGGTTGAGCCGGGCAGCGCCAGGAACCGAGGAAACCTATCATGGCAGACGACGAAATCATTCTCGAGGATCTCTCCGACGACGAGCTCGTGCAGCAGATGCATGACGACCTCTATGACGGGTTGAAGGAAGAGATCGAGGATGGCACCAACATCCTTCTGAAGCGCGGCTGGGTGCCCTACGACGTCCTGACGCAGGCACTGGTCGAAGGCATGCGCATCGTCGGCATCGACTTTCGCGACGGCATCCTGTTCGTTCCCGAAGTCCTCTTGTCCGCCAACGCGATGAAGGCCGGCATGACCATCCTGCGTCCGCTGCTTGCCGCCACCGGCGCGCCGAAGCAGGGCAAGGTCGTCATCGGCACCGTCAAGGGCGATATCCACGACATCGGCAAGAACCTCGTCGGCATGATGATGGAAGGTGCCGGTTTCGACGTTGTCGACCTCGGCATCAACAACCCGGTCGAAAACTACCTCGACGCCATCGAGCGCGAAAAGCCGGACATCCTCGGCATGTCGGCGCTCTTGACGACAACCATGCCCTATATGAAGGTCGTGATCGACACGATGAAGGAAAAGGGCATGCGCGACGACTACGTCGTTCTCGTCGGCGGTGCGCCGCTCAACGAGGAATTCGGCAAGGCCGTCGGCGCCGACGCCTATTGCCGCGATGCCGCGGTCGCCGTTGAAACCGCCAAGGACTTCATGAAGCGCAAGCACAACCAGCTGTCCGGCGCCTGATCAATACCAGTTTGACCATGTGAAACCGGCCGCGCTGATGAAAAGCGCGGCCGGTTTGCTATATAAAGGAACAAGCCTGATGCATATCGCCCAAAAGTCCGCAGCGGTTTTGGGATAACGATACGCATAAAACAAAAAGCCAAAGCGCTACGCGCCTTAGTTGGCAGCACGCCCGACGCTACGGCCGGCGTCCTGGGTTGCATCCACCGCATTGGCGGTATCCCGGCCGATGCCGCGGATCGTGTTGCCGCACGAGGCGAGCGTGGTGATGGAAAACAGGACGATACCGATGGTGGCGATGGTCTTTGCTGTCATGGCTTGGGTTCCTTGAACTGAAACAGGTGGGCGAGATGGCGAAATCATTTTCGGCTATGCAACGCGCGAAAGCGGAAAAAGTTCACGTCATCGGTTGTGGCGCAATTGCCCGCGAAATCCTAGCGGTGTGCGAAGCAAACGGGCTCGACCACATCGACCTCATATGCCTGCCCGCGATCTGGCACAACACCCCCGAAAAGATCACCCCCGGCATAAAGGCTGCGATCGACAAGGCGCGCGCCGAAGGATTCGGCCGCATCTTCATCGCCTATGCCGATTGCGGCACGGGAGGCCTGCTGGACAGGCTCTGCGAAGAGGAAAAGGTCGAGCGCATTGCCGGACCGCACTGTTTTTCCTTCTTCGCCGGTAACGCAGCCTTCGAATCTCGCTGGGACGACGATTTCACCTCTTTTTTCCTCACGGATTTCCTCGCACGCCAGTTCGAGGCCTTCGTCATCGAGCCCCTTGGGCTGGACCGCCACCCGGAGCTGCGCGACATGTATTTCGGGCACTACAAGAAGCTCGTCTACCTGTCGCAGGTCGAGGATGAAAAGCTGCAGCAAAAAGCGAAGGCCGCGGCAGAGACGCTCGGTCTCGCCTATGAATACCGCTTTACCGGTTATGGCGATCTGACGCCGGCGCTGCTTCACGCCTGACGTTTTCGTTCGCGGAAACCATCTGTTAGCCCTGCGCCGAATTTTGCAGCGATGATCGCATTTGATTTAAGTGCATCGTAACGGCTGCCCGCGACACTCCCCGAACAAACACAACAAAAGGGGACGGGGATGACGGACACTTTCGCGACGGCGGCACTACCAAGGACTGGCGCGCGCAGCCACCCGCAACAACTTTCCCAGCTTCTGCGCAACCTGTCGCTCAACGCCGGACCGAGGATCACGCTGCGCGATCTCGCGGTTGCCATGGAAGACCGATCGTTCGGCGCTTTTCTCGTGGTCTTCGCCCTTCCCAATCTCATCCCGCTGCCGCCTGGCGCCACCTTCATTCTCGGCCTGCCGTTGATCTTCGTCGCCTGGCAAATGCTGGCATCGCCGCGCACCCGCATCTGGCTGCCGAAGCGCATGGGTGACTACGCTTTTGAAAACGCAACCTTCTTCGTCTTCGTCAACCGCATTTCTCCCTGGCTCCAACGCGCCGAAACCCTGATCAAGCCGCGCGGCTGGTTCCTCGGCGGCCGGCTGGCCGAGCGGCTGATCGGCCTGCTGGCGCTCACTCTCGCGATCGTGATCTTCCTGCCCATCCCTTTCGGCAACTGGCTTCCAGCCTTCGCACTCGCCGTGATCGGTTTTGCCCATATGGAACGGGACGGCCTCGGGCTCGTTGCCGGCGCGCTGATCGGCGTCGCATCGCTTGTGGTCGCCTGCGCCGTCATCGCTGCCGCCGGTGCGGTTCTCACCTTCATCTTCTGAAGCCAAGGTTGTGACCATGACCGCCACAGCACACAAACCGATTGCGATCGTAACGGCTGGCGGGCGCAACCCGCAGATCCTCATCAATGCGCTTAATGCCCGTTTTGCCAATGTCGCGGTTCTGCTCGAACAGCCGGAATCGAAAAAGCTCTTCCTGAAGCGCCGCGCCCGCAAACTCGGCTGGATGACCGCTGCTGGCCAGTTCGCGACGATGGCGATCTCGAAATTTGGAAAACGTTTCACCGAGCAACGCGCCGAAGACGTCCTGCGCGATTATGGCGTCAGCGACGCGGTCGATCCAACGGTCCCGGTTACGGAGATCGAATCGATAAACAGCACAACGGCGATAGAGCATATTCGCAAGACCGATCCTGCCGTCGTTTTCCTTGTCAGTTGCCGCATGCTCTCGGCTTCGACGCTGGCTCGCATGCCCTGCCCGGTGGTCAATTTCCATGCCGGCATCAACCCGCAATATCGCGGCCTGATGGGTGGCTACTGGGCACGGGTTCGAAACGACGAGGAGAATTTCGGTGCAACCGTGCATCTGGTCGATGCGGGCGTCGACACCGGCGACATCCTCTATCAGTCGCGCATGAAACCGTCGAAAAGCGACACGCTGCACACCTACCCGCTGCTGCAGACAGCGGCCTCGACGGATATCGTGATCCGTGCGATCGAAGACGCCCTCTCCGGCGCCCTCAAGCCCTTGTCGGCAAACGGGACTTCCCGCCAATGGTACCATCCGCCGATCTGGACATGGCTCTGGAACGGCTTCACGCGCGGTATCTGGTAGTTATATCTTCGGCAGGGACACGGGGTCGCTTTTGAGCATGACGCGCGTCGTGCCAAGGTGAGCCATGAGGCGCATAAATGCGCATTGTCGGCCAAGAGGAGCATTCGGGCATATGGCAGATCGCATTATCGTTTACTGGCGTGACATTCCCGCGCAGGTCATCATCAAGCAGGGCCGCAAGAGCGCCAAGCGCGAACTCACCCTGCGCTTTACCGAGGCGATCGACATGTGCGCAATGCGCACCGGCGCCGCCGACAGCGGCGATTATCTCGCCGAATGGCGCAAGGCCGATCCGGTACCGGTCTCCGACGATCTGGAGGCGGAAGCCGACAAGGCAGCCGCCGAGCTTGAGGCAGCCTACGACAAGGAGCGCCTCGTCGCCCTCGTCAAATCCGGTGGTAAAGACAATGGCTGATCCAAAACCCGGCAATGCCGCTCCCGCCAAGAAGGCCGCGACCGGCGCCTATACGCCCTCCGGCGTCTCACCCAATCGCCGCGCTCGCCGCAGCTACACGATCCGCCTTTGGGCGGTGCGGCATTCGCGTTTCCTCGAATGGTTCTACAGCCGCTTCGCCGACATGTTCCTGCTTCTTCATCCTCTGTGGAAGGCGCTCGGCTATAACCGGGTGGAAACGCCGATCACCTTCGTCGAGCGCAACGTCAAGGGCCTGCTGTTCGACTGTCGCATGTGCGGCCAGTGCGTTTTGTCTTCGACCGGCATGTCCTGCCCGATGAACTGCCCGAAGCAGCTGCGCAACGGCCCCTGCGGCGGCGTGCGCGCCAATGGCAACTGCGAGGTCGAGCCGGACATGCCCTGCGTCTGGGTCAAGGCCTGGGAAGGCTCGCGCAACATGGTGAACGGCGACGCGATCATGAACGTGCAGAAACCCGTCAACCAGTCGCTCAGGGAAACCTCCGCTTGGCTGCGTGTGACGGCGCAGGCCGCCGAAGCCCGCGAAGCCGCGGCAGCAAGCAAGGACGCATGACGCATGGCCCATATCGATGAAAACCCGCTCGGCCGCCATCTGCCGCTCGATCCCCTGCCCGGCCATTCTTCGCGCGGCCGTCTCGAGCGCGTGCTACGCCGCGGCGAATTCGCCGTCACGGCCGAACTGAACCCGCCCGACAGCGCCAATCCGGAAGACGTCTACGAACGCGCCGCAATCTTCGAAGGCTGGGTCGACGGCATCAACGCGGTCGATGCATCCGGCGCCAATTGCCATATGTCGTCGGTCGGCATCTGCGCGCTTTTGACCCGCATGGGCTATGCGCCGATCATGCAGATTGCCTGCCGCGACAAGAACCGCATTGCCATCCAGGGCGACGTGCTGGGGGCCGCCGCCATGGGCGTCACCAATATCATGTGCCTGACAGGTGACGGCGTGCAGGCCGGCGACCAGCCGGGCGCGAAGCCCGTTTTCGACCTCGACTGCATGTCGCTGCTCGAAACCGTGCGCATCATGCGCGACAACTCGAAATTCCTATCGGGCCGCAAGCTGACGTCGCCGCCGCAGGTTTTCCTTGGCGCTGCTATCAATCCTTTCGCACCGCCCTACGACTTCCGCCCCTACCGCCTCGCCAAGAAGATCGAGGCTGGAGCACAGTTCGTCCAGAGCCAGTATTGCTTCGACGTTCCGATGTTCAAGGAATACATGAAGAAGGTCCGCGACCTCGGGCTCGACGAAAAATGCTTCATCCTCGTCGGCGTCGGGCCGATGGCCTCGGCCAAGACTGCCAACTGGATCCGCAACAACGTGCCGGGCATCCATATTCCCGACGCCGTGATCAAGCGGCTGGAAGGCGCGCCGGACCAGAAGAAGGAAGGCAAGCAGCTCTGCATCGACATCATCAACGAGGTGAAGGAGATCAAGGGTGTCTCCGGCGTGCATGTGATGGCCTACCGGCAGGAGGAATATGTCGCCGAGATCGTCCATGAGTCGGGCGTGCTGAAGGGCCGCACGCCGTGGAGGCGCGAGGAAAATCCGGGCGACAGCATGGTCGCCCAGCGGCTGGAGCAGTTGAAGGACGGCAAGACGGAAAATCAGGAAGAGATGGCCGACATCGCCGCACATCATCCGCATTGACAATGCCAGTGAACAATTAAGCCGTCGCGACATCCGCGCCTATCGCAAACCATTCCGGCGCTGTACTAGAGGACGCGCCCACCGACCCAGAGGATCAGTATGACCCGCACCATCGTTGCCTCCGCCACCCGCGAAATCATCATCGGCTTCGACCAGCCTTTCTGCGTCATCGGTGAACGCATCAACCCGACCGGCCGCAAGAAGCTCGCCGCCGAGATGATCGTGGGCAATTTCGAGACCGTCATCAAGGACGCGCTGGAACAGGTTGCAGCGGGCGCCACCATGCTCGACGTCAATGCCGGCGTCACCTCCGTCAATCCGAACGAGACCGAGCCGGGCCTGCTGGTCCGGACACTGGAAATCGTGCAAGGGCTGGTCGATGTGCCGCTGTCGATCGATAGCTCGGTCACCGCCGCGATCGAAGCGGGCCTGCGCGTTGCCAAGGGCCGGCCGCTGGTCAACTCCGTGACCGGCGAAGAGGAAAAGCTCGAAGCCATCCTGCCGCTCGTCAAGAAGTACGATGTTCCGGTCGTTGCGATCTCGAATGACGAGACCGGTATTTCCATGGATCCGGACGTTCGTTTCGCAGTTGCGAAGAAAATTGTCGAACGCGCCATGGATCATGGTATCAAGCCGCATGACATCGTCGTCGATCCGCTCGTCATGCCGATCGGCGCTCTCGGCGATGCCGGCCGCCAGGTCTTCGCGCTTCTGCACCGCCTGCGCAACGAACTGAAGGTCAACACCACCTGCGGCCTGTCGAATATCTCGTTCGGCCTGCCGCATCGCCACGGCATCAATGCCGGCTTCATCCCCATGGTTATCGGTGCGGGCATGACGTCGGCGATCATGAACCCCTGCCGTCCACAAGAAATGGAAGCCGTTCGCGCGGCCAACGTCCTGAACGGCACCGATCCGAACTGCGGCAACTGGATCATGACCTATCGTGATCACAAGCCGGCTGAAGGTGGTGCTGTTGCCGCCGCAGCATCCCCGGCAGGTGCCGGTGGCGGCCGCCGCGGCGGACGCGCCGGACGTGCCGGTGCAAACGCAAGGGCGGAATGACCGCCCGGAAAGAGACAAGCCCGTGAATGCCGATCTCCTCGATGAATTCGCCGTCCTGTGGTTCCAGGCACCCCTCGTAATGTCCAGCCGCCTGCAGGATTTTTCCTTGTTCGGCGGTTCAAACGAAATGGGCCGAATGGTGACCGAGAAACTGGCGGCCGCGATGGAAAGCGTCTCTGCCGTGAATGTGGCGCTCGTGAAGGAAGGCATTACAGCGGCTGCGGCCTTTGCGACGGGAACCAGCGCCGGTTTGGCCGGCGCTTCCGACCGCGTTGCGGTGGCGGCGCTGAAACCATATGGCGAGCGGGTCCGCGCCAACGTGCTGCGCCTCAGCAAATAGGAATGATTTGACCGTGTCGGCCCAGGAAAACAAAAGCGATCCCCTCGTCCTGTTCATGCCCTCCGGCAAACGCGGCCGTTTTCCCGTCGGCACGCCGATCCTTGATGCTGCGCGTTCGCTCGGGGTCTACGTCGAAAGCGTCTGCGGCGGTCGTGCCACCTGCGGGCGCTGTCAGGTGTCGGTTCAGGAAGGCAATTTTGCCAAGCACAAGATCGTCTCCTCGCTCGAAAACATTACCGTCAAGGGGCCGAAGGAAGAGCGCTACGAGAGCATTCGCGGCCTGCCGGATGGCCGCCGCCTTTCCTGCTCCTCGCACATCCTCGGTGATCTCGTCATCGACGTGCCGCAGGACACGGTCATCAATGCGCAGGTCGTGCGCAAGGCCGCAACCGATCGGGTGATCGAGCGCAATGCCGCCGTCCAGCTCTGCTATGTCGAGGTCGACGAACCCGACATGCACAAGCCGCTCGGCGATCTCGATCGCCTGAAGGTCATGCTGGAAAAGGACTGGGGCTGGAAAGACCTTCTCATCGCGCCGCATCTGATCCCGCAGATTCAAGGCATCCTCCGCAAGGGAAATTGGGGCGTTACGGCCGCGATCCATCGCGATATGGATAGCTCACGCCCCTTCATCGTCGGCCTCTGGCCGGGCCTGAAGAACGAGGCCTATGGCATTGCCTGCGATATCGGCTCGACGACGATCGCCATGCATCTGGTCTCGCTCTTGTCGGGCCGCATCGTCGCCTCCTCCGGCACGTCGAACCCGCAGATCCGCTTCGGCGAGGACCTGATGAGCCGCGTCTCCTATGTGATGATGAACCCCGACGGCCGCGAAGCGATGACCAAGGCGGTGCGCGGGGCCGTCAATTCGCTGATCGGCAAGGTCTGCGAGGAAGGCGAAGTCGACCGGCACGACATTCTCGACATGGTCTTCGTCGGCAACCCGATCATGCACCATCTCTTCCTCGGCATCGACCCGACGGAGCTCGGCCAGGCGCCGTTTGCGCTCGCCGTTTCAGGGGCTCTGCAATATTGGGCGCATGAGATCGATATCGACGTCAACCGCGGCGCCCGCCTCTATATGCTTCCCTGCATCGCCGGCCATGTCGGCGCCGATGCGGCGGGTGCCACGCTTGCCGAAGGCCCCTATCGCCAGGAGCGGATGATGCTTTTGGTCGATGTCGGCACCAATGCCGAAATCGTGCTGGGCAACAAGGATCGCGTCGTCGCAGCCTCGTCCCCGACCGGTCCCGCCTTCGAAGGCGCAGAGATTTCCTCGGGCCAGCGCGCGGCACCGGGTGCGATCGAGCGCGTGCGCATCGATCCGCAAACGCTGGAGCCGAAATTCCGCGTCATCGGTGTCGACAAATGGTCCGACGAGGAGGGTTTTGCGGAAGCAGCCGCAGCCGTTGGCGTCACCGGCATTTGCGGCTCGGCGATCATCGAGGTCGTTGCGGAGATGTATCTCTCGGGGATCATTTCGGAGGACGGCGTGATCGACGGCGCGATGGCGGAAAAAAGCCCGCGCATCATCCAGAACGGCCGCACGTTCTCCTATCTGCTCCACCAAGGCGAACAGCGCATCACGGTGACGCAGAACGACGTGCGCGCCATCCAGCTCGCCAAGGCAGCGCTCTATGCCGGCATCAAGCTCTTGATGGAAAAGCTCGATATCAATCATGTCGATACCATTCGCTTCGCCGGCGCTTTTGGCTCCTTCATCGATCCCAAATATGCGATGGTTCTCGGGCTCATTCCCGACTGCGAACTCTCCGAGGTCAAGGCCGTCGGCAACGCCGCCGGCACCGGCGCGCTGATGGCGCTGCTCAACCGCGACCATCGCCGCGAGATCGAGGAAACCATCAAGAAAATCGAGAAGATAGAGACGGCACTTGAATCGAAATTTCAGGAGCATTTCGTCTACGCGATGGCGCTGCCCAACAAGGTCGATTCCTTCCCGAAACTGGCTGAGGTCGTCACCTTGCCGGAACGCAAGATGCTTGCCGACGATGGCGGCAGCGAAGGTGGCGGTAGACGCCGGCGCCGCAGCCGCGAGTAGGAGGGCGGCTCCTGAGCGCCGCCCTTGGCTGAACTATTGCAATCCGACGAAGGCGGTCCGGACATGTTCCGCGACCGCCAGGACCGGCGCCGAGGCGTTGTCGATCACCTGCAGGCCGATATTGTAGTGGCCCAGCTCCGGCAAGCGTTCCGCCTCGCCGAGCGCGACCAGATCGCCCTGGACCAGATAGCGCGGCAGTGGCGCAATCGCGAGATCCGCCTGGATGGCCGCACGCTGGCCGGTCGTGTGGGCGCTGAGGAAGGCGATGCGGAACTTGCGGCCGGCTCGGGAAAGCTGTTCCACCGCATCGGCGCGCCAGACGCAGCCATCCTCCCACATGGAGATCGGCAAGGGATCGCGCGTATGCGCCGTGCCGCATTTCGTACCGGCCCAGACGAGCTTCTCGGACACAAGGATTTCCCCGCCGCCGGTATTTTCACCGGCCATGCTGTTGAAGATGGCGATATCCATCCGGTGTTCGTCGACGCGCTTGCGCAAGGCACCGCTGTTGCCAATCGTCACGTCCACCGTGACATTCGGATAGGATTCGGAAAAGCGCTTCAGCACTTCGGGCAGAATGCGCTCGCCGATATCTTCGGGCGCGCCGACCCGCACGACACCGTTCATGTCCGGCAGCAGGAAGCGCGAAACGGCCTCGTTGTTGAGCGCCAGCATGCGCCGCGCAAAGCCGAGCAGCACCTCGCCCTTCGGCGTCAGCGACACGGAACGTGCATCGCGCAAAAACAGAACGCAGCCAAGCATTTCCTCGAGTTTCTTGATCTGCATGGAAACGGCTGACGGCGTCCGGTAGACGGTCTCGGCGGCCGTGGTGAAGTTCCCTGTCTCGGCAATGGCGACGAAGGTTTTCAGGATGTCCAGTTCGAGAAGCGGGAGGACATGCCGCAGCATCATGTTCATGGTGAAACCTCACGGATCAGATTTTCTGAATGATACCATTACTTCATTTCGTTTGATTGAACCTCATGATGGCGCGATAGTCAAGTTGCAAACATCGAAGACGTGACGAAAGGAGCTTCCCATGTCCCTGCAACACGACACGACGACGACCCGGACGAATGCCGTCAGCTTGCGCGCCGGCGGTTTTACATTCGCAATGCGCCAAATGTTTGCGCCTCTTATTCACCAGGTAAGCGAGGGGCGCCGCGCTCGCAAGATCGAAGAAACGCGCAGAGCAACTGAGCGCGAGATCGCCAGCCTGCCGGCCAGCCTGCAGCAGGACTTGGCCTTCGCCGATGGCACTGTTGGCGAAGGTCGACGGTCCTGATCACCCCATGGCGAATGAGAATCATTGCCCTTTCACCGGGCTCGCTAAGCCGCGCCCGGTGACGCACAAGCGGATGGCCAATACAACGGCTCTTGGAAACGACGGCATTGACCTCTAAACTCTTATTCCGGCTGCATGAAGGCCGCCGGAAGGAACGAGGGAGGAGCCTTGCTGTCCGTGAAATATCGCCTTGTCCTGGCGTTTTGCCTGATTCCCGCCCTCCTCTACGCTGTGATTTTTCAGGGCGGAGCGCTGGCAACGCGAAGCTACATGAATGAAGCATCGCTTCAGGCGGGCTCGGCCTTGCGCCTAGCGGTCTCGGCATTGAGCGGACATCTCAGCCGCTACGAACCCCTGCCGGCGCTAATCGCCGATCATGACGGCATCAAGAACCTGATCGCGCATCCGAACGACAACTCCCTGCGGGAGGCTGCGAACCTCTACCTGAAAGAGATCAACACGCTGCTCGAATCCTCCGACATCTACGTGATGACGATGGATGGAAGCACGATTGCCGCCAGCAACTACGATCAGCCGACAAGCTTCGTCGGCCAGAATTTCAGCTATCGGCCCTATTTCCAGGAAGCGGCCAAGGGACACCAGTCGCGGTTTTACGCGCTCGGTACAACCTCCCTGAAACGCGGCTACTATTTCGCCTCGCCGATCCTTGTCGAGAACCGGATCAACGGCGTCATCGTCTTCAAGGTCGATATCGATTCCATCGAAGCCTCCTGGCGCGGCGGCGAATACAAGATCTTCGTCTCCGACCCCGAAGGCATCATCTTCATGACCGGCAGCCCGGAATGGCTCTATTCCAGCATCCTGCCGCTGAACGCCGAACGGCTGCAAAGGACGCAGGCGTCGCGGCGCTATGCCGAGGCGGTCCTGAAACCCCTTCCGATCAAGCGCAGCAGCCTCGAAGACCACCAGCTGATGACCACGAACGATCCCGGCGGGCGGGAATATCTGGTGCTGTCGCAATATATGCCGGAAGCCGACTGGACGGTGAACGTCCTGATGGACACGGCCTCTGCACGCACCCAGGCGCGCACCACCATCGTCGCCATCGTGCTGTTTCTTTGCCTCGCAGGCCTTGCGCTTGCCATTTTCCTCCAGCGGCGAGCCCGGCTGGAGGAGCGCATGCGCATGCAGCTTGAAGCGCGCAACGAGCTGGAGCACCGGGTGGAAGAGCGCACAGCCGATCTCGCCCTCGTCAACCGGCGCATCGAGGAGGAGATTGCCGAGCGGCGGCTGACCGAGCAGGAATTGCGCAAGACCCAGGCCGATCTCATCCAGGCGGGCAAGCTCGCCGGACTTGGCCAGATGTCGGCGGCGCTGAGCCATGAACTCAACCAGCCGCTGGCCGCCGCCAAGACCTATGCCGACAGCGCCGCGATGCTGATCGACCTCGAGCGCGTCGGCGAAGCCCGCGACAATGTCCGGCGTATTTCCGGCCTGATCGACCGTATGGCCTCGATCAGCCGGCACTTGCGCAATTTCGCGCGCAAGCCGAACGAGAAGCTTGGGCCTGTGGCGCTCGATGCGGTGATGGCCGACACTTTGGAAATCGTCGCTGCACGCTTGAAAACTGCCGATGCCGATCTGCAGATCGATCTGGCGGATATACCGCTGGTCAAGGCTGGTTCCGTTCGCCTGCAGCAGGTTCTCGTCAACATCATTACCAACGCCGCGGACGCAGTCGAAGGCTTAGCCGACCGGCGTATCCACGTTTCAGCGGAGCATGGTGATGGAAGAGTGATCCTGACGATACGCGACCATGGCCCCGGCGTGCCGGCGGCGATCGCCGAGCGCATCTTCGACCCCTTCTTCACGACCAAGGGCGTCGGCAAGGGCCTCGGCCTCGGCCTCTCTATCTCCTACAACATCATCAAGGATTTCGGCGGCAGCCTGTCCGTCTCGAACCATCCCGAAGGCGGCGCCGTGTTTCGCATCGAACTGGAAGCCGCCACAGTGGCGCAGGAGGCTGCCGAATGAGCGAATCCCGTGTCCTACTGGTCGATGACGAAGAGGAAATGCGCCATTCCACCGCGCAGGCGCTGGGTCTGTTCGGGCTTGACGTCGATACGTTTTCCAGCGCCGAGAATGTGTTGGAACTGATCGGTTATAGTTTTTCCGGTGTGGTGGTCAGCGATATCCGCATGCACGGCATGGACGGCATGACCCTTTTGCAGCGCATCCGCGAGGTGGATGCGGAAATCCCGGTGATCCTGGTCACGGGCCACGGGGACGTCCAGCTTGCCGTCAAGGCGATGCGCGAAGGCGTCTACGATTTCATCGAAAAGCCCTTCACCGCCCAGCATCTGGCCGCCATCGCCCGTCGCGCCATGGACCGCCGCAGCCTCGTTCTGGAAAACCGCCGCCTGAGGGCGGTGGCCGGCAAGCGCGACGATATCGAGGCGAGGCTTCCTGGACGGACGCAGGTCATGGTCGAACTGCGCTACCGGCTTCGTGCCATCGGCGCCACCGACGCCGATACGCTGATCATCGGCGAGACCGGCGTCGGCAAGGAAGTGGTCGCGCGCGCCCTGCACGATATCAGCGCCCGCGCCGACCGGCCGCTGATCGCCATCAACTGCGCAGCACTTCCGGAAAACCTGATCGAAAGCGAACTCTTCGGCCATGAAGCCGGCGCCTTTCCCGGCGCGCTTCGCCCCCGCTATGGCAAGTTCGAGCATGGCCGCGGCGGCACCATCCTGCTCGATGAAATCGGCTCCATGCCCTTCGACCTGCAGGCGAAGTTTCTGCGCGTTCTGCAGGAACGGGTGATCACCCGCCTGGGGTCGAACGAGCCCGTGCCGCTCGACGTTCGCTTCATCGCCACCAGCAAGGTCGATCTCGAGGCGGAAGTCGCCGCCGGCCGATTTCGCGCCGACCTGCTCTACCGGCTGAACGTCGCGACGCTCCACGTGCCCTCGCTGGCGCAGCGAAAGGCCGATATCCCGCTTCTTTTCCTCCAACTGGTGCGGGAGGCGGCGGCGCGGTACATGCGAAACGACATAGATGTGCCGCCGGAACTGGTGACCGAGATCGCCGAACGAACCTGGCCGGGCAATGTTCGCGAATTGCGCAACGCTGCAGACCGGCTTGTGCTCGGCCTCGATCCGAAACCGGAAGAGACGCCGGCCCCCGCAGAGCGCCAGCGGTTGGCAGACAAGGTGGCAGCCTACGAGCGTGGCATTATCGCGAGCGCGCTGGCGGCCCATGGCGGCAGTTTGCGGCCCGTCTACGAGCAGCTCGGTATCTCGCGAAAGACGCTTTACGAGAAGATGCAGCGATACGGCCTCGACAAGAAGATGCCGATCACGGATGACGATTACGTCGTTTGACCGAAATTGGGTGGAAATCCACCCATCGGAAACGGCAATTGTTTCCAATCTCACCCATGGTGCACCGCACGCATCGAGAAAAAGGAACGAATGCCTCGGCGAAACCGTTGCTCCCTTTCTGATATCGGTCGCAAATGACGCATCCAGAATCGGCGCGGGAGGAGCTGCGCCACCTGGCCACATATTCATCTGGGAGGACTTCGATGAAAATCTTCAAAGCCATGCTTGGCATGACGGCTCTTGCTGCCGCTTCGCTCATTTCCGTTTCTGCAAATGCCCAGACCTATCCCGAGCGGACGATCACCATGGTCGTGCCCTTCTCGGCAGGCGGACCGACAGATACGGTCGCCCGTCTCGTCGCTGAATCCATGTCGAAGGATCTCGGCCAGCAGATCATCGTCGAAAACGTCGGCGGCGCCGGCGGAACGCTCGGTGCCGGCCGCGTCGCGCAGGCCGATCCGGACGGCTACACGGTGCTCTTGCACCATATCGGCATGGCGACCAGCGCCACGCTTTACCGCAAGCTCGCCTATGACACGCTGAACGCCTTCGAATATGTCGGCCTCGTCACCGAGGTGCCGATGACCATCGTCGCTCGCAAGGATTTCGAGCCGACGGATCTCAAGGGCCTGATCGACTACGTCAAGGCCAACAAGGACACGGTGACCGTCGCCAATGCCGGCATCGGTGCCGCCTCGCATCTCTGCGGCATGATGTTCATGAGCGCCATAGAGACACCGGTTGTAACCGTCCCCTACAAGGGCACCGGCCCGGCGATGACCGATCTGCTCGGCGGTCAGGTCGATATCATGTGCGACCAGACCACCAACACGACCAAGCAGATCCTCGGCGGCACGATCAAGGCCTATGCTGTGACCTCGCCTGCGCGTCTGCCCGTCCTGCCGGACGTGCCGACGGCCGCCGAGGGCGGTCTTGCAGACTTCCAGGTCGGCATCTGGCACGGCGTCTATGCGCCGAAGGGCACGCCGACGGAAGCCGTCGAACGCCTGTCGAAGGCCCTGCAGGTCGCGTTGAAGGACCCGAACGTCGCCGCCCGTTTCGCCGAGCTCGGCACGGTACCGTCCTCCGAAGCCGACGCAACGCCAGCCGCCCTGAAGGCCAAGCTCGAAGGCGAGATCGCCCGCTGGAAGCCGGTCATCGAAGCGGCCGGCCAATACGCCGACTGACCCCGTTCCCGTCATGGCAAGGGCCTGACACGTCTTGCGCCTTCCTCCTTTCTCGGGAGGAAGGCGTCCGTTTACCTCTCTTTTCTCGGATATCCTTTCAAGAGATGATAAACGTTGACGGCTGGGCCGATTTCACGGAGGCACTATGAAATCCTTATCGCTCGACACGACCAATGCGCTGTGCGGCGCAATCCTCATCGGCATCGGCGGCTTCTTCACCTATCAATGCCTCGGCCTTGAGCTCGGCACGGCGCTGAGAATGGGCCCCGGCTATTTTCCGCTGGTGCTTGCCATCATCCTGACCCTTCTCGGCTTCGTCGTCCTGGTCCAGGCGGCGCGCGTGCATGGCGAACCGCTCGGGCCGATCGCCTGGCGCGGCATGCTGTTCATCCTGCCGGCACCGATCTTTTTCGGGCTGACCGTGCGCGGCCTAGGCTTCGTGCCGTCGCTGTTCTTCACGGCGCTGATCGCCTGCTTCGCCTCCCACCGCATGAAGCCGCTGACCGCGATCGTGCTCTCGATCGCGCTGACGGCGTTTTCGGTTGCCGTGTTCAGCTACGCGCTCGGCCTGCCCTTCGAACGTTTCGGCCCCTGGGTCAGATTCTAGGACATCATCATGGACCTTTTCAGCAATCTCGCACTCGGCTTCGCCACCGCCGCTTCGCCCGAAAACCTTTTGTTCTGCCTGATCGGCGTGCTGCTCGGGACCCTGATCGGCGTTCTGCCCGGCATCGGCGCCACGGCGACGATCGCCATGCTTTTGCCGATCACCTTCCAGCTCGAGCCGGTCTCCTCGCTGATCATGCTCGCCGGCATCTACTACGGCGCGCAATATGGCGGCTCGACCACCGCGATTCTCATCAACATGCCGGGCGAATCCTCCTCCGCCGTAACCGCGATCGACGGCTACCAGATGGCCCGCAAGGGCCGGGCTGGTGCTGCCTTGTCGATCGCCGCTCTCGGCTCGTTCTTCGCCGGAACCGTTTCCACCTTCCTGGTGGCGATCTTCGCCATTCCGCTGACCGGCATCGCGCTTCAGTTCGGTGCTGCCGAATATTTCTCGCTGATGATCGTCGGCCTCGTCTCCTCGGTCGCGCTCGCCCATGGCTCGATCGTCAAGGCACTGGGCATGGTGGCGCTCGGGCTGCTTCTCGGCCTCGTCGGCACGGACATCTATACCGGCACGCCGCGCTTCACCCTCGGCATCCGCGAATATGCCGATGGGCTGAACTTCGTCGCAGTCGCCGTCGGCGTCTTCGGCGTCGCCGAAATTCTGCGCAACCTGGAAGGCGAGAAAACCCGCACCGTGCTCATGGCCAAGGTCAGCGGCTTGTTGCCGACACGTGACGATTTCAGGAAGATGTGGGCACCGGTCGTGCGCGGGACCGTCATCGGCTCAGCGCTCGGCATCCTGCCGGGCGGCGGAGCCATCCTTGCGGCTTTCGCCTCTTACACGGTCGAGAAGCGACTTTCGGATACGCCGGAAGAATTCGGCCATGGCGCGATCGCCGGTGTCGCTGGACCGGAATCAGCCAACAATGCCGGTGCGCAGACATCGTTCATCCCGCTCTTGACGCTCGGCATCCCGGCCAATCCGGTCATGGCGCTGATGGTCGGCGCGATGATCATTCAAGGGATCGTGCCCGGCCCGAACGTGGCTGTCGAACAGCCGGCGCTGTTTTGGGGCATCATCGCCTCGATGTGGATCGGCAACCTGATGCTGGTCGTGCTCAACCTGCCGCTGATCGGGCTTTGGGTGAAGCTGCTCACCATCCCCTATTACGTGCTTTTCCCGATCATCATGGCCTTCTGCTCGATCGGGGTCTACAGCGTCAATTCCAACGTCTACGACCTCTATGCCGTCGCCTTCTTCGGTGTTGCCGGTTACCTGCTGGTCAAGCTGCGTTGCGAGCCGGCGCCGCTTCTGCTCGGCTTCGTTCTCGGGCCGCTGGTGGAGGAAAACCTGCGGCGGGCGATGATCCTGTCGCGCGGCGATCCGATGACGTTCGTCACACGGCCGATCAGCGCCGTCCTGCTGTTGATCGCGCTCGCAGTCCTCGTCGTCGTCTTCCTGCCTGCGGTCAAAGCCAAACGCGAGGCGGTCTTCCAGGAAGAGGATTGATCCGCGGTGTCACCTGTAAGCATGGCCGGCGTGCTGGACACACCGGCCATGCGCTCAACGACGCAGTTGAGGTTGCTAAAAACGAAGGTCGCTCTTTCGAGCATCCGCCTAAAATTCAAAAATGTGTCTGAAGTCATAAACTATTGGTGTCAAACGCCATTACCACTGCAAGTATCAGGCGACTTTCGCCCTGCCTTCGTCGTCCTCGATCTGTTTCCTGGTGGTTCCTGTCGATGCCTCTATCATCGCCATGTTGATGATGTAGCTCAGCAGGACATGGCCCTGCTTGTCGGCCAGAAGTTTTGCGGCGCTCAGAAGATCAACGATATGAGGTTGCTGTTTCATTGGGTCCTCTCCCTTGTTTATACTGAACGTCCACATGGTCTGCTGTTTATTTTTCTTTTCAACTGCAGATATTCACCCCTGAAAATTGCCAGTTGATCCACTAAAAAACCCATCTCCGCGCAATTTGACAAATCGAAACACAGCACTAATTGTAATATAAATGGGACAGAAAGTATAAATGACATTCTGCCCAATCTTCAGCGACGCTCAACTCAAACTCTGGAGCGTCGCGTACAAACCAAGATGTCGAAGGGAACACCGCCGCAGGACGCCCTCGATCTGGTCAAGAAGACGATGAAGGCGCAATCGGCGGGCGAAGAGCAACACTTGCCACCGGCCCAGACTCCGCGAAATCAGCCAAAAAGTTCTAAAGGGAACGAGCCGGGAGCCAAGCTATTCCTCTGTTTCCGAGAACCTGACAAAGGCGTTTCGAGCCTCACGAAGCATCATGATATTTGATGCATGAGATCAATTATATTCGCTTGAATGATGAATGGCCTTACGGCATTACTCTTTCATGGTCGCGACCTTTTGAAGCCTCCCAATCAAAAGGAAACCAGAACATGGCATTCTTCAGTCTAGAACATACACCCGATCCAAGGCATTCGTCCTTTGTGTCGACCCTCGCCGGCCTGCGCACCCGCGCCGTTGCATCGTGGCAGCGTCACCGCGCGGAGCGGGCTCTCGAGAGCCTTTCCTATGACACGCTGAAGGACATCGGCTTTCCGTCCGTCGACATGGCCGGCAAGGATACGCCGGCAAAATGACGGATCGGACACCCGCAGCGGCAGGTGACGATCCTCCGTGTCGAACAAATACGAATGACGCATAAAAAGGGCATTTCGATCACGATGACGAAATGCCCTTTTTATTTTCCGGCTACCGATCCGATGCGCTGGCACACCCATTTCGCCATGATCTGTTTCCGACACCTTCGCCACCGCAACGTATGTCGCAAATTGCAAACCGCATATCACAATGCGCATTGGTGGCATTCCCTGCACTCTGCAGGAGCAGGATGGAAATGCGACATTTCTGTCGCCAAGAGCGAAAATACTGGGTATTTTTTAGGACTTTTGCCGATTTTCGCGCCAGACAACTCGATGTCGCAAACATTTATTTCTTTGCAGTCGCTGGCGTCCATGCCAATGTCGTTTTCAGAAAAGCTAGATGCCGCTTTTCCACGTGACAAATGCGACATCCGCGGCGCATGGGACCCTCTCAATGAACAAGCCATTGACCAAAAAACGTTCTCTCGTCTTCTTCCTGGTACCGAACTTTTCCATGCTGCCGTTTTCCGCGGCAATCGAAACACTTCGCATCGCCAATCGCATGCTGGGCTATGAGGCCTATACGTGGCGCCTCGCCTCCACCGACGGCACCCAGGTCCTGTCGTCGAGCGGCATCGGGCTTGAGGTCAACACCTCGCTTGCCGACGAACGCAAGTTCCTCGGCGGCGAGAATCGGCCTTCGATGGTTCTCGTCTGTTCCGGCATCTATGTCGAGGACTTCAACAACAAGTCCGTCAATGCCTGGCTGCGCGAGGTCTACAATCGCGGCGTCTCGGTCGGCAGCCTCTGTACGGGCGCGCATGTGCTGGCGTCAGCGGGTCTGCTGACGGGCAAGCGCTGTGCGATCCACTGGGAAAACCTGCCGGGCTTTGCCGAAAGCTTCCCGCAGGTCGATGTCTATGCCGACCTCTATGAAATCGACAGCAACATCTACACCTGCGCCGGCGGCACCGCCTCGCTCGACATGATGCTGAACCTGATCGACCAGGATTTCGGCGAGAACCTCGTCAACCGCGTCTGCGAACAGGCGCTGACCGACCGGGTGCGCGGCCCGCACGACCGCCAGCGGCTGCCGTTGCGCGCCCGCCTCGGCGTCCAGAACGCCAAGGTTCTGTCGATCATCGAGCTGATGGAAGGCAATCTCTCCGAGCCGCTGTCGCTTCTCGAAATCGCCGACGGCGCCGGCCTGTCGCGGCGCCAGATCGAGCGGCTGTTCCGGCAGGAAATGGGGCGCTCCCCTGCCCGCTACTACCTGGAAATCCGTCTCGACCGCGCCCGCCACCTGCTCGTGCAGTCGGCCATGCCGGTGGTCGAAGTGGCCGTCGCCTGTGGCTTCGTTTCCGCCTCGCATTTTTCGAAGTGTTATCGCGAACTCTACAATCGTTCACCCCAGCAGGAGCGCGCCGAGCGCAAACTCACGCTGCAGGCAGCACGATAAAACACAGGGCTCGATTTCCGGATATGACACGGCGGCGAAACCAGTCGCCGGTCAGGAAACCATGGCCTTGAGAAGGGTCAGTTCGGAAACGATCCGGTTGCGGCCGTCATATTTCGCCATGTAGAGGAACTGGTCGGCGGCGTGCAGGTAGTTGTCGAAGGTTTCCGGTCCCTCGATCGTGGCAAGCCCGATCGATATCGTGATCGACAGTTCCTCGCCATCCGCCATCACCTTGGCTCCGGCGATATCGAGGCGCACGGTCTCGCAGAAGTCATGGGCGGCGGAGACGTCGAGTTCGTTGAAAAGGACGCCGAACTCCTCGCCGCCGAGGCGGGCGAGCAGGTGCTCGTCTCCAGTCAGCGCGCGAAGGCGTTTTGCGACCACCTTGAGGACAAGATCGCCGACCTCATGGCCATAGGTGTCGTTCAACCGCTTGAAGTGGTCGATATCGAGGATGGCGATCGAGGTCGTCCCGCCTCGCCGCAAGCATTGATCGACCATTCTTGGACCGTACTGGAAAAAGTAGCGGCGGTTGTAGATGTCGGTCAGATAGTCCCGGGCGGCAATTCTGTGCAGGGCCTGGATGCGCTTCTGGATGTTGGCGACCTGAAACAGGCGGCCGTTGAACTCCTCGACGAGGAGCGGCTTCTGAATGAACTCCGTGCCGCCACTCTGCAGGAACCTGGCGGCGTGGGCACGATCATCGGAGGCAGCAACAGCGACGACGCTGACAGCGTCCTCGCCATGTCGCTGACGAATTTCGCTGAGCAGACCGTAAGCCGTCATGTCGCAGAGCGCGATATCGCACAGCACCATGTCGATGTCGTCGCAGGTGTCGAGCAGGCGCAGAGCCTCCGCGCCGCTGCCAGCCTCGGTCACGTTGAATTGCTGCTGCCGCAGAAGCGCCAGAAGCTCGGCGCGCGAGGCCTCCTCGGAATCGGCCAAGAGAACATGGGTGCGCGCATTGGTCAGCGCCCGGTCAACAACCGAAATGAGGTGGCTGATGGAATCGGGCCGGTTCTTGATGACGCAATCCACGACATTTCGCGATAGGACGGTCTCCCGAGTCCTGTCATTGAACGACCCGGTAAACACGATTGCGGCGATGTTTCTGGAGATCACATAGTCCAACGCCTCGCAGTTCGGCGCATCGGGGAGATTGAGATCGAGAACAGCGAGGGAAAATTCGCCGTCGCTACCGTCCACAGCACTGCGAAGAGCTGAAAGCGATGAGCAATGGGTGACGGCGAGGCCGTGGACGGTTTCCAGCCCGTATTTGATCACTGTCGAAAACATACGGGAGTCCTCGATGAGAAGCATTCGCCTGCCCGAATGCTTCTGCACGCTGTTTCCCAGCCCCGACACTTTGCGAAAGCTCACGTTCCTGCCAATCCCATATGAGCCGCAGGCGCCGCTATCGCTGAACGCTGGCTCTCAGATATCATTTTTACGATAATGGATGCCATGCGCGGACTGACGCCGCGTTCCATCCTCTCGCTCCGTCACATCATCAAATCCACTTGTGATTGCAAATTCGTTAATTGCTCAGGCCGAACGGCGAAAATCGCCACCCGCGTCCAGAAAATGTTACCCTCGGCGCCCCATCTCAAGCTTTGCGGGCAATTTTTGCACCCAAAGTCTGGATTTTCGTCAATGTGTCGAGGTTCTGGTTCACGCGGCAGTAGAACTCTTCGTTGACGAACGGGCGCAGCATGAAATCGTTGCCGCCCGCCTTCAGGAACCGCGCAGACAGGAGCCGGTTGTCCGAGGAGGAAACACCGATGATCCGCAGTTGATGCGGCCCATAGGCTGCGCGGATGCGACGTGTCAGCTCGAAACCGTCGATATCGGGCATGTTATAGTCAGTGATCACCAGGCCGATATCTGAATGCTTCTTCAGCAGCTCAAGCGCCGCAGCCCCATTTTCGGCCGAACTGGTGCGGAAGTTGTAGCGCTTCAGCTGCGTCGTCAGCAGCGCACGTGCCGTCGGGCTGTCATCGACGATCAGCACGTGATGCCGGTGGTTCGTCAGGAACCGGCAGACGGATTCGGCCAGCATGTCGACGGCGAAAACGCTGTCCTTAATGACATAGTCGACAATATCCTTGGCAAGGATCGTTTCGCGCGTGCTTTCCTGGAAGGTGCCGGTGAAGACGATCGTCGGCACGCTCATGTCGATGAGATAGGACAATGCCTCGCCGTTCTCGGCACCGGGAAGATTGATATTGGAAATGGCAAGCGTTGCCGGAAAGGACGCGTTCTCGACCGAAAACTGCAGATCCTCATAGTCGCGGCAGACGATCACGTCGATGTCGAGAAGCTCCTTGAGCCGCTTGGAGACCATGGCAGAGAAGAGATTGGAGTCTTCTGCAAGCACAATACGATGCTGCTGCAAGGATTCACCGGAATAGTACATTCCGGACACGCCGAAAAATGACATAGATCGCCTATCTGAAAAGATTGTCCCCGAGGCCCAAGCTACGCAGAAAGGTTTTCACAGTCGTTAATTGCTTGCTGAAATACGCGACCAGCTTCAGGCAAAAAGAAAGGCAGCCTGAAGCCGTCTGGTCGTCTCATCGATCCTTGGTATTACTTCACGACGGCCGAACCGTTGACGATCTCGATGGTTTCATCGCCTTGCAGGCCGATGCGGTCGCCGCTCGGCGTCGTGATGAAGCAGCCGCTGGGGCAGATCGATTCCGCGCCGCCGGCACTGATTGCCACTTCCATGCGGCTTTCGCCTTCAACGACAACAAGCACGGCAGCCTCACCGTCCTTGTTGGTCACGGTGGCGGACCATGCCGGAAGAGCCGTGATGACAGTCAAAACACATGCACTTACGAATGTTTTCATTGCCCATCAGCGCCACGGCGCCGCCCCTTTTGGCAGCTCGCGGTTCCGGGCAACATACCCGGACGAGACGAGACACCCCTTCAGCCCGGCTTCAGCGTAACTCACGCCGGAAGAATTGCATGATAAATATTACCGGTCGGCTGAATAGGGGCTGAATGAGCCGACCTGAGCAACGGGCGTTCCGGCAGATGCCGCCGATTGATTTCCAGCGGCGGCGACACCGCAAAAAAGCGCGCCCGCTCGGTTTCGAACGGGCGCGCTGAAGTCGTTGGCAGCTGACCTATCGGACCGCCTGGGATATCAGGTCCGTGGCTTCAGATTTGCCGTGTCATAGAGCGGCTTGTAACCGACGCCGGCCACTTCGACCGGATAGGTCTCGCCGAAATACTCGACCAGCAGCTTGCGACCTTCCTGGCAATAGGACCAGGGAAGATAGGCAAGCGCGATGTTCTTGCCGATGGTCGGGCCATAGGCGACCGAGGTCGTGTAGGAGCGGCGGCCGAGTTCGTCGACCAGCGTCTCGCCGGACGCAGGGTCCATGACCGGCATCGAGCCAACCGGATAGCGGGCCACGCCCTTGGCGTCGACATTGTCGGTCATAATCAGGGTGCAGAGCATGGCCGGCTGGTGTTCGCGGGCCTTGTATTCCAGATGCTTGGCCTTGCCGCGGAAATCCGCTTCCTTGACCTTCGGGCGGGCGAGATCCGCTTCGATGAGGTTATACTGGGTAAGCAAGTCCGCGTTCTGCAGGCGCAGGCTCTTCTCCATGCGGCGGGAGTTGGCGTAGGTCTCGACACCGAAAGCCATGACGCCGGTCGAGCGCAGCGCATCCCAGACAGCGAGGCCGTCCTCGTACTTCATGTGCAGTTCCCAGCCCTGCTCGCCGACATAGGAGATGCGGAAGGCCGTGACTTGTCTGCCGCCGATCTGGATCTGCTTGATCGCGGCGAACGCGAAGTTCTCGGGATCGAGCCCAGCCGGATCGGCAACGACTTGTCTCAGCCTCTCGCGGGCATTCGGGCCCCAGATGCCGATGGTGATGAACTTCTCGGTCACGTCGGTGACAGTGACGTCACGGCCCCGGTCTTCGGCGACGCGGCGCATATAGTGGAAGTCGCGCGGGCCGGCATCGGCGCCGTTGATCAGCCGGCAGCGGTCGGCCATGCGGATGACGGTGAAGTCGGCGCGCACCATGCCCTCATCGTCGAGGAAGTGGGTGTAGATGCCCTTGCCGATATTGCTATCACCGCCGATCTTGGCAGCGCACAGCCATTCCAGAAGCTCGACATGGTCAGGTCCCTCGATGTCCACCATGTGGAAATGCGAGAGGTTGACGATGCCGCAATCCTCGCTCATCGCCAGATGCTCGGCATTCGAGACGCGCCAGAAGTGGCGGTTGTCCCACTCGTTCTCGCGAACCGGCACGCGGTCGCCATACTTCTCCAGCAGGTGCTCGTTGGCGGCATAGCCATGCGCACGCTCCCAGCCGCCGAGTTCCATGAAGTAGCCGCCGAGTTCCTTCTCGCGCTCGTAGAAGGGCGAACGTTTGACGCCACGGCTGGAGGCATAGGGTTCGCGGGTATGAACGGCCGGGAAGTAGATCTTCTGCGCGGCCTCGTAGCAGCGGTTGGCGATGAACTCTTCCGTCAATTGGTGCGGATAGAAGCGCGCATAGTCGATGCTGTTGTGGTCGATCTCGGTACGGCCATCAGTCATCCAATCGGCGATCAGCTTGCCGTAGCCCGGGCCGTCCTTGACCCAGATCGCGACGCAGTACCAGAGGCCGCGCACCTTCTGGCTCTCGCCGCAGGACGGGCCGCCGGCGGCGGAGACCTGCAGCAGGCCGTTGAAGGAGTGGCCTTCGTTATAGCCGAGCTCGCCGAGGATCGGCGTGAGTTCCATGGCGCGCTCGAGCGGCTCGATGATCTGCTCCATGTCGAGGTCGCGCTGCGAGGGCGACAGGCGTGCCTCGTGCTTCTCGAGCAATTCGCGCGGATGGCACATGCGCGGATTGTCCTTCTCGTAGTAACCCCATTCGATCTGGCCACCTTCCGTGGTCTTCGGGTCGCCGGTGTCGCGCATATAGGCGGAATTGCCCTGGTCACGCAGCAGCGGATAGCCGATTTCCTTGCCGGTGCCTTCGAACTCGTTATACGGACCGAAGAAGGTCAGCGGATGATCGACCGGCATGACCGGCAGGTCTTCGCCAACCATCTCAGCGATCAGGCGACCCCAAAGACCGGCGCAGACGATGACGTGATCGGCCATGATCGTGCCGCGATGGGTGACGACGCCCTTGATGCGGCCATTTTCGACGATCAGCGACTGGGCCGGCGTATTGCCGAACATCTGAAGCTTGCCCGACTTCTCGGCAGCATCGACCAGCTTGCCGGCAACCGTCTGCGAGCGCGGAATGACGAGCCCGGCGTCGGGATCGAACATGCCGCCCATAACCTGATCTTCCTCGATCAGCGGGAACATTGCCTTGATCTCGGAAGGCGAAACATAATGGGCGCGGGTGCCGAAGGCCTTGGCGGAAGACAGCTTGCGCTTGATCTCTTCCATCCAGGTTTCGTCGCCGGTGCGCGCCACTTCCAAGCCGCCGATGCGGGCGTAGTGGCCCATCTTCTCGTAGAAATCGATCGAATACTGCGTCGTCCAGACCGAGAGATAGTCGTGGCTGGTCGTATAGCAGAAGTCGGACGCATGCGCCGTCGAGCCGATGTCAGTCGGGATGCCGGACTTGTCGATGCCGACGATGTCGTCCCATCCCCGCTCGATCAGATGATGAGCGATCGATGCGCCGACGATACCGCCCAGCCCGATAATTACGACCTTCGCCTTTTGAGGAAATTCTGCCATTGCGTGGACCCTGATTGAATACTGGAAGCGGACTTTAGGGCTCGTACCGTCGGGAGTAGAGCCTGTCTACGACATAATCATCATGCTGTACGACCAGAGCCGCGCAGTCCACGGATTGGAACGACCAGTGGTTCGCTGGATGAAACCCTCGTTGCTTGATCGCCGAAGCTTCAACCCTTGTCGCCCACCGCTTCGACGCTAACCCTGCGGGGCCGCCGCTGCGTGCCGCTGCGCCTGACCGGCTCGTCGGCGACCGGTTGCTCAGCGGCTTCTGCGGGCGCTGTCTGTTGCGCCGGCGCGGCCGGCGCCAGCTCGGGCATTGGCTCCTCCGGTTCAAGTTCATCCTTGGGAAACGGCGCCCCCAGCCCCTCTTCGCGGAACCGCTCGTAGATCGCCAGCCTGAGATCGTTGCGCACGCCGTTGCCGTTGACGATATCGGCAAGGTAGACGCGCAATTCGAAGGTCATGGTCGTTTCGCCGAAGGTCGTAAAGACCGCTAGCGGCTCGGGGTTCTTCAACACCAGCGGATGGGCGGCTGCAATCTTCAGCAGCGTGTCCATCACCTGCCGGGGCACCGCGTCATAGCCGACCGTCACCGGAATATCCGACCGGCCGAGCTTGTTGCGATGCGTCCAGTTACCGACGGAAGCGTTGATGAACAGCGAGTTCGGCACCATGATCGTCTGGCGCTGGAACGTCTCGATCTCGGTTGCGCGAACCGAGATGCGCCTTACGAACCCTTCCGTCGTGCCCGTCACCACCCAGTCTCCGACCTTGAACGGCCGTTCGACCAGTAGAATGAGCCCCGAAACGAAGTTGGAAACGATGTTCTGCAGACCGAAACCGACACCGAGCGAAAGGGCACCGGCAACCAGTGCCAGGTTCGAAAGATCGAGCCCCGCCGCGGAAATGGCCATCAGGCCGGCGAGCCCCAAGCCGAGATAGCCGACCCCGGTCTTCACCGAATTGCGAACGCCGGGATCGACGCGACTGCGGGCCATCACACTGCCGTCGAGCCAACGCTGGAACCAGCGGGTGACGACATAAACCGCAGCAAACAGCAATATCCCGGCGAGAATGCCGGTAATGGAAATGGTGATGCCGCCGATCTTGATTTCAGTGAAGATACGATAGGCCCAGCTCTGGATGTCGGCGATCTGGAAGCCCCACTGCAAAAGGATGAGCGGGATGAAGAACAGGATGACCAGCGCGTAGATGCCGAGACCGGCGACCAGGCCTGCCTGGTCGAGCCCGATCTGCTCCATCTGGAAACGCTTTTCGAGATAGCGGCCGACGACCGTGTCGGCGAGCGCATTCTGTTTGGCGACGGCCTTGCCCGTCAGGATGCCGATATACATCGTCACCAGGATCGCACCGGTCATGACGATCTGCGTCGCAACGAACCGGGCAAGGCCAACGTAACCCGACAGCGAGGCAATGATCAGCGCAGCGCCGGTCAAAACGAACAGCAGCCAAACGGCGCGCGGCCAGGGCTTGCCTTGACTATCCAACGCTTCGCCAGCCGGAACGATCGGCTTGATCAGTGCCATGGCCATCAGGATCAGGCCGGTGATGATCGAGGCGATCAGGCTTTTGACGACGGTGAGGACGATCGGCGATCCCATCACTTCGCTGATCGTGCCGGCCAAATAGTCGAGACCATTGACCACCGCCATGGCAGAGATCGACCACACCAGCAACCGCGCGCCGCCATCGGAAACGCGCACAAGGCGCCAGGCGCTCTGCCGGGGCGCAAGAACGGCGTTCGACAAGGTCGAGACAAACAGCAGGGCGACACAAACAGCCAAGGTGTTCGAAACGATCGGCGCAATGTCGGGCCGCAGCACATTGAACACCTGCAAGAAAAAGTAGCTGGTCGTCGCGAAGGCCGCCATCGCCATCGTCGGTATCATCGTTGACCAGAACGCCACCGACAGGCGAGTGATGTAGCCCGGCTCTTCGTTCAGGACCTCGCGGTGGATGAACGGCGAAAACAGCCGGCGCGTGCCCGCAAGGAAAACGAGCGCCGCGCAAAGCGACAAGAACAGCGCCGAAAGCAATTGCAAACGCTTGAAATTCCACGCGAACGTCAGCCAGCTGCCGACCGTGCGCATGAACGTCTGGCGTTCCAGGCTGATGGCGGTGATCGCATCCATCACCGTAGTCCGGTTGATATCGGTATGCTTGAGCAGCGTATTGCTGAACAGGGCGCGCCGCGTCGCCGTGATGCCGTTGGACAGCTTTGTCGCCTGGATCGACAGATCCTCGGCTGTTCCCGTCAGCGCGTTGATCTCACCCCGCTCGGCGAGAAGGCGTTTGCGCTCTTGCGTCACGACCTCGGCCTCCGGCGGCGCGCCCTCCGCCGGCGGATCGCCCAATTCCGTCAGCCGCGCCTTGATTTCATCCAGGCGCGGCCGGGTGGCGACCGAGGTAGCGATAATCTGCTTGGCCGTCGCGTCGACCTCGACCTTGAGCTCGGCAAGGCGGTTGTCGTCACTTTTCGCCTGCGTCACGAGATCTGTCAGCCGCGCAAGGTTCTTGCGAGCAGTCTCAAGTTGCTCGCCAGGACGTGCCTGCGGGCTCGCCACCTCCTCGGTCTGCCGCGGAATGACATTTGTCGCCGGTTGCTGCGCCATGACGGGCGCCGGGGCTGCAACCATCCACAAGGACAGAAGGGTGGCAAAGAGTTTCGACGTCATCGGCAATCACATTATCCTTTTCCGGCGTCCGGCGCTGCAAACCAGAATCGAAGCGCGGTTCAGACGGTTCGGCGTTGCATAGGCCGGGGCGTCGCCGGATGCAAAAAACGATTTTGGCATCGCGGCAGTTGATCCTCCGCGCGCATCAGAACCGCGAGCCCGGTTGAGACAGGAAGTCGATCTCCGCTGCCGAGGAAACGCGGCCCAAAATAGCGTTGCGATGCGGGAACCGGCCGAATTTCCGGATGATCTCGCAATGACGCATGGCAAAATTGAGGTAGTCGGCGTCGCCAAGGTCAGTGCAGAGCTTCACCGAACGTGTCTGATCGACGAGATCTTCCGAATGTTCAAAGGGAAGATAGAGGAATGCCCGCTGATCGATCGTCATTTCCCGATCGGCCCCCGCATCGACAGCAAGGCGTGCCTCTCTGAGTGCCAGACCGTCTGTCGCAAACGCCAGCGGCGAAGCCCGGTACATGTTGCGCGGTATCTGGTCGAGAACGATCACGGCAGCAAGCCGGTTCTCCGGCGTCCCCCGCCACGCGGCACCAACCACTCTCGAAAGCGCCAGATGCGTCTTGCGAAACCGCCGGTCGCATTGCTCGTCCAGCCCCGCAGGCGGATTGAACCAATGTTCTGGACGCAGTTCATCGAACCAGAATGACAGGATCTCGCCCGGTGTGCATACGTCGGCGGCATCCGCCATAATCGCCTCCCTTTTTCCTACATTCCGAACCGCGCAGCACCATTCCTGGCCGCCAGCCAGAGGCCAAACGGACATAGGCCAGACATAGGCCAGACATAGGCCAGACATGGGAATGCGTCTGCGCGTTTCCATGGCGCGCTTCGAGGTCCTGATCCACCCGCCCCGAAGTCGCCTTGCTTTGGGGAAATTTATCTCTCGCGCAGCAGGCCCGGCAAGGCATTCCCGCCCGGCCCATATTGCTGCCTGCCGGTTTCACATGCAATTTCCGCGTTACCGCGGCGCATTGCACCTTCCCGGGCATTGGCCATGGCGTCGATGAGATCGTAGTCGCGGTTGGATTTTCCAATTTTCTGGCCGATGGCGATCGCGGTCACCGAAACCGTATCCATCTCCAGCGCCGGACATACGCGGGCGAAGGCGACGACGTCGGCGATCTTTTCCATCACGTCTTCGCGCGCGTCCAGGGTTGCCGCCAAGGCTGGGCCGGAGAGGGAAAGAAGCAGGATGGAGGCAAGGAGTTTCCGTTTCATGACAATCAAGTCTCCGTGAAACCTCCCATATTCATTCTTGCTGATTCTCTGATATTCGCAAGGCCGCCCGATTCGACGCTGCAAGCCTTGCGCAAGGCGGGCCGTTCCAAGCCATTACCGGGGGCTGGAAAATATCCGCGCAAACGCTATGTCCGCAGAGGGAGAGGATCAAAATATCCCCAGGGGGAGTTCTGCAATGAGAAAGATAATCATTGCGGCTTTTGTCGCTCTGCTCGTGACGTCCTGCACGCAAACGCAATCCTACAGCGAACTCGAGCCGATACCGGGCAGCATCACCTATAACGGTCAGCCCCGGACCAAGCTGACCAAATCGCCCATCGGCAGCACGTTCAGTCACACGTTCCTCGACCAAACCGGAAATGGCTGGAGCGAGACCTATCAGATACAACCCGATCGCTCGCTCAAGCTCATTGCAAGACGGAGATCCATAGAGTTCACGCTGAACCCAGGCGGCCGATTGTAGGACGTTCCGGGCGTGGGTGCTCAAATCGCCCGCTTTGGTTCATCGCCCCGCGCCCGAGCACGGGGTGAACGGATCGAGGAAATCTTTAGGGTCATGCAAGATCGGTCACTGAAACTCATCGCCCGTCACAGCGGCTTTGTCGACCTTGCCGAGAAATGACGTTCCGCAAGGCGCCACGGCATGGTAGCGTCCGTTAGCAATGGATCAGGAGCCTGCCGCTGCGGGGCAAATGATTTCGGCATTGGCCCATGCCAAGGGCAGGACTTTCTCCCGGTGATCGGGGAAAGGAAAAGTTCTGCGTTATAATATCCCACTTAATGGATAGAGTATGCCTGCTAACAACGGAGGTAGACATGCGAGCGAAACGACTCACGAGATTTTTTACGGCGGCGCTTCTCGCCAGCAGCATCCAGATCGGCGGGCTTGGTTTCGCATTTGCCGATACGACGCTTCTCAATGTCTCCTACGACCCGACGCGCGAACTCTACAAGGATTTCAACGCGGCCTTCGCCGAGAAATGGAATGCGGATACGGGCGAGACGGTGACGATTCAGGGGTCGCATGGGGGATCCGGCAAACAGGCGCGCGCTGTCATCGATGGGCTGGAAGCCGACGTCGTGACATTGGCGCTTGAGTCCGATATCGACGCCATCGCCAAGGGAACCGGCAAGATTCCGGCAGACTGGAAGACGAAGTTCGAGAACAACAGTTCTCCTTACACCTCCACCATCGTGTTCCTGGTGCGCAAGGGCAATCCCAAGGGTATCAAGGACTGGGGCGACCTGGTGAAGGACGATGTCCAGGTGATCACGCCTAATCCGAAGACCTCGGGCGGCGCCCGCTGGAACTTCCTGGCCGCCTGGGCATGGGCGCGCGCGGCCAATGGCGGCGACGATGCCAAGGCGCAGGAATATGTCAGTCAGCTCTTCAAGCATGTTCCCGTGCTCGACACCGGTGCCCGCGGCGCGACGACCACCTTCGTGCAGCGCGGCCTCGGCGACGTTCTGCTCGCGTGGGAAAACGAAGCCTATCTCTCGCTCGAGGAACTCGGCCCGGACAATTTCGACATCGTCACTCCGTCCATCTCGATCAAGGCTGAACCGCCGGTCGCGCTGGTCGATGGCAATGTCGATGCCAAGGGGACCCGCAAGGTGGCGGAAGCCTATCTGCAGTATCTCTATTCGGACGTCGGCCAGAAGATCGCGGCGAAACACTACTATCGCCCGTTCAGACCGGAAGCCGCCGACCCGCAGGACATCAAACGTTTTGCCGATGTTAAGCTCGTGACTATTGACGAATTCGGCGGATGGAAGGAAGCTCAGCCAAAATATTTTGGGGACGGTGGGCTCTTTGACCAGATCTACAAGCCAGGACAATAAGACTTTATGAGCACAAGCACAGCTTCGCTGTGGCAAATCAGACAGCCGAGCGTCATTCCAGGATTCGGATTGGCGCTCGGCGTTACTTTGTCATGGCTCACTCTCATCATTCTCATTCCTCTTTCCGGCCTCGTCTGGCGGTCCAGCGCCTTGGGCTGGGCAACCTTCTGGGAACTGGCCACCGACCAGCGCACCATCAATGCGCTGCGCGTCAGCTTCGGCACGGCCTTTCTCGCCGCGCTGATCAATGTCGCCTTCGGCGTCGTCCTTGCCTGGGTTCTCGTGCGCTACCGCTTTCCCGGCAAGCGCGTCATCGATGCCATGGTCGACCTTCCGTTCGCGCTGCCGACCGCCGTCGCCGGTATCGCGCTGACGATGCTCTACGCACCGAACGGCTGGATCGGCAGCCTCTTGACGCCACTCGGCATCAAGATCGCCTTCACGCCGCTCGGCATCGTTTTCGCGCTCGTCTTCGTCGGCCTGCCCTTCGTCGTCAGGACCGTGCAGCCGATCATGGAAGAAATCGACAAGGAAGTGGAGGAAGCCGCGGCAACGCTGGGAGCCAACCGATTCCAGACCATCAGGCGCGTGTTGCTGCCAGGGCTCGCACCCGCGGTTCTGACGGGTTTCGCGCTGGCCTTTGCCCGTGGTGTCGGCGAGTATGGTTCCGTCATCTTCATCGCCGGTAATCTGCCCTACGTATCCGAAATCGCCCCCTTGCTGATCGTGATCCGCCTGGAGGAGTTCAACTATCCGGCAGCGACCGCCATCGCCGCCGTCATGCTTGTCATTTCCTTCGCGATGCTGTTGATCATCAACATGATTCAAGCCTGGAGCAGACGGAGGTACGGCTATGGCGCATGATGGTTCAAATGCCGGCGCCGGAAACACCGAACTGGTCCGGGCCGCCACATCCGAGCACCGGCTGGCGCGGTACGGACTGATCGGTGCCGCGCTCTGTTTCGTGGCGCTCTTCCTCGTCTTGCCGCTGGCGGCGGTATTCACCGAAGCCATGCGCAATGGCCCTGGAGAGTTCTTCAGCGTTCTATCCGACCCGGAGACTTTTTCCGCAATTTGGCTGACGCTGCTGGTCGCGGTCATCGCCGTGCCGCTCAACCTGGTATTCGGCATCGCCGCTGCCTGGGCGATCGCCAAGTTCGAGTTCAAGGGCAAGGCGTTCCTCACCACCCTGATCGACCTGCCGTTCTCGGTTTCGCCGGTGATATCCGGTCTGGTCTTCGTCCTCTTGTTCGGCTCTCACAGCCTGCTCGGCCCCTGGCTGCAGGCCCACGGCATCCAGATCCTGTTTGCCGTGCCGGGCATCGTTCTTGCGACCGTCTTCGTCACCTTCCCCTTCGTCGCCCGCGAACTCATCCCGCTGATGCAGGAGCAGGGAACGAGCGACGAGGAAGCCGCATTGTCCTTGGGCGCAAGCGGCTGGCAGACGTTCTGGCACGTGACGTTGCCCAACATCAAATGGGGCCTGCTCTACGGCGTCCTGTTGTGCAACGCCCGCGCCATGGGCGAGTTCGGCGCGGTCTCCGTCGTCTCCGGCCATATCCGCGGCCTGACGAACACCATGCCGCTCCAGGTGGAAATCCTCTACAATGAATATAATTTCGTTGCCGCCTTCGCGGTCGCAACGCTTCTCGCCCTGCTGGCCCTCGTTACCCTCGTTCTGAAGTCGCTGCTTGAAATGAAGTACAGCGCCCAGATCGCCGCCAGCCGCCGGCACTGAAAGGTCAAGTTTACATGGAAGTTCGCGTTCAAAACATACGCAAGGAATTCAGCCGCTTTCCGGCGCTCAACGACGTGTCGCTCGATATCCGCTCAGGTGAACTGATCGCCTTGCTGGGTCCGTCCGGCTCCGGCAAGACGACGCTGCTGCGGCTGATCGCAGGTCTTGAGAGCCCGACCGAAGGCACCGTCTATTTCGGCAACGAGGACGCCTCGCGCAAGACCGTGCAGGAGCGCAACATCGGCTTCGTCTTCCAGCATTACGCCCTGTTCCGCCACATGACCGTGCTCGACAACGTCTCCTTCGGCCTGACGATCCGCCCTGCGGGACGCCGCCCGGCGAAAGCCGATATCCGCAAGCGCGCGCTGGAACTGCTCGACCTCGTGCAACTGAGCGGCCTTGAAAAGCGCTACCCGGCGCAGCTGTCCGGCGGCCAGCGCCAGCGTGTGGCGCTCGCCCGCGCCATGGCGGTGGAGCCGAACGTGCTGCTGCTCGACGAGCCCTTCGGCGCGCTCGACGCGCAGGTGCGCAAGGAGCTGCGCCGCTGGCTGCGCGAAATCCACGACCGCACCGGCCACACCACCGTCTTCGTGACGCACGACCAGGACGAGGCGTTGGAACTCGCCGACCGTGTCGTTGTCATGAGCAAGGGCAAGATCGAGCAGATCGGTACGCCGGACGAGATCTACGACACGCCGAACTCGCCCTTCGTGTTCGGTTTCATCGGTCAGTCGAACATTCTTCCGGTGCGCGTCGAAAACGGTCAACTCTGGATCGATGATCGCTCGATCGGTGTCAGTGCCCCCGGCGAGGCAGACGGTCCCGCGCAGCTCTATTTCCGCCCGCACGACATAGAACTGCTCGACGGCGGCGGCTGCATTGCCGGTATCGTCGTCCAGACCCGCCGCGTCGCCGGCACCCGCCACGTCGAGCTCGATATCGGCGCAGCCAGTACGAAGGTCGAAATCGAATTGCCGCCGGAAAAGGCAACCTCCGACCGGTCTCGCCTCGCCTTCAGGCCGACCCGCTGGAAGCTGTTCCGCGACTGACCATACCGCGATAAGCTGAAAACACACCGGGGGCGGCCCCCCGGTGACGATGCCGCCATTGCCGCGAGGCACAGCACTTCCTCTTTCGCCACAAATATGCTGTTGCTTTGACACTTGTTTTCGCAGGAACAGCTTGATCCGCGGTATCAAGCCGTCGCATCCTGCCGGGCTATCACGCCTATTTTGATCTCTGCAGGGCCGGAATGAACTATAGACGCGAAATCGATGGGCTGAGATCGGTAGCGGTCGTTCCGGTGGTGCTGTTCCACGCCGGCTTCCAGCTGTTCAGCGGCGGTTTTATCGGTGTCGATATCTTCTTCGTCATCAGCGGTTACCTGATTACCTCGATTATCATCGCGGAGCGGGAAAGAGACAGTTTTTCGCTGCTCAAATTCTACGAGCGCCGGGCCCGCCGCATTCTTCCCGTGCTCTTCTTCGTGCTGTTGTGCTGCCTGCCGTTTGCCTGGGCGTGGATGCTGCCTGACCAGATGACGAGCTTCGCCGGAAGCGTCGTCGCCGTCTGCCTGTTCGCTTCCAATTTCCTGTTCTGGAGTGAAAGCGGCGGCTATTTCGCCGCGGCTTCGGAAGAGCAGCCGCTGGTGCACACCTGGAGCCTGGCGGTGGAGGAGCAGTACTACATGCTGTTTCCGTTGTTCGTGATGCTGGCCTGGCGCTTCGGCCGCCTGGCGCTGATCGGTGCCGTCGCGGCGGTCGCCATCGCCAGTCTGGCGCTAGCCCAATACGGCTCGCAGAACTTTGCGACGGCAAATTTCTATCTGCCGAACACGCGTGCCTGGGAACTGCTGGCCGGCTCGCTCTGCGCCTTTGCGCTCTCGGGCGGGCAACAATACAAAAGCAACATCCTGTCCCTGACGGGCCTCGCGATCATCGTCTTCTCGATTTTCGCCTATGATCAGGCGACGCCCTTTCCGTCCCTCTATGCGCTCGTCCCGGTCCTCGGCGCCGCTCTGGTCATTCTGTTTGGGTCCACGGAAACGGTAACGGCACGATTGCTCTCCACACGCCCCGTGGTCGGGATCGGCCTGATCAGCTATAGCCTCTATCTCTGGCATCAGCCGGTGTTCGCTTTCGCGCGCATCCGCAGCTTGACCGAACCTTCCGCGCTGGCGATGGGCCTGCTTGCGCTCGGCTCTTTCCCGCTTGCCTACCTCTCCTGGCGCTTCGTCGAGACACCGTTCCGCAAGGGCGCCAAAACAACACTTCTGCCAAGGCCGGTCCAGATTCTAAGTGCCGCCGCAGTCACAGCCTTCCTGTTCATCGGAATGGGCCTTTACGGTCTTTCCGATGGCGGCCTGCAATTCCGCTTGCCGCGGGAGGCGCAGGCTGCGCTTGCCCAGGAGCGTCACGACCCGATCATGGACACATGTCTGTTCGACAAGGGCGAGGCATCCCTGCCCCATCCTGTTCGGGACTGCCTGACCAAACATTCAGCCGGCAGCAAGACGATCCTGATCGGCGATTCTCATGCCGCCGCACTCGCCGGAGAAGCGCTCCGCGCCTTCGATGCAAAGGACGCCGATCTTTATGTGATGACCCATTCTGCCTGTGTCGGCTTTTCCGGACTCTACGTTTCCAGCCCAAAATACCGGTTGCGCTGCAACTCCTTTTTCACCGGCATCGAAGACTACATCCGCAAGAGCGATACGGCGACCATTGTCATGGCAAGCCGCTGGAGCCTGTATCTCGACGGCACGCCCTTCGACAATGGCGAGGGCGGCATCGAGCTTCTGAAACCGACCTATGTCGATCTCTTCGATCGCCTGGGCGAGCAGACAAGCCAGAACGATCCGGCGCGCAAGGCCCGCGTGTTGAAGCAATATGTGGCCGATATCCAAAACTATCTCGATGCGGGCCGCAATGTGGTGCTCGTCTATCCGATACCGGAGGCAGGGTGGAACGTACCGGAACTTGTGGCGAAGAGCGCGATGACCGGACGCAAAAACCTGGAGTTCAGCACCAGCTTTGAACGCTATCTGCAGCGAAACCAGGCGGTCATCGCCGCCTTTGACGCCATCTCCCACCCCAATCTCTTCCGCGTCAAGCCTGGCGATGTCTTCTGCAGCACCTTCATCAAGGAGCGATGCATCAACAGCGTCAATGCCGACAGGGTTTTCTACTTCGACGACGATCACCTGTCGGATGCCGGCGCCGCGCTGGTCGTTCCGGCTCTGCTGGAGGCTGTGCGAACGATCGCGGAGCGAGACGTGGCACCTACGCTGGTCAAGCAATAGGCTGCCATACTTTCCTGCGAACGCATGCAACTCCCTGTTTTGGAAAAGCACGAAACCTCGGACGCTGGCTGACATAAAACGTTCGCTGAGGCCACGAACATGTCTTACAGCGCCGCGCGTCTGTCCAGACGCGCAAAGGTCGCTGTAACACTTTGATCTACTGCATAATTCCTTAAATCGACTCCGATTTAAGGAATTATGCAGTAGTGAATGGCGCTATCTTAAAATCGCGCTAAACTGCGGTCATCATCAGGCAGTCGGGGCCTAGAAGAAAAAACGGGTTGCAACCGCCCCACCCAAAGGAGGGTTCGCCATGGCGAACGCCACTATGCATATGGACGTTCTCTGTGCCGAGGATATCGACACACTACGGCTCGTTTTCGATCAGTTTTGCGAAGCACATCAAAGAGCACGATCGGACAGTGACATGGAGATTTGCGCCAGCATCATGGTCCGGCTCTACCAGAGCGGCGAACGGGACCTGGCTGTTTTGATGGCAGCCTGCGAAAACGCCTTGCGGCGGGACATCGCCATCGGGGCGTGATTGGCAAAAGAGGAGAGCAAATCCGCTATCTGGTCTCCTCGGCGGCATTTTCCGGAGCAACGACAAGCGGATCCGGGGGCGTGGTGTTCTTGGTGTTTTCGTCCGGCGCAAAATGCTGCACGACAAGGACACTGAGAATCGAGCCGACCACGAAGCCGATCACGGCGATCATGCCTGAGCGAGAGGTCATGTCCGTTCCTCCAGACAAACTCCCGTCGAACCGGGGAGATATGCCCCTGCCGGGTCGGGCCTTCCGCGGCCCGAACCAGACTTCGCGAAATCAGCGTCTATTCATAAACATAGACGATCCGGCGGCTCTGCGGATCGACCAGTACCGGCTGATCGTTAATGCGCACATAGTTGTACTGATAGTTCGGCACCTCCGAGATCACCACATCGCCCGGCAGCGTTGCCCCGACCACCACTTCGCCGTCATAAGGAACCGTCTCCATCGGCGTGCGCTCGATATAGGTGATCACTTCGGGCGGCGGTACGATGGTTTCGCCGACCCGCCCGATCAATTCATCGCCCGGCGCCGGATCGGCAGGTCCGGCGATGCTGCCCGTCCGCTCGTAGCTGACGACCGGGACACCAAGATCGACGCGGCGTTCCTGAACGATAACCGGCGCGCCATTATAGTCCACCGTCAGTTCCTGGGCGAAAACCCAGCCACGCATGCCGTTGACATCGATGCGGCACCAATTATCGCCGTCGAGGCAGCCATCAAGCACTCCCGAACTGCCGCGCGTCGCGACACCAACGGACGGATACTCCGTGCCAGGCCCGGAATAGACTGTCAGATCCGTCGCCGTCGTCGCCATCATGGCAGCTTGCGCGAGCCCTGCGCCTGAGAGCAGCATGGCACCGACGAGCAAGGGCTTTGAATTCCACCGCATGTTCTTTCTCCTTTGAATGGTGAATCCAAACGCCTGACCCGCACGCAAGGTTCCGTAGATGCGTTTTTCCTTATCGGGAGAAACGTCCTGTCCGAATATAAACCGGGATTCTGATCAAGTTTCGTGAAGGCGAACCTTGGCGTTGTGAGAGACGAGGTTTCCTTGCTCTGTGAGGTAGTCAATGACGGCCTGGTTGACGGTTCAGAACGACCTTCTGGCGCCGTTCACGATGGCTACGGCTGCAATAGTTGGGGTGAGCAGGGCCGCGAATGTCTAAATCACTTCCCGAGCCTCACGCCTTCGCCCCCCGTTGAGGTCTCGCCATCGGCAACGAACACAACGCCGGCAGCCTCCAGAGCCGACTGCATGTCGAGCAAGGTCCGATCATAGGGCGACCGTTTCCCTGCCTCGAAATTGGCGATCGTCGCTTTCGCCACCTTTGACGTTGAGGCGAGCTGATCTTGCGACCATCCGAGAAGCGATCTAGCGGCCCTACATTGGGCTGGCGAAAGTGACATTTTGAAGCAACCTTACACTTTTAATATTGACATTGGCATCGATCGACTTTATATCAAAAATGCAACATATAGCAAATGGAGCATTTCCAATGCCGAACACCATCGTTCCGGCCGCTGACGAAGCCATGCCGAAAAATGAGAGTGCCGGAGTTTCTACCCTGTTCCTTGAATGGGGACGAGAGTACGCGGTCGCCAATAAGGACGGCTTTGCTCAGGAGGGGCGCGACACGGCCTGCAGGAAGATCAGCAGAAGAATCATGCTTGGCGGATTCGCTGCAACAGCCGGCGGGATGGCCGCCACTGCCGTTCCCCTGCCAGCACCGGCCGCCGCCGACACAGCGCCCGCTCCGTCGCCTGAGGAGCGCCTGCAGGCCGCGATCGAAGAGCTGCAAGCGGCAGCGACCGCGGCTATTCAAAGCATCGTCGACTGGAGGCTCTGCGTTAAACCGGACATGGATGGTTGCCCGCTCTTGATTGCCGCGTTCACGCACTGAGGAAGGCGCGCCTTAGCCAGCCAGCGAAAACCTGATCATGAAACCGGCGCGGCTGCAGCTGTGGCCGGTTCATTCGTTTGCGCCCTAAAACTGGAAAAAATCGCTGTTACCCTATTTGTTATATTAGACGGTCTCGGCTTGCCACTTACCGTCGATCGAAGAACGTCCAGCCCGCAACATGGCAATGCCCCCCTATGAGCACCCTCTGCTATAGAAGAACTTTTCCACCGCTTCGAGAGCGTTATGGGAATAATCAGACGGGTTCAGATCGCCAATCAAATCGGGAAGAGCAAGATCTGCGTTCGCGTGGTCGACATACTCCTGGAGAAACCCGCAGCCCTTGTCCTCCCGAACAATCCGCAAGGCGATCGCCTCGACAAAACCCGTGCAGTATCCTTGCTGCCGCGGATCCTTTTCGTTTCGGCACATAGCTTGAAGTCTGGTGAATGTCGGCTCTTCGGCGTGCGCAGAAATGACATGACTTGAAAGCAGCATGATCAGTGATAGTACGATTGGAGCTGAAATCGTTGGTTTATGCATGAGCATCTCCTCCGAGAACCGCTTAGCAGCCTACGTCGCTATTGAATGGTGCGACAATCAATCTGGTTCTGCCGAAAGCTGGCCCCGGATATCCGTCAGGCGCTTTTTCTGCTTGTCGTCGACGACGGGCATGCTCAGATCAAGGCGCTCGAGTACGGAACACACCACCTCGGATATGGCTAGGCGGGCAAACCACTTGTTGTCTGCCGGAATGACAAACCACGGAGCCCAATCCGTACTTGTATTCTCAAGCATATCCTCGAACGCTTTTTGATAGTCGTCCCAGAACTTTCGCTCCTCGTAGTCGGCCGCCGAGAACTTCCAGTTCTTGTCGGGCTCGTCGATCCGCGAGAGGAACCGTTTTTTTTGCTCGTTTTTGGAAATGTTGAGAAAGAACTTCAGAATGATCGTGCCGTTCTGGCGTAGATATCTCTCAAAGTTGTTAATCTCCTTGAAGCGATTTCCCCAGATATCGTCTTTGCGAGTCTGCTCAGGAAGCTTCTGCTTCGCCAGGAATTCGGGATGCACCCTCACAACCAGGACTTCCTCGTAGTAGGAGCGGTTGAATATGCCGATCATGCCACGCCCCGGTAGCGCCTTGGAAGCTCGCCACAGGTAGCCGTGATCCAGATCTTCGGCTGACGGCGACTTAAAGCTTGTCACGTGGCATCCTTGAGGATTGACCCCCGACATGACGTGGCGTATCGCCCCGTCCTTTCCAGCGGCGTCCATGGCTTGAAAGATGATAAGCAGGGCATAGGTGTCCTGCGCATAAAGCATCTCCTGCATTTCCGACAATCGCTGGACATTCGAGGCCACCTGTTGAAGCGCCCCGGCCTTGTCGTCAAAACCGCCGGTAAAATCCGGGTCGAAGTCCTTCTTCAGCGACACGGGCTTTCCCGGTTCGGCCGCAATGTCCCGGATTCGAAACTTTACCTTGCCACTCTCCCCCACCTCTATTTTGCGCTTCTCGTCAAAGTCCACGTCGAGTTTCATTGTCTCCCCCCTCACGCATTGAATAAAAGGTTGGCGGCTGACTAGACTAAGCTATGTTCTTTCTTTGTCACTAAATTATGCTATCATTATTCTTGGTAAAATCCATATGACCCAAGTAAAATTCAACCAAGGCTAGTGTTTCGGCGCATTGCTAGCCGGGGTCTTTTGGCAGATGGTGGAGACGTCGCGACCTAGGGGGGAGCAATGACCAATCTGAAAAACCAAGGTGAGCCCGCCAGTACGGACAGCTTGTTCATGACGGCCGAAGAACTGCGCGCGTACGCCGACAAGATTGACACCGCGCGTGCATCGACCGCTTATCGCGACATGCGTAGCGCGGAGGATGCGCGAAAGGAGTTGATGGACAAAATGTCGAAGCCGGTCACCGTCACCGAGCAGATGAGGGCCAACGTTCTTTCCCGAATAAAGAAGGCGGCCGCGGAGGGGCAAACCGAACTAAAGGTCCTTCAGTTCCCTGTCGAACTCTGCACCGACCTAGGCCGTGCGATCAACAACAATGAACCCGACTGGCCCGACACTCTGACGGGTGTTCCGAGGCAGGCCTACGAAGCGTGGCGAGATCGACTGAAACCAGCCGGGTACCGCCTAAGTGCCTTGATCGTCGAATGGCCCCATGGAATGCCCGGCGATGTCGGTCTTTTCCTAGGTTGGAGCAAACCCAAGGACGCTTGATATGGCCAGGCGCGCATTGCAGGCAATGCAACGTCAATCTGGTATTGTCTAGCTATCCTAAATCGGACAATCTGTTTGGGATAGCTTCTGGGCGACTGTCGGGGGAAAGTTCCGTATGGATTTCACAGTCATCGATGTTGGCCTGGTGGCAAAGCTTCTCCTGCTCCTGCTCGTCGGCATGGGACCGAAAATTGCACTCGTGCCATTCCTGGAAATGACCCATGCCTTCGATGCGAAGACGAAGGCGGCGATAGGCCGCCAGATGGTCTTGACGGCGACTGTAACGGCTCTGATCATTTTTGCGACCGGCGCTGTTCTGATGCGGCTGTTGCATATCACCGGCGGTGCGGTTGCGATTGCCGGCGGTATTGTGCTTGCCCTGCTTGCGCTCAAGATGGCGGCCGGGCCGACCGAAAAACACCATGAAGACCCGGGAATGCCGGTCGACCCGGCAAAAATCGCGGTCTTCCCCCTTGCTGTTCCCTATATGCTCAATCCGGTCGGCATTACGGTGCTCATCATTGCATCTGACGAAGTCGTCTCGATCGCCAGCGTCGGGCTCGTTGTCGGCCTGATCCTGCTCGTCGCCGCATTCGATTATCTGGTGTTTACCAACATCGATGCGTTGGCAAAGCGCATGAAGCCGGCCAGCCTCGTGATTTCGGAGGTCGTCTTCGGTATCCTTTTGACCGCGGTGGCCGTCCAGCTTTTCGTTGCCGGCCTTGTCAATCTCGGGATCATCAGCGCGAACGTCGAACACTGATTCCGCGTTCGTGGCATGACTGCAGAATGTGCCGCTCCTCAACCCTGGAGATGTTCGACGCCATGCCGGCCCTTCCTCTCATACAAAGCCTAAGAGATTATCGGGCGGAATGGCTTCGGCAGGATCTGACATCCGGGCTGGCCATCGCCGCGGTTGGCTTGCCAAGCGCGATTGCCTACCCTGCGCTCGCTGGCTTGCCGCCGGAAGTCGGCATATATGCGAGCATCATGTCGGTTCTGGGCTATGCCCTGCTCGGCTCCTCGCGGCAGCTCATCGTGGGTCCGGACGCAGGCACGGTCACCGTGCTCGCCGCGGTCCTCGTTTCTTTCGGCCTGTCGTCGACTGTCGAAAATGTCGTGGCTTCTGCCGCCATAGCCGCAATCGTTGGCCTCTTTTGCTTTCTGGGAAGCTTCCTTCGGCTTGGCTTCATCGCCAACCTCCTCTCGCGTCCGATCCTGACCGGCTTTATGACCGGTATCTCGCTGTCGATCCTCGTTGGCCAAATCGGCCGGCTGACAGGCGTGAAGATCGAGAGTGACGGGCTGTTCGGGCCACTTTTCGAAATCGCTTCAAAGTCGGACCTGATCCACTGGCCCTCCCTTGGACTGGGCATCGGACTGTTCGTTCTGCTCCGGCTGCTAACCGCATGGCGTCCGGCTATCCCAGCACCGCTTGTTATCGTGGTGCTCGCGACCGCCCTGTCATTCCTATTTGATTTTTCGGCTTTGGGAATCCGTGTTGTTGGCGTCATCCCTTCTCAGCTACCATCGCCATCAATACCGATCCCGCACGGTGTCTCCATTGATGACCTCATCCTGGGCGCTGCAGCCGTACTGATCATGAGCTTCGGTGCTGGTATTGTGACTGCGCGCAGTTTTGGCGCTAAAAACAAATATCCTGTCGATGCAAATCGTGAACTCCTCGGATTTGGGGCGGCCAACCTTGCCTCGGGATTGTTCGGCGGCTTCGCTGTGACCGCCTCGGATTCCCGCACTGCAATCAACGATCTTATGGGTGGAAAGACGCAATTGGCGGCTGTTTTCTCAGCCGCCGCCCTTGCGCTCACGGTCCTGTTCCTTACCGAAGCGCTCGCTCTCCTGCCCGCGCCCGCACTAGGGGCCGTGCTCGCATCGGCCGCGATAGGCCTTATCGATCTGAGAACCCTGCAAGAGGTATGGCGGATCAGCCGGATCGAGTTCCTCTTTGCCCTTATCAGCATTGCAGGCGCACTCGGTCTCGGCGTCTTGAAGGGAGTCGTCGTCGCGATCGTTGCGACATTACTCTATCTCGTCATGCAAGGAATGAAGCCGCGCGACGCATTGCTGGGTCGAATTCCAGGGCGCGACGGCTTCTACAAGCTTCATCGGCATAAACAAGCCGAGCCAGTTCCCGGCGTCGTGATCTACCTTCTCCAGGGCAGTCTGCTGTTCTTCAATGCTGATTACGTCAAGGGTCGGATTGAAGACATTTTTGCAAAACTGGGACCGGATACCAAAGGGTTCATCTTCGACGCAGGGGCGTCCGCGCAGATCGACAGCACCGCGGCCGCCATGCTCGATGAGATACGGGCATTGGCGGAGGAGCGGGGCATGAAATTCGCAATTGTTGAACTTCATAGCGAGCCGCTTGAGATACTGGAACGCTCCGGCGTTCTTGCCAAAATCGGTCCCGCCATGATTTTCGATGAGCTGGAGGAGGCGGTGGCGGCATTCTCGACAAACCCTGACCTGCCTGGACTGCAAGGAGCCGGAGCGGAACCCAGGTGAGTGCCAGCGATGGCCCCGGGGATGGACTACCGTCGCAGCGCGTGAGCGCACGATTTATGACACTGCGTTTGTTGCTGGCTCCTTGAGGGATGGAAAGATGTTACTACAGATCATCACGGCAACTGGCGTGCTGCTGGCCACCATCGCTATTCACGGCACGGCGGTCATGCTTCTGTTTCGTATAGCGCGAGAACCCGTTACGAACCCGCAGAAACTGCGCGCGTACTCCCGGTTGGGTGTCAGTTGCTTTTTTGTCGTCGGCTTCGTGATGGCTCACATGATCGAGATCATGCTGTGGGCGGCTGCCTATAGGCTGGCAGGCGAATTGCAGAGCTTTGAGGAAGCCACATATTTCTCGGCGATTACCTTCGCGACGATCGGTTATGGCGACCTCACGCTGTCCGGCGAATGGCGGCTTGCCAGTGCCATCGAGGGTGTGAACGGGATCCTGCTGTTCGGCTGGACCACGGCATTTCTATTCAAAGTCTCCGAGATACTGTGGTTCTCGCGGAATGCTCCGCTTCAAAACATCGCCCGCTCGTGAAGCTAGGACTTTCGGTCTGACACATCTCCGCTTTCAGCGGTCACTGCCGGAGGGACTGTTCAACTTCTGATCCTGACCAAGAGGTGCTGTCATGCAGGAAGTGAGCGATAAGACTGGTGAGCAACAGCAGATCATCGAGCGCGCGCTGGCATTGTTGCTTGTTTCCGTGCTGTTGGCCGCAACCTTCTGGGTATTGCTGCCTTTTGTCGGTGTCCTGACCTATGCCGTGATTCTCGCCACGGCGACGGCGGGGCTGTTCGATCGAATGGTTGTCCTCCTGGGCGGAAGGCGTCTGGCTGCGTTCGGCTTCGGCGCTATCGCTGCGGCCATCACGATCGTGCCGTTGATCTATCTCTGCTTTTCCGTCGTCGGCCATGTCGATGTCGCTGAGGCATGGTTGAGAGAGGCCAGCAGTCGCGGGATCCCCAATCTGCCCGAGTGGATTTCAAGTCTCCCGCTGCTCGGAAAGAAGGTGACGCCGGTATGGCAGGAGCTTCAGCGCGACGGACTGGCCTTGTTGCAACGATACGAACCCCAGCTCGCCGCCGCGGGACGCTGGCTTCTCAGTTTCAGCGCAGGTCTTATGCTGGCCGTCCTTGAAATATTCGTGGGCATCATCGTAGCCGCGATGATTCATGCCTCGCGCATCCGGGTGGTCAGTTTCGTAGCCGCCATTACCGTACGTATAATCGGCCCGAGAGGGCCCGTAGTGCTGGATGCCGCGGCGAAGGCCATCAAGGGCGTTGCGATAGGGGTGATCGGAACGGCTTTGCTCGAAGGGGTGCTTGCTTGGATCGGCTTCGCACTCGCCGGCGTTCCGGGTGCGATTGTCTTGGCCGCAGTGACGTTTTTCCTGGCCGTTATCCAAATCGGGCCGCTTCTGGTCTGGGTGCCGGTGGCAATCTGGCTTGGTTCCCAGGGGCAGACGGGGTGGACGATTTTCACCGTCGTATGGGGCGTTGTCCTGCTCATGGGAACAGACACTTTCGTCAAGCCGATGCTGATCGCGCGCAGCGGCCAGCTACCGCTGCTGGTGCTGTTCGTCGGAGTGATCGGCGGGCTGGCAGCCTGGGGCTTTACCGGCATGTTTATCGGCGCAACGACGCTGGCCGTCCTTTGGACCGTGCTGCAGACTTGGATCGGAACGAAGAGTGATCCGCTGGCCTCGGTCGGTTGAGGTATCCTTGCAACTTTGACGTCGTCGCACGGAACGTTGGCGATCACGAAAGCGTCTGGCTGGGAATAACGGCACTTCACAATGCTGACTGCAGTGAACACCATCGGCCACACTGCGGTAGCCATGTGGTGCCAACGCCAATGGCTTCACGTTCACGATATCCGTCACTTATTGAAAGATTTGGTGGGTGATCACGGGCTCGAACCGTGGACCCGCTGATTAAGAGTTAGATGATCTTGTACTTTGAAACCACAGGTATATCAGGCGTCTATCAACATCGTTGATTGTCAACACTTCTCAAGAATTACAGCACCCCCCTTGGTTGCAAGGTTCTTGTAAACTTTTTTGACTGTGACCAAATCGAGCAACGTTTGGTCACCATTATCACCGAGCAAATTTTGTGATTTTTACAAGCCAGTTTACTTTTTGCCTACCGGTTACACTTTAGGACTTGCCGGAGTTAGAAATCTCGGTCACCGTTTCCGTGTCAACGAATTTGCGTGAGTTACGGAATGATCCACACTGAGGTTTTCGACGGAAATACACTGAGAAAAGTGAGCGGCCAGATCGCGAAGGGCAACGCCGCTGGAGACGCATGGAAAGGACGAGGAGCTCCCTGCCCTCCAGATTAGGGTCGGCAAGACGTCGGCATCGTGGACGTTCAAGACGAAGCTTTCGAATGTGAAGATCGCCGACATCAACGTGTTCGGAAAGGACGACATCGACACGCTGCGCAATCTGGTGAAACAAGCAAAGCAGCTCGAAAAAGATAGTCGGAATGTCGAGGCCCTCTTCCGGGAGTTCGTCGATAGCCGGTCGGTTACGGAGGCGAAGGCCGTTGCGGACGTCGAGGACGGTCTTGGCATGCGATGGGAGAAGGCGCGCGATCTGTTCCTTGTTTGGCTGAAGGAAAACCGGAGCAAGGACACTTATCGAACTTACCGCTCCGCTCTTGGGGCCGCCTGCAAGTCGACCATCTACCCAAGCTTCGAGCCGATCAATGGCCGCCCCATCGCCGCCATCACGACCGCCGACCTGGCGATGGTGCGAAACCGCATCAATGTCCGCGGCAAACGGGGCGAAGCTAAAGGGCGAAGCATCCGGCAGGCCGACCTCACCGTCGCCGCTCTCAAGGCCGCATGGCTCCATTTCATCAACGAGCCTGAAACATTCGGGATCGGCATTGCAAACGTCGTGACCGACGACTTGCGAAAGGTTCGCGATCGAGAAGAGCGACCCGAGTCATCTTCGGGAGCGACCGAGCGCACCATGAATCAGATCGAACTGGGCATGTTCTTCGAGGAAGTCGGCGCGGTACGGAACGAGATGTCGCGGCTTATTCTCTCTCTCCAGCTACTAACCGGGCAGCGCCGACTTGATGTCTGCTCCGCGATCTCCGAAAGCTTTGTCGAGCGCGAGGACTATGGCATCGTCTGGCGTCTGGAAGACAAGACACATTCCTGGCGTGTCCTGCCGTTGCCATCGATCGCTCAGGACATCGTTCGTGGGGGCCGGAAGGATCACGCTCGGTACAAGTCTCGATACCTCTTCCCGAAAAACCGGAAGAAAAAGAAATCCGACCCCGAGGTGGATGGCCACATCTCGGAGCGCACACCTTCGAAGATGATGGAACTTATGCGGGGCGAAGATGGGCCTTTCGAGGGCAGCCTGATCGATCCGTCGACGCACGATCTCCGGAAGGCCTTCATCACTTACTTCACGCCCCGCATCCACAATTACTCGGTCGGCGGACGGCAACTGACCAAGGACGACATCCAGATGATTACACATATGGATGAAGGTCGGGAGACCACGGCCAAATCGCCAAACGCCTGGACGTGGACAAGCTGCCGGTCCGCACCAGACGGGATATGGCCCTGAAGATCCAGGTTCGCCGTGTCTTCGATGAGAACTTCCGGGTCTATGGCGTGCGTAAGGTCTGGCGGCAATTGCAGCGGGAGGGCTTCGACATCGCCCGCTGCACGGTCGCTCGTCTGCTCGTCTGATGCGGGAGATGGGTTTGCAAGGCATTATTCGTGGCAAGCCGATCCGCACGACCATCAGCGACAAGGCGGCTCCGTGCCCGCTCGACCGCGTGAACCGTCAGTTTCGCGCACCGAAGCCGAACATGCTGTGGCTTTCCGATTTCACCTATGTGGCCACCTGGCAGGGCTTCGTCTACGTGGCCTTTGTCATCGACGCTTTCGCCCGTCGCATCGTCGGCTGGCGGGTGAGCAGGACGGCCCATGCCGGATTTGTCCTCGATGCTCTTGAACAGGCCCTGCATGAGCGGCGACCTGTTCATCGTGGCGGGCTCATCCATCATAGCGATCGCGGCGTTCAATACGTCTCTATCCGCTATACCGAGCGTCTCACCGAGGCAGGAATAGAGCCGTCCGTCGGCAGTGTCGGCGATAGTTATGACAATGCTCTCGCCGAAACGATCAACGGCCTTTACAAGGCTGAGGTCATTCACCGACGCGGACCGTGGCGCAACTTCGAAGCCGTTGAATTCGCCACGCTCGAATGGGTCGACTGGTTCAACCACAGGCGTCTTCTGGAGCCCATCGGAAACATACCGCCTGCCGAAGCCGAGGAACGCTACTACACCATGCTGGACGAGCCAGCCACGGCCGCACAACTTATACCAAACGGCCTCCGGAAAACCCGGTGCGGTTCATCATATTCCGATACGACCTGGTAACGATCGCCGGTCGGCACCCCAAACGATAGGACCATAGCTTCGTGAGCCGCATCCAGCAGCAAACCTATTTCCTCAGGTGAGCGGCCTTTGTAGAGATGAAACTTCAGCAGCGGCATTACACTCTCTCCTCGGGGGAAACAGTCGGGAACGGTCGAACAGGTCCTTCATCTCGAAGCCAGCGACCTCTCGATGAAATCGAAAGACCGACGAATGTCGTTTTCGAGGGATTTGCTGTCTTGAACGGCAGCGCTCGTACATTCGAATGAAAACGATCCCTGGTACCCTGCCTCGACGAAGGCAGCGATTTGATCAATGGTCCCACAGCGATCGTTGCCTTCGACTAGGCCGCGATGAGCGTCAAGCTTGTCGTCAAGAGGTGGTAGCGGATCGGCAATTCCCGAGATGTGAACCGTTGCCGTGTAGTCTGGGAAGATTGGACCGCCACCGGCGATCGTATGTTGAAACGTATCGTGTACCAGTTTGAATTTCGTTGGTCCGCCGACTGCCTCGATGGCATCGACCAGCTCTGCTTTGTGTTTGAGCGACGAAGCGGCAAAGCCGATGGGCTCGATGAGTGCTACGATCTCACGCCCATCCAGCATCGGCAGCACTTCACGCATAACCTCGCGCAGCACTCTCTGCCGCACGCCATCTTCCGCTCCACCGCCATCGACGCGTGGGATGAGGCTGATGGTTTCGGCCCCGCTTTCGACGGCCGCGGCTATCAACGTCTCAATGGCGTTAGCGCGCTCCTCCGACCAGTCGTTGAAGGGATAGACTTCGCTAAGCCCCGATAGTCGCAGTCCCCTCTGTCGCGCCATGGCACCGGCGTGGCTCGGAGAAATGCCATCGAACAGCGGGCGGCCAAGATCGTTCCGGGGCTCGACACCCACGCAATCGAGATTCCTTGCCAGATCCAGAAAAGCTTCATAGGCCAGGTGGCGAGCTGTTTTCTGGTTGATTGCCCGGCTGATCATTTCGCGTCCCGCTCCATGATCCATTCCACCTCCGGCGCGGGCACGAACCGCCACTTCCGCAAGGGGCCAGCCATGACGTTGAGATAGTACATCTCAAAGCCATAAGGCGCGCCGCAGGGGTGATGGCCGCGAGGCACCAGGACGACGTCGTGATCCTTTACGGCCATTGTTTCGTCGAGCAGTCCATCGTCGGTGTAGACGCGCTGGACGCCGAAGCCTGCCGCCGGGTTTAGCCGGTGGTAATATGTCTCCTCCAGGTAGGTGATACGCGGGAAGTCGTCCTCGTCGTGGCGGTGGCTTGGATAGGACGACCAATGGCCGGCGGGCGTGAAGACCTCTGTGACCAGAAGACTGTCGCAATAGTCCTCGTTCTCCATCGCGATATTGTTGATATGGCGCGTATTGGCTCCCTTGCCGCGTGCCGTCAGCGAAATCCCGTCGGGACCGATCGGCCGCGCAGCGTGTCCGCCTTTTCCGGGCGCGGAGCAAACCGCAATCGTGCACTCGGTGTCCGCGACAGCGCGCCAATCCTTGCCGTTCGGCACATAGAGGCAGTGCGGCGGCGTCTTCTCGAAGACGTTCATCCGCTCGCCCAGCATACCCCAATCCTGCCCGGCGGCATGCAAGGCCGCCTTGCCCTCGACAACGACGAGAATGACCTCGCGCTCGCCAGTTGCCTCCTCGGCAACCTCACCTGGTCTGAGCCGATAGAGCGAAAAGCCGACATAGCGCCAGCCCGCCGCCTGGGGCAGGATCTCGTGGACTTTGCCATGCGTGCCGAAAGGCTTGCGTAACAAATCGGGCATCCCTTGTCCTCCGGTTGGCACACCGATCAATCAAAGGTACGCTGATTTGCAGCATTTCGGTTGTATCGCTCGCGCGCTTGCTCGAGACGTTCAGGTCCCCCCGCCTGCGGCACGGCGACATCCCACCAATGCCCGCCCACATCGAGTCCCGGGACAGCGTCGGTGTCGATTACAATGACCGTGGGGATGTTCCTGGGGCGCGCTTCGACAATTTTCTTCTCGAGATCGGCGATATCGACTGCCTTTTCCGCATGGGCACCCATGGACCGGGCGTGGCCCACAAAGTCGATCTCCGGCATAACCTCAATGTTGGAGTCCTTGTACATATTGTTGAACTCCGCCCCGCCGCATTCGATCTGCAAGCGGTTGATGCAGCCGTAGCCGCGATTGTCGGTCAGCACGATGGTAAAAGGAATGCGCCGTATGACTGCCGTCGCCAATTCCGAGTTGGCCATCATGTACGAGCCGTCGCCAACGAAGCAGATGACTTCCTTTTCTGGCGCCGCAAGCTTGATGCCCATAGCGCCAGCTACCTCGTACCCCATGCAGGAATAGCCGTATTCCATGTGGTAGCCGCCTTTTGCAGACTGCCACAGCACCTGAAGCGCGCCCGGCATCGTGCCTGCCGCGCACATTGCAACGGTTTTTTTCGTGGCTACCCGCTGCACGGCGCCGATCACCTGGGCGTCGGTGGGAAGATAGTTGGTCAAATCGACTTCCGGCGCGGCAGTGACCTTACTCACCGTCTGGTGCCAATTGTTCCGGGATTCGGCGTCGAAAGACGGCGCCCTATGATCCTCCAGCAGAGCGGAAAGCCTCTCCAGCGTCACCCTGGCATCACCAACGAGGGGCATTGCGCCATGCTTTGTCGCATCATAGCCATGCAGGTTGATGGAGACGAGCTTCCGTTCCTGGTTCGTGAACAAGGCCCAGGATCCCGTCGTGAAATCCTGAAAGCGCGTGCCGACGCCAATCACCAGGTCGGCTTTCGCGCAAAGACGGTTGGCGCATTCCGAGCCGGTAACGCCGGGCGAGCCGAAATTGTAGGCGTTTTCCCACGAGGTCGCGCCCTTGCCGGCTTGTGTCTCGACGAAGGGGATATTGTGCTGTTCCACGAAGGCAGCGAGAACGTCCTCGGCGCCGGAATAAAGAACACCGCCGCCTGAAATGACGACCGGGCTCTTCGCCGCCCGGATCATCGCAACCACGTCATCGAGCTCTCGGCGATCAGGTTCCGGGCGGCGAACACGCCAGACCTTTGGCTCAAAAAACTTTTCCGGATAATCGTAGGCATCGGCCTGCACATCTTGGCAGAAAGCGAGGCATACCGGTCCGCAATTCGCCGGATCCGTCATGACGGACAGCGCGCGAGGCAACGCGGTCAGCAGATGCTCCGGCCGGGCGATGCGGTCAAAGTAACGGACTACCGGTCGGAAGGCGTCATTCGCACTGACCGTGCCATCGTCAAAATCCTCGATCTGCTGCAGCACCGGGTCGGGGCGGCGGTTGGCGAAGATATCGCCGGGAATGAACAAGACCGGCAGACGATTGACATGCCCCAGAGCTGCCGCTGTCACCATATTGGTCGCACCGGGTCCAATGGAGCTGGTCACCGCATGCGCCCGCTTGCGTCGCTTCGTTTTGGCATAGGCAATGGCAGCGTGAGCCATAGTCTGCTCGTTCTGGCCACGCCAGGTCGGTAGCTTGTCGCCGATCCCATGCAGCGCTTCTCCCAGGCCCGCCACATTACCGTGCCCGAAAATGGCCCAGACGCCCTCGATGAAGCGCTCGCCGTCTTCAGTCATCTGCACTGAAAGCCATTTGACCAGCGCCTGCGCGGCGGTGAGCTTGATTGTCTTGGTCATGCTGTCTTCTCCCGTGCGGCTGCCCTTGCCTTGTCCCAAACCGAACACAGGCGTCGATAGCGCTTTGCCATTTCGCCGACGGCTTCGTCGTCTTGCATTTCATTTTTCATCCAGCTGCGTGCGACATCGCCAAAAATCGTCCGACCAACGGCAAAGCCTTTGACAAGATCGAAACCGGCGGCGACCTCGAAACTCGCCGCCAGTTCGGCCTCCGGCGCATCGAGACCCAGGACGACGATCCCACGCGTATACCGGTCGTTCTTCTCGATCGCGGCAATGGTGTTCGCCCAGGCAGCGGTTGTTTTCATCGGTTCAAGCTTCCACCAGTCGGGAAAGATGCCAATGTCATAGAACTGCTGGATCAGCGTCGCCGTCGTTTCGTCATCGACCGGTCCCACCTTCGAGGGAATGATCTCCAGCAGGAATTCCAGGTTGTCGCGCCGCGATGCCTCGAAAAGGCGTTTCACCGTCGCCTCCTGATCGGAACGCATTTCAGCATCATCGTCAGGATGGCAGAAACAAAGGACCTTGACGACGTTTTCCCGTGCCCACTCGCCCAGGCCGCCGTAATCACTGCCCAGTTCGGGCTCCAGCGTCAGCGGGCGCGCACCCGGCCATTCGCAAGGCCGTCCGATCCAGAGGCCGGTACCCGAGGCTTCATGCAACGCCCGCCGCCCGATACGATTGTCACACAGGATCCCGTAGCCAGGTCGTCCCTCTTGAACGTCCAATGCCGCTTTGAGGCAAAGCTCCTTGAACGCGCCGCCCCTTTCATGGGTGTAGCCCTCCATCTGCTCAAGTTGCATGCGGTGGTCGAACGCAAATATCCGGTATTCAGGCCAGTCTTCCCCGTGATTGCGATGACGGTTCGTAGACCAGTGGATCTGGTCGAGCTCGCTGTCATTGCGCAGGTCAGGTTGCTTGACCCCGCGTTCAAGGAAGAACTTCAGCTCCTCGAGCGACGGGTAGGCCGGCGTGCATCCGTGGCGAGAAACGGCAAAAGCGCCGCAGGCATTGGCGTATTTAAGAGCCGTTGGCCAGTCCGCATCTTCGAGCCACCCCTTCAGGAGTCCGGCGAAGAAGCCGTCGCCCGCGCCCAGCACGTTGAACACTTCGATCGGGAAGCCGGGACCGGTCTCTCCATCTTCCAGCCTGCCTGGTATTGGGCCCACGTAGGCCGCCGCGCCGGCAGCGCCGCGTTTGCATACGAGCGTAGCGTTGGACACTTTGCGAACTACGCGCAACGCCTCAATCGTCTCAGTCGAACCACCAGCAATGTGGAACTCTTCCTCCGTGCCGACGATCAAATCAAACAGATGCAGCGTCGATTGCAGCTTTGCAGTCACCTTGCCGCTTTCCACAAACCGGTTCTCACCTTCGCCGTGGCCGGCGACGCCCCATAAATTTGGGCGATAGTCGATGTCGAGCGCGGTACGCAGCCCGTGCTTGCGGGCAAGCTCCAAGGCTTTCAAAACAGCTGCCTCGGTCCGCGAGTGGCTCAGATGCGTGCCGGTCACGACAAGCGCACGCCCCGAGGCGATGTAACTCTCATGAATGTCGTCCTCGCTGAGCGCCATATCGGCACAATTCTCGCGATAGAAAATCAGCGGGAACTGCTCTTCGTCACGAATGCCCAGCAGGACGAGTGCCGTTAAACGCTCCGGATCGGTAGCGACCCCGTCGACATCCACACCTTCGCGTTTGAGCTGCTCGCGAATGAACCGGCCCATATGCTCGTCGCCAACGCGGGTGATCAAACCGGATTTCAGACCGAGCCGGGCCGCACCGCAGGCGATGTTGGTTGGCGAACCGCCAATGTATTTATTGAACGAGCCCATGTCCTCCAGCCTGCCGCCGATCTGGGCTCCGTAAAGATCGACCGAGGACCGGCCGATGGTGATGACGTCGAGTGATTTCATGTCAGGTCTCCTCGCAGGCCTTCAAAAGCCGGTACGCGCCAGGAAAGCCCGGCTGGCTGCCAAGTCGTCAAGAATGCCACCGTCGTTACGGGGGTCGCGCTCTTGTTCGATAGTGATGTATCCGCCGTAGCCCAGTTCGGTAAGCAGGGCTCGGACAGTAGGGTAATCGATCGAGCCGCGCCCGATCGGGCACATGACCCCCTTCGCGCAGGCATCGAAGAAACGAATGCGCTTGCCCATTACGTCCTTGAAAACTTTGGCATCTATGTCTTTGAAATGAATGTAATCGACACGATCCCAGTAACGGCGAAGGGTGGCAACAGGATCCATGCCTGAATAGGCCATATGCCCGGTGTCGAGGCACAGACCTGCCAGATCGGCAGGAATATCGTTAACGATACGCTCCAGTTCGTCGGCGAATTCGATGTAGCCGCCGGCATGGGGATGGATGGTGACGCGTACCCCATATTGGTCGCGCGCAAGCGTTGCGATGCTGCGGATGTTTTCCACCATCCCATTCCACCCCGTTTCATCAAGGCGCGGGGCCTGGTCAGAATGTCCCGCAGCATAGTCACGCTCGTCGTGACCCCAGTCCATAACGGTCAGATAGGGTGCTGCATAGCGCTGGCCGGCATGGGTTTCAGGCTTCGGCAACCGTGTAATCAACGCGCAGATCTCATCGGTCTGGCGCAGGAGGTTGTCACGATTTGAAGGTGAAACCAGATCGTCAAAGATTGTGCCAGCGACAATCTTCAGGTCACGCTTGTTCAGCGCTTCCGAAACAAGGCCGAGGTCAAGCGGCAGATAGCCATAGGGCCCAAGCTCCAGCCCCCCGAAACCGGCGGCCTGCGCCTCGTCCAGCACCTTCTCCCAATGGGGGAGATGAGGGTTCTTCACGTCATCGACCCCCCAGCAGCAGGGGGCAGTGGTGATGGTGATCGGGTTGGTCATGTCGTCCTCATGCAGGCGCGGTGCGCGGGCCGCAATCGCAGCCCGCGCCAAACCGGTCAGCGGCTGATCGTTGCTTGAAGTGCGTCGATGGACGACTGGATGCCCGCCTCGATGGACATCGTGAAATCCTCCATTTCGAGGCTAACCCAGTCATTGTAGCCAACCATACGAACCACCGAGAAGAACTCCTTCCACCATTGCAGATCGTGGCCTGCCCCTACTGCGACGTAGTTCCAGGTCCGGTTGGCAACGTCAGTGACCTCCTTGAGTTCGAGCAGCCCGTTCACGTCGGCCAGTCCGCGTTCGATGCGGGTGTCCTTGCCGTGGCAGTGATGAATCGCATCTCCGAGCGCGCGTGCCGATGCGATGGGATCCGCCCCCATCCACATCAAATGGGACGGATCGAGGTTCATGCCGACTGTCGGGCCAACTTCGTTGCGCAGGCGGAACAGGGTTTCGGGATTCCATACGAGCATCGCCGAGAAGTTTTCGAGCGCGTATTTCTCGACGCCAACTTCCTTGGCAAGCCTCACCAGATCGTGCCAGAGCGGAAACGCGCGGTCTTCCCACTGGTAGCGATCACGCTCCGGCATCTCGTTCGGCCAACTCTTGGTGTAGACGAGCCAGTTCGGTACCATGTCGCCGGGGGCCGCCTCCGGCAAACCGGACATGGTCACGATCTTCTTCACACCGATCTCGCCCGCAAGCCGGATGGTTTCTTCCATCTCCTTGCGGTGGCGCTTGCCCATATCGCCGGGATCGAGCGGGTTGGCGGAGCAATTGAGGGCAGCGATTTCCAGGCCGCGAGCCTCAATTTCCTTGAGCTTGGACCGGAGCAAGCCCTTGTCGGCCAGAAGTTCGTCGGCGCGGAAATGCGGGCCGCTCGACCATCCGCCGCCGGTCATTTCTATACCCTCGACGCCGAGCTTAACGCATTTGTCGAGCATATCCGTGAAAGAGAGGTTCGCCATCACATCAGTGCAAATCGCGAGTTTCATTGTGTCATCTTTCCAAAGAATGTGTGGGGACGCGTTTCAGGAGAAGGACGGGAGGTGGTCCAACGCGCCCCCGGTCCTGTTACATAAAGTCGATCCAGGCCGAGCCCGTATCCGCCGAACGGACGCAGTTTTCCAACCAGCGCACGCCTTCCGTGCCGGCCTTGATGCCCGGATAGTGATGAGTCTTCAGGAAAGCTTCGTCCCCGCGCGTCTTCGCGTCGATGGCCTGGGCGATCCAGAGATAGATGTTCGCCCAGCTGTCGCCGAGTCCTTCAGTATGCAATGCCCCCATGCGATCGACAGCAAGGCTCTCCTCTTCGAGATAGGGCATGCCATGATGCAGCGTGCGGTTCGGTTCGCCCTGAACCTCATAGATCAACTGGTCGGGGCGGGAGTCGGACCACTCGATCGACGCCTTGGAACCCACGAAGCGGTAACGCTGGGAACCCATGTTGCCGGCATTGACCGACGAGACCCAGAGGCGCCCACGCGCACCGTTGTCGTAGTGCATGAGGACGGTGGCATGATCCTCGAGTGGCGCACGCGTCGGGATAAAAGCCTTGCGGTCGCAAAGTAGTTTTTCGATCTTCATGTGCGGCAGCACGACTTCCGAAAGATAGTAGAGATGCGTGCCGATATCACCGAGAACGAAAGTCGGGCCTGCGGTCTTGGGATTGGTGCGCCATTTGACGGCTTCGCCGGCACCCACATCGTCCCCGGAATTAAAGCCGTGGGTGTATTGCATATCGACGATACGAATGTCGCCCAGCATTCCCTTCTTGACCATCGCCGCCATCTGGTGAACCAGCGGATGACCGGTAAAGCCGTAGGTAACACCGACAATCAGGCCCTTCTCCTCGGCCAATTTGGCGACCTCATCGCATTCAGCAACGGTGAAAAAAAGCGGCTTTTCGCAGATCACATGTAACCCGGCCTCGAGGCAGGCTTTGGTGATCTCATAATGGGTGAAGTTCGGTGTGGCGATCGACACCACGTCGACGCCATCCTCGCGGGCGGTTTCGCCTGCGATCAGCGCCTTGTAATCCGGATAGCAGCGATCCAGGGCCACGCCCAGATTGACGCCGAAATCCTGGCCTCGTTCAACATCCAGGTCGAAGGCGCCAGCCACCAGTTGATAATTGCCGTCGCGCAAGGCCCCTGTGCGGTGCTTGTAACCCACCTGCCCGGTGCGTCCGCCACCGACCATTCCCCAGCGCAATGGGCGCGAAATCAGTCGTTCTCCGTTGATCATCTCGTTAACCTCTTCAATTGAAGCCCCGGGCGCCCATTCGTTTGCTGGCGCCTTGTTGAGGCAATAACTACCCTGCCGAAGGCCGCCCTTTGGGCGGCATCTCCGTTACATTTCTCGATTTCTGTCGTGTGCTCTGGTTCTCGCCGCTAGCGCGCGCATTACTTCTTGAAGTAGCGGTCGACATACTCCTGCATTTTGTTGCGCATGAACTTACTTGACTCGTCAGCTCGATCTTCCCAGGCGAAGACGCAAGAGGTCATGATGCCGTCGAAGCCAATCTCGGCGAGCGTGCCGAAGAAGTCGTCCCACGGCACTTCGCCCTGGCCGATATTCAGATGCTGGTGTATGCGAGCATTGGTACCAGGCGGGTTCAGGATGTAGCGAAGCCCGGAACTTGCCTTGTGATTGAACGTGTCGCCGACATGCACATGTGCCAGCACATCCTTCGCCTCACGCAGCATGGCTTTGGTATCGTCCCCGAAATAGAAGGTATGCGGCGCACAATAGAGGAACTTCACATTCTTCGAATTGACCGTCCGGATGATGTCGAGCGCCGGCTGTAACGTCTCGCACCAGTCCTCCGGGTGCGGCTCCACGTGCAGGTTAATACCTTCGCGTTCAAAGATCGGGACGAGTTCCTCCATCGAACGCCACCAGGCGTCTTCGCAGGCCTCAATCATCGAACCCGTGTGGCAGCAGTAGCAGGAGCCCTTGTCGGGATGCGGACCGCGGCCGAACTCTGAATTCATCGTGTCGACTTCCAACTCGATGGCAATTTCGATGGCACGCTTCCAGTGCTTGACCGCGGCCTGTCGCTCTGCTTCGTCATTCGACGCCCAGCGATACATCGGCAGAAGCGAGGCGATCTTTACGCTCTCGGCAGCGAGCGCCTTCTTGAAAGATCGGATCCGTTCTGGAAACACACGCGGCGCCTTGAACCATTCAAGAAAATCCGCACGCGGCGACAGTTCGATCCACTCATAGCCGAGCTCGGCAACCTTCGCCGGCAATTCCTCTAGGCTGGTGAACCGGTGCATGTGAGGGTCGAGGGCAATCTTCATCGGTCTTACTCCGTTATCTTTCTTTGTTCACTTTGACGACACCGGCGGCGGATGGCCGTCATGGCTCGCCATGTAGCTCTCCACCTCGGCGCCCAGATCCGCCAAAGCTTCGCCGCCGGCCATCAAATCGGTGATCTCCTCGCGCGACCTTTCGCCCTTGCGGAAATTGGCGGCGACCGCACCCCGGATCAGGACTGCGAAGTGGTCGCCAACCGCGATGGCATGGGTGACCTGGTGGGTAATGAAGATCACGGCGATCCCTCGCCTCCTCGCCTCCAGCACGATTCGCAGGACGTGAGATGCCTGCTTGACGCCCAATGCTGCCGTCGGCTCGTCAAGGATCAGGACGCGCGCACCGAAATGCACGGCGCGGGCTATCGCCAGAGACTGCCGCTCACCGCCCGAAAGGCCGCCAATTAGCCGGTCTCCGTCATCGATACGGGTGATGCCGAATCCCTGCACTGCTTTTACCGCAATTTCGTTGGCTTTCTTGCGATCGTAGACCTTGAAGGGGCCGAAGCCCTTGGTGGGCTCCGCACCAATAAAGAACGAGCGGCCGATGCTCATCAGCGGGAATGTTCCGCCAAACTGATGCACGGTGGAGATGCCCATGCGCTGCGCATCGCGCGGGCCGCCGAAATCGACCGGATTTCCGTCCATCAGCACCTCACCCGAATTGGGCTTGTAGACGCCTGCCAGCGTCTTGATGAGCGTGGATTTACCTGCTCCGTTGTCCCCCAGGAGGCACAGCACCTCCCCCGCATGGACCTTCAGCGAGATATCGTGAAGGACATCGATCGGGCCAAAAGACTTGTTGACGTTTCTCAGTTCAAGGATTGGCATGGTCATCGTCTGTCCTCACTTCTTCTTCGGGGAATAGGTCAGGGCCATAATGCGGAACGTATTGTTCATCAGCACCGCCAGCAGCAACATGACACCGATGATGAGGCTCGACCAATTGCGGTCGAAGGACGTGAAATAGATGCCCTGGTTAACGATGGCGAAGGTAATCGTGCCCAAAAAGATGCCGATAACCGAGCCGAAACCGCCCGTCAGCAACACGCCGCCAACCACGACCGAGATGATCGAGTTGAAGATGAATGTCATGCCGGCCGAGACTTGGGCGACGTTGAACAGGATCGCCTGACACATTCCGAGAAACGCCGCACTCACCGACGATAGTACGAATAGCGTCACCGTCAGTTTGTCTGTCGGGATGCCCGCATTGCGTGCACTCACCTTGTCGCCGCCCAGGGCGAAAAGCCAGCTTCCGAAAGGTGAATAGTGGACGTAGAAGACATAGATCACTGTCAGAACCATCCACCAGATGATGGTTACCTGGAAACTTCCGCCAATGAATTGGCCAAAGAGGGCCTTCGCGACAGCGCCGGATTGGGCCGGGCTCAACGAGACGCTGGTCGTTCCCGTAAGAAACACGGAGCAGCCCAGTATTAGTCCTTGCACGGCAAAAAGCGTCCCGAGCGTGACGATCAACGATGGCACTGCTGTGCGTATGACCAAGAAGCCGTTGATGAGACCGACAACCAAACCGAGTGTAAGCGACCCGACCACACCAAGCCAAATCGGCAAGCCGTAGTAGCCGGAGATGATCGCGACGGTCAAAGCCCCCGCAGGGATCATCGCACCAATTGAAATGTCCAGTTCGCCGGAGATCATGAGAAGTCCGACCGGGATTGCGACGATACCGAGATTGGCGGCAACGTTCAGCCAGCTTGCAGCGCCGGCAGGCTTCAGGAATTCGACGCTACCGAAGACAACGAAGAAGACGAGCACGAATACAAGACCAAGAAAGGCGCCAGATTCCGGGCGACGAAGAAGATCGCCCACAGGGAAATTTTTCACGTGTTTCACTCCAGTGTTGTCCGGAAGCTTGGAACGGGCAGCATCGTCCAGCGCCCTTGCAGCTTCACGAGTTCGCGAGCGCGGCTCTCGATCCGCGGCAAAGGCGCGGATCGAGGCGAAGAAGAGCTGCTTATCGGGCGCCCTTCGAGACACCAGCCAAAGTGGCTTCGATGTTGGACTTGTCAACGATACCAGGGCCGGTCAGAACCGGTGCCGTTGGGAGATCGGTTCCGAAGTCTATCGCGGAGGACAGAAGGGTGACCGCCAGAAAAGACTGAAGATAGGGTTGCTGGTCAATTGCAAAGCCCTGCGTCCCGTCCTTAATACGGTCGAGACCCGACTGGTTGAGGTCGAAAGTTCCGAGAAGAACTGTTTCAGTCTTGCCGGCCTGCATAACGCCAATGGCCGCCGAGTCCGCATCTCCGGCGGAGATGGTGATAACACCATCAATACTGGCGTCCTGAAGCAATGTCGCTTTGATGGCTTCGGCAACGGCCGTAGCATCGCCAAAACTCGTCGCGGGCAGTGGCAATTGCTTGGCGCCGCCGCCAGCCTTCGTAATTCCCTCGATCACACCCTTGCAACGAGCTTCCAGATTGGCGGCCCCAGGAACAGTGTTCACGCAGAGCACGTTTTTCTTGCCTTGCTTCGAGAAGTACTCGCCACCTGCGACACCCGCAATGTATTCATCCGAGCCGACATAGTTGATGGCGCCGAGTTCCTTCGCCTTTTCATGTCCACCGGCATTCATCAGGATGACCTTGATGCCCGCCTTGATCGCTTCCTTGATCGCCGGATCCTCCCCTTCCGGAACCCAATTCGGAATAACGAGCCCATCGACCTTCTGGCTGATCGCCGTCTGGATGAGCTGCACGACGTCGGGGGCAAAGTTATCGTAGCTCTGAAGTCGAAGGTAGTTCACCGTTCCGCCATTCGCCTCGACGATCAGGCGAGCGTCATCGACACCCTTCTTGATAATGTTCCAGAAAGCGTCGTCGTTCTTTCCGCCGACGACGGCGATATTTGCAGCTGAGACCGACCCGGCGGCAAATGCCAACACGGTTGTCGCCAGTAATGCTGCACAGAAGTGCTTCAAACGTCCCATTTCTTCCTCCCATTTCCCATCATCAGATGGCTCCACAAAATGCGTATTGATGTGTAACGTGAGAAGTGTCAGAATGGAACCTACTTCGTTTTGAATGCGCTTTTTTATTCCAAAACATGTCATTCATGAATGACATTCATGGGGATGTTGGAAGATGAACAGACCGACGATGAATGATCTGGCGAAGACTGCGAATGTGAGTCTTTCCACTCTCAACCGGCTCTTGCACGGAACAGGAACAGTGCGGGCGGAAACGATTGACCGAATTCTGGATGCCGCTGATGAAATCGGATTCTATGGGCTTGGCGCGTTACGCCAACGCAAGCGTGAGAACCTGCCGCATCGTCGGCTTGCCTTCCTAATGCAGCAGTCGCATCGGCCGCTGTACCAGTTGTGGGCGGAAGGGATCACGTCAGCGTCCATGCTCCGCAGCGATGCCGTCATCAAGCCCGAAGTCGTCTTCGAGGACGATCTTTCTCCCGAAGCAGTCTCCATGAATCTGCTGAAGATGGGTGAATCGGCCGACGCCATTGCGGTAATAACGGCTGATCATCCGCTGGTTAGTCAGGCAATAGACGAGTTGCGCGCCATGGGTATTCCTGTGGTTGCCTATGTTACCGACCTCTCGGCAGCCAGTCGGGCGGGCTTTGTAGGCACCGACAACTGGAAGAGGGGCCGAACCGCCGCTTGGTTCATTAGCCAGACGACCGAAGGTCCCGGCAACGTCGTTCCCCTCGTCGGAAGCAATCGCTATCAGTGCCAGGACATAGCGGATGCAAGCTTCCGGTCGTACATGCGTGAGCATGCGCCCGAAATTCATGTCAGCGAAACACTTCTTACCCACGAGGTTCCAGAAAACGCTTATGCTATCGTTCGCAGGTTGATAGACGAAGAACCGAACCTCAGAGGCATTTTTGTTAATGGCGGCGGCATTTCGGGGGTTTTGAGAGCCTTGCGCGAGCTGTTACCGGAGCAGCAACGCAAGATCCGGATCGTTTGTAGCGATATCGGGCCGGAAACGCGTAAAGGGCTGAGCGAGGGTTTGATCACCGCATCGCTGTGCCATCCCCTGGAAAGAATGCCCCGGGAACTCATCGACGTCATGTTGCGGCTGATCGAACGAAGAGATGCAGCGTCGATCGAACAGCGGATTGTTCCTTTTGACATCCTTACCCCCGAAAGCATGTGGACGTGAGCGTCGCTTGCTCGTTGGCTGAACGGAGATTTACTTGTCACGTCCCACCATTCGCGATCTAGCCAATGCGGCTGGGATATCGACGGCGACCGTCAACCGGGTGCTCGCTGGATCAGCTAGCGTGAAACTCACCAAAAGACGCCCCAGCCCCCAGCGCGGTTCACCGCCAAACAGGGCCAGTACCTCGCCTTCATCTGGGCCTATTCGCAGATCAATCGCCGCGCTCCGGCAGAGGCGGACTTCCAGCGCTACTTCAGGGTCACCGCACCCTCAGTCCACCAGATGCTCAACACCCTCGACCGGCTCGGCTTGATCGACAGGCAGCCCGGTGTCGCCCGAAGCATCCAGTTACTCGTCCCGCCACAGGAACTGCCCATTCTCGGCGTAATCTAACCCGTCATAATCACTGCGACGGCACACTATCCAACGATTCCTCGAAGGAAGAAATCACGCTACCGATCTTTCAGCGCATCACCGTGCCGGACGATGCAGATCTGGCTCGCCGCGGGCTCCGTTACATGCGTGACATGGGCATGTGGCCTCAAGGCCTCGCCATTCCCGCAGGGGCGCTCGAGATCACCATCGACCTGATGATCCGCGCCGGTCTGCTGGACGAAGGTCACCGGACATCGGCCGCTGGCGTCTTTGACCAGTCCTATCTCCAGAAGGCACTTGGGTGACGGTGTTACCTTGCCCGGGGCGACGCATCCCAACCAGATGCCGCTGATCGAACGGATCATCGCCCAAACCGAGCGGCTGGTCCCGGTCGGCGAGGCGGTGCCGGCCGGCGACAAGCTGGTTAGCTTGTTCGAGCCACATGCCGACATCATCGTCAAGGGTATCTGGCGTCCATTGAAGCCGGTGAACTCGACACGGAGCATAAACAAAAAAAGCTCCTCGACGCTTGTGCGGAGGAGCTTTCTGTTAGACGGCTTGCATGGGCAAATTTGCAAGTCTCATTTGGTTGCGGGGGCCTGAAGCCACAGAGGCTTGTAACTTGAACCACCGTTTAACACGATTTGACGGAAATCATTTCCGCTTTGCGGCCGCTCACGTTTGGCCGCAAGCATGACCGGATTGGGTGGTTTCTGACTTTTGATGTAGGCGCGACCACTTTCCGTCAGCGCCATCGCTTTGTTGTGAAGTCTCAAGCCGGAGACCCGCAGAGAGCCCAGCGAGGTTTCTTCAAAATTGCCGCCGCCGCCACTATACTCGGCGTTATAGCCGGGAGAGAGTTCATGCGTCCACTAACCCAGTGCCAAGCGTTACTGGCCGCGGTTCTCGCGAGCGCTGCCGCCGTGGTTTCGACATCCGCACCCGCTCAGGATCGCCTCGCCGAGCGTGCGGCGATGATCGAAACGATCAAATGGCACGCCCGCTCAGCGCCGTCAGCGGTCGAGGGACAAGGCATCGATCCGGCGGTGCTGACGACGATGGGGAAGGTGCCGCGCGACTTTTTCGTGCCCGAGCAGCAGCGCGGCGCGGCCTATCGAGATCGGCCACTGCCGATCGGATACGGTCAGACGATCTCGCAGCCCTTCATCGTCGCGCTGATGACCGACCTGATCAACGTCGGGCCTGGTGACGTTGTCCTCGAGATCGGCACTGGCTCGGGCTATCAGGCAGCCGTCTTGTCGCCGCTCGCGGCGAAGGTTTACTCGATTGAGATCATACCGGAATTGGGCAAGAGGGCGGCAGCCCGACTCGCGGAGCTCCGCTTCGACAATGTCGAGGTGAAGGTAGGCGACGGTTATTATGGTTGGCCTGCGCACGCGCCTTTCGACGGCATCGTGGTGACTGCCGCTGCCAGCCACATCCCGCCGCCGCTGGTCAAGCAGCTCGCCAAGGGGGGCCGGATGGTCGTCCCCGTGGGAGGTCCCTTCGCGACCCAGTTTCTCATGCTGGTCGAGAAGCGACGGGACGGAAGCATCATGACCCGGCAGCTGTTGCCGGTGAGCTTTGTGCCGCTGAGGGGAGGTAAGGCCCGATGAGAGCGGGCCTGCTGCCGGTCAGCCTCATATCGGCGGCGACCCTTGCCCACGAAGTGCTGCTGATGCGGCTCTTTTCGATCCTTCAGTGGCATCATTTTGCCTATATGATCATAAGCATCGCGCTCCTGGGATTCGGCGCGAGCGGTACTTTCCTTGCGTTCGCCCGCCGCCCCCTGGTGGACCGGTACCCGGCCGCTTTCGCAGCCTCGGCAGCGCTGTTCGGCATTACTGCGGTTGCCAGCTTCGCGGGTGCCGAACGCCTACCGTTCAACGCGCTCGAGATCGTCTGGAACCCGGGGCAGCTCGGTTGGCTGGCGGCCAGCTATGCTCTCCTGATCCTGCCGTTCTTTTTCGGAGCAACCTGTATCGGCCTTGCCTTCAGCCGCCATACTGGCCAGATCGGACGTGTCTATGCCTTCGACCTAGTCGGCGCAGGGATCGGTGCGTTGGGCATCGTCGGACTCTTGTTCCTGGTCTTTCCCTCTGCAGCGCTGCGCTTCGTCGCAGCGCTGGGATTCGTGGCGGCTGCCCTTGCCGCGACGGACATGGCTCGCCATCGGTGGCTCACCGCGGGTAGCCTCGGGCTTTCAGCCGCGGTCATCGCGGTGTGGCTACCACTGTCCTGGACGGCCCCCGGCCCGCACATGTCGCAGTACAAGGGCCTCCGCATGGCTCTCGAAGTGCCGAACGCGCGGGTGGTCGAGGAGCGATCGAGCCCGCTCGGACTGCTGACGGTCGTCGAGAGCCCAACCGTACCTTTCCGGTACGCGCCGGGCCTCAGCCTCGCCAACACCCAAGAGCCGCCCGCGCAACTCGCCGTCTTCACCGATGGCGACAGTCTTACGGCGATCACCGCCTATGGCGGCGATCCGGCGACGGTCGCTTATCTCGACCGGACAACGGCGGCGCTCCCGTACCGCATCCTTGAGCGGCCGCGAATACTAATCCTCGGTGCCGGCGGTGGCGAGCAGATGCTGCTGGCGCTGCGCGCCGGAGCCGATACCGTGGATGCTGTAGAGGTCAACCCGCAGATGATCGACCTAGCTCGGAATCGCTTCGCGGACTTCGGCGGCGGTATCTTCAGCCGGCCGAACGTGCATCTGCATCTGGCCGAGGCCCGCGCCTTCGCCGCGACTACCGGCGAGCGTTACGACCTGATCCAGATGCCGCTCCTTGACTCCTTCAGCGCGGCCGTGGCCGGCGTGCAGAGCATGCATGAGAACTACACCTACACCGTGGAGGCACTGAGGGCTTACCTGGCGGTGCTGAGACCGGATGGAGTCGTCGCCGTCACGCGATGGCTGCGGGTGCCGCCGCGCGACATCCTCAAGCTGTTCGCCACTGCTACCGCTGCGCTTGAAGCGGATGGCGTGGCCGAGTCGGGCCGGCACCTGGCGCTGATCCGGAGCTGGAACACTGCAACCCTGCTCGTTGCCAAGTCGCCGTTCACGGGCGAAGACGTCGCAGCCATCCGCGGCTTCGCGGCCGAGAATTTCTTTGACATCTCGTGGGCGCCGGGCATCTCCGCGAGCGACGTCAACCGCTACAACCAGCTCGACCAGGAATATCTCTACGAGGGAGCGCTCGCGCTCCTCGGCCCTGAGCGCGCCGACTTCACCGAGCGCTACAAGTTCGATATTGCACCGGCCACTGACAATCGGCCCTATTTCTTTGACTTTTTCCGCTGGCGCGCCCTGCCCGAACTCCTGATGCTGCGCACCCAAGGTGGGGCAGCGATGCTCGACTGGGGTTACCTGATCCTGGTGACGACGCTCGTCCAGGCCGCGATCCTCAGCGCCGTCCTGATCCTGCTGCCGCTCTGGCTTCGCCGGCGCGCACCAGGGAGAGCCGTACAGCGGCTGCGCTTCGGGCTCTATTTCCTTGCCTTGGGCCTGGCCTTCCTCTTCATCGAGATCGCCTTCATCCAGCGCTTCGTGCTGTTCCTCGGCCATCCGCTCTACGCTATCGCTGTCGTGCTTGCGGGTTTCCTTGCCTTCGCCGGTCTCGGTAGCGCGTTAGCCGCACGGTGGATGGCGGCCGTCGGACGCGGATCGGCAGTGCGAGGCATTGCCTTCGCCGTCGTGGTGATCGCATTCCTGGCTGCCACCTACCTGCTCGCGCTGCCCTTAATATTCGAACGGCTGCTGGCACTCCCGGATGCCGCGAAGATCGCGATCGCACTCCTCCTCATAGCGCCGCTCGCCGTCTTCATGGGCATGCCGTTCCCCCTCGGCCTCGGCCACGTCGGCGCACGCTCGGAGGCGTTTATTCCCTGGGCATGGGGGATAAATGGCTGTGCGTCGGTGCTGAGCGCGATCCTCGCCGCACTGCTTGCAATGCATGTCGGGTTCACTGGCGTCGTGACGATCGCCACCATCCTCTATCTTGTTGCCCCGGCCTTACTCGCCGGGTCGTGGGATCGATACGATCAGCAGACGTCGCAAGGCTTATCGGGATCGGAACCGTTATCGTTGCCGCCGCGAGACGCCGGTGATCACTATCATGCTCGTCATGCTGCACAGCCGCCTCGCCATCCACCTGACAGCCCGGCAGCCAGCGCGGGGGGATGCGCTTAGCCGGCGGGGCTCGGTCACGCTCGATCCAGTAGCCGGCCCCTGATCCTGACACAAAGCCGACGCCTTAGCGGAGCCTCAAGTCGCGCTTGCGGCAAAGTCTTCGCGTATGACCCGTCTTTTCACCTTGCCGAAGCCGTCACGCGGAAGCTTGTCGACGATCGTCATGCTCTTCGGAACCTCATAGGCGGACAGTTGCGCGCTGCAGTGAATTTTCACGTCCTCGAGGTCGATCGGCCGGTCGCGATCAAGCAATTCGATCACGGCATGCACGCGCTCCCCCCAGTCGCGGTCGCTCACCCCGACGACGACGGCGTCGAGCACGGACGGATGCGACAACAATGCCGCTTCGACCTTTTCCGGATGCACCTTTACACCGCCGGTATTGATGACGTCGTCCCTGCGACCGGCAAGATAGACGAACCCGTCGCCATCGATCCACGCCATGTCGCCGACACTGACGAACCCGTCCGGGTCGGCACGCACGGTAGTGGCCGGATCGAGATAGCGCGTCTTCCCCCGCTGAGACCATCGCCGCATGAAGAGTTCGCCGACATCCCCGGACTCGAGTCCTTCGCCGTTTGGACCCAATATGCGCATGTCGGTCTCAAACGGGCGGCCGACGGAACCGGGATGCGAGAGCCATTCCTGTCCCGTGATGATCGTCTGCCCGACATTTTCTCCGGACCCGTACATCTCATAGACCCTATCTGGCCCGAGGGTCTCGATCCACGCCCTTTTCAGCCAGGCAGGGCACAACGCCGCCGTGTGATAAAATGCCTCGAGCGTTTCGAGCGTAACAGCAGCATCCTTCAGAACATCTAGCATCCGTACCATCATGGTGGGCACCACCATGACAAATTGAACCGCGTGCTCGTCGATCGCGCGCAAGGCGCGCAGAGCGTCGAACCGCTCCATGACGACGAGATGTTGACCTTCGAAAAGTCCGAGATGTGCCCAGGTCAGGGGTGCGTTGTGGGACATCACGCCACAGACCAGCTGGACCTGGTTCGGTTGAAAGCCGAGGCTTTTCGCAACATTTCCCCAAGCCTCCCCCGGCGTGCTCGTCCACGGCAGATCGTCCGCCATGAGTTTCGGCGTCCCGGTGGAGCCGCCGGACGACATGATCTTTCCAGGTTTTGAGACCCGGTCGACAACCGGTTCCGTGGAAGCAGCCCGCATGGTCGCCAGCAGATCCGATCGACTGAAAAGCCGGGTGTCGCCGGTTTTCAGCTTGTCCTCCACAATCGCAAGGACCGCATTCGCCTTGTCGAGCATTGCGGCGATCTGCAGTTGCGGCAGGCCTGGATCAAAGACCATGATCGTGCATCCGAGCCGCCAGCATGCCAGAACCCCGGCAATGTGGACGAGCCCGTTATAGAGAACGATGCCGACGACATGCCCCTCATGAACCCCGCGCTCCCGCAGCGTCTGAGCGATACGATCGACCATGACATTGAGTTCGGCCCACCTGACATGTTCGGTCGTGTCGCCGGCGCCGAGGATGGTGATGGCGACGTGATCGGCACGCTCAGCCGCGTGCTGGCGCAGCCTCGCGCCAAAACTCATCGTTCCGGATGCATCGGAAACGGTCTGGCGCAGCTCACTTGTCATCACTGTCATCCATTCTGGCAACGAGCCGGTTTGAAAACCTGTTTTCAATCAGCAATATGCGCTTTCCGGTTCAGATTTCGTCGAAGGAAATCGGATGGGCGCCCTTCCACAGGACCGAAGAACCGAGCTCAGGCAGCTTTTCGAGATTTGACGTCAGGGTGATGAAATGGTTGCCGGCAAGCTGCCCCATCTTGCTTGCGAAATGAACGCCGCCATAGGCAAGCAGGATTTCCGTTTCGCTGATGCCGCCGGGATAAAGGATGATCTGCCCGGGAGCCGGATGGCTCGTATGGTTTTCATACCCGACCCCGAAGTCGTGCTCGCCGAGCGGCACCCACACGCCTTCGCCGCTCCAGCGGACGTGGACGATCTGGCTGATGAACGGCAGCGCTTTGCGGAACGCGGCAACCGTCTTCGGCGCCTTTTCTTCCTCGAAACGGGCATTGAATTCAAAGGGTCCGGCCTTGACGATGAGTTTTGACATTTTTCGCTTTCTATTTTCCAGGAAGTTCGATTGATGCAGATCCGCGCCGGGCGTCAGGGCATCAGGCTTCCGGCGAGCCAGGTGACGAGTGGGGGGCAATAGGTCGTGACGAGAAGTGCCGCCGTCAAGGCAAGCATCGGCATGCCAATCTTCCTCGAGACCTGTCCGACGTTCCGGTCGGCGATGGTGGCGGCTACGAACAGGGTGCTGCCGTAAGGCGGCGTCAGCATCCCGACCGACAGGTTCATCACGACGACGACACCGAAATGAACCGGGTCGATGCCGAGCTGGTTGGCAATCGGCTGCAGAATCGGCATGACGATCAGCAATGCCGATATCCCCTCCATGAAGGTTCCGATCAGGAGGAGAATGACGTTCGCGGCAAGCAGGAACAGGATCTTGTTGTCTGCCACGGCGCCCAGATACTCGGCGAGAAGCTGCGGCACGTTCTGGCTGGTGATCAGCCAGGCGAACACATTCGCGGTCGAAATCACGATCATGACCGCGGCCGACATGGCCGACGCACGCAGCAAAAGCCCCGGCAACTGCGAGAATGAAAGTTCCCGATAGATATATTTGCCAACGAGAATGCTGGCGAACACGGCCATGCCGGCGGCTTCGGTCGGGGTCATGATGCCGCCGACGATGCCGCCGACCAGAAAGACCGCAATGCCCATCGCCGGAATGGCTGCGACGGCTGTCGTCACCACGCGCCGGGCGCTGAAAGGCACGCTGTCGCGATAGGCCTCGCCGCCCTTCTTGGCATGCAGATGGCAGGCAATCAGCAGTCCGACCGACATCAGCAAGCCCGGCAGGATGCCACCGAGGAACAGCGCGCCGACGGAAATATTGGAGATCGTGCCGATGACCACCATCATGATGCTCGGCGGAATGACAGGACCGATACAGCCGGCAGCGGCCAGCGTGGCAGTCGCGAAGTCGATATCGTAGCCACGCTTGCGCATTTCTGGCAGCGTCATCGACCCGACGGCAGCAGTATCGGCCGAACCGGAACCGGAAATCGCCGAAAACCCGGTGCAGGCGACAACCGAGACGAAGAGCAGGCTGCCCGTTACCCAGCCGACCAGTGCGGTGGCAAAATCAATGAAACGCCGGGCGATGCCGCCCCTCTCCATGATCAGTCCCGCCAGAACGAAAAACGGGATCGCCATGATGGTGAAGCTTTCGAGCCCGCTATAGATGCGCTGGGTGACGATCGCCATCGGAACACCGCTCGCAAGCAGCGATATCGCCGCGGATATTCCCAGGCAGAAAACGACAGGCGTTCCGATGAGCATCAGAACGCAGAAGGCAATTATAGCAAGGGTGATCATCGGTTTACTCCACCTGCTCTACGGTCTGTTCGGGCGCATGGCCTTCACGCCAGCGCGCCGCCGTGAAAAGCAGTATCTCCAAGGCGAAATAAGCGCATCCGACCGGGATGGCCGCGTAGACGAACGACATCGGAATCTGCAATGCGGGCGACAACTGGAAGGAACCAATCGCGATCAACGGCTGACTACCCATGGCGGTGATGACAAGAAACCAGAGACATGCTGCCGCCGAAAGAACGATCAGGGCGCGGTAAACCGGGCTGGACAGCCTCTGGGCAAACAGATCCATGCTGTTGTGCATATTTAGGCGCATGGCGACACCGCCGCCGAGCATCACCATCCAGACCTGGGCGAAGGTGGCGCTCTCGACGAGGGCGCCGATGGAAAACCCGAAGAAATAGCGGCCCATGACCTGCGCGAAGATCGCAATGCACATAAAGGCGTACAGGCAGACGATGATACCGTTCACAGATCCGCGCAGGGCGGAGATCACAAAAGAAAACATGCTGGCCTCACTTCCGAAAGCTGCCGGCATGCCGGCCGGTTGATTGCCGGCACGGCATGCTCGATCAGGACAAGGAGTTGCGAAAATTACTTCGTCGTGAGGATCGTTTCCAGCTGCTGCTTCTGTTCCGGCGTCGTCACGAATTCTTCGTAGACACCCTGGGACGCGGTACGAAACGGCGCCACATCGGGATAGGTGACCTTCACGCCTTTTGCGATTAGTTCATTGAGCAGCCTGCCATCCGCGTCGGCATAAGCCTTGCGTTCGACATTCGCGGATTCGGCCGCTGCCTGGAGGATCGCCTGCTGGATTTCCTCGGGGAAGGATTTCAGCCGGGTTTCCGACATCAACAGCTCGGCCACGAGCGCGGTCCAGGAGATCTGCGCATAATTGGGAGCGACCTCGAAGAATTTCTGGGCGTAGTAGTTGGAGTTGGCCGCTTCCGCGCCATCGACGACACCGGACTGGATCGCGCCGTAGAGTTCACCATAGGCCATCGGCGTCGGATTGGCGCCGAACGCCTTGAAGGCGGAGATATGGGCGGGGACCTGCATGGTGCGGATCTTGAGATTCGCAAGATCGCCGATCGATTCCACCGGGGTCTTCGTCAAAAGATGGCGGATACCGGCCTCATAGAAGGCCAGCAGGTGGAAACCGGGGCCGGTCACGTCGGCCTTGAGCTGATCGCCGACGGGACCATCCATGACTTTGTAGAGATGCTCGCGGTCACGGAAAAGGAACGGCAGATCGAAAATGCCGACCGACGGCACGAAGTTGCCGAGCACGCCGTTGGCGGTGACGGCGAAATCGACGGTTCCAAGAAGCAGGCCTTCAAGGACCTCTTTTTCGTTGCCGAGCTGGTTGTTGGGATAGATCGTCACCTCGACGCGGCCGCCGCTCAACTCCCTGACGCGGTCGGCGAAGGTCTGGAGCCCGGTCTGGTAAGGTTCAGTGTTCGCCGCGGAATGGCTGGCTTTCAGGTTGAACTCGGCCGCCGCAACCGGCATCGACCACGCACCCATCGCCAGAAGCGACATGGCAATTCTTGCAAATTTTCTCATTTCGTTATTCCCCTTTGTTGATTGGCATGCGTTGGACTATGCTGGGCATAACGGTCAGGCGGATGCACGATCCACTAGGCCGAGATCATAAAGCGTCTGGCGCAGCGGTGCCATTTTTGCTTGCGGCAGCGGCAAACGCGGCGGACGCGGTGCACCGGTCGGGCGTCCGATCATCTCAAGCGCCGCCTTGGTTGCCGACACATAAAGATCGCCGCTCAGCGCCTGCAGCAGCGGCAGGATACGGTGATAGACCTGCCGGCCAGCCTCAGTGTCGCGCTGGTCCACGGTCACCTTGAAAAGCTCGGTCGAAAGGGCCGGCGCGATGTTGGAAAACACGGAGACGTAGCCCTGCGCTCCGACAAGATAGCTTTCCCAAGGCAGATACCCGGCAAAGACAGTCATGCGGTCGCCGCACAGGCGTAGGATCTCGGTCGTCCTCGACACGCTGCCGCTCGATTCCTTTATGTAGGAAATGTTGTCTATCTCGGACAGGCGCGCGACGAATGCGGCCTGAAGGTCGACATTTGCCGTGTTGGGATTGTTGTAGACCATTACCGGAATGGAGATCGCCTCGCCGATGCGGCGGTAGTGCTCGAACAGTTCGTCTTCCGTCGGCGATGAATAATAAGGCGGTATGACCATGACGCCGTCAGCACCCAGGGCTTCGGCCTCGCGGCTCAAGGAAACGGCTTCATCGGTCCATTCCGCTCCGGTACCGATTAGAACGGGAACCCGACCCTTTGCCTGGTCGACCACGATCGACGCCACCTGCTGGCGTTCATGCCGCGTCAGCGACAGGAACTCTCCGGTACTGCCAAGCGGGATCAGGCCCTGAACACCCTCTACGATCTGCCACTCGACGAAATCGCGCAGGCGCGCCTCATCGACGCGCTGGGCCTCATCGAACGGCGTCACCATCACCGTGTAGCTACCCCGGAACAAGGACATGGATATTTCCCTTCCAATCGCAGCGGCGACAACTGGTCGTCGCTGCCAATATTGATCTAAAACATGCATTGAATGTTGACATTTGATCATATCGACTGTCAACTACCAATCAGCCTAAAATGCAAGAAAAACATGCAAACCACGATTTGCCCATATTTTCAGCAGGAGAAATCATGCCTTTTCTGGAAATTTTCGATTTCGATGCAACGCCCGAAGTTCGGAAAACCGCGACAAAATTGATGACAAAATCCCTCTGCGACGCTTACAGCATCGCACCGGAAATTGTCTCAGCCTACTTTTTCACGATAAACGAAGCCAGCTATTCGCACGCTGGAGAATTTGGCTATGATGCTGAAATAAAACGTATTTTTGTCAAAGTACACGCATTCAGACGCTCTGTTGCGTTGCGTCGGACAGCGGCCGGCTCACTGACGGATGCATTCGTCGAGGCCTATGGCGTCCCTGCGAAGTCCGTTGTGATTTACTTCTTCGATCGGGAACCGGACGAAGTCTCCCATGCCGGCGAGCTGGCCGATACGTAGTACAACATTTGATCAAATATTCACCACAAGAAATAGCAAAGAGGCAGGCAATGGATCATTTCTATACTGAAGAGCAGGTAATGTTGCGCGACAGCGTCCGGCGCTTTGCGGGCGACGTCATCATGCCTGAAGCGAGTGCGATCGACCGCAACGACGAGTTTCCACGGGCGCTCTACAAGGGGCTGGCGGATCTGGGCCTGTTCGGCGTCTCGCTCGCGGAAGTGGCTGGCGGCAGCGGCCTCGATACCGTCACCGCATGCATCGTCATGGAAGAGATCGCGCGCGGATCCGGCGCTCTCGGCAATGCCTACGCCATTCCCGTCGAGGCCGCGCATTTTCTCCACCAGCATGGAAACGACTTCCACAAGAGCTTGATACCCGGCATTCTGAGCGGTGACGTCATTCCGGCGACGGCGGCGACGGAACCGGATTGCGGTTCCGACGTTGCGGCCATGCGCACACTCGCGCAGAGCGATGGGGACGACTACGTCATCACCGGCACCAAGGCATGGGTGACGTTCGGACGCATCGCCGATTTCATCATGGTCTTTGCGAAAACCGACAAGGATGCGGGCCACAAGGGCATCAGCTGCATCCTCGTCGAGACGGACCGAAAGGGTGTTTCGCTCGGCAAATCGGAAGAACTTCTCGGCATGCACGGGCTCGAGGATTGCCAGATCAGCTTCGACAATGTCCGGGTTCCGGTGAAAAACCGTATCGGACCGGAAAACGAAGCCTTCAAGATGGCGATGGGCAACTTCAACTTCTCGCGCCTGATGATGTCCTCGATGGCGCTCGGCATGGCGCAGGCCGCCATGGAAGATGCCATTGCCTATGCGAAAAGCCGCAAGCAGTTCGGATCGGAAATCATCAAATTCCAGGCCATCCAGTTCATGCTCGCCGATATGTCCAAGGATATCGCAGCGTCGAGACTGCTCATTCATCACGCCGCAAGATTGCAGGATGCGGGATATTCCATCGCCAAGGAAGCGGCCCACGCCAAGCTCTTCACCACCGACATGGCCATGCTGCATGCCTCCAATGCCCTGCAGATTCACGGCGGCAACGGCTATTCGAAGGAATACCGCATCGAACGTATTTTCCGCGATGTGCGGCTGTCGCAGATCTATGAGGGAACCAACCAGATCCAGCGGATGATCATCGCCCGCCAGCTCGAAAAAGAATTCGCGTGAGGATAGCGCCATGATCAGTTTCATCAGCCCGGACGAAGCCGCCGCACTGGTGCGCAATGGTGACATCCTAACCGTCGGCGGCAATGGCGGCACCGGCGTTCCCGAGGCGATCCTCGAAAGCCTGGAAAAGCGCTTCCTTTCGGAGGGGCAACCGAACGGGCTGACGCTCGTCCATGTTACCGGCATCGGCGCCGTCACCGAAAAGGGTCTGTGCCGGCTTGCCCATCCCGATCTTGTCAGCCGGGTCTTCGGAAGCAATTTCGGGCTCCAGCTTCCTTTCATGAAGCTGATCGTGGAAGGCCGGATGGAGGGCTACAATTTTCCACAAGGCGTCATGACCCAAATGTTTCGCGCCATGGCGGCCAAGCAGCCGGGCGTCATCACCCATGTCGGCCTTCACACCTATGTGGACCCGCGGCAGGACGGCGGGCGGATGAACGAGCGGACCGTCGAGCCGATGATCGAGCTGATCGAACTCGCCGGCAAGGAGTGGCTCTTCTACCGTGCGCCGACACCGAACATCGCCTTTCTGAGAGGAACGAGCGTTGACGAGGACGGCTATGTCTCGATGGAACACGAGGCAACCACGCGCGAAGATCTGTCGATAGCGCAGGCGGTTCACAATGCGGGCGGAACGGTTGTCTGCCAAGTGAAAAGACAGGTGAAACGCGGCTCGCTCAATCCGCAGATGGTGAAGATTCCGGGCTTCCTCATCGACCATTTTGTCCTGGCTCCGGAACAGATGCAGACCTATACGACGGTCTACGATCCGAGCCGCTGCGGCGAGACGCAGATTCCGATCTCGGCGCTGAAGCCCGACGCGCTGACGGAAAAGCGGGTGATCGCCCGGCGCGCATCCTTCGAGTTGCGCCGCGGCGACATCGTCAATCTCGGTGTCGGCGTTTCCGCCATGATCCCGAATGTGGCGGCCGAGGAAGGCATCGAAGATTTCATGACGCTCACTGTTGAAGCGGGCGTCATTGGTGGCGTTCCGGGTTACGCGCGGGAATTCGGAACGGCCTACAATCCGAGAGCGATCATCGACCAGCCCTATCAGTTCGATTTCTATGACGGAGGCGGGTTGACCTGTGCTTTCCTGTCATTCGCCGAAGTAGATTGCGAGGGCAATGTCAATGTCACGCGCTTCGGCGATCGCTACGACGGCGCCGGCGGCTTCATCGATATTACGCAGAATGCCAGGCGCCTGGTGTTCAGCGGCACGCTGACGGGCGGCGGGCTTGACATCGCCATAGAAAACGGTGCCCCGACCATTCGCCGCGAAGGTAAGTTCAGGAAATTCGTCCCCTCGGTCGGCCAGATCAGCTTCAACGGCCGCCTTGCGCGCGACCGGGGACAGGACGTGACGTTCGTATCGGAGCGGGCGGTCTTCAAACTCGACGGAGAAGGCCTGGTGCTGACCGAATTCGCGCCCGGCATGAGGTTGCAGGAAGACGTTCTCGATCAGCTCCGCTTCACTCCGACGATTTCGCCCGATCTCAAACTTATGGATCACCGCCTCTTCGTTGCCGGCCCCATGGGGCTCAGGAGCGATCTGGCCGGAACGCAAACCGGAGGAACGAAATGAACACTATCTCCCTTGAAGGCGTAACGGTCGCAACGGTGCTTTCCTTCGACGACAACCTCGCCATCGACTGGAAAAGCTACGACCGTCTTCTTGACTATTGCACGACGCCGCATGGCATCAATGCCGTCTTCGTAAACGGCCATGCGGGCGAAGGCGCCACGCTGACCCCTGCCGAACGCATCGAAGTCATCAAGCGCACCCGCGCCTTCATCGGCAAGGACGTGCCGCTACTGACCGGCGTCATCGCCTATTCGACCGCCGATGCGGTGATGCAGGCGCGCGAAGCGGAGGAACACGGCGCCGATGTGGCCGTTCTCTTTCCCATGCCGCAATTTTCGGCCGGCGCCTCCGGCGATCCGCGCTACGTCCTCGACTATGTCGATCAGATTCTTGCCGCCGTGAACATTCCGGTTTCGATCTTTCAGCAGTCGGTCGCATCAGGCAGCGGCTTCAGCACGCCGGTTCTTGTCGAATTGAGCAAGCGTGAGCGGGTGATCGCCATCAAGGAAGGCAGCGCAGACATAGCGATCTACGAGGACAATCTCAGGCAGATCAAATCGGCAGCACCGGACGTCGCCATTCTCGCCTCGAACTACCATTGGCTTTTTGCGCAGATGGCAACCGGTGCGGACGGCATTCTTTCCGGTATGGCCAGCATGGTCCCGCATCTGCTCTGCGACTTGTGGGCTGCCACCAAGGCTGTGGATCTGAAGGCGATGCGCTCCGTCAACGATCGGCTCTACCCCATGGTACGCACCATCTATGGCGCCCCGCCGCTGATCGATATGCACACGCGGATGAAGATCGGCCTCGAGCATCTCGGCATTATTTCGAGCGCGCGGCCTCGTCCGCCGCTTCTGCCGATACCGGTCGAGACGGCAAAGCGCATTACCGAAGCAGTCGATCTGGCCGGTCTCCGGGAATTTGTGCCGTGCTGACGGCGCGGCCGTCCACCTTAGAAACCTTTGAAAACTCCGGAGTTCTCCATGCAAGCCAAACCAAGAGAAGCATTCGTCGATCTCTATTATGAAGATGTGGTCATCGGCGATGAAATCACCAGCGACACCCATACTGTGACGAGGGAGGATATTCTGATTTTCGGGAAGGTCACCAGGGACCAGCACCCGCTCCATACCGACGAGGACTATTGCAGGCAGACCGCTTTCGGACGGCCCATTGCCCACGGCCTGTTCGGGCTTTCCCTCATCGAGGGGCTTAAAACCGAGCTGAAGCTCTATGAAAACACATCAGTCGCCTCGCTCGGCTGGGATAAGGTGAAATTCCGGGCAGCTATATTTCCGGGAGACACGCTGCGCGTCCGGGTCGTCTTCGACAGCAAGCGCGAAAGCAAAAACGGCCACGGCATCGTGATCGAGAAGACGGAACTGATTAATCAGGATAACCTCGTCGTTATCGAAGCCGAGCATGCTGCGATGGTTCAGAGGCGGCCTTCCGCATCCTGAACTCAGGCAAATGCCGCATCGCTTTTCGAGCCGTGGTCATGGCTTGACGGCTCGCGGCGATTTCGGACATGTGCTTGAAAGCAAGCAGATTATTGGGAATGCGGCAGAGCAGAAGCCCGCGCCGCCACGGTTAGGTATCCGGGAGAGAGATCCATGGCAATTCAGGCGCGTCGGGGGAAATTGAACGGAGGCCGCGAGCAGAACGCCGCCGAGGATCTGTCCTTGACCTCGGTTGAACAGGCAACGGGGATGATCCGGCAAGCAATCCTGTCCGGGCAGTATGGCCCCGGCGAAAGGCTCAAGGTCGCGGAACTTTCTAACCAGTTCGGCTTCAGCCCCATGCCTCTGCGCGAAGCGCTGAGGAAACTCGAAGGCGAAGGGTTGATTGAGATCGAACCCAATCGCGGAGCCACCGTCAGGCAACTGGATCGGCATTTCGTCGAAGACCTGTTCGAGATCAACGCGGAACTGCGCGTTTTTGCTCTCAAGCGGGGCATCAGGATGATGACGCTCGAAAAAATAGACGCGCTCGAGGCGATTGCTACCGCCTTCGAGGAAGCGATCGAACGCGAGGATTTTGAAACAGGGCTGGCGCTCAATCGCGAATTTCATGCGAAAATCGTCGAAATCGGCGGCAACTTCGAAGCGCTTCGCATGTTTCTGCGCGGCTGGGAGCTTATCGGCGCGTTTCGCCGCCGCTTCGGCTATGGCGAGGGAAGACAGCGGGGACTGGCTCGGGAAAAACGCATGTTGATCGACGCCATACGGCGCCAGGATTTGCAACTCGCCGAAGCGATCATTCGGATGCAGCATGCCGCAGCAACGGAAGATATGCTCAATCGCTTTCACGAGAATGAAAGCATCGAGTGACGACGAAGGACTGGCCGCAACAGTGGCCGGCGTTCCGCGCCTTCATCGCGCAGCAGGCACTGGACCATGAGGGCAGAAACGACCAACCTTTTGGAGATCCGGCGTGAAAATGCAAATTGGTATCGCGCCTCAAGCTCCTGAAGGACCACGATTATCTTGCACGGCTCGAAGCCGGCGAGCTTGACACGGAGCAGAAGCAAAAAAAGCTCCTCGACGCCTACGCGGAGGAGCTTTCTGTTAAACGACTTGCTTGGCAGAATTTGCAAGCCTCGTTGGTTGCGGGGGCACGCAACCAACGATTCCTGCGATTGGCAGAGGTCGCCATACCGAGGTTGGCGGCAGCCTGAGGTCCTGAATACGTGCCTTAGTCTCGTCTGAGATTGCGGACCCAGTAACCTTAAGTCTCTTTGTCCTCGTCAACTCAAAATCCGGCTTCGCGTCCAGATAATCTCGCACTGCGCAGCCGCCTCCACGGCATGATGACAGCTTTTATTTAGAGTCGGTCCGGAAAGTTATTCATTTTGAACAGAGCCTTCGCAGCATGAGGCGGATAGACGCCAGCTTGAGGAAGGCGAGCGCGTTGCGCGACAGATTTTCGAAATCCTTGGCCAGCCTGCGGCATCGACCCAGCCATGCGAACGTCCGTTCGACCACCCAGCGCCTCGGCAGAACCTCAAAACCCTTGGCGGTGTCGGAGCGCTTGACGATCGCGGTCGCAAGTCCTGGCATTGCCTTCTTTTGTCCCTTGGCGAAGACAGGCCCCTGATAGCCACCATCGGCGAACAGTTTCTTCAAGAACGGATAGCGCCCGAACAGCGTCTTCAGAACCAGCACGCCACCGTCGCGGTCCTGGATGTCGGCCGGATGAACCAGCGCATGCAGCAGAAGGCCTACCGTATCGACAAGGATATGGCGTTTCTTGCCTTTGATCTTTTTCCCCGCATCATACCCGCCCGGGTCAATGCAGCGCCCCCTTTTTCAGCGCCTTTGACGCTCTGGCTGTCCATGATTGCCGCCGTCGGACTGGCCTCGCGGCCCATCGCCTCACGGCATTTCACGTAGAGTTCCTCATGAATGCGGCCGAGCGTGCCGTCCCAGTTCCACAGGTCGAAATAGCTGAACAGCGTGCTCTTCGGCGGCAGGTCCTTCGGCACTGCCCGCCATTGGCAACCCGTGCTGAGAACATAAAGCAGGCCGTTGAGAACCTCCCGGACATCGACCTCACGCCTGCGACCGCCGTGCTTGGCAGGCGGAATCAAGGGTTCAGCCAGCGCCCATTCCGCATCCGTCAAATCGCTCGGATAGCGCAGACAATCTCGATTGTATTTCCCTCGGTTAGCCTTCGTCCACATCGCGTCCATGCCCTCATCGAATCAATTCAACTGCATGGAATCACAAACGATTCATATCATTCAACTTCTTTGTGGACCGACACTTAGTGTTTATTGGTTGCCGTTGTATCAGCGGATACCAACCATCGCGATTGCCTATGCAGCTGCCGCGATGGCTTGTCATTGGGAGTTAGAATCGGTAGGCGACCCCCAGCATTGCGAAAGGCTGCACATCATCCTTGACGATCGGGCTATCCTTCGCATCACCCAATAGGAAGCCGGCGCCAGCTGCGCCTGTCACCAACCAGTTCTCGGTCATCATGTAAGTGATCGAACCTTTCACATCCACGCGCTTTACCCCGGCCTTCGCATCATATTGCGCCAAGCCGGAGCTGGCCGATTGAGCAGATGTGATGCCGAAGTAAGATTCCATGTGTTTGTCGTCGGCCCAGGTACCAGAGGCGTCAGCCGCGAAAATGAAACGTTCGTACTTGTAGGAGGCTTTGGCTCCCAAGGTGCCCGTTAGGCCGTCACTGCCGCCGATCGTCTTGTCGAGCGTTCCGTAAACCTCGAATGGTCCGCGCTCGTAGCTGACGATACCGCCAATGACACCACCTGCGTCGATGTCGCCGAGGCCCCTCAGATAGTCGGAATCGTCTTCCTTTCGGCCAAGCTCATAACCGCCCTTTACGCCGACACGAAACCCGTCCCGTTCGTAGAGGTCGACAGTGACCCCGGTGATATCGACACTCACGCGGTCACCGAACACAGCCGAGAAGATTGGAAGCGGGTTGACATCGAACTTATCAGAACCCTCGTACTCCGGCATATAGATTGCGCCCGCGCCGATGGTGACTTTCCAGTCATGCAGCTTGTCGCGAAAATCGCCATACCGCGAAGTATCGAACTGTTGTGGAGGAACCATCACAGCATCGTCGGTTTCAAGATCTGCGGCAAAGGCCGCAATCGGGAAGGCCCCCAGCGTCGCCGTCAATGCGGTGAGGCGCAGGGCTCGCCGCGCGCTTTTGTGCTGTTGCGCTTGGGGAAAGCGTTTTTTGCAATGGTTCACTGTCTAACTCCTGTTGTGGTGTACGAATACACATCGTCCTTGCCCATCACGACTGTCGCAGAAAACTGGATCGACTGAACGGAGCGCGAGGACGGGGTGTCAATTGGTGTTTGGCTCAAGGGAATTTCCCTGTGCCTTTGTCGAGCCGCTCTCGGGTTTCAGGCAGATCTCCTCGAGGGTGGCCAGAAGCTTTTTCACGGAAGGGGCTGAGCTTGAGTAATAAATCGTCTGTGCTTCACGCCGGCCTTCGATGAGATGCTTTTTGCGCAGCTTTGAAAGATGCTGCGAAAGCGCTGACTGGCTAAGGCCGATACGGTCTGCCAGTTCATTCACGGAGAACTCACGCTCAACCAGATTCTGAAGGATCTGAATGCGCTTGGCGTTTGCCGCCGCCGACAAGAAACCGGCGGCGGCCACGCAATGGCCAGAAATTCGATCGGATTTCATATTGTCCTTCCCTCCAATTGCGTTGAAACATCACCCGCCGACTTGCAGCACCAGCACACACTGTGAGCGAAGGATTGCCGCAACATTACAGAGACGAAAGTGCCCCCGATTTGGAGACGGACGAAGCCGTGCCTGGGGTTCGGCCGTTACTCGGCCCGTCTTACCGACCCGACGGGACCCGGGCCGATTGCTGGAGGACCCAATCGTCAATCTACGCCAGGCAGGGTTCGAGATGGGGTCCTCAGGGTAGATTCGGGATGATGGTCTGATTTTTACGGTGCAGCTTTCGGCTGTTTGTCGGTCCATTGCGGGGGTGCGCCGAACTTGTCCGCCACCATGCCGGCGAGGCCGGGTGATCGGCCGAACGCATCGCAGGCTGCATACTTCGGTTTACCCCCGAGCGCCGACTGCATGCGTTGCCCGGAAGGTAGAGAGATGTCCAATCCCTTCGGTTCCTTGCCGGTCACAAGCATCCGTGAAAAGTATTTCCCGAAATTCGCCGCAAGGCTGTAGGCGTCACCAACTTCCGAGACGCGCGCATTGTTGGTGATCGAATTGGCACCTTTCGACCAAACGACCGCGGCACGTTGGGCGCCAGTGGGGTCGATCGCCTCGGCTTCGACCGCCAAGCCGCCGAGGCCTGCCGGTAGACGCGGAATGCCGACCGGCAGAGCGAGGCTGGTTCCGAGTGAAACGGCCGTCGAAACACCGGCCATGGTCTTGTTGGTCGGGACGATGTCGGAAACAACAGTTCGAACAGTCAGGTCCGCCGATTGACCGGCAGGAACCAGTTGAAACTTGTCGCTGAGCGCGACACAGACGGCGCGGTCCAGAGCGTTCGTCACGAGGGAGCGGTCCTGCGCTGTCTTGATGCGTGAAGAGGCATTGAATGAAAAAGTGGCCGGCACGATCGCGACGGTCTTGACGGTTGCCAGACCCTGGCCGTCCACGAAAGTCCGCGACTTGGTGAAGTTGCCCTTGGCGGGACTGAGTTGATTGTAAGACGTCAGCGTTCCGCCCTCTTTCAAGGGAACGGATGTGCAGCCGGAGATGATCAAAATAACTGGCAGGCTAACCCCTGCAAAGCTCAAGCGATGCATCACCATGTCACCAGAAACGCAACAGGTTAGATTCAGATATTTTATTGCTGTGCACGTTATTCGACCTTCCGCCAGGATCACTATGCGCGGGACAGTGCGAGCGAAGCATTGCGGTAACATTACAGGGTGTCGCTCACAGTGATGAAAGATAGCGAGGGTCGGGCTTCCTTCGGCCATTCGATTTGGTCGACGCGGCGATTGGGCGGCAGGGATGAGTTGAAGAAGGCGTAGTTGGTCGTGAGCGAAAGATGATCGGAAAAGCGATTGGCAACAGGCGTCAGTCTGCCCCGCGTGGTGGCGGCATAAACCCGAACAGTCTGGACACCTTGAGAAGCCGCTGAGGCGAAGCTTGTGAGAATAATGAAATCGGGTTCCGGCGCAGGAGCCCGTAGCCTAATTATATCTTCATTTTGCCCGACACCAAAGAACCATGTTCAGAAGTGGACCTTGAAGGTGGTTCCGGTTGAAGCGCTATCGATCGTGACCCGGCCTCGGTGATTGGAGACGATCTGCTTGACAAGGCTTAAACCGAGGCCAGCACCTTTGCTTCGCGGCGTAACGCGGTAAAATGGCTCGAAGACCTGCTCTCGTTGATCTGCCGGTATCCCGGGTCCTTCATCGGAAACCGCAATCTGGCCCTCTCCCGAGACGGAGACCGAGATTGTGCCGGTGTTTCCGCCGTGGTCGATCGCATTGCGCACCAGATTGCTGATCGCGCGCGGCAACGCAGATGGGCTGCCATCCCGCTCGAGTTTGTCCACCTCGCTCTCAAAGGAAATCTCATAACCTGCCGCAATCGCAAGCGGCGCGAGGTCAGCCACGACCTTGCGCGCGATTTCGACGAGATCGACCGTCTCATGCAGGTCGGTCGCCTGATCGCTGCGCTCGAAATCGAGAAGCTGTTCGGCCGTCTCGCCCAAACGCGCGACATCGGCCATCAACCGCCGCCGATCCTGTCCCTCCGACATGCCTTCGATGCGTGTCTGCATGATAGCGATTGGGGTTCTGAGTTCGTGTGCCGCATCGATCAGAAAGCGCTGTCTCGACTGGAACTGCTCTCCAAGACGCCCAAGAATGCTGTTGAAGGCGACGATCAGCGGGACAACTTCCTGGGGCACTTCTTCGACCGGAAGCCGCGATCCGGCGCGCCGAGGGTCGATATCCGGTGCCTTTCGGACCACGGAATTCAGGCCGGCGAGCGCACGACGAACGACGCGGGGAACGGTGAGGAATACGGCGGGCAGCGCGATCGCCAGCAGCGGAAAGTAGATAGGATAGGTCTTCGTCAGCATGGTCAGAAACGTCGCACTTTTGCTTGTGTTTCCGCCATACATGACTCTGACCTCACCGAGCGTGGTCTGGATGCTGTCGATCGAGGCAACCTCATCGATATCCGTAGCCCCGCGTATATCGGCATCTTTCATCAGCCGAACGTAACGCGACATTTCGGCGTAAGGCGCCGGCACCGCACCATATGAGGTCGTCACCCCTTCAGGCGTCGCAACCACAAACCAGAGCCTGTCATTTTCTGACTTGAATGCGCGTAGAGCCGGGCTCGCCGTGACAACAAGCTGCCCTTTTGCATCACGCGTGAGCGCCTCATTGAGGGCGACGGTCAACTTGTCCTGTAACCCGACAGTCGGCGACAGGATCATAGCGCCATAGACGCAAAGACCGACGATCACTGCGGCCACGACAGCAACGAAGACAAAGCTGAGCTGCCAGCTCAGTTTCCACCAGAGGGATGGGTTCGAGTCGGTCTCCGAGGCCATCATTCCTCCTTCAGAAGATATCCGACGCCGCGGATGGCATGAACGGTGACCCCCGCCGAAGCATCCAGGAGGCGCTTGCGCAGCCGGGAGATATGCGCGTCGAGCGCGTTCGACTGGATTTCTTCCTCGTAATTATAGACCGCCGCCTCAAGCGTCGATCGAAGAACGGTCTTGTCCTTGCGCTTGGCAAGCGCAAGGAGCACCAAAAGCTCACGTCGAGGAAGTTCAAGTGGAGTGGAGTCAATGGTCACATTCAGGTGCAAAGGATCGATGACTATTCGCCCGACCGTGATCTGTGGTTCCACCAGATTGACTGGCCGCCTGAGCACAGCACGCAATCGTGCCATCAACTCTTCGATCAGGAACGGTTTGCCGAGGTAATCGTCAGCGCCTCCGTCCAGACCTTCGATCCGCTCTATCGGCTCGTTTCTCGCCGTGAGCACAATGATCGGCGTCTCGACCCCCGCCCGCCTCAGCTTCGGAATGAAGGTCAGCCCCTCACCATCAGGCAGGCGCCGGTCCAGGAGGATCGCATCGTAAGTGTTCTGGCGCGTCAACTCGCAGGCGTCTGCAAGGCTCATCGTGTGGTCGGTGACGATGCCTTGCTTGCCCAGCGCCGCCGACAACGCGTCCGCAAGTTCCTTCTCATCTTCGATCAACAGAAGTCTCATGCCCAACGCCCTTTCATGCATTCCTTTTCTACTGCCAAAGTTGCGGCAACATTGCGGACACTCAGACGCGCTCAGGTAATGTTGCTGCAATTGTAGAAGCCTAGCGATGGGAACAACCAAGTCGCCGGATGTGCGACGAGGCCGCCTGCCGGCGGTCATGTTGAGTTCGACCGAGAAGGATGTTCGTGATGGCAACTAAATGGACCGTGAGATTGGCCAAGGCCGGGGTCGTCCTTGGCGGCTGCACTCTTGCCTTCATGTATCTCGATCCCGCTAAAGGAACGGTCGATGCGAACGAGCGCCTTAAGGGGATAGTGGAGGCGGCATCTGCAAGCCAGGTCAGCCGACCGCTCGAGCTGACGCATGCTGAAGTGGCAAGCATTGAGGCCACCTCGATGGTAGAGCGGCTGCGCGTCAGCGGCGAACTCCAACCGGTCAATCGTGCAACGATGCGTGCGAAAGCCGGAGGAGAGGTCCTCGATCTCAGTGCGCGCGATGGACAGGCTGTAAAAGCCGGGGAAGTGCTGGTGCGTTTGGAGACAGACGACCTGCAATCGACGCTGCTGCAGCGCGAGAGTGATCGTGATGCCGCGGAAGCTGAACTGGTGCTGGCGATGCAGGCTCTGAACAGGATGGAGCAACTTGCGGCGAAAGGCGTCGTCTCGAAGGAGCAACTTGACAAGGCAAAGAGCGATGTCGCGGCGAACACGTCAAAGGTTCAAAGTCTTTCGGCGCAGGTGGACATCGCCCGCGTCGCCTTGCGTGACGCGGAAGTCCTCGCTCCCTTTGATGGCATCGTTGCAAGCCGGGCGGTCGAGGCGGGTTCACGCGTCAGCGCCGACGCCGAGCTCCTGACAGTGGTCGACACTTCCGTTCTTGAGGCAAGGGTTCTTGTCTCGACGCGAGAGATAGCGCGTGTGGGAGTCGATCAGGTCGCCGAATTGCAGATCGACGGAATGGACGGCCAGACAATTCGAGGCACGGTCGCCCGGATCAATCCGGTTGCCGACAGCGGTACGCGCTTCGTCCCGGTCTACCTTCGGCTCCCAAACCATGGTGGCCGGCTTTGGGGCGGGATGTTTGCGACCGGCTCGATCCTTGTCCGTGAGAAGGCCGACGCCCTCGTGGTCCCGGCAACATCACTGCGCAAGGACGACAGCGGCGACTATGTGCTCAAGCTGCAGAACGGTCATCTTCAGCGCCAGCCTGTGACCGTGGGACCGGCTTGGAACGGTGGCAGTCTGCTTGAGATTACCGCCGGCCTCAACGAGGGCGACACAATCGTCACCGCCCCTCTCCCCAAACTGCGGCCCGACGTTGCCGTAAACGTTACCACGGCAGGTTGACATGTTTCTGACGCGCATCTCCGTCACGCATCCCGTCTTCACCACCATGATGATGGTGGCGCTGCTGGTGATGGGCATTTTTTCCTTCCAGCGATTGGGGCTGGATCAATATCCGAATGTCGATGTCCCGAATGTCGTCGTGATGACGACTTATCCGGGCGCAACGCCGGAGACAGTGGAAACGGAGGTCACGCGCCCGGTCGAGGATGCACTGAATGCCATCAGCGGCCTTGATGAGATCACGTCGACCTCGTATGAGGGACGTTCCGTGATCACGGCCAAATTCAAGCTCGAAACCCAGGGGGCGGCTGCGGCACAGGATGTGCGCGACAAGGTCGCCGCGATCGAAGCTGACTTCCCCGATGACGTCGACAAACCGATCGTGTCACGCTTCAATCCGTCGGATCAGCCCATTCTTTCCGTCGCCATCAGTTCCACGTCATTGAACGTCCCTGCCCTCACGACGATTGCCGATCAGCGCGTCATTCGTCAATTGACCACCATCTCCGGTGTTGGCCAGGCAACACTGGTCGGCGGCCAGAAACGGCAGATCGACATCAACATAGACGATACCCGTATGCGCGCCCTTGGCGTCGGCATCAACGAGGTAATCAACGCCCTGCGCACCGGCAACCAGAACAGCCCGGCAGGAAGCGTCATCAGCGATTTCTCTGAACGCACAATACAGGTACAGGGCCGTATCGATCAGCCCGAAGACCTACTTGACATGATCGTCGCTCGGCGCGGTGGTGGGCCGCTTTATCTCCGCGATGTTGCTACCGTTTCCGATGGTGCGGCTGATGCTGAAAGCCTCGCATTCTACAATGGCGAAACGGCGCTTGCGATCGATATCGTCAAGGTGCAAGACGCCAACACTGTGCAGGTCGTCGCTGATGTACGAAGGCTCCTGGAACAGCTCAGTGCCGAACTGGCCTCCGAGAAGGTCCAACTGCGTGTCGTCACCGATGCCTCGATGGCTATCGAGGAGTCGGTCAGCCAAGTGCAGGCGACGCTGATCGAAGGTGCAGCACTCGCCGTCGCCATCGTCTTCCTGTTTCTCAATTCCTGGCGCAGCACCGTCATTACCGGCCTGACGTTTCCGATCGCCATGCTTGGAACGCTCGCCGTCATCAGTTTCCTCGGCTTCACGCTCAACACGCTGAGCCTGCTGGCATTGACCCTGTCGATCGGCATCCTGGTGGATGACGCAATAGTGGTGCGCGAAAACATCGCCCGCCATCTTCACATGGGCAAGTCGCACCTTCAGGCAGCGCTCGACGGCACGAACGAGATCGGCCTTGCAGTGATTGCAACGACGGCAACCATCGTCGCGGTTTTCCTGCCTGTCGCCTTCATGGAAGGCATTGTCGGCCGCTTCTTCTACGAATTCGGCGTGACGGTGGCGGCGGCCGTGCTCATCTCGCTCTTTGTCGCCTTTACGCTCGACCCGATGCTATCAAGTGTTTGGTACGATCCGGATGCGCATCCTGATGCCAAGCGCGGACCGGTCGGTCGCCTGATCGCCCGCTTCGATTACGGCTTCGAAGCGCTTGCGGATCGATATCGGCTTGTGATCGGCTGGACGCTGCGCCATAGGCTCGCCACACTGCTGGTCACGGTCGGCATTTTCATCAGCAGCCTGTTCATGGTTCCGCTGGTTGGCACAGAATTCGTGCCGAATGCCGATGAGGGTCGCTTCCAGATCAATGTAACGACGCCTGTCGACTCCTCGCTGGACTATACAGCGACGAAAGTCCGGCAGGTCGAAAACGCCCTGCGAGAATTCCCAGAAATCGCGACGATTTATTCGACGATCAATACTGGCAATTCCGTCGGAAAACATCGTGCCGCCGTGCTGGTCAGGCTGGTGTCGATCGATCAGCGCAAAAGAACGCCGGTTATGCTCGCCAATCCGATCCGCGAGCGCCTGTCCGTCATCCCGGGCGTCGAGATCGCCATTGTGCAGGAAGGGCTCGGCGGTGGCGACAGCCCGATCCAGTTAAGCGTCCTTGGAGACGACCGGACCGTTCTTGAAAAAATCGCCTTCGATCTCGCAGACGACATGCGCAAGATCCCCGGGATGGTGGATGTAAATTCGAGCGCCAGGGAAGTGACCTCCATCCTTTCGGTGCGCCTGAAGCGCGAGGCGGCAAGTGACCTTGGCATTGCCAGATCCGATCTTGCCGCCTCGCTCTCGCCTCTCATAGGCGGTGAGGAAGTGAGCAGCTGGACCGACACGCGCGGGGAAACCTACGATGTCATCGTTCGGCTGCCACCCGAGCAGCGATCCGACACGGTTGCGATCAGCGAATTGATGATCACGACTGGCCGTACCGATGCAAGCGGGTCGCCCATCATGGTGCGTCTCGACCAGGTCGCCAGTATTCGTGCGGTCCCGGCCGCTTCCGAAATCCGCCGCTTCGACATGCGGCGCGAAGTGCTGGTCTCCGCCGATGTCTCCGGCCGGACACTCGGAGATGTGACGAGCGAACTGCAAATGCTGATCGCCAATCGCGATCTGCCCGATGGCTATCGCATCCGCTTCGGCGGTGAATCCGAGAACATGCAGGAGACTATGGGCCATATGGTCACGGCGCTCGCCATGGCGGTGATCTTCATCTACATCGTGCTCGCCTCGCAATTCGGCAGTTTTTCGCAGCCTCTCGCCATCATGGCGGCACTGCCCCTGTCGCTGATCGGAGTTCTGTTCGGCCTCATGGTTGCCGGCAGCACAATCAACATGTTCTCACTGATCGGTTTTATCATGCTGATGGGCCTGGTAACCAAGAACGGCATCCTGTTGGTCGACTTTGCCAACAAAGAGCGCCAGCGTGGTCTTTCGCTCAACGACGCCCTGATCAGCGCCGGTGCCATCCGCTTCCGGCCGATCGTCATGACCACGCTAGCGATGATCTTCGGCATGATCCCGCTCGGTATGGCGGTCGACGGCGGTGGCGCTCAACGCGCTCCGATGGCGCATGCGGTGATCGGCGGCCTTATCAGCTCCACCATTCTGACCTTGATCGTCGTGCCCATGATCCTGTCCTATATCGATAGCATCACACGGCGTCTGGCTCGCTTTATGCCAAAAGCGCCCGAGGCACAAAGCGGAGAAGCGGTACACTCAAAAATGCAGGCAGGGTAAAACTGGCCGCGACAATCAGCAAGGCAAGTCAGCTCAATCAGAGCTGCACCGATCATATCTCAGAAGTTCGCCTTCGTTGTGAAGCCAGCGTCAAAGGCAATGTGATCATTGCGTCGATACAGGCCCGCGATCGGAAGTTTGTCCTTCTGGCTGCTCGGCATTGAGGCCGCCTTGCTCTGGGGCGTTCTGATGGCGCTACTATCGCTTCGGCCGGAGATCGGCGCGGCACTCGTGCGGTTCCCAGCAACCATTTACCTGTTCATGGCCGGCGATTATCTGAAGGCGTTGGCTCTGCTTGCAGTCGGAAACCTTGTGATCAGTATGACCGACAGCGTCTTGCAACTCCTGTAGACTTTCGCCTTCCCGATTATCGTCAGCGGACGTCGTCATAACCGTTTCAATGGATTGTCCGAATCCTTCTTATTTCATCAGAAGGATAATCAAAGGACCGGATAGGAGCACAGCGAGAACGATGATGGGCTGGAGATAGCGGGCAAGAAACCTGAGGGCGGATCTAAGGAGGCTCATTGCACTGGACCTGGTTATTGAGGGTCCGGTGAAGCTGGGCTTCCCGCATTGCAGGGGCATTACAGCCTTCCGGTTTTGAGCCTCATCGTCATGGCGCGGCTGTCACCTTCAGGTTCCGAAAATATGCGACAGTGCCGGATTCCAGCCACACGCCAACGCCACCGCGCTGGTCAGGTCCGAGTTTGAGGTCGTTCACGATGAGCGCGGGTTGCGTCTTGCTGTCGAGATAAAGTTCCGCCTTTTGGCCGGACACCACGATCTTCATGGCGATCCACCGTCCCAGGTCCAGCTCCGCATAGCTTTCGTACTTCACCGGAGATTCGCGTCGGAGCCTGTCGAACTTGTAGTCGGGATAAGCGACATACTGAACGCTGTGATTACGGCGGACCTGATCATTGGCGACACTGTTCGTGGGCCGCAGATAGATGCTTTCAAATCGACCCTCCTTGTCGATACGGAAAGTGAGACCAATGAAGCCTCTGGCGTAGGCGGGGGCATCAGTCACGAGCTCGCTCGCCACTTCGACTTCTATAACTCCGTCACCAAAATCCAAGGGCAGCCAGGCCATGAAGTCCCGGTCGGCGAGCTGTTCCTTTTGAGGATCCTGTATTGCCTCATGTGGCATCGTTATCCTGAAGGCGGGCTCGCCTTTATACATACTGTGTTCGAGTAAAACACCAGACAGGCGAAAGTCGCTGGTCGGAGTGGAAGATGAAGCACCGAATGAATGGCCTTCTGCGGCGAAAAGCATGCCGCCGGTCAAGGGTATGGTGCGTATCAAATTCATTATGTTCCTCCAGTTTGACGGAGCACGGGCGTTTGTTGTCCGTACCCCGGGTTGGCTTATGCGCAACGCAAGCGCCTCCCACGCGGCGCCTCCAGGTTATGGCCGCTACGATTTCTCGGTTGCTTCTCCGAAAAGTTTGCCGGCGCCGGCCCAGTCCGATGGCACAATGTCCTCGAACAGGACGTAGATGTAGCTGGCATCGGTGCCAGTGTTTTTTACGATGCTCTCGGTGATTTCGGCTGCCACAGCAGCTTTGGCTTTCGTATCCTTGCCGCTGAACCAGCTCACGCGTGGCGATCCGAGTGCCATAGTCAACGTTCTCGGACAGACCCTGATTGCGTGGATCCAGCACGAGAACGCGCTACTTCTTGCTTAGCAGGAACATGACGTTGACGTATTCAGCACCATTGGCTCTCCACCCCGGAACGAAGATGATCGGCCGGCCCTCGCCAGCTTCCCAGTAGCAAAGCCTCGCTCCGTCGTTCGTCTCAAAGCTGTTGATCTGCAATCCTTTGAAATCGGAAAGCTTGCCGGGAACGCCTTCGACATGGTTCGGAAATGTAAAGTCGCGGCCAAGCACCTCGATTGCAGGGGTAGCCAACACCTGACTCGAGAATGACGTCAGCAGGGCTGCGCAAATTGCTCTGATTATGAGCTTATTCATATACGTTTCTCCATTCGTCGATGGACGGCGAAGATCGCCGCCCATCGTTGGCTTTTCCGTCAAACGCGGACCCAGGCAGGGGCGACCGTCGGCCCCATGCCAAGGAAGAAGCCGAAGTGAATGTTCATCTCTCCGATCGGCTCGAGAAAACGACTGTTGCTGAGCGGGCCTGCATTGACGGCCTCAAACGAGAGCTTCTCAGCAAGTTCGCGTATTTTCGCAGTCGCATCAGCGTCATCGCCCGCAACGAAGGTTTGCAGTTTTTTAGACGCGCGGGCCTCGGGTGAGATCAGGCCGGCGAAAATAGTGTTGAACGCCTTGACGACCTGCGCCCCGGCAGCAACTTTCTGGATTTCTTCGGCTGCGGAGGTCGTGTGACCCAGCAGAAGCTCCTTGTAGTCCGCGGTGATCGGGTTGCTGATATCGATCAGGATCTTCCCGGTCAGATCTCCAGCTTCGCTGAGAACGGAAGCGACGGCCTGATACGGGAGAGCAAGCAGAACGATATCGCCGAGCCTTACAGCGGCGCCAATTCCACCACCTTCAACAGTGGCGCCGAGTTCGGCAGCCAGTGCTGCGGCCTTGGCCGGGTCGCGATGGCCGATGACAAGGTCAACGCCTGCCGATGCGAACGCCCGAGCAAATCCCGAGCCCATGTTTCCCGTTCCGATAACCGCGACTTTCATTGGTTTATCCTCTTTTGCTATTGCCTGCATATTGACGATGAAATGAAACGAGATAAATCTCGCGATCGTCGCTTTACCTGAAACGGAGTGTTTCAAATGGATCGACTGACAGGCATGGAAGTATTTGTCAGAGCTGTTGAAAGCGGTTCATTCAGTGCGGCTGGTGAAGTCATGCAAATGTCGTCCCAACTGGTCGGAAAACATGTCCAGAAACTCGAACAGCACCTGGGTGTCCAACTGCTTCATCGCTCCACCCGCCGCCAAAGCCTGACGGACTTTGGTCGCATCTTCTACGAAAGAGCCAAGATCATCCTGTCGGAGGTTGAGACGGCGGAGAGCATGGCAGCAGAAACCCGTGCTGTGCCAAGCGGGCGCCTGCGGATCAATGCCCCTGTCAGCTTCGGCATGCGAACCCTTGCTCCTCGCTTACCCGAATACATGAAGATGTATCCGGAAGTGTCGGTCGAACTCACTCTGGCCAATCGTGCGGTCGACCTCATCGAAGAGGGCTACGATGCTGTATTCCGTGTTGGAGAGCTGTCGGACAGCGGCCTGATCGCGCGACAACTGGCCCCCTATCGCCTCGTATTGTGCGCGGCGCCTGCGTACCTCGAAAAACGCGACCCCTTGGCATCGCCATGGGACCTGCAAAGGCACGAGTGCCTCGGCTTCTCACATACGGAGCTGCGGACACACTGGACTTTCGATGGGCCTGATGGGAGGGAGGTAGTTCCTATAACCAGCCGACTTATGGTCGATCATGGCGAGCCACTGCTCTGCGCAGCCCTCGAAGGATTGGGCATCATCTTGCAACCATTGGAACTCGTGAAAGACTGTCTCGCAGATGGAAGGCTTGCACCGCTGCTATCAGACTATTCTGTACCGACCCGTCCCTTGCACATTCTTTACGCCCCAGATCGTCGCCTGACTCCGAAGCTTAGAAGTTTCATAGATTTTGCAGTCGCAACTTTCGGGGGAGCTTGATTATACCTCAACCCGTGCACCAAGCAATTTTTCCCATGAGGCAACCCAGCAAATGACATCGGAGGGGATCGTAGTTTTTGTGGTTCTAGCGTGGAAAAGCGTGGTTGCGGGGGGAGTGATTCGAACACTCGACCCCCAGGTAAAGCCTCTGACGAAGAACCTGTTGAGGTCTTTGAGAAATATTTGGTGGGTGATCACGGGCTCGAACCGTGGACCCGCTGATTAAGAGTCAGCTGCTCTACCAACTGAGCTAATCACCCGTCCAGAACCGCGTTGCTGCGGTCTGATGGGGCGTATAATGGCCTTCGCCGGGCTTGTCTACCCCCACAGCGATTTTCTTTCGGGATTTCTCAAAAAAATCTGTATTGGCCGTTTAGGGCCTGTTTTTCAAAGATAAAGTTCGCCGGCCGCAATCTTCACCGCCTGTCCGCCTATGCGCGCGGTTGCGATTTCACCACCGGAAACGTCGAGATGAAGGTGCAACAGCGATGGCCGGCCCATTTCGACGCCCTGTTCGATCAGGAACGGATGATGCCCGTCGATCAACTGGTCGAAATGGTGGATAGTCCCGGAAAAGGCGGCAACCGCCGCGCCGGTCGCCGGGTCTTCGACGATGCCCATGGCCGGCGCGAACATGCGGGTGTGGAAGCGAGCGACATGATTGATCCCGCCGCGACAGTAGACATAGGCGCTGGCGAGCCGTCCCTCGGCCATCGGCGTGATCTGCTCCCAAAGTGCTGCGTCGAATTCGACGGCGCCTGCCGCCGCCACGTCATGCACGGGGATCATCACGAACGGAACGCCGGCACTCCAGAAGGTCGGCACGTGGTTCTCGAAACCGATCTGCGTCGCCTTCAGGCTGAAGGCATTGGCAATCTCCTGCCGGTCGAACTTGGCGTCGAGTTGCACCGACTTCCGCGGCACGTCGAATTCCGCGAAGGTTGCCGATGGGGACCGGCGCCGCACCGCGCAGCGCACAGGACCGACATTTTCCTCAAGCATCTGAACAAGATCATAATCCTCGTCGTCAGCACCACGCGCGGCCTCTGCCAAAGCGACCGCCGCGCCAACCGTGGGGTGGCCCGCGAAGGGCAGTTCGTAGCCAGGCGTAAAAATCCGCAGCCGGGCGGCATGTGCAGGATTTTCGGCAGGCTTGACGAACACAGTCTCCGACAGGTTGAACTCGCAGGCGATCGCCTGCATCGCCGCGTCGCTCAGGTCGTCGCCATCGAAAACGACGGCCAGCGGATTTCCTTCCAGCCTGTTGGCAGTGAAGACGTCGTAAATTGCATAACGCCGCGCCACGGTAATCTCCCTGTATGTCTTTTCCCTGTATGTCTTTTAACGCCAGACCTTGCACGGCAGAGAACCTGCGGCAAGCGTAAAAGCGTCACCGCTTGTTCTTGAAAACCCATTCCAGGATCGGTGACATGAAAGGCTGATAGCGATGCAGCCCCGGATCGGCGCTGCGGATGGCCAAGGCCTCGTCGATTTCCGGCTCCGGATCCTGAGCGATATGAGCGGCGATACGTCCGATCAGCTCCGCGGCCGTCGCGGAAAGCCTGTGGGAACGGAAAACCGTGATGACGCCCCTGTCGTGCAGTGCATGAAATCCCGACACGCTGTCGGCATCGGACAAGGCAAGCCCGGTCTCTTCCAGCACTTCGCGCGCCATGTTGCTGTCCATGTCGCAGATGCCATCGCGGATATCCTCGGGATCCAGCGATCCGGCCGCGCAGTAGACGCGCCCCGGATTGGAGGTGTGCTTGCCCATGCGAATGGCGATCACCGCGCCATCAGACGAAACAATGACCGGCAGAGCGAACAGGTGGATTGCCGCCGCCACCGGCCGTGTCTTTCGCCACAACAGGAATGTCGAGAACGGCACGATATGCGTTTCTCCTGAGATCACGCCGTCACGAATTTGCACCGCGCGGGGCAGTATCATGCGGCCGTCATAGAGGGCGGGATTGGCGGAAATTTCCTGCGCCCAGTTTACCGCGATCTTGTCCCGCTCGGCGAGGTAGTAGGGATGCGGTCCGTCCATTATGCGCAAATCGACGCGGCTGACAGGAAAGATCAGGCGTTCATCGGGCCACTCGGAAATATTGCTGGTCAGTTGCTGCATGGCAATCACACATTGAGGGAAATGACAACCGGGCAATGGTCGGAGGCTTTCGGCCGGTCCCATCCGGTTCTCGGATAGCGCTCGACCTCCTGTCCTTTCGGGAAGATCGTGCGGTAGGGCTGACCGGCACGGATGATTTCCGGCACGCTTGCCGGGTTGCGCTCGGCAAGGGCCGGTGAAAGCCAGATATAGTCGAGCTGACAGAGGTGTCGTTCCTCCGGTCCACGGCTGTGAAACAGCGTCCATCGGTCGAGTTCGGGCCGCCGCCGCATGGTGTTTTCGACAAAGCCGTCGTGGCTCAGAATGTCCAGCGCGCTCTGCGTTTCCTGCCGCGGCACGAAACTATAGCCGTTGCGCCGGTCGCCGAGCACGTCGATCCGCTCCTGATAGTCGTTCATGTCGCCGCAGATGGCGAACATCTTTCCCGCCATGGTGTCAGCGCCAAAGCGGGTCTCGATGATGCGGCGCACAGCCGCAGCCTCGGCCATTCTCAGCGGCATCGTCGCCGTGCGCCCGTCGAGCCCCTCGCGTGCCGGTCCCATCGATTTGAAATGCACGACGAACAGCGTCAGCGGCCGCCCGCCGATGCGGAATTCCAGTTCCAGGCAATCGCGTTTGAAGACGCGGTCGCCCGGCACGTTGGTCGCGGCGAGCGCATCGTTGAAAAGATCGAAATCGGCATAGGTGACGGCGGCGTGGGATTTCACATCGATGCATTCGATCTTCTGGCCGTCGCGGGTTTCCTCGCGCACAAGCACCGCGACATCGATGCCGCGGCTGTCATTGCCCTCGATCAGGTATTTCTGCCGGTAGCCGCTGCCGACCATGCGAAACAGGTAGCCATATTCGAAGGCCTGCAGCGCCGCCATGTTGTCGGCTTCCTGCAGGCAGAGGATATCGGCGTCACAATCGGCGATCGCCAGCGCCGACATCTGCCGCGTATCATCGGTATGGGCGATCGTGCGAGCTTCCTCAAGCCGCTGATATTCCGCCTCGCTCTTCACGTCGAAAAGCCGCAGAACACGGTCCTGCTTGAGGTTATTGCGAAAGCCGGAGAAATCGAACCTGCTCATCAGGTTTTCGATATTGAACGTGGCAAGGCGAAGGGACATCAGACGATTCCGTATGCGATCGGCGCGACTTTAGACAATCACCGGCAAAAGTCGAACGCCTTTCTCCAACGCCTTTCTCCATGACGGTTCCCACCTCCCCACCGGGCTACAACCTGACCAAAATTGGGGTGGTCGGTTCCCGGCGAATAGCCAGGCTTGATGAGCCGTTCCTCATCCGCAAGATCGATCCACGGCACGAAAAGCGCAGCAAGGGGGAACCGCAAATGCGAAATTGGAAACCGACACTGAAAACCGCGCTCATCATGATCCCTCTGCTCGGGACGGGCGCTGCTGCGGCCCACGCCGACAGTTTCGGCGCAATCTCGCTCTCTCCCGCGACGGGGGCAACGGGTTGGTCGCATGATTACTCGTCGCGGTGGGAGGCCGAGGAGGTCGCGCAGTCCCATTGCTACAAGTATGCCGGCGATTGCCGCGTGGCCATCTGGTTCAAGAACGCCTGCGGCGCGGTGGCGCGCGGACCGGACGGCGGCTGGGGCGCAGACTGGGCAGGCGGACGCAGGCAGGCCCAACGGGCGGCGCTAGCAGCATGCTCCAACCATGCCTATGGCTGCGAGGTGATCCGCTGGCAATGTTCGGGCGGATACTGACAGCAAGCTGCGTATGCTCACAGCAGGGGCTGCAAAGCCCCGGAGGGAACGGCAGTCGCGGAATGGGCCTTGAGGCCTTGCCCGCCCGCCGTCCGCAACGACAGGGCAAAACGCTCACCCGCAAAGACGCAGCATTCCACCTGCAGCAGTATCCCCTGCAGATCGGCGACGACATGTTCCGGGCAGGTCAATATATCTGGGGGGATTCGCCCGCGACCGCCTAAACTTGTTGATTATATTAGGAATATCTGCGATTCGAGAGTCGGGCGCAGAGTGCGGGGCCAGGGGAGATCGATGAGCAAGGGTACGACGCCATGGGGCGCGCGGCTGCGCTATGAGTTCGACAAGAGCATGGCCGCCGGGCCGATCGCGCTGATCGGCTGGTTGACGGTCATTTCCCTGATCGTCATCGTCGTCGCCGGCGGCTTCCTCGCTCTCACCCGGATTGCGCCGGAAGGCGGTCAACCGGTGAGCTTCTTCGAAGGTGCCTGGGAATCGCTGATGCGGACCATGGACGCCGGGGCCATGGGTGGAGACGTCGGCTGGAGTTTTCGTGGCGTGTCGCTGTTCGTCACGATCGCCGGCATCTTCGTCTTCTCGGCACTGATCGGCGTGTTGAGTTCCGGCCTCGAAAACAAGCTGGAGGACCTGCGCAAGGGCCGCTCCCAGGTGCTTGAAAACCACCACACGATCATCCTCAACTGGTCGCCCTCGATCTTCGACGTGATTTCCGAACTGGTCATCGCCAATACCAGCCGCAGGAAGCCCCGCATCGTCATCATGGCCCACAAGGACAAGGTGGAGATGGAGGACGAGATCGCCACCAAGGTGGCAGATCTGAAGAACACCAGGATCATCTGCCGCAGCGGCGATCCGACCGACCTCTATGATTTGAACATCGTCAATCCACAGACCTCCCGCTCAGTCATCGTGCTTTCGCCGGAGGGCGACGATCCGGATTCGCAGGTGATCAAGAGCGTGCTCGCGCTCGTCAATGATCCCAACCGCCGGAGCAAGCCCTATCAGATCGCCGCCGAAATCCGCGACAGCAGGAATGCCGATGTCGCCCGCATCGTCGGCGGCAGCGAATTGCAGCTCATTCTGGCCGACGACCTGATTTCCCGCATCGTCGTGCATTCCAGCCGACAGTCGGGGCTCAGCGCCGTCTATTCCGAACTGCTCGATTTCGATGGCTGCGAGATCTACACGCTGGAGCAGCCCGACATCACCGGCAAGAGCTTTGCCGCCGCCGTCATGGCCTATGAGACCTCGACGCTGATCGGGCTTTGTGACGAAGGGGGCAAGGTGCATCTCAATCCGCCGCCAGGCCGCATCTTCAAGCAGGGCGAGCGCGCCGTCATCATCGCCGAGGACGATGCCGCGATCACATCGGGGAACAATGAAATTCATATCGAGAAGGACGCCATCCTGCCCGGCGAAGCACGCGACCCTGGCCCGGAGCGAACGCTGCTGCTCGGCTGGAACCGGCGCGGACCGATCATCACCTTCGAACTGTCGCGCTATGTCGCCCCCGGCTCGCTCCTCACGATCGCAGCCGATACGCCGGAACTGGAGGACGACATCAAAGCCCTCAAGGTTGCCAACGGCAATATGGCCGTCGATTACCACGTGATAGACACGAGTAGCCGCGCCGAACTCGAGGCGCTCGACATCCCGGGCTACGACCATGTGCTCGTTCTCGGCTACAGCGACCACATGGCGCCGCAGCCGGCCGATACCCGCACGCTGGTGACGCTGCTGCAACTGCGCAAGATCGCCGAACAGGCGGGCCGGCATATCAGCGTCGTCAGCGAGATGACGGACGTGCGCAACCGGGAACTGGCGGAAGTGACCCGCGCCGACGATTTCGTCGTCAGCAACAAGCTGGTGAGCCTGATGCTGGCCCAGGCCTCCGAGAATGAATCCATGGCAGCCATCTTCGATGAGCTTCTCGACGAGGACGGGTCGGAAATCTACATGCGCCCGGTCAGCGACTATGTGGCGATCGGCGAACCGGTGACCTTCTACACGATCTGCCTCGCCGCCCTGCGCCGCGGCGAAGTGGCCATCGGCTATCGCCGGCAGCGCGACGGCGGTCCGGATCTGCGCAAGCTCGGCGGCGTTACCGTCAATCCTGCGAAGTCGGAAAAGCTGCTCTACGGCGAAACCGACAGTGTCATCGTCCTTGCCAAGGATTGAATATAGGCGCGACGTGATGACAGGCGGCGGTTTTCCAGCCGCCGCCCCTTTCCTTTTCGCTGAGCGGCTCTAACTTCGCCGCGTCTGCACATTCTCAAATCGAGTGGGATATCATCATGGAATATCGTCTTCTCGGTCGCTCCGGCCTCAAGGTTTCGACACTGACCATGGGTACCATGACCTTTGGCGGCAAAGGCTGGGCCAAGACCGTCGGCGACCTCGGCGTCAATGACGCGCGCAGGCTCGTCGATCTCTGCCTCGATGCCGGCGTCAACCTGATCGATACGGCGGATGTCTATTCGCAAGGTGTGTCGGAAGAAATCATCGGTGAAATTACCGGCGGCAAGCGCAAGAACGGCGTGCTGATCGCAACCAAGGCCCGCTTTCCGATGGGCGACGGCCCGAACGACGCCGGTTCCTCCCGGCACCATCTGATCCGCGCCTGCGAGGCGAGTTTGAAACGCCTGAAGACCGATGTCATCGATCTCTATCAGTTGCACGAATGGGACGGTCAGACGCCGCTTGAGGAGACCATGGAAGCGCTCGACATGCTCGTGCGCCAGGGCAAGGTGCGCTATATCGGTTGCTCGAATTTCTCCGGCTGGCACATCATGAAGGCGCTCGGCGTCAGCGCCGCCGACCATCGCCAGCGCTTCGTCAGCCAGCAGATCCACTACACGCTCGAGTCGCGCGACGCCGAATATGAACTCCTGCCGATCTCGATCGACCAGGGCCTCGGCGTTCTGGTCTGGAGCCCGCTGGCCGGTGGCCTTCTCTCCGGCAAGCACCGGCGCAACAAGACAGCGGAGGGCTCACGCCAGCTGGCCGGCTGGGATGAGCCGCCGATCCGCGACGAGGACCGCCTCTGGACCATCGTCGACACGCTCGTCGATATCGCGGGAAGCCGCAACATTTCTGCGGCACAGGTGGCGCTCGCCTGGCTGATCGGCCGCAAGGCCGTCACCTCCGTCATCATCGGCGGCCGCACCGAAGCCCAGTTCAAGGACAACCTCGCGAGCGCCGACCTCGTTTTGTCTGCCGAAGAACGCCAGCGCCTCGACGACGTCAGCGTCCCGCCCGTGCTCTACCCTTACTGGCACCAGCTACGTACCGCCAAGGACCGGCTCGGTGAAGCGGATTTGTCGCTGCTGGGGCCGCACGTATAAGCCGAAGCTATCTGGTTTCAAAGGGATTGAGCAATTTCACCGGGAAATGCTCGAAATCCCGAACGTTCCGGGTGACGACAGTGAGGCCGTGGATAATCGCCGTCGCCGCGATCATGGCATCAGCAACGAGGTGCGGATCACGCCGATGCATGAGCTTCGCCCATTCGATCATGCATTGCCCATCAAGAGGCAAAACACTCGTGCTTTGCATCAACTGGCCAAGCCACGCCTCGATCGAACCGGCGCGCTGGCTGTCCTGTTCGCGCGCCGCTTCGATGCCACGCTGAATTTCCCCGATGGTGATTGCAGAAACCGCAAGCATTCGCTCATCCGTCGCGGCGATCCAGGCGAGTACGGCGCCATGCGGCTTCGGTCGCCGCAACTCGGAAACGACATTGGTATCGAGAAGATACACTGCCTATTCCTCAGCCGGGATCGACCGCCACTCCCACTCCTTGCGTGAAGGAATGTCCATTACAAATCGAGGCTCGTCGGCCAGCAGGACGTCTTTCACGCCTGGTTTTGCCCGTTTGTTGAGGTCATTCCATGCGTCAAGCGGTACCAGCACGGCTTTCGCCTCGCCTCGCCGCGATACAAGCTGCGGCCCTTCTGTCAAACATGTGTCAAGAAATTCGCTGAAATGAGCTTTCGCATCCTGAACCGGCCATTCTCGCATCGATTTGCCCCAAAAAATGACTAGTCAGCAATCTAGTCATTTTGTGATTTGAATGCAACTGAGGCGCCTCAAATCGTCGTCAGCAGCAAACTCGTTTCCGATTTCGATACCCCTTCCAGCGCCCGGATATGACGCAGCACGCGGTCGAATTCGGCAAGGTTCTCCGTCTGGATCTCGGCGACGAGATCCCAGGCGCCGTTCGTCGTGTGGAGCGCGCGAATTTCCGGGATACCGCGTAGAGTCTTGATCGCCGACACTGTTTTCTGGCCGGTAATCTCGATCAGCATGACGGTGCGAACCGCATGCGGATCCTCAGCCGCCGCGATGCGGACGGTGAAGCCGGCGATTATGCCATCGGCGGTAAGCCGGTCGATCCGGTTCTGCACCGTTCCGCGCGATATTTTCAGCAGATCCGCCAGCTTCGAGATCGAAGCGCGACCATCCGTTCTGAGGATTGCCAGCAAGCGCCGGTCCGTATTGTCCATGAAGCCTAGCCCCTTACCAATTTGCTAATCTTTCATGTCATTATGACAGAAATATCAAGCAAATCTCCATATTATTGCCGTTTCGCTTCATCGACCGGCCCGCTAGTGTTCGTCAGCCTCATCAATGCAGGCCCCAGCCAGTCTCTCCAGAGGACCGACCCAATGCCATCCAACCGCCCCTCGACCATTCCCAATCCGCTGTCGCGCGCCGGCGAATTGTCCATTGAAATGACCCGTTGGCCAAGTGTGACGGAGAGCAATGACGAGGCTGCCTTTTCCGGGCGCCTGATGGCGTTGCTTGGCCAGACCGCCTATTTCAGGAAGCACCCGGAGCAACTGCTGGCGCTCGACAGCCACGGCGATCCGGTCCGGCAGAACGTGCTGGCGCTGGTGCGCGGCAAAGGCCGCCGCTGCCTCGTGCTGGCGGGGCATTTCGATACCGTCTCGATCGCCAACTACGGCTCGCTGGCGTCGCTTGCCTGCGAGCCGGAAGCGCTCACCAGGGCACTGATCGAGGAACTGTCGAACAAGGCGCGGAACCCGGCGGAGGACAAGGCGCTCACCGATCTGCTGAGCGGCGATTTCCTCGCCGGCCGCGGCTTGCTCGACATGAAGAGCGGCCTTGCCGCCGGCATCGCCGCGCTGGAACGGTTTGCCGAACTTGACGAGCCACCGGGCAACCTCCTGTTCGTCGCCACGCCGGACGAAGAGAACCAGTCGCGCGGCATGCGCTCCCTGCGCGACGCCCTGCCCGCCATCGCCGAAAAATTCGATCTCGACATCATCGGCGGCATCAACCTCGATGCCAGCGGTGACGATGGTGATGGAGCGGAAGGCCGCGCCATCTATTTGGGCTCGGTCGGCAAGTTCTCGCCCTTCGCCTTTGTCGCCGGCCGGCCGACCCATGCCGGCTACGCCTTCGACGGCGTCAGCGCCCATATGATCGGCGCCGAAATCATGCGCGCCATGGAGATGAACAGCGCCCTTTGCGACGAGGCCCATGGCGAGCTTTCACCCGCACCGGTCTGCCTGGAAGCCAAGGATGTGCGCCACGGTTACGAGGTCACCACACCCGCCCATGTCTGGCTGTCGTTCAACTGGCTGACGCACCGGCGCACGCCGGAAGATATTCTCAACGAATTCCGCGCACTGGTCGGTACCGCCATGCGCACGGCGCTCGAGGCGCAAACACACAATGCACGGCGTTTTTTCGAGCGCCAGGGCTCTGGCCACGCTATGGCGCTCGAGGGACAGGTATTGTCCTATGCTGAATTGCATAAACTGGCGGTCACCCATGGCGGGCAGGCTGCGGCCGACCGGCTGACGACCCTCAATCAATCCCCATCAGGCGGCGAGGATCCGCTCGCGGTTACCCGCCAGATCGTCGCTGCGACGCTTGCAGAGGCCGGGCTTGAAGGCCCGCTGGTCATTGTTGGCTTCTCCACCCTGCACTATCCGCGCGTCCATCTGGACAGCGCCGGAGAGGAAGGTCGTACCTTCGAACGGAACATGATGTTCGCCACGCAAAAATGCGCAGAACGGCATCGGACTAGCATCAAGGCCAAGCAGTTCTTCGCCGGCATATCCGACATGAGCTTCTTCGGGCATCGTCCGGCAATGGAGCAGACGCAGCTTCTGTCCAGCAGCACGCCGTGCTCGGCCTTCGTCGACAAGGCACCGGACGGGCTCTTGTCCTATCCGGTGGTCAATATCGGCCCATGGGGCCGCGACTATCATCAGAAATGGGAGCGCGTCCACATGCCCTATGCGTTCGACGTGCTCCCGGATGTGATCTTCGAGGCGGCCGTCGCCTGCCTCGAAGACAAGAGTTAGGCCGCCAGAGCTTCCTCGCCGATCAGCCCGCCGAGGCGGGAAATCCCCTCCTCGATCATCGCCTCGTCGGCGCAGGAGAAGCTGACGCGGCAGGTGTTGGCGCCGGAACCGTCGGCGAAGAATGCCTTGCCGGGCACGAAGGCGACCTTGGCGGTCGCCAGCGATTTGGCCAGCAGGTCGGCACCATCCATGCCGGCGGGCAAGGTCAGCCAGACGAACATGCCGCCCTCCGGCACCGTCCAGCTGACGCCGCTCGGCATGTATTTGGCCAAGGCGGCCAGCATGGCGTCACGCCGCTTGCTGTACACGGCCTTGAGCTTGGCCACCTGTTTGTCGAAGCCCCGCTCGGCAACGTGGCAGATTGCCATCTGATTGATGGTCGAGGAATGCAGGTCGGCCGCCTGCTTCATCAGCACGAGCTTGCGAATGACCGTGTTGGAGGCACAGACCCAGCCGACGCGCAGGCCAGGCGCCAGCGTCTTGGAGAAGCTGCCGCAGTAGATCGTGCGGGTTTCGTTGATCGAGCCGTTGCGGGCGATCTCGAGCGCCAGGATCGGCGGAACGGCTTCGCCGTCGTAACGCAGCGACTGATAGGCGGCATCTTCAATGACGGCGATGTCGAGTTCTTCCGCAAGCTCGAGAACCTTTTCACGCGCAGCCAGGTCGAGCGTTTCACCGGTCGGGTTGGCGAACTCGGCCGACATATAGGCGAACTTCACCCGGCCGCCGGCCTCAGTGGCCGCGTCGCGGTAGGCCTGCGGCGTGCGATTGCCGGACAGCGACAGCTGGTCGTAGGCGGGCTCATAGGCATTGAAGGCCTGCAGCGCGCCGAGATAGGTCGGCCAGGTCACCAGCGCCGTATCGTTCGGCGACAGGAAGAGTTTTCCGAGATAATCGAGCGCCTGCTGCGAGCCGGAGGTGATCAGGATGTTTTCCGGTTCGCAAGGGATGCCGATGGCAGCCATGCGACCGGCAAGCCACCGGCGCAGCGGCAGGTAGCCTTCACTGACCGAATATTGCAGGGCAGCACTGACGGCAGGTCCGCCGAAGATGTCGGCATAGGCAGCCTTGAAGTCCTCATCCGGAAACAGCGCCGGATCGGGGATGCCGCCGGCAAAGGAGATGATGTCTGGCCGGTCCAGCAGTTTCAGCAGTTCGCGGATTTCCGAAGCGCGCATCCGTGAAGACCGCGTCGCGAATATCTTTTCCCAATCGAGCATGGATGTTTCCTCAGATTATGATTTTGCCGGAACACAACACGACCGGCCTATTAAGTCAATAATACTGACCTATATATCGACGTTGAGCCACCTTTTCTCTGCTTATTCGGCTGACGGTGGGGCCAAAACAAGTCGACGACGGGTTACCCGGTCGTTCTCAGCGTAATGCGGGACGTGCGCGAAATGGCGCCAATTCGAAATGATGACAATTCATGAGGACAGGCACGGCGTTCAACAGCGATTTGATCGCGCCAACGGAGCTTACCGTCATTTACAAACACCGACCCGCGCGGCGACCGCCTCGTTATCGCCTTGGCGCCGCCCTACAGAAGATTGGATCAGGCCTCGTGGTGCCCAAACATGCTCAAAGCCAGCAGCAACACGATAGCACCGAGAATCAAGGCATCAAACAAGGCGAAATGGTAGAAGAAGGTCTCCATCACAGCATCCTCCCGCCAAACAGAATACTGCAAAAGCCTAAATGTTCCAAATATTACCGAATGACGACCGCCGACAAATGGAAACGCCGGAGATTTCTCTCCGGCGCTCAGTATAGAGAAAGTGCAACAGGCTAATATTGCTTTGCAGCAAAGGTTAGTTCTTCGCCTTGTCGACCAGCTTATTCTTGCCGATCCATGGCATCATGCCGCGGAGCTTGGCGCCGACTTCTTCGATCTGGTGGTTGTCGTTCATGCGGCGGATGCCCTTGAAGCGGGCAGCACCCGAACGGTATTCCTGCATCCAGTCGGAGGTAAACTTGCCGGTCTGGATGTCGTGCAGGACGCGCTTCATCTCAGCCTTTGTCTCAGCCGTGATGATGCGCGGGCCGGTGACGTATTCGCCCCATTCTGCCGTGTTGGAGATCGAGTAGTTCATGTTGGCGATGCCGCCTTCATAGATCAGGTCGACGATCAGCTTCACTTCGTGCAGGCATTCGAAATAGGCCATTTCCGGCGCATAACCGCCTTCAACCAGGGTTTCGAAACCGGCGCGGATCAGTTCGACCAGACCACCGCAGAGAACGACCTGTTCGCCGAAGAGGTCGGTTTCGCATTCTTCCTTGAAGTTGGTCTCGATGATGCCCGACCGGCCGCCGCCGACGCCGCAGGCGTAGGAGAGAGCGAGGTCAAGCGCGTTGCCCGAGGCGTTCTTCTCAACGGCAACGAGGCAGGGAACGCCGCCGCCCTTCTGGTATTCGCCGCGAACCGTGTGGCCCGGGCCCTTCGGCGCGATCATGACGACGTCGAGCGTTTCCTTCGGCTCGATCAGGCCGAAATGAACGTTGAGGCCGTGCGCGAAAGCGATCGCAACGCCGTCGCGGATGTTCGGGGCGATTTCGGCCTTGTAGATGTCGGCCTGCAGTTCGTCCGGGGTCGCCATCATGATGAGGTCGCCCCACTTGGCGGCGTCGGCAACGGTCATGACCTTGAAGCCGTCGGCTTCGGCCTTCTTGATGGTGGCCGAACCGGCCTTCAGCGCGATGACGACGTTGTTGGCGCCGGAGTCCTTCAGGTTCAGCGCATGGGCGCGGCCCTGCGAACCATAACCGACGATAACGACGTTCTTGGACTTGATGAGGTTGAGATCGGCATCACGATCGTAATAGACGCGCATTGTAATTTCCTTCCCTTTGCTTGTCTCTTCCAGATACTTCCGGCCATCCTCTAGGACTGGACCGAACCCATTTCACGGCCGTAGAGGCGAAGGAAGGCCGAAACCGCCCGCTCCGCTCTCCGTCCGAAATCCTTGGCCATCCGGCCGCTATCCTCACCGAGCAGCATGCGCAGATGCAGATCGGAAACAATCAGGCCATAAAGCGTGTCATAGGCCTCGTCACGGTCTTCGAACGCGAGAAGCCCGGCACGACGCCCCGCTTCCAGCAACGCCCCCGCCCGCTTGCCGACCTGCCGCCGGCCACGCTCCTGCAACATCGCTCCGAGCTTGGAGCCCTCCCGGCTCGCCTGCCCGATCGCCAGCCGGTTGAGCGCCAGCGACACGTCGCCGGCCAGAACCTCCAGCAGGTCGCGCGCGAAGAGAACCAGATGCTCCCGCAACGTCGCCGCAGTCAATATCCCGGCGTTATCTTCGAACGTACGGACCTTGCTCGCCTGGAAGCCGATCATCGCCGAAAGCAGGCCGTCGCGATCACCGAACCATTTGTAGAGGCTTTCCTTCGAACAGTTGGCCGCCCGCGCCACGCCTGCCGTCGTCAAGGCCTTCTCGCCGCCATCGACAAGCAACCGCAACGCGCTGTCCAGAACGGCGTTCTGGCGCGGCGAATAATCCGGCTGATGCGGGTGGGCGGCAAGCTGCAAAAATCCATCTCCATTCACAGTACCGTACGGTACGGTTCGCTGCTTATGCCGCAAAGCGGAAGGGCGGTCAAGGCTCCTCTTCTTCGCGAAGGAATTTGAGACCGGCTCTCCGAATATCGCGCCGCCGCCAAACGTATTGAAGGCAGCCAGAGACAAACCCCAAAATGGATCCCTGGCACCCGCCCACCCCGGTTCCGTTTCAAGACCGGCTCCGCTACTGTGCGGCTGCCGACATGCCCCCTCTTTCCGGAGTTTTCATGCTTTCCCTGAACAATGCCGCCATGCTCCTGACCGCTGCCCTGATGCTGATGCCCGTGTCGGCCGAGGCTCAATCCGATGAAGAGGTCTATAACCGGATCGAAGCCCTGCATGGCAATGCCGGAGATCTTGCCGAGCCCCTGTTGAGCCTGGTGGAAGCGATGGGCAACGGCGATGCGGCAACGATCGCCGGTCTCGCCGAATACCCGTTGCGGGTCGCTGCCAATAGCGAGAGCTATGACATTCAGAACGCCAACGATTTCATTGAAAATTTCGATGCCCTCGTCACGCCGGAGACACGCGAGGCCGTTGCAAATCAGAAATATGACCAGCTCTTCGTCAACAGCGACGGCGTCATGCTGGCAGACGGCGCGGTCTGGATGAGCGGCGTCTGCGACAACGACGATTGCAGTTCATCCCATTGGGCTGTGACCGGCATCAACAACTGAGACCGCTCGGGAGGAAAACCATGCGTCCGGAATTCATCGCGGCAGCGGCCGTTATCGCGCTTGCTACCGCGACCACAGGCTTTACCGCCGACACGGCGCCCTATGTCGGCACCTGGGATTGCGAGGTTTCGACCTTCACCTTTACCGGCGACGCATATGATGCGGGCGAAGGCCCGATGCCGATCCGCAAGGTCGAAAAGGTCGATGGCAACTACGTCCTGTCCTTCGACGACGGTTATCAGATCGGGCTGTCGGCTGTGACCGACACTTCGATGCAATGGCTCTCGATGGCGAGCGGCGATCAGTTCGAGTGCAAGCGCGTCAGATAGGGCACGGCACGCGCCTATTGCTCGGCGCCGCCTTGCGCCGGTCCATCGCGCATGGCCTCCTTTTGGGTAATCAGCCGCGCGCTGTGCTGGCCGCTGAGGTAGCTCCACAGCCAACTCCAGGCAACGGCGAAGCGGCTGCGCGTGCCGATGAGGAAGTAGATGTGGGCGATCCCCCATATCCACCAGGCGAGTGTCCCCTTCATTTTGAAGCGTCCGAAATCGATGATCGCCGACCGCTTGCCGATCGTCGCCAGGCTGCCCTGGTGGCGATAGCGGAAACCGGCAGGTTCCGTCTGGCCATTCAACCGGGCACGGATGACCTTTGCGACGAAGGCCCCCTGCTGCTTTGCCGCCGGCGCGATACCCGGTACCGGGGCACCGTCCTCCTGCAAGACCGAAGCCGTATCGCCGATGATGAAGATATCCGGATACCCGGGTGCGGTGAGGTTCTTCTCGACGATTGCACGGCCGGCACGATCCGCCTCGATGCCGAGCCATCGGGCGGCCGGCGACGCCTGAACCCCCGCGGCCCAGACCATCGTGCGACACGCAATGAAATTGTCATCTATCGTGACCCCGGCCTCAGTGCAGGACGTTACCCGCTGCCCGGTGCGCACTTCGACGCCGCGTTTTTCCAGCGCGCGATGCGCATAGGCCGATAGGTCTTCGGAAAATCCCGGCAGCACACGCGGCCCGGCCTCCACGAGGATAACCCGCGTCGTGCGCGTATCAATGCGCCGAAACTCCTCCGGCAGGGTGGAGTGCGCGAGTTCGGAGATAATACCCGCCAGTTCGACACCGGTAGGCCCGGCGCCGATGATGGTGAATGTCAAAAGCGCTTGGCGCACCGCCGGATCGGTTTCGACTTCCGCCCGCTCGAACGCGAGCAGCAGGCGCCTTCGAATGGTCGTTGCATCCTCCAGCGTTTTCAGACCCGGAGCGACCGCTTCCCACTCGTCTTTCCCGAAATACGTATGGGTCGCACCGGTCGCCAGCACCAGTGTGTCGTAAGATATACTTCCACCGTTTGTCAGCCTGATGGTTTTCGCACCCGCATCGACGTCGTCAACCTCGCCCAGAATCGTCGTCACCTCCGGCCTGTCGCGATATAGCCGGCGGATCGGCCATGCGATCTCCGAGGTCGCGAGCAGCGTCGTGGCCACCTGATAGAGAAGCGGCTGGAAAAGATGATGGTTCCGTTTGTCGACGAGAGTAATGTCGAGCGGCGCGCCTTTCAGGGCGCTGACAACCTGGAGGCCGCCGAATCCGCCTCCGACGACGACCAGATGATGACGGCTTGAGGCTGGCATGTGCAAATCTCCATTTCCGACCTCAATCTCTGCGCCCCGTTGCCCGGGCACAACTGCTCTGTCGGCATGGCAGCCCTGTTGAAAGACGCCGTCGCCAGCCGCATGACAGCCGCGCAAGACCTCAGCCGACCCGGCAGCGGGCAGCGAGGAAGTCGAGAAACACCCGAACCCGCGCCGGCATATGGCCGCCCTGGCCGAGAAAGACCGCGTGCACCTCTTCGCTGTCCGTCGCGGTGAAGGCCTCGAGCACCGGCATCAATGCTCCGCGGGCGAAATCTTCCCGCGCCTGAAAGTCGGCAAGACGCGCCAGCCCTGCCCCGGCAAGCGCAAGCTCACGCAATGCTTCCCCGTCGCTCGCCTGGATGCTGCCGGCCGGCTTGATCGTCAGGTTTACGCCGCCATCGACGAAAGGCCAGCCGCCGGTGGCGCGCACATAATTGGGTCCGAGCAGATTGTGATTTTGCAGGTCGTCGGGATGGCGCGGCATGCCGATGCGATCGAGATAGCCGGGCGCCGCAACGATGTGCATTTTCACCGTTCCGAGCTTGCGCGCCATCAGCGCCGAGCTTTTCAGCGGTCCCGCCCGAACCGCGACATCGGTGCGGTCTTCCAGGAGATCAACGACACTGTCGGTCAGGGACAGGTCCAATGAGACATTCGGATAAAGCGCCATGAAGTCCGGAAGCACCGGCAACAGGATATGACGCCCGAAGGGAATGTTGCAACTGACACGAACCCGCCCGCTCGGGCTGTCGCCCAGAGCGGCGGCGCTCTCGGCCTCATCCAAATTCGCCAGAACCCGCACGCCATGCTCATAGTAGCGGCAGCCTTCCGGCGTCAGTTGCAGTTTGCGGGTCGAACGGTTGACAAGCCGCGCATTCAGCCGCGCCTCCAGCCGCGAGACCAGCTTGCTGACCGCCGACGGCGTCATGGCGAAGTGGCGGGCGGCGGCCGAAAACCCGCCGAGATCGACGACCCGCACGAACACTTCCATCTCGCCCGAGCGGTTGACGTCCAGCCGTGCCATTGTGACTTCACCTCACAAATCCTGTGCTTATCCGCTGTCTAGTTCAGAAATCGCGCCGCGTCCATATCTCGTCCATCAAGGCATCAGGAGATCATCATGCGTGACCAGCACAAAACCGCCCTCATCGTCGGCGCGAAGGGCGTCATCGGCGGCAACCTCGCCCGCCATCTCGAAACATTGGAGGATTGGTCGATCATCGGCCTGTCCCGCCGCGGTGGCGTTTCAACCGGGAAAATCCGGCATATCTCGGTAGACTTGCTCGAGCCTGCCGATTGCGCGAAGAAACTTGGCGATCTCACTGAAGTGACTCACATTTTCTACGCCGCCTATCAGGATCGCCCCACCTGGGCGGAACTGGTCGAGCCCAATCTTGCCATGCTGGTCAACGTCGTCACCGCTATAGAGCGCGTGGCGCCGAACCTTGAACATGTCAGCCTGATGCAGGGCTACAAGGTCTACGGCGCCCATCTCGGGCCCTTCAAGACTCCCGCCCGCGAAGACGAAGACAACCATATGCCGCCGGAGTTCAACATGGACCAGCAGGCCTTTCTGCAGCGCCAGCAGCAGGAAGGCAAATCCTGGACCTGGTCGGCGCTGCGCCCCTCCGTCGTCATCGGCACCGCCACCGGCAACCCGATGAACCTTGCGATGGTGATCGGTCTCTACGCCTCCATGTCGAAGGAGCTTGGCCTTCCCTTGCGTTTCCCCGGCAAACCCGGCGCCTATGACACGCTGCTCGAAATGACCGATGCCGGACTGCTTGCCAGAGCGACCGTCTGGGCCGCCACCAACCCGCAATGCGCCAATCAGGCCTTCAACATCACCAATGGCGATCTCTTCCGCTGGAACGAGGTGTGGCCGAAGATAGCCCGCTTCTTCGAGATGGAAACCGCCGCTCCTCTCCCGATGTCGCTCAACGTCGTCATGGCGGACAAGGCCCGGCTCTGGAAGGAGATGAAGGAAAAATACAGCCTCGCCGACCATCCTTATGAAGCCGTTTCGTCCTGGGGTTTCGGCGACGCGGTGTTCAGCTGGAATTACGACTTCTTCGCCGACGGCACCAAGGCGCGCCGGCTTGGATTTCATGACTATGTGCAAACTGACGAGATGTTCCTGTCGGTCTTCCGTGAGATGCAGGAGCAGCGGATCATCCCGTGACAATTGACTGGGTAAGGCGGTGAGTTCCTCGGCTCACCGCGCGTAGTCCACCGGCACCGCCATCCCGCTCTTCAGCACCTCCATCGAGATCGAGGCCGAGACGTCGAACAGTTCGACCTTGCGGACGATCTGCTTGTAGATCACGTCGTAATGCTCGACACGCGGCAGCACGACTTTCAGGATGTAGTCGTAATTGCCGGTCAGCCGGTGCGCCTCGACGATCTCTGGAATGTCGGCGATCACCTTGCGGAAGATGTCGATCCAGTCGTCGGAGTGGTGAGCGGTCTTGATGAGGGCGAAGACGGTTGTCGGCACGCCCATTTTGTCGCGATCGAGCACCGCGATCCGGCGGGCGACATAACCGGCCTCCTCCAGCCGCTGAATGCGCCGCGAGCCGGCGGAGAGCGACAGGTTCACCTTTTCAGCGAGGTCGCCGACCGAAAGGCTGGCGTCCTCCTGCAACAACGACAGAATCTTCCGGTCTCTTTCGTCCAGCACGCCCTGCACTCCTCTGTTGCTTAACGCAGACAAGATAAATTTGCGCCAAGTTTTAAAACAATGCAAAAAATACGCGCAAACTCTCACAATGTCACGGAACAAAGCGAACACTTTCCGCGCGGTCTCAGCGACAATCCCTTCGTCAGAAAACAAGGCGGAACAGGAACAGCCCCATGCGCAAGATCGGCCTCATCGGTGGAATGAGCTTTGAAAGCTCGGCAGTCTACTATCGGATGATCAACGAGGCCGTGCGCGAGCGCCTTGGCGGTCTGCATTCCGCCGAAGTCATGCTGCATTCCGTCGACTTCCAGACAATCGTCGACCTGCAGAAGGCCGGCCGCTGGGATGATGCCGCCAAGCGCCTGTCGGAGGTCGCACAGGGCCTGGAAGCTGCAGGCGCTTCCTGCGTGCTGATCTGCACCAACACGATGCACCTGATCGCCGACGAGGTTCAGTCGTCGATCACCGTTCCGCTGCTCAACATCATCGACCAGACCGCCGCATCGATGAAAGCCGCCGGCATCAAGCGCCCGCTGCTTCTGGCGACGCGCTACACGATGGAGCATGGCTTCTACACCGGCCGTATGGCGACGCATGGCATCGACGTCATGGTTCCGAACGCCGAGGACCGCACCCTCGTGCATGACATCATCTTCAACGAGCTCTGCGCCGGTGCCGTCCTCGACACCTCCCGCCAGGCACTGATGAAGGTCATCGAGCACGCCAAACATGAAGGCGCTGACGCGATCATCCTCGGCTGCACCGAGATCTGCCTGATCCTCGACCCGCACAAGTTGCCCTTGCCGGGCTTCGATTCCACTGCGATCCATGCCGAAGCAGCCGTCGATTTCGCGCTCGCGGGTGTATCCCAGCGCGACCAGCAGGCGGCCTGACTTTGCCTCTATTTATTTGACTAAGTCAACTAAATCATGGCAATCTTCCAAACAGGGAGATTGCCATGAACACACACGCGACCTTGCATGATCAGAAGCCGGCCGACCGCATCGAGACCGTGCGAGCCTTCAACCGCTTCTACACCAATCAGCTCGGCCTGCTCGGCCGCGCCTTTCTCGACAGCCGGTTTACGCTGACCGAAGCGCGGATCATCTACGAGCTGGCGGCTAGGCCCGGTCTGCCGGCGAAAAAGCTGATCGAGGAACTGCATCTCGACCCCGCCTATCTCAGCCGCATCCTGAAGAAATTCCGCGGTGACGGGCTCTTGACCACGCGCCCCGACCCGCAGGACCAGCGCAGCCAGCTGCTTGAACTCACCACTGAGGGGCTTTCTGAGGCCCGCGTCCTTGCCGTCCGCTCCCGCCAGGAGATCGCGGCCATGCTCTCGGCCCTCAACGCCACACAGCAAGAGATCATCGCCACGGCCATGGGCCGGATCGAAACGCTGCTTTCGACAGCGTCGGCCAAGGACTTCATCCTTCGTCCGCACCAGCCCGGCGACATCAGCTGGGTTCTCGGCCGCCAGACGAAGCTTTACATCGAGGAATATGGCTGGAACGGCGAATATGAAGGGCTGGCGATGCAGATCGCCGCCGATTTCATCCAGAATTTCAAACCCGGCCGCGAGTTCTGCTGGATCGCGGAAGCCGACGGGGAGATCGCCGGTTCGGTGTTTCTGGTCGATGCCGGCGGCGGCACCGCCAAACTGCGGCTGCTCTATGTCGAGCCCTTCGCCCGCGGCCTCGGCATCGGCCGGGCGCTGGTTCGCCAATGCGTCGCTTTTGCCCGTGATGCCGGCTACGAAACGCTGATGCTGTGGACCAACGACGTTCTCGTCAGCGCCCGGAGGATCTACGAGGCGGAGGGTTTCGCCCTTGTCCATGAGGAAAGGCATCACAGCTTCGGAAAGGATCTGAACGGCCAGACCTGGCAGCTCAGTCTCTAATATCCGCAGCGACCGAGCTGATCCTACGCCATGCCGCTGAGCAGGCTGAGGTCCTCTTGCCACTTGCGTTCCGTCAGGCCGGCGGGGCCAAAGGGATCGATCAGCGTACCGGCGACGATCGAAGCGAGGAGCGCCGGCATCGGCGGCACCTTGGCAATGGTGGAAACCAGCCGGTCGCGCACCCAGGCGATCACGCTGGAATCCGACTGGTAGAAGGGCGTGAAAGCGAGCGACAGCAGTTGGAACAGCCGCACGTGATTGCGGCGCGCCCGGGCATAGGCCGCAAGCGCCGACGGGAGATCGGCACAGCTTACCAGCGCGTGGCTGAGCGCCGCCGCATCGAGCAGCGCCATATTGGCACCCTGCCCCAATTGCGGGCTGGTCGAGTGGGCGCTGTCGCCGATGAAGACCAGCCGCTCCGAAAAGGGCGGCTGGGCGGTCCGGTGCGCGTAGCGCGCCAGCGTCAGCTGATCCCAATCCTCGATCTGGTCGAGAAACGACACGCAGTCTGGCCAATAGTTGCGGATGATCGTTTTCCACCGATCGAGCCCGGCCGCCTTGACCTCGTCGACGTCGCCGACCTTCAGGCTCCAGAAAAACGCCACACGATGAGGCTCGCCGACCTGCGCCCGGCCGGTCGGCAAGAGACCGATCATCACCTTGGCCTTGTCGTAACGCTGAGACAAAGCCCGTCGATCATATGCCCCACCCTGCCCATCGAGCGTTGCCCAGAAGGCGCCATAGGTCATCTCGCGAATGGCAGGCGCGGTAACGGATTTGGCAGCCAGCACGGAGCGCGCACCGCTGGCGTCGATCACCAGATCGTAGTCGCCAACCTCCACGCCTTCCGCATTTTTCAGCACGGCACGATCGCCGCGCGTCTCCACTGACGCCAGATTCACGCCGGTGCGTATCCTGATGCCGTCAACAACGACCGCATCGTGCAGCGTATTGAAGAGCGCCGCCCGCTGCACCGCAAGACCATATCGCCCGCCGGGTGCTGCGTCGTAACGCACATCAAGCACCGTGCGCCCGCTGGTGGCATCGGCACCGTGCAGCCGGTCGATCCGGCTACCGAGGGATTGGATGGTTTCGAACAGCCCGAGCGCCGCGAGAACGGTGAGGCCTGTCGGCTGCATCAACAGGCCGGATCCGACCGGTGCCGGCGCCTCGAAGCGCTCAAGGATTTCGACGCGGTGACCGGCGCGCGACAGGAACAGTGCCGCGGCAAGGCCTGCCGGTCCGGCTCCCGCCACGCCAATATCGAGCTGTTTCATCAATGCCTTCCAGATATCGTCCCCATCGACATCTGTAGCAGCCTGCGCCGCGAACCGTAAAGCGCGGCAAGCGCGGTCACATCGTCACGCGGCTGCGTCATATTCCGCCCGCGCCGCCCGGATCGCATCATGATGCTTCACCGACCAGTCGACCAGCCCCTTGACCAGCACGAGGAAGGACTGTCCCAGCGGCGTCAGCCGGTATTCGACGCTCGGCGGCTGGGTCGGAAAGACCTCGCGGCCGATATAGCCGTCGCGCTGCAGGTCGCGCAGTGTCTGGGTCAGCATGCGCTGGGAGATATCGGGGATCAGCCGGCGCAGCGCCGAAAAGCGCATCGGTCCGTCGGCCAACGCCAGGATCATCAGCGTGTTCCACTTGCCGCCGATATTGTCGATGACATCGCGCACCGGACAATCCTGCCCCTTGAACACCATGCCTGCGAAGACGATGACCTGTTCGCCCTCAGCCTTGCTGCTCATCTTGTTCATGGGCCGGTATCCTTCACGTAACCACCGCAGAAAAAACTGCCTCCTTTACATCCGCTTGTCGATAACGAAATAAGAGACGGTCTCATTTGGGAACCATATCTCAAACAGGATGCACCGGCAACAAACCGGGCGCCGTTTGACAAGCAAAGGAATGATCATGTCCGAAACCCTCCTCGTCACCGGCGCCGCCGGCCAGCTCGGCCGCCTCGTCCTCGATGAACTCCTCGCCTCCGGCAAGGTCTCGTCGGCCAACATCATCGCCACCAGCCGCGATGCCGCCAAGCTCGCCGACTATGCCGCCAAGGGCGTCCAGACCCGCTCGGCGGATTTCGACGATGCCGCTTCGCTGGAAGCCGCCTTCAGGGGCGCCGACCGCATCCTGATCATCTCCACCGACGCACTGGACGAAGCCGGCAAGCGCCTGCGCCAGCACCAGACGGCCGTGGCAGCCGCGCAGAAGGCGGGCGCCAAGCATATCCTCTACACGTCGATGCCAAACCCGGAAACCCCGGTTATCCCCTTCGCGCCCGACCACCTCGGCACCGAAAACGCGATCAAGGCGACAGGCATCCCTTACACGATCCTGCGCAATGGCTGGTACATGGAAAACCTGTTCCTGGCACTGCCGCACGCGCTCGCCGATGGCAAATGGTACACCGCATCCGGCGAAGGCCAGCTTGCCCATGTCGCGCGCGCCGACATTGCCAAGGCGACAGCCGCGGCGCTTGCCTCCGGCGCGACTGAAAGCGCGACCTACACGCTGACCGGCGAGACCAAGCGCACGGTGAACGAGATCGCTGCCATCGTGTCGAAGGTCACCGGCAAGCCGCTTGACGTCGCGCATGTCACCGACGAGCAGCTCGCAGGCGGGCTGAAGGCCGCCGGTCTCCCGGATTTCTTCATCCCCATCATCGTCTCCTTCGATACCAATACACGCGAAGGCCACATCGATATGGTCACCGGCGATGTCGGCACGCTTTCCGGCGAGAAGCTGACGACGCTCGAAAGCTTCCTCGAAGCCAGCAAATCGGCCCTTCTCGGCTGATGAATGAAGGGCTCCGTGCGAACGGAGCCCTTTTAGTAACCGCGCGAGCTCTCAGATATCTTGGCCGCAGGCGCGGCAAAAGCGGCGGACGGTTTCCGCCATGCCGTATTCCAGGGCATCCGCTGTCAAACCGTGGCCGATCGAGACCTCGGCGAGGTTCGAAATCCGTGCCGCCAGCGCCGGCAGGTTGGCGACCGTCAGGTCGTGTCCGGCATTGACCTCAAGGCCAAGTTCAGTTGCAAGATCAGCCGTGCGCCCAAGCTCTTCCAGAAGCACGGCACCGCGTTCAGGATCATCGTAACAGCCGCCATAGGGGCCGGTGTAGAGCTCGATCCGGTCGGCGCCGGTCTCCTTGGCGATCGTCAGCGCCTCGAGGTCCGGATCGCCATCGGCAAACAGCGACACCCGAAAACCATTCTTCTTCAGGCGCCCGACGACATTGCCGAGCAGATTGTGGTTCTTGCGGAAGTCCCAACCGTGGTCCGACGTCGCCTGCGCCGGATCGTCCGGGACCAGCGTCACCTGCTCGGGCTGATGGCGCTCGACAAGTTCCAGGAACTCCTCGTTCGGAAAACCTTCCATGTTGAATTCGGCCTGCGGATAAAGATCGTCGATCAGGGCGCGGATCGGGGCGAGATCGGAGAAACGGATATGCCGCTGATCCGGACGCGGATGCACCGTCAGGCCGCTTGCGCCGGCCTCTAGCGCAATTTGCCCCAGCCCCGGCACCGATGGCCAGGGAAGGTCTCGCCGGTTGCGAAGCATGGCGATCGCGTTCAGGTTTACCGAGAGTTTCGCAGGCATTTCAGCACTTTCGATGGGAGATTGCGTCGTAGCGTTTCTAGCGGTTCCTTGTTCGGCCCGCAACAAACCGGCAACCCCGAAAGTGTACCCGTCACAATAAACCGCGGGCCTGCTTCGCCGGGCTATTTCATATGAACTCAAGTTTAATGATTGGAGCACCTGACAAACCAGGAAAAGTTCGGTTTAATGCAGACTCAAGTACAAGCTATAAGCTCCCGGTTGGTGAGCGGCGGTGCTGAAATCCCACGGAAAGACCCAAGCTGGAACCTATGAGCCTTCGTTTTTGCCGCGACATCACCGAATCGACTATCGCTCCGGACAGTGGAGCGCCGGCATCGGTGTGTTTTGGGAGAACGCGTTGACGGACGAGCACGAAAGGCCGAACGACCGTGCCATCCGCCATGCCCTGCACAGCGTTCTATCGAGCGCCCAGTTCGCACGCTCGGAGCGACTGCGCGCCTTCCTGAAATATGTCGTCGAAAGGGAAATCGAAGGCAACGGCCACCAGTTGAAAGGCTATGCGATCGGCATCGACGTCTTCGACCGGCCGCAGGCCTTCAACGCCGATAGCGACCCCCTTGTGCGCGTCCATGCAGGCAAGCTGAGAAAACTGCTCACGGCCTACTATGCCGGGGAAGGCGCCGGCGACACGTGGCGCATCGATATTCCGAAGGGCACCTATGTGCCTGACTATCTGCGCCAGTGTGTAGCAGCGCCCGCGCAGACGGAAGCGGAACGCCTGCCGGTACAGCCGCGTAGGGCCGCCTCCCGCCGGGTTCCCTGGCTGCCGGCTCCGCTGTCCTCGCCCATGGCTCTGCTTTCCGCACTGCCGCTCCTGATTTTCGTGCCCTTGTCCTCACCCGCCATGAGTGTCAATATCCCGGCGCAGTCGCGTCTGCACGATGCGGTCCTGGAGCGCAAATTCGCCAACGACCTTCCAAAGATAACCGTGCAGTCGCAATGGCCGCGCACGAACAGGGCCGCACGCTTTGCCGATGCGTTTCGTACCGCCGCGTCGCACTACCGGACAATCACCGCCGTGCCCGGCACCGTGCTTTGGCAACAGCCGCGACCGGCTGCGCGCGACCCGCTGTCGTTCACGATTTCCATCTCTGAGCAGAAATCGCCATCCGGTCTGCGGATTCTGATCACGCATGACGCTACCTCCGAAACGCTGCACGACGGGTTTCTTGACGAGGCGCGAGTCGCCGGAGAAGCGGACATCCTGTATGAAAGCCTTGCCCTTGCTGCAAAGACTTTGGCTGCCGACGGCCACATCTTCCGCTATGCGAGCGGTACTGCAATCGACAGCCCGCTGATGAAATGCATGGTGCTGACAGACACCTATCGGCATCTGCAGACGCGAGAATCCTTTCATGAGGCCAAGGCCTGCCAGGAAAAACTGTCGGCCGATCATCGCCGCAAGCTGAACTTCGTCATAAGCGCCGGCGCGCTGCCCTCGACGCTCATTCGCTAGCCGCCTGAAGCGCGCGGATTCGGTCAAAAACCCCAGATTTCATCCCTAATGTTACGGGGCTATGCATTTTCCCGTCCCGCGTGTATTCTGACCAGGCAAGCGGGATAAAGGCCAAGTCGCTCGTCAGGCAGGCACAATAGTCGCGAGTTTCCATCCCCGGTGGATGGTGTGCATGACATGGAGGGCACATGGGGGCAACTGCCGCGTCATTTCGATGCGTAACCGGCAGATTGCGATCTCCAGGAATTCTCCCGCGCTGACCAGCGAGGGGCCGTCCACACGATGCCACAACAGTCGAAGACCATCCATCCTGCACCGGGCAACCGAACGGTTTCCGGCTTCCTGCCGCATCTGCCGTTGCCGGGAGCCATTCCCGACAACCACGTCGCCATCGCCGACATGGCGGACGCCTTCGGCGTCACGCACCGCACGTTGCATTTCTACGAGGAGAAAGGCCTGCTGACGGCCGACAGAATGGGGCCGATGCGGGTCTACGGCCTTGAGGACATCCGGCGGATGGCCGTCATCAACGCCTGCCGCGAGATCGACATGCCGATCGCCGAAATCCAGGACCTCATGCTCGCGCTGACGGCTTGCGAAAGCCAGGATGAGGCCGCACGGATATTCGAGAATGCGCTCAATGCGCGCAAGCGGGAACTGGCAGCGCAGCAATCGATCCTGCGGCGCCAGATGCAGCGGGTCAGCGAACTCCTGGAATCGGCCGCGGATGGCGATGCCACCGGGCGTGCCGCCGTTGCCCCCATCCATCTGTCCCCGATCGAAGCGAAGTGTCTTGCCTTGATGGCCGAAGGTTATCCGGCAAACCGCATCGCCAGCCTGATGGACATGGACCTGATCGCTGTCCTGACGCTTGAATCCGACATCATCCGCAAATTCAACGGCCACCACCGCTTTCAGGCGGTCGCCAAGGCGGTGTTGATGGGCTTCGTTTCCGCCGAGTGAACCGTCAGCGCACGATCGTCAGGGTTTCGGCAGCTCGTGTGATCGCCGTATAGAGCCAGCGTTCGCGTGTATCGCGGAAGGCCCAGCTCTCGTCGAACAGGACGACGTCATTCCATTGCGACCCCTGAGCCTTGTGCACCGTCAGCGCATAACCGTAGTCGAACTCGTCGTAGCGCTTGCGCGTTGACCACGGAATTTCCCCTTCGACATCCTCGAAGGCGGTTTTCAGGAGCTTGATCTTGGCGGCGCCGCGATCCATGTCGTCGTCTTCCGGCCGGATCATCAGGTTGATGCCGGGCTTCACGGTCTCCTTGGACGACGTCATCACCTGCCAGAGCGAGCCGTTGAGCAGCCCTTTTGCCGGGTCGTTGCGCAGGCAGACGAGCTTGTCGCCGGATTGCGGATAGTCGGTTGAGAACCCCTTGAGCTCGCGCAGACGCATATTGTAGCGCCGCCGCGTCTTGTTGGTGCCGACGAGCACCTGGTCGGCATCGAGCACCAGGCTCTGCGTCACTTCGTTCTTCGAAATCACTTTGGCCGTGGTGCCATAGTCGCCATGCATGATCTCCTTGCCTTCACGCACATGCATGGCAAGCTGGATGATCGGATTGTCGCGCGCCTGGCGGTGAATGTCCGTCAGCAGGTAATCCGGCTCCTCATTGGTGAAGTAGCCGCCGCCGGACACCGGCGGAAGCTGGCCGGGATCGCCGAGCACCAGGATCGGCGTCCCAAAGCTCATCAGATCCTTGCCGAGCGCCTCGTCGACCATCGAGCACTCGTCGACGATGATCAGCGCCGCCTTGGCAACGGGCGACTGCCGGTTGATGGCAAACATCGGCGCGATCGAGGTCTTGCCGGTCTCCTCGTCGGAGACCTCCTCCTCGCCGCGCGGCCGATAAATCAGCGAATGGATCGTCCTGGCGTTGGTCGCCCCCTTGGAGCGCAGCACCTGAGCGGCCTTGCCGGTGAAGGCGGCAAACAGCACATCGCCATCGACGTGCTCGGCGAAATGGCGCGCAAGCGTGGTCTTGCCCGTTCCGGCATAGCCGAACAGCCGGAAGAGCGGCGAACGCCCTTCCTTCAGCCAGCGCGAAACGGCCTTGAGGGCCTCATCCTGTTGCGGTGCGAATTCCATCGCCGATCTATTGCCCGATTCGCGCCGGCCTGTCGCCCGCCTTCCGGCAGCGGCCCGAGGGTCGCAGCAGCCTAGCCCGGCAAAAAATACCCCGAACAGCCAGATACCGCAAGAAACTGCCACACGCCCCACGTATCGCACTGACACCGCCCATGATAATAAACCGTCGGCATCCTCGCCGGGTGCCGTCTGTTGTGAAATCCGAAAGTAACGATGTGAAGCCTGATCCCTCGGAAGACCCGTTTGCTGCCATAGCCTCGGGCATCGGCCGCTGGAGCAGCGCGTTGCAATGGGGCTTTCTGCTCCTTCTCTCGGCAATTCTCGCGGGGGGCCTCGAACTCACCGGCATTCCCGCGGCGCTCCTGATCGGGCCGATGGCTGCCGGCGCCGTCGTCGGCATGAACGGCGGCACCATCCGCGTGCCGCGCCCGGCGCTTCTTTGCGCCCAGGCGCTGATCGGCACGATGATCGCCGAGACCATCAGCCCCGGCATTCTGGGCACCTTCTTCGCCAACTGGCCGCTGTTTCTCGCCATCGTCGCCTCCGTCATCGCCATGAGCACGCTCAGCGGCTTCGTCATGAGCCGGCTGAAGATCCTGCCGGGAACGACAGCGATCTGGGGCTCGTCGGCGGGTGCGGCGACATCGATGCTGGTCATGGCCGATGCCTACGGCGCCGACATCCGGCTCGTCGCCTTCATGCAATATCTGCGTGTGGTCTTCGTGGCCGCCGCCGCCTCGCTGGTGGCGCGCTACTGGGCGGAGGTCGACGCGGCGGGACCGGAGATCATCTGGTTCGGACCGATCCATCTGATACCCTTTCTCGAAACCGCAGCCGTTGCCGTTGTCGGCGGTTTTCTCGGCAAATGGCTGCGCGTACCGGCCGGCGTCTTCCTCCTGCCCTTCCTGCTCGGCTCCGTGCTCAGCGTCACCGGCGTGCTGACGATCGAAATCCCCGAATGGCTGCTTGCCATCAGCTATGCCATGCTCGGGTGGAACATCGGTCTTGGCTTTAGCCGCCCGATCCTCGCTCATGCCCGCCGCGCGCTGCTGCCGACCATAGGCTCCATCCTGGCGTTGATGAGCTTTTCCGGCCTGCTCGCCTTCATCCTCGTCGAGACGGTCGGTATCGATCCCTTGACCGCCTATCTTGCCACCAGCCCAGGCGGCATGGATTCGATCGCCGTCATCGCCGCTTCCAGCAAGGTCGACGTGTCCTTCGTCATGGCGCTGCAGACGGCGCGGCTGCTGCTCGTCATGGCCGTCGGCCCGTCGCTCGCACGTTTTGTCGCCTCAAAGGCCCCACCGCCGCGATAAGTTTTTCCGAAATGGCGGGAATAAGAAGCGGCCCGGATGGGTCTTACGTTGGAACCGGCTGAAAACGGCGGTTCGTTCGGAACGATTTCAAAAGAGGATACATCCAATGAGATTTCTGCCGCTCGTCACAGCCTTTTCCATCGTGGGCGCCGCCTCCGCCTTTGCTGCTCCCCCAGTCCAGACCGTTGAAACCGACAAGGGCAAGGTCATCGCCGCGGAAAACGGCATGACGCTCTACACCTACAAGAAGGATGAAAAGGGCGAATCCTATTGCTATGATAAATGCGCTACCAACTGGCCACCCTACCTCGCTGAAGCATCAGCAGCGGCCGAAGGCGACTATACGCTGGTCGAACGCAAGGATGGCAAGAAGCAATGGGCTCTGAAAGGCATGCCGCTCTATTTCTGGGGCAAGGATAAGAAAAAGGGCGACGCAACCGGTGACGGCGTAGGGAGCATCTGGGATGCCGCACGCCCCTGATGAGGGTTCTCGCGCGAAGGGGGGTATCCCCCCTTCGGCGGAGACGTTTGAAAACCAGGTCCTGTCGTTGGTGCCGTCGCTGCGCCGCTATTCCCGCAGCCTTGCCAAATCCGACAGCGACGGCGAAGACCTGTTGCAGGATTGCGTCGAAAAGGTGCTTGTCCGCCGCGGCCAGTGGCGCGGCATCAACCTTCGCGCCTGGGCTTTTACGATCATGACCAATCTCTACCGAGACCGCCACCGCCGCTTCAATCAGCATCCATCCGTCGAACTCGACGAGACGCTGGGTTTGATGGCGGAGGATGTTTCGGGCGATCCGCTGGAAAAGACGCGGTTGCAGCAGGCGCTGAACGCGCTGACGCCGGACTATCGCGCTGTACTGATGCTCGTGGTTGTCGAGGGTTATGCCTATCAGGATGTCGCCGACCTGCTGTCGATCCCGATCGGCACCGTTATGTCGCGCCTGTCGCGGGCACGGCGGCAGATGGCCGCGCAACTTGCTGAGGACAATATTGTTACGCTGCGGAGACCGAAATGACAGACAAACACACCCCGGTCACCGAAGCCGAACTGCATGCCTTCGTCGATGGACGTCTCGAGGATGACCGCCGGCATCAGGTCGAACTCTGGCTGAAAGACCACCCGGACGAGGCCGCCGAGGTTCAGCAATGGCAGGCGCAGGCCAAGGACCTGAAGGTCGCGTTTTCGAGCTATGCCCGTTTCGGCCAAAACGATCACGCCCTCCTGGATCCCAAGGCGCAAGCCGGGATGCCGACGCCCTTCTGGCGGAGAGCTGGCCTGCTTGCCGCATCGCTCCTGCTTTTCTTGTCCGGCGCTGTGGCAGGTATCTATGCCGACAGGTTCTACGGTGCCCCCCCTCCGGTCGAAACTGCCTCGACGCTCGAAAGCCTGCCCGGCCAGTCGAGAACGGCCTTTCTCGTCTATGCCAGCGAAAAGCGTCATCCGGTCGAGGTCGGCGCGGACGAAGAGGCACATCTGGTCACCTGGCTCGGCAGACGCCTCGACTACAAACTCGTCGCGCCCGATCTCCGCTCCCAGGGTTTCTCGCTTGTCGGCGGCAGGCTTGTGCCCGTCAATGGCCGGGCCGGAGCGATGCTGATGTATCAGGACGCCACCGGGCAGCGGCTCACAGTCCTTCTCGGCAAGAACCCGGAAAACGGCGAAACCAGCTTCCGATTCGAATCCTCCGGGTCCGTTGAGACATTCTACTGGATAGACGGCGAGATCGGCTACGCGGTCACCGGTGAAGTCACCCGCGCAAAACTGCAGGCGATCGCCGAGGAATGCTACCGGCAGTTCGAGAGCTAATCGCTTAACGGGAGCATCTATGGGAAAGGGCAGGATACAGAAGCACCCTGCCTTCCCGCTCAGGCTGCCTTCTTGTTCAACTCCGGCAGCATCTTCTCGAGGCGGTCGTAGCTTGCGGCGACGCCCGATTCCATCGGCGACTTCAGGACGGCATCGCGGGCGGCGGCGGACGAATAGAGGATCGTCGTGGTGACCGTCGTTTTCCCGGCCGTCTCGACGAAAGTCGTCGTCACATCCGCCTCGCCACCCGTCCAGTCCTCGTCGAAAAGCTCGGTATGGACGATGCGCCTCGGCGCGTCGATCTCGCGGTAGGTACCGCCCATGCCCATGTCGACACCGTCGGAATTCCGGCGCCAGACGTAGCGGAAGCGTCCGCCGACCCTCAGGTCAATTTCGCAGACCGGCATTTCCCAGCCATCCGGACCCTTCAGCCAGCGCTTGACCTGTTCCGGCTTGGTGAAGGCGTCAAAGACCAGTTGGCCCGGCGCATCAAACGACCGTGTCATGACGATGCCGCGCGCGCCATCGGCGGTGATTTTCAGAACCCGTGTCATTTGTCCTCTTCTCCCTGCGTTGCGACGCCCGGTTGAATGGCCTTCATTTCGTCCAGCAAGGCGTCGAGGCGCTGGAACTGGCCTTCCCAGAAACGACGATAGTTTTCGAGCCATGCGGTCGCCTCCGACAACGGCTTGGCCTCCAGCCGGCATGGCCGGCGCTGCGCGTCGCGGCGGCGTGAAATCAGGCCGGCGCCTTCCAGCACCTTCAGATGCTTGGAAATCGCCGGCTGGCTCATCGAAAACGGCGCTGCAAGCTCCAGCACCGAAGCCTCTCCGGAGGCCAGACGCGCGAGAATGGCCCGGCGTGTCGGGTCGGCAAGAGCAGCAAACGTCATGTCCAATTGATGAGTGGCTTGCATTTCAATAACCAATCAGTTCCAAAACTATTTAGTTATGTATAAATGCAGAGCCAGCACCTTGGCAAGCCCACTTTCTGCGAGTTTCTTGCTGCAACAGACATGTTGCTGATTGAACGGGGAAAATTCGCCTCAACGGGCGGGATCGTTTTCCAGAAGGATCGGCTGGCCGTGCGGCGTCGCTTCCGCCGCTCTCTGCCAGCTTTGCGTCAGTTGGTCGAGCTGCGCCTCTGACGTGATCGACAGCTCCGTCACCAGGCGCGACAGGGCCGCAACCCAGCAATCGAAATAATCGCTGCCATCCGCTTGGCGGCCCGGCCGGTAAAGCTCCTGCGACAGCACCTCGGCCCATTCGCTCCAGGAAAACACGCCCTTCTCATGCAGGCGCACGGTGATGGCGAAGGCCTCGGCCTGCCATGGCTCGGCAAAGACCGGATCGCCCTGCGGCGACTTCGGCATTTCCGGCGAGCCCGCCAGAAGGTCTGCAGGTTCATGCGCGTTCAAGATAACTCTCCCAGGCATCGATCGACACCGTCAGCGACGGATCGGCGCCCTCGCCCCAGATTTCGCTAGCGTCGAAGACAACCGTATAGACCCATTGCGGGTTTTCGCCCTTGCCGTGCGCATTGTCGTCTGGAAAGACGAACGAGCCCTGCACTGCCTCGACAACCCCTGTCTTGGCGCGAGCATAGCGCGGCAACCGCGTATGGGTCTCAGGATTAAAATTCCTGGTCCGCACCTGCTGGCCAACAGCGAACAACGGAGCATCCGCCACGGGCCGGTCGCACGGACCGCCCTTTGCCAGCACGCCGGGCACCATATCCTCCGTCAAAATCCGCTTCGGCTTCCGGCCCTTTTCCAACATTTGGCCTTGCGCCAGTTCCTCGGCAGAGACGAAACCATGCCGTTTCAGCAATGTCTCCAGTGCCCGAATCCAGATTTCATAGTAGCTGGCAGAGAGATAGATAGCCGGCCGCAGGCTTTCGCGGGCATGCCGGCTTTCATCGATCGTCCAGGCGCCGAAGGCGCCGCAGGAGAGCGTCAGCCCGAGCGCGCGCTTTTCCCATTCCGCATGAAAATAGGGCTCGTCAGATTCCGGCGCGACCGGGCCGAGACCGTGCTGGCCGCCGAGATCCTGGGCGCCGTTCATCGTGCGTCTCCCACTTGTTTCGCCAGGCCCGTTCCGATCATCGAATCGCGTGTCACCAGATCGGCAAGCGCCTCCTGATCGAGCCCTTCCGTTCCCTCCGGCCGCTCCGGAATGACGATGTAACGCAGCTCCGCCGTCGAATCCCATACGCGGATTTTCTTGGTCTCAGGCAGGGTTAGCCCGAATTCCTCAAGTACGCCGCGCGGATTGATCACCGCGCGTGAACGGTAAGGCGGCGCCTTGTACCAGACAGGCGGGAGGCCAAGCACCGCCCACGGGTAGCAGGAGCACAGCGTGCAGACGACAAGATTGTGCGTCTCCGGCCTATTGAACACCGCCCGCATATGTTCGCCCTGTCGTCCTGTGTAGCCAAGGCTTTCGATCGCCGCCGTCGCATCGCGGGCCAGCCAATCGGCAAAATCCGGCTCGCTCCAGGCCTTGGCGACGACGCGGGCACCATTGCGCGGTCCGATCTTGGTCTCGTAAGTCTCGACGATCGCATCGATCGCCGCCGGATCGATCAGCCCCTTCTGCGTCAGCACCGTCTCCAGTGCCTTTACCCGCGCCTGCATATCGGAGAAATGATTGTCGTGGTGGTCATGGTCATCGTGGGAGTGAGAGGTCATGGCTTTGATCCCGCTATCCTGTTCATTTCAACATCGGCCAAAGGCTGACGACGAGCAAGACCGCCATGGTGATATTGAACCACTTCAATCGCACCGGCTCGGACAGCCATTGCCTCAGTGCCGAGCCGAAACCGGCCCAGGTCGAGACGCTCGGCACGTTGACGATCGCGAAGACGATGCCGACGAAGACCACGCTGGCGAGATAGCTTTGCTCGCTGGTATAGGTCGCCATCGCCGTCACCGCCATCACCCATGCCTTCGGATTGATCCACTGGAAGGCGGCGGCTTGCAGGAAGGTCATCGGCACCGCGTTGGCCTTCCCTTCGGACAAGGTCCGCGACGTCCCGATTTTCCAGGCGATCCAGACGAGATAGGCGCCGCCTGCGAATTTCAGCGCGGTATAAAGCAGCGGCACGGAATGCAAGAGCGCGCCAAGGCCGAGACCGACGGCAATCAGCAGCGACAGGAAGCCGGCGCCGATGCCGAACATGTGCGGGATGGTGCGGGCAAAGCCGAAATTCACCCCCGATGCGAAGAGCATCATGTTGTTCGGCCCCGGCGTGATCGATGTCGTGAAAGCAAAGAGAAACAACGCCAGAAACGTGTCGGCCTGCATGGAATCCTCCCGAAATTTTAAGTCAATCTAGCTGACCTATCGGTGAGGACCACCCGAAACTTGTCACCGTGACAAGAAGCAGGAACAGTCAGCGGTGTAGTTTTGACACACGGTCTTTGCGCGGCCACGATACGCCTTAAATGAGACACCGACCGTTCGTACGACTGGGCCGACCTGCGGCCGAAAGAGGATCCCGATGCACGACGCCATTCCGACCACGACCTTCCCCAACGGCAGGACTGTTCCCGTCATCGGCCAGGGCACGTGGCATATGGGCGAGCGCAAGGCGAGCGCCGTCGAGGAGGCCAAGACCCTGCGGCACGGGCTCGACCTCGGCATGACGCTGATCGATACGGCGGAAATGTATGCGGATGGCGGCGCCGAGCGGGTCGTGGCCGAGGCAGTCAGGGGCCGGCGCAGCGACGCCTTCGTCGTCAGCAAGGTTCTGCCCACCAATGCCAGCCGCGATGGCACCATAAAAGCCTGCGAGGCGAGCCTGAAACGGCTCGGCACCGACCACATCGACCTCTATCTGCTGCATTGGCGCGGCCGTTACCCGCTTTCGCAAACGGTGGAAGCCTTCGAGACGCTGCGGCAGGCGGGCAAGATCGGCGCCTGGGGCGTCTCCAATTTCGATTCCGACGACATGGAGGAACTGTTCGCCGTGCCGCACGGCGGCAACGTGGCCACCAATCAGGTGCTCTACAATCTCAACCACCGCGGCATCGAATACGATCTCGTGAAGGACAGCCAGACCCGCGGCATCCCGATCACGGCCTATTCACCACTCGACGAAGGCCGGCTCCTGCGCCACCCGGAATTGATCCACATCGCCAAGGCGCATCAGGCGACCGTCGCCCAGATCGCCCTTGCCTTCCTCATCCGCAATCCGGGTATCATCGTCATCCCCAAGACCGGCATGCCGGAACGGGTGCGCGAAAACCGGGCGGCTGTGGAGGTCCATCTGACGGACGATGATCTGGTGATGCTCGACAGGGTCTTTCCGCCACCTCGGCGAAAAGTGCCGCTGGAGGTGATCTGAACGGGACGCCGGCGCTCAACGTCGCCGGCGTTCCGCTTTTCCTTACATCCCCTGCGGGCCGCGGTTCATCGCCGCAATGCCGGTGCGGCAGACTTCGATGACGCCCAGCGGCTTCATGATGGCGATGAACTGGTCGATCTTCGACGACTTGCCGGTGATCTCCAAAATGAAGTGCTCGAGCGTCGCGTCGATCACCTTGGCATGGAAAGCGTCGGCAAGGCGCAGCGTCTCCGCCCGGCTCTCACCGTGCCCGCTGACCTTCACCAGCGCCACTTCGCGCTCGATCGGCCGGTCATGGCCGAGTTCGGCGGCCCTGACCGTCAGATCGACGACGCGGTGGACCGGCACGATGCGCTCCAGCTGTGCCTTGATCTGCTCCAGCACATGCGGCGTGCCGCGCGTGACGATGGTGATGCGCGACAGGTGCGTCTGGTGTTCGGTTTCCGAGACGGTCAGGCTCTCGATGTTGTAGCCGCGGCCGGAAAACAGGCCGATGACGCGGGCGAGAACACCCGGCTCGTTGTCGACGAGGATCGAAAGCGTGTGGTTTTCCGCCTTTTCGGTTTCCTTGGCGATGAAATAGGCGGAGCCGGTCGGCTGAAGATGTGCGTTCATGATCTTGTCCTTTTCCTATTCATCAAACCAACGCGCGGCCCTTGGCGTCGATCGCATTGGCGACCGCCTCGTCCGTGGCTTCGTCCGGCAACAGCATCTCGTTATGCGCCTTGCCCGAGGGGATCATCGGGAAGCAGTTGGCGAGATTGGCGACGCGGCAGTCGAAGATCACCGGCGCCGGGCTGTCGATCATCTCCTGGATCGCCGCGTCGAGATCGCCTGGCTTTTCGCAGCGGATGCCAACGCCGCCATAGGCTTCGGCGAGCTTGACGAAGTCGGGCATGGCTTCGGTGTAGGAGTTGGACAGGCGGTTGCCGTGCAGCAGCTGCTGCCACTGGCGGACCATGCCCATATACTGGTTGTTCAGGATGAAGATCTTGACCGGCAGGTTATACTGCACGGCACAGGACATTTCCTGGATGCACATCTGGATCGAGGCGTCGCCAGCGATGTCGATGACGAGGCTTTCCGGATGCGCGACCTGGACGCCGACCGCCGCCGGGAAACCGTAACCCATGGTTCCGAGGCCGCCCGAGGTCATCCAGCGGTTCGGATGTTCGAAACCGTAGAACTGCGCCGCCCACATCTGGTGCTGGCCGACTTCGGTGGTGATGTAGGTATCCCGGTGCTTTGTCAGTTCATACAGCCGCTGGATGGCGTATTGCGGCATGATGACCTCGTCGCTCATCTTGTAGGCCAGCGAATTGCGTGCACGCCAGCGGGCAATGCCGGTCCACCAGTCTTCGAGACGCCCCTTGTCCGCGTCCTTTGCGGTGGACGCGCGCCACAGGCGAACCATGTCCTCCAGAACGGAGCCGACATCGCCGAGGATCGGTACGTCGACACGAACATTCTTGTTGATCGACGACGGGTCGATGTCGATATGGATCTTCTTCGAGTTCGGCGAGAAGGCATTGAGGCGGCCGGTGATGCGGTCGTCGAAGCGGGCGCCGATGCAGACCATGACGTCGCAATCATGCATCGCCATATTGGCTTCGTAGGTGCCGTGCATGCCGAGCATGCCGAGCCAGTTCTTGCCAGAGGCCGGATAGGCGCCGAGCCCCATCAGCGTCGAGGTGATCGGAAAGCCCGTCAACTCCACCAGTTCACGCAGCAGATGCGACGCTTCCAGACCGGAATTGACGACGCCGCCGCCTGAATAGATGACGGGACGGCGGGCGCCCTTCATCAGTTCGACGGCCTGCTCGATGCGGCGCATGTCGCCCTGCACCTTCGGCTGATAGCTGTGCTGGACCTTGGCGGCCGATGGGGGCGTATAGGTACCGGTGGCGAACTGGACGTCCTTGGGAATATCGACGACGACCGGGCCCGGACGGCCGGACTGGGCGATGCGAAAGGCTTCGTGGATGACGCCGGCCAGTTCGTTGACGTCCTTGACCAGCCAGTTGTGCTTGGTGCAGGGGCGCGTGATGCCGACCGTGTCGCATTCCTGGAAGGCATCCGAGCCGATCAGCGATGTCGGCACCTGGCCGGTCAGGCAGACGAGCGGGATCGAGTCCATCAGCGCATCCTGCAGCGGCGTGACGGCATTGGTCGCACCCGGGCCGGAGGTCACCAGCATGACGCCGACCTTGCCGGTCGAGCGGGCATAGCCTTCGGCCATGTGGCCGGCGCCCTGTTCATGGCGCACGAGGATGTGCTGGATGTCGTCCTGCTGGAAGATTTCGTCATAGATCGGCAGGACGGCTCCGCCCGGATAGCCGAAGATGTGCTCCACGCCATTGTCCCTCAGTGCCTGAAGAACAATTTCCGCCCCTGTCATCTGATTTTCTGTGCCGCTCATTGGCCTGTTTCCGTCCATGTTTCGCGATTTTGGCTGTGAGTATCGTGTTTGAAGGCATAAAAAAAGGCCCCTTGAGGGCCTCGTGTTTGCGCATGGGTGGCTATCGCCGGATGGTTACACCATCCTGCCCATGCGCCGTCCCACCACAAGAATTGCTGCGATCGTTATCATGGCCGGGATTGATAAACAGAAATGCCAGCCCCGTCAACGGCTTTCCCGAAAACAACCGGCACGGGTCCAAAACGGCACAAATTAGCCCAAGCCCAAGAAACAACTTGTTAAATCCCTCCCGGTAATATTGCAAACTCTTGACCAGAGGTTTTGTATTGCTGACCAGAGACCCATCGATCAGTGCCGGAGAACAGGATCGGCGCGATACCCTGAAACGGGGTAATCGCTTCCTCGGCCGCGTCGTTGCGTGCAGCGGTTCGCGGGCAACGATTGCTGCTATCGCGGAAAACGGTGAGACCTCGCTGACCGAACTGTGGTCCGTCGGCAGGCTGATCTCGATCAGTGTCGGCGACAACCGCGTCGTCGCCCTCGTCTATTCCATGCAGACCGTCACCAACGAATGGGGCGAGGAACTCGACAATACCTTCCGCATCGACGTGGAACTGATGGGCGAAGTCCATGTCGGCCCGACCGGCCGCGAGGAGTTTTCCGCCGGCATCAGCCAGTACCCCTATCTCGGCGCCATCGCCCACCGCATCCGCTCGGCCGACCTTGCCCGCATCTACGACACCGGTAAGAACGAAAATTGCGTTATCGGCCAGTTGACCCAGGATGAGAGCCTCGACGCCACCATTCACGTACCCTCGATGCTGTCCAAGCATTTTGCCGTTGTCGGCACAACCGGCGTCGGCAAGTCGACGGCCGTCAGCTTGCTGCTGCGCAAGGCAATCGCGGCGGATCCCAAACTACGTGTGCTTATTCTCGATCCGCACAACGAATTCGCGGCCGCCTTTCCCGATATCGCTGTCGTCATCGACACGGACAATCTCGATCTGCCTTTCTGGCTGATGAAGCTCGAGGAATTCGCCGAAGTCATTTTTCGCGGCCGGCCGGCCATTCCGGAAGAACTCGACATCCTTCGGGATGTCATTCCGGAAGCGAAAAAGGCATTCAAGGGCTCGGCAGAATCCGGCCTTGCGCGCCGGGCCAGTGAAAAAAGCTCGATCACCGCCGATACGCCGGTTCCATACCGCATGGCCGATCTGCTCGCGCTGATTGATGAGCGCATCGGGCGGCTGGAGGGGCGCAATGACAAGCCGCATCTGCGCTCCCTGAAGGTCAAGGTGATCGGCGCTATCAACGACCCGCGCTATAATTTCATGTTCTCGTCGAACACCATCACCGACACGATCCTCGAGACGATCGCCAAGATCTTCCGGATTCCGGGCGACGGCAGGCCGGTGACGACGTTCCAGTTGGCCGGCATCCCCTCGGAAGTGGTCAATTCGGTCGCCTCCGTGCTTTGCCGCATGGCGTTCGAAATCGGCCTCTGGAGCAATGGCGGCGTCCATATGCTCGTCGTCTGCGAGGAGGCCCACCGCTACGTCCCGGCCGATGCCAGCCTTGGCTTCGTTCCCACCCGACAGGCCATTGCCCGCATCGCCAAGGAAGGCCGTAAGTACGGCGTCTCGCTCGGCATCATCACACAGCGTCCCGGCGAACTCGATCCGACCATTCTGTCGCAATGTTCGACGGTCTTTGCCATGCGTCTGTCCAACGATCGCGACCAGGAAATCATCCGCTCGGCCATCCCAAACTCGTCGATTTCGACGACCAGCTTCATTTCGTCGATCGGCAATGGCGAGGCGATCGCCTTCGGCGAGGCGGTGGCCGTGCCGATGCGCATGCGCTTTACCCGCGTTGACGAAAGGAACCTGCCGAAGGCTAATGGCGTCGGCGTCAAGGCAACGGACGAAACACCCGACACCGTTGATCTGCGCTCCGTGGTGGCTCGGATGCGCGCCCTGAACGGCCCCGACATTTCCAGTTTCCAGCAGGCCTATTCGGCGAGCATTGGCGGGCTCGAGCAAAACAGCGTCTCCATCGGCGACGAGTTCGTCGACGACCGGGAAGCCAATGGCATGGCCGTGCCCCCGGGAGGCTACGCACCGGCTATCGAACCGTACAACCCGGCAATGCTGCCGCAAGTGGAGCCGGTCAACCCGCAACTCGAGCGCTTCAACCAGATCCGCAATCAATTGCTCTCGGAAGACCTTCCGGCTCAACCGAAACCGGAGCCTTACCGGGCGCCTCCGCCGCGCGTCGCCCCAAGCTTTGCCCAGCCCGGATCAGACCTGCCCCGGCCATCCCTGCGCGAAAGCCTTTTGAAGAAGCCGCTGAGCAGCATCATCCGCAAGTAGATCATCCCCGGTTTTGGGAAGCGCTACAGGGTCTCAACGACCGGCGTCTGGATCCCAGCGCAGCCAGCTCTCGTCCAGTTGATTGCGAAACCATGTCATCTGCCGCTTGGCGTATTGGCGCGTGGCGGCTGAGGCGGTTTCGATCACTTCGGCCCTCGTCATCGTACCGGCCAGCATGGCGGCGATCTGCGGAACGCCGATCGCCTTCATCGCCGGCATTTCGGTCTTTAGATGAAGAGATAGCAACGCCTCGACTTCGTCGACAGCGCCGCCATCCAGCATCTGGGCAAAGCGCCTGTCGATCCGCTGGCGCAGCAAATCACGCTCCGGCAGGACGACGATCTTGAGGGCCTGCTCCGGATCGATGGCGACGGGACCTTGCCGCGCCTGGAAGACCCGGATGGACTGCCCCGTGGCCTCGAAGATTTCCAATGCCCGGGCAATGCGCTGGCCGTCACCCGGCCGCAGGGTCGCGGCGGTTTCCGGGTCCTTTTGCGAAAGCACGCCGTGCAGCACCTCGGCCCCCTCCTCCTGTAGTCGCTTGCGGATATCGCCGCGTATGGCGGTGGGAACCGAGGGCATATCGGACAAGCCGCCGGTCAGCGCCTTGAAATAAAGCCCCGTGCCGCCGACGAAAACCGGAATGCGCCCCTCGCCGCGCGCCGCCTCCAGAACACCGGCCGCATCGCGAAACCATTCACCGGTGGAATAATGCTGCGACGCCGGAACATGGCCGTAAAGATGATGCGGAATGCCCTGCATATCCTGTTCGAACGGCCGCGCCGTCAGCACATGCAGCGTGTCGTAAACCTGCATGCTGTCGGCATTGATGACCACGCCATTATGCCGCTTCGCCATCTCCACGGCGAAAGCGGACTTGCCGCTGGCGGTCGGCCCGGTTATCAGGATCGCGTCCTGTCCAATCTCAAGGTTTTTCATCATGGCCTTCGTTGCCACGCTTGTTGCCAATCCGTCAAATCCCGTTCTGACACCGGCGCTCGCCGAAGAAGCCGCCGCCGCCGTCGACGCCTCCGGCCTCTACTGGCTCGCCGACGGTATCGCCTGCGACATCGCGCTGAAGGACGGCGCCAATCCGGAATGGCAGGAAGCGCTGCTGCGCGGCGTCGTCGACGATGCGCCGGTCGATGTCGTCGTCCAGGATGCCGAGACACGCCGCAAGAAGCTTCTGATCGCCGACATGGATTCGACCATGATCGGCCAGGAATGCATCGACGAGCTTGCAGCCGCAGTCGGCCTCAAGGACAAGGTCGCGGCCATTACGGCGCGGGCCATGAACGGCGAGATCGCCTTCGAACCGGCGCTGATCGAGCGCGTGGCCCTGCTCAAGGGCCTGCCGGTCACCGTCATCGGCGATGTCATCACCAAACGCATCACGCTGACGCCTGGCGGCAAGGAACTCATCGCGACGATGAAGGCCAAGGGCTATTACACCGCCCTCGTCTCCGGCGGCTTCACCGTCTTCACCGGCCCCATCGCCGAAATACTCGGCTTCGACGAAAACCGTGCCAACATCCTCCTCGAAGAGGGCGGCTATCTGACCGGCACGGTTGCCGAGCCGATCCTCGGCAAACAGGCCAAGGTCGATGCGCTCCTCGATATCTCCACCAGGCTCGGCATCTCGACGGCAGAAGCGCTTGCCGTCGGCGACGGCGCCAATGATCTCGGCATGCTGCATCTCGCCGGATCAGGCGTAGCCCTGCATGCCAAGCCCGTCGTCTCGTCGCAGGTGAAAATCCGCATCGACCACGCCGACCTGACTTCCCTCCTCTATATCCAGGGCTACAGGAAAACGGATTTCGTTTTGTGATCGTTCTGGAAACAACGCGCATCCGCAACTGGCTGGAGACAGACAGGCCGCTCTTTGCCGAAATCAACGCCGACCCGAAGGTGATGGAATTCTTTCCGCGCCAACGCTCGCGGCAGGAATCCGACGCCCTGATGGACGAAGTCCGGCGCCGGATCCGTGAAACCGGCCTCGGCTTTTTCGCACTGGCGCTCAGGGACACGGACGAGCCGATCGGATTTCTCGGCCTCGCGCGCACGGACCTTGAACCATTCCTGCCAGACGGCACAGTCGAAATCGGCTGGCGGCTGGCCGTTCGTTTCTGGCGGCAGGGTTATGTCACGGAAGCATCGGAAGCGATGCTGCGGCATGGCTTCGAAAAGCACGGCCTTGCGGAAATCGTATCCTTCGCAGTGGAAAACAATAAACGCTCGACGGCGGTGATGCAGCGCATTGGCATGCGGCGAGACCCGGCACGTGACTTCGTGCATCCCCGCGTTCCGGACACCGCGCCGCAGCTCAAGCGCCATGTCCTCTACGCAATCAGCCGCCAAGAATGGTTGGCGCGATAAAGGCGGACTTTACAGCCCGCCTTTAAGCTTCATTCGTGATCGACGGACCCGAGCCTATTCCATCCGCACGGTGACGAACCGCAGTTCGCCGGTCTTGTTGGCAATCATCAAGAGTGCGTTGCGCCGTCCGTCGGCCTTCAGTTCCTCGACCCGCGCCGACACGTCCTCCGGCGTCTTCATCGCCTCCTGGCCGATTTCGACGATCACGTCACCGGCTGCGATCCGCCGTTCCGCCGCTGCCGATTGCGGCTGCACCTCGGCAATGACGACACCCTCGACATCCTCCGAAATGCCATAGGTCTTGCGGCTTTGCGCATCGAGAACGGCGAGCTTCATTCCGAGCACGATATCGGACGCCGGCAGGTCTGCCGCCGGCGGCTCGGCCTGGTCGGTTCCTTCCTGGGTCTGCGGGGTCTGATCGGCCTCCGCACCCGCGAGATTTTCGCCATCCTCAAGACGGCCGAGCGTCACTTTGACGGTCATCTCCTTGCCATCGCGAATGATGACGACATCGACGGCCTTGCCGACCGGGCTTTCGGCGACGGCACGCGGCAGGTCGCGCATTTCGACGACGTCGCGTCCGTCGAACTTGATGATCACGTCGCCCGTCCTGATCGTGCCGCCATCAACCGGGCCGCCCTTGATGATGCCGGCAATAAGCGCCCCTTTCGGGGTCTCCATCTTCAGGCTTTCGGCAATTTCATCCGTCACCGGCTGAATACGCACGCCGAGCCAGCCCCGGTGGGTCTCGCCGAATTCCCTGAGTTGGTTGATGACGTTCTGCGCCAGTTCCGTAGGAACGGAAAAGCCGATGCCGATCGAGCCGCCGCTCGGAGAAATGATCGCCGTGTTGATGCCGATCACCTCGCCCCTCATGTTGAACAGCGGGCCGCCGGAATTGCCCTTGTTGATCGCCGCATCCGTCTGGATGAAGTTGTCATAGGGCCCGGCGTTGATGTTGCGGCCGCGGGCCGAAATGATCCCGACCGTCACCGTGCCCCCAAGCCCGAAGGGGTTGCCGATCGCCATCACCCAGTCGCCGATGCGCATCTGGCGGGAATCGCCGAACGGAACGGCGGTCAACGGTCTCTTCGGCTCCACCTTCAACAGCGCAAGATCGGTCTTCGTGTCGGTACCGATCAGCTTTGCCTTGAGCTTGGTACCATCGGCGAAATTGACCTCGATGTCGTCGGCGCCCTCGATCACATGGTTGTTGGTGACGATGAAGCCGGTGGGGTCGATGACGAAGCCGGAGCCCAGTGAATTGACGGTGCGCTGGCGGTTGCCGCCCTCGCCGCCCTGGCCCTTGAAGAACTCATCGAAGAAGTCCTGGAATGGCGAGCCTTCCGGCACCTGCGGCATCGGTGCCTGATCGTCGTTCTTCACATTCTGCGAGGTCGATATGTTGACGACGGCATCGAGCAGACCGGCCGCGAGGTCGGCAACCGATTCCGGACCGTGCTGCGTCGGCGTTCGTGCCGTTGTCTGGGCCTGCGCCGTGGGCAGTATCAGTACCGAATTCATCACGAGCGCAGCACCTGCCGCCAGGGTTACGGACCGGAAGAAGGAAGCGCGGATGGACAAGCCCATGGGGTCCTCTCAAGTTGGGATGGCACGCCGAAGAAAGACGGACCGGCAGGAAATCGTTCGTCACGCCGGCGCGTGTCGCGGCTGCGGGATCGCATCTCCGCCAGCTTTCGCCGCGCAATGTGGCCTAGAATCTATTCGAAGATAAGGCGGATTTGGGACGCGTCCAGTCATCTTTTCGTTAGCGCAGAAAAGGATGATCGGCCGCAGACCCGGCTCACGTCATGATCTCGTGGCCATGGGCCTTCAGCGCCGCCACGGCCTTGTCGAGGTCCGATCCGGTAATGAAGACATAATCGGTGCTGAAGGTCGAATTGGCGAAGATGCCGACGCCCGCATCCGACAAAGGGTTCAGCACGGAGGCGAGCACGCCCGGAACATCGAAGGTGAAATGCTGCTCGATGCGCAGACAGCGCCAGCCGCCGGATGACTGGACGTTGGAGGGAAGGCGGGCTGCCCGGCAGACCAGCGTCATCTCCTCGCGCGAACTCGATACGGTCCAGAACCCCGGCCCCATCAACCAATCCGGCAGCGGTGTCCCGATATTGAGCCTCGTGATCGCATATTCGGCGTCCACCAGGCGGATCAGCAGTTTATGTGTCATTTTCTATCCTCGAACCATCCAGACGAGTGCCACGCCGATGGCAACGGAGACAAGTCCGAATAGCCGCAACTGTTGCTCCGGAATATGGGGCAATCGTTTCGCCATTTCCACCAAAACCAAAGGGGCCAGTGCGTACACCAGCCCCTCGATGATCAGGAAAAATGCAATTCCCGTCAGAAAATCGCTCATTGCGCTGATCAGTTTCCTGTCGCGGGCTGAGCGGTGGACGGAACGGCTGAGCCGTCCGAACTATTGAAATAGCGGAAGAATTCCGAGTCCGGCGATAGCACAAGCGTCGTATCCGGGCTGCCGATCGCGTGATCATAGGCCGTCATCGAGCGATAGAACTCGAAGAACTGCGGATCGCGTGAAAATGCATCGGCAAAGACGTCGGTCCGCTCGGCTTCGCCCTGACCGCGCAGGATTTCCGAATCACGCTGCGCTTCGGCGATGAACTCGACCACCTGGCGGTCGGCGACCGCGCGGCGCGTCTGGCCCTTCTCGATACCCCGGGCGCGGATCAGCTCGGCTTCCGCCAGACGCTCGGCCTTCATGCGCTCGAAAGTCTGTTGCGAGACTTCCTGCGTCAGGTCGGTGCGGCGGATACGGACATCCTCGATGTTGAGGCCGAGCGATTCGGCATCGGTCTTCAGGTCAGCGCGCACTTCGCGCATCATCGATGCCCGCTCTTCGGAAAGTGCGGATTCAAAGCCGCGAAGACCGTAAACCCGGCGCAGCGAAGCGTCGAGACGGGTGCGCAGCCGCGATTCGGCCGATTCCCGATCGCCGGAAACCGTTTCACGGAAGCGGCGGGCATCGGCGATCTTGTAGACGACGAAGGCATCGACCTCATAGAACTTGCCGCCCGAGACCTGAACACGGATGTTGTCGAGATCGAAGCGCAGCGCCTGCTTCTCGACATACTGCACGCGGTCGGCATCCATGAAGGCAAAGGGAAGCTTGAAATAGAGGCCAGGCTCGCTCTTGACGTCCCTGATCTCACCGAAACGAACGACGATCGCCTGCTGGCGCTGGTTGACGATGAAGACGGAGGAATAGGCCGTCATCAGGACAAGCGCGAGGGCGATCAGAATATAAGGGAGACGGTTGTTCATTACTGGGCCCCTCCCGACTGTGCGGGCTTGCCGATTTCATTGAGCGGAAGATAGGGCAGCACGCCCTGTCCGTTCTTCTCGTCGAGGATGACCTTCTTGGACTTGCCGAGAACGCTCTGCATCGTTTCGAGATAGAGGCGCTTGCGCGTCACATCGGGAGCCTTGGCGTAGGCGTCGTAAACGGAGATGAAGCGTTGTGCCTCACCCTGCGCTTCCTTGACGACACGGCCCTTGTAGGCCGCCGCCTCTTCTCTGAGCTGGGCGGCCTGACCGCGGGCCTTGCCGAGCACCTGGTTGGCATACTGATTGGCCTCTTCGACAAACCGGTCTTCGTCCTGTTCCGCGCGTTGCACTTCGTCGAAGGCATCAGCGACTTCCCGTGGCGGTGCCGCGTCTTCAATGGCAACCGTGTTGACGGAAATGCCGGCGCCGTAGGTATCCATCGTCGCCTGGATCGTCGTCTTCACGTCGGCCGCGATCGCCTGACGGTTATCGCGGAAAATGTCCTGTGCCGGACGGCGCCCGACCACCTCGCGCATGGCGCTTTCGGCAACCTGCTGCAGCGTCTCTGCCGGGTTCTCGACGTTGAAGAGATAGGCCTTCGGGTCGGTCACGGAAAACAGCACGGAAAACTGCACGTTGACGATGTTCTGGTCGCCGGAGAGCATCAGGCCGGCCGACGACTGGCTCGCCAGGCTGGACTTGCTACCGATATTCTGCTGCTGCTCGGTGATCTTGACCAGTTCGACCTTTTCAAGCGGCCAGAAATGGTAGTGCAGGCCCGGCATTGAAATTTCTTCCTTGGGCCTGCCGAACCGCATTTCGACACCGCGCTCGTCGGGCTGGACGGTGTAGATCGAATTGATCAGCACGAAACCGACAACGAGAAGGCCGATGATGGCGGCAACGCCGCCGTTGAAACCGCCCGGAACAACATTCTTCAGCTGGTCCTGCCCCCGGCGGAAGATTTCCTCCAGGTCCGGCGGGCCGCCATTGCCACGGCCACCGCGTGGGCGGTTCGGCCCCTGGCCCCAGGGGCCCTTGTTTCCGCCGCCGCCCCAAGGACCGCCGCCGCCGCCGTTCTGATTGCTCCAGGGCATTCAAACCTCTTCCACTCAAAAAAATTCTAAGATCGACAACCCGCGGACACGCCGCAGGCCGTGATGTGATCCCGTTATAGGTATCTCCAGAACGGCTTTCAACGCGGCGCATCCAACTTCACCGTAAATCCGGCAAAATAGTTATCTTTGCTTAGCTTTTGCGCCGCCAGGTCGAGAACCGCATGGCATGGCTGTCCTTTTCACCCTGCGGCAACGGCTCATCGACGATCTTTTCGAAAGCGCCGGGATCGACCGGCGGAAAGCGCGTGTCGCCATCCACCTCGGCAGCCACTTCCGTGATGTGCAGGATGTCGGCAGCGGCAGTGGCCTGCCGGTAGATTTCGCCGCCCCCGATGACGCAGACCTCCTCGACCCCAAGGGCCCTTGCCTGCTGCCGTGCCAGTGTGACGGCTTCTTCCAGCGAGCGGACGACTGTTGCACCTTCGGCACGAAAATCCGGATCGCGGCTGATGACGATGTTGGGCCGCCCCGGCAAAGGCCTTCCGATCGACGCCCAGGTCTTGCGCCCCATGATCACCGGCTTTCCAAGCGTCAGCGCCTTGAAGCGCTTGAGGTCGGTCGGCAAATGCCAGGGAAGTCCGCCGTCCCGTCCGATGACCCCGTTCGCCGAAACAGCAACGACGATTGTAACCTTGGCCTCAGTCATGAAATCCGTCCGGCTTGCTGTCGATCTCGCGAGCACGGGCAAGCGCCGGCCGAGACGTCAATGTCTGCACATAGCGATCGACGCTGACGCTTTCCGGCAAAAGCTTGCGCATCCACGCAAGCGCGCCGCCAAGCATGAGATCGGCCGCGCTGATCTGTGCACCGAGCAAATAGGGCTGCTTGTCAAGCGTGGCGACGACGTGCGCGCACATATCCTGATAGCCTTTCGCAAGGTCCGGACTGGTCTGCGTCAAGCCGCTGATGAAGGCGGTTCCCACGGGTTCGATCACACCGGCGTAGTAGGCAAGCCAGGACAGATAGGCGCCCCGCACGGGGTGGCCCGGCGGCCGCCCCATTTCGGAATCCGGAAAGAGTTCCGTCAGATACAGTGCGATCGCCGTCGATTCCGTGACCAGCGAGCCGTTATGCAGAAGGGCGGGAACCTGCTTGTGCGGATGCGGATTGTTGTCGTCCGGCCCGCCCGAACCGTCCCAGCGGCGGATCGAAACATAGCGGACATCGTATTCCGCCCCCAGTTCCTCCAGCAGCCACAGGATTCGGCCCGAGCGCGACAAGGGCGCGTGGATCAGTGTCAGCATGTGGTCCTCCCAAACCGTCCGGATGCCGGCGGCGTCATCACGTCGCCGCGCTTGTCCGCGTCACACGGCAACCGGCGCCTTGATATGTGAATCAGCTTCGTAGCCGGTCAGCTCGAAGTCTTCGAATTTAAAGGAAAATAGATCCTTCACATCCGGGTTCAAGTGCATCTTCGGCAAAGGCTTCGGCGTTCGTGTCAGTTGCTCGCGCACCTGGTCGAAGTGGTTGCTGTAGATGTGCACGTCCCCGAATGTATGCACGAAATCGCCGGGCTGGAGATCGCAGACCTGCGCCACCATCAGCGTCAGCAGCGCATAGGAGGCGATGTTGAAGGGCACACCGAGAAAGATGTCTCCCGAGCGCTGGTAGAGCTGGCAGGACAGCTTGCCGTCCGAAACATAGAATTGGAACAGGCAGTGACAGGGCGGCAGTGCCATCTCGTCGACCAAAGCCGGGTTCCAAGCAGAGACGATATGACGGCGGGAGTTCTGGTTCTTCTTCAGGCCCTCGACGAGGGCCGCGATCTGGTCGAGATGGCGGCCGTCCTGGGTCGGCCAGGACCGCCACTGGTAGCCGTAGACGGGACCGAGGTCGCCGTTCTCGTCGGCCCATTCATCCCAGATGTTGACGCCGTTTTCCTTGAGATAGGCGATGTTGGTGTCACCCTTCAGGAACCAGAGCAGTTCGTGGATGATCGACTTCAGATGCAGCCTCTTGGTCGTCAGGACCGGGAAGCCGTGAGACAGGTCGAAGCGCATCTGATAGCCGAAGACAGAGCGCGTGCCCGTTCCCGTCCGATCGCCGCGGTCGGAGCCGGTCTCCATCACATGACGCAAAAGATCGAGATACTGTTTCATTGGTTCCGCCGCCGATTCGTTTCGCGCTAAAATAGGCGCAAGTCGGCGGCGAACCAATCGGTAAATCCCGGGTTTCCCCAAGGCCGTCAAAACGGCACTCTCGATTAGAGCGTCGCGAGCTTGCCGAGGTGTTTCGCCACCAGATAATAGAACGTCACACGTGACTTCGACCGGTCGCCGGCCATGGTCTTGGCAACGACATCGACGGCCGCATCCGCATCCGGGCCGGTGACGCCGAGCTTCTTGACGCACCATTTCTCCTTGACGCGATCGAGTTCCGTCTGGTCGGTGGCGGAGACGAGCGCGGAATCCTTGTTGCGCAATGCTATACCCAGATGTTTGACAATCTTGTTCACAACGGCCTCATCAGCGCCGCTGTCGTACTTCTGCACATCTGCGAGATAGTCCGTCATGGTGTCTCCTCACACGGTTTTGCTTTACGCCGCAGCCTTCCCTGATGAAAGTCACGCAACAGGAGTTTTTTCACGCTTGGCGAGCAAGTCAAGGCCAATCCGCCCGCCTGTGGCAGGAAGCATACACTGTATTTTCCGGAAGCCCCTTTCCTTGGAACCTTTTAAGACCTATATGTGACTTGCCGTCTTCGGGCGGCTATGGCGATAAACAGGCGGTGAAATAAGCCTATTGGACCCGGGGGCGGTACCCGGCGCCTCCACCAAAAACCGGTCAGACATGACTTACAGACCGGCTTTTGATGGGGGCGAAATAGGATCGACAAGGGTGTAAAGATCGACTTTTCGCTCGGCATTGTACCACCGTTATCGGGCTAAAATTGTAGTTGCAAACGACAACTATGCGGAAGCTCGTCTCGCTGCTTAATCGCGGTGTGACACTTCAAATCAAGTCCTAAGGGGTCGCACTCTTAGGCGGGGTCCGAAGGCACCTGGCAACAGAAGCCTTCACCTTCTCCCCTGCCTTGAAATGGTCTATAGATGATGCAACTGACTCGTATGCGAGGACTTTCCTGCTAAGAGAGCAGACGGCATAGAGTGTGACAGAGTTGAGTTACAAGAAAGACGGGGATCTTATGGGCCAAGACCATATCCGCTACGACATTCTCGCGCAGGACGCCCTTCGCAGCGTCATTCGCAAGGTCTTGACCGAAGTCGCAGCCACAGGTCACCTTCCCGGCGATCACCACTTCTTCATCACTTTCCTCACCGGTGCTCCGGGCGTGCGCATCTCCCAGCACCTCAAGGCCAAGTATGCCGAGCAGATGACGATCGTCGTCCAGCATCAGTTCTGGGACTTGAAGGTCACCGAGACACAGTTCGAAATTGGCCTGTCCTTCTCCGATACCCCGGAAAAGCTGGTCATTCCGTTCAACGCCATTCGCGGCTTCTACGACCCCTCCGTCAATTTCGAGCTCGAATTCGATGTTGCCGCCGCTGAGGAGGATGAAGGCGCCGAAATCACCGCCTATCCGATCACGCAGACCGAGAAGACGGCCGATTCCGAGACCGACACGACGGCGAAGTCCGGCGATGACGGCAAGAAGGAGGGCGGCTCGGTCATATCGCTCGATTCCTTCCGCAAGAAGAACTGAAGCCATTCTTTAAGACAGGTTCCCCCCCATGACCGGCGACGTCGTCAATCTCCGTCAGTTCCGCAAGCAGAAGGCGCGGACGGAGAAGGACAGGCTCGCCGAGCAGAATCGCATTTCCTTCGGCCGGACCAAGGCCGAGAAAAAGCTGACCAGGACGCTGAACGACAAGGCTGAAAAGGCCCATGAGCAAGGCCGGCGCGAGACGGAGCCGGTTGAGACCGACGATCAGGCATAGGCTTTTCGGGGCCGACCAAAGTCATCATTTCCAAACCGGATCAATGGGTTAAAGGGCCTGCCGGAATCAAACTCCAAACGACCTGATTCATTTCCTGAGGCACGATCGTTGATCCGCAAGCATTCCGCGACACTGCATGGCCACCGCACCAGCTTCTCGCTGGAAGAACCCTTCTGGCTGGAATTGAAGACGATCGCCGACACCCGGAAAATCGCGCTTGCACAGCTGATCGCCGAGATTGACGATGGACGCTTGGCCGACAGCAATCTCTCCTCGGCGCTCCGGGTCCATGTGCTGAACTGGATCAAGGCCCACCGGGCTTGAAGCCGGACAGATTTCGCGCACCTGCCCGCCATTCGGCCGCTCACGTTTTGCCTTTGGCGAAGAGCCAGCAAATGGCAATGCTCGATCACCAGTCGCAGGCGAGCAAAGGCCCGCCGCCTCTTCAGGCACCATTGACCGGTCAACGCCTTACTGCGGCGTAACGCCGGGCAGCGTATTGAAATCGAGCCCTGGCGGGGTCTGGACAGTCGGCTGCTCCTCGGCAGGCTGCTCGGTCGCGCCGCCATCCTGCGGCGCAGGCAGTTGGCCGCCGGTCGCATCGAACGGCAAAAGGTTCAGGTTTTTCTCTTCTTCGGCCTTCCGGGCTGCGTCTTCGGCGGCCTTGGCCGCAGCAGCTTCCTCCGCCGCCTTCTTCTCGGCAAGCGCCCTCGCCTCGGCTTCCGCCTTCTGCCGGGCTGCCGCTTCGACGGCGAGTTGACGGCGCCGCTGCTCTTCCACGGCCCTCAGCCGCGCCGCCTCGCGTTCGGCGGCATTGGCCTTGTAGAGCGCCACTTCCCGCCGCAACCGCTGTTTTTCCAGCACGTTCGCCTGCAGCGTCTCGACACGACGTCTTTCCCGCTCGAATGCCCTGAGCGACAGGAAATTCGACAGGTCGGTGGGATCGAGCGTCAGGCCCGGCGACTGAAGCAGACCCGCGTACTCCAGCTTCACCTGCGCCTCGGCGCCGGTCAGCGCTTCCTCGCCCGGGTTGAATTGGACAGTTACGCCCGCGTTCATCCGTTCGTCGGGAAAGCTGATTTCGGCCTCGGCAGAAAGACTGGCCGCGGCATCGCCCGCCGTCACGTTCTGCACGCGCAGGGTACCGCCGGCAATATTGAAGGGCACCGCCACCGCGCCAAGCACCGCCTGCCCCGCCAGCACTTGGCGCTCGGCAATCGGCTTGACCGCATCCGGCGTGATATCGCCGTCCAGCTGGTCGGCAGCCGCCATGATATCCGGCAGCGCTGCCGTATTGAGGCCATGAACGACGGTATCCTTAAGCGTCGCCGTACCGGATCCGCTGGCCGATTCAACCATCGCCCGCACCGTCTTGCCGGAGGCCTCCATCGCAATCGTCAGATCGGCCTTGCCCTCTGCAACCGCCGCACCGCGCGTTTTCCAGGCCGTCGTGGCAAGGTCTGCATCCTTTAGGTCAAGCCGCGTCTGGAAAAAGCCGGAGCCGTCGCCATTGCCGAGCAACATGCGGCCCTCGACCTTGCCACCCAGCCAGTTGCCGGACAGCGTGTCGAACGCGATCTGGTCGCCCTTCCAGACAAGCTTGCCGGTCAGGTCGGAGACTGCTCCGTAGACACCCGGCCAGAACCGCTTGGTGGAAAAATCAAGAGCGACGTCGAGCCCGCTCCATGCCGGCCGGACGACGGGTGACGTCGACAGATCGCCGCTCGCCGCATCCTGGACGGGTCCGACGATGCCTTCGCCGATCCAGCCAAGATCAAGCTCATCGAGCGCAATCTGCCCCGTCGCCTTGCCGGCGGTCTTCCGGTCGATGGCGATGGCACCGGAAAACGCGTTGCTGTCGGCCTTGCCCTCGATTGCCGAGAGGGTCACCGCTTCCGGCGTTGTCGCGATATCGGCCTTCAACGCCAGCGGCAAACCCGTTCCCATCTGCGGAAGGCCAATACCCTGCAGCAGCAGCAATGGCTCGAAGTCCCGGCTTTCCAGCGTGATCTTCGACTGGCCCGAAAGGAAATTCTCGCGCGACAGATCGATATCGCCATTAGCCGTCAAGGACGTCCGCTCGGTGGTAAAGGTCAGCGAGCCGTTGGCCTTCTGGCCGTCCGTGCCCTGCAGCTTGACCGAGAAAATCGCATTGGCATCGGCGTCGAACGGCAGCGGATCAAAGCCGATCTGGCCGAGCAGCACCGGCGTCGAAGGATTCTCCATCGTCGCCTCCAAGAGGATGCCCTGCCCGGTGAGCGCCTGCGCGACATTCGGCGCCTGGTAATTGGCGGCGATCTTCGTGCCGTTCGCGGTGCCGATGATGCCGAAGGTCACCGGCGCCTTGCCGTCCTGGCCGCCGGAGGTCACGGTCACGTCGAGCGCCGCATCCGAGTAGTAGGGGCCGCTTTTCACCAGCCGCTCCAGCGCCGGATGGGCCGCTGCATGGCGCTCGATCATCTTCAGAAAAGGCGTCGGATCCGGCGAGGCGAGCTTCATCTTGGCCGAAACCACGGGTGTCGCCAGGTCGCCGCTCATGCGCCCCGACAAGGCCAGTTGCGTTCCGGCAAGATTGCCGATCGAGACGCGCTCGGCCTGCAGCTGACCGTTTTTCAAGGTCGCCACCAGTTGCACGTCGCTGGCGTCCTCATCGAAAGCGGAGAAATGCTCGGCCGAAAGATCGGCGGCGATCGTGTGGGAAAGCACCGTTTCGTTCGACGCATCGCCCGCCACCAGCCCCGCCAATGCCTGCAGCGCCTCAAGATCGATGCGGTTTCCCTTGAGCTGCAGCGACAGGTTCGGCGGCACGCCGTCAAGCGCCTGCCGCTCGATGCGGCCGCGCAAGACGGCCGGCCCGGCGGCGACTTCGAGGCGCTCGAACTGCTGCAGCGTGTCGGTAAGGTTGACGGTGGCCGAAAAACCGGCGGTCTTCAGCTTTCGGATAGCCGGATCGACCGAGCCTGCAACCCAGGTCGCAAGACCCGACGGCTGATTGGAAGCGACGAGCATTTCGCCGCGGAAAGCGCGCTGGCCGCTCAGTTGCAGCCTGCCCTTGGCCTCGAACTGCGTGCGGCCGGGAAGCTGCGCCACCGCGTTGTCGACCATCCAGCCGGCTCCGTCCGGCCTCAGGTCAAGGCGGACATCGCGCACCGTCGTATCGCCGATCACGATCGCCGGCAGCTTCAAACTCGCCCGGCCCGGCACCTGCGGGATCGGGATATCCGCCGCGATCGCCATCATTGCAGCAAGCCTCTGACGGATCGAGATGGCCGGGTCGCGACCGGTCTTGCCCGCCTCGCCGGTGTTGCCGATCCGGCTGACGTCGATCTGCTGGCCATCGGCGAGAAGCAGGAATTCCTGTTCCTTGCCGGTATCGAGCGTCGCCTCGCCGGTCACCAGATAGGGGTCGTCCTTCGGGCCGATCTCAAGCCGGAATTCAGGCACGCGGATACGCTCATTGGTCAGTTCGAAGCCGCCCGTCACCCGCAGGGCGCCGGATTGATCGGACACCGGCTGCGCCTCGGCGGGCTTGTTTTCGGTCAGCGTGAACTTGCCCTGATAAACCGGCTTGAAGTCGACGATCTTCAGATCACCGTCCAATTCAACACCAAACGGGCGCTTGTCCGGGGTCAATCGCGCGCGCAGGCCCAGCGTTCCGGCCCCGTCATCGGCCTCGCTGCTGGTAAAGGCGAAGCTTCCCGCCTCGCCGTCCAGCGCCGCGCGGCCTTCCATCTTCCACGGCCCGGCGAGCGAACGGGCAGAGAGATCGGCTTCGAGCCCGGTGATCCGCCGGGTTCGACCGGTCTGCTCGTCGATGAAGTCTATCTGACCGCCGGTGATCGCAACGTTTTCGAGGATCACGATCTTTGCCGGAATGGAGGCCTTGCGTCCGCGCGCCCAGTCAAGCGTGCCATCCGGCAGGAGCCGTATCTTCGCCTTCGGCTGTTCCAGCCGCATGTCGAAGATCAGCGCTTCGCCGGAAAGGAACGGTGCGAGCTCCGCATCCATCGAGAAACGCGCAACCTGGATCAGCGGCTCGCCGCTCTCGGACTGACCGACACGGACATCGTTGAGGGTGACCGAGGGGAACGGGATCAGCCGCGCATCGACGCTGCCGTGCACGACCACGGGCTTGCCCATGATCCGGCTCGCCTCGCGCTCGAAATCCTTGCGAAAATCGGTCCAGTCCACGAATAGTGGTGCAATCAGCGCGGCAAATAGAGCCACGACCAGAAGACCACCGACGAAAACCAGAATTCGCGAAAGCACCAGTTGAAAGTCCTAACCCGTTTGCTGCGGAAGGCGGCGCCCTTGGCGGCGCCTCCTGTCATCGATAATTGGTATTAGCACCGCTTCAGGCTTTTCACATGGCAAAAATCTTGCCGGGATTGAAGATGTTGCCCGGATCGAGCGCCCGCTTCACCTGCCGCATCAGATCGAGTGCGTCGCCAAGCTCGGCCTCGAGGAACGGCATCTTGCCCTGTCCGATGCCGTGCTCGCCGGTGCAAGTGCCATCCATCGCCAGCGCCCGCTCGTTGAGGCGGGCGACGAATGCCTCCGCCTTCGCAATGTCGGCGTCGTCCTTGTCGTCGAACAGCAGACCGACATGAAAGTTCCCGTCACCCGCATGCCCGACGATCGGGGCGATCAGGCCATTGGCGAGAATGTCCTCATGCGTCGCCTCGACGCAATCGGCAAGCCGCGAGATCGGCACGCAGACGTCGGTGGAGAGAATGGCCAACCCGGGCGCCAGGCTCTTCTGCGCCCAGTAGGCGTTGTGCCGCGCCTTCCAAAGCGCGTTGCGCTCCTCGGTGTTGGCCGTCCAGAGGAATTCGGAACTGCCGAATTCGGCGGCGATTTCGCCGAATTGCTTTGATTGCAGCGCGACGCTCTCGGCGCTCCCGTGAAACTCGACGAACAGCGTCGGCATTTCAGGAAAGGACAATCTGGAATAGGCGTTGCTCGCCCGCATCTGTACCGCGTCCAAAAGTTCGATCCGCGCCACCGGAATGCCGGACTGGATGGTCAGGATCACCGTGTTGCAGGCATCGCTTACGGATGGAAACGAGCAGACGCCACCGGCGATCATGTCCGGGATGCCCTGTAGCCGAAGCGTGATCGAGGTGAGGATGCCAAGCGTGCCTTCTGCTCCGACGAAAAGGCGGGTGAGATCATAGCCCGCAGACGACTTCCTGGCCCGGTGCGCCGTGCGGATTTCCTTTCCGCCCGACGTCACCGCGGTCACGGCCAGCACATTGTCCTTCATCGTGCCGTAGCGCACCGCATTCGTGCCGGACGCCCGCGTCGATGCCATGCCACCGATCGAGGCGTTGGCGCCCGGATCGATCGGGAAGAACAGGCCGGTATCGCGCAAATAGATGTTCAGCGCTTCCCGGGTGATCCCCGGCTGGACGGTACAATCGAAATCGCTGGCATTGACCTCGAGCACCTTGTCCATGCGGCTCATATCGACGCTGATGCCGCCATGCGGCGCGTTGACATGGCCTTCGAGCGAGGACCCCGTGCCGAAGGCGATCAGCGGAACACCGTGCTCGCTGGCGATCACGACGATCGCCTCGACCTCGGCCGCACTTTCCGGAAAGACGACGCCGTCGGGCAATTGCGCCGGAATATAGGTCGTCGTGTGGGCATGCTGGGCCCGCATGGCCTCGCCGGTCTGGAAACGATCACCGAACCGCTCGCTCATCAGCCGCAGGGCAGCGGCAATGCCGGTTTCATTGCGGCTGCCCGCCTTGATCGCCTTCAACGCCATGTCTCTCTCCCGAACCGCCGCTGCACATCGCGGAAATTCTTAGATTTCAACGCACTACTGTGCAAATCGGAATCACTTTGTCCAGAACCTCGTCCTGAACATCACGGGTTTAGCAGAGAATTGCGACGAAGTGAGACAGTCGGAGCACAGGGGAGAAAGGGCCTGGGATCATGTCTCACCAATCAGAGCCAGAAGATGACGGCTACCGCAATCCATATGCAGCGGCCATCGACATCGAAAATGTACGGCTTTATTCGGCGCATTCGCGCTTGGGATAACGGCATTAAATCACTCGTTGCAATGCCTCCTTGCTCTGCAATTGAATCAATCCGTTGACAAGGCTGCAAGTGGCAATGCCTTTGGCCCCTATGGGCCAGACGTCACTTCACTGCGACGACGACCTTCCCCTTCGCGCGACCCGTTTCGACATAGTCCAGCGCCTCGTTGATCCTCGCGAACGGGAAGACCCGGTCCATCACCGGGCGTATGTCACCCGCCTCGATCAGGGAGGTGATCTTTCCGAGCTGCCCGCCGTTCGCTGTCATGAAGAGAAACGAATAGCTGATCCTTCGGCGTTTCGATTTTCTCCTGATGCCGGAGCTCAGCAGGCGCATGACCTGTTGAAGCAGCCAGCCGGAGCCGTTCTGTCTCGCGAAGTCCGGATCGGGCGGACCGGAAATCGAGATCAGCTTCCCGCCCGGTTTCATCACACGAAGGGATTTCTCCAGCGTATCCTTCCCGAGGCTGTTCAGCACGACGTCGTAGCCCTGCAGCACTTTCTCGAAGTCATCCTTCTTGTAATCAACCACGACGTCTGCGCCGAGACCTTTCACAAGAGCGATATTGGCCGTGCTCGTGGTCGTGGCCACATATGCCCCGAGATGCTTGGCAAGCTGGATCGCGATCACGCCCACGCCGCCCGATCCGGCATGGATCAGGACCTTCTGCCCCTTCTGCACGTTGGCCCGCTCGACAAGCGCCTGCCACGCCGTCAGGGCGACAAGCGGAATGGACGCAGCCTCTTCCATGGTCAGATTGTTCGGCTTCCTTGCCACATCGGCCTCGTCCATGGCGATATACTCTGCAAATGTCCCGATGCGATCCTGGGCCGGACGTGCATAGACCTCGTCACCGGGCCTGAATTGCCGGACATTTCCCCCGACCCGGACGACGACGCCCGCGACATCGTTGCCCAGCACCAGTGGAAGGCGGTAGGGCAGGATAAGCTTGAACTCTCCGTCCCTGATCTTGCTGTCCAATGGGTTCACCCCGGCGGCATGAATCTCCACCATGACGTCGTTGTCCTTCAACTCCGGCACAGGACTTTCGCCGAGCCGCAGAGCGCCGCCTTTCGCATAACGATCGACCAGGAATGATTTCATCGGAGTGTCTTTCGTTTCTGTGGTGAGCCGGCAGCACCGGCAGTGCCGTCAGGCCGGCAAGCGGAACTGCTTGCGCAAACTCTTGTCGAATATCTCTGCGGGGGCAAACCGGCGCAGTAGGCTGATTTGCTGCGCTGCCTTGCCAGCGGTATAGCGCCGTCGCGGACGGGCATCGGTCGCGGCCTTGACGACCACATCGGCCACCACATCCGGCAGATCGGCTTTAGGCATCACATCGCGAAGGAGCGCGTCGACGTCAGCTCGAGCGCGATCATATTCATTCAATATGGAATCCGGCTTGATCCCATTCTGGTCGAAGACAGTACGGACAAACGCCGGCTCGATAACTGAGACGCGAATATTGAAGGCACGAACCTCGTGATCCAGTGATTCCGAATAGCCCTCGATTGCGTGTTTGGCCGCTGAATAATGAGCTGCATACGGCGCAGGTATGAGGCCCAAGACCGAGCCGATGTTGATGATGCGCCCTTTGCCGCGCCGCCGCATCGACGGCAACACCGCATTGGTCATGCGGATGACGCCGAACAGATTGACGTCGAACAGGGCTTGCACCTGTGCGACCGAGGATTCTTCAGCGCCCCCTAAGAGGCCGAGACCGGCATTGTTGACCAGAAGATCGATCCGCCCCGCGCGGCTTAGAACCTCGTCGACGACGCTCTGCACGGATGCGTCATCGATCACGTCGCAGACCAGCATCGTGATCCCATCCGCGGTGTCTGGCATCGGCTTTCTGCTGGTGCCGAAGACACGGTAGCCATCGCGCCGCAGCGCTTGTGCCGTCACCAGCCCGATGCCGGAGGAAGCCCCCGTGACCAGGGCAACGCCGCGTTCTGTCTTGCTCATCTTTTCCGCCTTCAATTTTGTCATGGAACATCGATGAGCAATCAGTTACTATCAAATCAATAGCAAGTCACTACTAAAAAGATATCGACATGAAGAATCTTTCGGACCAGCCATGCCTGATCGCTCGCAGCCTGGCGCTTGTGGGAGACGCATGGAGCATGCTGATCATGCGCGACGCCCATGCGGGGCTGACCCGCTTCGATGATTTCCGCAAGAGCCTCGGTATCGCCCCGACGATGCTGACGGGGCGGCTTTCAGGCCTGACCGAGGAGGGGTTGCTGGAGAAACGCCGCTACTCCGACCGTCCGCCACGGGACGAATATGTGCTGACGGAAGCCGGCCGCGACTTTCTGCCGGTTCTGTTTGCGATCGGCGCGTGGGGACGCAAGCATCGCGGCGGGGGCAAGGTGACCCGGTTCTTCGACGCCGAGACCGGAACGGAGATCGATCCCGTCACCATCGACCGCGCGACCGGCGCTCCGGTCGGAACACGCCCCATTCGCATCGCCGCACCCGAATGAGCCGCCCCACGGCAGAGGAAGCAGCGCCTGACAATTCCCATTGGAAGCTGCTTCTTAGAAGGTAAGCTTTGACCCGTAGAGCCTGACGATGCTGGAGCGGCGGACAGTTAAAACGCTTCCGCCCCACTCGGACGGATGGGCTGTCGCATATGGGATCGAAGGCGATTGCGACAAGCTCCATATGCAATTGCCCTGCCCCGAACATGGCGAAAGTCCCGGCCGGGAAGACGGCCCTGAGACTACGCGCGGTCCCACTTATTCTGCAGCTTCGGCCAGCTGCAGTGCTTCAGCCTGTTCCAGCTCGCGGTGAAGCCGCCGTTCTTCATCGACATGCGGCTTGGTGAACCGGGCGATGACCAGATAGGCGACCGGCGTCAGATAAAGCGTCACGACCGTGGCAAGGCCGAGGCCGCCGACCAGCACTCCGCCGAGCGCGATGCGGGCCTCGGCGCCTGCACCGCTTGCCAGCACCAGCGGCAGGGCGCCGACGATGGTGGCGATCATCGTCATCATCACTGGCCTCAGCCGAATATTCGCAGCGTTCTCGATAGCCGAGCGCAGGTCTTCGCCGCGGTCGCGCAACTGATTGGCGAACTCGACGATCAGGATGCCGTTCTTCGCCATGATGCCGACCAGGAGCACCAGCCCGATCTGGCTGTAGATGTTCAGCGTGTTACCGGTCATCAGCATGGCAAAGACGGCGCAGGCAAGCCCGAGTGGCACGGTCGACATGATGATCAGGCCGCTGACCAGGCTTTCGAACTGCGCCGCCAGCACCAGGAAGATGATCACGATCGCAAAGCCGAAGGTGACGAACATACCGTTGGCATTCTCGTCCAGCGTCGCAGCTTCAGCGAGCGGCACGACGCGTGAGCCCGGCGACAGAAGCGGCTCGGCCATCTCCTCCACCATCGTCAGCGCGTCGCCGAGCGCCAGGCCGGATGTCAGGCCGGCGGAGAGCGAGACGGAACGCAGCTGCTGCTCCCGCGCCAATTGCGGCGCGACGGCCTTTTCCTCGACCGTGGCGATCGACGACATCGGCACGATCTTGCCGTCGCCGGTCTTCAGGAAGATGTTCTGCAGGTCGGTCGGATCATTGACCGGGTTGGTCGTCGACAGGAGCTTGACCGGATAGGCCTCCCCCTCGACATAGACATCAAGCACGCTGTTGCCGTCGAGCATCGCCTGCAGCGCCGACGACAGGCCCTTGATATCGATGCCGAGATCGGATGCCCGTTCGCGATCGATCGTCACCGAAAGCTGCGCCTGGTTCTCCTCGTAGTTCAGGCGAACGTTTTCGAAACGGCCGCTGTCTTCCATCTGGCGCACGAGTTTTGCAGCGGCATCGCCGAGTTTGCCATAGTCGTTGCCGACCAGCGCCACCTGCAGCCCGTTGCCGGCGCCGCGGATGCCAAGGCTGTTCGGCTGGATCGGGAAGACCCGGATCGACGGGATATTCGTCGTCATTTTGGTGATATCGGCGGAAATCTGCTGCTGGGTACGCTCCCGGTCGCTCCAGGCCGCCAGCGTCAGCACCATGAAGCCGCTGTTGACCGAACCGCCCTGGCCGGAAATGGAAAAGACATTGGCGATCTCGCCACTATCGACCAGCGGCTTCAGCCCCTCCTCCACCCGCCGCATCTGCGCCTGCGTATATTCGAGCGAAACGCCTTGCGGCGCCTGCATCCGCAGCATGATGCGCGCGCGGTCCTCCGTCGGCGTCAGTTCCGACTTCAGCAGTGTGAAGGCGCTGGCGCCCGCCGCCGTCACCATTGCCGCGACCATGAAGACGATCAGCGGCGAATTGAGGCAGGCCCGTAGCGTCCGCCGGTAGAAACCGGCGGCAAAAGCGCCGATCCTGGCCATGAAGCCCGTATGGCCGCGCTCCTCGCCATGGGGTTTTAGCATGCGCGAGGCCAGCATCGGGCAGAGCGTCAACGACACGAAGGCCGAGAGCAGGATGGCGAAGGCGAGCACGAAGCCGAATTCGCGGAAAAGCCCGCCCGTCTGCCCCGGCAGGAACGACAGCGGCACGAAGACCGCCGCAAGCGTTGCCGTGGTCGCAACGACCGCGAAGAACACCTCGAGCGTGCCAAGCACGGCCGCCGCCCGCGGCCCCATGCCTTCGCCGCGTCGCCGTACGATGTTTTCGAGCACGACGATGGCGTCGTCCACCACCAGCCCCGTCGCCAAGACGATCGCCAGCAGCGTCAGGATGTTGATCGAGAAACCAGCGAGATAGATCGCCGCGCAGGTGCCAACCAGGGCGATCGGCATGGTGAGCGTCGGGATGAGCGTCGCCCGCCAATCGAGCAGGAAGAGATAGATGACCAGGGTGACGATGATCACGGAAGCGGCGAGCGCGATCTCCACCTCATGGATGGCGCCGTCGATGAACACCGCATCGTCGCTGGTGACCTTGAGCTGCGTACCCTTCGGCAATATCTCGTCGATCGTTGCCACAGCCTTCTTCACGCCCTCGGAAATATCAAGCGTGTTCGACTGCGCCTGCCGGATGATGCCAAGCCCGATGCCCCGACGCCCGTTTGACCTCAGCGACGACGTGCCGATATCGGGGCCGAGCGTCACCGTCGCGATGTCGCCAAGCCGCACATTGTCGCCGAGGATCAGGTTCTCGAATTCTTCCGGTGTCTGCAGGCCCGCGGTGGCGCGCACCGAAATGTCCTGGTCAGCGCTGGTCAGCGATCCCGCCGGCACATCGAGCGAGGCAGTTGCCAGCGCGTCGCGCAGATTGGCGACGGTCAATCCGCGCGAGGCCAGCTTCGATTGATTGACGTCGATGCGGAAGATCTTCTCCTGGTCGCCGTTGATCTGCACGTCGGCAACGCCCTCGACGGCGGCGAGCCGGTCGGTGATCTCGTTTTCGGCAAGCAGCGTCAGGTCTTCCATCGACAGCGTATCGGACGTCAGCGCCAGCCGAAGGATCGGCTGGCTGTCGGCATCGGCCTTGACGATGCGCGGCTCGTCGGCATCCTCCGGCAGCTGGTTCGCCACCCGGCCAAGCGCATCGCGGATATCATTGGAGGCCTGGCCGATATCGGTCGTGTCTGAAAATTGCAGCGTGACGCGGCTCTGGGCATATTGCGAGGTCGAGGAAATATCCTTGATGCCCTGGACGCGCGACACGGCGCCCTCGATCACAGAGGTCAGCTCACGGTCCACCGTCTCCGGCGAAGCGCCATCGAACTGGGTGTTGACCGACACCACCGGCTGGTCCACCTGCGGCAATTCCCGGATCTCGATGCCGTTCAGCGCCGCTAGGCCAGCAACGATGATCAGCGTGTTGACGACCAGCGCGAAAATCGGGCGGCGAATGAACAATGCGGTAAAACCGGCCGTGCGCCCGGCCTCGTGATGCTCGCCGCCCCCGCTCATTTCGTGGCCTCCGCTTCGGAGACCTTCTGTTCCTGATCGCTTTGCTGCGGCTTCTGTTCCTGCTGCCGCTCGTCGCTCGCCACACGCACGGTGCCACCATCACGCAGGCGCTGGACGCCTTCCATGACCACGGCATCGCCCTTGGCAAGCTCCGCCTCGACCAGCACCTTGTCGGAATTGCGCTGGATGATCTTCACCGGAATCTTCAGCGACTTTTCCTGATCGACGCGCCAGACATAGGACCCGTCGGCGCTCCACTGGATCGCCAGCGGATTGACCGTCGGATACTGGTCGCCGGGGAAACGGACCGAGACCGAGAAGGACATGCCGGCCCTGAGCGTATCGTCGGGATTGTCGATCCGCGCCCTGACCCTCAGCGTCCGGCTTGCCTGGTCGATGCGGTTGTCGATGGCGTGAATGACGCCGGAAAATTCCGAACCCGGCAGGGCGATGGCCGAGGCCGTCACCGCCTGCCCGACGGATATCTTGGTGGAAAACCGCTCCGGCGCCCAGAAGTCGACGAGGATCTGCGACCGGTCGTCGACAACGGCGACCGGCGTCGAGGTCGTGACATAGTCGCCCGGATTGACGGTGATGATGCCGACGATGCCGCCGGAGGGCGCAAGGATGTCGCGGCGCTTCAGGTCAAGCTCGGCCGTCTGCAGCGCAAGTTCGGCCGCCTGCATGGCAAATTCCGCTTCGCGCAATACGGCGACCGAGACGGCATTGCCGAGCTTGCGGTTGCGCTCGACCTTTTCGCGGGCACTGTCGACGGCGACTTTCGCCTGGGCCGCCGCAATCTTCTGCTCGTCGCTGTCGAGACGGGCAATGACCTGCCCCTTCTCGATCCGATCGCCGGAGTGGACCAGCACCTCGGTCAGATTGCCGGTCGCCTGCGGCGTCACGGCGACGGACAAGATCGCCTCGCCATTGCCGATGGCGTTCAACCTGTCGTTGACGACGGCGCTATCCACCGGCTGCGTGACAACGAGCGGCGCACCACCGCCTTGCCCGCGCCGGCCCGAACCTTGTCCTTGTCCTTGTCCTTGTCCCTGGCCGTCCGCCGCCCCATCCGCCGGCTTTGCGGCAAAAACCAGCAGCTGCTCGGGCACGCCCGCCTTGGCAAGCATCGCGCCGGCGCCCGGCACGAAGCGGACCCAGACACCTAGACCCACAACGAGAATGACCAGGCTGATCAACAGCTGCTTCCAAAGCCGCATCAAGGAACTCCATTGAAATCCACGGCTCCCGGCCACAGCGGCGCGCGGGGTCCATCAACAAGGCCAACTATCCCCTTTTGCCGCAGCCCGGGCAATGCCAGAATACCATCATTACGCAATTGTAACGAAAGCCATTTTCGGTCCGGAGCGGCCGCTGGCCAGTCAAACAATGCCCGGAGGCCCCATGAGCACCATCGCCAAAAATCAGAACCCGGAATCCGATCCGCGCGTCAAAGCGGTGTTCGACGACATCCGCGCCACCCGCAAGTCGGACTTCATCAACAACATGTGGCACTACCTCGCCTTCGATGCCGATCTCCTCGAAACCACCTGGGCCGAGGTCAAGGCGGTGATGGCAACACCCTCGGCGCTCGATCCGCTGACCAAGGAAATGCTCTACATCGCCGTCTCCGTCACCAATGGCTGCGGCTACTGCGCCCATTCGCATACGGCCGCGGCGAAGGCCAAGGGCATGACCGCCGAGCAGCACGCCGATCTCCTGCGCGTCATTTCGCTCGCCGCAAAGACCAACCAGCTGGCAACCGCGCTGCAGGTGCCCGTCGATCCCGTCTTCGATGCCGATATTCGGCCCTGATCGCGGCACAAAAGCGGTTGCTGGCGCAAAGAAGCTGGACTTCACGGAATAAAAGAAGAACGGAATTCTGGCCTTTCGGCGCCGAATCACTACATTGAGCCGCATGAGCAATGGATTTGACGATATTCCCTTCTTCGACGAGGAGCCGACGCCGCGTCCTGCGCGCGGGCAACAGCCGGCACCGCCCGCCCCCGCCGGTGGCATCGCCGCCCGCGCCATGGCAGCGCGGGACCAGCACCGGGCACCCGATTATCTCTCCGGCCTGAACCCGGAACAGCGCGAGGCCGTCGAAACGCTGGACGGCCCGGTCCTGGTGCTTGCCGGCGCCGGCACCGGCAAGACCCGCGTGCTCACCACCCGCATCGCCCATATCCTTGCTTCCGGCCGCGCCTTCCCCAGCCAGATCCTCGCCGTCACCTTCACCAACAAGGCGGCCCGCGAGATGAAGGAGCGCGTCGGCGTTCTCGTTGGCGGCGCCGTCGAGGGCATGCCGTGGATGGGCACTTTCCACTCGATCGGCGTCAAGCTGATGCGCCGCCATGCCGAACTCGTCGGCCTCAAATCCAGCTTCACCATTCTCGACACCGACGACGTGGTGCGGCTGATCAAGCAGATCATTCAGGCCGAGGGCATCGACGACAAGCGCTGGCCGGCCAAGCAGTTCGCCCAGATGATCGACGGCTGGAAGAACAAGGGCCTCGGCCCCTCCGAGATCCCCGAAGGCGACGCCCGCGCGTTTGCCAACGGCAAGGGCCGCGAACTCTACGCCGCCTACCAGGCCCGGCTGATGACGCTGAACGCCTGCGATTTCGGCGATCTTTTGCTCCACCCGATCCGCATGTTCCGCGCCCATCCGGATGTGCTGAAGGAATATCACGAGAAATTCCGCTATATCCTCGTCGACGAATACCAGGACACCAACACCGCCCAATATATGTGGCTGCGGCTCTTGGCGCAGCGGCCGCGCACGCGGAGCCCGATCTCCCCCCTTGAGGGGGAGATGTCCGACAGGACAGAGGGGGGTAGGCGGCAAGCCTCTGCGGCAAATGGCTCACCCCCCTCTGTCGGCTCCGCCGACATCTCCCCCTCAAGGGGGGAGATCAGAGGCGGCGACCGCGTCAACATTTGCTGCGTCGGCGACGACGATCAGTCGATCTATGGCTGGCGCGGCGCCGAAGTTGACAATATCCTGCGCTTCGAGAAGGATTTCCCCGGCGCCAAGGTGATCAAGCTCGAGCGCAACTACCGCTCCACCGAACACATCCTCGGCGCCGCCGCCCACCTCATCGCCCATAATGAAGGCCGCCTCGGCAAGACGCTGTTCACCGACCGCACCAACCCCGACGATGACAAGGTGCAGGTCCATGCCGCCTGGGATTCCGAAGAGGAAGCCCGCGCCGTCGGCGAGGAAATCGAGCAACTGCAGCGCAACAAGCACAATCTGAACGACATGGCGATCCTGGTACGCGCCTCCTTCCAGATGCGCGAGTTCGAAGACCGTTTCGTCACGCTTGGCCTGAACTACCGCGTCATCGGCGGCCCGCGCTTCTACGAGCGGCTGGAAATCCGCGATGCGCTCGCCTATTTCCGCCTCGTCTGCCAGCCGGCCGACGACCTCGCCTTCGAGCGCATCGTCAACACCCCGAAGCGCGGCCTCGGCGACACGACGGTGCGCAGCCTTCACGACTATGCCCGCAAGCGCGATATCCCGATGCTGGCGGCCGCTGCCGACATCATCGAAACCGACGAGATGAAGGCCAAGCCCCGCAAATCGCTGTTCGACGTCGTCACCATGTTCAAGCGCTGGCAGGGCTTGCTTGAGACCACGCCGCACACCGAGCTTGCCGAAACCATCCTCGAAGAGTCCGGCTATACGGACATGTGGAAGAACGACAAGTCGGCCGAAGCGCCCGGGCGCCTGGAAAACCTGAAAGAACTCATCCGCTCGATGGAAGCGTTCGAGAGCATGCGCGGCTTCCTCGAACATATCGCGCTGGTGATGGATGCCGAGACCAACGAGAACCTCGACGCCGTCTCGATCATGACCTTGCATTCCGCCAAGGGCCTGGAATTCGAAACCGTCTTCCTGCCCGGCTGGGAGGAAGGCCTCTTCCCGCACCAGCGCGCGCTCGACGAGGGCGGCCGCTCAGGCCTCGAGGAAGAGCGCCGCCTCGCCTATGTCGGCCTGACGCGGGCAAAACGCCGCTGTCACATCTGGTTCGTCTCCAACCGCCGCATCCACGGCCTGTGGCAATCGACGCTGCCCTCGCGCTTCCTCGACGAACTGCCGGTCACCCATGTCGACGTCGCCGAGACCGACCAATCCTATGGCGGCTACAACCGCGGTGGCTACGGCCAGTCCCGCTTCGACAAGCAGGAACCGTTTGCCAATTCCTATTCCACCCCCGGCTGGAAACGCGCCCAGGCCAACAAGACCGACGCCACCCGCGACAACTGGGGCACCCGCTCCGGCGTCTCCATCGAGCGCATCGGCTACGGCGAATCCGGCCCCCGCGCCCGCACCATCGACGGCGAACTCATCGCCAAGTCAAAGATCGACGAACCCTCGAAATTCAACGTCGGCGACCGGGTTTTTCACATCAAGTTCGGCAACGGCAACATTGCCGGGATCGAAGGCAACAAGCTGACGATCGATTTTGATCGGGCCGGGCAGAAGCGGGTGCTGGACGGGTTTGTCGAGCGGGTGTGAGGGCACCTTGTGCATGGATCCTCGGGTCAAGCCCGAGGATGACGACCTTGGGGGAAGTGGCAAATACAAGCACCCTCGCCCCTGTTTCCGCCTCAGCATCCTCCCCTCTGTCATCCTCGGGCTTGCCCCGAGGATCCACCCCCAAGCCTGCCAAAGCTCACAAATCGCGCCATACCTCCAATGTCAGGGAATACCCCCGTCGCCCTCCCAAAGGTTGTCATCCTCGGGCCTGACCCGGGGATCCACTCACAAGCGTACCAAACAAATCCCCCGGTCCTCCAATGTCAGGAGTGCCCATCGCCACCCAAAGGTCGTCATCCTCGGGCTTGACCCGAGGATCCATCCCCAAGCCTACCAAAGCTCATAGTACAAATCCCGCCAGTCCGGATTCATCGCCTCGATCAGTTCGATCTTCCACTGCCGATACCACCGCTTGAGAGACTTCTCACGCTGGATCGCCGTACCGATCGACCCGTGTTCCTCGTACCAGACGAGTTGCCTGCAGCCATATTTGGCGGTGAACCCGGGCGTCGTGCCTTCACGATGCTCGAAGATGCGGCGTTCGAGATCGGAGGTCACGCCGATGTAAAGCGTTCCTCGCTTGTGATTGGTGACGATATAGACATAGCCCGCCATCGCCGAATGATGCTTGGGAGTGGATCCTCGGGTCAAGCCCGAGGATGACGGCGGAGAGGGATTTGGCGCAAAAACGCGCAAGCCGCCGATGTGAGGAGGTTGTTGAAGTTGTTATTGCCCCCCCAAGGTCGTCATCCTCGGGCCTGACCCGAGGATCCACTCACAAGCGTACCAAACAAATCCCCCGGTCCTCCGATGTCAGGCAGTGCCCATGTCGCCTCCCAAAGGCCGTCATCCTCGGGCTTGCCCCGAGGATCCCCCCCAAGCCGCGGCCGTCTCCAACAGAATCGAGCCCGCCGCAGGCCGCCCGATCACCACCCCCAGCCTACAGCGGCAATTCCGACGTCTGCTTGATCACCTGGCTCGGAACATCGGTCTTGACGTTCTGCACCCCCTTGATGCGGCTGAGATGCTCCGACTGGAAGCGCCTGTAGTCGTCGATATCCTCCGCGACGACGCGCAGCAGGACATCGCAGTCGCCGAGCATCAGGTAGCATTCCAGCACCTGCGGAAACCGTCGGACCTTTTCGACGAAATACTCGATGGTGTCCTCGTCCTGCGCCGTCAGCCATACGCGGGTAAACAGGGTCAGCCGTTTTCCGAGCTTGGCCGGGTTTAAGACTGCCACATAGCGGTCGATGATGCCCGCCTCCTCCAGGAGCTTGACCCGCCGCAGGCAGGGCGACGGCGACAGCCCCACCTCTTTCGCCAGTTCGATGTTCTGCATCCGGCCGTCACGCTGCAGGGCTCTCAAGATCTTCCGGTCGATGTCATCGAGCTGCATGTGGCACCTGATTTCAAGATTCTTATAATTGACAATAGCTGATGCCAAACGAGATGGAAATACCGCTATCTTCGCCACCAAATTGCGTGAGATTTGGAATAGAAAAAGCGCTCCGAAGTGATGCCGCCGGCCGGCGACGGGAGTGAAAAACGATGAGCGCAATCGATACCAACGCACAACAGCGCGTCGACAACCGCACCTTGGCGGAGGTGCGCCGCGGCGTGGCGGCCTGCGTCCCCGTGCTCCTTGGCATTGTCCCCTACGCGCTGGTGCTCGGCGCTCAGGCGGCGCAAAAGGACCTGAGCCTCGTCGAGGTGCCGTTGATGACAGGGCTGAACTTCGCCGGCGGCTCGGAATTCGCCGCCATCCAGCTCTGGACGTCGCCGCCGCACATCGCCCTCATCGTTGCGATCACGTTTCTGGTCAATAGCCGGCACCTGCTGATGGGCGCGGCGCTGGCGCCCTTCCTGCGGCATCTGCCGAAGCGGAAAGCGCTTCCGGCGCTCTTCGTCATGACCGACGAAAGCTGGGCGCTTGCTCTGGCGGATATCAAGGAGCGCGCCGCCCGTGGCCTCCATCCCGCGTTCAGCATGCCTTACTACCTCGGCGCGGCGCTCGTCTTCTACGCCGCCTGGGTGAGCTTTACAGCGCTCGGCGCCGCACTTGGGCCAATCCTCGGCGACGTGGAGTCCTATGGCTTCGACATGGCGTTCCCGGCGGTCTTCCTCGTCCTCATGCGCGGCATGTGGAAGGGCTTTGATGCCGCCCGCCCCTGGCTGGTCAGCCTCGTGGTCGCCGCCATTACCTATCTTCTCGTCCCGGGTGCATGGTACGTCGCCGCCGGCGCCGTGTCCGGCCTCCTCGCAGCCTATGTCCTTACAGGTGAAAAATGATCGATCCGCTGACATTCCTCACCATCATCCTGATGGCGACCGTGACCTACGCGACGCGCATCGGCGGCTATCTCGTCCTGCGCAACCGCACGCTCGGCGCCCGCGCCACGGCCGTCATGGAAGCGGCCCCCGGATGCGTGCTGATCTCGGTGATCGCCCCCGACTTCGTGTCGAACAGCCCTGCGGACCTGATCGCAATTGCGTTGACGCTCGCCGCCGCCACACGCTTTTCCATGTTGCCAACAGTGACGATCGGCGTCGCGGCGGCAGGGTTCTTGCGCCATTTTATCGGGTGACAGGCGCTCTGCCCTTGGGCCATCATCCCCGTTCATCCCCGCCCCTGGCGTCCATGTCATACTCACCCCGTTCCGCCTCGGATACGCTGCCAGCCGTGGCAGCCAGGCGGGACCGGCGCCGGTTTCAGGGAAAGGACGGAAGTCCTTGCGATCGGGGTTTGCAAGAAGGTTCCCCTCCGCAGGCTGATGCTGCTGCTGCGGGCGTGCAAAGGCACAGAGGGCCGACAGGCCGTAGCGGAACGAGTTTGCGGGCATAAACCGCCGAACGGGGCGCTGAGAGGTGTCACCTATTCTAATCTTACGAGGCAGCTTTCAGCGCCCCGTCCGACTTGCTCTTTGACAAACCACGGCGGCTTTCCGCGCGTGGATGGAAGCGTTTTGGGGGCGGCAGACGCCGGACCACCCCCTCCCCCTTGTGGGGAGGGTTGGGGAGGGGTAACGCCACGAACGCGCGGGAAAAGAACCCCTCCCGGCCCTTTGGGCCACCTCCCCACAAGGGCGAGGAAAGACCCGCGTCCCCCATTTTCCCCATCGGCACGGGTTGTGCTAGGCTCCTGTGCAGAGGGACGGATGGCGTAGGGATGACACGCGCGCAGCAAGTTGGCGTCATTGTCGGTCTGGTGATCGTAGCGATCCTCACGATCCTGAGAGCCAGTGACCCGCAACTCATGCGACAGGCCCGCGAGGTGGCGTTCGACGAGTATCAACGCATCGCGCCGCGGGCATTTGAGGATCTGCCGGTCCGCGTGATCGACATAGACGAAGCGTCGCTGAAGGAATTCGGCCAGTGGCCATGGCCGCGGGACCGCATGGCCATGCTGGTGGACAGGCTCTCCGAAGCGGGAGCGGCGGCGATCGCATTCGACATCCTGTTCTCGGAACCAGACCGCCTTTCGCCACGCACGGTCATGCGCGATATCGTCGGGGTCGATCCCTCGCTCCTTGAGCGGCTGCCGGACAATGACGAATTTTTTGCGCGGTCGATTGCCGAAAAGCCCGTCGTGCTCGGCTTTGCGCTCTCCAACGAGGGCAGCTACCGGCCTCAGGTGAAGGCCGGCTTTGCCTTCACGGGCGAACCACCCTTCCATGCGCCTCCCCGCATCACCAGCGCGACACCACTGCGGCCGCAGCTTGAGGCCAATGCCGCCGGCATCGGCCATATCAGCCTCAACCCCGGCGATCCGTCGGCTGTGGTGCGCACCGTGCCGCTGTTGCTGAGCGACGGGGAACAGCTCTATCCCAACCTTGCGCTCGAAGCGCTGCGCGTCGCGCTGGGCGCATCCACCTACGTGCTGGCCGACGCTCCGGACGTGCCGGACACCATTACCTTGATCAAGGTCGGAGATTTCGTCGTCCCGGTGACGGCAGCCGGAGAGCTCTGGCTCTATGTCAGCCCCGACAGGGCAGATCGGTATATTTCGGCGCGACGGATACTGGCAGAAAAAGGTGTGTCGCCCGAAACAAGCGCAGCACTCGAAGGCAGCATCGTCTTCGTCGGCACGTCGGCCGCGGGCCTCCAGGATATTCGCACGACAGCGCTCGGGCAGAACGTCCCCGGCGTTTCGCTTCAGGCCCAGACCGTCGAGCAGATCCTGTCCGGGCGTTTTCTCTCGCGTCCCGACTGGGCTGACGGCCTTGAAATCCTGTCTATTGCGGTGGCCGGCACCCTGCTCGTCATCCTGACCACATTCGTCAGTCCCGCCATGGCGCTGGCCTGCGGGCTGCTGATCACGGCGCTCGCTCTTGCCGCCTCCTGGCTCGCCTTCCTCTATGGCGGCCTTCTGCTTGATCCCCTGGCACCGATCATCAGCGGATCAATCACGCATTTCGCGGCAACCGCGTTCCGCTTTCTGGTGATTGACCGGGAACGCCGGGAGGTTCGCGCAGCCTTTGGCCACTACCTCTCCCCGTCGCTCCTCTATCGCATCGAGCATACCCGGGACGCCTTGCGTCTCGGCGGCGACGACCGTGAACTGACGGTGATGTTCGTGGATATCCGCAACTTCACCGAGATCAGCGAGCGACTGGCGCCCACCGCCGTCGTCGGATTCCTGAACACCTTTCTCGACGCCCTCAGCCGCCATGTCATCGAGAACGAGGGCACCCTCGACAAGTTCATCGGCGACTCGATCATGGCCTTCTGGAACGCTCCCGTCGATGTCAGCGACCATGCGGCCAAGGCGGTTCACGCCGCGTTGGCCATGCGGGAAACGCTTGCCCGCCTCAATGCCGATGACGCGTTCGGATTTGGAAAAGGAAAGTCCGTCGGCATCGGCATCGGTATCCATACCGGCCTTGCCTGCGTCGGAAACATGGGCGCCGAGACCCATTTCAACTATTCGGCCGTGGGAGACACGGTCAATGTGACCGCACGCATCGAGAGTGCCTGCAAGGAAGTCTGTTTCGACATTCTCGTGTCCGAAAGCACTGCGAGCCTCGCGCCGCAGTATGCGCTGCTCGAGGCGGGGGCGTTGACGCTCAAGGGCAAGAGCACGCGAACCCGCACCTTCGCGGTCATCGGCGACGAGCGCCTCGCCATGTCTCCTGAATTTGCCACACTGAAGCATGCTCACGGACAACTGATCGAAGCCCTGGCATCGCGATCGCCGGCTGTTCGCGACGTGCTGCGCGTTGCAAAACGCAAGGCGGCGGCCGTGCCGGTGGGTCTCGCGGAATTCTATCGCCGTATCTCGCGCAGGGCCGACCACTTTCTCCAGCGGCCCACCGCAGCACCGCGCGTCCTTCCTGATAGGAAAGCGTTACCGTAACACCTCACGCTGCAGCAGCGCTTAAGCGGCGTAAGACCAATCCGAGCTGATGAGGAGATCGTGGGCGCCGCGCCCGCGACGATGCCTCCCGTCATTTCCTGTTCTTGCCCCTGTCGTTGCGGTCCTTGTTGCGGCCGCGATGGTAGCCGTCGTCGTGGTCACCGTGATGCTGGCTGCCGTCGTCGACACTGATGCCGTCGCGATCATGATGGTTGTGGTGCCTGTCGCGGTCGCGCGGCTTGTCGGGCTTGTCATCGTGCGGCTTCTCAGGCTTGTCATCCTCATCGGGCGGGTCCTTGGGTTCGACCTTCTTGTCCGGCTTGATTGGAACTGCGCGTTTCTCCTTGGGAGCGACGTCTTGCGGTATTGCCACGACGTTCGCAAGGCCGCAGCCGCCGCCGCCACTCGCTGAAAGCTTCTGACTGCCCGAGAGGAACGGCAGCGCCCTGGTATTGCCGAGCGTCTTGAAGATGCTGCGGTCGACCTGGCGGGTTTCGGTCAGGTCACCGTTCCGCTCGGCAACCACGCAGTCGCAGCGCCGAGTCAATTCTCGGCAGCCGCCCGGGCCGCAGAAACTGGCCGACCCGCCCAACAGCACCATGGCGGTCGTGCCGTCTGCACCGACATAGAAATCGAAGACGGTCCCGCGAACGCCGATCGTTCCGGCTGGCGTCAAAATCTCATAGGCGGCGTGTTTGGAGTTCCCGCTTATCCAGCGAAACGTGCCCTTGGCCGCTTTGACGGTGAGCTTCTTCACCGAGCGCGATCCATCGAAGACGAACTTGTCGATAACCACGGATGAGCCCCACCCCACGGCAAGCTTGGTGCCATCCTGGAAGACAAACTGGCCCAGCCCGGATTGGGACGTGCGAATCCGTTCGTCCTGGAACACAGGATCGTCGACCGCGAGCTCACCGCTCGCCCCCGTCACCGCAGTCTTGATGTGGATCGCTTTGCCAATCGATTGCGCAGCAACCGACGGCGTTGCAGCGGAGAGCAACACACTGAACGCAACGACGACCGCCCGATCTGGAGCAAACATCTCCCCCTCCTCGAGAGGAGAAACATTAGCATAATGTAATTTAGATGTCTCGCGATCCGCGTAGGGTAATCCGGCCGCAAAAAGCGCCGGCTTATACGCCCTTCGAAAACAGCGAAGCCAGCGTCTTCTTCGGCGCGGAGAAGCCGCCCTTCATGCTGTTGACGATGACCATCTGCGAGATTTCACCGCGCTTGAAGGCTTTCAGGAAGCGCGGATAGTTCGCGAAGGCGACGCAGCCGTGCGAATCGCCACGGTTTCTGAGCAGATAGCTGTGAGCGAGAAAGCCGTCGCGGCCATGCTGCGCCGTGCCGTTGGCCGGCGTCAGGCGCACGGCCTCGACACCGTGGAACAGAGATTCGCGCATCGTCACCTTGTAGGTGCCGGGTGGCGTCGGACCCTTCATCTTCACATGCACGTAAGCGGGATTGTCGCGCATCTTGCCGATGCCGGAATGCGCCTCGAGCGTCTCGCCGTTCGGCATGTAGACCACGCCGGCCGAGAGATCGAAATAGGCGACACCCTTGCGGCCGCGGAAGGTGGGACGAACCTCGTCCTCATCGTCCATGGGAAGATCCGGCTTGGCGTAGGCAAGCTCCTTGTTGCCCGGCTGCTTGGTGCGATCGGCAGGTTTGCCGGCGCTGTCGGCAATGCTCCGCGGTTTCGACAGTGGCAGCGGCCCCAAATCCGGAAGCATGCCATTCAGTGACGATGCTGGCTCCTGCATCACGAGGCTGAAGGGCTTGCCCAGGCCGTCCTTGAGCGAGACGTTTTCGACGAGCGCGTTGGCCACAACGGGCGTCGAGCCGGTGATCACGTCGCCACCCCTCGCCGCAGCCGCCTTCGCCAACGCCAGAACCTGTGTCTTTTCGATAAAGTCGGCGGTGGGTTTCGCCAGGGCAACAGCCGCGATGCTCTTTTGTGGCACAATCGTGGAGGCCAGATGGATGCGCGGCAGGACGGTCAGCCGCGAGAACTTGGTGAGCCGCACCACGCGCTGCTCATGTGGGGCGGCGCGCACGATCGCGTTAAGCCCCAGGGAGGCTTCCAGGCGAGGATTTTTGTCTGACGGTAGCGATGGCCCCATGGTTTGCATGGCCGCGAAGGTCGCGATCATCCAGATCGAAGCGGCGATGCCGACGCCTATGGCGGTCGCGCCGGAGACGAGAGAATGCGCCTTTTTCGAGCGGCCTCCCGGTTTCCCGGATGAGGCGACATGACTGAATTTTTCGACCGCAAACGCCATGATACTCGTTACCCGAAACGCATTACTCAATCCGAAGGCAACGGAACGCATTGCCGAGGAGGCCGGTCCAATGCTTGAGAGGCGCCAAATGCTGCGCTTTCCTGGGCATGCCGATCGATCTGAAGAATGACAAAGTATGGTAACCAATTCCTTTACGCTGGCTCCGCGAAATATCGAGGAGGAGGATGCAGGAGGAAGAACAGCATTGCGGCATACAAAAAGGCGAAGAAGGCCGTGCCCTCCCCGCCCGAGACATCGTGGTCCAACGGACATGTGGCATACGTCAGCGCCTGCATCGAGCCCAAGGCTCGGCAGTCCGCGTCTGCGTTCGGTCTCAAAACCTTTATTTTTGACGATATTATGGAGGCGAAGAAATGGGCGGTTTTTTTCTCGGCATTACTGTATCGTTCTGCAATCGTCCCGCTTGAGCGCGGCCCCTCTGTTCGACGTGCTTTCCGGTCCGATTCCACATAGGAGAGTGTCCGCCGTTTCGCGTCCGCTCAAACGCATTTTCGGTTCGTGCGGCAGTCTCCGCAGCGCCAAACGCGCGCCTTGCCGATGACTTGCGATACCTAAATCAGTGGTAGAGAGCGGCAGCCCATCCGCCGCCGTGCGAAGAGCGGTGGAAATCGCGGGGATGTGACCGGATTGGATAAAATTGCAGCGAATTTCGGCCGAAAAAATTAAAGCGCCGGGACTACGAATTCGGGCTTATCCGCGCAAACGGACTCAACCATTTTAAGCGCCGCCCGGCAGAAATTCGCCCCCATGAGTTTTCTTTCCGCCATCGCAGTCATTTCCCTCGCTGTCATGTTTCCCGTGCTCCTGTCGCTTCGCAAGACCAGCGTCCCGGGCATTGCGAGTTTCTGCCTCGCCTGCGCTCTCTCCGCGCTTTCCGCCGGATTAGGCCTCACATCAGCGATTGCACCCCCTTGGTTCCACACGGTGATCGGGTCGACACTGATGGTCGCCGCTGGCGTGATGACGTTGAACGGTTTCCGCGAATTCCTTGGACGAGAGCCACTCGGATCGCGGCCGCTCGTCGCAACCCTTGCCTGCACAGTCATCGTGCTTGGCGCCCTCAGTGACATGTTCGAAAACCGCGACGCCTGCCTCGCCGCGAGCGCTGGACTGGCGGGGATGATCTATTTCCTCACCGGTGTCTCGATCCTGCGCCACTGGTCGAGGGAACGCGCCGTCGCCCCCTATACGCTGTTCTGTTGCGTTTCGGCCTTTGCCGTCGCTGCCCTGCACGCCATTCGCGTCATTGCCGCGACGACGGATTTCGGTATCGCCACGGAACCGCAACTATGGACAACGGCGCTTCTGGCTGCCCGCCAACTGATGATGCCGCTGTTTTTCCTCGGCGTCATTTTGTTGTTGCACGGATGGATGATTGCCAATCTTCGTCACTTGATAGCACACGACGAACTGACGGGGGCCCTGTCCCGGCGGGCCTTCATGGCCGAATACGAGCGGATGTTCAACGTCGCCTCCGGATCGGGTCGCCAAACAGCGTTCATGCTGCTCGATCTCGACCGGTTCAAGCAGATCAACGATCTGCACGGCCACGCCGGCGGCGATGCGGCGCTTGTACACTTCACCAGCACCGTCCGCGAGACGCTTGCCGGGCGCGGCATTCTCGGGCGCCTGGGCGGCGAAGAATTCGGTATCGCACTGGCAGGCATCGGGCGGCCGGAGGCGGGCGCAATCGCCGATGCGATCTGCGCCGCCGTCAGGACAACACCCGCCAGCAGTCTCAACGGCGCGGACATCGCGCTGACCGTCAGCATCGGCGTCGCCATCGCCGAACAAGGCGGCACACTGGCGGATGTCATGGTGCAGGCCGACGTGGCGCTCTACGAAGCCAAGGCGATGGGGCGCGACCGGTTGAGCATTGCCGATAGCCTTCAAGCGGCTTCCTCGGCCAGCGCCCGGGCGCTTGCAGGTGCCGCTGCCCAGATGCGGGCGGCGGCTGCCAGTGCGGTTACCTCAGCGCAGCCCCTGTCGAACGCTGGCTGAGATCAACGCGGCAAGCGGTTCTGCCCACCTTGCGGCTTGCATTGCCAAGCGGTCATCCTATGTGAGGGATACCGCCTCTGGAGAACAATCAATGCCGCTTCCCCTTCGTCTTCTCAGCGCTTGTACCCTTTTCGCGGCAAGCGTCGCATCCCTGCCCGCGCAGGCCGAAACCGTCGGCGAGGTCGGCGTCGACTGGCTCGGCAACGACATCACCATCGACGCTGTCAGCGACCCCAAGGTCACCGGTGTCACCTGCCATGTCACCTATTTCGACCGCAGCGTCATCGATCGCCTGAGAAAGGGAAACTGGTTCGAGGATCCCTCCAACAACTCGATCGCCTGCCGCCAGACCGGGCCGGTGACGATCGGCGATATCGACCTTAGCCAGGAGGGTGAGGAAGTCTTTCGCGAGGGGCTTTCGCTGATCTGGAAGAAACTCGTCGTCAACCGGATCTACGACAAGAAAAACAATACCTTGATCTATCTCGCCCATTCGCGCGAATTGACCGACGGCTCCGCCAAGATGTCGATCTCGACCATTCCGCTCTTCGGCCAGCCGGTGACATGGACGAACGGTGCGCCGAAGTAGCCGCGTTACCGGTCTGCGAAGACATCCTTGGAAGTCATGATGCGAACGCCTGCCGCCGCCATTTCGGCAATTGCGGCCTGCACGCCGGCGGGATCGATACCGCGGCTTGCATCGGCAATAAACCGGACGGCAACGCCGGGCATCATCGCCTTCGCGTCAAGCGCCGAGGCCTTGACGCAATAATCGGTCGCAAGACCGCAAATATCGAGCGTGCCGATGCGCGCCCGGGTGAGGTAGCCCGCAAGTCCTGTCAACGCGGAGTGATCGTTGTCGCGAAAGGCGGAGTAACTGTCGACTTCACGGTTCTCCCCCTTGCGCTGCACGTGGTCGATGCCTGCGAAGTTCAGACCGGGATGGAACTGGGCGTCACGGGTGCCCTGGACGCAATGATCCGGCCACAGCATCTGCGGCTTGCCGTTCAGCGTGCCCATCTCGAAAGGCTTCCTCCCGGGATGCTGCGAGGCAAAGCTGCCGTGATCTGCCGGGTGCCAGTCCTGCGAGGCGACGACGAGATCATACTTGCCTTCGGCGATCAGCCGGTTGGCGACCGGCACCACATCTTCACCATGCGGTACCGCAAGGTTTCCGCCGGAGCAGAAGCCATTCTGGATATCGACGAGCAGAAGGCATGTCACGGCAGTCTCCTATCATTGCTGCAGCACGTTCGGGCAGAGAAACGGCGCCCGGATTTCGCATCGCACAATAAACGGAGCGGCGGGAAAAACCAGCCGGCTTCTGCCATCGATCAATCTATCACGAACGCAGCAAAACACCGTCCGGTTTCCCGCACGGTGCTTGCCATTTTTGCAAATGACGGCTTAGGCGGCCTGCGCCAGTTCGTCGGCAATGACCGTATCGAGGTTGAGGAAGCAGACCATGGTCTTTTCCAGTGCCACGATGCCGCGGCAGAACGCGCGCTGTGCCTCAGGAATGATCTCCGGCGCCGGCTGCAGGTCCTCGCTCTTGATGGTCATCATGTCGGACACCTGCTCGACCAGGAGGCCGACCAGCTTGCCGGCGATGTCGGTGACGATGATTGCCGATCGCTCGGACGGCTCGGTCATCTTCATGCCGAGGCGGCAGGCCATGTCGATGACCGGGATGACGGCGCCGCGCAGGTTGATCAGGCCGAGAACGTAGGGCGGCGTGTGCGGCATCGGCGTCACCGGCGCCCAGCCGCGAATTTCGCGGATAGCCATGATATCGATGCAGAATTCCTGATCGCCCAGGTGAAACGAAACGATTTCGAGATAGGCACCGGACTGCTTGATTGCGTTTGACATGATCAGAACTCTTCCCAGTTTTCGGCGGAACCCGATGCCTTCGGCACGGACGACGCGGGGCTGCTAAAGGCGCCCGCCAGCTTGCCCATCAGGGCCTTGGCGGGAGATGGCGCGGGGCGCGTGGTGGCCGGTGTGGCGACGCGGACCGGTTGACGGATTTGCGGGGCGGACGCGCCGCCGAGCTGGAACTGGCCGATCAGCGCGGTCAGGCCCTCGGCATCCTGTGCCAGCGTATGGCTGGCGGCATTGGTTTCCTCGACCATCGCCGCATTCTGCTGGGTCATCTGATCCAGCTGGCCGATGGCCGTATTGATTTCCTGAAGACCGGTCGACTGCTCGCGGGCCGCCATCACGATCGACGTCATGTGCTCGTTGATGCGCACCACATCTGTGCCGATGCGCCCGAGCGCCTCGCCGGTTTCCTGCACCAGGCGAACGCCGGTTCCGACCTCGGTGCTGGAGCGCCCGACCAGGACCTTGATGTCCTTGGCAGCGCCCGCTGCCCGCTGGGCAAGTTCGCGAACCTCCTGAGCGACGACGGCAAAGCCCTTGCCGGCTTCACCGGCACGCGCAGCCTCGACGCCGGCATTCAATGCAAGCAGGTTGGTCTGGAAGGCGATCTCGTCGATCACGTTGATGATCTTGCCGATTTCGGACGATGCGTTTTCGATCCGGGCCATGGCTTCGACCGCTTCGCGAACGATACGGCCGGATTCCTCCGCATTGGTGCGCGTCTCGCCGACCATCTGGCTCGCTTCCTCGGCGCGCTGGGTGGCGGTGCGTACGGTAACCGTGATCTGATCGAGCGCTGCCGAGGTTTCTTCGAGGGAGGCAGCCTGCTGCTCGGTGCGCTTCGCAAGATCGTCGGCGGCGCCGCGCATCTGTTGGCTGTTGGACTGGATTGAGCTGCTGTTTTCGCGGACGCTGGAGAGCACGCTCTGCAGCTTTTCGACCGTTTGATTGAAGTCCTGGCGCAGAGATTCGAGATCGGCGCGGAACGGCTGGTCGATCGTTGCCGTCAGATTGCCTTCCGAGAGGCGGTTCAGACCCTGCCCAAGTGCTGCGACTGCGGACTGCACCTGCCGCGCCTCTTCAGCGCGGGCTGCTTCGCTGGCTGCGCGCTCGGCTTCATTTTCGCTGCGGCTTGCCGCGGCCGACCGTTCAAGATCGCGTTTTTCGACGGCGGCTGCCCGGAACATCTCGACGGAACGGGCCATTTCACCGATCTCGTCGCTGCGCGTGACCGCGTCAACGGCGGTTTCGTAGTCGCCTTTCAGGATGCGCTGCATGCTGTCGCGCACGGCAAAAACGCCACGGCGAAGGACGTTGCCATGGAAATAGAGCATACCCAGAAGCGACGCCATGGCAAGGAGCCCAACGGCAATCTGGAACTGGAGGGATTCGCGCGAGCGATCGGTTGCATCGGCGACGCGCGCACCAAGCGCCAAGCCAGCCTCGTCATACAATTTTCCAAGCGATACAGCCATGCGCTCACCAGCGCCATCAATCGTATCGTCGATAGCACCGAACGCCTCCGCGGGAGCGCCCTCTTCCACCATTTTCTTCAGGTCCACCTGAATAGCCTTGGTCATCTCGGCGAGGTCGGCATCAAACGTTGCCATGATCTCCGGCTTACCGAGAGATGCGGCCAATTCTATTGCCGCCGGCTTTCCGGCATCCAGCACCGAAATGAAATCGGCGACCGCCTTCAATCGTTCCGGCGAGACCTGGCGCTCCTCTCGATCGACAATCGTATCCATCGCCACCAGGGTCAGCTCGACGCTGGTAAGCCGCATGGCCCCGGCGTTCCTGATGGCATCCTGTGCGATGGTGGCGTTGTCGAGTGCCTGGTTGACATGCGAATTCTGATACCAGCCAACAGCCAGCATCGAACCGATGCCAAGGAATGCGGCGAAACCCAGGGTGCCGAGCCGCTGGCTGACGGAAAGTTTACGGTCGAGTTTTGCAGACGTCATACAGCATTATCCAGTTCGTCAGTGCGGCAGCGAGCGTCGCGCGCGCAGGAAGGGGAGCGATGATGCGGGAAACCGGACTCGGACAAACCGGCGACGTCATGTCGGCAAGGGGATTTCGCACCCCTTCACGCGCCTAGAACATGGCAAACACAAATTAAACTTTTGCTAAAATGAGCGACGAATTCTAGCGAGCTGAAGGTGCGGGCCGCGTTGGAAACGCTTGGCCCAGCCTTTCAATATTGAACGCGGCCGGGTATCATGACGGCATGCAAGACGATGTGAAAAAGCACCCGCAAACCTTGATGATCACGGCCATCGCCGGCGGCGGTCTTATTTTGGTCCTTGCCGCTTTTCTCGGATGGATCGTCCAGGGACCGGAGATCTTCCTGACCATGGCCGAAAACGGCCTTTCCTGGTGCTTCTGATCCTGCCTGCCGCATATTGACGCTGGCCGCCCGAACGTTTGCAACGTCCGGCCCGAAGGTCTATCTGGTCATCAAGATTGGTTAAATGGACCGGACGTCATCATGAAAGCACTTCGCATCGTTCTTTGGGCTGTGGTAGCCGTGGTTGCCGCTGCTCTTGGCTGGATGACCTATCAAATGACCGCCTCGAAGGACCAGATCGCAGCCGGCCCCTTCGGCGTGCCGTTCCAGCTCGTCTCGCAGACCGGACAGCCGATCTCGGAAAAGGCCTTTACCGGCAGGCCGACAGCCTTGTTCTTCGGCTTCACGCACTGCCCGGAAGTCTGCCCGACGACCCTGTTCGAATTGAACGGCTGGCTCGAGAAGGTCGATCCGGACGGCACCAAACTGCAGGCCTATTTCATCAGCGTCGATCCGGAACGCGACACGCCTGAAGTCCTTGGCCAATATGTCTCGAACGTTTCCAAGCGCATCACCGGCATTTCCGGTCAGCCGGACAAGGTGATGGAGATGGTCAAGGGTTTCAGGGTGTACGCCAAGAAAATCCCGCTGGACGAGAAGAAGCCGGACGGCGATTATACGATGGACCACACCGCCTCCGTTTTCCTTCTCGATTCCGAAGGCAAATTCACCGGCACGATCGCTTACGGCGAAAATCCGGACACCGCGGTCAAGAAGCTGGAAAATCTGCTGAAGACATAATGATCGCCGCGAGGGGCTGATGGGGGAACGCACCGGAAGGTCAATTCTGATTGCCGGTGCGGGGCCCACCGGACTTGCTCTGGCGCTCGAACTTGCGCGGCGCGGCTTCCGCCCGCGTCTGGTCTCAAGGGCCGCCGGACCGGCACCAATCAATGAAAGCCGGGCGCTCGGCATCAACGCCAGAACCCTGACGCTTCTGGAAGCCTGCGGCGCCACTGCCCTGATCCTGGCTGAGGCCCGGCGCTTGACCAAATTCAAGATATCTTCGGCAGGCAAGCTGTTGCTGACGATCGACACCGAAAAATTCCGCGGCCCCTATTGCCCGATCTATGCGCTGCCGCAGGGCGAAACGGAACGGTTGTTGCTCCAACGGCTGTCGGCTGTCGGCATCAGGCCTGAGTGGTCAACGCACGTTCAGACGGTGTCCGGCGATGTCCGGAACCCGATCGTCACGCTGCTGCACGCGGACGGACGGGCAGAGACGGTGCTGCCGGACATGCTGATCGGCGCGGATGGAGCCTATTCCGCTGTGCGCAAAGCCTGCGGCTTCGCTTTTCCGGGTGATGCGATCGAAAGCCAATTCTTCCTCGCCGATTACCGCTATGCCCAGCAGGTCGATACCAGCTTCGCCCAGATGAATTTTCTCAATCCGGGCGTGCTCGGACGCCTGCCGGTGTGCGAAGATACGCTGCGTTACGTATCGACGATCGAGGATTTCGAAACTCGCATCGATCATCCGGCCACGGTACTGGAACGGACATGGAAGTCGGACTTCACCATCAGCTTCCGCCATGTCGAAACCATGAGCCGCGGCAATGTCTTTCTTGCCGGTGACGCCGCCCATGTGCATTCACCGGCTGGCGCCCGTGGCATGAACCTCGGCATCGAAGACGCCTGCTGGCTCGCCTGGCTGATTTCCGAAGAGCGGGAACAGGACTATTCCAGCCTTAGAATGCCCGTCGTCAAAACCGTACTCAAGGATACGCGGCGCAACACCACCTTCATCACGCTCAAGAATCCTCTCCTGACGGGCCTGCGCACCCTGTTGATGCCGCTATTGAACTACATGCCCGGTTTCACGGCGGCGGCGCTGCGCAAGGTTTCCGGCCAGGATACGCCGCCGCCACCGTGGATTCCCGACGCCAGATAGGGGCTGCGCTTTACCTTTGATCGGCGGGCATGCTAGAGCCGCGCAAGCCGCCCGCCGACCAAGGACAAAGACATTGAGCGACCTTCGCCTGTTCATCACCACGACCGAAAAGCAGTCTGAAGTCATCATGGACTTGATGACAAGTGCTTTCGAGGATGACGGCTATGCCATCGCCACCATGGAGATGGACGAAAAGAAGGACATCTGGGAGGCGTCGCTCTACATCGATTTCGACGAGGAAGATGAGATGCGGGCACGCTTCGCCGAAGTCGTCGCACCACATTTTCCGGATGCGAAGATCGAGCGGGAAGTCATCCCGGATGTCGACTGGATTGCCAAGTCGCTGGAGGGCCTGTCGCCGGTGCGCGCCGGCCGTTTCCTCGTCCACGGCTCGCATGACCGCGACAAGGTTCGCGTCAATGACATCGCCATAGAGATCGATGCCGGCCAGGCTTTCGGCACCGGCCACCACGGCACGACGGCTGGCTGCCTCGAAGTCATCGAAACCGTCATGCGCGCCCGCAAGGTTCGCAATGCGCTCGATCTTGGCACCGGCAGCGGCGTGCTGGCGATCGCGGCGCGCAAGCTGAGGTCCATTCCGGTTCTCGCAACCGACATCGACCCGATCGCAACGCGTGTCGCAGCCGAGAATGTCCGCCGCAACGGCATCGCCACCGGCATCACCACCGTGACCGCCGCCGGCTTTCACTCGCCGGCCTTTGCCGCGCATGGTCCGTTCGACCTGATCATTGCCAACATCCTTGCCCGCCCGCTGATCAAGATGGCGCCGCAGCTTGCCAGCCATCTGGCGCCAGGCGGCTCGGTCATCCTGTCGGGTATTCTCGCATCGCAGCGCTGGAAGGTGCTATCCGCCTATAACGGCCAGCATCTGCGCCATGTCCGCACCATCTGGCGCAACGGCTGGGTGACGATCCGTCTCGACCGTCCCTGATGGAGATCAATATTTCGGGAGCGGAAAATGAAAAACCCGCCTGTCCGTCATGGACAAGCGGGTTTTTCGAAACAAAGGCGATGCCGAAGCACCGCCCGCTGACCGGCAAGCCGGCCATGTCCGCGAGCTTGAGGAGGAGGAGCGCTCAAGCGGACTCTTCATGATCCGAAATTGGCCACCCGGAGGGAGGAGGAGAAGGATGACCAACCATGTTCAGACCATGCAGCTCTTGCCTTTCGGCATTCGCGTGAACAACAGATTTGCGTCCGTGTTCGTTGAGTGGGTTTATAGACTATTTTTGAAACGGGTCTAGGTGCATTGCAGCATGGGAGCCATGCGCACGATGCATAAGTATGATAATTGTGATGGTCAGGACTGCGGCTGAGCCACGACGACATTCTCAATTGCGTCAACGGCTCAGCAAGAAACACGGGCTTTCGCTGCTCCGCCTGTTTCCGCTAGAGTGCCCACACCCTTATGGAATCAGCCTCCCCTTCGCGCGGCGCGATCCCAGCCAACCGGCTCCATCTTCGGACCCTCGCAGGAAAATCAGATGTTCCAGTCTTTCGAAGTCACCTCCACCCCGCAATTCGGCAAGGAACACGTCAATGCGCTGCGTGCCGCCTTCGCCAGTCTGAACATCGACGGTTTCCTCGTGCCGCGCGCCGACGAGTTCCAGGGCGAATATGTGCCGAAATCCGCCGAACGGCTGGCGTGGCTGACCGGCTTCACCGGCTCTGCCGGCATTGCCCTCATCACGCAGAGTCAGGCGATTGTCTTTGTGGACGGCCGTTACGTCACCCAGCTCAAGGAACAGGTAGACGGCACCGTTTTCGAAGGCGGCGACCTTGTCGGCGAACCGCCGCATCTCTGGCTCGAGCGGCATGGCAAGAAAGGCTTCCGCCTCGGGATCGATCCCTGGCTGCATACCGGCGCCGAGGTGCGCAAACTCCAAAAGGCACTCGAAGGACTAGGCGGCACACTTGTCTTCCTCGACCATAATCCGCTCGACCGGCAATGGGCTGACCGGCCCTCCGCCCCCCTCGGCCGCGTCAAGATCCAGCCGCTCGATCATGCCGGCGTGCTCGCCAAGGACAAGCTTGCGACCATGGCGGCAGAGATCGCTAAGGCGGGCGCCGATGCCGTGGTGCTGACCGATCCCTCGTCGATCGCGTGGGCCTTCAACATCCGCGGCAGCGACGTGCCGCACACACCGCACCCCGTCGCCCGTGCCATTGTCCATGCCGACGGCAGGGCCGACCTGTTCCTCGACAAGCGCAAGACCGGCATCGAGGAGGAAGCCTATCTGACCCAGCTTTCAAGCCTCGAGGCGCCCTCCTCCTTCGAGGACCGGATCGCAGTGCTTGCTGCAACCGGGGTCAAGATCATGATCGATCCGGACCACGCGCCCTTCGCTCTCGCCGAGCGCATCCGGGTCAGTGGCGGCACGGTTGTCGAGGCGATCGATCCCGCCCGCCTGCCCCGCGCCCGCAAGAACGCGGCCGAAATCGAAGGCTCTGCCCGCGCGCACCTGCAGGACGGCGCGGCCATGGTCGAGTTCCTCGCCTGGCTCGAAGGGACGCAACCCGGAACAGTCACTGAAATTGCCGCCGTCGAAAAGCTGGAAGCCTGCCGCGCGACCGTTGGCGAGCGCATGCAGAATCCGCTCAAGGATATTTCCTTCGACACGATATCTGGCGCCGGCGAACACGCCGCGATCATGCATTACCGGGTGACGACGGAGAGCGATCTGGCGATCGCCGACGGCACGATGTTCCTGATCGATTCCGGCGGCCAATATATCAACGGCACCACCGACATCACCCGCACGGTGGCGATCGGCACCGTGCCGGACGAACAGCGGCGTTTCTTCACGCTAGTGCTGAAGGGGATGATTGCCATCAGCGTCGCCCGCTTCCCGAAAGGCTCGCGCGGTGTCGATCTCGATCCGCTGGCTCGTATAGCGCTTTGGAAAGCCGGCGCCGACTTTGCTCATGGCACCGGTCACGGAGTCGGCTCCTATCTCTCGGTGCATGAAGGCCCGCAGCGCATTTCCCGCGCTTCCATGCAGGAACTGCTGCCCGGCATGATCCTGTCGAACGAACCCGGCTATTATCGGCCCGGCGCCTTCGGCATTCGTATCGAAAATCTCGTGCACGTGCTGGAGGCAAGTTCAATCGAGGGCGGCGACCTGCCGATGCTCGGCTTCGAAACGCTCACCTTCTGCCCGATCGACCGCCGCCTCGTCGTCGCCGGCCTGCTGACGGACGAAGAACTGGAATGGCTCAACGCCTATCACGCCGAGACGCGCGAAAAGCTGTCGCCGTTGATCTCGGACGAAAAAGTGCTGGGCTGGCTGAAGGCGGCGACGGCGCCGCTGACCCGTTAGGACAATCGGCCCGCTCCCCCAGGGAGCGGCAAATGTCTACGCGATCGAATGCCGGATCGCCATGACGACGATCCAGCCGGCCGCTAGCATCCAGAGCGACGAGAAACGCAGGCCGACAGCGAAACCGACGAGCATGGACGCTGCCACGTCCCAGCCGCCATGGACGAAGGCGGGAGCAACCAGCGTCGAGAGCACGGCGGCGGGCACCGAATTCAGTGCCGCTTCCATGCGCGGCGGAATGCGCTTCATCTGCGTGATCATCACATAGCCGCCGATGCGGGTCAGGAACGTCGCGAAGGCGGCCGCGAGGATGATTGAGATCAGGTGCATGTGCTCTGCGCTGTCCATGATCAGACCTCATGTTCCAATGTCACCGGCTCTTCATGCCGTTTCGGCAGCGGCAGGCAGGCGGCAAGCAGGATGCCGGCAATGGCGCCGATGCTGACATGCCAGGGCGAGCCGACGAAATGCAGGGCCGCGATGGACGCCAGCGAACTGGCGGCCACGACAGGCAGCCAGTTGTCGCGTTTACGGAAACCGAGAACCAGGCCCATGAAATAGATCGGCAACAGCACGTCGAGGCCGATGGCGCGCGGATCGCCGATCATCTGCCCGAAGACCGCGCCGAGCAGCGTCATGATCTGCCAGGGAACGTAGATGATCATCGCAAAGCCGAGATACCAAATGAAGCTTATCGGCGCGCCGCGTTCGGCCCGTTTCTCGGTTTCGGCATATTGCGGATCGACCAGCAGGAAGAAGGTGAGGACCTTCTGCAGGCCGGAAAAATGCCGGATATGTTTGGCGATCGACGCCGAATAGAGGATGTGGCGGAAATTGACGGCGAAGACCGAGAGCACGATCAGCCAGGGCTGGACATTGTGCCCGAACAGCTCGATGCCAACCATCTGGCTGGCGCCGGCATAGATCGTCGCGCTCATGAAAACCGCATCAATGACGGAAAATCCGTTATCGACGGCCAAAGCGCCGAACAATGCGCCGAAGGGGGATGCTGAGACCATGACCGGAAAGCCGCCGCGAACACCCTGCCAGAAATCATCTTTTGTCATGAAGGAAACTTTCCGGAACCGGCAGCGGCCAAGGCCGAACCACGCTTTCCCGAGATGTGCGAGAGATGGAACGCACAGATAGGCCGCGACCGGCCACGGAACAATTCAATAAGATTGATGCAGTGATCCAAATTTCTGATCGAAGCGGACCGGGACGGTACCCGGCCCGCTGCACGGCTCAGCGCTTGACCTGAAACGTGTGCTCGATGCCGGGAAACGTCCGCGCCTTGACCTCATTGGCGTAGGCCTCGAACGCCGCGGAAATCTGCGGCGCCAGCTCGGCGAAATGCTTGACGAAACGTGGCTTGAAATCGCTGAAGATGCCCAGCATGTCATCCGACACGAGAATCTGCCCATCGCAGGCCGGGGACGCGCCGATGCCGATGGTCGGCGCCCGGAGCGATGCCGAAATTTCGCGCGCCAAAGGCTCGATCGTTCCCTCGACGACAATGGCAAACGCGCCCGCATCGTCGATCGCCTTGGCGTCGCGCCTGATCTTTGCCGCTTCCTTGTCGTTGCGGCCAACCGACCGGTAGCCGCCCATGGTATTGACGAGCTGCGGCATCAGGCCGACATGGCCGAGCACGGGAATGCCGCGCTGGGTGAGGAAATCGACAGTCTCGGCCATCTCGGCGCCGCCCTCGAGCTTCACCGCGCTGCAACCGGTCTCTTTCAGCACGCGAGCGGCGGTGGCGAAGGCCTGCTCCTTCGATTCCTGATAGGAGCCGAACGGCAGATCGACGACGACGCAGGCCTTCTCGGAGCCGCGCATGACCGCCTGACCATGGGCGATCATCATGTCCAACGTGACGCCGACAGTCGAATCGAGGCCGTAAAGCACCATACCGAGGGAATCGCCGACCAGCATGAAATCGACATGCGGATCAAGCAGCCGGGCGATAGGCGTGGTATAGGCCGTCAGGCTGACGATGGGGCGTTCGCCCTTGAGCGCCTCGATGTTGCCAGGGCTCAGGCGACGCTTCAATGCCTGTACACTCATGCTTACGCCACCTTTGCAAATTTTGCGGTTTTCGGCGTGAAAACCCTGTTATCGAGCAGCTTCGTGCTCCCGAAACGGACAAAAAGCAACAGAAGAACCGGTTTTTCGCCGATTTCCGTCACTGTGTGCAGTGTTCCCGGATCGCGAAAGGCAACCACTTCCGGCCTTGCCAAAGGCTCCGAAGCGATGAAATCCGTGACCGCTTCTTCGAGTGCTACCACGTCGGTCAATCCACCGGCGATCAGCCTTTCGGCCTCATCGAGTGCTTTCGGCACGATCGCGGCGGCAGCACGTTCCGCTGGTGTCAGGTAAATGTTGCGGGACGAACAGGCGAGCCCGTCGGCCTCCCGCACGGTGGCCACGCCGACCACTTCGACCGGCTGGGCTAGATCCTCGACCATGCGGCGGATGATCTGCAGTTGCTGGAAATCCTTCTCGCCGAAATAAGCGCGATCAGGCTGGACGATGTTGAAGAGCTTGGTGACGACCGTGGCGACACCGGCGAAATGGCCGGGCCGGACGGAGCCTTCGAGTTCGCTGCCGAGCGCCGGCACGTCGACCACCGTTTCCATCGGCTGCGGATACATGTCGGAGACGCCGGGCGCGAAAAGGAAATCGGCGCCACCCTCAATAAGCATCGCCTGATCGCGGGCGAGATCGCGCGGATATTTTGCGAGGTCCTCGTTGACTCCGAACTGCAACGGATTGACGAAGAGGCTGACGACGACGATGTCGTTCGCCACCCTCGCGCGGCTGACCAGTTCCATATGGCCGACATGCAGATAGCCCATGGTCGGCACCAGGCCGATGGTCTTGCCGGCCCGGCGATGATCCGCCAGGCGCGCGCGCAGCTCTGCAATGCTGGTGATCGTTTCCATCCCGGGATCCTCCAATCCGTCAAGGCTGCCGCCTTAGGCGTGGCGGCTGGCTCTCGCCGGATTTCACGAGGCTTCCCGCAAAATCCGGCGCGATTTCCCTAACGTGTGCAGTGCAAAAAGACAATTCAAGAATTGCCTACCGGGAAATCAGTTCCCGGCGTGCCGAGACAATCATTTGCCGCGCGCTTCCACCGTCTGTTCGATGGCGCCGAAGATGGAATGCCCGGTCCGGTCGTTCATCTCGATGCGAATGGTATCACCGATGGAAAGGGCGCTGGATGTCTTGCAGAGACCTGTGCCGATGATGCTGCCTGCGACAAGCGGGCGGATTGCGGCGTTTCGTGCAACAATCTCGGCCGTCTCTTTCCTGCCAGTCTCACCGCCATCAAGAGCCTTGCCGTTGCGGCGAACGAGCAATGCGAGATCGCCCGTATTCCAGCCTTCACCCAATTCGTCCGGCGTGACGGCGACCGGAGAAAACGTCGATGCGGCCCCCGCTCCGCCGACCGAAACATCGCTGGCGAGCAGCACGAGAAGAACAGCCTCCTTCGCATCGGCGCTTGCCGCCTGCGCGTCGACGTCATCGATGATAGCGGCGACCTGAGCCGTCACCGTGATGTCGGAGGCGCCATCTGCAACTTGAAGACTACCCCGCGGTCCGGAAAAACCACCCGAGCCGCCGGCCCAGAAGAAGGCGCGTGGCAAAGGCGAAGCCGCATCATTCTCGTGAAACCGCATGGTCGGCTGCGAGCCGGTCTCCATGCCGATCGCAACCCGTTGCAGCCGGGGGGCGACATAGGCCCAGTCGTCCAACGCCGCCTGCAGCGTGCGGGCGATGTGGCCGACTTCCGAGCAGCGCGTCAGATCCCTCGATACCACGACGAGTTTTCCGTCACGGGTCGAATCCTTCAAGGTAGCAAGCTTCATGGATGGGTGTTCCTCGGTTCCGTTCAAAAACGGCGGCTCTGCGGTCGCCTGCACCCATAGGACACTATTTGAGAGCAGGTGTCGCGTCGAATTTGCAACGCCGCTTGAGAAGGGAAATCCGTGTCGGGGGGGCAATGCGCTTTCATCGCGCATTGCCGTCTGGAAATTTCAGTCAACCGAACTTGACGAGGTTGAGTGCCGGCAGCGGGCCGCCGGGGAACTGGACGAGCCTGCCGCCGATGGCGCGCGCGCCGAGATCGATGCCGAAGAAACCAAGGCGTTCGATCAGGGCGGCGACATCGGCCTTGGCGGCAGCGTCATCACCCGAATAGAACAGCAGACAGTTGGCGGCCTCATCCAGCAGTCAACGTGCGAAGCGGACCGCTAAGCGGCCGCGCAACGATGTCAGCAACCGGCGGCGGTTACCCGCCGATCAGGGCAAACCAGCCGTCTTCGTCGGTGGTTTCGACACCGAGTTCGCGGGCTTTTTCGAGCTTGGAACCGGCGCCGGGACCGGCGACGAGCAGGTCGGTCTTCTTCGACACGGAACCGGCAACCTTGGCCCCCAACCGTTCCGCCATGGCCTTCGCCTCGTCGCGCGTCATTTTTTCAAGCGAGCCGGTGAACACGACGGTCTTGCCGGCAACCGGGCTCGAACTCGCAACGGGCGCTTCCGCGTCGAGCGGGGTCACTTGTTCGAGCAGTCGCGAAACGACGCCGATATTACGCGGCTCCTTGTAGAATTCGACGATCGCCCGGGCGACCACTTCGCCGATGCCGTCGATGATGTTCAAATCGCTCCAGGCCTCCGAGGTCGTGTCCGCCGCGGCCTTCATCGCCTCCGCGAACGCGGCGTAGCTGCCATAGGTGCGCGCCAGCAGCTTTGCCGTCGTCTCGCCGACATGGCGGATGCCGAGCGCATAGATGAGCCGATGCAGGGCCACCTGCCGCCGGTCGTTGATCGCGTCGTAAAGCTTGCGGACGCTGACCTTGCCGAAACCGTCGATGTTTTCGAGCTTGGTGAGCGACTCGCTCTGCCGCTTCTCCAGCGTGAAGATGTCCGGTGCCGTCTTGATCGACAGCGAAGGATCCTCCGCCTCGAAGAAGAAATCGATCTGCTTGGAGCCCAACCCCTCGATGTCGAAAGCATTGCGGGAGACGAAGTGCTTGAGATGCTCGACGGCCTGGGCGCGGCAGACGAAGCCGCCGGTGCAGCGGGTCACCGAATCGAGCTTGCCGGTCTTCTCGTTCCTCTCGCGCACCGCATGGCTGCCGCAGACGGGGCAGATCTTGGGGAATTGATAGCGCTCAGCCGTGGCCGGGCGCTTTTCCATGACGACATCGAGCACCTGCGGAATGACGTCGCCGGCCCGCTGGACAATCACCGTATCACCGATGCGGATATCGTGATCCTCCTCGCGAATACGCTCGCCGCTATTGCCGATGCCCTCGATATAGTCAGCGTTGTGCAACGTCGCATTGGTGACGACAACGCCGCCGACCGTGACCGGGGTCAGCCGCGCGACCGGCGTCAACGCCCCGGTACGGCCAACCTGTATGTCGATGTTCTCGACGGTCGTGAAAGCCTGCTCGGCCGGGAACTTGTGCGCCGTTGCCCAGCGCGGCGAGCGCGAGCGGAAGCCGAGGCGCTGCTGCAGGTCCAGCCGGTCGACCTTGTAGACGACGCCATCGATATCGTAGTCGAGATCGGGACGCTTGAGGCCGATGCCGTTGTAATGCTCGAGGATCGTCTCGATCGACGACAGGCGCTGTATCAGCGGATTGACTGGAAAGCCCCAGCGCTTGAATACCTCGACCATGCCGAACTGGGTATCGGCCGGCATGTCCGAAATCTCACCCCAGGCATAGGCGAAGAACTTCAGCTTGCGGCTGGCCGTGATCGTCGGGTCGAGCTGGCGCAGCGACCCCGCCGCCGTGTTGCGCGGGTTGACGTAGGTCTGCTTGCCCTCCGCCGCCATCTGCTCGTTGAGCGCCAGGAAATCGCTCTTGGCCATGTAGACCTCGCCGCGGACCTCAACGATAGCGGGAGCATCGGATGGCAGCGCCTGCGGGATTTCCTTGATGGTGCGGATGTTGGCGGTGACGTTCTCGCCGGTCGTGCCGTCGCCGCGTGTCGCGGCGCTGACCAGCTTGCCGTTCTCGTAGCGCAACGACATCGACAGGCCGTCGATCTTCGGCTCGGCGGTGAAGACGATCGAATTGTCCGGCAGGAGGCCGAGGAAGCGATAGACGCTGGAGATGAAATCCCGGACGTCCTCGTCGGAAAACACGTTGTCGAGGGACAGCATCGGCCGGGCATGGGTGATCTGCTGGAAGACGGCCGAAGGTGCCGCACCCACCTTGCGCGATGGGCTGTCGGCGCGGACGAGTTCCGGAAACCGTGCCTCGATCTCCTCGTTGCGCCGCTTCAGCGCGTCATAGTCAGCATCGGAAATCTCCGGCGCATCCTTGCCGTGATAGAGCGCATCGTGATGCGCAAGCTCCTTTGCCAGCCGCTCCAGCTCGGCTGCGGCGTCTTCGAGCGTCAGATCTTCAACGGCGACGGATTCGGTGGACATGCTGGGACTCCATAATTCGGAAGTCGTTTTAGAGAGTTTTCGAAGAATGGGAAGATGCTGAAACCCACCTCCCCTTGAGGGGGAGGTCGCGCGGAACGCGCGGGTGGGGTGATTGTAAGGTGAGTACAAAGGATCACCCCACCCCGGCACTACGTGCCGACCCTCCCCCTCAAGGGGAGGGTAAAACTAAACGTTCCCGGCCAACAGCCTCACTGCGGCCGCCCTCGCCTCGTCCGTCACGGAGGCGCCGGCGAGCATGCGGGCGATTTCTTCGGTGCGGGCGGTGTCGTCCATGCGGGCGACACGGGTCGCGATGGTTTCGGATTTTTCCGCCGATGGTCCCTTGGATATCAGCAGATGGGTCGCAGCGCGGGCCGCCACCTGCGGGGCGTGGGTCACGGAGAGCACCTGCACCGTCTTCGACAGGCGCTTCAGCCGCTGACCGATGGCGTCCGCGACAGCGCCGCCGACACCGGTATCGATTTCATCGAAAACCAGGGTCGGCGCTGAACCGCGATCGGCAAGCGCCACCTTCAGCGCCAGAAGGAAACGCGAAAGCTCGCCGCCCGAAGCCACTTTCATGATCGGGCCGGGGCGCGTCCCCGGGTTGGTCTGAACGTGGAATTCAACGACATCAATACCATCCGCCGTGGCATCATCCGGATCGGAGGTCACCTGAACCATGAACCGCGCCCGTTCCAGCTTCAGGGCCGGGAGCTCGGCCATGACAGCCTCGGACAGAGCCGTCGCCGTATTGTGGCGCTTGGCGGAGAGTGCAGTGGCTGCGGCATGAAAGGCGCCTTTGGTCATGCCAAGTTGCGCGTCGAGTTGCTTCAGCTTCTCCTCACCGGCGTCAAGATCGGCAAGATCGGAAATCATCTTCACAGCGAGAGCCGGAAGCGCGGTGACCGGCACGGAATATTTGCGCGCGGCGGCCCTGAGCGCAAACAGGCGTTCCTCGACGCGCTCCAGTTCCTTCGGGTCGTATTCGGTTTTCCTGAGCGCCGCCTCGACCGCCATCTGCGCATCGGAGAGATGATGGAGCGCGGTGTCGAGAAACTCCACGGTCTCTTCGAGAAGACCCGGCGCCTCGTGGCTCTTGCGCTCGAGCCGGCGCACCAGCGAGGCGATCAGCGGAACCGGCGACGCGTTGCCATTGAGGAACTCGCTCGCCTCGTTGATATCGACGGCGATGCGTTCGGCCTTCATCATGCGCGAGCGGCGCTCAGCGAGATCGTCCTCCTCGCCATCCTGCGGCGAGAGAGCCTCCAGCTCATCTACCGACGACCGCAAATAGTCGGCTTCGCGGGCGGCGGCCTCAACCTTCTCGCGGTGCTTCTTCAGCGTGCGCTCGGCATCCTTCCAGACGCGGTAGAGACCCGCCACGTTCTCCGCCTCGTCGGCAAGGCCGCCAAAGGCATCGAGCAACGTGCGGTGGGCATGGGTATCGACGAGCGCGCGGTCGTCGTGCTGGCCATGGATTTCGACGAGCAGCTGTCCCGCCTGACGCATCAGCTGGACGGAAACGGGCTGGTCGTTGACATAGGCCTTGGTGCGGCCGTCGGCCGATTGCACCCGGCGGAAAATCAGGTCGCCATCGTCGTCGATGCCGTTTTCGCGGATCATGATGCGCGCCGGATGGCTCATACCGACATCAAAAACCGCCGTCACCTGCCCTTTGTCGCCGCCGTGGCGGACCAGCGAACCGTCGCCGCGCCCGCCGAGTGCGAGCGAGAGACTGTCGAGCAGGATCGATTTTCCGGCACCGGTTTCCCCGGTCAGCACGGACAAGCCGGCGTCGAAGGACAGATCAAGCCGTTCGATCAGGACGATATCGCGGATCGAAATCTGTGAAAGCATCCCGGTTCAAATCTCTTCGCCTAGGTCTTTGTTTACATGCATGTCGTTGTCCCAAAACCGCTATGCACTTTTGGGCGACATGCATCAGGCGCCCAGAAGCTGCTTGCCCGCGCGCGAAATCCACGAATTGCCGCTTTCGCGCGGCTCAAGGCCGCCGGTCTGCAGCAGCTTGTAAGAATCAGCGTACCACTGGCTATCCGGATAGTTGTGGCCGAGAACCGCCGCCGCCGTCTGCGCCTCGGTGGTGATACCCATGGCGAAATAGCTTTCCACCAGCCGCGACAAGGCTTCTTCCACCTGGTTGGTGTTCGGATATTGTTCGACCACGGTGCGGAAACGCGTCACGGCAGCAAGATATTCCTTGCGCTCGAGATAGTAGCGGCCGACCTGCATTTCCTTGCCGGCCAGCTGGTCCTTGGCAAACCGGATCTTGGCCTCGGCATCCTCGACATAGTCCGAATCCGGATATTTGGTAACGACAGCCTGCATCGCCTCGATCGTTTTCATCGCAGGCTTCTGGTCCTGTGTCACCGCCGGGATCTGCTTCGAATAGGCAAGGCCGACAATGTACTGCGCATAGGCCGCGTCTTCGGATTCGGGGTAGAGATTGAGGTAGCGGTTCGCGCCGTTGATGGCATCCTGATACTGGCCATTGCGGTAGTTGACGAACGATTTCATAACCAGCGCCTTGCGGGCATATTCCGAGAAAGGATGCTGTTGGTCGATCGCATCGAACTTGCGCGCCGCTTCCGTCGTCTTGCCGGCATTCAGGTTGGCAAGCCCCTGATTGTAGAGCACTTCCGGCGGATCCGTTTCCGCGGTCAGCTTGGTGATATCGATGTCGGGATCGTTCTGGCAGGCGCTCACCAGCACACTGGTCGCGGAAGCCGCAAGCGCGATGACGGCAATACGTGCCATCTTCTTCAATTCAAACTGGCCTGCAAATACCATTCGTAAATCCCAACTCGCACAGCGGTAAGAATACCGCCGCCTATGAACCGCGTTTTAGATCAAGATGCAACAAGACCGCAACGTCATGATGATCGATTAACGCAATTTTGTGGCGGCGGGATCATGAAAAAGCCGGTCGAAAGACCGGCTTTTGGCAAAACTCAGCGCTGGTTTCCGGCTCCGGAAGACCCCGAACCGGACTTACGGAGCGTTGACGGCGATGACTTCCCGCGGGGCCACGCGCTGGCGCCGTGTTGCGGTCTCGACGATTTCGTAGGCCGTCGGATCGCTCATCAGCGCCTTCAGCGCGTTCGCGTTCATCTTGTGGCCACCGCGATAGGAACGATAGCAGCCGATGAACGGCGCACCGGCCAGAGCCAGGTCGCCCACCGCGTCCAGCGTCTTGTGGCGAACGAATTCGTCCGTGTAGCGCAGGCCCTCGATGTTGATCACCGTGTTGTCGTCAGCGATGACGACCGAATTCTCAAGCGAGGAACCCAGACCGCGGCCGGCGGCCCACATGCGCTCAACATCGCGCATGAAACCGAAGGTGCGGGCACGCGACAGCTCGGTCTTGAAGACCGACGGCGTGATGTCGCCCTTCCACGCCTGACGGCCGATCAGCGGGCAATCGAAATCGATCTCCACTTCGAAACGCATGCCGTCATACGGCGTGAATTCCGACCAGGACGAGCCCGATTCGATGCGAACCGGCTTGAGGATGCGGATATAGCGGCGCTTGACGGCAAGGGCCTTGAGGCCCGTCTGTTCGATCGCTTCGATGAAGGGAGCCGAGCTGCCGTCCATGATCGGCATTTCGGCGCCATGCACCTCGATGAGAAGATTGTCGAGGCCGAGCGCGTAGATCGCAGCCATCACATGCTCGATCGTGGCGATCGAGGTGGCAGGAGAAAAGCCGAGAACGGTGCAGAGATCGGTGTTGCCGACCTGCGAGGATACGGCCCTGAATTCACTGATCGTCCGTTCGCCGTCAACCCGCTGAAAAACGATGCCGCTATCGGGTTCCGCCGGATGGAACGTGATTGCTACCTCAGCGCCTGAGTGAACGCCTGTGCCGCTGAGAGTTACAGAGTTTGCAATCGTTGTCTGAAACCCAAGCAGTCCAATTCCCAGTCCCATGCTTCCCGCCTTCAAATGCTTCCTGGCGTTGCCGCCGAATTTTTTCCTGGGACCGGAGCTGCGCATTTCAAACGCAGCAAGACATACAGTCGGAAAGCGACGCCGAGCGCCACCAACCGGTTCAACCTGCAAGCCAGCGATGCATCGAATCGCGGTTCAGCCCCGTCAGTCCCGAGTGTGAAGATAAGGGCGCCGGACTGTCATTCCAAATCAATGTTTCTTTCGCTTTGTTACGCAAGGTAACCACTGAAACCAATTGATAATCCATAAAAAATGCCCGGGCGCAAACCCGGGCATTTCGGCAAGGTGGAAGGCGGGTAGAAAATCAGTTCGACTGACGGCGCAGGAACGCCGGGATTTCGAGCTGATCATCTTCATGCACTCGCGGCTGCGAGGCGGCGCGAGCACGGTCGTCTAGAGGAGCAGCCCGGCGCGGTGCGTAGACGCTTGCTTCGGGAGACAGCGGACGGCGCTGCTGGGAGGCGGCGGTCGGCGCACCGGCGGTCATGTCCGCGGTGACATTGTGGTCTTCCTCGTCGCGGCGACCGAGCGAACTGGTGATTCGCTTCAGCAGCCCCATCGGACCGCGTTCTTCCTGCGGCACGGGCTGGGCACGATGCTCGGCTTCGGCCTTCACCATCGGCGGAAAGTCTTCCACCTTCGGCATGCGGACCGGCTCGGCCTGCTGGCGGATCACCGGAGCGATCGGCTCCTGACGAACCTGGACAGCCGGGGCCTGAACGGCGGGCTGCGGCTGGTAGGCCACCGTTTCAACCGTCCGCTGCACCGGAGCGGCAGCCTGAACGATCGGCTGTTCGACCGGAGCAGCGCCAGCAAAGAGCTTGCTCTGCGGGCGGAACTCTTCCTGCGCCTGCTGGACCGGAGCAGCTGCTCCACCGCGCGGCATCGACAGGAACAGTTCACGTTCCAGTTCGGCTTCGCGGATCGCACGAGCGATATCGTCGGACGACTGGGTCGGCTGGGCGACCGTCTGCTGGACGACCGGAGCCGGCTGGGCGGCAACCGGAGCCGACTGCGGCTGAACGGCGACAGGGGCCTGCTGGACGGGAGCCGCCGGGATCGCAGCCGACGGACGGACGATCGGCCTTGCTACCGGACGAAAGTCAGCAGAACGACCGGCCACCTCTGCGGCCGTACGATCGATACCCGTCGCCACGACCGAAACGCGGATGAGGCCTTCGAGTTCTTCGTCGAACGTTGCACCGAGGATGATGTTGGCGTCTGGATCCACTTCCTCGCGGATGCGGGTCGCAGCTTCATCGACTTCGAACAGCGTCAGGTCGCGGCCGCCGGTGATCGAGATCAGCAGGCCCTGCGCGCCCTTCATCGAGGTTTCGTCGAGCAGCGGGTTGGCGATAGCAGCTTCGGCGGCGGCCATTGCGCGGCCTTCGCCGGATGCTTCGCCGGTCCCCATCATGGCGCGGCCCATCTCGCGCATCACCGAACGAACGTCGGCGAAGTCGAGGTTGATCAGGCCTTCCTTGACCATCAGATCGGTGATGCAGGCAACGCCGGAATAGAGAACCTGGTCGGCCATCGCAAATGCGTCGGCAAACGTGGTCTTGTCGTTTGCGATCCGGAACAGGTTCTGGTTCGGAATGACGATCAGCGTATCGACCGACTTCTGCAGTTCGGCGATGCCCTGATCGGCGAGACGCATGCGGCGCTGGCCTTCGAAATGGAACGGCTTGGTGACGACGCCGACCGTCAGGATGCCCTTGTTTCGGGCGGCCTGCGCGACGACCGGCGCAGCGCCGGTACCGGTGCCGCCGCCCATGCCGGCGGTGACGAAGCACATATGCGTGCCGTTCAGGTGATCGATGATCTCATCGATGCATTCTTCAGCGGCAGCGCGGCCGACTTCCGGCTGCGAGCCGGCGCCGAGGCCTTCGGTCACGGCAACACCCATCTGGATGATGCGTTCGGCCTTGGTCATGGTCAGCGCCTGGGCATCGGTGTTGGCGACCACGAAATCGACGCCTTCGAGGCCTGCGGTGATCATGTTGTTGACAGCGTTGCCGCCGCCGCCGCCGACACCGAAGACGGTGATGCGAGGCTTCAGCTCGGTGATATCCGGCTTTTGCAAGTTGATCGTCATTGTACCCGTTCCTTCCTGGTTTCTGGCCGCCTTGCCGAGCCGGCCAAATCACTAAATTCCGTATTGCATCCCGTCAGCCGAAGCCGATGGGCTCAAAAGCTTTCCTTCAGCCATTGGCCCATCCGGGCGATACGGCTGTTGTTTCCTGCGAGCGACGAGAGCAGGCCGCCCTGTGTCGCGTGCGTTTCCATGTCCGCGACCTGCGGATAGATCATGAGGCCGACGGCCGTCGAAAAGGCCGGGCCCTTGGCCGCTGCCGGCAAGCCCGACACGCCAAGCGGACGGCCGATGCGGACGTTGCGCGCGAGGATGCGGCGCGCCGCTTCCGGCAGACCGGTCAACTGGCTGGCGCCGCCCGTCAGCACGATGCGCTTGCCGACGATCGGGCTGAAGCCCGAACGCTGGATACGATCGCGGATGAGTTCGAGCGTCTCTTCGATGCGGGCGCGCACGATGCGCGAGACAAGCGCCCGTGGCACATGCGTCGGCTGGTCGCGTTCGTCCTCACCAATCGGTGCGACCGACACGATGTCGCGTTCGTCCGCACTGTTGGGCAGAGCCGAGCCATGAACCACCTTCAGGCGCTCGGCATCCTCGATGCGGGTCGAAAGGCCACGCGCCAGATCGGTCGTGACGTGATGACCGCCGAGCGAAACGGCGTCGGCGTGCACCAGCTTGCCTTCGGCAAAAACGGAGATCGTCGTCGTGCCGCCGCCCATGTCGATGGCGGCGCAGCCGAGTTCGACTTCATCATCCACGAGCGCAGCGAGGCCACTGGCATAAGGCGTCGCGACGATGCCTTCGACCGACAGGTGCGCGCGGTTGATGCAGAGTTCGAGATTCTTGAGTGCGGCGCGTTCGGCCGTCAGCACGTGCATGTCGACACCGAGCGAATCGCCGAACATCGCCAACGGATCGCGGATGCCGCGCTCGCCGTCGAGAGAGAAGCCGGTCGGCAGCGAATGCAGGATGACGCGGTCCTGGCGCAGCGACTGCTGGCCGGCGGCGGCGAGAACCTTTTTGAGGTCAGCGGCGTCGACTTCCTGTCCACCGAGATCGATGGAAGCGGTGTAGATATCGCTCTGCAGGCGGCCGGCGGAGATGTTGACGATCAGGCTGTCGATCGTCAGCCCTGCCATGCGCTCTGCCGCGTCGACCGCGAGACGAACGACGCTTTCGGCGGCATCGAGATCGGCGATCACGCCGTTCTTCATGCCGCGGGACTTGTGATGGCCGATGCCGATGATCTCGATCGAATGGGTGCGGCCCGGCAGGATCTGGCTCTCGGCACGCGGCGTCAGCCGTCCGATCATGCAGACCACCTTGGTGGAGCCGATATCCAGCACCGATACAACATGAGACCGCTTGGAATTAAGCGGCTTCAGACGGGGCAGACCAAAACTCGAAGAACCGAAAAGACTCATATACGGTTCTCCTGTTCCTGCTTCTTCAGCATTTTCGTGCGCGCTTCCAGAACCACCTGCCGGCGGGCAGCGGCTTCAGGGGTCAGCTGTATCGCGGTGCGATCCTCGAGCCGCAGATCAACCGCAGCAATATCGCGTTCCAAAAGCTGCTGCCCCTCCTCCATCGTCGAAAGCACCTGCATGGCGCGGTCGATATCGTGTTCAGGCAGCTTGATGGTGATGCCGTTGTCGAGCATCAGATCCCAGCGGCGGCCGGCAACGCGAACGTAGGCTTTGACGCGCTTCGAGATTTCCGGCCACTGCGAAAAACGCTCGTAGAACGCGGCGGCAGCCGTTTCGGCATCGCGGCCGACGAATAGCGGCAGGTCCGCGAACTTGTTGTCGCGGAGTGGGGCAATCACGCTGCCGCTCGCCTCGATGAGGGAAAGATCGGAGCCGTGCTGCCAGATGCCGAAGGCCTTGCGCTCCTTGAGGCTGACTTCGATGGTACCGGGATAGACCTTGCGGACCGCAACATCCTCGACCCAGGGCATTTCGCTGATCAGCTTACGGGCGATATTGATATCGAGCGCCACCAGCGACGTCGTGCCGTCGAGGCCGAGCTGCTGCAGGATATCGATTTCCGAGGTCTGCTCGTTGCCGGAAACCTTGACGTCCTCGATCGCGAAACCAACGGCAGTCGTCGTCGTCTGCGCGAAGTCCTGACTGTGGCCGCCGAGCGACATGCCGTAGAATCCGGTCGCAGCCAGGAAGGCCAGCGCCGAGACGGTGCCGGTGTGCGGGGCGAAATGGATGCGGCCGGTTCCAAGGCTGACGAGGAAGCGCACGACGCGGCGCAGAGGCCGCGGCAGAACGCGCTGACCATCGAGATCAGCCACCTCCAGCGGAGCACGCACCCTTGCTACCTTCCTGCTTCTCAACGCAAACACGACGCGTCCTCCACCATCCACCTGAGGAATTCACCGAATGTATGGCCGGCATGCGCCGCCATTTCAGGCACCAGAGAGGTTGGAGTCATTCCGGGCTGAGTGTTGACCTCCAGCCAGATGAGCTCTCCGTCTTCAGAGAAACGGTCGTCAAAGCGGAAGTCGGAGCGGCTTACGCCGCGGCATCCAATCGCCTGATGCGCCTTGACTGCGAGTGTTTGTATTTTTTGGTAAATATTCGGTAAAACATCCGCCGGAATGACGTGTTTTGAGCCGCCTTTTACATACTTTGAATCGTAATCGTAGAAGGCGTGGCCCTGCGGAATGATCTCGGTCACACCGAGCGCCTTATCACCCATGACGCCGCAGGTCAGTTCGCGGCCGTAGACGTAACGCTCGACCATCACGCGGTCGCCGTAACGCCACTCGCTGGAGGTGATCACCTGCGGCGGATGCGACTGGTCTTCCTTGACGATGACAACACCGAAGCTCGAGCCCTCGCGAACCGGCTTGACGACATAAGGCGGCTTCATGGGATGTTGCGAGCCGAAATCATGGCGATCCATGATCAGCGCCTCGGCAACCGGAATACCGGCGGCACTTGCGACATGCTTGGCCTGCGCCTTGTCCATGGCGAGCGCAGACGCCAGAACACCGGAATGGGTATAGGGGATTTCGAGATATTCCAGGATGCCCTGGATCGTGCCGTCTTCGCCGAAGGGGCCGTGCAGCGCATTGAAGGCGACGTCCGGACTCAGATCGGCAAGAACGGAGGCGACGTTGCGATCAACGTCGATGCGGGTGACGCGATAGCCCTCGGCTTCCAGAGCATCGGCGCACGCAGCCCCGGAGGACAGGCTCACCGGCCGCTCCGAAGAAAATCCGCCCATCAGGACAGCGACGTGCTTACCACTCATAAAAACCCCCGACATTACGCCAGTCTTACAAATTCCGCTTGCGCCTAGCTTATTCACGCTTACGAGTCGCATCCCTCAGGCACAGACCCACTAGAACGGCATTATGGTTAATGAACCGTTTACTTTGGTTAATCCGGTCCAGAGGACGGATGAAATATTTGCTATCGAATCAACGGCCTGCTCGATTCATCGCTTGGAATCAGAGAGTTAAATCCGATGCAACTGATTTTCGGAAACGCGGCCGATAAAACAGAAAGGCCCCGCGCATTTGCGCGAAGCCTCCCTGCATCCGATTGACGGCGGGATAAGCAATCGGCGGCATCGTCTGGAAGGTTGTCGGCGAAGGCGACTGATAGCTCCGCAAATGCACGCAGTGCGTTTTTAATCATCCTGGTGATATCGGAGGCGATTGACGCAATGGGGCGCGACAGATTTGCGACGAACAGGCCCCGAAATTTTGCCATTTGTTGCGCTTGGGCATGACCTATGTCGGCGTGGCAGCGCTGATCACGCTCGTCTGCATCCTGCTTTCGGTGAGGTCTGAGGCCTCGACGTTCAACACGGACGAAAAAGCCGCGGTGGATCACTCCGCCGCGGCTTTTCATTGTCCGTAAATTTTAAGGATCAGGCAGTCAACTGGCCAAGGAATTCCTTGACCTCGTAGCCTGGCATGAAATTGCCAATGCGCTTGATCTCCCATTCGAGCTTGATGCCCGAGGTTTCATAAACCCGCTGGCGTACGGTTTCGCCGAGATATTCAAGCTCGTAGCCGCTCGCCTGGCCAGTATTGATCATGAAATTGCAATGCATCGGCGACATCTGGGCGCTGCCGATCATCAGGCCGCGGCAGCCCGCCTCGTCGATCAGCTTCCAGGCGGAATGACCGTCGGGGTTCTTGAAGGTCGAACCGCCGGTCTTCTCGCGGATCGGCTGCACCGTCTCGCGGTGCTGGCGCACCGCATCCATATCGGCGCGGATCTTCGCCTTGTCTTCCGGATAGCCCTCGAAGACGGCATGCGTGAAGATCAGGTCATTTGGCGCGGAGGAATGCCGGTACGTGTAGCCCATGTCGGCATTGGTGAGCACGTGCTTGTTGCCCTTGCGATCAACCGCATGAATCTCGATGACACGATCGCGCGTCTCGCCGCCATTGGCGCCGGCGTTCATGCGCAGGGCACCGCCGATCGAGCCGGGAATGCCGTAGAAGAAATGAAAGCCGCCGATGCCGTGATCCAGCGTCATTGCCGCAAGGTTCTTGTCCGGGCAGATCGCCCCCGCTTTGACGCGGGTCTCCGAAACCAGCTCGATATCGCCGAAGCCCTTGGCCGAGAGCCGGATGACGACACCCGGAATGCCGCCGTCGCGCACGAGCAGGTTCGAACCGACGCCTGCGACCATGACAGGCACTTCGGCCGGCAGCAGCTTCAAAAAGGCCACGAGATCATCGGTGTCATGCGGCTGGAACATCAACTCCGCAAGGCCGCCGGCACGAAACCAGGTGACGCGGTCCATTGGCGCATCCGGCGTCAAACGCCCGCGCAATTCGTTCACGCCAGCCCCAAGAGAGGCTAGTAGCTTGGTACCATCAACCTGTTTCATGCGGAATTTCCTGAAATGCCTGCGAGTTCCTTCGGAAGGGCGGCAGCCCAGTAAGTGATGCTGCCAGCCCCCAAGAGAACCACAAAGTCACCCGGTTGCGCAATGGCAGACACGATCGGCGCGATCACTTCCGGGCCTTCGATGAAACGTGCGTCGCGGTGGCCACCGGCCTTGATGCGGGAGACGAGTTCCGGCGAGCTGATGCCTTCGATCGGATCCTCACCGGCTGAATAGACCGGCGCGAGCAGGACTGTATCGGCATCATTGAAGCAGGCGGAAAATTCCTCGAAGAGGCTGTGCAGCCGCGAGAAACGGTGCGGCTGGTGCACGGCTATGACGCGGCCCTGGCAGGCTTCGCGCGCAGCCCTCAGCACAGCCTTGATCTCGACGGGATGATGACCGTAGTCGTCATAGATGCGCGCACCGTTCCACTCACCGGTGAAGGTGAAGCGCCTCTTGACGCCACTGAACGCTGCCAGCCCCTTGGCGATGGCGTCCGGTTTGATGCCGAGACGTTGGGCAACCGCGATCGCGGCCGTCGCGTTCGAGACGTTGTGACGACCCGGCATCGGCAGTCGCAGATCCGGCAATTTGATAATCTGGCCGGTTCGGCGGCGGCGGATTTCGACGTCGAAGACCGATGTTGCGCCGTCCATGCGGATATTGGAAAAGCGCACATCCGCTTGCGGGTTTTCACCATAGGTGATGACCTTGCGGTCCTCGATCTTCGAGACCATGGTCTGGACTTCCGGGTGATCGAGGCACATGACGCCGAAGCCGTAGAAGGGTACGTTTTCGACGAACTGGCGGAAGGCGGCACGCACGGCGTCGAAATTGCCGTAGTGATCGAGATGCTCGGGGTCGATATTGGTGACGACGGCGACATCGGCGGGCAGCTTCAGGAAGGTGCCGTCCGACTCGTCGGCCTCGACCACCATCCACTCACCCTCGCCCATGCGGGCATTGGTGCCATAGGCATTGATGATGCCGCCATTGATGACGGTCGGGTCGAGCCCGCCGGCTTCGAGAAGCGAGGCGACCATCGACGTGGTCGTGGTCTTGCCATGGGTCCCACCGATCGCGATCGCATTGCGGAAGCGCATCAGTTCGGCGAGCATTTCGGCGCGGCGCACGACCGGCAGCAGTTTTTCACGCGCGGCGATCAGTTCCGGATTGCTCTTCTTGATCGCGGTCGAGACGACGACAACTTCGGCATCGCCGATGTTTTCCGCCTTGTGGCCGACGAAGACCTCAATGCCCTTGTCACGCAGGCGCTGGACGTTGGCGCTGTCGGACTGGTCGGAGCCCTGTACTCTGTGGCCGAGATTGTGCAGCACTTCGGCAATACCACTCATGCCGATACCACCGATGCCGATGAAATGAACCAGGCCGATCGTCTGCGGCATCTTCATGAGCGTGTTTCCTTGAACTGTGCAATCGTCGAACCGCTGGCAATAGCTTCAACCATGGCGGCAAGCAAGCGCGCTGCATCCGGTTTGCCCGCCTGTTTGGCACTTGCCGCCATGCCGGCCAGCTTGGTGGGGTTGGTCATGGCCTCGGTCAGGATCCGGCTCAGTTTTTCGCTGGAAAGCTCTGCCTGGGCGATCACCTTGGCGCCACCGGTCGCGGCAAGCGCTGCCGCATTGGCGGCCTGATCATGATCGAGCGCATAAGGGTACGGAACCAGAATGGCCGGGCGGCCGATCACGGAGATCTCCGAGACCGTGGAGGCGCCGGACCGGCAGATGACCAGATGAGCCTTGGCGATACGCTCCGCCATGTCGGTAAAGAACGGCGCGATGTCCGCATTCATCTCAAGCTTGGCAATGCAGCCCTCGACCATCGGCATGTCTTCGGCGCGGGCCTGCTGGGTGACGCGCAGGCGCGCCCGCAAGCTGTCGTCGAGCAGGCTGATTGCCGTCGGCACACTCTTCGAAAAATACTGCGCGCCCTGGCTGCCGCCGAAGACGACGAGGCGGAATTCTTCGCCTTCACCAGACGGCTGATACGGCACCTTGGCGGCTTCCAACACCGCCGGACGGACGGGGTTGCCCGTCGTGACGGTCTTTGCCGCATAGAGGCCATCCGTTTCCGGCAGAAAACCACCGGCAATTGCCCTGACGCGCTTGGCCAGAGCCTTGTTCGCCCTTCCCATCACGGCATTCTGCTCATGGATCATCGACGGAATGCCCATGCGGGTCGCTGCGTATAAAGGTGGAATGGTTGGATAGCCGCCGAAGCCAACCACCACTTTTGGCCTCACCTTCGCCATCAGGCGGTGGGCAATGCGGACGCCGGACCAGAGCGTCCACAGCGAGCCTGCGACTTTCAAGGGGTTTTTAGACCCGATAGTCGCGGAAGGCACGACATGGATCTCGTCGGCGGGAAACCTTCCCGCGTAGCGCTCCGCCCGGCTATCCGTCACGAGATGCACGGAATAACCCAGTGTCTTTAGTTCGTGCGCCAGCGCTTCGGCCGGAAACAGATGGCCGCCGGTCCCGCCGGCGGCGAGCATGATGATGCCTTTGGTCATATGGTGCCCGTCCATGCACGCGGAGAGGAATACCCCCCTCTGTCACTTCGTGACATCTCCCCCTCAAGGGGGGAGATCAATCTTTTCCCTCGCCTACCTTTAATCAAAGTCAAGGAGGCGAGAGCCTGACGGCCGATCTCCCCCCTTGAGGGGGAGATGTCCCGGTGGGACAGAGGGGGGTAACTCACCACGGACTCCATGCTATCTTACTCCGCCGGAACGCCCATGCCGGAGCGGAACAGGCTGCGCTCGACGGCACGCTTTTCCGGACGATGGCGGGTCAGCGCCAGGATGAAGCCCGCCGTCACACTGATCGCCACCATGGATGAACCGCCATAGGAGATCAACGGCAGGGTCATGCCCTTGGCCGGCAGAAGCTCGAGATTGACGCCTATATTGATCATCGACTGGATACCGATCTGCAGCACGAGGCCGGCAACGGCGAACCGGGTGAAGTCGTTACGCTCGCGGAAGGCGTGGGAGAGACCGCGCATGACGAGGAAGGCGAAGATCAGCACGATGACCATGCAGAAGATGATGCCGAACTCTTCCGCCGCGACCGAGAAGATGAAGTCGGTGTGGCTGTCAGGGATAATCCGCTTGACGACGCCTTCGCCCGGGCCCTGCCCCAGCCAGTCGCCGCGAATGATCGCCTCACGCGCGGTATCGACCTGGAAGGTATCGCCCTCGCCGGTCAGGAACCGGTCGATACGGCCGGCCACGTGCGGCAGGATCGTATAAGCGACCACGAGCCCCCCGACAGCCGAACCGCCGAGAACGATGATCCAGAGCCACGGCATGCCGGCCATGAAGAACATGCCGCCCCAGACGGCCGTCGTCAGGATGGTCTGGCCAAGGTCGGGCTGCGCCACGAGCAGCGCCACGACGATGCCGTAAAGCAGGATGGCGAACAGATTGCCTGGAATTTCCGGCTGGCGCGCATGCTCGGAGAACAACCAGGCGCAGACGACGACGAAGGCCGGCTTCATGAATTCGGAAGGCTGAACCGACAGGCCGGCAAGCGAAATCCAGCGGCGGGAGCCCTTGACCTCGGCGCCGAAGAACAATGCCAGCACCATGAAGGCAAGCGAGGCGAGAAGCAGGATCATCGCCGTTCGGCGCACCTGCCGCGGCGAGAGGAAGGAGATGCCGATCATCACCGCGAGCGATGGCAGGAGGAAGGCCGCGTGTCGCTTGACGAAGTGGAAGCTGTCGAGATTGAGCCGTTCGGCGACCGCCGGGCTTGCGGCGAAGGACAGCATGAAGCCGATCCCCATCAACAGAATGAAGGTCGCCAGGAAGAACCTGTCGATCGTCCAGAACCAGTCGGCCACGGGGCCACGCTCGGCACGGCTTACCATCTCTTCGTCCCCTTCAACGGCGCGTCCGGCGCCCGGATCTCAACGCAAGGCCACCGGCCTTCATATCAGCATCGTTACGCCTTCGATCACAGCAACATGGCTGACGAAGGCATCGCCCCTGACTTCAAAATTCTTGTACTGGTCGAAACTTGCGCAAGCCGGGGACAGCATCACGGCCGACGGCCCCGTCGTGTCCTTCGCCGCATCAGCGGCGGCATGAGCAACGGCCTGCTCCAAGGTCCCGGAAATTTCGAAGGGGACAGCCTCACCCAACGTCGCGGCAAAAGCAGGTGCCGCCTCGCCGATCAGGTAAGCCTTGGCGATCTTCGGGAAGAATGGCGCCAGCGTCGTGACACCACCCTCCTTCGGCAGGCCGCCGGCAATCCAGTAGATCCGGTCGTAACTCGATAAAGCGGGAGCTGCCGCATCCGCGTTGGTCGCTTTGCTGTCGTTGACGAAAACCACCTGCCCCTTGCGGCCGACCGGCTGCATGCGGTGCTTCAGACCCGGGAAAGACGAGAGGCCTTTGACGATGTCAGCCTGCGAGACTCCGACGGCAAGGCAGGCGGCAATCGCTGCCGCCGCGTTCTGGGCATTATGGCCGCCGCGCAGGGTCTGGATGCCATCGAGATCGGCAAACAGGCTGGTTGCTCCGGCCCGGGCCTGCACGATCCGGCTGCCCTCGGCATAGAGACCATCAGCCAGTATGTGGCGCCGCGAGATACGCACGACCTTGGTGCCGGAGCGCTCGATGCGATCGGAGATCAGGCTCGAAAAACTGTCGTCGACGCCGACAACGGCAACCCGGCTTCCGGCGACCAGACGTTCCTTGATGTCGGCGTAGTGCTGCATCGACCCGTGCCGATCGAGATGATCCGGTGTCAGGTTGAGCAGGATGCCGGCGGACGGATTGATCGTCGGCGCAAGGTCGATCTGGTAGGAAGAGCATTCGACCACATAGAAGCGGCCGTTCTTCGGAGGATCAAGCGTCAAGACCGCCGTGCCGATGTTGCCGCCAAGCTGGGTGTCACGGCCGCTGGTCTTGAGGATATGGGCGATCAGCGCCGTCGTCGTGGATTTTCCATTGGTGCCGGTAATGGCGATGAAGGCGCAATCCGGCGCATAGGCCCGCCGCTCGCGCACGAAAAGCTCGACATCTCCGATGATCTCGACACCGGCTGCATGGGCAAGATCGACGGTCCAGTGCGGCTTCGGATGCGTGAGCGGAACGCCCGGCGACAAAACGAAGGCGGAAAAGGCGCTCCAGTCCGCCTGTCGCAGATCACCGGTACCGATGCCCTCGGAAACCGCCTTGGCGACGCTGTCGGGATTGTCGTCCCAAGCCGTCACCTTCGCACCACCGGCAACCAGCGCCTGGGCCGTCGCCAGACCGGAGCCGCCGAGACCGAAGAGCGCGACCTGCTTGCCCTGAAATGTCGTGACCGGGATCATCGGCTCTTACCGCAGCTTCAGGGTCGCGAGGCCGACCATGGCGAGGATGACTGCGATGATCCAGAAGCGGATGACGACCTGGCTCTCGGTCCAGCCCTTCTTTTCGAAATGATGGTGGATCGGCGCCATCAGGAAGACGCGCTTGCCGGTGCGCTTGAACCAGAAGACCTGGATGATCACCGACAGGGTTTCCATGACGAACAGGCCGCCGATGATGATCATGACGATCTCGTGCTTGGTGGCGACGGCGACGGTGCCGATCAGGCCTCCCAAAGCGAGCGAACCGGTATCGCCCATGAAGATAGCGGCCGGCGGTGCGTTGAACCAGAGGAAGCCGAGACCTGCGCCGATGACGGCGCCGAGGATGACGGCGAGTTCACCCGTGCCGGGGACGAAATGGATCTGCAGGTAGTTCGCAAAGACCGCGTTACCGGCAAGGTAGGCGATGACACCGAAAGAGGCGGCAGCGATCATGACCGGCACGATGGCAAGTCCATCAAGACCGTCGGTCAGGTTGACCGCATTGCCGGCGCCGACGATGACGAAGCCGCCGAACAGGATGAAGAAATAGCCAAGATTGAGGGTGAAATCCTTGAGGAACGGGAATGTCAGCGACGAGCCGAAGGTCGACCCGGCTGCCCCCGCCGATTGGGCGGTCCGCATCATGAAGAAGACGGCGATGGCGGCGATGACGAACTCGAACCCCAGACGGGCCTTGCCCGAAAAGCCCTTGTCCGACTGTTTCGTCACCTTGAGATAGTCGTCGTAAAAACCGATGGCGCCGAAACCGAGCGTCACCAGCAGGGTCGAGACCACGTAGACGCTGGAAAGATCGGCCCAGAGCAGCGAACTTCCGACGATACCGGCAAGGATCATCAGCCCGCCCATGGTCGGCGTGCCGGCCTTCTTGAAATGGGTCTGAGGCCCGTCCGCGCGGATCGGCTGGCCACGGCCCTGCCGGACACGCAGCGACGAGATTATGCGCGGGCCGAACAGGAAGACGATGATTGCCGACGTGAACAGGGCGGCGCCGGTACGGAAGGTGATGTACCGGAAGAGATTGAAGAATTGAAAATGGTCCGCCAGTTCGACAAGCCAGATGAGCATAAGGGACCTTTCCCCAAAGGTTCGTTGCAGGTGTCATCCATCAGAATCACCGAATGGAAGAATAACTGCGTGGTATCAAAAGTGTCAGCATGGAACTTCGGCCATGAAAGCCTTGTCCCAGCCTTATTCGGCCCGTCCCGTCTCGGATGACGGCGGATATTTCTCAAGCAAAGCCGCAATGATCCTGCCGCAACCGGTCCCCTTGGACGACTTGATCATTACCACATCTCCGGCCGCGATCGAACCGAGGGCGAATTCCTTCAGTTCCTCGACCGTTTCGCGATATTCGACGCGGATATCCTCAGAAAGCGCATCGCGCAGATGCGCCATCTCCGGTCCGGCGAGCCAGACATCGCGGATACCAGCTTCAACCAGCGGCGCAGAAAGCCCGGCGTGAACCTTGCCCGCGAATTCGCCCATTTCCAGCATGTCGCCGAGAATGGCGACACGCCGGCCGCCCTCGGGCAGTTCGGTATCCTTAAGGAGAGCGATCGCCGCCCGCATCGATGCTGGATTGGCGTTGTAGCTTTCATCGATCAGAACGAAGGAACCCGCGCCGATCGGCAGACGGTACCTTGCGCCTCGCCCCTTCTCCGGCACCAGGGTGGCAAGGGCCGCAACCGCTGCATCCACGTCCGCCCCAACCAGACCGGCGGCACCGAGCGCAGCCAGCGCGTTTTCGGCGATGTGACGGCCCGGCGCGCCCATCTGGATTTCCATCGTCCTGCCGCCGATCGCCGCCCAGAGCACAGCCCCTTCCGAGCCGCCTGCGAATTCCACCATGCGGAAATCGGCCTTGGCGCTGCTGCCGAAGCTGTGCACATGCGCGACGCCTAGCACCGCTGCTGCATTTTCCAGCGTTTCGAATTGCTCGTTATCGCGATTGAGGATCACATGGCCATCGTCGACGAGCCCTTCCATGATCTCCACCTTGGCAGCGGCGATTTCGCCGAGATCCTTGAAATTGCCGAGATGGGCGGCGGCGATCGTGGTGATGATCGCCACATGCGGGCGAACCATCCTGACCAGCGGCCGGATCTCGTCAGGGTGGTTCATGCCGATCTCGAAGATGCCGAAATCAGTATTTTCCGGCATGCGCGACAGGGTCAGCGGCACGCCCCAATGATTGTTGAACGAGGCAACCGACGCATGCACCCGGCCGGACGGCGACAACAGGTGGCGCAGCATCTCCTTGGTGGTGGTCTTGCCGACGGAACCGGTGACGGCGATGATCCTGGCGGCGCTGCGGTCACGGGCCGCACAGCCGAGCCGCACCATGGCCTCAAGCACGTCATCGACGACGATCATCGGCGCGATCAGCCGCCCGAGCGCCGGCAGTTTCGCCTCGCTGACGACCAGGAGTGCTGCGCCGTTGGCAATCGCGATGCCGGCATAATCGTGGCCATCGACCCGGTCGCCCTTGATCGCGAAGAAAGCCTCGCCCTTGGCGATGGAGCGGCTGTCGATCGAGATCCCGGTAATGCCTTCAGGCAGGTTTCCCATCGGGCGGCCATGCATGGCCGCCATCAGGTCGCTTACTGTCCAGAGAAAGCTCAAATCATTGACCTCCCAATGCTTTTCTCACTTCGGCATGGTCGGAGAAAGGCAGGGTGACGGAGCCGATCGTCTGCCCCTCCTCGTGCCCCTTGCCGGCGACGATCAGCGTATCGCCGGATTTCAACATCGTGACGGCAGCCTTGATCGCTTCCGCACGGTCGCCGATTTCGGTCGCGCCCTTGGCAGCCGCCATAATCTCGCTGCGAATGATTTCGGGCACTTCCGAGCGCGGATTGTCGTCGGTGACGATCACCACGTCGGCAAGCCGCGTCGCGATCTCGCCCATGATCGGACGTTTGCCCTTGTCGCGATCACCGCCGCAGCCGAAGACCACGATGATCCGGCCGGTCGTGAACGGACGGACGGACGTCAGGACGTTTTCCAGCGCATCCGGCTTGTGGGCGTAATCGACATAGGCGAGCGCGCCGTCCTTGGTATGGCCGACCAGTTCGAGGCGGCCTGAAGCCCCCTGAAGCTTTTCGAGCGCCGCCATCGCCGCTTTGGCGCTGACGCCGGTGGACATTGCGAGACCGGCCGCGACGAGCGCATTGGATATCTGGAAGTCGCCGGCCAGCGGTACGTGCACCTCGAAAATCTCATCGCCGACATGAACCTCGGCGATCTGCTTGTGACGGAAATGCTCGACGCGTTTCAGGCTCAGATAGTCGCCCTTGCGGCCGACGGTCAGCACCTCCTGACCGGTTGCCCTGGCTGCAGCGATCGCCGGTGCCGACCAGGCGTCGTCGGCGAAGATCACCGCCGGCGATCCCTTCGGCAACACGCCGTCGAACAGCCGCATCTTGGCGGCCATATAGTCCTCGACGGTCGGGTGGTAATCCATGTGATCGCGGCCGAGATTGGTGAAACCGGCGGCGGCAAAGCGGACGCCGTCCAGCCGGCTCTGGTCGAGCCCGTGACTGGAAGCCTCCATCGCCGCGTGGGTGACGCCGGCATCGGCCAGTTCGGCGAGCAGCCTGTGCAGCGAGACCGGATCCGGCGTCGTCAGCGAGCCATAATCGTTGCGACCGGGCGCGATGACGCCGGTCGTGCCGATCATTGCCGCTGCATGGCCGGAATGCGCCCAGATCTGGCGGGTGAACGAGGCGACCGAAGTCTTTCCGGCCGTGCCTGTTACGGCCACCATTGTCTGCGGCTGGCGGCCGTAGAAATTCGCGGCTGCGAGCGCAAGCACACGGCGGGGCGCCGAGGCGGCAAAAACCGGCGCTGAAACATCTTCCGAGGGTTTTGCGCCCGCGACCACAGCTGCGGCGCCGCGCGCAATTGCGTCATCAATGAAGGTCTTGCCGTCCGCCTTGCTTCCCGAAAGCGCCACGAACAGCGCGCCAGGGACGACCTGCCGGCTATCGGCGGTGATGGCGGCAATATCGATATCGCCTGCGGCGGCGTTCAACTGCGCGGCAATTTCCGGGAAATCCTTCCCGATCAGGTCTTTGATCTTCATGGATGCACTTTTCAGTTATACCGACCCGCCGGGCGGCGAATCCTCCAGATTGTCATTCCATGGTCAATAAGACACAAGCAAGGCAGAACCGTCTTCGCCGAACTTCGGTTCTACACCAAGAAGTGGCGCAGAGCGGCTGATAATCTTCTGAACCATCGGTGCCGCGGTGTAGCCCGCGATGCGCCCGCCGCTCTCGCCTGTCAGAGGCGCATCGATGATAGACAGGACCACATACTGCGGATCATCGATCGGGAAGCCGGCGATAAAGGAGTTGAAGTTCAGATCGGAGGAATAGCGACCGTTGATGACCTTGTCCGCCGTCCCGGTTTTGCCACCGACGTTGAAGCCGGCCACCTGCGCGCTGCGTCCTGATCCGGCGATGCCGTTCCAGCGGAACAAATACCGCATGTCGGCGCTCGTCGTCGGCTTGACCACCTGCTTTGCGAGTTCCGCCGTCTGCTCTTCGGTCCTTGGCAGGAAGGTCGGCGGGATCAGGTACCCGCCATTCATCAAAGCCGCGCCGGCGATGGCCGTTTGGAGAGGCGTTGTTGAAACACCGTGACCGAAAGAGATCGTCACCGAGTTGATTTTCTTCCAGACGCGCGGCTGGCTCGGGGTTGCCACCTCGGGTAGTTCGGTATCCATCTTGCTCAGGAGGCCGAGGCGGGTCAGAAATTCCTTGTGCGCATCAAGGCTGACGAGATCGGCAATCTTGGCTGTGCCGATGTTCGAGGAATACTGGAATATTTCCGGAACGGTCAGCACCCTGTGCCTGCCGTGGAAGTCCTTGATGGTGAACCCACCGAGCCTGATCGGAAACCGCGCGTCAAAACTGTCTTTCAGCGTCATCTTGCCGGAATCAAGGCCCATGGCGAGCGTGAAACTCTTGAAGGTAGAGCCCATCTCGAATGTGCCGTTGCTCATCCGGCTGAACCAGCCTTCTTCATATTTCTTGTCGATCGAACCATCGGGCAATGTGCGTGACGGCTGGTTCGGATCGTAATCGGGCACCGATGCCATTGCGAGAATTTCACCCGTCTTGGCATTCAGCACGACGGCACCAGCTGCCTGCGCCTTGTAGTTGATCATCGCGTCGACGACGACGTCATGGACGATGTTCTGGACGCGCAGGTCGATCGAGAGGCGAACGGGCTCCAGTTTTGCATTGCTCGTCATGCCGTTCGCGGCAAGATCGGCCAGCCCCTGGCTATCGATAAAGCGCTCCATACCGGCGATGCCACGGTTGTCGATGTTGACATGCCCAAGAACATGCGAGGCGGTCCGGCCGCCCGGATAGAAGCGGCGCTTCTCTGGTCGAAAGCCGATGCCGGGAATGCCGAGCGCCAGGATTTCACTCTGCTGTTTCGGCGTGAGTTGACGGCGCAGCCACTGGAACCGCGATTTGGATTTCAGCTTGTTGTAGATTTCCGCGACATTGAGATTGGGCAGGACAGTCGACAATTGCTCGACCGCCTCGTCGGCATCGACGATCTTGTGCGGCTCGGCATAGAGCGAGACGGTGCGAATGTCGGTCGCGAGGATTTCACCGTTACGGTCCAGAATATCAGGGCGCGAGGCCATCAAATTGTCGGCGCGGCCGATGCTGGAAACCGTGTCGGGCTTCGCCAGACCGTATTGCACGAGGCGGCCGCCAATCACGCAATAGACCGCGGTGAAGCTGATGATGACGATCGCAACACGGCTGCGCGCCTGGCTGCTGCTCTTCTTGCGCGTTCCTTCGAACGGCATTCCGAGATCGCCGGGATGGTTGTTGCCGCCGGCAGAGAAATGAGCCTTGCTCTTGACGACCATGATGCGGGACAGAAAAGACATCAGCGTGCCACCGAACCTGTTGCGATATTATCCGTCTTTGCCAGCGGCTTTTTCGGCTTGCCCTTGGCCATGCCCATCACCTCGAGGACATCCTCCGGCGGCGGCAGATCGGCTTTCAGCATCGGCAGCTCTTCCGGACGGGCGAGCTGCGTCGAGGCGGTGGGCGTAAGCTGCAGGTCCTGCTGGTAGACGGTGACGAGCTTTTCAAGGCGATTGGGCTGGGAGAGCAGCGCCCAGTCGGCGCGCAGAAGGTCGATCGTATCTTCCTCGAGCTTGATCTCCGCCTCCAGCTTGCGCACTTCCTCCAGCTTGTTTTCCGCCTGGTGCTTGATCGTGTAGGTGACCGTCGCTGCGGCCGTCATGACGACGATCAGGACAATGTCAAAGGTGCGCAACATGTCTCAGCCCCCAATCTTTCCAAGGCTCGCGAGGTTCGGCAAATCGAAGATGGACAGATCATCTGCCTGAGGCGGGGCATCGGTGCGGGCGCCGACCCGCATCTTGGCGGACCGGGCGCGCGGATTGCGGGACGCTTCTTCTTCACTGGCCGCCACCATAGATTTGCCAACTGGTGCGAAAGTTGCCGCACGCTCGTGCACCAGCGGCAGATGACGCGAACCGGAGGCCTTGCCGGCGCGATCCTGGAAGAATTTCTTGACGATCCGGTCTTCCAACGAATGGAAGGTGACGACTGTCAGCCGCCCGCCCGGCTTCAGCACGCGCTCGGCGGCAAACAGCGCCCGGGCGAGTTCGCCCAGTTCGTCGTTGACAAAGATCCGCAGCGCCTGGAAGACACGCGTGGCGGGATGAATCTTGTCCTTCGCCTTGCGCGGCGTGACGATCTCGATCAGCCCCGCAAGGTCGCGCGTCGTGACGAAAGGCTCTTCGAGACGGCGTTTTTCGATGGCGCGGGCGATTCGGCCGGATTGCGGTTCTTCGCCGAGAAAGCCGAAGATGCGGGTGAGGTCCGAAACCTTGGCCCTATTGACGACGTCTGCCGCGGAAACACCGTCGGACGACATGCGCATGTCGAGCGGCCCGCGCTTCTGGAAGGAGAAGCCACGCTCGGCCTCGTCGATCTGCATGGAGGAAACGCCGATATCGAGCACGACGCCGTCAAGTCCGCCCTCCGGGGCATATTGCGCAAGGTTTGAGAAGCGCGAATGCACCAGGGTGAGATGGCCTTTGCTGGCAGCGACCAGCGGCTGCCCGGCGCGAATGGCCGCCGGATCGCGATCGAGCGCAATCACATCGGCACCAGTCGCCAGGATGGCTAAGGTATAACCGCCGGCACCAAAGGTGCCATCGAGGATGATCTTGCCGGGGGCGAGATCGAGGCTCGCAAGAACCTCTGGGAGAAGAACCGGAATGTGACGGACCGGTCCGCCATCGGCATCGGGTAAACCTTCGCCTTGATCCGCCATCATTCCGCTTCTCCACTCTAGTCCGAACGCCGACCTCGCAACCTGCGTTCTTCCCGTGCAGCCACTTGTGTTTCCAGAAACACCTGCGGCGCCCACAACTGAAAATGATCCGCCCGCCCCACGAAGGTGACTTCCGTGGTTATTCCGGTGAAGTCGCGGATGAAATCCGTAACCATCAATCGGCCTTCCTGGTCGAGCTTCATGAAGACCCCGCCCCCATGAATCAGGAGCGACATCTGATTGGCCTGCGGCGAAAATGGATCCTCGCCACTGATTTGCCTTTCGAAACGATCCAACAATTCCGGACCGCCGGCGCTGATAGCCGGAAAGACGAAATCCTGAAAGCAATAAAGCTCCCGGATATCGAGCACCGACAAAACAGATCGAAACATCGAAGGAACGGAAACCCGCCCCTTTGCATCGATCCGGTTTGTCGCATGCGATAGGAAGCGGTTCATGACGCGATACTGCCGTTTCCGGTAAACGCGCAAGCCCCAACAACCCGCGCACACCCTCAAAACAAGACACAACACTTCGCCATCGGGCGACATGCCCGTTCGAAACCCCTCCGCAGGGCGGTCCCGAAAGTTGCGGTGAATCGGCCTCAATCAGCCCGTGTACTGTGCATGAATGGGATAACATGGGACCATATGGGCGTCAATGGGATTTGCTCTATTTCAGCACGCGTCGTAAGCAAATATTGATAGTCCGTTAAGTTTAACAAATGGTTACGACAGACCCCTCAAGACTTTGGATTCACTGTCGAATCCTCCTCCGGTAAAATGATTACTTTAAATATTAGCAAAATATAAAAATAATAATCATTCAAGCGGATACACGATTTTTGAATTCGCGCTGGCCGGGATCAAGAAGAGGAGAATTTGCCAGTTGGCCTGTAAGCCGGGTTCTGTATGGCTCCGGCCCGAAAGCCGGAACGTGGCAGCCATTCATCTGGGACAACGCTTGCGCGCTGCCTCCTGCAACCCACCCGGATGACTGGCCCGGAAAAGGCCGGGCCGCTTGCGCGGTCCACGTCATCCCTATTCGGTCTTGCTCCCGGTGGGGTTTGCCTTGCCACCCATGTTGCCATGCGCGCGGTGGGCTCTTACCCCACCCTTTCACCCTTACCTGCCCAAAGGCAGGCGGTATCCTCTCTGTGGCACTTTCCCTGGGGTCGCCCCCGCCGGACGTTATCCGGCACCGTTTTTCCGTGGAGCCCGGACTTTCCTCCCCCCGCAGCCTTTCGGCCCTAGCGGAGAGCGGCTGCCCGGCCAACTGGCAGGCGGTGCATAACCGACGCATCCGCCAATTGCCATAGATAAATATTAATAAGGCATCGCCGCCGGTGATTCTACTGGTAGCAGACGGCAAAATCCGTCTCGTATTCCCGCGCATCCAACTGGCCGTTCTCGAGCAATAACGCTCCGAGCCGCCCGATCTCATCCGAACTCAATGATGAAATCGAATGTTTTCGCCATGCCTTGCCATTTCTGAAACCGGCGGAGATAACATGGCATTTGCCGGCTGGCATCTGCGAACTTGAAAAATGCCGGTACTCAAAACCTTATCCGGCACCCGGACGGCTTAGTTGATGATGCTCTGGACCTTGCCGCAATAGCGGCGCGACACCGGATTCATCTTCTTGGCGCCGTGGCCGGCATTGTAGCGAAGGATCGTGCCGCAGGTGAAACCGCCGGACAGTTCATGCGCCATGGCAAGATATTTCATACCGAACTTGATGTTGGTCTCGGGATCGAACAGGCCGCCCTTGCCCCCGGTATAACCCATCATCCGGGCGGTCGCCGGTTTGATCTGCATCAGGCCGATTTCGCCGGCGCTGCCGCGTGCCTTGGGATTGAAGTTGCTTTCGATCTTGACGATCGCTTGGGCGAGATCGACCGGAACGCCGTATTGCTTCGCATAGGTCAGGATCAGGCCGCTATAGGCAGAAGTTCTCAGCGAGGCACCCGGCGCCGGATAACCCGTGGTTCTCGTAACTGGCTTGATGGAGGAAGTGATGGTCTTGTCGATGCCCCCGGCATACGACGTTTCAACCCCGGAAAAAAGCATGCAGAAGCATGCCGCAGTCGCAGCAAGATGCGATAATCTCATTTAGCTTGAAATCTCCACTTTCGGGCGCAGCAGCATGTGGGCGCACCCCGCCCTGCCGTCTTGCATTCCGATCTTCGTCATCAGCAGGAGGAGGCGTTGCACCTCGAAATCACCTGCAGCTCGGTACGGCCCCAAAAGACCCCGGCATCGTGACGATCATGTGGCAGTGCACAAATTTTGTGACAAGAAGGCTTCAGACGACCTTCAAAAACCGTCCCGGCAAACCCCGTTCAGCGGTTGAAATTCGGCAATGTGGACAAGAGCCGGTGGAGCGTATCGAGGGTTGAAATATCGGCGATGCCGTCGACCTGCAACTGGCGGAAATGGCGCTGGAAGGCGGCAATTGCACCCTCCGTCTTCTCGCAAAAAATGCCTGTCACTTCAATTTCGTAGCCGTAGAGCGACAGCATGGTCTGGACCGCTTCGACGGGCTGGCCCCGATCGCCCCTTTGGAAAAATCGTCCGCCGCCGATCGGGGTTGGCGGAACCCAGTGCCCGACGCCCCTCGAATGGAGCCGTTCCCAAGGAAATTTTTCTCCCGGATCCACCTTGCGAATGGGGGCCACATCGCTGTGCGCAAGTACCCTTTCCGGGGCAATCAACCAGCGCTTGCCACAGTCCCGACACAATTCAGCGACCGCCTCGATCTGCGCTGAGGGGAAATCCGGCAGTCCGCCAAGGTGGCCGGCATTGGCGATCTCGATGCCGATCGAGCGGGAATTGATATCCGTTTCGCCCTTCCAGACGCTCTTGCCCGCGTGCCACGCACGACGATCCTCGGCAACGAGCTGATCGACGCGACCGTCCTCATGGACGAAGTAGTGGCTCGAAACCTGGCTCTCCTCGCAACAGAGCCAGTCGAGCGCGGCTTGCGCCGTCTCCATGCCGGTATAGTGCAGAATGATCATGTCCGGTTTCTGCCCGCCCGCCCTTTCGCCATGGTTGGGCGATGGCACGGCGCGCGCGGCCGGGTAGTCACAAGCGAAGTGCGTCATGCGGCGCGGCGTTCTTTCTCGATCGCCTCATAGGCGGCATTGAGCGCAGCCATGCGATCATTGGCGATCGCGTGCAATTCTTCGGGAACGCCGCGGGCGACCAGCATATCGGGGTGATTTTCCGATACGAGCACGCGGTAGCGCTTGCGGATCATCGAGAAGTCGTCCTTTGGCGAGACGCCGAGCACATCGTAGGGATTGGCATCGGACGTGTGAACATGGCGGGCCATGATCTCCTGAAACCGCTCATCCTCCATGTGGAAGATTTCCGCCACACGCGTCAGGAACCCGATCTCCTTTTCGTGCAGGGCGCCATCCGACTTGGCGATATGAAAGAGCCCGTCGATGATGTCTTCCAGCACCGGGCAGTTCTGCTCGCAGGAAGCGCAGAGCGATGCCATCTTCTCGGCATAGGCCTCGTAACCGGCGACGTCCTGACGGGCGAGATTGTAGAGCCGTGCAACGTTCTGGGCCTGATCGTCCGGAAACTTGAAGATATCGCGGAAGGCAGACACCTCGGCCTCGGTGACGATGCCGTCGGCTTTTGCCATCTTGGCGGACAGCGCGATCATGGCGACGGAGAAAGCCACCTTGCGGCGGGTCTCCGGGTCGCCTTCGAACAGCGTCCTGATCGCCTCGACCACACCGGCAAGCGCATTGCCCGTCGCGGTGACGATGCTGAGGATGCGATCCCAGAATGACATAGGCACGTTCTTTCCCTTGATTGCTGATCCACATTGCTTTCGGGCGGCGGCGGCATGGGCAAGGCGTCCATGCGCAGGTGCAAAGAGGCAGACACAGCGATGCGGCCGCAATAGGCGGGCAGCTCACGGAACAGCATGACCAGATGTTGACGCGGATTGCAAGGCATACAACCCGCCGAATCGGCCCAAATGACGAATTTGTGATGGCACCTCACTATTTTCCATTCATCGGGGTGATCCGTCGATCATGCAAATGAATTTGACTTTGATCCTGCCGGGATGCGAGCGAAAGTTGAACATTCCCGGAGTTCTCATGCGCATTTCCACCCACCCGCAGGCCATGGGCATGGCCCTTGGCCTGATCGGCGTCACGATTTTTGGCGCAACCTTGCCGATGACGCATATCGCTCTCGGCGGCTTCTCCCCCTTCTTCATCACCTTCGGCCGCGCCGTCATCGCCACGATCGCCGCGGGCCTGACGCTGCTCATGCTCGGCAAACGCTGGCCGAAGGGACAGGGCGCGATGCTGCTCGGCGCCGGCATCTGCGTGGTCTATGGTTTTCCGATCTTTTCCTCGACTGCGATGCAGACGATCCCGGCAAGCCATGGCGGCGTGATTCTCGGCCTTCTGCCGCTCCTGACTTCAATCTTCGCAGCGCTTGTCGACGGCGAGCGACCGGGGGCGGCCTTCTGGGCCTATGGTCTCGCCGGTGCCGCCATGGTGGTCTTCTTCTCCGTCCGTGAAAGCGGCTTTCATCTGCAGCTTGGCAACATCTGGCTATTCCTTGCCGCCGTTACCGCCTCTCTCGGCTATGTGCTATCGGCCAAGGTGTCGCGCATCATCCCGGGCTGGGAAGTGATTTCCTGGGCGCTTGTCATCACCTCGCCGCTATCGGTCGTCGCGACGCTTCTGGTGACGGCAAACGGCATTCACGCGCCTTCCAATGCAGAACTCGGCGCCCTCTCCTATCTCGGCCTGATGTCGATGTTCGGCGGCTTCGTCTTCTGGAATGCCGGCCTGGCTCTCGGCGGCATTGCCCGCGTCGCCCAGGTGCAACTCCTGCAGACCTTTGTCACGCTCACCGTATCGGCGGTGCTTCTCGGCGAAGTCATCAGCCCGGCGACGGTCGGCTTTGCGGTTGCAGTTGCCGTCATCGTCTGGCTCGGCCGAAAGGCGCGCATCGCATAACAACTGTCCAGTTGCCTAACTGGCGGCGTGTCATTTAACTTCCATGGGAATTGCGCTAGAGAGACCTCCGACGATCTTGCCGAAATCCCGAGGAGAAATTCATGCCCAAACAGAAAGTTGCAATGCTGACCGCAGGCGGCCTCGCCCCCTGCCTGTCCTCCGCCGTCGGTGGCCTGATCGGACGCTACACCGACATTTCTCCAGATATCGAACTCGTCGCCTATCGTTCCGGCTATCAGGGCCTGCTGCTTGCCGACCGGATCGAAATCACCCGCGACATGCGCGAGAAAGCCCACATCCTGCACCGCCACGGCGGTTCGCCGATCGGCAACAGCCGCGTGAAGCTCACCAACGCCGCAGACTGCGTCAAGCGCGGCCTGGTCAAGGAAGGCCAGAACCCCTTGCGGGTCGCTGCCGAGCAACTCGCTGCCGATGGAATCACTATTCTGCACACGATCGGCGGTGACGACACCAACACAACGGCAGCCGATCTCGCCGCCTATCTTGGCGCCAATGGCCACGACCTGACCGTCGTCGGCCTGCCGAAGACCGTCGATAACGACGTGGTGCCGATTCGTCAGTCGCTCGGCGCCTGGACGGCGGCCGAATACGGCGCGAAGTTCTTTGATCATGTCAGCAACGAACAGAGCGCTGCCCCGCGCACGCTGGTCGTCCATGAAGTCATGGGCCGTCACTGCGGCTGGCTGACGGCTGCAACCGCCCGCGCCTATATCCAGATGACCGACGACAAGGAATTCGTCGACGGCTTCATGATGAATGCCAAGATGAAGAACATCGATGGCCTCTACCTGCCCGAAACCGCCTTCAATATCGAAGCAGAAGCCGACCGGCTGCGCGCCACGATGGACAAGGCGGGTTTCGTGACGCTGTTCGTCAGCGAAGGCGCCTGCCTCGACGCCGTCGTCGCCGAACGGGAAGCGGCTGGTGAATCTGTCAAGCGCGACGCGTTCGGCCATGTGAAGATCGACACGATCAATGTCGGCGGCTGGTTCTCCAAACAGTTCGCAGCCCTTCTCGGCGCCGAACGCTCGATGGTGCAGAAATCCGGCTACTACGCCCGCTCGGCGCCTGCCAACGTGGACGATCTGCGCCTTATCCAGGGCATGGTCGATCTCGCCGTCGAAAGCGCGCTGAACAAGGTCTCCGGCGTCACCGGCCACGACGAGGATCAGGGCGGCAAGCTCCGCACGATCGAATTCCCGCGCATCCGCGGCGGCAAGCATTTCGATACGTCGGTGAAGTGGTTCGGCGACGTGATGGATGTTATCGGCCAGAAGTGGTCCCCGGCCCACTGATTCCCTGCTGACAAGGCCTATTGACGGCTCCGTTTGCGCATGGCTTCCTCGATGGAACGCCACGTCCAAACGGAGCCTTTTTTCATGTCGATCGAACATTGGCTGGCCTTCGTCGTCGCCTCGTCCATCCTGCTTGCGATTCCCGGCCCGACCATTCTGCTGGTGATCTCCTACGCGCTTGGGCACGGACGCAAGGTTGCGAGCGCAACGGTTGCCGGTGTCGCTCTTGGCGATTTCACGGCAATGACCGCCTCGATGCTCGGCCTTGGTGCGCTGCTCGCCACTTCGGCTGCGATTTTCACGGTTCTGAAGTGGGTGGGCGCCGCCTATCTCATCTGGCTCGGCATCAAGCTGTGGCGCACGCCGATCGCGGCCGAGGCCACGGACGGGACGATGGCGGCTCCGGCCGAGCGGCCTTTGCGGATTTTCCTGCACACCTATGTCGTCACGGCGCTAAACCCGAAAAGCATTGTCTTCTTCGTCGCCTTCCTGCCGCAGTTCCTCGATCTCAGCCGTCCGCTGTTCAACCAGATGCTGATCTTCGAAACGACATTTCTGGTGCTCGCCACTGTCAACGCAGCTGCCTATGCGCTGATGGCCTCAGTCGCCCGCAAAACGATTCGAAAGCCGAAGGTTCAGGCCATCGTCAACCGGACGGGCGGCTCGCTGCTGATCGGCGCAGGCCTGCTGACGGCGGGCCTGCGGCGTGCCGGCGCCTGAAAAGGCGTCCCGTGCTTGCGGTTCCCTGCCCCATGAGTTAATGAAGTTTTGCACATGGCGGCTTTTGGCTGCTGATTTGCGAGGGCTGCGGGGCCTGACAGCACGAAAGCGACAGCATGGCTAATTTCCGTTTTTCCGTTTCAAAACCGGCTGTTACGGCCTGTGCTCTAGTCTCGGTGGCACTTGCGAGCGGTTGTTCGAGCGTCGAGCGAACGCCGATGGAACAGTTGATGGCGGTGCAGACGGTGACGCCGCTGCCAAAGCCCGGAACGGAAATGACGGCTTACGCTCTGCCGACCCCGGATGGCGCAGCGACCGCGACGGCCGCAGCGCTGGCGGCCGAAACAGCGATGATGAAGCCCGGCGAGAATCCGTCGGCAACGCCGGTCGGCGCCAACAACGAAGGTATCCCGGCTACCGCTCAAGAAGCCGTAGCCGTCCCGACGGCAAATCCGCTCGTCACCCCTCAGGCATCGGCGACGGCACAGGCCGCTCTGCCGCAAACGGCGAACGCGATGGTCCCGCCGACCGCCGGCCAGACCGCGACTGCCCTGTCTCCACAGATCCCCGAAGGCATGATGATGGCCGCGATGGAATCGGATTTCGACACCGGCGAACCGGTTGGCCTCGAGACCTTGGTCGCCAAGCGCATGATCGTGCCCGTGCAGAAACCCTCGATGGCGGCGGCCGCACTTGGCAGTGCCAAGGACATGCTGGCGTCGCTGACTGGGGCCGAAAAGCCGACCAGCTCGCGTCCTGAGCTTGATCGCCTGATCGCATACTACGCCAAACTCAACAATGTTCCGGAAGAGCTGGTGCATCGCGTCGTGAAACGCGAAAGCACCTACAATCCGCGCGCCTATCACGCCGGCAATTACGGCCTGATGCAGATCCGCTACAACACGGCCAGGGGCCTTGGCTACGAAGGCCCGGCCGAGGGCCTCTTCGACGCCGAGACCAACCTTAAATATGCGACGAAGTATCTGGCCGGCGCCTGGATGGTGGCCGATAACCAGAACGACGGCGCCGTCAAGCTCTATGCCAGCGGCTATTATTACCACGCCAAGCGCAAGGGCCTGCTTGAAACGCTGGGCATGAAATAAAGCCTCTCAGTCAGCCAATATCACCGGATTTCTTCAGGGGCGGTCAATCGACCGCCTCAACTATTTTCGCCTCCAGTATGCGCACGTCATAGCCCGAGCTTGACGGCGTGAGCCCGAGGCGAACGACGGCAAGGTCGAGCGACGGGACCAGCATCACGGTCTGCCCGTCATGGCCCTGCAGCCAGTAGGCATCCGCAGGCAACGGCGGGCCGTCAACCTTTCCGAACTTCGTCCAGACATGCCCTGCCCCATAGCGTCCGCTTGATGCCTTCGTCGGTGTGCGCATGAAGGCAACAAAGTCCGGCGGCAGGATCTGCTCGCCGTTCCAACTGCCGTTCTGCAGCAGGAAGAGGCCGAACCGGGCCCAGTCCCGCGCCGTCGCATACATGTAGGAAGAGCCGACGAAAGTGCCGTGCGCATCCGGTTCCAGCACCGCGCTCGTCATGCCAAGCGGCCGGAACAGGGCCGCGCGCGGAAAGGTAAGAGCCTCGCGGATGCTGCCGAAGGTATCCATCCAGAGCCGCGAAAGAATCGTCGACGTGCCGCTGGAATAGCTGAAGCGTTCGCCCGGCTGCGCCTCGAGCGGTTTCGAGGCCGAGAAATTCGCCATGTCACCCTCGAGGAACAGCATCCGCGTGACGTCGGTCACATCGCCATAGTCCTCGTTAAATTGAAGACCGCTCTGCATGGCCAGAAGATCGCCGAGCTTTATCCGGTTGCGCGGATCGTTTCGCCATTGCGGCAGAAGTTCCGCTCGATCGAGCGCCATCTGCCCGTCCCTGATTCGCAAGCCGACCAGCGCTGCCGTTACCGACTTGGTGATCGACCAGCCGAGCAGCGGCGTCCCGCTGTTGAAACCTTCGCCATAGCTTTCCGCAATGATCCTGCCGTCCTTGATGACAACGATGGCGCGCATGCCGGGCCCGGTAAGCTGCGGATCCGTCAGAAGCGTCTGCACCGCAGGATTGACGTTCGTGCCGCTGCCGTCGGGCCAGGGGTTGCCCTCATCCGATTGCGGCGGCCTGCGGCGAAACTGCCGGTTGCCGGGAAACGCCGCGAACTCGCCCTCGGTGACATTGGTGCATCCGAGACCTTCGCGGTAGATCGCATGGCCCGGAGCCGCAAAGCCGAACATGCGGGCGGTGACCGCCTTGCGGGTTTCATCGACCGATATGTGCACAAGGCGCAAGAGAGGATTCCCGGGCGCCTGAACGTCTTCTGCGAGCACCGCATCGGCGTCGCGGCCGGCTATGAAAACATTCGAGCAGACGATCTTGGCGGCATAGCCATCGCCGACGCGCAGCAGTTCGGGCGGCATGACCACAAGCCAGCCGGCAATCGCCGCAACGGCAACGGGCACCGCGCCCGCGAGCCATAACAATCTTCTGCGCATACGCATCGCCCCTGCTTCGCCACCGCCACAAAAACAGGATTCCATGTCTTTAGGAAGGGTTTATGGCGATCACTTTGGTGCGAGAAATGTTTCTAACCTATTGATCGCGCCGCAACCTTGGCCGGTTCGCACCGCAAAATGGCGATCGCATCCTCTGCTGAAACCGGGCCGGAAATGAGGAAACCCTGGGCTTCAGAGGCTCCGAGCGCCCGCACGAATTCCACCTGCCCCTCGGTCTCGACCCCCTCGACCGTGGTCGAAACCTCAAAGGTGTCTCCGAGTTGGATGAGAAGTTGTATCGGCCGTCCGTCATCAAAATGTAGCGGACTCGTCTTAGAAGCTCGTCCCAACTTCAACAGATGGCAGGCTGACATGACCGATCTCGCCCCCGATGCAGGCTATGGCAAAAAGAACCGCAAGCTTAAAACCGCTCTGATCCAGCACAAGGCACTGACAGTCGACGGTTTGTCGGAACGGCTTTTCGGATTGCTTTTCACCGGTCTCGTCTATCCGCAGATCTGGGAGGACCCGGCTGTCGACATGGAGGCCATGCAAATCCGGCCGGAACACCACATCGTCACCATCGGCTCCGGCGGCTGCAACATGCTCGCCTACCTCTCCGCGGCACCCGAGCGCATCGACGTCGTCGATCTCAATCCGCATCACATCGCGCTCAACCGACTGAAGCTCGCTGCCTTCCGGCATCTGCCCGGCCATGCCGACATCGTCCGCTTCCTTGCCCGGCATGATATTGCCAGCAATGTGCAGGCCTTCGATATGTTCATCGCACCCAAGCTCGACAATGCGACGCGGAAATACTGGAACGGCCGCGGCCTGACGGGTCAGCGCCGCATCCGGGTTTTCGGCAAGAACATCTATCGCACCGGCCTGCTTGGCCGCTTCATCGGTCTCGGTCATCTCCTGGCTCGGTTGCACGGCATCGATCCGAGCGAGCTTGCCAATGCCCGCTCGATGCGTGAACAGCGCCAGTTCTTCGACGAGCGGCTGGCACCCCTGTTCGACCGCCCGGTCATTCGTTGGATCACCAGCCGCAAGAGCTCGCTGTTCGGGCTTGGCATTCCGCCGCAACAGTTCGACGAGCTTGCCAGCCTCAGCGACGAAAAATCGCTGGCAGGCGTGCTGCGCCAGCGTCTGGAAAAGCTCTCCTGCCATTTCCCGCTGAAGGAAAACTATTTCGCCTGGCAGGCTTTCGCGCGCCGCTATCCGATGCCGCATGAAGGCAAACTGCCGGTCTACCTGCAGGCCAGCCGCCACGAGACGATCCGCAACAATGCCGAGCGCGTCCATGTGCACCACGCCAGCTTCACCGAACTTCTGGCGAAGAAGCCGGCCGGGTCTGTCGATCGCTACGTTCTGCTCGATGCGCAGGATTGGATGAGCGACCGCCAGCTCAATGATCTGTGGACCGAAATTACCCGGACGTCGGCAGAAGGTGCGGTCGTGATTTTCCGCACCGCGGCCGAAGCCAGCATCCTGGAAGGTCGCGTATCGCAGGCCCTGCTCGGCCAGTGGCACTACGATGCGGACAAGTCGCAGGCGCTCAACCTCAAGGATCGCTCCGCCATTTACGGCGGCTTCCATATCTACGGGAAAGCGGCATGACGGCGATCGATACCGGCGTAAACACCACCCATGCCGAGCGCATGGACCGGATGTACCGCACGCAGCGGCATTTCTACGATCTGACCCGCAAGTATTATCTCTTCGGCCGCGATACGCTGATCCGGGAGCTTGATGCTCCGACCGGCGGCAGCGTGCTCGAAGTTGGCTGCGGCACCGGCCGCAACCTGGCGCTGATCGGACGGCGGTTTCCGCAAGCGCGTCTGTTCGGGCTCGACATCTCTGCTGAAATGCTCGTTTCGGCCGAGGCGAAACTGGGTAGGCCCGGGCGCACAAGGACGGTTCTGCGTGTCGCCGACGCGACTGATTTCCAGCCTTCGGAATTCGGCGAAACCGGCTTTGACCGCATCGTCATTTCCTATGCGCTTTCGATGATCCCGGATTGGGAGAAGGCGATCGACGCGGCGATTTCAGCGCTCAATCCCGGCGGCTCGCTCCATATCGCCGATTTCGGCCAGCAGGAACGCCTGCCGCGCCTGTTCCAGCGCGGGCTCCAGGCCTGGTTGAAACGCTTTCATGTGACGCCGCGCAAGACGATGGTAACAGTGCTCAACGGCAAGGCCACACAGCTCGGCGACACGGTCGAGTTCCGGCCGATCGGCCGCGGCTATGCCTGGCTTTTCACTTACACTCGCTCATCGAATTAAGCCGGCGCAAGCTCCGCGTAACGATCCCGCTCTAAAGCCGGATCGACCACAGCCCCGTGGCTACTTTCGGGTCTGAGGTGCAGCTTTGACAATTGCAGCTTGAAACTAACTCAATTTTTACGATGATATGGTGAAAATGAGGTTCACGCCTCCCGGGGGATTCACATCAGCGGATATCATCGTGTGGGGCAGCATCGTCGATCGTTTCAGAACGGGAACCTCATGCGCCGGCTATTCCTGGCTCTTCTGCCTATTGTGACGCTTCTTTCCGGCTGTACGTCGACAGATTACGACCTCGTCTCCACCGCATCGATCCCGCCCAAGTTCCAGGACAAGGATCCGCAGGATTTCGGCGCGCGTACGCCGTATAATCACAATATCCACGGCGTCGATGTCTCGAAGTGGCAGGGCGACGTCGACTGGGTCAAGGTGAAGGGATCCGGGGTTTCGTTCGCCTTCATCAAGGCGACGGAGGGTAAGGATAGGGTAGACGCGCGGTTCAACGAATACTGGCAGCGCGCGCGCGCCGCCGGCCTGCCCTATGCGCCCTATCATTTCTACTATTTCTGCTCGACGGCCGATCAGCAGGCCGACTGGTTCATCGCCAATGTGCCGAAGAGCGCCGTCTATCTGCCGCCGGTTGTCGATGTCGAATGGAACGGCGAATCGAAGACCTGCCGCTACCGGCCCTCGCCGCTGACTGTGCAGACCGAAATGAAGCGCTTCATGGACCGGCTGGAACAGCATTACGGCAAGCGCCCGATCATCTACACCTCGGTCGATTTCCACCGCGACAATCTTGTCGGCCAGTTCAACGACTATCATTTCTGGGTTCGTTCGGTCGCCAAGCACCCGACGGAGATCTACCCGGAGCGCCGCTGGGCCTTCTGGCAATATACCAGCACGGGCGTCATCCCCGGCATTGACGGCAGTGCCGACATCAACGTCTTCGCGGGATCGCCCAAAAACTGGAAAAACTGGGTGGCGGCCGTTTCGAAAGCGCGCGAACAGGTCGAGAATTGAGCCACTAAAAAAGGGCGTTTTCTTCTTTCCGCCCCATTGCCGTGCGACAGCCACTCTCATACTTTCTCCCAAACCGTGGCAGCCCGTTTTTCGGGCGCATCCGGCCGGTTCCGGCCTGACAACAAGGATTTGCGATGACACGCGGCACACTGCGCTCCGTTCTTTCGATCGGATTTCTCACCCTTTTGACCTCGTCTGCCCTTGCGCAACAAGCGGCGGCGCCTGCTGCACCCTGCGGCGGCGACCTCGCTTCCTTCCTTCAAGGCGTCAAGACCGAGGCGATCGCCAAGGGTATCCCGGCAGAAGCAGTCGACCGCGCGCTCGCCGGTGCGGCGATTTCCGAGAAGGTGCTGGGCCGCGACCGGGCGCAGGGCGTCTTCAAGCAGAGCTTCACCGAATTTTCCCAGCGCACCGTCAGCAAGGCGCGTCTGGATATGGGCGCGAAGAAGATGAAGGAATATGCCGCCGTCTTCGAACAAGCGGAAAGGGAATTCGGCGTTCCAGCTCCGGTGATCACGGCGTTCTGGGCGATGGAGACGGATTTCGGCGCCGTTCAGGGGGATTTCAATACCCGCAACGCGCTCGTCACGCTGGCGCATGACTGCCGCCGCCCGGAAATGTTCCGCCCACAGCTGATCGCCGCAATCGAGATGGTCCAACACGGCGATCTTGATCCGGCAACGACCACGGGCGCCTGGGCCGGTGAAATCGGACAGGTGCAGATGCTGCCCGAAGATATCATCGCTCAGGGCGTCGACGGCGATGGCGACGGCCATGTGAACCTCAAGCAAAGCTCGCCGGATGCGATCCTGACGGCCGCGAAGTTCATCAAGAGCCTCGGTTTCACGGCCGGCCAGCCCTGGATCCAGGAAGTTATCCTGCCGGAGAACCTGCCCTGGGAGAAGACCGGGCTGCAGTCCGGCATGACCGCCGGCGACTGGTTCGCACTCGGCGTCAAGCCGCGCGACGGCAGCACCGCGTTCGCTCAGCTCGCTGCGTCAATCGTCATCCCGCAGGGGCGCCACGGCGTCGCCTTCATGACCTATCCGAACTTCAACATCTATCTCGAATGGAACCAGTCGTTCATCTACACGACTTCGGCCGCCTATTTCGCCACCCGCCTTGCCGGCGCACCGCCCTATGAGAGCCGCACCCCTGAACAGGGTCTGAGCGACGAAAACATGAAGGCCCTGCAGGCGAAGCTGCAGACCATGGGCCACGATGTCGGCAAGATCGATGGCATCCTCGGTTCCGGTACGCGCGCCGCGCTGCAGAAGGAACAGCTGCGCCTCGGCCTGCCTGCTGACGGCTGGGCGACGGAAGCCGTTCTCAACGCTCTTTGACGTCTGCCTCGCGCTCATCGTGCAAACGCGCCTGCCGCCGGTGGTGGCGGGCAAGCCGGAAGGCGCGATACCGCAGCCTGAGCGACCAGCGGGCGTCCGCAAGCGCTGCTCCCCCTTTCGAGACCTCGCTCAATTCACGCGCATAGGCGATCGCAAAGGCCTTGCGGTAGGTCGAGAGATGTTCGGAAGCGATGTTCTCCAGCCGGTGCATCATGCTGACCCACAGCGGCGATACCAGAAGCGTGACGGCGGTGACGGCAATCGCGACCTTGTAGGTATCGAACTGCAGCACCCCGGCGCTTAAGCCCGCAGCCGCCAGCACGAAGGAGAATTCGCCGATCTGCGCCATCGACAGGCCGGCGATCAGCGCGATCTGCGGTGTCGATCCGGTCTTGCGCAGCAGGAAGATGTTGAGCACCGTCTTGGCGGCGATGACGATGAGCGCTGCACTCAGCACCGACCAGAAATTCTCGCCGATGAAGGTCAGGTCGATCAACAGCCCGATCGACAGGAAGAAGACCACCAGCAAAACACTCTGGATTGGCTCGATCACCGGGATGACGCGGCTGCGCAGGGTGGAATTGCCAATCACGATGCCGGACAGGAAGGCGCCATAGGCTGGCGACATGCCGGCAAGACCGGAAACCGACGCGGCGCCGAAACAGACGGCGAGCGCACCCAGCGCCAGAATTTCGACCTTGTCCTCGACCGCCTCGCTGAAGGGAATCCTGAGTTTCCCGTGCCGGCCGAACCACCACAGCAAAGCGGCGAGAATGGCAATGGCGATCAGCATCTTGACTGCGATCGTGCCGATGCGCGTCTCCTCGCCGCCCAGGCTCGAGACCAGGATCAACATCGGCACGACCGCGATGTCCTGGGCAATCAGCACGCCAACGGCGATCCGGCCGGTTTCGCTGCGCAATTCGCCCATGTCCTCGAGCATCTTCATGGCAACGACGGTGGACGACATGGCGATGACGAAACCGAGGATCAGCCCTTCTGCGAGGCTTGCCCCGGTAATCAAGGCAATCAGCCCGGCGGCCAGGATGGCGGCGATAACCTGACCGCCTGCGACGAGCAGCGCTTGGCGCAGGCTGAGCACGAAGGCCTTGATCGAGAGTTCCATGCCGATGAAGAACAACAGCACGACGACGCCCATCTCGGCAAGCAGCGTGACGTTGCCGCTCGAGGAGATGAAGCCGAATCCGGTCGGCCCGAGGGCAACGCCCGCCAGGATGAAGCCTACCAGCGGCGGCTGTCGCAGACGCAGGAAGCCCAGTCCCAGAAGCGCTGCGACCGCCACGACGATCGCGATGGGAATAAGCCCCTGGCCCTCATGCGCGGCGGCAGTGATGGATTGTGTCGTTAGAGGCTCCAGCAGATCGTCCTTCATGTCGATGGGCTAAGTTCAAGAATCGGGTGGATGAATCCCACGCCAAGCCATAACCCTCGTTATGTTCCGAATGAGGCAGGGGAAGGTCAAGTCGCATGCACGCAAAAACGGATGGTCTGCAGCATCGGATGACACTTGCCACCTGGGGCCTTCTGGCGCTGCTCGGGCTGATCTGGGGCGGTTCATTCTTCTTCGCGCGCATCGCCATCCAGCATGTGCCGGCCTTTACCCTCGTTCTATTGCGGGTGGCGCTCGCCGCGCTGGCCCTGCACATCTATGTCTTCGGACGCTACGACATCTACCGCGAACTCAAGGCCCGCTGGCCGCAATTCCTGCTGCTCGGGCTGATCAACAACGCCATCCCGCATACGTTCATCTTTCTCGGCCAGACGCAGATAGGTGCCGGCCTCGCAGCCATCCTCAACGCAACGACACCGGTCTGGACCGTTTTGATCGCCAATGCGCTGACCCATGACGAGAAATTGAGCGTTTCCAAGATCGCCGGCTGCCTGCTTGGCCTTGCCGGAACGGCCGTGCTGATCGGCCCGAGCGCCCTGCCCGGGCTGATGCAATCGGGCAGCAATATTCCCTTGTGGGCGCTGCTCTTCCCGGTCATCGCAGCGATCAGCTATGGTCTCGCGGCGACCTACGGCAAGCGCTTCAGGGGGCTTGCGGCGCCCGTGACCGCAGCGGGACAGCTGACCGCGTCGACGCTGATCATGTTGCCGCTCTCCCTGATCATCGACACGCCCTGGCAGCTGCCGGTTCCGCCGATGACCTCGGTTCTCGCCGTCCTTGCCCTGGCGCTGCTGTCCACTGCCTACGGCTATATCCTGTTCTTCCACATCATGAGCCGCGCGGGCGCAACGAACACCTCGCTGGTGACGCTACTGGTGCCGCCAAGCGCAATCCTGCTCGGTTTCCTGTTCCTTGGGGAAACACTTGAACCGACAGACGTCGCCGGCATGCTACTGATAGCCGTCGGACTGGTCGTTCTCGACGGCCGCATCCTGCCTAGCCGTCGAACCTGAAAATAGAGGAATCGGAATTGTCCGCAAGAACCGCGAACGTGTCTATTCGGCCACTCACAACGCATTTCAGTGCGTCACATTAACCAGATCGAAGACATTGTGAAAAAAATGTGGCAGCACGTAAAATCTCTTTTAATCAGATGGTTAAACCTGTGCATAACCATTTTTCGGGCTTCAGCTACTGCACCGCAGCATAACTTTTCCTTTCAACCGTGACATTTTCACCCTATGTTTCGTGCGTTAACGCAAGGAGGGCCGATTATGGGAATTACACATTCGTTGAATGTCCTCATGATAAGTGCAGCGTTCGTTTTCGTAGCAACCATGCTTTTCATCTGAAAACGGCAGACGAACAGTCCAATCGGTAAAAAAGGACTATAATACCGTAAACCAATTGCAGCAGGATCGAGCAAGTTAGTCGCTCTACCGAGCACTGCGAAGCTAGGCTGCCAGACAAACAAAGCCCTTGAAACCATCCGGTCTCAAGGGCTTTTTCTGTTGCGCGCCGCCATCCGGTCAGGCTTATACCAAGGATCGATGATAGGAGCCCATAGGATCGGCTCGATCTTCGTTTCCGGCCAGGAGAGGTTCGCAGCCACGATGCTTATGCATCGTGCAAGAGCCTCGACGCCGCCGGAAGCGAAGAGAAGCCGACCGCAGGTGGCTCATGCTGGCCTTTTGGCGTTGTTGCGCCCCTCGACCGATGCGTAAGCATCGCTCTTCGAAACGCGCCTAGCCGAAAGGCCAGCATGAGCCATCCTATGGGTTCCTATCATCGATCCTTGGTATCAGGCCGCGGCACCCGCCGCACGAGACGGAATGGCCGCAGACGTGTCCCGCTCGAATCCGACGAGATCGCAGACCGCGGCGACAAGCGGCGACCGGTTCATCGTGTAGACATGGAAATCGCGGATACCGCGCCGGGCGAGATCAACGATCTGTTCGGCAGCGATATGGGTCGCTTCCTTGAAGCGTTCCTGCGGGCTCTCGTCGAGATGGACAAGCCGGGTGACAATCGCCTCCGGAACCCGCGCCCCGCACAATCCTGCAAACTTGCTGACCTGCGCCAGGTTGTTGATCGGCAGAATGCCCGGAACGACGGGGATGGTGATACCAGCACGCCGGACGCGCTCGAGATAGCGCTCGAAATCATTGTTGTCGAAGAAGAACTGGGTCAGTGCGCGGGTTGCGCCGCTGTCGACCTTGCGCTTCAGCATATCGATATCGGTGGCGACGTCCGGGCTTTCGGGATGCTTTTCGGGATAGGCGGACACGGAAATCTCGAAATCGCCTCTGCCCCGGATCGCCGCGACAAGCGCGGCCGCGTTTTCATAACCGCCGGGAAAGGGCTCGTAGCGTGCCCCGATCCCGCCCTGCGGGTCGCCACGCAAGGCCACGAAATGCCGCACGCCGCCGTCGATGAACTCGCTGACGATCGCATCCACCTCGTCCTTGGCCGCGCCGACGCAGGTCAGGTGCGCGGCCGTGTTCGGGAAGCCGGCCTCGTGGATCATCCGCCGCACGGCCGTCAGGGAACGCGCCTTGGTGGAGCCGCCGGCGCCATAGGTCATCGTCACGAACGCCGGATTGAAGGCGGCGAGGTCCTCGACGGTCTGGAACAGCTGCGTTTCCATCTCGTCGTTCTTTGGCGGGAAATATTCGAACGAGAGTCTGAGATTGCCGCGTTCGGCCGGGTAAAGGGTGTGTATCGCCATGTCATGTCCTCCCGGCATAGGCAAGGGTTTTACCGCCCTCGGATAAATCGGCAGCGGCGGCCTGCCGCTGGTCTCGGGCAAGCCATATGGTAACCGTCAATTGCCGGTCTCGGTCCTTTTCCGGAGCGAGATCGACGACCTCTTCGACACTGAGCCCGGCCTTTTCCAGCCATTCCGCCATGGTCTGGCGCGAAAAGCCGAGGCGCATATGGGCATGCTCGTCGCGCAGATATTCCAGCGTGTGCGGAGCGAGATCGATGATCGCCAGCCGGCCGCCGGGCGACAGCATGCGGGCAGCCTCCACAATCGCCGCCTCCGGCTGCTGCAGGAAGTGCAGAACCTGATGGATGGTCACGAGATCGAACTGGCGCCCATCCAGCGGCAGGTTGAAGATATCGCCATGCCGGATCGATGCCTTGGTGATGCCGGCCCGATCCAGATTGGCGCGGGCGACGGCGAGCATGTCACGGCTGGCATCGACGCCGACGCCGCGCCGGTACAGCCCCTCGAACAGTTGCAGAATGCGGCCGGTGCCGGTGCCGAGATCGAGCAGCCCATCGACCGGTTCGGTGCCGACGACCTTTTTCAGCGCAGCCTCGACATCCGCCTCGCTGACATGCAGGCGGCGCAATTCGTCCCATTCGGCGGCATTGCGGCTGAAATAGGCCTGCGCCTTCTCCGAGCGCGCCTGCTTCAGCGCCGCCAGCCGCTCGCCATCCCGCGTCAACACCGCATCGGAGACGTCGGAAGCGGCGAGCAGATCGCGCACCAACGCGACGCCGGCCCCTTCGCCTCTCAGGCGAAAATAGGCCCAGGCACCTTCCTGGTAACGATCGATCAGCGCGACTTCGGCGAGCAGTTTCAGGTGGCGGGAAATTCGGGGCTGCGATTGACCGAGAATTTCGGTAAGATCGGTGACGGTCAGGTCGCCGGCAGCCAACAGGGCGAGAAGACGCATGCGCGTCGGCTCTCCCGCTGCCTTGAGGACGTCCACCAATGCGTCCAGTCCTAGCACCTGATCTCTTGCCATCACAACCCTCATCAACACATAAAGATATGTTTATGTGATTTTCGCGAGTGCCGCAAGATGAAATGTGGCGCAGTGCCGAACAACGTCCACAAACGGAAAAGGCGGCCACACCAGCCGCCTTTCAATTTACATGCATCACGAGGCGCCTGTAAGGCCCCGCGCGGCTGGCCTTTAGCGAGTCAGACGCTTGTAGCTGACGCGGCTCGGATTAACCGATTCCGGGCCGAGGCGGCGGATCTTGTCCTTCTCATAATCTTCGAAGTTGCCCTCGAACCATTCGACATGGCTGTCGCCTTCGAAGGCGAGGATATGCGTGGCAAGACGGTCGAGGAACATGCGGTCGTGGCTGATGATCACGGCGCAGCCGGCGAAGTTTTCCAGCGCAATTTCCAGCGCCGCCAGCGTTTCGGTATCGAGGTCGTTGGTCGGTTCGTCGAGCAACAGCACGTTGCCGCCGGCCTTCAGCATCTTGGCGAGGTGAACGCGGTTGCGCTGACCGCCGGAAAGATTGCCGACTTTCTGCTGCTGGTCCGTGCCCTTGAAGTTGAAGGCGCCGCAATAGGCGCGCGAGTTCATTTCGAGCTTGCCGAGCCTGATGACTTCGGCGCCGCCGGAAATCTCTTCCCAGACGGTCTTGTTGCCATCCAGCGCATCGCGGCTCTGGTCGACATAGCCAAGCTTCACGGAATCCCCGACGCGGAAGCTGCCGCTGTCCGGCTTCTCCTGACCGGTGATCATCCGGAACAGGGTCGTCTTGCCGGCGCCGTTCGGCCCGATGACACCGACAATGCCGCCCGGCGGCAACTTGATCGACAGGTCGTCGATCAGCACGCGATCGCCGTAACCCTTGGTGATGTTCTCAGCCTCAATGACGACCTGACCAAGACGTTCGCCGATCGGAATGATGATCTGCGCATCGCCGAGACGCATTTTGTCAGCGGCATCGACCAGTTCGTCATAGGCCTTGATACGCGCCTTGGACTTGGCCTGGCGGGCCTTGGGGCTGGACGCGATCCATTCCTGCTCGCGGCTGATCACCTTGCGGCGGGAGGCGTCCTCGCGGTTTTCCTGCTCCATGCGCTTGGCCTTGGCGAGCAGATAGGCCGAGTAGTTGCCCTCATAGGGAATGCTGCGACCGCGGTCGAGTTCGAGGATCCAGCCCGTCACGTTGTCGAGGAAGTAGCGGTCGTGGGTGATCATCATCACTGCGCCGGGATACTGGCGCAGATGGTTTTCCAGCCAGCCGATGGTTTCGGCGTCCAGATGGTTCGTCGGTTCGTCGAGCAGAAGCAGGTCGGGTTTGGAGAGCAAGAGCTTGCAGAGCGCCAGACGGCGGCGTTCGCCGCCCGAAAGGCTCGTCACGTCGGAATCGCCGGGCGGGCAGCGCAGAGCGTCCATCGCCATTTCGACCTGGTTTTCCAGATCCCAGAGGTTCTGGCCGTCGATGATGTCCTGAAGCCTGGCGCCCTCGTCCGCCGTCTCGTCGGAATAGTTCATCATCAGTTCGTTGTAGCGCTCGATGATGGCGGTCTTGTCTGCCACGCCCTCCATGACGTTTTCCATCGCCGTCTTGGTCGGATCGAGTTGCGGCTCCTGCGCCAGATAACCGACGGTCGCACCGTCAGCGACCCAGGCTTCGCCGGTATATTCCTTGTCGAGGCCGGCCATGATGCGCAGCACGGTCGACTTACCGGCGCCGTTCGGGCCAAGGATACCGATCTTGGCGTCCGGGTAAAAGGAGAGGTTGACATTCTCCAGCACCTTCTTGGTGCCGTAGGCCTTGTTCAGCCCGGACATATGATAGATGAATTGACGTGCCATAAAAGAGACTGCTCCGACGGAATGGGATTTTGCCCGCTATGTAGGCGAATTATCCCGGCGGAGCAATGAAGAAACCGGCTTTAACTCACCCATTCACTGAATGCCGGCGGCGTCGACGATCCCCCTATCGCATTTGAAATCGGTATTTCCGGCGGCAAGGATCAGAGGCGACAGGCCAGCGCTGGCAGAGACATTCCCCGAAAGCCCGATCGTCAACCCTGTGATGACGCCGCGGGCGCCTGCCTTCTGGCCGCGCATCCGCACCCGGTCGCCCGCACCCTTTCCGAAACTCGTGTCGAAAGCCTGCTTGATCTCGTCCTCCGTCACCTCTTGTCCGAGGCGATCGGCGAACAGGCTTCGCACCGCCGAGCCGTTGAGCTCGTCGAGAAGACGGAGCTGGACGGCAAAATAATCCTGCGCCGTGCCGCTCTGGCAGGTGCCGCTGCGCAGCCATTGATGCCGGTCGAGACCCGATTGCGTTCCCGGCATGGCGATCGAGAGCTTCGCGGCCGTTTCTTCGGCCATTGCCAGTTGCGGCAGTTCCAGCCAGTCGCCCTTCTTGTCGCGCGCCCGAATATCCGCCGCGACACCACAATAGCTCTTCTTCATCGGCCAGAGGCCATGCAGGGAAAAATGCGTCGCGTCATAGCGCTCCGCCGTCTGCCCGGCGCACTCCTTACGCTTCGGCCGCATCTCGCAGAAACCGGGCTGCCAGCTGACGGCGAGAATATATTCCGTCTTTCCTTTCGGTGATGCCGCCGCTTCATCGGCCAGCACCGGAAATGCAACCATGGCAGCCAGCACGGCAATGGCCAGACGGTGCAAAAATGGCATAAAGATATTCCCTTGCATGAAAGCCCCTCCTGAAACCAGAACAAAACAAGATCATATATGGACTAAAACGGGAAAAATACAACCTGGAATCTTTGTCCGACCAATATTTCCTGACCTGATGCGAAACGGGCACCAAGCGGAGATTGCCTTTCGCCGACAAATCAAGTTGATAGCAGGGACGTCGTGGAACTTCGCCTGGGAGGGTTGGCGTGTTTGCCAAGGTCGAAACGTTGCAAAGCCCGAGCGGAGCCGCTCTTGCCTGGCGCCACTGGCCGGCAACCGCGCCGGAAAAAGGCGTGCTGATCGTCAGCCACGGCCTTGCCGAACATGCCGCCCGCTACGCCCGTTTCGCCGAGTTCATGGCCGGACACGGCTTTCACGTCTATGCGCACGACCATCGCGGGCATGGCGCAACCAAAGCCGATGATGCACCGCTCGGCCGGTATGCGCACCGGCAAGGCATCGACAAGGTGCTGTCCGACGTTCGGTCGATGCGCGACATGGCAGCAGCCAATCATCCCGGCCTTCCCATTATCCTGTTCGGTCATTCCATGGGCGGGCTGATCGCGCTCAACGCTGCAGAGAGCGATCCCGGCCTCTATGATGGGTTGGCGGTATGGAACTCGAACTTCAATCCGGGCCTTGCCGGCCGCGCCGCGCAGTTCATTCTCGCCGCCGAAAAGATGCTGAAGGGTTCCGACGTACCAAGCGGCCTCCTGCCGAAACTAACCTTCGCCGCCTGGGGCCGGTCTATTGAGGACAGCAAGACCGAGTTCGATTGGCTCTCGCACGATGCCGCCGAAGTCGCAAAATATGTCGACGACCCACTCTGCGGCTTCGACGCCAGCGTCTCGCTGTGGATCGACCTGTTCAAACTGACGTTTCAAGGAGCGCGCCAGGATCGCCTGCAGCGACTGCCTCAAAAGCTGCCAATCCATCTCGTCGGCGGCGGCGAGGACCCGGCTACCAATGGCGCGCGGGAAATCAAGTGGCTGGCAAGGCGGATGCAATCTGTGGGGCTGAAAGGCGTGACGACGGTGGTCTACCCGACGATGCGCCACGAGACGCTGAATGAAACGGAACGCTACAGCGCCATGCGGGATTTTGCCGCCTGGTGCCTCACTGTCGTGGAACGGCGGACATAACGAAGGCATGCGCGACCGATATGTCTGGCCTCTGCATCATCTGGCAGTAACGCAGGGTCAACAAGAGCGCCAGCATTGCGCCGGCATCGCCTGCAATTTGACAAAATAGTTTTCACGAGCTTTGGGAGGAGCGGACATGAAGACAGGCGGGGAACTGATCGTCGAGGCGCTGAAGGCGAACGGCGTCAAACGCATCTCCTGCGTGCCGGGCGAGAGCTATCTGGCGGTGCTCGACGCGCTTTACGACACGGACATCGAGGTCGTGGTCTGCCGCCAGGAGGGGGGCGCGGCAATGATGGCGGATGCCTGGGGCCGTCTCACCGGCGAACCCGGCATCTGCATGGTGACGCGCGGTCCGGGCGCCATGAATGCGTCCGCCGGCCTGCATATCTCCCGCCAGGATTCGATACCGATGATCCTGTTCATCGGTCAGGTGCAGCGCAACGCCCGCGAGCGCGAGGCCTTCCAGGAAATCGAGTACCGCCGCGCCTTCACCGAAATCGCCAAATGGGTCGGCGAAATCGATGATCCCGCGCGCATTCCGGAATTCGTCACCCGCGCTTTCTCGGTCGCAACCTCTGGCCGCCCGGGCCCGGTGGTGCTGACCTTGCCGGAAGATATGCTGACCGAAATGACCGAGGCTCCGGCGGCCAAGCCCTACCAGCCTGTTGAGAGCCATCCCGGCGCAAGCCAGATCAAGGCGTTCGAAAGCATGCTGGCAACGGCCGAGCGGCCAATCGCCATTCTCGGTGGCACACGCTGGAGCGAACAAGCAGTCCGGCAATTCCAGGCTTTCGCAGAACGGTTCGATCTGCCGGTCGGCTGCTCCTTCCGCCGCCAGATGCTGTTTAATCATCTTCATCCGAACTATGCCGGCGATGTCGGCATCGGCATCAATCCGGCGCTCGCCAGCGAAATCCGCGAGGCGGATCTTGTGCTTCTGATCGGCGGCCGCTTCTCCGAAATGCCCTCGTCCGGCTATACGCTGCTCGATGTGCCCTACCCGCGCCAGACGCTGGTGCATATGCATCCAGATCCCGGCGAACTCGGCCGCGTTTACCGGCCGGATTTGGCTATTGCGGCGGCCCCCGTCGATTTCGCAGCTGCCTTGGAAGAGATGAACCCCGCCGCGCCGCCGCCATGGAGCGATCGCACCGCGGCAATGCACCAGGCCTATCTCGCCTGGTCCACGCCGCCGGAAACCGGCCCCGGTGATGTGCAGATGGGACCGATCATGCGGTATGTCGAGGCGAATACGGCCGAGGATACGATCTTCACCAATGGCGCGGGCAACTACGCGACCTGGCTGCACCGCTTCCACCGGTTCCGCCGCTTCAATACGCAGGCGGCGCCGACATCGGGCTCAATGGGTTACGGCCTGCCTGCGGCTGTCGCTGCAAAACATCTCTTCCCCGAGCGCGAGGTGATCTGCTTTGCCGGCGACGGCTGCTTCATGATGCATGGACAGGAGTTCGCGACGGCCGTGCGCTATAATCTGCCGATCATCACGCTGGTGATCAACAACGGTATCTACGGCACCATCCGCATGCATCAGGAGCGGGAATATCCGGGCCGGGTGAGCGGAACCGATCTCACCAATCCGGACTTCGCAGCCTTCGCCCGCGCCTATGGCGGCCATGGCGAACTGGTGGAAAAGACGGAGGAGTTTGCCGGCGCTTTCGAGCGCGCCCGGCAGAGCGGCAAACCGTCGATCATCGAGATCAGGCTCGATCCCGAGGCGATCACGCCGACGCGGACGTTGAGCCAAATCAGAAACGGCTAAGTCTCATGAAGGCTCTAGCGGCGCGCAATCGAAAGAATGCGCGCCGCTCGCAAAACGCGTCAGCCGCGAATGTGCTGGGTCTGCTGATACACATTGGTCGAGCGGGCGCCGGAGCGGCAATAGCCGAGCATCGGCCGTTCGAACGTATCCAGCGCATCGACCATGTCGCGCACGGCGTCCGCCGTCACGCCCATCGGGCCGACCGGGATATGGGTGATGTCGAGGCCGAGTTGCTTGGCGCGGGCAGCGATGGTTTCGAACTGCGGCTGGTCCGGCTGCTCGAAGTCCGGGCGGTGGCAGACAATGGACTTGAACCCCATCGCCTTGATCGCATCGAGGTCTTCGACAGAAATCTGTCCGGTGACCGAATATTCATCGTTGATCTGGCGAATGTCCATGGGAAAACCTTCCTGAAAATGGTGTCCGGACTGATGTAAGACTGGCAGTGCAAGGCGTCAATCGGAAAGCCGCTTTCAGCGGATCTGGAACGCCAGTGCATAATCCACCGTTTCTCCCTGAGCGAGCATCGGCAGTTCACCCGCAGCAGCAAGATCGGTCCGTTTGGCAATCCGGTGGGACACCGGCTCGATGCTGATGACATCAGCCGATCCGCGTTGGCATCGCCACATCTGGAGGAACGGCAGGGTTGCCGTCTCGAACCGGACGATCAGAGAGCGGCCTGACAAGGCCGCGAACGGACCGAGGGTCACCTGTGCCCAGCCGTCCCTGGCCGTCGGCGCGGCCGGCAGACAGAAGTGCGCGCTTTCGCCGTCGCCGAACCGCCACGGCCATCGCCCGTTGCCGAACATCGTTCCGGCAATATGCGTGTCGTCGCCAAGCATCCAGCCGCCGATGTTCATGTGATACATCAACATCGGGGCAAACGGTTTGGCGCCTGCGTTGGTAACCCGGTCGGACAGCAGAACCTCTGATTCATCCCGGCTGATCGCCCAGCGCCGTGACACCAGCGCCGCTCCGCCATTGACAAGCGGAACCTCGGTTTCGGCAAGACAACCGGGTGGCTCGTCACGGCCGGACATCTCTGTCCGCCGCACCGGCGTGCCGCAAAGCGAACCATGCAGGGGGAACCTCCGCCCGTCATCGAAACCGTCGATCGGCTCCGGATGGCGGATATGATCCGGACCGCAGGTGAAAAAGAAGCCCTGCAGCGCATGGTCGATGCGCCGGTCGCCGTCCGAGGGTATTGCTGCGCCCGGTGAAATATCCACGCCATCGACGACGAAGGCGCCGATATCGAGCGCCGACTGGCGGTCGAGCAGAATCTGGAATTCGCCGGCCCTGTCCCCGCCGGATATCGTGATCGGCATCGAACATCTCTCCGCAGCGTTTGAGTCGGCGAGAACCGCCGGCAATCTGTCCGGGAAATCTAACTCATGGAAAGCGCCAAATCTGCACCTTGAAACGCGCAACCCACCGAATTAAATGGATTTTAGGGAACTGTTCATGATGAATTCAGTTTATTCATATTACCGTCCCATTTGATTTGTAGGCCCCGAACACAACCGCCAGATTAAAGGTTTCATCGTGACGTTCGTTTCCAGAGCCGGAATAGCCCTCCTCGCTGCCGTCAACGTGCTCGCACTTGCCTCTGCGGCAAAGGCGCAGGACAGCTTCGGCCGTTTGCCGGCCGACGCCGTTCTGGTCACACCGCAGGGCGAAATCCTCGATTATCTGCCCGAATCGGGCGACGTACAGATGATGCGCGACCGCCGTGGCCGCACCGTGCTGGTCGATGCCTGGGGCAATGTGGTGGCAACCGTGATGGGCAGCAGCAGGCAGCGCAACGAAGCGCGCCGCCGCGAGATGAACCGCGACTACTCCACCGGTCAAGGCTTTGGCTTTTCCGAACAGGGCTATCCAGACCAGGGTTTTTCAGAACCCGGCGACGTGACCGGTTCCGTCCCCGATTACCGCGATGCGACGCCGCCAAGTGTCGAGCGCCAGGAACTGCCGGACGAGTATTCGGCGCTCCCGGACGAGAACGACATGGAAGCCCTGCCGCGGGAGGAACGCCAGACCTTGCCTGCCGCCGCGCAGATCACGAAGAAATCCAGCGCCGAAATTACCGCCCTGCAGGTGTTTCTCGATCGCGAAGGATTTTCTCCGGGCGTGATCGACGGCAGGAGCGGCTCGAACGTCACCAAGGCGATCGAAGCCTGGCAGCAGGCGACCGGCGAAACGCTCGACCCGAACAACACCGACGACATCATGGAACGGCTGCGCTTCTCCGGCGGGCTGCCAATCACCAGCTATACGATCACGGCCGTGGATGCTGCTGGCCCCTATGTTGCTTCCATTCCGGAAGACTACGCGCACAAGGCTGCCCTGCCGCATCTGTCCTTCACCTCGACCACGGAAATGCTCGGCGAAAAGTTCCACATGGACGAAGCCTATCTGCGGGAGTTGAATCCCGGCGCCGATTTCACTGTTCCCGGCACGATCATCAAGGTGATCAATCCCGGTGAAATGAAGAAGGGCAAGGTCGCCCGCATCGTTGCCGACAAGTACCGCAAGCAGGTCTTTGCATATGATGAGGCCGGAACGCTGATCGCCGCCTACCCCGCGACGATCGGTTCGTCCGATACGCCGTCGCCGTCCGGCACGGTGCAGGTCGATCGTATAGCATTCGATCCCGGCTATACCTACAATCCGAAGATCAACTTCAAGCAGGGTGAGAATGACAAGGTGCTGACCTTGCAGCCCGGTCCGAACGGTCCCGTCGGCACAATCTGGATCGCCCTGTCGAAACCGACCTACGGCATTCACGGAACACCGGAACCGTCAAAGATCGGCAAGACACAGAGCCATGGCTGCGTGCGCCTGACCAACTGGGACGCAACCGAACTTGCCAAGATGGTCAGCGTCGGAACCATCGTCGAATTCCTCGACTGAAGAAAAATGCGCGACATCCCCCATTTGGGGGGAGTGAAACCGCACAAAACCTGTTAAAAATAAGGGGTGTCTGGAGCCTGTAGTCACACCGCAGCGCAGCCCGGCGTTTTCAGTACGAAAACATTCACCGGACGGCGTTGCCGCCCGGCTAATGGAGTGATGGGCACACTTTCGCGAGATGGAAATCGGGGCCGTGGTGCGTAGCTTGGAAGCACCGCGGCCCCAACCGCTTCGGGCTTCTCCCCACATCCCTTCGCTTCATGACCTCATCATCTTTTGTCATTAAAAAACATTGCCGCAATGCTCTATCTGTCGGAAGAAAGTAAGTTCAATTCCGACAGACGAGGAATACCGTGATGGCCGCCGAACGCTCCCTTCCCAACCTCTGGCATGCCTCGGCGCCCGCGGCTCCGGAAACCCAGTCGCTTGCAGGCGACATCACCGTCGATGTCGCGGTGATCGGCGGCGGTTTCACTGGTCTGTCGGCCGCACTGCATCTTGCCGAAAAGGGCGTGAAGGTCGCTGTTGCAGAGGCGAAGATGATTGGCTTCGGCGGTTCCGGCCGCAATGTCGGTCTCGTCAATGCCGGCATGTGGACGAAACCCGACGATCTCATCGCGACGCTTGGCGCCGAAGCGGGCAAGCGTCTACTGACTGAACTCGGCGACGGACCGTCGGTCGTTTACGATCTCGTTGCCAAGCATCAGATCCAGTGCGAGGCCGTCCGTAACGGCACGTTGCACATGGCCGTCGGCACCGAGGGCCTCGCGGAACTCAGGGATCGGGAAGCACAGTGGAAGAAATTCGGCGCTCCCGTCGAAGTGCTGTCCGCCGAGCACGCCAAAGCGCTGACCGGCGCGGAAGGGTTCGCCGGCGCCCTGCTCGACCGGCGCGCCGGTACGATCCAGCCGCTCGCCTATGCCCGCGGTCTTGCCCGCGCGGCACTCGCAGCCGGCGCCGAGATCTACACCGAGACGCCGCTTCTTGCCGCCGAACGCAAGGGCGATGTCTGGAAGTTGACGATGCCGGGCGGCTCGATCACCGCGAAAAGCGTGATCCTTGCCACCAATGCCTATGGCAAGCTCATCGAGCGGACGCCTTGGTCGGCCCATACGGAAGAACTGACCATCCTGCCCTTTTTCCAGTTCGCGACCCAGCCGCTCAGCGACAATGTCGCCCGCAGCATTCTGCCGGAACGCCAGGGCTGCTGGGATACCGGCCTCGTGATGACGTCCTTCCGCATGGACCAGCAGAACCGCATGATCTTCGGCAGCATCGGCCGGCTGGACGCCGTTGCGAAGGGAACACACCGGGCCTACGTCAAGCGCTCGCTGCGCAAGCTTTTCCCGATGATCGGCGATGTCCGGTTGGAATACTGGTGGGACGGTCGCATCGGCATGACCACCAACAACCTGCCGCAGATGCATGTGATGGCGCCGAACGTGTTTTCGATCAGCGGCTACAACGGCCGCGGCATCGCCCCGGGAACCGTCTTCGGCCGGGCGCTTGCCGATCACGTGACGGGCGAGCCGAACGCCCTGCCGCTTGCCGAAACGCCACTGACGCCCGATCCCTGGCGCGGCATCAAGTCGGCCTTCTATCGCGCCGGCGCACAGGCCAAGCACCTCATCGACCATCGCTTCTGAAATCTGAACCTGAAAAGCCGCGCGGATCACTCCGCACGGCTTTTGACTGCAGTCGTGCGATCAGGCCGCCCGGCGGACCGGGTTAATCGACCGAAGCGGAACGAGCTTGCGCACTTCGTCGCCGAAGGCCCGGGCGTTTTCGCAGGCCTTGTCGAGATTGCTGACCTTGCCCGGGTCCATCGTTTGCAGCGTGCCGCCACAGTCGAAGATATCGCGGAAGGCGGCACGTTCGATGATCGGCGTATTGAGCACGGGCACGGAACGCTCGGCCAGCAACTGCTTCACCACCTGTAGCGCGCGCGTTGTCACCACCGAGTTCACACGTGTCAGGACGACGGAATGATTGATCCTGATGCCGGCCTTTTCCTGCAGGTGACAGAGCAGTTCGAGCACCTGGGCTCCGCCCTTGGCATCCATGGCGCAGCCCTGGATCGGGATCATGACATGGTCGGACAGACCGATCGCCGTGGCCATCAGCGTGTTGCGGGCACCGGCCAGATCGATGATGAAGTAGTCAGTCCCTGCCCGGTTTTCGCGAATATGCGTCTGGAGCGATGCCATCGTTATATTCGAAATAACGTCGATATTCCGGATTTTTCCCGAAATCTCGTGCCAGTGGGAGATCCAGTGCTGGGGATCGGCATCGAGAATGGTGACGCGAGCGCCGTTGCGCGCGAACTCCGTCGCGAGGATAAGCGCGGCGGTCGTCTTGCCCGCGCCGCCCTTGGTATTTGCAAATGTGATGACTGGCATTGCTGTCCCTGTCTGAAAACGTCCGAGCCCCGGCATGGCTCTCGCAAAGCGCAAAGCCCATCGCGCCCCGGTTAATCAAACCTTTCAGATCGTGGTTAAGAAAATCTAAACACGCCCCTCGCTACAGCGCCGCGCGTCAAATATGACGCGCAAAGGACGCTGTAGCACTTTGAAACTGCTGCATAATTTTATCCTTAAATCGATTCCGATTTAAGGAATTATGCAGTAGAATTAACGATTGCTGGCCAGGCAGGCGTGAACGTGTGCCGCAACGAGGCCAATCTTACGATAAAACTTTCCAGATTTTGAGTGATCAGGGATCAGCGTGTATCGCGCCACGCCCGAAGGACACAGCGGCGCGCGCCACTGGCGAATGTCCGGCAGGATTTTCCGATTGCGGGATACGTTCTGGCGCCTTGTAGCAGATACGCGCGAGGGAACCGCTCGATTGCAGATGCGGCTGCCCGCTCACCAAATGCAGGACTTCCGTCGCAAGTCCCTGCATGTTTCGCTGGGCCTTGGCGAGATTGCTGACCTTCGTTTCGTCGATCGTATAGAGCGTGCCACCATGTTCGAACATGTCGCGGTAAGCACTGCGCTCGATGATGGGCGTGTCGAGCAGCGCCACATTGCGCCGGGCAAGGAGCGCCTTGACGCTGCGGATGGCGCGTGTCGTCACGAAAGAACTGACACGGGTCAGGACCACGGCATGATTGATGTGGCTACGCGCGTTGTTTTCCACCTGCCCTATGATGTCGAGCACGTGCGCTGCGCCCTGCGCGTCCATGGCGCAGCCCTGAACAGGAATGAGCATGAGGTCGGAAAGACCGGCGGCCAAGGCAATCAGCGCGTCGCGCGCTCCGGAAAGATCGATGATGACATGGGTTGCCTGGCCGTGTGGAGCCCGCAGATTGCCGCCCAGATTGGCGAATGTCACACCGGTCACAACGGACATGCTGTCGACCGCGCCGGGCAACCCATGCCATTTGGTTGCAAATGCGAGAGGGTCGCAATCGAAAATGACGACCTTCTCGCCCTTCTGCGCAAACTCCATGGCCAGAAGCAATGCCACCGTCGTCTTGCCGGCTCCACCCTTGGCGTTCGCAATTGAAATTACAGCCATCTCGTTCCCGCCAGCATGCCGCCGCTGCCGTCGCCATGCCCTTCATGTAAGGGCGCCCAGTACATCACAGCCTTGCAAATCAGCGTTAACGAAGGGCAAACAAATCGTTAGCCGGGAAATAAAAAAACGGAGCAACCACCAGGATCGCTCCGTTCACAAGACGACTGAAAATCACCGGCGCGCTCATGAAAACGCGCCGCGCCTCACAGTCAGATGCATTCCTTGAACAGCTTCTTGGCCGCTTCAAGCGTCAGTTCGACCGGATTGCCGCCCGCCGTCGGATCGACGATCGCCATCGCGGCCATTTCGTCGATGCGATCCGTGCCGACGCCGAGCGCCGACAGCTTGTCCGGCACGCCGAGCTCTTCGCGCAGCTTCAGCACGTAGTCGTAGAAGCCGTCAAAACCGCCGGAAATGCCGAGATAGGCGGCAGCCATCGCGATCTTGTCCTCGATGGCCGGGCGGTTGAAGCGCAACACCGGCGGCATGACGACGGCATTGGTCATGCCGTGGTGGGTGTTGTAGATCGCGCCAACCGGATGCGACAGCGAGTGGATGGCGCCAAGCCCCTTCTGGAAGGCGACGGCGCCCATGGCGGCGGCGCTCATCATATGGGCGCGGGCTTCGATATCCGTTCCGTCCTTGTGGGCGCGCGGCAGATATTCCTTGACCAGGCGCAGGCCTTCAAGCGCGATGCCGGCCGACATCGGATGATAGAACGGCGAGGAATAGGCCTCGAGGCAATGGGCGAATGCATCCATGCCGGTGCCGGCAGTGATGACCTTCGGCATGCCGACCGTCAGTTCCGGATCGCAGATCGTCACGGCCGGCAGGAATTTCGGATGGAAGATCACCTTCTTCGTGTGCGTCTCTGAATTGGTGATGACCGAGGCGCGCCCGACTTCCGAACCGGTGCCGGCGGTCGTCGGAACGGCGATGATCGGCGCGATGCCCTCGACGCTGGCGCGCGTCCACCAGTCGCCGATATCCTCGAAATCCCAGACCGGCCGGGTCTGACCGGCCATGAAGGCGACGCACTTGCCGAGATCAAGCCCCGAGCCGCCGCCAAAGGCGATCACGCCGTCATGGCCGCCCTCCTTGAAGGCTTTGACGCCGGCCGCCAGGTTGACGTCAGTCGGGTTGGAGTCGACGTCGCTGAACAGCGCCCGGCCGAGCCCGGCGGCATCCAGGATATCGAGTGCGTTCTGGGTGATCGGCATCGGCGCGAGGCCTCGGTCAGTCACTAAAAGCGGCTTCTTGATGCCGAGCGCCTTGCAGTGATCGGCAAGTTCCTTGATCCGCCCCGCCCCGAACTTGATGGCGGTCGGATAGCTCCAGTTGGCAGTGATGGTCATCGCTTAGGCTTTCTTCAGATGGTAGGATTTCGGGCGGGTCAGGTTCTGGAAGCCGATGACGGAGAGCGAGCCGCCACGGCCGGTTTCCTTCACACCGGTCCAGCACAGGGCCGGATCGAGATAATCGGCGCGGTTCATGAAGACGGTGCCGGTTTCGAGGTCGTTGCCGATACGGGCAGCGCGTTCGGGGTCCTTCGTCCAAAGCGACACGGTAAGCCCGTACTTGCAGTCATTCATCAAAGCCAGCGCTTCTTCGTCGTTCTTCACCTTCATGATGCCGACGACGGGGCCGAAGCTTTCTTCCGTCATCACCTTCATGGAGTGATCGACATCGACAAGCACCTGCGGCGCAAGATAGGCGCCGCCATCATCCCGCGGGAACAGCTTCGGATCGACCAGCGCCCTGGCGCCCTTGGCAATCGCTTCGGCCGTCTGGGCGCGGACTTCTGCGGCAAACCGCCTATGCGCCATCGGGCCGAGCGAGGTTTCCTGCTCGAGCGGATTGCCGAGCTTGTAGGCGGAGGCGAAGGCGACGGCCTTTTCGACGAAGTCGTCGTAGAGGTTCTCATTCACGTAGATGCGCTCGATGCCGCAGCAGCACTGCCCGGAATTGAACATCGCGCCATCCATCAGCGTATCGACGGCAGCATCCAGATCGGCATCGTCCATGACATAGCCCGGATCCTTGCCGCCGAGTTCGAGGCCAAGACCCGTGAACGTACCGGCGGCGGCCCGCTCGATCGACCGGCCGCCTTCGACGGAGCCGGTGAAGTTGATGAAATCGAAGCTCTTGACCGCGATCAGCGCCGAGGTGGTGGCATGGTCGAGGAAGATGTTCTGGAAGACATCCTCCGGAACGCCGGCCTCGACGAACGCGCGCACCATGCGCTCGCCGACGCGGATCGTTTGGCTCGCATGCTTGAGGATCACCGCATTGCCCGCCATCAGCGCCGGCGCGACCGTGTTGATTGCCGTCATATAGGGATAGTTCCACGGCGCGATGACGAAGACCACACCGTGGGCGACACGCTCGATGCGGCGCTCGAAGCTGGCGCTGTCCTCGACGACGATCGGCGCCAGCGCGTCCGCAGCGATGGCGGCGACATAGTTCGAACGCTCATTGAAACCACGAAATTCGCCGCCGTAGCGCACCGGGCGGCCCATCTGCCAGGCGAGTTCCGGCACGACCTCATCGACCATCTCGTTGAGCCGCGCGACACCGGCAAGCACGAGCTTGACGCGGTCCTCGACCGGTCGCTTGGCCCAGCTTTTCTGAGCCGCCCGTGCCCGGGCAACGGCAGCCGAAGCGGTGGCGGCGTCAACTGCGGGGCGTTCCGCGTAAACCTCCCCGTTCACCGGGGAAATGCATTGGATCATGGTCATAAATTCAACTCCAAAGGCTCAGCAAGCGAGCGTCCTGACATGTCCGGCCGCGCCGTATTCAAGGATGGCTCGGTCGCGTGTGATTATAGTGAGATCGTGCTCGCGCGCAGTGGCGATGAGAATCCGATCCATGGGATCCCGGTGCAGTGGCTCGGGAAGGTAAGCGGCGCCGATCAAGACAGCGGGTGTAGCAGCATGGACCACTATGTCGCCGGCCGTCACGAAATCCTCGAACCAGGGCAGCGCATCTTTCGTTGCCGGTAACCTGCCGCGCGATATCAACATTCCAATTTCCCAGGCAGACATGGCGGACACACAGAGCGCCCCGCCATTGATCGACAATGCCCTAAATGCGTCCATTGATGCCTGCGACATCCATTTCTTGTTTGCCATCCAGATAATTGCGCAGGTATCGAGCAGAAGTCCCTCACTCATTATAAAGTTTGTCGCTCCACTCGACATCAATCGGCGCCGTCAAATCCAGATCGTCCGGTATCGTCATCGTTCCCGCCATGCAGCCGAAAGCAGGATGCACCGGCAATGAGTCGCGGTCCTCGCCTGCCGCATCGCGCCGCCCCGATTTAACCAAAGGATCCCTTTCCTTCGATCGTCCCATGCCATGGACGTACCCTTGCTGTTTGCCCTCCTCAAAACCCGCCAACTCGCCACGCCGCCGGGCCGCGACTTCCCCGAGACCAACGCCAAGATAATCGGCGATCAGATCTTGCTCCTCGGCGCTCATTCTCCGTTCCCCCTTCAGCATTCGCGACACAGCGCTCCGATCAATGCCGAGAAATCGGGCAAGGTCGCTTGGTGACGCGCCTTTCTCAGTGAGCTTCTGATTGAACCATGCAGTATCGATCATGGTGCGCCCTTCGAAATCTTAAACAAAGCCGCGCCATAATCGCAAAATGTTGATAAGAAAGCAACACTTGCCGTCGTTGTTGCGATAATCTCAAGCTCGTTCGAAACCTCTCGCAACTTCCCAGTCCGTCACGCGGCGGTCGTATTCTTCCTGCTCCCACTCGGCAGCGCGGGTATAATGTTCGATGACCTCCTCGCCGAAGGCCTCCAGCAGCATCTTCGAGGAGTTCATGGCCCGCGTCGCGTCGCGCAGCGTGCCGGGGATTTCGCGGATATTCTTTCCGCCGTAGGCGTCGCCGACGAATGGGGCTTCCAGTTCCAGCTTGCCCTCGATACCAGCGATACCGGCGGCGATCAGGGCTGCCATGGCAAGATAGGGATTGAGGTCGGAGCCGCCGACACGGCATTCGATGCGGATCGCCTTGGTGCCTTCGCCGCAGAGCCGGTATCCGGCGGTGCGGTTGTCCTTGCTCCAGACGGCCTTGGTCGGCGCGAAGGTTCCCGCCATGAAGCGCTTGTAGGAGTTGATGTAGGGCGCAAGGAAATAGGTGATTTCGCTCGCATGCGTCAGAAGGCCGGCGACGTAGTGGCGCATCGTGTCCGACATGCCGTATTTGGCCTCCTTGTCGAAAAACTGCGGCGTCTTGCCGTCAAGGCTCCAGAGCGACTGGTGGATATGTGACGACGAGCCTGCGGCATGATAATTCCATTTGGCGAGGAAGGTGATCGCCTTGCCGCGCGACCAGGCGATTTCCTTGCAGCCGTTCTTGATGATCGCATGGCGGTCGGCCATGGTCAGCGCATCGGCGTATCGGACGTTGATTTCCTCCTGCCCGGCGGACGCCTCGCCCTTGGAGTTTTCGACGGGAATGCCGGCGCCCTGCAGGCCGTTGCGGATCGCCCGCATGACATCTTCTTCCTTGGTCGTCTGGAAGATGTGGTAGTCCTCATTGTAGCCGCTGACGAGCTTCAGGTCGCGGTAGCCACTTTCGCGCGCGTCGTCATAGCTCTGGTCGAACAGGAAGAACTCGAGTTCGGTCGCCATGTAGGCTTTCAGGCCCATGGCCTCCAGGCGAGCGATTTGGCGCTTGAGGATGGCGCGCGGCGAATGCGGCACTTCCTTGTGCGTGTGGTGGTCGAGCACGTCGCAGAGAACCAGCGCCGTGCCTTCGAGCCAGGGAATGCGGCGAAGCGTCGAAAGGTCGGGCTTCATCGTATAGTCACCGTAGCCGGCTTCCCAACTGGTCGCCCTGTAGCCGGAGACCGTATCCATCTCCATGTCGGTCGCCAGCAGGTAGTTGCAGCTGTGGGTTTCTTCCCAGGCGCTATCGACGAAGAACTGCGCATGAAAACGCTTGCCCATCAAGCGTCCCTGCATGTCCACTTGGGCTGCCAGGACCGTATCGATGCGGCCTTCGGCGACATCCTTCTTCAATTCTTCAAACGAATAGCTCGCGCTCATATCTATATCCAGTGTTGGGCGCCCGGCGCCGTCTGATTGGCAGAACAGACCGGCGGACAAGCCGCCGGCCCAGGTCTTGATCTGTCAACGATCAGGCTTCGCCCACTGCCTTTTCGGCAACGAGGATGTCGGCCTTGCGCTTTTCGATCATGTCGCCGATCGGCGGTCCCTGGAAGCGCCTGGCTTCAAAGGCGAACCAGATGACGACTGCCAGCACGATGAAGCCGAGCGTGACGGCAAACACCTTGTCATTCGGGGGCTGGATAGCGATGTAAATGATGATGAGCATACCGATGGCGGCAAGCACGGAGACCAGCTTGTAAACGCCAGCACCCAAATCCCAGGGACCTGCTGCGGGCCATTTCGACGTGCCGAAGGCGAAGATGCCGAGCACGATCGGAAAAATGAACGACAGGAACAGGAAAATCAGGGTGGCGTTGACCACCGTCACGTAGAGGCTGGCCTCGCCGACCGAGATGAACAGCGCACCCCAGACGAAAAGCACCTCGAGAATACCAGCCGTCCAGATCGCCGTGACCGGCGTGCGGTGCTTCGGGCTGACCGAGGACAGCGCCTTGGAACCAACCGGAAGACCCTTGTCACGCGAGAAAGCGAAGATCATGCGTGATGCCGACGTGACCGTGGCAAGGCCGCAGAGGAACTGCGCGATGAAGATCGCGATGAAGAGGACGGTGACCAGCCATGCAGGCATGATCGTGTTGACCGTATAGAAGAACACGTTCCAGCCCTGCTTTGCACCTTCCGTCATATCCGGAATGGCGATGACGAAGGCGCTCAGCATGATCCAGCCCGCCAGCGACGACCAGACGACCGAAGATACCATCGAGCGCGGAACCGAATGGGCCGCTTTCTTGGTTTCCTCGGAAGTATGCGCGGAAGCATCATACCCGGTGATGGTGTAGATCGGAAGCAGAAGCCCGAGGCCGAAAATGTACCACATACTTTCGGATTGCGGCCAGACGTTACCGCCGATCTCGCCCGAATTGTTGGTGAACGTCCAAAGACGGCTGATTTCCCAGGTGGGTGCGAAATACAGGCAGGCGATCGTCAGAACGGCTGCCGTCACCAGGATCAGAGAGCCTGAAAAATCGGTCAGCTTGGCCGTGAGGCTGATGCCGAAATGGTTGATCACGACCTGCACGAGCGTGAAGCCCGCGACAAGCAGAACCTGCGTTCCCGGCGAAACTAGGCCGTCCTCGCCGAGCAGACCGAGTTGCGCGCCGAAGGTGCCGCCGAGAAACAGCGCCGTGCCGATGTTGATCGCGCCCAGAACAGTAATCAGCCCGAGGAGGTTGAGCCATGCCGTCAGCCAGCCGGTGAAGCGGTTTCCCAGAATGGACGACCAATGATACAGACCACCGGCAGTCGGATAGGCCGAGGCGATCTGAGCCATGCCCAACGCAAAGAAACCTGAGATGATGCACCCGACCGGCCAGCCGATGCCGATGGCAGCACCGCCCACGCCGGATGTTGCCTGCGCCAGTGAGTTGATGCCGCCGGACAGGATGCAGATGATCGAAAACGAAATTGCGAAGTTCGAGAAGGAGCTCATGCTCCGTTCAAGCTCTTGGGCATAGCCCATGGAATGCAGCACGCCTACGTCGTGCTTTTTGTCTGTCTCTGTATAGTCTGACATGTTTTTCCCCTGTATCGACCAGCCTCCGGCGGTATTGCCGGACGGCTGAAGTTTCCATGGAAGCCCATGGACCAGTCTCCGCGGACATGCCGCTCCCCAGGTCTTTTTATAACGACAGTGACGCCAGGCTTTCGCCCAGCAGGCCCGTCAGATAATCGGCCATGACCTTTTGGCCGACTTCATCCCGAACGAGATCGTTGCGGATCTCAATCATTACGTTGAGCAGGCCATTCTTCAAGCCATGCTCGATCAATGTATGCGTCACGCCATCGACCGGCCCATAAGGCTCGTTGCGGCGGACATCGTAGCGTTTGGTTTTCTCGGCCGCCGCCAGCATACAGGCGGCCAGCCTCTTGTCCGTATCGTGCAGGATACCAACTTCAACGTCGCGCTGCCTGCCGTGATAAACGGGCGTGAAACTGTGCATCGTGACCAGCACCGGCGGTCGGCCGTTCGCTTTGCGTGCCGCGATGAAATCCGCGAGTTCGTCCCGGAAGGGGACGTAGAGCGCCTCCGTCCTAGTTACGCGTTCAGCCGCGGAAATTGCAGCATTGCCCGGTATCTCGAAGACTTCGCTAACGGGCGGCATGGCGGCTTCCGCCTCCGGCGGGCGATTGCAATCGTACACCAGGCGAGAAAAACGCTGGTAAATCAGCGCAGCATCAAGGCCTTTCACCAGGAGCTGGGACACCGCAAGGGCACCCGGGTCCCAGGCGATGTGACTGGAAAGGGCCTCGGGCGATAGACCGAGCGTCCCCATTTTTTCCGGAAGACGGCGCGACGCGTGCTCGCAGACCAGCAGAACCGGGCTCAGCGCCTCCGGATTTTCCACTGCGACAGGCGCACCATCCGCCTCTGTCAAAAGCCCCATCAAATGCGATTTCCTTTTCAGTTGCCGTCAGAACTGAAAGCCATACCCGGGAAAAGGGCGTGCAAGCATTCGTTAATGAAAAGAATTCTTCACGATTTTACCCATGTCAATCGAAAACTGAAACGATCTCTTCAAAAAACCCATTGACTCGAATTGTGACAGCGATGTTTACTCTGTCACAAAGCTGGCAAAGACCAGCTAGGGGATCGATTTTGACAAGCTCTGAAGGCACTGTGACGGTGTCGGATGTGATCAACGCCCATTTCTCCGTGCTGACGCGCGCGGAGAAGCAGTTGGCGGCGACGCTTCTCGACAATTATCCGGTTTCCGGACTCGGCAGCATCACGACTGTTGCCGAGAACGCAGGCGTGTCGACACCGACCGTTGCCCGGATGGTGCAGAAGATCGGCTTCCGCGGTTTTCCCGATTTCCAGTCACGGCTTCATCAGGAACTGGAGGCGACGATCTCCAATCCGATCAGCAAGCACGACCGCTGGGCGGCAAATGCGCCGGGCACGCATATCCTCAATCGTTTCGCCGACGCGACGATGAACAACATGCGCGCCACCCTCGCCCAGCTCGAAACGGCAGAGTTCGATGGCGCGGCCGCGATGATTGCCGACCGCAAGCGCAATATCTATCTGGTTGGCGGCCGCATCACCGGCGCGCTGGCCGATTATTTCTTTACGCACCTGCAGGTCATCCGCTCCGGTGTGACCCAGATCGCCACCAATTCCAGTTCCTGGCCGCACTACGTGCTCGACATGAAAAAGGGCGACATCCTGATCATGTTCGATATCCGCCGTTACGAGCAGGAGATGGAAACGCTGGCGCGCATCGCCCGCGAGCGCGGCGTCGAAATCATTCTCTTCACCGACCAGTGGAGCTCTCCGATTGCCAAGTCGGCTCGGCGTGTTTTCCGCATCCAGATCGAAGCACCGTCCGCCTGGGACAGCTCGGTCGTCATTCTTTTTGCCGTCGAGGCGCTGATAGAGGCCGTGCAGAGTTCCATCTGGAACGAGACGCGCGACCGGATGAAAACACTCGAGGGCCTGTTCGATTCAACACGGCTTTTTCGCAAGCCGCTTTAAAAGGAGCACCAAACAGCGAGGCGACGCCGGACCTAGAGAAGGATGTCGCGAACCGCAATTCAACAGTGGTATAATTGCCGCCTGCATCCAGGCGGTTTCAAATTTTGAAAATAAAATGAAGGTGTTCTGGCTGCGAATGTCTTGTCGCAAAGGAGACACCACCTGTCACATAAGCTTCATCGCACCCCAGTATCAGCTTCCATCGAAGCTGCCTGATATAACCACAAGAGGAGAAGACCAGTGATTTCACATATGCGCCGCCTGCTTTCGCTTTCGACCGCCATGGTCATGGCATCGACCGCCATCGCCGCTGCCGAGCCGAGCGCCGAACTGATTGCCGCTGCCAAGGCAGACGGCACGCTGACCACGATCGCCCTGCCCCACGACTGGTGCGGCTACGGCGGCGTTATCGCAGGCTTCAAGGCCAAGTACGGCCTGACCGTCAACGAACTCAACCCGGACGCCGGTTCGGGCGATGAAATCGAAGCCATCAAGGCCAACAAGGACAACAAGGGCGACCAGGCTCCCGACGTCATCGACGTCGGGCTCTCCTTCGGCCCGTCCGCCAAGGCCGACAAGTTGATCCAGCCTTACAAGGTCGAAACCTGGGACACGATCCCGGACACCGCCAAGGACGCTGAAGGCTACTGGTACGGCGACTATTACGGCGTCATGGCCTTCGAAGTGAACAAGGACCTCGTCAAGGAAAGCCCGAAGGACTGGGCCGACCTCTTGAAGCCGGAATTCGCCAACATGGTTGCCCTTGCCGGTGATCCGCGCACGTCAAGCCAGGCCATCTCCGGCGTATTCGCAGCCGGCCTTTCGGCTGCTGGCGGCGACGTCGCCAAGTCTGGTGAGGCTGGCCTTGGCTTCTTCAAGGAATTGAACTCCAAGGGTAACTTCGTCCCGGTCATCGGCAAGTCCGCTCCGCTCGCCCAGGGCACGACCCCGATCATCCTGCGCTGGGACTACAACGCGCTTGCCGACCGTGACACGCTTGCCGGCAACCCGCCGGTCGACGTCGTCATCCCGGCTTCCGGCGTTATTGCCGGTGTCTACGTTCAGGCGATCTCGGCCTATGCCCCGCATCCGAACGCTGCCAAGCTCTGGATGGAGTACCTCTATTCCGACGAAGGTCAGCTCGGCTGGCTGAAGGGCTATTGCCACCCGATCCGCTTCAACGATCTCGCCAAGAACGGCAAGATCCCGCAGGACCTGCTCGACAAGCTGCCGCCGGCCGCTGCCTATGAAAAGGCCGTGTTCCCGACGCTTGAAGAACAGGGAGCCTACAAGGAAGTCATCACCAAGGGCTGGGACACCGTCGTCGGCGCGAACGTGCAGTAAGACTGTCGCATCAAGGCCTTCCCGCGGCTGCGCGGGAAGGCTATTTTTCAATTTTCACAAACGGTTTCCGGATGAGAGCGAAAAAGGCCATTGATTTGAAGAAGACGGCCATCGATTGGCTTGGCATCACACCTTTCCTGCTTTTTGCAGTGATGTTCCTGATCGCCCCGACGCTCTATCTGGTCACCGGAGCGTTCCTCAATCCGGCCGGCGAATTCACCTTCGACAACATCGGAGGCCTCTTCACCGACAAGATTCTCGCTTCCTATTGGATTTCGATAAAGGTCAGCCTGGCATCCTCCCTGGGCGGCGCGCTCATCGGCTTTTTCCTCGCCTGGGCCGTCGTGCTCGGCGGCGTGCCCTCCTGGATCCGCTCCTCGCTTCTGACCTTCTCCGGTGTCGCCTCCAATTTCGCCGGCGTGCCGCTCGCCTTCGCCTTTCTGGCGACGCTGGGCCGCACCGGTCTCGTGACCATACTGCTTCGCGACTGGTTCGGCATCAATCTCTATGCCACCGGCTTCAATCTGTTGAGTTTCATCGGCCTGACGATCACCTACATGTATTTCCAGATCCCGCTGATGGTGCTGATCATCACGCCGGCGCTGGACGGCCTGAAGAAGGAATGGCGGGAAGCTGCAGAAATCCTCGGCGCGACCAATACCCAGTACTGGATGAAGGTCGCCCTGCCGATCCTGTTCCCCAGCATCCTTGGCACGACGCTGCTTCTCTTCGCCAACGCCTTCGGGGCCATCGCCACCGCCTATTCGCTGACCGGTTCGACCTTCAACATCGTGCCGATCCAGCTCTATGCGCAGATCCGCGGCGACGTTCTGCACAACCCGAACCTCGGCTATGCGCTGGCGCTCGGCATGATCGTCATCACCGGCATTTCCAACCTCATCTATATCTGGCTCCGCATGCGCGCCGAACGGTGGCAGAAATGAAGACACAGAAAATCGGCGCCTGGATCGCTATCCTTTTCGGCGCCTCCTATTTCATCATCCCTTTGATCGCCACGTTCGAATTCTCACTGCGCATGCGCCGCGGCGAATATTCCTTCGACGCCTATCGCTCGGTATTCTCGGACGTCCAGTTCCGCGAATCCTTCAGCTACTCGATCGTGATGGCGATCCTCACCATCATCTTCGGCATATTGCTGGTGGTACCGACCGCCTACTGGGTACGCCTGCGCCTGCCGCAGATGCGGCCGGTGGTCGAATTCGTTACCCTGATGCCGCTGGTCATCCCGGCGATCGTCATCGTCTTCGGCTATCTGAGGCTCTACAATTCGTCGTCCTACATCCCCTTCACGGGCTCGGCGCGCGGCACCGACGCGCTTCTGATGTTCTCGTTCATGACGCTGTCGCTGCCCTATATGTATCGCTCGGTCGATACCGCCATGCGCACCATCGACGTCGGCACGCTGACGGAAGCAGCCCAGAGTCTGGGCGCATCCTGGCCGACCATCATGTTCAAATGCATTTTCCCCAATGTCATGAGCGGCGTTCTTTCCGGCGCCTTCATTACCTTTGCCATCGTCATCGGCGAATTCACCATGCCGTCGCTGCTCAACCGCCCGGCCTTCGGCCCCTATCTGCAGCTAATCGGCGCCAACCGCGCCTATGAGCCGCCGGCGCTGGCGATCATCGCCTTTGCCATCACCTGGCTCTCGATGGCGCTGTTGCAGCTCGCCTCCCGTTTCAACAAATCGGCTCCTCCCAAGCCCTGAGGTATTGATCGTCCATGTCCTTTCTCAAACTTACCGGCATTCAGAAGAGCTTCGGTCCCGTCCAGGTCGTCAAGGATTTCGACATGGCGATCGACAAGGGAGAATTCGTCTCCTTTCTCGGTCCGTCGGGCTGCGGCAAGACGACAATTCTCAGAATGATCGCCGGCTTCGAAGCGCCGTCGGCGGGAACGGTTGTCATCAACGACCGCAACCAGAACGAACTGAAGCCGAACCAGCGCAATATCGGCATGGTCTTCCAGGCCTATGCGCTGTTCCCGAACATGACCGTGCACGATAACGTCGCCTTCGGTCTGAAGATCGCCGGCATGGACAAGGCGGCCGTCAACGCGCGCGTCAAGGAAATGCTGGGGCTCATCCATCTCGGCCACCTTGCCGACCGCTTTCCCTATCAGATGTCCGGCGGCCAGCAGCAGCGCGTGGCGCTTGCCCGGGCCCTTGCGCCGAAACCGCAGGTGCTTTTGCTCGACGAGCCGCTATCGGCCCTCGACGCCAAGATCCGCGTCTCCCTGCGCGAAGAAATCCGGATGATCCAGCAGCAACTCGGCATCACCACCGTCTTCGTCACGCACGACCAGGAAGAGGCCCTGTCGATCTCCGACCGCATCGTCGTCATGAACGCCGGCCGCGCCGACCAGATCGGCACGCCGTTCGACATCTACAACAAGCCGGCAACGCGCTTCGTCGCCTCCTTCGTCGGCACCTTGAACCTGATCGAAGGCACGGTCGTCGATCCCGCGGCAAATCGCATCGCGATCGGCGATCAGGGCGTCACGCTGCGCGAGCCTCTCGGCCCGGTCAAGGCCGGCGACACGGTTTCGCTGGCGCTGCGGCCCGAAGCGGGCTCGATCGCCGAGGGTGCAAAGGGTGACACGGCGCTGACCGGTGAAGTCGTTTCCAGCAACTTCCTCGGCTCCGTCATCCGCACCCGCATGAAGGTCGGCGAGGCCGTGATTTCCTTCGACATGTTCAATGCACCAGGCCTCAACCCGCCGGCCGTCGGCGACGTCGTCACGCTGCGCTTCACGGCGAGCGATCTTTTGATCATTCGCGAATAGCTTGCCCGCCAGAAAAATATGTTGGTGACGGCAGGTCTTGTGGAAAAATCTGTCGCCTTTTTCTTGGCGGGCGTCGCATCGCGCATTTGACGCTCGTTTGCCGATCTCTATAGTCGGTCTCGCACGTTCTCAGGGCGGGGTGAAACTCCCCACCGGCGGTAACGGGGAGAAATTCCCGGAGCCCGCGAGCGCTTCATACGAACGTATGCCCGTATACGCGCATGAAGGTCAGCAGATCCGGTTGAATTCCGGAGCCGACGGTTAAAGTCCGGATGAAAGAGAGCAAGCAGATCAGGGGCCCCTTTCCAAGGGGTCACCGCGCCTGCGTGTTCGCCCAAGGGGATCATTGAAAAATGGCTCAACCCTTGAAAGGCCAGACTGACATGACAATCGCTTCCCACCCCACCCAGAAAATCGCCATCATCCGCGCGCGCTGGCACGCCGATATCGTCGATCAATGCGTCAATTCCTTCGTCTCCCATTGGGAAAAGCTCGGCGGCAAGGCCTCGGACGTCGAGATTTTCGACGTGCCCGGCGCGCTCGAAATCCCGCTGCATGCGCAGACGCTCGCCAAAACCGGCCGTTTCTCGGCTATCGTCGGCTCGGCCTTCGTCGTCGACGGCGGCATCTACCGCCACGATTTCGTCGCAGGCACGGTTCTCGACGGCATGATGCGGGTGCAGCTCGACACCGGTGTGCCCGTCCTGTCCACCGTACTCACGCCGCACAATTTCCAGGAATCGGAAGCCCATATCCGCTTCTTCCGCGACCATTTCGTCGTCAAGGGCGTGGAAGCCGCCAATGCCTGCTCGCAGATCCTGCAGGCGCGCGCCCAGCTGGCGCTCGTAAACGCCTGATTGCGGGCGGCGCGGCATCTGCAACGGATGCCGCGCCGTAACCAGTCCTCTGGCGAGTTCCAAGACCGCGACATGATCGCCTACACACTTCAACTAAACGCACTCTGACGACCAAGCAGATGGACGGCAGCGACGGTGTGAGGAGGCCGCCATTCGTTCTGATACGAACTATCTCCCAATGAGCAAAGATGCCACTATTTTAAGAAATAATTCCTTTGACGTGGCGGTTGCACGATGGATAATTGCTCACTCTTACGAACTGCAGGAAGCAGAATATCAAATGAGGGATGACGTAGCGCCAACTTTGGGAATCGGGTTCTACTCCGCCAGCGATGCTGCCCGGTTGTTGAGCGTTCCTGTGCGCAATGTGCGGCGCTGGCTCGGCGGGTATAACTATCGGCATGAAGGCGAGACACTGCATGTAGAACCATTGTGGCAGCCACAATTGCCCCGCTATGACGACCATATCGAACTCGGATTTCGTGACTTAATCGAGTTGCGTTTTGTGCACGCGTTCGTCGAAGCCGGACTTGGCCTCAAGACAATCCGGCATTGCTTGGAATACGCCAGAGCTTGCGTGAATGATGACAGGCCATTTTCGACACGTCGCTTCAGGACTGATGGTAGAACCATCTTTTTAGAAAGTGCCAGTGCGTCTGGCGATGAAAACCTTCTCGATCTAAAAAAGAAGCAATATACCATCAAGGCCGTAATTGAACGTACATTCAAAGACTTGGACACCGATAACGAGTCAGTGAGCAGGTGGCGGCCCCATAAGGGCAAAGCTTCAATAATAATCGATCCAGAGCTTGTTTTCGGCCAACCTACAACGGCAAAATATAACGTACCAACCGTCGCGCTGGCTCAGGCAGTTAAAGCCGAAGGCTCGGAAAAAGCGGTTTCGCAGCTATTTGAAGTGCCAATTTCCGTTGTCAGAGACGCGGTAGCATTCGAGGAATCGCTGGCCGCGTGAAAGTCCTATTCGATCACAATCTTTCGCCAAGACTGGCGAGAAGTTTGCAAGCTCTCATGGGGGATGAACATGAGATTGTGGCATTAAAGGACAAATTCCGCCCCACGATTAAAGATGTTGAGTTAATTGCAGAACTCACCAGCCAGGGCGGCTGGATCTTCATTTCAGGTGATCGCCGCATAACGCGAAACAAAGCAGAAAAGCGCGCCTTTCAGAATTCTAGAGTTGTCGGCATGTTCTTGTCTGCCGGACTTTATAAAGCCCCGGTGCTCAAGCAAGCTGAGCGTCTAATCGCGTTATGGCCGGCTATCGAAACAATCGCTTTAAACGTCAGCGGAGGGTCGATGTTCGAACTTCCTATGAAGTCGTCAAAGCTTGCAGTTCTCAAATGAGAACACTCTCCCTCACGTCATCGCCTCACCCCACCGCCACATACCCAATGCCCTTCTTGCCGATCTCGTCAATCGACTCCTCATACCCGGCATCCGCATACCGGATGACACCCAGCGACGTATCATTCGTCAGCGCGTGGCTCAGCCTCTCCGCTCCGCTCTCCGTGCCATCGGCCACCACGGTCACGCCGCAGCTCGTCATATATCCGGCATAGCCGCCGCCGCCGGAGTGGACGACGACGAGGTCGGCCATGGAGGAGCAGAGCAGCATCGCGTCGATGAGCGGCCAGTCGGCGATGGCGTCGGAGCCGTCCTTCATGCGCTCGGTCATGATATTTGGATGCGCCATCGCACCGGCATCGAGATGATCCCGCGAGAAGGCGATCGGGCCTTTGAGTTCGCCGGATGCGACCAGCGCGTTGACGGCGAGTGCCAGTTCGGTGCGTTCGCCATGGCCGAGCCAGGCGATGCGGGCGGGCAGGCCTTCAAAGGGCACGTTTTCCCGCGCCAGCCGGATCCAGTTGGTGACGATCTTGTTGTCCGGGAACATCGTGAGCAGCAGGTCGTCGATGCGGGCGATGTCGCTCTCCTCGCCCGACAGCGCCATCCAGCGGAAGGGCCCGATGGCGCGGGCAAACAGCGGCCTGAGATAGGCCTCGGTGAAGATGCGGATATCGAAGGCATTGGCAACGCCCCCCTCTCGCGCCTGGGTACGGATCAGGTTGCCGTTGTCGAAGACTTCTGCGCCCTTCGCCTGAAACTCCAGCATCGCCTTGACATGATCGACGATCGAGGCGCGGCTGGCGGCCATCAGCTGCCCCTGCCCCTCAACGCGCAGCCGTTTCACTTCTTCGATGCTCATGCCCTTCGGTACATAGCCATAGACCAGGTCATGGGCCGAGGTCTGGTCGGTGACGATATCGGGCACGATGCCGCGCTTGGCGATTTCCGGATAGAGCGCCGCTGCATTGCCGACGAGGCCGATGGAGGTAGCGCGCTTTTCCTTGACGGCTTGATCGATCATCGCGAGCGCCGTATCGAGATCCGGCGCGACATGTTCGAGATAGCCGATGTCTTTTCGTTTTTCGGCGCGCACGGGATCGATGTCGATGCAGAGGATCGCAGCCCCCGCCATGCGGCCGGCGAGCGGCTGCGCCCCGCCCATGCCGCCGAGACCGGCGGTCAGGATGAAGCGTCCGGCGAGATCGCCGCCAAAGCGGTTTTCGGCGATCCGCATGAAGATTTCATAGGTGCCCTGGATGACGCCCTGGCTGCCGATATATTGCCAGGCGCCGGCGGTCAGACCGCCCCAGCAGATCAGCCCCTGCCTCTCCAGTTCATAGAACACCTCGGCCTTCGCCCATTGGCCGACAATGTTGCAATTGGCCATGATCACGAGCGGCGCCTTGGCATGGGTCTTCAAGAGCCCCACCGGCTTGCCGGACTGGATCAGCAGCGTCTGGTCCTCGTCCATCTCGATCAGCGCCTTGACGATCGCCTTGTGGGAGGCCCAGTTGCGCGCGGCCTTGCCGAGTGCAGCGTAGACGATCAGATTGTCCGGGTCCTCGCCGACCGAAAGCACGTTTTCCAAGAGCCGCAGCAGCGCCTCCTGCCGCCAGCCCTTGGCGCGCAGAACCGGGCCACCGGGAATGGGGAAGTTCGGGTGACGGGGATTGGCTTTGGGCATTGTGGTCTTTCCATCTTCTTATCTGCGATCGCATCCCTGCCCCCCTCGCACCGCTCCCGTAGAGCGAGTTAGCGCAAGGAGGAGGTACGGCACCGTTTGTCGTTCACTTCGGCGGCAGCGAGAGAACATAGGCGAGTGCCGCATCGAGCAGGCGCTTGCGCAGTGCGTCATCGCCGAAAGCCGCGGGGCCTGCGCGCACCCAACCGTTCATCGGACGGTCACCCATCACCATGAGCTCGATGCCGGCAAGCGCCAGCGCCCAGCCATCATTGCCCTTGCCGAGGCGCACCAGCATGCCGTCGTTGCGCGCGCCGCAAAGAAGATTGCCGTCGAGGAGAAAGGCAAGGCCACCGAACATCGGCTTCTCGGAAAGCCCCGGCCTTTCACCAAGCTCCTGCCTGATCAGTTCCTCAAGACCGAGGTCGCGCGACATGGCTCGTTCTCCTTATATCCGGCCGGACAAAGCGTAGCTTGCGATGTCAATCCCCATCGCCTTCTCGACCGACGGATAGACCGACGGATCAAGCACGCTGGAGGCGAGCGGGATCACTGTCTTCGGCACGTGCAGCACGAAGATCTTCATGCCCACCTGCAACTGGCCGACGCTCAATGGCTCGCCTTCGGGCGACAGCGTCGTGATCACGTCCGGAAAGGTGGCAAGCCGCGCGCCGGCGGCATTCTCCACCGCCATGTATTCGTTCATGACGTGGAGTACCGTAGAGTCATCGCCCTTCCCCAGAGTCACCGTGCCGATGTCGAAGGCTTCCTTGGTGTAGACGACGGATTTGTCGGTAATCGTCCCCTCCGCGAGGATCGCGCCGTTCGTCGTCTTGACGATCGCGTCGACGATGGCACCTCCACCCCTGCCTTCCGCAGCGATGATCGCCTCCCCCAGAGTCAGGGCGAGCGAGATGCCGCCGAGCGCCGCATTGGCCTTGACGTAGGATGCGCGCACCGGATTGCGGGCCGACGCGATGAAGCCGCCCGACATATCCGAAGCTGTACGCAGGATCGGCGAAACCTTGGCCGTCGCGCCGCGCACGACAAGCTCGATGTAGCGGTTTTCCTCGCGGTTGCCGCCGACAGCCGTCTGGATCATCGGCTCGGGCGAGCCGGCAAGGCCGATCGAGCCCATGTCGCCGGTCGGATGCGCGCGGATGTCGCCGACGGCATCCACGACCTTCGTGCCGAGAATAGCCGACGGCAGCCAGCCGTTCAGCGTCGACGACTTGCCGTTCTGGCCGACGATCAGCCCGGCGATCTTTTCGCCCAGCGCTTCCTGCAGCAGTTGCACCGCCTTGACGTAATCGACACCGCGCATTTCCCAGGGTGTGGTCGAGGCCGGCGCGCCGATCGCAGCGGCTGTCGCCACCCAGTCATTCGCATCGAGCTCATTGATCGAAACCAGCTCGGGCTTGCCGATCGACACCGCCGCATAGCCGAGCATCCGCCCATGATGCGCCCATCCGCCGCCACCGGCCGCATAGACCGAGCCGCCCTTGACCGCCGCCTCGACGTCTTTTTCGGTGAGTATACGGCCCATCAGCGCTCTCCCTGTAAATCCGCGTCGAGTTTCCTGACGGCCTCGAACAGCGCCGCCGTGCCGAGTGCGATGTCGTCATTGTCGGCCCATTCGTCCGGCGTGTGCGACCGGCCTTCCCGGCAGGCGATGAAGATCATCGCCGCCTTCGAAATCCGCGCCATCCAAGCGGTGTCATGCCCGGCGCCGGAAGCCATGCGGCGATGTTTGGCGCCGACCCGTTCACAAGCCTCCTCCAGATTGCGCAGCACGAGCGGATCGGCGGGCGTCGGAAAATTGTCGGAGATCAGTTTCGGCGAGGCGATCGACACGCCGGTATCGCGCTGGACATCGACGGCAAGCTGGTCGATCTCGGCAATGAAGCGCTCCATGTCGGGACGCAGTTCCGCCCGCGCATCGATCAGCAGCCGGGCTCGGGAGGGCACGACATTGGCCGCATTCGGCTCGATCGAAAATTCGCCGACCGTCGCGGTGAAATGCCCCTCGCCCTTGGAAAATTCAGTCCCGAGGCGCTCGACGTCGCCGACCATTCTGGCCGCGGCCGTCAGCGCGTCGCGTCTGCGGGCCATCGGCGTCGTGCCGGCATGATCGGCCTGGCCTTCGAACAGGATTTCGATCCGGGTAATCCCGGCAATCGCCGTGACGATACCCACATCGCAGCGTTCGCCTTCGAGCACCGGCCCCTGTTCGATATGCAGTTCCAGAAAGGCCTTGATGTCCGATCGTTTCTGCTGGGCCAGCCGAGACGGGTCGCCGCCGGCATCGATCATGCCCTGGCGCAGCGTCAATTCCCCCTGAGTCCGGCTGAGCCATCCATCAGGGATCAGCCCCGCCATGCCGCGGCTGCCGATGCAGGAAACGCCGAAGATCGACACTTCCTCGGCCAGGAAGTCGACGACCTCCAGATCGTGATCGAGCCGGATGCCGGCATCATTCAGCGCCTGCAAAACTTCGAGCGCTGCTGCCACGCCGGCGATACCATCGAACCGTCCGCCCTCCGGCACCGTGTCGGAATGCGAGCCGAGCATGATCGTGCCGAGACCGGACTTGCGACCCTTGCGGCGGCCGATCAGGTTTCCCGACGCATCGATCCGGGTTTCGAGACCGGCGGCCTTGAAGCGCTGCTCCAGAAAGGCGCGGCCTTCCAGAAAACGAGGCGTGAAGGCTCGCCGCGTATACGGCCGGTCCGGGTCGGTGATCCGCGCCAGCCCCTTGATGATATCGGCGATGCGGCGGGCATCCACCGGAAGATTGGTTTCGATCGCAGTCATCAGACGCCCTCGCGCAGCGGGAGGCTCGGTAACGGCCGGACGAACTGGCCAGCACCCGGCCCGGCCAACACTGTTTTTCCGTCGAAAACGCAGGTGCCGCGATTGTAGGTGGCGGCCACACGCCATGGCAGCCGAATGCCGTTATAGGGCGACCAGCCGACGACATTGTTGCCGCCTGCGGCTGCGTCGTAGGTGTAGGGCTCCGGCGTCAGAACGGCGATATCGGCGTCCTTGCCGAGTTCGAGCGCACCCTTGCGGTGATCGAGACGGAAATGCCGGGCCGGATTGAGCGACATCAGTTCGGCCGCACGGGTCAGCGGAATGCCGCGCTCCAGCGCGCCCTTGACGAACAGCGGGATCATCACCTCGAGCCCCGGCACTCCGGAGGCATTGGCCAGCATGTCCGGATTGGTCTTGCGGTTTTCCGACCAGCTGACGTGATCGGTCGAGACCAGCGTCACGCTGCCGTCAGCCACATGCCGCCAGAGCTTTTCCACCTCGGCGCGCGGCCGGATCGGCGGATTGATCTTCGCCTTGCCGCCGAGCCGTTTTACATCGTTCTCCTCGTCGAGAACGAGATAGTGGATGCAGCATTCGATGGTGGCGCGGTATCCTTGCGCCCGATAGGCGGCGGCGATCTCGTAGCCGCGGCCGACCGAGCAATGCACCACATGGGCCGGGCAGCCGGTCGCTGCACCCGTCTCGTAGATCTGGTTGGTGGCCAGCAGCTCGGTCAGCGGCGGACGCGAAAGGCCATGCGCCCGGTAATCGGTGATACCTGCCGCCTTGACCTTGTCGATCGCCGCCCGCACCGCTTCGTCATCTTCGTTGTGGACGCCGGCTGCCAATCCGGTCGGCGCGATGGCGCGAAAACAGTCTTCGAGAAGACCGGCCGGGATGCGCGGAAAACGCTTTGGATCGGTGCCGAAGGTCGAGAACTTGAAGGCCGCGACGCCAGCCGCAACCATTTCGCCGATCCTCGCCGGGCCTTCCTCCGGGTCAATCGTTCCGTAGAGTGCAAAGTCGACGCGCGCCTGCGGGCTGGCGTGATCAATCTTCCGCTTCACCGCCTCAGCCGAGCAGACGAGGTTGCCCTCGTCATAGGGCATGTCGACGATCGTCGTGACGCCACCGGCGGCGGCGGAGCGCGTCGACCAGATGAAATCCTCCTGATCCTTCTGGCTGAGCGAATGCACCTGCGCATCGATGGCACCGGGCAGGATAAGCGCTTGCCCAAGATCATGACGTTCGCGCGCGGCAGGCATCGCGCCTTGCCCGACAGAGGCGATCTTGCCATCGCGCACAGCCACATGCCCGCCCTCGACGAGGCGATCGGGGAGAACCACTGTGCCCTTCAGAACCAGATCGAAATCAGACATCTGCGCTTCCCTTCGTCATTGGCCGAGCGCGAAGAAATCATCGAATTCAGGCATCGGAGCCGCAGCGACCAGCGCGAGCAGCAAATCCTCGGATGCAAATACTTCGTGAAGAGCCTCGATCTCCTTTGAGAGCGGCCGGTCCTTCAGGTAGATCGGGCTCAGCGCCCGGACGCACTCATAGGCGATCTGCGTCACGCCTTGGGGCTTGTCACCGAGCAGATCGATCGCCTGTGCCGACAGCAGCGCCTCGATCGCCGCCATCTGGCGCAGATCACGCACCTGCATCTCCATGCGCTCGACGATGAGCGGCAGGAAGGTCGCTTCCTCTTCGAGACCGCCGGCGACGACGATCGACTGCGCCGACAGCGGCACCGCCATCGACTGGACGCGCATATAGAGCTCGACCACCAGTTTCATCAGCGGCCCAAGCCCGCTCGCCACCTCACCGGGAGCAACCAGATTGATCGGCAGGTTTCGCCGCACGCCGTTCGAGAGCAGGATGCAGCGGTTCAGCATATTGCGCGCCACATGGGAAAAGGCGATCTGCGCCGTCTCGATATAGAGCGTGGTCGTCAGCGGCAGCGAAGCGCCCGACGCGTGGACCTGACCGCCGAGCACCACCGGATTGTCGTCGGACAGATAGGTCGCATCGACCAGCCGTTCGGCCGCGACAAGAAGCGTATCCACAGCAGCACCGAACACCTGCGCGGTCATGCGCAAGCTGAGCGGATCGTGGATCGCCGTCGGGAGCGGCCAATCGACGACATTGGATTGGCCGTAAAGCCAGGAGCCGACCAGCGCTTCGCCACGCGTCGCGAGCGCCGCCGCGACCCGCCATGGATCGGCGGAGGCCCCCAATGACAAGGATGACATCAGGCCCGTCGCCATCGAAACCCGGACGGCGGAGGCTGCCTCGCGCAGGACATCGGCCGCAGCGGCAAAGGCCGTCGCGTTGACGCTCAGCGAAGCCAGTGCGTCACGCGGCTGCATGACGAAGGGCTCGAGCTCGGCGCGACGCAGGGCCTCGGCGGCGGGCAGCAACTCACCACGGAAAAATGCCTCGCCAGTGCCGGTCAAAACGGAAGCCACCTGCCCCATCAGGCCGATATCGGCACAACCGATCGAACCGTGGCGATGGACTGCGGGCACGACGCCACGCTCCAGCAGGCCAAGGAACGCCTTGACGAGATCGACGCTGCAGCCGGTGTGGCCGCCAAGCGCGGTATTGATGCGGATGGCGATGGCCTTGCGGACGATGGGCTGAGAAAACAGCTCGCCGGTGCCGAAATGGTGGGCCTTGACGAGCGCGACGTTGAATTCCGTGAGATCATCAACCGTCCACAGACGGTCCTTCATCGAGCCAACGCCGGTGTTTGCGCCATAGACCGGCAAGCCTATGGCGAGGCGGTCGGCGATAACCGTATGTGCGGACTTGACTCGCGCGAAAGACTGCTCGGCCACCGTCGGCACATAGAGGCCCGAACCGATCTTCTCCAGCGCGGAGAAGTCGAGCGGATTGCCAGTCAGGGCAATGGTTTTCACCGATGCATGCATGCTTTGACCCACGTTTGATGCCGCACATGCTATGCCCAATCTCCCCGATTGTGATATATCCCAAAAACGGAACACGAGATATTCATTTCGGATCATCCCATCTTTGTCCCGCCTCCGCCTTTGCAAGGATGAAAGAGATCATGGATACCGCCACGCTTGCCCTTGTTCATGCGATCCTTGAAGAGCGAGGAATTCGCCGGGCCGCGAAGGCCGGTGGCCGGCCGGTGGCAAGCGTCAGCGCCGCGCTCAAGCGTTTCGAAGCCGCCATCGCAGTACCGCTCGTCAGGCGCGAAGGCGGCAATCTCGTGCCGACGCTGGAGGCACAAAGCCGGCAGGCCGATCTCGCGGCGGCGAACCGCGCCGTGCAATGGCTTCTATCGCCTGGCACCGTCGCACCATCGACCGTCGTGCCTTCGATCAGCCTGGCCGCGCTCGATCGCTTCGTCACCGTCGCGCGCAGCGGCAGCATTCGTGGTGCTGCGAAGATAGCGGGCACCGGCCAGCCGCAATTGACCCGGCAGATGGCCGATCTCGAGCGTGACCTCGGCTATGATCTGTTGATCCGCTCCCCGTCGGGCATCGCCTGCACGCCAGAGGGCCTGGCGGCGATTCCGATCGCCGAAAGCCTGCTCGATATCTGGCGGCGACTTTCGCGCGCGTCCGACGACCGGTTCCGCCGAACGGCCGCGACATGGCGTTTCGGCTCGGTCATGCCGCTCGGCCCGGAAAGCGAGATCGCCCGCATGCTGGCGGCCCTGACCGCCGAATGGCACCGCACCCGCCCGCGCCAGCCGCTTTTCATCTCCAGCACCACCGCAGACGAGTTGATCGCCGGCTTGAAGAGCCGCCGGTTCGACGTGGTGCTGCTCGACCTCGAAACCTTCCCGACCGAGTTTGAGGGCCAACTCGTTTCCCGCACGCCATTGGCGTTGGCCGGACACCCCTCGCTGTTCGCCAAACACGGCGAGGATTTCCGCGGGCTGCTTCAAGCCAACCCGATCGCCGTTCCCAGCCTGAAGAGCGGCCTTCGCCAACAGGCGGAGCATTTCATCGGCGAAACTTTGGGCGAGCAGGAACGAAACCGGCTGACGGTGACCGAGGTCGATTCCATTCCCGTCATCCTCAATCTGGTGATGAACCACGGATATCTTTCAATGCTTCCAGAAAGCTCTACCGCGCGCGTCAGAAACGCCCCGGCGATGCGCAGGCTGGGACCCGGCTATATGCAAAATCTCTCACTCGCCTGGCAGAAAAATGCCCTATCGCGCCAAGCCGGCGAGGCCATGCTGACGATGATGTCGGCGCCTACCCTTGATTCAGAATTTTCAAGCCACTCGCCAATGCCCTGATTCGACTCGCAAATCCATCGCAGTTTGAATCGGTGCATGAACAGATTGAATCAGTTCTTGAGCTTCAGCCGCCTGCGTGTCTCACTCGGGCTTTCGCGATAATGGGCGCGGTAGCTGCGTGAAAAGGCGGAAGACGAATTGAAGCCGGTGGCGGCGGCTATATCGGCGAAATCGGCCCGTGTCTCGATGACCTTGCGCCGCGCCGCATTCAGCCTCAGCGCCAGATAATGTGCATGCGGGGCGACGCCCATCGTCTCCTGGAACAGGTCCTGCAGATGACGCGCGCTGACCCCGGCCCGTCGGGCGAGGCGCGTCAGCGTCAGCGGCGCATCGACCGTCTCCTCCATCAGCTTGACGGCCGTGCCAACGCGCGCGTCGAGGATGCGCATATTGCCGATCGCCGGCACTTGGAGGAGGTCGCCGCGCGTGCGCTCCTGCTCGTAGATGAACAGCCGCGACACCTCCAGCGCCAGCGAGTAGCTGTGCTGGCGGCGGATCAGTTCCAGCATAAGGTCGAGCGTCGGCAGCGACCCGCCCGTGGTGATACGCTTACCGTCGATGACGAAGCGCTCGCGCACCATGGTGATCTGCGGATAGGCGGCGGTGAAATCCTCGAAATCCTCCCAGTGGGTGGTCGCCGAAAAATTGTCGAGCAGGCTGGTTTCGGCGAGCATCCAGGACCCCGATTCGATGCCGGCCATCACCTCGCGATAACGCGCCGTCTGGGAAAGCTGCATGCGCAGATGCGAAGTCGTATAGGCCTGCCAGTTGTAGCTCGACAGGACAAAAAGCGGTGCAGTTTCCTTCTGTGGCCGGAAAGGCCGTGCGACCGGGATAGGAATGCCGCTCTTGGTTTCGATCGCCTTTCCGTCCGGGCTGAAGATGTCCCAGTCGTAGAGCGCCTTTCCGGCAATGCGGTTTGCGGCGCGCAAGGGCTCGATCACCGACGCGACGAGGATCAGATTGGTCTCCGGCAACACGAGCAGATCGATATGCTGGGTCTCGTCCTTCGGCACAAGCATTCGTCTCACCCCCGCTCTAATTCTGGAAATGTATAACATGTATCCGAAAAGGGAAAGCAACGCACTCATTCTTGGCTCGTAATGCACGACAAGAACAAGGGGAGGCTTTTATGCCACTGAGCATGAACCGCGACGTTTTCATCACCTGTGCCGTGACCGGGTCCGGCGACACCGTTTCCAAATCATCACATGTGCCGATCACGCCGAAGCAGATCGCCGATGCCGCGATCGAGGCAGCCAAGGCGGGTGCTACCATTGCACATTGCCATGTGCGCGACCCGGAAACCGGAGCTGCCGCCCGCCGCCTCGACCTCTACAAGGAAGTGACCGACCGCATCCGCTCGGCCGATGTCGACGTGGTGCTGAACCTCACCGCCGGCATGGGCGGCGACCTGATTTTCGGCAATGTCGAAAGCCCGCTGCCGCTCAATCCGCAGGGCACCGACATGGCCGGCGCCACCGAGCGTGTCGCCCACGTCGCCGAATGCCAGCCGGAAATCTGCACGCTCGACTGCGGCACAATGAACTTCTCGCTCGGCGATTACGTCATGACCAATACGCCCTCGATGCTGCGCGAAATGGCCCGCCAGATGACGGCGCTTGGCGTGCGGCCCGAAATCGAAGCCTTCGACACCGGCCATCTCTGGTTCGCCAAGCAGCTCGTCGAGGAAGGCCTGATCGAGGATCCGGTTCTCATCCAGCTCTGCATGGGCATTCCGTGGGGCGCGCCCGACGACCTCAACACCTTCATGGCGATGGTCAACAACGTGCCGAACAACTGGACCTTCTCCGCCTTCTCGATCGGCCGCAACGCACTCGCCTACCCGGCAGCAGCGGTCCTTGCCGGCGGCAATGTCCGCGTCGGCCTCGAAGACAATCTCTATATCGGCAAGGGCCAGCTCGCCACCAACGGCCAGCTCGTCGAAAAGGCCGTGACCGTCATCGAGGGCATGGGCGCGCGGGTGATCGGACCGGCGGAAGTGCGAGAGAAGCTGAAGCTGACGAAAAGATAAAGGCCCCCCCAACCCTCCCCACGAGGGGGAGGGCTTAACTTGCCGAACCTGTCGAGGACCACTGCGATGACGGAGGTAAGGGAACGGCAAAGGAAACGGTCAATAGACATGATGCGCAGATCGTGAGCCCCCAACCCCTCCCCCTTGTGGGGAGGGTGGCCCGCAGGGCCGGGAGGGGTTTTCGCCGCGAACACGGGAAAGAATGTACATGACCAAAATCACCAAGGCAGCCTGCATCGGCGGCGGCGTTATCGGCGGGGCCTGGGCTGCGCGTTTCATTCTGGCCGGCGTCGACGTCAACATGTTCGATCCGCATCCGGAAGCAAAACGCATCATCGGCGAAGTCATGGCCAATGCAGAAAAGGCCTATGCCATGCTCACCATGGCGCCGCTCCCGAAAAAGGGCACGCTCACCTTCTGCAACAGCTTGCAAGAGGCGGTGCAAGGCGCTGAATGGATTCAGGAAAGCGTGCCCGAACGGCTGGAGCTGAAGCGCGGCGTTCTTACCCAGATCGACGCCGCCGCCTCCCCGGACGCGCTGATCGGTTCCTCCACCTCCGGCCTGATGCCATCCGATCTGCAGGTCGAGATGAAGAACCCTGAGCGCATGTTCGTGGCGCATCCCTATAACCCGGTCTACCTCTTGCCGCTGGTCGAACTCGTCGGCGGCAAGAAGACCACGAAGGAAACCATCGCCCGCGCCTGCGTCGCCGTCGAACAGATCGGCATGAAGGGCGTCGTCATCGCCAAGGAGATCGAAGCCTTCGTCGGCGATCGCCTGCTCGAAGCGCTGTGGCGCGAAGCCCTCTGGCTGATCCAAGACGATATTTGCGATACCGAAACGCTCGACAACGTCATGCGCTATTCCTTCGGCATGCGCTGGGCGCAGATGGGCCTGTTCGAAACCTACCGCATCGCCGGCGGCGAAGCCGGCATGCGCCACTTCCTCGCCCAGTTCGGCCCCTGCCTGAAATGGCCGTGGACGAAATTCACCGACGTCGTCGACCTGACCGACGAACTGGTCGAAAAGATCGGCCACCAGTCCGACGATCAGGCAGCAGGCCGCTCGATCCGCGAACTGGAACGCATCCGCGATGAAAACCTCGTCGGCATCATGCATGCGCTGAAGAGCGGCGACGGCGGCAAGGGCTGGGGTGCAGGCAAGCTGCTTGCCGAGTTCGAACAGCGCCTGTGGGCCGACGCCGAAAAGCCGCAGACCGATCTCGGCGACGCCCAACCGATCCGCATCCTCGACACCAAGGTCAATGCCGCCTGGGTCGACTATAACGGCCACATGACCGAACACCGCTACCTGCAGGTCTTCGGCGACACATCCGACGGCCTGCTCCGTCTGATCGGCGTCGATCTGGACTACGTCAAGAGCGGCCACAGCTACTACACGGTCGAGACCCATATCCGGAACCTTGGTGAAGCCAAGCTTGGCGACGCGCTTTACTCGACCTGCCAGATCCTGTCGCACGATGAAAAGCGCCTGCACATCTTCTCGACGATCTACAACGCGGCATCCAACGAGCCTGTCGCCACCGCCGAGCAGATGCTGCTGCATGTGGATTCGAAGGCGAGCAAGGCCGTTCCGGCGCTGCCCGAAGTCATTGGCAAGGTGAAGGCGATTGCGGAAGCGCATGCCGGCTTGCCGAAGCCGGAGGGGGTTGGAAGGTCGGTCGGACAGAAGCGTTAAGCCGACAAATTACGGAGGGTTACCCCCCTCTGTCCCTATCGGGACAGAGGGGGGTGGCGCCGCACGGCGCACACGAGGAATTAGACGGAGGAATTTGAGATGGATTTCGCACTGACCGAAGAACAGCAGATGATCGTCGATACCGTGCGCGGCTTCGTCGAAACCGAAATCTATCCGCACGAGAACGAGGTCGAACGCACCGGTTTCGTGCCGCGCGAACTCGGTCAGGAGATCGCGGCCAAGTGCAAGGAGCTCGGCTTCTTCGCCTGCAACATGCCCGAGGAGGTCGGCGGCGCTGGTCTCGATCACCAGACCTTCACGCTGGTCGAGCGCGAACTCGGCCGCGGCTCGATGGCCCTCACCGTGTTTTTCGGCCGCCCATCCGGTATCCTGATGGCCTGCAATGAGGAGCAGCGCCAGAAATATCTGATCCCCGCCGTTACCGGCGAAAAATTCGACGCGCTCGCGATGACCGAGCCGGATGCCGGTTCCGACGTGCGCGGCATGAAGTGTTTTGCCCTTCAGGATGGCGACGACTGGATCGTCAACGGCACCAAGCACTTCATCAGCCATGCCGACATCGCCGATTTCGTCATCGTCTTCATCGCCACCGGCGAAGAGGAAACACCGCGCGGCCCGAAAAAGAAGATCACCTGTTTCCTCGTCGATCGCGGCACACCGGGTTTTGAAATCCGCGATGGCTACAATTCCGTATCACATCGTGGCTACAAGAATTGCATCCTGACCTTCGACGATTGCCGCCTGCCCTCGTCGCAGATTCTCGGCGAGGTCCACAAGGGCTTCGACATCGCCAATGACTGGCTCTACGCTACGCGTCTGACGGTGGCTGCGACCTCGGTCGGCCGAGCCCGGCGGGCCTTCGACTACGCCCTCTCCTATGCGGCCGAGCGCAAGCAGTTCGGCAAGCCGATCGGCGCCAACCAGGGCGTCTCCTTCAAGCTCGCCGACATGATCACCGACATCGACGCCGCCGACCTCTTGACACTGTCGGCCGCCTGGCGCCTCGACCAGGGCCTGCCGTCGAACCGTGAGATCGCCTCGGCCAAGGTCTTTGCCACCGAAATGCTCGCCCGCGTCACCGACGAAGCGATCCAGATCTATGGCGGCATGGGGCTGATGGACGACCTTCCGCTTGCCCGCTTCTGGCGCGACGCCCGCGTCGAGCGCATCTGGGACGGCACCTCTGAAATCCAGCGGCACATCATCAGCCGCGACCTGCTGCGGCCGTTGGGGGCGTGATTGTGATGATATTCGTCGAGACAAAGACCCCTCCCCAACCCCTCCCCACAAGGGGGAGGGACTTGCCCGTGGCAACCGCCCAACACAAACGATCTCCCATCGACGCGATAAGTTTTTGGGAGCCGGAAGTCGTGCGGCAGAGTAAGCCCCTCCCCCTTGTGGGGAGGGGTTGGGGAGGGGTTTTCCCAAAAGGACGGCACGCATGACCGCCCGATCCCTCACTCGACTGATCCGGCCCAAATCCATTGCTGTCTTCGGTGGCAAGGAAGCACGCCGGGTCATCGAGCAATGCGACAAGATGGGGTTCACGGGCGATATCTGGCCCGTCCACCCCCGGGAGAACGAAATCTTCGGCCGCCGGTGCTACCGCTCCGTGGCCGAACTTCCCGCCGCGCCGGATGCGTCCTTCGTCGGCGTCAACCGCCAGTTGAGCATCGAGATCATCCGCGACCTCTCCGCCCGCGGCGCCGGCGGCGCCATCTGCTACGCTTCGGGCTTCCGCGAGGCCGTCAGCGAGCTTGCCGACGGCAACGACCTGCAGGATGCGCTGGTCGCCGCTGCAGGTAGGATGCCGGTCGTCGGGCCGAACTGCTACGGCTTCATCAACGCCCTCGATGGCGCCTTGCTCTGGCCGGATCAGCACGGCATGCAGCGTATCGACAAGGGCGTCGCCGTCCTCACCCAGTCCTCGAACATCGCCTGCAACATCTCCATGCAGAGGCGCGGCCTGCCGCTCGCCTATATCATGACGGCCGGAAACCAGGCGCAAACCGGCCTTTCGGAACTCGCCATCGCGGCGCTGGAAGATCCACGCGTCACCGCCGTCGGCCTCCACATCGAAGGCTTCGACAGCATTGAGGCGCTGCAGCGGCTGGCCACCCGAGCGCGAGAACTCAAGAAGCCGGTCGTCACGCTGAAGGTTGGCAAATCGGAACAGGCGCAGCTTGCGACCGTCTCGCACACGGCCTCGCTTGCCGGCAACGATGTCGTCTCCGGCGCGCTGCTCGAACGCCTCGGCATCGGCCGCGTCGATACTTTGCCGGAATTGCTCGAAACGCTGAAACTGTTGCACCTTCACCCGCCACTGAAAAACCTCGATATTTCATCGATGAGCTGTTCGGGCGGCGAGGCATCGCTGATGGCCGATGCCGGCGTGAGGCGCAAGACCGTGTTTCGCGCCCTGAAAAACGAACAGCACCAGCCGCTGCGCGAAAGTCTCGGCGAGATGGTCACCATCGCCAATCCGCTCGACTATCACACCTTCGTCTGGGGCAATCTGGAGAAGCAGACGACGGCCTTTTCCGCGATGATGAAGGGCGATTATGCGCTGAACCTCATTGTTCTCGACTTCCCCCGTCAGGACCGCTGCGACGCCGCGGACTGGAACACCACCTGCGAGGCCGTCATCGCCTCGGCCAAGGCGACCGGCGCCGTCGCCGGCATCGTGGCGAGCCTCGGCGAAAACATGCCGGAAGACACGGCCCTGTCGCTGATGGCAGCAGGCGTCGTCCCCTTCTCGGGCATCGACGAAGCGCTGGCCGCCGCCGAAATCTCGGCCGGCATCGGCACGGCTTGGGCGACCGCGGCCCCGGCACCGCTCCTGTCTGCGCCCCCCTCCGATGGGGAGATCGTCACGATCAGCGAAAATGAGGCAAAGGCCGAACTGGCAAAGTTCGGCCTCGTCGTTCCGATGGGCAAGGTTGCGATCACCGCAGCCGAGGCCGCCGACGCGGCCGAAACGCTCGGCTTTCCGGTTGTTCTCAAGGGCCTCGGCGTCGCCCACAAGACCGAGGCCGGCGCCGTCAAGCTCAATCTGCCTGATCGGCAATCGGTCCTTGAAGCGGCAGACGCCATGAAGAACGTCGCAACCGGCTATCTCGTCGAAAAAATGATCGAAAAACCCGTCGCGGAAATCATCATCGGCGCGTTGCGTGATCCCGTTGCCGGCCTGGTGCTCACCATCGGTGCGGGCGGGATTCTGGTGGAATTGCTGGACGATTCCGTGATTTTGACCTTGCCGACGACGCCGGAAGCGATCGCTGAGGCAATTTCCGGTCTGAAAATCAGAAAACTGCTCGATGGCTATCGTGGCGGCCCGAAAGGCGACGTCGCGGCGCTGGTGGCGGCTGTCGCTGCCGTGGCATCCTATGTCGTTTCAAACGCCGCACAGCTCGAAGAACTGGATATCAATCCTATCATGGTGCTGCCGCAAGGGTCTGGAACCGTTGCCGCCGACGCCTTGATCCGTCGAAGGAAATGACCCTATGACCGGACCAATCAGAACGCACCGCGAAGGCGGCATTCTCGAAGTCACCATCGACCGGCCGAAAGCCAATGCGATCGATCTGGTGACCAGCCGCATCATGGGCGAAATCTTCCGCGACTTCCGCGACGACCCGCAATTGCGCGTGGCGATCATCACCGGCGAGGGAGAAAAATTCTTTTGCCCTGGATGGGACCTGAAGGCGGCGGCTGCTGGTGATGCGGTTGACGGCGACTACGGCGTCGGCGGTTTCGGCGGCATGCAGGAACTGCGCGACCTCAACAAGCCGATCATCGCTGCGATCAACGGCATCTGCTGCGGCGGCGGGCTGGAGATCGCGCTTTCCACCGATCTCATCCTGGCGGCCGAGCACGCGACCTTCGCGCTGCCGGAAATCCGCTCGGGCACGGTGGCTGACGCGGCCTCGATCAAGCTGCCGAAGCGCATCCCCTATCATATCGCCATGGACATGCTTTTGACCGGCCGCTGGCTCGATGCCGCCGAGGCCCATCGCTGGGGTTTCGTCAACGAAATCCTGCCCGCGGGCAAGCTGATGGAACGGGCCTGGGAACTCGCCCGCCTGCTCGAAAGCGGCCCGCCGCTGGTCTATGCAGCAATCAAGGAAGTCGTGCGCGCAGCAGAGGGCGAGGACTTCCAGACGACAATGAACAAGATCACCAAGCGCCAGTTCAAGACGGTCGATATCCTCTATTCGAGCGAGGACCAGCTGGAAGGCGCGCGGGCGTTTTCGGAGAAACGCGATCCGGTCTGGAAAGGAAAATAGTCGTCAGGAATTCCCGGCGGTGGACCAGCGCAAGCGATGCTGCCTTACGGCAAGGTGCCATAAGGCATACTTATGAAAACTGCAGATTTTTTGTATGAATACAGGTCGTCATTTGGACGATAGCATGAATTTCAACAGGTCTTCCGGCATCGGAAAACCGCCTTCAGGAAAGGTGCGACAGCGGCAGACAAATCCGCAAAAGTAACTGGCCTCCCTGCCTTTCGGCAGGCATTCTAGCAGCAACCCATAATCAGAACGGCAAAAGCCATCAAACAAAGGGAACAGGGGAATGAGCGATTACAAGAATTACCTCGCCAATCAGGTCAAGATGGGCAAAATGAACCGACGCGAATTCATGGGCCGGGCACTCGCAGCCGGCGTCGCGCTATCGAGCGCCAGCGCATTGTTTGCATCAAGCGCGGCCGCTCAGGAACCGAAACGCGGCGGACACCTGAAGCTCGGCCTCGAAGGCGGCTCGGCCACCGACGCGCTCGATCCGGCCAAGGCACTGTCGCAGGTGCTCTTCGTCGTCGGCCGCAACTGGGGCGACCTCTTGGTCGAATCCGATCCGCTGACGGGTGCTGCCGTTCCGGCTCTTGCCGAATCCTGGGAGCCTTCACCGGATGCTGCCGTCTGGACCTTCAAGATCCGCAAGGGCGTGCAGTTCCACGACGGCAAGGAACTGACGATCGAAGACGTGGTGAAGACCCTGCAGCGCCACACCGACGAGAAGTCGGAATCGGGCGCGCTTGGCGTGATGAAGTCGATCAAGACGATCGAGGACAAGGGCGGCGATCTCGTCCTGACGCTGACGGAAGGCAATGCCGACCTGCCGCTGCTTCTGTCCGACTACCACCTGATCATCCAACCGGGCGGCGGCTACGACAATCCCAACGCCGCCATCGGCACAGGCCCCTACAAGCTGACCAGCTTTGAGGCCGGTGTGCGCGCCACCTTCGAAAAGAATCCGAACGACTGGAACCCGAACCGCGGCTATGTCGACAGCGTTGAAATCATCAACATGAACGACGCGACCGCACGTATCGCCGCCCTTTCCTCCGGTCAGGTTCACTACATCAACCGCATCGATCCGAAGACCGTGGCCCTTCTGAAGCGCGCGCCGACAGTCGAAATCCTCTCGACCGCTGGCCGTGGTCACTACGTCTTCATCATGCATTGCAATACAGCACCGTTCGACAACAACGACCTGCGCATGGCGCTGAAATACGCGATGGATCGCGAGAACATGGTGCAGACCATTCTTGGCGGCTACGGCAAGGTCGGCAACGACTTCCCGATCAACTCGACCTACGCGCTCTTCCCGGAAGGCATCGAACAGCGCGTCTACGATCCGGACAAGGCCGCTTTCCACTACAAGAAGTCCGGCCACAGCGGCCCGGTACTCCTGCGCACGTCGGATGTCGCCTTCCCGGGTGCCGTTGATGCGGCCGTGCTCTACCAGGAAAGCGCCAAGAAGGCCGGCATCGAGATCGAAGTCAAGCGCGAGCCCGGCGACGGCTACTGGTCGAACGTCTGGAACGTCCAGCCCTTCTCGACCTCCTACTGGGGCGGCCGCCCGACCCAGGACCAGATGTATTCGACAGCCTACCTGTCGACCGCCGACTGGAACGACACCAAGTTCCTGCGTCCGGACTTCGATAAGACCCTGCTTGAAGCCCGCTCCGAACTGGACGAAGCCAAGCGCAAGGAAATGTACCGCACCATGGCGATGATGGTGCGCGATGAAGGCGGCCTGATCCTGCCGATGTTCAACGATTTCGTGAACGCCTCGACCAAGCAGGTGAAGGGCTATGTCCACGATATCGGCAACGACATGTCGAACGGCTACGTCGCAACTCGCGTCTGGCTCGACGCCTGATGACGGGCGGCGGACCGATCACGGGTCCGGCGCCGACGACGGGTACCGCTGCGGGGGGCGAAAGTCTCTCGCAGTCCGCACCCGTCTCCGGAACGCTGGTCACGCCCCCGACGGGTATCGCGACCGGCACGTTCTGGCGCCGTTTCACCCTGCGCCGCCCCTTGGCGGCCCTCATCATCCAGCGCTTGGGCCTAAGCGTTGGTCTCCTCTTTGCCGTGTCGCTGATGATCTTCGGCGGCGTGGAAGCCCTGCCCGGCGACTTCGCCACCACCTATCTCGGCCAGTCGGCGACGCCACAGGCGGTCGAAAACATCCGCAAGGACCTCGGCCTCGACAAGCCGCTGAGCGAACGCTACCTCAACTGGCTCGGCGGCGCCGTCAAGGGTGATTTCGGCACGTCCTGGGCCAGCAAGAACTCCGTCAGCGAACAGATCGGCAAGCGGCTCGGAAACTCCCTCTTCCTCGCCTTCTTCGCCGCCCTGGTATCCGTGCCGCTCGCCGTCGCGCTCGGCATGCTCGCCGTGCAATATCGAAACCGGCTGCCGGACAAGATCATCAACGTCATATCGCTCGCGGCGATCTCGCTCCCCGAGTTCTTCGTCGGTTACCTGCTGATCCTGTTCTTCGCGGTTCAGCTGGGCGTCGCGACCTTCCCGGCCACCGTCTACGGCAGCATGGGCTTTGGCGAACGGCTTTCGGCCATCGCCCTGCCGGTCGCAACACTCGTGCTCGTCGTTCTCGCCCATATGATGCGCATGACCCGGGCGGCGATCCTCAACGTCATGTCGTCGGCCTATGTCGAGACGGCGGAACTGAAGGGCCTCAGCGCCTTCCGCATCATTGCCCGGCACGCCGCTCCCAACGCCGTTGCGCCGGTCATCAACGTCATCGCGCTCAACCTCGCCTATCTCGTGGTCGGCGTCGTCGTCGTGGAAGTGGTGTTCGTCTATCCGGGCATGGGCCAGTACATGGTCGATGCCGTCACGGTGCGCGACATGCCGGTGGTGCAGGCCTGCGGCCTGATCTTCGCCGCCTTCTACATTTTCCTCAACATGGCCGCGGATATTCTTGCCATCCTCGCCAATCCAAGATTGAGGCACCCACGATGAGATTGAGCTCCATTCCCTTGAGTGCCTGGGTCGGCATCGCCGGTATCACGCTCGCCCTGATCTGCGCCATCTTCGCCCCCTGGATCGCTCCCTATGGCGAGCGCGACGTGGTCGGCGACATCTGGTTGCCGATGGGCGGTGACTTCCTGCTCGGCACCGATAATCTCGGCCGCGACCTGTTCTCGCGTCTGGTCTTCGGTGCCCGCACGACGATCTTCGTCGCACTTGCGGCAACTCTCATTTCGTTTTCGCTGGGCATGCTGTTGTCCTTCACTGCGGCAGTCACCGGCGGCTTCATCGACCAGTTGTTCTCGCGTTTCAACGATCTGATGATGGCGATCCCGACACTGATCTTCGCGCTTGTCGTGCTTGCCGTTCTGCCGCAACAGCTCTGGATCCTGATCCTCGTCATGGCGGTCCTCGACAGTACCCGCGTCTTCCGCATCGGCCGCGCCGTGGCGCTCGATGTCGCGGTAATGGAATTCGTCGAGGCCGCGCGCCTTCGCGGCGAAGGCACAAGCTGGATCATCTTCCGGGAAATCCTGCCCAACACGCTGTCGCCGCTTCTCGCCGAATTCGGCCTGCGGTTTGCCTTTTCGATCCTCTTCCTCTCCACCCTCTCCTTCCTCGGCCTCGGCATCCAGCCGCCGGCCGCCGACTGGGGCGGCATGGTCAAGGACAACAAGGACGGCATCATCTTCGGCATCTCGGCAGCCCTTGTTCCGGGCGGGGCGATTGCCGGTCTTGCCATCTGCGTCAACCTCGTCGTCGACTGGTTGATGAAGCGAACCTCGAGCCTCAAAGGAGGGCGCGGCGATGCCTGAATCTTTATCTGCTAAGAATGGGCTGCTTTCCGTCAAGAACCTGAAAATCGAGGCCACCAGCTACCCGCCGGGCGAGCCGCCGAAGACCGTAACCCTGGTCGAAAACGTGTCGTTCGACCTTGAGAAGGGCAAGGTGCTCGGCCTGATCGGCGAAAGCGGTGCCGGCAAGTCGACGATCGGCCTCTCCGCCCTCGCCTATGGCCGTGGCGGCGCATCCATCACCGGCGGCCAGGTGCTGCTCAACGGCAAGGACATCCTGACGCTCGGCCGCGACGGCGTCCGCACCATCCGCGGCTGCAAGGTCTGCTATGTCGCCCAGTCGGCGGCGGCCGCCTTCAACCCGGCCCACAAGCTCGGCGAACAGGTGGTCGAGGCGTCGCTGCGCCACAAGATCATGAGCCGCGCCGACGCAGAGAAACGGGCGCTCTACCTTTTCCGGGTTCTTGGCCTGCCCAATCCGGAAACCTTCGGAGACCGCTATCCGCACCAGGTCTCCGGCGGCCAGCTGCAGCGGGCCATGACCGCCATGGCGCTCTGCCCCAATCCCGAACTGATCGTCTTCGACGAACCGACCACGGCGCTCGACGTCACCACCCAGATCGACGTTCTGGCCGCGATCAAGCATGCCATCGAGGAGACGCACACGGCAGCGCTCTACATCACCCACGACCTCGCCGTCGTCGCCCAGATCTCCGACGACATCATGGTGCTACGCCACGGCAAGACGATCGAATACGGAACGACCAAGCATATCATCGAAGCGCCGAGCGAAGACTATACCCGGGCGCTCGTCAGCGTCCGCCAGACCAAGCGCGAGGAAGCCAAGGACCAGAGCAACACACTCTTGAAGATCGAGCATGTGAGCGCCGGTTACGCCAGCGGCTTCAAGGTGCTCCACGATGTTTCCATGCATCTGCCCAAGGGCCAGACACTGGCGATCGTCGGCGAGAGCGGGTCCGGCAAATCAACGCTGGCCCGCGTCATCACCGGCCTCCTGCCGCCGTCGGAAGGCAAGATCACTTTCGACGGCAAGGAGCTTCCAAAGGCGCTGAGTTCGCGCACGAAGGAAGAGCTTCGCCGCGTGCAGATGATCTACCAGATGGCAGACACGGCGATGAACCCCCGCCAGACGGTGCGCGACATCATCGGCCGCCCGATCTCCTTCTACTATGGCCTGCACGGCGCCAAGAAGACGGAGCGCGTCAAGCAACTGCTCGACCAGATCGAGATGGGCGACCGGTTCCTCGATCGCTATCCGGCCGAACTGTCCGGCGGCCAGAAGCAGCGCGTCGCGATCGCCCGGGCACTGGCGGCAAAACCGGAACTCATCCTCTGCGACGAACCGACCTCGGCGCTCGATCCGCTGGTGGCCGAAGGCATCCTGAATCTGCTTCTGAAGCTTCAGGAGGAAACCGCTGTTTCCTATGTCTTTATCACCCACGACATCGCCATCGTCCGCGCCATCGCCGATAGCGTCGCCGTCATGCACCGCGGCAAGCTCGTCCGCTTCGGCCCGAAGTCCAAGGTCCTGTCGCCGCCCTTTGACGACTATACCGATCTACTTCTGAAATCCGTTCCGGAAATGGAACTCGGCTGGCTGGAGAAGGTGCTGACGACACGGCGCATGGAGAGTGCCGGGAATTGAACGTGCCGCGGCGGTTTGACCATCACGTGGAAAACTTCTAAAATGACCACAGTAGTCATTAAAGGTGCTCCATGAAGGAAATTCAGCTGCGCGACGCCAAGGCAACGCTCTCGTCCGTCGTGGACGAGGCATTGCATGGCGAAGCGTCAATCATCACGAGACATGGTCGCAGGGAGGCCGTCATCATGTCCTATGAGGAATATCGCCGGCTTTCCGACGTTCCGAGTTTCGGCTGGCTGCTCACCCATTCTCCTCTGGAGGAGGGCGACATCCCGGACCGCAAGCCCCCGCGCGCGCTGAGCGATCAGTCGTTCTGATGTACCTGCTCGACACGAACATCCTGTCGTTGATTGGCCCAAGACGTCTCCACACGCCGGAAGAAGCGGCGGTGCGCAAATGGATCGAAGACACCTCCAACAGGCTCTTTCTATCGGTCATATCCATCTCGGAAGTCGAACTGGGGATTGCGAAGGCCGCGCGACAGGGTGCGTCGAAAAAGGCCAACGATCTAGCCAGATGGCTGAACAGTATCGTCCATCTCTATGCCAGCCGTATTTTGACGCTCGATCTCAACACGGCTCGGCTAACCGGACGATTGCTCGACAAGGCCAATGGAATTGGCGGCGACCCCGGTTATGAGGATGCGGCGATTGCGGCGACGGCGATGACGCAGGACTTGACCGTGCTGACGCGCAACATCCGCCACTTCAAAACGATGGAGGTTTCCTGCCTCAATCCCTACGAAGGTTTGCCAACGACATGAAAGCCGTCTTCAGGGAAACCGCGCTTTTTGCGTGGCAAAGAACGCCGTCATTTCGCTGTGCAGGCGACGTCGCCCGTGCGCTGTGCGGCCTCGCCTTCCAGCAGGACCGAAGCATAGCCCTTCGCCGAGCAATCGCCCTTTGCGCCGGCTCCGGAGCGAAAATGCACGACGGGCTGTCCCTCGATGAAGATGCTCGGCACGATCTCATAGAGTTCGGGCGGACAGTTAGCGACATCGGACAACCGGAGCGCCGGCTGGCCGCCGATCATGACGCTGGTGGCACCCGACAGCGCGCAGGCCGGCAGCGGCGGCACGTCGTCAGCAACGGCGGGAACTGCGACGGCAAGGATCAAAATGCCCGCCGAAACATTTCTCTTCAACATTCTCGTCCTCCCACGACACCGCCAGCAATGCGGGCGCGACAGCATGCAGAAAAGACCAGGACATGACCACAGGCAATTTCACCGTCATCGAAAACCAATGGATCGTCCTCAAGGACGGCACGCGAATGGCCGCGCGCATCTGGCTGCCGGAGGGCGCGGATCGGAACCCGGTGCCGGCAGTTTTCGAATACCTTCCCTACCGCAAGCGTGACGGGACAAGTCCGCGCGACGAATCCACCTATCCGGTGTTTGCGGCAGCCGGCATCGCCGGAATTCGCGTCGATATCCGCGGCTCCGGCGAATCCGACGGCGTCATCGACGGCGAGTATACGCCGCGCGAACTTGCCGATGGTTGCGAACTGATCGCCTGGATCGCCGCACAGCCCTGGTCGAACGGCAAGGTCGGCATGATGGGCATTTCCTGGGGCGGCTTCAACTGCCTGCAGGTGGCGGCGCTTAAACCGCCTGCGCTGAAGGCGGTGATCTCGATCGCCTCGACCGTCGATCGCTACAATGACGACATCCATTACAAGAATGGCACGCATCTCTCCGCGCAGCTTTCCTGGGCGGCGACCATGCTGGCCTACCAGTCCCGTTCACCCGACCCGGCGCTGGTCGGTGACATGTGGAGGCAGATGTGGCTGGAGCGCCTGGCGCTGGAGCCCTTCTTCATCGAGGAGTGGCTGGAGCACCAGCGCCGCGACGACTTCTGGAAACACGGCTCGATCTGCGAGGTTTTCGACGGCTTCCCGATACCGGCCATGGTCATCGCCGGCTGGGCCGACGGCTACCGCAACACGCCGATGAAGGCCGCAGAAGGTCTCGGCGACCGGGTGAAGGCTCTGATCGGCCCCTGGGTGCACAAATACCCGCATTTCGCATGGCCGAAACCACGCGCCGATTTCCACGGCGAGGCCATCGCCTGGTGGAACCGCTGGCTGCGCGACGAGGATACGGGCGTCGAGGCTCTGCCGCAGATGCGCGCCTTCATTCTTGACGGCCCGAAGCCGGCGCTTCGCCGCAATGTGGAGCCGGGTTTCTGGATCGCCAAGGATCAGTGGCGGCCGCCGGAAATGCAGTGCTTCTATGTCGATCAGTTCGGAAGCCTGCAGGAGGGCATGCCGATCGCCGGCGCCCATGACCACAACGCCTATCTGAGATCGCCACTCGATACCGGAACCGCCGCCGGCGAATGGTTCACGCTGAAGCCGGACGCCGAAATGGCGGGCGACCAGCGGATCGACGATGCGGGCTCGCTGATCTTCGAGACGGCGCCGCTAACCCATGCGGTCGACTATCTCGGCCAACCGGTATTGACCGTCGAACTCGCCTGCGACGGCGACTGGGCAAACTTGATCGCTCGTCTCGTCGATATTCATCCGGATGGCACGGCAACTCGCGTCACCTTCGGCGTGCTCAACCTTGCCCACCGCGACGGTTACGCCGAGCCGAAGCCGATGGAGAAGGGTAAAAAGACGCAAATCCGGCTGGTGCTCGACGCCTGCGGCTACCGCTTCGGCGCCGGCCACCGCATCCGCCTGTCGCTCTCGACATCCTACTGGCCGATGGTCCTGCCGGCCCCGTCCGATCCGGGCCTGACGCTCGACCTCGCCTCCCTCGGCCTTGCCCTGCCGAAAATCGGTGAACACCGGGTGATCACCGTGCCTGAACCGGCAAATCCCGATCCGCTGCCGAAATACATCGAGCATGCGGCGGGAAAGACCAGCCGCCGCGTCGAGCGCGATATGACGACCGGCAAGACGCACTACTATATTTTCGAGGACACCGGCCTTTTCGAACATCCGGACACCGGCTTTGCCACTCAGGATATTCGCAACGAGATCTGGACCATCGCTGCGGACGATCCCCTGTCGATGACCGGCGTCTCCACCTGGACCTGCGTTGCCAAACGCGAAAACTGGTCGGTCAAGACCGTTTCGGTCTCGCGGATCGGCTGCACAGCAACGGAGTGGCTGACGTCGGCTTCGGTCACGGCCTACGAAGGCGAGACGCAGATTTTTGAAAAGACCTTCGAGAAGCGCCTCCCCCGCGACTTCATGTAAAGGATCAGACGGGCCGCGCCTCGGCCAAGGCGTCAAGCGCCCGCTCCGCATCCTTGACCGGCACGAAAATGTGGTCGTGGTGATAGGCCGCGACCACATTGGCGCTGATGCCATGCCGCGTCAGCGCCGCCGCAACTGCCGCCGTCAATCCGACAGCCTCGAGCGCGGAATGCACTGTCAGCGTGATGCAGCGCATCACCGGGCCATAAGCCAGGCCGGCCTTGTCTGCCTCTGTGCGCTCAAGGATCAGCGTCAGGCCTTCGTCCTCGCGGAAGAAGCCGAGCGGCGATAACGAAAGCCAGCCCCCCGCCGGATCATTCGGCACCGTGCAATAGACATAGTCTCCGGGCCGCAGGTCCGGGCGCATTTCGCGCAAGAGCACGTCGAGATCGGTGATAGCCGTCATATCATCCTCCATCGATTCCTTCTGGCATCACACAAGCGTGTAGCGCTGCGGCCAGCCTCTCACTTTGGCGTTACGCACGCATTTGCGATTTGACCCGTGAACCGGCGTCAGGTCAGACTTTGCTCATCAAGCAAAGGCGCATGTCGCCGGATCCAAGGGTGCGTCTCATGCATCCGCCGATCGAACAGGAGGAATGCCATGCCGTCCATCAAAACACAAACTGCCTCGCGAACGACCGGACGCTCCCTCGCGCTCGGCCTTGGCGCAACCGCAATCGCCGCCGCGCTCTTTGCGATGTCTTCGACCTTCAGCAATGCCGCCGAAGATGCCGTCATCGTCCCTCCTCCTGCAATCGATGAAACCGCCAGCGCGGCGACCGAAAAGGCCGTCTTCGCCGGCGGCTGCTTCTGGGGTGTGCAGGGTGTCTTCCAGCATGTGAAGGGCGTGAAGAACGCGGTCTCCGGCTATTCGGGGGGCACGAAGGACACCGCTGCCTACGAAACCGTCAGCAGCGGCAATACGGGTCACGCAGAGTCAGTCGAGATCACCTACAATCCGAAAGAGGTCACCTACGGTCAGCTGCTGCAGATCTTCTTCTCGGTGGCGCACAATCCAACGCAGTTGAACTATCAGGGCCCAGACCACGGCCCGCAATACCGTTCGGAAATCTTCACCACCAATGGTGAGCAGAAGACGATCGCGCAAAGCTATATCGCCCAGCTCGATAAGGCTGAGGTTTTCGGCGAACCGGTTGTCACCAAGGTCTCGGATATGACCGCCTTCTATCCGGCCGAGGAATACCACCAGGATTTCCTGACGCTCAATCCAACCTACCCCTACATCGTCTACAATGACTTGCCGAAGATCGAGAACCTGAAGGCGCTCTTCCCGGCGAAATTCAGCCCCGACCCGGTTCTGGTCCTAAAGGCCAAGGGCTAATGCATGTCGCCCAAAAGTGTGCAGCGGTTTTGGGGCAACGACACGCATGAAACAAAGATCTAAAGCGTTCCAACGAGACCGCTGACCGCCAGGCAAATCTGGCGGAAACCTTCCCGCGCGCCCTCGCTCATGGTACGGGCGCGCAACCACGCATGGATCATCTGCGGCTCGTCGCGATAAGTGACGTTCGCACCCGCAGCGATCAACCGCTGGGCATAAAGCGCGGCATCGTCGCGCAAAGGATCGAAATGCGCCGATGTGATATAGGCTGGAGGCAGGCCGGAGAAATCCTCTGCCTTCAGCGGGTGCGCGAAGGCGCTGTCAGCCGGTGCCTTCAAGACATCCCGGTAATAGGCGACGTCAGCCGTCGACAGCCCCGGCGCCTCGGCCATCTCGGCATAGGAGCCCGACACCAGGTCGCCGCCAAGCCCCGGATAGATCAGCACCTGCCCGACGATACCGCCGATTGCCTCCGCCTTGGCCTTCAGCACAATCCCCGCCGCCAGATTGCCGCCGGCGCTGTCACCCGCGATGACCAGCGGCCGGCCGTCGGCAAGCAGTGAGATCAGCACTTCGAAGCAATCCTCGAACGCCGCCGGCCAGACATGCTCCGGCGCCAGCCGGTAATCGACGGAGACCAGTTCGGCTTTTGCTGCGTGGGCGATCTCCGCGCAGATGGCATCATGGCTTTCGAGCGAGCCGACGACAAAACCGCCGCCATGAATGTAGAAAATCCGCGTCTGCGTCGTGATCTCCGCCGGCCGGTACCGGCGCACGGGAATACGGCCGCCGACCTTCTCATCCTGCCGCGTCAGTCCCTGCGGCGACGGCGCATCGAACTCGGCGCACAGCGCGTCGTACCATCTGCGCTGCTGCTCGATCGGCGCATCGACGGCATCGGCCGGGTAGAATTCTTCGCAGCGTTTGTGGAAGGCGAGAATGCCGGGTTCGGTGGGGAAAAGGCGATCTGTTGTCATGAATAGCCGGTCCTGATTGTTATCTGAGCATAACCGGAATTCTGGCAAGCTCTGTTCTGAGGCCGACACTCCTCGAAATTTCCAACATCGAGACCACACGAAGTCGCGCAGCCGTGTTCGTCTGTCTGCGAGGAGTAACGCTCCATGCGCGCAGGCAAACCACCTTCCGAGCAGCAACATACCGTGCCGGATGCGCAGTCGGCCGACGCCATCCGGTTGAAAATCCGCGAAGCGCTGGATGATCCTCGTCCCGACGTCCCGGCAGCGGATGTCTTTGCACGCCTGCGCGCTCGCGATTCCGGGTGCCGATCACGTCGATGATGGACACAGAACTCGGCTTCCTCCCGCGCATCCTCGGCGAATGTGTTCGCCCTCATCCACCTTGCCATTCCCCCCTCTGCCCGTGTTAGCTAGGCCATGGCCTTCACGCTCCGTCAGCTCCAATATTTCGTCGCCGTCGCCGAACAGGGCTCCATTACCCGGGCGGCGCAGAACCTGTCGATCTCGCAATCCTCGATAACCGAGGCCGTCAAGGAATTGGAGACGGACTTGGGCGTCGAGCTGTTCGAGCGCCATCCGCGCGGCCTGCACATCACCCATAACGGCCACCAGTTCCTGCGCCATGCGACCAAGATCCTGGCCGGCGTATCGGACGCACGCCGCTCGTTTTCGCAGGAGCGGGAATCGCGCACCGGCGGCACGCTCAATCTCGGCGTCACCTCGCTCGTTGCCGGTTACGTCCTCTCTGATCTCCTTGCCCGCTATCGCCGCGCCTGCCCGGAAGTCGAGGTGAGTGCCATCGAAGACAATGGCTCCTATCTCGAACATCTGCTGGTCGGCGGCGAGCTCGATGTCGCCGTCATGGTCATTTCCAACCTGCGCGACCGCATGGCGCTGCAGGCAGAAATCATCGAGACCTCGCCTTACCGTCTCTGGCTGCCGCTCGGCCATCCCTTGGTTTCCGCCGATATCATCTCCGTTGCCGATATCGCCAAGGAGCCGTTGATCATGCTGACGGTCGACGAAATCGAGGAGAATACTGGCAAGCTTTTGACCGCGCTCGGCGCCCGCCCACATGTCGCCTTCCGTACCCGCTCGGTCGAGGCGGTGCGCAGCCTTGTCGCGACCGGCGCCGGTATCGCGCTCTTGCCCGATCTCGTCTACCGGCCCTGGTCGCTGGAAGGCGACCGGATCGAAAGCCGGGACGTCTCCGGCGCTCTCCCCGTGGTCCAGGTCGGCATGGTCTGGCGCAAGGGCTCAGGGTTGCCGCAATCGGCCAAGGACTTCATCGGGGTTGCAGAGGCGCTGCGCAGCGGCAGGTCCCGGTAAATTCGATCGATATCGGCAAAACCGATAGCAACATTCTGATTAATGAATTTGCGAAAGCGGCAAAATAGAGGCACCTTTTACTCCGGGAACAAAGACCGTGAAACACGGATACCAAACCGGGAGACTGAAGATGAAGCAGATTCTGAAATCCTGCACCGCGCTCACCCTTTCGCTCGCTTTCGCCACCCATGCTTTTGCCCAGGAGCCGCTGAAGGAACTCGGCAAGGGCGAAGGCGAGCTGTCGATCGTCGCCTGGGCCGGCTATATCGAGCGCGGCGAGACCGACAAGGCCTATGACTGGGTCACCGGCTTCGAAAAAGACACCGGCTGCAAGGTCAGCGTCAAGACGGCTGCGACCTCGGACGAAATGGTCGCGCTGATGAACGAAGGCGGCTTCGACCTCGTCACCGCCTCGGGCGACGCGTCGCTGCGCCTCGTTGCCGGCAAGCGCGTCCAGCCGATCAACACCGCCCTGATCCCGAGCTGGTCGACCATCGACGAGCGTCTGCAGAATGCGCCCTGGCATACTGTGAACGGCACCCATTACGGCACGCCCTATGTCTGGGGTCCGAACGTCTTGATGTACAACACCGAGGCTTTCAAGGGCGAAGCACCGAAGAGCTGGAAGGTCGTGTTCGAAGAGATGACATTGCCGGACGGCAAGTCCAACAAGGGCCGCATCCAGGCCTATGACGGCCCGATCCATGTGGCGGACGCCGCCAACTACCTGATGTTCCACAAGCCCGAACTCGGCATCAAGAACCCTTACGAACTCAATGAAGATCAATACAAGGCGGCGCTTGACCTTCTGCGCGTCCAGCGCACGCTGGCGAACCGCTACTGGCATGACGCGATGATCCAGATCGACGACTTCAAGAACGAGGGTGTCATCGCCTCCGGCTCCTGGCCCTTCCAGGTCAACCTCCTGAAGGCCGAAAAGCAGCCGATCGCCTCGGTCTTCCCGGAGGAGGGTGCGACCGGATGGGCAGATACGACGATGCTGCATGCCGATAGCGAACACCCCAACTGCGCCTATATGTGGATGGAACACTCGCTGTCACCCAAGGTTCAGGGCGACGTCTCGGCCTGGTTCGGCACCGTTCCTTCGGTACCGGCCGCCTGCAAGGGCAATGAACTGCTGACCGACGAAGGCTGTGCAGCCAACGGCTACAACGACTTCGAGAAGATCAAGTTCTGGAAGACCCCGGTTTCAAAATGCGAAAGCCAGGGCGAGTGCGTGCCCTATCACCGCTGGGTCTCCGACTACATCGGCGTCATCGGCGGCCGGTAAACGGCGAACTCGGATCTGATCTCCCCCCTTGAGGGGGAGATGTCACGAAGTGACAGAGGGGGTAAACTCTCCTCACATGCGGAGCGGGCTTACCCCCCTCTGTCGGCGATGCCGACATCTCCCCCTCAAGGGGGGAGATCACCGCGACCTGTGTGATAACCCAATCAATAGCTTGCCGAGCAAGGAAGACCCATGACCGCCGCCGTCCTGTTCGAAAACGTATCCCGCCACTTCGGCACTGTCAAAGCCGTCGATGCGGTCGACCTTGCAATCGCGCCCGGCGAGTTCTTTGCCATGCTCGGCCCCTCCGGTTCCGGCAAGACCACTTGCCTGCGGCTGATGGCCGGTTTCGAGCAGCCGACCGGCGGCCATATTGAGATTTTCGGGGAAACGGCCGAAGGTGTTCCGCCCTATCGCCGCAGCGTCAATACGGTGTTTCAGGACTATGCGCTCTTCCCGCATCTCTCGATCCTCGACAATGTCGCCTATGGCCTGATGGTCAAGGGCGTCGGCAGGCAAGAACGCCGCAAGGCAGCGGAAGATGCCCTCGCCATGGTCAAGCTGCCGGGCTACGGCCAGCGTCGGCCGGGTCAGCTCTCCGGCGGCCAGCGCCAGCGCGTGGCGCTCGCCCGGGCCCTCGTCAACAAGCCCAAGGTTCTGCTGCTCGACGAACCCCTCGGCGCGCTTGATCTCAAGCTGCGCGAGCAGATGCAGGAGGAGCTGAAGAGCCTGCAGAAATCGCTTGGCATCACCTTCGTCTTCGTCACCCACGACCAGGGCGAGGCCCTGTCCATGGCAGACCGCATCGCCGTGTTCAACGACGGCAAGATCCAGCAACTCGGTACGCCGGAAGATATCTACCAGCGGCCGCAGACCCGTTTTGTCGCCGATTTCGTCGGTTCGTCCAACATCCTGTCCAGCGCCATCTGCGCCAGGCTCGGGGTACCCGCTGCGGCCGCGAGCCTGCGCCCGGAAGCGATTGCTATCGGCACCTCCTGGGCCGAGCAACTCACCCTGCCCGGCACTGTCACGGCCTGCAGCTTCCTTGGCGCGGTCAACCGCGTCAGCGTCGACTGCGACGGAGAGAAGATCATCGTTGCCAGCCCCGCCGCCATGCCCGTACCCGATATCGGCGCGCATGTGCAGCTCGCCTTCTCGCGCAACGACCTTCATCTGATGGAGGTTGCATGACCCTCGCCTCCACGCAAACCATCCTGCCGAACGGGCCTCGCCTGACCGGACGAATTTCGGACTTCCTCTGGAAGCACCCGCACGTCCTCATCGCCGTGCTGCTCGGCCCGCCTGTCCTCTGGCTCGGCATCATCTATCTCGGCTCGCTGTTTGCCTTGCTCTTGCAGAGCTTCTTCTCGATCGACGATTTCTCCGGGCTGATCAATTACGAGTTCACGCTTGCGACCTACAGGCAACTGCTGTCGGATGCCAATTTCGACATCATCGTCCGCACTGTCCTGATGGCCGCCACGGTCACGCTGTTTTCTGCGCTGATCGCCTTCCCGATCGCCTACTACGCGGCGCGTTATGCCAAGGGGACATGGAAGGCCGTCTTCTATCTCGGCGTCATGCTGCCGCTTTGGTCGAGCTATCTCGTCAAGATCTACGCCTGGAAATTGATCCTTGCCAAGGAAGGCATCCTCACCTGGGCCTTCACCAAGCTCAACCTGCTCTGGCTGCTCGATGGCTGGCTCTCGCTTCCCGTCATCGGCGGCAATTCGCTCTCGGTCAGCTATACCGGCACCTTCCTCGTCTTCGTTTATGTCTGGATGCCCTTCATGATCCTGCCGATCCAGGCAGCCCTTGAGCGCGTGCCCGCCAATCTGATCGAGGCCTCCTCCGATCTCGGCGGCACACCGCAGCAGACATTCCGGCACGTGCTCTTTCCGCTGGCGCTCCCGGGCATCGTCGCCGGCTCGATCTTCACCTTCTCGCTGACGCTCGGCGATTACATCATCCCGCAGATCATCGGTTCGTCGCGCCTGTTCATCGGTCAGGCCGTCTATGCGCAGCAGGGCACGGCCGGCAATATTCCGCTCGCGGCAGCCTTCACCGTCGTCCCGATCGTCATCATGGGCCTCTATCTCTGGATGGCCAAACGCATGGGGGCCTTCGATGCGCTCTGACCGCTCCGCTCAAGCACCGCTTGGCCTGAAGATCGCCGCCATCGGCGGGCTCGCCTTCCTGCACATCCCGATCCTCCTGATCTTCCTCTACGCCTTCACCACGGAGGAAAAGAGCTACCAGTTCCCGCCGCCGGGGGTGACGCTGCAATGGTTCGCCGTCACCTGGAACCGGCCGGATGTCTGGGCGGCACTCACTTTGTCGGTCAAGGTCGCGACGATCGCCACGGCGATTGCCCTCGTGCTCGGCACGCTCTGCGCCGCGGCCGTCAGCCAGACGCGCTTCTTCGGCCGCGAAACCATTTCGCTGCTCGTCATCCTGCCGATCGCGCTTCCCGGCATCATCACCGGCATTGCGCTGCGATCGGCCTTCTCTTTTGCCGATATTCCCTTTTCCTTCTGGACCATCGTGCTCGGCCACGCGACCTTCTGCATCGTCGTCGTCTACAACAATGCCGTCGCCCGCTTCCGCCGCGTCTCCGGTTCGCTGATCGAGGCCTCGATGGATCTCGGTGCCGACGGTTTCCAGACGTTCCACCACGTCATCCTGCCCAACATCAGCACGGCGCTTCTGGCCGGCGGCATGCTCGCCTTCGCGCTGTCCTTCGACGAGGTCATCGTCACCACCTTTACCGGCGGCCAGCAGTCGACGCTGCCGATCTGGATGCTCGAAGAACTCATTCGCCCGCGCCAGCGGCCGGTCACCAATGTCGTCGCCATGGTGGTGATGCTGGTGACCTTCCTGCCGATCCTGGCGGCCTATTACCTCACGCGCGACGGCGACCAGATCGCCGGCGCCGGCAAATAATCACGCGTCTGTTTCGGAAAAGTGGACACCGGTTTTCCGACAAAAACAGACGCCAGAAAAAGGGAGAACGGACATGGATACGCAATTGCTGATCGGATCGACATTCGAGGCCGGCACCGAAGCCGAGGAACTGATCCTCAATCCGCGGACAGGCGAGAAGATTATCGACCTGCCGGAAGCCTCGCAGTCGCAGATCGAGCGGGCCGTCGATGCGGCTGAGAGGGCTTTCACCAGCTGGTCGATGACGACGCCCGCCGAACGCTCCGGCTATCTCCTGAAGATCGCCGATGCGATCGAAAAGGATGCCGACGGCTTTGCAGCGCTCGAGGCGCTCAACTGCGGCAAGCCGATCAATGCCGTGCGCAACGATGAATTGCCGGCGATCATCGACTGCTGGCGTTTCTTCGCCGGCGCCATCCGTTCGCTGCAGGCGACGGTGGCGGGCGAATACCTGCCCGGTCATACCTCGATGATCCGCCGCGATCCCGTCGGCATAGTCGGCTCGATCGCGCCATGGAACTATCCGCTGATGATGATGGCCTGGAAATTGGCGCCGGCGGTTGCCGGCGGCAATACCGTCGTCTTCAAGCCATCCGAGCAGACGCCGCTGACGGCGCTGAAGATGGCGCGGCTGCTCGCCGATATCCTGCCGGAAGGTGTCGTCAACGTCGTCCTCGGGCGCGGCGAAACGGTGGGTAACACCCTGATCAACCATCCGAAGATCGGCATGGTCTCGATCACCGGCGATATCGCCACCGGCAAGAAGGTGTTGCAGGCCGCCGCCAAGACCGTCAAGCGCACCCATCTCGAACTCGGCGGCAAGGCGCCGGTCATCGTCTATGACGACGCCGACCTCGAAGCCGTCGTGAGTGGCATCCGCACCTTCGGCTACTATAATGCCGGTCAGGACTGCACCGCCGCCTGCCGTATCTATGCGCAGAACGGCATCTACGAAAAGCTCGTCGCCGACCTCACCGCCGCCGTCTCGACCATCCGCTACAACCTCGCCGACGACACCGAAAACGAGATCGGCCCGCTGATCTCCAAGCGCCAGCGCGACCGGGTGGCAAGCTTTGTCGAGCGCGCCACGGAACAGAAGCATATCCAGATCACCACCGGCGGCGGCCTCGGCAGCAAGGATGGCTTCTTCTTCCAGCCGACAGTCGTCGCGGGAGCCACCCAGGAAGACGAGATCGTCCGCCGCGAAGTCTTCGGCCCCGTCGTCTCCGTTACCCGCTTTGCCGCCAACGACCAGGCGGTCACCTGGGCGAACGACAGCGACTACGGCCTTGCCTCCTCGGTCTGGACCAAGGATATCAGCAAGGCGATGAAGGCGGCGTCCCGCCTGCAATATGGCTGCACCTGGATCAACACCCACTTCATGCTGACCAACGAAATGCCGCATGGCGGCGTCAAGCAGTCGGGTTATGGCAAGGACATGTCGATCTATGCGCTGGAGGACTACACTGCCGTGCGCCACGTGATGATCAATCACGGGTAACCGCACCAGCGCCACCAGGTCGTCGCCGCGATTTGCCACTTCACTTCCCTGCAAAGACCGCGCCTCAAAAGCGCGGTCTTTCCGCGTTTTGCGCTAACCAACGGAATATCCTGCAGGTTTCACTGAAATGTTGCGCAAATCCCACACCTATAAAACATGACTATTTAAGTCATACATTTTGCTTCTTTGCGAAAATAATCTTGATAGAAGGAGTCATCTTATAAGCTATTGCCTGTCCAGAAAGCGCATGACATGCCCCATCTTCGTTATCCCATCCGGTCCACCGTCCGTTTCGCCCTCGCCGGCACCTCGCTGCTCGCATTGTCGCTGGCGGCTTTCGCGCAGGACGCAGAGCAAGCCGCAACGACGAGTGACGGGGCGACGACGCTCGAGGCCTTGACCGTCACCGGTGGCAGCGGCGGCGTCATCACCGCCGATGGCTATGTCGGCACGAGCAGCGCCACCGGCGCCAAGGTCGACACGCCCTTCCTGCAGACGCCGCAATCGATCTCGTCGGTAACGGAACAGCAGTTGAAGGACCGCAACCCGCAGACCCTTCTCGACACGCTCGCCTATACGCCGGGTTCTCGCGTCGGCGCCTATGGCTTTGATCCGCGCTTCGATTCGTTCACGGTGCGTGGCTTCGACGTCACCTATACTGGCGTGTTCCGCGACAACCTGCGCCAGCCGGGCGCCAGTTCCTCGCTGTTCAAGACCGAGCCCTATGGTCTCGAAGGTGTCTCCATCCTGCGCGGCCCTTCGTCGGCGCTCTACGGCGCATCCGGCGCCGGCGGTCTCTTCAACCTGATCACCAAGCGGCCGACCGAAGTGCCGCTGCATGAACTGCAGCTGCAATACGGCACCGATAACCGTTACCAGGGGCAGTTCGATTTCTCGGGCCCGATCAACGAAACCGACCCGGTCTACTACCGCATGACCGGCCTGCTGCGTGACGCCGACACCGAGCAAGTGAGCGTTCCCGACGACCGCGCCTATATTGCCCCGGCCTTCACCTGGAAGCCGGACGAAGACACGAAGCTGACGATCCTTGGCGAATACTCGCGCACCAAGACCGGCGGCACTGCCGCGTATTACAACGATCCATTGACCGGCGAAGTGACGGATATTTTCGCCGGCAATCCGGATTTCAACGATTCCGTGCAAAAGCAGGCCCGCATCGGCTACGAATTCGAGCACCGTCTCAACGAGACGTTCACCTTCCGCCAGAACATGCGTGTCTCGACGCTGAATATCGACACGGACTGGGCCTTCGCCTATGCGCCGAACGCCGTCGATCCGACGCTGCTCGACAGCAGCGCCGGCACGTTCGACGAACGCCTGACGGCTTTCGTGATCGACAACCAGCTGGAAGCCCAGTTCGATACCGGCGCGCTGGACCACACATTGCTTGCGGGCATCGACTACACCAAGCTGCGCTTCCGTTCGCTGTCCGGCACCGGCTCCACGCCGCCGCTCGATACCAACAATCCGACGGAAGGCCGCCCGACCGATCCGATCGACTTCACCAGCCGCGTCGAGCAGGATCAGTGGCAGCTCGGCACCTATGTGCAGGACCAGATCCGCTACGACGCGTGGACGCTGACGGCCGGCGGACGCTATGACTGGGTTTCGACCGACACCGACACGACCGATCTGACCACCGACGCGGTGGACGCGGTGGACTCGGTGTCCCAGAAGGACAAGGCATTTTCCAGCCGCATCGGCCTGACCTATGAGACCGACTTCGGTCTTGCGCCCTATATCAGCTACTCCACAGCTTTCTCGCCCAACGCCGGCATCAACAAGGAAACGAACCAGCCGTTCAAACCGACCGAGAGCCAGCAGGAAGAAATCGGCGTCAAGTATCTCCTGCCGAACAGCAACACCCTGATCACCGCCGCCCTCTTCAACATCGACCAGAAGAACAGCCTCTACTACGAGGTCGTAGACCTGCCGACGGGGCCTGAAAACATCCAAGTGCAGCGCGGCAAAGTGCGGTCCCGCGGCTTCGAGATCGAGGCAAACACCAGCCTCGACAACGGCCTGTCGCTGGTCGCGTCCTATACCTATACCGACGCCAAGATCACCGAGGGCCCGGCGGATACGGTCGGCAACTATGTTTCCTCGGTGCCGCGCCACATGGCCTCGATCTGGGCGGACTACACCTTGCCTGAGGATGGCGTGGGCGCCGGCCTCGGCTTTGGCGCCGGCGCGCGCTTCCTCGGGTCCAGCTACGGCAACGACCAGAACACGACGCGCAACTCCTCTCGCGTCCTGTTCGATGCCGCCGCCCACTATGACTTCGCAGCTCTCGACAAGAAGTATGAAGGCCTGCGTCTGCAGGTGAACGCCACCAACGTCTTCGATCGGCGCGAAGCGGTTTGCTCGGCAGGCTTCTGCTACCGCGACCAGGGCCGCGCCGTGATCGGCTCGTTGAAATACAGCTGGTAAGAATTTGACGGTGACCGCCAACCACGAGGACAAGACCGCATTCGGGCCATCCAGCCTGAAGGCGGTCTTTGCCGGCGAACATGCCTGGTGCGGCGAGAAGATGATGCTGTCCTCGGAACTGGACGACGCCGTTCCATTGGATGAATTCTTCCGCTCCGGCGGCTTTTCAGCGGCGCTTGACACTTATGCCGCCACGCACGGCGGCACCGATCGGCGCGCGGTCGCCTCCATGTGGTCGCTCTATTATTTTTCGATCCTGACGATCCCCTACATCGTCGCTCGCCGGGCCGATCATGCATTGCCGGTCGCCGCGCAAAACATGACGATCGCGCTTGCCGAGGACGGACTGCCCCGGGCCTTGGGGCTCGCCCGTGTGGGAGATTGGAGCGAAGGCGAAGACGGCGATCTCCTGTCCTTCGTGGTGCCTCTGATCAGCCAGCATCTCGCCGAAGTCGTCGCGCAACTGAAGGCGCAGGGTGGCATGGCGCCGAAACTTGCCTGGAACAATGCGGCGGTCTACATCGACTACGCCTTCAACGCGACCGAGCGAGAACACGCGGGCGACGGCGATGCCTGGGCTTCGCGGCCGCTCTTTTCCGCGCCGCATTTGCCCGATGGATCGGCCAACCCCTTCCTCGGCTGCCTGCGCCACGAGATCGAAGGCGGAGAGACCGTGTGCCGCCGCAAAGTCTGCTGCCTGCGTTATCTGCTGCCCGGTATTCCGAGCTGCGGCGAGCTCTGCGCACTGCCGGCCCAAAGAAAGCCCCAAAGAAAGCAATGAGTGTGAAGCGCCTTTTTCTCCTGACCCTCGGCCTGTTTCTGGCCTTTTCGACCTTATCGAACGCACAGGAGCGTTGGCCGATGACGCTTACCGACGGGATCGGTCGGCAGGTGGCAATCGAGGCAAAGCCGAAAGCGATCCTGCTCGGCAGCGGCTTCAATCTCGTGGCGCTGTCGCTGATCCACCCGGATCCGGTCAGCCTGCTCGCCGGCTGGTCCGGCGACATGAAGGGCGACAACCCGGAGATTTACAACGACTTCGTCGCGAAATTTCCGGCCCTTGCCGACGTACCGATCATCGGCAACGGCACCGGTGACGGCCTGTCCTTCGAGACCATCCTGTCGCTGAAGGCTGACCTTGCCATCATGGCGAACTGGCAGGCCGATACCGAACTCGGCAAGCGGGCAATCGACTATCTGGAAACGACCGGCGTTCCGGTGTTCGTGGTCGATTTCAACAGCGACCCCTTGAAGAACACCCCCGGCAACATGCGCCTGCTCGGCAGGATCCTCGAGCGCGAGGAACAGGCAAACGCCTTCGCCGATTTCTACGAGGAACACCTGAAGCGCATCACCGACCGTGTCGTTGCCAATCCGGAGCTAGGCCCCACCGTGCTGATGGACGCCTTCCCAAATCCGGATCGCTGCTGCTACGCCTATGGCACCGGCGGGCTTGGCGAATTCATCGCCATCACCGGCAGCCGCAACATCGCGAATAAGAACCTGCCGCGCCAGGGCGGCATCGTCAGCAGTGAATATCTGCTTGCTGCGAACCCGGAAGTCTACATCGCCACGGCTTCGCCGGGTGGCACCTATAGCGTCTTCTCCGTCGGCCCGGGCGTAACGGCAGACGAGGCGCGCAAGACCCTCGGCGAAGCCGTGAAAAGCCCGGTTCTTGCCAACCTCAAGGGCATACAGACGGGCCGCGTGCATGGATTGTGGAATTTCTTCAATGCCGTGCCGCTGAATATTCTTGCGGCCGAAGCCTTTGCCCACTGGCTGCGGCCGGAGCTGTTTGCAGATGTCGATCCGGACAAGAGCATGAAGGAAATCAACGCGCGCTTCGCCGCCGTTCCTTTCAACGGCTCCTACTGGATCAGCCTGAAATGAGAAAATGGCCGGAAGCAAATCCGGCCATTTTGATCAGGGAGTGTTTTACGCGGCCTTCTTGAGAGCCATCGCATTGATCGAGGCTTCCGCCAATGCCGTCAGCTCGTGATCAGTCTTGCCTTCCTGCTGCAGCGTTTCGTCGAGCAGCTTGACCGCATCCTTGAGACCGAGCATCGTTGCCCAGGTCCTCAGCGCCCCGTAGCGGGCGATTTCGTAATGTTCGACGGCCTGTGCCGCCGCCAGAAGGCCGGCATCGAGCGCCGGTGAATTCCTGAAGTCTTCGAGAACTTCCTCACCTTCCTCAATGAGGCCATCGATCGCCGGGCAGTTCTTGCTGACTGCGCGTTTGCCGAAAATTTCGAATACTTGCTGCAGGCGTTCGATCTGGCCCTCGGTTTCCTCGCGATGCTTTTCAAACGCTGCCTTCAGTTTGGGGTTCTGGGCACCCTTGGCCATTTTCGACAAGGCCTTCAGAATCTTGCGCTCGGCATAATAGACGTCCTTGAGCAGGTCGTAGAACAGGTCTTCCAGGGCTTTCTGTGCCATTGGGTTTCCTCCTTTTCCGTGATTGACGCGTCGGAACGACAGACGGGAAACGGGCGGGCGGGCGCTTTGTTCCACCTCGCATGACAATCGCCACCCGGCATCGCACCCCGCTTCCCTCGCGCCAGTGCCCCGCCTATATAAAGAGCGGGAGGACTTTGATGATCTGGATATTTCCTGCGCTTGCAGGCCTGTTGATTATCTATTTCGCCATGCGCTCGTCGCGCTTCCAGCACTTTGCCGAACCGGTCCTCAGCTTGATGGTTGCAGCCGGGCTGATCGTCGCTTTTGTTATCTGGATCAATGAGGGTGGCAACCCGTCCGATACCGAAACCGATCGGAGCATTCCGCAGGCCCGGCCGTCGCCGGAGGATATAGCCGTCGAGGGACTGGCGTTCGAGCCCAACCGGACAGACACGAGCTATCGTGCGACCGGCACGGTGGTGAACAAAAGCAGCTTCAACCTCGACTATTTCAGGCTGGCGGTGACGCTGGAGGACTGCCCGAAAAACCAATGCAGGACGCTCGGTGAGGACACCGCGCTCGTTCTGGCGCGCATTCCCGCCGGCCGGAGCCAGAGCTTCGAAACCTTCTTCACCTTCCCCAATCGCTACGGCGTGGAACCGACCGCGCCAAAATGGTCGTACCGGGTCACCGAGGTTCGTGGACGCATTCCATGAAACCGGGCGTCAGCTCGCCCGGCTGATCTCGTCCAGGTACCAGTTGACGTAGCGCAGCTCGTTCTGCTCCATCGGCGCGATCGGGCCGGGCACGAAATAGTGCGAGCGGACGCCGCGCGAGGTGTGTTCGATGATCGCCTTGTCCTCGTCGGTGGTCACCGTCCAGAGCCAGGTCAGCTTGGCAAGATCGTAATCCCTGCCCTCCTCGGCCTCGCCATTGACGAGCCAGATCAGTTCCATCTCGCACGCTTCCGGCCCCTTCGGAATGAAGCGGTAGATCATGCCATGGTCAGGGTAGCAGACGAGGAACGAGGTGCCGCCGAGATGGACGGAGGTGACGCCGCCATCGAACGCGGTGAAACGGCCCATCAGGATGCTGAGCGGCGATCCGTCCTGGCTGCCGGTCTTCACGCCATCATAGAGCGCATAGCGGAAGGCATGGATCGTCTCCTTGCCATTCGCCGAGGTCTGCCAGTGATCGCCCGAGCCAACCTGGATCCCGAGCGCGCAGGTGCGCTCCTCCATCTCCACGTTCAGCGCCTCGATCATGGGCAGCGGCTGCTCCAGCGCATGGGTTTGCGAATATTCCGGATGCGCCGGACCGCAGTGGTAGCACTCGACATAGTTCTCCACCGCCAGCTTCCAGTTGGCCTCGACCGGATAGCTCTGCCGGTGCGCCACCTTGGCTTGACCCCAGCCATATTGGCCGCAGGTGGCATGCAACAGGTTTTCGACCTCGGTGAAATCCAGCGGGTTCTCGGCAAAGGAAATGAAGATCAGCCCCTCGACGACGTGGACGTGCAGCGTCTTCAGCCCATGATCCTCCCGCCTGAAGTCCTTCGGCATCAGCCGGGCGGCCTTCAAGCTCCCGTCATTGCCATAGGTCCAGGCATGGTAAGGACAGACGAAGACGCGGGCATTGCCCTTGTCCTTGGTGCAGACCTCGGCGCCGCGATGACGGCAGACGTTGAGCAGCGCATGCACCGTGCCGTCCGCATGGCGCGTCACGATCACCTGCTCGGACGCCATACGGAACACTTCGAAATCGTTCGGCTTTGGAATGACGCTCTCATGCGCGACGCAATGCCAATGGCGGCGGAACACGCGCTCCAGATCGCGCTCATAGATTTCCGGGTCCATGTAGAACGGACGCGTAAGGCCGTGCCCCGGCTTGTGGGCGGCGACGAGTTGGCCGATGCGGTCGGCGGACGGTGCGGCGGTGGTTTTGGTGTCAGGTGCGAGCATGGGAGTTCCTCCAAGCTGAAGAGCGCGTGGCGCACCCCCCTCTGTCACTGCGTGACATCTCCCCCACAAGGGGGGAGATCGGGAGCAAGTGGATTGTCTTTGCTAAAACGGTGAGCGGCAAGACTCGCAGATACATCGCGAAATCAATGGGGCACGCAGCCGATGCCGCCACCAATCTCCCCCCTTGTGGGGGAGATGTCACGAAGTGACAGAGGGGGGTCATCCCGGCCGACGCTGATGTGTCCTGCATCACCCCCTCACCCGCTCCGCCTTCGGATCATACATCGGCGCAAGCGACGCCTCTGCCTTCGCCCGCGCTCCGGCAATCTCGATCTCGTAGGATGAGCCAAGCATCTCGGCCTCGCTCTCGCCCTCGCAGGGCACATAGCCCAGCCCAATCGCGCCGCCGAGGTGGTGGCCGTAGTTGCCCGAGGTCACCGTGCCGACGATCCTGCCGTCACGCACCACCGCCTCGTTGTGGAACAGGAGCGGCTCCGGATCGGTCAGCTTGAACTGCACCAGCCGGCGAGACAGACCCGCTTCCTGTTTCCTCAACACCGCGTCGCGGCCGATGAAATCACCCTTCTGTGGGCGGACGGCAAAACCGAGCCCGGCCTCCAGCACATGGTCCTCGTCGGTGATGTCATGCCCGAAATGGCGGAAGGCTTTTTCGATGCGGCAGCTGTCGAGCGTATGGATGCCGCAGAGCTTCAGCCCGACATCGGCACCCGCCTCTTCCAATGTCTCGAACACATGCGCCGCCTGGTCGGTGGAGACATAGAGTTCCCAGCCGAGTTCGCCGACATAGGTGACGCGATGGGCGCGGGCGAGGCCCATGCCGACTTCGATTTCCCGTGCCGTGCCGAAGGGGTGCGCCGCGTTCGAAAAGTCGTTAGGGCTCACCTTTTGCATCAGCGCACGCGCCTTCGGCCCCATGACGCAAAGTACCGATTCCGATGCGGTGACGTCGGTGACGACGACGAATTCGTCGGTGATGTGCCTGCGCAACCAGGCAAGATCGCGCTGCAGGGTGGCGCCGGGAACGACCAGCAGAAACGCCGTTTCGGAGAGACGGGTGACCGTCAGGTCGCTCTCGATGCCGCCGCGGGCATTGAGCATCTGCGTGTAGACGATCCGGCCCTGAGCCACATCCATCTGGTTGGCGCAGAGCCGCTGCAGGAAGGCAAGCGCATCGCGGCCCTCGACACGGATCTTGCCGAAAGAGGTCATGTCGATCAGGCCGACGCCACCCCGGATCGCCAGATGTTCGTCGCGCTGGTTTTCGAACCAGTTCTGCCGCTTCCAGCTGTACTTGTACTCGCGCGCCTGGCCGGGCTTTGCAAACCAGTTGGCCCGCTCCCAGCCCGCCACTTCGCCGAACACTGCGCCGCGCGCCTTCAGATGCTCGTGCAGCGGCGTGCGGCGCACGCCACGCGCAGTCGCCATCTGGCGATAGGGGAAATGGTCGGCATAGAGCAGGCCGAGCGTCTCGGTCACGCGCTCCTTGAGGTAGGCGCGGTTCTTCTGGAACGGCTGCGCCCGGCGGATATCGACCTCCCAGAGATCAAACGGCGGCTCGCCGTCGTTCATCCACTGCGCCAGTGCCATGCCGGCGCCACCGGAGGAGACGATGCCGATCGAATTATAGCCGGCCGCGACCCAATAGCCCTTCAGCTCCGGCGCTTCGCCGAGATAGTAGCGATCGTCCGGCGTGAAGCTCTCCGGGCCGTTGAAAAAGGTGTGGATGCCGGCCGTCTCCAGCATCGGCATGCGGTTCACCGCCTTTTCGAGAATGGGTGCGAAGTGGTCGAAATCCTCCGGCAGTTGGTCGAAGCAGAAATCCTCGCGGATGCCGTCCATGCCCCAGGGCTTCGCCACCGGCTCGAAGGCGCCGAGCAGCATCTTGCCGGCGTCCTCTTTATAGTAAGCGCACTCATCCGGCACGCGTAGCACCGGTAGCGACTTCAGCCCTGCCACCGGTTCGGTGACGATGTAGAAATGTTCGCATGCATGCAGCGGCACGGTGACGCCGGACAGATTGGCAAGCTCGCGCCCCCACATGCCCGCGGCATTGACGACGTTTTCCGTCTCGATCGTAAAGGTCTCGCCGTTCTGCACGCAGGTAACGCCAGACACCCTGCCGTCCTTCTGGTGAACGGCCGCCACCTTGACGCCTTCGAGAACCGTCGCGCCGTTCTGTCGCGCACCCTTGGCGAGCGCCATAGCGATATTGGCGGGATCGCACTGGCCGTCGAGCGGCAGATGCACGGCGGCCACCACGTCGGAGACGTTGAGATGCGGATACATCTCCTTGACTTCGCCAGGCGTAATCTCACGCACATCGACATTGAAGGCACGGGCAAGCGAGGCCTGGCGATAGATCTCCTCCTTGCGCTCCTCGGTCAGCGCCACGGTAATAGAGCCGTTCTGCTTCATGCCGGTGCCAATGCCGGTCTCGGCCTCCAGCTTGACGTAGAGGTCGCGCGAATATTTCGCGAGCCGCGTCATGTTCTGCGAGGCGCGCAGCTGGCCGATCAAACCCGCGGCATGCCAGGTCGTGCCGGACGTCAATTGCTTGCGCTCCAAAAGCACAACATCCGTCCAGCCGAGTTTCGCCAGATGATAGGCAACAGAGCAGCCGGACACGCCGCCACCGATGATCACGGCTCTTGCCTTGGAGGGAATGGCCCTATTCATGCGCGCAGTCTTTCATTTTTGGGATCAAACAGCGGCTGGTCAGGCTGGACCGTCGCCCTGAAGCGGTCGCCGTAGATTTCGACGTCGATTTCCGTTCCCGGCTCGGCCAGATCGGCACGCAGCATGCCGAGCGCCACCGATTTGCCGATCCGGTAGCCCCAATTGCCGGATGTCGTCTCGCCGACCACCTTGCCGTCATGCCAGAGCGTCGACATGTAGGGCGCGTCACATTCACCGGCATCCACCACCAGCGTGACGAAACGCTTTGTCACACCCAGCTGCTTCTCGCGTTCCAGCGCCGCCTTGCCCTTGAAATCGGGCTTTGACCAGTCGACGAAACGCTCCAGCCCGCCCTGCAGAATGGTGTAGTCTGTCGAAAGGTCGCCCTTCCAGGCGCGATAGCCCTTCTCGATGCGCAACGAGTCCAGCGCCTCCATGCCGAAAGGTTTCAGCCCATATTTCTGTCCGGCCGCCCAGACGGCGTCGAAGATCACGGCCGTATCGTCGATCTTCGTATGGATTTCCCAGCCGAGTTCACCGGCGAAGGACACCCGCACCAGCTGGCACCAGCGTCCGGCGATCTGGCAGCTCTGATGTGTCAGCCAGCCCTTGGAAAGATCAGCGTCCGAGACTTCCGCGAGGATGTCACGTGACTTCGGCCCCGAAAGAATCTGGCAGGTAAAATTGTCAGTCACATCGTCCAGCGTAAACGCCGCATCCTCCGGCAGATGCTTTTTCAGCCACTCGAAATCATGCCATTGCGCCGTCGCCGCCGTGATCAGGAAGAAGAAATCCTCCTCCAGCGCCATGACCGACATTTCGGTGACGATGCGGCCTCTGTCGTCGGAGAGATAGGCAAGCCCGATGCGGCCGGGCTTCGGCACTTTGCCGGTAATGAGGCCAAGCAGCCAGTCACGCGCGCCCTCGCCCTTCAGCCGGTAACGCGAGAAGCCCGGAAGATCGAGAATGCCGGCGGCATCGCGCACCGCCAGGCATTCCTCCTCGATCCGCTTCGCCCACGGACCCGCCCGGTTCCAAGTCTGCGTTGATTCCTCGGACGTATCGTCGCCCGGCTTGGCGTACCAGTTGGCGCGCTCCCAGCCGTTGTAGGGCTTGAACTGCGCGCCGAGCACTGCAATCCGGTCGTGGATCGGAGACAACTTCCTGTTGCGACCGGCCGGCCAGGCGTGTTTCGGGAAATGCATCGCATATTCGTGGCCGTAGACTTCCATGCCCTTGGCGATGCAGTAGTCTTGGGTCGCAAAACTGGTGAAGCGGCGCGGATCGCAGGACCACATGTCCCACTCCGTCTGACCCTCTGTGACCCATTCGGCCAGCACCTTGCCGGCGCCACCGGCCTGGCAGATGCCGAAGGTGAAGACACAGGCCTCGAAGGCATTCGGCACGCCCGGCATCGGCCCGATCAGTGGGTTGCCGTCCGGCGCATAGGGGATCGGCCCGTTGATCATCCGCGACAGGCCGGCGGTGCCGAGGATTGGTACACGCTCGACGGCGTCGTTCAGATACCATTCCAGCCGCTCCAGGTCGTCCGGGAAGAGCTGGAAGGAGAAATCCTCCGGCATCGGATCATCCGGCGTCACCCAGTGCGCCTTGCAATTGCGCTCATAGGGACCGAGGTTCATCCCGGTCTTTTCCTGACGCAGGTAGTAGGAGCTATCCACGTCGCGCAACAGCGGCAGCTTGTGGCCGGCTTCCTTCGACCAGGCGGCAAGCTCGGGAATTTCCTCGAACAGCATGTACTGATGGCTCATCACCATCATCGGCACGTCGCGGCCAAACCACTTGCCGACCTCGCGGGCATAGTAACCAGCGGCATTGACGACATATTCGCAGCGGATCTCGCCTTGCGGCGTCGAAATAATCCACTCATCGTTTTCCCGGCGAGCGCCGGTGGCGGGACAGAAACGGAAGATCTTCGCCCCCATGTCGCGCGCGCCTTTCGCCAGCGCCTGTGTCAGCTGCGCCGGATCGATATCGCCGTCATAAGGGTCGTAGAGCGCGCCGGTGAGGTCATGCGTCTCGACGAAGGGATATTTCGACTTGATCTGGCTGGGTGTCAGGATGTCGAGGTCCATGCCCTGATACCGGCCCATGCCGACGACGCGCTTGAACTCCTGCAGCCGCTCCTTCGAATGGCCAAGCCGGACCGAGCCGGTGACGTGGTAATTCATCGGATAGCCGACCAGCGTGCCAAGCTCGCGATAAAGCGAGGCCGAATAGCGCTGCATGTTCATGATCGACCAGGACGATGAAAAGGTCGGCACGTTGCCCGCCGCATGCCACGTCGAACCGGCCGTCAGCTCGTTCTTTTCCAGCAGCACGCAATCGCTCCATCCGGCCTTGGCCAGATGGTAGAGCGCAGAAGCGCCGACCGCTCCTCCCCCGATGATCACGACGCGCGCATGAGACGGCAAATTCGACATGTCTGTCCCCTTGTTTGGAGGGAAGTTTTGGCAATGAAGCCGACTTGCATCAAGCGGTCAGAATTCGCTTTATTGATCGAAGAATTCGATTAGATTGGAGGTGTTGAAAGAAGCCCCTCCCCAACCCTCCCCACAAGGGGGAGGGAGTTTATCGTGCCAGGTTCGCCTTCCGAGGTCATTCCACTCGAAAGGCGCCGCATTCTCGGTAACCCCCTCCCCCTCGTGGGGAGGGTTGGGGAGGGGTCTTAGGTGGAGAACCATGCAGATCGACCTCATCGAAACCTTCCTCGACCTGATGGAAACCCGCAGCTTCAACCGGACGGCGGAGCGGCTGAACATCACGCAATCGACCGTCTCCCACCGCGTCAAGGCGCTGGAGGCGCAGTTCAACCGCAAGCTCTTCACCCGCAACAAGGGCGGCACCGCGCCGACCGCATCGGGCCTGCGCTTCCTCGATCATGCCAAGGCACTGCAGCACCAATGGCACGAGGCGACACGGGCGGTGGAGAATGCCGGCGCCTATGAGCGCTCTATGCGCCTCGGTATCCAGCATGATCTGGCCGAAGCCTTTGCCGGCCGCTGGCTGTCCGCCATCCGCGCCGATCTTCCGGCAACATCGATCTACATGGAAGCGGACTACTCCAACCAGATGAATCGCGATCTGGCGGCCGGCGACCTCGATCTCGCCATCCTCTACACACCGCACTACCTGCCCGACCTGCATTATGAGCGGATCGGAGAAATGACCTACAGACTGGTCAGCACCATCGCGCGAACAGTCAGCGACCTGCAGCCAGAAACCTATATCCAGGCCGTCTACTCCCCCGCCTTCGACCGGGCGCACAGGCTGGCGCTGCCGCATCTGTCGGCCGCACCGCTGGCTTCGGGGCAGAACATCGCCATCGTGGATTTGCTGAAGACGCTGGGTGGCGCCGCCTACGTGATGAGCGGCACCGCAACGCAGCTTGCCAAAGAGGGTACTGCCTTCCCTGTGGAAGATGCCCCTGCCATTCCGCAGGCAGTCTATGCCGCGACCAGCATCCGCACGCGTCACGCGCATCAGCACCGCCGCATTATCGGCGTGATGCAGGACCTGCTGGCTTCGTAGATGCCTTCTGCAGAAATGCCATCAAAGCTGGACGGCAAGTTCCTTGTTTTGCGTTTCTATCAACCTGGCCAGCATCTCGGGCCCCGAGACCGGATAGGCGATCGCGTAGCCCTGCAGAACATCGCAGCCGAGGCGCGTCAGAAGCTTGGCATGCTCCAGCGTCTCGACCCCTTCGGCCACCACTTCGATGTCGAGCGCCTTGGCGATATCAACGATCGACCGCAACAGCCGCTTCTGTTCGCGCGACGTGGTGATCGGAAATACCAGCCGCCGGTCGATCTTCAGCCGCCGCGGTTTCACCTTCGTCAGCCCGATGATCGAGGCGTGTCCGGAACCGAAGTCGTCGATCTCGATGTCGATGCCCATACCCTTCAGCGCAGCAACATTGGAAAGCACGCCTTCCTCGCTGTCGTCCAGAAAGATCGTCTCCAGCAACTCGAATGACAGCGTATCCGCCTCGACGTCCAGTTGCTGCAAGTCGTCAATCAAAAGCGGATCGGACAGCCGCGCCGCCGAGACATTCACCGCGATCCGTGGAACGAGCACGCCCTGCCGCATCCAGGCGCGCCGGTCTTTCAACGCCGCTTTCAGAATTGCAGCATCCAGGTCGTCCAGCATGCCAAGATTTCCCGCGACGGTGAGGAATTCACCCGGCAACAGAAGCCCGCGTTTCGGATGGCGCCAGCGCGCCAAAGCCTCCAAGCCGACGATACGGCGCGTGCGCGCATCGACCTGCGCCTGGTAAAAGGGAACAAACTCTCCCTTTTCCAGGCCGCGCGCAAATTGCTTGGCAACGCGGCGCTCGTTGTTGAGCTGCGCCTTGAGTTGCGCCGAGAACACCTCCACCCTGCCCCGGCCAAGTTTCTTGGCGCGATGAAGGGCGATATCGGCTTCGGCCAGCAGATTGGCGATGTTTCTACCGCTGGCGGACGCCAGGCCGATCGACGCACCGGTGCGCAGCACTTCGTCATTGTGCCATATCGATTGCTTCAGCTGCTGGGCCAGCCGCTCGGCGACCGTCTTCAAATCTTCGATGGAGTCGAAATTGGCGATCAGAACCGCAAATTCGTCGCCGCCTATGCGGGTGACGAAGGCGCTATTTGGCAATGCGGCGACAATCCGGCTGGCCGCGGATTTCAGCACATTGTCACCCACGGAGTGACCGGCCGTGTCGTTGATCTGCTTGAACCGGTCGAGACCGATGTAGAGGATCGCCAACTTGTCGAGCCCCGCATCCTCTGAAAGTTCGGCCAATCGGCGATCGAAGAAGCGGCGGTTCGGTAGCCCGGTCAGGTAGTCGTGTTCGGCCGCATGTTCGATCCGCCGGGCGCTCGCCTCGAGAGCAACTGCGCGCTTTTCGGCAATGGCTTTCTGGCGCTGCAGTTCCCGATTGAGCAGCACGTCCGCCGTCACGTCCCATTCGACGCCGATGAACGTGATATTTCCGTCCTGCTCGAAGCAATGCGCCCTCGACCGGAGATATCGAAGTTTGCCGTTTGGCAGAACAATACGATACTCCGACGAATAGATGCCCTTGCCTTTGATGGCATCGGCGAAATCCGCCTCTGCCTGCTCCCGGTCATCAGGATGGATCGCCTTGGCCCACACCGCCGCCTTGACGCGCTTGTTTGTCTTGCCGGTTCCATAGAGCCGGTGCATCTGCTTATCCCAGACGACTTCATCCGTCTGCGTATCGTGTTCCCATACGCCGATCCGGGAGGCATCGAGCGCGAGCTCCAGCCTCCGAAGAATATTCTGAAATTCCTGTTCGGACCTCGCCGTTTTCATTGTTTTCTCTGTGAATGATTCTTCGCAAATAGACGCGCGCGGTATTCTGCCGCAAGGTTCCTAAAGAACTATTTCCTTCGCAAAACGCGAAATGTAACCAGAAATACAAGCAACCATTCAGTGTTATTTAAAGTAGACGGCCTCGACCGGCGCACTTTGCTCCCCAATTCAGAAGGATAGACCTACGAGCGAACTTCGGCAATCGCGACGGCAAAGCGGCATCGCGGGTCGCATCGTCGAATTGACATGAGCCAGGGGACATCATAATCATCGTCGGATCAATTGGTTCCTTGGAAGCGAACGCTTCCGGGGAGTAAATGGGAACGTGACGGATGGACCCATGCTGGGCATCTCAATCACGGCCGACCCCGCGACTGTAGAGCGGTCAGAGTTTGTCATGCCGGTCGATCCGGCAAAAGCCACTGCGGCGCGGGCCTTGGCCCGCACCTTGGGAAGGCGAGACAGGCTCACTGGTGCCAAGCACCTGACGCCGCGAGCCAGGAAACCTGCCGGTTGATGAAGGGCATGGTGCCCAATTGGTGGGAAATTTCCCACGCGCCATCACGGAGGTTGTCATGGCTACGTCTACAGTTTCGAGCATTCCGCTCTCCCTCAACGACCGCATCACCGCCGGTATCCTCGCCCTTCTGATCGGCGGGTTCCTGGTTTTCGGCGCCGGTCTCGCCAATTCCGCCGTGCTGCACGATACCGCGCACGACGTTCGCCACTCCTACGGTTTCCCCTGCCATTGATCGGCTGATGTGGGAAGCTGCGCGCTTTTCGCATTCGATCCGACAGCAGAACGCGGGTTTCGATGAAACCACGCTTCGACGGTTCATGCGCCCGTGCTGCGGCACCGGGCGGCATTTGCCGTGGGGATTTCAAACACAGCAAGCCGGAGAGGGCTGACGCGCAGCCGCTCCGCTTGAACCTGGGAGTATCGAAATGATTGTCAAAACGCTTCTGGCCGCGTTGGTGGCTGGACTGATTGCGGGTGTCTTTACGACGGTGGCGCAGACTGCGCGGGTCGTTCCGATCATCCTTCACGCCGAAGAATATGAAGGCAAGGAGCCTGCCGCGGAACAGCCCGCCGGCACCGAGGATCAACAGCAACAGCATTCGTCACTGGAGAAGACATCCGCGATCGGCGAACTACTTGCGGCATTTTCTCCGATCACGCCGGCTTACGCCCATGAGGGCGAGCATGAAGACGAAGGCGGCATCATGTTTGGCATGAGCCGGTTTTCAGGAACCTTGCTCGCCAATCTCGTAACCGGCACAGGTTTCAGCCTGTTGCTGACCGGTATCAGCTTGCTGATCGGCTATCCAATCACGCTTCGCAACGGCGTCCTCTGGGGCGCTTGCGGTTGGCTGGCGGTCCACATGCTACCCGCAATCGGACTGCCGCCGGAATTGCCCGGCTTTCCGGCGGCCGACCTGCACGACCGGCAGATATGGTGGATGGCGACGGTCTTGCTCTCCGGAGCAGGCCTGTATCTGCTTGCGCTGCGCCCCGAAATCGTCGCGAAAATCGCCGGCCTTGTGGCGATCGCCGCGCCGCATATCTACGGCGCGCCGCAGCCTGCGGATATTTCGAGCCCGGTTCCGGCCGTTCTCGGCGCCGAATTCGCCGTTGCCGCGCTGGCGACCGCCCTTGCCTCGTGGATCGTGCTCGGCCTTGTCTCGGGTTATTTCAACGAGCGCTTCCTGAAATCTGCATAACGAACCAGCTTGCAACATCAGCCGCCTGCGCGTTCGAGATGAGTGCGCAGGCGGCTTTTTTGTGTCTCCTCGTCGAGAAGCACGCAGACATCGCAAAAGGTCCCGCCATCCGTTCGGTAATACAGGCAGCAGCCGCTTCGCAGGCGAAAAATGCGCTCGACTGGCACGCCACTCACGATCGAGGCGATCTTTTGATAGCGCAATGCGCTTGAACAGAGCGGCGAGCCTTCCGTGTTGACGATAGCGAGCGCCGAAGCCATCGCTCGCTCCTCTTGCGCCGATGCCGCGCCGATTTCGAGAAACGCGCCGGCAATGCCGTCGGCAGCCAGCCGCCATTGCGCAACCGACGACAAACCGGTACGGGCCTTCACCGTTTCGACGACCGGCGCAAGGCTGGCAACGAAGCTGCCGTGAAACAGGGATGCACTGTCACGGCCTTGGCGAAACTTGCGAAAGCGAAAATGAAAGCGGCGGGCATCGGATGGGCAGACCAGCGTAATCTCGCCCGCGTTTTTCGGAGCATACGGTTCAAAACGGATAGCGAGGCTTCCCGGATCGAGATCCGGCACCAGCCCGGTCCTCAGATAGAGGGCACCGGCAGCGATGCTGAGTTGGTGGCTGCAGAAGGCGACCAGATGAGCGCCCTTCGTGCGGTCATCCATTCCTGCCGCAAACCGGCCTTGATAGTCCAAGAGATCGGCGATCTCGGCACTGTCTTTGCGCCATATGTCAGTCACCAACGAAAAATCCGCGTCGTCGCCGGCAAGTGAGGCGGCAACCTGCGGAAATCGCTGCGCCTGCCAGGCCATGGCCGCTTGCGCATCCTCTTTCCAGGGAGAGGCCGGCCAACCGTCGGTATCTGGGTTCTCGTCCAAAGGGCGCCTCTTTCTATGCAGGCAGCCCGTTTATCTCAAAGCCAACCGCCGGAGAAGCCCGCTCTTTTCAAGCCGCGCCGGATGGCCGGCGATTCGCGCATCAGGTTCCAGATGAGGCCGGTGCGATGATTTTCAATCATCATCAACAGGATGCCCTGGTCAAGACCGACGCTGCGATTGTTGAGCCATCCTTCGGCCGCCTTGCCGGGAACGCTCGGATTGAAGCTGCCGAGAAACCGTCCCTCTTCGATGACCCCGGGATAGGTCGAGACGACATGGCGTGTCGCCGAGATCGCGGCCTCCGGCTCAAATGGCAGGCAGGCGAGCGGCGCCCATGGCGCGATCGTGCCGTCATCCGGTCCGAGTGGCGCACCGCGCGCCGCATAGCCGGAAAAATGCTGGTGGCGGCCATCCTGCAGACGGCGCGGCCGCAAAGGCCCGTCGCAGGATGTCAGTCCCCACATATCGGCACCATAACCGGCAAAACCGCCGGGATTGCTGATCGCATAATCGCGCTGCACGGCAATCGCCCGGCAGGTGTTTTCGAAATAATCTGTGTCTTTCGCCGCGACGGCCGCGTCGCGAATGCCGCGGAAATCGATCCAGGCATGCGAAAAAAGATGAATGAACAGCGGTCCGGCATAGAGAAACGGCTTTCCCTTCACCGTCATCCAGTCGAATTTCCCGGTAAAGGCATCGTAGCTCTCCTTGCCGATCGGGTAGGAGGGAGAGGCAAGCGCCAGAACATAGAGGATGAGCGCTTCGCTGTAAGATTCCCAGCGATGCGGCAGAAAACCGCTCCGCGGTTTCCATCCGAGCCAGAATGCCCCTTTGCCGTCGAGCGCCCAGGCCCAGTTGGCGCGGGCATAGAGCATAGCCGCGCAGGATCGTATCTCGGCCTCGACCTCGTTTTCCTGGTTGAAATAGGCGGCGGCCGTCAACACGCCGGCGAAAAAAAGCGCGCTGTCGATCAGCGAGATCTCGCTGCGCCATGTCCGCTGTCCGGTCCTCATGTCGAGAAAGTGGTAGTAGAGGCCCTTGTACCCCGTCGCATTCTTGTCGCGGCCCTGCGGGCTTTCGGCGAAGAAACGCAGCGTAACCAGGGCCCTTGCCGCCGCATCCTGCCGGCTCATCCAGCCTCTCTCGACGCCGACCGGATAGGCGGAAAGGCCGAAACCTGTCGCTGCGATGCTGGATGGGGCGCCAGGAAGAGACGTATCGGCGATAAGCCCGTTGTCCGGATTGACATATTCGAGGAAGTAACCGAACGCCGCTTGCTGGAACCGGTCGAGAAGGACCGCGTCGGTGTCGTTTTTCAAAAGCATTTCGTCAAGCACTCCAATCAACCGCAAGTTTCACCACAAGGCATCTGCTTCGGCAAATCACCGATTGTTGAACTCGCCACCATGCGAAAGGATCGCCTGACGGATGACCTGTGCTACACTTTTTGCTTCTTAAGACCGGCAGCAGTGATTGGATGACATGATGTTCACGACACTTGCGATGCTTTTAAGTCTTTCGGGCGTTGCTGCCGTTACCCCGGCCGCCAGCAGCCCACAGGTTGACGTCGCGCTCGTGCTCGCCGTCGATATGTCCGGTTCGATGGATATCGAGGAAGCGCGCGTGCAACGTATGGGTTACGTGGAAGCCCTGCGCCATGCGGATTTCATCAATGCGGCAACCGCCGGCCTCAATGGGCGGATCGCCATCAGCTATTTCGAGTGGGCAGGCAACGTCAACGAAACCTCGTTGGTCGACTGGCAGTTGATCGACGACGCCGAGGATGCCGCAGCTTTCGCCGACCGTCTTGCTGCCCGGCCGGTTTACACACGACGGGGCACATCGATTTCCAACGCGATCGCCTTTGCGTCGAAGCTCATCGCCGCCAACCCCTATGATGCGATGCGCCGGGTGATCGACGTGTCCGGCGACGGCCCGAACAATCTCGGCCCGCCGGTCGACCCCGCCCGCGATGCGGCGGTCGCGAGCGGCACCACCATCAATGGCCTCGCCATCATCATCCGCCCGTCCGGCAGCGCTGGCTCGCTGGACCAGTATTACGCTGACTGCGTCATCGGCGGCCCCGGTTCGTTCGTGCTGCCCGTTCGCCGATCGGAGGATTTCGCCGTGGCGATCCGGCAAAAACTGGTCATGGAGGTGAGCCGCCAGCAACCGGCGGAACAGGTCGTTCCAGTCCAGGCCGCTCCCTCCACCGACTGCCTGATCGGCGAGAAGCTGCGCCCCAGCATCCTCGATCGGGTCTATCCCGAACTGGACCGGTAGTAATTTCGGTGCCGACGACACTCCCTTCGGCGCACCGATCCGGCTCGCCTACGACCCCGATGCGCTGGTGGCGCTTGCCGGCTGATGTTCTGATTGCAATGCAGCCATTACGCGCTCGGCAGCCTCGCGGCCAGCGACGATCGCACCTTCGATGTAGGCAGGAAAGGACGGGGCCAGTTCCGAAGCGGCAAAATGCACGGGCGGCGCACCGGCCCGAATGGTCGCTTCCGCGTCATAGGCTGAAAGGTCGGTGATGACGTCGCTGTAGCCTCCGCCACTCCAGCGATCGCCGACCCAGTCGCGCATCTGAAAATCCATATACTCTCCAGCCTCGCTGCCCAGCGTGGCGACGAGGCGACGGATGATTTCGGACTGGATGAACCCAGCCCCCTTCCCGCTCCATTCGGCAGCCAGCGGCCCTCCCGCAAACACCACGAGCGCCGACGCCCAACGACTGCTGACATCGCAGGCGAAAAGACCAAGGACATCGCGCCACATCACCATGCCGCTCAATCCGCGGTCGCGCCAGAAAGGCCGCCCGTATCGCACGAACGTCTTGATGACGGTGCCACTTTTCCAGGCACCAAATGCGTCGATCAGCGGCTTCGGTAGATCGGGCTCGTGGGTGATCCGCGACGCCATGACCGGCGGCGCGGCAACGATAATCTGCCGTGCCTTCAACACGTCACGATTGCCGGTGGTGACCGTGACCGATCCGTTCATTCTAGCAATGTTTGTAACGGCGGTATCGAGTTGCAGGCGGGGACCAAGCGTCGCCGCCAGGGCCTCGGCAACGGCATGTATTGTCCCTTCGACGAAATACTGCAACTCGTTGCCGTGGCTCGTGACGCGCCGGTCATTGTCGATCAAATACCAGAGCGGAATTTCACCGATCGAACGGCACCAGAGCCCCTCAACCATCGCCTGATAGCCAGCCTTGACATCGGGCGGATCGCTCTGCCCGCCGAGCCACGCCTGCGCCGTCAGGCCGGCGATATTCGGATCGTGCGGGTCGATCCTGTTTACCCGCGCCCGGATACGGCCCGATTCCGCAAAAGTGGAACCGGTTTCCGGGGATTTGGGATGCCGCTGTATCAGGAAGGCGCCCTCCATGGGCGTCTCGGCAAGCGCTTTGCCAAACCGGCGCGTCAGCGCCATGATTTCCGGCATCTCGTCACAGATGAACTGGCCGCCTGTGTCGACCCGCACACCATCCGAAAAAGCCGCCGACTCCACGCGTCCGCCGACACGATCCCTCGCTTCGAGCACGATGACATCGAGCCCCGCGGCAACGAGCGCATCCGCCGCCGAAAGGCCGGTAAAGCCGGCCCCGACCACGATCACATCTGCATCAAATTCACTCATGGCCCGCCTTGATCTTTTCGAATTCGGCGATCATGTCCCGCCGCAATTCGGTCGGCATCGGCATACACCCCTGAACGTGTTGAGGCGATAGCAGATCAGGCGAAACGGACGACCACCATATGTTGCCCCCCTTGAGGGCGGAGATCAAACCGCGTCTGGAGCAAACTCCCGCATGCCGCCAACATACGCCTTCGCCAGCGGCGTCGCATAGGACCCCCGCTTGCTCGTGGTCAGCCGCTGAGCGACCAGCGCCTCGGCCTGCTTTACCGCCGCCGAGACGCCGTCGATGACCGGAACGCCATAGTCCTCCTGCAGCGCGTGGGCGAGATCGGCCATGCCGGCGCAACCGAGAACGATGGCTTCGGCGCCATCTTCGACAAGCGCCAGTTCGATCTGGCGACGCAACTTGCCGATGGCACCGGACGCCGCGTCCTCCAGTTCGAGCACCGGAATATCGGCAGCCCGAACAGTGGCGCGGCCGCCGAAGCCGTAATGGCGGGACAGGTTTTCAAGCAGCACCCGCGAGCGCTCCAGCGTCGTCACGACGGTAAAGCGCTGAGCGAGAAACCCCGCTGTTACCAGCGCGGATTCGCAGAGCCCCAGCACGGGAAAGCCGGCCAGCGAACGGGCGGCATCGAGCCCGGTATCGTCGAAGCAGGCAATCACCGCCGCCTGCACACCGGCGGCCTCGGCCTTTTTGATTTCCGCCAGCAAACCGGGCAAGGCGAGCGCCCCGTCATAGTGCCCCTCGATCGAGACCGGCCCCATCTGCGACGTGGCGGCGGTGATTTCGGTTCCGGGTCCGGCGACGGCCCGTGCGGCTTCCGCCGCCTTTTCCGTCATGGATCGGGTGGTGTTCGGGTTGACGATAAGAATGCGCATGCGGGATCAGACCAGTTTCGCTTGCCTGCGGCGCATCACCATGATGATCGCAAGCGCCAGGAGGATGATGGAGAAGGAAAAGAGCGTGGTGACCGTGCCGAGCGCATAGAGCACCGGCGTCGTCACGTTCGTCGTCATGCCGTAGATTTCGAGCGGCAGCGTATTGTAGGTGCCGGACGTCATCAGCGTGCGGGCGAATTCGTCATAAGAGAGCGTGAAGCCGAACAGGCCGACGCCGATCAGGCTCGGCGCGATCATCGGCAGGAGCACATGCCGGAAAGTCTGCCATGAGGTCGCGCCGAGATCGCGGGCGGCTTCCTCATAGGACGGCGAGAAGCGGTTGAACACGGCAAACATGATCAGTACGCCGAACGGCAGCGTCCAGGTCAGGTGCGCGCCGAAGGCCGAGGAATACCAGGCGGGTTTGAGGCCGAGCTGCTGGAAGACGACGCCGATGCCGAGCGAGATGATGATCGACGGCACGACAAGACTTGCGACGGTCAGGTAGAACAGCACCGTCGAGCCCTTGAACTTGCGGCGGAAGGCAAGACCGGCAAGCAGCGAAACGAGCACGTTCACCACCATGACCATCAGCCCGAGCGAGAAGGACCGCTTGAAGGATGCCCCGAAATCGCCGACGGCCTGCTGTTCGAAGAGATTGTAGAACCAGTGCACCGAGACGCCGTTGAGCGGAAAGGTCAGGCCCCCGTCCGGCCCCTGGAAGGACAGGATGAGAACGGCCGAAAGCGGCCCATAGAGGAAAAAGACGAACAAAGCGAAAAAGACCGCCAGCACGTAGAATTCAAGGGTTCGCTTTTCGTGGGACATGGCTCAAAGCTCCTTGCGGATATCGACGACGCGCAGGATGGCGGCGACCATCAGAAGCACGACGATCAGCAGAACCACGGCATTGGCGGCAGCGGCCGGATATTGCAGCAGCGACATCTGGTTCTTCATCATCAGCGCAACGGACGCGCTCTGCCCGCCGGACATCACCTGCACCGTCGAGAAATCCGCCATGACCAGCGTCACGACAAAGATCGAGCCGATGGCGATGCCGGGTTTCGCCAGCGGCAGGATGACGTTCCACAGGATCTGCCAACCGTTCGCTCCGGCATCGCGCGCCGCCTCGATCAACGACTTGTCGATGCGCATCAGGGTGTTGAAGATCGGCGTCACCATGAACAGCGTGTTGAGATGCACCATGGCGAGCACCACGGCGAAATCGGAATAGAGCAGCCATTCGATCGGGGCTGGAATGATGCCCATCTCGATCAGCGTCGAATTGACGAGGCCGTTCCGTCCCAGCACTGGAATCCAGGAGATCATCCGGATGATGTTGGAGGTAAGAAACGGCACGGTACAGACGAGAAAAAGCACCATCTGCATGGTCGTCGTGCGGATGTGGAAGGCGAGGAAATAGGCGACCCAGAAACCGATCACCAGCGTCAGTCCCCAGACCATCGCGGTATATTTCAGCGTGTTCAGATAGGTTTTCCAGGTGACCCAGGAACCGAGCGTATCGGTGTAGTTCATCGCCAGAAAATCCGGGTAGAGCCCGGCGAAGTCGTAATCCCAGAAGCTGACGACCGCGATCATCAGGATCGGCAGCAGGAAGAAGAAGCCGAGGATCAGGGCGAGCGGCGCGGCCTGCAGATAGGAGGCAACACAGGCCGCGATCTTTCCGATGCTTGCGCTGAGGGCCGGCTTGGCGGGCGCCGCGAGTTGCGTCTCTTCTTCCGTGAGGGCTGCTGTCACGTCTTGGGTCTCCAGTTCATGTCCGAATATGGTCATGGATGCGGGGAAAGCCCCTCATCCGCCCTGTCGGGCACCTTCTCCCCGCAAAGCGGGGAGAAGGGAGTTGCAGCAACCCCGGTCGTCCCCTCTCCCCGCCTGCGGGGAGAGGGCTAGGGTGAGGGGCAATTCCCTTAGGCCGCGATGAACTCGTTCCAGCGCTTGACCATGTAGCGGTCCTCGTCCATGACCGAGTTCCAGCACGCAACCTTGCCCATGCGCTCTTCGAACGAGCCGCCGTCGCGCACCGCGCCTGCCTTCTCCATGACCTTGCCTTCCGGAGACATGATGTCGCCCGTCGCAGGCTTGCCTTCGATCCAGTAGCCCCACTCGTCGGCCGACATGAATTCCTTGGCGGTGTCCATGGCTGCGGAGTAGTAGCCCTGACGGTTGAGATAACCGCCGACCCAGCCAGATGTGTACCAGTTGATGTACTCGTAGGCCGCATCGAGCTGCGCGCCAGAGAGGTGAGCAGCAAGACCGAGACCGCCGCCCCACGAACGATAGCCTTCCTTGAGCGGCTGATATTTGCAGGCGATGCCCTTCGAGCGAACGGCGGCAACGGCCGGCGACCACATCGACTGGATCACGACTTCGCCGGAAGCCATCAGATTGACCGACTCGTCGAACGACTTCCAGAAGGCACGGAACTGACCGGCCTGCTTGGCCTTGATCAGGAACTCGATCGTCGCGTCGATCTCTTCCTTTGTCATGTTGCCCTTGTCGGCATATTTGATGTTGCCCATGGCTTCCATGATCATCGCGGCGTCCATGATGCCGATCGACGGGATGTTGAGGATCGAGGTCTTGCCCTTGAAGGCAGGGTCCATGATATCGGCCCAGGTGGTGATTTCGCGGCCGACGAGGTCCGGACGAATGCCGAGCGTGTCGGCGTTGTAGATGGTCGGAACCATCGTAAAGAACTGGGTTTCGCCCTTGGCAAAGGTCTTGTCGCCCGGTGCTTCGACGAAACCGACAGTGTGCGGTGCCGTGCCCTGTGCGATGACGCTGTCCGGCGTCAGCTTGCCGGTTTTGAACAGCGGCACGATCTTGTCGTAGTACGTCAGTTTCTTGATATCCATCGGTTGAATGACGCCAGCCGGGAACACCTTCTTGAGAATCCAGTATTCGATATCGGCGATGTCGTAACTGTCCGGCTGCGTCACGGCGCGCTGGGCAGCGGCGTCCGAGTCGGTCGCGGTCATCTCCAGCGTGATGCCGAGGTCGGCCTTGCACTTCTCGGCGATGGCGTTGATGTTCGAGACGCCGGTGCCGAACTGGCGCAGCGTGATCGGGTTCTGCGCCCAGATGGTCGGGAAGCCGGTGATCAGGCCGGAACCGATGACGGCGCCTGTTGCCGCGGCACCGGTCTTCAAGAGGCCGCGCCTTGAAATTCCCTTTGGAGTCTTGTTTTCGGTTGTCATGTCAGTTCCCTCTTTTTTGATGTTGAGAAGAATTAAGCGGCAATGCGGCCAAGGAGGACGGCGTCCTCAAGGCCCCAACTCAGTGGCACCGCATCGCCCACCGATACGGGTTTCTCGAAATAATCGGCATCGGTGGCGATGACGGTGAAATCGTCGCTGCCGGCGCCGAGAACGGTGATTTTCACGGAAGCCCCGCGATATTCGACGTTCGACACGACGCCGTGGAAACCGAGCGTCTTTTCGGATGGCGCAGCGAGCCGGACCCGGTCCGTGCGAACGCCGATATCGATCGGCGATCCCAGTGCCTGGGCCGGCCCTGCGACGGTGAATTTTTGTCCCTCGGCCACTTCCAGCGTCACCTTGCCATCGCCGCTTTCGACGACCCGGCCGGTGAGAACATTGTGATCGCCCATGAAGCGGGCGACGAAGGCGGTTGCCGGGCGCTCGAACACTTCGCGCGGATGCGCCGCCTGCTCGATGCGCCCGTCATTCATGATGACGATGACATCGGCCAGCGCCATCGCCTCGTCCTGGCTGTGGGTCACATGGACGAAGGTGATGCCGAGGCTTTTCTGCAGCTTCTTCAGTTCCGCCCGCATGCGGATCTTCAGGAACGGATCGAGCGCCGACAGCGGCTCGTCGAGAAGAAGCGCCTCCGGATCGGTGATCAGCGCGCGGGCGAGCGCCACGCGCTGCTGCTGGCCGCCGGAAAGCTGGGCCGGTCGCCGGTTGGCATAGGGTTCCATCTGCATCAGCTTCAGCATCTCCAGCGCCTTGGCGCGGCGCTCTTGCCTCTCGACGCCCTTCATCTTCAGGCTGAAGGCGACGTTGTCGACGAGATCGAGATGCGGAAACAGCGCATAGGACTGGAACATCATCGCCGTGCCGCGCTTGGCCGGCGGCAAATCGGTGACGACGGTATTGCCGAGGCGGACGTCGCCCGACGAAATGCTCTCGTGGCCGGCGATCATCCTGAGCGTCGAGGTCTTGCCGCAACCGGAGGGCCCGAGGAAACAGCAATAGCTGCCGGAGGGGATTTTCAGGCTGATAGAATGTACGGCGGTTGTACTGCCATAGACCTTGGAAACGGATACGATATCGATTTCTGCCGCTTTGGACATCCAGTCTCTCCTGTGACGGGGTTTTCAATGCATCTAGCGTGCCAAACCGGGCATGAAATTATAGGACATTGAAATATATCAATGATTCTGAACATCCAAAAATGCCGCGAAATTTTCGCACGTTAGGCTTTGCTTAAAATATATGCGTTTGTCTGCAATACGCGCAAAATATCGTATACAATTTGACCATACATATGATGACAAAATCCCGATTCACTTTGTGCAAAAACCACGATAGTATGCGGCGCAGAACCCGGAATGAGGCCTGATGAAAACCGCAGCAGTTCCCGCCAACGATCAGATCGACGTCAGCACACAATCTATCCGTGATTCCATCCGCGATGCGATCGTCGATCGCCGGCTGGCGCCGGGCACCAAGCTGTCGGAAGCGGATGTCGGCGCGCTGTTCAACGTCAGCCGCACCCTGGTGCGAGGTGCCCTTCAGGCGCTCGCCTATGAGGGCCTCGTCAGTGTCGAGAAAAATCGCGGCGCCTTCGTTGCCTACCCCTCGCCCGAAGAAGCGCGGCAGATCTTCGCCACGCGCCGGCTGATCGAGCCGGGCATTCTGCGCGAAGCCGCAAAACATATGGGTCCCTCGCATCTTCAGCACCTGCGGCAGTTGCTGATGGAAGAAGGCCGGCTTATGGCAGAGCGCGGCCAGACGGCCCGCCGCGCCGAGATCAAGGCCTCCGGCGATTTTCATCTGATGCTCGCCTCGATGACCGGCAATGCCGTCATGCAGCGATTCATGGACGAACTGGTAGCGCGCTCATCGCTGGTCATCGCCCTCTACGGCCAGTCTGCCATTTCAAGCTGCGGCCATCAGGAACATCAGGGCATCGTCACGGCGATCGAGAGCGGCGATCTCGACCGCGCCTGCCATCTGATGATCCACCACATCGACCATATCGAGGCCGACCTCGATATGCGTGAAAACAAGGGCAGCGACCTTCGCGAAGCCTTCAAACTCTGATTTGCAGCCCCGCTCGCGGGGAGCTTCGCGCCACCAAATCCACTCCATTCAGAATATCGCTCCATAAATACATGCCGAAATAATGTCTCACGGCCAGTCGGCGTAGCCCGAGGACAGCACGCTGTTTTCCGATCCTGCCGAAACGCGGGCGACTTCACGATAACCAGCCGGCGAAAGCCCGGTCTTGCGCTTGAAGAAATGGCTGAAATAGGTCGGATCACGAAAGCCGAGGCTGTCGGAGATTTCCTGGATATTGCGGGCCGAGCGCTCCAGCCTGAGCTTCGCCTCCTGCACCACCCGCTCGTGCAGGAGCTGGATCGGCGAGCGCCCGAGCGCCCTCTGGCAGATCGAATGCAGCCGATCGGCTGTGACACCCAGCTCCGCGGCATAGTCGCTGATCGGCCGGTGCTGGCGAAACCACACCTCGACCAGTTGCCGGTATCTCTGCAGGATCGAGCCGCTTTCACCGCGCCCACGCTGCTCGGCCTTCTCGCCGCCGGATGTGCGCCACACGGCCATCAGGATCAGCCGCATATAGGCGGACACGACCATCCAGGAGGCGCGGGACGGATCGCCGAGTTCCCGCACGAAGCCGGAAATCAGCGGATTGATCTCATTGACCGACGCGGCGTCCGGTTCTTCGATCAACTTCGGCTGCTCGATGAAAATGCGTAGAGAATAGGATTCCACCTTGTCGCCGATCGCATCGACCATGATCTGCGGCGACGCGCCGATCAGATAGGCGTCGGCTCCGGCGGCGATCGAAACCTCGCACTGCGCCTGCGGTGGCAGGAAGGCGAGCGCCGGACCTTGTAGCCGCCGATGCTCGCCATCGTCGAAATCAAGCTCGGCCTCTCCCTCGGTCAAAAGGAAGAAATGATGAAAATCGGCATAAAGGCCTTTTTGAAAGCGGATGCGCCGATGCGAGAGCGACGGTTCCCGCCGCTCGCCGCGCGCGTGATGATGGATGCCACCATCTGTCGCCATCGCATTCTTCCTCCCGAACACCCAATTGAAGCCATGAATACCAGATAATAACAATATTAACCCAATAAAACACATTCCATCCCTTAAACATCGGCGTAGTCTTCCGTCATCAGCCTTTGGGAGGAGGCACCTCAACAGACCCATGCAGGACACGCGGCCTTCTCGGCCCGGCCCTTGCGTGCGTGCATCTCCCTTCAAGATCAACGCAGGCGCAGCCTGCAGGCAGATGGGTGAAGACGGTGTTTGTGGCAAAGCTGATGATCAACGACGAGGCGATGGATGCGTCCGATGCGTCCACCTTCGAACGCGTCGATCCGCTGACCGGCGATGTCGCGACGATCGCCCCGGCGGGGTCGATTGCCGATATGGCAAAGGCCGCCAATGCCGCAGCCGCTGCCTTCCCCGCCTGGTCGGAAACCGGCCCCGGCGAACGGCGCAGGCTCCTGAATACAGCCGCAGATATCCTGGCCGCCCGCACGCCGGATTTCATCGCCGCCATGACCGGCGAGACCGGCGCAACCGCGCAATGGGCCGCGATCAACTGCGGCCTTGGCGCCGATATCCTTCGGGAAGCCGCGGCGATGACGACGCAAGTCACCGGCGAAATCATCCCCTCCGGCGTCCCGGGCAGCCTCGCCATGGCGGTGCGCCAGCCGGCCGGCGTCTGCGTCGGCATCGCGCCCTGGAACGCGCCGATCATCCTTGGCACCCGTGCCATCGCCATGCCGCTCGCCTGCGGCAACACCGTGGTTCTCAAGGCCTCCGAACTCTGCCCGAAAACCCATAGTTTGATCGGCGACGTCATGCGCGCGGCCGGTTTTCCTCGTGGCGTCGTCAATGTCGTCACCAATGCGCCGAAGGACGCGGCCGCCGTGGTCGAAGCGCTGATCGCCCATCCCGCCGTCCGCCGCGTCAACTTCACCGGCTCGACCCGTGTCGGCCGCATCATCGCCGAAACCTGCGCCCGGCATCTGAAGCGCTGCCTGCTCGAACTCGGCGGCAAGGCGCCGTTCATCGTGCTTGCCGATGCGGATATCGACGGGGCCGTCGGCGCAGCCGCCTTCGGCGCCTTCATGAACCAGGGCCAGATCTGCATGTCGACGGAACGGATCATTCTCATGGACGAGATCGCCGACGAATTCGTCGGCAAGTTCCAGGCGAAGGCCGAAACCCTCATCGCCGGCAGCCCGCAGGATGGCAATACGCCGCTCGGCACGCTGATCAACGCCGAAGCCGTCCGGCGGGTGAAGGGTCTGATCGACGATGCATTGCAGAAAGGCGCGGTCCTCGTCTGCGGCAGCCCGACCAACGGCACGCTGATGGACGCGACCGTGGTCGATCACGTGACGCCGGCCATGCGCATCTATCGCGAGGAGAGTTTCGGGCCGGTCGCCGCCATCATCCGCGTCGGCAGCGCCGATGAAGCGGTGACGGTCGCCAACGACAATGAATACGGCCTCTCATCGGCCGTCTTCAGTCGCGACATCAATGCGGCCCTCGCCGTCGCCAAGCGGCTCGAATCCGGCATCTGCCACATCAACGAGGCGACGGTTTCCGACGAGCCGCAAATGCCCTTCGGCGGCGTCAAGTCGAGCGGCTATGGCCGCTTCGGCGGCAAGGCGGCAATCGACGAATTCACCGAACTGCGCTGGATCACCTTGGCATCCGGCAAACGGGACTATCCGATCTAGGCATCCGGAGGATGGTACCGGATCGGCGGGAATGAACACACGAACGGGCTGGGAGGCCCCGCAACAGGGAGGAAAATTTCATGAACGTCCGCAACGGAAAATTCGATCCGGCATCTTTGACCCGCCGCTCTTTCATTGCCGCGACCGCAGCAGGCGGCGCGGCGCTCGCACTCTCGGGTCGCACAGCCTTCGCCCAGAGCGGCGATACGCTGAAGGTCGGTTTCATCAGCCCCCGCACCGGCCCGCTCGCCGGCTTCGGCCAGACCGACGGCTACGTGCTCGACCTCGCCCGCAAGGCCCTGGCATCCGGCTTCCAGGCTGGCGGCAAGACATTCCAGGTGGAAATCCTCGATCAGGATACCCAGTCCGATCCGTCCCGCGCCGGCCAACTGGCGAAGGACCTCATCAACAACCAGGCGATCGACCTGATGCTCGCCGTCTCGACCCCGGAAACGATCAACCCGGTGGCTGATGCCTGCGAGGCGGCCGGTATCCCCTGCCTCTCCACCGTCATGCCCTGGGAGGCCTGGTATTTCGGCCGCGGCGCCAAGCCGGGCGCACCCTCGCCGTTCAAATGGACCTATCATTTCGGCTTCGGCGTCCACGAGTTCTTCAAGACCTATGTCTCGCAATGGAATCTGATCGAGACCAACAAGAAGGTCGGCGTCATGTATCCGAACGACGCCGATGGCAACGCCATCCGCGCCAATCTGGCGCCGCTGCTCGCCAAGGAAGGTTTTACGATCGTCGACCCCGGCGCCTATGAGACCGGCACCACGGACTTCTCCGCCCAGATCGCCCTGTTCAAGCAGGAAGGCGTCGAGATCTTCAACTCCTTCCCGATCCCTCCGGATTTTGCCGCCTTCTGGCGTCAGGCGGCCCAGCAGGGCCTCACCCGCCAGATCAAGATCTGCCAGGTGGCCAAGACCGGCCTCTTCCCCTCCGACATCGAGGCGCTGGGCGATCTCGGCTTCAACATCTGCAGCGCTGCCTATTGGCACAAGGCGTTCCCTTACAAGTCCTCGCTGACCGGTGTCTCCGGCACCGAACTTGCCGATGGTTATGAGGAGACGAGCGGCAAGCAATGGACGCAGCAACTTGGCGCCAGCCTGTCGCTGCTCGACGCCGGCTTCGACGCCCTGAAAGCGGCAAGCGACGCGAAGAGCAAGGAAGCCGTCGCCAAGGCGCTGAATACCTTGCAGACGACCACGATTGCCGGAAAGGTGGATTTCACCAGCGGACCAGTGGCCAATGTCTCGCCCGGCCCTATCATCGGAGCGCAGTGGGTCAAGGCGCCGGAAGGCAGCAAATTCACGCTCGACTACGTCGTTACGGAAAATGCCACCGACCCGAATGTGCCGGTGGGGGTCAAAACTGTTCCCTACAATGGATAACAGTTCCGTGCGGCAGCAAGTCAGGAAGACACCGCCGGGAGAAGCCTTTCTCTCGGCCGCAGGCATCCACAAGCGCTTCGGGGCGCTTGTGGTTCTCGATAACGTCCATTTCTCCGTGGGCCAGGCCGATGCGGTCGGCATTGTCGGTCCGAATGGTGCCGGCAAGACGACGCTGCTGAGCGTGCTCGCAGGCGCCGTCCCGCCGAGCGCCGGAACGATCCGTTTCGACGGCAGCGACGTCACCGCGCAAACAGCGGCGAACCGCTGCCGCCTCGGCCTCGTGCGCACCCATCAGGTTCCAAAACCCTTCAGCGGCATGACGGCATTCGAAAACGTCCTTGTCGCCGCGTCCCATGGCGGCGCGGCCAGCCGCGACGAGGCTTATGAGCGCTCGGTCGACTCGCTGACGCTCTGCGGCATGCGCGGCGTCGCCAACCGTCAGGCCGATACGCTCGGCCTGCTCGATCGAAAACGTCTGGAGCTTGCCCGGGCGCTGGCAACGAGGCCGAAGCTGATGCTGCTCGACGAGATCGGTGGCGGCCTGACCGATGGCGAGGCACAGGAACTGGTCGGCACGATCCTCGAACTGCGCCGCCGCGGCATCGGCATCGTCTGGATCGAGCATATCGTCCATATCCTGCTGCAGGTCGCCGAACGGCTGATCTGCATGGATGCCGGCCGGATCATCGCCGATGGCGCCCCCAAAGCCGTCATGAGCGACGCCGCCGTGGTCAAGGCCTATCTCGGAGGCGCACCCGCATGAGCCTCATCTCCGTCCGCAATCTCGAAGTCCGCCACGGCCTGCTCCAGGCCGTGCGCGACGTCAGCTTCGATCTTGCCAAGGGCGACGTCCTCGCCTTGATCGGCGCCAACGGCGCCGGCAAGACGACGCTTCTGCGCTCCATCGCCGGCGCGCATCTGCCGGCCTCCGGCCGCATTCTGCTCGGCGATGAAGACCTCGCCTCCCTCCCCTCGCACAAGCGCATCGCCATGGGCATCGCGCTGGTGCCGGAAGGCCGCCGCCTTTTCTCGCAGATGACGGTCGAGGAAAACCTGCTGCTCGGGAAAGCCGCCGGCCGGCAGGGCGACTGGACCATCGACCGCGTCTTCGATGCCTTCCCCAACCTCGTCCCCCGCCGCCATGCCAAGACCGGACATCTCTCCGGCGGCGAGCAACAGGCGACGGCGATCGGCCGGGCACTGATGAGCAACCCCGATATTCTTCTGCTCGACGAAGTCTCGCTCGGCCTTTCGCCGCTGGTCGTCGAGCGCGTTTACGCCCAACTCCAGACCCTGCTCACCTCCGGCACCACGATCGTGCTGGTCGAGCAGGACCTCGGCCGCGCGATGGCGGTCGCCAACCGCGTCATCTGTATGCTGGAAGGCCGCATCGTGCTCGACAAGCCGACGCGCGGCGTCACCCGCGACCAAATCACCGAGGCCTATTTCGGGCTACATCGGACGAATACCGGGAGGACGGCATCGTGATCGACACCCTGATCCAGGGCATCCTGCTTGGCGGCTATTATGCGGTCATCGCCTGCGGCCTATCCTTCATGTTCTCCGTCATGCGGATCATCAATCTCGCGCATGGCAGCCTGGCGGTCGCCTCGGGCTATGGTCTGTGGCTGCTCGCCTCCAAGTTCGGCATCCCGCCCTTTGCCGGGCTGCTGATCGTGCTGCCCTTCATGGCGGCCGTCGGCTGGCTGCTGCAGCGCTATCTGCTCGAGCGCAGCGCCCGCGGCGGTGCGCTCCTGCCGATCCTCACCACCTTCGGTCTCGCCATCGTCATCGACAACCTGCTGTTCGAGCAGTTCGGCGCCGACACGCGCTCGCTGGCCCCGTTCATCGGCAGCCTGTCCTATGACAGCTGGGAACTGCCCGGCGGCATCTATGTCGGCAAGCTCGCCATCCTGATGATGGCAACAGCCATTGCCCTGCTTGGCGGCCTGCAGCTCTTCCTCAGCCGTTTTGCCCTCGGCCGCGCCATCCGCGCCACGGCGGAGGATCCCGACACCGCCGGTCTCGTTGGCATCGACGCCCGCAAGGTCAATGCACTTGCCGCGGCGATCGCCATGGTCACGGTTGGCATCGCCGGTGCCTTCCTCGGCATGCGGGCGACCTTCGATCCCTATTCCGGCGGCCCGCAACTGCTCTTCGCCTTCGAGGCGGCGGTCATCGGCGGCGCAGGCTCGCTCTGGGGCACCCTCATCGGCGGCGTCGTGCTCGGCCTTGCCCAATCGCTCGGCGCGCAATTCCACCCGCAGGGCTTCCTGATCGGCGGCCACATCGCTTTCCTCTTGGCGCTCTTCGCGCGGCTGTTCCTGACCGGCGTGCCCATCGTCAGCCGGGCCAGCATCGGAAAAATCCGCCTTCCGCTTCGGAGCAAGACATGACAGCTCTCGCCAACGACATTTCCATCGAACGCTGGACCCGGTCATCCCGCCTTGCCCTGTCGACCATGGCGGCAGTCCTCTGCCTCCTCGCCCTTGCGCCGCTTGTTCTCGGCGCCGGTGCGGTCGACCGGATGACGGCGCTGTTCGTCTACGTCATCCTCGCCGCCATGTGGAACGCGCTTGCCGGCTTCGGCGGCCTTGTGTCCGTCGGGCAACAGGTCTTCTTCGGCCTCGGCGCCTATTTCACCATCCGCCTTGCCGATGCCGGGCTGAACCCGTTCCTTTCGCTGTTTGCCGCCGCCCTCATCACCGGCGCAATCTCCCTGCCCCTTTCGCTCTTCATGCTGCGGCTGAAGGGCGGCGAGTTCGCCATCGGCATGTGGGTGATCTCGGCGCTGACCCATATGCTCGTCAATCTCGACCGGCTGATCCAGGGCGAGACCGGCACCTCGCTGATCTCGCTGAACGCCTATGACGGCGGTACCCGCCGCGCCGTCATCTACTGGCTGACGCTCGCCTCGATGGCCGCTCTCCTCGGCGCTCTCTTTACCCTCCTGCGCAGCCGCACGGGCGCCGCAATCCAGGCGATCCGCGACAACGAGGACGCCGCCGCCGCCGTGGGCGTGCATGTCATCGGCACCAAGCGTCTGCTGTTCGTGCTCGCCGCCTTCGGCATCGCCGTTGCCGGCGGGCTGTGGCTGGCCTCGGCCACGACCTTCCAGCCGAAGACCTATTTCAGCGTTCAATGGACGGCCTACATGATTTTCATGGTGCTGGTCGGCGGCATCGGCAAGTTCGAGGGCGCGATCCTCGGCGCTGTGCTGTTCTTCATCATCGAAACCTTCTTCGGCGCGCTCGGCGTCTGGTACCTGATCAGCCTTGGCGCAACCGCCGTGATCTTCTCGCTGTATCTGCCACGTGGTCTCTGGGGCGAAATCGAGCGCCGCTTCGACCTGCAACTGCTTCCCGTCGGCTACCGGCTGAAGCTACCAGGTCCGACCAAAATTCAATGGAAACAATGACATGTCCGGCAGTCCGGACTCTCTTGTGAAAGGTGAACTTCATGCTTTTCGGTAAAGCCATCCTGGTAACCGGCGTGGCCTCCGGCATCGGCGCGCGCACGGCCGAACTGGCCGGCCAGATGGGCGCCGACGTCGTCGGCGTCGACGTCCGCGAACCGGCCAGTGGAAGTGCCGCCTTCATCAAAGGCGACCTCTCGACCGCAGCCGGCGTCGCCGACATCGTCGCGCAGCTTCCGGCGCGCCTCGACGCGCTCGCCAATGTCGCCGGCCTCTCCGGTAATACCGGCGTTGTCTCGACGCTATCAGTCAATTTCTACGGCCCGCGGGCCCTGTCCGAAGCCGTGGCCCCGCGCCTGCGCGAAGGCGGCGCCATCGTCAATGTCGCCTCGATCGCCGGCTACGGCTGGCGTGCCCATCTCGAGCGGGCAAAGACGCTGACCGGCATCGAGGGCTTTCCGGACGTGTCAGCGGTTGCGGCCAAACACGACCTCAGGGACGAGGAAGGCTACCCGCTCTCCAAGGAACTGCTTTTGCTCTGGACCATGCGCGCCGCCCATCAGCCGCTGTTCAAGGAACGCGGCATCCGGGTCAATGCCGTGAGCCCCGGTCCGGTCGAGACGCCGATCCTCAGACAGTTCCGCGCGGTGCTCGGCGATGCCCGGGTCGACAGCGACATCACCCGCGTCGGCCGTGCCGGCACATCCGCCGATATCGCACCCGCGATCCTCTTCCTCTGCTCCGACGGCGCCCGTTGGGTCAACGGCGCCAATCTTGCCGCCGATGGCGGCCTCGAAGCCTCGATCAACGCCGAAGTCCTCGGCTTCTAGTTCATTCCCCTGGAGACGTCCATGAACATTTCCCTCCTCATCAACGGCACAGACCGAGCAGCGGCAAGCGGCAGGACCTATGACCGGATCGACCCCTTCACCGAAAAACTCGCAAGCCGCGCCGCCGCCGCCGGTCTGGAGGATGTTGAAGCCGCCATCGATGCCGCCTCCGCCGCTTTCCCCACCTGGTCGAAGACCGGCCCCGGCCAGCGCCGCGCGATCCTGATGAAGGCCGCCGACATCATGGATTCCAAGGTCGGCGAGTTCACGAAACTGATGATCGAGGAGACGGGAGCCACCGCACCCTGGGCCGGTTTCAACGTCATGCTCGCCGCCAATATCCTGCGAGAGGCGGCCTCGATGACGACGCAGATTTCCGGCGAGATCATCCCCTCCGACAAGCCGGGCACGCTCGCCATGGGCGTGCGGCAGGCGGCCGGCGTCTGCCTTGCCATAGCGCCCTGGAACGCACCGGTCATCCTTGGCACCCGCGCCGTCGCCATGCCGATCGCCTGCGGCAACACCGTCATCCTCAAGGCATCCGAACAATGCCCCGGCACGCACCGGCTGATCGCCACCGCGCTGTCTGAGGCCGGCCTGCCCGCCGGGGTGATCAACGTCGTCACCAACGCGCCGGAGGACGCACCCGAAATTGTTGCCGCCCTGATCGCCCATCCGGCGGTCAAGCGTGTGAACTTCACCGGCTCGACCAAGGTCGGCAAGATCATCGCCGAGACCTGCGGCAAGCATCTGAAGCCCGCTTTGCTCGAACTCGGCGGCAAGGCGCCGCTGGTCATCCTCGATGACGCCGATATCGACGGCGCCGTCAATGCCGCCATCTTCGGCGCCTTCATGAACCAGGGCCAGATCTGCATGTCGACCGAGCGGATCATCGTCGACGAGGCGATCGCCGATCAGTTCGTCACCAAATTGGCCGCCCGCGCCAACCAGCTTCCCGCCGGCGACCCGCGTGGCCACGTTGTGCTCGGCTCGCTGATCAGCCTCGATGCAGCCAGGAAAATGGAGGAACTGATCGCCGACGCAACAGCGAAGGGCGCCAAGCTGGTCGCCGGCGGCAAGCGCTCCGGCACCGTGGTCGAGGCAACGCTGCTCGATCATGTGACGCCCGACATGCGCGTCTATTCGGAAGAATCCTTCGGCCCGGTCAAGCCGATCGTCCGCGTCTCCGGTGAGGAAGAAGCGATCCGCGTCGCCAACGACACCGAATACGGCCTGTCCTCAGCCGTCTTCAGCCGCAACGTCCAGCGCGCGATGGCGGTTGCGGCACGGATTGAATCCGGCATCTGCCACATCAACGGCCCGACGCTCCACGACGAGGCGCAAATGCCCTTCGGCGGCGTCAAGGGCAGCGGCTATGGCCGCTTCGGCGGCAAGGCTGCGATCAACGAATTCACCGACTTGCGCTGGATCACGATTGAGGATTCCGCCCAGCATTATCCCTTCTGATCCCCTTTGACGGGGCCGATTTCGCCCGCGCTTGACATCGCGGGCGATTCAACCTGTAATTTCGCTACCTCCTTCCCCACCGGCTTGGCGTAAGCAGTGAGTTACCCTTCATGACTGATGAGACCCCGGAAACGAAACTCACCGCATCCAAACGGCGCTGGGCCGAGGAAGGCAAGTTCCTGACGGGGAAAATCACTCGCTCGGATACCGACCGCCTGCCGCCCGGCCAGCATCTGGTCAAGAACTGGCCGGTTCTCGATCTCGGCCAGCGGCCGCGTATCCAGACAGCGGAATGGACGCTGCAGATCATCGGTGCCGTCGAAAATCCGATGAAACTCGACTGGGACGCTTTCCACCGCCTGCCGCAAAGCAACAGGCTGTCCGACATCCATTGCGTGACAACCTGGTCGCGCTACGACAATCGCTGGCAGGGCGTCTCCACCCACGACCTGCTTGATCTGGTGATGCCGAAGCCGGAAGCGAAATTCGTGATGCTGACAAGCTATGACGGCTACACCACGAACCTGCCGCTTGACGATTTCGCCTCCGAGGAGGGCATTCTCGCGACCGCCTGGGAGGGCGAGCCGCTGACGCGCGACCATGGCGGCCCGATGCGCCTCGTCATCCCGCATCTCTATTTCTGGAAAAGCGCCAAATGGCTGCGCCGCATCGAATTCCTGATCGGCGATCAGGCCGGCTTCTGGGAAAGGAACGGCTATCACATGCTCGGCGATCCCTGGCGCGAGCAGCGCTACTCCGGCGATTGATCACTAAATCTGCCGCGCCTCCTGTGGTTCCGGACAGTCCGGCAGCCAGCCGCTTTGCGCCTTCTCGCCAACAACCTCGTAAAGCTCCAGTGCCGTCGCCCTGCCCTTGACCTGCGCCTCTCCGAGCGGGCGGAAGGCAATCGTGTCGCTGCATCGCGCAACCACGGCGCAAAGCTTGCAGTTGAAGAAGAATATCAGCGGGTCGCAAATCCGTACAGAAAAACGGCGACGCTCTCTCTGTTCGGCTATCGCAGCCCAGCGCCTTCCATTTTCCTGCCCGAGACTTCGGCGGCAGCCTCGCGGATCGTCTGCATCAGGATTGCCAGCGGCATGGAGGGAATGGCATTGGCTCGCATCGTCAACCCGACCGGCCCCTTCGTCTCGCTGGTATCGATCGGCAACGTCGCCAGCATCCCGTCCTCGATATCGCCGGCGACGACGCCCGTCGAGATGATCCAGATGGCGTCGCTTGCCCTGACGAAGGCACGGCCAAAGGAATCGGAGACGGTCTCGATCTGGTTCGGCAAGCTGGCAATGCCGTTGGCGATCAGATAGCGCTCGACAAACGGCCGGATGATCGAGGCGCGCGTCGGCATCAACACCGGATAGGTTCCCAGATTGTCGAACACCGATCCTTTCTCCGAAAGCAGCGGATGCCCCTTGCGCACGACGAAAACAACCTGCTCGGAATAGAGATGCTCGAAGGAAAACCCCGTCATTTTGTCGGGTGCCGCCAGCCGCCCGACCACCAGATCGAGGTCGCCGACCCGCAACTGTTCGAGCAGCACGGCATTCTCGCCGGTGACGATCTTGATGCGGCTGCCGGTCTCTTCCTTCAGGAATTGCGCCATCGCCCGCGGCATGATCCGCGTCGACACGGTCGGAAGCGCGCCCACCCTGACCGGAGGCCCCTCGCCGGCGCGCTCCTGCGAAACCGAATCCAGCCCCTGCCGGATGGCCGTCAATGCCGCCCCCGCATGCCGCAGGAAAGCTTCGCCGTAACGGGTGATCTTGATGCCGCGGCCGTCGCGCTCGAACACCGCGACGCCCAGCACCTCCTCCAGCTCACGGATCGTCTTGGTCACGGCGGGCTGGCTGACATGCAGGAGGCCTGCCGCCTTCATCACGCTCTTCTGGCGTGCGACCTCGACAAAGGTTTGCAAATGGCGGAACTTTACACGGGCGTCGATCATAAGAATTCATAACTCATGAGTTAATGATAGGCAATAAAATGTAATTTTACATAATCAGATTAAAGCGCCAATCTGGCGGTGGAGGAGAATTCCAGTGCAGTTTGCCCGCATCAACGACATCACGCTTCACTACCAGGTCATTGGTGCCGCCAATGACAAGCCCGTGCTTGTCTTTGCCAATTCGCTCGGCACCGATTTCCGCATCTGGCGGGATGTGATCGTGCGGTTCGCCGGGGACTTCGCCATCGTCCTCTATGACAAGCGCGGCCACGGCCTCTCCGACATCGGCGATGTCCCGTATTCAATGGACCTGCACGTCTCGGATCTCGCCGGCCTGCTCGATCTGCTGTCGGTGAAGCAGGCGATCGTCTGCGGCCTGTCGGTCGGCGGCCTGATCGCGCAGGGCCTCTATGCAGCGCGGCCGGATCTGTTGCGTGCGCTCATTCTCTGCGACACCGCCCACAAGATCGGCACCGTGGAATCATGGGACGCGCGCATTGCGACCGTCGAGCAGAGCGGCATCGCGAGCATCGCCGATAGCGTCCTCGAGAAATGGTTCACCCCCGCTTTTCGCCGGCCGGAAAACAACGCCTATCACGGCTACCGCAACATGCTGGTGCGCCAGCCTGTGACTGGTTACACCGGCACCTGTGCCGCAATCCGCGATGCCGACTTCACCGAGGCCGCAAAGCGCATCGCGGTGCCCACCCTGTGCGTCGTCGGCGATCAGGACGGCTCGACACCGCCCGATCTCGTTCTCTCGACCGCAAAGCTTGTCCCCGGTGCGCGCTACGAAGTGATCCGCGACGCAGGTCATATTCCCTGCGTCGAACAGCCGGAGGCGCTGACGGCCGTACTGCGCGCCTTCATCGATATCGTCCTGTCTGGAGAAAAAGGCCATGAATGACGCGACCGCGCCGACCGAACGCTACCGTCAGGGCATGATCACCCGCCGTGCCGTGCTGGGCGACCGTCATGTCGACCGGGCCCAGTCCGCCACCACGGATTTCGACCAGCCCTTTCAGGAGTTGATCACCGAAGCCGCCTGGGGCAACCTCTGGTCGCGGCCGACCTGGACGAAGCGCGAGCGCTCGATGGTGACGATCGCCCTTCTCGCCGCCCTTGGCCACGACGAAGAAGTGGCGATGCACGTGCGCGCCACCGCCAATACCGGCGCCAGCCGCGCCGACATCGGCGAAGCGCTGTTGCACGTAGCAATCTATGCCGGCGTGCCCGCAGCCAATCGCGCGATCAAGATCGCCAAGCAGGTTTTCGAACAGATGGACGCCGAACAGGCGGCCTGAGGAAAAGCGAAATGTCCGATCTTTCCAACAAGAAACCCGAGACCGGTGCCTTTTTCCAGCGCGACCGCGCCTGGCATGCGCCAGCCTTGACGCCGGGCTACAAAACCTCCGTGCTGCGCTCGCCGCAAAAGGCGCTGCTCTCGCTCGACGGCACGATTTCCGAGATCACCGGCCCGGTCTTCGGCCATTCCATCCTCGGCGAACTCGACAACGATCTCATCAACAATTTCGCCAAGCCCGGCGAGAGCGCCATCGGCGAGCGGATCATTGTCCATGGCCGTGTCCTTGACGAGCGGGGCAAGCCGGTTCCCGGCGCGCTGCTCGAATTCTGGCAGGCCAATGCCGGCGGCCGCTATCGCCACAAAAAGGAAACATACCTCGCGCCGCTCGACCCGAATTTCGGCGGCTGCGGCCGCACCATCACCGACAAGGATGGCGCCTATCGCTTCCGCACCATCAAGCCCGGCCCCTACCCGTGGCCGAACGGCGTCAACGACTGGCGCCCGGCGCATATCCATTTCTCCATCTTCGGCCACGGTTTCGCCCAGCGGCTGGTCACGCAGATGTATTTCGAGGGGGATCCGATGATCTGGAAATGTCCGATCGTAACCACCATTCCGGACCGCCGGGCCATCGAGCAACTGATCGCCCCGCTCGACTGGGCCAACACCATTCCCATGGACGCGCGCGCCTACAAGTTCGACATCGTGCTCAGGGGCCGCCGTTCGACGCTGTTCGAAAACCGGCTGGAGGGCAACTGATGGTCCAGGATCTCGGATACCTCAAGGAATCGCCGTCGCAGACCGCCGGCCCCTACGTCCATATCGGATGCACCCCGAACTTCGCTGGCATCACCGGCGTCTATGAAACGGACCTCGGCTCGACGATGGTCAACGACAAGACCCTCGGCGAACGCATAACCGTGCGCGGCCGGGTGATCGACGGCGCCGGAACGCCGCTCAAAGACGCGCTCGTCGAAATCTGGCAGGCCGACGCGGCCGGCCTCTACAACAGCCCATCCGAATTGCGCGGCGCCGGCGACCCCAACTTTACCGGCTGGGGCCGCTGCCCGACCAGCGCGGACGAGGGCGTCTTCTCGTTCGAAACAATCAAGCCAGGACGCGCGCCCTACAAGGACGGGCGGAAAATGGCACCGCACATCACCTTCTGGATCGTCGCGCGCGGCATCAATATCGGGCTGCACACCCGCATGTATTTCGCCGACGAAGCGCAAGCCAACGCCGAAGACCCGCTGCTCGGCCGCATCGAACACCGCCATCGTGTCGCGACACTGGTCGCGCCGCGCGAGGGCTCTATCTATACGTTCGACATTCAGCTGCAGGGCGAGAAGGAAACCGTCTTTCTCGACATCTGATGCGTGTCGCCCAAAAGTGTGCAATGGTTTTGGGCGGTGACATGTATAAAAACAAAGGCCTAAAGCGCATCGGCGCTTTAGGTCCAGGAACCCCGGGACAGACATGACCGCCTCCGTCTTCGATCATCCGTTTCTCTCGGGCCTGCTGGGCGACGAGGAAATTGCCGCCTTCTTCTCCGCGGAGGTGGATATCCGCGCCATGCTCTCCTTCGAAGCCGCATTGGCGAAGGCGCAGGCGGAGCATGGCATCGTTTCGAAGGACGAGGCGGCGCGCATTGCCGACGTCTGTGGCAACTTCCTGCCGGATGTTCTGGCCTTGCGCCGCGCGACAGGAACGGACGGCGTGGTGGTCCCCGAGCTTGTCCGCCAATTGCGCAAGGTGATCGGCGGAGACGCCGCAGAGAAGCTGCATTTCGCCGCGACGAGCCAGGATGTCATCGACACCAGCCTGATGCTGCGCCTGACATCGGTTTGCAGGCTCCTGTGCGGCCGCTTGGATAAGCTTCGCGCGGCTTTCGAGGAGATCAACCGGCAATGGGGCACAAACTCGCTGATAGCGCAGACGCGCATGCAGGCGGCGATTGCCATCAGGGTTTCGGATCGCGTCAGCGCGTGGCGTACACCGCTCGCCAGCTATGAGGACCGGCTGGAGCGAATGGCGGTCGTGTCTTTCCCGCTGCAGTTCGGCGGCGCCGCCGGCACGCTCGAAAAGCTGGGCGACAAGGCCGGCACTGTCCGCGCAGCCCTTGCCGAACATCTCGGTCTCGCCGATCATCCGCAGTGGCAGAGCCAGCGCACAACGATCGCTGACCTCGCCCACATCGTGTCGCTGATTTCCGGCAGCCTCGGAAAATTCGGCCAGGACATTGCTCTGCTCGCGCAGACCGGCGACGAGATCGAGCTGTCAGGCGGTGGCGGCTCTTCGGCCATGCCGCACAAGCAGAATCCGGTGGCCGCCGAAGCGCTGGTGTCCCTTGCCCGCTTCAACGCCGTGCAGCTTTCGGGTATCCACCAATCGATGGTTCACGAGCAGGAACGCTCAGGCTCCGCCTGGACGCTCGAATGGATGATCCTGCCCCAGATGGCCATCGCCTGTGGTGCCAGCCTGCGGTTGGCTTCGACGCTCGTTGGCCAGATCAAGCGGCTTGGTACGGCGAAGGGTTAGTCGCGGTGAACAACCGGGCCTTTGCACGCCGCGCGTCAGTTCAGACGCGACATACACGACAGCATCGGGAATACCCCCTCTCTGTCACTTCGTGACATCTCCCCCTCACGGGGGGAGATGGGGAGCAAGAGGCCAACCCCACGCCAATCTCCCCCCTTGAGGGAGATGCCCGGCAGGGCAGAGGGGGGTGAGGCGGCCGCTGTCGTTGACTGTGTTCAGACGCGCAAAGGTCGCCGTAACACTTTGATCTGCTGCATAATGATTTATGCAGCAGGCAGACAAACTTCAATTCGCCTTGTTCTTGAACGGCTTGCGCTTGGCGCCCTCGGCGCCTGGCTTGTCGAACTTCGGCTTGTCGAATTTCGGCTTGTCGAAACCGGGCTTGCCGGGCTTCTTGCTCCACGGCTTGCTATCCGTCTTTTCCGATGAGCGATTGTCGGCACCGGCAAATTCCGGCTTTGCATCGAACTTGCGCTTCGGCTTGCCTTCGCCCTTCCAGTCCGGCTTGCCGTCGCTCTTCCAGTCGGGCTTGCCGGCCTTCTTGCCCGCATAGGGCGCACCGCGCGAACCGCCGGAGAGATCCGGCATGCCGTCGAGCTGCCTGACCTGGATGCCCTTTTCCAGCGCCCGCTTCGGCCCGACCGCTTCGACGAAACGATCCACCCAGTCGCGGGCGATCTCGACATAGGTTTCCTCGGCCTGCATCTTGATGGCGCCGATTTCCTGCTTGGTGATGCGGCCGATTCGGCAAAGCATCGGGATCAGCCAGCGCGGCTCGACATTCTGCTTGCGGCCGGCCGACAGCGAAAACCAGATGCTGTCGCCGAAATCGCCACGCGGCGCCCTCGGTTCACCACGCTCCGGACGATCGCTCCGATCGCCGCGATCTGCTGACGGCGTGAACGATGGCGTGTCCATCAGATCCTCCGGCGCCGAGCGTCCGGTACGCGACAAGCGCACGAAAGCGGCCGCAACCTGTTCGGCACCGTGTTTTTGGAGAAGCTCGCGAACGAAATCCTGCTCTTCCTCGCGGATTGCCTCCTCGAAGGCCGGATCGGCCAGGATGCGCTCGTCGTCGCGGCGGGTCACCTCGTCGGCCGACGGGGGTTTTGCCCAGGTGGGCGTGATATTGGCGTCGCGCAACAGCCGCTCGGCCTTGCGGCGGGCGCTGTTCGGCACGATCAGCGCACTGACGCCCTTGCGGCCGGCCCGGCCGGTGCGGCCGCTGCGATGCAGCAGCGTTTCGGGATTGGTCGGCAGGTCGGCGTGGATGACCAGTTCGAGGCCGGGCAGATCGATGCCGCGCGCCGCAACATCGGTCGCGATGCAGACCCGGGCGCGCCCGTCGCGCATCGCCTGCAGCGCGTGGGTTCGCTCGTTCTGGCTGAGCTCGCCCGACATGGCGACGACCGAGAAACCGCGATTGTTGAAGCGGGCCGTCAGATGGTTGACAGCCGCACGGGTCGAACAGAACACCAGTGCATTGCGCGCCTCGTAGAAACGCAGCACGTTGATGATCGCATTCTCCCGATCCGACGGCGCAACGGTGAGCGCGCGGTATTCGATGTCGAGATGCTGTTTCTGCTCGGCCTGTGTCGAGATACGAACGGCGTCGCGCTGGTAGCTCTTGGCAAGATTGGCAATCGAGCGCGGCACGGTCGCCGAAAACATCAAGGTGCGCCGCTCGGCCGGAGCTTCCTCGAGGATGAATTCAAGATCTTCACGGAAGCCGAGATCAAGCATCTCGTCGGCTTCGTCAAGAACGACGGCCTTCAGCGCCGACATATCCAGGCCATTGCGGCGGATGTGATCGCAGAGCCTGCCCGGCGTTCCAACGACAATGTGGGCACCACGATCGAGTGCGCGGCGCTCGGTGCGCATGTCCATGCCGCCGACGCAGGAAGCAACCGTCGCGCCGGTCAACTCGTACAGCCATTCCAGCTCGCGCTTGACCTGCAGGGCCAGCTCGCGGGTCGGCGCCACGGCTAGCGCCAGAGGCGCGCCGGCCTGGGCGAAGCGCTCCTTGCCGTCGAGCAGGGTCGAGGCGAGCGCCAGCCCAAAGGCCACCGTCTTTCCCGATCCGGTCTGCGCCGAAACGAGGGCGTCGCGGCCTTCCAGTTCGGCGCCAAGAACCGCCTTCTGCACCGGGGTCAACTCGGAATAGCCGCGCTTCGTCAACGCCTGAGCGATCGCCGGAGCGATGCTGTCGAACTCTGTCATCTGTTTGTCTTTCGGAATTCGGATGCCGTGCGCGTCTCGGTCGATGAGGAAGAGCGCAGTCCCCGCGGCCAGCACGTCGCAGGCCAATACATGCGCGCCGTCTTACTGTGCCCGGGGCGAATTGTACAGAGCGGAACGCGGCGGCCCGGGAAAACCCGATAAGGCAAGGCCCGGCAAAATGCCCAATGCAAGAACAGCGATGCATCGTGTGGATGCATGGCTGTTCTATGCGGCGCTTGGGTTTATCCGCCTCTGTCGAGGTTGGAAACTTAACTCGTCAGGCGTGGTGACCGCACCACCTTGTTGAACAGGGTCTTCATGGCCGCCTCGATGCCCTCCGTCGGGCTCACTTCGAAGTAGAAGCCGGGCGAAGCGCAGGCCTGCATGCGCGTTCCGATTTCCGACTGGAAGGGCTTGATCCAGCTATTGTACCAACTGTTGTTCGGCAGCGGCAGATAGGTGGTGTAGAGAACGGCGATCTTGATCCCGCGGTCCTTGAGCGTCTGGCAATAGGTAATATCGATCGGCTCCTGGCAGCGCGTGCCCGTCAGCTTCTTCGTGCATCCCTTCGGCTTGTTGCTGTCGCCGACGCCGTCGGAAACGAAAAACACAATCTTCTCCGGGTTGGCCGAACTCGTGCCGTTGCCCGGCGTGCCGATTTCGGCGTCGATCTTGGTCAGCGCGTTGTCGAAACTCGTCTGCTGGTCGTTGTTGTATCCCTGGTAGGGGATGCTCATCAGCTTGATGTTCGCCGTGCCGGCCTTCACCTTCGTCAGGTCGGCGGTCAGTGCCGCGACCTTCAAGAGCTTCACGTCCACTGCCGTTTCGCCGAAGGTATAGGCAGCCATGCGGAACTGGTTGGAATAGCTCTGCGTCCGCTCGGCCTCGAGCGTCAGCGCCGCGACAGCCTTTGCTACCACGTCGATGCGGATGGTGATGCCATTATTGCGGGCGACGAAATAGTTGCTGCTGGTGTTGATCACGCCCTTTTCCGAAACGATATGACAGGCGAAGGCACAATTTCTCGAGCCGCTGTCCGACACTTTCGCCGTCGCCTTGATCATGTTGTCGACATCCGTCGGCGTCGCGGCAACCCCCATGGATGGCGTGTTATCGAGCAGCATGTAGAAGTCCATGAAGGACTGCGACTGGTAAGTGGCCGTGGCCTTGCCGGAGACCGTGATGCTCTCCTTGCCGATGACGCGCAGGAAGGACGTGTTCAAGGTCGCCTGATAGGTCAGTTCGGCATTGATGTCCTTGCCGCTTTTTCTGACCGAAGCGTTCACGGTGTCGATCTTGAGATCCGCCGCCGCAGCTGGATCATATATGGCGTTTTCCGGGTCCATTTGCGCTTCGAACAAAGCCTCGGCTTCCTCTTCGCTGAGCGGAACCGGGCCGTCCTGCGACATGTTGATCGCCTGCTCGACACCGGCGGATTTTTCCGCGATCGCGCCCACCACGGCGGCGTCGGCAGCGTTCTGAAGCTGTGCCTTGAGTTCCATGGCGCGGGCGAAGTCGATGGCCATGCCGGCACAACCAAGAATGGGCACGATGACGATGGCGCCCATGATGGCAAAATTGCCAGACCGGTCCGCAAAGAGTTTTTTCACTATACGCACTGTGTCCACCCCGTCCTCACTGCGCGGCCGACTGCCCACGCATTTACACTCGTTGGGCGGGACAATAGCCGTGAAATTCTAAACGGTGGTAAAGCGCAATAGTTAACCGAAATAAAATTCAAACAAAATTAGGTTGCATTTGCAATTTAAGCAATTCATGATTGCTGCCCAAAACAAAACAACAATCTATTCTGAATGAAAATGACACATGTTAGAAGTATAATGAATGATACTCACACACACAGATGACATTGAGCAAAATTTATCAGGGTAAAACTGGAACAAACAGATTTTTATTGAATCAGCTCAGCACAACTCTCGTTTCGAATATCATCCCCCCGAGCAATATGTACGCGCCTATCCGCAGGTTCCCATCGTCGTGTCGTTTCGCCAGGCGATCAACCCGGAACATGCGGCAACCGCGCTGGACGAACGGTGCGTTCCGGAATCCGCAACCGCGCCACCACCCATCGCGCTGGTGCACGAAACGGCGGATGCGCGGCCGCATATCGCTCTGGAAGGCTGTTAGTCCGTGACCGTCTGCCAATTATCGTTCGGATTGAACTGCCGGATATCAGCGGCGATCTTTTCCGTGTCATCGCCAAGATCGGCTTGATAGACGATGCCGTCCTTGCTCACCACGAAGGTGTTGACACCGCTGACGCCATATTTGACCGGCCAGGCGACCAGCGCGTAACCGGCGATCATGTTGCCGTTGATGACGTAGTCATATTTGCCGCCAGCGATGTTTTCGCCCTGGTTCGTCAGGATACGGTAGCGATAACCGAAATAGCCTTGGCCGGCCTTGGCCTTGGCGAGCACCTCTCCGTCGGCAAGCGCCTCGCCGGCGGGGCTTTCCTCACCGCCTTCCTCGGTCGGCCAATAGAGCCCATCCTGCTGCCCCTCGCTGCTGATCAGCTTCTGGGCATATTCCAGAACGCCGTCGCCATCGTGGTCCTCGGATGCGTAGTCCCGCTGGGCATCGACATAGGCCCTGACGGTTTCGATCGCCTGGAGTTCGTTCTCGCCCACGCGGCGGTTGGCGATCTCCTCTAGGCCCGTATAGGTGTCGAAGGCCCACTTGCCGTCGTCACCCTTGGAAATCGGGAAAGGCAGCGGCCAGAGTTCGTCGCCGATCTCCAGCACTTTCCTTCCCTCGACATCCTTGACGACGACCTTCTCCTTCACGCCGGCCTGGATATCGGCGTAGGTGTCCATGACACCCTCGCTCGCCTTCGTCTTGGCTGCGTCAAGGCCGAGCAGCGCGGCGAGCTTGTCGAAGTCGCCCGACCCGACCGTGGCCTTGAAAGCATCGACGGCCGCTTCAGGTGTATCAAAGATCGGCGGGTCTTCGCTTGCGGCATATTCCGAAAGCGGCGTTTCCACAGCCGTTGCGGCATCTTGCGCCATGGCCGGAAAAACAAGGCCTGCCGATAGGACCGCTCCGCGGAGCGAGTTCAGAAGCACGTTACGAATGTACTTGGACATGATGTTGCTCCCGCTCCAGAGTTAACGACGACCGCCGCGACCGCCGCCGCCGCCACCACCACCACCGCCGCGGCGGACTTGCGCTTTGCCGCCGCCGCGGTGACCACCACCAAGGGACTGCTGCCCACGGCGCGACTGAACCTGCGTGTGCTTGCCGCTCTGCACCTTGCCGAGTGCCGAGCGGTTGCCCCCACCCCGGCGTTCGACCTTGCCGCCTGGTCTCGGCTTGCTGATCTTGGAGGAAGGCCGCGCCTTGTTGCCGACATTGGACGCCTTCCTAGATGCGGACGCGCTGGCCTTGCTACGGTCGCCGACATTCACGTTCTGTTTAGGCCGAACATCGCCGCGGTTCGCCTGAGCCTTGCGATTGGCTTCAACCTTGCTCTTGCGCACGTCATCGACCGAGATCTTGTTGGCCTTGCCGCTGATCGCGCCGGCGCCCTCGGTGCGGATCGACTTCGCGCGGTTGGCGACATTGTTGTCCTTGAACGATTTGAAATTGTTGGTGAGCTTGTCGCGGTCGATGTTTGCGAACTGGTTCCTGTCAAAATTGATCTTGCTGCGGTCGACATTCTTCCAGTCGACGTCCTTGAAATTCAGCTTGCCGTCGATATCGACATTGTTGAAGCACTTGTTGCAGTCAATATCGACGTCGCCGCCGTCCCAGCGCCCGCCCCAGACGCCCCAGTCGTCCCAATCCACGACGGCGCCGAAAATCGCGCCTGTGACGGCGCCGGCAAAGAATGTCGCGGTCGGGTAGTAATAGTAAGGATAGGAATCCGAATAGTAGCTGACCGGTACCGGCTCATAGGCCGGATCGTAGAGCATTTGCGGCTCGTACTTCGGTATGTAGATCGTTTCCGTGCTGGCCGACTGGATGACGATATTGTCGTTCTTGGTCTCGACTTTCATCTTGTCGTCGGACTTGATGACCCCGTCGGCAACCGCCTTTTCGCGCAACTGCTGGATCGCAACGAGCACTTCCTTCTGCTGGTAGGCGAGCGCCTGGCCGAGCGACTGCGTCCACTCCAGATCATCATTCATCATTTTGACGATGTCCGGATAGTTCAGAAGCGAAATGACACTGCCATCCCAGCTGTCCTTCGGCTTCAGGCTGGCGTCGGTCTTTTTGTTGTTGAGAAAGCGCGCCGCTTCGACGATCTGCAACGGAAACAGCGAGGCCGAAGTCACCACGGCCACAAGCTCGTCGGGGTAAAGCGCGATCCGCGCGACAAGCACTTCCAGCTCGTCCTCGGTAAGCGGTGCAGGTGCCTGCGCATCGTCCGGCGTGGTTGCGTCCGCGGATGCCTGTGTCTGCGCATAGGCGTCGGGCGCTGTCAGACCGCCAAGCGAAAGGGTGAGAAAGAGAAAAACCAGCAGGCGTGATCGATAGAACATCGGTACCCCCCAATTTGAACAGCCGAGCGTCCGGCGTCCGGGCCGCTTTCCCTGGTTCCAGAAACAAGCGACCAGCGGAAAACCCCGGCAAACATCTGTCAAACAATCCGAAACGCGCCCGGGCTCCTCCCCGCCATGGTTTCGGCCGCATTGGCAGTCTAGGCCTTCGGTCCCAATATGCCAATAAGCGTTCCGAGGCAGACATGCGCGCAGCCGACCACGGATCGCCGAGCGGCGATTTTTTCAGTGGGTCAGGCAGAACGCTTAGTTTTTGCGCATTCGGTGATATCGCGGCCAGCCTGGCGGTTGTCAGCGCACACGGCTGCGGGAAAGCGCGCGGTCGTGGGATTGCCGAGGAAAACCGTTGGCGGCCTGCTGGAGGGTCGTCCTGACAGGGGTCCACTGTTGTAGGCTGCCAAAGAAAGCGCGCCGCAAGGCCATTACCTGCGATAAACCCGGTGGAAGGCGCAACTAGGCCCAGGTGCTCATCACCCATTCCAAATCTTTGATTTGTACGCATCCAGCTATCGTGAGAGAATGACGACGCCCCGCAAGAGCAGCTTCGTAAGGCTGGCGATCCAGGGACGGGGAACACAAAGAGCCGGGGTCTCTCGGGCTCGACCCGAGAACGTCTCGCTCACCTATGACGATCCATACACTGACTTTGCTCAGGGCTTTGTCAGCGGCGTTTTCTGTTGTCAGCATCAGAAAGGAAACGGCCATGGCCAAAATAGTTTGTGTTCTCTATGACGATCCGGTCGATGGATATCCGACATCCTATGCACGCGGCGGCCTGCCAAAGATCGACCACTATCCAGGCGGCCAGACGCTCCCCACACCACAGGCGATCGACTTTCAGCCTGGAATATTGCTTGGAAGTGTTTCGGGTGAACTCGGTCTGCGACAATATCTTGAATCGCTTGGCCACACGCTCGTCGTCACGTCCGACAAGGATGGCCCCGACTCCGTCTTCGAAAGAGAGCTGCAGGACGCCGAAATCGTGATTTCGCAGCCCTTCTGGCCTGCATATCTGACTGCGGAACGAATGGCCAAGGCACCAAGGCTCAAATTGGCGATCACGGCGGGCATCGGATCGGACCACGTCGATCTTCAGGCTGCGATCGACCGTGGCATGACCGTTGCAGAAGTCACCTACTGCAATTCCATCAGCGTCTCGGAACACGTCGTGATGATGATCCTGGGGTTGGTGAGAAACTACATTCCTTCTTATCAATGGGTCGTCAAGGGCGGCTGGAACATCGCCGATTGCGTCGCCCGTTCTTATGACGTCGAGGGCATGCATGTCGGAACGGTCGCCGCCGGGCGTATCGGCCTTGCCGTGCTGCGCCGCCTCAAACCCTTCGACGTGCATCTTCACTATCATGATCGGCACCGGCTTCCCGAAGCGGTCGAAAAAGAGCTGGGCGTTATGTGGCATGCCACTGTCGAAGATATGGTCAAGGTTTGCGATGTCGTGACCATCAACTGCCCGCTTCATCCAGAGACGGAAAACCTGTTCAACGAAAAAATGCTCTCGCAGATGAAACACGGCGCCTATCTGGTGAACACTGCCCGCGGCAAGATTTGCGATCGCGATGCTGTCGCCAGGGCATTGGAAAGCGGCCAGTTGGCTGGGTATGCGGGCGATGTCTGGTTTCCACAGCCGGCACCGAAGGAACATCCATGGCGAACCATGCCCCATCACGGGATGACACCGCACATTGCAGGAACATCCTTGTCCGCCCAGGCGCGTTACGCGGCCGGGACACGGGAAATTCTTGAATGCTGGTTCGAAGGACGGCCCATTCGCGAGGAATACCTGATCGTCGACGGCGGAAAACTCGCAGGCACCGGCGCCCACTCCTACAGCGCAGGCAATGCGACGGGCGGCTCCGAGGAAGCAGCGCGCTTCAAGAACAAATGATCTTCAGCTGGCAGATGAACGACAGCGCAGCGGATATGATGAAACAACCTTTTCGCTTGTGCCGCTCGCGTCACATGGAGGATCCAGTTTAAATCTTCGCCATGTTAAAAATTGTTCATTTGAAAGAACTGTTCAAGACAACTCGTGACTGCGCGACGGCGAGGTTCCTCCCCCGCCATCTCTTGAGGCTCGCCCCGCTCAAAATTATTTTTATTGTTATGGGTGCCGTTAACGCGATATAATACTTTAGTTAAACTTCAGACTTGGAGGTCTGACATGCCAAACGCTCTGATGGAAGGAAAGAAGCCGCAGGATTGGGCCAATGTGGTCCTGGCGGTATGCGTGTTCATCTCGCCGTGGGTCATCGGCTTTGCGGCCGAACCGGTTCCAACTTGGAACGCGTGGATCGTCGGGGTCATTCTCGGCGCGCTGGCGGTCGCGGCGATTTCGGCCTTCGCCGAATGGGAAGAATGGGTCAATCTGGTGCTCGGTCTCTGGCTGGCCGCGTCGCCTTGGCTGCTTGGCTTTGCGGCCAATGTGAACGTGATGTGGACCAACGTGGTGCTTGGATTGCTCGTCGCCGTCGTATCGCTCTGGGCAGTTTGGGATCATCATCATCCCCACGCTCACGCCTAAGCCCGGACGCCGGGGCTAACACGACAAGGCCCGCCGCATAGAGCGCGGCGGGTGCGGACTGCGATTGAAAGCCTGCAACCCGACGGATGACGCTCCGGTCTCGGGTGAGTATGAATTGGTGTTTGGTGGGGATGCCAACCGGTCGACGGGTATGACGGGTATAGAGAAATCAACGCAATAGCACCGACCGCAACCTTTCGTTAACGCAATTCAATTAGCTGGCCGTGCCCCGGCACCTTGCCGGCTGAGCAAGCTAATTTGAGTTGTAAATGACATGCCCCGCCTCCCCGCCTCTTCTTCCGTTTTTCGCCAGAAAATTTCATCCTTTTGCGATATGCGTCTCGCCTGCGCGCTATCGCGCCACGACCACGAAAATCTCCGCAGTTACATGCTTGGCTTCGTCACGCGGCGAGCGAGGCCGCCGCAGAACGCCGGCAAGCTCGACTGGAAGGAAATTGCAGTGGCTTGCGATCTCAACAGCGAAAGCCTTCGGGTCGCAAAACGGGTCGCGCAGCACGGCTTCGAAGCGATTATCCGCTGGCTTGAGGAGACAGAGATCGCCTGTGCCAATGCTCGCGGTCCGATCGCAGCAAAATCGGCCGCTGCGCCGTAATCGCGCAGCGCGGCAACGCCCGTTGATCGGTTTCAAACACTGCTGAGAAGGAGGCTGGTTTCGCTGTTCGCGACGCCGTCGATCACCCGCACTTCACGCAGAACCCGGTCGAAATCCGCGAGGCTCGCCGCCCGAATGTTGGCGACAAGATCCCAGTTGCCGTTGGTCGTGTGCAAAGCGGAGATTTCCGTCAGACCGCGCAGCTTGCGGATGACCTGCGTCGTCGACTTGCCGACGACCTCGATCATCATCACCGCATGCACTGCATTGACATCGTAATCCTCCCTCACCCGTACGGTAAACCCGAGCAGCGTGCCTGTCTCGATCAGGCGATCGAGCCGGTTTTGCACCGTACCGCGCGCAACGCCGAGTGCATCGGAGAGCTTCGTCAGCGAGGCGCGTCCGTCGGCTCGAAGATGGGCGATGATGCGGCGATCGAGATGGTCGGGCGAGTATTTCGCGATCTCCATGTTATCTCCTCCGAGGTGATAAATTCGTACATATTAACTGATCAAGTTGCGCAATTTTATGCCGGATTTAGCACAGATTTGACCTTTCGGCCAACATGTCCGATCGCTAGCATTTCCTGACCAAGCATATGCAGGAGGAACCCATGATGCCGTCACCCCTTCCGTCAGAAAAAGCGCTCGTACCATTCGTCAGCGTCGAGAACATGATGCACCTCGTGCATCGCATTGGCATCGAAACCATGCTGACCGAACTCACCGACGTTATCGAGGCCGATTTCCGCCGCTGGGAGCGGTTCGACAAGACGCCTCGGGTGGCCTCCCATTCCCGCGAAGGTGTGATCGAGCTGATGCCGACCTCGGATGGCGAGATCTACAGCTTCAAATATGTGAACGGCCACCCGAAAAACATGGCGCAGGGCCTGCAGACCGTCACCGCTTTTGGCCTTTTGGCGGAAGTTTCGACCGGCTATCCGGTGCTTTTGACGGAAATGACACTGCTGACAGCGCTTCGGACTGCGGCCACGTCGGCAATGGCTGCACGGCACCTCGCGCCGAAGGGTGCCCGCACGATGGCTATGATCGGCAATGGCGCGCAGGCGGAGTTTCAGGCGCTCGCCATGAAAGCTGTGTGCGGCATCGACCACCTCCGGCTTTACGACATCGATCCGCTGGCGACAGCAAAGACGGCCCGCAACCTCTCCGGCACGGGATTGACGGTGACCGCCTGCACCTCGTCCCAATCGGCGATTGAAGGTGCCGAGATCATCACCACCTGCACCGCGGACAAGCAGTATGCCACGATCCTGAGCGACAACATGGTTGGCGCCGGGGTCCACATCAACGCCATCGGCGGTGACTGCCCCGGCAAGACAGAACTGCATCGCGATATCCTGCTGCGCGCTGACACTTTTGTCGAATATCCGCCTCAGACCCGCATCGAGGGCGAAATTCAGCAGATGGATCCAGACTATCCCGTCACCGAATTCTGGCGGGTTCTCACGGGTCAGGCCACAGGCCGCCGCGAGGCCAGGCAGATCACCCTCTTCGACAGCGTCGGCTTTGCGATCGAGGATTTTTCCGCCCTTCGGTATGTCCGCGACAAACTCGAGGGGACTGGACTTTACCAGGAACTCGACATCATCGCCGATCCGGACGATCCGCGCGACCTGTTTGGTATGCTGCAGCGGGCGAAGTAGGCACAGGAGCAGAACGATGCCAGGACATTTCGCATATTCCATCCAGGCACCCTCCGCAGTGATCATGGTGCGGCCGCACCATTTCACGGTGAACACGGAAACGGCGATCGACAACCGGTTTCAGGCCAGCGTGGACACAAGAGATGACCTCTCGTCTGCGGCTTATAACGAAATCACCAGGGCGGCCGAGACGCTCAGAAGCCATGGCGTAGAGGTGCATCTTTTCGAGGACACCGGCACGGAAACGCCGGATTCAGTCTTCCCCAACAATTGGTTCTCCACGCATGCCGGCGGTCACGTGGCGATCTATCCGATGAAGGCCGTCAGCCGCCGGCGCGAGCGGCGTGGCGACGTCATCGAAATGCTGAAGACCCGTTATCGGGTGCAGGAAGTGATCGACTATTCCGGCCTTGAACCTGACGGGCTCTTTCTTGAGGGCACAGGCGCGATGGTACTCGACCATATCGACAGGGTCGCCTATGCGGTGCGCTCCGACCGGACCGACCCGATTACGCTCGAACGCTTCTCGACCCACTTCAACTTCGAGCCGATGGTGTTCGATGCCCGGGACGGAAGCGGCGTTCCGATCTATCACACCAATGTGCTGATGTGCATCGCCACAGACTTCGCCATGATCGGTCTCGACATGATGACCGACCCGGCAAGACGGCAGGAGGTCGTCACAAGACTTGAACGCTCCGGCCGACACGTCATCGCGCTGACAAACGAACAGATTTCGCAATTCGCCGGCAACGCTCTGGAGCTTCAAGGAAAGGAGAGCCGTATCCTGGCGCTCTCGACCACCGCCCTTGCCGCCCTCGACCAGTATCAGCTCGGCGTCATCGAAGAAAGCGCCAGGCCCGTCGCACTCGATATTCGGACTATCGAAAGAGCCGGTGGATCGGTCCGTTGCACCCTTGCGGGCATCCACTTGACGCCGCGCGGATAGCCGTGCAGAAACGACGGCGTTCATCTGTTTCACATTCGTTGCAATCTCGAATATTCATTCGGATGCAATCCGACTTAGGAAAAGGCAATGCGGGAAATAGGTATCGGCATCATTGGCTGCGGCAATAGCTCGGATGCATATCTCAAGGCTGCACGCGGGCTTTCCGGTTCTCGACATGATCGGCGTCGCCGACGTCAACACTTCTGCCGCGGAGGCCAAGGCTGCGGCCTATGGCCTGAGCGCCATGCCGTTGGAGGTGCTGCTCGCGGACCGGAGGATCGAAATCATTCCGGACCTCACGACGCCCCACAACCGGACCTGCCATTCAGTGTTCTCGAATAGGAGCACAACATGAGCAAGAAGGCCCTGATCTTCTGGGGCGGCTGGGAAGGCCACACTCCGGAGCGAAGCGGAAATATCGTCAAGGACATCCTGTCGCGCAACGGCTTCGAGATCCGGATCGAGCAGGGCACCTCGGCTCTTGCCGATCCAGCCATAGCCGATCTCGATCTCATCGTACCGATGGTGACGATGTCGACGATCGAGAAGCCAGAGCTCGATAACCTGACGCGCGCTGTGCGAAATGGCACCGGGCTCGCCGGCTTTCACGGCACCATGGGCGATAGTTTCCGAAATGAACCGGAATACCAGTTCATGACGGGCGGACAATGGGTCGCCCATCCCGGCAATATCATCGACTACCGGATCGACATCACCAAGCCGCTGGATCCCATTGTCGAAGGGATCGCCAGCTTCCCCTACCGGTCCGAGCAATATTACCTGCACGTCGATCCGACGAACGACGTGCTGGCGACGACGACCTTTACCGGCGAACATCTCGACTTCATCGAAGGCGTCGTCATGCCGGTTGTCTGGAAGCGCCGGTACGGCGCGGGTCGCGTCTTCTATAGCGCGCTCGGACACACGGCCGACGAATTCGAGGTGCCGCAAATGCGCACGATTTTCGAACGTGGCGCCTTGTGGGCTGCACGAACGCCGGACTGACCTGATCTTGCCAACGCCATCACCTCTTCGCTGGCTACCGAGCCGTCGGCGCGCATGAACCCCGCTCGACGATCGTGCAGCCAAGTTCGACGCGGCGCGCGGGCAGTTGCTCGCCAAGGGTGCGCAGGCAGTATTCCATTTCATCGAGCGCCGTGCGACCGATTTGAGCGAGCGGCGCATGGACCGTGGAAAGCGGCGGATCCATCATCTGGCCGCGCAGAATGTCATCGAAACCAAGCACCGAGACATCCTGCGGAACCCGGTAGCCCCGTTCTTTGAGGGCCTGGATAACGCCGATGGCGATGTTGTCGGCGAGACAGAACATTGCCGTCAGGTCCCCAAGCCCGCCATTGTCCTCCAGCCAGCGCCGCATGCTGCGCGCCGCCTCCTCCGGCTCGAAACTATCGATCATGATGATGGAGCCGCGCGCGCCGATCGCCTCGTGGTCACGGATGGCCTCGCTATAGCCATCCTGCCGCTGGCGGATCGTGTAGCGCCCCGGCCAGCCGACCAGCGCGATATTGCGATGCCCCAGATCAAGAAGGTGCTGCACGCCGAGGCGCGCGCCGTAGCGGTTGCCGATCCCGACGGAACCGACCCGCATCGTCGGATCCTGCCCGGCCAGAAGCAATGCCGGCCGGTCGAGCCGTGACACGGCCTCGAGCAGTTCCGGGTTCTCATCGAAATAAACGATGATCCCATCGGACGGCGTCTCCTTGATCCGGCTCAACACCGGCCCGGGCACAAGCCGCTTTCCCTCCGTCACCAGCGGCTTGATCTGGACGCCACGCGCTACGCATTCCTTTCTCAGGCTTTCGAGAATGGTCCAGGAGACGTAGTTGGTATCGTTCTGAGGCAGCATGTCGGCCGAGGCCACGAGCATGACGGACTTAAGCGTCGGCTGCATGGCCCGGCGGATGCGTGAATCGAGATAGCCGCTTTCGCGCGCGATCGCCATGACGCGGTCGCGCACGCCTTCGGAGATCTTCGCAGTGCCGTTCAGCACATGGCTGACCGTGCTGACGGAGACGCCGCTCTGTTCCGCTATCTTCTTGATGCTCACGAGGTCATTTCACTCCGCTGCTGGCTACACCTTCGGTGATATATTTCTGCAGGAAGAGGAATACCACGGTTACCGGCAGCAATGTAACGACCGTCATGGCGAGAATGTAGTGCCATTGCACGTTGAATTGCCCTTGCAGGGAACTGAGCCCGATCTGCAGCGTATAGTTGTCGGGGCTCGACAGAACGATCAGCGGCCAGAGGAAATCGTTCCAGCGCCAGATGACAGAGAAGATCGCGAGCACCGCCAGCGCTGGAGCGCAGAGCGGCAGAACGATGCGCCAGTAGATCCGGAATTCCGAGGCAGCGTCCACCCTTGCCGCCTCGATCAGGTCGTCCGGAATGGTCAGCATATATTGACGCAGCAGAAAGACGCCGGTGGGTGTCGAAACTGTCGACAGGATCACGCCCCACAGATTGTCGGCAAGGTTCAGTCCGACGATCACCATGAAGGCCGGCACCATGATCACCGAAAGCGGGATCATCATGGTCGACAGGATGAGCGCGAACATGGCGTTGCGGCCGGCAAAACGGTATTTTGACAGCGCAAAGGCCGCCATGGAATTCAAGAGCAGCGTCAAGACCGTGGCAACCACCGTGACGAACACCGTGTTCCAGAGATAGCGCAGGAAATTGAACTGCTTCATCGGCTCGCTGTAGTTCGACCATTGCAGGTGGAGTTCCTTGAGCTGGCGCAACTCAGTCACCGGAACACGGAAGGTTTCCTCCGGCTTGGACGGGTCGAGCACCGTCGCGGACAGCCCGATGCGGCGCACAAGCGCCACCGTCTGCTCGCTGCCATCCGGCATCGTCCGTATCCACATCGACAACGGTTTTGTCTGGCCCTCGACGGTGATCGTCTGGGCGGCGCGCGGCACGAGCGCCGGCGGAAAGGAATTGATCTCGGCTTCCGTCTTCAGGGAGGAAATGACCGCCCAGGCGATTGGGATAGCAACGACCAGCGTGCCGAGAATGGCCCAGCCCCAGGCTAGCCAGTCTGTCATGTCCGTCCGGCCAGGATGGCGGGTGCGTGTGAGAAAGGCAATCATGTCAGACCTCCGCTTTCTTGGCGAGCCAGAGCTGCGAGAGTGTAAGGATGAGCAGTGCGATCCCCATCAGAACGGAAGCGGCGGACGCCAGGCCATAGAGCCGCACCTCCTGCGCGAACGCCGTCTGATAGATGAACTGGACGATGAAGGTGTTCGCCGTACCGGGGCCGCCGCCATTGGTCAGCACCCAGGCCTCGTCAAAGACCTGTACGGAGCGGATCAAAAGCAGCACCGTGACCACCAGCAGGTTGGGCATCAGCAGCGGCAAGGTCAGGCACCAGAATTGGCGCCATTGCGAGGTTCCGTCGATTTCGGCAGCTTCGTAAATGTCGCGCGGGATCGCCTGCAGCCCCGCAAGGATGATCAGCATGTAGAAGCCCATGTGGAACCAGATGGAGACATAGACAACCCAGGCACGCGACCAGCCGACTTCCAGCAGGAAGATGATCCGCGTGTCGAACCAGTCCGTCAGAAAGCCATTGAGCAGGCCTTCGCGCGCCAGGAACCATTGCCAGATGAGGCCGACGACGACGGGAGACAGAAGCACCGGATAGAAAAAGACGGCCCGGAAAAAGCCGCGTCCCCGCGTCAGCCGGTTGAGCACCAGCGCCGTCACCAGCGCAAAGAAGAGGGTGCCGAGCGTATTGAGGAGAGTATACCACCAGGTATTGTGGACGGCGGTCCAGAAGAGATTGTAGCGGCAGGTGGAAGGCTCCAGATAGCTGCCGCAGTCGAGCAGCGCCCTGAAATTTTCAAGCCCGACGAAAGGCCGGTCCCAGATCAGGAGATTGGTGCCGCCGGTAAACGCATAGGCGATGGCGAGACCGACCGGAACGAAGACGAAAACGGTAAACAGCAGCATATTGGGCAGGATGAAGACATAGGGCATGCGCGCAGGCCCCAAAAGCCGCTGCAGCCCGGCCATCGGCACCTCCACAATCCTCATCACCGCGTCAAGCCCATCGCCAATGCGTTCGCCACGCGCAACGACGGCAGGCGCTACACTCGTGGGCGCGCTCATATCCGCGCTCCCTTGGGCGACCGGCCATCCACGGATGAAAACAGGTGAGCAAAGGCGGAATCGAAGGTGAAGGCGAGGCTGGCTCCCGGCTCCGCTTCGAAATGCCCCGGCACGTGGACGATCGTCAACTCGTCGCTTTGACCGGTGCGGCCGTAGACGAAGGTTTCATGACCCATGCTCTCGACCTGTTCCACGGTCATGGTGCCGCCGCCCGATCCGGCCTCAGCGGAACCGAGCCTCAAATGCGACGGGCGCAGACCGATGGTGACGTCATTGCCGGACTGCACGTTGATCCCGGCAGCGGGCACGACGAAACGGCCAAGCTGGGCGCTGTCCAGCGTCACACCCTCGCTGCCGGTAGAAATGACCTTGCCCGGATAAAGGTTCATCCGCGGCGAGCCGATGAAGCCGGCGACGAAGAGATTGGCGGGTCGTTCGAACAGGTCGAGCGGACGGCCGATCTGCTCGACCTTGCCCTTGTTGAGAACGACGATCTTCTGCGCCATGGTCATGGCTTCGACCTGATCATGGGTCACGTAGATCATCGTCGTTTTCAGTTGCTTATGCAGCTTGGTGATTTCCGAGCGGGTCTGGACCCTCAGCTTCGCATCGAGATTGGAGAGCGGCTCGTCGAACAGAAAGACGCGCGGTTGACGCACGATGGCGCGGCCGATCGCAACCCGCTGACGCTGGCCGCCGGAAAGCGCCTTCGGCCTTCGATCGAGATACCCCTCGATCGCCAGCATCCTTGCGGCGGCATCGACGCGGCGATTGATCTCCGCCCTGTCCATGCGCAGGTTCTCAAGCCCGAAGGACAGGTTCTTGCGCACGCTCATATGCGGATAGAGCGCATAGGACTGGAACACCATTGCGATCTGGCGTTGGGCCGGCGAAAGCTCGTTCACGCGCTGGTCATCGAAGCTCATTTGCCCGGCCGAGATAGGCTCGAGCCCGGAGATCATCCGCAAAAGCGTGGACTTGCCACAGCCTGACGGCCCGACCAGAGCGACGAACTCGCCGGATTCCACGTCGATATCGATGCCGTGGATGACTTCCAGCGATCCGTAGGACTTGCGCAGATCCTTCATGGATATTGCGGTCATTGTGTTTTCCTCCCAATCTCCGTGGTGGACGCGCAACCCAGGCGAAGCAAGGGCGCGTCCCGTCCGTCAGCGCGCGTGCCGTCTCGATTCCATCAAGAACAGCCCTCCAAGCGCCTGACCATATGGTGTCGGCAGATTTTTGATCCGGCGATAGAAATCGAGATCCTCGCCCATCGGCGTGCCGTCCGAGACATCCATCAAAAGGCCGGTCTCGTCGATCCGCGACAAGATGGCGCTGAGCGATCGTTCCGCCGTGCCCCTGAAGCTTTCGTCGATCAGCCCTTCCCGGATGCCGGCAAGAATACCGTAACCGATACCTGCGGTGGCCGAGGCCTCGATGGGGCTTCCGACATCGTCGAGCAGCGTATGGAACATGCCTTGCTCGTTCTGGAGCGCCTGAAGCGCTGCGACCTGGGTGCGATAGACTTCCCTCAGATAGCGGGCAATGGCGCCTTCCGGCGGGGCGAGGCGGAACAGTTCGGGAATAGCGATGGTGATCCAGGCATTGCCCCTCGCCCATAGTGCGCGCGCATAATTGTGCCGGCCAAGAAAGGTCCACCCATGGAAGAACAGTCCGCTCGGCGGATCGCCCAGAAACCGGATATGGCAGAGAAACTGGTAGTGCGCATCCTCGATCCAATCGGGTCGCTGGCACAGCCGGCCGGCTGTCGTCATGAACAGCACGGCCATGAACAGCGTATCGTCCCAGAGCTGGCCCTCGTTGTCGCGCTCCTTGACAAGATGCTGGTAGCCGCCTTCCTCTGTGCGGGGCATCTCTTCGAAAATCCACTGCGCCCAGTCCTTGACGATCACTTTCCAGTCTTCGCGCTGGAACTTCTCAGTCAGCAGGGAAAATACCAGCATGGGTGACGTGGAGTTGACCTGACGGCGTGGCAGGCCGCGGGCGAGCTGATTTTCGTACCAACGGATCAGCCTGCCGAAGGCGGCCTGATCGTCGCGTTCTTCGGCGTCGCGAAAATAGCCGTATAGCCCGACGCCGACCTCCCAGTCCCACTCATCGAAGATGATCTCGCCCGTATCGGCGTCGGCAGCGTCGCCGATGCCCTTCAAACGGCGAAAGCCTCGGGATATCTGCGAAATGGCTGATGTGATGTCCGCGGCCGGGATCATGCGGAAAGCTCCTTCATTTCAGTCCAGGGATGAAGCACACCACCATCAACGCCGATATGCGGGACGGTGGAAAGCGGCGCGAAAGGCAGGGATGTTCCGGCGCGCCGCAAATCCCCCTCGAATGGCAGCAGCAGCTTGCCGTCGGGGTGATCGAGCGTCAGGCTCACCGCATCCGCGTCGAAATGCGGAGCAAGGGCAAGGCAGCTTTCCCGGAATGCGGAGAACCCGCCATGCATATCCGCGCTGCCGGCAATCATCAGCCAGCCCGCTTTTTCGACATGCATGCGCCATTCCATACCGGCAAACAGGCCTTGCTGGAGAGCCTCGAGCGCAGACGATCCGTAAATGCCGACATAGCCGTCCGCGACCCGCGTAAAAATCCAGTGTGTCTCGACGACGACTTCGTCGCAAAGCTCGACGGGCACGAAAACATGGGTAAAGCGGATGGCGTGGGGTTGGACCGTCAGGTCGAACAGCATGAGTGCCACGTTGTCGTATTGGGCGACGCGCGGATTGATGCCGTTGCCGGCCCAGTAGGATGGCCGACTGCCGCCCCAGACCTTGAGGTCGCCCGGATGATTGATCCAGAAACGCGCCAGCATGTGGCCGGAAAGCTGGATATCGGCCATGTGCTGCTGATGGCCAAGCGCGCCTGTCTTGTACTCCGCGACGCTGGACAATTGCGCGTCCGCGCATTTCCAGAGCGAGAGCTTGGCGTTCATGTTCAGCCCTTGCGTATAGCGGGCAGCCAGCCGCTTGCCTTTCGGCGGGAACGCAAGGTCGGTTGCCAGCGTCGGCGGCTCGTAGTCCGACAGCGCAAAGAGAGCGGCCGCGCGATCATGACCAGCGTACCAGTTGCCGCCAAAGGCGATTGCCGCAACCGAGGCAAGTTCGGTCGCCGATCCGGCAAAGAGCTCCTTTTCGTAGATGCGGCCCTGCGATCCGGATGGAACGCCTTTAAGCGTATGCAGAGCGGTCATGACGAAGATCTCGTCCAGCAGCTTGCCGGTCCGTTCCTTCAGGCGCGGATCATCGGTGTTTTCGAACAGCGTGTACAGGCCGAGGAAGTCGATCGGGTAGTAGGCGGCTGAATTCCATTCCGCGAGGCCGTGCTCGTCGATTGCATCGAACCAGCGGTGCAGCCGCGCCTCTGCCTGCGCCCGATGCTCCAGGCCGGTCTTGCCGCTGTTGGGAAAGACATCGTTGGGAAAAAGGTCGCCCGCCAGATATTGGGCGATATGAAAGCAGAGGACGTGGTTCTCGCTCCAGTACCACATCACATCGTCGCCCGGCTCGTCCAGCCAATAACGGAAGTTGAGGATGGTGCCGCGCAGCCTCTCCCAGAGTTCGTCCGGCAGTTGGGTCCAGGCATGCGCGCGATAGATCCACAGAAGCGGCAGCAGCCAGAAATCGGCGCAATCATGGCGCTCGATGACCGGCGGCAGCGCGCTCTCGATCAACCGTATTGCTTGCTCCGGCTCCTTACCGAGCGCCAACAGTACGAGGGCGCGCGACGGCTCGTTCTTGCCGCCGGCGACCATGACATTGAGGGCGGCCCGTTTGCGGCCGGATAGGTGGTCCTGATTGAGCGACAGCGGCGGCGGCAGGATGGAGGTGCCAAGCCCGCGCTCGATCCGCACGCCGCCAACCTGAACGACAAATGTCAGAGAAATGCACCCGGCCCTGAGGCCCGCGATGTCGAACAACTCGGCCGTCGGGTTGTCCTTGGAGATCGTGAAGCGGATCGGCTGCGCCGTCTTGCCTACCCCGTCCGGCAGCACGTTCATCGTCACCGTTTCGGACGGATGCCAATCGGGTCCGAGCTCGATCTCCACCGGGCGATCGGGCAGATAGTCGGCGACCACCCGCACCGTGCCTTTGTCGTAGAACAGGCGGTCCGTCCGCAGACCGTTCAGCGTTGCCTCCACCTCGCGCATGGAATGACTGTCGATCTCAGCCTGGATACCGGCGGCAAGGCCCTCCCCTTCCAGCAGCGTCAGCTTGAAGAAACAGCTTGTGTCGCGCTCGTGCAGGTCCTCAAGAAACACGGTCAGGACGCTCTCGCCCTGCGGAATATCCGCCGAAAACGTGGCCGAATGAGCGATATTGCGATCATAGGGCTCGTGCGCCAACACCTTCGTCTCATCGAGCCACACATGCATGCCGCCACAGGCTTCAGCGGCAAAGCGTACGGCCTGCGCCGTATCCGCCGTGACGACGCACCGCATCCAGCGGCGGATGAGGAGGGGGCGAAAGCAGAAGGTGGAAAAATCGACGCGGGGATCTTCCCCGCCGAGATAGATATTCGAAAAATCGATAGACGTCGGCAGCTGGACGTCGCGGATCAGAAGCCGGGCGCGTAGCGCTTGGCGGCAGGGCAGATCGCCGGTTGCGACCCATCCGTTGATGAAGCGGTAATCGATCGCATCCGGCATTGGACGGGCCGCTCCGGGAAAATACTCAACCTCCGCCTCGCTGACATGCCAGCGGCTAAGCGCCTCGCCGGGCGCAATCGGCCATAGCGTCGCCCCATCCAATGGCCCACCCTCATCCGCTTGATCATCGTGAGACTTTAATGAAATAATTTTCATTAGTTTTCGTCTCCTCCACCTTCGAAATTTTCATTTTTGTTTGACTTATGGGCAAAAATAGCCATTAAATCATCACGAGGCAATGAAATTCGAACGGTTCATCAATGAAAATATTTTCATTGGCGCCTTAAGGGCCTACAACGGGAGGAATGCATGACCTTGAAAACGCTGAAAATTACCGCGCTCGCACTCGCCTTGACCACGGCTGCCGCGCCGGCCTTCGCCGAGACGATCACTTTCGCCTTCACCGATGACGATCCGAATTATATCGCCATGATGGAAAAGCTGGTCGATCAATTCGAGGCGGAGAACAAAGACATCACCGTCGATTTTGTCACCGCCGGCTATGCGCAGATGATGGAGCAGCTGCCGCTTCAGCTGTCGGTCGGCAAGGGGCCGGATGTGGCGAAGATAACCGCCACCGATCTTCTCCGATTCACCGCCGACCTGCGGCCCCACATGAAGGATCCGGATGGTTTTGCGAAGCTTCACGGAAAGTCGCTGGAACTGATCCGCACGCCGGGTGCGGCAGCCGACAAGATCGGCGGCTATGTCGCCTCGCAGACGCTCAACCAGCCGTTCGTCAACGTGACGCTGTTCGAGCAGGCCGGCGTTCCGCTACCTGCCAAGGGGGCGACGCTCACTGAAATCGTCGATGCATCCGTCAAGGTTGCCAAGGCAACGGGCGTCGAGATTCCCTTCACGATGGACCGCTCCGGTCATCGCTTCTCCGGACCGGCATTTTCCTATGGGGCGCACTTCCTGAAGGACGGACAGCTGATATTCCCCGATCACGCTGCCAAGCGCTATATCGCCGATCTCTATAAATGGACCCAGTCCGGCGCGTTTCCCAAGGAAATGTGGGGTGCGGCGGGCGGAACGCGTTACAAGAACATGGGAGACGAGTTCGCCAGCGGCAACGTCGTGACGTATCTGGCCGGAAACTGGATGGTCAATCCATTCGTCACGAAGATCGGCGACGCTTTCGACTGGACGGCGATCGATCCGCCCTGCGGTGACGCCGGTTGCGTGCCGATGCCGGGATCGACTTTCATCGTCGCCTTCCAGCATACCAAGGCGCCTGAAGCCGCTGCCAAGCTCATCGAATTCCTGGGTTCGGAAAAGGCTCAGCGCGACATTGCCGAGCAGTTCCTGATTCTGCCTGGAGCCCAGATCGACAACCCGCAATACAAGTCCGACAGCCAGAATGCCAAATCCTCGATGGAGGCCTTCGCCCGCAATGTCGGCAACGTTCCGGAAGAAGCGCGGACGATCGAAAGGACGCAAGGGGCAAGCGCCGTCTATGGCTCCATCGTTCAACGCATGAGCCAGCTGATCGTCGGCGAATTGACGCTTGAGGAGACCTACGCTCAGTTGGCAGCCGATGCAGCCGGGGCGAATGTCGAACTTGCCAAGTATGCCGCTGCCGCCAAGTAGCATCGGCGGATACGATCGGCGCCACATCAGGCTGTGGCGCCGATTTGCGTTTCAGCATCTCAAAATCGGCATCCAATTCGAATCTATACGTCTATTCTCGACACGATTAAGCACCGTGCGCCGAAAGGCAGCATGGCGCTTCGCCCGAATGAAAAGCATCAAGGAACGACCATGGACATTCGCGACACAATTCATCCCGAGCATGCCAGAACGCTCGACACGGACGGCCTGCGCGCCCATTTTCACATTTCGGGCCTCTTTGTGCCTGACGCCATGAACATGGCGTATACGCACTATGACCGGGTGATCGTGTTCGGTGTCTGCCCGGTCGCCGGACCAGTCGAGGCACCAGACGACGTTTCCGGCGTGACCGGCACCGATTTCCTGCTGCAACGCCGGGAAATGGGGATCATCAATATTGGTGGGGCGGGCAAGGTCAGCGTTGACGGCGATGTCTTCAGACTAGGGCCGCAGGAAGGGCTTTATATTGGCGCCGGCGCGCGGAACATCGCGTTTTCGAGCGACGACGCGGCGCATCCGGCGAAATTCTACGGCAATTGCGCGCCCGCGCATAAAAACTATCCCAACAAACATGTGACGCTGGAGGAAGCCTCTCCCGTGACGCTCGGCGCACGTGAGACCAACAACGAGCGCACGATCTACCGCTATCTCCACCCCAATGTCATGCCCACCTGCCAGCTCTTGATGGGGCTGACCAAACTGGCGCCCGGCAGCAACTGGAATACGATGCCCGCCCATCTGCATGACCGGCGGATGGAGGTCTACTTCTATTTCGACATGGCACCGGAAGCGGTGGTTTTCCATATGATGGGAAAGCCGCAGGAAACCCGCCACATCGTCATGCGCAATGAGGAAGCAGTCATTTCGCCACCCTGGTCAATTCATTCCGGCTGCGGAACCGGTAACTATACCTTCATCTGGGCGATGTCCGGCGAGAACCAGGTCTTCGAAGACATGGACATGGTGCGGCCGCAGGACCTGAGGTGATCGATGTTTGACCTGACAGGACAGGTGGCGCTCGTGACCGGCGCCCGGACAGGGCTTGGCCAGGCTGCGGCAATCGCCCTTGCCCGGGCCGGAGCCGATATCGCCGCGATCGGGTCGCAGGAGATGCCTGAAACGGCCGAGCGGATCGCAGCCCTTGGACGGCGATTTTTCGCGGTAAAGCAGGATCTCGGATTGCCCTTCGAGGCCGCCGAACTGCTCCAAGCGGTGACGAATACTCTCGGCCGGATCGACATTCTCGTCAACAATGCCGGCATTATCCGGCGCAACGACCTTGCCGACTATTCCCTTGAAGACTGGGATGCCGTCAACGCCGTCAACCTGCGCGCCGTCTTTCAGTTGTCACAGGCGGCCGCGGCCGAGATGGCGCGCGCGGCGCGCGGCGGCCGCATCATCAACATCGCCTCGATGCTCTCCTATCAGGGCGGTATCCGCGTCGTCGCATACACGGCAGCCAAGCACGGTATCGTCGGACTGACGAAAGCCATGGCAAACGAACTGGCCGCTCATGGCATAACGGTCAATGCAATCGCGCCGGGATACATGGCAACCGACAACACATCGGCGCTTCGGCAAGATGCGAACCGCTCGCGCGATATTCTGGCGCGTATCCCGATGGGCCGATGGGGCACGCCGGACGATCTTGCAACCGCCATCCTTTTCCTGGCTTCACCGGCTTCGGGCTACGTCACCGCAACGACAATTCCGGTCGACGGTGGCTGGCTGTCACGGTGAGAGCAAGCAAACCCATGGGAATCCGGCGGGCGGCTCAGCCGAGTTTGCAACCATTTGCCGTCAGGTAAACGGCATAGAGCGAACTCGTCGCCGTGATGAACAGCCGGTTGCGTTTGGCGCCGCCGAAGGTCAGGTTCGAGACGATTTCGGGAATGCGGATTTTGCCGATCAGCGTTCCGTCCGGATCATGGCAATGGACGCCGTCCTCAGCACTTGCCCAGACCCGGCCCATCCGATCGACCCTGAAACCATCGAACAGCCCGCGTGTGCAGGTTGCGAAGACCTCACCACCTGAGAGCGTCCCACCATCTGAAACCGAAAACCGCAGGATATGGCGCGGCCCGTTTTCCAGGTGGCTGGCGCCGGTGTCGGCGACATAGAAAAGCCGCTCGTCCGGCGAGAAGGCAAGACCGTTCGGCTTCTCGAAATCGCCGGCAACTTTTGTAACGGCGCCCGATTGCGGATCGGCGCGATAGACGTGGCAGCCGCCGATCTCTTCCTCACCGTATTCGCCTTCGTAGTCATGCATGATCCCGTAGGATGGATCGGTAAACCAGATCGAGCCGTCGGATTTGACGACGACGTCGTTCGGCGAGTTGAAGCGCTTGCCTTCAAACCTGTCGGCGATGACCTCAACGGTTCCGTCGAAGTCCGTGCGCGTCACCCGCCTTGTCAGGTGTTCGCAGGTTATCAAGCGACCCTGGTTGTCCACCGTATTGCCATTGGAATTGTTCGAAGGCTGCCGGAAGACGGACACGGAACCGCTGGTTTCGTCGAACCGCATCATGCGATTGTTCGGAATGTCCGACCAGACGAGAAAACGGCCGGGAGCAAACCACGCCGGTCCCTCCAGCCACCGCCCGCCTGTCCACAATCGCTCCACACGGGCATGACCGACAAAGCACGCGGCAAAGCGCGTATCCAGAACTTCGAACCCCGTTCCCTCGATCTCCCCGAACATGTCCTCTCCCTTTCCAATGCTAAATTCGCCGCGTGGCGACTGCCCGCGGGCCCGTTGTTTCTTTCGGATGATAGCGATAACATATGCATGCACAAACAAGTTTTTTGCAGCAATCGCCCATGCGGAAACAGCAATGACAAAGATACCCGACGGCAAGACGACCGAAGCCCCGACCATGAGCGATGTGGCCCGTCGGGCCGGCGTTTCGGCGATGACCGTGTCGCGCGCGCTGAAAGAAGGCAGCCATGTTTCCAAGGCGACACGCGAGCGGATAACGCAGGCGATCAACGAGCTCGGCTATGTTCTCGATCAGTCGGCCGGCAGCCTTTCATCCCGGCGCACGGGGTTTGTCGCGGCGATCATCCCTTCGATCAACAATTCGAACTTCTCCGACACGGCGCGCGGCATCACCGATGCGCTCGAGGGAACCGGCCTGCAGCTACTGCTGGGCTACACCGATTATTCTGTCGAACGGGAAGAGGAACTGATCGAAGCCATGTTGCGACGCCGACCCGAGGGCATCATCCTGACCGGCGGCTCCCACACGCCGAAGGGCAGGCGCATGCTCGAACAGGCCGCCATCCCGGTCATCGAGACCTGGGACAGGCCGGCTCAACCGATCGACAAGGTCGTGGGCTTCTCCAATGGCGAGGCGATGGAGCTGCTTGTTGAAACGCTCGCGGCCAAGGGTTACCAGCGCTTCGGCTATATCGGCGGCACCACGGCGCGCGATACACGCGGCAGCCAGCGCCGGGCAGGATTTGTTCGCGCTCTGGAAAGACTGGGCCTTCCGTTCGATCGGGTGATTTCCTTCGGCGTCCCGCCAATCTCCATGGAACAGGGCGCGCAGGCGGTCGTCAGCATGCTGGAGCGCTGGCCGGATACGCAGGTGGCCCTTTGCGTTTCCGATCTTTCGGCCTTCGGCGCGCTGATGGAATGTCAGCGCCGGGGCATGAAAGTCCCGGAGGACATTGCCATTGCCGGTTTCGGTGACTACGAAATCGCCGCCTGCTGTCACCCGCGCATGACGACCATCAACGTCGATTGCTACGGCATCGGCCGCCTGGCGGCGCTCAAACTGATCCAGACCATCCAGGGGGTCGGAATGCCGGACCCCATCACCGTGACGGGCTTTCGCGTCATCGAGCGCGAGAGCACGTGATACGAAGCCTAAGAACAGGCTGCTAAAACGCGATCTGTACCTTCATCGACCGGCTGCGGTCGCCGGCGATGTCGAACGCCGCCACCGCATCGTCGAGACCGAAGACGCCGGTCAGAAGCGGTTTTACATCGACACGGCGGCGATTGATGAGATCGACGGCAAGCGCGAACTCCTCGTGGAACCGGAAGGTGCCGCGCATGTCGATTTCCTTCGACACCACGAGGTTTTGCGGAATGGAGACGTCACCGCCAAGCCCGAGCTGCATCAGGATGCCGCGCGGTTTCAAGACTTCGAGGCCGGAGCGAACGGCGCGCTCGTTGCCGGACGCCTCGAACATCACGTCGAAATACCCCTTGTTGGCCGAATAGGCCGACAGCTTGTCGCCGTCGGTCGCGACATTGATGGTACGATCGACGCCGATGTCCAACGCTTTCGCAAGCACTGCGTCCATCACGTCGGTGGCGACGATCTCCTCGGCACCATGGGCGCGGGCGGCGAGAATGCAGAGCGCCCCGATCGGACCGCAGCCGGTGACCAGCACGCGCTTGCCGAGAAGCGAGCCCGCCCGGTTGACGGCGTGCAGCGTTACGGCGAACGGCTCGGCAAAGGCCGCTTCGTTGATGGAGACGCCGTCGGCTACTTTGTGGCACTGCCAGCCCTCGGCGACCAGACGCTGGCGAAAGGCGCCCTGAATATGCGGCATCGGCATGGCGCTGCCGTAAAAGCGCATGTTGAGGCAATGGTTCTGCTGGCCCTTCAGGCAGTAGTCGCAGGCATTGCACGGCCGGCTCGGCGAAACCGCAACCCGGTCGCCGATGGCGAGCCCCGACACGCCGCTGCCCAGAGCCTTGATCGTGCCGGCGACCTCGTGGCCGAGGATCATCGGTTCCCGCAGCCGGATCGCGCCGAAGCCGCCGTGATTGTAATAGTGCAGATCGGAACCGCAGATGCCGCCCGCCTCGATGGCGATCTCGACCTGACCGGGACCGGCCTCTCCCGTGACGGTATCCTCGATGCGCAAGTCACGGGCTGCGTGGATGACGATGGATTTCATGGCTCCCCCTCCGCTTTCAGGCAACCGGCGTCAGCAGCGGCTGGCCGGAAAAATGCGCCGCCAGATTGTCGCGCACCAGTTTGCCCATCGCCTGACGCGTTTCCACCGTGCCGCTGCCGTGATGCGGTTGCAGAACAACGTTTTTGAGCTGGGAAACCCGCGGATTGATGGCGGGTTCGTTCAGGAACACGTCGAGGCCTGCGCCGCGAATACGGCCATGCTCAAGCGCATCGAGCAGCGCAGCCTCGTCCACGGTCGTACCCCGCGAGATGTTGATAAAGATGCCATCAGGCCCGAGCGCCTCGATCACCTCCGCCGTAACGATACCACGCGTGCCCTCGCCGCCGGCAAGGGTTACGACCAGAAAATCCGATCGCCGGGCAAGCTCCACCAGATCGCTGACGAAGGCATAGGGAAGGTTCGGTTTCGGGGACCGGGCAAAATAGGAGATGGTACAATCGAAGGCCGCCGCACGCCGGGCAAAGGCGGCGCCGATCCTTCCCATGCCGACAACCCCGACGCGCTTGCCGCAGACCCGCGTCGTCAGGTGCATGTTACCCTTGGACCAGCCTCCGTCACGGACATGGGCGTCCCCCTCGGGCAGTTGCCGCGCGACGGCAAGCATCAGGGCCATGCCAAGATCGGCGACGTCCTCAGTCAGGACGTCCGGCGTATTGGTGACGCGAATACCGTTTTCACGGGCGAAGTTGAGTTCGATCGCGTCCGTGCCGACGCCGTAACAGCTGACGATTTCCAGCTTCGGTAGTTTTTTCAGAAGCTCCGCCGAAGCGCCGAGCTCACCTCGCGTCGCCACCGCACGGATGCTGCCCCCCTGCCGAGCCAGGAACGTCTCCCGATCCTCGACCTCCCAAAGCCGATGGATAGTGTAGCGGGTTTCGAGGTCCTCCATATCCCAGGACGGATAGGGCCCGATCATCAGCACCTCTGGTTTCGACATATCTTCCTCCCGAATTTTCTTGCTTGACTTGATATGTTATCGATAACATATGTGTCAATAGAAACCGGCCGCTGTAAAACGTCAGCGCGAAAGAAAATGATCCGGAATGCTGGGAGGCTGTTCATTCATGGGATTTCCACTGTTCGATCTGAGCGGACACCGGGCGCTCGTTACCGGCTCGAGCCAAGGGATCGGCTACGCGCTCGCCGAAGGCCTGGCAGCACATGGTGCCGAGGTGATCATCAACGGCCGCTCGGCTGAAAAGGTCGAAGGCGCGGTCGAAACGCTGCGCCGAGGCGGCTACACCACCCATGCGGCGGTCTTCGACGTGACGAACAAGGAGTCCGTGACGGCGGGCGTCGCCGCAATCGAGGCAAACATTGGCCCGATCGACATTCTCATCAACAATGCCGGCATGCAGTTTCGCACACCGCTCGAAGACTTTCCGGCCGACAAGTGGGAACTCCTGCTCGCCACCAATATTTCCAGCGTCTTTTATGTCGGACAGGCCGTGGCAAGGTACATGATCCCCCGTGGCGCCGGCAAGATCATCAACATCGCCTCGGTGCAGAGCGAAATGGCGCGGCCGGGCATCGCGCCCTATACCGCGACCAAGGGCGCCGTGCGCAACCTCACGCGCGGCATGTGCGCCGACTGGGCGAAACATGGTCTGCAGATCAACGCAATCGCCCCCGGCTATTTCAAGACCCCGCTCAACCAGGCGCTGGTCGATAGCGCCGAATTTTCCGGCTGGCTGGAAAAGCGCACCCCGGCGGGCCGCTGGGGCAATGTCGATGAACTGGTCGGATCGGCGGTCTTTCTTGCCGGCAAGGCATCCTCTTTCGTGAACGGACACACGCTCTATGTCGATGGCGGCATCACCACCTGCCTTTAAGGACCTGATCGTCGTCATGGGCGTCAGCGGTTGCGGCAAGTCGTCGATCGGCGAGCGGCTGGCGGATCATCTCGGCCTGCCCTTCGTCGAGGGCGACAGCCTGCATCCGGCCGAAAACATCGCCAAGATGTCGGCCGGCATTCCTCTTGACGATGACGATCGCTGGCCCTGGCTGGAGATCATCGGAAATCAGCTCGAACAAGCACGTGCGACAGGCATTGTCATTTCCTGCTCGGCGTTGAAGCGTGCCTACCGCGACCGTCTGCGGCAGGCGGCAGGCGCCCCCCTAGCCTTCGTCTATCTCAAGGGCACAAGAGACATTCTGCTGGACCGGACGACCGAGCGTCCGGGCCATTTTTTCAAGGCCTCGCTGCTCGACAGCCAGTTGGCGACACTGGAAAGCCCCGAAGGCGAGGACCACGTTGTGATCGTCGATATCGCCCCCTCGCCGGATGTCATTACCGTCATGGCCCTCGAAGGCCTTGCCGCCCTGAACGGAGTTGAACCATGACCGACACGCAAGCCTGCAAGGTCGCCGTCATCGGCGCCGGGATCATGGGGTCGGCGATTGCCACAAGATTGATCGAGACGGGACAGACCGTCACCGTCTTTGATCTCGACAAGGCCAAGGTCACGGCGCTGACGGACAAGGGGGCGTCGGCAGCCGCGTCGGTGTACGAGGCGACGCGGGCCAGCGACTTCGTCATCCTTAGCCTCAACCACGCCAATATCGTGCGCGCCGTCGTGTTCGGTGCCGAAGGTGTCAGCGCGGGCGCAGATGCAACCAAGATTTTGATCGACATGTCCTCGATCGACCCCGCCGATACGGCGGAAATGGCTGCAAGACTGGCAAGCGCGACCGGCATGAAATGGGTCGATTGCCCACTGTCCGGCGGCGTCCCCGGTGCGCTCGGTGGCCGGCTGACAATCATGGCAGGCGGTGAGGAAGCCGATTTCGAGCGGGCTCGTACCGTGATGCAGCACCTCGCCCGCAACTATACGCTGATGGGCGGCAGCGGCGCAGGCCAGACGACGAAACTCATCAACCAACTCTTCTGCGCGGTGATCTTCCAGGCCGTGGCGGAAGCGACGAAACTCGCCGAGGCGGGAGGCGTCGATGCCGCATCCATTCCGGCCGCCCTTGCTGGCGGCCGTGCCGACAGCAGTATAATGCAGGAATTCATGGGCAAGTTCGCCGCCCGCGACTACACGCCGACCGGCCGGATCGACAATATGCTGAAGGATCTGGATTCGCTGCAGGCCTTCGCTTTGAAGACGAAGACGCCTCTGCCGATAACCGGCCAGGTCGTCGAAATCCACCGTCTGCTCTGCGCCGCGGGGCTCGGCGCGCGCGATTCCGCCGAAATGATGCGCCTGCTCGACGGCACCCTCGCCTGAGAAAATTCGGACCGAAGTGACTTCGGTCCTTGACTATCCGGATATGTTATCGATAACATACATCAATCGATGCTTTGGGAGGAGCAGGGATGGACAATCGCAAACTCATCGAGTTCAGGGGGATTACCAAGGTCTTTGGTGGCACCCGCGCGCTCGAAAATGTCTCCATCGACCTGCTCCCCGGTGAAATCCTCGCCCTTCTCGGTGAAAATGGCGCCGGCAAGTCGACACTCATCAAGACGCTTGCCGGTATCTACAAGCCGGATGGCGGCCAGATCCTGTTTCGCGGCGAGCCCTACAGTCACCGCCCGCCCAAACCGAATGAGCGCCAGCCGGTCGCCTTCATCCACCAGGACCTGGGTCTTGTCGAATGGATGACCGTTGGCGAGAATGTCGGCCTGGCGCAGGGCTTTTCGATGCGTTCGCGGTTGATCGACTGGCGCCGGACGGAAGATCGCGCCCGGGAAGCACTCGAACTTGTCGGCTGCAACTTCGATCCGAGCACCCGGGTTCAGGACCTGACCCGCACCGAAAAATCGCTGGTGGCGATTGCTCGCGCACTCGCCGTCGAAGCTGACGTGTTGGTGCTCGACGAGCCGACCGCCAGCTTGCCCGCCGACGAGGTGGAACGGCTCTTCAATGCCATCCGCCCGCTCAAGGAACGCGGTGTCGGCATGATCTATGTGTCGCATCGCCTGGACGAGATCTTCCGCATTGCCGACCGGGTGGCCGTGCTGCGCGACGGCCGGTTGGTGGGGCAGCGCCCGGTCGCCGAGACAAGGCCGGACGATCTGATCGAGATGATCGTCGGCCGTCCCGCCAACCAGCTTTTCGTGAAAGCACCATGCAAGCCGGGCAAGGCTGTTCTGGCCGCCCGCGACCTCATCTGCACCGGCACCGGCCCGGTATCATTCGACGTCCGCCAGAACGAACTTCTCGGCCTCGTTGGCCTGCGCGGCGCCGGCCAGGAATTGATCGGCCGGGCCTTGTTCGGTTGCGAGGCCTTCGCAGGTTCCATTCGCCTGAACGGCGAAGAACCGGATCTGGCAAACCCCGTCGCGGCGATGAAATCCGGCATCGGCCTGATCGCGCGCGATCGTACCGAGGAATCCGTCGCGATGTCGCTGTCGCTTCGGGAAAACACTTTCCTCAATCCGGGCGCATCCGGCCGTGGCCTGTTCTCGTTCCTGTCTCCGGCCAGCGAAGCCGAGCAGGCCCGCACGATCGGCGAGACCGTCGGCCTTCGTCCGAACGACCAGAGCCTGCCGATCGAGGCGCTGTCGGGCGGCAACCAGCAAAAGGTGGTCGTTGGCCGTTGGCTGGCAACGGGCCGCAAACTGCTCGTTGCCGAAGACCCTACGGCCGGTGTCGATATCGGCGCCAAGGCCGAGATCTATAAGCTGATCGCCCGGGCGCTCGAAGCGGGCCTTGCCGTCGTCGTCGTCTCGACCGACTTCGAGGAAATCGCCCATATCTGCCATCGCGCCCTGGTGTTTTCACGCGGCCGCATCGTCGCCGAACTTCAGGGCGACGTCCTCACCACATCCGCCGTCATTTCCGCCGCTTCAGCGTCGGAAGCCGCCTGAGCCTGAAAAGACTGAGAGACCACGGGAGCCTAGAACCATGCAATCGATCGAATCCACCGCGCTTGAACCGACGCGCAGCGAACTGGCGGGACTGACCACAGGCCAGAGGATCGCCCGCTATATCCCGGTCTACGGTCTGGTCATCCTGACAGTTCTTCTGATCGTCCTGTTCTCGCTGCTGCTGCCGCAGACCTTCCCGACGCTTCTCAACCTGCGCTCGATCGTTTCCGACAAGGCGATCATCGCCCTCCTGTCGCTGGCGGCGATGATCCCGATGGCGTCCGGTAGGATCGACCTCACGGTCGGCTACGGCATCGTGCTCTGGCACATTCTGGCAATCAGCCTGCAGACCATGTTCGGCGTGCCGTGGCCGGTCGCCGTCGTTATCGTGCTTGCCCTCGGCGCCTTCACCGGCTTCCTGAATGGCCTTCTCGTCGAGGTGGCGCGGATCGACAGTTTCATCGCCACGCTCGGCACCGGCACGATCCTTTATGCGCTGGCGCTCTGGCACACGGGTGGCCGGCAGGTGGTCGGCGTCCTGCCGGACGGTTTTTACGCGCTCAATGGCACCATGGTCCTCGGCCTGCCGATCACCGGCTTCTACGTGCTGTTGCTGGCGGCCGCCCTCTGGATCATTCTCGAATACCTGCCGATCGGCCGCTACGTCTATGCTATCGGCGCCAATCCCAAGGCGGCAGCGCTGAACGGCATCCCGGTCCGCCGTTTCGTCATTGGCGCCTTTGTCTCGTCCGGAACGCTCGCGGCACTTGCCGGCGTGCTGCTCGCCTCGAAGCTGCGCATCGGCCAGGCAAGCGTTGGGCTTGAATATCTGCTTCCGGCACTCGTCGGCGCCTTTCTCGGCTCCACAACCATCAAGCCCGGCCGCGTCAATGTCTGGGGCACGATGACCGGCGTCATCATTCTGGCCGTCGGCATCTCGGGCATCCAGCAGATCGGCGGCTCGTTCTTCGTCGAGCCCCTCTTCAATGGCGTCACCCTGCTCGTTGCCATCGGCATCGCCGGCTACGCCCAGCGCAAACGCGGCGCCGCCGGCAAGGCGGCGGCACCCGGTCCGCTGCAAGCAAGACCACCAAAGAACTGACGGAAACACCGATCGTGCAAAACGCACCATCTTCACAGGGAGGAAGAACCATGAAACGCAGAACACTGATCCAGGGCTCGGTCGCCATGCTGGCGCTGATGCTGGCCGGCCCGGCACTGGCCGATGCCACGGCGGACGCCAAGGCGATGGTCGACAAATACGCCACCCGCGTCACGGCCTGGGACGGCCCGAAGGCAAGCCCGAAGGCGCAGGAGGGCAAGACGATCGTCGTGCTCGCCGGCGACCTGAAGAATGGCGGCATTCTGGGGGTCACCACCGGCGTCGAGGAAGCAGCCAAAGCAATCGGCTGGGAAGTCAAGGTTCTCGACGGCGCTGGCTCGATCGGCGGCCGCACGGCAGCCTTCGGCCAGGCCATGGCGCTGAAGCCCGCCGGCATCATCATCAACGGCTTCGATGCCGTCGAGCAGGGTCCGGCGCTGGAACAGGCCAAGGCCGCGGGCATTCCGCTGGTTGCCTGGCATGCGGGTCCGGTCATCGGCCCGGATGAAAAAACCGGCCTCTTCGCCAATGTCAGCACGGACGCGATGGAAGTTTCCAAGGCTGCGGCCAACTGGGCCTATACCGATGCCGGTGGCAAACCGGGCGTGATCATCTTCACTGACAGCACCTACGCCATCGCCATTGCCAAGGCCGACAAGATGAAGGCCGAGATAGAGGCGCTCGGCGGCACGGTGCTCGAATATGTGGATACGCCGATTGCCGAAACCTCGCAGCGCATGCCGCAGCTGACGACGTCGCTGTTGCAGAAATACGGTGACCAGTGGACCCACTCGCTTGCCATCAACGATCTCTATTTCGACTTCATGGGCCCCTCTCTCGCGGCCGCCGGCAAGGGCGGCACGGACGCGCCGATCAACGTCGCCGCCGGCGACGGCTCGGAATCGGCCTATCAGCGCATCCGCGCCGGCCAGTTCCAGAAGGTAACGGTCGCCGAACCGCTGAACCTGCAGGGCTGGCAGCTCGTCGACGAGCTGAACCGCGCCTTCGCGGGCGAACAGTGGTCAGGCTACCTCTCGCCCCTCCACGTCGTCACGGCTGATAATGTCGAGTTCGACGGCGGACCGAAGAACAGCTTCGACCCGGACAATGGCTACCGCGACGAATACAAGAAAATCTGGGGCAAGATGTAACGACGACCTCCCAGGAGCTGGGCACCGCGAATGGTGCCCCTTTTTCTTCAGCCTCTTTTCTTCAGCCTTGTGAAATCCCGCCAGCCGAAAGCAGTATCATGATCATTCGCTATGCCCTCTTCGAAGGGGAAATTCATCCAGGCAAGGAAGCCGAATTCCGTGCCTATGTGAAGGAAAGGCTCGTGCCGCTCTGGACCCGGTTTCCGGGCGCCGAGGAGGTGCGCGTGCTGGACGGAGCCGATCGCGACGAGGGAGCACCAGCCTTCGCCATGGCGCTCGCCATCCGCTATCCCGATATCGAGACCTGCAACAGGGCGCTGCAGTCCGACGTGCGTTTCGAAAGCCGCGCTGTCACCGGCGGACTGCTTGAGATGTTCTCTGGGCGCGTCCATCACCATGTTTTCACGGCGAACGAATATCCGACGGTGTAGGAGGATGTCTCGCTGAAATCCGCATTGCAGCGCCGCTACGTCAAACATGACGCGCAAAGGACGCTGTAACACTTTAAATCCGCTGCATAATTCCTTAAATCGATTTCGATTTAAGGAATTATGCAGCAGCCGCGTCTGCTCATTCCTCGCCACTTTCTTCAGACATTGTCGTGTCGATTTCCGCGGCCATCGTCCTGTCACGGCTGAGCAGTCCTGCGTCCTCGAGCATCTCGATATCAGGCAGATCGCGCAGGGTGTCGAAGCCGAAGGCGGACAGGAATACCGGCGTCGTGACGTACGTATACGGCGCCCCTGGCAGCGGGCTGCGTGGGCCCGAAACAATGAGCTCAAGCGAACGCAGGCTGCCGATCAGGTCGCGGCTGATCTCTTTGCCGAAAATCTTCGAAAGTTCTGCGCGCGTCACCGGCTGTAAATAGCCGATCGCCATCAACACCGCCGCCTCATCAGCACTGAGATCGGCGGTTGCCCGAGTTGGCGCGCCGGATGCACGGATCACGCCGGCATAGGCGGGTTTGGTACGATGCTGCCAGCCGCCGGCGACGGATACCAGATCATACGGCCGGCTGCGCAGCTCCTCACGCAGATCGTCGATCAAAAGGTCAATGCTGCAATTGCGGCCGACGACCCCGGCCAGCGTTTCGCGGCGCACCGGCGTCGCCGAAGCAAAGATGACCGCCTCGACGCGCTGCATCCATTCGCGCCAGCGCAATTCTGGCGGCAGGTCGGCGAGCTCGGTGTCGAGCAGCACGTTGTCCGAACGTCTACGCTGACGATCCGCCCGTCCGACCCTGGCCGCGTTTGCTTGTCTTGCCACGTTCACAACCCGTAGATCCGGAACGTCGATCGCCCGGACAATTCGCGCACAGCGTCGAATTCGATCAGGCGCTCGAACAGTCGGCGGCTGGCCCAGCGCGACAGCTTTGCGGTTCGTAGCGCGCCGGAAACGGCGTCCTCGTCGAGCAAGAGGCGGATTGCCTCGCCTGCCCCCTTGGCCCGCAGCTTCGGCGCAACCGCCGCCAGCCGATCGGCACGCCTGGCAACCTCCGCGGCCAGCCGGCACGCCTCGGCCGACGCCTGCGCCAGAGCCAGACACACCGCCCGCTCAAATCCCAGCTCGCCCGGACGCATACGGCCCCTGCCCGTCTCAACACGAAACGCGGTCGAAGCACGCTGCGCCATCAAGAGCGGGACCGGACGGTCCCAGCGCAGTCTTTGCGCCAGCATCCAGTCGGCCAGCCACCAGGCGAGCACTTCGGCATCCGGACGGATGGTGCAAAGCTCCGTGACGATCGCGGCAGCGGCAAAGGGGGCCGTCCTTCCCGCTTGATTGACGTCATCGATCATCGCCGGGATGGTGGCGAGTTCATCGCCCCAGCGGATAGCGAAGAGGTCGGCGAGTTCGCGCAGCACCTTCGTATCGATCGTCGCCATCCGGGCCGCCAGCCGTTTGTAGGCCGCGAAGATGCGGCCGGCCGGCCCCAAATCATCGGCGGAACCGCGCAGGACCCAGACATCGCGCAAGGCCGCCTCGTCCTCGGATCGGCCGGCAAGCCGCACAGCGGATACGGCACATTTCAGCGCCAGGCGCTGACGCCAGACACCGGCCCAATCCGGTTGCATCCGCACCAGCGTGTCGAGAGCATTCAATGCTGCGCCTGCCAGGAAGGCGGCGTCCGCGTCGCTGGTAACGGGTCCGCGCGGGACCGCCCACGCCGGAACAACGGGCATTCGGTCTGGCGGGGCAGTCTGGGAATCGGACTTCGACATCGGGGGAGCTTAGGTCAAGAGATCGCTTTGCACCACAGAATTGTTTAAAACCGCACAGCATGGTAACCCGCGGTCGCCGGGCGGGCTGCAACGCTTCTCGTCCGTCTTTTCGGCGGTCCGAAATCTCTTCGTTCCGCCTCGCTCGAAAAACTCAGCCATCGCCGTCCATCTGCATCGCCTTAGGGCGATCGCTCATTGGAAGGCCGTTGCCGGCGTGGTCGTCTGATCCAGGCATCTGTCCAAAAACGCGCCTGCGAATTTAACCTGACATTACCCTTTGAACCGTCGCCGAGTTGTTGGGGCACCCGATCGCCGAAATTGCGCACCCGCCTCTCTCGACCGTGCGCCGAGCTTCTTTCAGAAGACGGCGCTAAATTAGATAGGCGATTCCATTGGGGTGCTATAGAATCGTCCCGGACCGCTTTGATCGCCCAGTCCGGAAGAAGGCGCATCCTTTTTATCGTTATGTTGGCAAATCAATGGAACAGAGACTAGCAGCAGTCCTAGCGGCCGATATGGCAGGCTATAGCCGGCTGATGGAGGCCGATGAAGCAGGCACGCTCGCCCGCCTCAGAACGCACCGGATAGAATTGATCGATCCCGCCATCGCAAAGAACAAGGGCCGGATCATCAAGACGACGGGCGACGGCATGCTCGTGGAGTTCCAGAGCGTGACTGATGCAGTAAAGTGCGCCGTGGAGATCCAGCAGCGCATGCAGCGGCGAAATGCGGACGTGCCTCAGGATCGGCGGATCGAATTCAGGATCGGCATCAATCTTGGCGACATTATTTTCGAAGACGAGGACATTTTCGGCGATGGTGTGAATATTGCTTCTCGTATTGAGCAGCTGGCCGACGTAGGCGGTATCTGTGTCACCGCCGCGGTGGCAATACAAGTTGCCGATCGTCTCGAAGTCTCCATCGAGGATCTGGGGGAGAAGACGCTGAAAAATATAAGCCGTCCTGTTCGTCTGTTTCGTATCGGGGTTGAGCACTCCGCCTTGCCCGCTCAGCCGGCGGATTTCGATGCAAAGCGATCTGTCTCCAAACCCTCGATAGTGGTTCTGCCGTTCAACAACATGAGCGGCGATCCCGATCAGGAGTTTTTCGCGGATGGTCTGACCGAAGACATCCTCACCGAATTGTCTCGCCGCCACGAGTTGTTCGTCATCTCACGCAACTCCAGTTTCGTGTACAAGAACCGAGCCGTAAACGTGCGCGAAATCGCCGAGAAACTCGGGGCTCAATACCTGGTGGAGGGAAGCGTCCGCAAGATCGGCGATAGGGTGCGCGTAACGGTCCAGCTCATCGACGCGGCCAATGATGCTCATATCTGGGCAGATAGATACGACCGGAGGTTGGACGATATATTTGCGATCCAGGATGAAATAACAGCGGCGATAGCCGCAACCTTGCCCGGGCGCGTCGAGGCGGCCCAGCGCGACCAGCTTGCGCGGACGAAACCTGCAAACATGGCCGCATACGAGTGCGCCCTGGCCGCCAAGGTGCTGCATCACAGAGGCACCGTTGCGGACAATAAGCAGGCGCAGTCCCTGATAGATCGGGCCGTCGCGCTCGACCCGGATTATGCCCACGCCCATGCTTGGCGGGCGTGCATTCTCGGCCAGGCCTGGGTCCACGGCTGGTGCGAAGACAAGGATGCCGTCTGGAGCGAAATCGTTGCTGCGCTGGATCGGGCGCTGGCGCTGGATGACAACGATGCCGACGTGCATCGCATTCTGGCCGCGGTGAGCGTGAACAACAACGAGCTGACCACAGCGCGTTATCACCAGGAGCGTGCCCTTTCCCTCAATCCCAACTACGACCTTGTGGTGGTTCAGCAAGGGGAACTGTTGACCTGGCTGGGGCGGCCCGAAGAGGGAATCGAATGGATCCGCAAGGCAATGCGGCTGAATCCCCATCACCCTGAAAGATTTTGGAGTCATCTTGGAAAAGCACACTTCGCTGCGCATCAGTATGGCGAGGCGATCGAAGCATTCATGCACCTGTCCGTCATGGATGACGTCCAGCACGCATTCGTCGCTGCATGTTACGGCTGGCTTGGCGATGAGATCGCTGCTGCAGCGCATATGAAGAAGGTTAGAACGCTCCTCCCCAAATTCGGCGTCGAATCCTTCCTCGCCACCTTGCACTACGCTCAGCAATCCGACGTGGAGCACCTCCGCGAAGGGCTTGTCAAAGCGGGAGCGGACGACGGTTCTCCGGCAGCGAACGACCTCGCGACGCAGTAGAACCTGTTCGATCGGCGATACCGTTCGGCCGATGAGAATCTTCGTCGGCGGCGAGGCGCAGCGTGTTGTCACCCTTTTCAGGCGCAATTCGACGCGGATGTGGGGTCACGACCCGCGCTGGTCGCGACCCCATTGCTTTTCAATTTTTGCGGCGCTTCAGATCGTTGTCGCGGATCTCCCGCAGGGCGACCTTTGGTGCTGAGCCGTGTACCAAGGGCTCGACTTTTTTTTGCTTCGCCATTGGGCCAGAAACTCGACTTCATGCCGCCTTCACGGGGCCGATGCTGCGGCGCTTGACGAAAGCGCTGGGTAGAACCGATTTTAGCGGGATATTCCAGGCAGGATCAGACAGGCGGCGCAGCAAATTTTCGGCCGCCAGCGCACCCATTTCTTCAACCGGCTGCCGGATGCTTGAAAGCGGCGGCTCGCAGAACTCGCTCACCGGCGCACAGTCGAAGCCGATGATCGACAAGTCCTCCGGAACACGCCAGCTTTTTTCGCGGATACGGCTGATGAAAGCGATGGCCATGTCGTCTTCGGTTGCGATCACCGCCGTCGGCTTCGTGGTCAGCTGGTCGAAATCCTCTGCCGCTTCGATACCGATCTGAAAGCCGCGTTGATAGCTGAGCCGCCCCCCGGAACGCACCACGTTCTGTTCCGTCAGTCCGCCATCATGCAGCGCGTCGACAACACCCTTGTATCGTTCAACGTCGTGATAATTGCCTGCCGGGCCTGCGATATAAAGAAAGCTCCGGTGACCCAGCGCGATCAGTTCGCCGGTCGCTTCCCTCATTGCCTGCCGATCATTGGTGACAACGCTGGGAATGGAGGCGCTGCTCAAATCGAAAAGCATTGAGACGATCGGCAGGCCGGCATCCGCAAGCGACCGGCCACCGATCTCCGGCAGTTCGGAGGACAGGATGATTGTCCCGCGAACCGAGCCGCCGAAAGCGAGATTGAGAACGTGCCGTTCCGAAATTTCGTCGCGATCGAGGTTGGCGATCAGGAGCGTGTAGCCGTTCTGGATCAGCGCTTGATTGATGCTTTGCAGCGCCTGCGGGATGATCTGGGAAGCGCCATATTGGAGCGATCCAGGCAGAACGATCATAATGATATCGGATTTGCCGATCCTCAAGCTGCGGGCCATCGCATTGGGGGTGTAGCCGAGCTTGTCGGCTGCGGCCGCGATTTTGACACGTGTCTTCTCATTCACACGACCAGGATTGGCAAGTGCCCGGCTGACCGTTGATATCGCCACACCCGCCAGTGCTGCGACATCCGCCATTAACGGACCACCTGATTCTCCAGTTGGCAAGTTTTTGTTTTTTTTCAATTTTTTTATTCTCTCCACGCAACCTGGGTGTGAATGCTACGGCAATCGATGGCGTTTAGCAAACGATTGCCAAAAACCGCTTGCATAAAAAATCGACTTGGCTATTATTTAGCCATGGCAAACGATTGCCATCTTTAATGAATTGAAATTATTGGGATATTTTCGCGGGATATTGACCCCGCGGGCGATACTCCATGCGCAAAGACGGAACGAGCATGTCTTCAGACCATAGGCTTCGCTTTGGTGTCGATCTTGTTACCTTTTCGCACCCCGGATTCTGGCGTGTTGAAACTGAAGCGCAGATAGCCGAGTTCGCGGCGAACTCTCCCGTTGAATTTTGGACACGCATTCTCGACGGCGTGCAGGCGACCGGCTTGACCGGTATTGAACTGACGTTTGCGCCCTATAACTGGCAGCACGCGGTCGAAAGTTTTGGCTCGGTCGGGGGCTTTGCGGCAGAACTGTGCAGACGCAACCTGCAACTGACCGGTGGTTTTTTTGCCGAGCTTGAAGCAGGTGGCGACATCACCGACCCGGCGGATCAGGCGGCCTTCATCGCAAAGGCGGAAAAATATGCCGATTTCCTGAAAGCTTGTGGTGCCGACATCATGGTTGTCGGTGCGCCGATGCGTCAAACCCTTGGGGCCAAGCCCGTTGCCTTCTTCGATTTTGATCTCGCTCGCAAGATTGCCGATTTCCTCAACCGGCTCGGCGCGATTCTTTACGCCAAAGGTGTGCGGCTGGCGCTTCACACCGAGGCCCACTCTGTCTTTGCCGCTGCGCGCGACGTCGACTTGCTCATGCTGCTCACCGATCCCGCCTATGTGCATATGTGCCCGGACACAGCCCATATCATTGTCGCCGGTTCCGATCCGGTCCAGCTCGTAGACCGCCACCATGAGCGCGTCATCATTGCACACTGGAAGGACGCGCTCGGCCCCATGCCCGCGGATACGCCGATCGGCGAAGATATCCATGCGCGCCATCAGGCCTATTTCTGCGGCTTTGGACTTGGCCGCGTCGACTGGCCCGCATGGGTGCGCCTTTTGAGAGACCGCGCCTATGAGGGGTGGGCCATTCTCGAACTGGATGCCGCGCCCGATCCCGTTGCCGATCTGACGACCGGGCTGAAACTGGTGAGGCAGTCGCTTTTGCCAATCTATTGCTGACTTTCAACATCGGAACCAAGCCCCGTAAAGAGGGCTCAACTGAAGAGGTGGAACAATGAGAAATGCAATGAAACTGTTTCTTGCCGGTACGGCGCTTGCTGCCGCATTCGGAATGGCTCAGGCAGAAGACGCGCCGAAGGCCGAGGTCATGACCTCCTGGACCTCCGGCGGGGAATCGGCGGCGCTTAACGTCATTCGTGACGAATTCACCAAGCGCGGCGGAGAATGGAAGGATTCTTCCATCGCCGGCTTCGGTGCAGCGGATGCGGCTTTCGCAAACCGTATCGTTGCAGGCGATCCGCCGACGGCCAAACAGGTTGTTGTCGGTCTGGATCCCGCCGGCTTTATTGAACAGGGTCTCATGAACTCGGTGGACGAAGTCGCGACGGCTGGAAAATGGGCCGATGCGATGCCCGCGATGCTGAAAAATTACATCACCTATGACGGCAAAGTCTATCTGGCACCGACCGGAGCGCATGGCGAAAGCTGGGCCTTTTATTCCAAGGCAGCTTTTGAAAAAGCCGGAATTACGGAAGAGCCGAAGGATTGGGACACGTTCTTTGCCGATATGGACAAGCTGAAAGCCGCCGGCATCGTGCCGATTGCCTGGGGCGGCCAGTCCTGGCAGGAGGCGATTGTTTTCAACATGGTTCTGGTCACGCAGGTCGGCCTTGATGGCTACATGAAGATCTATACCAAAAAAGATGAGAGCGCCGAATTGAAGGCGGGTATCAAGTCGTCGCTGAAAATCCTCGCCAAAATGCGCGACTACGTCGACGAGGGTTCACCCGGACGCAACTGGAACGATGCGACCGCCATGCTTATCACCGGCAAGGCCGGCGTGCAGTTTCATGGCGACTGGGCGAAGGGTGAATTTGTCGTAGCAGGCATGACGCCGGGCAAGGAATACGGCTGCATGCTCGTGCCGGAAACACCCGGTATGGTGTTTATCGCCGACTCCTTCGATTTCCCGAAGAAAAACGATCCGGCAGAAGCCAAGGGACAGGCACTACTCGCCGAAGTCATCATGGATCCAAAGGTCCAGGTCGAGTTCAGCATCAAGAAGGGTTCTATCCCAATCCGCACAGACATCGACAATTCCGCACTCGACTCTTGTGCGCAAAAGGGGCTGAAACTGATGAGCGAAGGCAAGATCGTGCCCGATACAGCCATCATCATCACGCCGCAGCAAAAGGGTGCGTTGTCGGATTTTGTTGATGAGTTCTGGAGCAATCCGCCGGCAGACCTCGATGAGGCGGTCAGCGCATTCTACGGCACCATTAAATAAGGGTCCATTCTACAGACCACCGCCCGCCCAGGCTTGGGCGGGCGGTTACAATTCACACGAATGCGACCAGACCTATGGCCCGAAACAGAACCTATCCAAATGCCGCAAGCGTTGCGTTGTACCCCACATGGCTTGCCGTCATCGTGATTTATATCGGCACGATGGTGTGGTCTGTAACGCTGTCATTCACCAACTCAGCGCTTTTCCCCTCCTGGAAATTCGTAGGTTTCGAGCAATATGAGAAGCTGTTCGCGACGTCGAAATGGCTTGCTTCGCTGCAAAATGTCGTCGTTTTGGGCGTTCTTTATGTTATCGGCTGTCTCGTTCTGGGTTCGCTATTGGCAGCCGCGCTGGACCGCAAGGTCCGTTTTGAAAGCGCGTTTCGAACAATTTTTCTCTATCCCTATGCAATGTCCTTCGTGGTGACGGGTCTCATCTGGCAGTGGATGATGAATCCGACGCTCGGCATTCAGGCAAGCATGCACGCCATTGGCTGGGAAAGCTTCACATTTGACCTGCTGGTGCATCGTGAAACAGCAATCTACGGCGTTGTTCTGGCAGGCCTCTGGCAGGGCGCGGGGCTTGTCATGGTGATTGTACTTGCCGGCATGCGCGGCATTGAAGAAGAACAATGGCGGGCCGCCCAGATCGACGGCATTCCTGTCTGGCGCATTTATGTGTCCATCATCCTGCCACAGCTCGGTTCGGCCCTCGCCTCTGCCGGACTGCTGCTTGCCATGGGGGTCATCAGAACCTACGACCTGATTGTCGCCATGACCAATGGCGGGCCGGGTAACGCCACGGAAGTGCCGGCGAAGTTCATCATGGACAATATGTTCCAGCGGCAAAATCTGGGTCTTGCGGCGGCGGGCGCAACCGTTCTGGTTCTCAGCGTCGTCGCGGCGGCAGCACCGTTCCGCTATGCGCTCTACATGCGTACAAAACGTCAAGGGGGCAAATAATGGCGGGCTCACATCCCCACATGCCGAAGCCCAGACACTTAACAATCGGACGCATCGGCCTTTATGCCTTTCTTACGGTGGCCGCCGCATTCTTTCTGTTGCCGCTTTATGTCATGCTCGTAACCTCGCTCAAAACCATGGACCAGATCCGGCTGGGTGAAATCTTTGCCCTGCCCTTGCATTTTGATCTCACGGCCTGGAAAACCGCCTGGTCGGGGGCCTGCATGGGCATTGAATGCACCGGCGTACGCACCGGTTTCTTGAACTCGGTGATGATAACGGTTCCAGCCGTTATCATTTCGGTGTTCATCGGCGCATTGAACGGTTATGCGCTGTCATTCTGGCGCGCGCCGGGCTCAAAACTGCTCTTTGCGCTTTTGATGGCGGGCGGGCTGATCCCTTACCAGATTTTCCTTTACCCGCTGGTCCGCATTCTGGCGAATATCGGCCTTTACAACTCGCTTGCGGGTATCATTTTCGTCCATGTCATCTTCGGCCTGCCGCTGGTGACGCTGCTGTTCCGCAACTATTTCGTCAATATTCCCGATGAGCTCTGCCGGGCGGCACGCATTGATGGAGCCGGATTCTGGCGCATCTTCATCGAAATCATGCTGCCGATGTCGGTGCCGATGATCGTGGTCGCATCGCTGTTCCAGTTCACCGGTATCTGGAACGACTTTCTGCTCGGTCTGGTTTTTGCGGGCCGCGACAATCTGCCGATGACGGTTCAGCTCAACAATATCGTCAACACGACGATGGGCGAGAAAAATTACAATGTGAACATGGCGGCAACGATCCTCACGGCGCTTGTACCTCTCGCCATCTACTTCTTCTCCGGTCGCTGGTTCGTGCGCGGCATTACAGCCGGCTCCGTCAAAGGATAACCCCATGGATTCTGCCATTTCCATTCGCGATCTGAAGATCGGCTATGGTCATCACACCGTCATCGATCGATTGTCCCTGAACATCGAACCGGGAGAATTTTTGGTCCTGCTCGGCCCTTCCGGCTGTGGCAAGTCCACGCTTTTGAACTCGCTTGCCGGCTTCAACGATGTCTCCGCTGGCGAAATCTGGATTTCAGGCCGCAATGTCACCTGGGAAGAGCCAAAGAACCGCGGCATCGGCATGGTGTTTCAGTCTTACGCGCTCTATCCGCATATGACTGTGCGCAAGAACCTGTCTTTCGGCCTGCGCGTGTCCGGCCTGCCCAAGGATGAAGTTGACCGCCGCATCGAAAAGACGGCGGCATTGCTGCATTTGGAAAACCTGCTCGACAGGCGGCCCGCCCAGCTTTCCGGCGGGCAGCGTCAGCGCGTCGCTATCGGCCGCGCCCTGACCCGTGAGGTGGATGTCTTTCTCTTCGACGAGCCGCTTTCCAACCTCGATGCAAAGTTGCGCAATGAGCTGCGCGTGGAAATCAAGAGGCTGCACCAGCAACTCGGCAATACGATGATCTACGTGACCCATGATCAAGTCGAGGCAATGACGCTTGCCGACCGCATTGCCATCATGAAGGACGGCGTGATCCAGCAACTGGCATCGCCATCGAAAATCTATCATCGACCAGCCAACCTCTTCGTCGCCGGTTTCATCGGCGCGCCGTCCATGAACCGTATCGAGGGCGAGATCACGTTTACTGCCAGCGGACCGGTGTTCTCAGGCAGCGGGTTGAGCCTGGGCCTGAGCGGCTATGACTTCACGGCTCCACCCCAGTCCGGCCCAGCCACGCTCGGGTTCCGTCCGGAACATCTGGTCCTCGACGGCATTGCAGTGGGCCTGCCTGTGATTGCCGGTGAGGTTTCAGTGGTCGAGCCGATGGGAGCTGATTCCGTCGTGTGGTTTGACGTCAATGGCGAAAGCTTTTCGTTAAGACTCATGGGAGAAACGGCGGTCAAGCCGGGCGACCCCATTCAACCGGGCTTCGATATAACAAAAGCGTCTCTTTTCGGGGCGGACGGATCGCGTCTTTAAACCTGTCAAGCGACCAAATACCGGGATTTGGGAAACACATGTCTGAAACAATCTATAATGCATTGGTGATCGGATCCGGTGCTGCGGGGTCCTTCGCAGCGAAGGAGTTGACGGCGCAAGGCATGTCCGTGCTTCTGCTCGAGGCGGGTCCGGCCATCAGTGATAAGGACTTCGACCCTTCCCGCACGAAAGCGCAATCAAAAGAGATCAATATCTGGGAACGCGTGAGGGCAACGCTCAAGGGTCAGCCCATTCAGGCGCGAGCGGCCTTTTTCAGCGAACGGTTCAGCCATTTTTTCGTCAACGACCGGAAGAACCCTTATACAACGCCGTCGGATGCACCCTTTCTCTGGATTCGTGGGCACCAAAGCGGCGGCCGGCTGCACAGTTTTGGAAGGGTACTTTTGCGCTGGTCGGATGAGGACTTCAAAGTCAAATCGCGCACGGGCGAAGGGGTCGATTGGCCGGTGTCCTACGATGAGCTTGCGCCCTACTACGAGGAGGTGGAAACCTGCCTCGGCCTTTATGGCAACGAGGATCATGTCGCGACCATGCCGGATGGCAAGTTTGCCCACCCGGCCAAACTGACGCCTGCAGAACAAACATTCAAAGAGGCTGTGGAAGCGCGCTGGCCGGACCGGCATGTGGTCTCCTGGCGCTATATTGCGCCCGAACCGGAACAGAATCGTTTGCCGCAACCCTTGAAGGATGCGATCGCAAGCGGGCGCCTGACGATCCGAAACAACGCTGTCGCCTGCCGGATCACAACGGATGAGACGACTGGTCTTGCGACCGGCGCGGAGGTAATCGACCGGCTGACGGGAGCGCGCAGCGCGGTGCGCGCCGCTTCGGTCGTGCTCTGCGCCTCTCCGATCGAGAGTGTCCGTCTGCTTTTAAACTCCGCCAACGCCAAACATCCGCAGGGGCTTGGTAACAGTTCGGGAACACTGGGACGCTATTTTATGGACCAGCTTCCCTGCCTGACCTCTGGTGCGTTCCCGCAAGTACGCGGATGTTTTTCCGACGACTCGGCACCCAGGGACCCGTTTTATGATCCATCCGGCGGTATCTTTGTGGCGCGCTTCGACGCGGCAGCGGACGGCACACCGTCCGAGGCTTTCACATATCAAGGAAGTGTCGGCCGTTCAGCGATCGACGACGATACTCCGTCGCGTATGTCCTTTTTCGGTTTTGGGCAGATGCTGCCCTATGAAGACAATCGCATCACGCTGGACGCGCGGCAAAAAGACGCCTGGGGCATTCCCGTCCCGCACATCCGCTGCGTCATGCATGAACGCGAACAGGCTCTCCTCGGCAGCATGGAGCAGACGCTGGTCGACATGCTGCAAGCCGTCGGTGGCGAGATGGAATTTATAGGCTCACCCAGAGGGCTTACCGAAATGGGACCCGGCGCTTTCCCCAACGCCGACATGTTCAGCCGCTTCATGTTCCGCATATGGTTTCGAAAGACCATGTGCATGGGTGCAGCGATTCACGAAAGCGGCGGCGCGAGAATGGGGGCCTTCGCCGACAGTGCCGTTCTCAATAGCTGGAACCAGAGCTGGGATGTACCAAACCTCCTCGTTACCGATGCCAGCGCGTTTTGCAGCAGCGGCACGGTCGGCACGACACTCACCGTCATGGCGCTTACTGTCCGCGCTTGTCGCCAACTCGCCAAAACGCTGTGACCGGCTAACCGTTTCCAGAACCGACGGGGAATCTTGATTCACGTTTTTCCATTCCTCCCGAAGGGTTATTGCACGAACACGCCCGATAAGAATCGCGTGGGAATGGTGATGGATCGCCGTTTCCAGCTCGCAGTCTATGACAGTCAGCGCATCTTTCAGGGCCGCGACTGCGGCAGGCGCTTCGGCCTTCCGCGACGCGGCTGATGCGCCGGGTCTCGAGGGCGAGCTCCTTTACCGGGAAGACCTCGTCCTCCACGACGCCCACATGGACATCCGCACGCCGACCCACGAGCTCACCCGTGCACCCGCGGTACTCCCCGCCCGGCGCCGCATCTTTTGTCGAGAAGTCGGACTGGGCTTCCGCCTGCTACAGCGCCGCGCGTCTTTTCAGACGCGCAAAGGTCGCTGTAATGCTTTGGAATGCTGCATAATTTTATCCTTAAATCGATTCCGATTTAAGTTATGCAGTAGACGCTGAAGACGAAGGGCGATTAACGTAGCTTAGCCAGCGTGATTGTCACGCACCCGCTGTGGGCTTTCAAGCACGAGGACGGCGTCATCCAGGCGCCAGCCCCGGCGCTCTCATTTTGCGTTTATTCCCCACGTTCTATTTGGGAAATCCATATTTTTCAGTAATTCTCCAAAAGCATTGATTGATGTCAATCAAGGACTTTATGCTCGCCTTGATCCGGTTGATTTCCTGATCATCAAGCTCTTCGATCTTGCCGTATTTTATCTCGTCCCTGCCCTCGAAAATCCGCATCGACTGCGTGAGCCCCCGGCCACTGTCCGGATCGAACGAATAGATACAGTGGTTATACTTGTTTCGGAGTTTGGCCTCTTCGGACAGGCGCCTTGTCGCTTCCAGGATCTCGCTTCTGCAACCAGCTGGGGTTTTTTGCATCTTTGCCAGACGCTCCACGAGATCAATCCGCGCACGCGGAGTGTTCAGCGTCAGAAAGATGACGATTGCCGTCTCCTTGTCCGACAAGGCGAGCCCGGCGATCATGTGAATCAAGAGGCTTTCAGTATTTGTCCAGGTATAATTCAATTGCCCCAGCAGTAGCAGGATGTCCTGGAACTTATGCATCGCCGCTTGGCACCGGACCATCGCTCGAACGAAGGTGGTCGTCTGGCGAAACTTCGCCAGCCTCCTTTTCCTTTTGCTCGAAATAGAGCGCGACAGCTTCTGTTCGATTGTGGACGCCGAGCTTGGTTATGATGTTGTGGATATGAATTTTCACCGTATGTTCGGACAATCCCAAGGTGGCCGCGATGATCTTGTTCTGATTGCCCAATGCTATTCTGGCCAAGATCTCGTTCTCACGTTTCGTCAATTGGTCCATTGTTTTGCCCTGGATTTCTCGCGCAACGTGCGATCTCACCTCATCGAACGGATGAGGGCTGTTTCCCTCCCAGGACACGCTGTCTTGGTTGCGATAGGCGGTAGACGGAAAATACGTCCCGCCTTTCAGGATGATCCTCAACATCGAAAGCAGGACGTCGAGGCTAACGTTAAGAGGCAGGACACCCCGAACAAGGCGGGTATCTATTGCAGGAAGCCATCCAGCAGTTCCTCGCAGATCCCCATCAGTCACAATGACGACTGCGACAGAGGGGTGTCGCTTCAGCACCTCGCCAGCGCAACTGCTCAGTTCATACGCAAGGTGCAGGTCGACCAACAAAAGCTGCAGAGGTATTTCAAATTCGCCCAATGCAGATTTCAGTTCGGCGGCATACTTCACACTCAAACAAGGAAATTCCCGCTCGATAGCCGCCGCCATGGCTCCAGATATGACATCAGGAGGACCGACATATAAGAGTGTGCGCAGATAGGGCATAGCCTCCAAGGACGCCACTCGATCCGCGCTGACATCTTGTGAACGAGGCGCAGTATGCGTCATTAAGCATGCCTCCCCGAATGTGATATCGCGGAATGAGCCAACAGGTGCTCGCTCCGCCCTCTGTTTTAGAAAAACGTAAACCAAAGAGCCTCGGTTGGGAATAGACCGAAGGAGCTACACGAGTAGGCCTCGAGCCTCGAGAAAGCGAACAAAAGAGGCAGAAATCGCCCGCAAGACGTGTTGGTGCACCATTCTGAGGGACTGAAGCAGAGACCATCTACATACTAAGAGGTAGCCGGGAATATGATCCACCTCTTTTGGTACCACTTTTCCAAAATACTTGACCAAAAGCATCGACCGCCGTGTCGCACCAATATCCATGACAAAGATATCGCGGACGCGGATCGTGGCACGGCACCTCATCCATCGAAACACTAAAGTATCTGATCAGGAAAAGGCGTCATGTGCGTGCGCACGCTCAACGTTTCGACTATCCGCCACTGGCAACTCTCACCTCCCTTGGGTGGAAGTTGCCGTCTGTAAGGCAGCCCCATCGCGCCTCACCCCATCCTGGAGCGCAAGCATGACGGGTACTAGCTCTAACTAGCAGCTTACCTTCTCCGGGCAATAGGCACAGTCTTTGCGGTGCGGCTTGCGTCTAGAGGGCCGCTTATGGGGCTGCGTCGGCTCAGTGTAGTGAGCCTCAATCAGACGAGCCCTCTCACCAACATTTTCGGGAGGACCATTCAGATCACGGCACAATGGAAGCAGGAGTGAGCGGTCTTGCGATGCACGTCCGCTTTTCGAGCAATAGTTCAACTTCAACATCTGCGTGGCCAAGACCGTATAGAAGATGAACAACGGTCAAGCTGTCGCGGATCCAGTCAAAGGACACGACAATGTCGGACAAGTTCAAGAATAATTTCTATGACGACTACGACGACCAGGAACAAGAACAAGAACAAGAACAAGAGCAAGAGCAAGAGCAGGAGCAGGAGCAGGAGCAGGAGCAGGAGCAGAGCAGTGAATCGGAAAACTACAACCTTAACGGCAACGGCAATCTCAACGGCAATGGGAACCTCAATCTTAATGGTAACGGGAACCTGAACGGCAATTTCAACGCCAGTGAGAATGTCAATGAAAACGTCAACACCACGACCGTTGACGTCGGCGTTACCGTCGATGTTGGGTTGGAAGGCTACCTGCCCAGTGACGATGACTTCGCCGACATTGACATGCACGGCGAAAACTCGATCGAAGGCATGTTCAACATCAAGTTCGAAAACATCCTGAACAATGCGCTCACGGGCGAAGGCAATGATGTCGCGAACGTGTTCAATCAAGTCGCGAACATTCAGGACAACGACACACTCGAGAATGCCGAAGTCTATAACCAAGCTCCCGTGAACTTCAACATCAACGCCAATGGCGGCGATGCTGAAGCGGATGACGGCATCTCCGCCGGCGGCGCGGGCGGCGAAGGCGGTGACGATGCCGATGCCGACGGCGGCGACGGCGGTGATGGCGAAGCCGAAGGCGGCGACGGCGACGGCGGCGAAGGCTACGGCGGTTTCGCGGCGAGCCTGGCATTTGGCGGCGAGGGTGAAGGTGGCGAAGCAGAAGGCGGCGAAGGCGAGAGCGGCGACGCCGAATCCGGTGAAGCCGAAGGTGGCGAAGGCGAAGGTGGCGAAGGTGGCAGAGGCGGTGACGCTCTCGGCATCGGCCTCGGTCTTGGTCTGGGTCTTGGTGCCGGCCTTGCATTTGCCGGTGACGGCGACGAAGGCGGCGACAATGTGGCCGGCGACGGCGACGAAGGCGGTGACGGCGGCAATGCCGATGGCGGTGAGGCCGATGAAGGCGGCGAAGGCGGCGACGCGGACGGCGGCGATGCCGGAAGCCTGGTCGGTGGCGTCTTCGGCCTGATTGACCCGGTCATTACCGAAACCGAAGGCGGCGACGGCGGAAACGCCGATGGCGGTGACAGCAACGGCGGTGCCGGCGGTTCGGCTGGAAGCGGCGGCACTGGCGGTAACGGCGGAAACGCATCGGATGCCGGCTACGGCGGTGACGGCGGCGGCGCTCTTGGAGCAGGTCTCGGTGTAGGCGTTGGCGCCGGCATCGGCGCGGGCCTCGGCGGTGACGGCGCAGCCGGCGGTGAAGGATATGGTGGTGATGCCACCAGTGGCAGTGCCACTTCGGGCGACGGCTATGGCGGAGACGCCTGGTCCGCGGGTGAAGGCGGTACCGCTCTGAGTGGCGCTTGGGCCGATGGCTTCGGCGGCGATGGCTACGGCGGAGACGCCTATGGCGGCAACGGCGGTGCCGGTGGTAACGGTGGAACGGCGATCACCGGTTATGGCGGCGTCGGCGGTGACGGCGGTTCCTGGGGTTCGAACAACGGCGATGACGGTTATGTCACCGGTACGAGCTCTGCGTCGGCTGATGCCGCTGTCGATATCAGCGCCTTCAACCAGAACATCGTCATGGGTGCCAATCTGCAGCAGAACGCGATCGACATGACCGTGGTCGGCGGCGACCTGACGAGCTCCGTTGTCGGCGAAGACGACGACGCAGCGTGACGCCATGAAGCAGTTTCGCTCACTTTGAGCGAAACCACCTTCATTCGAACTGCGCAGCCGGGCTGCGCAGTTCACTCCGGATTGGAGCACTTTCCTAGCAGCACAATTGGAGCGCTCTCCGAATAGCCAGCGTCGGCAAGGAGTTTTGTGTCATGACGATCATGGACAAGATCACCGAAGAGATCGCCCACTTCATTGGCGTCTTCCATATCAGCGTCGAAGACGCTCGCTTCAGGGAGGCGCATCCCGAATTCTCCTTCGATCCGGTCCAGTCCGAACTGGATCCGCTTCCGGTCATCGATACTGATTTCGCGGCGCCCTATCAGTTGCTGGGTTACGAGCCCGGACTCGACTACCGGTCCCCCGGGCCCGCGCCCTGGCATCCCTATCTGCGGCCGGCAGCGTTCGAGGACACACCACATCCCCAAAGCGTTGATGGACCCGTCCCTGGCAATACAGAGTACGACTGGCCGAAACATGAGGCCGCTGCTCCCTCACACGGGACGACGAAATTCATTCCGCCGGAGATCGAGCCCCCCGGATCGGTCGTCAATCATCTCAATCAGGCCATCGCCCTCTCCGACGATGACTACTTTGGTGTTGGCGGTCACAGCCTCGTCTTTTCCCCAGACCCCATTGACAATTCCGAGTTGTTTGAAGGCGCAGAAGCCACAGCCGCGCTATCGCCCATCGGCGATCTGGAGCGACCCGGTTCGAGCGCGGAAATCATCGCGGTCATCAAGACAAGCATTAGCCAGCTTGACGCCGCCGAATCCGGTGCAGGCGACTCTGTGCAAGTGTTCACTACGGCAGAGACCATCGAAGGTGTGTATGTCAACGGTGAACTGGTTGCCGAGGCGCCCAAGCTTGAGGACTACCATTCGTTCGATGGCGAGGAGGAGGAATCCGAAGACGATCTAGGGTCCAACACCTGGACGATGGAGGACGGGACAGTCGCCATCGAGGCTTCGGTCGAACTCGAAGCCGGCGGAAACACCTTGGTCAACGACGCCGTCTTGAAGAGCTTCTGGACCGGCGGGACAGTGACCGCAGTCGTCGGTGACCATGTCGAGCTGAATGCGATTGTCCAGATCAACGCATTGTGGGACGTCGATGCGATCACATCTGCGGTCGGCGACGCGACGAACGCTGACGCCAACGAACTGTTCAACAGCGCAACGTTCGAACGTTTGGACGCCTCCAATGAACCAGATACAGACGCCGCCAGCGCCGGCGACTATCCAAAATACTGGTCAATCACGGAGGTCGAGGGAGACCTCATGATCGTGAACTGGCTCGAGCAGTTCATCTTCATGAGCGACAACGACGTCGGCATTCTCTCGTCGTCCGGTGTCACGACAAGCGTTGTGAGCGGCGACAATCTCGGCGTGAACCATACGTCCATCTTCGAACTGGGCTTTGCCTACGACCTGATTATCGTTGGGGGCTCGGTTTACGATGCCAACATCATTCACCAGATCAACATCTTGTTCGACAACGACGTCGTGGGCGCCGTGTCCGGTTTCCAGACCACCGGACAGGCCACTGTCTCTTCGTCGGCGAACCTGCTCTGGAATCAGGCGTACATCTCCAATATCGGAAATCCGGATCGGTTTGATGCGCTACCGCAACAGTATCTGGATGCCGCCAACGCCCTTGCGGGTGGTAACGGGGATATGTCCCATAACGTGCTGTCGGATGCCGCGTTTGCAGGCCTGGAAGGGCTGCACGTCCTCTATATCAGTGGCGACCTCATCAAACTTCAGTCCATCCAGCAGACAAACATTCTGGGCGACAGTGATCAGATCGCACTCGCGATGGATGCGATAGTCCCCCATCTCGATGCCGGATGGTCAATCTCGACGGGTTCCAACGCACTCTTGAACAATGCCGCCATTGTCGACCTCGATTCCTTCGGAAGGACCTATGTCGGCGGTGACCAATATTCTCAAGAGACACTCTATCAAGCCGAGCTGATATCGCGCCAGCCTGACTTTGGCAGTCCCGACCCGGACGCACTCGTCACCGAGGCCGTACTTTTCCTCGACGATTCAATGCTGGATCCGACCGATGCGGCGGCGTTCCAGCCCGACATTGCACCAGAATACGATGCGCACCCGGATGATGGGGTGAACAGCGTGCTTGGACATTAGGGGGATGAATGTTTGATATCCGCGATCGCCTGCCTGTCCCGACCGGACCGATGGAGGCCCAGACAGAGAACACAAACCCGCCGCGGAACGCCTGTGACGATATGGAGGACGTATATGCGAAATTCGAGCGGGCTGTGGAGGAATGCCTGAGCGCCAGCTCGGGCAGCCCCTCGCCACAAGCGGGCATATCCCGCCAGCAATCCACGATGGCGAGTGAGCCGATGGAGCCGCCACATAGGATCCGCAACACCTTTGCCCCACCTCAGGGCGAAGACCGCGCCCCCTTTGAGCCGGTTGGCAAGACCCAGCCAGGGCCGTCCGCACGCGAGGTGCCGGAGGCCAAGGCAGTCGATGGCATGAAGATCGTAGAGGGCGACTGCGGTCCCGTGACGGTCGATCCTCCTTTGGCTGGCAAGCCGTTTTCCGGTGGAAGCGGCAAAGGATCGGGCAACGGGCGCGGCACGTTCCACAAGCGTCTGGGGCCGGTCGATTTCACTGCCAGTCTCAAGGCAGGCATCAATGCCGTGCGGCACAACCTGATGATCGTCATGTTGTTCACGATCGCGAGCAACGTGCTCGTCCTGGCGATCCCGATCTACCTGTTCCAGATTTCCGATCGCGTTCTGACAAGCCGGTCGATCGACACTCTGATCATGCTGACGGTCGTGATCGTCGGTGCGATCATTCTGCAATCTAGTTTCGACGCATTGCGGCGTTTCGTGCTGATGCGTACGGCCGTGGAGGTTGCCGCCCAACTTGGCGCACCGATCCTGAGCGCCGCAGCCCGCGCTTCGCTACAAGGCAATGGCCGGGAATACCAAACCCTCGGGGATCTTCAACAGGTTCGCTCCTTTCTAGTATCGAGAACGCTGCTGTCATTTCTTGATGCGCCGATCGCACCCGTTTTTCTCCTCGCTGTTTTCCTCATTCATCCGCATCTCGGCTTTATCGTCGTGACAACGGCAATCCTGCTTTTGATTCTCACCCAAATAAACCAGCGCCTGACGGCCACACCCTTCGCGGAGGCAAACACGGCCCAGGTGAAGGCCAATCTTCACCTGGATTCGATGACGCGTAACTCGCAGATCATCAATGCGCTGGCGATGATACCGGAAGCCGTGCAGATCTGGGGAAAGGACACCGCCACCTCCCTGAAAGCGCAAGTCGTTGCTCAGGACAGGAATATCGCGATATCAGCGATTTCAAGGGGTACGCGGCTTTTAACTCAGGTTACGATGCTCGGTTGGGGTGCCTATCTCGCGGTTGAGGGCGAATTGACCGGCGGCATGGTAATCGCCTCGTCGATAATCGCCGGTCGCGCACTCGCGCCGATTGAAGGCGCAATCGAGGGATGGAATCAATTCAGCCAGTCGCGCGCCGCCTATGGCCGGATAGCGGCCTTGCTGAAGGCTTCGCCTTTCAATTTCGAACGTCTCAATCTGCCCAAGCCCGAAGGACGCCTTGACGTCGAACGGCTGCTCTACGTGCCGCACGGAACGAAGCGTGTCGTGCTCAACGGAATCTCATTCGCCCTGCAGCCCGGGGATTCTCTTGCTGTCATCGGCAATTCCGGCGCCGGAAAGACCACGCTTGGCAAGATGCTGGTGGGGTCGATCCTGCCAACCTCTGGAAATGTCAGGCTGGATCTGATGGATCTCCGCAACTGGGACCAGCGCCAGTTCGGCGAGAATATCGGCTACCTGCCGCAGGACGTGCAACTCTTCCCCGGCACAATCAAGGCCAATATTGCCCGGATGAGGATGGACGCCGAAGATGAGCAGGTCTATCGGGCAGCCATGCTGGCTGACGTTCACGAGATGATCGCGACCCTGCCGCACGGGTATGAGACGGTGGTCGCCGCCGACGGTTCGCCCCTTTCCGGCGGCCAGAAGCAACGTATCGCCCTTGCCCGCGCTTTCTTCGGAGATCCCCATCTCGTGGTGCTGGATGAGCCCAACTCGAACCTCGACAACGCAGGCGATGCTGCACTCGTTCGGGCCCTCCAGCATGCGAAGGAGCAAAAGATCACCGTGATAACCATCACCCAGCGGCCCGCGCTTCTCAAGGGCGTCGACAAGATACTCCTGCTGGTGAACGGAACGGTGGCGCTGTTTGGCATGCGCACAGACGTTTTGAAAGCGTTGGAGAGCCGTGGAATAAATATCGAGTCCGGTGCTTTCGGTCATCAACTGCAGTAGGAGACGGCCCAAATGTCTGACATCGCCAAGGTCCACGATATAGAATGGTATGCTGACGTTCCAAGATCGATCTGGAAGCAGACGACGGTCGGGTTGGTCCTGTTGGGTGTGTCATTCGGTGGATTCGGCATCTGGGCGTCCACAGCCCCCCTCGCGGCAGCTGTCATCACTCAGGGCAGTTTCGTTGCCACAGGCCAAAACAAGATTTTGCAGCACCTGGAGGGAGGCATCATCAAGCAACTTCTCGTGAGCGAGGGGGATCAGGTGGTGGAAAATCAGCCACTTGTACGGCTCGATGAGACCGCAGCGAAGGCAAAAAAGCGGGAGCTGTTTCTGCGCCGCATAAGATTGGATGTTACAGCGGCGCGTTTGACGGCACAATTTGCGCGCGACGAGATTCTCGATATATCGAGCTTGCTGAACGAGCATCGTGCCGACCAAGATGTCTGGTCGATCCTCGTCAGCCAGCAACTCAACTTCAAAGCCCAGCAGCATAAGCTCTCCAGCGAACTCTCGCTGATTGAGCAAAACATCAAAGCTCTGCAATTTCGCGAGGTAGGTTACACACGGCAACGTGATGCGACCGTACGGCAGATGGAACTGCTCGAGGATGAGTATCAAAGCAAGACAGGCTTGCTAGCCAAAGGACTGGTGCGTGCCAATGAGGTGAAGGCCATACAAAGGGCGATTGCCGAGGCTGAGGGACAGATCGGACGACTTGAGGCAGAAATAGCCGAAACACAAGCACAGCTGGTGAAGGGACAACAAGAAGTCCTCCGCGCGGAAGGCGTCTACCGAGAAGACGCTCTCGACCAACTGCAATCCATACAAAGTGAACGCGATGCGGTTCGCGAACAATTGCGCGAAGCCGAAAACGTCCTCCAGCGCGCAACTATCAACGCGCCCGTTTCCGGTACTGTGGTCCGCACCTATTACCATACGACCGGCGGCGTAATCGAGAGCGGCAAGGCAATTCTCGAAATACTTCCTGCGGGCGTGCCTTTGATCATTGAAGCGCAGATACCCCGCAACGACATCGACAGCGTGAAGCTCGGACAGACCGCCACCATACGTTTGGTCGCATTAAACCAGCGAACAACACCGGTGCTGCAAGGAACCGTATTCTATATTTCGGCCGACGCCCTGCAAGACAACAAGACGAGCACGGCAGACCATGACGTCTATCTTGCTCGCATCAATATTTCCTCTGAAGAAATCGCAAGGGTCCGTGGTTTCTCCCCAACGCCTGGCATGCCAGTCGAAGTAATGATTCAGACAACGGAAAGAACTTTCTTCAGTTATATCGCAAAACCAATTACAGACAGTATGTCGAGGGCCTTCTCCGAACAATGACTCTTGTGCACTCAAATCTGCGAGAGAGGCGGTCGTAACGCGTGTTGCCGAATTACAGCGCCGCGCGTCTTTTCAGACGCGCAAAGGTCGCTGTAACGCTTTGATCTGCTGCATAATTTTGTCCTTAAATCGATGCCGATTTAAGGAATTATGCAGTAGTTTTCCGAGCACCAAGGCCGTCGCCGGGTGCGGTATCCCGTGCTGGGGTCAGAACAAGAGCTGTTCGAAATTCACACGCCGCCTTTATCAACCAAAGACAGCAAATCCCTTGTGTCCGCCGCTCTCTCGTCAGCATCCATCCGGACCGACTGTCAGGAAGCGGTTTCATCCGTGGTGAGTGGCCGCAGCGCTACCGGACACTGTCACAAATCATTCGCTGCGCCATTGTGTCTCTATGAATTTTCGGCGAGCGCTCCGGCAAGCAGCATCTTTGCTGCCCATCTGAGAACCTCCTCGGCCTCTTTGGGTTCCAGCTCACAGATATCGCGCATGACGAGGCAGTTTCACGGTGATCGAAGTGATCACTGCGCCGAATTGCGGGTCCACCGCCGCATACCCAGACGGACCAAGAGGCGTTTCTCATCATTCTGCTCAATGAGATGAGGCCACGCGGCATGCCGCCTGCTTGTCAGCGCACAGAAACTAGGTAGAATATGGCAAAATAGGTACTAAGGAACCGACCATGGCGCTCAGCATCAAAGATCCAGAAACCGAACGCCTCGCCAAGACGCTCGCGGAAAAGACCGGAGAAACCATCACCATGGCCACCCGCCGCGCACTCGAGGACCGGTTGCGGCGTCTCGGAAACATGGCGCGTCGTGATGCGCTCCTGGAAGACCTCGCCGCCAGCCGCAGGCGTTTTGCCGCCCTCCCCGTTCTCGACCATCGATCGGCCGACGAGATCCTGGGCTATGACGAGAATGGGCTTGCCAACTGATGGTCATCGACACCTCGGCCGTTGTCGCGATTGTCCTTAGCGAGCCGGAAGCGGAAGCTCTCGAGCAAAAGATCGTTGACGACCCACTGCGCCTGTTCTCCGCAGCAACCCTGCTGGAGCTCGCCATGGTCATCGAATCTCGTCTCGGTGAGGCAGGCGCCGCCGAATTGGATCTATGGCTGTACAAGGCCGGCGCGGAGATCGTTCCCGTTGACGTCGAACAGGTCGATGTCGCTCGACGGGCCTGGCGCAAATTCGGCAAGGGCCGCCACCCGGCCGGCCTGAACTATGGCGACTGCTTTTCTTATGCGCTGGCTGCAAGCCGTGGCGAGCCGCTGCTGTTTAAGGGGGACGATTTCTCTCGCACGGACATTGCGGTCGCATGACAAAGAACAGCCCTCCCCTGCCGCGTGCAAAATCTGCATTCCGGGGCTGGAGTCCCGGCCGACCGTCAGCAGAGCCCGAACGGTCTCTTCCCGCCCACTCGAACCGCGCACCGCGCGCCGCTTACAGCGCCGCGCGTCAAACATGACGCACAAAGGACGCTGTAACACTTTGATCTGCTGCATAATTCCTTAAATCGATTCCGATTTAAGTGTCGGTCCATAAAGAAGTTGAATGATATGAATCGTTTGTGATTCCATGCAGTTGAATTGATTCGATGAGGGCATGGACGCGATGTGGACGAAGGCTAACCGAGGGAAATACAATCGAGATTGTCTGCGCTATCCGAGCGATTTGACGGATGCGGAATGGGCGCTGGCTGAACCCTTGATTCCGCCTGCCAAGCACGGCGGTCGCAGGCGTGAGGTCGATGTCCGGGAGGTTCTCAACGGCCTGCTTTATGTTCTCAGCACGGGTTGCCAATGGCGGGCAGTGCCGAAGGACCTGCCGCCGAAGAGCACGCTGTTCAGCTATTTCGACCTGTGGAACTGGGACGGCACGCTCGGCCGCATTCATGAGGAACTCTACGTGAAATGCCGTGAGGCGATGGGCCGCGAGGCCAGTCCGACGGCGGCAATCATGGACAGCCAGAGCGTCAAAGGCGCTGAAAAAGGGGGCGCTGCATTGACCCGGGCGGGTATGATGCGGGGAAAAAGATCAAAGGCAAGAAACGCCATATCCTTGTCGATACGGTAGGCCTTCTGCTGCATGCGCTGGTTCATCCGGCCGACATCCAGGACCGCGACGGTGGCGTGCTGGTTCTGAAGACGCTGTTCGGGCGCTATCCGTTCTTGAAGAAACTGTTCGCCGATGGTGGCTATCAGGGGCCTGTCTTCGCCAAGGGACAAAAGAAGGCAATGCCAGGACTTGCGACCGCGATCGTCAAGCGCTCCGACACCGCCAAGGGTTTTGAGGTTCTGCCGAGGCGCTGGGTGGTCGAACGGACGTTCGCATGGCTGGGTCGATGCCGCAGGCTGGCCAAGGATTTCGAAAATCTGTCGCGCAACGCGCTCGCCTTCCTCAAGCTGGCGTCTATCCGCCTCATGCTGCGAAGGCTCTGTTCAAAATGAATAACTTTCCGGACCGACTCTAAGGAATTATGCAGTAGATCGAAATTGCCAGTTCAACCACACGCGACGCAAGACGCGCCCATGCCACCGACTGGAAGCACTTTACTGCCTGGTCCCGCAGGACGCCATTTTCTCTGCCCAGACGCGGCGGGCTTATTGCTGATCAACATGAGTTGAGTTCTCCGGACAGTACCGGCCGCATTACAGTCCTCTGCATGGCACGACCATGGAGGAGCTGGATCTTGCGTGTGTTTCACATTACCCAAATCGTCGCGCTGTTGTTCGCGCTTCTCGTCGCGGCAGCGTCGGCACAGGGGCCGGACGATCGTCCGTCGCCGGAGCAAATCGCACCGGGCGGAATTTTCAGCCTCATTCCGCCGGACTCTGTCACGCGGCATAGCCTGAAGCTCAGCACTGAAACGCTGCCCTATACTGCGACAGCAGGCACCCTCGACGTGTTAGGGCAGAACGGTGAACGCTCCGCCAAAATCTACTATACGGCCTACGTCGCGAAGGATCGCCCTATCGACCGCCCGCTCACCTTCGTGTTCAACGGCGGGCCAGGCGCTGCTTCGGCCTATCTTCATCTCGGTCTGGTCGGTCCACGCGCGCTTGAGTTCGGGGAAGGTCAGGACGATGGCACTCGGCCATCTCTCAACGACAATCCGGATAGCTGGCTGGCGTTCACCGATCTCGTCCTGATCGATCCCGTAGGGACCGGCTGGAGCCGTGCGGCCAGCAACGATATTGCCACAAGCTTCTACGGGGTTCGAAAGGACGCCGAGAGCCTCGCCAAGGTTATCGCCCTCTACGCGCAGAAGAACGGACGCGTGCCTTCTCCGAAATATCTCGTTGGCGAAAGTTACGGCGGATTTCGCGCCGTGAAGGTCGCTTCTGCCCTTAAAGAAATCCAGGGAATGCTTGTTTCAGGCATCGTCATGGTCTCACCGATGATCGAGGGCCGGTTTCTGTGGAGCGCTAGTGACGATCCACTCACCGCTGCCCTGCGCTTGCCATCGCTTGCCGCTGCAGAGCTTGAGAGGAAAAATAAGTTCGATCAGAACCTCGTGATGGAGGCCGAACGTTTTGCCATGACCGACTATCTCGCCTCGCTCGCAGGTCCGTCTCCCCAAGGAGCTCCAGCCGATGCGCTCTACTCTCGCGTCTCGGAACTCACGGGTATCCCGCAGGAGGCAATCCGGCAAACACGCGGCTTCATCGGCGACACCTACAAGAAGAAATCGGCGGGAGATCGCCGGGTTGTCAGCCCCTATGACGCGGCACATTCGGTGGTCGATGCCTATCCCGAAGCGGCCGCCGACCAGAACGAAGATCCGGTGCTCGATGGCTATACGCGGGCCTACGGAGCTGCCTTTGCCGCTTACGCCCGTGATGAACTCGCCTTCAAAACCGATATGACCTACACCCTGCTGAACGAGGATGTGAACCGCCGCTGGGAATGGAAAGGTGATCGGGGGGGCGACAGCCGCATTACCGCCACCGCAGTGTCCGATATCCGCGACCTCCTATCGGTGATTCCCCAGTTTCGGGTGATGGTGGCGCATGGATACAGCGACGTGCTGACACCCTACGGTTTCAGCAAGTACGTTCTCGACCATCTGCCGCCGGATCTTGGCGCGAACCGGGTGGAGCTTAAGCTCTATCGGGGCGGACATATGTTTTACACGGCGCCGGCATCACGGGCTGGATTCTCGCGGGATGCCCATGGTTTCTATCAAAAGCACTAGAACTGACAAGAATCCTGACGGGATTGCGATAACCTTGGATAGATACCACTCAAAGCGTTGGCGCTGGAAATGCCGCGATCGCCTCCCTTAACCATCCCACAAAATGCTCGGTCTTCCGTCGCCCGGGTCGCTCTACCTTCACAACATATCGATAATCGCTATCTAGGAACCCGTAGGGCGCGACCAACCGCCCGCATGCCACATCTCTCGCAACCAGATGCCATGGTGCTATCGCCGCACCGAGACCACTCAGCGCGGCCTCAATGGTGAGATGATAGTGGTCAAAAGTTCTGGTTGCACGGGCTGTATCCAGCCAATCCTCGCTCGTAAGGCGTGACCATTCCCGCCAGACGTGAGGGCGCGTTCGCGTTTCGAGTCGGGGCAACTTGACCACATCGGCTCGAACGCAATCGAGCTCTCCTTTCTCGACGGATGGCGCAACAATTATTCCCAACTGCTCCCGAAACAAAAGCGAACAATTATCCAGGATCGGGGCATCCGGCGGGACCACCAAAATCTGAATATCGATCTGCGTGCGCGGTGGCCGATCATCGGTCGCGATGCGCACATCATAGTGCGGATATTTCGCGGTGAAGTCGTGAAGACGCGGAATGAGCCACCGCATCGCGAATGTGCTCAGGCATGCCACGTCTAAGATGCTGTCGTCGCCCCTAGCTATAATCCGAAGCGCGTCCTCGATCTGGTCGAACGCGGCTGTCAGCGCAAAGCCGAACACGCGACCTTCCGCCGTCAGCGTTGGGCGATTTCGAGCGCCTTCGAAAAGCGGCGTACCAATGAACGCCTCAAGATGACTGACATGGCGACTGATTGCACCATGCGTCACGGCGAGTTCTTCGGCTGCTGCCGTAAGCTTGCCATGGCGAGCGGCAGCTTCAAAGGCACGCATCGCTGCGACAGGCAAGTTTTTGCGGTTTCTCATGTGATCATGAGTCACATTGAACGAGCTAGAATGTCAATATATACAGTGGATCCTCTGTGATAAATGGCATCATCATCCAACTTATGAGGTTGAACCATGCCATTTGTCAGAACCGCCCTGCCCTCCGGAACCGAACCTACCCGCAAGCACAATATCGTGCAGGGCATTCACGATGCCCTGGTCGAAGGCATCGGAATGCCAAAGGATGAATTGTTCAACCTCGTGACCGAATATCGGGACGGAGATTTCTTTTTCGACCGAAGCTTCAACGGCATTGCCCGTTCAGGCAATCTGATTGTGGTCGAGATCACCATGCGCAGAGGACGAAGCGACGCAATGAAGCGCGCACTCTATGCTGCCATTACAAGCAATTTAGAAGCGAATGCAGCAGTGTCGCCCAAAGACGTTTTTATTTTCATGCATGAGAACGACTATTCGGACTGGAGCGTTGGAAATGGCGTGTTCGCCATGGCCATCGCCCAGCAGCGCGGCACGGACGGTTAAGCTCTGCAAACGCCAATACCATAAAGAAGCAGCTTTGAGCTTCGCGAAATTCCTGACTTTTCGACGTCCATCGTGACCGACTGAAATCCTGCACCGATCTCTGTCGCAAATCTTGGACGCGAAACGCCGGTTGTCGCGAAGGACTTTTGCGACAGGCTCAAGCCCGCTACTTTATCGAAGGAACGCTGCGTCATCGATGTTCGGCAAACTCCCGCGCCTGATGATGTCGGTTTTGGCGTGTCGAAGCCGTCCAAGCCGCCGCTATCATGGCGAAACGATCATTCGGTGAACTTCGCGTATGCGGATGGCCCGAGGTGGCATTCCGGATCGAGCCACGGCGGGCCGTGAAATATCATGCGCGAGATAGGAGTGGTGGGCCCGGAGGGACTCGAACCCCCAACCAAGCGGTTATGAGCCGCCGGCTCTAACCATTGAGCTACAGGCCCTGCCCCGGTTGCATCCGGTATCCCGCGGACCAATGGCAGACCGCGGATGGGACTGGCTCTAGCGGAAAACGGATTTTCCCACAAGACGTCGCCGCAATCCCTACACAATCAATCATCAAGAAGGGTGGCAGGGACGAGACACAACCGGAGAGAACCCTTCCATGACCTCAGCCTATTTCCCCCGCCGCCTCAAGACTGTCGTTCTGGCGGCCGCCTTTGCGGGTATCGCCGGCACGGCTGCCTTCGCCCAGGACAACACGCCGCGCGAAGCGGTGATCACCGTTTTCGGCGAAGGTCGCTCGGCGACCGCCCCCGACATGGCGATCCTGTCGTTCAGCGTCGTCAAGGATGCAAAAACCGCCCGCGAGGCGCTCGACGCCAACAACAAGGCGATGGCGGACGTGCTGAACGCGCTGAAGAGCGGCGGCATCGCCGAGCGCGACCTGCAGACCTCGGGCTTTGCGGTCAATCCGCAATACCAGTATCCGGACAACAATGACGGCGGCAACCGGCCGCCGGTTCTCACCGGCTACCAGGTCGCCAATTCGCTGACCATCAAGGTGCGCGATCTTGCCAAGCTCGGCGAGATCATCGACCAGTCGGTGACACTCGGCGTCAACCAGGGCGGCTCGATCCAGTTCACCAACGACAAGCCGGAAGCGACGATCACCGAGGCCCGCAAGCAGGCGGTGGCCGATGCCGTATCGAAGGCAAAGGTGCTTTCTGAGGCCGCCGGCGTTTCGCTCGGCCGCATCGTCGAGATTTCAGAGAACTCATCCCGGCCCGAACCGATGCCGATGATGCGCACCATGGCAAAAGAATATGCCGCGGATGCCGTGCCGATCGCGACGGGCGAAAACAGCTACAACGTCACCGTCAACGTCACCTTCGCGATCAAGCAATAATATCAGATCGCGAACGGCCGTGGAAAAACTGACCCCGCTTCGGCCCCGCTTCGGCGGGGTTTTGTTTTTGGTGCAGGGTGTTTGGGGCTTAAGCATGCGAAAGGCGGATCCGTCCTTTCTCCCCTCATGCCCGCCCTTGTGGTCCCTTGTGGCGGGTATCCAGTGCGCCCAGGTCCTTGGGCGCGGAAGGCTCCTTGACGCGATGTCCATCGCGTGGCTGGACTGCCGGCACAGGGCCGGTCGTGAGGGAAATGAAGTGCGCCTCCGAAGAAAATTTCCTCCAGTGCCCGGCACGAAACAAAGACGCCCCCGCGGTGAACCGCGAGGGGCGAGACTTTCCGGCGGCCGGGGGAGACAAGGCGGAAAGAATTTTGGCGTTGCGATCCCGGCCTGCTTTGCCGGGTCGCAAGGTCGGGCGGCTATTTTCCGTTAGCGGCCGATCATCGGGCAACCGCGCACATTGGCGAACACCACCCGGCGGTAGTCGCCATGGCGACGGCCTTCGACGACGACCCGGCGCCACGAGACGTCAGCGACATAGGCGCGGCGCAGGCCGAAATAGCGCGCCTTGTCGACAGCGAGCCAAGGGGCGCAGCGGCCGCGGCGCTCGTGACCCCAACCATGGCCCCGGCCCGGGCGGTGCCGGCGATCACCCTCCCAGTCGCGCTCGTCGCCATAACGGTCGCGGTCGCGGTCGCGGTAGTGAACATCGACGACGCCGCCGGAATGGATACCGAAAGTCAGCGTGTCGGCGCTGGCCGGCGCAACCGTTGCGCCGAAACCGGTCAGACCGATGAAGCCGGCGAGCGCCAGTTTTGCAAAAATCTGTCTCATGAGTGTTTCTCCGTATTGGGTGCAAACTGCAGACATCCGCCCGTAGTTTTCGTTTCTGGGCATTGAGGGAAAGGTAAGCCGGCGCGGCTGAACGGAACCAGAATCCGCCGTTCATCGGCGGTTCAGGCGGCCGGTTTGAGGGAAGAATCGCGGGAAGAGGAGCGTGGAGGTTAGCGAGAGAGCGCTTTTTCGAAGACCCGGATGTTACGGTAGTGGCTGAGCCGGGTGACGGCGCCGTTTTCGAATTCGAAGACGAAGACGCTTGGTATCGAATAGGACTGGCCGCTGGCCGCAGGGAAACCGGGCATGGTTTCGCGGTAGCGCCCACGGGCGGTTGCATCGATGGCGACGCGCTGGCCCATGCCGTCATGCATGATGACCATATCGCTGAAGGTTTCGTCGAAATGCCGGAAATAACTCATGACGCTCATGCGCAGCGGGCCGGCGCCGATGGTGCGCTGTCCCGTCATGGAATCGAGCGCCACGTCCTCATCGAGGAAAGTGGCGAGCGTTTCGAAATCCCGCTCGTTCAGGGCTTCCATGAAGCGACTGGCAATCGTCTGCGCGTCGGTCAATGAACTTCCCCCTTAACGTGGAACCGGCGCTGCCAAGCGCAACCGGCGGGAAATAACACCAAAGCCCTGATTTTGTTCCGGGAATGGAAAGTGAAACAGAAGCAGCGCCAAGACTGCACCGGTCGATGCCCGCTTGTCCAGCACAAAGCCAAGATCACCGCCCGAGATGCAGAACGATCTCGCGCCGATGCGGCCGGTCGCGGTGTTCGAACAAATAAAGCCCCTGCCAAGTGCCGAGCGTCAAGCGGCCGCCGCTGACGGGAATGCCGATCGACACCTGCGTCAGCGCCGCCTTGATATGGGCCGGCATGTCGTCCGGTCCTTCCGCCGTATGGATGATCCAGCGCATCGACGGATCGTCGGAGGGCGGAACCAGGCGCTTGAAGAACTGGTCGAGATCACGCCTGACGTCGGGGTCGGCATTCTCCTGGATGAGGAGCGAACAGGAGGTGTGGCGCACGAAGACGGTCAATAGCCCCTCCTCCGGACCCGCCTTGCGAACGAAGGCCTGCGCCTCGTTCGTGAATTCGTAGAGACCGGCTCCACGCGTGGACAGGCTGATGATCGTCTGCGGCATGGCGTCCTTTTCCGGGCCCTGCCCGCATTTCGTTCGTCAGGCAGGGTCACAGTTTTTCGTTCGTCAGGCAGCTGTCATAGCTCCAGGAAGCTCCTGAAGCCACCGTAGATCATGCGCTTGCCATCGAAGGGCATGGTCCATTTGTCGCGCGAAAGCCGCGGATCGGCCATGACCTTGGCGTTGATCTGATCGCGCGCCTCGCGCGAGGGATAGGTGATCCAGGAAAAGACCACCACCTCGTCGTCCTTCGCCTGGACGGCGCGCGGGAAGGAGGTGAGCTCGCCATAGGGCACATCGTCGCCGATGCACTCGACAAAGGACAGCGCGCCATGTTCCTTCCAGACGTCGCCGGCGGTGCGGGCCATATCCTTGTAGGCTTCGATATTGTCCTTCGGGACGGCGAGAACGAAACCATCGACATAGGGCATTTCTGTTTCCTCCACAGGGGACCATTCCAAGCGAAATGGCGCGGCAAGCCGGATCGTCAACCGAGGGGATAGAGAAAAGGCGGCAGTGTCTCCGGCTCGCACGCATCGGCATGGGGCCACTCCTCGCACAGCGGCAGAATCTCGGGCTCAGCCTCCGGCGGACGAATGGGGCGCTCGAAATACTCGTTGCGGCAAGCTTCCCAATAAGCGGTGAAGCCCTCCAGCCACTGATCGTCGGCACCGGCAATGCAAAGCGGCAGCCAGACGGTAAGATCGTCGCTATTGCTGAGAACCCGCGGGATTTTTCGCCGCATCAGCTTGCCGGCGCAGCGCCCCTTGCGGGCGCAGCGGCGCAAGCCGCAGAAGGGGGATATCTCCATCTTGTTCACGGCTATGCGCGACAGCACGACGAACTGCAGAAACGGCATCTGCTTGCCCCACAGGATTTTACGCTGAACCGGCTCTTCCTTTTTTGTCTGCTCTTCCATGCGGACACACCTTCTCGTTCACGCGGCGTTTTTCGCCCGCGGCTTGACATCTTCTTCAGTTTGCCGGCCAGAAGCACGGCGGGATCGGCCGGGGCACATCGGGTGCCTCAGGTAAAAGTAGTAAGGTGACACGCGATGTGCCCCGCTTCGGTGTCTTTTGCCGCGTTTCTCAGGTTCTTCTGCGCTTCTCCTTTTGAGGAGAAGCCTCCAATGCCCCAGCCCGGCCGCTTATCCGCCAGGCCTTTCAATAGGTGGGGCATGCCCTGGACCCCTCGACGGCAAAGCCGTCCAGCGGGGTGAACCGCCCGTGGTGGGGCATGCCCGGCACGCCCGGTTCATTTTCGAACCGGAGGAGAACCGCCTTTCACGCAGCCCCGGGGATTTCGCGCGCGTTTCGCCAAACCGTCCGGGCACCGATCCCGCCTCGCCGGCAACGCTTTCCGGTGTATCCGATGGCGGGACGAAAGGAGTATGGCACAGGCGCAGAAGGCGGGGATGAACGGGGATATTTTTTGGGGGTCAGAGAACGACTGAAATGGGGCGGTAAGCGGTCGCTCGCCAAGGTAGCTCGTCATGGCTCTCTTGCACCACATCCGGACCTCGTCAATTATGCCCACGAGGCGTCGGCCGCCCGTTCCACTTCCTCGCCGGGAGGATTTCAGATCGACGGTACTACCGCGCCGCGCGTCTTTTCAGACGAGCAAAGGTCGCTGTAACACTTTGAAATACTGCACAATTTTATCCTTATATCGATTCCGATTTAAGGAATTATGCAGTAGGAGAGGCATGGGCCATAGAATTTGTATTTTCTTACGGCTCGCGCAGGAATGGAGCTGGTGTATACTCGGTTAGCTTATCGGATCACCGCCCTTTCGGCGGGACGGCATGTATTGGCAGGCGTTGAACCAATGGCCGATGCTAAATCAAAGCTGCGACGGGACATCACACCGATGCCGGATGCCGATCCACTTCTGGGCCCGGCACGTTGAACCCAGGGAGACGCGCGGCAGAAGTAGGTTCGCGAGCCGGTGGTCTGCGGATTTTAAGGAGGGTCGAGCGAAGTTTCCGCTGCGGCGGCGCTCACCACATTTGACGCGCTGGCTCCTGCACCCACATATTGATGGTCAGCGCGAGGCGGAGGTGCCTCTTGGATCGATCGTTATTTCTGGCCAGACTCGTGGGGCCGACATTCGTCGCGGTCGCGCTCGGAATGCTGATCAATCTCGGCATGTATGAGAGCATGATCGCGGAGGCGCTGCACTTTGGCATCCTGTTCTATCTGTCCGGTTTACTGTCGCTGCTTGCCGGCCTCGCAATCGTCAACCTGCACAATAGATGGCAGATGGACTGGCGCGTGATCATCACAGTGCTGGGCTGGCTGATGACAATCGGTGGCATCATCCGCATCGTCTTGCCGCAGGTCGCAATTGCGACGGGTTCGACCATCTATAGCGGCAGCGCCTCTACCATCGTGCCGGCGCTGATAATCGGTACGCTGGGCGCTTTCCTGAGCTTCAAGGGTTACATGCGGCGTGCCTGACGGCACGTGCTTACGCAGGCTTCTCGGTCAGACGTACTCGACGAGCAGTCGCCGACGCGACCGAACACCGAGCACCAGAACAGCGGCCGCAAGCAGCTATGCCCGCCGCCGCGTAAGTGGTCGCGGTTTTCGCTATCAATATCCGACTTGGGAAGCTGCCGACATCAGTTCTTCGGGATTGAGCGCCCGGCAGACGTTTCGGCCTTCATCTTCAACTTCCGTAAAACTCCAGCGCACGACGCCTTCGCGATCGAGCAGGAAGTGGCCGACAAGCTGCATATGGCCGGCTATCCGCATCTGCTGGTCGGCTTCCGTGATTTCGTACCCGTCCTTTTCGCTGAGAAGGTCGCCTGCCGTGGGCGGGTCCATCGGTCCAGGCAACTCCTCCGGCCAATCGACCCGCATGGTCATGACCTCGTCCATCCCGACCTTGTATGGCCAGTCGGTGTCATTCTGCGTGAACTCGATGATGGGCAAGCCGAAGGCGCGGTGCGAAGCCCGCACCGGATCGGAGGCGGCAAGAAGATCGGGTATCGGATGGTAACGGAAATAGAGGCGCGCGCGCTCGACCGGGGTGTTGACCACCGCCAGAGATTCGACGCCTTTTTCGCGCAGGGCCGGGTTGAGTTGTGCCATCGCCGCGACATAACGCCGGCAGAACGGACAATGCAGGCCTCGAAACAAACCGATCAGCAACGGGCTGCGGCCGCGAAAATCATCAAGTGCGATCTTCCCCTCGCGTGAGATCGCATCCAGCACAATGTTCGGGACTCGGTCGCCCGGTTGTAAGGGATGGTCGACAGTAAGCGTGGACATGGGCAACCTCCTCGCCCCAGGGATCGTCGAGAAAAGGCAGAACGACAAGCGCTTCGAGGTCGAGCCCGTACTGGGCGCAAACGTCCTGCGCAAAGGCAACATAGCGCTCGGCCTCCGCCATGTCGCCGAGATCGAGATTGTGCGCCGCAAGGCCTGACCTCTCGCCTTGCCGACCTGAGAATGGCCTCACATTGGCTGACGAGCAAGCGGAAAACAGCGAATTATGATCCGCGCGATGGGACGACACGGCGGCGACGACGGCGCGGGAACGCTGGCGTTCCCGCGCCGTCGATCGCGGCGGTGCGGGCCTCCTCACCCCTCGTTGTGGTTTTCGTGAAACCCGGCGCTGCCGCGGCGCCAGTAGCCGGCGGCCTTGATCCAGGTGCGGTTGTGGCCGCGCTCTTCGACGAGATGTTTGCGCAGCAGCTTGACCGTGTCGTTTTCGCCGGCGATCCAGATGTAGCCGTCGCCTTGCGGCAAGGTCAGGCCGGTGACGGCGGCAAGCAGTGCGGAGGGGTCGCTTGCCTGGCTTAGCGGGCGATGGAGCCAATGGGTTTCAAGCGCGGTTTCGGTTTCGAAGGTCTGTTCCTCCTCGCTTCCGGCAACGGCGGCAATCACGATGGCGAGGACGCCGGGGCGCAGTTCCTCCAGCCGCCGGCCGATTGCCGGCAGCGCCGTCTCGTCGCCGATCAGGAGATACCAGTCGAAATCATCGGTGACGACGAAGGAGCCGCGCGGGCCGCCGATGCCGAGCCGGGAGCCGGGTCTTGCGGCGACGGCCCATTCGGTGGCGGGACCGGCCTCGTGGATGGCAAAGTCGAGCACCAGTTCACCGCTCACCGGATCATGACGCCGCGGGGTGAAATCGCGCATCGGCGAGGCGACGGCTCCCTCGGGAAGAGCGAGTGCGTCCGGGCCGATGGCCGGCCAGACGGGAAGCTGCTGTCCGGCCAAGGGCAGGCACAGCTTGACGTGATCGTCATAGCCGGCGCTGACGAAACCGGCGAGGTCATCGCCGGTGAGGGTGACGCGCGCCATGTTCGGGGTCAGCCGCTCTGCCGTTTTCACGGTCAGGAGGCGGCGGCGCAGTTCGTGGCGGACGCGCGCGACGGCGTGTCGTTCGGTCATGGGATATCCTTTTATCGGGTGCGGTGCTAACCGCGATTGATCTCTTCGACAGCCCGGCGAAGAATGTCCGCCAGCCGGGCTGCCTCCTGCGGCGAACAGCCCCGCTTGTGGAACAAGGCGGCCTTGATCGCCTGGCGGGCGATCTCCAGCGCATCGTAGCCATGGGCTTCCGGATCCTCGCCAAAGGCCGGCCCCCGTCCCTCGATGACATCGCGCACCGCATCCATCTTGGCGCCGATGCGGGTGAGATCCTCCAGGATGCGGTCTGCCCCTGCCCGGTCGGCCTCGAGCGCCGCGCGGCCGGCATCGGTGATGCTGAAGAGCTTCTTGTTGCCCTCGGCCTGCGCCATCGCATGGCCGATTTCATCGAGGTAGGTGAGCGCCGGATAGATCATTCCGGGGCTCGGGACATAGAAGCCGCCGGACAGTTCCTCGATCGTGCGGATCAGCTCGTATCCATGCGCCGGCTGGCGGGCGAGAAGGGCCAGGATCAGCAGTTGCAGATCGCCGGAGGAGAGCTTGCGCCCGGCGCGAAAGCCGCCCGGCGAGGCAAAGCCGCCTTCGAAGCGTCCATGGCCGTGGCGTCCGCGCTCGTGAGCCGAGCGCTCACGCTCCTGGCGATCATGCCCGTGACGCCCCCCGAAACCTTCGTGTCGACCGCGCATGGGATTTCCTTTCGTAAGACATAACGATAGATATATCTTACGATATAACTTTTGACACAGCAAGAGACGAACCCGCCGTTTTCGACTGGCATTTTCGAGTGAATGGGCGTTGACTGGACCTTGAGACCATACACCGGCGATTGCGCTGGTTCAGCCAAGGCGCGCCGGACATAGCTCAAAGGGAGGGAGAAGAGCATGCAAAAGATCACGCCGTTTCTCTGGTTCGACGACCGGCTCGACGAGGCGCTGGAGTTCTACACGTCGATTTTCAAAAATGCCAAGGTGACCTATCACCAGCGCGGGCCGGACGGCAAAACCTTCACCGCCGCCTTCGAACTGGAAGGCCAGGAATTCATGGGGCTGAACGGCGGGCCGCATTATCATTTCACGCCGGCCGTCTCCTTCTTCGTCAAATGCACCGACCAAACGGAGGTGGACTATTATTGGGAGCGGCTGCTCGAGGGCGGGCATGCGCAGCAATGCGGCTGGCTGACCGACCGTTTCGGCCTCAGCTGGCAGATCATTCCCGATGCGCTGATGCAGCTGATGAGCGATCCGGACCACGCCCGGGCCGGGCGGGTGCGCGACGCGATGATGCGGATGGTGAAGATCGACGTGGCCGGATTGGAGAAGGCGGCAGCGGGCCGGTAACCGGCCTCACCCCTCCAGATCGCCTTTGAGCCGCCCGAGCAGGTCCACCGCCTGGGCGGCATAGGGGCCGATCCAGCGGTCGTGGATCTGTTTGATCGGCAGCGGATTGAGATAGTTCCAGCGCTCGCGGCCCTCGCGGCGGACGATGACGAGGTCCGCCTCTTCCAGAACCTTCAGATGCTGCATCACCGTGCAGCGATCAAGGGCTGGAAACCGCGTGCACAATTCCCCCGTCGTCTGCGGATGATCCTTCAGCATATCGAGCATGCTGCGCCGGCTGGAGGCCGCCAAGGCCTTGAAGATTCTATCGTTTTTATCGTCGGTTGACATGTTATATTTTTATAACATAATGGGGCCGAGGACAAGCAGAAATCAGGCAGAAAACAGGAGGAAAGATCATGGAACTGAAGTTCAGGGTCGCCGGCAGGATCGCCAAGCCGGTCTCGGAGGTTTTCGAGGCGGTGATCGACCCCGCGCAATTGTCGCGTTATTTCACCACCGGCGGCGCCAAGGGCCGGATCGAGACCGGCGCCACCGTCACATGGGATTTTCACGATTTTCCCGGCGCCTTCCCGGTGAAGGTGGTCGATGTCGTGAAGGACAAGAAGATCGTGCTGCAATGGGCTGCCAATGAGGCCAACCGGATGGAGGCCGACAACGCGGGCGCCGGCTACGACACGACGGTGACGATGACCTTCGAACCGGTCGACGGCAACCGGACGCTGGTGACGATATCGGAGGAAGGCTGGCGCGAGACGGAAGGCGCCCTCAAGGCATCCTACGGCAATTGCGAAGGCTGGACGGGGGCGCTCTGCGCCATGAAGGTTTGGCTGGAGCACGGCATCAATCTGCGCCAGGGGTTCTATAAGTAGCGGATTGGAGGGGGGCGGCGGGTCAATCGTTCGGTAGTTGCCGCGCCTTGCTCTCGCTCTCCGAAACGACCTTACCGATCGCGAAGCGGAATGATGTCACGCTACGAAACTCCTCGTCGACGGTACATTCGAACTCGATATCGCGCCAAACCCGCCGGCTGACAAAGGCTCCGCCGGTGGCACGCAACACCTGACCGGAGATCAGGCCGCCGCCGTCGGAAAAGGGAACCAGACCTTCAGGCAGGGTTTCCGGCCGTGCGTGGCGTATTTGCTCCAAGGCCTCAAAATTACAAATCTGTACGATCCGCCGGTTTGGCGGCAGTTTGCCGAGCGCCTGACGCGCCCGCGGGTTCGAGAGTGCGTCGGCGGTGAACAATTCCTTGACCTTCGGCAGATCGGACGGCGGCAGCAGCGACCTTGCATCGGCTGATTTGCTGTCGGCCGACGCGGATTGTTCCCGGTTTGCCACCGTGACGTCGGTCGGTTTTTGCTCGGGTTTCGACACCGGCTTCGGCACCGTCCGTATGTCCGCCTCGCCTTCGTTCAGGGGCTGGCTGGCATTCGCGGTTTCGGGGAGATCGAGTTCGGGCGGTTTGGCAGCCTTCGGCGTCTCATCGGAGGTGTCGTCCGGTTTTTGGATCTCCTCCTCAGCTTTCTCCGTCACTCTGCTTTCGACCGGCGGTGTGGCGCGGTCGGCGCGCGGCTCGACTTCGGGCCTCAGTGACGGCTCCGCCGGTCTGTCGCCGCCCGCTTCCTTGCCGCCCTCTTTCACGGCGGATTCGAAGGCCTGCGGCTGGTTTTTCTGCGTCTCGGCCTGCTTCTCCGCCGGGCGCTGCTCGGCCTTGGCCGGGGTCACCGGTTTTTCCGCCGGCTTCATCTCGGCCTGCTGCCTTGGTTCGGCCTGCGGCTTCGCCTGAGGTTCCGGCTTCTGCTCCGGTTTCTTCTCGGGTTTGGGCTTCTTCTCGGGTTCGGGCACCATCTCGACCTTGACGATCTCTTCCTTCTGGGGCTCCGGCGCGGCAGGCGGCAGGCGGAAGAGGAGCAGCGCCGCGATGGCGACATGCAGCGCGACGGAGGCGAAAAGCCCCGCGCCAAAACTTCCCCGCCGTTTTTCCAGTTTCTGCTGCATGAATTGGTGGATACGGCCGGATACTGACCGGAGCATGACCGGCAGGAGATGGAAAGACGAAATTCAGCCGGCCCGACTGGCCGGCGTGGTGTTCAGTACCACGCGGCTTCACGCGTTCCTAGCGAGCGCGAAACGCATCGACGTACAACGTCGCCCTGCCCGCTCAAGCCTCGTGTTCGGATATCTCGACCCGGCCGGCATAGAAGGCCAGATGATCCTTGATGGCGCTGACCGCATCGTAGGGCGCCTCGTAGGACCAGATGGCATTCACCAGCCGCTCGCCGCCGGAGGGCACGCTGAAATAGGAACAATCGCCTTTGTAGGGGCAATAGCTGGCGTGATCGGTCCGCTCGAGCAGCCTCATATCGACATCGGCGCGCGGAATATACTGCACCGCCGGATAGGAGGATTCGTGCATTGTCAAGGCATTGCGGCTGTCGGCAACGGTCTTTCCGTCCGCCTTCACCACCACGCGGCCCGGGTTCCGCGTGATGGTGATCGGATGATCCGGACCGGGGATTTTGATCGGTTTCGCGGGCATATGGTTCTCCTCACCCGGCAAAGGCTTCGTCATCGTGGTCTTGTCCGGACGGGATCCAGGCGACGTGCCTAGCCCAGCGAATTGATAAGCTCGCGATAGGCGGCCTCGGGGAACGCCTTCAACGTGCGGGTGCGCACATTGCCGGCCGAACCGAGGGACAGAGCGAAACGGGCGGCAACCGCGTCGTCGGGCGCCTCGCACACCGCCACCATGTCATGTTCGCCCATGGTCAGATAGAAATCCTTGAAAGAGCCGCCCATGTCGGCGAGCAACTTCTTCGCCGCGTCGAGACGTTTTGGCGACTCGCGCACATTCTTGACACCCTGTTCCGTCCAGTTGATCAGCATGATGTACATGGTCATAGCACACCTCCCATGCGGCACAATCTTGAAGATGACGCCGCGATTGACGCCTCCGCCCCGCCCTCATCGGACTGGCCATCCGAGAAAGCGGACGGCCGATTTCACTCAACAGAACGCGTACGATGAAAGGCTCGAGGTTTTAGCAAGCTGCGAAGTATAGTCCTGTCGGCCGAACTGAACAAGAAAGCGTAGAGGCAATCAGGAGGCACAGCGAGCTAAAAACAGAGCGGCAAAGCCCCATTGCATAATACGCGTCCGCTTAGACGCACGGCGCACAACCACCGGACCACGAGGCGCGAACACGATAAGCCTGCCGGCCACAAAAAACCCGACCAGCTCTCGCTGACCGGGCTTCAATTTTTCAATCGACCTTCGTCCGCACTCAGCTGTCCAGGAAGCTCCGCAGCTTGCGGCTGCGGCTCGGGTGCTTGAGCTTCCTGAGCGCCTTGGCTTCGATCTGGCGGATACGTTCGCGGGTGACCGAGAACTGCTGGCCGACTTCTTCGAGCGTGTGGTCGGTGTTCATGCCGATGCCGAAGCGCATGCGCAGCACGCGTTCTTCGCGCGGGGTGAGCGAAGCGAGAACGCGGGTCGTCGTTTCGCGCAGGTTCGCCTGGATGGCGGCGTCGATCGGCAGCAGCGCGTTCTTGTCCTCGATGAAATCGCCGAGATGCGAATCCTCTTCGTCACCCACCGGCGTTTCGAGCGAGATCGGCTCCTTGGCGATCTTCAGGACCTTGCGGACCTTTTCGAGCGGCATGGCGAGCTTTTCGGCCAGTTCCTCCGGCGTCGGCTCGCGGCCGATCTCGTGCAGCATCTGGCGCGATGTACGAACGATCTTGTTGATCGTTTCGATCATGTGCACCGGAATACGGATCGTGCGCGCCTGGTCGGCGATCGAGCGGGTGATCGCCTGCCGGATCCACCAGGTCGCATAGGTCGAGAACTTGTAGCCACGACGGTACTCGAACTTGTCGACCGCCTTCATCAGGCCGATATTGCCTTCCTGGATCAGATCGAGGAACTGCAGGCCGCGGTTCGTATATTTCTTGGCGATGGAGATGACGAGGCGCAGGTTTGCCTCGACCATTTCCTTCTTTGCGATGCGCGCTTCGCGCTCGCCCTTCTGCACCATGTGCACGATGCGGCGGAATTCGGAGATGGAGATGCCGGTTTCCGTGGCGAGATTCTGGATCTCGGCGCGGATGTTGCGGATCATCGTGTTCTCGTTCTTGGCGAATTCCTTCCAGCCCTTGGCCGCCAGATTGGCGATCGACTTCATCCAGTTCGGATCAAGTTCGGCGCCGGAATACTGCTCCAGGAACGAGTCACGCTTGACGCCGTAGGATTCAGCCAGACGCAAGAGGCGGCCTTCGTTCTGCACGAGGCGCTTGTTGATGTCGTAAAGCTGCTCGACGAGGCTGTCGACGCGGTTCTGGTTGAGCGACAGCGACTTGACCGCCGTGATCAGCTCGTCCTTCAGCTCCTTGTAGCGGCGCTCCTGGGCGGGCGACAGCGTGCCGGTGGCGGCAAGACGGGCTTCCACCTGCTGGTCCTGCAGCTTCCTGAGCTTCTTGTAGGTCTCGGCGATGATGTCGAGGGTTTCCATGACCTGCGGGCGCAGTTCCGCTTCCATGGCAGCGAGCGAGAGGTTCGATTCGTCGTCGTCCTCTTCCTCTTCCTCCGGCGGCAGGCCTTCGCCGCCGACATTGGTGATGTCGTCGTCGCCACCACGCGGCCTGCGGTTCTTTTCCTTCTCTTCGGCCGCCTTGCGATCGGCCTCGATCTTTTCCGGGCTCTGGAACTGCGGGGCAGCCTTCGCTTCCGGACCGGAATAGGTGGTTTCGAGATCGATGATCTCACGCAAGAGCGTGTTGCCTTCGTTGAGCTCGTCGCGCCAGATGATGATCGCCTGGAAGGTCAGCGGGCTCTCGCAGAGACCGGCGATCATGGTTTCGCGGCCAGCCTCGATGCGCTTGGCAATGGCGATTTCGCCCTCGCGCGACAGAAGCTCGACCGAGCCCATTTCGCGCAGGTACATGCGGACCGGATCGTCGGTGCGATCGGTCGGTTCCTTTTTCTTCGTCGTCGCAACGGCAGTGCCGCCGGACGGCGCAAGTTCGCCGCCTTCGCTGTCGGCGTCGGCTTCGCCGTCTTCCTCCTCGGCCGCCGCAGCGCCCTCTTCGGTTTCCTCGTCCTCGACGACATTGATGCCCATTTCGTTGAGCATCGCCATGATGTCCTCGATCCGGTCGGGATCGACCTGATCGGACGGCAGAACTTCATTCAGTTCGTCCATGGTGACGTAGCCGCGCTTCTTGGCGGCCTTGATCATCTTCTTGACCGCGTCATCCGAGAGATCGAGAAGCGGGCCGTCGGGTGCGCCTTCGCGTTCGCCTTCTGCTTCTTCGTTCTCTTTGACTTTGGTTGCCATGTATTCGTCGCTTTCCTTGGACAGCATTCAACGCGTGAGCGGTGCAAAACTTTTTCGAGGCTCGGGCGCGTCAATCGCCCCACCGCGAATCATTACCCCTGACGTAACGGGATGACCTTTAATTCCTGCTTAACCACGATAGTCACACCGAGGTTAGACCGGCCAGCTGCGACAGCGTCGCCGGTTAGACATCATTTGCATGATGATCGTATCCGCCGTGCCCATTTCACCTACTGTATTAGAAATGGTGATTCCCACAATTTTCGGTCCCGTCAAGCATTTCCGGCGAAAAACCGTTCAAAACGGCAAAAAAGGCTGAATCAAGCTCATCGCTTCAAAGATTCAGTTCCATGCCGGAAATGTAGGAGCTGTTCCTAAAAAGACAAGGGTCCGGCGAATCTCCGCAGAGCGATAACCGATCGAATTGAACCAACGACAGCCGCCTTCACATCGCACTTTTCCTCATCCCGCTCCGGGAGATGACGCAGCCGAACGCGATTTCAAGATCCTACCAGTCCATCACCACCTTGCCGGAATTGCCCGAGCGCATCGCCTCGAAACCATCGCGGAAATCGTCGATGCCGATGCGGTGGGTGATGATCGGCGAGAGGTCGAGCCCGCCCTGGACGAAGGCGATCATCTTGTACCAGGTCTCGAACATCTCGCGGCCATAGATGCCCTTGAGGTTGAGCATCTTGAAGATGACCTTGTTCCAGTCGATCTCGAAGCCGGTCGGCGCGATGCCGAGAATGGCGATCTTGCCGCCATTGTTCATCTTGTCGATCATGTCCCTGAAGGCAGGTGCTGCACCGGACATTTCGAGCCCGACGTCAAAACCCTCGGTCATGCCGATGCGGGTCATCACGTCGGCCAGGTTTTCCTTGGAGGCATCGACGACATAATCGATGCCGACCTTTTCGGCGAGTGCAAGCCGCACCGGGTTGATGTCGGTGATCACGACCTTGCGGGCGCCGGAGCGCTTGGCGACCATGGCTCCCATGATGCCGATCGGGCCGGCGCCGGTGACCAGCACATCCTCGCCGACCAGATCGAAGGAGAGCGCGGTGTGCACGGCGTTGCCGAAGGGATCGAAGATCGCGGCGATCTCGTCCGGAACCTCGTCGGGGATCGCCACGACATTGTATTCCGGAATGCAGACGAACTCGCCGAAGGAGCCGGGACGATGGACGCCGACGCCGAGCGTGTTGCGGCAGAGATGCCCCCTGCCCGCGCGGCAGTTGCGGCACTTGCCGCAAACGATATGGCCCTCGCCCGAGACCCGCTCGCCGACATGGTACTTGGTGACCGCCGAGCCGATCTCGGCAATCTCGCCGACGAACTCATGACCGACGACCATCGGCACCGGAATGGTCTTCTGCGCCCACTGATCCCAGTTCCAGATGTGCACGTCGGTGCCGCAGATGGCGGATTTCTTTACCTTGATCAGCACGTCGTTCGGGCCTGGTTCCGGCACCGGCACATGCTCCATCCAGAGGCCGACTTCCGGTTTTGCTTTAACGAGCGCCTTCATCATGTTTGTCATGGGTGGTTCCTTGGATTCGAAGATGGTTACCCTTGGAGAATGACGCCTCACCCCCCTCTGTCACTTCGTGACATCTCCCCCTCAAGGGGGAGATCATTTATTTCCCCTGAGCTCTCTAGTCTAAAAGGGCACAAAGCCCGCGGCCAATCTCCCCCCTTGAGGGGGAGATGTCGGCGTCGCCGACAGAGGGGGGGGTAAACGCGGCAATCGCCGAACTACCCGATAACGCCCAGTTCCCTGCCGACTTCCTCGAACACCGCGATCGCCCGGCGCACATCCGCCTCGCTGTGGGCCGCCGACATCTGGGTGCGGATGCGGGCCTGGCCCTTGGGGACGACGGGGAAGGAGAAGCCGACGACGTAGACGCCCTTTTCCAGCATCCTTGCCGCCATCTCCTGCGCCAGCGTCGCATCGCCCAGCATGACCGGGATGATCGGATGGCCTTCACCGGCCAGTTTGAAGCCAAGCTTGCCCATTTCGGCGCGGAACAGCGCGGCGTTGGCTTCGAGGCGCGCGCGCAGGGCGTCGCCGTTGTCGATCAGATCGAAGACCTTGAGCGAGGCGCTGGCGATGACCGGGGCAAGCGTGTTGGAGAACAGATAGGGGCGCGAGCGCTGGCGCAGCCAGTCGACGACTTCTTTCTTCGCCGAGGTATAGCCGCCCGAGGCACCGCCGAGCGCCTTGCCGAGCGTGCCGGTGATGATATCGACCCTGCCCTCGACGCCGCAATATTCGGCCGAGCCGCGGCCATGCTTACCGACGAAGCCGACGGCGTGGCTGTCATCGACCATCACCATGGCGCCGTATTTCTCGGCGAGATCGCACACGCCTCCCAGATTGGCGATGATGCCGTCCATCGAAAAGACGCCGTCGGTGGCGACCAGCTTGAAGCGCGAACCCTCGGCCTTCTTCAGTTCCTCTTCAAGTGCGGCCATATCGTTGTTGGCGTAGCGGAAGCGCCTAGCCTTGGAGAGGCGCACGCCGTCGATGATCGAAGCGTGATTGAGCGCATCGGAGATGATCGCGTCGTCCTCGCCAAGCAGGGTCTCGAACAGGCCGCCATTGGCATCGAAGCAAGAGGAATAGAGGATCGTGTCCTCCATGCCGAGAAACGAGGAGATGCGCGCTTCGAGCTGCTTGTGCTCCTCCTGCGTGCCGCAGATGAAGCGCACGGAGGCCATGCCGTAGCCGTAGCGGTCGAGCGCCCGTTTGCCGGCTTCTGCGAGTTCCTCGTTGTTGGCGAGGCCGAGATAGTTGTTGGCGCAGAAATTCAGGACCTTGGCGCCCGATGCGACCTCGATCTCGCCCGCCTGCTTGGAGGTGATCACCCGCTCGGATTTATAGAGACCGGCGGATTTCAGGCCTTCGAGTTCGGACGAGAGATGCTGGATAAACGCTGATGTCATGACTGCACTTTCCAAACGAGAGATCGAGTGTGACGGAGACCTATCATATTCCTGCGCGCGCGACAGCAGAAGACAGCGGCAGGGCGCGGCGTTGACGCGACAGGCCGGTCGGACGACCTTTGTGCAGACACGACACAATCTGTTTCAAAAGAGCATGCCGGCCGGAGACACGCCCCCCTCGCATTTCCGCTCCGAAGAGACGGAGGCACCACAAAAACTATTTGACTGAGTCCATTATTTTAGTGTCGATGGGTCGTGTATTTAATGCGATGAGGGAGTCATGACCATATTCGACAGATTTTCCTTGAAGAATCGGGTGGCGCTTGTGACCGGCGGCGGGCGCGGGCTTGGACTGGAGATCGCTCGGGCGCTCGCCGAGGCCGGGGCGCATGTCGTCATCAATGGCCGCACGGCGTCGACGCTCGAAGACGCGGTGAAGACGATCCGCGCTGCGGGTGGCAGCGCGGAAACCGCGGCCTTCGACATCGCTGACGGGCAAGCGCAGCGCGCCGCCCTCGCTGACATCGAACGCAGTCACGGTCGGCTCGACATCCTCGTCAACAATGTCGGCGCCCGCGACCGGCGGCCGCTGGCAGAGTTCGATGACGATGCGATCGTCGACCTGATCCGCACCGATCTCATCGCCGCCACGACGCTGTCGCGGGACACGGCCGCTATCATGAAGCGCCAGGGGCACGGCAGGCTGATTTCGATCACCTCGATCAACGGACACGTGGCGATGCCGGGCGACGGCATCTACCCCGTCGCCAAACACGGGCTGACCGGGCTGATGCGGGCGATGGCCGTCGAATACGGGCGCTTTGGCATCACCAGCAATGCCATCGCGCCGGGCTGGTTTGCCACCGAGACCAATGCGGCAATGGCGGCTGATGAGGATCTGATGCCCTTCGTGCGCCAGCGCATCCCGGTTGAGCGCTGGGGCCGGCCGGACGAGATCGCCGGCGCGGCCCTCTTCCTCGCCAGCGACGCCGCCTCCTTCGTCAACGGCCATGTGCTGACCGTCGATGGCGGCATGACGGTCAGGATGTAGACGGGAATCCGCCGCGACGCGTGTCGTTATCCCAAAACCGCAGAACACTTTTGGGCGACACGCCTCAGCCGTCGTTGCGGATCGCTTCGAGGAAGATGTCGCCATAGCGCTCGCGCTTGGTTGCGCCGATGCCGGGGATGCCGAGGAGGTCGTCGCCCCTTGTCGGGCGTTCCTTGGCGAGCGCCATCAGCGTCGTATCCGGAAAGATGACGTAGGGCGGGACGTTCATGTCCTTGGCGATCGAGGCGCGCAGCGCCCGCAGTTTCTGGAAGAGGTGGTGATCGCGCTCGGACATATCCGTCCGGGCAGCGGTGCTGCCCGCGGATTTGCCGTTGCGCTGCGCCTTGCCGGTCGTCGGGCGGTCCTTGCGGAAGCGGACTTCGCGTTCGCGCTTGAAGACGGCGCGGGCCTCCTCCTGCAGTTTCAGGGCACCGAAGGCCTCATGATCGACGCTGACGAAACCCGCCGCGAGCAATTGCCGATAGACCGACTGCCAGGTCTTCGACGGGATATCCTTGCCGGCGCCGAAGACCGGCATGTCGGCATGGCCGAAGCGCGTCGTCTTCTCGTTGATATTGCCGATGAGCACGTCGATCAGATGGCCGGTGCCGAAGCGTTCGCCGGTGCGGTAGATGGCGGCGAGAGCCTTGATGGCGGCATCCGTGCCGTCCCAGGTCTCGACGGGCTTGATGCAGGTGTCGCAATTGCCGCAATTGCCGCCATGGGCCTCGCCGAAATGGGCAAGGATGGCTTGTCTTCGGCAGGTCGGGGTCTCGCAGATGGCAAGCAGCGCGTTGAGCTTGGCGCGCTCGACCCGCTTGATATCGTCGGTGGAGCCGCCCTCGTCGATCATCCGGCCGCGCTGGATGACATCCGCCATGCCATAGGCCATCCAGACATCGGAGGCCAAGCCGTCGCGTCCGGCACGGCCGGTTTCCTGATAATAGGCCTCGACCGAGCCCGGCAGGTCAAGATGGGCGACATAGCGCACGTCCGGCTTGTCGATGCCCATGCCGAAGGCGACGGTGGCGACGAGGCAGAGGTCTTCCTCCTTCAGGAACGCATCCTGATTGGCATCGCGGACAGTGCGGTCCATGCCGGCATGATAGGCGAGCGAGCGGATGCCCTGCCCGTTCAGCCATTCGGCCGTATCCTCGACCTTGGCGCGCGACAGGCAATAGACGATGCCGCTTGAGCCCTTGTGGCGCGACAGGAACCTTAAGAGCTGCTGGCGCGGCTGGTCGCGCTCGACGATCTCATAGGCGATGTTGGGGCGGTCGAACGAGGTGGTGAAGACTTCAGCCCCGCGCAGGCCGAGCCTGTCGATGATGTCTTCGCGGGTATGCGGATCGGCCGTTGCCGTCAGCGCCATGCGCGGCACGCCGGGATAATGCTCGGCAAGCTGGCCCAACTCCCGGTATTCCGGGCGAAAATCATGACCCCATTGGGAGACGCAGTGCGCTTCGTCGATGGCGAAGAGGGCGATCCGCGCAGTACCGATCATCTCCTTGAAGGCCGGCGTGACGATGCGTTCGGGCGTCACGTAGAGAAGATCGAGATCGCCGCCCGCGATCGCCCGGCGGACATCGAGGAATTCCTCGCGCGTCAGCGACGAGTTGAGCGCGGCTGCCCTGACGCCGAGCTGTTTCAGCGCTTCCACCTGATCGCGCATGAGCGCAATCAGCGGCGAGACAACGATGCCGACGCCGTCTCTGCAAAGGGCTGGTATCTGGAAGCAGAGCGATTTCCCGGCACCAGTCGGAAACAGGACGACGGCATCGCCGCCCGACACCACCCTTTCAACGACGGCAGCCTGCTTTCCGCGGAAGGCGGAATAGCCGTAGACCCGTTTCAGGACAGCGAGCGGGTTTTTCGCGCCTTGGTCTTCGAACTGGGGATCGATGCGGGATTGGTTCTGCGGCATGGAATCGCTTTCGTGGGGAGAGCGGGAGTATGGCACAGTTCCAGTGCTCGCCGCGACCCTGTGCCCCGGCTATTTGCAGATAGGGCCGTCAGGCGGTTGCGCGACGGTAGAAGGCGAGCGAACCTGCGAGCGCCAGGAGGGCGCCGCCGCAGATGCGGTCGAGCCAGAGCGCGCCGGACGTCTTCAGCACGCGCACGGCCTGCGAGCCGAGCGCCGCATAGCCGAACATGACGAGAAAATCGATCGCCGCGAAAACGAGGGCGAGAACGGCATATTGCGGGACCTGCGGTTCGGATGGGGCGATGAACTGCGGCAGGAAGGCCGAGAAGAACAGGTAACCTTTGGGATTGGTGACGGCGACCAGGAAACTTTTCAGGAAGATCGAGCGCGGCGTTCCGGAGCCGTTCTCCGCCGTGCCGTGCAGTGTCTCATTCAACGAGCCCTTCGAGCGCAAAAGCATGATGCCGAGGAAGGCGAGATAACCGGCACCGATCCATTTGACGACGGAGAACCAGAATTCGGAGGCGGCCAGCAGCGCCCCAAGGCCGACGGCGACGGCACCGATCAGGACGAAATCGGACAGGACAGCGCCGATCATGCCGACGAGGGCGCGACGGACGCCGAAGCGCGAACCGTTGGTCAGCGCCAGAAGCACCGTCGGGCCGGGCGTGGCGATGCCGATGAACGAGACGAGTGCAAAAGCCAGCAAAGTGATTTCAGTCATGATTGCCTCCTCCGGGCCGGCCAATAATCATCGCCGGTTGTTGCTGGGACTTTTGCAATTGTCACGCATGGTGGCAAGGGGGTGGTGGGTTTTACCAAAGACGGCGGGCACGCATTCAGGCGCGCAATCCTCGGCCGGCCAGCAAATCGACAAGGTCATCCACCGCCTGCTCCGCGCTGCTGATCGCCGTATCGATCCTTATCGGCGATCGGCTCCAGCTTTCGTAGTGACGGTCCACCACATCTTGCCACGAGGGCTGTTGCAGGCCCTCGATATCGGCTGTCCGCGCTTCCACACGGCGGCGATGTTCCGTCGTGTCGGAGCAGATGACTTCGACTTCCATGATATTGGTCGAATGCGATTGTCCCACCGAAAGCCAGGCGTCCCGCGTGACGGCCAGCGGATTGACACAGTCGGCGACGACGGTTCGGCCGAGACGCAGATTGTCCTCGGCGAGGCGATAGGCGACGATATATCCGGCCGGCCCGACATCCGCTTTGAGCATGCCGGAGGAACGCAAAGCTTGCTCGATCGTATCGACACGCAGATGGACCGCGTTCAATCTTTGCGCCAGCAAGCGCGCGATCGTGGTCTTGCCAGTACCAGGCAGCCCGCCCAGAACAATGAGCATCATTTCTCCCGCCTGAGCATTGCAGCTCTTTGCCGCCTACTTCCCCGCCGGCCCCTTCACCCGTCCCGACAACACGCCGAAGCCGTCGATGATGGCTTCCTGGTTTTCCAGCCGGGTCACCTCCAGCTGGACCTCCTGCAGGTTGCGCAGGATCTGGCTGACAGCGTCGTCGTCGCCTTCTTCGGTGGCGTAGGCGAGTTCGCTTTCGAGTTCGCGGCGCTGCCAGAGCAGCGCCTTGGTGCGCTTGTGCAGGGACAGCGCCTGGATATAGCCTTCCCGCGCATCCTCGGGGGCTGCAGCCGTCGTTGCGGTCCAGAGGCGGGCGAAGCGGATCTGCTGGTCGAGCGACTTCAGGATGTCGCCAAAACCTTCGGCCTCCAACTGCTCGACGAGGTTTTCACGCGATAAACGCGGCCCCCTGGCAGCGGCGGCATTGAGCACGGACGACCAGAAGCGCTGCAGATCGCGGTTGTCGTAGTCGATCGCGGAAATCTCGTCATATTCCTCGAACAGCAGTTGCGGGTGGTTGACGATGGTGAGCGCCAGCACGCTCTCTCTGAGCGGCGGCAGGGCCTGATGGCCGCTGACGAGCGACGAGCGGGCGAGCCGGTCGGAGATGCCGCTGCGCTCGGAGGTGCGAGACCCCTGCGGCGCGCCACGCCCCTGCCCTTGGCCGCCATTGCGTCCGCCACCCTGGCGCTGGTTGCGATCGAAACCGCGCTGGCCGTTCTGCTGGCGTGAGGCGCCTTGGAAGAACTGATTGAGCCGGTCGCGGACATCCTGGCCGTAGTGGCGGCGGACGTTTTCGTCGGCGATGACGGAGACCACCTGCTTCAGCGTCGCTTCCAGCTGCGCCCGCTGCTCCGGCGTATCGAAGTTTCCGGCCTGTGCCTCGCGCAGCCAGACCATCTCCGACAGCGACCGCGCCGAGGCGAGCACCTTGTCGAAGGGCGCGCGGCCCTCGTGGCGGACGAGATCGTCGGGGTCCTTGCCATCCGGCAGCATGGCGAAGCGCACGGAAAAACCGGGCTTCAGATGCGGCAGCGCCAGATCGACCGCCCGGTTGGCGGCGCGGATGCCGGCACCGTCGCCGTCAAAGCAAAGGACGGGCTGCTGCGTCAGCTTCCAGAGCAGAGCCATCTGGTTTTCTGTGAGCGCAGTGCCGAGTGGTGCTACGGCATTCTCGATGCCGGCCTGATGCAGCGCGATCACGTCCATATAGCCTTCAACGGCTATGATCGTCCCCGCGCCGTCGGCTCCAGACATCGCCCTACGCGCGCGGGCGAAATTGTAGAGCACGTTGCCCTTGTGGAAGAGCTCGGTCTCGTTGGAATTGAGATACTTGGCCGGCGCATCCGGCGACATGGCCCGGCCGCCAAAGGCGATGACCTTTTCCCGCGACGACAGGATCGGGAACATGATGCGGTCGCGGAAGCGATCGTAGGAAACCGGGATGTCGGGTCCGTGCACGACGAGGCCGCAGGCCTCGATCTGGTCCTTCGGGATACCCTTTCCGGCCAGATATTCCTTGAGCGCATTGCGGCTTTCCGGCGCGTAGCCCAGCCGGAAGGTTTCGATCGTGCGGCCGGTCAGGCCACGGTCGCGCAGATAGGCCCGCGCCTTGGCACCATTGGCGGTCTGCAATTGACCTTCAAAGAATTGCGTCGCCATTTCCATGACGTCCTGCAGGCCGGTGCGCTGGCGGTCGCGCTTCTCGGCCTCGACATCCGGCTGCGGCATGGCGATGCCGGCAAGGTCGGCGATCTGCTGCACGGCTTCGGGAAAAGCCATGCCGTCGAGATCGGTCAGGAAGCGGAAATGATCGCCCGATACCCCGCAGCCGAAGCAATGGTAGCGGCCCTTGCGGTCCTCGCAGTGGAAGCTCGGGGATTTTTCACCGTGGAAGGGGCAGCAGGCCCAGTAATCACCGCGCGAGGCGTTGGTCTTCTTGCGATCCCAGGTGACGCGCTTGCCGATCACGTCCGATATCGGGACGCGGTCGCGGATCTCGTCGAGGAAGGAGTTGGAAAAACGCATGAATACCTCTGGGCTGGCTTCCATATAGGCGGCAATCGCGGCCCACGCCAGCAAGGCTGCGCATCATACCCGCAATTCACAGGTTGACGAGAGACCGGAGTGTATATACGTTTATATACACAAGATCAGCAAGGCGCATGATGTGCCTGAAGGAATACACCTTTGGGAACATCCATGGATCGTTCTGATTTGCGATTTTCATCGTCGATTGGGACGACGATAAGCGTACGAGAAATATAGAGAAACACGGTATCGACTTTCTGAAGGCAGCGGTCGCACTCAACGAACCACACGTCGAAAGTCGGTCGGACCGGAACGGAGAAGTCCGTACATTGGCAATTTGCCCGTTGTCAGGAGTTCTAATCGCAATCGTCTATACGATGCGGGAGGAAACGTGCCGGATCATATCTGCCCGTGCGGCTAACAAACATGGGCAAAGAAAATATCGTGAGATATTCGCTGGATGAAATCCGGGAAAAAATCGCCAAAGGCGAGGATCGTACGGACTGGGCGCGTGTCGATGCGCTGACAGACGAGGATATCAAGGCCGCCATGCGGGACGACCCCGACTGGGCGGAGTTCATGGATATCGACTGGTCTCAGGCGGCAATCGTCTATCCCACCGCGAAGAAGGCTGTCTCCATCCGGCTGGACGAAGACATCCTCGATTTCTTCAAGAAGAGCGGCAAGGGCTATCAGACCCGGATGAACGCGGTGCTGCGTCATTTCATGACCGAGCAAAAGAAGCCCAAGAACGGCTAGGCACGCGAACTCGCCGGCAGAAAGACTGACCGACCGCGCGAATAAAAAGTTGATAGAAGACGTCAGGCAAGACATGAATTGTCAACTTTCCTCCCCGGAACCCGCCTGATGACTTTCGCAGCCCATGATCTTGTTTCCAGCAGCGCATTTTTCGCGGCTATGCGCCGGCTCGCCACCGAACTGACGGCGATGTTCGACGAAAATCCGCGGCTGATGTCGATCTTTGCCTCACATCAGCGCTGGCTGATGGCGCAGCTTGGACTGTCGCTGCACTACCGGCGCGATCCGAGCGACCCCGCCAAGGGGCTTTATGCCGGACGTTTCGTCGCGGCCGCGGTGGAACACGGCATTGCCAGCCGCAACACCGCCGCCGCCTTCATCCAGGAAATGCTCGCCTATCGCTTCGCCCGCTACAGCGACAACCCGCCCGACAACCGCATGCGGCCGCTGGAGCCGACGGATGTGGCCGTGCAATCGGTGGTGAAGTGGCTCTATGCCCATCTCGCCATCCTCGACCATCTGGACGGCGGCGCAAGAGTTGCGGCTCTGGCTGTCGAGCCGGCGCTTTTTGCCCGGCTTCAGCCCGCCATAGCGCAGGGGATTCTGGAAAGCCCGCAGGTGCGCAACCCCGGCGAGACCTTCAACCTGTTCACCTGGGCAAATTCCGGCGGCGTGGTGATGGATTGCTTCATCGCCATGATCGAAGATTTCGATCCGCAAGCGCCGCGAATCCTGGTTGGCCCGATTTCATCGGCGGAAATCTGCCAGCGCTACATGATTTCGAAGACGCATCTGAAGCGGCTGATGAGCAAGGCGGCCGAGATGGGCAGCCTTGGCTTCGAGAACATCTCCGGCAGGAATGCGCTCTGGCTGTCGCAGGGCTTCGTCGAGGAATACCTGATCTACCAGGCCGAGAAATTCGCGATCATCGACGCGGTCTTCCATCGGGAGACCGCGTCAGTGCCGCCGGTCAGAGAGCTGACAGCAGTTCCTTGAGGACGGCCGACGCCTTGGCAAAATCCATCTGGCCGGCATAACGCTCCTTCAGCACCGCCATGACCTTGCCCATGTCCTTCGGGCCGCCTGCACCGGCTTCGGCGATCGCCGCGGCGACATTGGCCCGCACTTCGGCTTCCGACAGTTGCTTCGGCATGAACTCCTGCACGACGACGATCTCGGCGCGTTCCTTGGCAGCGAGTTCGGGACGGGCGTTCTCTTCGTAGATCTTCGCCGATTCCTCGCGCTGCTTGACCATCTTTGCCAGGATCTGCAGGATTTCGTCGTCGCTGGCGTCGCCCTTGCCGGTGCCGCGATTGGCGATGTCACGGCTCTTGATCTCGGCCTGAACCAGGCGGATGGTGGAAAGCCGCTCGGCATTCTTCGATTTCATCGCATCCTTGAGGGCGGCGGCGAGTTGATCGCGCATCATTGTCCTTACTCCTGTTGAATGGCGCTACATAAACCAGCCGAACAGCAGGGAGCAAACGAATTGCGTGAATCTCCGGTAAAAGCCGAAGGAAAAGCCACATCCGTCCGTCTTCAAGATTGACCTTGTTTGAAGCGGCAGCTATTTACCGTCACCTGCACCAACATCGTGACCAGGCCTGACAGCGCGCGCCCATCGCCCGTATCTGCCCGCCTGCGAACCAAAACGGCCGGTCGGCGTTCCGTTGAACGTCTGCCACGCGCCGCCTGAACGGGATGAAGACAATGACCGGCACCGCGCCCTGGACCACCGCAAAACCAACCGCCCTGCTCGTTCTGGCCGACGGCACCGTCATCGAAGGCAAGGGCATCGGCGCCACCGGCAAGGTGCAGGCCGAAGTGGTCTTCAACACGGCGCTGACCGGTTACGAAGAGATCATGACCGACCCTTCCTATCTCGGCCAGATCGTCACCTTCACCTTCCCGCATATCGGCAATATCGGCGCCAATGACGAGGACATCGAGGACCTGACGCCGGCGGCCCGCCACGGCGCGGTCGGCGTCATCTTCAAGGCAGACATCACCGACCCGTCGAGCTACCGCGCGGCAAAACATCTCGACGCCTGGCTGAAGGCACGCGGCATCATCGGGCTCTGCGGCATTGATACGCGGGCGCTGACCGCCTGGATCCGCGAGAACGGCGCGCCGAACGCGGTGATCGCCCATGATCCGAACGGCGTCTTCAACCTCGATGAACTGAAGGCGGAAGCGAAGGCCTGGAGCGGTCTCGAAGGCCTCGATCTTGCCAAGGTCGCCTCCTCCGGCCAGTCGTCGCGCTGGAGCGAGAAGCCCTGGGTCTGGAACGAGGGCTATAGCACGCTCGCGGAAACCGAGACGACGCATCACGTCGTGGCGCTCGATTTCGGCGTCAAGCGCAACATCCTGCGTCTGTTCGCCGGGCTCGGCTGCAAGGTCACCGTCATGCCGGCAACAACCAGCGCCGAGGAAGTCCTTGCGCAGAAGCCGGACGGCATTTTCCTGTCGAACGGCCCGGGCGACCCGGCGGCGACCGGCGAATATGCGGTTCCAGTGATCAAGGACCTCATCAAGAGCGATATCCCGCTGTTCGGCATCTGCCTCGGCCACCAGATGCTGGGCCTGGCGCTCGGCGCCAAGACCGAGAAGATGCACCAGGGCCATCACGGCGCCAACCATCCGGTCAAGGACCACACGACGGGCAAGGTCGAGATCGTCTCGATGAACCACGGCTTCGCAGTCGACTCCAAGTCGCTGCCGGAAGGCGTTGAGGAGACTCACGTTTCGCTGTTCGACGGCACCAATTGCGGCCTGCGCGTCACCGGCAAGCCGGTCTTCTCCGTGCAGCACCACCCGGAAGCCTCGCCCGGTCCGCAGGACAGCCACTACCTCTTCCGCCGCTTCATCAATCTGGTGCGCGAGAAGAAGGGCGAGCCGGTTCTGGCCGAGCGCTGAGATTTTAAAGCCTTCAGAAAATTACAAAGCCCCGGCCCGTCCCAAAGGATGCGCCGGGGTTTTGTCCGTTTATCCGTTGAAGACCACGGCGAGCTTGTTGCCTGCCGGATCGCGCATATAGGCGGAGTACCAGTTCGGGCCGTATTGGGGACGCGCACCGGGAGCGCCCTCATCCGTGCCGCCATTCGCCAGGGCCGTCGCGTGGAAGGCCGCGACCTCGGCATGGTACTTCGCCATGAAGCCGACCATCGTGCCGTTGCCGGGTGCGGCTGGTTCGTTGTTGAAGGGTTCGCAGACCCAGAGGATGAAGCCCTCCCCGGTGCCGCCTAGCGAGTAACCGCGCCAGCCCGGATAGTCCGCGTGCACGCCCCAGCCGATCGTCGCCAAAGCCGCGTCGTAGAAGCTTGTCGATTTCGCATGATCCAGTGTTCCGACAGTCGCATAGGCGCTCATTTTGCCCTCCGTTCGATCAGCAAGTGATACGGTAGGAAATGGAACATATCAAGAACAAAAATTCGTACCGTTGATACTCTTCCAGCTCGCCGGCCTTATGCCGGCAAGGCCAGGGTCTTCCTTTCCTGCGACAGGAAGCGGAAGAAGCGCCAGGTGAGCGAAATGCTGGCGGCGGCAAGGCCGAGGACGAAGCCGTACCAGACGCCGACGCCGCCGAAACCGGCGTGGAAGGCAAGCACATAGGCCGCGACGAAGCCGATCGCCCAATAGGAGACCAGCGCCAGGATCATCGGCACGGTCGTATCTTTCAGGCCGCGCAGCATGCCAGCCGCCAGCGCCTGCACGCCGTCGACGAGCTGGAAGGCGCCGGCAATGACGATCAGCGGCCCGGCATAGGCGAGCACCTGCGCCGCGTCCGGACGCCGCGTATCGAGATAGAGGGCGGCCAACTCATGCGAAAAGAGTGAAAAGACGACGCTGCCGATGAGGGCGAAGGCACAGCCGAGCATCAGAACGGCGATCGCCGCCCGCTTGATGCCCTCGGCGTCGCGGCGGCCATGGGCGAGCCCGATCCTGACCGTCGCCACCTGCGCCAGGCCGAGCGGCACCATGAAGGCGATCGAGGCGAATTGCAGCGCGATGCCGTGGGCGGCGAGCTCGACGGTGCCGATCATGCCCATCAGCAGCGAGGCGACGGTGAACAGGCTGACTTCGGCAAGGATGGTAACGGCGATGGGGAGGCCGAGCTTGACGACCTCCTTCAGCACCGGCCAGTCGGGCCGCCAGAAGCGCACGAAGATCTCGTAAGCATGAGTTTCCGGTTTCAGTTGGATATAGGCGTAGAGCAGCACGAAGCTCAGCGTATTGACCGCCAGCGCCGAGATGGCCGCGCCGACGATGCCGAGAGCCGGTGCGCCGAAATGGCCATAGATGAAGACGTAGCAAAGCAACGCATTGGCGAGCAGCACGGCGATCGTCACATAAAGGATGATACCGGCTCGTTCGAGCGAGCTCAAGAATCCGCGCAAGACCATAAACAACAGCGCCGGGAATATGCCCCAGAGAGCAACCCGCAGATAACTGCCCGCGAGAGCCGCCACCGCGGGCTGCTGGCCCATTGCTCTGAGGACCGCCTCCGCATGCCACAACAGCGGCGTGGTCAGCACGCCGTAGCCGAGCACGGCCCACATGCCCATGCGCACGGCGCGGCGGACAGCGATACGGTCGCCCCGCCCTTGCGCTTGCGCCACCATCGGGATGACGGCATTGGCAAAGCCGGAACCGAAGATGAAGACGGTGAAGAAGGTCTGCGCGGCAAGAACCATCGCGGCAAGCTCGGTCGTCCCGAGCCTGCCGACCATCAGAACATCCGTGGCGTGGATTGCGAATTGCGCCAACTGCGCGCCGACGAAGGGCACGCCGAGCACGATGCTGGCGCGATAATGCGAAGACCATGAATTATCGGTGCGGACGCCCGTTTGGTTTTGGGTCGAAGTCAGCATGACGAGATTTGAGCCTTTGGCTTCGTCGCAGCCGGTATGGGCCGCATGACGGATGAAACCGAAATAGATCAACCACCGGTAAAGCACCAGCAACAAACACCAAAGTGCTTATTTTTTCATCTAAACATCACAAAAATTGATCGTTTTTCGGGCTGCGAGGGCGGAACCGGCGTCAGGCCGATTGCGCTGCCTCTTGAGTTCCATCCACCGGGACGGCTGTCGGTCGCACCCTCAGAAGATAGATCGCAACAGCTGCGGCGACGAAGACGGCCGCGAGGACATGGGGAGCGCCGGCGAAGGTCACGGGCGCTTGCGGCGCGGTGAAGACACTGAAGATGTACGCGAAGATCAGCGGGCCGAGAATGGTGGTGAAGCTCGAGATGCTGGATAGCGCGCCCTGCAGTTCACCCTGCGCCGACGGTGGCACGCTGGCGGACGCGATGCTGCGCAGCGGTGGATCGGCGAGCGCTTCGAGGCAGGTGGTGAGGATGACGGCATAGATCATCCAGCCCTCGACCGCCAGCGCGTAGCCGACGAGGCCGAGCCCGGTGAAGATCAGGCCGACTGCACCGGTCTTCCATTCGCCGAGCAGCGGGATCGCTTTCGGCAGCACGAACGCCATGACGAGCGCGCCGCAAATGCCGAAAATGCCGAGCGACAGGCCGATCTGCCCTTCGCTCCAGTTGTAGCGATAGGAGGCGACGAAGGACCAGACGGCGGGATAGACCGCATGCGCCTGCCAGAACAGGAAGAAGACGAGCAGCACCCAGCCGATGCCGGGATAGCTGCGCATCTGTTTCAGGGCGCCGAGCGGGTTGGCGCGCTTCCATTCGAAGCGGCGGCGGTTGTGGCTTTCCAGCGTCTCCGGCAGCAGGAAAAAGGCTATGGCGAAATTGACGAAAGAGAGTGCCGCCGCGCCATAGAAGGGAATACGTGGCCCGAATTCGCCAAGCAGGCCGCCAAGCACTGGTCCGAGCGCAAACCCCGTGCCGAAGGCGATGCCGATCAGGCCGAAATTCTTCGCCCGGTTGGTGTCGTCGCTGACATCGGCGATATAGGCGGCGGCAGTGGAAAAGCTGGCGCCGCTGATGCCGGCCAGCACTCGGCCGACGAACAGCATCCAGTAGCTGACGGCGAGCGCGCAGATCAGGTTGTCGAGCGCAAATGTCAGCACCGAGGCGAGCAGGATCGGCCGGCGGCCGAAACGGTCGGACAGGTTTCCAATGAGCGGCGCGAAGATGAATTGCATGCCGGAATAAACGAGCAGCAGCCAGCCGCCATCGACCGCCGCTTCGCTGATAGTGTCGCCCGTCAGTTCCTTCAGATAGCTGGGCAGCACCGGCACGATGATGGCGATGCCCATGATATCGAGGAACAGAATGAGGAAGACGAGGGACAGGCCGCGCCGCGCAGATCTGGCATCGATCATCGAACAAACCTCTTCTGGCTGGCGGCGGCAATCGGATACGGAACGCGAACAGAAACTGGCACACCGTCTCTATCGAAATTTTTCGACGGAAACAATACGTGAACATTTCAATGTTCTTGATGGGTAATGCTGGAACATTGATGAGGGTGCCGGAGCGCCTCAGCCGCGCGGCCGGCTCTTGAGGAAATCGATGAAGGCCCTGAGCGGCGGCGGCATATGCTTGCGGCTGGCATAGTAGAGATAGGGGCCGGGAAAGTCCGGCGTCCAGTCCTCCAGGATCGGCACGAGCTCGCCGCGGGCGATGGCAGGCGCCAGGAATTCCTCGAAGGTGGCGATGATGCCAAGCCCGGCTATGGCGGCGGCGATCTGCAGTTCGAGGGTATTTGTCGTTATGCGGGCGGGCGGCGAGATGCGGATCACCTCGTCGCCCCGCTCGAACTCCCACGCGGGAGCCGAGCCGCTGGCGAAACGGTGGCGGATGCACGGGTGGTCAAGCACGTCGCGGGGATGGCGAGGTTCGCCGTTCGCGGCGAGGTAAGCGGGGGTAGCGGCGGTGATGAAGCGCTGCGTGCGCGGACCGATCGGCACGGCGATCATGTCCTTTTCCAGTTTTTCGCCATAGCGCACGCCCGCATCGAAACCGGCGGCTAGGACGTCGATGAAGCTGTCGTCGCCGCTGACCTCCAGCGTGATGCCGGGATAGGTTTTCAGAAAGTCGGCGGCGATATCCGGCAGGACGGCGCGGGCAACGACGGTTGCCACATTGAGGCGCAGCGTGCCGGTGGCGCTGTCGCGAAAACTGCTGACCTGGTCGAGTGCGGAAGCAACCTCTCCCAGCGCTGGAGAGAGGCGTTCCATCAGCCGCTCGCCCGCCTCCGTCAAAGTGACGCTACGGGTCGTGCGGTTAAGCAGGCGAACGCCAAGCCGTTCCTCCAGCCTGCGCAGCGCCTCGCTGAGCGAGGAGGCCGACACGCCGCGCTTGCGGGCGGCGGCGCGAAAGTTGCGCTCGCGCGCGACGGCGGTAAAAGCATCGAGATCGGCGAGCGGCAAATCGGTCATTGTACGATTTTCCAAACAGCTTGTGCGCGTTGATACCGATTATCGCACAAAGCATATCGCGATAAAACCGCTTCCAGGCAAGACGCCGCCGCTGCGGCAGAAACAGGAGAAGTGACATGAAACATGTTCAACTCGGCAGGACCGGCCCCTCCGTCGCACCCCTCGGCCTCGGCTGCATGGGCATGTCCGGCATGTATGGCCCTTCCGACCGGGGGACAAGCATCGCCACCATCCATGCGGCGCTCGATGCCGGCATCAACCTCCTCGATACCGGCGACTTTTACGGCATGGGCCACAACGAGATGCTGATCGGCGAGGCGCTGAATGGTGTTTCCCGCGACAAGGTGATCATCAGCGTCAAGACCGGCGCCCTGCGCGACGTCGCCGGCGGCTTTAACGGCATGGACAACCGGCCAGCGGCCCTGAAAAATTTTGTCGCCTATACGCTCCAGCGGCTCGGCGTCGATTACATCGACATCTACCGCCCTGCCCGGCTCGACCCGAACGTGCCGATCGAGGAAACGGTCGGCGCCATCGCTGAGATGATTGAGGCCGGGTATGTCCGGCATATCGGCCTTTCGGAAGTCGGCGCCGAGATCATCCGCCGAGCGGCGGCCGTCCATCCGATCGCCGATCTGCAGATCGAATATTCGCTGATCTCGCGCGGCATCGAGGACAAGATCCTGCCCGTCTGCCGCAAACTGGGCATCGGCATCACCGCCTATGGCGTGCTGTCGCGCGGCCTGATCAGCGGTCATTGGCAAAAGGGTCAGGGTTCGAGCGCTGGCGATTTTCGCGGCCACAGCCCGCGCTTCCAGGGCGAGAATGTCGACAGGAACCTGGCGCTCGTCGAGGCATTGCGCAAGATCGCCGATGCAAAGGGCGTGTCGGTCGCGCAGATCGCCATTGCCTGGGTGGCGGCGCAGGGCAGCGACATTGTTCCGCTGATCGGGGCGCGGAAGGTCGAGCGGCTGGAGGAAGCGCTGGGATCGCAGGCCGTGCATCTCTCCGCCGCCGATCTTGCGGCGATCGAGGCCGCCGTACCGAAGGATGCGGCAGCGGGCGGGCGTTACCCGGAAGCCATGCTCGCGCATATGGACAGCGAGAAGTAAGCAGCCTTGCTCCCGACGCCCCGCGCCCTATTCGGGCGTAGGGTTGGCGGCGTAAATCTGCCATTCCGCCCCCGTGAATGACGGGCGCCGCGCTGTCAGCGAGAAGCCTGCTGCTGTTTCGACGCGGACGCGTCACCTCACATAGACGACCTTGCCGCCGTTGAGGGCGGTCTGGACGCCGACGACGTTTCGAAAGGAAATGCCTCTCCTTTGCAGGAGGGCGCGGATATTCGGATTCGACCTGATCTCCTCCTGCGCTTTCGCCAGGGTCTGCGGCGAAGGATGCCGGTAGATCGGCGATACCTGCTGGAAATCGTCAGGACTGTAATAGTCGCGGATCATGACGATCGTGATGCCGGGGGCTCGCTGGGCGTAGGCGGGCATGACGGCGCTTGCGACGGTTATTGCGAGTGCGGCGGAAAGCGTCACGAGCAGGGCGTTTTTCACTCTCTTTCTCCTTGTTTCCTCATGGACGAGCGAACGGCTCAATGCCAGATACGCGCGAAACCTCCTGATAGTTTCGCAAGGACGTATCCGTCACTGCCGACAGTACGATTGCCATAGGCCGGCGGGAACGGAGTTTGACGATCAGCGCGCATAAATGATCTTGCCGCCGCTCGCAGCGGTCTGAACGGCAACGACGTTCTGCGGCTGGATATTCCGGCGTTCCAGAGCCTCCCTGAGAACAGGATTGGATGCGATTTCATTCTGCGCGCGGGCGACGGTTTCGGGAGAGGGATAGCGATAGATCGAGGGAATACGATCTTCGTCACCATGATAGCTTGGCCGCATGACGATCACGAGCAATCCGGGCTCCAGGGGCCGGCCAAAAAGAATGGTGCCGAGCGATTCCGCGCCGGCGGGAGGCGCGACCGGCAGGGCCAGTGCGCCCGCGGTAAATACAAGTGCGACAAATTTCCTCATGTCTATTCTCCTTCAGCGGCAATCCGCATGGCGCGCCGTTCAATAGAAGGAGATATAGGTCGCGCCTGCTCGTTTTGCGATCAGGTGCAATGCGCGAACACAATTTTTTGAGCGCAGGAACTCCTCCCGCCCGGGGACCGGCTAAAGACCCGCTGTCACCGCCGCTCAGATATCGCTGTTGAACGTATCACAAGCCGAAAGCTTGCCGCTGTCGAAGCCGCGCTTGAACCATTTGGAGCGCTGGGCCGAGGTGCCGTGGTTGAAGCTTTCGGGAACGACGTACCCCTGGGTGCGCTTCTGCAGCGTGTCGTCGCCGATCTGGGTGGCGGCGTTCAGCGCCTCTTCGAGGTCGCCCTGCTCCAGAAGGCCTTTCTGCTCCGTGTACTTGCCCCAGATGCCGGCGAAGCAATCCGCCTGCAGTTCGACGCGGATCGACGTCTGGTTGGAATCGACCTCGCTCATGCGCTGGCGCTGCGCATTGACCTTCGGCAGGATGCCGAGCAGGTTCTGGACGTGGTGGCCGACCTCGTGGGCGATCACATAGGCCTCGGCGAAATCGCCCGACGCTTCGAAGCGCTGCGCCAGTTCGTCGAAAAAGGCCATGTCGAGATAGACCTTCCGGTCACCCGGGCAATAGAACGGGCCGCTGGCGGACGAAGCCATGCCGCAGGCCGAATTGATGCCGTCGCGGAAGAGCACCAGTTTCGGCTCCTGATAGGTCTCGCCGCTTGCCTGGAAGATGCCGTTCCAGGTGTCCTCGGTCTCGGCCAGCACCGTCGAGACGAAGGCCTTGGTCTCTTCCTCTTCGGCCGTGCCGCGCGGCGTCGACGAACTGTCCGTCTGCTCGTAGCCGGAGGGGCTGACGGAACCGCCTTCCATCACCTGCAGCAGGTCGATGCCCATCATCTTCAAGACGAAATAGATGACGACGAGGAAGATGATCGTGCCGATGCTCATGCCGCCGCCGCGGCGGCCGCCACCGCCGGTCGGGATGCGAAAGCCGCCGCCGCGGCCGAAGGGATTGCTGCCCAAGCCGCCACGGGAGGGGCTCGATCCGCGAACGTCCTCGACATTGTCCGATTGGCGGCGGCCCTTCCATTCCATGATGCGATCTCCCAGTCTCTGCTAAGCGGCCGTCAAGCCTTGTTGGCGACCATATAACGCGCCGGGCGCGGTTTTGTACAAGATCAAAACGATAAAGGTGCAGGCGTCAGGGAAAATCGATCCGGCGGTGGCGAGCACAGGTCTCCAGCAACGATTGCGGGCCTGTTCAACGGGCACGGCTCAGCTTTCCCTCTGCTCGCGTCCAGAGCAGGCCTGCCGTAACGAACGTGTAGAGGATTGCGGCGGCGACATAGAGAATGCGTGTCGCAAAGGATTCCGCGGCACTTCCCGGCAGCGGCGACACGCCAAGGCCGAACAGGATGAGGAACGTCGTCAGCGCGCCGGCATATATCTTTGCGTCGCGCGACCGCGCGGCTGCGCGCCCGCCGATGAGGAGTGCTACGACAAGCACGATGACGAACATGAACAACAGGTTGGGGCGGACATTCAAAACGGCATAGGCGACGGATGCCACGATGCCGCCGAACAGGTTGACGATGACGAGGCCAAGTGCTGCGCGGCCGCTTGAAACGATATCAAGCTGGCCGAGCAGCGACGTCACGGTGATCGGGATGACCATGGCGGCACCCAACTCATCACTGGCCAGGCAGATCGCAACGGTCGAGAGCAGGATCGCCGCATTGGCAAGGGCGCGCAGATAGGGATGCGCCTGCGCACTCCCCTGTTGCGGTTGAGGTGTTTCAACCGCTGTTTCCGGCACAATCGCATGCGCAAGCCACGTCAGGCCTGCGCCGGTCAGGACGCCGGTGACGAGGATGGACAGGATGGAACTCGCAAGTTCGATGTTGAGGACGCGAAGCAGTGGCACGATGATTGCCACCACCAGCACGAGGAAGCTGGCCGGCCCGCCCTTGCCGCTTGCCTGCGCCAGGAAGCAGCAGAAATAGATCAGTCCGAGCAACATGAGAAAGGTGAACGGCCGATCCTGGAACAAGCCCGTCACGACCATGAAGAACGCGCCGGCCACGAGGATCAGCACGGCCATTCCCACCGTCTTGCCAAGCGGCATGGGCCTGGAACTCGACAGCAGGAACTGGGCGGCAAACAGCGGCCCGAGAAACGGGATGATCGCCCCGAGCGCCACCGAAGCCGTGAAGCCGAACGAGACCGCAAGGGCAACCCGCATGCCCTTGCGCCACTGCTCGGCTACCGCTTCGGCGTGATCCGTTTCGGGGCGTCCGTCAGCCGGCATAGGTCAGGACCGAGAGAACGCGAATCCAGAAGTATCCCCAGGCGTTCGTCACGGGATTATCGCCGGTATAGATGACGACAGTCGCCTGCGAGCCGTAGCGCACGCCCTTGGGACGAGGGTCATCGAGGATCAGACGGACGGGGAAAAGCTGCGGCTCCCTGATCCAGCCACTGTCCTCCCGGATCGTCGGAAGGCCGGTGTTCGGGTCGGTGTTGCTCTGCGATACACCGAGGCCGACGCTTTCGACCTTGGCTGGGAACAGTTTCCCGGGCAAGGCATCGAAAAGGACTTCCGCGCTGTTGTCGACTGCCACATTCTCGAGGCTGTTTTCCTTGAACGCCGCTGCGATCCAGACCGTCCCGATATCGATGAACGTCATCGCCGCCTGTCCGACGCTGACGACCTTGCCGATCGATAGCTGGAGGTTGGTGACGACGCCCGCAGAGGGCGCGCGGACGGTGGTCCGCAAGAGATCGAGCTGAGCCCGCTCCAGCGCGGCCAGAGCCTCCCTGAGCTGCGGATTGTCCTTGCCCGCCGGACCCAGCTCTTCCTGAGCCCGGACGAGTTCCGCCTCGGCCGCCTTGACCGATGCTTCGGCCTGATCGAACTCGGATTTCGCTTCGTCGTACTGCGCTTTTGCATAGACGCCGCGTTTCCACAGCGTATCAGCGCGCGCCGCGATATCGCCCAGATTGTCGCGGTTGGCTTTCGCCTCGACAAGCTGTGCCTGAACGGCATCGACGGTCGCAGTCGAAGCGCCGATCGTCTGGCCAACCTGGGCAAGGGCAGCTTCCGCTTCGGCAACCGCGATCTGGTAGCGGCTCGGATCGATGCGGAACAGGACCTGATCCGGCTCGACGCGGGAATTGTCGGTCACATTGACCTCGACGACCCGTCCCGCCACTTCGGACGCGATACCGACGACATAAGCCTGAACGAGGGCCTGGGAAGACGACGGCGTCCGTCGTTCCATGAAAATCGAAAGGACGAACAGGAAGGCCGCCACCAGGACGATGATCAGCGCCACCTTGCGCAGGGGATTGCCGGTTGGTTCAGCCGCTGCGGGCTCGGTTGCTTGCTCGTCGGACGCCACGTCGTTTTCCTTTGAAGAAGACCAGCTAACAGGACGGTGTGTTCATTGAACGGTGAAGCAGAGCTTGGCCCCGCGCAACCCTGCCTCGGAATGACCGAGGATTGTCACGCGCCGGGAGCAGCCGTATCGCCAGAATAGACCACGTGGGCACCGCGGATGAACAGGGCGTGGATCTTCTCCCAGAAATTACCTGACATTTCTCAACTCCCCCAAAATGGCACCAAGCCCGCCGCTCAATCTGCTCGGTCAACGATGATATTATAAGGTAAAACATGAATTTAATATACGCGCCGCCCGCGAAGGCGCGCTGAATTTTGGCGGCGTCCGTTTCCGCTGGTTGTATTTCTGTGCCGCTCACACGGTGAAAGCAGAACAGTCGTTCCGAACCTGCGCTGGGAGGCCGGCCTTCGTTGGAGCGCACTCCACTTGCTTAACGACGGCACAGGATTGAGATCGGGCGCGTTCGATCTACCCAACGTCGGAACACCGCGTCGTCAAATAGCCGCGACAATCCGAAAGCAAACGCTGTCCGCACTTCGGATTTGGTGTAGACTGTGCGGATGAGTGAAGCCCAGCCCCTGTTCGCAGCGCTGCGCCAATCGGCAAGGCCAGATATCGTCGATGCCATCGAGCGGCTCGTCCATGACGCGCCGGACCGCAAGCTCGGCCGTGTGAACGCGCTGGCGTTCGCCGCCAGTGAGGGGCTCGACGAGGAGCAGGCGATCAAGGCGTTCCTGCATGCGTCGCGGCTCGGCCTGTTCGAGATGTCGTGGAACGTGCTTTGTCCCGGATGTGGTGGCGTGCTCGATGCCAATACCTCGCTGAAGACGGTGCAGAATGACGAATATACCTGTGCGCTCTGTGCCGCCGGTTACGAGCCGACGCTCGACGAGATGGTCGAAGTGACCTTCACGGTCAATCCGCGCGTGCGTCACATCCAAGCCCATAATCCCCACGAACTGCCGCCGCTCGAGTATTTCCGCCAGATCTACTGGGGCTCGGGCATCGACATGCCTGAGGAAGGTTACGAGGCAAAGGTCGACGAGTTCGTTCTCGAAGCGCTCGAACTGCCGCCGGGGGAAAAGGCCGTCATCTCGCTGCAGTTGCCGGAGGGGTTCGTGATGGTCTTCGAACCGGTGACCCATGCAGCGCAATTCCTCGACGTGAAGGGCGAACCGACGAAGGAACGAACGAGCCTTTCGCTCGTCTTCGACCGCGGCTTCCAGCACCGCGAGACGCTGGAGCTGCGGCCCGGCCCCGTGCGGATCATGGTGGAAAATCACACCGAGGTTCGCACGCTGCCGTCCGTGTGCCTGGCAAACGATGCGCTGCACGATCTGCTTGGCCGCCGCCGCCCGTTTCTGACAGCGAAGCGCCTGCTCACCAACCAGACGTTCCGCGACATCTACCGCACCGACACGATCGACGTGGACCAGCGGCTGAAGATCACCAGCCTCACCTTCCTCTTCACCGACCTGCGCGGCTCGACCGAACTCTACGAGCGGGTCGGCGACCTCGCGGCCTTCGATCTGGTGAAGACGCATTTCAGCATCTTGAACGAGATTGTCAGCGCTGAGGCGGGTGCCGTCGTGAAGACGATCGGCGACGCCGTGATGGCTACCTTTCCAACCCCCGACCGCGCGGTTGCGGCGGCGATGCGGATGCGCGATGCGATGCGCAAGCTGAATGAAGAGCACGGCAACGAGGACCTGCTTCTGAAAATCGGCATCCACGAAGGACCATGCATCGCGGTAAGCCTCAACGAGCGACAGGACTATTTTGGCCAGACCGTGAACATTGCCTCACGGGTGCAGCATCTCGCCACGTCCCGCGAGATCTTCGCCACGGGTTCCGTCCTTGACGATCCCCGCGCCTTCCACCTCCTGACGCAGCGCGGAGTGAAGCCGACATCGCACAACGTGGCGCTGCGCGGCATTACCGACCAGATCAATATCTTTACGATCCCGTGAGCAATCGCGGTTGTTCGGCCAGAGCATTTCGATAGCTGGCCGGCTCTCCCGTGCCGTAGACCTCCCGTAAACGCCGACGCTCAGCCGCTGCCCAGGAGCATGTTGAACGTTTTCAAATCGACATTGCCTCCGCTCAACAGGATGCCGACGCGCTTGCCGGCACAGGCGATGGCCCCATGCATGACGGCCGCCGCGGCCAGACAGCCGGTCGGCTCGACAATGATCTTCATGCGCTCCGCGAAGAACCGCATGGCGTCGACCAGTTGCGCATCGGTAACCGTCACGATCTGATCAACCGTGTCTTTCAGGATGGCAAAGTTCCGGACACCGATGTGGGTGACGATCGCACCGTCCGCGATGGATTTCGGCACGGGAATATGGACGATCTCACCTTTGCGCAATGATTGCTGACCGTCATTGCCGGCTTCCGGCTCGACGCCGACAATAGCGCAACCGGGCGATAGCGCGGCAGCACTCAGCGCACTGCCGGCAAGCAAGCCGCCGCCGCCCAGCGGCACGACGAGCATATCGATCTCTCCAACCTCCTCGATCAGTTCGAGCGCGGCCGTGCCTTGTCCGGCGATCACATCCGGATGGTCATAAGGTGGAATGAGCGCCGCCCCCCGCCCGGCGGCAAGGCGACGGCTTATTTCTTCGCGATCGTCCGTGTACCGGTCATAAAAGATCACCTCGGCGCCATACCCCTTGGTAGCCGCCACTTTAATATCCGGCGCGTCCCACGGCATGACGATTACCGCTGAAACACCCTGGAGCTTTGCAGCGTAGGCGAGTGCCTGCGCGTGATTGCCAGACGAGTACGCAACGACGCCGTTTTGCCGCGAAGATGCGTCCAAGGCAGCGATGGCGTTGTAAGCGCCACGGAATTTGAAGGCGCCGGCCCGCTGCATATTCTCCGCTTTAAAGAACAGAGTGGCCTTCGCTATCCCATCCGCCGTTCGCGACGTCAGCACAGGCGTGCGGTGCGCGGCACCGGAAATGCGCGTCTGCGCGATCCGGACATCGTCGAATGTGGGGATGCGCAACGAAATGGATGCCGAGGGGTTGGTCATGTAAGCCTCCTCCTGATCGTCGATACTATCGAGCTGAAGCGGAGCAGCGCAAGGAGAACACTTTTCCTGTCCATTGACACATTTTCGGGGTTCCGCTCCCGCTCACATTTCCCTATAAGCCGCTTCTAGCCTGAAAAGACCAAGCATGCGCGCCCCGGCCGGTGATCTCCCACCCTGGCCGGTTTTTCGCGCAGCCGAAAAGCGGATAGAGACCATGCCAAAGCGCCAAGACATCAAATCGATCCTCATCATCGGCGCGGGTCCGATCGTCATCGGCCAGGCTTGCGAATTCGACTATTCCGGCACCCAGGCCTGCAAGGCGCTGAAGGAAGAAGGCTACCGGGTCATCCTGGTCAACTCCAATCCGGCGACGATCATGACCGATCCGAACCTGGCCGACGCGACCTATGTCGAGCCGATCACCCCGGAGGTCGTTGCCAAGATCATCGCCAAGGAACGGCCGGACGCCCTGCTTCCGACCATGGGCGGCCAGACGGCGCTGAACACCGCGCTTTCCCTCAAAAGAATGGGCGTTCTCGACCGCTACAATGTCGAGATGATCGGCGCCAAGCCCGCCGCGATCGACATGGCGGAAGACCGGGCGCTGTTTCGCGAGGCGATGAAGCGCATCGGGCTCGAAACGCCGAAGTCGATGCTCGCCAACGCCACCGAGATCAAGGATCACGATCGCAAGGTTCACGAGGCCGAACGCGCCAAGGTGAAGGCGCAGCTTACGGGCGCCGAACTCGACAAGGCGCTGGACGAACTCGAAAACCACTGGAACCTCGGCGAGACCGACCGCAAGCAGCGCTATATGAGCCATGCGATGGCGGTGGCCGCGCAGGCGCTCGACGAAATCGGCCTGCCGACGATCATCCGCCCCTCCTTCACCATGGGCGGTACCGGCGGCGGCATCGCCTACAACCGCTCGGAATTCTTCGAGATCGTCAATTCGGGCCTCGATGCCTCGCCGACGACCGAAGTGCTGATTGAGGAATCGGTGCTCGGCTGGAAGGAATACGAGATGGAAGTGGTCCGCGACACGGCGGACAACTGCATCATCATCTGCTCGATCGAGAACATCGATCCGATGGGCGTGCACACCGGCGATTCGATCACCGTCGCCCCGGCTCTGACGCTCACCGACAAGGAATACCAGATCATGCGCAACGCCTCGATCGCGGTGCTGCGCGAGATCGGCGTCGAGACCGGCGGCTCGAACGTGCAGTTCGCCGTCAATCCCGAGAATGGCCGCCTCGTCGTCATCGAGATGAACCCGCGCGTGTCGCGCTCGTCGGCGCTTGCCTCGAAGGCAACCGGCTTCCCGATCGCCAAGGTCGCCGCCAAGCTCGCCGTCGGCTATACGCTGGACGAACTCGACAACGACATTACAGGCGGAGCGACACCCGCGTCCTTCGAACCATCGATTGACTATGTCGTCACCAAGATCCCGCGTTTTGCCTTCGAGAAATTCCCGGGCGCCGGTACGACGCTGACGACGGCGATGAAGTCGGTCGGCGAGGTCATGGCGATCGGCCGCACCTTTGCCGAATCGCTGCAGAAGGCACTGCGCGGCCTCGAAACGGGCTTGACCGGCCTCGACGAAATCGAGATCCCCGGCCTCGAAAAGGACAATGGCGACAACCACAACGCCATCCGCGCCGCGATCGGTACGCCGACGCCGGACCGCCTGCGGATGGTTGCCCAGGCCCTGCGCATGGGCATGAGCGAGGCCGATGTGCATGACGGCTCGAAGATCGATCCGTGGTTCATCGCCCAGCTCAAAGCGATCGTGGACATGGAAGCGCGTGTGCGCGAACACGGCCTGCCGCAGGATGCGGAAAACCTGCGCATGCTGAAGGCCATGGGTTTCTCCGACGCGCGGCTGGCGACGCTGTCGGCCAAGCGGCCGAAGGAAGTCGCCGAACTGCGCAACCGGCTGAACGTGCGCCCGGTCTACAAGCGCATCGACACCTGTGCTGCCGAATTCGCCTCGCCGACGGCTTACATGTATTCGACCTACGAGACGCCCTTCAACGGTGCGGCCCGTTCCGAAGCCCAGATTTCCGACCGGAAGAAGGTGGTTATCCTCGGCGGCGGTCCGAACCGCATCGGCCAGGGCATCGAGTTCGACTATTGCTGCTGTCATGCCGCCTTCGCGCTGAAGGACGCCGGCTATGAGGCGATCATGGTCAACTGCAACCCGGAAACCGTCTCGACCGACTACGACACCTCCGACCGCCTCTATTTCGAGCCGCTGACGGCCGAAGACGTGATCGAGATCATGCGCGCCGAGCAGGAAAACGGCACGCTGGTCGGCGTCATCGTCCAGTTCGGCGGCCAGACGCCGCTGAAGCTCGCTGAAGCGCTGGAAAAGAACGGCATCCCGATCCTCGGCACCGCACCTGACATGATCGACCTTGCCGAAGACCGCGACCGCTTCCAGAAGCTCTTGATGAAGCTCGACCTCAACCAGCCGAACAACGGCATCGCCTATTCGGTCGAGCAGGCCCGCCTCGTCGCCTCCGAGATCGGCTTCCCGCTGGTCGTGCGCCCCTCCTATGTTCTCGGCGGCCGCGCCATGCAGATCATCCATTCGGAATCGATGCTGCAGACCTACCTGCTCGACACCGTGCCGGGACTGGTGCCGGAAGACATCAAGCAGCGCTATCCGAACGACAAGACCGGCCAGATCAACACGCTGCTCGGCAAGAACCCGCTTCTGTTCGACAGCTATCTGAACAATGCGGTCGAGGTGGACGTCGATGCGCTCTGCGACGGCGAGACGGTCTTCGTCTCCGGCATCATGGAGCATATCGAGGAAGCCGGCATCCACTCCGGCGACAGTGCCTGCTCGCTGCCGGTCTACACGCTGTCGGACGAGATTGTCGACGAACTGGAGCGCCAGACCAAGGCGATGGCCAAGGCCCTCAACGTCGGCGGCCTGATGAACGTGCAATACGCCATCAAAGACGGCACGATCTACGTTCTCGAAGTCAACCCGCGCGCCTCGCGCACCGTACCGTTCGTGGCGAAGACGATCGGCGCGCCGATCGCCAAGATCGCCGCCCGCATCATGGCCGGCGAAAAGCTCGATGAGGCGATCGCCGCCTACGGCAAGAAGCCGGACCCGCGCAACCTCAAGCATATCGCCGTCAAGGAAGCGGTCTTCCCGTTTGCGCGTTTCCCCGGCGTCGACATCCTGCTCGGACCGGAAATGCGCTCGACCGGCGAAGTCATCGGCCTCGACACGGATTTCGCGCTCGCCTTCGCCAAGGCGCAGCTCGGCGCCGGTGTCGACCTGCCGCGCGAGGGCACGGTGTTCGTGTCGGTACGCGACGAGGACAAGGACGGCGTGCTGCCCGCCATCCGCATCCTGGCAGATATCGGCTTCAAGGTGCTGGCAACGGGCGGCACGCAGCGCTTCCTGGCTGAGAAGGGCATCACCGCGACCAAGATCAACAAGGTGCAGGAAGGCCGTCCGCATATCGAGGACGCCATCCGCAACCGTCAGGTCCACCTCGTCATCAACACGACGGACAGCTCCAAGGCGATCTCGGACTCAAAATCGCTGCGCCGCGCAACGCTGATGCAGAAGGTGCCCTATTATACGACCATGGCCGGTGCGGAAGCCGCCGCTCGGGCGATCAAGGCGCTGAAGGCCGGAAGCCTCGAAGTGCGGACGCTGCAGAGCTACTTTCAGGATTGATGGTTTAAGCGGCGCCTGCGGGCGCCGCTTCTCTATTCCGCGTCTCAGAACTTGGCTTGCCTGCGCGCAAGGGTTCCCGTCCTCATTCCGAAGAAAACCGAAACCGCCGCGATCATACATCCGGTGACGAAGACGACGAGCATCGCTTGGCGGATTGTTTCGGCCGATGCTGCTTCGCCAAAACCCATGACGTTGGCGAGAAGACCGAAAAAGGCGGCGCCGATGGCGTAGCCGGCCGATTGCAGGGTCGGCAGCATGGCCGAGGTCCGGTCGCGCTCGGTGTCTGTGGACACATCCATCATCAACTGGCTGATCGTGCCCCATGAGGTGCCGAAGCCCGCGCCGATCATCACCTGTCCCGGCAGGACCAGCCAGAGCGCGCCCGAGCCGATCGCGGCCATGACCGTCGCCAGACCTGCGAGAAGCAGAACCGGCCCCGCCAGCATGATCCGGTTGCGCAGTGCAAGGGATGGCAGGCTGGCAACGACGATCGCGGTGAGGCTCCATGAGATCGCCATGACGGCGCTCAAGGCGCCCGCCGCGGTCGGCCCGAGTTGCCACAGGTGCTGCAGGGCGTAGACGAGGAAGACCGACCCGGCCGCTTGCGCGAGCGGCATCAGCAGGATCACCCACAGGCCCGTTCCCAATGCTTTGCGCACGGAGAACGCGGCCTTGGGCAGCACGGGGTTCGCCGAGCGGCGATCGAGATAGACGACGGCCGTGAGCACAACCGTGGCGCCGGCCAGCAGAAAAGCCATCGGCGCCGTGCTGCCAACCGCGCCGGAAAGCGAGATCATCAGGATGCCGAAACCCGCCGAGGCCAATCGTGCGAACGGGATGGACGGTGCCTTCTGCAGACCGGAGACACCGTGCGGAACGATGCACAGCACCAGCAGGATGAAGACGGCAGCCGCCGGGATGCTGACGAAAAAGGCGGCGCGCCAGGAGAAATGTTCCGTCAGGCCACCGGCGACCAGCGGTCCGGAGAATGCGGCCAGTGCCCAGACGATCGCTTCGGCGCCGAACACTTTCGGCACGAGGCGCGGCGGAAAGAGCTCGGGGATGAGCGCATAGCAGAGCGCTGCGACAATGCCCTCGCCCGCCCCTTGCAGGAGGCGCCCGACAAGAACCTGCGTCATCTCCGTGGCGAACGTCGCGGACACAGTGCCGGCGATGAAGATGGCTGCAGATACAAGAAGCGTGTTTCGCGCTCCGAACCGCTGCTTCAGATTGGCGGCCACCATGCCGCCGATGATGGCGAAGACGAGATAGAGGGTGAAGGCCCAGGACAGGAGAGCGGCGCCACCGAGATCTTCGACGGCCGTCGGCACTGCCGTCGAGATGAAGAATTCGTTGAAGGCGAAGAGGGCCACGCCGAGGCAGAGGGTGATCGTCGACACCAGATAGCGCGGCCGCAAAAGTTCTGCCCATCCGGCGGATGGTTCAACTGGCGGAGCAGCCATTTGCTCTTCGATGTAGGGGATATTGTCAGTCGTCATGCTTCCGTCTCCAGTGAAGAAGCATGACTGTTACAACCTCAAGTGCAGTTGAGGTAAAGCCCCATTCTGCGGGCGCCGGCAATTTTTTGCTGCTTGCGGGCGGGTCCTCAATATCCGCCGATGACCGGCAGGACCTCGTGTCCTCGCTTCATGGCGCGATGTCGCGGCGCCGCTGCTCCTCGCTTTCGGCAGCCTGTATCCGCGACAACGCCGCCTTGACGATCGATTGCATCTCGTCGTCGGCGATCTGCTGGATCGCGAAGCCGTCATCGGGCTCGATGCCCGGATCCTCCTCGTGATCGGAAACGGTTTCACTATCCTCTGCGAGACGCACGAGGAACGCCCTGCCCTCTGCGGTCGCGGCGATGAACGCCGTCAGCGCGATGAAGAGTTTTCGGTGCGCGTTGAGCCTGCCTTCAAGATGTTCCGGTGATGGGTGCGGCATGATCTGATCCTTGTCTTGCAGAACCAACGATCATGCCTCGAGATTGTTCCCCCCTTGGCCGGTTTCGGCGTAAGATGCGCCTTTCCCGACTTGCACCCTCCTCCGAATAATCTGGCTTTTGCACTCCGCTTTCTGCTATAAGCGTCGTTCAAATGTTTCTGACGGTTCCGGAGTTAACGCTCCGGTGACCGTTTTCTTTTGTGCCGAGCCAGCCTTCTGCGGGCTCAGTGCGGACTATGAAGGACAGTGAAATGGTCGATAAAGTGCCGATGACTCAGAGCGGATTCGTCAAGCTGCAGGAAGAGCTGCGTTGGCGTCAGCAGGAAGAGCGCCCGCGGATCATCGAAGCCATTTCCGAAGCGCGCTCCCATGGCGACCTTTCGGAAAATGCGGAGTATCACGCTGCCAAGGAAGCCCAGAGCCACAATGAAGGCCGTATCGGCGAGCTTGAGGATTACGTCGCCCGCGCCGAAGTGATCGATCTTTCGAAGATGTCCGGCTCGAAGATCAAGTTCGGCGCCACCGTGAAGCTCGTCGACGAGGACACCGAAGAGAACAAGACCTACCAGATCGTTGGCGACCAGGAAGCCGACGTGAAGCAGGGCCGCATCTCCATCTCCTCGCCGATTGCCCGCGCGCTGATCGGCAAGGAAGTCGGCGATTCGATCGAGGTCGTCGCCCCCGGCGGCTCGAAGGCCTACGAGATTCTCGCGATCAACTGGGGCTGATCCCCGGCATTTTGCACTGAAAGCCCGGACGGCGCGTAAAGCTGCCTCCGGGCTTTTTCTGTTACACGAACAGGGGCACGCAAGCGTGGAAGACATCAGCGACGTCGAGATCATCGCGCCGAACTTCAAGCGCCGCCTTTCCGGCGTCACCTCCACCATCATCCAGCTTGTTCCGGTGCAACGCGCGCTCGGCCAGAAGGTTGCGACCTTGGGTCCCGGCTTGCCGGCGGTTTTGCCGCATATCGGCTATTTCGCATTGCTTCGGCTGTGGGGTCGGCCGAAAAACCGGGCGCTGCGGGTCTGGCATGCACGACGCAATGTCGAAATGCTGCCAGCGATCGTGCTGCGCGATATCCTTCGGATGAAGCTCAAGATCGTTTTCACCTCCGCCTCGCAACGCAAGCATTCCGGCTGGAGCAAATTCCTGATCCGCCGGATGGACGCGGTGATCGCCACCAGCAACCGCACCGCCGCCTATCTGGAGGTGCCGAGCACGACCATCATGCACGGCATCGATACGCAGCGCTTCTTTCCGGCAAAGGACAAGGCCGCAGCGAAGACGGCGCTTGGCCTCCCGGCCGACAAGAAGATCGCCGGCTGCTTTGGCCGGGTGCGGCACCAGAAGGGCACGGACCTGTTCGTCGACAGCATGATCAGCCTCCTGCCGCAGCGGCCGGACTGGATCGCCATCGTCGCCGGCCGCGCGACGGCGGCGCATGTCTCGTTCGAAAACGAGCTGAAGGAAAAGGTTAGACAGGCCGGTCTCGCTGACCGCATCCTGTTTGTCGGCGAGCATACCAACATACCGGACTGGTACCGGGCGCTCGACCTGTTCATCGCGCCACAGCGCTGGGAAGGTTTTGGGCTGACGCCGCTCGAGGCGATGGCGACAAAAGTGCCGGTCGTGGCGAGCGATGTCGGCGCCTTTTCGGAATTGCTGGTGACGGGTCAGGACGAAACCGGCGTACTGATTTCGGCAAACGCGCTGACGGAAATGGCGGAGGCCGCCGCCGTGTTCATGGACGATGCGCAGCGCGCAAGGCTGGCAGGCGAACGCGGGCTCGCCCGTGCGACCGCAAAGTTCAGCATTCAGGGCGAAGCGTCGAGCATCGGTGCGATCTATGAGAAGCTTCTTTCTTCAGTAGATTAGAAGAACTATGCTCGTGCTGCTCCTCGGTGGTCCGATCTCAGGGATCAGAGACGGCGTCCATATGGCTCGGTCGAGGAACGCCCCGGTCTTGCTGATCAGGGAAATCCTTTTGGCGGAAGGTCACTTCCCATGAGACGCCGTACGCGTCTTCGAACTGCGCCTTAAGCCAAGAGAATTCACCTGAAATCATAACCTTGGCATATCCCGTCATGGGTATCTTATTATAGAGTTTGAAGAAATTCCGGGTGGGAACGATAACGTCCGCAAAGAATTTCTTTCCATTCGGGATCGGTGATACGCAGGCCACGTCCTCGACCAGTTCTGCACTCAGCGACGAGGTTTTCAGATATCCCAGCGAGGTCTTCAGGGCCTCTCCGGCGAGGATGGAGCCAATCCCATCCATGAGGACGCCGAGATTGATACTCCCATTCGTAACCGCGCTTGGTGGCGCGGAATAGGATACCCCTTCGATCGTACGGAAATTGAAACCGTGCTGAAACCTGTAAACTGTCGGCGGTGCCTTTGGGCTCGATCGCCCGCCGCCTCTTTTAACTCCATAAGATCGGAACGTCGATGCGTGGAAGCAATCGTGCAAGTAGCCGCGCGCAAGCTCCAAGGCTTTGTCATCATCCGTCTTGAACTGCTCTCCCACGGGGGTTGCCGTAAACGCAAAACCCGGAATGTCGCAGTAGCCGTAACTATTGCGAGAATAGAAACCACCGACTTTTCCGTCATGCTCAATGAGAAACCAGCTGTTCAGGGGGATAACCTCCAAATCGCACTCGAGATCATCCTCAATGCGATCGATCGCACCGTCCACCAGTTCTTCGAACATGGCCCAGTTGCAATTCCACTGGCCATCCCGGATATCTTCCAGACTGAGAATCGAACGTCCGCAACATATTCTTTAGGAAGCAATGAGCGCGCGTTGCGAAGGTAATTCCTGAGGAACCGTACATCTGACTTGGAACCGAGCAAACGCTCCATTTCAACCTCCATTTTACCATTTCGTCGAGTAGCTGTTGCTACGGATTTCGTTTAGCCGGCGGCGTGTTGCCGGCGACGTTGCATCCGGCAAATCGTCAAGAGTGACAAAATATGCTTCGGACAGTTCCGATGGATTGGGGATTGGCTGGTGTGCGCTGCGTGCGGAAAACAGATACACGGTGTCCCGCTTGCCTTCGCTGTCGGATACAAATGTATGTCTCAATCTCAAGCCACTGATTTCAATATCCAACTCCTCCTTGATTTCGCGCCTTGCCGCGTTTTCTTCAGTCTCCCCCCTTTCGATAGCCCCACCCGGCAGCATCAGCATTTGTGAGCCGTAACGATGCTGCACGAGAATGACTTTTGTGTCGTCTGGAGAGTAGACGGCGACCTTCACACCGAAGGTCTTGGGGCGGGCGACACGCCAGTAGATCCGCCGCAATGGATGGAGCAGCTTCAAAGCTTGCTGTTTCATGCATTCCTCCTTGAACCGAGATAGAGAAGGGTTATGCCCGCAGCGATGACGCCGAGAACTCTTGCTCCTGCCGAAATCATGACGACGGCGTCGCTGCCCATCATCTCGAAAATCACACCGGCCAAAGCTGCGCCGATGGGGATTGGGAAATAGGTCATCACGCGCGAAGCAGAGACAGCTCGGCCCATCACATGTTCAGGAACACTCGTTTGACGATACGTCGTCAGCGCGGTGACATTGATTGCGCCGAGCAGAACGGTCATACCCCAGAGGACGGTGAAACTTGTGAAACTGGGATTGAGCACCATCAGGATGGTGAGTGCCGCCGACACGACGGTCAATCCCATGATAAGGCTGGAAACCGGAAAGTGGCAGACGATGAAGCGAGCCAGGCTGTGACCGGCTATGCCGAATAGCCCGACCGCTGCGAAAAATACACCGATGGAATAACTTTCGTTTCCGAACTGTACCGCCAACATGGCGACGACGGTGGACTGCACCAATGTCGTCGCGAAATTCGAAAATATGAAAACGACATTGCTGCTAAAGAGCTCGCGATTTGAAAAAAGCACAGAAAAGCCATCACCAATCGCTTTCCACGTCGTGATGTCGAGGTGAAGTCGTTGCTGCTTGATGTGCATCGGCAGCAGAACAAAAAGCGATCCCAGATATGACGCCGCGGAAATAAGGAAGATGGCTACAGGCGGGACGAATGTGAAAGCAAAGCCGACGAACAAGGGTACGAACACCGAGTTGGTTTGATCAACAATGCCAAGGTTGGAATTGCCCTTCAGAAGCTTGTGTCGGGGGCATGCTCTTACCACCAGCGACTGGAAGGCGGGCAGTTGAATAGCCGACAGGGACGAGTTCACGAATAGCAGCAGGTACACGATCGGCAGGCATTCGCGGATGTCGATGAGAAGCGCTATCAAACCAGCACACACTGCGGACAGCCCCGTGGTGATCTTTGCTACGGCTTCCGGTCGGTTTCGATCAACGATCGCTCCGCTAAAAAAGCCCACTGTTATAGCGGGTAGATGAGCTGCAGCGAAGGCCAGGGATGTATCAACCGCTGAACCTGTGATTGCATAGATCGCAAGTGGAACCGCCGTTCTATTGACCCATCCCGCAGTCGTCGAAAAGGCGTTACATAGGATAAGGCGATTGCTATAGTCGAGCCGTTCCAAGAACATACGTCCCCATTCGGAGCTAAAGGCAACCGACCGGAATCATTCAGATCCATTGCGGCCCTTGATTAGGGACGTCATGAAAGGCGACATTGATTCAAACAACTCGGTATAGTTGTTATAACCCTAGATAGAAGATAATGTGGCAGATTTATGACAGTCGAGACTGTCTCGCAGTAAGCGTGCGGTGGAGCAGCCTTTGAGATTTGGCCCTTACCCTTGAACCGCAACTCATTCGCCGCGATTCCAAGAAATCGCTTCGCAGTGGGAAAGCGGCCGTCCAAATAGGCGGTGATGCCACCACAAGCTGTCATTGCGACATAATCCGATGCAAAATTCGCGATTTTTGCTACGAAATACAAGACAGGTTCATGCGTTTATCTCTTTCCACCATCGTCGTCCTGTTCGTTTCGGTGTTTGCAACAGGAGCCAACGCGCAACCTTCCCGACAGCAATTCACTGGCGACCAATGACCGTCATATTCTTGTTGAGGGCTTCGGAGATTGCGCGAACGCTACATGCCCGGCTGTCCTGATCTTGAGCGGCAGCCGGGGCTTTGGGGCGTCGGTTTGCGATGAGATCGGACTGACCTTCCGGCGAGCGGGACTAAATGCCTATCTCGTTCATGTTCTCTCGCCAGCTGACCTGGATGCAATTGCCACGGCAAGCAGCACGGGAGCGCGGATCGCCTATTATGCACAGCGATTGGAAGGCCGGATTTCAGCCCTTCAAAAGCGTAGCTTCCTATCGCAAAGCTCAACCGAATAGGAGCAGCGGAAGTGGCCACACCATGACGGGCCATCAACCGAAAAAGCCTACGAAATCTAAGGCTTACGCTTGAACAATTCGAGGTAGGCGTTGGCGACCGCCTCCTCGGAAAACTGCCCCATCAGGGTCTCGTGGCCGCCCAAGGCGACGCGATCGGCGAGGTGCCTGTCGTTGATCAACCGCTCGATCGCCCTGCTGAAACCGTCAGTATCGCCGATATCGACGAGCAGGCCGTTTTCACCATCGCGCATGAACCACGTCGGCCCCTCCGAACGGCTGGAGACGACGGGCTTCTGCTGTGCCCAGGCCTCGAGGATGACGTTGCCGAGCGGCTCGTGGCTCGACGGCATGACGAAGACGTCGGCGGCCGCCACGTAAGGACGCGTGTCCTTCTGCCAGCCGAGGAACCGCACGCGATCGATGACGCCGAGATCGGCCGCGAGCTTGCGGACATTCTCCATCTCCTCGCCGTCGCCTGCAAGCCAGAGATAGACGCCCGGCAGCTTCGCCACCGCTTCCGTCAGCAACGCGAAACCCTTGCGCGGCACGAAGCGGCCCATCGACATGACGATCGGCGCATCTTCCGGCGTATCGACGCTTTTGCGGTCGATCGGCGTCACCCGCTCGGTGTTGGTGAAGTTGGAGATGATCTCGACGCCGCGCTTCCAGCCGATGCGGCGCACATGCTCGCCGATCCCCGGCGTGTTGCAGACGAGCACGTCGGTGTTCTTGAAATAGCTGAGATTGGTCGGGTAGTCGCCGAGCCGCGAAATCTTGATGCAGCCCTTGTAGTTCGGCATCAGGCGGCTCGCCCGCGTTGCCCAGGAAAACAGCGCATCCGGCTTTTCGCGGCGCGCCAGGTGCTTGACCTTCAACGGCAGCAGGATGCGATCCGGCGAGAGGTTGCGGAAATTACTTTCGATCAGCCGGGCATGTGGCTCGATGTCCTTGCGCCAGAGGCGGTTCGGACGGATGACGGCGGTCTGCTCGACGCCGCGCCGGGCAAGCGCGTTGACGAGGTGGACGAAGAAGCGCTCGGCGCCGCCGTCCTTGCCGAAGTGATAGTGCATAACCTTCATGCCGTCCTCATTTGCCGCGCCGCGCGCGCTCCATATCGTCGAAATTCGGCCTGCGCTTGAGGGCATGCCGCTGATAGATCTTTGCCGCCGTCAGAAAGGCATAGACGCCTCCGGTCGCCGCCTCGATGAAGCCCGGAAAACCGCAGCGCCAGAGGCCGTTGCGGAAATAGAGCCGCAGGAAATAGAGCGGCGGGCTGAAGATCATCTTGTAGGGGCGCGGCGGCTTGCCGGCCGTAAACTGCTGATCGGCCTTCAGCGTCGAATATTTGTTTTCCTTGAGTATCTGCTCGTCGATAACAAGCGGCCGGTAATGCAAGAGGCTTCCGGTCGCAGCCGCCTCGACCTTGCCGTCCGGCACGATGCCTTCATGGACCTTCTGGGAAAGATCGTAAGCGCCCCTTCCCTTGCGGATCAACCGCAGGTTCTTGCGCTCGCGCACCTTGTCCGGCGTGTAGCCGTAGCCGACCAGATAGGGCCGACGGGCAACGCGCCAACCGACGGTATCTGCCGGCGCTTCAATCAGTGACGGCAGCAGCGCCTGCAAGGGTTCGTCCAGCCGTTCATCCGCATCGATATTCAGGCACCAGAGCTGCGTGCATTGATCAAGCGCGAACTGCTTCTGCCCGGCGTAGCCGCGCCAGGCTTCGAACAGGAAGCGGATCGGCCAGCCCTTGTCGATATAGGATTGCACCAGCGCCGCCGTGCCATCGGTGGAGCCGGAATCGATGATGACGATTTCCGCGCAGCTTCCCAGGCTCTCGATGCAATTGCCGAGATAGGTCTCTTCATTCAGGCAGATGATGAAGGCGGAGAGCGGGAGCTTCGATGGCATGGAGGGTGCCCTTCAGACTGCGAGCGCGGAACAAGACACCTTGCGGCCGTCGTGCTGGCGAAACCGGTGCGGCAAGATGGGCCTAAATCTCTATCAGGCTGACATCCTTGACCTGCCGGATCGTCAGCATGGTTCGCACCGTGTCCACATTCTCGGTGGCCGTGAGCTCTTCAATAACGAAATCCTGAAAGCCCGCAAGGTTTTCAGCGACGCATTGCAGGAGAAAATCGGATTCGCCCGAGACCATCCAGGCCTCGCGCACCAGCGGCCAATCGGCCGTCTGCCTTGCAAAGGCCTTGAGATTGGCATCCGACTGATGCTTGAGGCCGACCATGCAGAAAGCGACCAGATCATACCCAAGAGCCGGCGCGTTCAGGAGAGCGCGATAGCCGCGGATGATGCCGGCTTCTTCCAGCTTGCGCACTCGCCTGAGACAAGGCGGCGCCGATATGCCGACACGTTCGGCAAGCTCGACATTGGTCATCCGGCCATCATTCTGAAGTTCGCGCAGAATCTTCATATCGATGGCATCAAGTTCCAATCGAATTGGCATATCGTCCCCATGGTTAGGCCGCATCGGACGGCCTGCGAAACGCAACTTAGCATGTGGCTGAACTCGGTAGCGGATTTGGAAGCCGCAAGAAAGCAGTTATCCTCGCCTTTCCGCAGTCTCTTCGACCATGGACGGCACCGAAGGTTGTTTTCTGCCGGATTTTGAAGGCACCAGCCATTTCGTGGTTGGCCGCGCGTATCGATCATATAGGCAAAATGTCCGCAGCGGGGCGGCTGGCAAGTCGTGAGACGTCACTTGAAGGGAAACGCTTTTACCAAGCGATCTATCTGGTGAGCAGACGGTACCGCGGCTTCGCACCGGCTTGCCACTGAACCGAACTCGGCCATGATCAGATCAAAACTCAACGGGCCGGGTATCGGTGCACCCCGAACGCTGAAGTAGTCCGCAAACTTGTAGCCATCACCCTTGATCTTGCCGTGCGGCTCCATCCAAACGGAGGGAATATCATAGGCATCGGCGACGATCAGACCATGCAGGCTGCTTGAAACAATGAATTCTGCTCCAGCTATTTCCGCGGTGATCGTCTCGGGCTCGCCAAGTAAGTTAATAATCTTCCAGTGAGGCGGCAGCACCGAGCCGTACCGTTCCACAAAGCTCTGATGGGTCGCGAAATGCGGGATGATTGCAACGCTCGCCGTTGCCGGCCCCTTCCTGGGCCAGATAAGCGGCAACAGGATCGCGGGATCTCCGAGTGCGACATCGTTTCCGCCGGCGATCCTTGCCTTCGTCAGTTCGCCGCGGACCGCGTGGTATTCCAGTCTTTGCGGCCAGAGCGCCGGCGTGGTGGAATCGAGAAAGCCGGAGCCCCAGACATGTAGTTTCCGCCAGGGGCGTTGGCGCAGAAGTGGAAATCTGCGGCTCCCGTAACGGCGATAGTAAGCATCAAGTATGCTTCCAACACCGATCAGCTCGGCCTGGGGCGCCTTGACGTAAACCGGTTCAACGGAAAACAGGCCTCGCAGAAGGCCGGCCATCAGATTGTCGCCAAAATTTTCGACCGTCTGACCGAATTTTTTTCCAACCGCCGCAGAAAAAATCTTCACCTGTCGCATGTTTCCAACCCTCACGAAGCCCAAACAGAGGCGCCATTCTCGATCGACTTTCGAATGCCGCGCTGCTCACGCCAATCGCGTCCCAAGTCAGTTATGACAAACCCACTATCATCCGAGAACAGAGTTGACAAAGACGGCGCAACGTATCGCTCCAGCCGCTCGTTTAGGCCGTTGTAGAACTGCTTTTCCGGATCCAGCCGCGTGTCGAGCAGGCTGGCGGCATGCCGCGCAAAATCGCCGCGAAGCAGGCTTGGCGATGTGGTGAACCCTGGAACCTTCAATCTTACTGGAGTTTGAAAGCCAAATATTTTCAGGTATTTGCGACGATAGTGTATTTTTCCTCGGCGCCCCACATCCCAATTTTTTTCCTCCGAATGGAACGCGACCTGCGCGACACGGGCATCCTCGAAGTCGGAAAGGATGCTCGGGCCTATGTCGATGTTCAAGCGCCAGTCGTCCTCAAGATGCAATACATATTGTGCCGTCGTCGCCGACCAATTTCGCTTCACGGCCTGGCAGAAACCCGGCGTTTCCGGTTCATGTATGTCGGCGTCAGGAAAATACATCCTGATCAGATCCAAGACCGCCCGATGATCCTCTGCGTCGCCGAAGATCGGGTCGACGTTGGCGTAGAATTTTCCGATGGCAAAATTCTTGAAAAGCCGCTGCTGAAAACTTTCCAGCGTGGGTTTCAACAAATCTGGCCGTCTTGTGGATACAAGACAGATGTCAATGCGTCCTTCTGGCATTTTCTATCTCATTTCAGCCACTTAAAGCCGCCGTACCTGGCAGCTGCAATCCCGTATCCTTACCAAAACGTCAGCGCGGTTCGATGTCATCTCGTTTTCGGCAGTTGCGCGATATCCTACACGATCGCTCCAATAACAAGGAAAATTGCGATGTTTGCTCTTGCATTCTTTTGGCGCACAGACCTAAAGGCCTCGCTGGCAATCCGGCGCGACCTATCCGCGCTGATGCTGCGGCATGGTGCGCCAAAACATACGGCGGGGTGCGCCGCTGTGTGTATCTCCTCCACCACCCTTGAAACAGACCCCAATAAATTCCTAAACTATAGATAAGTTTATACGGCGCTGCTCAAGGTGTGACCCGAGGCGTATGCCGAACCGCGACAAGGATTGTTCCATGACTGCCCGACACACCAAAGTTCTCATTATCGGCTCCGGCCCGGCTGGCTACACCGCCGCCATCTATTCGGCGCGCGCCATGCTCAATCCGGTGCTGATCGCCGGCATGGAACAGGGTGGCCAGTTGATGATCACCACCGATGTCGAAAACTATCCGGGCTATGCCGATCCGGTCCAGGGTCCGTGGATGATGGAGCAGATGCTGAAGCAGGCCGAACATGTCGGCGCCGAGATCGTCAATGATCTCGTCACCAGCGTCGATCTTTCGGTGCGGCCGTTCAAGCTCACGACCGACAGCGGCACCGACTGGACGGCCGATGTCCTGATCATCGCCACCGGCGCCAAGGCCAAATGGCTCGGCATCGAGAGCGAGGCGACTTTCCAGGGTTTCGGCGTTTCGGCCTGCGCCACCTGCGACGGCTTCTTCTATCGCAACAAGGACGTGATCGTCGTCGGCGGCGGCAACTCGGCCGTCGAGGAAGCGCTCTATCTTTCGAACCTTGCCAAGACCGTGACGATCATTCACCGCCGTGACAGCTTCCGCTCGGAAAAAATCCTGCAGGAACGGCTGTTCGCCAAGGAAAACATCAAGGTGATCTGGGATCACGAGGTTGTCGAATATCTCGGCAGCCCGGCCAAGCCACCGATGCCGGCCTCGGTCAACGGCGTCAAGCTGCGCAACACCCGTACCGGCGAGACGAGCGAAATGCCGATCGACGGTGTCTTCGTCGCAATCGGCCATGCGCCGGCGGTCGAGCTCTTCAAGGACAAGCTGCGCCTGAAGCCCAACGGCTACCTGTGGACGGCCGCCGATTCGACCGCCACGGACGTGCCTGGCGTCTACGCGGCCGGCGACGTGACGGACGACATCTATCGTCAGGCGGTCACGGCCGCTGGAATGGGCTGCATGGCGGCGCTCGAAGCGGAAAAATACCTGGCGGGCCATATGCCTGTCGCAATTGCGGCCGAATAGAAGCCGCGAACAATTGGAGCGGGAATCCCCGCTCCTGAGTGGGAACAGACAATCAGCCTTATGGCGGGGAACAACGAGGCCGTTTTCCGCCACAAGCACCTATGGGGGATTTCATGCCGCTAGACTGGGACAAACTGCGCATTTTCCATGCGGCGGCGGAAGCGGGATCGTTCACCCATGCGGCCGACAAACTCCACCTCTCCCAATCGGCGATCAGCCGCCAGGTGAGCTCGCTCGAGCAGGATGTCGGCATCAAGCTGTTCCATCGCCATGCCCGCGGCCTGATCCTCACCGAACAGGGCGAAATCCTCTACCGGACCGCCCACGAAGTGCTGATGAAGCTCGAAAGCGTCAGAGTTCAGCTGACAGAGACGACCGACAAGCCGAGCGGCAAGCTGCGCATCACCACCACCGTCGGCCTCGGTCAGGGCTGGCTCACCGACAAGGTCCAGGAATTCCTGTCGCTCTATCCGGAAATGCAGGTGCAGCTGATCCTCGACAACGAGGAGCTGGACGTCAACATGCGCCATGCCGATTGCGCCATCCGGCTGCGCCAGCCGCAGCAGTCGGATCTGATCCAGCGTAAGCTCTTCACCGTGCACATGCATCTCTATGCCGCGCCGTCCTACATCAACAAGTACGGCGAGCCGCAGTCGATCGATGATCTCGACAATCACCGCATCATCACCTTCGGCGAGCCTGCGCCGAACTACCTGCTCGACGTCAACTGGCTGGAGATCGCCGGGCGCGACTCGGACAATCCCCGCCCCTCGCATCTGCAGATCAACAGCCAGACCTCGATCAAGCGCGCCTGCCTGCTCGGCATCGGCATCGCCATGATGCCGGACTATATCGTCGGTCGCGACCCCGGCCTCATTCAACTGCCGATCGGCGCCGCCATTCCGTCCTTCGACACCTATTTCTGCTATCCGGACGAGATGAAGAACGCCGCGAAGCTGAAAGTCTTCCGCGATTTCATCGTCGCAAAAGCGCGCAACTGGAATTTCTGACGCCGCCTTCGCAGTTGCACAAAAAATGTTCTCTACATTCCCACTAGACAAAATACTGTTTTAACTGATTTTTTCCCGAAGCCTTAACAACCTCCAGTGAATAAGCGGTTTAAATCGCTTGAAAAATGCGCAGGCCTGCGTCCGGCACATGGCTGTCATGCATATTAAATGATTGCAGTTCGCCCAAAAAACCAGCATATCGACTGCAGCTGATGCAGTTTGGTGGCTTTTTTCCTCCCAGTGCCACCGCAGCAGCTGTTCCCCTCTGGAGGTTTAGATACCTTCATAACTACAAAGGGCCCAAGTTTTCTTGTGGCCCTCTTTTTTTGCCTTAAATTCAAGCACATCCTTATAGTTGCAATTTTTCTTGGCGCCAAGCATTGAAATCTTCAAGCCACTTTCCCATATCGATTCCAGCTGATGCAGATGGTGGTCTTTTTCCTCCCAGTGCCACCGCAGCAGCTGTTCCCCTCTGGAGGTTTTTAACCTTCACATCTCAAAGGGCCCTGTTCTGACAGTGGCCCTCTTTTTTTGCCCAGAATTTTCCCTTCACAGAGACGTGACTTGAATATCGGAAAATTCCGATCTACATATCGGCATATCGAGATTTGACGATACAGAGTCGATTGATGGACAAGGACGAGATCCTCAAAGCACTGGCGCATCCGAAGCGCATCGAGATGCTGGGATGGATGAAGGAACCGGAAGCGCATTTTTCCGACCAGCATCATCCGCTGGACATGGGCATCTGCGCCAGCCAGTTCGAGCGCTGCGGTCTTTCGCAGTCGACCGTCTCCGGTCATCTGGCGATCCTGCAGCGCGCCGGTCTCGTGACCACCAAACGCGTCGGCCAGTGGATTTTCTACAAAAGGAACGAGGAAACGATCCAGGCGTTCCTGAAAGACATCGGCAACACGCTCTGACGGCGACCGGCCCGCCAGCCCTTATCCCTCCCAGGATGACTATCCCCGCAACGAACGAAAAGGACTTCCCATGACTTCCCTCTTCGACCCGATCAAGATCGGCGACATCGAGCTTGCCAACCGAATCGTGATGGCGCCGCTGACGCGCAACCGTTCGCCGGGCGCCGTTCCGAACACGCTGAACGTCACCTATTACGAACAGCGCGCCACCGCCGGCCTCCTGATCACCGAAGCGACCGCGATCACCCATCAGGGTCAGGGTTATGCCGACGTTCCCGGCCTCTATAGCAAGGACGCGCTCGATGGCTGGAGACAAGTAACTACCGCCGTGCATAAGGCCGGCGGCAAGATCGTCGTGCAGATGTGGCATGTCGGCCGGATCTCCCACACCTCGCTGCAGCCGAACGGCGGCAAGCCGGTTTCCGCCTCAGCCATCCAGGCCAAGTCGAAGACCTACCTCATCAACGAAGACGGCACCGGCACGTTCGCCGAGACCTCCGAGCCGCGTGCGCTCGAACTCTCCGAAATCCCGGGCATCCTCGAAGACTATCGCAAGGCAGCGCGTGCGGCCATCGATGCCGGTTTCGACGGCGTCGAGATCCACGCGGCCAATGGCTACCTCATTGACCAGTTCCTGCGCTCCGGCTCGAACATGCGCACCGACCAGTATGGCGGCCCGATCGAAAACCGCGCTCGCTTCCTGTTCGAAGTTGTGGACGTCATAACCAAGGAAATCGGCGAAGGCCGCACCGGCATCCGCATTTCGCCGGTAACGCCTGCCAATGACTCCTCCGACCCGGATGCGCAGGCGCTCTTCACCTACGTCGTCGAAGGCCTGGCCAAGTACAAGCTCGCCTATATCCACGTCATCGAAGGGGCGACCGGAGGCCCGCGCGATTTCCAGCAGGGTGACAAGCCGTTCGATTACAAGGCGTTGTGCCAGGCCTATGAAACGGCCGGCGGCGCGGCCGCATGGATGACCAACAACGGCTATGACCGCGAACTCGCCATCGAGGCCGTCGAGCAGGGCAAGACCGACCTCGTCGCCTTCGGCAAGCCCTTCATCGCCAATCCGGACCTGGTGCAGCGCCTGAAGGACAATGCACCGCTCAACACACCGGACCAGGCCACCTTCTACGGCGGCGGCGCCAAGGGTTATACGGACTATCCGCTGCTCGAGCAGGTCGCGTAAACAATCACCCTCCCCTTGCGGGGGGAGCGTCGGCACGCAGTGCCGGGGTGGGGTGACTTCATGCGCCAAACAGCGGGTCACCCCACCCGCCGCTTTGCGGCGACCTCCCCCCTCAAGGGGGAGGTGAATGGGCAACCCCCTCTACGCGTCGCCGAAATTGCGGCGGCGGAACTTGTCAATTGCGCCTGAGCGGCCAGCGACACGCCAAGATTTACCGGCTGTAGAACGCCCCTGTTCCAGCCTAGAGCTTCGGCAAACCGCTGGAGAACCTGATGCACCTGCGTGACGCCGAAGAAGCCGACCTGCCCGCCATCCGCGACATCTACAACGATGCGGTGTTGAACACGACGGCGATCTGGAACGACACGCAGGTCGACCTGGAAAACCGCGCGACCTGGCTCACAGAGCGCCGGCGCCTCGGCTATCCGGTGCTGGTGGCCGTCACCGATGACGGCACGATCGCAGGTTATGCCTCCTTCGGCGACTGGCGGGCCTTTGACGGCTATCGTCATACGGTCGAGCATTCGGTCTATGTCGAGAAGAACCAGCGCGGCGGCGGCATCGGCAAAATGCTGATGCTGGCCCTGATCGAGCGCGCGGCGGCTTGCGGCAAACATGTGATGGTCGCCGGCATCGAGGCCGACAACGCGGCATCGATCCGGCTGCACGAAAAGCTCGGCTTCGTCATCACCGGCCAGATGAAGGAAGTCGGCACCAAGTTCGGCCGCTGGCTGGACCTCACCTTCATGCAGCTGACATTGCCGGAGCAGGCATAGGTCTCTCCCGTTTCCGGCGCATCGATGTTATCAAGGGCCGTCGAGATGTGTGGCGGATGGTCCCTGAGCGGATGAGGCACGATAAGCAGCGGCATGATCGGATATGGCTTGCGGCCCTGTTTGCCGCAGCCTTCGGCATCGCCGCAATCTCAAGCGCGCCCACCGCCATTGCCCAATCGGAATGGCGCACGCCGCCCTGCGTCTACTCGGCCAGAACGGCAGAGACGACGCTCTGCGTTCGCGCCCACAGCTACAGCCGCGACATCTGCACCGCCCTTGGCCATTTCGCCGAGACCAACGCGCTGCCGCCCGATTTCTTCGCACGGCTGATCTGGAAGGAAAGCCTGTTCCGTCCGGATGCCGTCAGCCCGAAGGGAGCCGAGGGGATCGCGCAGTTCATCCCCTCGACCGCAAAACTGCGCGGGCTTTCCAACAGCTTCGATGCGCTGGAAGCATTGGGGAAATCGGCCGAATATCTCGATGACCTGCGCGACCGCTTCGGCAATCTCGGCCTTGCCGCCGCCGCCTACAATGCCGGTGAAAGCGGGCTGGAGACATTTCTGCGCACCGGCAACCTTCCTTATGAGACACGCGCCTATGTGCTCGCCATCACTGCCCATCCGGTGGAGGAATGGAAGGACAATCCGCCGCAGACGCTCGACCTGCGCCTCGACAAGGACAAGCCGTTCTACGACGCCTGCACCGCCCTTGCTGACAAGCGCCGCCTCAAGGACGTCGTGTTCGAGGAGGAAGGCGCCTGGGCGCCCTGGGGGGCGCAACTTTCGGCGCATTTCCAGAAATCGGTGGCGCAGCGGCTGTTCCTCGCCACCATCAAGCGCATGCCCTCCCCGCTCAATGCGGAAAAGCCGCTGATCCAGCGGGAGCGCAACCGGGCCTTCGGCAACAGGCTGCGCTACACCGCCCGCATCGGCCGCGAGACAAGACGCGAGGCCGAGGCGGTGTGCACCGAAATCCGCAAGGGCGGCGGCGCCTGCATCGTGTTCAAGAACTGAGGCCTTACCCGGCTACTTCAACAGACCCTGGCTTGCGCGGCGCCGGCAAAACCCGCTGCTGGACCGGCTGCTCCGGCGGCAGGCAGCCGAGAGCGGCAATCGATGTCCGCACCGCCTCGTCGATCGGGGTCCAGGGCTCGGCGCCGATCACGGCGACCAGCCGGTCGTTCGGCATGCGCAGCGGTTCCTGCCAGACATAGCGCATCTCCCGCAGTTCCTTGAGCAATGGCACGAAGGGCGCGACGAACGGCGTCATCCACCACGGAAAGGCCTTGACCTTGAGGCGCGGATTGCCGGTGGCGCGGCGGATGGCAGAGACCATCTTGGTGCCGTCATCGTCCCAGAACCCCTGCATGTGATAGACGGCGAAGGCCGGCAGCGTTTCGCGGCGATCGACCAGCCGCGCCATCGTTTCGGCGACGTCCGGCAGATAGGCCCATTGATGACCGATGCCCTTCCTGCCGGGGTAGGTGACGGCGGCGATCGGTTTTCCTGCCGTCACCAGCCCCTGCGAGAACCAGCTATTGGCCGCACCCGGGCCGAAGAAATCCCCTGCCCTGACCACGATCACGCGAACGCCTTCCTCTGATGCCGCCTCAAGGCGGCGCTCCATCTCGACGCGGATCTTGCCCTTGGCCGTCACCGGGTTCTGCGGCGACGTTTCATGCAGCAGCGGGAAGGCGTCGGGGCCGAAATTGTAGATGGTGCCTGGCAGGAGCACCGTGGCGCCGGTCGCCCTTGCGGCCGCAATCGTGCTGTCGATCATCGGCAGCACCAGCGTGCCCCAGTTGCGGTAACCCGGCGGGTTGACGGCATGGACGATCAGGCCTGCGCCCTCCGCAGCAGCGAGCACGTCGGGAGCGTTCATCGCATCGCCCTGCACCCATTCGAAGTCCGGGCTCCTTGCAGCGGCCTTGGCAGCATCGCGACTGAGGGCGCGTATCGTCCAGCCGCGGGCCTTGAGGGTTCGGGCAACCGCACCGCCGATACCACCGGTGGCGCCGAGGATGAGGGCAATCTGTCTTGCTTGGCTGGTCATGTCGCGTCTCCTTGTTCGATGAGACGATCCTGATCGCAAATGAGGCTAAACGGAATTGCCGAAATTTCTTTATCTGATATACAAAAACGAATGAGTGAAATCGAACCCAGCTGGGACTTCTACCGCACCTTCCTGACCGTTCTGAAGGAAGGCTCGCTGTCGGCCGCCGCCCGCGACCTGGGCCTGACGCAGCCGACCGTCGGCCGGCATATCGACGCACTGGAGGGCAATATCGGCTTCCAGCTGTTCATCCGCTCACCGCAGGGCCTGATCCCGACGGAAGCCGCACTCGACCTCAAGCCGCATGCCGAGCAACTGGCGGCCAATGCAGCGGCACTGCTCAGGGCGGCGACCGGCCAGGGAAAGACGGTGCGCGGCACCGTGCGCATCAGCGCCAGCGAGGTGATCGGCATCGAAGTGCTGCCGCCGATGCTTGCCGCCCTCAACGAGCGGCACCCGGACCTCGTCATCGAGCTCTCGGTGTCGGATGCGGTCGAGGACCTGCTGCGCCAGGAGGCCGATATCGCCGTGCGCATGGTCGCACCGGCGCAGGACGCGCTGATCACCCGCCGGATCGGCGGCATTCCGCTCGGGCTGCACGCGCACCGCCGCTATCTCGACCAGCACGGGACACCGGAGAAGCTGGAGGACCTGCGAACGCATCGGATGATCGGGTTCGACCGCGAAAGCGCCTTCGTCCGCGCCATGCGCAAACGCGTACCGCTCCTTGAGATCATGCGGCCGACGCTGAAATCGGACAGCAACCTCGCGCAGATGGCGATGATCCGCGCCGGCTGCGGCATCGGCGTCTGCCAGGTGGAGCTTGCCAGGCGCGATCCGAACCTCGTGCGGCTATTCCGCACGGAGTTCGAACTGCCGCTGGAGACGTTCGTTGTCATGCACGAGACCATGAAGACGACGCCCCGCTGCCGCGTCACCTTCGATGCGCTGGTCGAGGGGCTTTTGGCTTACGTGGGAAAATAGCCGCCATTACAGGTGGCGGACTTCCGCCGGTGTTGCGCCCCAATCGTCGTTGAGGCCATCAAAGTAGGTGAGCGGCGCGGCCATCAGTTCGTCGATATCGAGACTGTCCAGGCAAGCGATGTTGATATTGTAATATTTGGCGCCGGTCATGTTGGGAACATCGACCCACTCGAAAGGGCGCACACCACATTGCCGGCAGAAGAGATGATGCGCGACGCCGGTGTTGAACTGATAGTCAACCAGGTCCGCCTCGCCGGCCAGCAGGCTGAAGGCGTCCGGCCTGACCTTGACCGTCCAGAGGCGGATCTTCCAGCAAACCGAGCAGTTGCACTTACCGGTGCCGAGACTGAGATCGAAATCCGCCTCGAAGCGCACCGCGCCGCAATGGCAGCTTCCGCTATAGGTTTTCAGCATTGCGTTCCCCCCGCCCCCTAGCTCTCTCCATCAAGCTATTCGAACAGAGCGGCGATGGCCACAAGGGCGGCAATGAGGGAATTCTTGGGGATCCGCGCCAGCCCAAACAACAAACCACCCCCAACAAAAAACCCGCCGTTTCCGGCGGGCTCGTTGTCAGGGTTCAACCTTGCCTTACTTGCAGGCTGCACAAAAACGCTGGATGCGCTTGCAGGCTTCCTCGAGCTGTTCTTCCGAGGTCGCGTAGGAGATGCGGAAGTTGGGGCCGAGGCCGAAGGCGGAGCCATGGACGACGGCGACGCCTTCGGATTCGAGAAGCTCGGAGACGAAGTCTTCGTCCGTCTCGATCACCTTGCCCGACGGTGCAGTCTTGCCGATCAGGCCCTTGCAGGACGGGTAGACGTAGAAGGCACCCTCAGGAGACGGGCACTCGATGCCCTTGGCCTGGTTGAGCATCGAGACGACGAGATCGCGGCGGCCTTCGAATATCTTCTTGTTTTCCGGAATGAAGTCCTGCGTGCCGTTGAGCGCCTCGACGGCGGCCCACTGGGCGATCGAGCAGGCGCCAGAGGTCTGCTGGCCCTGGATCATGTCCATGGCCTTGATGAGCGCGAGCGGGCCGGCCGCATAGCCGATGCGCCAGCCGGTCATGGCATAGGCCTTGGAAACGCCGTTCATGGTCAGCGTGCGGTCGTAGAGCTTGGGCTCGACCTCGACCGGGGTGGCGAACTTGAAGTCGCCATAGGTCAGGTGCTCGTACATGTCGTCCGTCAGGATCCAGACATGCGGATGCTTCAGAAGCACGTCCGTCAGGCCCTTGAGCTCCGCATGGGTATAGGCGGCGCCGGACGGGTTGGACGGCGAGTTGAAGACGAACCACTTGGTTTTCGGCGTGATCGCCTTTTCCAGATCAGCCGGCGTCAGCTTGAAATTGTTTTCCTGGGTCGCGGCGACGAAAACCGGAGTTCCGCCGCAAAGCGCCACCATTTCCGGATAGGACACCCAGTAAGGTGCTGGAATAACGACTTCATCGCCTGGATTCATCGTCGCCATGAAGGCGTTGAAAAGAATCTGCTTTCCGCCGGTGCCGACGATCGTCTGGGCGGCGGTGTAGTCGAGATTGTTCTCGCGCTTGAACTTCTTTGCGATCGCATCGCGCAGTTCCGGGATACCCGAAACCGGCGTGTACTTCGTCTCGCCCCGGTTGATCGCGTCGACGGCCGCCTGCTTGATATTGTCCGGCGTGTCGAAATCCGGCTCGCCGGCTCCAAGCCCGATCACATCGCGACCCTTGGCTTTCAGTTCCCGGGCTTTCTGGGAAACGGCGATGGTGGCGGATGGCTTCACACGGGAAAGGGCGTCGGCAAGAAAGGCCATGATGTGGTTTATCCTGATCAGGTTGAAACAGCATGCGCGCCAGCGGGAGCAGGCAATGCCCGGCTCCATAGCGGTTAGGTGTATGTCGAAAGACAGCCCCGGTTTCAAGCGCAAAGAGCCCGGAAATCCGGCAAAATGCGTGACCATGACAATGTTTCATCAGTCACATCACCGATTGGGGTGAATCAGTTTCTCGGCAGCGCGGCGCAGGCGCCTGAATCGACTCCATTTTTTCATGCCGGCTAAACAAGAACACGAGCAGATGGCGGCTTCGGCTGGACGCCATGTCAAAATTTTGATTTATCGTTAAAAAACAGTAACTTTGCGACATTTTTGCAACGCCTTGATTTGGTCACAACAAATGCCGCGGCCTGCCGCAATTCCGTCGTGGTGCAGCCGATTTCCGGGCCTTTTCTGATCCCATCCCGAATCCAGCCACACCGAGGGGGCACTCAATGTTCGTCGATACGGAGATCGGCACCGCGGCGCCGCGACGCCAGCACACAAGACAGCTTGAATATCTTATGGTCGCAGCGCTGATTGCCGTGACCATCGTGCTGTTTTTCGTGATGGGCTTCTTCTCGCATGCCTCCGCCGCGACAGTGGGCGACGTGGGGCAGCATGTTGCCGCCTACGTGCGCGCAAGCGGCATCGAGGCCGGTGCCATGCACACCGCCAGCCTGATCACGCCAGCGGGCCATGGGTTCGAGCTGCCACAGGCAGCGACACGTGCCGACCGGTATATCCTGATCGGCCTGACGCTGCTTGCCATCGCAATGATGGCGGCCTCCACCTTCGGCCTTTGGCGCTGGCAGATTCGCGGCCTGATGCTTGAGGCTCACCACCGTGGCCGATAGACCGGCGCCCGATCTGCGCACCGGTTTTCTGGCGCGCCTCAATATGCTGGAAACGCTCGTTTTCGCGGCGATCTGCCTCGTTGCGATCGCGGGTCTCATGCTGGTGGGCAAGGGCTTCTACATCAAAGCGAAATCAGAACTGCCGCAAATGCCGCTCAGGCGCAGCTTCGAGACGCAAACCTATCGCGAAACGAACGTCAGCCCCTGGCGTGCGAAGGCGGCATTCGTCGGGGACGCCGGTCAGCACGGCGCGCTCGGCAACAACGGTCACGTACCGGTAAAATCCGTTTGATCGCCCTTGATCCGCCGGCATCCGACCCCAGCTAGCAATAATGGCGCATGGAGGGCGAGATGGCGAGGATACGTGAGAACCTGATGAAACCGGCCGCTCTTGTGGCAATGCTTTTCTCGGCCCCGTCTCTCGCCTCCGCCCAGCAACCCGCGCAATTTTCGACGGAGAAGGCGTCGGTTCGGGTCGAAACGCTTGCCTCCGGGCTCGACAATCCCTGGTCCGTCGAAGTGATGCCTGACGGCGCCTTCATCATCACGGAGCTTGGTGGCAGCCTTCTCATCATTCGCGACGGCAAGGCATCGTCGCCGATCGGCGGCGTTCCGAAGAGCGCGCGCCAAGGGCAAGGCGGGCTTCTCGATGTCGCGCTCGATCCTGGCTTTGAAACCAACCGCACGCTTTTCCTGTCGATGGCGGTCGCGGATGGTAGCCGCTATGGAACGGCAATTATGCGGGGCATGCTTTCAAAGGACGGAAAGAACCTGACCGGCGTCAAGGAACTCTTCCGGATGAACAAATTCACCGGCAAGGGCCAGCATTTCGGATCGCGTATCGCGATTGCCTCCGACGGCAGCCTGTTCTTCGGCATCGGCGATCGCGGCGAGCGGGATCGGGCACAGGACATGCGCGATCATGCGGGTTCCATTCTGCACATCAACCCGGACGGCAGCATCCCCGCGGACAACCCTTACAAGGATGGCAAGACCGGGCTCCCCGAGGTCTGGTCCAAGGGTCACCGCAATCCGCAGGGCATTGTCATCGATCCCCAAAATGGGCAGTTGCTGACCGTCGAGCACGGCGCGCGCGGTGGCGATGAAGTCAACGCGCCGCAGCCCGGCCTGAACTACGGCTGGCCGGTCATCACCTATGGCAAGGACTATTCCGGCGCCGAGATTGGCGTCGGCCAGGCGGCGGAGGGCTACGAGCAGCCGCTCTACTATTGGGATCCCTCCATCGCGCCGGGCGCGATCGACGTCTATCACGGCGCGATGTTCCCGCAATGGGAGGGCGATATCTTGGTATCGGCGCTGAAATACCAGTTGCTGGCGCGGCTGGAGCGGGATGAAAGCGGCAAGATCGTCTCGGAGGAACGCCTGTTCGAAGGCGAATTCGGCCGTATCCGCGACGTCAAGGTGGCGCCGGACGGCGCGGTGCTTCTGGTGACGGATGGAGACGATGGCCGGCTGCTGCGTATCTCCGCGGCGGACAAGAAAAGCTGACAGGACCTTATTTTTCGCCTCAAGCAGCGCACTTGCCCAAATTTAATGCAGCTGCTACCTGACTGCCGAACAAATCATATTCTCTGGCGTGCATGATCCTGCCTGTCGTTCCGATGCGAGGCTGTGCCGCGCTTTCAGGAACCGCATCGTGACCCGCATCCAGGCCAATCTCTTCCTGCTCTTTTCCGGCGCCATCTGGGGCGCGGGCTTCGTCGCGCAATCGACGGCGATGGATGCGATCGGCCCCCTCTGGTTCATCGGCCTGCGCTTTGCCATCGCCACCGCGGTCGCAGCACCACTGGCGCTCTGGGAAGCCCGCAAGGCGCACCGGCCGATGCCGAAATCGAGCATCGGCAACTTCATCTGGATCGGGCTTGCACTCTTTGCCGGCGCCGCCACCCAGCAGATCGGCCTTTTGACGACCAGCGTCACCAATTCGGGTTTCCTCACCGGGCTCTACGTCGTTTTCGTGCCGATGCTGACCGTCATCTTCCTGCGCAGGAAGCCGCACTGGATCATCTGGCCGGCCGCCTTCACGGCGACGTTCGGAATTTTCCTCCTGAGCGGCGGCGAGCTTGCGCGCCTCACGAGCGGCGATGTCCTGACGATCGTCTGCGCGATGTTCTGGGCCGTCCAACTCATGCTGGTCGGCATCTTTGCCGGCAGCACCGGCCGGCCGATGGCCCTCTCGATGACCCAGTTCGCCGTCTGCGCCGTCCTCGGCTGCGCAGCCGGTGCCCTCTTCGAGCCGCTCGATCTTACCGCCGTCACGAACTCGCTGCCGGAAATCCTCTATGCCGGCTTCTTTTCCAGCGGCATCGGCTTCATCTGCCAGGTGGTCGGCCAGCGCTATACGAGCGCGCCGCAGGCGGCGATCTTCCTGTCGAGCGAAGCGCTGTTCGCCGCCCTGTTCGGCGTGCTGCTGCTCGGTGAGACGATCACCCCGGTCGGCTATATCGGCTGCGCGATCATTTTCGCGGCCATGCTGATCGTGGAGATCATACCCGAACTGACGAAGCCGAAGGCCGTTGCCGCCGAAGCCTGATTTAGGCGCTTTTTGTCGAGTAACGGTGCAACGCGCCACGTTTTATCTAACGGTCAATATTTAGCGAAGCCTTCTAAGCAATGCTGGGCTTCTTGGCGTTCTGCGACATATCATGACGCAAACAGCCTAAAAAACATGCAACGAGACACAAATCACAACATTTTCAATAGCTTGCAATATATCAGTAGAAAAATCATATTTTTCAGCAGTTGATTGCTTTTTGAACAAACCAAATAGGCGCACTTGTTTCAAAAAACTTTTGCTTGCCAATTTAAAATAAACACAGCAAGCTTATCGGGTTCGGGCAATTTGCGAACACGGGAAGACCTTTAAATAATGCGCGCCGGGCACGCAAAATGTACCGGGCAGTCGGGCAAAGACAGAGTTTTTCGATGGCTGGCTGCAATTACAGGACCCTTTCCTCATAGTCGAGAACTGCCTGCCGCACGCCCTTTGGGCAAACATTGTAATGCTGCCCGCCGCATCCGGGCAGGGGAAAAAGGACCTGACGCATGGCCGAGACTGGCATTGTTAAATTCTTCAACACCGACAAGGGCTTTGGCTTCATCAAACCCGATAACGGTGGCGCCGACATCTTCGTGCATATCTCCGCAGTACAGGCCTCTGGCCTGAATGGACTGTCGGAAAATCAGAAGGTCAGCTTCGACACGGAACCGGATCGCCGCGGCAAAGGCCCGAAGGCGGTCAACCTGCAGGTCTCGGGCTAAGCCGCCGAGCCAAGACGGACAGATTCAAGCTGAAGCCCGGCCTCGCTGCCGGGTTTTTTCATTCACCCTGCGTTCAGTTTCGCCATAATAGTCTGTTTGCATTACCAAGGACTGAAATGGTCCGGCCCAAAACAGGATCGAAACAATGAACAAAATTGTCAAAGCTGCCGTTCTTGCCCTTGCTACCGCAGCAACCGTCATCCCGACAGTAACGTCTGCGCAGGCCGAAGACTGGGGCCGCCGCCATCGCCACGGCAACGGTGATGCCGTTGCAGCTGGCGCTCTTGGTCTTGCCACAGGCGTGATCATCGGCGGCGCCATCGCCAGCCAGCCGCGCTACCAGGAACGGGTCTATGTCGATCCGGAGCCCGAATATTACGAACCGCGCCCGGTCTATCGCCGCGCCCGCCCGGTCGTCGTTGAAACGTATGGCGAACTGGAGCCCTGGACCCCCGGTTGGTACCGCTATTGCTCGCAGCGCTATCGCTCGTTCGATTCCCAGTCCGGCACATTCGTCGGTTATGACGGCAGAGAGTATTTCTGCAAGGCCGGCTAAAACCGCACTATCATTTGAGAAAAAGGCACGCGCCGATCGGCACGTGCCTTTTTTGCTGTCCTGTTTTCGGTGGCTCGGCGCAGTTCCCCCGTTCGGCTACAGCCCGCGAAGATAGGGGTTGGTGCGGCGCTCCTCGCCGATCTGGCCCCCCGGCCCGTGGCCGCAGATGAAACCGACGCTATCGCCGAGCGGCAGGATCTTGTCGCGGATCGAATCAAGAAGTTGCTGGTGGTTACCGCCGGGAAGATCGGTGCGGCCGATCGAGCCGTGAAACAGGACGTCGCCGACATGGGCGAAACCCTGTTTGCGGTTGAAATAGACCACATGGCCGGGCGCATGGCCGGGGCAATGCAGCACCTCGAAGACGTGATCGCCGAAGGACACGGTATCCCCCTCCTCCAGCCACCGGTCCGGCAGCACATTCTCGACCTTCATCGCCAGCCCGTATTTCTCCGCCTGCGCCTCGAGCCTCTCGAGCAGCGGCTGGTCGTCTTTGTGCGGTCCGATGATATCGAGGTTCAGGGCTTTCTTGAGCTCCTTGGCACCACCGGCGTGATCAATATGGCCGTGGGTCAGCCAGATCGCCTTCAGCGTGATGCCGTTTTCCTTGATGGTCTGGAGGATGACATCGACGTCCCCGCCGGGATCGACGATCACGCCCTCCTTCGTGTCGGTATCGAACAACACCGTGCAGTTCTGCTGGAAATGGGTAACCGGAATGATGCCCGCCTGTAACATGCCGCCTCGCTGCGAAACTCTGATACGAAGCATATAGGACGGACAGGGTGTAATGAAAACGGTCAATCGCGCAGCACCGGCTTGCGAGACCACCAGCGCTGCCACAGCGCCGGACAAGCCGCTCTAACGAGCTTCGGCGACTTCGACAGAGGCCGGCAGCGGGGCCTGCAAGTTGATCGTTGTCATCAGCAGGGCGAAAACCGCAAGCTTGGCGGCGACGACGGTGATAACGACGGGGCGCAACTGGCGGGCAGTCGAATTCAAGTCCTGGGCGATATCCTGTTGCATCTCAATATCCTCTCTGTTGGCGTCTAAACCCCGCCATTGCTCGGATGGTTCCGGGAAAAGCGGAACAATTCCAGTATTTTGCATTATCCGGATATTCGCAGTTCCATAGGGAACACCGGCAGAGTGCGCGGCTACGCCACGTAGTGCAACGGGGGGACGTCCAGTCACGCAACGGTCAAATGACCGCTGGAGAAGCCAGAGAAGGCGAGAATTTTGAGGCAGTTGGCAAACGATGAGCCGTTTCGTCACGCAGTTGATCGCCGGCGCGGCGGGCGGCAACGCTGGCGCGGTTCTCAAGCAACAGGCGCTCAGCGCCATTGCGCGCATCGCCGGCCTCAGCGGCGGGTTCCGCGTTCAGATGCTGAACCCATGCAGAGGATCATTTTCCGCGATAAATGAAAGGCGGCGCTCAAAGCCGCCTTTTTCAGTTTATAGCAAACCCATCATTCGGCGGCAGCGGCCACCGGATAGACTTCCTTCGTGTAATCGTTCATCAGCGTCTCGGAAATCGCGGCGGGCTTGAACGTATAGGGGCCGATTTCGGAGACCGGCGTCACTTCAGCCGCCGATCCGGTCAGGAAGCACTCGGTGAAGCCTGCGAGTTCTTCCGGCATGATCGCCCGCTCGACCACCTCATAGCCCCGGCGCTGGGCAAGTTCGATGACCGTCTGGCGGGTGATACCGTTGAGGAAGCAGTCCGGCAGCGGCGTGTGGATGACGCCGTCCTTGACGAAGAAGATGTTGGCACCGGTCGCCTCGGCGACCTGGCCGCGATAGTCGAGCATCATCGCATCCGCATAGCCCTTGGCTTCGGCGGCATGCTTGGAGATGGTGCAGATCATGTAAAGCCCGGCGGCCTTGGAGGCGCAGGGCGCAGTCTTCGGGTCCGGACGGTGATATTCGGCGATATCGAGGCGGATCCCTTTTAGCTTTTCGGCCGGGTTGAAATAGCTGCCCCACTGCCAGATGGCGATGGCGACGTTGATGCGGTTGTTCTGGGCCGAGACGCCCATCGACTCCGAACCGCGCCAGGCGATTGGCCGGACATAGGCTTCAGAAAAGCCCTGGCGTTTCAAAAGCTCGATCGTTGCCGCGTCCAGTTCCTCGACCGAATAGGGAACGGTGAAGCCGAGGATTTCGGCCGACTTGTGCAGGCGCTGATTGTGCTCGGTCAGCTTGAAGACGCGGCCGCCATAGGCGCGCTCGCCTTCGAAGACGGCGCTGGCATAGTGCAGGCCGTGCGTGAGCACATGGATCTTGGCGTCCTTCCAATCGACGAATTCACCGTTGAACCAGATCTGACCGTCCAACTGATCAAAGGGAACTGCTGCCATCGTCTCATCCTCCGGCGCGTAAACGCCATTCTTTGCGTTGATTGTCTTTCCTGTTTCAGTTTTACCGTCAAACTGGAGCAAGGAAAATCAGTTTTGGTGATTTTGGATTGGCGATCAGAGCGGCACGGCCTATCTTCAATGACAGGCCAGCGTCGAATGTTCGCCCTTCTGAGGTCAAGACGCTTACCAATGGTGAAAAAATATGTCAACATAGCTGACATATTTTTTCGAAAGTTTCGCAAAGTGCGTTGCAATTGAAAGGAAATGACGGCGTGGCAGGACAGCCGAACCAGAAGGCCGATACAGACATCTCTCCGGCCGGGATAGACATGACGGACGCGGTGGACTTTGAAATCATCGAGTTGTTCTTCTTCGCCTATCGGGATTTCACCTCCGATCCGGACGTGATTCTCGAAAAACGCGGCTTCGGGCGGGCGCATCACCGCGTGCTGCACTTCGTCGACCGCGAACCCGGCATGACCGTTGCCGATCTGCTCGACACGTTGAGGATCACCAAGCAAAGCCTTGCCCGTGTTTTGAAACAGCTCATCGATTCAGGGTATATTCACCAAGTTGCCGGACCGGAGGATCGCAGGCAGCGCAAGCTCTATACAACAAAGGAAGGCAAGACTCTGGCGAGGGCCTTGGCCGAGCCACAGTCGCGGCGCATAGCCGAAGCCCTGGCCAAAACCGGCCCCGGCGCCCGCGACATGATCAAGCGCTTCCTTGCCGGCATGAAGACCGCCGACGAAAACTGAAATCCCGGCTTGCCGAGCCGGCAGCGACAAGACAGGGCATACGAGAGATGACAAAGACGACGAGGATCGACGACGATGCCGCCCATCTTCTGGTAGTCGATGACGACCGCCGCATCCGCGATCTTCTGAACCGCTACCTGATGGAAAAGGGCTTTCGCGTGACCACGGCAGCGGATGCGGGCGAGGCGCGCCGAAAGCTCGAAGGCATAGATTACGACCTGTTGATCGTCGATGTGATGATGCCCGGTGAAACCGGAATTTCGCTGACCCAGAGCCTGCGCAAGATCAAGACCGTACCGGTGATCATGCTGACGGCGCTGGCGGAATCGAACGCCCGCATCGAGGGCCTGGAAGCCGGCGCCGACGACTACCTGCCAAAGCCCTTCGATCCACGCGAACTGGTGCTGCGCATCAACAACATCCTGCGGCGCAACGCGCCCGCCAAGGCCCCGAAGATCGAACAGGTGATTTTCGGCCCCTTCACTTTCTCCGTCGTGCGCAAGGAATTGCGCCGGGGCGCAGACCATATTCGCCTCACCGACCGGGAACAGGAAATCATGATGCTGTTCTCCCAGCGCGCCGGCGAAACCATTCCACGCCATGAACTGGTGAGCGACGACGCCGAGGTCGGCGAACGGACAATCGATGTGCAGATCAACCGCCTGCGTCGCAAGATCGAGGACGACCCGTCAAACCCCGTCTGGCTGCAGACGGTGCGCGGCATTGGCTATCGGCTAAGCGTGGACTAGCGAAATGATCCGGCTGGGTTTTCATGACGAGCTTTGATATCCTGCGGCGCCATCGGACGCAAACGGGCGACAAGAGCTGGAATCGCGCCGTGCGCTGGCTGCGGCGGCAATTGCCGATGGGGCTCTACGCCCGCTCGCTGCTGATCGTCATCATTCCCATGGTCCTGTTGCAGTCGGTCGTCGCCTTCGTGTTCATGGAGCGGCACTGGCAGCTCGTCACCCAGCGACTGTCGGCGGCCGTCACCGGCGATATCGCCGCCGTTATCGACCTGATCGATGCGATGCCGCAGAGCGACTATTCCACCATCGTGCGGATCGCCCGAGAAAGACTAGACCTCAACGTCTCGATCGAGCCGGATGGCGAACTGCCTTCGCCGCGCCCAAAACCCTTCTTCGAGATCCTCGACCAGATCCTCAGCGAAGAGATTTCCAACAATATCCGCCTGCCCTTCTGGATCGATACGGTTGGCAACTCCGACCTTGTCGAAGTCCGAATCAAGCTCGTCGATGATCGCATCCTCAGGGTCTATGCGCGCCGCAGCCAGGCCTATGCCTCCAACACCCATATCTTCATCGTCTGGATGGTCGGCGCCTCGCTGGTGCTTTTGACCATCGCCATCCTCTTCCTGCGCGGGCAGATCCGGCCGATCCTGGCGCTCGCCAGGGCGGCGGAGAGTTTCGGCAAAGGCCAGAAGATCGACGATTTTTCGCCGCGCGGTGCCGACGAAATCCGCCGCGCCGGCCTTGCATTCATCCAGATGCGCGAGCGCATCGAACGCCAGATCGAGCAGCGAACGGCAATGCTCACCGGCGTCAGCCACGATCTTCGCACCATCCTCACCCGCTTCAAGCTGCAACTGGCGCTGGCCGGCGACAGCGCCGATCTCGACAATCTTAACCAGGACGTCGAGGATATGCAGAGTATGCTCGAAGGATATCTTTCCTTTGCGCGCGGCGAGGCCGAGGAAGACGTCGGCGAACTGAAGCTGCACGACCTGATGAACCGGCTGACGCTGGAAGCCGAACTGCAGGGGAAGACCGTGACGACCACGATCGAGGGCGACGACAATGTTCGCGTGCGCCCCAATGGCTTCACCCGGCTGGTCGCCAACCTCGCCTCGAATGCCTACCGCTATGCCAATACCGTCCATATCGACGCCAAGCACAGCACCAAGTGGATCACGGTCACAGTGGACGATGACGGCCCGGGCATTCCGGAATCGTCGCGTGATGACGTCTTCAAGCCGTTCTTCCGGCTCGACGAGGCGCGCAATCTCGACAGTTCGGGAACAGGCCTCGGGCTCGCCATCGCCCGCGACATCGCCCGCAGCCATGGCGGCGACGTCACGCTATCGGACAGTCCATTGGGCGGATTGAGGGCGGTGGTCAGGGTGCCGGCGTAAGTCAGCGATCCCCATGAGTTATTCGGACACGTATTTGTGGATGATGGAGTTGATCAGCGTTTGATAGGGGATGCCTTCCTGCAGGGCGCGCGACTTCAGCCGCGCGAGATCGCCTTTTGAAACCCGCAGCGAAATCTTTTCACGATCGTCGCTGAATGCTGCCTGCGCCATCGTCTCGAGTTCTTTACGACGGTCGGCCGTCAACCGACTAACGGGAAGCGCCCTGTCATTCTCCAGGGCTTCGATCAGCCCTGCTTCTTCGTCGTCGATATAGGCACCGATTTCAGGCGAACATAGGGAACGGCATCGACATACCCCGAGAATAGAACGACGAGCATTCGCTGGTTGGGATACTTCTCGACATTCGGATGCTCGATATCGTCCAGCAAGCCCCCAGCATCGATCGCAGCAACAATGTCCTCAAAACAGATATGCCTGTCCGAATGCTCCTTCAGGGCACGGTTTTTCTCGATGCTCCAAAGGAATTTCGGCATGACCTATTGTATGGACAGAGTATGGCTTGTCAAATCTATCCTTGCAGGTGCGAATTCGCAGTCAGCGCGAATAGCCGCCGGTCATCCCGCGCCGCGCGTTGAACCGGTGCCAGGCATCGATGCGCTTGGGATGACGGTCCCGCATCGCGTCGAGCGGGGCAAGAAGCCGCCCTTCCCGTTGCCAGTGCGCATCGAAAATCTCGATGATGCGGCGGTTTGGCCAGGGCTTGTTGACGATCGACAGCAGGGCCTCGAAAGCCTCAGCTTCCCGCCCCGCGCCGAAACGGTGGGCGATGATGCCATAGGCGAAGGCGGTGGAGCGGCTGACGCCCGCATGGCAATGCACGAGGATGCGGCTGTCATGCTGCTCGATGGCCGGAAGTACAAGGTCGAAAAACGCCGTTATCGTTTCGGGAAAATGGCCGGTGGCCAGCGCGTTTTCCTGGTCGCGCAGCCGCGCGACATGGTGCGTCGCGCCGGAAATGCGTGGAACATGTTCTTCCGCCAGTTCCGGATCGAGGAGCGAGACGACGTGCGTGGCCGACCAATCGCCGGCAACCATAGCCGCGTCGCGCAGGCAGGTGACACGGACGAATTCGCTGATAGCATTCATGTCCATCGATGAAATCCCTACAGCATCTTCTTGCCGTTCGGCACCGGCTTGTCCACGGCAGTGAGAACAATGTCGCCGTTTTCGTCCTCGAAACCAAGCGTCAAGACTTCCGAGCGGAACGGGCCGATCTGGCGTGGCGGGAAGTTGACGACGCCGAGCACCTGGCGGCCGATCAAGCTTTCGAGGGTGTAATGCACGGTGATCTGCGCAGAGGATTTTTTGAGCCCGATCTCGGGACCAAAATCGATAACGATCTTGAAGGCGGGCTTACGCGCCTCTGGAAAGGGCGAAGCCTCGATGACGGTGCCGGCGCGAATATCGACGCGCTCGAAATCGGCGTAGGCGATGGTCTCGGTCATGAAACTATCCCGAATTAACCGGCCAGCTCTTCCGCCCGCTTGCGGGCTGCGGCAATCGCCTTGTCGAACAGCGGCTGCATGCCGTCATCGGCCATGAGGATGTTGAGGGCAGCAGCCGTCGTTCCGCCCGGGGACGTCACGTTCTGGCGCAGTTTCGAGGCGTCATCGGGGGACTGGTGCAGCAGTTCACCAGCCCCCGCGACGGTTTCCCGCGCAAGCCGCATGGCGAGGTCCGCCTGAAGACCGGCCTTGCGGCCGGCTTCCGCCATGCACTCGACGAGATAAAAGACATAGGCCGGGCCACTGCCCGACACGGCCGTGACCGCATCGATATCGGCTTCGGTTTCGACCCATTCGACCGGGCCGCTGACTTTCAGGAGATTGTGGACGAGATCGCGCTGGTCCGACGACACGGCCGCATTGGCAAAAGCGCCAGTGACGCCGCGACCGATCATCGCCGGCGTGTTCGGCATGGCACGGACCATGGCGGCGTCGCCCAGATGAGACCGCATGAAGCCGAGCGTCGTTCCGGCGGCAACCGAAACGATCACCGTCTCGGGCCCGACAAGACCCTTGAGCGGCGGCAGCACGGTTGCCATCATCTGCGGCTTGACCGCGAGGAAAAGAACGCCGGCCTTCAGGTCTGCAGGCGCAGCGGTTTCGTGGCGCGCGCCGTTGTCGGCGATCAGCTTTGCCATGGCCGGCGATGGGCCGGGATCGATGACGAGGATATTGGCGCCCGGAATGCCGCTTTTCAGCCAACCGGCAAGCATAGCGCCGCCCATGTTACCTGCGCCGACAAGAACGATCGGTCCGGCAGCATTCACAGTCATCGTCATGCCTCTCCGACAGTTTCGAACATCACCGCTTCGACCGCGCTCTGTGCATCGATACCGGACCAGACAACGAACTGAAAGGCCTGGAAATAGGATTCGCAGGCTTCGAGCGCGCTGGACAACAGCACTTCGACCTGCTGGTTGGTCGGCTCGGCGCCGCCGGCGAGCAGAAGCGACTGGCGGAAGATTACCACATCTTCCTGGCGCCAGAGATCGAAATGTCCCATCAGCACCTGCCCGTTGATATGGGAGAGCAGCCGGATCACTTCGTTGACACGGGTTTCGGGAACCTTGATGTCGAACGCGCAAGCGAGATGCAGCGCCTCGAATTCCTCCATCCAGGAGAAGGAGACATGATAGTCGGTCCACTTGCCCTCGACCGTCATGGCGATCTCGTCTTCGCCTGAGCGCTCGAAACACCAATCATTGTTGGCTGCGACGAACTCGATCATGTCGACCGGGTTCGATTGGCGCTCCAGTTCCAGTTCCATCAGGCTCATGCATCACCCCAAAAGTCCCGGTGCAGACATGCGTCGTCGCGCTCACACACGAAGGCTGCAAACTCAAACACCAGAAACGAACACTTATGATTGCCGGAAACACGACTATCCTGACTGACTTACCCTGTCTGGAGCTTGCGTGATCCGTTTCGAATCATCATTTAAAATCAGTGTATAATGCCGGAGTCTGCATGAAAGCCCCCTGCGCGAAAAATAGCGCCGGCGGTTGTGGATAGGCTCTCTCAAATTGATTCAGCGCCGGTTCATAAGCGACTCTGCCGTAAGCATTTTTTGACAGTGTCCACAGGGTGAAAAATTTATGAAAAATGCTGTTGAGACCGCGCTCAAGGACAGGCGCGCTGTGCCAGTCCGGGACGCACGCGCAAAAAGCGAGCAAAAGCGGCGGCGCAATCAGCCCGCCGCCCTCGAATCTTTATTTTCCAGCCTCGGACAGGCGCGCTTCGAGCGCTGCGATCCGGGCCAGAAGTGCGTCGTTTTCCTCGCGCGCTTTCAGGGCCATCTCCCTGACCGCCTCGAACTCCTCGCGCTTGACGATATCCATCGAATTCAGCAGGCGTTCGCCCTGGGCGCGGAAGACGGCTTCCATCTCACGCCGCACGCCCTGAGCGGCGCCGGCAGCGTCCGTCATCAGCTTGGCGAAGTCATCCAGAATGCGGTTTGTGCCTGTGCTCATCGTCTTTGTCTCCGATCCTCGCGTCATTGCCTGCCATTGCAGGCTTGAGAAAGGAGGTAGGAGGACAGGCGGGCCGATGCAAGGAAAAATACCGGGATGACCGCCTTTCCTTCACCGGACGCGCCTTGACCCTGTCTTGCCGGAGCCCCATGTTCCGCCAAACAACAGACCGGACTGAAGCAAGACCTTGGAAACAATACCCACACTCTTCTCGATCATGCCCTTCCCGGATATCGATCCGGTGCTGATTTCCATCGGCCCCTTGCAGATTCACTGGTACGGCCTTGCCTATGTGGCGGGCATTCTGATCGGCTGGCAATATGCGCGCAGGCTGGCGCGCAATGCGTCCCTGTGGCGCAATGAGACGCCGGCTATCACCGAAGCCCAGCTCGATGATTTCCTGCTCTGGGTCGCTGCCGGCATCGTCGTCGGCGGGCGCATCGGCTATATCCTGTTCTACGATCTTCAAAGCGTGCTGCAGAACCCGATCCGGGCGCTGGAAATATGGAACGGCGGCATGTCCTTCCATGGTGGCCTGCTCGGCACGATGATTGCGATGATGCTGTTTGCCCGCCGCAACAAAATTGCCGTCTGGAGCCTTTTCGACGTCGTCTCGGCGGTCGTGCCGATCGGCCTCTTCTTCGGGCGGATCGCCAACTTCATCAATGGCGAACTCTGGGGCCGGCTGTCGTCCATGCCCTGGGCAGTGATCTTTCCGACCGGCGGTCCCTTTGCCCGCCATCCGAGCCAGCTCTATGAGGCCGCACTCGAGGGCCTCGTGCTGTTGACGATTCTGGCCATCATGATCTTCCGCCGCCACGCGCTCAAAACGCCGGGCCTGGTCTGCGGCGTCTTTATCGCCGGATACGGCTTAGCCCGCATCTTCATCGAATTCTTCCGCGAGCCGGATGCGCAGATCGGCTACCTCCTCGGCGGCTGGCTCACCATGGGCATGCTCCTTTCGCTGCCGATGGTCTTCATCGGCCTCTGGGCAATTGCGCGCGCCCGCCGCGCAAGTGCTGCAACCGTGTGAGAGGGCCGCATGACGACGCTTCTTGCAGAAAAGATCAAGGCCATCATTCTCGCCAACGGCCCGATCAGCGTGACCGACTATTTCTCGCTCTGCCTGGCTGACCCGGAATACGGCTATTACAAGACACGCGAACCCTTCGGCCGGTCCGGAGACTTCATCACGGCGCCGGAGATCAGCCAGCTGTTCGGCGAGATGATGGGCATCTTCCTCGTCCAGGCCTGGCAGCGGCACGGCGAGCCGACGCCGGTCAATATCGCCGAGATCGGCCCGGGCCGCGGCACGATGATGGCGGACATCCTGCGCGTCGTCGCAAAGCTGTCGCCGGCGCTTTACGAGGCCGCCAATGTCCATCTGGTGGAAACCAGCGAACGGCTGCAGAAGGTCCAGAGCCAGACGCTGGTCGCGCACAAGTTCAAGATTTCCTGGCACGACAGTTTCGACACGCTGCCGGACGGTTTTCTGCTTTTGGCGGCCAACGAGCTTTTCGATGCCATTCCCATCCGCCAGTTCGTCAAGACTGCGCAAGGGTTCCGGGAAAGGCTTGTCGGCCTCGATGCAGACGGCGAACTGACTTTTGCCGCTGGCGTCGCCGGCATCGATCCGGCTCTGCTGCCGCCGGCCGCCGCAAACGCCCCGCCTGGCACCGTTTTCGAGATCGCCCCGGCCCGCGACGCCGTGATGACGACACTTTGCGAACGCATCAAGGCAAGCGGCGGCACTGCGGTCATCATCGATTATGGTCATATCGCGACAGGTCTCGGCGACACATTGCAGGCGGTGCGCGAGCATCAATTCGATCCACCGCTCAAACATCCCGGCGAAGCCGACATCACCAGCCATGTCGATTTCGAGCAGCTTGCCCGGCGCGCCGCAACGGAAGGCCTGCAGATCAACGGGCTGACCTATCAGGGCGACTTTCTGTTGGCACTCGGCCTTGCCGAACGCGCCGCAGCGCTTGGCCGCGACAAGGACATGGAGACCCAGGAAAACATTCGCGCGGACGCAGAAAGGCTGGCTGGAGCCGGCGAAGGAAAGATGGGCGAACTGTTCAAGGTCCTCGTCGTCAGCAGCCCGAATGTGGCTCTCGTGCCCTTCCAGAAATAGCTGCCGGCAGGAACCGGTGGCGACACCTGCTGTCGTTTCGATGGATTGACAGAGGCGGCCCCTGAGGCCAACATCCGGCCAAATCAGCCGGGTCGACAAATCCAACATGCCCGGAAAACCCACCGTATCGCAGCATTTCGAAAGGGCAAAACCACCGATGAAGGATGATGCCCTGCCCTTGCCTGTGCAAAGCCCGCTTCTCTCGGAACGGGCGGGAAACGCTGTAAAACATGGCTATTTCACCCGTGCAGGCGGCGTTTCGGAAGGTATTTATCGGGGCCTGAATGTCGGCCTTGGCTCCAACGACGAACGCTCCAAGGTCCAGGAAAACCGCGCACGCGTCAGCGCATGGTTCGGCGCGGTGCCGCAAAAGCTGGCAACGGTGCATCAGGTCCATTCGCCCGACGCTGTCATTGTCGATGGCAGCTATGACGGCACGCGGGCACCGGCCGACGCGCTTGTGACGGCGACTCCAGGTCTGGTGATCGGCGTGCTTTCGGCCGATTGCGGCCCGGTTCTTTTCGCCGACGCCGAAGCGGGGGTCGTCGGTGCTGCGCATGCCGGCTGGAAGGGTGCGCTTGGCGGCGTGCTCGAAAGCACCATCGACGCGATGATCTCGCTCGGCGCCCGCCGCGAAAACATCATCGCCAGTCTTGGCCCCTCGATCAGCCGGCGGAACTACGAGGTCGGTTCCGAGTTCGTCGAGCGGTTTCTCGAACAGGACCCCGGCTATGAGATCTTCTTCGCCCCCTCGCCGCGCAAGGGCCACGCCATGTTCGATCTGCCCGGGCTGACGATCAAGCGGCTGACCGAGGCGGACGTCACGGCGGAAAATCTCGACATTTGCACCTATGCGGACGAGGAGCGCTTCTTCTCCTACCGCCGAACCACCCATCGCAGCGAACCGGACTACGGCCGGCAAATCTCTGCAATATCCATTCGGGAGGCATGACATGGCACTACATTTCACGCAGGACGAATTCGCGAGCCGTCTGGAGCGGCTGACGACAAGGATGAAGGAGGAAAAGCTTGCCGCCGTGCTGCTGTTCGCGCAGGAAAGCATGTACTGGCTGACCGGCTACGATACCTTCGGTTACTGCTTCTTCCAGACGCTGGTGGTGAAGGCCGATGGATCGATGGTGCTGCTCACCCGCTCGGCCGACCTGCGCCAGGCCAAGCACACCTCGAACATCGAAAGGGTCGAGGTCTGGGTTGACCGCGTCAATGCCGATCCGACGATGGACCTGAAGAACCTCTTAAGCGATCTAGACCTGCTCGGCACGCGCATCGGCATCGAATACGACACGCATGGCATGACCGGCCGCATCGCCCGCCTGCTCGATCATCAGCTGACGAGCTTCGGTGAACTGGTCGATGCTTCGCTGCTGGTCAGCCGTCTGCGCCTGATCAAGAGCCCGGCGGAAATCCTCCATGTCGAGAAGGCCGCAAGCCTTGCCGACGACGCGCTCGACGCCGCCCTTCCGCTGATCCACGCGGGCGGCAGCGAAGCCGGTATTCTGGCGGCCATGCAGGGCGCGGTCTTTGCCGGCGGCGGCGACTATCCGGCCAACGAATTCATCATCGGTTCGGGCGCCGATGCGCTTCTGTGCCGCTACAAGGCCGGGCGCCGGGCGCTCGACGCGCAGGACCAGCTGACACTGGAATGGGCAGGCGTCAGCGCCCACTATCACGCGGCGATGATGCGCACGGTCGTGATCGGCGAGCCGACCAACCGTCACCGCGAACTCTACAGCGCCTGCCGCGAGACGATCCAGGCGATCGAGATGGTCCTGCGGCCCGGCAACACCTTCGGCACGGTGTTCGACATCCACTCCAAGATCATGGACGAGCGCGGCCTTGCCCGCCATCGGCTGAACGCCTGCGGCTATTCGCTCGGCGCCCGCTTCTCGCCCTCGTGGATGGAGCACCAGATGTTCCACATCGGCAATCCGCAGGAGATCGAACCGAACATGTCCCTGTTCGTGCACATGATCATCATGGATTCGGACAGCGGCACGGCAATGACCCTCGGTCAGACCTACCTGACGACAGAAGGCGCGCCGAAGGCTCTGTCACGCTACGGACTGGACTTCATAACTGCTTAGGAAAATTGATCTACCGTTCGCGGGATAGGCGGAGCAAGGTGGGGGCCTTGATCACTCCGTCGCCCGAGGAAACCGGACGGTAGAACGATGCGCAAATCGATCATGCTCATTGCAGGCCTTGGAATTGCTGCAGCCCTCTCGGGCTGCAACAGCATGGACGATCTGACCCCGCAGGTCGACGTCGGTGGTGGTACCTTCCGCTCCCCGCCCGTCAACCAGGCCGATCTCGATTCCATGTCGCAACAGACCGTTGAGGTCCCTCCCCAGGCGACGACACCGGTGCAGAGCACGCAGTTCGCTTCGCCCGTGCAGGAGGGCTTTGTCGAGGGGCCGAGCGGCACTGTTCTGGCCCAGGGCGACGCTGAATATACAGATCCGCCCGGATCTCTGGACGCGCAGGCCGGGCGCCTCCAGCAGGGACAGGTCCCAGCGCAGCAGCGGGTGGCGCGCCGCGCCGTCATCGCAGAATCGACCGAGACGACGTCTCTCGACGAAGCCGCCCCGGCCGAGCAGGTACAATCCGCAGCGCCCCTTCGTACCGCAGAGGAGACGCCTGAGGTCCAAAAACCGCAGAAGGCAGCCGCAATCGCCCCGGCAACAGCGGCCGGAACCATCCGCTTCCTGCCGATCATTGGCGCCCCCGTCGAGGCCGTCACGCCGCTGTCGAAACAGCTCGGCAACGAGGCGCGTTCGCATGGCCTGACGATCAAGAGCGCATCCGATACCAGCAGCCAGCACATCCTAAAAGGCTATTTCTCGGCGCTGAAAGACGGCGAGAAGACGACGGTCGTCTATGTCTGGGACGTACTCGACGGTTCCGGCAACCGGCTGCACCGCATCCAGGGACAGGATACGGTCGATGCCACCGCCGCCAATCTCTGGTCGGTGGTGCCGCCGCAAACGATGCAGACGATCGCCACCAGGACGATCGCCGAATACCTGAACTGGCGTGCAAGAAACGCCGGTTAGCGTTGCCGGACGGCTCCGATTGCCTGCCTGCAGGTGGCGAATTTCGCCCGTAAAGCCACGCCGGTGGAAAACTTTTTAGGATAAACCGCGCTGCAACGCGGCAATCCTCTTGCATTCAAAGTCAAGGGCGTTATGAAGCGGCCATCGGCTTGGGACGATCGAGACCCCGGCTGGCTTACGGAATTTGCGCGGTAGCGACCCGCGCCAGCACAGGCGGACCATCGATGAAGGTTTTCGCAGGCAACTCGAACCGGCTGCTCGCCGAAGCGATCTGCAATTATCTCAACCTGCCCCTGGGCAAAGCGACCGTCAGACGGTTTGCGGACCAGGAAATCTTCGTGGAAATTCAGGAAAACGTGCGCGGCGAGGACGTTTTCGTCGTCCAGTCGACATCGTTTCCGACCAACGACCACCTGATGGAACTGCTGATCATGATCGACGCCATGCGCCGGTCCTCAGCCCGCCGCATCACCGCCGTCATCCCCTATTTCGGCTATGCCCGCCAGGACCGCAAACCCGGTCCGCGCACGCCAATCTCGGCCAAGCTGGTCGCCAACCTCATCACCGAGGCCGGTGCTGACCGCGTGCTGACGCTCGACCTTCATGCCGGCCAGATCCAGGGTTTCTTCGACATCCCGACCGACAACCTCTACGCCGTGCCTATCCTGGCGCGCGACGTGAAGGAAAACTACGATCTGAAGAACGTCATGGTCGTATCGCCCGACGTCGGCGGCGTCGTGCGTGCACGTGCGCTTGCCAAGCGCCTCGACTGCCAGCTGGCGATCGTCGACAAGCGCCGCGAACGCGCTGGCGAGTCCGAAGTCATGAACGTCATCGGTGATGTCACCGGCAAGGACTGTCTGCTGATCGACGATATCGTCGATTCCGGCGGCACGCTCTGCAACGCCGCCGAAGCGCTTCTGAAGAACGGCGCGACGAGCGTCACCGCCTATATCACCCACGGCGTTCTTTCCGGCGGCGCGGTTGCCCGCGTGACCTCGTCGAAGCTGAAGGAACTGGTGATCACCGATTCCATCCAGCCGACGACGGCGGTGCAATCGGCCCACAATATCCGCGTCATCTCGACCGCCAGCCTGATCGGCGAAGCGATCAACCGCACCAGCCAGGAAGAATCGGTTTCCAGCCTGTTCGATTGATCAGGCGGCGCGGCGGTGCAAAGGCTCACCGCGACAGGGGAATGGCGCAGGCTTCGCCGCCGGAAAACAGGCGGGAGCGCGTGAGGAACCGCCGCTCGCGGCCGTTGTCGAGCGAGAACATGCCGCCCCTACCGGGCACGACATCGATGATCAGTTGGGTGTGTTTCCAGACTTCGAACTGGCTGGCGCTGATATAGACCGGCACGCCGCCGATCTCACCAAGTTTTACGTCATTGTCGCCGACGATGTATTCGTCTGCCGGGTAACACATGGGCGACGAGCCATCACAGCAGCCACCGGACTGGTGAAACAGGATATCCGGATGGTCCTGCTGGATTTCTTGAATGAAGGCGAGTGCCGCGTCGGTGGCAAGGACACGGGGCTGGCCGTCGGTGGTGTCGGTCATGGTCGTTCCTTCTGGACCGCCTGAAATTGACGGCGGGCTCGAGCAAACTCGCTCCCCCTTGTGGGGAGGATTGGGGGGGCTTCGTTTTCTTAAGAAAGTACCCCTCCCCTCCGCTTCGCTCCGACCCTCCCCACAAGGGGGAGGGTTAAACTCAGAAGAAACCCAGCGCCTTCGGGCTGTAGCTCACCAGCATGTTCTTGGTCTGCTGGTAGTGATCGAGCATCATCTTGTGGGTTTCGCGGCCGATGCCGGACTGCTTGTAGCCGCCGAAGGCCGCATGGGCCGGATAGGCGTGGTAGCAATTGGTCCAGACGCGGCCGGCCTGGATGTTGCGGCCGAAATTGTAGCAGCGATTGGCATCGCGGCTCCAGACGCCCGCGCCGAGGCCGTACAGCGTGTCATTGGCGATTTCGAGCGCTTCGGCATCGTCCTTGAAGGTGGTCACGGACACGACCGGCCCGAAGATCTCCTCCTGGAAGATGCGCATCTTGTTGTGGCCCTTGAACACCGTCGGTTTGACGTAGAAGCCGCCGGCGAGTTCGCCTTCGAGCGTATTGCGCTCGCCGCCGATCAGCACCTCGGCGCCTTCCTGGCGGCCGATGTCCAGATAGGACATGATCTTTTCCAGTTGTTCGCTCGAAGCCTGGGCGCCGATCATCGTTGCCATGTCAAGCGGGTTACCCTGCTTGATCGCCGCGACCCGTTTGACCGCCTTTTCCATGAAGCGATCGTAGATCTTCTCATGCACCAGCGCGCGGCTTGGGCATGTGCAGACCTCGCCCTGGTTGAGCGCGAACATTGCAAAGCCTTCCAGCGCCTTGTCGAGATAATCGTCGTCCTCGGCCATCACGTCAGCGAAGAAGATGTTCGGCGACTTGCCGCCCAGTTCCAGCGTCACCGGAATGAGGTTCTGGCTGGCATATTGCATGATCAGCCGGCCGGTCGAAGTTTCCCCGGTGAAGGCCACCTTGTTGATGCGCGGGTTGGTGGCGAGCGGCTTGCCGGCCTCGAGGCCGAAGCCGTTGACGATGTTCAGCACGCCCGGTGGCAGGAGATCGCCGACCAGTTCGATCCAGACGAGGATCGAGGCAGGCGTCTGCTCGGCGGGCTTCAGGATGACGCAGTTGCCAGCGGCAAGCGCGGGCGCCAGCTTCCAGGCTGCCATCAGGATCGGGAAGTTCCAGGGAATGATCTGGCCAACGACGCCGAGAGGTTCATGGAAATGATAGGCGATGGTGTCGTGGTCGATCTCGCCGATCGAGCCTTCCTGGGCGCGGACACAGGAGGCGAAATAGCGAAAGTGATCGATGGCAAGCGGCATGTCGGCAGCCATGGTTTCGCGCAGTGGCTTGCCGTTGTCCCAGGTCTCGGCACGCGCCAGAAGCTCGATATTGTCTTCCATGCGTTGCGCGATCTTCATCAGGATGTTGGCGCGCTCCGTCGTCGACGTGCGGCCCCACTTATCCTTGGCAGCATGAGCGGCATCGAGCGCCAGCTCGATATCGGCAGCCTCGGAGCGGGCGATCTGGCAGAGCACGCCGCCGGTGACCGGGGTGGTGTTGTCGAAATAGCGGCCGCTCACCGGTTCGCGCCATTCGCCACCGATGAAGTTGCCGTATTTCTCCCTGAACGGGTTTTCGACGATTTTCTGGTGCAGCATGTGATTTCTCCTCCTGAAACAGACTCCAACAATCTGCTGGGAGGAAAGGTGCGCCAGAACGGCGCAAACGGATAGGGAGGCGGTGCGCGCCGGGGCGGGCAAGTGTATCAGATGTGCGACAGCCGAATGGCACGAAGCATGCTGCAGCGCGGCAACAACGCCGCGCTGGCATCCGGCCGGTCAATGGATCGAGAGCTTTTTCATTTTCCGGTAGAGCGTCGCCCGGCTGATGCCGAGCGTATCAGCAGCCAGAGAGACGTTGCCATTGACGCGCGACAGGACACGGCGAAGCGCGGCGCGTTCGGCATCGAAAAGATCCTCGCCCTGCCCCACCGGCGCCTCATCGAGCAAGTCGGCGGCCGGAACGCCGGCGGCAATGCGCCGATCGTCGAGATTGAGCCGGAGACGCGCCGCCCGGGTCGCGCCAAGCACGAGGTCATCCCGGTCGATGGCGAGCAGCGCCGGGCTGCTCTTGCCATCGGCAGGCACCAGCAGGATACGGGCACCGTTGAACGCGCGGCGGAAGAGATTTGCCTCGATCCGGGCGGCAGCGTCGCGCACCGCCTGCGACATCAGCAACATCGCCATCTCTCCGGCGTCCTCGCGGCAGGTCGAGATATCGATCGCGGCGGCAATCCGGCCGCAATGATCGCGGATCGGTGCGGTCGCGCAGATGAGGCCCGTATTGCAACTGAGGAAATGCTGGTCGCGCTGAATGACGACGGCGCGCTCGTCGGCGATCGCCGTGCCGATGCCGTTGGTGCCGACGCTCGCCTCGCTCCAGACGGTACCGGACCAGAGGCCAAGCCCGCGAAAATCCTTGTCGTCGCCCGCTGCACCCCGCCGCTCGAGGGCAACACCGTTGCCGTCCGTGAGCAGCAGGCAACAGCCTGCCTTGCCGACCGTTGAAAACAGCCGGTCGAGTTCACCTTGCGCCTCTTCGATCAGGTGCCCGGACTTTTCCCTCGCCGCGAGAAACTCACGCTCCGACAGCCGCAGCGGCGAACGGGCTTCCTCCGGAGAAAGGCCGTGCACCGTCAGACACCGGCGCCAGGATGCCGCTACGGGCGAACTGGCTGCCGCCGACGTATGTTGTGCGACAGCGTGAACATGATCTGAATGATTCATCGGCTCTCCTCCCCGAGGGCTGACGCTAACATCACTATAGGCATATTCGGCGAAACGTCCACCTGGACAAAGGTCAAATGCAAATCGGGCGAAATCGCCAGTTGCATGGTCTTGCATGAAGATGACGATGTGATAGGCAGCTTTGCCGTCTTCATCCAACCCGTCATGGTTTCCCGCGCAATGCTTCGTGAATTCTCGCTCCAGAGCCTTTTCATGGGCCTGCTCACCGCCTTTGTCGGTTTCGCCAGTTCCTTTGCCGTCGTCCTGCACGGACTGACGGGCGTCGGCGCGACTGAGGCGCAGGCAGCGTCAGGGCTGATGGCGCTGTCGGTGTCGATGGGACTGTGCGCGATCGTGCTTAGCGTCGCGACCCGGCTGCCGGTCAGCATCGCCTGGTCGACGCCGGGGGCGGCGCTGCTGGCAAGCTCCGGCGTGGCGGCGGGCGGCTTCAACACGGCTGTCGGCGGCTTCCTGATCTGCGGCGTGCTGATCATTCTGGCCGGTCTCTGGAAACCGCTCGGCCGCGCGGTCGCGGCAATTCCTGCGCCGCTGGCGAATGCCATGCTGGCCGGCGTTCTGATCGGGCTCTGCTTCGCGCCGGTCAAGGCGGTCGCCTTCAATCCGCTGTTCGGGCTGCCGATCGTTCTCGCATGGGTGATCGTCGGCAGCGTCAACCGGCTGTTTGCGGTTCCCGCGGCCCTTCTCGCATTCGCTCTGGTGCTCGCCTTCGGCGTCGATATGCCGGCCGATGCCATGGCGCGAGTTTCGGCGACGTTCATCCCGCACATCGAATGGGTAAGCCCAAGCTTTACCCTCGCCGGCCTCGTCAGCATCGCGCTGCCGCTGTTCATCGTCACCATGGCCTCGCAGAACATTCCGGGCATCACTGTGCTCAGGGTCAACGGCTACGAGCCGCAACCCGGGCCGCTCTTCACAACGACAGGCATCTTTTCCATCCTGAGCGCGCCCTTCGGCGGCCACGCGGTCAATCTCGCCGCGATCACGGCGGCGATGTGCGCGGGCGAGGATGCGCATCACGATCCGTCCCGGCGCTACTGGTCGGCAATCATCGCCGGTACCGGGTATGTGGTCTTCGGCTTGCTCGCCGCGGCCGTCACCGCCTTCGTCAGCCTGGCGCCGCCGATCCTCATCCAGGCTGTCGCGGGTCTCGCCCTGGTCAGTGCCTTTGCCGGCTCGGCAATGGCAGCCTTCAAGGAGCAGGATAGCCGCGAAGCCGCAGCCGTCACGTTTCTGGTAACTGCATCCGGGGTCAGTTTTGCAGGAATCTCGGGTGCCTTCTGGGGCTTGGCTGCCGGCGGTCTCATGCTCGCACTCGCCCGGTTCACCCGATCACGCGGACGCTGATTAGGACGGTCAAACCTTGAAAGATGCCGCGCCTGACGTGTAGATTCGATGCCCCCAACGGTGTGTTTAAGCGCGGTTTTGCCCCACCATAAGCACCAAGTCTTGACTTCCAAACCGCCACAAACTTCTGTCTCTGAATGACATTTGGCGGTATGTGTCAAACAGAATACCTACTCATTTTAGCGTGGAGGAAATCTTGGGTCTCCGGGAAGACAAGAAGGATCGCACTCGGACGCAGCTGCTTGAGGCAGGGCTGGACTTGATCCACAAGCGCGGGTTCGAGGAAACGACCGTTGCCGATATCGCTGCCGCAGTCAGCGTTTCGCCGCGCACCCTGCTGCGTTATTTCCCGACCAAGGAAGATGTTATCGTCAGCTGGGTGCAGGATGGCATGACGATCATCCGGGCGGAACTGAGGGAGCGGCTCAGGTCGGAGCCGCCAGTTGGAGCACTTCTTGCCTCAGCGCGCGCGATGCTCGCGGATTTCGACGAGAAATCTCGTTTCTTCCTGACCATCGAGACGACGATCCGCTCCAACAGGAGCATTTCCGCGCGAAAGGAACAGATGATCGCTGAGCTGATCGATGAAGTCGCTCATATTCTCGCCTCACCGGAAAGACCGGCTCCGCTGCCCGGGATTGTTGCCTATACGATCGCGGGAACCGTTTTCGCGCTCATTCGGGCGACGATCAGCAGCTGGGTGGAAGAGGCAGCGGGGGTGTCGCTCCCAGATATCTTCGACCAGGCCGCCAGTGTCGTACATTTCGATAATAGTGTCACTTAGTGACATTTGTCATTGACAGACATAAAATTCCATGCGATCCCAGCATGCGCTGCTAAGCAGCTTCATTGCAAAAATGCGTTGCCCATGCGGGGCACGCTTGCTGGAGATATGGAATGTCCACACATGAAAAGATTGCGCTCGTAACTGGCGCGACCCGCGGTCTTGGCGTTGAAACGGTTCGCCAGCTTGCGCGGAACGGGGTGTTTGTCCTTCTGGGCGCACGCGATCTTGCAGCTGGCCAGGAGAAGGCTGAAGCACTGCGCGCCGAGGGGTTGGCGGTCGAAGCAATCGAAATCGACCTCATTCGACCGGAAACGATCGAGGCTGCTGCATCAACCATCGGAGACCAGTTCGGCAGGCTGGACATCCTCGTAAACAACGCCGGAATCCTGCTTCTCGACACAGACGATTTTCCGAGCGTCGCCGCGCCACAAACCCTGCGCGAAACGCTCGATGTCAATTTCATCGGTACGGTGCTCGTGACACAGAAAATGCTGCCGCTCATCCGCAAGGCGAGCAACGGGAGAATCGTGAACGTATCAAGCAGCGTGGGGTCTCTTTGGTGGAACGGCGATCCGGGCAATCCATCGCCCGATGTCAAATGGCTTGGCTATGCCGCCTCCAAGGCGGCGGTCAACATGCTGACCATCCAGCTTGCCTTCGAATTGCGCGACACACCCATCAAGGTGAATTCAATCTGCCCCGGCTATGTCATGACGGATTTGAATAGAGGCGGCGGCTACGTCACGATCGAGGACGGTGTTCGGGCATCGGTCAGGTATGCCTTGCTGAACGATGCAGGACCCACCGGCCAATTTTTCAACGCTGACGGACCAATCAACTGGTGATGGCCGGAGACACTGCCCCTCTTACCCTCCACTCAAGGAGTATGAACAGTGAAACCGTCTATTAGTGACGTCGTTGAGGTCAATCAAATCCTATCGCTGTGGGGACACCTTGTAGACAAGCGTGCGTGGGACCGGTTCGGTGAAGTCTTCACCGAGGATGCCTACTTTGACTCGAGCGTTTTCGGATTTGCCCCCGTCACCGGAATTGCAGCGATCTGCCATATGGCAAGCCAGGAAGGTCACGCCAAGGCTCATCACTCGACAAACTTGTATGTCCAGGAAGGCCCAAACGACGAGATCGAGGCAGAGTCGAAAGGCCTTGGCTTGCTGTCGGACGGCTCGGTCGCGAGTGTTACCTACACTGATAGGCTTCGGCGGACACCGGACGGCTGGCGTTTGGCGAGTCGCGTGCTCGCTCTGCAACCCGTGTCGCGCTGAAAAGCGCGCCACGTTTACTGTCAGCCTGTTCCTGACAGCAATTATGCAAAGAAAGACCTTCCATGCCTAGAATTTATTGGGGAAACGTTCTCGCTTGGCTGCTTGCAGCATTCTTCCTGGTTGGGGCCTACGGGAATACCTTCGTCACTGGTGAGATTGCCGCAGACTACGCCCGGTGGGGTTATCCGGAAAGCTTTCACTATCTAACGGCATTCTTGGAATTCATGGCTGCTGTCATGCTGATCCTCAGACCTCTCCGCCTCTACGGATCACTGCTCGGGAGTGTTGTCATGCTGGCCGCAGTGGGGACGGTGATGTTCCATGGAGAGTATACTCATGGAGTTCCCCCCTTCGTTGTCCTGAGTGTTTGCGTGTTAGTTGCTATCCTGACGGTTAGATCGAGTCCATCACCGCAGCATCGATCTTAAACCCGGCTGCTGTGTCTGAAGAAAGTATGGACCTTGGAAAATCAAAGTCCGGTTGTGGCGGCGCTAGGCAGCCGGTCCGAACCCTTTATGAGTTTACGCCCTTTAGAACTTATGGCTCGCCACTTTCAGGCGGGTTTTCCGGCAAAACCGGCTCTTGCTTGCATTTCGCGGCGTTCTCGGTTATGGACGCGCGTCCGCGCAGACACCCTTGGAGGCAAACGCGGATGAGGCGGTCAAAGGCCTCGGTTCATCCTGGCTTTACAGATAAGCGGATGAGCTCTCCAAAAACACCAGAAAGGTACTGCCATGAGCCACGCATCCTACGAGCTCAAGGCCGAAACGCGCGAACGGGTTGGTAAGGGGTCCTCCCGTGAACTTCGCCGCAACGGTCTTATTCCTGCTGTCATCTACGGTGACAAGCAGACACCGATTTCCATCGCCCTCTCCACGAAGGAAGTCACCCTGAAGATTCACGCCGGTGGTTTCATGACCACGGTCGCCACAATCGACGTTGGCGGCGAGAAGATCCGCGTCCTGCCGAAGGACTACCAGCTGGATCCGGTCCGTGACTTCACCATGCATGTCGACTTCCTGCGCGTGACCAAGGACTCGACGGTCACCGTCGAAGTTCCGGTTCACTTCGTCAACGAAGAAAAGTCCCCGGGCCTCAAGGTCGGCGGCGTTCTGAACATCGTTCGCCACGAAGTCGAACTGGTCGTTGCCGCCGACGACATTCCGGAATTCCTGACGGCCGACCTGACCGGCCTGAAGCTCGGCGACGGCATCCACATCTCGGACATCAAGCTGCCGAAGGGCGCGACCCCGGTCATCACCGACCGCGACTTCACCATCGCCACCATTGCCACCCCGGCCGGCGGCGTATCGGAAGCGGAAGAAGAAGCCGCATCCGAATAATCGGCGCTTTCAAAGCTCGATCGACGGCCCGCCCCACCTCTCGTGGGGCGGGCCTTTTTGTTGCTCGCCATCAGCCACGCCATTTCGCGTCGTTGCAACCGCAGCTACAATTTTTCATCTAGGGGTTTCAGCAACATTTAAGACTTTCGTGATGTGTTGTTGTCGGGGCAGACTTCAGCATACGAGAATCCGAATGGGACGTGAGACTAGCAACGCGACCGAGTGCGTCCGATGATGCATTCCGTCGAAAATCGTTTTATCGCCATCGTCTGTGGTGCGATGCTCACCTTCATCGCCCCTCTGATCGTGCTTCTTCTGACCTTGTCGTCAGAACGTGTCGCCCGGGAACGGCTGCAAAACGTCCAGATCCTCATGGAGGCGGGTGCCCAGGCGCTCGGAAAGCCTCTCTGGGACTTCGACACCGACGGTATCGAGCAGATCGCCAAATCGCTGATCGCCAACGCCGATGTCCTGTGGGTGCATGTCGAGGATAGTTCCGGATCCATCTCCGTGCGGATTCCCCCCGGCCCAGTGGATACAAGCGTACCGCATACGACGATTTCAAAGGAAATCCTCTACAATTCGCAGGACGGTGAAAAATCCGTCGGCACCGTGGAGATCTGGGTGTCCGCACCCGGCACGCTCTCACGTTTCAGCAAGGACGAACTGATCGTTTTCGTCATCCTGGTCGTTGCCGTCGGCATCGTCTTTGCCTCCGCCATCATCGGCAATCGCATCACCGTGATCCGGCCGCTGATGCGCCTGACGGCCGCCATCGAAGCCACGCGGCGGCTCGGTTCGCGCCACCACGTGGACTGGACGTCGGACGATGAAATGGGCACACTCGCCCATAACTTCAACGAGATGCAGAGCAGGCTGGAGCGCGAGGAGACGGAACTGAAGCTGGCGCACGGTCGCGCGACGGATATCTACAATCTGACGCCCTCCATGCTGTTCTCGCTCGATCCCGCCAATTGCATCACCGCCGTCAGCGACTACTGGCTGATCGCGACCGGTTACAGCCGCGATCAGGTGATCGGACGTACCTTCACCGATTTCGTCGACGAACACTGGCACGAGACCTACCGCGCGCGCCGCAGCAACGGCAACGCCACGCATGCCAATATCTGCGAAGTCACCGTCCCGTTCATCAAGGCAAACGGCGAAACGATGACGGTGCTCATTCTCGAGATGAAGAGCGCCACAGGCGACGAACACGGCGGCCTCTCCCTGTCCGTCATGACCGACGTCACGGAGCTCAAGCAGGCCGAAAGCCGCAACCACGCGCAGGCGATCACCGATCACCTGACCGGCCTTCTCAATCGCCAGGGCTTCGAAGCAGCACTCGATGATGCCATCCGCAACGCCGACGAAACCGCAACGCAATTGGCCTGCATCTTCATTGATCTCGACCGGTTCAAGTGGATCAACGACAATTTCGGCCACGCCGCCGGTGATGAGGTGCTGCGCCAGGTCGTCACCCGCGTCCGCACGACACTGCGCCCGGACGACACCATGTCGCGCCTCGGCGGCGACGAATTCGCCATTCTGGTCAATGCAGAGCAAGTCGAAGCTCTGGCAAGCGAGATCGGCGACCGCATCTGCGCCAGTCTGCACGAGCCGATCCCCGTCGAAGGAGCGGAGCTTTCGGTGAGCGCCAGCATCGGCATCGCGCTTTATCCCATTCACGCAGCCAACGCCGCAGAACTGCTCCTGAAATCCGACATGGCCATGTATGCCCGCAAGCGCGACGGCAAGAACGGCATGCTCGTCTTCGATACCAGCATGCTGGACAGTGCCCGCGAACGCCACGAGATGGAACAGAACATCGAGGCCGGTTTGAAGGAAGGCTGGTTCGAAGCCTACCTGCAGCCGATCGTCAGCCTCTGCGACGGCCGCATCGCAGGCTTCGAAGCGCTGATGCGCCTGAACCATCCGGAAAAGGGCATCCTGCCGCCGGGCAAGATCATCAGCATTGCCGAGGAAACCGGCTCAATCGCCCGCATCGGCGAACGCGTGCTGGAAAAGGCGGTTGGCCATCTTGCGCGGCTGACCCAGCTCGAAGGGACGGAGACGACCTATCTTGCCGTCAACTTCTCGCCGCTCCAGTTCGAGGAAACGTTGCCGCACAAACTCGCAGCCCTGCTCCTGAAACACCACATCTCCCCTGCCCGGATCGTCATCGAGATCACCGAAGCCGTGCTGATGCTTGACAATCCGGACGTCCACGCCGTGTTGAAGCAGCTGAGCGAATTCGGCTGCCGCATCGCGCTCGACGATTTCGGAACGGGCTATTCCTCGCTCAGCTACCTCAACCGCTTCCCCGTCGATATCGTCAAGGTCGACCAGTCCTTCACCCGATCGCTGACGACGGGAACCGCCGATGTCCGCCGCAAGAGCCGGATGCTGATCAAGGGCATCCGCACCATTTCCCACCAGATGGGCTGCACCGTCGTTGCCGAAGGCATCGAGACGAAGGAGCAGTGGGCGCTTCTGCGCAAACTCGGCCTGGATTACGGCCAGGGTTACCTTTTCAGCCGGCCGATGCCGATCGAAAATATGTTACTGATGTTGGAAATGGAATCAGAAGCGAAGGCCACCCACCGCGCATGACGAAAACGAGAAAAACAGATATGAGATATTTCGCCTTCGCGCTCGCTTTTCTCCTGTCGGGTACCGTGCAGGCAGAGACGCTCAAATTACTGACGGAGGAATATCCGCCCTATAATTTCAGCGAAAACGGCGCGGTCAAAGGAGCGTCGGTCGAGCAGGCCGAACTGATGATGAAGGCGCTCGACACGGAGTATTCCCTCACGGTTCTTCCTTGGGCGCGTGCACTGTCTCTGACGGAAAACCAAACTTGGACCTGCCTGTTCACCACCGGCCATGACGACGAGCGCGACAAGCGTTTCAAATGGGTGGAACCCCTGCTCGTCGATCACATGGTGATGGTGCGCAAGGCGGGGTCCGGCGTCAATCCGGCCAATATCGAGGAAGCCAAACGCTTCACCGTCGGCAGCCAGCGCGAGGATTTCTCCGCCGACTATCTGAAAAAGAACAACTTCCCCAAGATCGATCTCGCCGCCGATATGGAGACGACGGAGAAGAAGCTGTTGAGCGGACGCATCGATCTGATGATGACCTCGGAAAAAACCTTCGAAGCCATGCGGAATCAGGGCAAGGCGCTCGAATCCGCGCTCATTCTTGAAGGCAAGCTATACGGCTTTGCCTGCAATCTCGGCCTGCCGGACGAACTGGTGGCAAAGATGCAGGCGCAACTCGATAAGCTGATTGCCGACGGCACGCAGGATCATATTTTTGCCAAGCATGGCCTTCAGTCAAAAAAATGAGCCTGTCTCGGCACTATCGGTGAAATCGTCGGTGTCGCCTGCAATCTGCAGGTTCCCGGCAGCACTATCGCGAGCATTCAGGCCGAACTGGACAGGCTGATCTTTAAAGGCAAACAGGCCGCGACCTACGAGACATATGGCCAGCCGGGAAAATAACGGCTTGTCTTCGACAGACGGTTGACTTCCGGGCCCCGACGCGGTGCAAGACAGCTCTGTCCGACTGGTAGAGATATATCCATGCTGATTTTCGCAGGTCTCGGTAATCCCGGCCCCCAATATGCCGGCAACCGCCACAATATCGGCTTCATGGCCGTCGACGCGATGCAGCGGCGGCACGGTTTTTCGCCCTGGTCCAAGAAGTTCAAGGCGCTGGTCTCTGAAGGCGAGATCGGCGGCGAGCGCGTGCTTTTGATGAAGCCGCAGACCTTCATGAACCTGTCGGGCGAAGCGGTCGGCGAAGCCATGCGCTTCTACAAGCTGGAACCGAAGGACATTCTGGCGATCTACGACGAGCTCGACCTCTTGCCCGGCAAGGCCCGCATCAAGACCGCGGGCGGTCACGGCGGCCACAACGGCATCAAGTCGCTCGACGCCCATTGCGGCAAGGACTATCGCCGCCTGCGGCTCGGCATCGGCCATCCCGGCTCGAAGGAACAGGTGCACAACCACGTGCTCGGCGATTTTGCCAAGGCCGATCGTGTCTGGCTGGAACCGCTGCTCGACGCGCTCGCCGACAACGCGGTAATGCTGGTCAAGGGCGAGGATTCGCAGCTTCTGAACAAGCTGGCGCTCGCCACCGGCAGCAAACCGGAGCCCGAGCAGACACCATCGAAACCGGCTGGAAAATCCCACATCCGCCAGGCCCGCAACAGCGCGCAGCCGAAGAAACTGCCGACAACCGGACCGATGGCAGACATGCTGAAGAAGCTGTTCGGCGACAAGGGCGAATAGCCATGCCGGCTGGTGACTTCGCCATCCGCCCGGCAGAGGAGAACGATCTGCCGCCGCTGCTTGCGCTCTACCACCATCTCCATCCGGATGATCCGGAGATGGAGCCGAACCTTTCCATCGAGCGCTTCGCCGAGATGCTGGCCCATCCCGGTATGACCATCTTCGTTGGCGTCTCGGGCGAGACGATCAGTTCCACGGTCACCCTGATCGTCATTCCCAACCTCACCCGCGGCGGCCAGCCCTATGCGCTCGTCGAAAACGTCGTCACTGACGCTCGGTTTCGCCAGCGCGGCCACGCCGGAGCGCTGATCCGGCATGCCTTCGAACACGCCTGGCAACAAGGCTGCTACAAGGTGATGCTTATGACCGGCTCGCAGGACCCGGCAACGCTGAAATTCTATAAGGGCTGCGGCCTCGTGCAAGACAAGACCGGCTTCCAGATCAGGCGCCCGGTGGGCAGCTGAGGCGCGAAGAGATCACTCCTCCGGCTCCGTCGTGAACATCAGCGGAAAGCCCGCCTGCTTGCCGAGATCGGTCGCTTCCTTGGCCTTCGTCTCGGCAATGTCGCGGGCGCAGACGACGATAACGCAGACGCCGAGCTTGTGGGCGGTCATCATCATCCGGTAGCCGGTCTCCTCGCTCATCCGAAACACGGCCTTCAGCACCATGATGACAAACTCGCGCGGCGTATAGTCGTCGTTGAGAAGAATGACCTTATAGAGCTTCGGCCTCTCCAGCTGCGGCTTGGTCTTCGTTTTCGGCTTGAGTGCTGTGTCGTTGTCCGCCATCGGTAATCCACCATTGATGACATGGAAAGCGGCGCAGGTATCCATACAAATCCACGCGAACAGTTGAAACGACGCAATTTTATTCCGTCGCGAGCAGTAGGAAATCCTGGCCGGTTCTTTGGAGAATGGCGGCCGCTTTTCTATCGAACGTCGCGAAGGTCTCGCCGCCTAGTCTTTGCCCCTCCAAAACTATGATGCCATCCGCAAAATCTCCACCGGCGTCCATGAAGGCAAGGCCGTTGGCAACGGCAGCGCGATCCAGGATGACAGTGCCTACCTTGGCCAGATACTCGATAGCCTGCTTGAGCTCTGACACTCTGAACTTATATAGCCTTCTGAGAACCCAAACCATCTCGCAAAGCGTCTGATTTGAGATAACGACCTCATGAGATCGCAATATTTCCTCCGCTTTCGGGCTTTCGATTGGATGGTCTCGCGTAAACATTCTGATCAGAATATTCGTATCGACGACGACTTTCAAAGTTTGACCTCGCCCGCCCATCCGGCCTCGATCGCTTCGTTTATTTCGTCTATCGAATAGGTCCTGTCAGCCTTGTGAGCGAACATTCCGAACAGGCTTTCGATCGGCAGCCTGCGTTCGACCGCGTGAATGCTGCCTTCGCCCTTCGGCAAAAGGTCAATCTCGATATCATCTCCTGGCTTGACGCCGAAATGATCAAGCACTTCCTTCTTGAGTGTCACTTGACCTTTGGCGGTAATTTTCAGTTTTACCATAGAGCGACCTCCTGACCAGAAAGTAAGGCAGTTTTGCCTTACTTTCAACAAGGCCTGTTATGTTGCCGGGCCTTGACCCGGAAGAGCCATTCCCCCATAGGCAGGGCAAAGTTTTTCAAAATATGGACAAGGTGCCATGGGTTTCAAATGCGGTATCGTCGGACTGCCGAATGTCGGCAAGTCCACTCTCTTCAACGCGCTGACCAAGACGGCGCAGGCGCAGGCGGCAAACTATCCGTTCTGCACCATCGAGCCCAACACCGGCGAAGTGGCCGTGCCTGACGCGCGCATGCGCACGCTTGCCGATGTCGCCAGGTCCAAGGAACTGATCCCGACCCGCATCTCCTTCGTCGATATCGCCGGCCTCGTGCGCGGCGCCTCGAAGGGTGAAGGGCTCGGCAACAAGTTCCTCGCCAATATCCGCGAAGTCGATGCCACCGTGCATGTGCTGCGCTGTTTCGAAGATGACGATATCACCCATGTGGAAGGCCGCATCAATCCGGTCGGCGATGCCGAGACGATCGAGACCGAGCTTATGCTCGCCGATCTCGAAAGCCTTGAGCGCCGCACCGAGCAGACCCGCAAGCGCGCCGCCTCCAAGGACAAGGAATCGATGACGCTGCTGCCGGTCATGGACGCAGCCCTGAAGCTGCTCCAGGACGGCAAGCCGGCGCGCACGCTGCTGCCGACGCTGGATGCCGAAGAAAAGAATATCCTGCAGGGCCTGAACCTTCTGACCGCGCACCCGGTCCTCTACGTCTGCAACGTCGCCGAGGGCGACGCTGTCGCCGGCAATGCCCACACCAAGGCGGTCGAGGAAATGGCCAAGGCGCAAAATGCCGAAACCGTCGTCATCTCGGCCGCGATCGAATCCGAAGTCGCGCAGCTTCCGGAGGAGGAAGCCCGGGAATTCCTCGAGGCGCTCGGTCTCCATGAAGCCGGTCTCGACCGGCTGATCCGCGCCGGCTACAAGCTGCTCGACCTCATCACCTATTTCACCGTCGGCCCGAAGGAAACGCGGGCCTGGACGATCGAGCGCGGCACCAAGGCGCCGGGGGCGGCCGGCGTCATCCACTCGGACTTCGAACGCGGCTTCATTCGCGCCAATACCATCGCCTATGACGACTACATCGCCTTCAACGGCGAAACCGGCGCCAAGGAAGCCGGCAAGGCGCGCGACGAAGGCAAGGAATATGTCGTCCAGGACGGCGACGTGATCCACTTCCGCTTCAACACCTGATTCTTAGGATTACTTCCTCGCCGGCCATTGGGGACGCTTGCCGTCGCCATGGCCGGCTATATGTTGCCTGCAGACATATTTTGAGGAGTTTTTTGATGCGCCTGATTCCCGCACTACTGCTCTCCACCGCGCTCGTTACGCAACCGGTCCTGGCGGCGGAAATTACCCATGAGGGCGCCGAGCAGCTCGAGCAGAAATTCACCTCCTATCTGCCGGAAAAGCTGGCGAAATCTGGCCTGGTCAAGGTCCGGCCGGGCACCACGGATTACGAAGTCACTTTCGATCCGACAGTGCTTCTGAAGGATGTCGATCCGAAAACCTTCAGCATTTCCGGCCTGAAACCCTTCCTGTCGCTGATCCGCCCGCTGGAGGACGGATTGTGGAATTTCTCCCAATCTGCCGACCTCGATGTGAAGGGGCAATTCACCGCCGGAACCGAGAAGACGGATTTCAGCTACAAGATCAACGCCTTCCGCATGGACGGCATCTACGATCCCGATATTCTCTATTTCAAGTCCGCTGAAATGACGGCCGACGGCATCTTCATGACGTCGAAATCCCCTGCGCAATCGGTCGAAGCGCACTTCAGCACGATGAAGTCGATCATCGACAGCAAGCGGGCAACAGCCAATACCATCGATATCCGCTCCAACGCGGCTATGGGTTCTTTCGCGGAGACCGTCATCGATGCGGCCCAAACACGGATCGATCTTTCTGCAGACAGCGTCACCGCTGACGTCGCTCTGAACGGCTTGGCCTACAGACCGCTTCAAGACATGATCTTTTTCGTGCTCGACAACGTCAAAACGAACAAGATTGCGCCTGAGAAGCAGGCGCAGTTCAAGGAACTTTTCCGCGCGAACCTGCCAATGTTCGACGCGTTGCTGGAATCCATCGACGTGACCAACCTCAAGGTCGCCACTCCCACAGGCACCTTCGGCGCGGAGACCTTGCGCTACACAATCAATTCGAACGGCCTGAAAGATGGTGCAAAGGCCGGCTTCGGTATCGTCCTCGACAAGCCGTCTGTTCCACCCGGTGTCGTGCCGGAGGCGTTCATCGCAGCATTGCCGGAGACGGTTACCTTTCGCGCCTCCTTCGAAAACCTCAACCTATCAAGCGGCATCGGCTATTTCCTGGACCATGCCGATTTCAACGCCGAAAAACCCCTGACAGACGAGCAATCAGCCGCAGCTGGCCGTATCTTCCTTCCAGGTGGTGCGCTGACGATGAGATATGAGGATGTCTCTGCCCGCTCGTCCGTCTACGATATCGGCCTCTCGGGTACCACGACCCTCTACCCTGAACAGAAGGGGCGCCAAAACACCGACATCACAGTCTACGCAAGGGATTTCGACAAGACGATTTCCTATCTGCAGCAGAATGCCCAGGCCGTACCACAGTTCGGACAAGCGGCGTTTGTGCTCCTGATGGTCAAGGGGTTCGCCAAGACAGAATCCGATGGACGGCAGATGTGGAACGTCGTGGTCGATGAGAGCGGCAAGATGACAATCAACGGCCAGGAACTGGCGATGCCGCATTGACATCGTGACCTCCCTTTAGTTTCCAGCGACAAACCGGGATGCTAAGACGCTCGACAGGAGGACTTCTGCTCATGCTTCATTTCGAGGATTTTCCGGCCGGAACACGGTTCGAGTTTAAGCCCGTGACGGTCAAGGCCGAGGATATCGTCGCCTTTGCCGCGGAATTTGATCCGCAGCCGATGCATCTGTCGGAAGAGGCCGGCAAGGCGAGCATTCTCGGCGGGCTTGCGGCCTCCGGCTGGCACACGAGCGCGATCATGATGCACATGCTTTGCGGCAGCTATATTCACGAGACGGCATCCGAAGGCTCGCCCGGCGTCGACAGCATGGAATGGAAGAAGGCGGTACTGGCCGGCGACACGCTTTCGGGCGTCTGTACGGTCGTCGAAGCGCGCGTCTCCCGCTCGAGGCCCGAGATCGGTATCGTGCGGCTAAGAGCCGTGGTAGCCAACCAGCGGGGGGAAACAGTGGCGATCTGCGACTACGCCAACATGATCCGCTGCCGGCAGGCGGGAGCCAAGGCATGAAGCTGTCTGACCTTCATCCCGAGGGCACAAGGGAAATGATCGGCACCGTCACCTTTGCAGCCGAGGACATTATCCATTTCGCGGAAAAGTTCGACCCGCAGCCGTTCCATCTCGATATGGAGGCAGCCAGGAAGTCGCTCTTCGGCGGTCTTTGCGCCTCCGGCTGGCACACTTGCGCCGGCTGGATGAAATGCTTCGTACCCTATTGGATGGGCGAAATGCAGCGGCTGGCGGCGGAGGGGATAACCGCCCCGAAGCTCGGCCCCTCGCCCGGCTTCCGAGACATGCGCTGGCTGCGGCCGGTCTTTGCCGGCGATGTGATCACCTATTTCGTCACGTTCGTTGCGGCCAAGGATCTGGAATCCCGGCCAGGATGGCGGATCAACACCATCCTGTGCGAGGGCGAGAACCAGACCGGCGAGGCCGTGATCCGGTTCGAAAGCAAGGTGATCGAGTTTCCCTGACGCGCGAACTCAGTGACCTTCGAACTCGATCAGCGTCAGCACCTTGACGCCCAGTGCCTCGAGTTTCTTGCGGCCGCCGAGTTCCGGCAGGTCGATGATGAAGCAGGCGGCGACGATGTCGGCACCCATCTGCTGCAACAGCTTGGTCGCGCCCTCTGCGGTGCCGCCGGTGGCAATCAGGTCGTCGACCAGGATGACCTTGTCGCCTGGCTTGATGGCGTCGCGGTGCATCTCCATCTCGTCGATGCCGTATTCGAGACTATAGGCGATGCGCACCGTATCATGCGGCAGCTTGCCCTTCTTGCGGATCGGCACGAAACCCGACGACATCTGGTGCGCCATCGCGCCGCCCAGGATGAAACCGCGCGCCTCGACACCGGCAACCTGGTCGATCTTCGTGCCGGCGAAGGGATGGACCAGTTCGTCGATCGCCCGGCGAAACGCGCGCGGGTTGCCGAGAAGCGTGGTGATATCGCGGAACATGACGCCGGGTTTCGGGTAATCCGCGATGTTGCGGATGGAGGCGATCAGTTCCTGCTGGAGAGAAGAGCTCATGATGGAAGGCATGCCTTTGCGGACGTCTTTAAGGAGACGAAGGCATAGCATCAAAGCCGGACATTTCTATAGTGGTTTCTTGGGCGGCAGTCCGCCGAGGGCCGTTTCCAGCCGGCCGGCGCCGCTGGAGCAGGACCGAATTTGCGCCCTGCTCCCATGGCCGCCCGTTTTTACTGCGCGGGCGCCGTTGTCTTTAGTTTTTCCTGCACCTTCTTGGCAACTTCGGGATTGGTCTGCGCCGCGGTGATGATGGTTTTGTATTTCTCAAGCGACATGTCGGGCGATTTTTCGACCGCATTGATCATCTGCTTGTTGGCTTCGTTCTGAAGCTTCTGTTTGGCCGTCGCGTCCTTTTCCGAGCCGATCTTGGCGGCATAGTCCTGCCGTACCTTGTCGACCTGCAGATAGGCGACGGCGAAGGCCTCGATCTGTTTGTCGCTGATAGCAGCGGGCGCAGTACCCTGCATCGGCTGCGTGGCTTGCGGTTCAGAGGCCCCTTGGGCAAAAGCCGGCGAGTTGATGACGATCAGGCTCAGTGCGGCAGCGGTCAGCGCTGCCACCGGCATGTGGCGTTTAGTCATATGCTTTCCTTCCTTTAGTCAGTCTCAAGGCGGCATTTCACCACCTTTCCGGAGCGGATAACCCCGCAGCCAAGGTAAGGACGGATCGGGCGACAATGTGACTACGAGAAGGAAGGTTCAAGGCCATGTCGAGACCGGGCCACCCGCGGCTTGCCTCTATTGCGATGGGCAGGACGCCTGAAACGTGAACGCGACCTGCACAATCGAGGAACCATTCGACGGCATTTCCGGTTATAGTAGACGGCATTTCGCTTGCCGGACGAGCCCCAAGCGAAAGGCCAAACGCAAGGAGGAGCATCATGCGATTGTTTGAATGCGGGACCCTCGTGCCCGGCTGTGACTGGCACACCCGCGCCGACAGCGACGCCGAAGTCGTCCGCCGCGCCGTCGAGCACATGCGCCAAGCACACGGCGAAACCCTTATCCGCGAAAACATGGTCGACAATATCAAGGCCCGCATCGTCGACGAAACGAAGGCAGCCTGACGTTCAGACCATCGCTTTCAGACCATCGATTGAAGCCGGGCAACAAGCGTTGCCCGGTCGGCATTGAAATTGCCCTCCACCCACTGATCCTCAAGCGTCGCCAGAACTTCGCCGACCCGCGGTCCGGCGGGAATTCCGGCGGCAACCACGTCGGCACCGGTTAAAGGAAACACCGGCTTCTGCCAGTTTTCCGTTTGCCCCAGCAATCCCCAAAAGCGTGCCGTTTCAGGGAGTTGAGACGGATCGTTTTCCGACTTCTGCCGCGACGAGGCGAGAGCGAGCCTCAGGCTGGTATCGAGGCCGTCTGAACCATGCCGATAGAGCAGCCGGGCGAAAGCCGTATCCGCGATCACGGCCGGCAGACGCGGTGCTTTCGCCCATGCTGCGAGGAAGGCCGCTTCCGCTCTCGAAAGGCGCAGCCGTTTCGCCATCGCTTCCAGCCGCTCCGCATCCGGCGGCACAATGGCTGCGAGCCGCAGCAGGGGTTCGGGCTGCCAGCCGAATGCCTGTTCGGCGGCAATCAGGCCCGGGATGGCGTCGATGCCCCATTTTTCGCTTTCCGGCAGAATTTCGCTGAGCACGCCCGCCTGGCGCATCCACAACAGCGCCCGGCCGGGATCTCTGGCTGCCAGCAGTTTCTTCATCTCCGACCAGACCCGCTCCGCCGAAAGCGTCGCCAGTTTGGAGCGCGCCTGCGCACAGGCGCGAAGGCCATCCGCGTCGGGGCGGCCCGAGCCGTAATGAGCGAAGAAGCGAAAGAAGCGCAGCACCCGCAGATAATCTTCCGCCACACGCTCGGCAGCATTGCCGATGAAGCGGATATTGCGTTTCTCGATGTCGGCGAGACCCCCGACGAGATCGATCACTTCCCCCTTGGCATTGGCATAGAGCGCATTGATCGTCAGATCCCGACGCTCGGCATCAACTTTCCAATCCGTGCCGAAGGCCACCTCGGCGCGGCGGCCGTCAGTCTCGACATCGCGGCGCAGTGTCGTTACCTCGAACGGTGCGCCCTCGATGACCAGCGTCACCGTGCCATGATCGATGCCCGTCGGGACCGATTTGATGCCGGCTTTTTTGGCCCGGGCGACAATCTCGTCCGGCAGGAGCGTCGTTGCCATGTCGATATCGGCGACAGGAAGCCGCATCAGGCTGTTGCGCACGGCTCCGCCAACGACGCGGACCTCGCCGCCATCGGCATTGAGGAGATTGAAGACGCGCGTCAGCGCAGGCGCCGAAAACCAGGTTTCAGCGGCAACGGAGGTCATGCATAAAGCCTTTCGTACAACATACGGACGATGCCGGCAGTAATGCCCCAGATGTTCCGGTCGCCATAGGGCATGCGGTAGAAATGCCGCTCAGCGCCCTGCCAGGTGGCACGGCCGCGGCCGTGGTTCTTGGGGTTCATCAGAAACGACAGCGGCACCTCGAAGACGGCATCGACCTCTTCCGGATTTGGTACGAGATTGTAGCCCGGCTGGACGATGGCAAGGACCGGCGTGATGCGGAAACCGGACATCGCCATGTAGTAAGGCAGCCGACCGACGGTCTCGACAAAACGCCGGTCGAGGCCGATCTCCTCCTCGGTTTCCCGCAAGGCCGCGCGCTCCGGCGTATCGTCCTCCGGATCGATGGCGCCGCCGGGAAAGGCGACCTGACCGGAATGTTTGCGCATGGTTGCGGTGCGCTGGGTGAAGATGACGCGGGCTTCATCGCCGTCGTCGATAACCGGCACGAGGACGGCGGCGTCCTTGAGCGTCAGCGTTTCGAGATGGGGTATCACATCAGGATTAAGCAGGAAGTCGCCATGCTCGCGCCAAGCGTCCTCCACCGGGCTGCCGGATTGGCTGAGCGCTCGGCGGCGAAAATCACCGGCTGAAAACAGGACATCCGTCATATCGACAGCGCTTCCAGTTCCTGGACAGGCATGACCGCAAAGACCGCACCGCCGGAGCGGACGGCAAACATCTCGACCCGGTCGATCGTCTCCGTCTCGCCAAGTTCGACCAGATCATACATCACGGCACGCGAAACCAGCGCTTCCAACCCTCCGCGCACATGCAGATAGGGTTTCAATTCGCGGTTTTCGCCATGGATGACGAAACGCAGCGCATGCTCCGGCCCCGCTTCGACAACGTCCCCGACATTGGTGCGGAAGGTCAGCACCTGCTTACCCTCCCTCTGTGTCATATTCATCTCGACGGCGACGAAAGGTGCGTCAGCGATGCGAATGCCTACTTTTTCCACAGGAGTTACGAGATAGGTCTTGCCGTCCTCGTCCTTGCGCAGGACCGTGGAAAACAGCCGGACCAGCGGCTGCCGGCCGATCGGCGTGCCCATATAAAACCAGGTGCCGTCGGCGCGGATTTCCATGTCGATATCGCCGCAAAAGGGCGGATTCCACCGGTCGACGGGTGGCAGTCCCTTGTTTTGTCCGCCTGCCTGACCGGCAGCGCGCATGATCAGCGCCGCGAGGCCTGCCGCGTCGCCGGTCTGATGTATTTGGGCTTCCGCCATCGTTCCGTCCCGTTTGGCCCTATTCTTGCGTATTATAGACCACTGGCTTCACGAGATAATGCTTCGGCGGCGTCTTGTCAGCCACCGAGCGGAGCTTAGATTGAAAAACAGAGACGGAAAGAGCGCTTTTCGCGATTCGGCACCGTTGCCGGCCACTGGAGACAGACGATGGGTGTGATGAAAACCACAGACGGCGCGGTTGATGAAAGGGCGATCATCGCCGCCGCGGAAAAGGCACTCGGCGAAATCGCCTTGATCCGCAAGGAAGTGGGCAAGGTGATCTTCGGCCAGGAAAGCGTTGTCGAACAGACGCTGCTTGCCGTTCTCTCCGGCGGCCACGCGCTGCTGGTCGGCGTGCCTGGCCTTGCCAAGACCAAGCTGGTCTCGACGCTCGGCACGGTGCTGGGCTTGAATTCCAGCCGTATCCAGTTCACCCCCGACCTGATGCCGTCCGATATTCTGGGTTCCGAAGTGATGGACCAGGACGAGAATGGCCGGAGGTCCTTCCGCTTCGTGCCCGGCCCGATCTTCACGCAATTGCTGATGGCCGACGAAATCAACCGCGCCAGCCCGCGCACACAGTCGGCGCTCTTGCAGGCCATGCAGGAATATCACGTCACGGTCGCCGGCCGGCGCAACGACCTGCCGCAGCCTTTCCATGTGCTGGCAACACAGAACCCGCTGGAGCAGGAAGGCACCTATCCGCTGCCGGAAGCCCAGCTCGATCGCTTCCTGATGCAGGTGGATGTCGGCTATCCGGAACTTGCGGCCGAACGACAGATCCTGCTTGAAACAACCGGCGTGCATGAGGCTGAAGCCCGCGGTGTCATCGATGCCGCGCAGCTTCAGGATATTCAGCACCTGATCCGGCAGATGCCCGTCAGCGAGAAGGTGGTCGATGCCATCCTGGCACTCGTGCGCTCGGCCCGGCCCGGCAACGGCAATGCGACGACTGACAAGAACGTCGCCTGGGGGCCCGGTCCGCGCGCCGGACAGTCGCTGATGCTCTGTGCCCGCGCCCGCGCGCTTTATGACGGCAGGCTTGCGCCCTCGATCGATGATATCATGGCGCTCGCCGAACCCGTTCTGCAGCACCGCATGGCGCTGACATTCGCGGCGCGGGCGGAAGGCATGTCGGTGCGTGACGTCATCACCGGCCTGGTCAAGCAAGCCAAGGGATAATGAATGGCGGCCATAGGGCACATCGTCGAGCCGACACCGTCCGGAGAACTCCTGTCTCGCGCGCAGAGCCGCGCCCGGCTGATCCCGGATTGCATGGTCGAGGCCAAGCGCATCGCCAACACGGTGATCTCCGGCTGGCATGGGCGCCGCAAGCGCGGCATCGGCGAGAATTTCTGGCAATTCCGGCCCTATAGCGCCGGCGAGAGCCTGTCGCGCATCGACTGGCGCCGCTCGGCCCGCGACGACCATACCTATGTGCGCGACCGCGAATGGGAAGCCGCCCATACCATCTGGCTCTGGGCCGATCTCTCGCCCTCGATGATGTACAAGTCGAAATTCGGCGCCGTCTCCAAGGAGAGCCGCGCGCTGGTGCTGATGCTGGCGCTGGCCGAAATCCTCGCCCGCTCCGGCGAGCGCATCGGCTGCCCCGGCGTGATGGAGCCCGTCTCGGCCCGCAATGCCGCCGAGCGGCTGGCGGCGGCCCTGATGCACACGCCGCTCTCCGGCGGCCTGCCGCAGACCGGCATGATCCGCGCCGTGAGCGACCTTGTCCTGATCGGCGACTTCCTCGATCCCGTTGACACGATCATGGCGCGTCTCGAGCCGCTTGCCCGCCGCGGCATGCGCGGCCATATCGTCGAGATCGCCGACCCGGCGGAAGAGAGCTTTCCCTATGCCGGCCGCACCGAATTCACCGACCCGGAAAACGGCGATAAGCTGACTGCCGGCCGAGCCGAAATCGTCCGCGACGACTATCGCCGCGCCTATATTGCCCGGCGCGACAGTCTCGGCGAAAACCTCCGCCATCTCGGCTGGACTTTTACACCACATCGCACCGATCATCTCGCCTCCGAGGCGCTCGTCGCGGTGCACATGTATCTATCCGGCATGCCCGGACGCGCGACCCACGGAGGCCAACTATGAGCTTCCTGCCCTTCGTCTTCGCCAATCCGATGATGCTCGCGGCGCTCGTCACCCTGCCGGCGATCTGGTGGTTGCTGCGCATGACACCGCCAAAGCCGGTCACGGAAGTCTTTCCGCCGCTTAGAATCCTGGCCAGCGTGCTGAAACGCGAGGAAACGCCGTCGAAAAGCCCCTGGTGGCTGACGCTGCTGCGCATGCTGATGGCCGCCGCCATCATCTTCGCGATTGCCGATCCGGTGTTCAATCCGCGCTCGAACACGCTTTCGGAGAGCGGTCCGCTGGCGCTAGTCATCGACAACAGTTGGGCGACCGCGACAGACTGGGAACGCCGGGTGGAAACGGCCGAAGCACTGATCGGCGACGCGGAATCCAGGGACTTGCCGGTTTCGATCGTCTTCACCGCCGATAGCGAGCACAACGCCGTGCCGGGATCGGCGGCCACGGCCCGAACGCGGCTGGCGGCCGCCTCGCCGCAGCCGTTACGCCCTGACCGGCTGCCTGCGATCAACGCGTTGAAGACTGCTCTCAATGGGACGACGCCCGGTACGCTGGCCTTTCTCACCGACGGCATGGAGGCCGGCGACGACAAGGTGATGACCGAGCTTGCGGCTCTTTCGCCCGCCAACTTCCGGCTGATCGAGGGCGGCGGCGATCAGGCCGTAGCCATCACCAATTCGGCCAATGACGCCGATTCCATGGTGATCAGCGTCAGTCGCCTCGATACCGCTGACGCGCGCACACTGCCGATCAGCGCCTATGACACGCGCGGCCGGGCGATCGCCAACGGCTCGCTGTTCTTCGCAGCCGGCGAAGGCGTCGCCAAGGGAACGCTTGCGGCCCCCTTCGAACTGCGCAACGATTTCGCCCGCATCGCCATCGACGGCGCGGCGACCGCCGGCGGCACCTTCCTGCTCGATGACGGCTTCCGCCGCCGCCGGGTGGCGCTCTTGAGCGGTGAGGCCCGCGATCAGTCGCAGCCGCTGCTTTCGCCGCTCTACTACATCAATCGGGCGCTGGCGCCCTATGCCGATCTCGTCCAGCCAAACGAAGCCGATCTGGCCGTCGCGATCCCCGATCTTCTGGCGCAGAAGCCGTCCATGCTGATCATGGCCGACATCGGCCGCCTGCCGGATGAGACCTACGCGCCGGTGACCAAGTGGATCGAAAACGGCGGCACGCTGATCCGTTTCGCCGGGCCACGCCTTGCTGCCGCGCCCGCCGACGATCCGCTGGTGCCTGTCACCCTGCGACAGGGCGAACGCGCGCTCGGCGGCGCCCTGTCGTGGTCGCAACCGCAACCGCTGGCGGATTATCCGGCGCTCAGCCCGTTCGCCGGCATGCCGCGCCCCGAAGGCATCCTCGTCAAGCGGCAGGTGCTCGCCGAACCGACCGCCGATCTCTCATCACGCACCTGGGCGAGCCTTGCCGACGGCACGCCGCTCGTCACAACAAAGGCGCAAGGGGCTGGCCGCATCATCCTGTTCCATGTCAGCGCCGAGGCGACCTGGTCGAACCTGCCGATATCCGGCGATTTCGTCGAGATGCTGCGCCGGAGCGTGCAACTGTCGCGCGGCGGCGGGGTGGCGAGCGAAGGGGCTGCGCAAGGCCAGACGCTGGCGCCCTACCGGCTACTGAATGCCGACGGCGTGCTGATCAGCGAAACCGGCCGGGCTCGGCCGCTGGAAATCACAGCGGGCAAGACGCCCGTCTCCAGCGCTGAAAATCCGCCGGGCCTCTACGGCTCGGAAGAAGGGTTCACGGCCCTCAATCTTCTGCCCCGCGATGCGCAATTGAAGCCGATCGATGCGACCGGTCTTCCCGCATCCTACACGAGCGAACCACTGATCGGCGCCGAAGCGTGGTCGCTGAAGCCCTCGCTGTTTGCCGCCGCCCTCGTCCTGCTGCTCATCGATTCCGCCATCATCCTCTTCATCGGCGGTGCCTTTGCCCGATTGAGAATACCGACCGCCGCGGCAATTATCCTGTCAATTGCAGCTGGCGCGCTGGTCCTCCTGCCCGGCCAGTCGCTTGCCGACGACAGCAAGCCCGGCGACGAAACGATTCTCGGGCGGCTCGACAGGACCCATCTGGCTTATGTCGTCACCGGCGAGGCCGAGGTCGATCGGCTCTCCGAACGCGGACTGGCCGGCCTCACCGAGTTCCTGACCTATCGGACGACGCTCGAACCCGCCCCGCCCGTCGGCCTCGACATCGCCACGGACGAGCTGTCGTTCTACTCGTTGATCTACTGGCCGATTTCCGCCAATGCCCCGATGCCGACCCCGCAGGCGATCAGCCGGATCGACGCCTATATGCGCGCGGGCGGCACCGTGCTGTTCGACACGCGCGACCAGTTCTCCTCGCTTGGGACGAGTTCCGGCACCAGCCCGAATTCAGAGCGGCTGCAGGCGATCCTCGGCGATCTCGACATTCCGCCGCTGGAGCCGGTTCCAACCGATAACGTGTTGACCAAGTCCTTCTACCTCTTGTCGAACTTCCCGGGCCGCTACAGTGGCAGCCCGCTGTGGATCGAAGCGCAGCCGGACAACGGCTCGCAACCGACCGGCAGGCCGGCCCGCTCGGGCGACGGCGTTTCGCCGATCATGATCACCGGCAACGACTTCGCCGGCGCCTGGGCGATCGACAGCAGTGGCGCGCCGCTTCTGCCGACCGTGCCGCCGGACGAGCAGCAGCGAGAATATGCCTACCGCTCCGGGGTCAACATCATGATGTATATGCTGACCGGCAACTACAAGGCCGATCAGGTGCACATCCCGGCTCTGCTCGAACGGCTTGGCCAGTGAGGGCGCACGAATGACACTCGATTTCTCGCCGCTCCTTCCCTGGCCGTTCATTGCCGTCCTCGCGCTGATCGCCGTTCTCCTTTCGGCCCTCGGCTTCTGGCGCGGCGTCCGTGGTGCAGCGTTTCGCACGGCGGCGCTTGCGACACTGTGCCTTGCGATCGCCAATCCGGTTTTCTTTCAGGAAGAGCGCGAACCGCTATCAACCATCGTCGGCGTCGTCGTCGACCGCAGCCAGAGCCAGGACAATGCCGGCCGGCGCGAAATGACCGATGCGGCGCTGGCGACGCTGAAGCAGCGGCTCGCCAAATTCCCGCAAATCGAGGCCCGCATCGTCGAGGCGGCCGACGACGAGGACACCGAAACGCCCTCGACGAAGCTCTTCACAGCGCTGCAGACGGCGCTTGCAGATGTGCCGCCCGCCCGCGTCGGCGGTGCGGTCTTCATCACGGACGGCCAGATCCACGACGTCCCCGACATCAACCAGCCGCTCGGCTTCGACGCGCCCGTCCACGGCCTGATCACCGGCAAGCCGGACGAGTTCGACCGTCGCATCGAAGTGGTCAGTGGCCCGCGCTTCGGCATTGTCGGCGAGGAACAGAAAGTCACCTTCCGCATCGCTGACGACGGCGCAGCACCGGGCGGTACCGCGGAAGTGACCATCAGCCTCAATGGCAACGAGATCGCCAGGGAAATGGCAGAACCCGGCACCGATGTGCCGTTCACCTTCACAGTCCCGCGCGGCGGCAACAATATCCTCGAATTTTCAGTCGCCGCGGTCCCGGGCGAAGTGACGGAAGCCAACAACCGCGCCGTTCACGTCATCGACGGCATTCGCGAGAACCTGCGGGTGCTTCTGGTTTCGGGTGAACCGCATGCCGGCGAGCGCGCCTGGCGCAATCTTTTGAAGTCCGATGCAGCGGTCGACCTCGTGCATTTCACCATTCTCAGACCACCGGAAAAGCAGGATGGCACGCCAATCAATGAGCTCTCCCTGATCGCCTTTCCGACCCGCGAGCTGTTCGTCGAAAAGATCAAGGAATTCGACCTGATCATCTTCGACCGCTACCAGCATCGCGGCGTGCTGCCGATCCTCTACTATGACAACATCGCGCAATATGTGGAAAACGGCGGCGCGCTGCTGATCGCCGCCGGCCCCGAGCACGCGGGCGACGATTCGATTGCGACGACACCGCTCTCGGCCGTGCTTCCCGCCAACCCGACCGGCTACGTGAACGAGAAAGCGTTTTATCCGCGTCTCTCGGATGAGGGAAAGAAACATCCGGTGACGCGCGGGCTGGAAGGCGCCGACAGCGAGCCGCCGCATTGGGGCCGCTGGTTCCGCACGGTGGATGTCGACCGGCCGCTCGGCCAGACCGTGATGCAGGCAGCCGACGGCAAGCCGCTGCTTGTGCTCAACCGCGTCGGCAAGGGCCGTGTCGCCATGCTGCTCTCCGACCAGGGGTGGCTTTGGGCGCGCGGCTTCGAAGGCGGCGGCCCAAGCGTTTCGCTCTATCGCCGCACCGCCCACTGGCTGATGCAGGAACCGGCGCTGGAGGAAGAAGCGCTGACGGCGCATGCCAGCGGCCGAACGCTGGAAATCGCCCGGCAGACGATCGCCGGCGATCCGGGTCTGGCCACGCTGACCTCTCCTTCGGGCAAGACGGAAGAGGTTGTGCTCAAGGAGGGCGAGCCGGGTCTCTACAAGGCCAGCGTTCGCACGACGGAAACCGGCCTGTTCGAAGTAAACAACGGCGACCTCAACACGCTGGTGCATGTCGGCAGCGTCGATGCGCCGGAGTTCAAGGCGACGATCTCGACGACGGAGACGCTCGCCCCCTGGGCGGAGAAGACCAAGGGGCTGGTGCGCCGCCTTGCCGATGCCGATGGCGCCGTGGATCTGCCGCCGATCCTGCCGGTGCGCGGCACGGTCCGCGTCGCCGACGATCAGCGCATGTCTCTGCGCATGACCGACGAGACGATATTGAAGGGCATCAATTCGCTGTCGCTGTTTGCCGGTTTCCTCGGCCTTGCCGCCCTGCTCTTCATCCTCTCCGCCACCTGGCACCGCGAGGGACGGTGAGCGCCGGCGAAGCGGACGTGGTTGGCACGCCGTGCCTGCCAAGCGACGTCGGCCTTTTATTGGGCGGCGATCTTGGGCGTCGGCCACTCTTGGGATTGACTGAAGACCTGCCGGATCTGATCACGCAGCCAGACACTCGCTGCATCCTTGTCGGCATGAGCCGGCCAGACGAGGGTTACAGGCGGGAAGCGCAGGTCGAGCGGAACGGGGCTGATCACCAGTCCCATCAGAGACGCGTATCGGCGGGCGATCCGGGCGGCGATGGTGGCGATCACCGGACTGGCCTTGGCCGTCGACAAGACTGACATGAAATCGGGCCCAGCGGCAACGATATTGAGGTCCGCCCCTGCGAATTCGAGCGCGTCTTCCACGCAGCCATGCAGGCTCTCGCTCTGCGAGATGACCGCGTGATCGGCGGCGAGGTAGTCGTGCAAACCGACGGGAACGCCGAGCGAAAGCAGAGCGGGATTGTAGCAACACTGCACATCCGCGTCGTACAGCACTTCCGAAACCTGACGCGTGGCGCGCGAATAGGTGCAGCCGATCGCCATGTCGAGCGCACCGCTGTCGATCATCGCATCGACCTGATCCGGCAGACACCCGCGTGCGAGAATCCGGACCCCGGGCGCAAGCTTGCGCAGCCGGGCCGTCAGATCCGGCAAAAGCAGAAGCTGCACCTCGGCTGACATGCCCAAGCGAAACACACGGCTTTCTGTTGCCGGATCAAAGACATCGGCAGAAAGAAGAGCTGCCTGCGCCTGTCTCAAGGCGTTGCGTATAGGCCCTGCCAACCTGCGGGCACGCGCCGTTGGCTGCATAATCTGGCCGACGCGAATGAAAAGCTCGTCCTCGAACAGCATGCGCAAGGTCGAGATATTATGGCTCATTGCCGGCTGGCCGATCTTCAGCCGCCGCGCAGCACGCGTGACGCTCCCCTCCTCCATCATCGCATCGAAGGCGATGAGAAGGTTGAGATCGAAGGCCCGCAAATTGAAATGATCGATAGCTTGCATGACCGGCATCGATTTGATTGCTGATGGTCGCATAGTTACGTTTTCGGCAGGTGCTTGCAAGGCCCTCGTCACGATATCTTGCTCAAGGAGTTCCACCATGCCGACCCGCCGCTCCGTCCTCAAGGCAACAGCCACCGCCTTTCTCGCCGCCGCCTCTTCCGCGGCGCTTCCCGATCTCGCCTTTTCCAAAGCACCGCTGAAAAGAGGCCAGGCGCCGGGCTATTACCGCCTGAAGGTCGGCGCCTACGAAGTCACCGCGCTTTCGGATGGAACCGTCGCCCTTCCGCTTGCAAAACTCTATGCCAACACGACAGTCGATCATGCGGAAGCAGCGCTCGCTGCCGCTTTCCAGGGAGCCTCGTCGGAAACGTCGGTCAACGCCTATCTCGTCAATACCGGCGAGCGGCTGGTCCTGATCGACGCCGGTACGGGCACCTTTCTCGGCCCGACACTTGGCAGGTTGGTCGCCAACATCCAATCCTCGGGTTACAAGCCGGAAGAGATCGATGACGTCATCCTGACCCATGTCCATACGGATCATTCCGGCGGCCTTGTCGTCGAGGGCAAGCGCGTCTTTGCCAATGCCACCGTGCGCGTCAACCGTCGCGAAGCCGATTTCTGGCTCGATCCAAACGAGGAAAAGAAGGCGACGGCAGCCGCGAAGAAGCAATTCGCTCAGGCGCGCGCCTGTCTCACACCTTACATCGAGGCGGAAAAATTCGAGCTCTTCGGCGACGATGCCGAGGTCGTGCCGGGCTTCGCCTCCCTGCTCAGGGCCGGGCATACTCCGGGCCACAGCGCGATCGTGATCGAAAGCCAAGGCCAGAAGCTGATGTTCTGGGGAGATGTCACGCACGGCGACGTTCTACAGTTCGATGAGCCCGATGTGGCGATCGCCTTCGACGTTAACCAGCAGATGGCGGTTGCTGCGCGCAAGCTGGCATTCGAGCACGCCGCCGACGGCGCCTATCTGGTTGCCGGCGCCCATATCTCATTTCCCGGCATAGGCCATCTGCGCCGGGACGACACGAATTACGGCTGGGTTCCGCTGAACTACAGCCTTTAACACCGGCAAGGGGGCGTTATCGCCCCTTCGCTTTTCCACGTGATCATCCGTGCCAGCGGATTTCGCCCTTCAGCCGCGGGTGCACATCGTCACCCATCGGCACGACGAGAATCCGGTTTGGATCGACCGGCCCGGGGAAGGTCAACGCCGCATAGGCGACCTTCTCGAAGCCGAGCGGCTGGTAATAGGGCGGGTCGCCGACAAGAATGACGCCTTCCGAGCCCTTGCGCCGCGCAGCCTCGACGGCGATGCGGACCAGTTCCCGGCCGATGCCGCGGTTCTTGTGCGAAGGGCGGACGGCAAGCGGGCCGAGCAGATGGCCCTTGACGGAACCGGCGAGAACAGGGGTCATCCGCACCGAAGCGATGGTTTCGCCATCGTCGGCGCAGACGAAGGAGAGCGACAGGTCATGCGGTCCCTGCTCGCGGATACGCGCGGCGGCGCGGGCGAACCGGCCGGGACCGAAGGCTTCTTCATTGATGATTTCAATTGCTGCGTCATGGGACGCATCTTCGGTCAAATAGACGAGGTCGTGCTTTTTCATAAACATCAGAAAACCGTGCATGCGAGACGTATAGGGGTGATGGCTACGCCCAAGGGCGTTTTCAGCATCAGCGTCGTCGCGGGTTTCCTGGAAAGAACATCGAATGTGAATCCGGTTGCATGAAAAAGTCTGGGAGGCCCGATAGCAGAAAAACGGCCGCTGTCAAAGCCCAAAACGCACTGTTCAGCATTTGCAGGCTAATGTGCGCCGCCGCGACGCGCTATTTACGGGCAACCAATTCACGAGCAGGCGGCAACCCCGCCGCAGGAGAGATCACCGATGGGCATGCTGGTTGACGGCGTCTGGCACGACGTCTGGTACGACACCAAGGAAACGAAAGGCCACTTCAAGCGTGCAGCGGCGCAGTTCCGCAACTGGATCACCGCCGACGGTTCGGCTGGCCCCTCCGGTGAAGGCGACTTCAAGGCCGAAGCCGGGCGCTATCACCTCTATGTGTCGCTTGCTTGCCCCTGGGCGCACCGCACGCTGATTTTCCGCAAGCTGAAGCAGCTGGAAGACCTGATTTCGGTCTCCATCGTCGATCCGTTGATGCTGTCGAAGGGCTGGGAGTTCAAGAACGAGATCGGCGGCACCATCGACCATCTGTTTGGTTCCGAGGCTCTCTGGCAGGTCTATGTGAAGGCCGACCCGCATTATTCCGGCCGCGTCACAGTACCCGTGCTCTGGGACAAGCAGCAGAACAAGCTGGTCTCGAACGAGTCCTCGGAAATCATCCGCATGTTCAATTCCGCCTTCGACGGATTGACGGGCTCGAAGGAGGATTTCTATCCGGAAGGGCTGCGCGGCGAGATCGACAGCCTCAACGAGCGCATCTACAACGCGGTCAACAACGGCGTCTACAAGACCGGCTTCGCCTCGACACAGGAAGCCTATGCGGAAAACGTCACGGTGCTGTTCAAGGTGCTGGACGAACTGGAAGAGCGCCTCTCCACCCGCCGTTTTCTTACCGGTGACCGGATCACCGAGGCCGACTGGCGGCTGTTCACGACGCTGGTGCGCTTCGACCCGGTCTATGTCGGCCATTTCAAGTGCAACATCCGGCGCATCGCCGACTATCCGAACCTGCAGGGCTATCTGCAGGACCTCTACCAAGTGGCCGGCGTCGCCGAGACGGTCAACATGCGCCACATCAAGGAGCATTATTACCGCAGCCACACGATGATCAACCCGACGGGCGTCGTCCCGGCCGGTCCGGAGCTTGATCTCGACATGGAGCATGAGCGCGAGAAACTGGCGGCCTGATCCTACCAGAAATCGGCTGGCGGCGTTTCCCCCAAGAGTTCCGCCAGTCGCCGGTACGTGGCCGCCGTCGTATCCTTGGGAAGGTCGTCGAGCGCGAAAAAGCCGGTCTCGACGATCTCCAGGTCCGGTTTGCGCGGCGCCGTCTGGCGGACATTGCGGCAACGATAGAAGAGTACGTGATCGCGCTTGCTCGTCAGCCGGTTGAAATAGACGTGAAACAACTCCGGCGGATCGGTCAGTTCCAGATTGCCTTCCTCGCGCAACTCCTTGACCAGCGCCTCAAAGGCTGTTTCGCGCCGCTCCAGCCCACCGCCCGGCATGTGCCAGCCGGGCACGTAGGAGTGCCTGACCAGGAAAACCCGGCCATCGTCGTCAAAACAGGCGGCACGCACGCCCATTGTCATGCCCCGCGCGATGGCGAAATAGCTGTGTATCAAGCGGGTAACGAACCGCGTTTTCCAGCTGCGCATTTCCGGCGGCTTATCCGTCATGCCGATCCGGTTCCTTTCATCAGTGTCTGTCATCAGTGTCTGGCCGAGGATAACGCGCCGCGACTGATTCCCCTTTCCGGGAATATGCGCTAGGTACAAATTATGTTCAAACTCGCGCATATTTCCGACATTCATCTCGGCCCCCTGCCCGATCTTTCGTACCGTGAACTCGCATCGAAACGCATCACCGGCTTCGTCAACTGGCACCGCAACCGACGTAACCATCTGGTCGGCAACACGCTCAACCTTTTGATGGACGAGATCGAGCGTGTCGACCCGGATCACCTGGCGATCACCGGCGACCTGGTCAACCTCGCCTCTTCGCGTGAAATCGAGATCATGACCGAGTGGCTGAAGGAAGCGGGCGAGCCGGAAAACATCTCGATCGTGCCCGGCAACCACGATGCCTATGTCCCGGGCGCCTATGAAAAGACCACCAAGGCCTGGTACCCCTATATGCGCGGCGAGCGCGGACCGGCGGAGTGGGACGAGGATTTTCGCTGTTATCCCTATCTGCGCGTCCGTGGCCAGGTGGCGTTGATCGGCTGCTCGACCGCCGTCGCCACCCCTCCCTTCGCCGCCAGCGGCTATTTCGGCAGCCGCCAGGCGCGCGATACCGTTAATCTCTTGCGCGCCGCCGGTGAAGCCGGTCTGTTCCGCGTCGTCATGATCCACCATCCGCCAATCAGAGGCGCGACCTCGATGTACAAGCGCATGCTCGGCATCCGCAGGTTTGCCGCGACGATTTCCGCCGGCGGCGCAGAACTGGTGCTGCACGGGCACACGCATCTGAACACGGTTTATTCCCTGAAGGGCCAGATCAAACCGGTGCCGGTCGTCGGCATCGCTTCAGCATCTCAAGGCCGTGGCGGCAAGAAACCGCCGGCCGGGTTCAACCTGTTTTTCATCTCCGGAAGCCCTGGACATTGGAACCTGATCCGCGAGCGATTCGAGCTGACAATGGACGGTCATTCGGTGACCTTGGTCGAAACCACACGCTTCTGATCCTGCGATACTCGGTATCCCTCGCCAAAATGCCAAAAAGCGCTATGCTTGGGGAAATATTCGGCGTTCGTCATCCGTCACATAGGACTGACCGGAAGACAGGACCGCTGGCGCCATTAATGACGCCGTGCAATCCGGTTTTCCGGGAGCAGTTTCAAAGCCAGGAGATGACCATGATCAATCGCAAGACCGCACTGATTGCCCTGTTTTCTGCCGTTTCCGCCTTTGCCCTTGGCCAAACGGCCTGGGCTGCGGGTGAAGACACCACGAGCCCGCCGGAAAAGACCCAGACCTCCACGGAATGCAAGGACGGAAAGGTCTGGGACGAGGAAAAGAAGGAATGCGTCGATGCCAAGAAAAGCGGGCTTGACGACAACATCCTGTTCAAGGCGGCGCGCGAACTTGCCTATGCCGGTCAGTATGAAAACGCGCTGAAGGTTCTCGACGCCGTCAAGGATCAGAACAGCGCCCGCGTTCTCAACTATCGTGGCTATTCCAACCGCAAGGCGGGCCGCATGGAACTCGGCATGAGCTATTACAAGCGGGCGCTGCAGGCCGACGAAAACTACATCCTTGCCCGCTCCTATATGGGCCAGGCTCTGGTGGAACTGGGACAGATCGAAGAAGCAAAGGCGCAGTTGATCGAGATCCGCGACCGCGGCGGTGAAGGCACATGGGCCTACCGTGCCCTCTTGGAAACGCTGGGCGGCGTCCGTCACTACTGATCGCGCTCCGGCCGGGCGGCCTGGTTGCCCGGCCTTTCATCTGGCATTGGGAAAATGCCTTTGAAGCGGCAAAATATGCGCTCCCTGACGGCTGCCGACTTGCAGACCATGGGTCAAATGTTTCATATCAACCGGCGTGTATTTTCGACCCGGAACGAATAAAATCCCGTTCCGGAACGTTTCTTTGGAAGAGCAATGCGTCCAGCGGCAGATTCGAACGAATTCAGAAGGGACTTGGTCAGTGTTCTGCCCAAGTTGCGCCGTTTCGCAATGACACTGACGCGCAATGCCGCCGATGCCGACGACCTGGTTCAGGAGGTCTGCGAGCGGGCGATCACCCGCAACCACCTTTGGAACGGTGAAGGGCGGCTTGAAAGCTGGATATACGCAATGACCCGCAATCTCTGGATCGACGAAATCAGGAAGCGCAAGGTCCGCACCGGCGGCGGCACGGTCGATGCCTCCGAGCAGGACGAGTTGTCGATCGAGGCATCCGGCGAAAAGGCCGTTTACGCCAATCAGTTGCACAAGATGATTCTGTCCATGCCGGAAGGGTTGGCGAGCGTCTTCGTGCTGGTGAATGTCGAAGGACATAGCTACCGCGAGGCCGCCGATATTTTGAAGATCCCGATCGGGACGGTGATGAGCAGGCTTTCGACAGCACGCATGCGTCTAGCCGCAATGATTACAGAGACGACGGAAAGGAGGGCCTGAACGTTGCAAAGCACGAAAGGGCTCGCGCTCGAAGTTCGTCTGTCGGCCTATCTCGACGGCGAAGTAAGCGAAGCGGAACGCAAGGAACTGGAACAACTGGTGGCGCGCGACGACGAAGCGCGGCTGCTGCTCGAAATGCTGAAAGCCGGAAATGCCTTCGGCAACAAGGCGTTCGAGGAATTTCTGCACGATCCGGTTCCGCTGTCGCTGGTACGTCGGATCAAGCAGGGCCCGGGCGTCAATCCGAAAGCCGAGCGCGTCGTCAACGCCGCACCGCGCCAGGCGAAGGTCCGGCTCTGGCCGCGCGCGCTTGCCGCGTCGATCGCCTTGCTGCTCGTCGGCAGCTCGACCGGCTACCTTATCGGCAGGACCAGTCATGACAGCGCACCGTCGATGAACATGGCTGCGGCCCGTACCTGGCTCGACGACATCGCCGACTATCACCGCATTTATTCGCGGCAGACGGCAGAACATCTGGTCGAAGTTCCGGCCTCGGGCGATGCCAGGATCGAGAGCTGGCTTGCATCGAGCGTCGGCGTAAATTTCTCCCTGCCGGACTTGAGCGCGCGCGGCCTGACCTTCGAAGGCGCCCGACTGCTCGTCGCAGGTGGAAAGCCGGTGGCGCAGCTGATGTACAAGAACGAGGACGGCGACGTTTTCGCCATCTGTTTCCTGAAAGGCAAACCCGGCACACCCGAGGGCAAGATGACGGAAAGCATACGCGACGATATAGCGATGATTTCCTGGCAGAAGGGTGGCGCGTCCTATGTGGTCGTTGGCCCCTCGGCCGACGCCAACCTGCAGCAGCTCGCCGATACTGTTTCGACAACGATCTGACGGCATCACAGACATCACCGCCGCATGAGTACCGGATACCACCTCCGGATGGTGAGCGGGGTTCCCGCTTGCCACCCCCTGGGATCGGGTCCATTATCTGTCGCCGTAGGGGCTGCCGCCACGCTCAAGGGAGCCCGTTGGCGAATGGCTCTTGAGGCGTGCGGCGATGAACTGCGTTCAATGCGGTTGTGAACTCCGAACCGGATTTGCCTTTTGCCCGAACTGTGGAGCAAAGCAGCCGAGACCTTGCCCTGAATGCGGCTATCTCTGCCTGCCGGATTTTGCCTTCTGCCCGCAATGTGGCACGGAAGTCTCCGCCCGGCCGGCAATGGATAAACCGCGGCAGTCCCATTCCCACCCGTCACCGGTAGCCGCCGCGGTCGCGGAATCCTTGCCGGAGCCAGCGGCAGCCGACCAGCACGCCGATGCCGACCGGCGCACCGTTACAGTGCTCTTCGCCGATCTTTGCAATTTCACCACGCTGAGCGAGCAGACCGACCCGGAACTGCTCCAGACACTGCAGAACGAGCTGTTCGAGGAACTGACTGGCGCGGTAGAGACGTTTGGCGGGTTTGTCGACAAGTTTATCGGCGATGCTCTGCTTGCCCTGTTCGGCGCGCCGCAGGCGCATGAAGACGACCCTGAACGGGCATTGCACAGCGCGCTCGAAATGACCTGCCGGGTGGCGCGCATCGCCGAACGGTGGCGCACCCGCGTCAGCCTGCCGCTTGCCCTGCATATCGGCGTGAACACCGGGCCGGTGGTTGCCGGGGGCCTGGGTGCCGGCAATATCAAGGCCTATTCGGTGACGGGCGATACCGTGAACACCGCGCAGCGTCTGCAATCAATGGCGGAACCGGGCGACATCCTCGTCGGCCCCGTTACCCACCGCCTCACCCGGCATGCCTTTTCCTTCAGCTCGCTCGGCACGCTGCCATTGCGCGGCAAGGCCGAGGGCGTGCTGGTGCATCGGCTGACCGGCCGCATCGAGGCCGCGGCCAGTCCGCGCGGGCTGTCCACACTCGGGCTCAGCGCGCCGATGGTCGGTCGCGATGCGGAGTTCGGCAGCCTGCTGCGCTGCCTCGATGCCGCTTGCGCAGGGGTTACGCAATTCGTCCGTCTGACAGGTGAAGCCGGCGCCGGCAAGACGCGCCTGGTCACCGAATTCCTTGGCAGGGTGCGCAGCGAATCCCGTTTTGCCGGTGTTGTCGTGCGCCAGGCGGCATGCTCTTCTTTCGGCGAGCCATCATACGGCACACTCGCCGCCATCGTGCGTTGCGCCTACGAGATCGGTACGAACGACAGCACGGACGACGCGCGCCGCCAACTCGCGAGCGGCCTCGACGCGCTCGACCTGGCGGCCGCGGACAGGGAACGGCTGATACCGCTCTTCCTCTATATTCTCGGCTTCGGCGATCCCGGCGGCGTGCTCAAACACCTCGAACCGGAGCAACTGCGGCGGCAGATTTTCTACGCCATCCGCACCATCCTCGAGCGCCGGCTCGAACGGGCGCCGCTGCTTCTGGTGATCGAAGACCTGCATTGGGCCGACGCCGCCTCCCTTGAGACCTTGCGTTTTGCCATGGACCGGCTGGAGCGCAACCGGCTGATGCTGCTGACGACCCATAGGCCCGCATTCGAAACGGACAGGCTGAATTCTGCCAAGGCCAGCCTGACGATGCTGCGCCTCTCTCCGCTATCCTCCGCCGACGGACATGACCTGCTTTCCGCCCTCTTCGGCGCGGGCGGACTGCCGGCACGGCTCTGCGACCGGATCGTCGAGCGTGCCGGCGGAAACCCCCTGTTTATCGAGGAGATCGTGCGCAGCCTGATCGAAGTCGGCGGATTGCGGCGCAGCGGCGCACGCTGGGAAGTAACCGCCGAGGCGGCCACCGCCGACATTCCCCTCAACGTTCAGGCGATCATGCTGGCAAGGATCGACCGGCTGCCGCCGCCTATGCGCAAGCTCGCCCAGACGGCAGCGGTCATCGGCCCGCGCTTCGATACGTCGGTCCTTGAAGCCGTCTTCGCCGATTCGGCCGAGATCGAGACAGGTCTCGATCAGCTGTGCGAAGCGGAAATCATCGAGGAGGTGGCCGGCGGGACCCCGACGTCGGCGCCCTCCTATGGCTTTCGCCAGACGATGCTCCATGCGTTGGTCTATGACAACCTGCTCTTGAAGCGGCGCACCGAATTGCACGGCCTCATCGGCGAGACCCTCGAACGGCGATATGGCACGGATCCGGACCGGCTTGAGGATCTCGCCCTGCTCGGCCATCACTTCGGCCGTTCCGCGCAGAAACCGAAAGGGGCCACCTATCTGATGGCCGCCGGCGACCGAGCGCGCATGGCCTATGCCAATGACGACGCGCTCCGCTTCTACCGCGGGGCGCTTGACGCGCTTAACGATCGTAGTGACGGCGCCTGGCTCGTACCATGCGAGCGGATTGCAGATCTTTGCGGGCCGGCGGGCCAACGCGACAGGGCGATGGAATTTTACGGCACCGCGCTCAAGGCCCACCAGGACGCGGGCGATCACACGGCGGCGGCGCGGATATCACGCAAACTCGGCCGGCTGCTCTTCGATTCCGGCAATCGCGAGGCTGCGCGCAGCCGTTTTGCCGAGGCCGCGGCATTGCTGGAGGGCGCAAACGCCCCTATCGAACAGGCGCATCTGTTACAGGAACAGGGTCACCTCGCCTTCCGCACCGGTGACTATGCCAGCGCCATCAAATGGGCTGACGAGGCATTGCGCTGCGCCGAACGGCTGCCGCCGCAACAGGACAGTGGGGAAACAACAAACGAAGCCACGCTGGCGATCGCGCATGCGCTCAATACCAAAGGGACGGCGCTCGCGCGGCTCGGAAAGACAAGGGAGGCCGTCACCGAAGTCGAGCGCAGCGTCGAGGCAGCACTCCGCTGCGGCCAGCTCAATGCCGCCTGTCGCGGATATACCAATCTCGGCGTGCTCTACACGATCATCGATCCAGCGCTCGCCATCGAGATTTGCGCACGCGGCTACGAGATGGCGAAACGGATCGGCGATTTCGGCTTCCAGGCGCGACTGCTGACGAACATCGCCGTCGCTTACTGCACCTTCACCGATCGCTGCGCGCGAGAGGGCATGCCAGCGGTTCACAAGGCGCTGGCGATCGACCGGGCGCTCGACCAGCGGGACCATCTGCCGGTGCCGCTCTTGGTGCTCGCGCAGATCTACCAGTGCCACGGCCAGCCGGACCTTGCCCGGCGCCATTACATTGAGGCCCTCGAGGCCGCTCGTGACACCGGAGAGGCGCAATTGCTCTTTCCGTGCTATGATGGCCTGGCAACGCTCAGCCTCGACGCCAACGACATGGAAGAGGCGGAACGCTACTTCGATTTGGCGCAGGATATCTGCGCTCGGCACGATATCGACCCCAAAACACTGGTGATACTGCCGTTTCTTGATTAGCGGAGGAAATCAGCAATGGAGCAACACGATAGCCAAGGCCCGTTGAAACCCGGCGACCGCGCACCGAATGTGGTGCTTGACGCAATCACCCGCGGTGGCAAGATCGCCATCGACGACTTTCGTGGCCGCAAGCCCGTCCTGGTGGGATTGTTTCGCGGCCTGCACTGCCCGTTCTGCCGCCGCCAGATCGCGGCGATGGCCGAACTGGAGACACCCCTGCGCGACCAGGGCATCGACAGCCTGACGGTCGTCAACACGCCGATCGAGCGTGCACGGCTCTATCTCCGATACCATCCCATACCGAATCTGCTCGCGGCGTCCGATCCGGAGCGCGTTTCACACCGCGCCTTCGGCCTGCCCAATCTCGAATTCACCGAGAACGACGACCAATGGCCGTACAAGCTCAGCATGGGCACGATCATGAAGATGCACATTGACCTGCCCGGCGAGTTGCCCGAGCCGATGGACCCGATGACCGCGAGCGACTTTCTCGACAAGTTGGACGGGTACGAAGTGATGGATGCCGACCTTCAGATGATGGCCGACGGACAAGGCCAATTAGCAGGCGAGTTCCTGCTCGACAGGGATGGCATCGTTCGCTGGTGCTTCACCGAAGTCCCCGGCGGCGGACGCCAGCTCTTCGCCAGCCCGAACCGGCAGGAACTGATGTCCACCGCCGCGCAGCTTGCCGCATAGAGCGGAAGCCCCCGGCGACACAATTTCGCGCGCCCGAAGGGGCGCGCGTTGCATTGAAGCTCTGGTTTCGATCAGTGCAAAAGACCAGCTTTGGTTTAGCAACTACCGCGCTTTCTGCTCCAGCACCCGGTTTGCGGCGGAGACTATGGCCTCGAGAGAGGCGGCAACGATGTTGGTGTTGATCCCGACACCGAAGAGTTTGCCGCCCGGATATTCCACTTCAACATAGGCGATCGCCGCGGCGTTCGAGCCGTGCTGCAGCGAATGCTCGGAATAATCGGCAACCGACATCTCGACGCCGAGGTAGATCGACAGCGCATTGATGAAACCGTCGATCGGCCCCGTGCCCTTGCCTTCGATCCGTTTTGTTTCGCCGTTGTCGGTGATTTCAGCCGCCACCACCCGCACGCCCTTATGCTCGCCGACCGGATAGGTGTGGTGGTCGACGAAGCGGATGCGGGCGCCGGGCTGATCGACGTAACGCTCGATGAAGCGTGCGTGAATCGCCTTCGACGGCAGTTCCTTGCCGTGTTCGTCGGTGATGCGCTGGATATCCTCGCGGAATTCGACCTGCAGGTTGCGTGGCAGGTTGATGCCGTAATCCTCCTGCAGGATATAGGCGATGCCGCCCTTGCCCGACTGCGAGTTGATGCGGATGATCGCCTCGTAGGAGCGGCCGACATCCTGCGGATCGATCGGCAGGTAGGGCACCTCCCACAGCGGCTTGTTGGCGACCTTGATCGCCTTCATGCCCTTGTTGATCGCATCCTGGTGCGAGCCTGAAAAGGCCGTGTAGACCAGTTCGCCGACGTAAGGATGGCGCTCCGGAATGGTCATCTGGTTGGAATATTCGTAGACGTCCTTGATCCGCTCGATGTCCGAGCAGTCCAGCTCAGGATCGATCCCCTGCGTGAACATGTTCAGCGCCAGCGTCACCACGTCGACGTTGCCGGTGCGCTCGCCATTGCCGAACAGCGTGCCTTCGACGCGGTCGGCGCCGGCCATCAGGCCGAGCTCGGTGGCCGCGATGCCGGTGCCGCGGTCGTTGTGCGGATGCAAGGAGATGATCAGGTTTTCGCGGTTGTCGAGGTTGCGGCACATCCATTCGATCTGGTCGGCATAGATGTTCGGCGTCGCCATTTCGACGGTCGAGGGCAGATTGAGGATCAGCTTGTTCTCCGCCGTCGGCCGCATGATCTCGGTCACCGCATTGCAGATTTCCAATGCGACTTCCAGCTCGGTGCCGGTGAAGCTTTCCGGCGAATATTCGAAGCGGAATCCGCCCCCTGCCTTGGCGGCCATGTCCGTGATCATCTTGGCGGCATCGGTCGCGATCTGCTTGACGCCCTTGACGTCCTTGCCGAACACCACGCGGCGCTGCAATTCGCTGGTGGAATTGTAGAAATGCACGATCGGCTTGTTGGCGCCCTGCAGCGCCTCAAAGGTACGAGTGATCAGTTCAGGCCGGCACTGGACCAGGACCTGCAGCGACACGTCGGCTGGAACGTTGCCTTCCTCGACGCACCAGCGGGCGAAGTCGAAATCCGTCTGCGAGGCGGAGGGGAAACCGATCTCGATTTCCTTGAAGCCCATGTCGAGCAAGACCTGGAACATGCGGGCCTTGCGGTCGTGGCCCATCGGATCGACCAGCGACTGGTTGCCATCGCGCAGGTCGACCGAACACCAGATCGGCGCCTTGGTGATGGTCTTGCCCGGCCAGGTGCGGTCGGGAATGTTGATCTGCGGATAGGGCTGATACTTGACGGCAGCCTCGGGCATGCCCTGCTTGACGGTGTGGGATTTCATGATCATTGCGGCTTCTCTTCATGTCTGAGGCGCATTTCCCGCATGCAATAACCGATCGTGGATCGCTTTGCGATGGCAAATGCTGGCTCTTCGGGTTCTTTTTGTCTGCTATTCAGGGAAGGCAAGGAGCTGGGGCCGGTGGGCTTTCGGCCACCGGGCGCTCCTTCAAAGAACCCGGCAACCGCGTGTAAGGCCGAGAAGAAGAAGCGAGGTGAAGGCGCGCGAACGGTCCGCAAAGGCGATGTGCCCGCGGGAAACCTGTTCGATGATTTCAGCACCTGTGTTCGACATGAAGCGGTGTATAACCGCAGATGAGCGGAAGGGCAAGCGCAGATCGCCTTCATTGAAAATGTGGCCACTTGCAGCTACATTATCCTCATGACCCAGGTATCGATCCGCGAAGCCAAGAACAAGCTGACCGAACTCGCCCGCCGCGTCGAGGCAGGAGAGACGATCACGGTGACCCGCAACGGCAAGCCGGTGATGGAGCTTGTGCCGGCGAAGAAGAAGGGCGGGATCAATTGGGAGGGCTTTGAAGCCTTCAAGAAGGAGCGCGGGATAACGCAGTTCGTTACCTACGTCTCACCGGACTTCGATGATCCACTTCCGGAAGATTTTCTGATCACACCGCTCCCGCCTTTCAAGAATGAGCCATGAAGCTCCTGCTCGACACCCACATATTCATCGCTTTTCTGAACAAGCAAATGGACCAGCTTCCGTCCAAAATCGGCAATGTTTTGTCGGACAATTCGCCCGAGCTGCATGTGAGCGTCGCGACCTTTTGGGAGATGGCCATAAAGTGGCGCCTCGGAAAACTGGATTTCGGGACGACGCTCGAAAATCTACCAGATGCCGCCACGCGCGGGGATATCGAGATTTTGCCGATCAACGAACACCACGCGGTTGCCTATGCCGAGCCCGAGCCGCCGACGCGCGATCCGTTCGACCGGCTGCTGCTTGCCCAATGTGCGGTCGAAGACATGAAGCTGGTCACGATCGATGCCGCCCTCTCCGGTCATCCCCTTTCCGCCACTTCGGGCTCATAAAAAACCCCGCCGGAAGACCAGCGGGGTCGAAAAGCTTTGAAAGACTATCGTCGTCAGATATCGGCCTGGGACGTGATGATCCGCGAAACGAGGCCGTAGGACTTGGCTTCCTCGGCAGACAGCCAGTAGTCGCGGTCGGTGTCCTTGGTGATCTTTTCGATCGGCTGACCGGTGGCTTCGGAGAAGATCCTGTTCAGGCGGTCGTTCATCTTGAGGATTTCCCGGGCCTGGATCTCGATGTCGGACGCCATGCCGCGTGTGCCGCCGGACGGTTGGTGCAGCAAGAAGCGCGTGTTCGGCAGGCAGATACGCCGCTCCTTCGGAGCCGCGACGTAGATCAGCGCACCGGCGGAAGCGACCCAGCCTGTGCCGATCATCCAGACCTTCGGCTTGATGAACTTGATCATGTCATGGATCGAATCGCCGGATTCGACGTGTCCGCCAGGCGAGTTCACATAGATGCGGATATCCTCGTCACTGGCGGCGGCAAGCGCCACGAGTTGCGAGCAAACCTTCTGCGCCAGTTCCTGATTGATCGCGCCGTAGATGAAAATCGAGCGCGACTTGAAAAGGTTCGCCTCTGTCTCCTTGCCCAAAGGCAGCTCCGTCTTCTTGTCGTCGTCGTCTTCGTCGTTCATGCGAACTCTCCCGCGAAATAAAATCTGTGTTGTCCTGCCGCTGTCAGATAAGGCGACTCGACTGCGAAAACAATGCAACAAAAGCGGATGGGTATGAAAGCGCAATCAGCAGCGCATTGCGGCTATGGTAAAGATGAGAGGTAAGGCAAATGCCTTATGGACAGGAGATCATTGCGAAATAAGATGCGGTGTCACGAATTCGCATCCGGCGGGGCTGCCTCCCACACTCCGCCCTCCAGTGGGGATCACAATGAAAAGACGCCTTCTTCTTGCCGCTTTGGCCTTCGCCGCTTCGACCGTTCCCGCCTTCGCCCATCTCGATCCGGCCGAGCACGGTTCGCTGATGGCAGGGTTCACCCATCCGCTTTCGGGCCTCGACCATATCCTCGTGATGATCGCGGTCGGCCTCTGGGCGGCGCAGATCGGCGGGCGCGCCCTCTGGGCTGTTCCAGCCGCGTTTGTCGGCACGATGGCCTTCGGCTTTGGACTGGCGACGGCTGGCATTCATCTGCCCTTCGTCGAGCCTGCCATCCTAGCTTCGCTCGTCGCGCTCGGTCTTCTGGTCGCCATGGCCGTACGTTTGCAGACGGCCGCCTGCGTCGCCGTCGTCGGCGTCTTCGCGCTGTTCCACGGCTATGCCCATGGCGGCGAACTGGGAGCCGCCGACGCCCTACCCTTCAGCACCGGTTTCGTCATTGCAACGACGCTCCTGCATGTCGCTGGCATCGGCCTTGGTCTCGGCATCGGCCGCCTGTCTTCCGGCCTGATGATTTCGCGCCTTCTCGGCGGCCTGACAGTGTTTGCCGGCCTTGCGCTGATCCTCAACTGATCTCCAGCTTCCAAAAAAAATGAACGGCGGGCCAAAAGCCCGCCGTTTTCATTTTCAGCCACGGCCGCGATAGGGCTGGACGCCCTGATCAGGCAGCCAGATGCCTTCCGGCGGCTTGCCCGTCTGCCAGAAGACATCGATCGGAATGCCGCCGCGCGGATACCAATAGGCCCCGATTCTCAGCCACTTCGGATCGAGCAACTCGACGATGCGCTTGGCGATATAGATCGAGCAGTCCTCATGAAAGGCACCGTGGTTGCGGAACGAGTGCAGGAACAGCTTCAGCGACTTCGATTCCACCAGCCAATCGCCCGGCAGATAGTCGATGACGATATGAGCGAAATCCGGCTGCCCGGTCATGGGGCACAGCGAGGTGAATTCCGGCGCAGTGAAGCGCACGACGAAATCCGTGCCGGCATTGCCGTTCGGCACGCGCTCCAACACAGCCTCTTCCGGGCTTTGCGGCGCCGCAACGTTCTGTCCGAGCTGCGACAGGCCTGATACATCGGTTTTCGTCATTTTTTCATTCCTTCAACAACCTTGACCCTGATTCCATGGGCCTTTTCGCCTTCCGGCTCGACATGGATGGTGATCTTCGCACCTTGGTAGACCGCGCGGATCGAGTCCTCCAGGCGATCGCAGATGTCGTGCGCATCGCCGACGGGCATCGTGGCCGGAACCACCATGTGAAATTCGACGAAGATCGCCGGCCCCGCCTGCCGCGTCTTCAGATCATGCACGCCGAGCGAACCGGCCGCATGAGTCGCGATCGCCTGCTTGATGGCGGCCTCTTCCTCCTCGGATGCCGCCCTGTCCATCAGGCCGTCGATCGAGCGCGCGATCACCTTCCAGCCCTGATAGAGAATGTTGCAGGCGACGACGACGGCGAGCAGCGGGTCAAGCACCGCATAGCCGCTGACGATGGCCAGCACAAGGCCGACCAGCACACCCGCCGAGGTCACGACATCGGACATGATATGATGTCCGTCCGCGGACAAGGCGGGCGAGCGATAGGCTGTTCCGGCACGGATCAGGGCATAGGCCCATATAGCATTGATGATGCCGGCCAACAAATTAATCGCCAGACCGAGCGCGGGCGTTTCCGGCAGCCTTGGTGACAGAATTGCCGGTATGGCTTCAAAGACGATCAGCAGCGCGGCGACGACGATCAGTACGCCCTCGATGACCGCCGAGAAATATTCCGCCTTGTGGTGACCGAAGGGATGGCTCGCGTCTGCCGGCTTTGCGGCATAGCCGATCACGGCGAAGGCGACGATGGCTGCCACCACATTGACGATCGATTCCAGCCCGTCGGAGAGCAGCGCCACCGAGCCTGTGAGCCACCAGGCGAGCATCTTCAACCCCAGCACGGCGAGCGAGATCGGGATGCCCCAGAACGCCAGGCGCTGTGCTGCCGCCGCGTCTTGCCTCACCATCGTCTTCTCCTTGCACATGCGAACGAATTGCAGAAATCAGGAACCTAGAACGCCGAAACCGCTGAAGCGGCGAGGAGCGCTTCAGCGGTTTCGGATAGCGTGCATATGGGTCAAAGCTGCAGTTTTGTCAAAGCCGTGGGAGGCGACAACCCGCCTAAATCGCTTTAAAGCTGACGATCACTTCCCACCGACGAGCATGCACCTACTACGCAGCCTTGATCTTGGCCCGCTTGACAAGATGCGCCACCACGTTCTCGATCATCCGCATGCCCGCATCGCCACCAAGCGTCATGATCGATTCCGGGTGGAACTGCACGGCGGCGATCGGCTCCTTCATGTGCTCGATGCCCATGATCGTGCCGTCGTCGCTCTCGGCCGTGATCATGAATTCGCGCGGCAGCGTCGACGGATCGGCGAAAATCGAGTGATAACGGCCGACCGTCACTTCCTTGCCAAGGCCGGAGAAGACGATGCCGGGCTCCAGCACGCGGATGCGCGACGGCTTGCCGTGCATCGGGATGGCGAGCTGGCGCAGATCGCCGCCATAGGCTTCAGCCAGCGCCTGCAGACCGAGGCAGACACCGAAGATCGGCAGGTCGCGGGCACGAGCCTTCTTGATCGTTGCCTTGCAATCGAAATCCTTCGGCATGCCGGGACCGGGCGACAGCACGATGAGATCCGGCTTCACCCGGTCGAAGATTTCATCGACCACGGGCGAGCGCACGGTGGTGACTGTCGCGCCCGTCTGGCGGAAATAGTTCGCCAGCGTGTGGACGAATGAGTCCTCGTGATCGACGAGCAGGATGTTGACACCGGTACCGACGGAGGCGACGTCGCGGCCGGCGCCGCGGGTGTTGGCGGATTTTGCGTCGCGGATCGCTGCGATCATGGCGGAGGCCTTCAGTTCGGTTTCGGCTTCTTCTTCTTCCGGATTGCTGTCGTTGAGCAATGTGGCACCGGCGCGCACCTCGGCAATGCCGTCCTTGATACGGATGGTGCGCAGGGTGAGACCCGTGTTCATGTCGCCGTTGAAGCCGACCATGCCGATGGCCCCGCCGTACCAGGCACGCGGGCTCTTTTCATGGGCTTCGATGAAGCGCATCGCCCAGAGCTTCGGGGCACCGGTGACGGTAACGGCCCAGGCGTGGCTGAGGAAGCCGTCGAAAGCATCCATGTCGTCACGCAGGCGGCCTTCGATATGGTCGACCGTGTGGATGAGGCGGGAGTACATCTCGATCTGGCGGCGGCCGATGACCTTGACGGAACCGGGCACGCAAACGCGGCTCTTGTCGTTGCGGTCGACGTCAGAGCACATGGTCAGCTCGGACTCGTCCTTCTTTGAGTTCAACAGCTTGAGAATCTGCTCGCTATCGGCAATCGGGTCGTCGCCGCGCTTGATCGTGCCGGAAATCGGGCAGGTCTCGATCCGGCGGCCGGACACACGCACGAACATTTCCGGCGAGGCGCCGACGAGATATTCCTGGTTTCCGAGATTGATGAAGAAGGAATAAGGCGACGGATTGATCGCCTTCAGGCGGTTGGAGATTTCCGAAGGCTTGCTCTCGCAACGCTCGAAGAACTTTTGGCCCGGCACAACCTCGAACAGGTCGCCGCGCCGAAAACTTTCCTTGGCCTTGACGACAAGCTCGGCATATTCGCCTGGACGGTGATCACCATGCGGCGGGATGCTGTCGATAGTTTGGAACGGCTCGGCCAAGATATCGCCGGCCTTGCCTTCCGTGGTCTTGCCGTCCTTGGCGAAATCATAGCGGTCGATCCAGGCCTTGGCGGCATAGTGGTCGACGACGAGGATTTCGTCGGGCAGGAACAGCACCATGTCGCGCTGGTCGTCGGGGCGCTTCAGCTTCAGCTCGATCGCGTCGAACTGGAAGGCGAGATCGTAACCGAAGGCGCCGTAGAGGCCGAGGCTCGAATCTTCCTGCGAATAGAACAGGCCGGTGATGGCGCGCAGCACAGTGAACACCGTCGGGATCTTCGAGCGCTCTTCTTCCGTGAAGACCCGGTCCGGCGCGTTGATCGTCAGATCGAGACGGCGGCTCGTGGAGGCTCCGAGCGTGATGTCGGCGATCCCGGCAAGATGCCCGGAGATCATCGACAGGAGCGCTTCGCCGCGCTCGTTATAGGCTTCGATCCAGAGCGAACGGCCGAAGGAGGAAATGGCAAGCGGCGGATCGATGATCGCCGTGTCCCAGCGGGTATAACGACCCGGATATTCATAGTTGGAGGAAAACACAGCACCCCGGCGTTCGTCGAGCCGGTCGACATAGCTCGCGATCGCCTCGCCATAGGGCGCCTCGCGCCGCCGGCGGGTGACGGAAATGCCGCCCTTGGTGGTATAGGCTTCCGCACCGTCTTCAAGAATTGTCGTCGCCATTTTTCGCTCCGTTCAGGCCCGTCATTCCCCCGCGGCCCGAATACAAAAAAAGCCGCCTCGAAACTTCCGGGCGGCTTATCGTCTCAATCACGCATGACTGGTCAAGGCCGCTTCAGCGAGCCCACCACCAGATCGAAAGGATGCGTGCCTGTATCATGGTGAAATTGTTAGCGTGAGATGTTGGATTGCGCAAGCGGGGAGCGGCGGAAAAAATAAGCGCGCGAGGGCGGCGCCGATGGCGCCGCCCTCTAACGAGACAAGCTCGCCGCTCAAAATTTCTTGGTTACAGAAAGCTTGAAATAACGTCCCGCCTCGGAATAGAGCGCGGTTGCGTTCGACACGTCCTTCACTTCGAGCGCGTCGTAATATTCCTTGTCGAACAGGTTATAGACGCCGCCCTGAATTCTAAGCCCCTCGACCTGTTCCGGTTCCCACCAGCCGGTGAGGTTGACGACACCATAGCCGGCCGGCTTGGTGCTTGCCGCAGAGTCGTCGTCCACCGCTGCCGCCGCAACAAGGCTCAGATCGGTACCCCAGAACTCGGTATTGTATCCGCCACCGACAATCGCCTTGACGGGCGGAACGGACGCGAGCAGTTCGTCGGTATCCAGGTCGGTGCCGCGCGCATAGCTTACAGAGGCATGCAGGTCGAAACCGGATGCAAAGGACTTGTGCGCGCGGGCCTCGATACCCGATATCCTGACCCGATCGCGATTGAAATATTCAAAGCTGCCAGAGGCATAGCCTGGTTCTGCGATCGTCTCCGTATCAATGAAATTCTTGTAGCGCGTCGAAAACGCGGTGATGCGCCCCCCAAAGTCATCGTCGCCAAGGTTTGCCCCGGCCTCGAAACCATAGCTCGTTTCGGCTTCGAGATCGGGGTTGCCGATCGACCGATAGAAGGGGGCGTTGTCATAGTTCAGGTAGAGCTGCGAAACGTTCGGCGCCTTGAAGCCGGTCGCGAACTGGGCGAAAAGCTCGACGTCGGGGCTGGCCTGCCAGCCGGCGCGCAGCTTCGGAGAGAGTTGCAGGTCGCTCTGTCCCGCCGGCAGGCCGGCATAGCCGCTGTTGTTCTCGTAGGCCGCGGTTTCCTTCGGATCGTATTTGTACCAGTCGAGGCGCACGCCCGGCGTCAGCGAGAACGGCGTTTCGCCGAGACCGATCCGGTCCTCGACATAGGCGCCGAACTTCAGCGAATTCGTCTCCGGCATATCGGCCTGATTATTGTGATAGTACGCGCAGGACGGTACATAAGTGACGTCGCAGCTATCGTCGCCCGTTTGATACTGGCTCGTCTGCGCGAACTGGAAGTCACCACCGAAGGTAACCTGGTGGCTGAGGAAGCCCGTCTCGAAATCCGAATTGGCGTAGCCCGTGATGCCGACGGACCGCTCTTCATTCGTGCTCATGCGGGTATATGTTCCGACCGGAGCTGTCAGCCGATATCCCGCCGTTCCCTCGATGCGCTCGGTTCGCTGCCAGTACATGGTGGCGAAGGCACTGTCGATCCAGCTGTCGTCCGCGGTCGCCTCATAGCTGTAGTCCGCCGAAAGACGGTCGCGCTTCTTGTCGGAAATCTGATCGTAGTTATCCTGCTGATAGGTCGTGCCCTGCCCCGACATATAGTTGGTCGTGGAATTCTGGTCGTACCGCTCGGCCGTGAAGCCGATCGTGTGGCCACCCTCGAGAGATTGCCTTAGCTTGAAAAGCAGATTTCTGCGATTGTAGTCCATGGGGTCGGCCTCGGTACGGGTGGAGCCGTAACCTCCGACATCGCCGCCAGTCTCTGTCTCATGACCATATTTGTATGAGCTCTGGAACAGGATCGAGGTATTCTCCATCCGCGTGGCAAAGGCACCCACTCCCATCAATGACTGGTCCGACCCGTCATAGGTCAGCTTGGTAATGCCACCAATGCTTTGGCCTTCCTGGATCAGATCTTCCGGCTCCAGCGTCCGCAGGATGACAGCGCCGCCAAGGGCGCCCGATCCGGCGCGGCTTGAATCCGCCCCGCGCAGAATATCCACGGTGGAAAGCGCCGAAAAGTCATAGGTGTCGGTCCCGCCTTGGGAGTTGCGGACACCGTCGGACAGGTAGGGGATCGGGATACCGTCGATTGTCGTCAGGACGCGATCATCCTCGAGCCCGCGAATATTGACGCTCTTGGTGGCGTCCACGAAGCTGACGCCGGGCTCGGTCGTGTTGCCGAGATCGTCGAGATCGTCGATTTCCTTCTTGGCAATCTCGTCAGCGGTCGTTTTCGTGGCGAGCGGCGTATCGGCGACACCGCCGTCGGCATTTCCCTTGACCGAAAGCTTTTTCAGCGCGGTGACATTCTCCTCCCCATCGGACGCGACCGTCCCCGCAGCATCCTGCGCTTGGGAAATCCGAGGGGGCAAAGTGACAGAGAAAAACGCTGCGCACGCCAACAGGGCCGCGCAGTGATGCCGGGTAATCATGGACCAATCCTTTGATAAGTTCACCGGGCTTGCTGCTGAGACATTCTGCTCAAAGGGCTGGCTAGGTATGGACGACGAAGCATCGGGGGCAGCGGGAAGCTGCTGCCTGTTTTCATCGGTTAAAAAACATGACTCTTATTGTCAACAAATAAATGTCATACTTTTGTCAAACTCCTGCATCGCCATCCCGGGCGTGCCGGATTGGCAACGATCCGGCGTCCTGCGGCTGCAATGCAACCTTCACCGCCCGAATGCGTTGTGACCGCGACCCCTGCCGCCCCGGCAGGACCGGAGTTCGTTCATGCACCTTCGAATCATCGCTTCCTTCCTGTCGATCCTCCTCCTTTCAAGCGCCGGCCTTCCGGAAACAGGTCCCCTACCCGAGAAAAAGCCGGCAATGGAAGAGACAACAAAGCCGGTGGAGGAGAAAACGGAAAAAGAAGTTCCTGCGCCGAGCATGGACGAGAAATCTCTTCCAACGCCGGACGATGCCAAGCCTTTAACCGAGAAACCCGAGCCCGTGCTGACGATCGAGCCGGAAGACGGTAAGGAATACGCCACTTGTCTAGCAGCGCTGAAACAGATCGGCGCCACCTTCAAGGAGGAGAAGCGCATCGATGACGGCAAGGGCTGCGGCATCGACAAGCCGCTGACGCTTGACATGGTTCTTCCGGGCATCGCCTTGAAACCGGAAGGCACCATGCGCTGCGAAACGGCGCTCAAACTTGCCCGCTGGACGAAGGAGGCGGTACTGCCGGCAACCAAGGCGGCGCTCGAAAACGATGGCCTGCTGACGGCAATCAACCAGGCATCAAGCTATGTCTGCCGGTTGCGCAACAACGGGACGACCGGGAAAATCTCCGAACACGCCCGCGGCAACGCCATCGACATCGCCTCCTTCACTTTCAAGAGCGGCAAATCGATCGAAATCCAGCCGCGCGACGAGGATTCGACCCTGATCGGCGCCTTCCAGCGGGCCGTGACGGCAACAGGCTGCCTTTACTTCAAAACCGTGCTCGACCCCGGCAGCGACGAGGCCCACGAAAACCATCTGCATTTCGACGTGCTCGAGCGCAAGAACGGTTATCGCTATTGCCGGTAATGTCCATCCCTCTCGCAACCGCGCTGATATAGTTGCGGGACGCATACCTCTTCCGTCTTGCCCGAAGCGAGATCGAACCCCATCTGCTGAGAGCACTGGCCTTGAACCCGGGCCGGCCCCTCATCACAAAGGATTTTTCCATGTCCGTTTCCATGCATAAAATCTCGGTTCCCGTCTTCATCCGCGGGCTGAACGTTCTTGCCGGACTTCTCGACAAGGCCGAGGCCCATGCGGCCGAAGAGAAAATTCCGCTGGATGACCTGTTCAACGCGCGCCTCGCGCCGGACATGTTGCCCCTGTCCGGCCAGATCCAGCGCGTCAGCGACACGTCGAAGAACGCCATCGGACGCCTGACCGGCGTTCCTGCGCCAAGCTTTCCGGACGAGGAAAAGACATTTTCTGAACTCCGCGAACGCATCGCCAAGACGATCGCCTTTCTCGAAACCGTCAAACCGTCTGATCTGGAGAAGAGCGAGGAGAGGGATGTGGCGATCAACTTCGGCAAGCTGAAGTTCACCTTCACCGGTGACGATTACCTCCTGAAATTCGCGCTGCCGAACTTCTTCTTCCATGTCACCACGGCTTACGACATCCTGCGCAACCAGGGCGTTGCCGTCGGCAAGGTCGACTACCTCGGGCCCTACAGCTGAGGCATTTCCGAAAGACCGGCAATCAAAAAGATCCCGTATGCCCTCTACGGGGTCTTTTTACCCTTAAAACAACCCCTCGATTAATCCTTCCTCATTGAGGAAAATCTTCTCCGACGACGGAACGCGCGGCAGGCCGGGCATGGTCATGATCTCGCCGGTGATGACGACGATGAAGCCGGCGCCGGCGGACAGGCGGACCTCGCGGATGGGAACCGTGTGCCCGGTCGGAGCGCCGTGCAGGTTCGGATCGGTCGAGAACGAATATTGCGTCTTCGCCATGCAGATCGGCAGGTGGCCGTAGCCCTGCTTTTCCCATGTGTGCAGCTGGTCGCGCACGGTCTTGTCGGCGATGACTTCGCCGGCATGATAGATGTCCTTGGCGATGGTCTCGATCTTGTGGAACAGCGGCATGTCGTCGGGATAGAGCGGCGAAAACTGTGAACGGCCGTTTTCCGCCAGCTTCACCACCTTGCGAGCCAGAGCCTCGATGCCGACGGACCCCTCCGCCCAGTGCTCGCACAGGATCGCCTCGGCCCCGAGCGTGGCGACGAAATCCTTGATCGCCTGGATCTCAGCCTCGGTATCCAGCGTGAAATGGTTGATCGCAACGACAACCGGCACGCCGAATTTCTTGACGTTCTGGACATGCCGGCCGAGATTGGCGCAGCCCTTCTTCACGGCCTCGACATTCTCGTGGCTGAGATCTTCCTTTTTCACGCCGCCGTGCATCTTCAGGGCGCGGGCGGTCGCGACCATTACGGCCACGTCGGGTTTCAGCCCCGCCTTGCGGCATTTGATGTCGAAGAACTTTTCCGCCCCGAGATCGGCGCCAAAACCAGCTTCGGTAACGACATAATCGGCGAGTTTCAGCGCTGTCGTTGTCGCCACCAGCGAGTTGCAGCCATGGGCTATATTGGCGAAAGGGCCTCCATGGACGAAGGCTGGATTGTTTTCCAGCGTCTGCACGAGGTTCGGCTGCATCGCATCCTTGAGCAGCACGGCCATGGCGCCATCGGCCTTGATGTCGCGGGCAAAGACGGGGGTCTTGTCGCGCCGATAAGCGATGATGATGTTGCCGAGGCGCTTTTCAAGGTCCTTGAGATCGGTGGAAAGGCAGAGGATCGCCATCACCTCCGATGCGACGGTGATATCGAAACCGGTCTCGCGCGGATAGCCATTGGCGACGCCGCCGAGCGAGCCGACGATGTGGCGCAGCGCGCGGTCGTTCATGTCCATCACGCGGCGCCAGACGATGCGGCGGACATCGATGTTCTGCTCATTGCCCCAGTAAATGTGGTTGTCGAGCAACGCTGACAACAGGTTATGGGCGGAGGTGATGGCATGGAAATCACCGGTGAAATGGAGATTGATGTCCTCCATCGGCACCACCTGCGCATAACCGCCACCGGCGGCCCCGCCCTTGACGCCGAAACAGGGACCGAGCGACGCCTCGCGGATGCAGACGATCGCCTTCTTGCCGATCCGGTTCAGCCCGTCGCCAAGCCCCACCGTCGTCGTCGTCTTGCCTTCGCCGGCTGGCGTCGGGTTGATTGCAGTGACGAGGATCAGTCTGCCGTCCTTTTTGCCTTTCTGCTGGGCGATAAAATCGGCGCTGATCTTTGCCTTGTCATGCCCGTAGGGAAGAAGATGTTCCGGCGGTATTCCAAGTCCGCTGCCAATCTCCAGGATCGGCTTTTTGTTGGCTGCGCGGGCTATTTCGATATCGGATTTTACCTCGGCCATATGGTGTCTCTCCCCTTCCACCTTTTTTGGTCTGGGAGCATATGAGCGTGAACTGAAGGCGCTTGCCATCATTTATTTGCCTTCGGACCCGCCGAAAGCAAATAACAGCGCAATTTTTGGCGAAAACAAACAAAAAAGACGGAAGAACAGCGTCCTTCCGTCTCTATTCGATAAAACGGCCTATCGCGCCAGAATATCGCGCATTTCGACGAGATTGGAGCGGACGCGCAGGACGTAGAAGCCGAGCGTCGCCAGATGGGTCGGCATGATCCAGCCATCTTCCTTGCCATTCGAGATGATCAACGGCTGGATGCGCAGCGACGCACGCAGTTGCTTGATACTCTCTGCCCAGATCGGCGCCAGGCCACGCTGGGTGATGATTCCGTCGAAATCGGCGCCAGCCGCTGTCAGGACGCCGTAATAGCCATAAAGCTGCCCATAGGCGAACCAGAAACGGTCGTCGGCCCGTGTATCGAACCAGCCGCCGTTGAAATTTTCCGAGCGCTCGCGCAGCATCGCCGAGGTGCTGCCGATCGAGCTCGCGATCCGGTCCATGAATTCCAGGAAATTGTCCGCGCGGGCATCGAAGGTCGCGGAACATTTGACGAGTTCGTCGTTAAAGGTCCGAAGATCATTCATCGCCGCGCGATACTGCGACGGCGTCGGCGTCAGCGGGCCGAACGGCGACAGGCCGAAGTACCAGTTGCTTTCCTCGTACTGCATCTTGCTGCGTACACTTTGCAGCAGCGGATTGATGCCGGACGTGCCGCGCATGCGGACAAGGGAATCGACAAGTTCGACCGTCGTGCGGCGCACCGCCTCGTTGATACCGCGCTGGAAAGACGCCTTGTTGTCGAACCACGGGGTGTGGTCCCAATCCATGCCGAACAGGCCGGCCTTGTAGAGGATCATCGACGAAATCCAGGCATTCTGATTGACGTTGTAGTCGATCAGATCAGCGGTTACGTCGACGATGGCCGAACGCTCGCAGGTATTGGCGGGCGCCGTCTGGCCCGCGGCAACCTTAACCGGAAGGCCGGCATCGTTCTTGCGCTCGGAAAAATTGTACTTGTTGACATAGTCCGGATCGAAATTCGTCCAGGCCTGTGTTTGCCAGATGAAATAGCCATAGAGCGCGATCAACACCAGAAGGCCGATGCCGATCGGCCCCTTGATGATCCAACTGCGGCCCCTGTACCAGTTACCAACGGCAACGAAGGGGAAGAGAAGCCATGCTATCACCAGGCCAATGCCGCGGCCGATCGCGGAAAACACACGCTGAAAAAACGCGACGATCGGATCAAGCATTATTGTCCTCCTTGAGCCCGTAAAGACGTTTACGGAACGCTACTTTGTCCTTGAGATATGTGCCGGTCAGCGTCGCCACAACATATTCCCTGAACTTTTCGCTGTAATGTTCATAGGCCGCATAAAACCCCTGCTTGTCAAAGACGAAGCGGGAGACGAAATCGCTTGGGCTCAATTGCGAGATAAGCCGGTTGGTGAGCCACTGGTCCGGATGCTCGGGGGCGGCGCGGACGAGCAGGAAGCGGTTTTCAGGCGCCACCTCCTGCATCTTGATGGTGCCTGACGCCGACACCGTGCGGATCATCGTCTGCAGGAAAGGATAGGCCCCATCCGACGATACCAGCGCTGAATTGCGATGCATCCAGGTCTGCAGCCAGATCGCATCGATAGTGTTGAGGTCGGTTGTCGGATCGGTCTGGTTGACCAGCCCGCGCAGGATCATGTCCGCCCGGTGCTGATAAAGACCCGAACTCTCCACCCAGGACGCCTGCGGCAGTTGCAGCCGGTTGGTCGAGGCCAGGAATTCATAGATGCGCTGGTGGTCAGAGAGGCTGATATAACCGACCTGCCAGGGCCGCGAGCGTCGAAAACCCGGAACGGATGGATCGCAGATGACGGTCGTCGTCTTTTCATCGAGAAAGACATAGACGCCGCCGAAATGATTGGCCCAGAAGGCGTCGTGGCGAAAAACCAGCTGATCCGGAACGAGCGCATTCTCGCGGATATCGCCGGTGATCTTGGCAAGCTCGACCATGCGGTTCAGGAGTGCGTCGTCGGCCCAGGCGGTCGGCACCGTTTTCAGGCGGTCGACCAGGGCTCTGAGTTCGGCGGCCTTGCCCAGCATGTCCTCGGCCGACAGCACACGAAAGCGTACCTCGTTGATCGACAGCAGGTCGTCGATGTCGTTGACGATCGAGACGGAATCCTCGATCTCTCCGTAGAGCGCATCCTTGATCGTCACCGCGTTGATTGCCCGGGTGTTGGCAGCGAAAAATTCGTGCATCAGCGCAGCGGTGTTGGAAAAGCTCGTATGAACGACCGGAAGCTCCTCCTGCGCCGGCGTCATGATGATGAAGCGGCGGTTGACCCGGTTCGGGTCGAGATAGTCGCGGTCGCCGAGTTCATCGGCGATTTCCGGCGAAAAGCCGGTCATGTCGATCCGAAAGGACGAGAGCGCCGTCGGGCGCAGGCCAAAGCCCTGCAGCGCCTTGTTGTAACGCGTAATCAGGTGCGACTCGGAGATTTCGAGCAGGCGCCCATAGATCAGTTCGGCTTCGAGGAGGCGTTTCATACGGCCAGCCGTTCAGTCAAAATCATGGATGGCCGGCCGGGCTGTCGGTTTCGTTCCGAACGAGATCATCCAGGTCGAGGCGAAGCGCTGTCGCAATACTTTTGAAAACAGACAAACTTCCTTCCTTCTTGCCGGTTTCCAGCTCGGAGAGATACGCCGCGCTGATGCTGGCCATCTCGGCAAGTTTTTTTGCCGACAAACCTCGGTGCTCGCGCCAAACCCTGATGGGATTTTCACCGTCGATCAATCGGCCGACAATCTCCAACGGGATCAGTTCCTCCTCACCGCGTGCAAGCTTTTCATGAAAAACGCGAACCGTTTCAGCGTCCGCCAGGTCCTCCGCCAACTCGGCCTGCCTTACGAGGTCGTCGTAATCCTGCTTGCTCAGCAATACCAACTCTTCGCCATTCGGTGTTTTAAAAGACACAGCCGAGTTCATGTTACATACCCCTGTAAACATCCCCGCGCAGGGCGATTTTCACCACATCGATAACGACGCCTGCCTCGTTGAAAATCACACGCCAATCGCCAACCCTCAATCGATGATAGTCCGAGCCTTGCAGCCTCTTCACATCGTTCGCCATCGATGCCGGATCGACCGAATATTGCTGCAGTTTTTTCGTTATCCGCTTGGCATCCGCTTGCGGCATGCGCTGCAACGCCGTTGCTGCCTGTTTGCTGAGAACAATTTTCCTCATGAAACTTAAGGCCTTTCAGACCCGACAGCAAGGAAAATTCGCTGTCAGCAAATTCTTCGACTTTACCACCGGCCATCCTTCCGCATCGCCTCGATCTCGGCAATCGCCTTCTCCCGCTGGCGCTCGCGGCGGATAATGTCGGCGATGGCAGCATCGTCGGATTTGTCGGTGTAGCGGAATTCCGAGTCGGCGTAGCGGTTGATTTCCTGCATGACCGTGGGAAGCGTGATCGGCCCGCGCAGTTTCTCGATCATCGCCTTCTTCTCGTCGTAGGGCTTGTGCATGAAGACTTCCGGCGTGACGAACCAGTCGTCCGGCAATTCCACGTCCATCGCCCGCATCTTGATCGCGTCAGTAATGTTCCTGATCGCCCGGCCGGTAAAGCGGGGCTCGGCTTGCTTGATCATGTGCAGATAGGCGCCGACATCGGCCAGTGTCTCGATCTTGCCTTCCTCTTTCTCGAACCGTTCCCAGACGGCGAGCAGCCCCTCCTCCTTCGGCCGGGAATGCGCCTCGTAGGATTGCGAGACCGCCTTGTTGATTTCCTGTCCGGCGAACAGTTGGTGCTCTCCAAGCGGAATCCTGTGGTTCTTGCCGACCAGCAGGGCGAAGATGTCGATGTAATCGCCTTCCGATTGCGGCCCGTCGACCAGCCAGCGGGCGCCGGCGCGCTGGCGTAGCGCATCGTCGACGTTTTCCGGATAGTTGGAGAACATGCCGAAGGTGCAATTGCCGCGGATCACCGTCGAAGCGCCGGCGAAACTTTCCATCAGCACCGCCGTCACCTCATGCTGGCCGGCCGACGCCCGGTCGTCTGAGCGTTTCGCCGCGACCTGATCGACGTCGTCGATGGTGCCGAAGCCGATGGCGCGCGGATTGACGACGTTGTTGACGAATTCCTTGCAGTTCTGGCCCGATTTGCCCTGATAGGAAGAAATCTGGTCGACGCCGAAATTCTCGTAGTGGAAGGCGTATCCGGCGATCTCGCAGTAATCGTTGAGCAAACCGGCCAGCATCTGGATCAGGATCGTCTTGCCGGTGCCCGGCATGCCGTCGCCGATGAAGGTGAAGAGGAAGCCGCCGAGTTCGACGAAGGGGTTCATCTGCCGGTCGAAATCATAGGCCATCAGCATCTTGGCGAGTTTCAGCGCCTGATACTTGGCAATGTGGTTGCCGATGATCTCCTCCGGCTTCTTGAAGGTCATCACCAGCGGCTTGCGCTTGGCGCCGGGCGCGACGTCGAAGCCGTTCAGGGTGAAATCGTCCTGATCGAGCCGGATATGGACGTTCTCGAAACTGGAAAGCCCTGTGAACCGCGCCTTGCGGCCGATCAGACCTTCGATCGCAACCCTTGCAAAAGCCCTCGCCCGGCTGGTCAGCGCCGCATCGTCCGGCGCTCCTGCGATCGTCTTATCGAGGGCCGAGATCATGCTTTTTAGCGCATCCTGCGGGGTATCGAACAGGAAATCGGGCTCCGATCCGTCCTCGACAGGTTCGCCCTCACCGGCCAAGGTCGCCCCGAGATAGGCAGCGAAGGTGAAAGCGGCGATATAGGCTGAGGCAGACAGAAGCGCCTTGAAATGATTGGCATCATCTCCGGACAGCGGCGCTGTGGCATTGCGCGACTGCAGGCCTTCGAGATTGGTCTGGCGGGCAAAGACATCGCCAACAGCAAGCGCCACCTGAAGCCCGCGCCGGCAGCGATAGAGCAGTGCGTGCTGGCCGGGAGACATCAGCGGATCCGCACCCCGCACTGACTGGATGGTTTTGGAAAGCTCCACCTCGCGGGTGCGGCGCTGTCCACCGGTCGAGACGGTGGAAACGAAGCGGCGGCCGGTTCCGGCGAGCGCCGTGCCTGCCGACGGATCGTCCGCCTCAAGGATGATCAGCCGCGTCACCAGCCCTTGGGCCACCGCCTGATGCTTGGCGATGTCGTCCTCATGCAGTGTCGTCAAGCCCGCGTTCAGTGACATTGCCTCACACCTCGCTGATGACCTGGTTTCCGGAAATCACATGTACCTTGTAGTCGCCGAAAATCTCCGCCGCGTCGCCGGCGGCATAGAGAGCCTGATAGGCGTCGTGCGGAACCAGCGCATGTTTCTTATAGGAACTGACCCCCATGCGCGTCGCTTCGAGATTGTCGGTATCGATATGGAATTCTTCGCTGGCCGGCGTCGACGACCAGAAGCCGCGCCGGGCCGGGCGCTCGGCCTTGGAAAAAACCTCCTGCACCGTCCAGGTCAAGAGCCAGGCGTTTTCGGTCTTGCGTACCTTGGAGAGAATATCGTTGATCTTCGCATTGTTCTCGGTGATCCCAGCCGAATAGAACGGCCCAAGCACGATGCGCCGCAACTGCTTGGGACGGAGCTCCGGAAAATCCTTGTCGAGATTGGTAGCGATCGTCACCGGCGTCAGCGAATAAGCGCTGTTCTTCACCGCGAAATCATCAAAGCGGCTGGCAAATTCAGGGTTGAGAAGTCCGCCGACCGGCAAAGGAATATCGACGTCCGGATTGAGCTTGCCATCGTCCGTCACCAGCATTTTGATGATCTTTTCCGAGGAATCCTCGATCGTCGCCATGTATACCATCGGTAACGTGCTTGATCCATCAAAGGCGCCCCAGCAGACGACATAGTAAGGCCGCATGGTCTTCGGATTGACGGCAACGCGGATCGTCTCGGGCATGATGAAGGGCGAGAAGATATCGCCTTTGCCGATCTGTTCGAGATAGAGCCGCTCGGCCATGCGCGATTGCAGCTCCGCCGGAAAGGCTTTGTGCCGAAGGATGAAGTCAGCCATTTCGTTGCGCAGGGCATCGGCCGCCGGAATGCCGGATAGACGCTTTTCCGCCGATTGCCGGTCGTTTTCCAGCTCCAGCACGTTCTGGAACACTGGAAAACCGCTTTCGGCACGGGAGATGCGGAACTGTTCGATGAAGCCGATCCGGTTTTCCCAGCAGGAGAACGACGCCTTCAGCCGCGCCAGATAAGGCACGACCACTTCGCCAACCACCGTGTTGCGGTAAAGCGGCGAGTTACGGTCGCCAAGAAAGATCTCGAGCCCGCCGAGCGCAGCCCGGATGGAGGCGAAATACTGGCCGACGGGGCCTTCGGTTGCGGCGTTCATGATCGATTGTCCGGAACTCGTGGAGAGTTACCCCCCTCTGTCGGCGCTGCCGACATCTCCCCCTCAAGGGGGGAGATCATTCTTTTCCCTTGCGGCCATCGGAGGAAGGGTACAAAAGCGCGCGGCTGATCTCCCCCCTTGAGGGGGAGATGTCCCGAAGGGACAGAGGGGGGTAACTCTCCCCGCACTCTACCCCTATCATCACATGCGAAAAGCACGGCCAAACCCCGCTATTGCTTCACGTAATTCGCCGAGTTGTGCTTGTCCATCACCGCCTGGAACCGCCGGGCAAAAGCGTCGTCGGCGAGCTTCTTGCGGCGCTGGATGTCCTGCGTCGAGAGCATGTTCTTCTCGTGCATTTCGAGCAGATCGCCGATATGGCGCTGCGCGGCCGAGCCGATGCCGGCCATGGTCTCTTCGGCCGCGGTATCGACCTGGCTGCCGAGCGTGTTGATCTTGTGGGCGACATCCTGCTGCGCGGCGGTCTTCAGCGAATCTTCCAGCGCCTTGTAGAGGACGATACGCTGCTCGGTATCGATGGTCAGCTTGTTGATCAGCGTGTTCTGCGCGGCGATCTGGTTGTTGAGCGAATCGACGAAGGTCTGGAACATCGAGGTATAGCGCTCGAGCGTTTGGCTTTCGGCCAAGAGTTCCTGTTCCTTGGCCTGCTTCTCGTTGTATTCGGTGGCCAGCACCGAGCGCTCGCCTTCAAGCTGGGTGCGCGACATCTGGTCGGTGGAGGCAGCGATCTTGTTTTCGATGTCCATCAACAGCGGATTCAGTTCCTCGATCCGCTTCTGGGTCTCCTGCAAAGTCGCCATCGTCCCCTTGCGCCGCTCGATCACCTGGACGAGGCTTGCCTCGGAAGTCTTGTAGCGGGTCTCGAGTACGTTCTTCTGCTCTTTCAAGATTCCGACGATCGTATCGGACTTCGCCAGAAGCTCCTGCAGATTGCCGGCGAGCGACATGTTGCGGACGCGGTCGGTGCGCATACGCTGCGCGCTCTGCTTGGAAAAGATGCCGATGAATTTTTCGTAGCCCGTATAGCTCTTCATGCTCTCGAATTCGGAGCCGAAAACGTTGGTTGCATCTTCCAGACCAATGATCAGGTCGGCAATGTTGCCCTCCATCACCTTCTGCTGGTTGATGACATCCTGGATGCGGGCATTCTCGATGTCGAAATTCGCATCGCCCAATTTGGTGTCGGACTTGGCGAACTGGTCGAGCACGACGGCGGACTGGTTCATCTTGCCGCGCATCTGTTCGACGATGCCGCGCGTTTTCTCGATTTCGCTCTCAAAATTCTGAAGTGTCGCCATCGTTTTTCCCCCTCTAGCTTCGGTGCAGACGCGCCGCGCAGGTCAATTATTCAGTCGTGACATCCATTTATATAATGGGAGCAGCGATTTGAAGCACAAGTGCCCAGCCGCCGATTTTCAGTTGTGCGTCGCCCCTCACCGCAACCCGCCTCGGGGAAACGTTTTATTTCGTAGCCGTCGTCTTTAAATAGGCAATGACGTTTTCGATGTCCTGAGGCTTTTTCAGGCCGGCAAAGGACATCTTCGTGCCCGTCACCACCGCTTTCGGGCTGAGAAGATATTCGGCAAGCAAGTTCTCATCCCACACTTTGCCATCCGCGCCGAAGGCCTTCATGGCATCGGAATAGCCATAGCCGGCAAATGTCGCGACCGGGCGACCGACAACGCCCATCAGGCTCGGCCCGACCCGGTTCACCGGCTCTGACGCGGTATGGCAGGCGCCACACTTCTTAAAAACCTGCGCCCCCGCTTCCGCCTCGCCGTCGGCATGGGCGAGGCCCGCCCGAAGACAGAGACAGGCACTCATCAGGAAAAGACGCAGCGGCATCGGTGTTTTCTCCGGAAAACGGCGGGATGGCCGCCACCATGGCACGGCGTGGCTGCCGCGCGATAGCCCGTCAGCCTTCGTTCATCATGTCTTCCCAGTGGCGGCGGCAGTAGACGACGTATTTTTCGTTGCCGCCAACATCGACCTGGGCGCCCTCGTGGACGACATTGCCGTCGGCGTCGAGCCGCGCCACCATTGTTGCCTTGCGGCCGCAATGGCAGATCGTGCGGACTTCCCGCATCTCGTCGGCGATGGCGAGCAGCGCCATCGAACCGGGAAAGAGCTTGCCCTGGAAATCCGTGCGCAACCCATAGGCCATAACCGGAATGCCGATGCGATCGGCGACGCGTGCCAGTTGCCAGACCTGATCCTCGCCGAGAAACTGCGCCTCGTCGACGAACACGCAGGCAATCGTTTCTTCGGCATGCAGGCGTTCGACCAATGCATAGAGATCGTCGTCATGGGTGAAGGGAATGCCCTCGTCGCTCAACCCGATGCGGGAAGACACCCGCCCCTTGCCTGCCCGGTCGTCGAAAGCGGCGATCAGGATGACCGTGCGCATGCCGCGTTCGCGATAATTGTAGGACGCCTGCAGGAGCAGGGTCGATTTTCCGGCGTTCATCGTGGCGTAGCTGAAATACAGTTTTGCCATGGCGTCCTCTTCTGTATGCTGTCGCTCGTTCATGAACAGACCGGGCGAGGAAGGCCAGACCGCCAGCGCAAAAATCACAGAAAATCGACGCTTAACGCCAGAACATGAACAATGCGACATCTCACGTCGTTTTACGTGGGCTGTCTGGCGAATGTCCCAATACACTTGGAGGCAACACCAGGGCGCTTGAATTGGCGGACATTTGGTGATTGGCTAAAATCATAAAGGCAGGGGAATAAATACGATGAGCAAACTGACACTGAAATTCATGCTGACCGCGGCCGTATCGCTGGCCGCGCTGAACGCCTATGCAGCCGAACCGGAAAGCTGCGGCACCGTCCGCTTTTCCGATGTCGGTTGGACCGACATCACCGCGACGACGGCAACCGTCAGCACCATCCTCAAAGGCCTCGGCTACGAGACGGACATCAAGGTCCTTTCCGTTCCCGTCACCTACCAGTCGCTGAAGAACAAGGACATCGACATTTTCCTCGGCAACTGGATGCCGACACAGGAAAACGACGTTCGCCCCTTCCTCGACGACAAGTCGGTTGAATCCTTCGGCCCGAACCTCGAAGGCGCCAAGTACACGCTGGCGACCAATGCCAAGGGTGCAGAGCTCGGCATCAAGGATTTCAAGGATATCGCAGCTCACAAGGATGAGCTCGAAGGCAAGATCTATGGTATCGAGCCGGGCAATGACGGCAACCGCCTGATCATCGACATGGTCGACAAGGATACCTTCGGCCTCAAGGGCTTCGAGGTGGTCGAATCCTCCGAACAGGGCATGCTGGCGCAGGTCGCCCGCTCCGAAAAGGACAGCGCACCGGTCGTCTTCCTCGGCTGGGAACCGCACCCGATGAACGCCAACTTCAAGCTCACCTACCTGTCCGGCGGCGACGATATCTTCGGCCCGAACTTCGGCGGCGCTACCGTCTTCACCAACGTGCGCGCGGGCTACACCACCGAATGCTCGAATGTCGGCAAGCTGCTGACCAATCTCAAGTTCTCGCTTCCGATGGAAAACGAGATCATGGGCAAGATCCTGAACGATGCCAAGGAGCCGGACGTGGCCGCCACGGAATGGCTGAAGGCCAATCCGACCGCCATCGACCCCTGGCTTGCCGGCGTCACCACCAAGGACGGCGCCGAAGGCTTGCCCGCCGTGAAAACGGCCCTCGGCCTCTGATCGGCGGAGATGGGGCGGGGATGATCTCCCCGCCTTTTTTGAACCGATTTCCGTTTCGTTTTTCCGGTATGGGATATTTTCCGTGGATTTTTTGACCGAATATCGTGTTCCGATTGGCCCGGGGGCAAAGACCTTCGTCGATTGGCTCACCACCAATTTCGAACTGTTCTTCGATCAACTCTCAAATTTCCTGTCCGGCGTTGTTGCCGTTCTCCTGTTCGTCCTGCAGACACCGCATGCGCTGATCGTCGTCGCGGCCGTCACGGCGCTGTCCTGGTGGCTGCGCCGGTCGATCGGCATCACACTGTTTACCGGTCTCGGGCTGCTCCTGATCATCAATCAGGGCTATTGGAAGGAAACGACCGAGACCCTGGCACTTGTGCTCGCCGCCAGCTTCGTCAGCATGGCCGTCGGCATTCCGCTCGGCATCGCCGCGGCGCGCAGACCGGTGGTCTATGCCGTCATGCGCCCGATCCTCGACCTGATGCAGACCATCCCGACCTTCGTCTACCTCATCCCAGCGCTGATCCTGTTCGGTCTCGGCATGGTGCCGGGCCTGATCGCAACGGTGATCTTCGCCATTCCCGCACCGATCCGCCTGACCCGCCTCGGCATTATATCGACGCCGCCGTCGCTGGTGGAAGCCGCCGTTTCCTTCGGCGCAACGCCGGCGCAGGTGCTGCGCAAGATCGAGCTGCCGTTTGCCATGCCGCAGATCATGGCCGGCCTCACCCAGACGATCATGCTGTCGCTATCAATGGTGGTCATCGCGGCCCTCGTTGGCGCCAGCGGCCTTGGCGTGCCGGTGCTGCGCGCCCTGAATACGGTGAACGTCGCCAAGGGCTTTGAAGCCGGGCTTTGCATCGTCATTCTCGCCATTATTCTCGACCGCCTGTTCCGCTCGTCCGATGAAGGAGAAGGCGCATGATCGATGCCGTCGTTTTCAAGAATGTCGATATCATCTTCGGCAACAAGCCGGAAGCGGCCATCGCCATGGTCGATCAGGGCAAGACCCGCGACGAAATCGGCGCCGCGACCGGGCTTGTGCTCGGTGTTGCCGATGCGTCGCTGACCATCACCGAGGGCGAAATCCTCGTGCTGATGGGGCTGTCAGGCTCGGGCAAGTCGACGCTTTTGCGCGCCGTCAACGGTCTGGCGCCGGTGGTGCGCGGCGAAGTGCAGGTGAAAACCAAGCACGGGACGATCAACCCGTACAAGACCAGCGCCAAATCGCTGCGTGACTTCCGCATGCACGATGTCTCGATGGTGTTCCAGCAGTTCGCACTGCTTCCGTGGCGCACGGTCGAGGACAATGTCGGCTTCGGGCTGGAACTCGCCGGCGTGCCGGACAAGGAACGCAAGGACCGTGTTGCCGAACAGCTGGAACTGGTCAACCTGACGAAGTGGGCCGGCCGGCAGGTCAAGGAACTCTCCGGCGGCATGCAGCAGCGTGTCGGCCTTGCCCGCGCCTTTGCCACCGGCGCACCCATCCTGCTGATGGACGAGCCCTTCTCGGCGCTCGACCCGCTGATCCGCACCCGCTTGCAGGACGAGCTCCTGGAATTCCAGCGCCGACTGAAGAAGACCATCCTCTTCGTCAGCCACGACCTCGATGAAGCCTTCCGGATCGGCAATCGCATCGCCATCATGGAAGGCGGCCGCATCATTCAGTGCGGCACGCCGCAGGACATCGTCAAGAACCCGGCCAACCAGTATGTCGCCGACTTCGTCCAGCACATGAACCCGATCACCATGCTGACGGCGATGGACGTGATGCAACAGGGCCTCAACCGCGCCGACGGCGCGGCCGGCGTGACAGCGACCGCCAAGCCGACGACGCCGCTGATCGACATTCTCGACGCGATGTCGCGCCAGCCCGGCAGCATCGGCGTTGTCGACAACGGCGCCGTCGTCGGAACCATCAATGCCCAGAACGTCGTGGAAGGCTTGACCCGGCACCGCAACAGAAGTTGACCAGATCAGCCCGAATGCCAGTATAAAGAACGCCCGGGACCGTTGTCTCCGGGCGTTTGGCATTCAAGACATGAGGCAATTCCGATGGCCGAAAAACCGTCCGTGCTGCGCGAAACCGATGACGAGGCGCGCAAGCTTGCCCGCGTCCTGCTGCGCTCCGCCCGCAGCGCCGCCCTCGCCGTCATCGAGCCGGAAAGCAACGGTTTTCCCTTCGTCAGCCGCGTGCTTCTCGGCATCGACACCGACGGAACGCCGGTCATCCTGGTCTCGGCCTTGTCGACCCACACGCAAGCATTGTCCGCCGACAGTCGCTGCTCGCTGCTGACCGGCGAAATCGGCAAGGGCGATCCCCTCGCGCATCCCCGTCTGACCGTTCAGTGCGAAGCGGAGAAAGTCGAACGCGACGGTGCGGCGCATGCCCGCATTCGTGCACGTTTTGTCCGCCGCCATCCGAAATCGGAACTCTATATCGACTTTCCGGACTTTGCCTTTTTCAGGTTGCGGCCGGTGAAGGCCAGCCTCAATGGCGGCTTTGGCCGGGCCTATGCGCTTGATGGCGAAGACCTGTTCATTCGCTCGCCGGCAATCGACGATCTCGCAGCGACGGAAGAGCGGGCAATCGAGCACATGAACAGTGACCATCCCGATGCGGCGAGCCGCTATGCGCAGGTCTATTGCAAGGCCGAAGGTACGGACTGGCGAATCTGCGGTCTCGATGCTGCTGGGGTCGACCTCACCTCGGGCGACCAGCTGAAACGGCTGGAATACGATGCACCATTGCAATCCGCGCGCGAACTGCGCATGATGCTGGTGAAACTATACGGTTAACTTTACCCTCCCTACCCCGATTTCTTGCAGTAGGAGGTTGTGCTTTTATTCATCACGTCTAATTATTGCATATTCACAATCATAACCAAGCGTGATGTGAACATCGCACGGAGTATGGAATGCAAACGATCTCTCCTCAGAAACACGGCAAGGCTGAAATAGCTGCGGAGTTTCTGTCGGCCATGGCAAACCCGAAGCGTCTGCTGATTCTGCGTTCACTGGTGAACCAGGAAATGGCAGTCGGCGCATTGGCAAACCAGGTCGGCCTCAGCCAGTCTGCCCTGTCGCAACATCTCTCGAAATTGCGTGCCCAGAATCTCGTGACCACCCGTCGGGATGCGCAGACCATCTACTATTCAACCTCTTCGGATGCTGTCCTGAAAGTGTTGAAAACACTGACGGAAATCTATGGCGAAGAAACCGCCCCGGCCGAAAGGGTCGCGCAGCGCCGTACCGCCTGATACGGATGGGGGCCGGCCGCTCGCCGGTCCCCGTTTTACCAACCGCTTTGCCGTGTCCTTCGAATTATCTCCACATTATGATCGCCGGTTTTATCAGTTCGGCATTCCCGATTTGGGTGAAAAATCTTTACATTTCCGCAGGGAACCCGCTGACCTGTCGAGCCTGAACCCGCGTGTCCAAACGCGGCAGGCATGATCATGACTTCAGCCGAGGCGGCGACAATTTCGCTTGCTCTGCCGTCCGTTCCCGAATCAGCTCCCCATATGACGATGTTTACGCGCCTTTGAGACTTGCCGTGCAAGGATCGGCACCATGAACACGATTGCCAAACACCGGCTGTCGCCGTCGACCGTCAGATGGGCGGTGGTCGGGACCGGCACCATCGCCTCCACCTTTGCCGAAGACATCGGCTTGGCGGGCAATGCCGAGCTTGTTGCCGTATGCTCGCAGACGGTAGAAGCGGCCGCCGCGTTCTCACAGCGCTTTGGCGGGCTTCGGATTTTACCCGATATCGAGGCTTCGGCAGCCGACGCCGAAATTGATGCCGTCTATCTGGCGACGCCGAACACCGCCCATTTCAAACAGGCGCAATCGCTGTTGTGCGCTAGAACACCTGTCCTTGTCGAAAAGCCATTGGTGACGACTGCGGCACAGGCGCGGCATCTGGCCCAACTGGCCAGGGAAACGAACACATTCGCCATGGAGGCTCTCTGGACCGTGTTCCTCCCGGCCTTCAACCGGGTGCGCACCCTCGTTGCCGACAACGCGATCGGAGCTGTCACGGGCCTTCGAGCGGAACTCGGCTATGTCAAAGCCTTCGACAGGGACAGCCGCTTCTTCTCGAAAGCGCTCGGCGGCGGCTCGCTTCTTGATCTCGGGGTCTATCCCATCGGGCTGACGCTCGCTCTGTTCGGCTTTCCGCAGGCGGTGAGCGGGCGGTGGCGCGCCGCGCCCACAGGCGTCGACATGTCAGCGGAGATCAGGATGAGGTATCCCGGTTTCGATGCCACACTCTCCTGTGCATTCGATCGCAATGGCAGCAATCGTTTCATCATCGAAGGCGACAAGGCAAGCCTGATAATCGACGCGCCCTTCCTGCAGGCAAGCCGCATCATTGTCGCGAGAAATCCTGTTGCCCGCCATCTGGCGTTCCCGCCTGGCTCCGGCCGCCTATCGCGCCTCATCGGCAAGATGGGACGCAAGCTGCCCCTGCCCGGTCTGACGGTTCATGACCACGGTTACCGCGGCAACGGGTTGCAGTTCGAGATCGAAGCGGCAAGCAAGGCCATCCTCGAGGGAAAATGCGAACAGCCGCTAATGCCGCTTGAGACCAGCATTGCCGCGCTGGAGATCATCGAAACCGTATTGGCTCAGCCTGCGTCATAACCGCTCGGAGTATGATCCCGTTTGCCGGCATTCAGCGCCAGCACGATATCCGTCAGGTGCAGCGCGGTCGCGCCCGAAAAGAATGGTTTGGTGTTTTGCCTGATCGCGTCCGCCTGCGCGGCAATCCCGCGCACGAAATCGATCTGCGACGGATAGGCGGGCAAGACGTTTTTCTCCGCAGGACGCGGATAGGCCAACGGCTTTCCGGCCGTCAGACGAAATGGAAATTTCCGCTGAAGCTGCCATTCCAAACGATCGATCAGACGATGAAGCAGCGGCCGTCTCGCGCCCGCCACCTCGACGTGGACCGGTGAGCGGTTATCCCAGAGATCACGCACGACAATCGTCCCCTTGTCGCCGACGATTGTCAGAGACCGGTCGCGCGGCATCGCAAGTCCGCTGGTCAGCCGGGCGACGAGGCCCGAGCGGAACGTCAGGCATCCTACGGAAAAATCCGGGCCGAGCGCGAGATTTTCGGTGCCTGGTCCCTTGTTGGGAAAGGTCAGCGCGGAGAATGCCGCGACATGCGCCACGGGACCGAACAGCGACACGAGCCAGCTAGTCGCGTAGCCCGCGTGTTCCAGCGTGCAGCCGATTTCGAATTCGTGAACCGCCGGCCATTTCGCGCCGGAGCGGCTTCGCCACTCCTGCCACTTGTCCAGGAAGACCGGCCCGTCCTCCATTTCCGCGTAAACGAGGCGCGGCGTGCCGATGACACCGGTCGTGAGGATTTCGGCGCAGTGCGCCCGGGCGTCGCTGAGCGCGTTGGCCGGCGCGCCCGCCAGTACCAGCCCCCTCCCGTCCGCCAGTTCGACCAGTTCACGCGCCTCATCCACCGTCATCGCCAGCGGCTTTTCGCAATAGACATGCTTGCCGGCGAGCAATGCCGCCTTGTTGACGGCATGATGGCTTTCCGGCGGCGTCAGGTTGACGATGATGGCAACGGCCGGGTCCTGAAGCGCCTCTTCGCCCGAGGCATAGGCGCTGACTTTCCAGTAGCCGCAGAACTGTTGCAACCGGACAGGGTCAATGTCGAAGACACCGGCTAGGTGCAACTGCGGATGGTTTGAGAGCGTCGTCATGTAGTAGTCGGCGACGAAACCCGTGCCGATGAAGGCTATGCCTGTCTGTCCGCTCATCGGGCATCCGCCAGGAAAGAGGCGATATAGACCAGCGGTGCATTCCAGTTGATAGCCATTTCGTTAGCCCCCCAGGCCATGATGTCATCGACGTAACAGGTTTGCGGCAGGCAGCCCTTGAGGCGCGCTTTCGCGACATCATCGACCAGCGTGGAGTTCGGCCCGCCCGCAAGCGTCCCGACCGGCGGGTTGGGCAGCGTATCGTCGACCTGATGAGCATACCAGCGGCTATGCTGGTTCTTCGCAAAGACGCTGCCATAGCCGGTGACGTAGGACATGTTCATGGCATTCCGCCCAAAGATGTAATCCATGCTCTCGCGCACGCCATTGAGGAACGGCTTCTCACCAGTCAGGTCGTACCCCGCCGATACAACAATCATGTTTTGCAGGATGACCTGGTTGGAGCCCCAGTCGTACCGGTTATGGGCGGGCCGATAGATCTGCCCGAAGGGTTCCTTCTTCTGCGGTCCCATGAAATTTCTGGCGGCCGAGACGACGGAGGCGCGGACCATCGCCTTGTCCTCCTCGGGCAGCCTGTCGCCATAGAGCGCCAGGTCGAGACGGCCGAGCCCCGCGACGCTGCGCCAATCGAATGCGCCGACGGCGGGAAAGACGGATCCCGCCCAATGGATAGAGGTTTTCAGCACAGAGAGATACTTGGCTTCCCCGGTGGTGATATAAAGCTCAGCCGCCGCCCAATAGGTCTCATCCGTGATATCGGTGTCGTCATAGTCGCCGCCGCCCTGCAGGCCATCCGACTTCGGTGCGTAGAGCACCGGATTGGCAGCGGCGGCGTGCCAGGCCTTTTTCGCGGCGGCCAGCAGCGTTTCAGAAAACGCCTCGTCATACGGCGCAAACAGCCGGGCGCCCTGCGCCGCCGCTGCCGCGAGATTGAGCGTCGCGGCCGTCGAAGGGCGGTGCAATGCCCGCTCTTCCGGATCAAGATGCGGCAGCATTGGCACGTCGGTCCATTGCGTGTCATGTACCTTGTGATGCACCATGCCGGCCAAGGACTGGCCATCTGATACCATCATCTTCATCAGGAATTCGAGTTCCCAACGGGCCTCGTCGAGAATGTCGGGAACACCGTTGCCGTTCTCGGGGATGCGCGACAGGCTGTCGCTGATCACCGGCGACGCCCCCTTGCCGTAGACCTGGCCGCGTTCGAACGTGCCGAGAAGTTGCGCCACCGCGATGCCGCCATTGACCACATATTTGCCCTGGTCGCCGGCATCGTACCAGCCGCCCGAAACGTCGAGCGTATAGTCGCAGGTCCAGTCCTCGCCGTAGAGTTCCGCTGCCACCTTGCCGGTCAGGCATTTGACTTGCACGTCACCCTCATTGGGACTTTCCTGCAGATGTCCGGCCGGACGGGCGTAGGCATCCCCGGCGATATCGCCCTTGATCTCGATGCCGCTGCGCTGTGGATAAAACCAAGACAGCGCATCGACGCGCAATTTGCCGTAGACGTCGCGGCCGACAGAAAACGGGTAGCTCTTCCTGCCGCCGACAACCACGCGGTAGCCCTCGCCGGCCGTCGTAAAGGCGGAAAAATCGGCAATCTGGGAATCTGCGCCAACCGTTTCGTCGAAACCCGCCGGCGCCGTCACGCCCTCTCCAACCACCACGCCCTGAGCATCTTCAAGCTTGAATGCCAGCGGTTTGGTGGCATCGGACAGGATCGTCGCCCGCTTCGGTCCATCGAGGAAATAGCCGGCCTGATTGACAAGGGCAGGCAGGCCGCGTGCCGCCTTTTTCGCCGCTGCCACGATCTCTTCGGGCCTGGCTTCGTTTATCGCTACATCATCGAGGCAAAGCCGCCAGGGTTTTTCGGCGCCGCCCAGATGAAAGATGATCTGTGCGGGTTCTGTCTCCATAGCATTGAAGACCGTCGAGAACCCTTCCTGCCCGGCTTTGATCTCTGCATTGAACGTTGCCTGTGCCGTCCACGGCTCGGCATTGCGCTGAACGAGGACCGGGAAAATACGCTCCTCCTTGCTTTCGAGCATCATCTTCAACCGATAGGACGTGCCCGCCCCAAATAGCAGGTCGTTGACGCCGAGCAGGCGATCCCAGGGTTCTCCGCCGGCTTCGATAGCGGCGCATAACTTTCCGCGCTCGCGCGACAGCGCGACGCCGCCGGTTGCCCAGAAGCCGTCCTCGCCCTTTTCAAAGGCACCGTCGGCAATCATCTCGGTCGCTTCCGCCTGCGCCGAGAGAAAGACGAAAAGCGCAAGCGCCAGACTGGCCTGAAGTTTTGGCAAAATTTCCATCCTGAGCCCAGGTTACGGGAACGCGGCGCAACTCTCCGGCAAACAGGTTAAACTTCAGAAAATGCAGCGCAACAAGCCTTGCTTCGGACTGTCTCCGGGTGACGATTCCGTGCTTTTCCCTTCAGCCAGAAACCCCGCTTGACCGGATCGAGCCAAGGCTTGACGCTGAAAGGCGCCCTGATAGTTTGACCATCAGGTAAAGATTCCGCTTCATCCACCTGGATTTGGCCGCCAGACACAAAAACGCCACGGAGAACATGATGTCGAACCGCCTCAACGCCACACCCAACGATCTCAGCGCCTTCTGGATGCCGTTCACGGCCAACCGGCAGTACAAGAAAGAGCCGCGCATGTTCGTCAAGGCGAAGGACATGCACTACACGACCCATGACGGACGCCAGGTGCTCGACGGCACCGCGGGACTGTGGTGCGTCAACGCCGGTCACTGCCGGCCGCTGATCACCGAGGCGATCCGCGAGCAGGCCGGCGAACTCGATTATGCGCCGGCCTTCCAGCTCGGTCATCCCAAGGCCTTCGAGCTGGCGAACCGCCTGATCGATATCGCCCCCGACGGCATGGAACACGTGCTTTACACCAACTCCGGCTCGGAATCGGTCGAGACGGCGCTGAAGGTGGCGCTCGCCTATCACAAGGTGAAGGGCAACGGTTCGCGCACCCGCCTGATCGGTCGCGAGCGCGGCTATCACGGTGTCAACTTCGGCGGCATCTCCGTTGGCGGCATCGTTGCCAACCGCAAGATGTTCGGCACGCTGCTGACCGGCGTCGACCATCTGCCGCACACCCACCTGCCGGAAAAGAACGCCTTCACCAAGGGCGAGCCGGAACACGGCGCCGATCTCGCCACCGAACTCGAACGCATCGTCACGCTGCATGACGCGTCGACCATCGCCGCTGTGATCGTTGAGCCGGTCGCAGGCTCCACCGGCGTGCTGATCCCGCCGAAGGGATACCTGCAGAAGCTGCGCGACATCTGCACGAAGCACGGCATCCTGTTGATCTTCGACGAAGTCATCACCGGCTACGGTCGGCTCGGGACGCCGTTCGCCGCCCAGTATTTCGATGTGAAGCCGGATATGATCGTCACCGCCAAGGGCCTGACCAACGGCGTCATCCCGATGGGCGCGGTCTTCGTCACCTCCGAAATCCACGATGCCTTCATGAGCGGCCCGGAGCACATGATCGAGTTTTTCCACGGCTATACCTATTCCGGCAACCCGATTGCCTGCGCCGCCGCCCTCGGCACGCTCGATACCTATCGCGATGAAGGCCTGCTCACCCGCGGCGCCGAACTCGCTTCCTACTGGGCCGACGCGCTGCATTCGCTGAAGGACTGCCCGCACGTCATCGACATCCGCAACATCGGCCTGATCGGTGCGATCGAGCTTGCCCCGATCGCCGGCGAGCCGACCAAGCGCGCCTTCTCTGCCTTCCTCAAGGCCTATGAAAGCGGCTACCTGATCCGTACCACCGGCGACATCATCGCTCTCTCGCCACCGCTGATCATCACGAAGGCGCAGATCGACGAACTGATCGACGGCATCCGCAAGGTATTGCAGTCCAACATCTGACTGAACAATATTTAGTCACTTCTTATGTTAAGAACGGGCCGAAACTAACGTTCCGGCCCGTTTCTGCACGACTATTGAATAAATTCTACACATATTGCCCAAAAATCCGTCTTGCGAAATTGTCTACCGGTTCCTAAGCGCTAGATTATGGGAATCTACCCGTCCGCAGAGACGGAAACCCGATGGGCTCGACTTGCTTTCGGCGGATCGGCGCGATTTGCCGGCATGCGGGGAACCAACCCACTCAAGGAGACGCAAGATGAATTTCAAGACACTGACGGGTTTAACCCTCGCCGCCACGCTCGCCTTTGCGCCGCTGGCGCATGCCGAGATCGTCATCGGCCTGATCGCGCCGCTGACCGGCCCCGTCGCGGCCTATGGCGACCAGGTGAAGAACGGTACTGAGGTCGCCGTCGACCAGATCAACAAGAACGGCGGCATTCTCGGTGAACAGGTCGTGCTGAAACTGGCAGACGACGCGGGCGAGCCGAAGCAGGGTGTCTCGGCTGCGAACCAGATGATCGCCGAAGGCATCCGCTTTGTGGTCGGCCCGGTCACCTCCGGCGTCGCCATGCCGGCATCCGACGTTCTCGCTGAAAACGGCATCCTGATGGTGACCCCGACGGCAACCACGCCGGACCTGACAAAGCGCGGCCTGACCACCGTCCTGCGCACTTGCGGACGCGACGACCAGCAGGCGGAAGTCGCCGCAGCCTATGTGCTGAAGCAGTTCAAGGACAAGCGCATCGGCATCCTCAACGACAAGGGCGCCTACGGCAAGGGCCTCGCCGACGCCTTCAAGGCAACACTGAACGCCGGCGGCGTCACGGAGGTCTTCAACGACGCGCTGACGCCCGGCGAAAAGGACCTGAGCGCGCTTACCACCCGCCTCAAGGCGGAGAAGGTCGATGTGCTCTATTTCGGCGGCTACCACCCGGAAGCCGGCCTGCTGGTGCGCCAGCTTCATGATATCTCCGTCAACATCCAGATCATCGGTGGTGACGGCCTCTCCAACAGCGAATTCTGGAGCATCGGCACGGATGCCGCTGCCGGAACCGTGTTCACCAACGCCGCCGACGCGCTGAAGAGCGAGAATTCGAAGGCCGCCGTGGCCGCCTTGGAAGCGGCAAAGATCCCGGCCGAGGCCTTCACGCTCAACGCCTATGCCGCCGTCGAAGTGATCAAGGCAGGCATAGAGAAGGCCGGAAGTGCTAAGGACGCGAGCGCAGTCGCCGCAGCGTTGAAAACCGGCGAGCCGATCACCACCGCCATCGGCAACCTCACCTATGGCGAAAACGGCGACCTGACGTCGCAGAGCTTCTCGCTTTACAAATGGGAAGACGGCAAGATCGTCGCTGCGGAATAGGCGGAATGGCCAACAACGGGATCGGGCGCTGCGGCGCCCGATTTCTTCTTGCCCAACCGGCCACATCACTGGCAACCGTACGCAGTCCACAAGCGCCAGCACCAATTTGTTGAAGTCTGCTATGCAATGCCGACCGCCAGCGGCTATGCTGGCCATGAGCCAATCCGGGGCAAGGCATTGAAGAGGCATCATCCATTATGAGCGAAAAACTTGAAAAGCTGATCGATCAGGGCACAGGCCGCGCGCCTGCTGATATCGTGCTCAAGGGCGGACGCTTCTTCGATCTGGTGACAGGTGAGCTTATTTCGTCCGACATCGCCATCTGCGGCGATCGGATCGTCGGCACTTGCGGAACCTACAAAGGCATCACAGAGATCGATGTTTCCGGACAAATCGTCGTTCCCGGCTTCATCGATACGCATCTGCACATCGAATCCTCCCTGGTGACACCACATGAATTCGACCGCTGCGTCCTGCCCTATGGCGTGACCACGGTGATCTGCGATCCCCACGAGATCGCCAATGTGCTCGGCACCGAGGGCATTCAATTCTTCCTGGACAGCGCCCTCGAAACTATCATGGATATCCGTGTGCAACTGTCGAGCTGCGTGCCGGCGACGCACCTGGAGACCTCCGGCGCCAACCTACCCGTCGAAAAGCTGCTGCCGTTCCGCGACCACGAAAAGGTCATCGGCCTTGCGGAGTTCATGAATTTTCCCGGCGTCATCCACAAGGACCCCGTCTGCCTCGCCAAGCTCGACGCCTTCCAGGGCGGCCATATCGACGGACACGCCCCGCTGCTGCGCGGGATGGACCTCAACGGCTATCTCTCCACCAGCATCCGCACTGACCACGAATGCACAACCGCCGAGGAAGCGCTCGAAAAGATCCGCAAGGGCATGCACATCCTTGTTCGCGAAGGTTCCGTTTCGAAGGATCTGCATGCGCTGATGCCGATCCTCACCGAACGTCTGTCACCGTTCCTGGCGCTCTGCACAGACGACCGCAATCCGCTCGACATCGCCGAGCAGGGCCATCTCGACTACATGATCCGCGAGGCAATCGTCCAAGGCGTGGAACCTCTGGCCGTCTACCGCGCCGCCTCGATCTCGGCAGCGCGCGCCTTCGGCCTCCGCGACCGGGGCCTTGTCGCGCCGGGCTGGCGCGCCGATCTTGTCGTTGTCGACAGTCTTGAAAACTGCAAGGCGGAAAAGGTCTTCGCTGCGGGCCGTCTCGTCACCGACGCGTTGTTCGCAACCCGCCGCCCGGTCGCCCCCGTCGGGCTCGACAGCGTCAAGGCAGGCCATGTCAACGCCGCCGATTTCGGCGTGCCCTATGCCGAGGGGGAGACCTCGGTGATCGGCGTGCTGCCGGGCAAGATCATCACCGAACACCGGCGCTTCAAGCTGCCTGCCTCCGGCAATCAGGCCGGTGTCGACCTCGGCCGCGATATCATCAAGGTCGCGGTCATCGAACGCCATGGCATCAACGGCAATCACGCCAACGGCTTCGTCCAGGGTTTTGGACTGAAGAAGGGCGCGATCGCCTCCACCGTCGGACATGACAGCCACAATATCTGCGTCGTCGGCGTCAACGAAGACGACATGGCGCTGGCGGCAAACCGGCTCGGAGAGATCAAGGGTGGCTTCGTCGTCGTCGAGGATGGCAAGGTGACCGGCGAAATCGCCCTGCCCGTCGCCGGATTGATGAGCCTTGAGCCCTATGAAAGCGTCCGCGACACGCTGCACCACCTGCGCGAAGCAGCTTTTGCGCTCGGTGCGACGCTGCAGGAGCCGTTCCTGCAACTGGCGTTTCTGCCCTTGCCGGTCATTCCGCACCTGAAGATTTCGGACATGGGGCTGGTCGACGTCGACAAGTTTGCGCTGATTGGGTGAAAACGGCTTTGGCGGCTTAACGCAGCATATCTTCGGAGATATCGCGAAAGCCGCTTAGCACGCGAACAACTGTCAAAGTCGTTTCGCCGGATGTATAAAAGATGATGTAGTTGCCAACGGGAAAACTACGCAAATCGTCATGAAGTTCCGGCCTTTCTCGCCCGGCAACCGGTTGATTTGAAAGCGTCAACAATGCAGCTTGGATGCGGTCCAATAGTCGGTCCGCCGCGCCTTCATTGTCACGCGCAATGTAACGCCATATCTCTATCAGATCGGCTTTCGCCTTTGGCAGCCGGCGGATTTCAAGCGCCACGGGCAAACTTCGCAGAGGCCAGACGTGCTTCTGACTTTATGGCATCCATGTCCATTGGCTCGGATTCACCGCTTGCGAAACCTTCATCGATCGCGGCCTTCAATGCCTGTAGTTTCGCCGCACGAAATTGCTCTCGCTCTTCCAAAGCGCGCAGACCATCGCGCATGATTTCGCTGGCGCTGGAGTAACGGCCGCTTGCAAGAAGATCGCGAATGAAACCCTCGTAGTGAGCGCCCAATGTGTAGCTCGATGCCATGTCATAGCTCCTCAGAAGCAGGCCAAGAATATATCATTAAATGATATTTGTCTCCTTCGGTTGAACCTCCGTTCAGGCTAACCGCCCGCAAAACACATCCAACGCATCCAGCGAAATCTCGCCATGATCGAACCGCGGCGCGAACCCCGGCATCGGCAAAACCTCGGTAAGAGCCACACTTTTCGGCAGATTCACAATCTGCGGTCCGCGGCGCAGATTGAAAACGAACAGCAGCTTCTCGCCGCCCTTTTCCCGCGTGAAAGCCAGAATATCCTGATTGGTCTCAAGGAAGGTCATGCTGCCGTCCAGCAGCGGCGCGTGCGCCTTGCGAAAGGCAAGTGTCTGGCGGTAGTGGCCGAGCACCGCCCCCACTTCCTTCTCCTGCTGGTCAACGGCCAATGCTCGGTGCACGTCCGGAACCGGCAGCCACGGCTTGACGCTGGAAAATCCGGCGTGGGCTGCATCCTTTTCCCAGACCATCGGTGTGCGGCATCCGTCGCGCCCCTTGAAGGCGGGCCAGAAGCGGATGCCGTAAGGGTCGCGCAAATCCGCCAGTTCGAGCTCGGCTTCCGGCAAAGCCAGTTCCTCACCCTGATAGAGGCAGATCGAGCCGCGCAGGGCGGCAAGAACGGAGATCACCAGCTTGGCCACCCGCTGGCGTTCTTCCTCTGTCTGCGCGAAACGGCTGACATGGCGGGTGACGTCATGGTTGGAAAAGGCCCAGCAGACCCAGCCATCGGTGACCGCATCCTGAAACGCGGTGACGCAGCGGCGGATATGGGTGGCTGTGAAATCCGGGCCGAGCAGGTCGAAGGTGTAGCACATGTGCAGCTTGTCGCCACCGCCGGTATAGGCCGCAACCGTCTTCAAAGACCGCGCGCCATCGCCCACTTCACCGACCGACGCGCGATCATCGAATTCGTCAAGCAGGGCACGAAAGCGCTGCAGGAAGCCGATGTTTTCCGGCTGCGTCTTGTCGTAGAGGTGGTTCTGCATGCCATAGGGATTGACGTCGGGCGCATCCAGCCCGATCGCGTCTTCGTCGTAAACCAGTGGCGGATTGTCCCGCAGTTCCTTGTCGTGGAAATAGAAATTCACCGTGTCGAGCCGGAAACCGTCGACGCCGCGCTTCAGCCAGAAGCGGACGGTTTCCAGCAAGGCTTCCTGAACATCCGGATTGTGAAAATTGAGATCGGGTTGCGAGCCCAAAAAATTGTGCATGTAATACTGCTTGCGCACGCCGTCCCATTCCCAGGCCGGGCCGCCGAAGATCGACAGCCAGTTGCTCGGCGCCGTGCCGTCCGGCTTCGGCTCGGCCCAGACGTACCAGTCGGCCTTCGGGTTGGTGCGGTCGGAGCGGCTTTCCTTGAACCAGGGGTGCTGATCGGAGGTGTGCGAAATCACCTGGTCGATGATGACTTTGATGCCCAGTTCATGCGCCGTCATCAGCATCGCGTCGAAATCGGCAAGCGTGCCGAACATCGGATCGACATCGCAATAATCCGACACGTCATAGCCCATGTCGGCCATCGGCGAGGTGAAGAACGGCGACAGCCAGATGGCATCGACGCCGAGACTGGCGATATAGGGCAACCGCTGCGTGACGCCCTTGAGGTCGCCGAAACCGTCCCCTGTCGTATCCTGAAAGGAGCGCGGATAGACCTGATAGATCACGGCACCGCGCCACCAATCGGCATTGGACTTCAAGGGAGATGCCATCAAAAAACTCCGCGATCACAGGGATATGCAGCCCAAGATGTATCGTCGCGGCAAGAGCGAGTAAACGGCCTTCCCCGTCGTTTCCGGAGATTGACGGCTGCCGATGCAAAAATGATGATGAATGCCATTTATGACGACCGCAAGGCGGCTTTGGAGATAAGATGAGCGAAGAAACCATTCCGTTCAGCCTCGGGGATGCGCGCGAATTCGCGGTCGTGGCCCTCCTTGGCGCTGGCGCAAGTCCGGCCATGGCCGCGTCCCTCGCCCGTGCGACGGTGGACGCCGATGCACGCAGCAAATCGACCGTCGGCTTTTCCCATCTTGTCGACTATCTTGAGAGTCTCGTCGCCGGGCGCATCAGCGGCAAGGCCGAGCCGATGCGGACAGACCCCGCCCCCGCCCTGATCCGCATCGATGCCGATGGCGGCATTGCACAACTGGGCTTCGATCTCGCTTACGACGATCTTGTCGAAAAGGCCAAGACCTTCGGCATCGCGCTCTTTACCCAATTCAACAGCTATACATCCGGCGAACTCGGCGACTACGTTTTCCGGTTGGCGGAACGGGGTCTCGTTGGCTTGGCCGCGACCAACGGTCCTGCACTGATCGCCGGGTCCGGCAGCGCAAGACCCGTCTATTGCACCAACCCGCTTGCCTTCGCAGCACCCCGCAAGAATGGCGCGCCGCTCCTCATCGACCAATCCTCCAGCGCCACCGCTTTCGCCAACATCCGCGAAGCGGCCGCCCGTGGCGAGCCGATCCCGGCGGGCTGGGCCGTCGATGCGGCGGGGCAGCCGACCACCGACGCAAAGGAGGCCATGAAAGGCGGGAACACGCGGCGCCAATATCGCGCTGATGGTCGAAGTGCTGGCGGCGGGTTTGAGCGGTGCCAACTGGTCGCTCGATGCACCGGACTTCATGAGCGGCGACAGGACACCCGGCAGCGGCCTCACGGTCGTCGCCATCTCCCCCTCGCTGCTCGACGACGGCTTCGAAGACCGGCTCGACGCGCAGTTGACACGGCTTTCAACCGGCCACGGCATCCATATTCCCGGCGGATCGAAATTCGATGCCCTGAACCGCGCGCGCGACGACGGCATCCGCTTGCCTTCCACACTGGTAAGCCGTATCTCGGCTTTCGCAAAAGGGCGTGACTAACGGGGGAGACCTTCATGGCGGGCAGGCTGCTTTCGATCGGCGAATGCATGGTGGAACTGATGCAGGCCGAAGGCGATTTCCTTCGCAAGGGCTATGCCGGCGATACCTTCAACACCGCCTATTACGCCCGGCTCTTCCTGCCCAAGGACTGGTCCGTCGATTATTTCACGGCGGTCGGCACCGACACGGTGTCCGACGAGATGCTGGCCTTCATCGAAAAGACCGGTGTCGGCACCGGCTACATCCGCCGCGTCGAGGGGCGTTCACCCGGCCTCTACATGATCCATCTGAAGGATGGCGAACGCAGCTTCTCCTACTGGCGCTCGGTTTCCGCCGCCAAAACGCTCGCCGACGATGCGGACCATCTGCGGGCAACGATCGAAGCCTCGGACATTGTCGTCTTTTCCGGCATCACGCTGGCGATCCTTGCGCCGACCGCCGCCGAGACGTTGCTCTTGGAACTGCGCCGCGCCAAGGCTGCGGGCAAGCTCGTCGTGTTCGATCCGAACATCCGTCCGCGCCTCTGGAACGACAAGCAATATATGCTGGAAACGATCTCCGCCGGCGCTCGCGCATCCAGTCTCATCATGCCGAGCTTCGACGACGAAGCCGTGCATTTCGGCGACGCCGATATCGCCGCGACGATCGCGCGGTATCGCGGTCTCGGCGTTGGGAACATCGTGGTAAAGGACGGGGCAAAAGGTGTGACGCTGAGCTTTGCCGAACGCCCGGAAACGTTCGTTCCGTCGGCCAGGGTGGAACGCATCGTCGATACCACAAGCGCGGGCGACAGCTTCAATGGCGCCTTCCTTGCCCGTTACGCCGCCGATGGCGATCCACAGGCCGCAGCCACCTTCGCCGCTTCCATCGCGGCAAACGTGATCCAGCACCATGGCGCGCTTGTACCGAAAGACAAGCTGACCGCGTGACCGCCTGTCCGGCGACCACGGCAACTGCTAGTCTGGCAGCCGATGCGCCGAGAGTGTAGGAAGATCCGGTTCGATCGTGCTTGGCGTTTTCAGGAGGCTGGCTAGTCGTGAACTGTATAGGTCGGAAAGCGATCGCAGCGGCACAGGCCGCTCTCCTGAGTATGGCATTTCTGTATTGCAGTTCAGGACCGGCCTGGGCACTCTGCAATTCGTCTAACGTACTCGTCTACGGCGGCACGCCGGCCGGCATTATGGCCGCGATCCAGGCGGCGAACCTGCGAAAGAAAGTCACCTTGCTGGAGCCGACAGCGCATGTCGGCGGCATGATGGCGAACGGCCTGACGAAAACAGACGCCTCGCCCAGAAAAAATGTCTATGGCGGCCTGGCGGCCGCGTTTTTCACACGGGCCCGCAATCACTACCAGACTGCGGATCCCATCCGTATCTATTTTGAATCCCATTGGGCTGAAGAGACGTTCAGCAATGATCTTTCGCACGCCGGCGTCGACGTCCGATACAAGCAAGGTATCGCGACCCTCGTCAGCTCCGACCGCATTATCAAGCGCGTGACCACGACCAGCGGTGAACAATATTGCGCGGATGTTTTCATCGACGCGAGCTACGAGGGCGACCTCATGGCGAAATCAGGCGTGTCGACCATCCTTGGCCGCGAAAGCAGCAGCCAATATGGGGAAAGCGCGGCAGGGGTGAAACAGATCAACTATCCCTCTGTCGGCCCGGATCACGTCGAAATCAAGATCGACCCCTACGTTCAACCAGGCGATCCGCGAAGCGGCCTTTTGCCCGGCGTCGTTGATGTGGGACAAAAGCCTATCGGCTCTGCCGATATGAGCCTCATGGCTTTCAACTATCGCTTCTGCATCACGCGGACGGGCCCGAAAATTCCGTTCGCCAGGCCGTCAAGCTACGACCCGATGCGTTATGAAACGACCGCGCGTTTTCTGATTGGGCTTCAAAGCGCCGGTATCGGCATCTCTCCGGCCCACTTCACCGGCGGCGATGTAACCGTCAACGATCAGCAAGACGTCAATTCGACACGCTACTTCTCCACCAATGTGTGGCATCTCGGCTACAGCTATGTCATGGGCAGCGAGGCCGAGCGAAATGCAATCCGCGAGGTGATACGTAACCATATTCTCGGGCTGATGTGGTTTGCGGTAACGGACCAGCGCGTTCCGGCACACGTGCGGGAACATACGGCCCAATATGGGCTCTGCGCCAACGAATTCCGGGACAACGGCCACTTTCCACGGCAGATCTACGTTCGCCAAGCGCGGCGACTCGTCGGAGAAGTGGTGCTGACGCAGAACGACCTACAGAACAAGACGACGTTTCCCGATTCCATCGGCCTCGGCTATTATCCTATGGACGAACACGGCATGATCCGTACCGTCAAGAACGGCTACATCGCCGACGAAAGCCGCAAAAGCATCGGTGTCGGCCCCTATCAGATACCCTATCGCGCCATGCTCCCGAAGAAGGAACAGATCGTCAACCTGATCGTTCCCGTCGCGCTTTCGGCGAGCCATGTCGCCTATACGTCGGTTCGCGTCGAACCGACGTATATGGTGCTGGGTCAGGCGGCAGGAGCGGCGGCGGCACTTGCCAGCAATGGCGATGCGGCCCATGTCGACATTGCCAAGCTCAAGCAAACGCTGGCGGCGGCCGGCCAGATCGTCGAGTATCGCGGCAAGGCCCCAAAGGTCCGGCATTAGCGGTCAGTTATTTCCGCTTCTTGCGATTCTCGAACGGGTTTTCCGACGCCCTGAGATGGATGCGGATCGGCACGCCGGGCATCTGGAAATCGTTGCGCAGACCGTTGGTCAGGTAGCGGATATAGCTCTCCGGCACGGCGTCCGGGCGCGTGCAGGAGATCATGAAGCCCGGCGGCCGGGCCTTGACCTGCGTCATGTATTTCAGCTTCAGGCGGCGGCCCGACACAGCCGGCGGCGGATGCTGCACCTGCTGATGATCGAGCCAGCGGTTGAGCTTGGCGGTCGAGATACGGCGGTTCCAGACCTTGTCGGTGTCGATGATCGACTGCATCAGTTTGTCGAGACCGTAGCCTGTCTGGCCGGAAATCGGCACCGCGCGGATCCCACGGGCCTGCGGCAGGAGGCGCTCGGTCTTTTCGCGCAGATCTGCAAGCAGCGCCTGCGCGTCTTCGACCAGATCCCACTTGTTGAAGGCGAGAATTGCGGCGCGGCCTTCGCGGATGACGAGATCGACGAGCTGCAAGTCCTGCTTTTCAAAGGGGATGGTCGCATCGAACACGATGACGACCGCTTCGGCAAAACGGATGGAGCGCAGGCTGTCGGCGACGGAGAGCTTTTCCAGCTTCTCCTGCACCCGCGCCTTCTTGCGCATACCGGCCGTGTCGAACATCTTGATGGTGCGGCCGCGCCAGTCCCATTCGACGGAGATGCTGTCGCGGGTGATACCGGCTTCCGGGCCGGTCAGCAGCCGGTCTTCGCCGAGGAAACGGTTGATGAGCGTCGACTTGCCGGCATTTGGACGGCCGATGATCGCCACCCGCAAAGGCTTGGTGTCGTCATATTCCGGCTCGAATTCTTCGTCTTCTTCCGCCCCTTGCTCACCACGAAGATCGACATCGGTCTCGGCTTCGTCGATTTCCGGCGGGAAAGCGCGGTCCTCGCCGAGCGCTTCGACAATCGCGTCGCGCAGGTCGATCATGCCCTGGCCATGTTCCGCAGAGACGGCAACGGGCTCGCCGAGGCCCAATGTGAAGGCGTCGTAATAACCGCCGTCCGAGCCCTTGGCTTCGGACTTGTTGGCAACCAGCACGACCGGCTTGCCGCGACGGCGCAGCATTTCGCCAAGCGTTTCGTCGGCCGGGGTCAGCCCATGCTTGGCATCGACGACGAAGAGCGTCAGGTCAGCCTCGGCAATCGCCGCTTCTGTCTGTGCCCACATGCGCCCCTGCAAAGTCTCTGGCCCCGACTGCTCGAGGCCGGCGGTGTCGATGATGGTGAAGCGCAGGTCCACGAGCTTGGCGTCGCCCGGCCGCCGGTCGCGGGTAACGCCCGGCGTATCATCGACAAGCGCCAGCTTCTTGCCAACCAGACGGTTGAAAAGCGTGGATTTGCCGACATTGGGGCGTCCAACGATGGCGACGGTGAAGTTCATCAAGTCATCCTGTCTTCTTCAGAGCATCATGCTCTAACGTTTGTTTTCTGGACGTCCAATCAGGACGCCTTGCCGCTGGCGGCGATCAGGTCGAGCAGCATCTGGGCGCGGTTGGCCAGATTGCGCGGGGTCTCGGTATCGTCGGCGATCTGCTGAAACCAGGTCTTGGCTTTTGCCATGTCACCAGCCTTGTAAGCGGCAAGCCCAAGGGCTTCGCGCGCCGAATGGCGCATGCCGTTGCCCGGTACGGCGAGCTGCTCGGCCTCCGCCGAAACCTGCTCATAGGTGCCGGTGTCGACCAGCAGATAGGCCGCGCGCATCCGAGCCGCGTCGCGCATCGCCTGCGGTAGGCTGGTATCCTTGGCGATATCGGAGAAGACCTGAACGGCCGCCGCCACATCGCCCTTTTGGGCCTGCAGAGTTGCCGCACGCATCTTCGCCAGCACCGGATAGGCGCCGTAGCCATCCTTTTCGAGTGCCGTCAGCGCCGCCAGCGCCTCGTCGGTCTTGTTTTCCTTCGACAGGGTCAGGGCCGCCAGAAACTGGTCACCCGACTGCGAGGCCGAGGTTTCGTGCCAGTATTCGTAACCCACCTTGCCGATCGTTCCGAGAACGATGAGGATGGCGATCCCGATGATGACGCTGCCGAAGCGCGTCCAGACGGCCTTGACCTGCTCGGAGCGCAGTTCTTCGTTGACCTCGCGGATAAAGCTGTCGTCCTGGTTCGCCATTCCCTGTTCCGGTTGCCCGGCCTTCCCTGCAAAGATGAAAGTAAAGATTCCGCGCTTCTACCGCATTTTAAGGCCGTTGTAAGGGGGCACGCGCATTTAGCCCCCTTTAGCTCATGACAATCGGGGGAACGCCGATCAGCCACTCATGCAGCTTCCAGACAAACAGGCCATAGGCGACAACACCGATGGCCATCGCCAGCAGATCGTTGGATGCGGAACGGAAGACCGGAAGCACCTTTTCGCCCACCCGCTGCCGCCGCTTCAGCGAGATGCGCAGAATGACGGCCCAGGCGAGGAACGAGCCGAACAGCAGCACTGAGGATGTCTCACCATTGGCCAGCAAATGAGCGAGCGCCCAGATCTTGATCGACAGGATCTGCGGGTGCTTGACCGCGACTGCGATGCGGCCCGCCGGCAAAAAACCGGCGGCGAGACAGATGAAGGCAAGCAACATCAAGAGCAGCGAAATGTGCTTCAGGAAGACCGGCAGGTTGTAGAGCATGCCGGTGACGGCCCTCGCCTCGCCGAAGCCGTAGATGATCAGAAGGAGGCCGATGAGGCTGATAACTGCATAGATGCCCATCCAGGCGCCCTTGCCCTGACGCTCTATGACCGAGGCGCGCAGCCCCGGCGCCACGACGCGCACGAGATGCATGCCGAGAAAAATGACGATGCCCAGAATAAGAAGTGTCATGAAGCCCATCCGTCGCTTGTGAGATTTTCTGCCTCTTCGCATAACCGGATCAAAGCCAAGATTCCAGCACGATCAAAGGATTGCCTTATTCTTGCGGCAGGGGTCGCAAACCCGCATCCTCCGCCCAAGGTTTCCGCATGCCCAGATTTTCCGCCGCTCCCGGCCTTGCTCTCGCATTGGCCCTGGTCCCCGCCGTCGCCCATGCGGTGCAGCCACCGGCTCCGGCAGGCCGCAAACAGCTTGTCATCATTTCCTTCGACGGCACCCACGACAACAGGCTCTGGGAAAAGAGCCTGGAGATGGGCAAGCGGACGGGCGCGCATTTCACTTACTTTCTCTCCTGCACCTTCCTGATGACAAAGGCCGAAGGCGGCAGGGCCTATCAGGCACCGGGGCAGAAGGCCGGACGCTCGAATGTCGGCTTCGCCCAGAGCCGCGAGGAAATACAGGCCCGTATCCGCTACATCTGGCAGGCGCAGCAAACCGGCCACGATATCGGCAGCCATGCCTGCGGCCATTTCGACGGCAAGGGGTGGAGCGCGGCCGACTGGAAACAGGAATTCGCGGCCTTCCGCATGGCGCTCTTGAATGCCTGGAAAGCCGGCGGCATCGAAGGCGAGGAGCCCGAGGGCTGGGCGGATTTCGCGGAAAACGACATCAAGGGATTTCGCGCGCCCTATCTCTCCCTGAGCGACGGCCTGCTGCCTGCGCTGAAAAAGGCCGGCTTCACCTATGATGCCAGCCTCGTCACCAAAGGCCCCGGCTGGCCATCAGATGAGGACGGCATGCCGCGTTTCGGACTGCCTCTCATTCCGGAGGGGCCGCAGCAGCGCCGGGTGATCGGCATGGATTACAATCTCTTCATCCGCCATTCGATGGGCGTGGAAAACCGCAAGGACAGCGCCGTCTTCGAAGAGCGTACGCTCGAGGCCTACCGCAAGGCCTTTCAGGCGCAGTACCAGGGCGGCCGCATCCCGCTGCAGCTCGGCTTTCACTTCGTCGAAATGAACGGCGGCGCCTATTGGCGGGCGCTCGACCGGTTCCTCACGGAAACCTGCAGCAAGCCCGACGTTGCCTGCGTCAGCTATGCCGAGGCGCTGCCGATGATCGCCAGTGAAAAGAAGGCGGCCGAAGCCGCCTCCCAATAACGTTCAAATTGATCAAGCCAGGCTTTCATTCTCGCCGGCTTCGATAAATTTCCGGTCGATCGCAGGCAGAGGTTCCCCCTCCATCGCGGCCTCGAAAGCCTGAAGGCGTTTGTAGATCGAAATCAGCTCAATAACCGTCGGCCAGGAATTGACGAGGTACTGGAAAGAACTCGTAACCTGGGAAAAAGCGCCCTGGATCTGCTGCAGGAGACCAAAGGTGATCGTCGCCCCAACGATGGACGGAACCATTAGGAACAAGGGAAAGATATTGTCCGTCTGCAGATAAAAATATCGGGCGACATTGAAGTAGGTGTAGTGGAAATACAGCCTGAAATAGTTCTTGCGGACATTGCTGAATAATTCACGGATCGTCAGGGGCTGGGCACGTTCGGCATGGTCTTCACCATACACGAGCTCCTTTCGATAGGCCGCCTCGACACGTTGATTGCGGAACTCCAGGCCAGGCAGTTTCACGCCAACCACCGCCAACATCACGGTACCGAAAATTGACCAGGAAACCGCCGCGATGACAAGCGGATACGGTATCGCCCCGACGATAGGCAATTCTTTGATGCTGCTCGATAGGGCATGCAGAACCGGCAGAAACGCTATCAACGTCATCACGGAATCGATCAGCCGAACGCCAAGCCCTTCAACCGTCGTCGCAAACCGCATCGTGTCTTCCTGGATACGCTGGGAAGCGCCCTCGATATGGCGCACTTTCGGCCATACCGAATAGTAGAAATCGTTCATGGCGGTACGCCAGCGAAACAGATAGTGGCTGGTAAAGAAGTTAATCAGGACAGCGGAAACAATATAGACGGTGGCGAGCTGGAAGAAGATGAAGGCATAGCCGTAGATTTCCGACGCCTGAACCGTGTTCGGCGCCTTCAGCGCGTCCACGATGCGATCATAGGTCGGACGCCGCCAATTGTTGAGAGCGACGCTGATGTCTACCGAAAAATAGACCGTGAAAATGATGAAGGTGGAACCCCAGACCGACCATGATTTCCAGGGATGTTCAGCCGCGTAGAAATGCCAGAAGAGACAGAAGAGCACCATGGAGGAGATGAAGTAGATGTAGAACCAGATGGAGGCCGTCGTGAAAAAATGCCCAAGGCCGATGGGTGGCTCCTGGCCAGGCGGCAGCTGCGGCAGACCAAACTGGCCCCCGATGTCAGCCCCGACCGTGTACCATATGGCAACCACAACGATTGTCCAAAGCAGCGCGGAGGAAAAGAACAGCTTCGGATTGGGAAAGAAGGAATGGAACAAGGCTGGCACTCGCGTTTCTTGATGGGCAGACACCCACCTTCTCGATGCGCCGAAACTAGGGCAAAAGCCCTCCCCTGCCAATCACGTCAAGCTAATGTTACCGTTATTTAATCGCGAGCCGCTCAGGCACCCGCCGCTGCAACGATGCGGCGCATCTCCACCCAGGTAAGCGCTGCACAGAAAAGCAGCACGCCCGCCGCCAGCAGGGTCGGCGCGGTAAAACTGCCGCTACCTTCGGCCAGCCAGCCGGCAACGAGCGGGCCGATAATCTGGCCGACGCCGAAGGCGGCGGTCATGAATGCGAGCGCCTTGCGCGGGCTTTTGGGCGCCAGCGCCCGGCCGATCTGCAGGCCATAGGCGGTGACCATGATGAAGGTGGCGCCCAGCATCAGCCCACCGACCAGCGGCGCATAGGGCGCTGGCAGGGCGACCGCCAGAATAAGCCCGATAGCCTCGACCAGCAGCCCCGCCAGATAGACTCCGACGATCCCCAACTGCGGCACGGTCCGGCGCCAGGCATGGACCGAGACGGCGGCAGTCAGGCCGGTGACCAGCCAGGCGAGAAACTCGACGGTATGGTCGGTCGCGCCCTGGCGCGCCATGGCGACAAGGAAGGTGGCGATGATGACATAGCCGAAGCCGAAGAGGCCATAGGTGAGTGTGACAACGACGAGGGGCCGGGTCCAGACGAGTGGTTTTTCCTTCTCGCCGTTCTTGCCCCCTGCCGGCCCTTCCGGCAGCAGCGCCGCAACGATGATGGTGCCGAGACAGGCGATGACGGCGCCGCCGAACCAGGCCGCCTGCCAGCTTGCAAAACTGCCGAAGCCGCCAGCCGGCAACAGGAAGACCATCAGCGACGATACCGCAATGCCCATGCCGACACCGCCGAAATGCACCGACTGGACATGCGGATTGGCGGCGGCCAGCCCTCTGCTGAGCACGATCGCAGAGGTGAAGATCATGGTGAAGGCACTGGCCACACCGGCAAGAAAGCGGATGACGGAAAACAACAGCAACGACGACGTCAGCCCCATGGCAAACAACAGTGCCGCCGTCGCAACCAGCGCCGAAAGCGCGATCGGCCTCTCCCTTCCCGCTGCCCAGCCATAGCCTGCGACAACGGCTCCCAGCAGATAGCCGATGAAATTGGCGGACGCGATGAGCCCCGCGTCGGCGGGTGTCAGGCCGAGATCGGTCATCATGCCGGGCAGGATCGGCGTATAGGAAAAGCGTCCGAAGCCCATGGCAACCGCCATGGCGATGGCGCCGGCAAAAGCGGTGGGAGCAAGGCCCTCGTCTAACGCGCGGTCGAGCGTAGTCATGCCACATCTATCGCAATGCAGCATGGCGGCGACAAACGACAAAATTTGATAATGTCGTTCAAGGACGTGAATAGTAGCTCTTGCGGATCAACCCGGAAGGGTGACGACCAGAGGCCCGTTGCGCGTGACGACCACGGTATGCTCGTATTGCACCGTCGGCGCGCGCGGCTCGCTGAACAGCGTCCACCCGTCGTCGCCGCCCTCGGCCCATTGCGCGCCGAGCGACAGGAAGGGCTCGACGGTGAAGACCATACCGTCGGTCATCCGGCGCTTCTCGTGCTTGTCCGGCCAGGTGGCGATTTCCGTCGGCTCCTCATGCAGCGACCGGCCGACGCCGTGGCTCGCCAGGTTGGTGACAAGCGTATAGCGGTTCTTCCTGGCAAAGCTGCCGATGGCGTTGCCGATCGCCGCCAGCGGCTTGCCCGCCTTGACTTCATTCAGGCCGACCCACATGGCGCGCTTGCCGTCGCGGCAGAGGCGCTCGATCTGCGGCTTGACCGGCGGAACCGCGAAGGAGGCGCCGGTATCGGCGAACAGCTCGTTCTTTTCGGCGGAGACATCGATATTGACGAGATCTCCCGCCCTGATGATGCGCGCACCCGGAATGCCGTGGGCGACTTCCTCGTTGACGCTGATGCAGGTGGCGCCAGGGAAATTATAGCTGAGTTCCGGCGCGGAGCGGGCGCCGGCATCCTCGAGCACCTTGCGGCCGATGGCGTCGAGCTCCGCCGTGGTGATACCCGGTTCGAGCGCTGCTCCCATGATCTGCACCGCATTGGCGCAGATGCGGCCGATCTCCTTCAGCCGCTCCAGGTCTTCGTCGTTGTTGAGGGTCATTGTCTCTCGCTTTCGGCGGTCTATGTAACGCGCCGAAAGCAAGCGATCCAGACGCCAATTGCAGGAAAATCGGAGAAATCAGGCGGTTTCCACCTGCTTCGCATCTTCGGCCAAAGCCGCGCGCACCAGCGGCGCCACCTTCGTGCCGTAGAGTTCGATGCCGCGCATGATCTGGTCATGCGGCATCAGGCCGATCGCCATCTGCAGCAGGAACCGATCGTTTTTGAAGATGCGCTGGTGCCGGACGATCTTTTCCGCGACCGTTTCCGGATCGCCGAGGAACAGATTGCCGTTCGGCCCGATCGACTGGTTGAAATGCGCCCGGCTGGTCGGCCCCCAGCCCCGCTCGCGGCCGATGCGGTTCATCACTTCGGCCTGCGGGCCATAGAACTGGTCGGCGGCTTTCTCGGTCGTGTCGGCGATGAAGCCATGCACATTGATGCTGGTCTTCAGCTTTGCGGCATCCTGCCCGGCCCGGCGCGCGGCCTCGCGGTAGAGATCGAAGAGCGGCGCATAACGGGCCGGCTCACCGCCGATGATAGCCAGCGCCACCGGCAGGCCAAGCGCACCAGCGCGTGCCACCGATTGCGGCGTGCCGCCAACGGCGATCCACACCGGCAGCGGGTCGTTCAGCGGGCGCGGATAGACACCACGGCCAATGATCGGCGCTCGCTTCTCGCCTGCCCAGGTCACCTTCTCGGCATCGCGTATGGCAAGCAGCAGGTCCAGTTTCTCGGCGAACAACTGGTCGTAGTCTTCGAGATCGTAGCCAAACAACGGAAAGGACTCGATGAACGAACCCCGGCCCGCCATGATTTCGGCGCGGCCGTTGGAGATCAGGTCAAGCGTCGCAAACTGCTGGAACACCCGGACCGGATCGTCCGAGCTCAGTACCGTGACGGCGCTGGTCAGCTTGATGTTTTTCGTGCGCGACGCAGCCGCGGCAAGAATCATCGCCGGCGCCGAAGCGACATAGTCCGGCCGATGATGCTCGCCGAGCCCGAAGACATCGAGCCCGACCTGGTCGGCCAGTTCGATTTCCTCGATCAGGTGGCGCACCCGCTCCTCGCCCTCCCTGCCGCGCCCGCTCGGCGCCTCGGGATGAACGTCTCCGAAGGTATAAAGACCAAGTTCCATGACGTCCTGCCTGTTTTGTCGGCCCGATTTGTGGGCAAAGCCGTTGTTCGACCTCACAAATAATCATGGTTGGCGGCATATCACAGCATGGAAGCTGAAACACTGCGTTTCCTATGGTGCCTCGAGTTCCCATGGATTGAGGAGTTGCACACCCGTTCCCTGGAAGTCGCGGACATTGCGTGTCACGACGATAAAATCGTGGCTAAGCGCCGTAGCCGCGACCATCGCATCGCGCTCCTGCTTTCGATCGGGAACATGAAGGGCGGCGCACTTCTGAGCACTCGACTGGTCAAAGGGCAGAATACGATCTTGAAAGGCGGTAAGAATGTACCCTGTAATCCAGGTTCTAAGAATAGTTGCCTGTCCCACATCACGCCGCATAAGCGAAAGGCAGCCAATTTCCAGCTCCATCAAGGTGATCGCGGATAGGTATAATAACGGAACCTCGACCGTATTCGACCAGCCCAGCACGCCCGGATGACATGTGCCGTTACCGATTTTGCGAAACTCGGAGATGACATTCGTATCCAGAATATACATCAGGAAAAATCGGGAATTTTGAACCCCATATCATCGCTCATCCGCGGAAACTCGAAGTCGATATCCGCAACCTCACGCATGGACAGCAGCTCCGCGATGGTCTTTTCCTTCACAGGCTCGGCCGCGTTCGGTTCCGTCAGCCTCCGATATTCCTCGATCGACAACAGCACGTGCGCCGGCCGTCCCCGGTCGGTGATGAAGACCGGGCCGTTTTCCGCGGCCTTTTTAGCGCGACCGGTATCCTGATTGAATTCACGGCTCGAAAGAGTGGTGGCCATCAACGTCCTCCATCAAATTGTAGCAACGTTACTACATTTAATGTCGGGCAGCAATGTTTGCTACCCCTCGCTCAGCGTCCGCCGCACTGCGCTGCGCCACCCCTTCAATTTCCCGGTGCGGCATTTCTCGTCCATCTTCGGTTCAAATCGGCGGTCCCTTGCCCAGGATTTGGCGAAATCCTTCTGGTTCGGCCAGACACCGGCCCGGCTGCCGGCAAGCCAGGCAACGCCAAGGGCGGTGGTTTCAAGGATGGTCGGCCGGTCCACCGGGGCGTCGAGTAGATCGGAAAGACGCTGCATGGTCCAGTCGGACGCGACCATGCCGCCATCGACGCGCAGGACCGTTTCCTTGCCGTCGCTCTTCCAGTCCTTGTACATGGCATCAAGCAGATCGCGCGTCTGGTAGCAGACGGCCTCGAGAGCGGCGCGGGCGAACTCGGCCGGGCCGGTGTTGCGCGTCATGCCGAAAATCGCGCCGCGCGCATCCGGATCCCAATGCGGGGCGCCGAGGCCGGTGAAGGCCGGAACCAGATAGACCTCCTGCGACGGATCGGCGCTTTCGGCGAGTGTACCGGCATCGGCTGCGGCCTTGATCACCTTGAGACCATCGCGCAGCCACTGTACGGCGGCACCGGCAACGAAGATCGAGCCTTCCAGCGCATAGGTGGTTTCGCCGTCGAGGCGATAGGCGATCGTCGTCAGAAGCCGGTTCTTCGAGCGGACAATGTCCTGACCGGTGTTGAGAAGCGCGAAGCAGCCGGTACCGTAGGTCGATTTCATCATGCCGGGCTGGAAGCAGGCTTGTCCGATGGTCGCGGCCTGCTGGTCACCAGCGACGCCCAAGATCGGGATTTCAGCCCCGAAAATCGAAGCGTCGGTCACACCGAAATCAGCCGCGCAGTCGAGCACTTCCGGCAACATCGCTTCTGGTACGCGCAGGATTTCGAGGAGATCGCGGTCCCAGTCGTTGGTGGCGATGTTGTACATCAGCGTGCGCGAGGCATTGGTCGCATCCGTCACGAAGGACTTGCCCCCGGTCAGCCGCCAGATGAGAAACGTGTCGATCGTGCCGAAGCAGAGTTCGCCTTTGGCGCCGCGGGTGCGCGCGCCCTTCACGTTGGCAAGCATCCAGGAGAGCTTGGTGCCGGAGAAATAGGGGTCGAGCAGCAACCCGGTCTTTTTCGTGAAGGTCTTTTCCAGCCCCTGCCGTTTCAGCTTGTCGCAATAGGAGGCCGTGCGGCGGTCCTGCCAGACGATGGCATTGTGGATTGGCTTGCCGGTGGCGCGCTCCCAGACGACGACGGTCTCGCGCTGGTTGGTGATGCCGATCGCCGAGAGGTCGCTCGCCTTTATGCCGGCCTTGCGGATGGCTTCCTTGATCGCCCAGACGACGGTATCCCAGATTTCCTCGGGATCATGTTCCACCCAGCCGGATTTCGGGAAATGCTGCTTGAATTCCTTCTGCCCGGAACCGACCACTTTCTGGTTCGCGTCAAAAACGATCGCGCGGCTCGAGGTCGTGCCCTGATCGATCGCGAGAACATATCCGCTCATTCTGCCCCTCCCAGCGTTTCTTAAGCCGGCCGATCTCTCCTCAAGACCGCAAGCCATTTCAAAAAACTTCAATACGATACAAAAACGAATGTCAAACGAAAACAAAACGCAAGTTTGAAGCGCTTCCCCGACCGCGCCAATGCATGGACTACAACGGCAAAAACACAATTGTCACGCTGCCGGTTTTGGGCATAGTTTCAAGAGTAGAATTAACAAGAAGAGACCGCATGACCCAATCGGCCGGCAGCATACGCTTCATTCTGAATGACCAGGACATCACGCTGACGTCGGTGTCGCCAACCGGGATGCTGCTCGATTTCCTGCGTCTCGAACGAAGGCTGACGGGAACGAAGGAGGGCTGCGCGGAAGGTGACTGCGGCGCCTGCACAGTGCTCGTCGGGCGTCTTCAAGGCGACGATCTCGTCTACGAAAGCGTCAATGCATGCATCCGCTTCACGGGTTCGCTCAATGCGACCCATGTCGTGACCGTCGAGCATCTGGCGGCAAAGGACGGAGCGCTACACCCGGTTCAGCAGGCCATGGTCGATTATCACGGCTCGCAATGCGGGTTCTGCACTCCGGGTTTCGTGATGTCGCTTTACGGGCTGTGGCTATCGAAAGACAATCCCGGCCGCGCCGACATCGAAAAGGCGCTGCAGGGCAATCTCTGTCGATGCACGGGTTACGAGCCGATCGTCAAGGCGGCCGAGGCCGTCGGCAAGGCAAGGCCCGATGCCGTGTTCGACCCGCTGCTCAAGAAGCGGGAGGACATCAAGGCCCGCCTCAAGGCAATGCGCAGCGACGGCACCATCTGTCTCGGCGATGGCGGCGCCAGGCTGATCGTTCCCAGCTCGGCCGCCGATCTCGCGGAAACCCTGGACGCCTACCCGCAGGCCACCATCGTTGCTGGCTCAACCGATGTCGGCCTCTGGGTCACGAAACAGATGCGCGATCTCGACCACGTCGTCTTCATCAACAGCATCGAGGATTTGCAGTCCATCCAAGAGAATGGCGACGGGATCACGATCGGCGCAGGTGTGACCTACTCGGCGGCGTTCGAAGCCATCTCGGCGCATTACCCGACGTTCGGCCGACTGCTCGACCGGCTGGGCGGCGAGCAGGTCCGCAACATGGGCACGATCGGCGGCAACGTCGCCAACGGCTCGCCCATCGGCGACACGCCGCCGCCGCTGATCGCGCTTGATGCAAGTGTCACGCTCCGATCGAAGGCCGGGCAACGAACCGTGCCGCTTGAGAACTATTTTATCGAATATGGACGGCAGGACCGCAGGCCCGGCGAATTTGTCGAGAGCATCTTCGTGCCCAATCTGCCAGACGGCGATCAATTCGCCGTCTACAAGATTTCCAAGCGCCGCGACGAGGATATTTCCGCGCTCTGCGGCGCCTTCCGTATCGCGCTTGACGGCGACAACCGGGTGAAATCGGCACGGATCGCCTTCGGCGGCATGGCCGGAACGCCGAAACGGGCGGCACATGTCGAAGCGGCACTGATCGGGAAGCTCTGGAACGAGGAGACGGTCAAAGCTGCACAAACCGCGTTCGAACAGGATTATCAGCCGCTCACCGACTGGCGCGCCACGGCCGCCTATCGGATGTTGGCGACGAAGAACCTGCTCTTGCGGTTTTTCCTGGAAACGTCGGGTGGAGAAGCCGTGCAAATTCAGAGATTTGATGGTGTGGCATGATGCGAATTTGCGCCGGTCACAACACCCCTCCCCAACCCTCCCCACAAGGGGGAGGGAGTCTATCGCGTTTGCCGCATCTCCATGCATCTCTGACGCGGAACGAGACGGCATATGCGATCAGCCCCCTCCCCCTTGTGGGGAGGGTTGGGGAGGGGTCTTTCTTCATCGATACCGCCAGCCAAACAGCGGAGATTTGACCCATGGACAAATCCACCTTCGAAGAGCGCAAGACGATCGCCGGTCCGATGCATTCGGCCCTTCGCCACGACAGCGCCCACAAGCATGTCTCCGGCACCGCGGATTATATCGACGACATTCCGGAACCGGCCGGGACGCTGCATGGTGCACTGGGGATGACCGACCGCGCCCATGCCGAGATCGTCGCGATGGACCTGTCCGAAGTCGAGGCTTATCCCGGCGTCGTCTGCGTGCTGACCGCCAAGGACATGCCGCATTCCAACGACATCAGCCCGAGCCATCTCGATGACGAGCCGGTGCTTGCCGATGGCCTCGTCCAGTTCCATGGCCAGCCGGCCTTTGCGGTGATCGCGGAAACCCGCGACATCGCCCGGCGCGCGGCATGCAAGGCGAAGATCACCTATCGCGACCTGCCGCATTTCATCGATATCACCGAGGCGCTGGAGAACGGCGCAGAGATCGTCACCAAGCCGCTCACCTTGCAGCGAGGCGATGCAGAGGCGGAACTGGAACTCTCTCCTCGCCGTCTGTCCGGCCGCATGCGCATCGGCGGCCAGGAGCATTTCTACCTCGAAGGCCACATCGCCTTAGCCATTCCCGGCGAGGATGACGAGATCACCGTCTGGTCCTCGACCCAGCATCCGAGCGAAATACAGCACATGGTCGGCCATGTGCTCGGCGTGCCCTCAAATGCCGTGACCGTACAGGTTCGGCGCATGGGCGGCGGCTTCGGCGGCAAGGAAACCCAGGGCAGCCAGTTCGCGGTTCTGGCGGCCGTCGCCGCCAAGAAGCTCAACCGCGCCGTCAAAATCCGCCCCGACCGCGACGAGGACATGACGGCCACCGGCAAGCGGCACGATTTCCTCGTTGACTACGATGTCGGCTTCGACGACGAGGGCCGCATCCATGCGGTGAAGGCGAACTACGCCGCCCGTTGCGGCTACTCCTCCGATCTTTCCGGCCCGGTCACGGACCGCGCTCTGTTTCATGCCGACAGCTCGTATTTCTATCCGCATGTGAAGCTGACCTCGCAACCCCTGAAAACGCACACCGTCTCCAACACCGCCTATCGCGGCTTTGGCGGTCCGCAGGGCATGATCGGTGGCGAGCGTATCATCGAGGAAATCGCCTTTGCATTGGGCAAGGACCCGCTCGAAATCCGCAAGCTGAATTTTTATGGCGAGAAGGGTTCGGGACGCGACCTCACGCCGTATCACCAGCAAGTGGAAGACAACATCATCCACCGCATCGTCTCGGAACTGGAGGAGAGCGCCGACTATCAGGCGCGCCGCAAGGCGATCATCGACTTCAACAAGACGAGCCGGGTGATCCGCAAGGGCATCGCGCTGACGCCCGTCAAGTTCGGCATCTCCTTCACCATGACCGCCTTCAACCAGGCGGGCGCACTGGTGCATGTCTATCAGGATGGCTCGATCCACCTGAACCATGGCGGTACAGAGATGGGGCAAGGCCTCTACACCAAGGTGGCGCAGGTTCTGGCCGACAGCTTCCAGGTCGATATCAGCAATGTGAAGATCACCGCCACGACCACCGGCAAGGTGCCGAACACCTCGGCGACCGCCGCTTCGTCCGGCTCCGACCTCAACGGCATGGCGGCCTACGACGCAGCGCGGCAAATCAAGGAACGGCTGGTCGATTTCGCCGCCGAACGCTGGCAGACGGAGCGGGAGAACGTCACCTTCGTGCCGAACCACGTGAAGATCGGTGAAGAGCTGGTGCCCTTCCCGGACTTCATCAGCCAAGCCTATTTCGCCCGCATCCAGCTGTCCGCCGCCGGCTTCTACAAGACGCCGAAAATCCACTGGGATCGCAACACCGGCCGCGGCACGCCGTTCTACTACTTCGCCTATGGAGCCGCCGTCTCGGAAGTTTCCATCGACACGCTGACCGGCGAATACATGGTCGACCGCGTCGATGTGCTGCATGACGTCGGGAAATCGCTCAATCCCGCCATCGATATGGGTCAGGTGGAAGGCGGCTTCGTTCAGGGCATGGGATGGCTGACCACCGAGGAACTCTGGTGGGACGACAAGGGTCGCCTGCGCACCCATGCGCCATCGACCTACAAGATCCCGCTCGCCTCCGACCGGCCGAAGATTTTCAACGTCAGGCTCGCGGAATGGGCCGAAAATGCCGAGATGACCATCGGCCGCTCGAAGGCCGTCGGCGAGCCGCCCTTCATGCTGCCGATCTCGGTGCTGGAAGCCTTGTCCATGGCCGTCGCCAGCGTCGCGGACTACCGCGAATGCCCAAGGCTCGACACGCCCGCAACGCCGGAACGGGTGCTGATGGCAGTGGAACGCCTGCGCGAGACGAAGGCGTGATCCTCATCATGGTCACGCGCTGGATTTTCTGATCGCCAGGGAAGCGCTTGCTCGCGATGATCTCGCCTATATCGGCAGGCTTGTCCTGCCAGTCGGCGAAAATGCGGTTCACGACAAACGCCTCGCCGCCACTGCCACCATGACGGCGGCCGATATTCTTGCCGCGTTGGAAAGGGCACGAGCGTCATGGTTGCCCGACGCTTCAAATCTCTATTTCGATCAATGCAGGCACCTCAAAACTGCTGCATGCTTCCTGAGCAATAGGCAGCGACGCTGCACGGCGTTATTCCAGCAAGCCCGCCAACCGTATCAGCGAATGGGCCGCCTCCCCTGCCGTTTCCATGTAGGACGGATCGCGGTGCAAAAGAACGACGGCGAAGGAGCCATCCAACAGCAAGATTGTCTGACGGGCGAGCGTTCGGGCCTGCGGCTCAAGCCCCGCCGCTTCGAACACCCCGTATAACCAGTCCTCGACCCGTTTCTTGTGCGCTACGCCGATCTTCATCGCCGGATGGCCGGGCATGTTGGCGAGTTCGGCGGAGGTTCGCAGAAAACCGCATCCCTTCCACCGCGGATGTCGGGCCGATCCAGCGAGATTGTAGAAGACGCCGCGCACCTTGTCGGCCACGTCGCCCTCCGTTTCCGAAAACCAGCGCTTGAACAAGGCCAGATTGGGATGATCGCGCATGTCGAGATAGGCGGCGATCAAATCGTCCTTGCTGGCGAAATGATAGTAGAGTGTGCGCTTGGTAACGCCGGCTTTCTCGGCAACGGCATCGACACTGACTGCCCGGATCCCCTCGCTGTAGAACAGCTTGGCCGCGGCCGAAACGATGCGATCCCGCGTCGGGAGGAGAGAAGGTGCCATGCCCCTATGTATACCGACCAGTGAATATACACAAGCACATCTCTCGCTTAGGGTTCCCCGATCGAAACCACCGAGGAACGATCCATGCGCGAAGCAGGCGGGAGGTCCGTAGATATCGTCTGCCAGGACGGCGTGAGGCTTGGTGGTCACCTGTGGTCGCGGACGGGCGGCAGCAATTGCGGTAAAATAGTCATAAATCCTGCGACAGGCGTGCTCGCCCGCTATTATCACGCCTATGCGCAGTTTCTGGCGGATCACGGCTTTGCCGTCCTAACCTACGACTATCGCGGCATCGGGCGGTCTAGGCCCAAGCAATTGCGCGGCTGCGGCTATCGCTGGGCGGATTGGGGTGAACGGGATTTCGCCGCCGCACTCGGCTTTCTCCATGCGCATGCGCCGCACGGCCCGACGCTGGTCGTAGGCCACAGCATCGGCGGATTTCTTCCGGGCTTTGCCCGCAATGCGTCGCTGATCGACCGCATGCTCACCATCGGCGCCCAATACGCCTACTGGCGCGACTATGCCGCCACCCACCGCCTGCCCCTGTTGCTGAAATGGCATCTCGCCATGCCGGTCCTGACTGCGATATGCGGATATTTTCCCGGCAGAAAGCTTGGCTGGCTGGAAGATCTGCCAGCGGGCGTGGCAAGAGACTGGAGCTTTCGGCAGGCGCGGATGGAACTGAGCCACCCGCAACGTACCCGGCAGGACATCTTGCGGCGCTTCGCAGCGGTGACAGCCGGCATCCTCGCTGTCGCGGTCACGGATGATGAAATCGGGACGGAGACGGCCGTTCGCCGCGCGTTGCGATATTACGAAAACGTGAACCCGATGGAGGTGGCCCTGTCACCCTCCGATCTGGGACTGGACCGCATCGGCCATTTCAGTCTCTTTCACAAACGGCACGCCGTCGATTTCTGGCTGGATAGCCTTCTCTGGCTTCGAGACGGCGTAAACCCCTGGCCGGACAAACCATTCGGTCGCGCAAGTGAAAAGGTCGAAGACGAGCAGTTCAGCAGTCGCTGCTATATCCGGTACAAGGGCATGATGTGACACCAGCACGCCGTGCTGCCCTCCAATTGCATTAAGAAGGAAGCCATGCAGTTTGTTCTCATTATCCATGAAGTCGCCGACTATGCAGCCTGGAAGGCTGTCTTCGACGATGCCGCCACGCTTCGCCGCGATGCCGGCGAAATCTCCTATCAGGTCCTCAAATTCGACGGAGCCCCCAACCGCATCGTACACTTCTCGCAGTGGCGCTCGCTCGATGCCGCAAAAGAGTTCTTCGAATCGGACAGGCTTGTCGAAATCCGCGCGCGGGCGGGCGTGAAGGCGCCGGAATTCATCTATCTTGACCAGTTGGAAAGCGGTGTGCTCGAGCCGAGTCGTTAAAACACGCAGCCGTCATCCTTGCCATGACCTCAGAAAAAATCTGTGGCGATTGGGGCTATCGGGTCATATCCGAATCCTGACGCGGGTCGCGTCCGTCCATGAAACCCATGTCCCGTTTCAGGTAATCCGACATGGCGCCGAGGTCGAGATTCGGGTAGCCGGGTCGAAGATAGTGAAGTGCTTTTGTCAGCCGCAGACGCCAGCCTGCCGAGCAGCTATGCGGGATTGATTCATATTTTTCAATTGTTTGGCAATCCATGATAGCACCCGTGTTTTCGGTGAATGTGATTGCAGCATGCGCGGAAACATGCTCAAATTCCAATCGAACAACCGTCTGCATGCATCAAGAGAACTTATCCATGAAGATGTCGAAACAGTTCGCCCTGAATGCGCTTCGCGTCTTCGAAGCGGCCGCGCGGCTTGGCAGTTTCACCCGCGCGGGCGAGGAACTCGGCATGACCCAGACGGCGGTCAGCTATCAGATCAAGCTGATCGAGGAGAATGTCGGTGAACCCCTGTTCCTGAGGAGACCGAGACAGATCGTTCTGACCGAGGTCGGGCAACGGTTGGCGCCGCGCGTCACGGAGGCTTTCCAGATGCTTCAGGACGCGGTCCTTTCGGCGCGCGGCAACGCCAACAGCGCGCTGTTGATCAATTCGACGGCAACCTTCGCCTCGCAATGGCTTGCCCGCAATATCGGCACGTTTCAGCTCGCGCATCCGAACATAGCCGTGCGCCTGACGACCAGCGAAAAGCTGATCGATTTTGCAACGGAGGCCGCCGACCTTGCGATCAGGTCCGGTGACGGCGTCTGGCCGGGCCTCGACAGCCACCCGTTGATGCGGATCGAATTCACGCCGATGCTGAGCCCGGCGCTCGCCGAAACCATCGGCGGCGTCCACGAGCCGCGCGATCTCCTCAAGCTGAGGATCATCGATGCCGCCGATCCATGGTGGCGCATCTGGTTGGAGGCGGCCGGCGTCAGCGAACCGGACCTCGAGGGCCGCCCGCTGAGTCGCCTTGGCGCCCAATCCTTCGAGGCGCGCGCGGCGATCGCCGGACAGGGCGTCGCGATCCTGACGCCGGACTTCTATGCGGACGACATCGCGCTCGGCAGGCTCTATCAGCCTTTCGACCTGCGCTGCAGCGACGGGCACGACTACTGGCTCGCCTATCCGCATGCGCGCCGAAATACGCCGAAGATCAAGGCCTTTCGCGAGTGGATCTTCACCGAACTATCGTCGGCGGATGCGCCAAAACAGACCCCACCCGGAAACTGACGAAACAGACGGCGCCGCGCTAAAGGCCGGGACAAGCCTGATCGCTATCATACGGCCACGAGCTAAGCAGAGATTCCTGGATTGGCCAACGGACGGATGTTCCGCTCGATGTTTAGGGCGGCGACGGCGGCGTGGATGGCGCGATCGAGGGTCTGCGTGCCGCCGAAGGTCTGGTGGGCGAGATGATGGGCCTTGAGATCATGCCAGACGACCTCGATGTCGTTGAGCTCTGGTGCGTATTTCGGCAGCCACTCGACGGTGAGCCAATGCTTGCGGGCCTCGATCGCGGCCAGAGAGAGCTTGCTGAGGTGGATCGGCCCGTTGTCCTCGACCAGTACGACCGGCGTCGTCGCTCGTCCCGGTTTGGGGGCGTACAGGCGATCAAGCTGCTCGAGGTGAGCGAGGAAGTCGCTGCTGCGCTTGGTCGGGCTCGTATGCACAATGAGCTGGCGGGTGAGGTGGTCGAGCGAGCCGATCATCGCAACTTTCTGGGCTTGGCCTGGCGCCGGCACCCGCAGATCGGCACCACGCTTGGCCCATGCCCGCGCCAGATAGGGATGCGTCAGGGCCTCGCTCTCGTCGCCATAAAGCAGGACGATGTCGCCAGCCTCGGCTTGAGCCTTGCGCAACTGGAGGCGCAATCCCACGCGCTCGATCTGCTCGGCGATCTGGCGGCCTTTCAGCGTGTGTCGAGGTCGCCGCCAGCGGAAGTTTTTTTTCGCAGCGCCTTGGACAGTTGCGACCGGCCGATCTTGATGCCCTCGCGCGCCTCGATCTCAACCATGAGGCGCGCGATTGTCCAGTTGGGCCGGTCGGCAACGGGAGCATCGAGCAGAGGAGTGACGACGCGAAGCGCCGCCTCGGTCTTGACCGGTGCCGGACCCGGCGCGACGGTCGCCTGCAACGCCTCGACGCCGCCGCGGGCGAAATCACTGCGCCAGAGGCGAACCGTATCCTCGCGCACGCCGAAGGCTTCCGCAATGCGCGGGCTGGTCCAGCCTGATAGCGTCAACAACAGCGCCCGTGCCCGATCCGCCTCGCCGCGGTCGCGTGAACGGGCCAACATGCGCAGTGCCTCACGCTGCTCCGCACCGGCCATCACCGGAGATTTACCTGCCATGCCATACCCCACAAATCACCGCCAAGATGGAATCACACTTGCTATCCGTTGGTCAAGCTGATGGAATCTGCTTAGGCGCGCCTGCGCCTCGAGTCGCTTGCCTCGAAAGACTTGAATGGAGATATGAAGCATGGCCTTGCCGGCAGCCCCGCGCCAAGATACCCCGCAAACGATCGCGACCTTGATTGAGCGCGGCCGAGCCCTGCAAGCCAACGGTCGCCTTGATGACGCAATCGACTGCTTTCATGCGGCGATCGAGCTCGATCCCTTGTCCGCGGAACCCTTCTTCTATCTCGGCCACGCGCTCGACAATGCCGGCTTTTACGATGGCGCGGTGCTCGCCTACCGCCACGCCTCGAAACTTGCGCCGGACAACACCGACGTCTTGAACAATCTTGGCAACGCGCTGGCTGCGCTCGCCAACAGCGCGGAAGCGGAACCCGTCTTTCGGCAACTGCTGCAGATCGAGCCGGGGCATCCGGCCGGGCTCTCCAACTTCGCCAACTTCCTGCGGGACCGCGGGCGAACCGCAGAAGCGATGGAACTCTATCGCCGTCTACTCGCCGTTGATCCCCTGCACGCCGTCGCCCATCATTCCCTCGCTCAGGAAACACGCTACACGGCCGATGATCCGCAACTCGCACTGATGGAAAAGGCCTACCGGTTGAGCGCGCCCGATTCACGCGCTCGCGCGGCACTCGGCTTCGGGCTCTTCAAGGCTTACGAAAGCCTCGGCGACGACCGGCATGCGTTTTCCCATCTTGCCGAGGCGAACGGGATTCATCGGGGCAGCTACCGTTACAGCGTGGATGTCGAAGGCGCGATTTTCAGCCAGATCAAATCATTCTATTCTCCGGAACAGGCATCGCGCCTCGCGGGTCGGGGATATCGTTCGAGTGTTCCCGTTTTCATCGTCGGCATGCCGCGTTCCGGCACGTCCCTTGCGGAGCAAATTCTCGCAACCCATCCGATGGTCGCCGGCGGCGGCGAACTGGGCATCATGACGGACCTTGTCCAGCAGGAACTGATCAATCCGCGCGACTATAGCCTGATCCTCGAGGAGCAGCATTTCACCTCCGAAAGGCTCGTTCGCATGGGGAAAAGCTACGTGGAAGCCGTCCTGCCGCTGGCCGACGGCAAGCCCCATGTCACCGACAAAATGCCGCTCAATTTCCGTTGGATCGGTTTCATCAAGGCTGCTCTTCCGGACGCGAAGATCATCCACTGCCGCCGCGCGCCTCTCGACACCTGCTTTTCGATCTTCGCCAGCTATTTCGGGTCAGACGGCAACCGCTTCGCCTACGATCTGGATGAGATCGGAACCTACTATGGCCACTACACAAGCCTGATGCGCCATTGGCGCTCTGTTTTTCAAGACGATATCCACGAATTCATCCTTGAGGACATGATCGCAGACCAAGAGGGCGAAACGCGAAGGCTGCTGGAGTTTCTCGGCCTTCCCTTCGATCCGGCATGCCTGGAATTCGAAAAGACGGAGCGCAGGATCGCAACCGTCAGCAACGCGCAGGTGAGGCGCCGCCTGAACGCCTCCTCCAAGGGCAGGACTGACCGCTACTACGATCAACTCTCACCGCTTCGCAGCAAGCTGGCCGCAGCCGAAAAAGCCGTTTGATCACAAGATCATACCACCTGCTCCAGTCTGCCCCTTCCCTCGGCCGGAAAATTTGCGCAAGGTGCGGCTGCGGAGGATGAAAGGGGACCTGAATGTATGAATTCGCCATCGCTTGGGAATGGCTGGCCTTTGCCGTCCGCTGGCTGCATGTGATCACCGCCATCGCCTGGATCGGCTCTTCCTTCTATTTCGTCGCGCTCGATCTTGGCCTCGTGAAGCGCGATCATCTGCCCGCCGGCGCCTATGGCGAGGAATGGCAGGTGCATGGCGGCGGCTTCTATCACATCCAGAAATACCTCGTCGCCCCCGCGACCATGCCGGACCATCTCACCTGGTTCAAATGGGAGAGCTACGTCACCTGGCTTTCCGGCTTTGCCATGCTCTGTCTGGTCTATTACGGCGGCGCCGACCTGTTCCTGATCGACCGGCATGTGCTGGATATTTCCGCGACCACTGCGATCCTGATCTCGCTCGCCTCTCTCGGCATAGGCTGGGTTTTCTACGACCTGCTGTGCAAATCACCGCTCGGCAAGAATACCTGGACGCTGATGGGCATCCTCTATGTGGCTCTGGTCATCATGGCCTGGGGCTATACGCAGGTCTTTACCGGCCGCGCCGCCTTCCTGCATCTCGGCGCGTTTACCGCGACGATCATGTCGGCCAATGTCTTCTTCATCATCATGCCGAACCAGCGCGTCGTCGTGGCTGACCTGATCGCTGGACGCACGCCCGACCCGAAATACGGCGTCATCGCCAAGCAGCGCTCGCTGCACAACAACTACCTGACCCTGCCCGTCATCTTCTTCATGCTGTCGAACCATTATCCGCTGGCTTTTGCCACAGCCTATAACTGGCTGATCGCAGCACTTGTCTTCCTGATGGGCGTCACCATCCGCCACTGGTTCAACACGACCCATGCCCGCAAGGGCAAACCGACCTGGACATGGCTGGTGACGCTGCTGATCTTCATCCTGATCATGTGGCTATCCACCGTGCCAAAGGTTCTGACCGGTGAAGATGCGGCAGAGGTGTCGCCGGCTTTCCAGCAGTTCGCTGCCAATGAACATTTCCCGGCAGTGAAGGATGCGATCTCGACGCGTTGCTCCATGTGCCATTCGGCGGAACCTGTCTATGAAGGCATCAACCGGCCGCCCAACGGCGTGGTGCTGGAGAGCGGCGCGGAGATCGCCGCCCGTGCCCGCGAAATCTACATCCAGGCCGGTCGCAGCCACGCCATGCCGCCAGGCAATATTACTGACATGACGGCGGATGAGCGTAAACTCCTGACGGCGTGGTTCGAAAGCTCGGTTTCGGAAGGCAAGACAGAATGACCGCAACCCTCATTCGCGGCCGCACCTTGAGTTTCAAGCACGTGCCTGGGGGCTTGGACGACGAGGACGCGTATGCCTACGAGCCTGACGGGGCGTTGCTCGTGGAAGACGGTCTTATCCTCGCGAGCGGGAGCTACGATGCGGTGAAAGCGCAGGCGCCCGATGATGTCGCGGAGATCGACCATCGCCCCCACCTGATCCTGCCCGGCTTCATCGACACGCACCTGCATTTCCCGCAGATGCAGGTGATCGGCTCCTATGCCGCCAACCTGCTCGAATGGCTGAACACCTACACCTTCCCGGAGGAATGCCGCTTCGTCGAGACGGTGCATGCTGAGCGTATTGCGACGCATTTCTTCGACGAGATGGTGCGCCACGGCACGACCACGGCCGTCGCCTATTGCTCTGTGCACAAGACCTCCGCCGATGCCTTTTTCGCCGAGGCTCTGCGCCGCAACATGCGGATGGTTGCCGGCAAGGTGATGATGGACCGCAACGCACCGCAGGGACTGCTCGATACGCCCGAGATGGGCTACGACGAGACCCGCGCAGTGATTGCCGACTGGCACGGCAAGGGCCGCAACCACGTCGCCATCACCCCACGCTTCGCCATCACCTCGACGCCCGAGCAGATGTCGGCGGCGCAAGCACTGGCCCGCGAATTCCCCGATCTGCACATCCAGACGCATCTGTCGGAAAACCGCGACGAGATCGATTTCACCTGCTCGCTCTACCCTGAAGCCGCCGACTACACCGATGTCTACGCACGCTACGGCCTGCTCGGCCCGAAGACATTGTTCGGCCACTGCATCCATCTGTCGGAGCGTGAAATGGACGCGATGAGCGAAACCGGCTCGATCGCCGTGCACTGCCCGACCTCCAACCTTTTTCTCGGCTCCGGCCTGTTTCCGCTGAAAAGGCTGGTCACCAGAGAAAAACCGGTCCGCGTCTCCGTCGCCACCGATATCGGCGGCGGGTCGAGCTACTCCATGCTGCGCACCATGGACGAGGCCTACAAGATCCAGCAATTGTTGGGCGAGCGGCTGAACCCGTTCGAGAGTTTTTACTACATGACGCTCGGCAATGCGCGGGGTCTATCGCTCGAAGACAAGATCGGAACGCTGGAGCCTGGCACGGATGCCGATTTCATCGTGCTGAACATGGCAGCGACACCGGCGATGGCGCTGAAGGCGGAAGTGGTGAGTTCGCTCGCCGACGAGCTGTTTTTGTTGCAGACAATGGGGGATGATCGGGCAATTGCCGAGACCTATGTGGCGGGGGTGGCGGTGAAGGCGGGACTTGCCACATCCTCCCCTTGAGGGGGAGGGTCGGACCACAGGTCCGGGGTGGGGTGACCCTTTGAGCAAAAATGGCGGATCACCCCCACCCGCAGCTTCGCTGCTACCTCCCCCTCAAGGGGAAGGTCGATAGAGCCACGCTTCATTGGAGATGCAAAATGAACGGCGCAAAGATTCTGAATCGTGACGATTGGGCGGAACAGCCGGACGTCTGGCAAGGCGAGTTCGAGGGCGGAGTCTACGGCGCCAATGTATCGGTCATGTTTTACACGACAGACAAAATTGGCGGCGGTCCCAAATTGCACAAGCACCCCTACGCGGAGGTCTTCATCATCCGACAGGGCCGGGCGTTGGTCACGGTCGGAACGGAGCAGATCGAAGCAACGGCGGGTCAGATCATTTTTGCGCCCGCAGATGTGCCCCATAAGTTCAGCAATCTCGGGCCAGGGCGGCTTGAGACAACTGATCTGCATGTGACGGACGCGTTCGCCACAGAATGGCTGGAGGAGTAGCACTCAGGAAGGGAAACGCGCCTGAACACCCTCCCCTTGAGGGGGAGGGTCGGACCGCAGGTCCGGGGTGGGGTGACCCTCTGAGCAAAATAATGGATCACCCCCACCCGCAGCTTCGCTGCGACCTCCCCCCTCAAGGGGGAGGTAGAGTTGCTCTATCCTTTCCAGGCAGCAACCGTCTGCGGCTTCACCTCAGCTTCGCCTAGAACGAACCCGCCATCGCTCGGGCACGTCCACGTCTCCGTCCCATAGTTGAACGCAAACGTCACCCCGCCCCGCCTACGCAGCCGGATATGATCCGGAAGCACAAGCGTCTCCAGCCCGGCCTTCGCCGCCAGATAAATCAGCGCCTGTTGCAACAGTTCCTCATTCGGCCAGCAGGCGAGATAATGATGCCCGTCCTTGCCCGTTAGCGCCGGATCGCCACTGGCGAACCGCGCGAGCATATCGCCTTCCGCCTCGACATATTCCCGCCAGCGGATGGCGGCTCCGGAGACCGTGCCGGAGACGGCGTCTTCCAGCCCTGGACGCAACGACGACACCTGCGTGACCCGAACGCCCGTAAGCGCGGCAAGCGGGCCGGGCGGCAGATTTTCGGGAATGGCAAACTGGCGCGTGCGCGAGCCGGAGCGCGGGCCGTAGAGCACGATACCCTCGGCTGCGCCGAAGGCCTGCAAAGCAGCCTCCGAGACCATCATCAGCGATGGGACGAGCACCAGCTTGTAGCCGTCGAGCGGCGCGCCCGGGGGCACGAAGTCGACGTTGAGACCGAGCTTGCGCACCGCCTCGTACCAGCGGAACGCCAGATCATGGTACTGGAAGTCCCTGCCCTGCGGTTGGATGACGGTTGCCCAATAGGTCTCGTAGTCATAGACGATGGCGACCGGGGCCTGCTCGGTTGCCGGCAGCTCGCCGGCTGCGGCGATCTCTTGGCCAACGATCTCGGCTTCGCGCCCACCGGCGGACAACTCGTCCGAGCCCGGCAGGTTGAGGCCAGCATGCATCTGCTCCTGCGCGAACGGGGCCTGGCGCCAGCGGAAGTAACTCACGACTTCGGCGCCATGCGCCAGCGCCTCCCAGGTCCAGAGCCGCACCATGCCCGGCTTCGGCACCGGGTTCCACGGCGCCCAGTTCACCGGACCGGGCTGCTGCTCCATGATCCAGAAACGGCCACGGCCGACGCCGCGGTAGAGATCGTGGTGGAACGGGGCAATGTCCGGATGCGACGTCTCCGCCCAGCGGTTCTTTTCCTCCTGACTGAACGGGAACTTCTCGACAAAGCCGATCGGATAGCTGTCCCACGAGGCGATATCGAGGTTTTCGCCGACCTTCCAGTGGTCGAAATCATTGACGAAGCCCATGAAATTATGGGTGATCCAGCGGCCGGGCGAATGCTTGCGGATGATCTCGCACTGCATCTTGTCGTAGGCGGCCACCTGCCCGGACTGGAAGCGCCAGAAATCCAACCGTGCCGCCGGATTCGTCTCGGTGACGGTAAGGTTCGGCAGCACGACATCCTCGAAGCTGTTCACCTCCATCGACCAGAAGACATTGCCCCAGGCTTCGTTGAGCTGGTCGGTCGACTGGTAGCGCAGCCTGAGCCAACGGCGGAATGCCTTCAGGTCTTCCGGCCCCCAGGACTGCGTCGTGTCGTGGCAGCCATATTCGTTGTCCGTCTGCCAGCCGTCGAGCGCCGGGTGTTCGCCATAGCGCTTGGCGATGATCTCGACGATACGCGCGCTTTCGCGCCACCAGACTTCGGATGAGAAGGTATAGTGCCTGCGCGAACCGAAGCCGCGCACGTGCCCCTGCTGATCGACCGGCGCGATCTCCGGATATTCGTCCATCAGCCATTTCGGCGGCGTCGCCGTCGGCGTGCCGAGCACGACCTTCAGCCCGGCGGCACCCAACGTATCCATGGCGCGGTCTAGCCAGCCAAAATCGAACGTATCGCGCTTCGGCTCCAGCCGCGACCAGGCGAATTCGCCGATGCGCACGAAGGAAATGCCCATGTCCCGCATGCGGCGGGCATCCTTTGCCCACCACGCCTCTGGCCAGTGTTCCGGATAATAGCAAACGCCAAGCATTACTTCGTCAAATCCCCGTTGATGATGGCGACGCCCTCGGCGTCGAAGAGATGGCAGGCCTTGGCCGGGATACCGATGCGGAAATCTGCGCCCGGATGTGCTGTGGCAAGACCATCGGCCTTGACTGCGATGTCGGTGCCGTCACCGAGGCTGACATAGAACATGGTCTCGGAGCCGAGATATTCGGCAAGCCGGAGCTTTGCCGGCAGAATGGCCCCGTCCTTCCCGTCAGCATCGATATGCTCCGGCCGAATGCCAAGCGTCACCGCTTGGCCGTCGGCGACGCGGGCATGTCCGGCCGGCAGCAGGATATCGACGCCGCCGGTCAAGCTGACGCGGATCTGATCACCGGCGGGTGACGCCGTCGCCTTCAAAAAATTCATCTTCGGCGAGCCGATGAAGCCGGCGACGAAGAGGTTCTTCGGCCGGTGATAGAGTTCCAGCGGCGAGCCGATCTGCTCGATCGATCCGGCGCTGAGGACCACAATTTTGTCAGCCATGGTCATGGCTTCCACCTGATCGTGGGTGACATAGATCATCGTTGCTTTCAGATCCTGATGCAGCGTGCTGATCTCGGTGCGCATCTGCACCCGCAGGGCGGCATCGAGGTTCGACAGCGGCTCGTCGAACAGAAAGACTTCCGGATTGCGCACGATGGCGCGGCCGATGGCGACGCGCTGGCGCTGGCCGCCGGAAAGCTGCGACGGCTTGCGGGCGAGCAGCGGCTCGAGCTGCAGCATCTTGGCGGCGCGCTGCATGCGCTTTTCGATCTCCGCCTTGTCATGGCCGGTCATGCGCAGGCCGAAGCCAATATTGTCGGCAACCGTCATGTGCGGATAGAGCGCATAAGACTGGAACACCATCGCCACGCCGCGATCGGACGGGCCGACATGGGTCATGTCCTTGCCGCCGATCTTGAGTTCGCCCGACGAGATTTCCTCAAGTCCGGCGACCATCCGCAACAGCGTGGACTTGCCGCAGCCGGAGGGACCGACGAAGACGCAGAACTCGCCGTCGGCGATCGAGAAATCGACGCCCTTGATGACGCTGACCGAGCCGAACTGCTTGGTGACATTGCGGAGCGTGACGTCAGCCATTGGCCCTGCCTTTCGATGAATGTTGAAATGTGGAAAACGCAGCGATCATCCCTTGGTCGCTCCCAGCGTCAGCCCGGCGATGAAATGTCTCTGCATCAGGAAGAACATCAGGACCGGCGGCATGGCGGCGACGATGGAGCCGGCCGACACCAGGTGCCAGGCGGCGATCCACTGGCCGTTCAGCGAATAGAGCCCGGCTGTCACCGGCATGGCGTGCTGCCCCTGCACCAGAACAGTCGCCCAGAAATAGTCGTTCCAGATGAAGGTGAAGACCAGCACCGAAAGGGCCGCGATTGCCGGCCGCATCAGGGGAAGGACGATATAGCGGAAGATCCGCCATTCGCTGACGCCTTCGACACGGGCGGATTCGATCAGCGCAAAGGGCAGCGACGTGATGAAATTGCGCATGAACAACGTGCAGAAGCCGGTCTGGAACGCGATATGGAACAGCACGAGGCCGGAGATGCTGTCATAGAGCCCCGCCTTCAGCGTCATGTCGCGCACCGGCACCATGAGAATCTGGAACGGGATGAAGTTCCCGGCGACGAACAGGAAGAAGATCAGCAGATTGGCACGGAATTTGTAGACCGCCAGCGCAAAGCCCGACAGGCAGGCGAGCCCGACCGCGCCGATGACCGTCGGGATCGTCACCTTGAAGGAATTGAGGATGTACCAGCCAATCGGCGAATCCCTGAAGACCGCCGTATAGTTCTCGATGCCGGCGAAGCGCGAGGGCATGCCGAAATAGTTTCCCGCCGCGAGGTCGGCGGATGGCCGGACCGAGGTGATGGCAACGCCGATCAACGGCAGCAGCCAGACGATCAATGCGATCGGCAAGATGATCGTATAGGCGTGGCGTACCCAGGGGGAAGCCTTCTGGACAGGGGTCGGAAACATCAGGCGTGCCTTTCCCGCATCAGCATGCGCACGATGAACAGGGTGATGAAGATCATCATGATCATGAAGAGGACAACGGCGATCGCCGCGCCATAGCCCATGCGGTAGCCATATTCCGACAAAGCCTGCTCATACATGTAGAACGAAAGCACGCGGCTCGAGCCGTAGGGGCCACCATCCGTCATGATCGAGACCAGGTCGAAGGAGCGCAACGCGCCGATGACGGTAACGACGATGGCGATGAAGGTGGCGGGACCGAGCTGCGGCAGGATGATGTGCCACAGCAGCGACCAGCCCCTCGCGCCGTCCATGCGCGCGGCCTCCACCTGCTCCGGGTTGATGTTGTTGAGGCCGGTCAGGTAGAGGATCATGCAATAGGCGATCTGCGGCCAGAGACCGGCGGCGATGATGCCGAGCGTGACATAACGCTCGTCCGCAAGGATGGCGATGTTCTGACCGCTCACCGCCTTGATCAGCGCCGAAAGAAGACCGAAGTCCGGCGCATAGAACCAGGTGAAGATCAGGCCGACGACGACCTGGCTGATGACGAAGGGAAAGAAGAACAGCGACTTGTAGAGCCGGATACCGGTGACCGTCTGGTTGAGAAACAGCGCCACGGCGAGACCCGCCGGAACAGCCAGCAGGTAGAGCACCAGCCACAGGATGTTGTTTTTCAGCGAGGTGTAGAACGCTTCATCGTCGAGAAGCTCGACATAGTTCGCCACGCCGATCCAGGTCTTCTGGCCAAGCCCGTCCCAGTCGTAGAAGCTGATCCAGATCGACTGGAAGATCGGAATGATCACATAGATCGAAAACATGATCATGCCGGGCGCCAGAAACAGCCAGGGCGCAAGGCGCTGCTGGTTGCGCTTCCAGAAACCGGATGTCGCGGAAACGGTGCTGCTCATCGCTGCCACCTTTTTTGATATTTTTGAAACTGTGTGAGGGATGCCTCTTGCTCGGCAAACCCCCTCCCCCTTGTGGGGAGGGTTGGGAGGGGTCTTTTCTGCTATTCGAAAGAACCCCTCCCCGTCGCTTCGCTCCGACCCTCCCCACAAGGGGGAGGGTTGTTCCGAGACCGCCGCTCCTCCATCCATAACCCGGGACAAATGAGCTAAATATTTGAGCCTTACTTGTAGATGCGGCCGCGTGCCTTTTCGAGGCGTTCGAGGATCGCGTCGACATTGTCCGGCTTGACCATGAACTGCTGGAAGCCTTCCATGCCGGCCTTGGCCATTTCAGCCGGGGCGTCGCGGTCGTAGAACTGGGCAAGCGCATAGGCATTTGCCAGCATTTCGAAGCCGGCCTTCAGGAACGGATCTTCCGACTTGGCGGACTGGTTGTTGACCGGAAGCTGCCCCAAGACCTCGTTCATCTTGGTCTGGGCCTCAGGCGTTGCCAGATAGGCGAGGAACTTGCGGGCATCTTCCTTGTTCTTCGCACCCGATGGGATGTGGAAGGACTCGGTCGGTGCGTCTTCGGCCATCGGGATGCCGGCGGTGATTTCCGGGAACTGCAGGAAGCCGATCTGGTCTGCCTTCAATCCGCCATCCACCATTGCGGCGACTGCGAAGTTACCCATCAGATACATCGGTGCCTTGCCCTGGACGAACTGCGGAATGGCGTCCTGCCAGTCGATCGCCGCGTGGTTTTCCAGGAAATAGCCGGGCTTGACCAGTTCGGCCCATTTTTCGAAGACGGCCTTCACCTTCGGATCGGTGTAGGGAACCTTGCCGGCGGTGAGGTCCATGTGGAACTCGTAGCCATTGACGCGCAGGTTGAGATAGTCGAACCAGCCGCCCGTCGGCCACAGCGCCTTGGTGCCGATCGCAAACGGCGTCATGCCGGCTGCCTTGATCTTCTCGCAGGCGGCGACGAGTTCGGCCCAGTTCTTCGGCGGCGTGATGCCTTCTTTTTCGAAGATGTCCTTCCGGTAATAGATGCCCCACTGATAGTAGGAATAGGGAATGCCCCATTTCTTGCCGTCGATTTCCATCGACTTGACGGCGGACTTCAACTGGTCGTCGAGCTTGTTTTCAGCCCAGAGGTCGGAGACGTCCTCGAACAGGCCGGCCTTGACGAAGGGGGCCATGCGGTTGCCGGAATACCAGGATACGACGTCTGGGGCATCTGCGGTCAGGAAGTTGCGGATCGCCGACTTATAGCCTTCGTGGTCGAAATTGTTCCACTTGATGGTCACGTCCGGATGGGCAACCTTGAAGCCTTCGAGCAGCGTTTCCATCGCCTTCTTCGGCGCCGGATCGGACTGGTCGGAGTTGATGACGAGCTCGCCTGCGAAGGCTGCGGACATGGTGAGCGCATAGCCGAGCGCGAGCCCGGTGGCGGCTTTAAAAGAAATCATTTTATCCTCCCAAGGATCAGCGTGTGGTGCCGTTGCCTCCTGCGGCTGTCTTGTTCCTCTTTCCGCATGAGCCGCTTGACCTTGCCGCCGAAACCCGCAATCTTCTTCCGACATTTCAGCGTAAACTTCCGGTTTCCTAACATCAGCAGGATATGAAATGACGCGGCGCCCGAAACTCGTGAACAGGCTCGGTGCAACACCGGTCCACCCGGAACGCGACCCGGCGCATCCGCTGGTCGTCTTTGGCGATCATCGCTTCTGCGCTGGCGACAACATCAACGTGCGACGAATGGAAGGCCCGCATATGCACAGCCAGATCGAGCTGAATTTCGTGCTCGAAGGCGAGATGACCTATTGGTTCGACGGACGCGAGCTCAGCGTCTCCGAGGGACGGTTATGCCTGTTCTGGGGCATGATCCCGCATCAGGTAACGGACATAAAGGAACCGACTCGGTTTATCTGCCTCTATGTGCCGATGTCCGTCTTTCTGGCGCTGCCAAGCCTTAGCCGGTTCCGCGACGCGGTCTTCCGCGGAGCCATGATCGAGGCACTCGATATCCGCCCCTACGACCGCGACATCTTCATGCGATGGCGCGAGGAGCTTCTGTCGGGCGACGAGGAACTGGAGCAGATCGTGCGTGAGGAACTGGGCGCCCGCGTGCGCCGCCTCGACCGCGAAGGCTGGCGCGACCTGCGCGAGCAAGGATCGGCCATCGCCTCCTTTGAGCATCACGACGCCGACCGCATGTTCCATGTCGAGCGCATGATGCGCTTCATCACCGAACATGCCTTGGAAAACATCACATCCGAGGATGTGGGACGCGATGTCGGCCTGCATCCGAACTATGCCATGGGTATCTTCAAGCGCACTGTCGGCATGACCGTCAACCAATCGATCGTCCGCCATCGCCTCGATACCGCCCAGTCGCTGCTCATTTCCACAGACCTGCCGATCACGACCGTCGCCTTCGAGGCGGGTTTCGGTTCGCTCTCCCGTTTCTACGAGGCCTTCCACGACCGGTTTGGGACGAAGCCCGGAACGTTCCGGCGCCGCCTCGCCAAACCACCGCGAGCACGGGAGGTTCATGCCACTACAAACGGTCAAATTCTTGAACCTGGCTGAACCGGACAATAAAAAGAGGTAAGTTTTTTTTACCTCTTGTCAATTTGCCCCCTTAACAAAATTTCGAAAACCATGATATTGCAGAGGCAGTCCCCGCGAAGAAAGCCCGCCCTATGTCGCAAATCCTCGAAATCCGCGATCTCAAAGCCGCCGCCAAGCGCCGCGTGCCAAAGATGTTTTTCGATTATGCCGACAGCGGAGCCTGGACCGAAGGCACGTACCGCGCCAACGAGGAAGATTTCTTAAAGATCAAGCTGCGCCAGCGGGTGCTGGTCGACATGACGAACCGGTCGCTCGAAAGCACGATGATCGGCCAGAAGGTTTCCATGCCGGTCGCGCTTTCGCCGACCGGCCTGACCGGCATGCAGCATGCCGACGGCGAGATGCTGGCGGCGAAGGCGGCTGAGGAGTTCGGCGTGCCCTTCACGCTCTCGACCATGAGCATCTGCTCGATCGAGGATGTCGCCTCCGCGACGACCAAGCCTTTCTGGTTCCAGCTCTACGTCATGCGCGACCGCGATTTCGTCAGGAACCTGATCGACCGTGCCAAAGCGGCGAAATGCTCGGCGCTGGTGCTGACACTCGATCTGCAGATCCTCGGCCAGCGCCATAAGGACCTGCGCAACGGCCTGTCCGCGCCTCCAAAGTTCACGCCGAAACATATCTGGCAGATGGCGACGCGTCCGCTCTGGTGCATGCAGATGTTGCAGACCAAGCGTCGCAGCTTCGGCAACATCGTCGGCCACACCAAGAACGTCTCGGACCTGTCCTCTCTTTCGGTTTGGACGGCCGAACAGTTCGATCCGCGGCTGTCCTGGGACGACGTCGCCTGGATCAAGGAATTGTGGGGTGGGCCGCTCATCCTTAAGGGCGTCCTCGACGTCGAGGACGCCAAGATGGCGGCACGAACCGGCGCCGACGCGATCATCGTTTCCAACCATGGCGGCCGCCAGCTCGACGGCGCGCCTTCTTCGATCAGCATGCTGCCGAAGATCGTCGATGCGGTCGGCGACATGATCGAGGTCCATATCGACGGTGGTATCCGCTCCGGTCAGGATGTGTTGAAAGCGATCGCGCTTGGTGCCAAGGGCACCTATATCGGCCGCCCCTTCCTCTACGGCCTCGGCGCAGGCGGCAAGGCCGGCGTAACGCTTGCGCTCGATATCATCCGCAAGGAACTCGACATCACCATGGCGCTCTGCGGCAAGCGGGATATCCGGGACATCAACCGGGATGTGATTGCGGAGTAATCAGTAGTGGAAGCGGCATTGCAAGATGATGATCATCCGGCGATCGCCTTCTCCCTCCACCCTGTAGACCAGGCGATGTTCTTGCGTGATACGACGCGACCAATGATTTTTTAGCTGGTTTCTCAGAGGTTCCGGTTTGCCGAGGCCTTCAAACGGATGACGTAGAGTGTCTTTGATCAATTCATTGATCCGCGCGAGTATTTTCGCATCATTCTGCTGCCAGTAGAGATACTCTTTCCAGCCGTCAGGTTCCCAAGCAATTTTCATCGGCATGGCGAGCTTCCCTTCTATTTGGAAACCCGCACGTCATGCGCGGTCGTTTCATCGCTTGGTCTTCTTCAGTCAATCAAATCGTGGAATTCGATCTTTCCCGCGTTCACGTTATCTACGGCTTCCATCAGCCGCTTTGCATTGGCAGGTGATGAGAGAAGGTGTAGCGTTTCCAGCATCCCTTCATATTCTCTCTTGTCGACCAGGATGGCAGATTCCTTGTCGCGACGCACGATTTCAATCGGCGCGCGGTCCTGGCTCACTTCATCCAACAAGCTCGCCAACTCGGCCCTTGCTTTTGAAAACATAACCGTGCGCATAGGACGCCTCTTAAATTAACTTGTACCACATATAGTACGAATCACAGTTCGGTCAAGATTTTCTATCAACTCCCCCGATACGTCGAATAGCTGAACGGCGAGAGCAGCAACGGCACGTGATAGTGGCTTGCCGCATCGGCGATGCCGAAGCGCAGCGGGATGAGATCGAGGAAGGCCGGTTCCGGCAGGCTGGCGCCCGTCGCGCGCAGATAGTCCCCCGCATGGAACAGCAGTTCGTAGGTGCCGACAGTGAACGCCTCTCCCTCCAGCATCGGCCCATCGACCCGGCCATCGCTGTTGGTTTCGACCGTCCGCAGCAGGCGGCGCCCCTCTCCCTCGAGGAGAAACAGGTCGATCTTCAGACCCTGTGCCGGTTTTCCAAGAGCGGTATCGAGGACGTGGGTTGTCAGGCGGCCGGATTTGCTCATCGGAATTTGCTCGCGCTCACACGGGGTTGGGAATGATGAAGGGCTCGTCGTAAAAGACTTCGACCAGATTGTTGCCCGGACCTTCGCGATCCACAACCAGGAAATCGCTGACCGCGCCGACGGCCATCAGGGGGTGGTGCCAGACATTGCGGCCATAGTTGACACCTTGGCTGCCCGTCGCAAGGAAAACGCGCGGGAAACCCGGCTTGCCGTTGTCGTCCGGCGCGACGACAGCAAGCCACGAACCACCGCCGATCGGCGAAAAGCTCTGCGACCCCAGCGGATGGCGTTCCATCATCGTCAGGTTATAAGGGAAGCTGCGCGGCTGGCCGCGAAAAATGTTGATGATCACGCGGGCACCCTCACCCGTCACATCGACATAGGCAAGCGCGTGAAACCGCTCCGTCGAACCGGCATTGATCAACCGCAAGGAGGCCGGGTCCGTTTCGATGACCGTGCCGAAGGGAGCGAAGGCGGCCTGCGTCAGAGGCTCGATCGTCAAGAGGTGCTGCATCAGATCGCCGGTCCCGCCACAGAGAAGCGTGGCGGCATAGTGTTAGACATTGTCTTCTCCCGGAAGCATGGAACGCAAACGCAAGAGCGCGATCTTTTCGACCTGCGCTGAAGCCGTCTCAAATTCCTCTTGCCGGTCATTGTCAATCCGCCTTTCGAAGGCAGACAGAATATCGTTCTTGTTCAGCCCCTTCACGGCGATAATGAAGGGAAACGCGAATTTTTCGGTGTAGGCAGCGTTCAGTTCGGTGAAACGAGCATGTTCGGAAGGTGTCAACCGGTCGAGCCCGGCTGACGCCTGTTCTGCCTTCGAGTCCTCGGTCAACTCTCCCGCGATCGCCAGCTTTCCCGCAAGATCGGGATGCGCCCTTAGAACCGCCAGGCGCTCAGCATCCGAGGCAGCACGGAACGCCGTAGCGAGCGCGGCATGCACGCCATCGGCCGTCAGCGTAATATGCGGATTTTGATCGAAGGCCCGCTCCGCCACCCAGGGCGAATGCTCAAAGACACCGCCGAAGCGCGCGACGAAGTTTTCGCGCGCGCTCATCACAAACCGCCCTCCGGCTTGTGATGCTCGTACCAGTGTCGGGCGATATCGATACGCTTGGGGGTCCAGACCTTCTCATGGCTCAAGACATAATCGATGAACCGGGCAAGCGCCGCGGCCCGGCCGGGGCGGCCGACAAGACGACAGTGTAGGCCGACATTCATCATCTTCGGGCTGCCCTCCTTGCCCTCCGCATAGAGCACGTCGAAAGTGTCCTTCAGATAGGCGAAAAACTGATCACCGGAGTTGAAGCCCTGCGGCGTCGCAAAGCGCATGTCGTTGGCATCGAGCGTGTAGGGGATGATCAGATGCGGCTTGTCCTTGGTCAGGCCCGGCACCCAATAGGGCAGTTCGTCGGCATAGCTGTCGGAGGAATAGACGAAGCCGCCCTCCTCCAGAACGAGTTTCAAGGTGTTGTTAGACGGCTTGCCCTGATACAGGCCGAGCGGATGCGAGCCGGTCAGTTCCTTGTGCAGACGCACGGCTTCGCGGATGTGCTTGCGCTCTTCCTCTTCGGGAAAATCCTTGTATTCGAGCCAGCGATAGCCATGGCTGGCGATCTCCCAGCCAGCTTCCTTCATGGCGGCGACTGCTTCCGGATTGCGCGCCATGGCGAGCGTCACACCATAGACGGTCACATCGACATTGCGGCTGGTGAACATCCGCCAGAGCCGCCAGAAGCCGGCACGCGCGCCGTATTCGTAGATCGACTCCATGTTGAGATTGCGCTGGCCGGGCCAGGGCTGCGCACCGACGATTTCCGACAGCAGCGATTCGGACGCCTTGTCGCCATCGAGAATGCAGCTTTCGCCGCCTTCCTCGTAGTTGACCACGAACTGCACCGCGATGCGCGCATCGCCCGGCCACCGGACCTGCGGAGGATTGCGGCCGTAGCCGATGAGATCACGCGGATAGGATTGCTCTGCCATCAAATCACCCTTCGAATTTGCCGGAACGGTAGCATCCGGGACCGGAAAATCGAAGTCCAAATGGCGGAAATCGTTGTCTATCCAAGGTGGGAACAAGCTATTGCCCCAACTGCAACAACCCAGCCCCTAATCAGCAATTCGCCTGGAGACGACGAGCGACGAGCGCCGCCTTTGTCCCGGAAGCGCGTACTGGCATGTCCGATATCGCCGTTGTGCTCACACGCGCGCTGGCTGCAACCGGTCGGTGCGCTGACAGCTTGCCGAGCGGGTGCTGCGAATGGACACGCAGCGGCGCTCCGGCCTCCGGCTCGATAAAGAGCGCAAGGCTGGAAATCTTTAGCGGTTCGTTCAGCAGAGGCCCGAAAAATTCGCGCAGCGCCGTCTCGAAGCGGGTGTTGAGATTGGGGTGAACCGGTCCCGTCAGCATCATGTGAAAGCGGTACTCGTCCATCACATAGGGATAACCCCAGCGATGCAGATTGGAAAACTGCGGCGCCGTCAACCGGTCCGGATCCTGCCGCTCGATCTCCACGTCACTCAGCGGCGCACGGAACATGTCGAACGCCTGGACGACCGACGCAGCAAGGTGGTTCATTTGTTCACAGGGAACTGAGGGCGCCAAACCATAGAACTCGCCAAGCCTTGCAATTTCCATGCGGGGAATTTCGAACGGCGTCACGGTGCTGGCAAAATGCATCAGGGATTTCAAGAGCGCCGCTTCGCTGGTTTCGTCATGAAGCCGGAACGGTGCCTTGATGGTACCGTGAAAGCCGTAGCGGCGCGGCACAGCCGTATGGAACGCCAGTTCGTGCCGGCTGAAGCCGGCGATCGAGGGCGCTTCCGGCGCTTCGCCGGAATAGACGTTACGGCCAAGCCAGCTTGCCGCTGCGACCGACAAAGGATCGTAGATCGACGGCGTATAATAGATGGCGTACCGCATCGGCTCCGCTCCGTTGCAACTCAATCTGCAACCGGGGTTAAGTGATTTGCGCGACAGAATGACGAAGAATAACGGCCGCCGCGTCTATGACTATTACGGCGTCCCGCCCTACTGGATGTCGTCTCTCCCGAATGCTCATGGCCCCGCTGTTGCTGAGCTTCTGTTTTTCAGAGTTTCAACAGGTCGAAATGCGACTGGCAGCGGAACGACGCAGGCAGAGCGTCGTCGGGTTCGCCGCAGATTTCGTCAATCACGCTCGCCGCCAGACGATGCGCGATGCCGAAACTGATCTTGAAACCGCCGGTCAAGGCGCGGATCCGCCGGTGATCCGGATGGCGTCCAACCATCGGATCGCGCCCTATCGCCTTCGGACGCACGCCAGCCCAGCGCTCTATAACCGACGCATCGCGAATGCGCGGTACCAGGTCTGCCGCGCGGGCTAAAAGGGTATCCAGCTGCTCGTCTGTTGAAAAAGGCGCTTCGAAGGTGTTTTCGCTGGTGCTGCCGACGGCGACCATGCCGTTTTCATGCGGCACGATGTAAAGTCCATCCGTGAAGACGACCGGCAGGCTCGGATCGATATCGGCTTTCAGCAGCGCCGCCTGCCCTTTGACGCCTGTGCCGGTCGAAGCGGGCGCATTCGCCAAACTGTCCAGCAGGGGAAACGCGCCGACGCCGTTGGCGAGGATGCAGTCGCCAAAAGCCTCCGCGTGGCCATCAGCGAAGTCAGCGCGTCCCGCGACCGCATCGATGTGAACGACATCCCGCCCCTCTTCGATCCGCACATGCCGCGAGCGGCGCAGATAAGTGGAGAGCATCACAAGGTATGGCCGGGGGGCGACCCTTGCGGCCAGTGTGTCGAACACCACGCCGCTTTCTGCAAAGGCGGTGTCGAGCCAGTCGTCGACGGGAGGCTGGTCACGAACATGCCAATGAAATTGCCTCTCCCCGACGCGCCAGTTGACGAGCGCTTCCTGCTCATGGCGAAGAGCGATGCCACGCAGATGCGGCTTGGCCAGTGGCATGAGGCGGCCCGAACGGCGATAGCCCGCCGAAAGGCCCGTCTCGGCCTCAAGCGCTGCAATCTCACTTTCCAGCGAAACGAGGGCGTCGAACTGAAACTGCTTCTTGGCATTCCACCGGTCCGGCATATGCGGCATCAGCGCGCCGAGTACGCCGCCACTCGCGCCCGCGCCGATCGTGGCGCGCTCCACCAGCAGCGTTTTCAGTCCGGCCCGCTCGGCCATCACGCCGGCCCAGAGCCCCATGATGCCGCCGCCGACGATCAACAGATCCGTCATCGATTGACCTTCTCAGATATGGAGATTATCGGTTCGCCATGACCCGCGAGAACCTGGAAAATACAGCAGTGCCAGATCGGCAAACGCTTGAATGGCACGAGGGCGATATGCCCTATTCGCAGGAATTTGGCGACCATTTTTATTGCCGCGAGGATGGCCGGCTGGAATGCGGCCATGTGTTTCTCTCTGGCAATGGTCTGCCGGGGCGCTGGCAGCGGCCGGGCGAATTCCGTATCGGCGAACTCGGCTTCGGCACTGGCTTGAATTTCTGTGAAACCTGGCGGCAATGGAAAGAGACGCGCCCCCAAGGAGGGGAGCTTCATTTCGTCTCGTTCGAACGCTTTCCGATGCGCCCCGGCGATATCGATCGGGCATTGTCACGCTGGCCGGAAATCGATGTGGAACGGGAAGCCCTCGTTGCACAATGGCCAGAGAAGCCGAGTGGATATGTCACTCTCGACGTCGGCAGTGATATTCGCCTTACCGTCGTCTGCGGCGTCGCCTTTGACGAGATCGCCGACTTTTCCGGCATGTTCGACGCCTGGTATCTCGACGGTTTCGCACCCCGGCGCAATCCCGACATGTGGTCGGGAGAGCTGATGCGGCTGGTCTGCGACAAGACAGTCGAACGCGGCACGTTCGCCACCTATGCCGCCGCCGGTTTCGTCCGCCGCAATCTTGAGGCTGCCGGCTTCACCATCGAGCGACGGCCCGGCTTTGGAGCCAAGCGCGAAATGCTCTCCGGCGTGAAATCGACATCCCGCGTCGCTTAAAAACCAGCCCTCGCAACCATCCTTCTCTGCCAGGGAAGTTTGCTGTCGCAAATGGTGGCGCATTCCGGGTGTCGAATCTACACCATGTTTTTCTGTCCAAACCGATGGAAAAGCAATGAGCGAGAACGAACGTCCGCACTCCTCTCTGACCGACGCAGATGCTCCCATGGAACGCCGCCGACGAACCGGCGGGCGTGGCGCGGACCGCTCGCGCAAGAGTACGGGCGGTTCGAAATATCTCAACCTCGTCAATACGATGGCGAAATCCACGGTCCTGACGGAAGAGGCGCTGGAGGCCATTCACGATGCCTCGCTGACGATCCTTGAGGAAATCGGCATGGACGTCATCCTGCCGGAAGCGCGCGCCCGCATGAAGGCCGCCGGCGCCGACGTCACGCCCGGCACCGACCGTGTCCGCTTCGATCGCGGACTGATCATGGACATGGTGTCGTCCGTGCCCTCCGGCTTCACCATGCATGCCCGCAACCCGATCCGCAATGTCGAGATCGGCGGCAACAATCTGGTCTTTGCGCAGATCGCATCAGCCCCGTTCGTTGCCGATCGCGAGGGCGGGCGCCGAGCCGGCAACCAGGAAGATTATCGCAAGCTGGTGAAGCTCGCTCAATCCTACGATATCGTCCACACGACCGGCGGCTACCCGGTCGAGCCGGTCGATATCCACGCCTCGGTGCGCCATCTCGATTGCCTCTCCGATATGGTGAAGCTCACCGACAAAGTGTTCCACTGCTATTCGCTTGGGGCACAGCGCAACCTCGATGCACTGGAGATCGCCCGCATCGGGCGCGGCATCACCGCCGAGCAGATGGAGACCGAGCCCTCGCTCTTCACCATCATCAACACCTCATCGCCGCTGCGCCTCGACGGACCGATGCTGCAGGGCATCATCGAGATGTCGTCGCGCAACCAGGTCGTCGTTGTCACGCCCTTCACCCTGGCGGGTGCCATGGCGCCTGTGACCATCGCCGGCGCCGTCGTGCAGCAGAACGCCGAGGCCTTGGCTGGTATCGCCTTCACCCAGATGGTGCGACGCGGCGCACCCGTCATGTATGGCGGCTTCACCTCCAACGTCGACATGAAGACCGGCGCGCCCGCCTTCGGCACGCCGGAATATATGAAGGCTGTCATTGTTGGCGGACAGCTCGCGCGCCGCTACAATATCCCGTACCGCACCTCCAACACCAATGCTTCGAATACGCTCGATGCGCAGGCGGCCTACGAATCGGCACTGTCGCTCTGGGCGCTGACACAAGGGGGCGGCAACTTGATCATGCATTCGGCCGGCTGGAGCGAAGGCGGCCTGACGGCGTCCTTCGAGAAATTCATTCTGGATGTCGATATGCTGCAGATGGTCGCCGAGTTCCTGAAACCGCTCGACGTCAGCGAGGATGCGCTTGGTCTTGACGCCGTCCGCGATGTCGGTCCGGGTGGCCACTATTTCGGCACGGCGCACACGCTGGCCCGCTACGAAACGGCCTTCTATTCGCCGATCCTCTCCGATTGGCGCAATTTCGAGACCTGGACGGAAGCGGGGCGGCCGACGACCTATGATCACGCCAACCGCGTCTTCAAGGAAAAACTGAACGAATATGAGCGCCCTCCGCTCGATCCGGCCATCGAGGAGGAACTCGACTCCTTTGTTGCCCGCCGGAAAGCCGAGGGCGGCGTTCCGACAGACTTTTGAAGAAGAGGATTAGCTGGACAGCGCGGCGCGGACCGACGAGATCAGCTTCTCGGTCGGCAGGTTGCTGTAATCCTTGCTGATTTCCGCTGTGGTTTTCGCGCGCGTGGCGTCGGAGAGTATCGAGCGCAAATGGCCGAGCGTCTGCGGAGCGGCGCAAAGCACGAGGCGGTCGAAAGCCCCTTTCCGTGCATAGGTGTCGAGCTTGCTGGCCACGTCCGAGGTGAACCTCTCCTGTTCCTCGCGCACCGGATCGCTCGAATATTCCATCGCCGAACGGCCGTATCCGTTCGAGGAATGGCTTCTCCCGGGCTTGTCAGCCATGATGTCTTGGACACGCTTGGTATCCAGCTGAAAGATTTCCTGCTCGGGGCTCTGGGGTCCATCCTTTAGAAAATTCACGCCCTTCAGAAGGCGCGCATGATTGCCGTCGGCGGCAAGAATCCATGTCGTCGTCATCGTTTACTCCCTCGAGCATAGCCACTCGGCGTTCACATGGCACAGCACCGACGGCACCGCGACTGAACGCTGGTCGTGCCCCGCCGGAAACGAGGCACAAAAGAATTAACGCGCGAGGAAAAAGGAAAGTTCCCGAAAAAAATCGAAATCCGCGGGATGACGCTAAAGAGCGGCAAACCGTATCTACATTCCCGCCGAGGCAGCGGTTATGGTCGAGCGGAATCACATCCTGGATCTGTCCTGTGGCTGAACCGCTGAAGAACCTTTTGCATCCGGCTCTCGTAAAAACGATGGCGGAAGATATTGCTGCCAACACCGGTGCGTTCGACAAGGCACGCTTCATCGATCTCGCCACGCGCGACATGCAGCAACTGGAACTGATGCAGCGGTCGATCCAGATTCGCGACGCACTGGTTGAAACCCTCCCGGCTGAGTTTGCCGAAGCGGCGGCCATCCTGTCCGCGAGCCTGCCGCAGAATGGAGACTCAGGCCTGGTTGGGTGGGCGCTCTTGCCGGTCAGCCAATTCGTGGCACAAAGGGGTCTGGATAATTTCGATCTTTCGCTCGTCCTGCTGAAAGAGCTGACGCCGCATTTCACCGCTGAATTCGGCATCCGCCCTTTCATCCATCTCAATCAGGAACGGGCGCTGGCGACGATTGGCAACTGGACGACAGACCGGAACCACCATGTCCGCAGGCTCGCCAGCGAAGGCACCCGGCCACGTCTTCCCTGGGCCATGCGCCTGCCCGCTTTGATGCGCGATCCGCAGCCGATCCTGCCGATCCTGACCGCCCTTCTGGATGACCGGGAGGAGTATGTGCGCCGCTCTGTTGCCAACAGCCTGAACGATATTGCCAAGGACCACCCGGATCTGGTCGCCGATTTCGTGGCACAGCATGTCGCCGACGCATCGGCGGAGCGGCGGCAATTGCTGCGCCATGCCTCGCGAACGCTGTTGAAAAAGGGACACGCGGCGGCTCTGGCAAATTTCGGCTTTGCGCCGCTCTCCGGCATCACAGCAGCTTTGAACATCCAGACGGAAAGCGTCGATTTCGGCAATTCGCTCGCCTTCACGCTGGCCATCACCAATCAGGGTGCTGCGTCGCAACAAGTGATGATCGACTACGCGATCCACCATCGCAAAGCCAATGGCGGCCTTGCGCCCAAAATCTTCAAGTGGAAGAGCCTCACGCTGAAACCCCGTGAAACCGTGGAGATGCCCCGCCAGCATGCCATCCGCGCCATCACCACGCGGCAATATTATCCCGGCGGCCACCGGCTCGAAATCCTGGTAAACGGCGCAGTTCTGGCAAGCGGTGCGTTTCAGCTCGTCATGCCATGAGGGCACCCCTCTTCGCACCTGCAAAAACTATCACTTGACTTTTGACGGTAAAACAACGACATGGGGCCAGCGTCACCTTCTGGCCGCCGCGTGAGCGAGCCCTGCGGGATTTCACCGATCCGTACCGAAGGATAAGCGCACCAGAGAATGTCTTGCCAAACGCGGCAAGATGCAGCGCAGACAGCTTAATCAACCCACAAGTTCCCAGATCACGCGGGGTTCTTGACGCAAGGCGAAACCGGAACCGCATGGTGCAGTTCCGGCGATGTTCGTTTTGCGCCCCCGAAAAGGTAATACATTGACCACTTTTAAAGACCTTGGCCTTTCCGAGCATGTTCTTTCGACCCTCTCCTCCCTGGGGTTCGAAACGCCGACGCCAATTCAGGCTGAAGCGATCCCGCTCGTGATGGAAGGCCATGACCTTATCGGTCTCGCCCAGACCGGCACTGGCAAGACGGCCGCTTTCGGCCTGCCGATGATCGAAAAGATGCTCGCCGACGGCAAGCGTCCCGATCCGCGCAACATTCGCGCCCTTGTTCTCGCTCCGACCCGTGAGCTCGTGAACCAGATCGCCGCAAACCTGAAGGACTTCGTCAAGAAGACCCCGATCAAGATCGGCCTCGTCGTCGGCGGTGCATCGATCAACAAGCAGTCCGAGCAGCTCGCCCGCGGCGTCGACATTCTCGTCGCCACACCCGGCCGCCTTCTCGATCTCGTCACCCGCCGCGCCGTGACCCTGACCCAGGCCCGTTACCTCGTTCTCGACGAAGCCGACCAGATGCTGGACCTCGGCTTCATCCACGACCTGCGCAAAATCTCCAAGCTGGTTCCGAAGAACCGCCAGACGCTGCTGTTTTCGGCAACGATGCCAAAGGCAATCGCTGAACTGGCCAGCGAATATCTGAGCAATCCGAAGCGCGTCGAAGTTTCCCCTCCGGGCAAGGCAGCCGACAAGGTCGAGCAGTATGTTCACTTCGTTGCCGGCGCCAGCCAGAAGACCGAAATCCTGAAGAAGACGCTGACCGAGAACCCGGATGGCCGCGCCATGGTCTTTTCGCGCACCAAACACGGCGCCGAGAAACTGATGAAGCATCTGGAGCATGTCGGCTACTCCGTCGCTTCGATCCATGGCAATAAGAGCCAGGGTCAGCGCGAACGGGCACTCAAGGCATTCCGTGATGGCGAAACGCGCGTTCTCGTCGCAACCGACGTCGCTGCGCGCGGTATCGATATTCCGGGCGTCACCCACGTTTACAACTATGATCTGCCGGAAGTGCCGGACGCCTATGTGCACCGTATCGGCCGTACCGCTCGCGCCGGTCGCGACGGCATCGCCATCGCCTTCTGCGCTCCGGACGAAATCCGCCTGCTGCGCGATATCGAACGCCTGATGAAGATCGACATCGCTGTTGCCAGCGGCGAAGTTCCGGCCGACCGCGCTCGCCCGAAGGGTGCCCGCGGTGGCAACGGCGCCCGCAACACGTCGCGTCCGGCCGGCAATGGACACAACGAGCGCCGCCCCCGTCCGCAGGGCGGCAGCGACAATGTGCACCGCGCTGAACGTTCGGCTCCGAGCCCGTTTGCAGGCGACGATCTTCTGGTAACTGGCGAAGGCCAGCAGAAGAAGCAGCACCGCAAGGGCCAGGGCCCGGCAGCACAGGCCGCCCACGAGCAGGCCCTTGCCAAGCGCCCCGGCGGCAACCGCAATGGACGTCCCGGCCAGAAGCAGGGCGAATGGCGCAACCGCAACCATGGCGGCAATGCCGCTGGCAACCAGAGCCGCGAAGGCGGCAATGGCGCCGGTGCTCAAGGCCAGCGCCGCCGCGCCAACGGCAACGGACCGCGCCGCGACGAGGCATGAGCCTCTTCTATGCGTCCTGCGAACTAAAAGCGGCGGGCTCGACCCGCCGCTTTTTTTGCGGCGACGAGACCGTCTTGCGATTGGTGAGATAGACACCGGTCACCGCGATCACCGTTCCAACGATCATCGGCAGCGTCAGCGCCTCATCGAAAAACAGCCAAGCCTGCACGGCAGCCAGCGGCGGCACCAGATAGATCAGCGAGGCCGCGCGCGACACCTGCCCGCGCCGAATCAGATAGAGCAGCAGCGCAATCGCCCCCATCGACAGGCCGAGCACCGCCCAGCCGAGCGCGGCAAACAACTGCACGCTCCAGACGACCCGCATGTCCTCCAGGAAAAATGCCAGCGGCAGCGTGACGATCAGCGCGCCGACATATTGCAGTGTCGCGATCGAGCGGATGTCGCCGTCCTGCAGATGCCGCTTCTGATAGATCGTGCCGTAGGTGACGGCCGCCATACCCAGAACGTTGATGATCACCGGGAACAGGTGGATCGGCGTCACACCCGTGTCGATCGCCATGACCTTCGGCACGACCGCCAGTGCAATACCGAGAAAGCCGAGAATCAGACCAAGTTTCTGCTGGCCCGACAGGTTTTCACCGATCAGAGCAGGAGCCACGGCCGCCGTCATCAACGGCTGCAGCCCGGCAATAATACCGGAGATTGCCGCCGGAACGCCTTGCCCGATCGCCCACCATACGGCGCCGAGATAAAGCCCGTGCAGGAAGATGCCGGAAACGACCGCATGCCCGGCCGCAGCCCATGTTTTCGGCCAGGCGGCTCCAGTCGCGAGACAGAAGCCGATGAAAAGCAGCGTGGCGAGCAGGTAGCGCAGCACCAGGAAGGTCAGCGGATCGGCATAGATGCCGGCGTATTTCGCCATCACCCAACCCGTCGACCAGAGCAAAACGAAAATGGCCGGAGCCAGGCGGTCGAGGGTCATCTATGCTCCTGATGCGATTTCGTGATCCGCGCCTTGCGTAGAGCGGCGCGGGATGATGGTCAAAGCAAAATTCCTGATGTTTAGCTTCAACGATCTGCGCAGAAGCCATTTTTTTCATGAGCAAAAAATAGGCAGGCTCATCCTTTGCGGCGGGGAATTTTATCGGCGTTCGAAATCACGCTGATGATTGTGAATCGAAAGCGCTTAAACATGCATCGCTTCAACCACCGAAACGCGGTCTCAGGCCCAAAAAAGCGGCAATCCGGCGTTGAAATTTCTTTTGCCTTCCAGTGAGCATGCTTCTTGCATTGCCCGTGCTGTTGTACTCAAATGGCAAAAAAAGGGGACCACACCGTTGGCATTTGACGAAATGATGAATGCGGACAATAGCCCGCGCCAGCCTTACTCGACTTACAATGATTGGTACGCAGCCCAAGACAAGGCCCGCCTGATTGCAAAATCAAAAGACGCCGAAAACATCTTCCGCAAGACGGGCATCACCTTCGCGGTCTACGGACACGCCGACAGCTCCGAAAAACTCATCCCCTTCGACCTGATCCCGCGCATCATTTCCGGCCGCGAATGGCGCAAGCTGGCGCAAGGCATCGAGCAGCGGGTCATTGCCCTCAACGCTTTCCTCGACGACATCTACCACAAGCAGGAAATCATCAAGGCGGGCCGAATCCCACGCGAGTTGATCGAGCGCAACGAAGCCTTCCTGCCGCAGATGATCGGTTTCCGGCCGCCGGGCGGCGTCTATACACACATCGTCGGCACGGACATCGTGCGCACCGGCGAAGACCAGTTCTATGTTCTGGAAGACAATGCCCGCACCCCGTCCGGTGTCAGCTACATGCTGGAAAACCGTGAAACGATGATGCAGATGTTCCCGGAACTCTTCCATCAGAACCGCGTCCGCCCGGTCGAGAACTACCCCTATCTGCTGCGCCACAGCCTGGCGTCGCTCGCCCCTCCCGGCTGCGAAGGCAAACCACGTGTCGCGGTGCTTACCCCAGGTATCTACAACTCGGCCTATTACGAACACGCCTTCCTCGCCGACATGATGGGCGTCGAACTTGTCGAAGGCTCGGACCTGCGCGTCATCGACGGCAGGGTGAAGATGCGCACCACGCGCGGCTACGAGGCGATCGACGTCCTTTATCGCCGCGTTGACGACGATTATCTCGATCCTCTCACCTTCAAGCCCGAATCGGCGCTCGGCATTCCGGGGATCATGGATGTCTATCGCGCCGGCAACATCACCATCGCCAACGCGCCGGGGACCGGCATCTGCGACGACAAGGCGATCTATTCCTATATGCCGGAGATCGTCGAGTTCTATACCGGCCGCAAGGCTCTGCTCGAAAACGTGCCGACCTGGCGTTGTTCGGAACCCGACAGCCTGAAATACGTGCTCGAAAATCTTGCAGATCTTGTCGTCAAGGAAGTGCACGGTTCCGGTGGCTACGGCATGCTCGTTGGCCCGACCGCCTCCAAGAAGGAGCGTGCCATTTTCGCCGAAAAGCTCAAAACACGGCCGACAAATTATATTGCGCAGCCGACCCTTTCTCTCTCGACAGTGCCAATCCTCGTCAACAAGGGCATTGCTCCGCGCCATGTGGATCTGCGCCCCTATGTCCTCGTCTCCGACAAGGTGCAGATCATTCCGGGCGGACTGACCCGCGTGGCTTTGAAGGCCGGCTCGCTGGTGGTGAATTCCAGCCAGGGCGGCGGCACCAAGGATACCTGGGTTCTGGAGGACTGACACGCATGCTTGGAAGAACCGCAAACGGCCTTTACTGGATGTTCCGCTATATCGAGCGGGCCGAAAACAGCGCCCGCCTGATCGATGCTGGCCTGCGCATGTCGCTCACACGCTCGCAGGCGACGGAAGACGACTGGGACGGCGTGCTGCAAAGCTCTGGCGTCCGCGACATCTATGACGACCTCTACGAAAATCTGACCAGCACCGACGCGATCGACTTTCTGCTGCGCGACAAGTCGAATCCTTCGAGCGTGATGTCGTGCATTGACTCCGGCCGCAACAACGCCCGTATGGTGCGAACGGCTCTGACACGGGAAACCTGGGAAGCCACCAACGAATGCTGGCTCGACCTGAAGACGATGCTCGCCCGGCGCGTCCGGCCTGCCGACCTGCCTGAGGCAATCGATGCGATCAAACGCAAGACCGGCCTGATCCGTGGCGCATTCCACGGCACGATGCTGCGCAACGAGATCTTCAATTTCTCGCGCATCGGCACCTTCATCGAACGGGCGGACAACACGGCGCGCATTCTGGATGTGAAATACTACGTGCTGCTTCCGGCGGTCTCGCAGGTCGGTTCGTCGATCGACAACGTGCAATGGGAATCGATCCTGCGGTCGGTCTCGGCACATCGCTCCTACGGCTGGGTCTACGAGGCGGAATACAAGCCATCGCATATCGCCGACTTCCTGATCCTCAACGGACGCATGCCGCGCTCTCTGGCCTATTGTTATGAAAAGATCGCCAGCAATCTCGGTTATCTCGCCCGTGAATATGGCGAAAGCCATGCAGCGCACGCAACCGCCGAGGAAACCCTGGCGTCGCTGCGCAGTCATTCGATCAAGGACGTGATGGACCAGGGGCTGCACGAATATATCGAGAACTTCATCAGCCACAACAACCGTCTGGGACAGGAAATCTCCGACGGCTACCGGTTCTACTAGGCTATCGGTTGGGGGGGAAAGAGACATGCGTCTGAAGATCAGCCACACGACCGAATACACCTATGACGAGCCGGTGCAATATTCGCTGCAGCGGCTGCGACTGACGCCGCTGACCCAGCCCGGCCAGACCGTCATCAGCTGGGAGACCTCCGTCGAGGGCGCCCATATGGAGGTTGGCTACGACGATCACTTTGGCAACAGGGTCAACCTCGTCAGCGTCAATGGCGACCAGACGGCCATTCGCATCGTCGCCAGCGGCGAAGTCGAGACGGAAGACAAGGCCGGCGTCTACGGCGTCCACCAGGCCTATGCACCGCTCTGGCTTTACCTGCGCGAGACGCCGCTGACGAAGATGACAAAGCCGATCCGCAATCTCGCCAAGGCGATGAGCGGCGACACGGACCTCGCCAGGATGCATGCGCTGATGGGCAAGATCAACGAGATTGTCGAATACAGGCCGGGCGAAACCGGAACGGAGACGACGGCAGAGGAAGCTTTGCAAAAGAAAAGCGGCGTCTGCCAGGATCATGCCCACATCATGATTGCAGCCGCCCGCACGCTTGGCCTGCCCGCCCGCTACATCTCCGGCTACCTGATGATGGAAGACCAGCCGGAACAGGCGGCAAGCCATGCCTGGGTGGAAGTGCATCTGAACGGCCTCGGCTGGGTCGGCTTCGACGCCGCCAACAACCTCTGCCCCGACGAGCGCTATGTCCGCATCGCCTGCGGGCTGGACTACCGCGATGCCGCGCCGATTTCCGGGCTCGTTCATGGCTCGGCGACGGAGGCGCTGAAGGTGGCGGTAACCGTGGAGCAGCAGGAACAGAGCCAGACCCAGAGTCAATGAACTCTAAACGGGCATTTACCTAGCCCGAATTCTGGTCTAAAATTTAGACCAGAATTGGAGGCATGTCTGTGGCAAAAATCGGCGCGTTCGAAGCAAAGACACATTTTTCCGACTTACTGGCCCGTGTCGCGAACGGCGAGGAAATCACAATAACCAAACATGGTAAGGCAATCGCGCGGCTCGTGAGTGCCGATCCCTCGGAGAACTTGGCACCCGAAACCGCCTTTCAAAAACTGAAAGAACTGCGCCGGTCGAATACGCTCGGCGGCCTTTCCTGGAAAGAGCTCCGGGATGACGGCCGCAAATGATGACCGTGATCGACGCTTCGATCGCGCTTTCCTGGTGCTTTGACGACGAGGCTTCGGATGAGACCGATGTCGTCGCGCAGGATGTCATCGCGAACGGTGGACTGGTCCCTTCGCTTTTTCATCTGGAACTGGCAAACGTGCTGCTTCAGGCCGAGCGGCGAGGACGGATTTCCGCCTCGGAGATTGCACAGAGGCTTGACCTGATAGCGCAGATACCGCTTGAGACCGACCCGCAAACGGCGGGACGTGCCTGGAACGAAACCCTGTCGCTCGCCAGAACCCATAAATTGACGAGCTATGACGCTGCCTATCTCGAGCTGGCATCTCGAAAGGGCGCAGCGCTCGCTACAAAAGACAAAGCGCTCGCTACGGCGGCACGCCACCTTGGTTTAACCGTCCTTGGTACAAAGTCATGACCTCCACCAGAGGCGGAGGTCATGACTTTGGATACAGAAAAGGCGGAGCAAACGCTCCGCCTCCGCTGGTTTCGAATGCCGTGCAGATCAGTGGCTGTCCTTGCCGACCGCGTTTCCGCGACATCCCTTGAGGAAGTCGAGGTCGGCGCCAGTATCAGCCCCTTCGACATGCTGCTGGTGCAGCCAGGCATAGCCGGAAGCCGGCAGATCATGGTTCGGCCGCCATTCGGCGAGCCGCCGCGCCAGTTCCTCCTCGGAAATGTCGAGATGCAGGCGGCGGTTCGGCACGTCCATCTCGATCATGTCGCCGTTCTTCACTACGGCGAGCGGTCCGCCGACCGCCGCCTCCGGCGAGGTGTGCAGCACGACGGTGCCATAGGCCGTGCCGGACATGCGGGCGTCGGAGATACGCACCATGTCGGTGATGCCCTTCTTGAGCACCTTGGGCGGCAGACCCATGTTGCCCACCTCGGCCATGCCCGGATAGCCCTTCGGCCCACAGTTCTTCATGACCATGATGCAGGTTTCGTCGATGTCGAGGTTGTCGTCGTTGATCTTGGCCTTGTAGTCGTCGATGTCCTCGAACACGACCGCCCTGCCCCGGTGCGCCATCAGATGCGGCGAGGCGGCCGACGGCTTCAGCACCGCGCCCTTCGGCGCGAGATTGCCGCGCAGCACGACGATGCCGCCCGAAGACGTCAGCGCCTTTTCGGCGGGCAGGATGACGTCCTCGTTCCAGTTGACGACGTCCTTGACCTCGTCCCACATGGTTTCGCCGGACACCGTGAGCGCATCCCTGTGCAGAAGGCCCGCCTCGCCGAGACGCTTCAACACCACCGGCAGGCCTCCGGCATAGAAGAACTCCTCCATCAGGTACTTGCCCGACGGCATCAGGTTGACGATGGTCGGGACGTCGCGGCCGCAGCGGTCCCAGTCGTCCAGCGAAAGATCGACGCCGACGCGGCCGGCGATAGCGAGCAGGTGGATGACGGCGTTGGTCGATCCGCCGATGGCCGCATTGGTGCGGATGGCGTTCTCGAAGGCCTCCTTCGTCATGACGTCGGAGGGCTTCAGGTCGTCCTTGACCATCTGCACGATACGCCGGCCGGTGAGTTGCGCCATTACCTTGCGGCGGGAATCGACCGCCGGGATCGCGGCGTTACCGGAAAGCGCCATGCCTAGCGCCTCGGCCATGGAAGCCATGGTGGAGGCGGTGCCCATCGTGTTGCAGGTGCCCGACGAACGGCTCATCGAGGCTTCCGCCTCAAGGAACTCGGCCTGCGTCATCTCGCCGGCTTTCACCATCTCGGAAAACTTCCACAGATGCGTGCCAGAGCCGACGCGCTCACCGCGGAAATAGCCGTTCAGCATCGGCCCGCCGGTGACGACGATCGACGGCAGGTCGACGGAGGCCGCTGCCATGAGCAGCGACGGCGTGGTCTTGTCGCAGCCGACCATTAGCACGCAGCCATCCATCGGCTGGCCGCGGATTGTCTCCTCGATCGCGAGCGCCGCCAGGTTGCGGTACATCATCGCGGTCGGGCGGAAGGTGCTTTCGGATGCCGAGAACACCGGCACCTCGACCGGGAAGCCGCCGGCCTCCCACACGCCCGCCTTCACCTTCTCGGCGAGCTCGCGAAGATGGCCGTTGCACGGCGTCAGATCCGACCAGGTGTTGAGTATGCCGATAATCGGACGCCCGTCGAACAGATCGTGCGGATACCCCTGGTTCTTCAGCCAGCCGCGGTGATAGATCACGTCACGGCTCGTACCGCCGTACCATTCCTGCGAGCGCAGCTTGCGCGGCCACTCAGCTTTCTTCTTCATTGTCTTCGTGTCCTTTGAAGTGCCGGACCGGCAACCGGCCGATCCGGCGAAAAATGCTTACGCCAGCGTGTAGGCCGTCTTGACGACGGTGAAGAACTCGCTCGCGTATTTGCCCTGCTCGCGCGAACCATAGGACGACCCCTTCCGGCCGCCGAACGGCACGTGGAAGTCGACGCCGGCGGTCGGCAGGTTTACCATCACCATGCCGGCTTCCGAATTGCGCTTGAAGTGCGTCGCGTGCTTGAGGCTGGTCGTTGCGATGCCCGCCGACAGGCCGAACGGCGTGTCGTTGGCGGTGGCGAGCGCTTCCTCGTAATCCTTCACCCTGATCACCGACACGACCGGGCCGAAGATTTCTTCGCGCGAAATGCGCATCTGGTTGGTCGCTTCGGTGAACAATGTCGGCTGCAGAAAGAAGCCGGGATTGTCACGGGAGATCGTCTCGCCGCCAAAAGCAAGCTTGGCGCCCTCTTGTCTGCCGATGTCGATGTAGTCGGTATCGGTGGCAAGCTGCCGCTCATCAACGACCGGACCGATATGGGTTCCTGCCTTCAAGGCATCGTCGACTACCAACGTCTTCAGCTTTTCGGTCAATGCCGCGACGAACTTGTCGTGAATGCCTTCAGTCACGATAAGCCGCGAAGAGGCCGTGCAGCGCTGGCCGGTCGAGAAGAAGCCGGAATTGGCGGCCGCCTCGACGGCGACGGTAAGATCAGCGTCGTCCAAAACCACCATCGGGTTCTTGCCGCCCATTTCCAGCTGGAACTTACGATTGTGCTCGATCGAGGAGGCGGCGACGCGCTTGCCCGTGCCGGTCGAGCCGGTGAAGGTAATGCCGGCCAGATCCGGGCTGTCGAGCATCGCCTGGCCGACGACCGAGCCCTTGCCCATGACGAGGTTCAACACGCCCTTCGGCAGGCCAGCGCGATTGAGAATGTCGGCGATCGCCCAGGAGCAGCCCGGCACCAGCTCGGCCGGCTTGAAGACGACGGTGTTGCCGTAGCAGAGCGCCGGCGCGATCTTCCAGGCTGGAATGGCGATCGGGAAGTTCCACGGCGTGATGATGCCGATGACGCCGATCGGCTCGCGGGTGATCTCGACACCGATGTTCGGACGTGCCGACGGCAGAACTTCGCCTGCAAGACGCAGGGCCTCGCCTGCGAAGAAATCGAAGATCTGCGCCGCGCGAATGGTCTCGCCGATCGCTTCCGGAAGCGTCTTGCCCTCTTCGCGGGCGAGAAGGTTTCCAAGCTCTTCCTTGCGGGCTAGAATTTCGTCCGCGGTCTTCTTCAGGATCGCGTGCCGCTCGAGGATGCCCGAACGGGACCAGGCCGGAAAGGCTGCCTTGGCCGCCGCGATTGCTGTCTTGGCATCGTCCGCGCTGGCGCTGGCATAGAGGCCGACGATTTCATTGGTGTTGGACGGGTTGATGTTCTCGACGCCGTTCGTGCCGACCCATTCGCCGGCAATCAGGTTATGATGGAGTGTCATGGGCTTAAAGCCTCCTTGGTTTGCGCGAGCGCCACTAACCGGCACCCGCAATCAAATGCGTGACGGATCAGAGCTGGCCGATCGTGACTTCATCCTCGCCGGCGACTGCCAGCGTGTTGCGCAGCGGCAGGCCGAATTCCGAAGCCTCGATTTCGAAAATATCGCCGGCTTCCGTCTTGATGCCGTCGCCGAAGGACAGCGTCGCCGTGCCGAACATGTGGACATGCACATCGCCCGGCGCGCGGAATATACCGTATTTGAAGTGGTGATATTCGAGATTGGCGAAGCTGTGGGACATGTTGGTCTCACCCGACAGGAATGGCTTTTCCCACAGGACCGCGCCGTTGCGGATGATGCGCGACGTGCCGCGAATATCGCTCGGCGCTTCGCCGACCCGGATTTCCGGACCGAAGCTCGCGGGACGCAGCTTGGAATGGGCGAGATAGAGATAGTTGACACGCTCGGTCACGTGATCGGAGAACTCGTTTGCAACGGCAAAGCCGATGCGGAACGGCGCCCCCTTGTCGGTGATGACGTAGATGCCGGCCATTTCAGGTTCCTCGCCGCCATCTTGCGCGAAGGACGGCGATACGAGATCGCCGCCGGGAGCCACCGTCTGCGAGCCGTTGCCCTTGTAGAACCATTCGGGCTGCACACCCTTTTCACCGGGCTTCGGCTTGCCGCCTTCGAGGCCCATCTTGAACATCTTCATCGTGTCGGTGGCGCCCTCTTCCACCTTCGAGACGGCAGCGTGCATGGCGTCGCGGGTCGCAGCCGAGCCGAGATGGGTCAGGCCCGTGCCGGTCAGGTGCAGATGCGCAGCGTCAGGATGGGTGATCGGCGGCAGGAACAGCCCCTTGGCGTAGACGTCCTGAAGATCGATCTCGTCGCCGAGGCCGTGCGCCTCGACGACGGCTTTCAAACTCTTGCCGGAATTGGCAGCTTCCATTGCCAGCGCATAAACGCTGGTTGCACCCTTCACCGCGCGGGCGCCCGCGCCCAATTCGCGAACGGCCACCGTGATCGAGCCGTCATCGTTCTTCACCTGGGAAATCAGCACAGCCTTGTCCTTTCTAGATCCGGGCTGTTTTTCAGCGTCAAGCGGCTGGCTTTCGGCAACAACAACCCTTTGGGAGACGCATGAGCGCTCCCATTCATGACGGCAGAGCCGCCGTTTTCGTCATGATACACGGGCCGGAGCGCTATCGCCTAACGTAAGCGCGAGAGGCGCTCCGGCACCAGATTTGCATCGACCGGCAAGCCGGCGCCGCTGGACGGACCAAAAACGGTCAGCCCTTGTTCTTGTTGTAGACGTCGAAGAACACGGCAGCGAGCAGCACGAGACCCTTGACCAACTGCTGGTAATCGATGCCGAGACCCATGATCGACATGCCGTTGTTCATGACGCCCATGATGAAGGCGCCGATGACCGCGCCCGTGATCTTGCCAACGCCGCCCGATGCCGATGCGCCGCCGATGAAGCAGGCGGCGATCACGTCAAGCTCGAAGCCCTGACCCGCTTTCGGCGTTGCGGAGTTCAGACGCGCAGCGATAATCATGCCGGCAAGGGCAGCCAGCACACCCATGTTGATGAAGGTATAGAAGGTCAGCCGCTCGGTGTTGATACCGGAGAGCTTCGCTGCCTTCTCATTGCCGCCCATCGCATAAATGCGGCGGCCAACTGTCGAGCGTGTGGTGACGAAGGTGTAGAGCGCAATCAGAAGTCCCATCACGACCAGAACGTTCGGAAAGCCCTTGTATGTGGAGAGCTGGAAACCGAGGAAGATAGCCACGATGCCGATGATCCCCATTTGGAGAACAAAGAAGGCGAAAGGCTCGTTTTCCGTACCATGAAGATCGTTAATCCGGCGATCCTTGATGCCATAATAGACCGCCAAAGCGACTAGCACCAGCACGGCAACCAGTGCGAAGAAATTGGTGATGAGGCCCGGCATCGGATTGAGGAAGGAAAGGAAATCCGGAATGAAGCCGGTCGACAGCAGCTGGAAATCCTTCGGGAAGGGGCCGATCGGCCTGTTCTGCAGCACCAGATAGGTGAGACCGCGGAAGACGAGCATGCCGGCGAGCGTAACGATGAAGGCCGGAATTTTCCGGTAGGCGACCCAATAGCCCTGGGCTGCCCCGACCAGTCCGCCGAGAACCAGACACAGCGGCACGACGATGGAGAAATGCAATCCCCACTTGACCAGCATGATCGCCGAAAGGCCGCCCGTAAAGGCAACAATCGAACCGACGGAGAGGTCGATATGGCCGGCGACGATGATCAGCAGCATGCCAAGAGCCATGATGACGATGAACGAATTCTGCAACACGAGGTTGGTCAGATTGACGGGCTTGAACAGCACGCCATTCGTCAAGAACTGGAAGAACAGCATGATGACCACGAGTGCTACGAGCAGGCCGTATTCGCGGATATTGTTCCTGAGATAGTCCCCGATGGAGGGCGTGGTTTTCGGAGCGCTGGTTTCGGCGACCATTAGTTTTTCTCCCCGGAGCGCATGATGGCGCGCATGATGGATTCCTGGCTTGCTTCGTTCCTCGAAAGCTCGGCGACGATGCGACCTTCGTTCATCACGTAGATGCGGTCGCAGGTTCCGAGAAGCTCGGGCATTTCCGATGAGATCATCAGGATGCCTTTGCCTTCTGCGGCAAGCTGATTGATGATGGTATAGATTTCGTACTTCGCCCCGACATCGATGCCGCGTGTCGGCTCGTCGAGGATCAGCACTTCCGGGCTGGTGAACAGCCATTTGGACAGAACGACCTTCTGCTGGTTGCCGCCCGACAGATTGACGGCCTCCTGATAGATCGAATGAGAGCGGATACGCAACTTCGACCGGTAATCGGTCGCGACCTTGCGTTCCTTGTGGTCATCGATCACGCCGTTGTTTGCCACCGCGTTGAGATTGGCAAGCGTCGTGTTGTGCATGATGTTGTTGTTCAGCACCAGTCCGAGCTGCTTGCGGTCTTCCGTCACATAGGCAAGACCTGCGTTGATGGCACGCGGAATGGTGCTCACATCGACCTGCTTGCCGTGCATGAAGACCTCGCCGGTGATCTTGTGACCCCAGGATTTGCCGAAGATGCTCATCACCGTTTCGGTCCGGCCGGCCCCCATCAGCCCCGCGATGCCGACGACTTCGCCGGCGCGGACGTTGAAATTGACATTGTGCAGGAACTGCCGGTCGCGATGTTGCTGGTGGAAGACGTTCCAGTTCTTCACCTCAAGCAGCGTCTCGCCGATCTTCGGCTCGCGCGGCGGATAGCGGTCTTCCATGTCGCGGCCGACCATGCCTTTGATGATCCGGTCCTCGCTGATGTCCTCGTTGTGACAGTCGAGCGTCTCGACCGTGCCGCCATCGCGTAGGATGGTGATCTTGTCGGCGACCTTCTTGATCTCGTTGAGCTTGTGCGAAATGATGATCGAGGTCATGCCCTGCTTGCGGAATTCCATGAGCAGTTTCAGCAGCGCGTCGGAATCAGTCTCGTTGAGCGAGGCCGTCGGCTCGTCGAGGATCAGCAGCCTGACCTTCTTGGAAAGGGCCTTGGCGATTTCCACCAACTGCTGCTTGCCGACGCCGATATCCGTGATCCGGGTCGTCGGCGGCTCCTTGAGCCCGACTTTGGACAGAAGTTCCTGCGTTCGCGAGAAGGTCTGCGGCCAATTGATGACGCCGTTGGCTGCGATCTCGTTGCCGAGATAGATGTTTTCGGCGATCGAGAGCAGCGGAACGAGCGCCAGTTCCTGATGGATGATGATGATGCCGAGATGCTCGCTGTCGGAAATCGTCGAGAAATTGCGAACTTCGCGGTCGTAGTGGATTTCCCCATCGTAGGTTCCGGCGGGATAGACACCGCTCAAAACCTTCATCAGCGTTGATTTCCCGGCGCCATTTTCGCCGACAAGCGCGTGAATTTCACCCTCGCGGACCTTGAGATTGACGTTGTCCAGGGCCTTTACGCCCGGAAACGTCTTGGTGATGCCCCGCATTTCGAGAATGATGTTGTCCATGTTCAGGTATTCCTGCGGCAGTCCGTGAATGATGAGGCCAGACAAACTGACAATACAAAGTCCCTCATCAAGATAAAAGGGCCCGCAAGTAATCGCGGGCCCCAAATGGAAGAGACGGGATCAGTTGTTGATCTGGTCTTCCGTGTAGTAACCGGCGCCGACCAGAATTTCCTTGACGTTCGACTTGTCGACGGCAACCGGCTTCAAGAGGTAGGACGGAACAACCTTGACGCCGTTGTCGTAGGTCTTGGTGTCGTTGATTTCCGGCTCCTTGCCGCCCATGATCGCGTCAACCATCGAGACGGTGACCTTGGCGAGTTCGCGCGTGTCCTTGAACACGCTCGAGTTCTGCTCGTCTGCGAGGATCGACTTGACCGACGGCAGCTCGGCGTCCTGACCGGTGACGACCGGCATCGGCATGTCGCCGGAACCGTAGCCAACACCCTTCAGAGCAGAGATGATGCCGATGGACAGACCATCGTAAGGCGACAGAACGCCGTCAACCTTGGCCTCGGTGTAGGTCGAGGAGAGCAGGTTTTCCATGCGGGCCTGTGCAACGGCACCGTCCCAACGCAGCGTACCAACCTGGTCCATGCCCATCTGGCCGGACTTGACCTCAATCTTCTTGGCATCGATCAGCGGCTGCAGAACCGACATTGCGCCATCATAGAAGAAGAAGGCGTTGTTGTCGTCCGGCGAACCGCCGAAGAGTTCGACGTTCTTCGCCGCGGTGGCGCCATCGAGCTTCAGGCCGTTGACCAGCGAGGTTGCCTGGAGCACGCCGACCTGGAAGTTGTCGAAGGTCGCGTAGTAGTCGACATTGCCCGAATCGCGGATCAGGCGGTCGTAAGCGATGACCTTGACGCCGGCGTCATGAGCCTTCTGCAGGATGTCGGACAGCGTGGTGCCGTCGATGGCGGCGATAACGAGAACCTTGGCACCCTTGGTGACCATGTTTTCGATCTGGGCCAGCTGGTTCGGGATGTCGTCGTCAGCAAACTGCAGGTCCGGGGTGTAACCGGATTCCTTGAACAGCTTTTCCATGGTCTCGCCGTCGGAAATCCAGCGGGTCGACGTCTTGGTCGGCATGGAAATGCCGACGGTGCCCTTGTCCTGGGCGATCGCCGGAACGACGAACGACGCGACGCTGAGCGCTGCGGCGGCGAGAAGCGAAGTAATCAATTTCATGTATCTCTCCCTGAGTGTTGATCCAGGCAAGCTGTCCGGCCGGCCTCGATGTGTGCAACGCTTCGCGTAGCCGAGAGACGAAAATCCCCGGCGGAGGTTTAAGGGGTGAAAGAAAGCCCTCCCAGGCCTTACACGCTCCCGAGCACGCTGGCGCACATGGCGGCAAACTGGAATCAAAGATCATAACTGTCAAATACAATATGGGTGTATACTTATAACAATTTTGATATAAACAGGCAGAACAGTGTGATTTTTCGCGAATGCCAAGGCATTTTTCTCGGAAGGCGGGTAAAATATGGACGATCCGGTATCACACTCATCCGTTCCAGTTGATTATTCAGATCGCGGAATTTTTCGCTCCGGCTTGAAGATGAGTCACCTGCAGCTGATTCTCGCCATCGAAGACCACGGTCAGATCAGCGCTGCCGCAGACGCGCTGAGCATATCCCAGCCCGCAGCGTCGCGCATGCTCGGAGAAATCGAGGCCATTCTCAAGGCACCGCTTTGCGCCCGCGTCGCCCGCGGCGTCGAACTGACGCAATATGGACGAGCATTGGCGCGGCGGGCCCGGACGATCTTCCTGGAGCTGCGGGAGACGGCGCGCGAGATCACCGAACTGAAGACCGGAAGCGGCGGCTCCGTGTCGCTCGGCTCCGTCACCGGCCCGGCGCTTAATCTCGCGGTTCCAGCCGTCCGCCAGGTTTCGACCGCCTATCCCGGCATCGAGATCAACATCCAGATCGAAAACAGCAATGTGCTCGTGCGTGAACTTCTTTCCGCCCGGCACGACTTCGTCATCGGCCGCATACCCGACGACATGGACCCGCGACAGTTCAACCTGATCGAGATCGGCGAGGAGGATGTCTGCCTGATCGTGCGCGACGGCCATCCGTTGCTCGACAAAGCCCTTGTCAGTTCCGCCGATCTGCCTGGTTATGACTGGGTTTTCCAACCACAGGGAACACTGCTGCGCCGCGCCGTCGAGGACAGCTTCCTGTCCGCGGGAACGCCCCTGCCCGCAACCATCATCAACACCTCGTCGATCATCCTGACCGTCTCGATCGTCCGGCACACCAATGCGATAGCCCCGGTCGCCCGCGACGTCGCCGATCTGATTGCCAGCAATGGAAGTCAGGCGGGCGAAATCCGCATTCTGCCCACCGATTTCAACATCAAGATCCGCCCCTACAGCCTGATCACCGCGCGCGGCCGCGCCTTGCCGCCGAGCGCCAAGCTTCTCTACGATCTGATCCTGAAACAGAGCACGGCGTGATCAGGCCCGCAAAACCTTGCCGTGCTTTGATATCCGCGGAAAAGGGAGAGGCGTATGTTCGGGATGTCAGTGTTCCAGTCGGTGCTGGAACGGTTGAAGGCTGAGGAAGACGAGGACGGTGCAACCCACGAAGAGCAGACGCCGTCTGCGAACATACGTGGCCTCAACGCCGGCTTTGTCGGCAACCTCGCGTCATCTGGCATGGCCGACGGGGATGCAGCGCAGCGCGCCTATTTCGACACGGCAAGCGAGGACATGCTCGCGCCGCCGAAACCGGCTCCCAAGCCCGTCATGCCGGATCATCTTTGCCGCATTCGCCTTGAGCAGATTGCCTCTGACCTTGGGTTGACAGACACGGAGACCCCAGCGGGTTTGGCAGACAAGCGCCGTCGCTTCGCCGCCGAAAACCACCCAGACCGCCATCACCCGGATTTCCGAAACAATGCAACCATCCGAATGAAGATCGCCAACATGCTGATCGACGAGGCGCAGCGGCGGTTATACCTGATGCAACGGAACTAAAGAATCAGACTGGATCGTCCGTCTTGGTCTCTTCGGCAGCGTCGGTCTTCGGCTTGAAGAAGATGATCAGCACGCAACCGGTATAGGCCGAGACCGCCAGGAAAATCATGCCCCAGGTGTTCTCGCCTTGCCAGAATTCGAACGCCGTCCACACTGCGCAGAAGCCCACGATCAAAAGCCGAACCCAGAGCGGCCGGTAGAACGCATGGTCCGGGTCGATGAACTTGATCATACGAAGCGTCCTTGAGGATCTGGCGAGCCTTTTGGCTCGCGACAATGATAACAGCTTTATGTCCAAAAGGACGGTTGCTGCAAGAGGAGCACCGGTTTAACCGCTTGACGGCAGCGCCGCAAATAGAATAAAAATTCTGAAAATAATAATCATTGCTTTTTCATTCCGATTTTCCAGCCTGCCGGAGCAAGCGGTATGCTCGGGTTCGGAAAGAGAGCGGCGGGAGAGAGACAACCGCGCCGGCCCCAACAAAGCGGGTTGCCGGCGCCTGAAAATCACGTCAAACGCCAGAGCGAAGCCAACTTCCACAACGCCTGTCCGGAGTGAGCGTCATCACTTCGTCCCTTCGCGGCGATCCGCCGCCCGTCAAAAAGAGATGTAACATGACTGTCAGATTTGGTCTTCTCGGCGCCGGCCGCATCGGCAAGGTTCACGCCAAGGCCGTCAGCGGCAACCCCGACGCAGTTCTTGTCGCCGTGGCAGACGCCTTCCCGGCCGCCGCCGAAGCGATCGCCAAGGCCTATGGTTGCGACGTCCGCACGATCGAAGCGATCGAAAAGGCTTCGGATATCGACGCAGTGGTGATCTGCACGCCGACGGACACCCATGCCGACCTGATCGAGCGCTTCGCCCGCGCCGGCAAGGCGATCTTCTGCGAAAAGCCGATCGATCTCGATGTCGGCCGCGTCCGCGAATGCATGAAGGTGGTCGAAGAGACCAAGGGCAAGCTGATGGTCGGTTTCAACCGCCGCTTCGATCCGCATTTCATGGCCGTTCGCAAGGCGATCGACGACGGCAAGATCGGCGATGTCGAAATGGTGACGATCATCTCGCGCGATCCGGGCGCCCCACCGGTCGACTATATCAAGCGCTCCGGCGGCATTTTCCGTGACATGACCATCCATGACTTCGACATGGCCCGTTTCCTGCTCGGTGAGGAACCGGTCGCCGTTACGGCGCATGCGGCCGTTCTCGTTGATCCGGAAATCGGCAAGGCAGGCGACTATGACAGCGTTTCCGTCATCCTCGAAACCGCGTCCGGCAAGCAGGTGATCATCTCGAATTCCCGCCGCGCCACGTATGGCTACGACCAACGTATCGAGGTGCATGGTTCAAAGGGCGTTGTTTCCGCCGAAAACCAGCGCGCCGTGTCGATCGAGATCGCCAATGGCGACGGCTATACCCGCCCGCCGCTGCACGATTTCTTCATGACACGCTACACCGAAGCCTATGCCAACGAGATCGCCGGCTTCGTTTCCGCGATCGAGAAAGGCACCGAGATCACCCCTTCGGGTGCCGACGGGCTGGCAGCCCTGGCGCTGGCCGATGCCGCCGTGAAATCCGTTGCCGAGAAGCGCCAGATCCGCGTCGACGCATAAGGAGCGTTAGGCCTGATCCATGAAGAAAGGCCGGGTTTTTGCCCGGCCTTTCGTTTTGATTGCAGTCTCCGCTAAAAGGCACCCAACCTTCTCACGTCGCGTCCCCTCCCCCCGGAAGCGGCCGAAAGGCCGCGATGTCGTGATCCATGTCGGTCAGCGCCCGGTCGAGGTGGCCGTCGAAGACCAGTCGCTGCTCATCGAAAATCACGGAAATTTCCGGCCGTCCCTGCAGGCGCACCTCGTGCGACTGCTCAAGGCCTTCGTCGATGCCCCTCTGCAGCAGATCGAAATAGCGCGTTCCCGGCCCGGTGATGAAGATCGGCATGCGATCATAGAAGCTGAGCAGCCGGGAAAGGCCGTTGCCGAGCGCGATGCCCGCCTGCCGGAAGGCATAACCCGCCATCCGGTTTCCCTGCCGCGCGCTCGTGGCGATCTTGTCCATTTCGGCAAGCGGCACGAACTTCGCCGGGATCGTATCGGGCGGCACTTCGAAGGCCGTGCGCAGGATTCCGTAAAAACCGGCAGACGCCTCGATGCAGCCAAACGAGCCACAGCGGCAGAGGCATCCATTGGCCGCATGCAGCATATGCCCGAAATTGGGCGCCGTCACCTCAAGCTCGCCAAACCGGTCCTTGCGGGCGATGCCAAGCCCTATGCTGTGACCCAGCGACAGAGCCGCAAGCGCGCGGAACGAGCCGCCCTCCGCCGTATCCGCCTTCATCCCCAGTGCCTGCGCGACCAGCAAAGTCTCGTTGTTCACGGTCACCTTGGCGCGCCATTCCGGCTGCAACAGGGAGGCAAAATCGATCTGCTCGCCGCCAAAGACCGGTGACCATAAAAGCCGCCTGCCATCGGCATCGACCGTTCCCTTGCTGCTGATCGAAACGGCGAGAACCCGTGACTTGTCCAGGCGCGACCGGCCGATCAACCGGTCGAGTGCCTCAAGAAACCCATCGGCGAAATGCTTCGTTCCCGCAACCTTGGGATTGCGCGCATCCTCGAAGCGATCGATCAGGCGCCCGGAATAGTCGACGAGGGAATATTGAACCACATCCGACGATATTCGCACGGCGATGAGGAACCCGCTGTCCCGGCGCTGCGCGAACAGCACGCGTGGACGACCGCGGCCGGAATGCGCCTGCTGCTCTGCCTTCTCGATGACCTCGGCCCGCTCGAGTTCGGCGGTGATCGCCGAAACGGTCGCCGAGGCTAGGCCCGTCTGCTCGGAAATGTCCGTATGGGACAGCGGCCCCATGCGCCGGAGCGCTGAAAGCACGAGTGCGCTGTTCTGCTGACGCACCAGTTCGGTGCTTGATTTTGTCAGCATTGCGCATTCCTGTTGGTACTATTGATTCTCACAAACACATGCTCCTCCCAAAGCATCTGTCCGGTGCAACAGCCTTTGTCAAAGCCTTGTTGACAGCCCCGAAAAACTCTGACATCTATTTTCTCGACTGTCGAGAAAAAACGCTTTCGGGTTGACGACAGGAATATTTGCTGGCCAGGGGCCGTGCGGGAGGTTCGCACGGGCGACCAGCGTCCATTTGGGAGGACTTCATGAAATCAGTTTTGAAACTGATGGCAGGCGTTGCCATCATCGCGTCCATGCATTCCGCAGCCATCGCCAAGGACCTGGTGGTCGGCGTTTCCTGGTCGAACTTCCAGGAAGAGCGCTGGAAAACCGACGAAGCAGCGATCAAGGCTGCCCTCGAAGCATCCGGCGACAAGTACATCTCCGCTGACGCACAGGCTTCCGCCGCAAAGCAGCTGACCGACATCGAATCCCTGATCGCACAGGGTGCCAACGCCATCATCGTTCTGGCCCAGGATAGCGAAGCCATCGGCCCGGCAATCGAAAAGGCAGCCGCCGAAGGCATCCCGGTCGTCGGTTACGACCGCCTGATCGAAAATCCGGCCGCCTACTACATCACCTTCGACAACAAGGAAGTCGGCCGCATGCAGGCTGCCGAAGTTTTCAAGGTGAAGCCGGAAGGCAACTACGTCTTCATCAAGGGCGCATCGACCGATCCGAACGCCGACTTCCTGTTCTCCGGACAGATGGAAGTGCTGAAGGAGGCGATGGACGCCGGCAAGGTCAAGAATGTCGGCGAAGCCTACACCGATGGCTGGAAGCCTGAAGCAGCCCAGAAGAACATGGAGCAGTTCCTGACTGCCAACGACAACAAGGTCGACGGCGTCGTTTCCTCCAACGACGGCATGGCCGGCGGTGTCGTTGCGGCCCTCGAAGCCCAGGGTCTCGCAGGCTCGGTGCCGGTTTCCGGCCAGGACGGTGACAAGGCGGCTCTGAACCGCGTCGCGCTCGGCACGCAGACCGTATCGGTCTGGAAGGACTCGCGCGAACTCGGCAAGAAGGCCGGCGAAATCGCCGTCGCGCTTGCCGGCGGTGCTGCCATGGATGCCGTCGAAGGCACGGTCAAGTTCTCCGGCGGCCCGAAGGGCATCGAGATGAACTCCTTCTTCATCGCGCCGCAGCCGATCACCAAGGACAATCTGAACGTCGTCATCGACGCCGGCTGGATTTCCAAGGAAGAAACCTGCCAGGGCGTCAAGGCCGGAACCGTTGCCGTCTGCAACTGATCCGATCCTGGACATGGGTAAATAAGGTCCCGTCAAGAGCGCCGCAACGAACACCGTTGCGGCGCTTCTCCGATGTCCGGAACCTTGAACGACAAGAAAAAGGGGGAGTATCCAGGAAATGGCAAACACCACCATTGCCGCGCCTTCCAGCAGCGTGCGCCAGCCACAAGGCACGGCCTTGCAGAGATTCCTGCAAGCGACGGAGATAGACACCCGGCTTCTCGGCATGATCGCGGCGCTGCTGATCATCTGGCTCGGCTTCCAGATTTCGACAGGCGGACTTTTCAGCGGGCTGTTCCTGACGCCGCGCAATCTCTGGAACCTCACGGTTCAGGCCGCCTCGGTCTCGGTCATGGCAACGGGCATGGTGCTGGTCATCGTCACCCGCAACATCGACCTGTCCGTCGGCTCGATCCTTGGCTTCGTCGGCATGATCATGGCGATCACCCAGGCCAAGATTCTGCCCCCCCTTATCGGTTTCGACCATCCCGCCACCTGGATCATTGCACTCACAGTCGGCATCGCACTCGGAACCGCCATCGGCGCATTCCAGGGCATGATCGTCGCCTTTCTCAATGTCCCCTCCTTCATCGTCACGCTTGGCGGGCTGCTGGTCTGGCGCGCGGGCGCCTTCCTGGTCATCAGCGGCGCGACTGTCGCGCCGATGGATACGACGTTCCGCCTGATGGGCGGCGGCGCGGAAGGTTCGATCGGCTCCACCGCAAGCTGGATCGTCGGCGTCATCGCATGCTTGTTCATCGTCGCGTCGATCATCAATTCGCGCAAGCAGCGCAAGCGGTTCGGTTTTCCGCTGCGCCCGATGTGGGCGGAATACTTTCTCTCGGTCGTCGGCTGCGTCATGGTGCTCTGCGCCGTCTGGGTGCTGAACAGCTATTACATGCCGATCAACCTCGCCAAGAAATATGCCGAAGCCCACAACATCCCCTGGCCGGAGGGTGGGCTGCAGATTCCGCTCGGCATCGCCATTCCGGTCTTGATGGCCGTGGGTATCGCGATTGCGATGAGCTTCCTCACCACCCGCACCCGCTTCGGCCGCTATGTCTTCGCGATCGGTGGCAATCCGGAAGCAGCCGAACTCGCCGGCATCAAGACCCGCTGGGTCACCGTGCGCATCTTCGCACTGATGGGCGCACTCTGCGCCATCGCCGCGGCGATCTCCACCGCCCGTCTCAACGCCGCCACCAACGCGCAGGGCACGCTCGATGAGCTCTATACGATCGCTGCGGCCGTCATCGGCGGCACCTCGCTCGCCGGCGGCATGGGAACGATCGCAGGTGCCGTTCTCGGCGCGATCGTCATGCAATCGCTGCAATCGGGCATGGTGCTTCTGCGTGTCGATACCCCGTTGCAAAGCATCGTCATCGGCATCGTGCTGGTCATGGCCGTCTGGCTGGATACCGTTTATCGCGGCCGAGCCAAGTAAGAGGAGTTCGAACAATGACGGAACAACGCACTCCCCTCGTGGAAATGAAGAACATTTCCATATCCTTCGGCGGCATTCACGCTGTCGATAACGCCTCGGTCGATCTTTACCCGGGCGAAGTCGTGGCTCTGCTTGGCCATAACGGCGCCGGCAAATCGACGCTGATCAAGATCCTGTCGGGCGCCTACAAGCGCGACGCCGGCGAAATCCTGATCAATGGCGAGCCGGTCCATATCAGCAATCCGCGCGACGCCAAGGGCTACGGCATCGAGACGATCTACCAGACGCTCGCCGTCGCCGACAATGTCGATGCCGCCGCCAACCTCTATCTCGGCCGCGAGCTCAGAACCCCCTGGGGCACGCTGGACGACGTCGCGATGGAAGCCAAGGCCCGCGAGGTGATGGGACGGCTCAACCCCAACTTCCGCCGCTTCAAGGAGCCGGTGAAGGCGCTGTCCGGCGGTCAGCGCCAGTCGGTTGCCATCGCCCGCGCCATCCTGTTCGACGCCCGCATCCTGATCATGGACGAGCCGACGGCAGCGCTCGGGCCACAGGAAACGGCGCAGGTCGGCGAACTGATCAAGCAGTTGAAGCGTGAAGGCATCGGCATCTTCCTGATCAGCCACGACATCCACGACGTCTTCGATCTCGCCGATCGCGTCTCGGTGATGAAGAACGGCCAGGTCGTCGGTCACGCGCGCACGGAAGATGTCACCAAGGACGAAGTGCTCGGCATGATCATCCTCGGCAAGGTCCCACCGAAAGCCATCCCCGGCCCGGGTGCCATGCAGACGGCGTGAACTTCGCCTTTTTTTGAAAATCGAATGCCGCGCTCCAAGGCGCGGCATTTTTCGTCAGCTCATTTCAAAGATTTGGCGTCTTCAGGCGCTCGGCCTGAATGTTGAAAATCCGATCCTCGAAGGATCGGGCAGTATCAAAGTTTTGACAACGACGCCGACAAGACCATTGTCGGCAACAATGGCGCCAACATCATCAATGGCCGTGTGCGCCGACACAATGCAGGGGCGTGGCGGCAATGATCTCGACATCACCGACAATGCCAGCGACGTTATCGTCGAAGCGGCGGGGCCGGTTCGGACAATGCCGACCGGGAACCGGAGGAAACACATTCCACCCCTCACCGATAACATGCGGCAAACTCGGGATTTTCCTTTCAAAGCTGCGCATTGACCATTGATGCGCAGCATTTCCTAGGCTATGAACCGCTCACAGCCTGCTTCGGCGGTCTCAAACCGCCGCGGATGCACCCGTAGCTCAGCTGGATAGAGTGTTGGATTCCGATTCCAAAGGTCACAGGTTCGAATCCTGTCGGGTGCGCCATTTCTTACCACTTCGGAATAACAGAACTGCGTACTCCGGTGGTGCGGCGGCCTGCGGCCGTCGGCGTATGGTGTCTGGCTGCCGAAATCACTCCTTCAATTTCGATGGCAAAGATTCAGGAGCCCGCAGATCGCGGACTCCTGAATTATCAAACCGATGACGTCGCGACGCCGTTGCCCGTTGAAGGGTCGATGACTGCCGCAACCTCCGTGACAATGTCCGCGGGGAACCCTCCGTCGCGGGCATGCTTGTAGATGGCGCCGGCACTTTCCGCTTCGTGGACGCAATAGATCTTGTCTCCGGCCACATAACTCGTGATCCACCTGTAGGGGACGCCCAGGCCGGCTACCACCTCATTAGACTTCGCCGAAATCTCCTTCAACTCGTCGGCGCTCAGGGTGTTGGCGCCCGGAATGTTCCTCTCAATGATGTACGTTGGCATCGTTTTCTTCCTTTCTCTACAATGAACTCGACATAAAGAGCGGGCCGCCGTTGGACCGGACGTGAGACACGGCGACCTGGATATGATTGATTGTCTAACGCTTCATCACACGGTGAGCGTCCAAGATGAAGCAACAGCGGTCTCGAATGCTCGAAAGATCAATCCGATGGGTTTGCAGATCCAACTTCTTGGAAAGCCGAGGATCCTAGACGCCAACGGGCGAAGCCAGGCTGTGCGGGGTCATCAGGCCTGGGCAATACTGGCGCGAGCTCTGTTATCCAGAGGGCCAATTGACAGGCGAAGTCTGGCTGCTGAACTATTTCCCGAGACCGTTGACCCGCTGGGGTCTTTGCGATGGTGCCTGGCTTCGATAAGGCGAGCGCTCAACTCTGCTGAAAGCCTGTGTGGCGATCCAATAGAATGCAATTTGCCGGAGGGTACCGTCGTTGATGTATGGCGTCTGGAAGAAGCCGAATTCGAGGTCGAAAGGACTGGTAATCTGCTCGAAGGCATCGAGCCCCGATGCAGCCCCGAGTTCTCGACTTGGCTTTTGGTCGAGCGCGCGCGCGCGGCTGGTCTTATCGAAGAAAGGATACGGCAACACACGATACAAGCTCTATCCGCCGGGGATCATCGCCGCGCCATCCAGCTTGCCGAGCTTGGAGCCAGACACGGACCGCTCGATGAAAGCGCTCACATTCTTCTGGTGAGGAGCCTGACCTTGGCGGGACGGTATAAGGCTGCGCTCGATCACATTGAAGCCACCGAGAGCACTTTTCGTGCCGAACTTGGCGAGAAGCCCTCAGCGGCACTTCGAAGTGCCGCTCGTCGAACGATTTCCTCACCACCTGGCGGCGTTTCGCCAGAAGCGGTCGTGAATTCTTTGATGGAATCTGGCTTGGCAGCCTTGTCTGCCGGTGCGGCCGATGCAGGAATTGATTGCCTGCGCCGCGCTGTCGCTGATGCCGAGAGATTGAAAGACCGACAGCTTTCCGCCAAAGCCATGCTCGAACTTGGCATTGCCCTGGTTCACTCGGTCAGAGGTTATGATGACGAAGGCGCCATCCTGCTCCGTCAATCCATCGAACTCGCGCAGCAATGCGGCTCCGCCACCATCGCTTCCGCCGGATTTCGCGAGTTGGGCTATGTCGAAGCGCTCGCTGGCCGACGGCCGGCGGCGGCGGTCCATCTCGCAAAGGCGGTCGAACTCGCCGAGGACGGCGATAACCTTGCCGGCATACATGCCGTCATGGGTTTCAATCTGGTCGATTGGGGAAAGGTCGATGAAGGGTTGGAACATTACAATATTTCACTGGAATATGCCCGCGGCACAAGAAACCGGCGACGGGAAATCTGGTCGCTCGGTCTGGGCGGCTGGGGAATGTTGGCCGCCGATCGTCTCGGCGACGCCGATCTTTGGCTTACAAATTGCCTGACGCTGATCGAAGATCAGCGCTGGATCGCATTCCGTCCATGGCCGATCTCTGTTCTGTGTGAATCCAAGATTCGCCAAAAGAACGATCCGAAAGCCCTTCGGCCGGAACTTGAAAACGCCTTCGCACTCAGCTGCCAGCTCGGCGATCCCTGTTGGGAAGCAGCCGTCGCGCGTGCACTCGCGCTATCCTATGCGGCCACGGATGACCTTTCACGCGCTATGGAATGGCTGGTTGAAGCTCGCAAGCGTTGTGTTCGCGAGACGGACAAGTTTGCAGCCCTGCTGGTGACGATTCTCGCGGATCAAGTGGAGGTTAGCCTTCGGCAGGGGCAATCGGCGCAAGCTGATACGATGGCGCGGGAATTGGTGTCTCTGGCAGCACGGGCGCATATGGACACCCACATCATTCGAGCTGCGGAGCTTATCGGCAAACATGCGCGCGGCAAGTAAACCTTCGGAGTGACGAAATAGGTTCGTCTGCCAAAAGGAGTTCGCCGTTTTGATCGGTCGGCGGAGATGGTTCCGTCATGGAATCATGTGAAAATCATACAGCAAGAACAAACATATAACAGTTCCCAGCTTCATCCTCTCCGGTGCGCCATTTCTTTTTCTCGTTGGCGATGTCGACGAAGATGTGGACTGCGAGCTGGCCGTACTCCGTCCGGATGGTCGTGGCACCTCGCGTCGGCTCGACCTCGGCGACCCTCCCAGCGGCACTGTCCCGCCTCCCGGCAAGGAGACGCCCTCGTATCGTAGTTACACCTATCTCTCCAGCGTGAACCTTTTAAGAGCCTCCAAAGTCTCAGGACTGACGTGATGCTCAATGCCCTCCGCGTCGATCCGCGCCGTGTCGACGCTGACGCCGATCGAGCGGAGAAACGATTCCACGATCTGGTGCCTGTCGCGACTGACGCGCGCCAGTTCCTTGCCGATATCCGTGAGAAAAACACCCCGGTAAGGGCGCTGCTGGATATAGCCCTCCGCAATCAAGCGCTTCAGCATTTTGGCGACGGTCGGCTGCGCGACGCCGAGGCGTTGGGCGATATCCACTTGCCGCGCCTCGCCCCCGTCGGCGAGGAGGTCGGCGATGAGTTCGACGTAATCCTCCACGAGTTCGCTGCGGCGGTTGTGCCGCGCCTGCTTGAAGCTCTCCATCTGGGTGTCGGGGGCGACAAGCGAACTCTCGATTTCCATCGACTGACCATTCTGCTCGTTCAAATCAATTCCGCCTGCTCAAAATTCAAATTCTGATTATGATAACATAGCAACTGCTATGTTTTCAATCTTCGTTTGCGCCTGATGCGAATGCCGGTCCTCACCCTCCCATCTGAGCGGTATAGCACTTGCTATAATCAAGATATAATGCTTTATTTCATTGAAATAGCTAACCGGAGTATCCGCTAAAATGTTGAAGTGGGCACAGACAGCCTTAAGCAGACGAAGCCTGCTGGGTGGGGGGATGGCAACGCTGGGTGCAACGAGCATCTGCACCAGCACGACGGTGGCGCAGGAAGCCCATTCCGGCGATCATGGTGCCGCTGCGTCCACTGCAAAGAGCGGTGACGTTGCTCCCGCCCACAGGTCCGCGCATGGTTCAATGATCACCGTCGGAACGGTCGACAACGCCAGCAACGGCTTCGATCCGACGAGCATGCTCACCGACTGGTATACGGGCGAATTGAGCGACCTGCCGGACGGGCGCAAGCTGCGCAGTTTCGAGATCACGGTCGAGGAAAAGGAAATCGAGATCGCCCCGGGCGTCATGTTTCCGGCCTGGACCTATAACGGCCGAGTCCCCGGCCCCGCCCTTCGAGCAACCGAGGGGGACCGCCTGAAAATCAAGCTCATAAACAACGGCTCGCATCCTCATTCTCTGCACTTCCACGGTATTCATGCAGCGCGAATGGATGGCGTGCCCGGCGCAGGTGTCATCGGCCCCGGCGAGGAGTTCGTCTACGAGTTCGACGCCAAACCCTTCGGCTGCCACCTCTATCACTGCCACGCCCTGCCGCTTGCCCGCCATCTTCACAAGGGCATGTACGGCCTCTTCGTGATCGATCCCGATCCGGCACGCCACCCCGATCATCAGGATGTCGCCAAGTCGCGGCTTCTCGGCTCGCCGGAAAATGCGCGATGGCAGGAACTGGCGATGGTCATGAACGCCTTCGACACGAATTTCGATGGCGAGAACGAGTTCTATGCCTGCAACACGGTCGCGCACTGCTACGCGAAGGAACCGATCAAGATCGTCAAGGGCCGGCCGGTCCGCATCTATCTCGTCAACATCGTCGAATTCGACCCGATCAACTCGTTCCACCTGCATGCGAACTTCTTCGATTACTACGATCAGGGAACGACGCTGACGCCGACGCTGAAGACGGTCGATCTTATCGTGCAATGCCAGGCGCAGCGGGGAATTCTCGAATTCACCTTCGAGGACCACGAGCCTGGGCTTTACATGTTCCACGCGCATCAATCGGAATTCGCCGAACTTGGCTGGATGGGCATGTTCGACGTTGTGGAGACGCTGTCATGATGCACGAAAAGATCAACGCTGCGGCTCCAGCCTCCGGCTTCTTTCGCTATCTCTGGCTGCTGTTGCCGGTCGCGGTTCTGGCCGTGGCCATCGTCTGGCTGCTCCAGACAAACCCGCTGCAAGGCTTCAACAACGGCGCGCCCCCCGTCGAGAACCTGACGATCGAGCGCACGATCCTCGATCACGACGGCCTGCGGTTGCTTGTCCGTGCCGGCGGATCGGACCCGATGGTTGTCGCGCAGGTCCAGGTGGATGCCGCCTACTGGGAATTCAGCCAAGAGCCGCAAGGCCCGATTGCCCGCGGCGACACGGCCTGGATCAGCCTCCCCTTCCCCTGGGTTCTTGGAGAAACCCACAATGTGACTTTCGTCACCAATACGGGTGCCACTTTCGACCACGAGATCGCCGTCGCCGTACCGACGCCGGTTGCCACATCCGGCAGCCTCTGGTCACAAGCCATTCTCGGGGCATTCGTCGGCATTCTCCCCGTCGCGATCGGCCTGATGTGCTATCCGGCGCTGCGTGGCGCGGGCCAGGGAACGATGACGTTCCTGCTCGCGCTGACCGTCGGACTTCTCGCGTTCCTGTTGGTCGATACAATTGTGGAAGCGTTGGAATTCGCCAATGCGTCAGCGCCCATCTTCCAGGGCAGCGTCTTGGTCGTTCTGACGGCCGTGGCCAGCTTCCTTGTCCTGATGGCGGTCGGCCGCCGCCGCGGCACTCCGACGGGGCTGGCGCTCGCCACCTTCATCGCGCTTGGCATCGGCCTGCATAATTTCGGCGAGGGTCTGGCCATCGGTGCGGCGTTCGCGGCGGGCAGTGCGGGATTGGGCACGTTCCTCGTCCTCGGCTTCACCCTGCACAACATCACCGAGGGCATCGGAATTGCCGCCCCCATCCTCAAGGTCAAGCCAAGCCTGCTTTCCCTTGTAGGGTTGGCTCTGCTCGCGGGCGGTCCGGCCGTGATCGGCATATGGACCGGCAGCCTCGCCTATGCGCCGCAGTGGACAGCGATCGCCCTTGCCGTTGGTGCCGGCGCGATCGCACAGGTGATTGTCGAGGTCGGCGGTCTCATAGGCCGCTCGAACGGCCAGGGCATCAAGACCCTGCTCGCCCCTGCGTCTTTTGGCGGCTTGGCCGCAGGTGTCGGGTTCATGTACGTCACCGCCATGCTCGTCAAAATCTGAAGCACGATCTACTTCGGCAAAACCGCTAGGCCGCCCCCTCGAACTTGCGGCCTAGATTTAGGCCAGGGTTGAGCCAGCCTCAGTCCGGATTAATCGCCTGTCCGTCGTATCCTCTGAGTGCTCATATGAAGCGATGAGGTGGGAGGAGTGGTGGTGGAACCATCATGGAAACTTTTTGACAGAACCGAAAAAATATCAATGAAATCAATGGAAAAATCCCTCCAGAGGCAAACCAAGAGATTTCATCACCGCAAGTGGAAGCGCGGCGTCCGTTACGCTCTTTGGCTCATAAGCACATGAGGCCGGGCTGCCTGGGCCACCGCCGCAGGCATCAACTCCGCACCGGCCAAAGCGGCGCGCGCGCCCCAGGGTCGTCCCGTTTACGGCAGGTGACTGAAGCGGGCGACCTGCGCACCCTTCATCAGGCTGCGAAAGTTAGGTCCGCTGACATGCACCAATGTCCTGTGATCACCGCCCTCGAAATAGACGTCGCTGGCGTTGCCGAGGCTTTCGTCGAGGATCACCGGCACGTCGTAGGCCGATCCGATGGGCGGCACCGCCCCAATGTCGCAGTCGGCGAAAAGCGAGCTGACCTCTTCCTCCGAGGCGAGACCAAGACGCCTGTTCATCACATCCTGCAATGTGGAGAGCTCGATCCGGTGCGTGCTCGGGACAACGGCTAGGACGTACCCCATTTCGTGATGTACGACCACGGATTTGGCCAGCCTGTTGCCCGGAACATGGGCCGCTTGCGCTGACTGGCTGGTTGTGGCCGTGCGGTGATGCGCGACGGTGTCATAGGCGATACCCTCGCCGTCGATATAGTCTTGAAGTTTCCTTGCGATCGTCATCGTAGGCACCTCTTATGTTGCTTGGTGACGCATAAAAGGACATTTTCCTCTCATCACCCGCGAAGTCAACGATGAATGGACAGCCGCAAAACGCAAGCGGCGGCTCGGTTCGGTTGACCGGATGTCCGGCTTGCTGTCACAGCGAGATCGCCGTGACGGCGACCGGCACAAATGGGTCGGCCGATCGCTTCGAATCGAGCGGTTCCCAGTTTCATCTCTCCGGCCGCCAAATTTATAAACCCAGTCAGTTGCACCAGCTCACATCATCCGCCTCTCCTCCACCGGCCTGACATTCTGGTTCATGCGGAACAGGTTTTGCGGATCGCATTGTCGCTTGATCTCCGAAAGCCGTTTGTAGTTGCCACCATAGGCCGCCTCGACGCGGTCGACCTCGTCTTCGGGCATGAAGTTGATGTAGGCCGTTCCCGCTGAATAAGGCTTTGCTGCTTCGAAGAGTTGGCGCGCCCAGCCGATGCATGCCGGGTCCATTCCCGGCTCGCGCCAACGCGCATGAACATTCATGACGAAATGCGAATTCCGCTGCGGGAAGGCTGTTGCACTGGTGGCAACGCGGCCGGCGGCACCGCCGACGTGACCGATGAATATCTCGCATTCCGGTCCGGGCAGCTTGCCGATCGCATCGACCAGGATCCCGATCGCTGCGTCTGAAAGCTCGATGAAATCATGGCTCTTCCAGTAGTTGCGGGCGCCGGGCGCCAACAGGGGATCGAATGCCTGCTGCCAGCCGGTAAACGGGTTGGGACCGACGACATCGGCAATCGGTTTGCCGATCGAGCGCAACCGCTGCGTCGCCTTCTCGCCCTCCGCCATATCGCCGCAGTAGCACATGGCGAGAACCAAAACTTCCTTGCCATGCCACTCCTGCGGAAGGAACGGCAGCGGTGGCGCCTGCCGCATGACCACCCAGCAGGTAAGCTCATCCGGCGCCGTTTCGAGAGCCTGCCGGTATTGCTGAAGAACCGTCTGCGCATCGGCGAACGGATGCACCACGAGGCCCGAGAGGACCTGCGGGCCGAGTTCGTGGAGTTGAAACTCGAACGCCGTGACGATGCCGAAATTCCCGCCGCCGCCCCTGAGAGCCCAGAACAGGTCTCTGTTTTCCGTCAGGCTTGCACGCACCAATTCACCATTCGCCATCACGACATCTGCCGAAACGAGGTTGTCGATCGTCAGGCCGAACTTGCGCGTGATCCAGCCGAATCCGCCGCCAAGTGTCAGGCCGGCAATGCCGGTCGTCGAGTTGATCCCGGTCGGCACCGCCAGCCCGAAAGACTGGGTTTCCTTGTCGACATCGGCGAGCGTCGCCCCCGGTTCGACCCATGCCCGCTTTGCCGCGACATCGACACGCACCGACTTCATGGGCGACAGGTCGATCATCACGCCGCCATCACAGACCGCGTTGCCGGCAATGTTGTGCCCTCCACCGCGCACCGAGACGAGCAGCTTGTTATCGCTTGCAAATCGCACCGCGTTGACCACGTCTGCCGCCCCGGCGCACTGCACGATCAGCGCCGGCCTGCGGTCGACCATCGCATTCCAGATCGTCCGCGCCTCGTCATAGGAGGCATCGCTGACGTCCAGCACCTTCCCGCGCAGACGCGCCGCAAGCGCCTCGATGGCTGCCGCGCCGACCCATGTCTTTCCTGCCTGCAGATTCATGAGGCTCATATCGTTCATGATTCGCTCCTCCCAAGATGACCCCTGCCCCAGCAGGACAAATATTGCGCCTTTCTGATGTACGGTGCAAGGCGCGGTTCGGGACACATCGGGAGACAAGGTGAAGTATGCTGCAACTCAGGCCAAGGCCGCTGCCCGTACAAACCCCTTGCTCGCGACCATCAGGTTCTTCGTGTAGCTCTCGCTGATCCGCCCCGCGACGAGGTCGGGGGATGACAGCCGCTCGACCACCTTGCCCGACTTCATCACGGCGAGGCGCTCGCACATATGGGTGACGACGCCGAGATCGTGGCTGACCATGATGTAGGTGAGCCTGCGGTCGCGTCGGATCTGTTCGAGCAGGTTGAGGACCTCGGCCTGTACCGAGGCATCGAGTGCAGATGTCGGCTCGTCGAGGAGCATGACCTGTGGCTCGATGATGAGAGCGCGGGCTATGGCGATGCGCTGGCGCTGGCCGCCGGAGAGCTGGTGTGAATATCGAAAGCGGAAGGAAGAGCCGAGGCCGACTTCGTCGAGCGCGCGCAGGATACGGCGTTCGGCATCTTGTACTCCGTGAATGGCGAGTGGTTCCTGTAGCAGGCGATCGACGGTCTGGCGGGGGTGCAACGAGCCATAGGGATCCTGAAAGACCATCTGGACCCGGCGATAGAAGGCCTTGTCGCGATACCGCGCATCCAGCGCCTTGCCGTCGAGCAGGATCTTTCCGCCGATCACAGGCGCAAGCCCTGCAATAGCCCGCAGTAGCGTCGATTTTCCCGATCCGGATTCGCCGACGAGACCGAAGGATTCGCCAGGTGCCACGTCGATGCTGACATTGTCGAGCGCCAGAAAGTCGTCGTAGGAGACGGTCAGGTTTTCCGCCGAGATCGCCGCCGTCATGCCGCCCACTCCGGCTTGCGGTCGAGGACCGGCAGCGGATGCCGGTCTGTTCCGAGTGTGGGCATGCAATTAAGCAGTCCCTGCGTGTAGGGATGTTTCGCGTTCGCCAGTTCGGCGGCCGCGATCTCCTCGACGATCCTGCCGGCATACATGACGATGACGCGGTCACAGAAGGACGAGACGAGCCGAAGATCATGGGAGATGAAAATCAAGCCCATGCCCCGTTCGGAGACGAGCTTGTCGAGGATGCCGAGCACGTCGAGCTGGACCGTCACATCAAGCGCCGAGGTCGGCTCGTCGGCGATCAGCAGTTCGGGACCGGCGATCAACATCATGGCGATCATGGCGCGCTGTCCCATGCCGCCGGACACCTCGTGCGGATGAAGGTCGAAGACGCGTCCCGCATCGCGGATCTGCACCGCCTCCAGCATGGCGATCGCGCGGTCGCGGGCCTCGCGCTTGCTGACGTTCTCGTGCGTCCGTAGCGTCTCGACAATCTGGCGGCCGATGCTCATCACCGGGTTCAGGGAGTATTTCGGGTCTTGCAGGATCATGGCAATGCGGCTGCCGCGCAAGGCTCGCCGAACTTTTGCGGGCGCGGTCAACAGGTCGGTGCCGTCGAAGTCGAGCGCCTTCGCCGAGATGCGGGCATGCGCGGGCGTCAGCCCCATGATCGCTCTGCCCGTCTGCGATTTGCCCGATCCGCTTTCGCCGACAATGCCGAGACGCTCGCGGCCAAGCGTAAAGGAAACGCCGCGCACCGCCTCGATCAGCCCGGTACGGGTCGGAAACGAGACCCTGAGATCGTCGACCGTCAACATCGGGTTCATTGGCCGCTCTCCCTCGGATCGAGCGCATCGCGCAAACCGTCGCCAAGCAGGTTGAAACCAAGGCTGACGATGAGGATGGCGATGCCGGGCATGGTGGCAACCCACCATTGGTCGAGGATGAAGCGGCGGCCCGACGCAATCATCGCGCCCCATTCCGGCAACGGCGGCTGCGCGCCGAGACCAAGAAAGCCCAGGCCTGCAGCCGTCAGGATGATGCCGGCCATATCGAGGGTGACGCGGACGATCAGCGAGGACACGCACATCGGCATGACGTGGCGCAGAACGATGCGGAAGGGCGATGCGCCCATCAGCCGGACGGCAGCAATGTAGTCGGAATTGCGGACCGTCAGCGTTTCGGCGCGGGCGATGCGCGCATAGGGCGGCCAGGACGTGATGGCGATCGCGATGATGGCGTTCTGGATGCCCGGGCCCATGGCGGCAACGAAAGCGAGCGCCAGCACCAGCTTCGGAAACGCAAGGAAGATATCGGTGATCCGCATCAAGACCGCATCGACCCAACCGCCGGCATAGCCGGAGACGGCACCGACCAGCAGGCCGATGGGGGCAGCGATGATCGCAACGAGAACGATGACGAGCAGGGTCAGTCGCGATCCATGCAGCAGGCGGGAGAGGATGTCCCTGCCCTGATCGTCGGTGCCGAGCAGATAGCCTTCGCTTCCCGGCGGCAGCAGCCGCGCGCCGGCAAGATTGCCGATGACCGGCGAATGCGGCGCCAGCGTATCGGCGAAGACCGCAACCAGAATGAGCAACAGGATGATGCCGAGCCCTGCGACGGCCAGCCTGTTGGCCGAAAACCGGCACCAGGTCATATAGGCTCGGCCGAGACGCGCCTGCAGGCGTGATTGCGGCCGGTCGGACATCAGCCATTCGCGGCGGCTCATCGAAGTGGCCTGGGGGGTGGCTTGCCTGATCTCGCTCATCGCGCGCGCGTCCTCGGGTCAAGCGTCCGGTAGAGAAGATCGGACAGGATATTGATGGCGATGAACACCGAGCCGATGACGATCGTGCCGCCCAGCACGGCGTTCATGTCGGCGTTCTGCAGCGAATTGGTGATGTAGAGACCAAGCCCCGGCCAGGCAAAGACCGTCTCTGTCAGCACCGATCCTTCGAGCAGGCCGGCATAGGAGAGCGCAATCACGGTCACCAGCGGCACCGCGGCATTGCGCAGCGCGTGCGCCCAGATGATGCGGGTTTCCGAAAGGCCCTTGGCGCGCGCAGCGACGATATATTCCTGCCCCAGTTCGTTCAGCATGAAGCTGCGGGTCATGCGGCTGATATAGGCAAGTGAGAAATAGCCGAGCAGGCCTGCGGGCAGGATGATGTGACGGAAAACATCGCGGAAAACGTCCCACTGTCCCTGCCAGAGGGAGTCGATGAGATAAAGCCCGGTCACCGGCGTAAAACTGTATTCGTAGACGATGTCGATGCGACCGGGAAAGGCAACCCATTTCAGCCGGGCATAAAACAACAAGAGCGAAAGCAGCGCCAACCAGAAGATCGGCACCGAATAGCCGACAAGGCCGATGACACGGACGATCTGGTCGGCGATCGAGCCGCGCTTGACGGCGGCCAGCACGCCGAGCGGCACGCCCAACAGGCTGCCGATGATCGTGCCCAGGGTCGCGAGTTCCAGGGTGGCGGGAAAGACGCGGCGGATGTCGGTCATGACGGGATTGGTGGTCAGCACAGAGGTGCCGAAATTGCCGGTCAGCGCATCACGGACGTAGATGAAGAACTGCTGGTAGAGCGGCTTGTTGAAACCCAGAAGTTCCCGAGTCCGCTCGACGACGTGCGCCGGCGCCCGGTCGCCGAGGATGGCAAGCACCGGATCGATCGGAATGACGCGGCCGATAAAGAAGGTCACGGCTAGCAGGCCGAGATAGGTCGTGACGATGATGACCAGGAAACGCAGCGCGCTTCCCGCCAAGCCATTGGCGCGGGCGCGTCTGCGCCCGGCCAGTTGTGTGGTTTCAGGAAGTGTCACCGGCCGTCTCCGGCCTATTCCTTGGAGACGTTGAAGACGTAGTTGGTGTCGAAGCTCGGTCCGAGCTTGAAGCCCTTCAGATTGCCGCGATAGCCGGCGACTTCCGTCTGCTGGAAGATGATCACGAACGGGCTGTTTGCGAGCACCTTCTTCTGAAGATCCTTGTACATTTCGGCGCGCTTGGCGGCATCCTTCTCGAGCAGGGCAGCCTTGCTCTGTTCCGTCCATTCCTTCGGCACGTTCCAGGTGTTGCGCCAGGCGAGCGTCTTCACCTTGCCTTCGTCGGAATTGTCCGGATTGACCGTGAAGGTCTCGGCATTCGAGTTCGGATCGAAGTAATCCTGGCCCCACTGGCCGATATAGATGTCGTGCGTGCGGGCGCGGTACTTGGTCAGCGTCTGCTTGCCGTCGCCCGGAATGATTTCCATCTTGATGTTGGCCTGGGCGAGCGTCTGTTGAATGGATTCGGCAATGCCGGTGATCGGCTGGGTGTTGCGCACGTCCATGGCCACCGAGAAGCCATCGGCGAGACCGGCCTTGGCGAGCAGTTCCTTGGCCTTGGCGACATCGAGCTTGTAGGGGTTCTCATCGAGTTCGCCGAGAACGCCCTTCGGCAGGAAGGTCTGGTGGATCTCGCCGATGCCCTTGATCAGGGTCGAACCGATCGCGTCATAGTCGACCAGATACTTGAAGGCTTCAGCCACTTCCGGCTTGGCGAGATTGGGGTTCTTCTGGTTAAGGCTGAAATAATAGACCGTGCCCTTCGGCGCATTGGTGGTGGCGAGATCGGCATTCTTCGACACTGCGTCGAAATCACCCGGCTCCAGATTGCGGGCCACGTCGATATCGCCTGCTTCCAGCGCGAGTCGCTGGCCGGAGCTTTCCTTCATGTGACGGTAGATGACGCGAGCGAGCGGTGCCTTCTCGCCGTGATAATTGTCGTTGCGCTCCATCACGACCACTTCGTTGGCCCGCCACTCACGCATCTTGAAGGCGCCGGAACCGGCATAACCGGTCTTCAGCCATTCATTGCCGAAATCATTGTCGTATTTGTATTCGTCGGACGGCGTGACGGCCTTGACATGCTCGAGAACCAGTTTCTTGTCGACGACCGATCCCACGGTCGCGGTGAGGCAGTTCAAGACGAAGCTCGGCGCATAGGCCTTGTCGACGGTGAAGACAAAGGTGCTTTCGTCGGCCGCCTTGGCCTTTTCCGTGATGTTGTCGCCGGTGAGGCCGAACTGGGTGAGGATGAAGGCGGGGCTCTTGTCGAGCTTGACGACGCGCTCAAAGGAATAGGCAACGTCTTCGGCGGTAACGGGGTTGCCGGAGGCGAATTTCAGGCCGGGCTTCAGCTTGAACGTATAGGTCAGGCCGTCGTCAGAAACCGTCCAGCTTTCGGCGAGATCACCAACGACCTTCGAAGTGTCGTTGAGGTCGAGGCGAACGAGATAGTTGTAGGTGTTGGCCGTGACCTCCGCCGTCGAGAGTTCGAAGGCTTCGCCCGGGTCCATGGTGATGATGTCATCGATCGCCCAGCCCTCGACCAGGGTATCGGCCGGCGTCTCGGCGAAAGCGGGCGCGCCCGACATGAGGATCAGCGACAGGGCCGCGCCGGTTGTCAACATTCGGACATGCTTGTTCAGTGAATGCATCATCATTCTGTTCCCTCTTTTTTGAGCCCGTTATGGGCCTTTGTTTTCGGCTCAAGCAGCCTCGTGCCAGGCTTGAGCCAAAACGCGCAACCAGTTTTCCCGACACAATTTCGTGAGTTCGGCGTCACCATATCCGGCAGCCCTGAGGGCGGCAATCAGGTTCTGATTGCCTGCCGCGTCGCCGATTTCTTCCGGGATAGTCGCACCGTCGAAGTCCGATCCGAGCGCCACGCAATCGATGCCCATGCGCTCGACCATGTAGTCGACATGGCGGACAATATCCGACAGCGGCGTCCTGGCATTCTCCTGGCCGTCGGGCCGCAGCATCGTCGTCGCATAGTTGAGCCCCGCCAGTCCCTTGCTATCGCGGATCGCATCCAGTTGCCGGTCGGTCAGATTGCGGGCGACGGTGGTCAGCGAATGCGCGTTGGAGTGGCTGGCAATCAGCGGCTGCTCGGTCGTTGCCGCCACATCCCAGAAGCCCTTTTCCGTGATGTGGGCAAGGTCGATCACGATGCCGAGGCGGTTGCATTCGCGCACAAGGTTGAAACCGGCATCCGTGAGACCGGGTCCGGTATCCGGGCTCATCGGAAAGGCGAAGGGCACGCCGTGGCCGAAGATATTGTGGCGGCTCCAGACCGGCCCGAGCGAGCGCAATCCGGCGGCGTAGAATGTTTCGAGCGCGGTGAGATCCGCCCCGATTGCCTCGCAGCCTTCCATATGCAGAACCGCGGCGAACATGCCCTGCTCCATCGCAGCCCTGATGTCTGCCACCGAGTGACAGAGTTTCCATGCTCCGGCGCGATCCAGCCGCAAGGCGATGGCGGTAAATTCCAGCGCGATATCGAGAGAGGGCTGCCGCTGCAGCGGCTCGGACAGCGGCGTGTTGTAATGGCCATTCCCGTCTGGCGTTTTCAGCACCAGATGCTCCGACGGGATATAGATTGCCGACAGGCCGCCGGCGAGACCGCCCCGTTTGGCGCGGGGGCCGTCGATGTGGCCTTCACCCGTTCCGTTCACAAATTCATGGACCGGATCGGCGCCGTTCTTGGCATTGCTCCAAAGCCGCAGCAGCACATCATTGTGCCCGTCGAAAACCGCCTGCATTCAAAAATTCCTGTCCTGCCTGATGCGCAAATTGGCGAAAACCAATTTTGTCCGGTTGGTCAAGAACACGATGCTAGTGAATCGCACGGCGAATAACAATGTGGCATCGACAAAATTCACCACTCCGAAAATGCTTATGGAATAAAGACTTACACCACAGCAAACGGATTGCTGTATACAAGAAACAGCTAATTTTGAGATCCGAAAAACAGCGGGAATTCAAAATAGGGTGTCATGCTGCTCGAAAATCTGGCATGGGCTTGCTGTTCACAAACGGGGGTTTCAACGATGACAGCTGATCTGCAGCTTCGGAACATCAAGGCGCCGCCTCGCGCGATCACTGGCGCACGATGACCGGGCAGCAAGAACGTCCCCGCTTTCACCTGCTCGGCGCCATCCTGCGCGTCGTGTCCACGCTCGCCATTCTAGGCTTTGCTGCCTGGGGGGCAGTCGCCCTCTTCTATCAGGCTTCCGGCCCCTCGCCTGTCAGGCTCGCAGCCGCGGCTCTATGGGTCGTTGTCTCGCTGGCAGTGCTCATTGCCTACCTACGCTGGCGCTCGCGGCTTGCCGCTTTGATCTATCCGGTGATGATTGCCGCGTTGCTCTTCTGGTGGGGTGCCATACCGGCCAGCAACAACCGCGACTGGGCCGACGAGGTCGGGCAGATGACCGCGGGCGTGGTCAACGGTCCGGAAGTGACGCTCGCCAATGTACGGAATTTCGACTGGCGGACATCGACCGACTACACGGTACGCTGGGAAAACCGGACCTACGATCTCGACAAACTGGCGACCGTCGATCTTCTGTTGTCCTACTGGTCGAGCCCGGCGATCGCCCATACGCTGATCTCCTTCGGTTTCGAGGATGGCAGTTTTGTCACCTTCTCGGTGGAAATCCGCAAGGAACGGCATGAAAGCTTCTCGGAAATCGGCGGTTTCTTCAAGGAATTCGAGACCAGCGTGATTGCTGCCGACGAGCGCGACATCGTCAAGGTCCGCACCAATATCCGCAAGGAGGACGTCTATCTCTACCGCATCAACATGAAGAAGCCGGCGATGCGCTCGCTGTTCATGGCCTATGTCGACGAGGCGAACGGCCTCGTCGAAACGCCGCGCTTCTACAGCACGATAACGTCCAATTGCACGACGATCGTCTTTGCGATGGTCAGCCGCATCGTCCCCGGCCTGCCGATTGACTACCGGCTGCTGTTCTCGGGTTATCTGCCTGCCTATATCGTGGACGTGAACGGCTTCATGCCGGGCTTGACGCTCGAGCAGTTGCGCGCAGGGGGAGCCATCAGCGCACGGGCGCAAGCTGCGGATACAGCACCGGATTTCTCCCGGCGCATCCGCGACGATGTGCCCGGCATTGCCCCTTTGACGCAGCCGTAAAGCAGCCTAAACTATTGCGGCAGACAACAGGAAATCCCGTATGAACCTCAAGGAGTTCGCAAGCCGGCTGGAGCTTTCGCAGACGACGGTCAGCCGCGCCCTCAGCGGTTATCCCGAGGTGAAGCAGGCGACCCGCGAACGCGTGCTGAAAGCCGCACTCGAATATGGCTATCGGCCGAATACCAGCGCGCTCGGCCTTGCCACCGGTCGCGTCGGCGCGATCGGCATCGTGCTGAAGGGCGGCGGCGAGTTCGGGCCGCATACGAGCGAGTTCATGGGCGGACTGGGCGGGCGGCTGCAGCAGGAGGAGATCGACATCCTGGTCTCTACCGTCGATTCGCAAGAGGCGGAGTTGGCTACCTATCGGCGGCTCGCCGCCAGCAAGCGCGTCGATGCCGTCATCCTGCATTCGCCCTTCCTCGACGATCCGCGTATTGCCCTTCTCACGTCGCTGCGCCTGCCCTTCATCGTGCACGGGCGCACCAATACCGGCGGCAATTTCGGCTGGCTGGACATCGACAATTTCGGTGCGGTGCGTCAGGCGACCAGCCATCTGCTCGATCTCGGCCATCGCCGCATCGCGTTGCTCAACGGCTATCGCGGCCGAATTTTCGCCGAGCACCGGCAGGAAGGTTACCAGACCGCTCTTAGCGAGCGCGGCATCGCGATCGACCCTGCTTTGACGGGAAACAGCGAGTTCACCGATGAGATGGGGTTCCGGCTGATGCAGGGCTTCCTGAAGCTTGACCGGAAACCGACAGCGGTCGTTGCCGGCTCGATGATGTCGGCCCTCGGCGCGATGCGAGCCATCCGGATCGCCGGGATGAAGGTGGGCGACGACATTTCGCTGATCGCCCATGACGACGTCTTTCCCTATATCAGCCCCGACCACCTCGTCCCGACGCTATCGACGACGCGGTCCTCGATCCGTGCAGCCGGTGCGCGAATCGGCGAAATGGTGCTGGAGCTTCTGCAGGGAACACCGGCCGAGACCCTGCGGGAGGTCTGGCCGGTGGAACTGGTCATCCGCAACTCAACAGCCGCAGCGAAGCGGGACTGACATCACACCGCGAGTTCACGGCGCTCCTTCTCCGTGAGCAGGGCGAGATCGAGCACCTTCTGCAGATCGGCCGCGTGCCGGAAGCCCGGCTCCTGCGTCTTGCCAGCCCTGATCGCATCGACGAAGCGCTGGTAGTTGGTCAGCACGGTTCCCGCGTCGACATCCTTCCAAAGCCCCTTTTCGATGTCTTCGCCGAGGCATGCGCGAAGCGTCGATCCGTCCGGCGTGTGGATCACTTCGATAGCCCCCTTGTCGCCATGCATGCGCAGGCGCAGCTCGTTGAGATGCCCGGTCGCCCAGCGGCTGGCATGGATGACGCCCATGGCGCCATTGGCGAACTCGGCGGTCATGGTAAAGCTGTCATTGGCGTCGAGATCGTATTCGCCGATGCGGTTGCCGGGGGCCTTGTCGAAGGTCTTCAGCCGCGCAAAGACATGCTCGACATCCGTCGCCGCGCCATAGCCGGCAAAATCGAGAATATGTATGCCGACATCGCCGAGGACGCCGTTTGAGCCATGTCTGGTCGAAAGCCGCCAGAGCCACTGCGATTCCGTCGCCCAGTCGCCCCAGGCCTTGGAGACGAGCCAGCTCTGCAGATAGGAGGCCTCGATATGGCGGACTTTGCCGATCTCGCCGGCGAGCACCATCTGACGCGCCTTCTGGATTTCCGCGACATTGCGGTAGCTGAGATTGACCATGTTCACCAGGCCGGATCTCTCCGCCGCAGCCGCCATCTCGTCGGCCTTGGCATAGTCCTCGGCCAGCGGTTTTTCGCAGAGCACGTGCTTGCCGGCGGCCAGAAGCTTCAGCGTCGTCGGATAGTGGATCTTGTCCGGCGTCACGTTGGCGACCGCGTCGAAACCGCCCCAGGCGATTGCCTCGTCGAGCGAGGTGAAGCTATTGGTGATCTCATGGCGCAGCGCGAAGGCCTGCACCCGGACGAGATCGACATCGACCGCAGCAACGAGTTGCACACCCTTGATGGTCGCAAAATTCATGGCATGGGTGTTGGCCATGCCGCCGGTGCCGAGAATGAGAAGACGGATAGGCTTCATCACTTGTACCCCTGTTCGCCGGCCTGATGCAGCTTCGGCCCGCGCTCGACGATCGGCTCCAGCGCCTCTTCGACCGGCACGTTCGGCGCATCGTGGATGGCGCTGTAGGTGCCTTGGCGGTTGTAGGCCCACCGCACAGAATTGCGCAGCACCTTGTGGACGTTGGCATCGTGATAGGTCGGATAGGTCTCGTGACCGGGGCGGAAATAGAAGATGTTGCCGGCGCCCCGCCGCCAGGTCAGGCCCGAGCGGAACACTTCGCCACCGGCGAACCAGGAGATGAACACGGTCTCGAGCGGCTCCGGTACGGAGAATTGCTCGCCGTACATTTCCTCGTTCTCCAGCACGAAATTCTCGTCCAGCCCCTCGGCGATCGGATGGCGTGGGTTGATCACCCAGACCCGCTCGCGCTCGCCCGCCTCGCGCCATTTCAGGGCGCAAGGGGTTCCCATCAGCCGCTTGAACGGTTTGGAGAAATGGCCGGAATGCAACACGATCAGGCCCATGCCTTCCCAGACGCGCCTGGCGACGCGCTCGACGATCTCGTCGGCCACCGCGCCGTGATCCTTGTGGCCCCACCAGAGCAGGACATCGGTCTTTGCCAGGCGCTCGACCGTCAACCCATGTTCAGGCTCCTGCAGGGTCGCCGTCGTCGCCTCGATGCCGACGTCGGTGTTGAGCGCCGCAGCGATCGTGTTGTGCATGCCGTTCGGGTAGATTCCCCGCACGGCCGCGTTTGTCTGCTCGTGGATATTCTCTCCCCACACGACTGCCTTGATGGTCATGACCAATCCTCTTCCTCGTTTCATCGATCAGCATTCGATAAAATTGAAACCGCTTTCAATTCGAAGCGATAGAACCAGCGGAACACTTTTGCAAGTGGAAATCCGGGGTGTGAACGGTTTGTCAGCCTGTCGGTTTGAAATTCCCTTCAGGCTGACGCAAAGGCAATGGTCGCTTATGCCGCGGGTACCCGCCTCGCTAGAAAGCTGACTGTTTTCTAACCGAACTGAACCACCTTCGACGAAACGGGAGTCGTCTCGCATGAAAATGGAACATTTCCGATCGGCGTGCGTTCATTCGTTCACCATCAGCAATTGGCGGGGCACCGAAACTCAAGGGAGATTACCATGAGAGTTAGCAACTGCATGACCAAAGACGTTCAGATTGCCGATCCTGAGCAGACATTACGGGACGCCGCCCTTTCAATGGGACGTCTCGATGCCGGCGTTCTGCCGGTGGGCGAGAATGACCGGCTGGTCGGCGTGATCACCGATCGCGACATCGCCATCCGCGGTGTTGCCGAGGGCAAAGGACCCGAGGCGAAGATCCGCGATGTGATGAGCACCGACGTTAGATACTGCTTCGACGACGAAGACGTAGACGATGTGCTTCACACCATGAGCGCCCTTCAGATACGGCGCCTGCCAGTGCTTAATCGTGACAAGCGGCTCGTCGGCATTATCTCGCTCGGCGACATCGCCACGCATGGCGCGATGGCCGAAACGGGCGAGGCGCTGAGCGGCATCTCACAGCCCGGCGGCGAGCATTCGCAGACAGCTCACTGACAACTGCCGATCGGCGGTGGACCCGTCGAACTCACACGGAGGAACCACCGGCCTTCTGCTCGCAGATCGCGTGGCTCGCGCCAAACCGCCTTTGAGCGCGAGCCAAGCGGCGATGCTTAACTAGTGGAAGGTGGCTTTCGAGAAGATATTGAGCACGACAACCCCGGCGATGATCAGGCCGAGGCCAAGAACAGCCGCAAAATCAAGCTTCTGACCGAAGACGACATAGCCGGCAACAGAGATCAGCACGATGCCGAGCCCGCTCCAGATCGCATAGGCAATGCCGACGGGAATAACCTTCAGCGTATAGGAGAGGAAATAGAAGGCGACGGCGTAGCAGATCACCATCACCAGCGTCGGCAGCAGCCTGGTGAAATGCTGGGCGGCCTGCATCGCCGACGTGCCAAGCACTTCGAACACGATGGCGAGCACGAGCATGGCATAGAGCATGGTAGGGTTCATCTGGCGCTCCGACGTCGGGTTATTGCTGGGAAAGATTGATCAGCTGCGCCCGCATCACCTGGCGCGTGGGCTGATCGATGTCGTGGCTCTTGAGAATGTCCGCCAGCCACAGACCATCGGCGGCAAGCCGCGCAAGCAGACATCCGGCCGACGAATCGGTGCCGACATACTCGTCAGCGCGATCCGCCACCCATTGCCGCCAGCGCGCCCGCAATTGCGGCTCGGACAGAAGCGCGATGGTCAGCACCTGCCAACCCTGCGCATCGGCCTCGTCCTGCAGCGCAAAGACACAGGAGAGGTAGGCGCGGGTAAAGCGCCCATGCGCGACGGCATCGTTGCGCATTTCCTCGGCGATCGTCCGGTCGAGCTTGCCGGTCAGATCGTCGAACAATCCATCCAGCAGCGCCATCTTGTTGGGGAAGTGATGCAGCAATCCGCCCTTGCTGACGCCTGCTGCCTGCGACACCGCGTCCAGCGTCACGCCCCCCGTGCCCTGCTCCAGAGACAGGCGCGCGGCAACCTCCAGCAATTGCTGGCGAACGCGTTCTGGTTGTTTCCGGCGATGATGAGCGATAGACATGTCTCTATAAGATACCGTCTGGACGGTTTGTCAAGAAAATTTGTGAACCTGCGGCAAAGCGCGATCAATCGCCGCAACGCGTCCGCCGCCGTGAAAACCATTGGAACGGAAAAGTCCGACGCGTTAGAAGTGACAACAATCAAGGACAGTGTGATGACGGACGCGCAGACGGAAACACTTTACAATGCGATCGGTGGCGGCGGCACGGTGCGGACGCTGACACATCGCTTTTACGAGCTGATGGACACGCTTCCGGAAGCGGCCCGCTGCCGCGCCGTGCATCCGGCCGATCTCTCCGGCAGCGAAGAGAAATTCTACGAATACCTCACCGGCTGGCTCGGCGGGCCGCCGCTCTATACTGACAAGCGCGGCCACCCCATGTTGCGGCGGCGCCATTTTGTAGCAGCGATCGGTCCGCAGGAGCGCGACGAGTGGCTCCTTTGCTTCACCCGGGCGCTCGAAGAAACCGTGCCGCACCTGCAGTTGCGGTCGATCATCCTGGAGCCGGTGACGCGGCTTGCCCACCATATGCAGAACAAGGACGAATAGAGCATGCAGAACGGCCAGTTGCGACCGGCAATCCTCTGTGTTGCCGGACTGATGGGACTGTTTGGCGTCGTCAGCGCCGCGGCTGCCTCGCATGGGGCGGATCCGCGCCTGCTCGGCGGCGCCTCGGCGATGTGCCTGGCGCACGCCCCTGCCCTCGTCGCTCTCTATGCCGCCTGGCCGATGATGCGGACGGCGGCGCTGGCCGCGCTCCTGCTTTCCGCCGGCACGGCCCTGTTTGCCGCCGATCTGACCGCGCGGCATTTCCTCGGCCACGGCCTCTTTCCGATGTCGGCCCCAACGGGCGGCATGCTGATGATGCTGGGCTGGCTCGCTGTCTCGGCCGGCGCGTTCTTCAAGCGCGCGGCAGCTTAGCCGGTCGGCTCAAGGCAGGACCAGCAAACCCTTGACACAGCCCTCGTCCGAAATCGCAGGCATCAAGCCCCCTCGACGACGGAGAATCCTTCGAATTTCGGCGGCCCGAGATGCATCGCACGGTTATCGGCAGCGCTTTTGTGCGCCGCGCGAAAATTTTCCGATTTGGTCCAGGCAACAAAGGCGTCGCGGCTTTCCCAGATCGAGCTCGACACGAACAGCGTATAGCCTTCGTCGGCAAGGGTCTCACCGCGTAGAAGCCGGAATTCCTTGAAACCCGGCACTTCGGCAAGGCTGGAATCGCGGCCTTTCCAGACGGTTTCGAATGCCTCTTCGTGGCCGATGGCGATCTTGAACCGGTTCATGGCAAAATACATTTTCACGTCCCTTCAAACCCTGCCCTTGGTGCGCGCGGCGGCGATCGCGCTCGATGGAAACGGCAGAATATTGTCCCTGGGCTCAGGCGCAACCCCGAATGCATTGCGAGCTGGCGGACGCGGCTGCCGGGCAGGAAACTCCGTGACGTTCGGATTGTCTTCCAGCAGGCGCGAGCGGCGCGACAGCAGTTCGTAAAGTTCCGGAACCAGCCCGTCGCCGATTTGCGATGCCAGCTTGTGCAGGCCGATCATCGTGAACTGATCGGGACGCTCGTTTTTCATCTTCATCTCCGCGGGAACCGGACACGCGAAACCGCGCCCGGAAAATCGACCTGTGACGATCAGCCGGCGTTGTTTCGGCTCGCCTTCAGATCCAGAAACGCACGCTCCAGGCTGGACTTGCTGCCGTTGCGGAGCGGCACGAATGCCTTGCCCCACTTCTTGCAGCCGGTCTTTACCCTGAGGCACGCGTCATGGCTGATACAGTCGATGGGGCAAAACACACAGTCGACCGACGGAAGGATATTGTCGATGCGGGAAACCGCCTCGCGCAGTCCGCCATCGTGATGGATCAGTTCGGCACCATGGGAGCTGGCGATCTGGCGCAAATGCGCCACCTGGCAATCACGCCCACCGACATAAAGGAAGCTGCGGCCTTCAAGCTTCGATTTCTGCGTTCCGGCAGCAGCCTGCGCATTGCGCTCTTCCGCCTCCCGGCCTTGCTTCTGCTTCGGCTTGAGCTGATGCCGTTTGTCACCCATGTCAGTCTCCGCTTTGTTTCGGTATCGCCGTCCGGCTGATTGTGCGAGGACCCTATTTAACTTGATAAAAAGAGTAAAGTATAAAGATGACTATTTTCCTCATATTTTTAAAATGACCTGCCCCAACTCGGGGCGGCATCGCGCGTTGCGTATGACTAGCGGCCGAATTGCAGAGGAAGGACAAAGGGCCAACTGCTTCGGTTAGCGCCTTCTGGAATTTTGGGGAACGGCTCTGCCCCGCGCACGGCATTCAGGGCAGCCTCATCGAGAACCGGCGACCCGGAACCTTTGACGATTCTGACGCCGCTGACGCCGCCGCTGGACGAAACCGTGAAGCTGACCGTAACCGTTCCGCTCACGCCAGCGCGGTCGGCGGACTTCGGGTAGCGGAAATGGCGCTGAACTTTGGACCGAACCTTGCCCTTGTAGTTGCTCTCAGCCGCATTGCCGAACGCTTGCGATTTCGCCCCCTTCTTGCCCGTGCTGGAAGTGGCGACAGCGTTCTCGACTCCATCTGCCTGTCCCTTCTTCACGGATTCCATCTGCTTGCCCGCATCCCCCGCCCTTTTCTTGACAGGCTTCTTCTTGGGCTTTTCCTTCTCAGGCTCTTTCTTCGCCTCCGGCTTCTTTTCCGGCTCCGGCTCTACAACCTCTTCCGGCTTCTCTTCTGGAATCACCGTTTCCGCCGGCGCGACCGTTGCCGTAATTTCCGGCTGTTCCGCCACGACCGGCGAGATTTCCTCTGCCGGAAGGATCACATCGGCCTCGGTTGGCACGATGTCGCTCGGGGACTCGGCCGTGATCTCGGACTGGATCGGCGGCACTTCCGCCACCTCTACGGGCGTTGGTTCAACCTCTTCGGGTTCAACTTCCTCCGGCTCGATCGCTTCGGTGGGATCGCCCGCCTGGATCATTTCCTCGAAGGCATTGCCGAGCACCGCAACTTCCATGGCCTCGCCGCCCGCGACCATGGCCTGCTCCGGCGGTTTTTCGCCGGGCTCGAACAGCTTGGCAGCACCTGCATGCGCCAGCAGCGAAAGGACGATCGCACCGGTCCATTTTACCGTATTGTTCATCACAGATACCGATGCGAGAACCGCATCAGCCCTTCAATTCGACGGACGACTTGGATCCGGTCTTCAACACCCTCATGCATGCGTCCTTGGTGACGCCCTCGCCGTCACAGACCGGGGCATCGTTGATCAAGAGGCTCTTCACAGCCTCGCATTTCGTTCCTGAAAGGTCGAACTGGCGAACCTTGGTCTTGCCCGCTGGCAGATCGCGGAAATCGAGAACCGCCATCCGCTCAACAAGGCCCTTTTCATCGAAGAGCACGAATTCGAAGGAGACCTTGGAAAGCGATTGCGCCAAGCCATTGCCGGCCACGAATGTCAGCTTGCAGCCTTTGTCGGACGACGCCAGATCATTGATCTCGACCGTCAGATTGCCGGACGTCCCGGCATCCTGAGCCAGAGCGGCCGTGCCCGGATAGACGGCGGCAAACAGGGCCAAGGGCAGCAGTCGATCGAATTTCATCATTGTCTATCCACTCTCTGAGATTGGTGTCGCGGCCGCGGATGAAAACCGTTCGGACGGCTTCACCGCCGGCACGTGATTTCGGCCCGGCAAATTAAACTTGACTAGAAAAATCCTGTATTGCGTCCATAATAAAAGATGAGTAATGAAGTCAAGATACTAATCGCAATGACCCGGCTTGAGAAGGGGAGCAATCCCCGGTTTTCGGCCGACATGATCAGGACAAGAAGCCTGTGACACCGAACCATCCAGATGCCGCATCGGCTTCCTTGCCGGCCAGCCAGACGCAGCGCGTCGTTGAGAGCCGCGAACTCTTTCGCGGCGAAAACGAAATCCTGATCTCGCATGACGGCGCCATCTACCGCATGAAAATTACCCGCCAGGGCAAACTTATCCTGAACAAATAGGCCATTCACATGACCCAAACGACCCGCCCGACCCCGTCCGAAATTCGCGCCTACCGGGCAGCCAACCCAAAGATGCGCGAACGTGATATTGCCGCTCAGCTGGGCATTTCGGAAGCGGCCCTCGTCGCCGCCGAATGCGGGCTGACCGCTGTTCGGATCGACGGGGACGCCAACCGTTTCCTCGATCGCGCCGCCGAACTCGGCGAAGTCATGGCGCTGACCCGCAACGAAAGCGCCGTTCACGAGAAGATCGGCGTGTTCGAGAACATCAAGCCCGGCAAGAATTCCTCGATCGTGCTCGGCGAGAACATCGACCTGCGCATTTTCCCGGGCGCCTGGGCACATGGCTTTGCGGTGACGAAAACCGATGGCGACACTGTCCGCTGCAGCCTGCAGTTCTTCGACAAGCAGGGAACCGCCGTCCACAAGGTGCATCTGCGCTCCGCCTCGAACCTCGACGCATACCAGCACATCGTCGAAGCCTTCAGGCTGGAAGACCAATCGCAGGAATTCGTCCCCCAAGCTGCCGTTGAGAGCATCTCCGACGGCGAGAACGCAGCCCTTGACGTTGGGGCGCTACGCGACCAGTGGAGCAGGATGACCGACACCCATCAGTTCCATGGCCTCTTGCGCAAGCTGAAACTCGGCCGCCGCCAGGCGTTGCAATCGATCGGCGAGGATTTCGCCTGGAAACTGCAGCCGGAAGCCGTGGAAGAGATGATGCGCGAATCCGCCAAGGTCGAGCTGCCGATCATGTGCTTCGTCGGCAATCACGGCACTATCCAGATCCATTCCGGACCACTCGCCAACATCCAGGCGATGGGTCCGTGGCTCAACATCATGGACCCGACCTTCCACCTGCACTTGCGCAGGGACCATCTCGCCGAGATCTGGGCTGTTCGCAAGCCGACGGCCGACGGCCATGTCACCTCGCTGGAAGCGCTCGACGCCAAGGGCGAAATGGTCATCCAGTTCTTCGGCAAGCGCAAGGAAGGCTTCGCCGAGCGCCCGGAATGGCGCTCAATCATGGAAAACCTCGCCCGGCTCGACATCACCGCGGCAGCCTGAAGGATCTGGCCATGAAGACTCCCTATGATTTTCGCCGGCTGCGTTCCTGGGAACTGGCCCTGGCTCTTTTTGCGGTTTCAACGCCGTTCGTACTGCCGATTGCCTCGCCGCCCTCCTTCGTGCGGGCAGCCGTTGCGCAGGACATGCAGAGGGCCGACACCTCCCGCCTCGTCTCTGTCGGCGGCGCCATTACCGAGATCGTCTATGCGCTCGGCGAAGAGGGCAAGCTCGTCGGCCGCGACTCGACCAGCGTCTATCCCGATGCGGCAACGAAGCTGCCGAACGTCGGCTACATGCGGCAACTGGCGCCGGAAGGTGTCATCGCCACCAATCCGACCGCCATCATCGCAGTCGAGGGCAGCGGCCCGCCGGAGACGCTGAACGTTCTCAAGGAGGCGAAAATCCCGTTCCAGACGATTTCGGAGACATTCGATCGCGACGGCATCCTGGCAAAGATCAAGATAGTCGGTGACGTCCTCGGCGTGCCGGACAAGGCGGCAGCGCTGTCTGAGAAGGTTCAGGCCGACCTTGACGCCGCAGTCGCGGACGCTGCCAAGCGTCCGCAGAGCGAGCGCAAGCGCGTGATCTTCATCCTGAGCACCCAGGGCGGAAAGATCATGGCGTCGGGCACCGGCACGGCTGCAGACGGCATCATCGCGCTTGCGGGCGCCGTTAACGCGACGGGCAGCTTCCCGGGCTACAAGCCGCTGACCGACGAAGCGATCATCGAGGCCAAGCCTGATGTCGTCCTGATGATGTCTCGTAGCGGCGGCCATGCGGCGACCGATGACGAGCTTTTTGCCCACCCTGCCCTCAGCCTGACACCGGCGGCCAAGACCAAGGCGGTGATCCGGATGGACGGCCTGCATCTGCTCGGTTTCGGCCCGCGCACGGCGGGTGCAGTGCGCGAATTGAACGCGGCGATCTACGGAAAAAAGCCGAATGCCTCACAATGAAATGGCAGCGGGTGACGGCCCGTCGCGGTCGTTCACGGCACGTTTGAAATCCGACTGGCATATGGGCGACCGGTCGCGGCTGGCGCAGGTGTTGATCCTCATGCTGATCGCGCTGGCCGCCGCGATGTTCGCCGCCTCCATCATGACCGGTGCTGCCGACGCTTCGCTCGGCAACGTCCTGCGTTGGCTGTTCGGCATGGAGGGCGCAGAACAGGCGCTGGGCGCCCGCGACCGCATCATCATCCTCGATATCCGCCTGCCGCGCGCTGTCATGGGCCTTCTGGTCGGCGCCTCCCTCGCGGTCTCCGGCGCGATCATGCAGGGGCTCTTCCGCAATCCGCTGGCCGACCCGGCGCTCGTGGGCGTCTCCTCCGGCGCCAGCCTTGGCGCGGTTCTGATGATCGTACTCGGCAGCTCCCTTTTCGGCACGCTATTTGCTGTCTTCGGCTTCTATGCGCTGCCAATCGCCGCATTCCTCGGCGGCCTCTTCACAACGCTATTGCTTTACCGGATCGCGACACGCAGCGGTCAGACCTCGGTCGCAACCATGCTGCTTGCCGGCATTGCGCTCGCCGCACTTGCCAACGCCGTGACCGGCGTTCTTATCTTCATGGCCGACGACAAGCAGTTGCGCGACCTGACCTTCTGGGGCCTCGGATCGCTTGCCGGCGCAAACTGGACGAAGATCCTCTCCGCCGGACCGATCATTCTCGTCTCGCTCGCCGTCGTGCCCTTTTTGGCGCGCGGCCTCAACGCCCTGACGCTCGGGGAAGCGGCCGCCTTCCACATGGGCGTTCCGGTTCAACGGCTGAAGAATATCGCCATCGTCAGCGTTGCCGCCTCGACCGGCGCCTCGGTCGCCGTCAGCGGCGGCATCGGCTTCGTCGGCATCGTCGTGCCGCATGTGCTGCGGCTCGTCATCGGGCCGGATCATCGCTATCTCTTGCCCGCGTCGGCCCTGCTCGGCGGCACGCTCCTGATCTTCGCCGACATGATTGCGCGCACCATCGTGCCGCCGGCGGAACTGCCGATCGGCATCATCACGGCTTTTGCCGGCGCCCCGTTCTTCCTGTGGATCCTGCTACGCGGGCGCTCGCATCTGGGGCTTTGAGGACAGATCATGATCAAAGCCAGCAATCTCTCCGTCCGGCTTTCCGGAAAACAGGTGCTGCACGGCATCGACATCGAGGCCGTGGCTGGTCAGTTGACGGCCATCGTCGGCCCGAACGGCTCCGGAAAGACCACCAGCCTCAAGGCGATCGCCGGCGAGCTCTCCTATGACGGCACCGTCAGCATCAACGGTCATGACATTTCGACGCTGAAGCCGTGGGAACTCGCCTTGAAGCGCGCCGTCCTGCCGCAATCGACCGTGATCTCCTTCCCTTTTACGGTACGCGAAATCGTTCGCATGGGGTTGTCCGTTGGCGCAAAAGCCGGGGCGGATGAAACCGACCGGATCGCCAGGGAGGCACTGGAGGCGGTCGACCTGTCGGGTTTCGCCGGTCGCTTCTACCAGGAGCTTTCCGGCGGCGAACAGCAGCGCGTGCAGCTTGCCCGTGCCCTCTGTCAGATTTGGGACCCTGTTCAGCATGGAGAACCCGCGTTCCTGCTCCTCGACGAGCCGGTCTCCAGTCTCGACATCCGCCACCAGCTGACGATCATGCGGCTTGCCCGGGATTTCTGCGAGCGTGGCGGCGGCGTGATCGCCATCATGCATGATCTCAATCTCACCGCCATGTTCGCCGACCGGATGATCATGATGAAGAGTGGCCGCGTTCGTGCGGCTGGGCGCCCGAAGGAGGTGATGACCGACACCATCATGGAAACGGTCTTCGGCTGCGCCATGCGGGTCAACGCCACGCCGGCTGGCAGCGTCCCTTTCGTCCTGCCCCATACGGCGGTCGGCTAGAGCGTCGTTCCGCCGTTTCCGGTGGAACCAAACACCTTCCTGCGCGTTGAGGTCGCTAACCGCTGACACGGTGATGATTTCACATGTCGGTGCGACAGCACGCCGGGTTTGCGGTGAAACCGCACTCCCGCCACAGATAGGAGTTTTCGTCATGGCAACAGGTCTCTTTTCCGGTTCCAGCGCAAGGAAGCGCTTCGTCGATGCGCCGGTCGAAGATCAGATCAATGAGCTCCGCGATGAAATCGCATCACTTGCGAGCCTCCTGTCACAACGCGGCTCGGACGTTCGCACTAAAGCCCAGGATGCACGCGAGCACACGGAAGCCAGCCTGCACGATCTGATTGAAAATGGCGAGCAACTGCTCGCCGAACTGCGCAGTCGCTACGCGCTCACCGAAAAACAGGTCCGCCACACCGTTCGCGAACATCCCGTCGCGACCCTCGGTGCTGCGGCTGCCCTTGGTCTTTTGATCGCAGCTCTTATCCGCCGCTAGCCCAATCCCGATCCGGGCGGCTGTCGTCATCGGCCGTTGCCCGTCGTATCCAAAGCTGGCAAGCGGCGACTTTGCCAGCCGAACTTGCGTTCTTGTCCCTGGAGAAAAAAATGGGTCCTTTGGCCGCAATGCTTTCGGCTCTCATACTGACGGACATCGGCGTTACGGTAGCGCGCTTCAAGCGGAACGGAGCCATGTGGTTGCTGGCGTCCTTGTTTTTTCTGACCGCCTATATTTTCGCCCTCGTCGCAGGCGCGATCTACCTCAGCGCATCTTATACGCCGCTGACGGCCACCATCATCCTCGCAGTCATCTCCCTAGTCATCGGCCTCGTCATCCTCGGCATCATGTACGCGCTCAATGCACGGGACCAGCGTCTCGCAGCGGAGAAGCGCCGGCGCTCGCAGGCGCAAACCAGTCTGGTGATCGCCACGGCTCTGACGCTATTCCGCAAGCAACCACTTCTGGCTGCCGGTCTCGCGGTTGGGCTTGGAGCCGCTCTTGGACTGATGAGGAAATCAGGCGACCGGGATCGCTCCTGATAGTGTTCAGGATAGATCAGAGGGGAAGCCGAATGATCGCCGTCAATCCCGCAGGCAGGTATTCGACCTTCGCCGAACTGCCCATCACCTTGTCGAGGCTACGCTCGATCAGGATCGAGCCGAAGCCGCGCCTCGCCGGCTCGATGACAGGCGGACCACCTACCTCTGTCCAGGTCATATGCAAAACACGGTGGCCATCCTCGTCAAGCCCGCGCGCAGTTACGACGACCTTGCCGTTCGGAACCGAGAGAGAGCCGTATTTTGCGGCATTGGTCGCCAGCTCGTGCAGAACCAGCCCGAGGCCGACCGCCTGGTCCGGCCCGAGCAAAATCTCGTCCTTGTGGATTTCGATCTGCCGTCCGTAGTCGCGCACATGCGGTGCCAGTTGTTTGGCCAGCAAAGCCGAAAGGCGGATGTCAGACCATTCATGGTCCGACAAAAGCCCGTGCGCTTCCGATATGGACTGAAGCCTGCCGGCAAATGCCGTCATGAACTCTTGCGGATCGCTGGTTTGCCGCAATGTCTGTCGGGCCAGCGACTGCAGCATCGCCAGCGTGTTCTTGACTCGGTGATTGAGTTCGCGCAGCAGCAGCCGGGTACGCTGCGTTGAAACTTGTTCCTCCGTCACATCGATATTAATACCGAGAAAAAGCGTCGGTTTGCCCTTGGCATCGCGTTCATGCACACGGCCACGGCCAAGCAGCCATCGCCCGGTGGAGGCGACCCGAAACGTGCTGTCATATTCTTCGTCCTGCGCCATGGCGGACCGCAGCTTCGAAAACGTTGCCACGCGATCTTCATGATGAATGGCAGTAAAAATGTCTCTCGCCTGAACAATCCCGGCCGGCTTCATGCCGAACATGCGCAGCATCGCTGGATTGCAGGAGACATTGCCGGAGCGGACATCCCACAGCCAGCTGCCGACATTGGCCGCATCGAGTGCCATGGCGTGGCGCTGCTCCTCGCGCGAAAGCGCCGCCTCTTTCAAGGCCCGCTGGCGCGCTTCGTGCTTCAGCTTGAACAATGAGGCCGCAAGACGCGATAGACGGCGCAATTGTGTCAGCAACTGCGGCGCGAGATCGTGGCGCGGCTTGACATCGAAAACACAGACCGAGCCGACCGGCTGTTCGTCGATAACCAGCGGAACGCCCGCATAAAACCGCAAAAACGGCGCACCCGCCACCTGCGGCAGGCTGGAAAAACGAGGGTCGGTCGAGGCGTCGCCGACAACAAGCACGTCATTCAAGGGCCCAGCGATCGTATGCACGCAAAACGATTCCGCAGGCAGCGCCTGCGTCTCGCTGGTTCCAACCGCTGCCTTGAACCATTGATGCCGCGCATCGACGAGCGTTACCAAAGCAATCGGCGCGCCGAAAAGATCGGCGGCCATCTCGGCGAGCTCGCGGAAATCGGCGTCCGGCACGGCCATGTCCGGGACGACAGAACGCAGGACATCAAGCCGTTGCGGCGATGTCAGAACGGCCGCCATCGCCGCCGCCAGGTCGCTATTCTTTTTGTTCATGAACTTCCACACCCAGCCCCGGGCGCCGTCATTGACTTTTGTGCCCGCTACATCTCCCTTGCAGCGCGTCTGTCGCTGTTTCTGCACGATTGTGAACCCCTGTGCAATCATGCCCGCTACATCACGGCGCTCTGCGGAAAGAGACATTCGCCAAATCTGAGGAAGCATGCTGGCGGACGCGACATGTCTGCCGTCAGGAAACGAAAGCCCGCGAGGTAATGGGTGCCGATGTCGCATCAGGCCCATACTCGCTCTCGCCGGTTACCTGCAGAATATCCTGAAGGCGCTGGCGGGCGCGGTTGACGCGGCTTTTGATTGTTCCAAGCGCACAACCGCAGATTTCCGCCGCCTCCTCATACGAAAAGCCGGAAGCACCGACCAGAATTATCGCTTCACGCTGATCCGGCGGCAGCTTTTCCAGCGCCCGTTTGAAGTCCTGAAGATCGAGCGAGCCATATTGGGCAGGATGCTGGGCCAGCGTCTCGGTGAAGTAGCCGTCGCTATCTTGCACTTCGCGGCCACGCTTGCGCATCTGGCTGTAGAGCTCGTTGCGCAGAATGGTGAACAGCCACGCTTTCATGTTGGTGCCCATCTCGAAGTGGTCCTGTTTGGCCCAGGCTTTCATGATGGTATCCTGAACGAGATCATCGGCCCGGTCGTGCCGGCCGATCAACGACATTGCGAAGGCACGCAGGCTTGGAAGGGCTGCGAGCATTTCACGCTTGAAACTCGACTCCTCAGAGGTCATGCCGCCACTCATTCCGCCACATCCGGCATCGACTGGCGCTCGACCGCGTCGAGCTTCTCAAGCAGGTCGAGGAACCGGTCCGGAATGGCTTCTTCCTGTACAGAAAGATAGAGCGCGCGGAGCTTGGTTGCAATCTGTGCATTTGGATTATCGGCACGAACTGGCTTTGCAGCACCGGGCCCGGTCCCAATTTTGTAGCTCATAAAATTAAAATACCTTCAGATGTTCGCCTCGCTACATAATGCACCGCGAAAAAATTCGTTCCCTCAAAAGGAACCTTTTTTTTCTGGTGGCGTTTTCCGCCTGTCATGGCCATCACCTCGGCCAGATTGAGGGAGTTCATAATATGTCACTTTCCACCCGGATCGCTCCGTTCCTGCCCTATTTGCGGCGCTACTCTCGCGCATTGACTGGGTCGCAGACATCGGGCGACGCCTATGTCGCGGCCGTTCTGGAAGCGTTGATCGCAGATATCTCCATTTTCCCGGAAGCGAGCAGCGATAGGGTTGCACTGTTTCAACTTTATACAAAGCTGTTCGGCTCCTCCTCGGTTTTGATCCCCGAGCCGGTTTCCCCGTTTGCCTGGGAAAAACGAGCGTCGATCAATCTCGCATCCGTCTCGCCGCTGGCGCGCCAGGCTTTCCTGCTCGTGTCCGTCGAAGGCTTCCGCACAAGCGAGGCGGCAGAAGTTCTCGGCACGACCGAGAGCGGCATGAACGAGTTGCTCGAGCGCGCCTCCGAGGAGATTTCGCGCCAGGTCGCCACCGACATCATGATCATCGAGGACGAGCCGCTGATTGCCATCGACATCGAACAGATGGTCGAGAGCCTTGGCCACAGGGTCACCGGGATTGCACGCACCCGGGATGAAGCGGTGGCTCTGTTCAAGGCGACGCGGCCGAGCATGGTGCTTGCCGATATACAGCTCGCGGACGGCAGTTCCGGCATCGATGCGGTCAATGACATCCTGAAGAACACGTCCATTCCGGTGATTTTCATCACGGCGTTCCCAGAACGCCTGTTGACCGGCGAGCGGCCGGAGCCGACCTTCCTGGTCACCAAGCCGTTCAACCCGGACATGGTCAAGGCGCTGATCAGCCAGGCGCTGTTCTTCAACGAATCCACCAGGGCCGCAGCGTGAGACCATTACGCCCGGAACATCCGGGCGAACGATCTCATTGTCAAATACACAGGGAGCGCCTCGGCGCGCGGGGTGGACACGTCATTTTTTATCGGCCCGTTTCGCATCGGAGGCCGATCGGTCGGCGCCGCTTTTGTCGTTAACACGGGAGATGGGCAATCAGTCAATCGGAGAATGGAAGGCGTATCGCGTGGCCAATGCAGGCAGTTCAGCCCCCCTCAGGACCGGCGGCAAACCAAACGCGGCCCTGATGGAGCTGGTCTTGAAGAAGTCCGGTTTGGGCTATCTCTATCAATCTGACGATCTCGGCGTCGTTCTTTCCGGAAACCTGCCTCAACTCCTGCAGTCGCTTGCAATGGGCCGGCAGGCGGACGAGGAAGTGTTCGGATCCGAGGAAAGCGCCCGCTTGACCGCCCTGAAGCGGGATGTCGCCAGCTACAATGCCCCTGCCTCGACGGAGATCGAGGTGCCTTCTCCGACGGGCGTGCTCACCTATCGCATAGACATTGAGCGCGTCGACACCGTGGGTATGATCGGAATTCTTTCGGTGATCACCGATATTTCGGAGGCTCGCCACCGCGAACGCGTTGTAAAGACCCTGCTGCGGGAGCTTAGCCATCGCTCGAAAAACCTCCTGGCCATCATCCAGGGTATCGCCACCCAGACCGCACGCCAGGCCCTTTCGCTCGACTATTTCCTGAGCAAGTTTCGCGGCCGCATTCAATCTCTTGCCTATTCACAGGACCTCGTGACGGATTCCAGCTGGCGCGGCGCCTATCTCTTCGCCCTGACGGAACGGCAATTCAGCGCCTATTGGCCGGCGACGGAAAACCCGATTTCCGTCAGAGGCATCGATGCGCATCTGTCGCCGAATGCGGCGCTGCACGTCGGCCTTGCCTTGCATGAGCTGATCGTCAATTCCGCCTCCTACGGGGCGATTTCCGCCGGTGTCAATTCGCTGACGATCGACTGTTTTGAAACACTGCTGGACGATCAAAAGGCGATCGAACTGGCTTGGATCGAGCACCTGCCACCCACATCAACGTTACAGAGTGAGGCTGACGACCATACTTTCGCACGCACGGTGCTGGAGCGCGTCGTGCCTATCGCCGTCGGCGGCAAGGCCATGTACATGACCGCGCCCGACCGCATCGAATATCGCCTGACCATTCCGTCGCGGGAATATGAAATCATTACCCGTGTCGAGGAGTAAGTTGGGGGCCAAGGAAGCGGCAGATTCTCTGCAAAAAAGAACAGCCAGTGTCCGGGGAAGACACTGGCTGATATCGACAACTCACCGAGGGGGCGTGTGAGTTGAGTGCCGGATCATTGTTGGGGGTGTTCGCATTGGGGGCGATGCGAACGACTGTCCGGACACGGCATAAACGGGGCTGCCGCAAAAAGGTTCCGCGCCGGTTTCTTTTTTCCAAAAATTATCGCCGCGCAGATGTTGCCTCAAAGGGCTTCCAACTCCGCCCGATGTTTGTAGAGGCTGAGAAACTTGCGAAAGTCGCGATCATAAACCTCTCTCCACGCCGGATTGGGATGACGTTCCTGCCCGCCGGGCGACATCGCAGGTCCCGCGGCTCCAAGATCCGGATAGAGACCGCCGGCAACCGCCGCGACCATGGCAGTGCCAAGCAGCACCGCGTCGTTTGTTTCAGGCACGACGACCGTGCAGCCCGTCACGTCGGAATAAAGTTCCATCAAAAGCGGATTGCGCACATGCCCGCCTGTGACGTGCAGGGTATCGAGATCGTAGCCGGCCTGCTTCATCATCTCGAGAATATGCCGTATCCCGAGGGCGATCGCCACGCAGGTGCGCCAATAGAGCCGGCACAGCGCGTCGAACGAACTGTCGAGCGTAAGGCCGCTGATGACGCCGAGCGCATGCGGGTCGGCGAGCGGCGAACGGTTGCCGTGGAAATCCGGAAGCACATGCAGCCGCGAGGCAAACTCCGCACCATAGGCGGCGCGCAGTTCCTGGATGCGCAACACGATCCGCGCGTGGATTTCAGCGTCCGGTTCGCCACCGGCGCTATGGCTGCGAACGACGTGATCGAGAAGCGCTCCCGTTGCGGACTGACCACCCTCGACCAGCCAAGTGCCTTGAAATGCAGCCTCGAAATAGGGCCCCCACATGCCAAAGCCCGGCTTTATGTCCTTCGAAAAGGCGACAATGCAGCTGGAGGTACCGGCAATCAGGGCGAGTTGCCTTTCCAGCCTGTCCGGTTCGCCGGCAAATTCGCCGAGAACGCCGATGGCACCGGCATAGGCATCGATCAGCCCTGTCGCTACCTGGCATTTTTCGTGCAGTCCGAGTTCGGCCGCTGCCGCAGCCATCAAGTGTCCCGCCGATTGCCCGACCGGCAGGGTTTTCTCCGGCAGGCCGCCCCGCTCGCGCAAGTCGTCGAGGCCGATCATGGCCAGGAATTCGTCCTGCCAGCCGTTCGTCTTGTGGGAAAGATAGTTCCATTTCGCAGTCAATGTGCAGCGCGAACGCGCAGCATTGCCGGTTGCCCGCCAGGACAGGAAATCGGCCAGATCGAAGAAGTATCCCGCCTTCTCCCATTGCTGCGGCAGGCTCTGCTTCAGCCACATGAGCTTCGGCATTTCCATTTCCGGCGACATGACCCGGCCTGAATGATTGAGCACTGGATGTTCGGTCGCCGTGCAGAAGTCCGCTTGCGCCAAGGCGCGATGATCCAGCCAGACGATCGTGTCCCAGCGCGGATCGCCCTTGCGGTTGACGGACAAAGGCGCGCCGCTCCTGTCGCGCACGACCAGCGAGCAGGTGGCATCGAAACCAATGGCGGCGATGACATCGGCGGGTACACCTGCCTTGGCGCGGGCGGTTTTTACGGCGATGCAGACGGCAGCCCAGATATTTTCGGAATCGTGCTCGGCGTGATTTTCCTCAGGCCGGTTCATCGCGATCGGATAGTCGGCACGCGCCAACTGCTTGCCACGCCTGTCGAAAATGCCGGCGCGGGCACTGCCGGTTCCAACATCGACGGCAACAATCAGATCGCGCATTAAACTGCGTTCCCGTCCGTTTGTTCTTTACGGACAAAATGGATCAATTCCCGCATGTCGTCAAACAGGACATCAGGAGAAAGTCGCCTGAGTGTGGTGAGATGCCGCTCGGACTTCGCGTGCGAGGCGCCGGCAAAGGCAAAAACCCGCATTCCGGCAGCCTGGGCCGCCTCGATACCGGCCGGACTGTCTTCCACGACGATGCAGTTTTGCGGCGGCGTGGCCATTTCCGCGGCCGCATGCAGGAAGAGGTCGGGCGCGGGCTTGCCGCGCTCCACCATCGTCGAGCTGAAAAGATAAGGGTCGAGCTTGTCGATTAAGCCGGTGATCGTCAGCGACAGCCGGATGCGTTCCATCTGGCTGGAAGAGGCGACACAGCGCGGGATGTCGAGCTGATCGAGCGCGGTCGCAATGCCAGCCACGGGCTGCAACTCCTGCCGGAAGCGCTGGTAGAGATCGAGACGCATCCGCTCGAGAAAATGGTCGTCCACCGCAAGTCCGTAGTCCTCGTGCAGGATGTCCGTCATCGTCTTCAGGCTTTTGCCGAGAAACCGCTCTGTCGCCTCTTCGGCGTCCATATCGACGCCGGCGTTGCGAAGCACCCGCACGAGCACATCGATCGACAGGGGTTCGCTATCCACCAGTACGCCGTCACAATCGAAGATCACCAGCTTTGGTGGATGGTGCATGGTCATATCCGTCAAACCACCGCTTGCGCGCCAAGGCGGCACAGCGCGGCCGCGACGTTACGCGAGGGCTTGAGCGTCATGACAGTCATTCTCCAAGTTTTCCGTCGAGATAGAGCTGAAGCGTTGCCCGCGTGCCCCTGTCCCAAAGTGTTCGCAGCGCATGTGCAAACCGCTTCTGGAACAGTGATGATTGCGCAACCTCGCCGAAGATATCCGAAAGCGCAAGGAAGGCCTGTGGATCGTCCTTGGCTTTCACCGCCGCGGCGTGCAGCCGGTCGGCGCTGGCGTCGTTGAAGGTGATCGCCTTGCCGCTATCGGTGGTTCCGGCGAAGTAGCGGCACCAGAGCGCCGACACGAGCGACAGGCCGATCACATCCTCGCCGCGCCGCAGCCGGTCGGCCGTCGTCGGCAGGATGAATTTCGGCTGGCGGTTGGAGCCGTCCTGGGCCAGACGCGGGATGGTGTCGCCAATCTTCGGGTTGAAGAGGCGTTTCTCGACCTGGCTGAAATAGGCATTGAGGTCGGTATTCGGCACCGGCGGGATCACCGGAATGATCTCGTCGTGCTCCAGCTTTGCCAGGAACGCACGGACAGTCTCGTCCTCCATAGCTTCATGCACGAAATGAATGTCGAGAAGCGCCGCCGGATAGGCAATCGCCGCATGGCCGCCATTGAGGATGCGGATCTTCATATGCTCGTAAGGTGCGACATCCGGAACGAACTGGACGCCGACGGTCTCGAGCGCCGGGCGGCCCGCGGGAAAATGATCCTCCAGGACCCACTGCTTGAATTCTTCGCAGAACACCGGCCAGTTGTCGTCGATGCCGTAATCGTCAGCCACGATGCCGACCTCCCGCGGTCCGGTCGCCGGCGTGATCCGGTCGACCATCGCATTCGGGAAGGCGACATTGGCTTCGATCCAGTCGGCAAGCGCCGGATCGGACAGGCGGGCGAGACCGCAAACAGCGGCATGGGTGACTTCGCCATTGCCCGGAATATTGTCGCAGGACATGACCGTAAACGGCGTGATGCCCTTGTCCTTGCGTGCTTTCAGGCCGGCGATGATCAGGCCGAACACCGTTTTCGGATCAGGGGGATTTTGGCTGTCGGCAACGATGGCCGGATGGGCCGGATTGAACTTGCCGGATGCGGGGTCGATGAAATAGCCGCCTTCGGTGATCGTCAGTGAGACGATGCGGATCGCGGGATCGGCAAGCTTCGCGATCGTCGCTGTCGCATTGCCGGGCCGCAGATAGTCGATCATCGGCGCGGTGACACGGGCAGCACTCCTGTTGTTGTCCTGCTCGACCACCGTCGTCAGGAAATCCTGTTCTTCGAGCTTCGCCCGCATCGCCTCGTCGGAGGGCAGAACCCCTGCCCCGACGATCGCCCAATCGAGATCCTTGCCGGTGTTGAACAGATCATCGAGGTAGATCGCCTGATGGGCGCGATGAAAATTGCCGACGCCGAAATGGACGATGCCCGCCTTCAGCTTTGAACGATCATAGGCCGGAATGGCGGCCGTCGCCTTGATGGCATCGAGATTGGCGAGCGAAAGTTTGGTCGTCATGTCTTCATTCCTTTCGACGAGCTTTGATCAGCTCATCCAGTTGCCGCCATCGACATTGTAGGTCTGCGAAACGACGTAATTGCTTTCGGCGGAGGCGAGGAAGATCGCCATGCCCGTCAGGTCTTCGGCGGTGCCCATGCGTCCGAATGGCACTTCGGCGCCGACCAGCTTTTTCTTTTCGCCGAGCGGCCGGTTCTCGTATTTGGCGAACATCGCATCGACACCCTCCCAGTGCTCGCCATCGACGACGCCGGGAGCGATCGCATTGACGTTGATGCCGTGCTTGATGAGGTTCAGACCCGCCGACTGGGTAAGGCTGATCACCGCCGCCTTGGTGGCACAATAGACGGCGACAAGCGCCTCCCCCCGACGGCCCGCCTGGCTTGCCATGTTGATGATCTTGCCGCCGCGTCCCTGCTTAATCATCTGCCGCGCGGCGGCCTGCATGGTGAAGAGCGTGCCGGCGACATTGATCGAAAACAGCCTGTCGTAGCTTTCGCGGGTGATCTCGACGATCGGGGCGAGATCGAACAAGGCCGCATTGTTGACAAGGATATCGAGGCCGCCGGCCTCCACCACGACTGCGGCGATTGCCGCATCGATCGAGGCCTGGCTGGTCACATCCATTTCCACGGCATAGGCCGATGGCCCGAGCTCGCCCGCCGTCGTCTTCGCGCGCTCGAGATTGATATCGGCGATCGCGACGGTCGCCCCTTCGCGGATATAGGCCTGCGCGAAAGCGCGTCCGATCCCACGCGCCGATCCCGTGATCAGCGCGCTTTTTCCCTGCAAGCGCGTCATCGAATTGCCAGTCCTCTGTCATTGAAACGGTGGACGCGGCCCTCGTCCGGCGTCAGGAACACCTGGTCGCCGTGATGGACGCCGAAATCGCCTCCAACGCGGGCCGTCACCAGACCGATGCCCTCGACATGAATATGCAGGAAGGTGTCCGAGCCGAGATGTTCCGCGACGCCGACCACGCCACGCCATGTCCCCGACTGGGTCGAGAGTTGGAGATGCTCGGGACGGACGCCGATGGTATGGGCGCCGTAGGGCCTGGAGAATTCGCCGGTCGCGAAATTCATGCGCGGCGAGCCGATGAAGCCGGCGACGAAAAGATTGTCCGGACGGTGATAAAGGTCGAGCGGCGAACCGACCTGCTCGATGTTGCCGGCGTTGAGAACGACGATCTTGTCGGCCATGGTCATGGCTTCGACCTGGTCGTGGGTGACGTAGATCATCGTCGTCTGCAACTGATGGTGAAGTTCGCTGATCTCGAGCCGCATCGTCCCGCGCAGGGCCGCGTCAAGATTGGACAGCGGCTCATCGAACAGGAAGGCCGAGGGTTCGCGCACGATGGCGCGGCCGATCGCGACACGCTGGCGCTGGCCGCCGGAAAGCTGGCCCGGACGACGCTCGAGATAGTTCGTCAGGTTGAGGACGCGCGCGGCCTCCGTCACCTTCTTGTCGATCGCGCCCTTATCGAACTTTGCCATCTTCAGCGGAAAGGCGATGTTGTTGCGCACCGACATATGCGGATAGAGCGCATAGGACTGGAATACCATGGCAAGACCGCGCTTGGCGGGTGCCGCCCCCGTGACATCGCGGCCGTCGATCTCGATCGTGCCGGAGGTGGTGTCTTCGAGACCGGCGATCAACCGGAGCAGCGTCGACTTTCCGCAACCCGAGGGGCCGACGAAGACGACGAACTCGCCGTCTTCGATCTTGAGGTCAATGCCCGGAATGACCTGCGTCGCGCCGAAGGATTTGTTGACCTTTTTCAGTGTGATATTGCCCATGCGTGCTCTCCCCAAGTCTTTTCTTCGTTATCTGTTACTTCACGGCGCCAAAGGTCAGGCCGCGGACAAGTTGTTTCTGGCTGAACCAGCCCATGATCAGGATGGGCGCGATCGCCAAGGTCGATGCCGCCGACAGCTTCGCCCAGAACAGCCCCTGCGGACTGGAGAACGAGGCGATGAAGGCGGTGAGCGGCGCGGCGTTGGTCGTTGTCAGACGGATCGTCCAGAAGGCTTCGTTCCAGGCAAGGATGATGTTGAGCAGCATGGTCGAGGCGATGCCGGGTACCGCCATCGGCGTCAGCACATAGACGATCTCACCCCAGAGCGAAGCGCCGTCCATGCGCGCCGCCTCCAGGATCTCGCCCGGAATTTCACGGAAGTAGGTGTAGAGCATCCAGATCACGATCGGCAGGTTGATCATGGTCAGCATGAAGGTCAGGCCGATGCGGCTGTCGAGCAGGCCGAAGTCGCGGAAGATCAGGTAGATCGGCACGAGAACGGCGACGGCCGGCATCATCTTGGTGGAGAGCATCCACATCAGCACGTCCTTGGTCTTCTTGGTCGGCGAGAACGCCATCGACCAGGCCGCCGGCACGGAGATGAGCAAGGCGACCAGTGTCGAGCCGACCGACAGGATGACCGAGTTCATGAACGGCTTGAAGTAGTCCTTTTGCGTCTGCACCTCGACATAACTTTCGACGGTGCCCGACGGGATGAGGCTGAAGCCTTGGATCGCTTCGGTTTCCGACTTGAAGCTGGTGATGATCGTGTAGAGGATCGGGAAGAAGATGATCAGCGCGACGATCCATGCGGCGATGGTGAAAGCGACGGTTCTTCTGGTCGAGACTGCGCGGGCCATGGTCGTGCCTCCCTTATCTGTCGAGGTTCTTGCCAACGGCGCGCATCAGGAAGAAGGCGACGATATTGGCGAGGATGACTGCAATGATGCCGCCTGCCGAGGCACCGCCGACGTCGTAGCCGAGGAGCGCGGTGCGGTAGATCAGGAACGGCAGGTTGGTGGACGCGTAGCCCGGTCCGCCATTGGTGGTGACGAGGATTTCCGCATAGATGCCGAGCAGGAAGATCGTCTGGATCAGGATGACGACGGTGATCGAACGGGCCAGATGCGGCAGCGTCAGGTAGATGAACCGGTTGAAGAAGTTGGCGCCGTCCATCTCGGCCGCTTCCTTCTGCTCGACGTCAAGCGATTGCAGCGCGGTCAGGAGAATGAGCGTTGCAAACGGCAGCCACTGCCAGGCAACGATGATGATGATCGAAAACAGCGGATATTGCCCAAACCAGTCGACGGGCTGCAGACCAAGCGCCCGGCTCATATCGGCAAGCACGCCGTAGCCCGGATGCATGATCATGTTCTTCCAGACGAGCGCTGCGACCGGCGGCATGACGAAGAACGGCGAGATGATCATGATACGCACGATCCCCTGGCCCATCATCGGCTGGTCAAGCAGAAGCGCGATCGCCACCCCGCCGATGACGGTGATAAATAGCACGCCGACCACAATGACCAGCGTGTTCCAGATCGACTGGAAAAAGGCGGGATCCGTGTAGAAATACTCGTAGTTGAACAGGCCGGCGAAGCTGATATTGGCCGGATTGAGCAGATTGTAGTTCTGAAACGAAAACCACAGCGTCATCGCCAGCGGGACGATCATCCAGATCAGAAGCAGTCCGACGGACGGGGCTATCATGAAGCGCGCAAGCGCCCTCGTATTCTGTGTCGCCATTGGAACAACCCTCCCTCTCATTCCGGTACAGGCGCCCGCCCCGCCGGGAGGACAGCAAGCCGGCCTTCTTTGTCTTTTTCTCGAAAAAACCTGACGTCAGCCGCAGTGACGATAGAAGTTCACCAACGAATGACGTCAGGCTCCAGTTCGACGACCCGGATAGTGGTCCGGATCGCCCGTCCTTGGGAAGGAACCTACTTGATGTAGCCGCCGCGCGTCATTTCGCGAGTGGTTACCTGTTGCGCCTGTGCGAGCGCATCATCCACGCTCATCTGACCGGCCAGAGCCGCCGAGAAAAGCTGTCCGACCGTCGTGCCGAGACCCTGGAATTCCGGGATGGCGACGAACTGGACACCGACGTAAGGGACTGGTTTCACGGTCGGTTTGGTCGGGTCAGCCGCATTGATCGAATCCAGCGTCATTTTGGCAAACGGTGCCGCCTTCTGATACTCGGGATTGGCGTAGAGCGAGGAGCGCGTGCCCGGAGGAACGTTTGCCCAGCCTTCCTTCTCGGCCACCAGATCGAGATAGTGCTTGCTGGTTGCCCAGGACACGAACTTCTGGGCAGCTTCCGCCTTCTGCGTGCCGGCAGGAACGCCGAGCGACCATGCCCACAGCCAGTTGCCGCGCTTTCCGAGGCCCGTATCCGGGGCGAGAGCAAAACCGACCTTGTCGGCGACCGTCGAGTCCTTCGGGTTGGTTACGAAGGATGCAGCGACCGTGGCATCGATCCACATGCCGCACTTGCCCTGCTGGAACAGCGCCAGGTTTTCGTTGAAGCCGTTAGACGAAGCGCCCTGCGGGCCTGCGTCGTTCATCAGCTTGACGTACATGTCGAGCGCGTTCTTCCACTCCGGCTGATCGAACTGGGGCTTCCAGTTCTCGTCGAACCAGCGGGCGCCGAAAGCATTGGACGTGGCGGTCAGGAACGCCATATTCTCGCCCCAGCCGGCCTTGCCGCGCAGGCAGATGCCGCTGATGCCGGCCGCGCGATCGGTCATCTTGCGGGCCGCTTCACCGATGAACTCCCAGGTCGGTGCGTCGGGCATGGTGAGCCCTGCCTTTTCCATCAGGTCCTTGCGGTACATGATGAACGAGCTTTCGCCGTAGAACGGAGCCGCAAAGAGCTTGCCGTCCATGGTGAGGCCCGAGCGGATGGCCGGAAGCAGGTCGTCGACGTCATAGTCGGCGCCAAGATTTTCGAGCGGCAGGAGCCAACCCTGCTTCGCCCAGATCGGAACTTCGTACGTGCCGATCGTCAGCACGTCGTACTGGCCGCCCTTGGTGGCGATATCCGTGGTGACGCGTTCGCGCAGCACGTTCTCTTCGAGGGTGACCCATTCAAGCTGAATGTCGGGATTTGCCTTGGTAAAGTCGTCCGTCAGTCCCTGCATACGGACCATGTCGCCATTGTTGACGGTGGCAATGGTGAGGGTTTCGGCCTGGGCGAAACCCGCGATGACGACCGCCGAGCACGTGCCCAGCAAAAAAGTTTTCAAGTTCATATATCTTCCTCCCAGAAGAGTTGTGAGCATTTGCCTTGCTCGTGAGCAATTACTCACACGTTTGCAAAAAATGTCAATTGGCATTCGTTGCTGCACTGCAGAAACGAATAACTAAATATTTGATATTTCTAATGAAAATTTATGGGCATTCGCTCACTGAGTGAGCAAGAACTCAGCTGTTGCCTCATCCGTAATGAGACCGTTGATAATCCGTCCCTTGAGGGCAGCGCTCAGCGCCAGGTGTTTTCGCTGGCCCTTGGCGATACCGATGACGGTCGCCGAATCACGCGACGGCAAGGGTACGCTGGCGACGCGCTTGTTGATGCTGCCGGACATCATCTGGCCGTTGCGGTCGAACATCCAGCCGCAGATTTCTCCGGCCGCTCCCTCGTCCATCAGCCGCATCATTTCATCATGGGCAAGAAAGCCGTCTTCGCACAGCGGCGCCCGCTCGCCCAGTTCACCGACGCCGACGAACGCGACATTGGCTTCCGCGCCAAGCTGCAACGCCGATTTGACGAGCGCCTGATTATGAAGCACCGCCCGCTCCTCCGGCGAAGAGACGAGAACCGGCAGCGGCATCGGAAAATGTCGCGCCTTGATGGCATCGGCCATGCTGAAGATGACGTTGTAATAGGCAGCCGAACCGTCAGGACCGATATTGCCGGTCAAGGAGACGATGCGGTGCTGCGGGCATTCCATCGCCGGCAATTGATCGATCGCCGCCTTCAGCGTGCGGCCCGTGCCGATGGCAAGGATGATCGGATCCGTCGATTTCAGCCAGCGCTCGATTTCGGCGGCACCGGCCTCGGCAATGCCGACCGTCGTCGAGGACGATCCGGGATCGCTCGGCACGATGTCCACTTGCCGCAGATCATATTTTTCCTTGAGCCGCTGCCCGAGTTCGAGGCAGGCGGCGATCGGATGGTCGAGGCGAACCTTGATCAGACGCTCGGCCATGGCAAGCGAAACCAGCCGCTGCGCCGACTGCCGCGAGATCCCCATGGCGGAAGCGATTTCATCCTGCGTGCGCCCGGCGACATAATAAAGCCAGCCGGCGCGCGCGGCATCGTCGAGCCTGTTGCTTGCTTCCGGTCTGCGCGCCATCGTCCTATACTCCTTGGAAAAGGTGCTGACATCTTTTCCCGCCTTCTGTCAAACACTGACCACTGGCATCTGATTGCAAGCACGCCGAAACCCTTGCGCCACCGCGATTCCAACGTTTTCATTTTTTGAATTTTTACCGTTTGATAAAAAAATAAAGCGTGTTACCGTTTCATCATCCTAAGGTATGACATTTGGGAGCAATAAAATGGGAACGACTGAAACTGGAATAGTAAGCGGACGCCTGTCGCCCGCCGAATACGACAAGAATTTTTCCGATCTGCATCCGCCGCTCGACGAGCATGAAGCGCTGGTCGCCTCCGATCGCTGCTACTTCTGCTACGACGCCCCCTGCATGACGGCCTGTCCCACCTCCATCGATATCCCGCTGTTCATCCGGCAGATATCGACCGGAAACCCGATCGGGTCGGCCAACACCATCTTCGACCAGAACATACTCGGCGGCATGTGCGCCCGCGTCTGTCCCACCGAGACGCTCTGCGAGCAGGCCTGCGTCCGCAACACGGCCGAGCACCGGCCGGTCGAGATCGGCAGGCTGCAGCGTTATGCCACCGATATCGCCATGCGCGACAACGCTCAGTTCTACGACCGCGCCGAGCCGACCGGCAAATCCATTGCCGTCATCGGCGCCGGTCCGGCAGGCCTCGCCTGCGCCCATCGCCTCGCCGTCAAGGGCAACGACGTCGTCATCTACGACGCCCGCGAAAAGGCCGGCGGTCTCAACGAATACGGCATCGCCACCTACAAGACCGTCGACAGCTTTGCCCAGAAGGAAGTCGACTATGTCCTGTCCATCGGCGGCATCGACATGCGCAACCGCCAGGTGCTGGGCCGTGACTTCTCCCTGAGCGACCTGCTGTCCAAGCACGATGCCGTCTTCCTCGGTCTCGGCCTTGCCGGCGTCAACGCGCTGCGTGCCGAGGGCGAAACGGCCGAAGGCGTCGAAGATGCGGTTGATTTCATCGCGGCTCTGCGGCAATCCGAAACCAAGTCGGATATCCCGGTCGGCCGTAGGGTCGTGGTTCTCGGCGGCGGCATGACGGCAATCGATGCGGCCGTCCAGGCAAAACTGCTCGGCGCCGAGGAAGTGACCATCTGCTACCGCCGCGGCAAGGAGCATATGAACGCCTCCGAGTTCGAGCAGGATCTCGCCGCCTCCAAGGGCGTCGCCATCCGCCACTGGCTGCAGCCGAAGCGCATTCTCAGTCGCGACGGCAAGGTGGCTGGCATCGAACTCGACTACACGGCGCTTGAGGACGGGCGTCTCGTCACCACCGGTGAAACCGGCGTGATCACCGCCGATCACGTGCTGAAGGCGATCGGCCAGACCTTCGAGGCCGATGGTCTCAGCACCATCGCCCTGCAATCCGGCCGCATCGTCGTCGATGCCGAGGGCCGCACGTCGCTGGAACGCGTCTGGGCCGGCGGCGACTGCATTCTGGGCGGAGAAGACCTGACGGTTTCCGCCGTCGCACAAGGTCGCGATGCGGCCGAATCAATCAACCGGGCTCTTGCCGCTGCCGCGCAGCCGGCCGTCGCCGTCGCTTGAAGGGGAGAATGAACAATGGCTGATCTCCGCAATAACTTCGTCGGCATCAAGTCTCCGAACCCGTTCTGGCTGGCCTCGGCGCCGCCGACCGACAAGGCCTATAACGTCGAGCGCGCCTTCAAGGCGGGCTGGGGCGGCGTGGTCTGGAAGACACTGGGCGAGGAAGGCCCGCCGGTCGTCAACGTCAACGGCCCGCGCTACGGTGCCATCTGGGGCGCCGACCGCCGCCTGCTGGGCCTCAACAACATCGAGCTCATCACCGACCGCGACCTCTACACCAACCTGCGTGAAATGAAGCAGGTGAAGATGAACTGGCCGGACAGGGCGCTGATCGCCTCGATCATGGTCCCTTGCGAGGAAAATGCCTGGAAGGCGATCCTGCCGTTGGTGGAAGAAACCGGCGCAGACGGCATCGAGCTCAACTTCGGCTGTCCGCACGGCATGTCGGAGCGCGGCATGGGTGCCGCGGTCGGACAGGTGCCGGAATATATCGAGATGGTGGTTCGCTGGTGCAAGCAGTACACGCGCATGCCCGTGATCACCAAGCTGACGCCGAATATCACCGATGTCCGCAAGCCCGCTCGCGCCGCCAAGGCCGGCGGCACCGATGCCGTGTCGCTGATCAACACGATCAATTCGATCACCTCGGTCAATCTGGACACGTTCTCACCGGAACCCTCGATCGACGGCAAAGGCAGTCACGGCGGCTATTGCGGTCCGGCGGTAAAGCCCATCGCCCTCAACATGGTGGCCGAGATCGCCCGCGATCCCGAAACCTACGGCCTGCCGATCTCCGGTATCGGCGGCATCACCACCTGGCGCGACGCGGCAGAGTTTCTGGCGCTTGGCGCCGGCAACGTCCAGGTCTGCACCGCGGCCATGACCTACGGCTTCAAGATCGTCCAGGAAATGATCACCGGTCTCTCGAACTGGATGGATGCCAAGGGCCATCGCTCGCTCGACGATATCTGCGGCCGTGCGGTCCCGAACGTTTCGGACTGGCAGTACCTCAACCTCAACTACGTCGCCAAGGCCCGCATCGACCAGGATGCCTGCATCAAGTGCGGCCGCTGCCATATCGCCTGCGAGGACACTTCGCATCAGGCGATCACCCAGTATGTCGATGGCGTCAGGCATTTCGAGGTGATGGAAGACGAGTGCGTCGGCTGCAATCTCTGCGTCAACGTCTGCCCTGTGCAGGATTGCATCACCATGGTCGGCCTCGAGCCGGGCACGCTCGACGAACGCACCGGCAAGGTCGTCGATGCGAACTACGCCAACTGGACGACCCATCCGAACAACCCGATGGCCCGCCAGGCCGCGGAATAAGGGGATTTTTCGGACAGGAGCAGCCGTCTCGCCGAAAAAGCGAGGCGACTGCTTGCCGTTGATCACTGCTATAAATCTGACATGGGATGCGCTCTGCCGCCGCGGTTGAAAGGGCGGCTTTTGGAAGCCATTGCCCGAAATTCCGGCGCCGCGAAACGCGACAATCAACACCGGCGATAACGGATTGGACACGAAATTGCGACGCAGCGTCCACAAAACGTGCGTTGCCCCTTGCGGCGAACTCGTCAATAAGAGGCCATAGCAATATGCGGCGCTTCGCCGCCAACTCCGGATGTCTGTTTGAAGGTCGCCTCATCTAGAACGCGCAAAAGGCTGCATCTGCTTTCAGGCGCTTGCCTGGGATTGTTCCTGCTGACCCATTTTTCCAATCACGCTCTTGGCCTTGTCTCGGTCGAGGCGATGGAGAAAATGCGCTTTGTTTTTAACCTGTTCTGGCGCAGTTGGCTGGGCACGATCCTGCTTTACGGATCGCTGCTTGTCCACTTCCTGCTGGCGCTCGAGAGCCTGTATCGCCGGCAGACCCTGCGCATGCCGGTCCGTGAGGCGTTGAAGATCGTCTTCGGGCTTTCCTTTCCCTTCCTCATCGTCGGCCATGTGGTCAGCACCCGCGTCGAATGGATGCTGACGGGCTCTGGGGACGGCTATTACGAGATGCTGCCGATACTCTGGTCGAATGCCTTTACCGCGACACGCCAATCGCTTGCCCTCATCCTCGCCTGGTCGCATGGCTGCCTCGGCGCATGGTTCTGGATGCGTGGTCGCAGCTGGTATCCGCGTTACTTCCTGTTCTCCTATTCCTTCGCCGTCCTCGTCCCGCTGCTGGCCCTGCTCGGCTTCGCCGTCGCGGCACGGTCACTGGAGGGCGGGCTGCCGTCCGATGCATGGTTCATGGCGCACCGCACTCAGCCCGAAATCCTCGGACAAATCCGGCTCTCCATCGTTGCTGGCCTGTTGGCAATGATTGGCGGAACGCTCATTCTGCGTGCAATCCCGGTCAGGGGAAAGGTCCGGATCACCTATCCCGACCGTGTCATCTCGGCAGCGAAGGGCTTCAGCGTGCTTGAGGCGAGCCGCGCCGCGGGCATACCGCATATCTCGATCTGCGGCGGGCGCGGGCGCTGTTCGACCTGTCGCGTGAGGGTGACGGAGGGCTTGGCTCGGCTGCCGCCGGCAAACGAGGCCGAGAGGGCAACGCTTATGCGTATCCGCGCGCCCGACGATGTCCGCCTCGCCTGCCAGCTGCGGCCGAACCACAACCTGTCGATCGCGCCCATTCTCGGTGCCGACAATATCGGCCTCAAGGCACAGCCGAGTGAGCAGGAAGCAGCCGGGCGTGAGCGCCGCATTGCGGTGCTGTTCTGCGACCTGCGCGACTTCACCCTGCTTGCCCAGAAGCAATTGCCGTTCGATACCGTCTTCCTGCTTAACCGTTATTTCGAAACCATCGGCGAGGCTGTCGAAGGTTCGGGCGGCGTGATCGACAAGTTCATTGGTGATGGCGCGCTGGCGATCTTCGGGCTGAGCCACAACATCGAGGAAGCCTGCGCCCAGGCACTGGCCGCGACCGTGCGCATTGCCAGGGGCGTCGATATGCTCAACCGCAATTTCATGAGCGAGCTCGATAAGCCGCTGCGCGTCGCCATGGGCATGCACGCCGGACCCGCGATCATCGGTCAGATCGGCTACGGCAAGGCCTCGTCGTTGACCGCGGTCGGCGACACCATCAACGCCGCGAGCCGACTGGAAGGCTTTGCTAAGGAATATGATGCGCAACTGGCCGTTTCCGCCGACGTCGTGCGCTATGCTGGGCTCACGGTCGATGACAGGGAAAGCTACAAAATCCCCATTCGCGGCCGCGCGGGCACACTCGAAACACTCATCGTCCAGAATGCCGCGGAGATCGAAATTATGATAGAGGCCGGGAAGCGCCAGAAAGAAACACCGGCCTGACCGGGATGCCACTGCCACCGCAACCGGCAATGATACGGCTTCCGGTTGATCGGTTCGGATAGCTCAGAGATCGAGGAGACTCACCCCCCCTCTGTCACTTCGTGACATCTCCCCCTCAAGGGGGGAGATCATTCTTTTTCCGAATGGATTTCGAAGGTTATTGCAATCTCCCCCCTTGAGGGGGAGATGTCGGCGTCGCCGACAGAGGGGGGGTGAGTCTCGCCGTTCTCGGACCTAGCCGAGCTGATCAATCGGAAACCGTATGATACGGTTCGAGGAAATACCGCCCCCGCAGACGAACGTTGGCGGCGTTTACGCACTCCCGTCCTTGATTTCCAGGCCGCTCACAAACAACTGCTCCAGAAACCGCGCGGCGTCTTCAAATCGTCCGTCACCCGAGCGCTCCTCGCCAAGCACGCCGCGCACCTGGACATCGAAATCGGCATAATGCTGCGTCGTCGACCAGATGGCGAAGATCAGGTGGTAAGGATCGCATTTGGCGATCTTTCCGGCCTTTGCCCAGGCTCGGATGACCTCCACCTTCTCATCCACGAGCGTCTTCAATGGCCCCTTCAACTCGTCCTCGATATGCGGAGCGCCCTGGAGGATTTCGTTGGCGAACAGCCTGCTCTCGCGCGGAAAATCGCGGGCCATTTCCAGCTTGCGGCGGATATAGCTGCGGATTTCGGAAACCGGATTTCCCTCCGCATCGAATTCGCGCAGCGGATCGAGCCAGCTGTCGAGAACCCGGTCGATCAGCGCCCGGTGCATCGCTTCCTTGGTGCGGAAATAATAGAGCAGGTTCGGCTTCGACATGCCCGCCACATCGGCGATCTGATCGATCGTGCTGCCGCGAAAGCCGTGGGTGGCGAACACGTCCAGCGCCGCCTCCAGAATCAGTTCTTCCTTCTCCTCCTGGATGCGGGTTCGCCTTTGTGTTCGGGCTGCCCTCGGAAGTACCATGTTTCCCCCTGTCTTTTCACCAATCACCGCCTGCGCGCGGCTTGAGAACGTCCGAAAACCGCTTGATCTGAAAATTCGGACGGCAATTCCGTTTTTTCTGTTTTTCGTCTTGAGTGCGGCAACGGAAGCTGTAATGTTTTACCAACCGGTCAAATTATCAGTCAGTTCAAACTCAAACGCAACGGCTGATCGCAGGGCAATCGAAAAAACCAGACGCCCCGATTCGACCGACGGGAACAAAGGGGATGTACGCACCACGTGCCTCCCGCAAAAAAATGAGGAGAGCCGCCATGGTAGCAGCACCGGGCGAGAACATGCGTGTCAATGCGGACCGTCTTTGGGATTCGCTGATGGACATGGCGAAGATCGGCCCCGGTATTGCCGGCGGCAACAACCGCCAGACGCTGACGGACGAAGACGGAGAAGGCCGCAAGCTCTTTCGGACCTGGTGCGAAGACGCCGGCTTGACGCTGGGCGTCGACAAGATGGGCACGATGTTTGCCACGCGTCCCGGCACCGATCCCGACGCCCTGCCCGTCTATGTCGGCTCCCATCTCGACACACAGCCGACCGGCGGCAAGTATGACGGCGTGCTTGGCGTGCTCGGCGCGCTCGAAGTCGTGCGCACCATGAACGATCTCGGCATCAAGACCAGGCACCCGATCGTCGTCACCAACTGGACCAACGAGGAAGGCGCGCGCTTTGCGCCGGCCATGCTCGCTTCCGGTGTCTTCGCCGGTGTCCATACGCTCGACTATGCCTATGACCGCAAAGACCCGGAAGGCAAGACCTTTGGCGACGAGCTGAAGCGCATCGGCTGGCTCGGTGACGAAGAGGTCGGCGCGCGCAAAATGCATGCCTATTTCGAATATCACATCGAGCAGGGGCCGATCCTCGAGGCGGAAGAAAAGACCATCGGCGTCGTCACCCACTGTCAGGGCCTTTGGTGGCTGGAATTCACCCTGACCGGCCGCGAAGCCCATACCGGCTCGACGCCGATGAACATGCGCGTCAATGCCGGCTTGGCCATGTCGCGGATCATCGAAATGGTTCAGGGTGTCGCGATGGAAAACCAGCCGGGCGCCGTTGGCGGTGTCGGCCAGGTGTTCTTCTCGCCCAACTCCCGCAACGTGCTACCGGGCAAGGTCGTCTTCACCGTCGATATCCGCTCGCCGGACAAGGCCAAGCTCGACCGCATGCGCGCAAAGATCGAGGCGGAAGCGCCTGGCATCACCGAGCCTCTTGGTGTCGGCTGTTCCATCGAGGCGATCGGCCATTTCGCGCCGGTCACCTTCGATCCGACGCTTGTGACAGCGGTACGCACCGCCGCCGAAAAGCTCGGCTACAGCCATATGAACCTCATCTCCGGCGCCGGCCACGACGCCTGCTGGGCCGCCAAGGTAGCGCCCGCCACGATGGTCATGTGCCCCTGCGTCGGCGGCCTCAGCCACAACGAGGCAGAGGACATCTCCAAGGAATGGGCGTCAGCGGGATGCGATGTCCTGTTTCATGCGGTTGTCGAGACGGCGGGAATTTCTGAATAGGCCGGCAACAGGGTAACACAGTCAGGGGACACGCATGAGCCTGTCGACAATTTTGACCTTCGTCCTGGTAGCGGGACTGCTGATCATATCACCGGGGCCGAACGGAGTGCTCATCGCCAAGACGGTGCCCAAGTCCGGGAAGGCCGCAGGGTTTGCCAATATAGCGGGTTTCTTCACCGCTTTTTACATTCACGGTACGCTGGCGATTTTCGGCTGGTCGGCGATCCTTGTGAAATCATCGGAATTTTTCTTCTTTTTCAAGTTGTTGGGCGCTGCATACCTGAGTTGGATCGGCCTGAAGGCGCTGCATGAAGCCTGCCGAGGCAGAATCCTCCTGGAGGACGCGTCGCCGGATCGCAAAAAACGCACCTTGATGGCGGCCTATGGTGAAGGCCTGCTCACAAACATGCTGAATCCAAAAGTCTCGATGTTCTATCTGGCTGCCTTTCCTCAGTTCATCAGTCCGGCTCAAGCAACGCTCGCAAACGCCTATACGCTCGTTTTCATTCACTCGATGCTCAATGTCGCCTGGTTCGGACTGATGGTCCTGTTTTTTGCCCGGTTCGTGGGGCTGGCAAAATCCAACCGCACACAAAGGTGGATAAAGGGCATCACGGGGACTGTGTTTCTCGGTTTCGGAGCAAAACTCGCAACCTTTCGCCCCTAGGCCAATTGGAGGCTCATATCATGTCAACAGTCATCAAGAACGGCACCGTCGTCACCGCCGACCTCACCTACCAGGCCGACGTCAAGGTGGACGGTGGCAAGATCATCGAGATCGGCCCGAACCTTTCGGGCGACGAAACGCTGGATGCGACCGGCTGCTACGTCATGCCGGGCGGCATCGATCCGCACACCCATCTCGAAATGCCCTTCATGGGCACCTACTCCTCCGACGACTTTGAAAGCGGCACGCGCGCAGCACTTTCCGGCGGCACGACGATGGTCGTCGATTTCGCGCTTCCCTCGCCCGGCCAGTCGCTGCTCGAAGCGCTGACCATGTGGGACAACAAGACCTCGCGCGCCAATTGCGACTTCTCCTTCCATATGGCGATCACCTGGTGGAGCGAGCAGGTCTTCAACGAGATGGAGACTATCGTCAAGGACAAGGGTATCAACACCTTCAAGCATTTCATGGCCTATAAGGGCGCGCTGATGGTGGATGATGACGAGATGTTCTCCTCCTTCCAGCGCTGCGCGGCCCTCGGCGCCCTGCCGCTTGTCCATGCCGAAAACGGCGATGTCGTCGCGCAGATGCAGGCAAAGCTGCTCGCCGCCGGCAACAACGGCCCCGAGGCGCATGCCTATTCCCGCCCCGCCGAAGTCGAAGGCGAGGCCACCAACCGGGCGATCATGATCGCCGACATGGCCGGCGCGCCCGTCTATATCGTGCACACCTCCTGCGAACAGGCGCACGAAGCCATCCGCCGCGCACGCCAGAAGGGCATGCGCGTCTACGGCGAGCCGCTGATCCAGCATCTGACGCTGGATGAAAGCGAATATGCCAATCCCGATTGGGACCACGCCGCCCGCCGGGTCATGTCGCCACCCTTCCGCAACAAGCAGCATCAGGACAGTCTCTGGGCCGGCCTTGCCGCCGGCTCGCTGCAGGTGGTCGCGACCGATCACTGCGCCTTCACCACCGCCCAGAAACGCTTCGGCATCGGCGATTTCACCAAGATCCCGAACGGCACCGGCGGGCTTGAAGACCGCATGCCGATGCTCTGGACCAATGGCGTCGCCACCGGCCGCATCACCATGAACGAGTTCGTCGCTGTCACCTCGACCAACATCGCCAAGATCCTCAACATATACCCGAAGAAGGGCGCAATCCTCGTCGGCGCCGACGCCGACATTGTCGTCTGGGACCCGAAGCGCTCGAAGACGATCTCGGCCGCCAGCCAGCAATCGTCGATCGACTACAACGTCTTCGAGGGCAAGCAGGTGACCGGCCTGCCGCGTTACACGCTGACGCGCGGCGTCGTCGCGATCGAGGAATCGACCATCAAGACACGCGAAGGCCAAGGCGAATTCGTCAAGCGCGAACCCTTTGCCGCCGTCAACAAGGCGCTCTCGACCTGGAAGGAAATCACCGCGCCGCGCAAGGTCCAGCGCACCGGCATTCCGGCGAGCGGGGTATAACGGACCCACATGCCGTATCAGCCGCGCTGCACCCCCCTCTGTCGCTTTGCGACATCTCCCCCTCAAAAGGGGGGGAGATCGGGAGACTGCGGCACGCCTATCCCCCAGCCATCAGGCAAGGCGCTTGCGGCCAACTCTTCATCCCTGCACATAGTCCGCGTGAGGTCGATCCGTCACACGCGGCCAATCTCCCCCCTTGAGGGGGAGATGTCGCAAAGCGACAGAGGGGGGTATCACAACGGCCCCGTCAGCCGCCATATTTCAAGCCGGAACCAACCCATCCAGGTCCGGCAAAAGCACGACGCTTTCCTGTTCTTTCGGGTCCGTGCGTGCGATGACCGCCGAACAGGGCTGGTCGGACAGGTTGGCGGGCAGATGCGGAACGCCGGCCGGGATATAGAACATCTCGCCGGCCCGCACGATGGCGTGATGCTCCAGCCGGTTGCCGTACCAGGTGTGCGCCTCTCCCGACAGCACGTAGATCGCCGTTTCGTGGCTTTCGTGCAGGTGGGCCTTGGCCCGGCCGCCCGGCGGGATCGTCAGAAGATGCATGCATATGCCGGTCGAACCGACCGCCTCGGCCGAAATGCCTTCGAAATAGCTGAGCCCCTGCTTGCCGTCATAGCTTTGGCCGGGGCGGACGATCCGGCAGGTCGGTCTTGATGATTGCAACATATCCACATCTCCTAAGCAGCAACATCGCGCGCAGCATACCTCATTCGAAAAATATGAAGTACGACTATCGAAGACGGAAAGCCAAATGACGTCACCTCAATCTTCCAGGCAATGGCATTCAGGGCGGAGCGCACCGGAGACAATGACCACCACACCAGCATCGGTCGTTTCGGCCCGCAATCTCGGCCTCACCTTCGAGACCAATGACGGCCCCGTCAACGCACTGACGGGCGTCAATCTCGACGTCAACAAGGGCGATTTCGTCTCCTTCATCGGCCCCTCCGGCTGCGGCAAGACGACTTTCCTGCGCGTCATCGCCGACCTGGAAAAGCCGACGTCCGGCACGATCACCGTCAACGGCACGACACCGGAAGACGCGCGCAAGAACCGTTCCTACGGCTACGTCTTCCAGGCGGCAGCCCTTTATCCCTGGCGCACCATCGAGAAGAACATCGCCCTGCCGCTCGAAATCATGGGTTATAGCGCCGCCGACCAGAAGGCCCGCATCGAGCACACGCTGGATCTCGTCAACCTTACCGGCTTCGGCAAGAAGTTCCCCTGGCAGCTTTCCGGCGGCATGCAGCAGCGCGCCTCGATCGCGCGCGCGCTTGCCTTCGATGCCGACCTGCTGTTGATGGACGAACCTTTTGGCGCGCTGGACGAAATCGTCCGCGATCATCTGAACGAGCAATTGCTGAAGCTCTGGGATCGCACCAACAAGACAATCTGTTTCGTCACCCATTCGATCCCTGAGGCCGTCTATCTCTCGACAAAAATCGTCGTCATGAGCCCCCGCCCCGGCCGCGTCACCGACGTCATCGAATCCACTTTGCCGAAGGAGCGCCCGCTCGACATCCGCGAAACCCCGGAGTTCCTCGAGATCGCCAGCCGGGTGCGCGAGGGATTGAGGGCGGGGCATAGCTATGACGAGTAGATCAATTGTGCCGTGGGATACCCCCCTCTGTCACTTCGTGACATCTCCCCCACAGGGGGGGAGATCGTTCTTTTCCCATACCCGTCTCTCAAAATACTCGATGTCTGATGTCGAGGTCGGGACTGGCAGCTTGCTCCCAATCTCCCCCCTTGTGGGGGAGATGTCACGAAGTGACAGAGGGGGGTGCGGCGCCACAACGAGGTGCTTGTCATGAACCCCTCCTTCATCCTCTGGCTCGCCGCCTCCATGGCGATATTCCTCAGTGCCGCGACGGCCTCCCGTTATTATGTCGCCAGCAACAATATCCTCATCCTTCTCTTTTCCCTGGCCCTCTATTGCATCGGCAATCTGATGATGGTGCGGTTGATGCGCGAAGGCGGGCTGGGGCTTGCTATTTCCGCGTCCGCCATCGCCCAGCTTCTCCTGGTCAATCTCATCGCGTTTGCCATGTTCGGCGAGCGGTTGACGCTCTCGCAGATGGCCGGCGTCGCCCTCGGCGTCGTTTCCATGGCGCTGATGCTGCTGCCGTCGAGCGGGAAGGCTTGAACATGGAGAAGCCCAGCTTTTTCAACGACAGGATCATGCCGGTAGGCGCCATCCTGCTTGCCCTGCTGATCATCTGGTATATCGCCACCGTCTTCCTCAACGCCCCCTTCGAACGCGATACCGCCGCCCGCGCCGGGACCACGATCACATTTTCAGAAATCCTGCCGAAAACGATGTTTCAGCAACGGCCTGTTCTCCCCGCCCCCCATCAGGTGATCGCAGAAATCTGGGACACGACCGTCAACAAGCCGATCACGTCCAAACGCAGCCTCGTCTATCATGCGTGGATCACGCTCTCGGCGACGCTGCTCGGCTTCGGCATCGGCACCGTGCTCGGCATTCTTCTCGCTGTCGGCATCGTCCACAACCGGGCGATGGATCGCTCGCTGATGCCCTGGGTCATCGCCAGCCAGACCATCCCCATCCTTGCCATCGCGCCGATGATCATCGTCGTGCTGAATGCGGTCGGCATCGCCGGCCTGCTGCCGAAGGCGCTGATTTCCACCTATCTCAGCTTCTTCCCGATCGTCGTCGGCATGGTGAAGGGGCTTCGCAGCCCCGAGCAGATCCAGCTCGACCTCATGCATACCTATTACGCCAGTCCGTCGCAGACCTTCTGGAAACTGCGCTGGCCGGCGTCCATGCCCTATCTGTTCACCTCGCTGAAGGTCGCCATCGCCATTTCGCTCGTCGGCGCGATCGTCGGCGAACTGCCGACCGGCGCCGTCTCCGGCTTAGGCGCCCGCCTGCTTGCGGGCTCCTATTACGGCCAGACCGTGCAGATCTGGTCGGCGCTGTTCATGGCGGCGGCCCTGGCGGCAACGCTGGTGATCATCGTTGGCCTTGCCCACACCGCCGTCCTCAAGCGCATGGGGATCAAGCCATGAGTTCCGGTCTTCTCATCGGCGCCCTTGCCTTCTGGCTCGTTGCCTGGGCCGTCAACGAATGGCTCGTCCGCCAGAAATTTACGAACCGAACGGCGGCGCGGGCCGCGAGGCTCGCCGTGCCGCTTCTCTTCGGCATCACCATCCTCGTGCTCTGGGAGGGCCTCGTGCGCGGGCTGAACGTGCCCTCCGTTCTCCTGCCGCCGCCATCGATGATCTGGGCCCGGCTGATCAACTCGCTGCCGACGCTCTGGGCCGATTTCCAGCAGACCTTCCTGAAGGCCGTGATCACCGGCTACGCACTCGGCTGCGGCCTCGGCTTCCTCGTGGCGATCGCCATCGACCGTTCGCCCTTCCTGCAAAAGGGCCTGCTGCCGCTCGGCAATTTCGTTTCCGCTCTGCCCGTCATCGGCGTTGCGCCGATCATGGTCATGTGGTTCGGTTTCGACTGGCAGTCAAAGGTGGCGGTCGTTGTGATCATGACCTTCTTCCCGATGCTGGTGAACACCGTGTCGGGGCTTGCCGCGACCAGTTCGATGGAGCGGGACCTGATGCGCACCTATGCGGCAAGCTGGTTCCAGACATTGATCAAGCTCCGGCTGCCGGCGGCGTGGCCTTTCATCTTCAATGCGCTGAAGATCAATTCCACGCTGGCGCTGATCGGTGCCATCGTCGCAGAATTCTTCGGCACCCCCATCGTCGGCATGGGGTTCCGGATCTCCACGGAAGTGGGGCGCATGAATGTCGACATGGTTTGGGCCGAGATCGCCGTCGCGGCGGTGGCTGGCTCCGTTTTTTACGGGGCGGTGGCACTCATCGAGCGCGCCGTCACGTTCTGGCACCCGTCCGTGCGTAGCTCACGGACGGCCTGAGGAAAAGCCTGTCCGTGGTGGACAGGCGTAACAAAGTCCGCCTTTCCGTGGTTGGACAGGCACAACAAAAAAGAGGGAACTGACATGAAGACAAGACTTGCATCTCTGCTGCTGGCAAGCGCTTTTTCGCTGTCCGCATTCCAGGCGATCGCCGCCGACAAGGTGGTGCTGCAACTGAAATGGGTCACCCAGGCCCAGTTCGCCGGCTATTACGTTGCCAAGGACAAGGGCTTCTACGAAGCGGAAGGCCTCGACGTCGAGATCAAGCCGGGCGGCCCGGATATCGCGCCTCCGCAGGTGATCGCCGGTGGCGGTGCCGACGTCGTCGTTGATTGGATGCCGTCCGCGCTCGCGACCCGCGAGAAGGGTGTCGCGCTCGTCAACATCGCCCAGCCGTTCAAGTCTTCCGGCATGATGCTGACCTGCCTGAAGGAATCCGGCGTTGCCACGCCTGCTGATTTCAAGGGCAAGACGCTCGGCGTCTGGTTCTTCGGCAACGAATATCCGTTCCTCTCCTGGATGAGCCAGCTTGGCCTCAAGACCGATGGCGGCCCGGATGGCGTCACGGTCCTGAAGCAGGGCTTCAACGTCGATCCGCTGATCCAGAAGCAGGCGGCCTGTATCTCCACCATGACCTACAACGAATACTGGCAGGTCATTGACGCTGGCATCAAGCCGGAAGATCTCGTGACCTTCAAGTACGAAGACCAGGGCGTCGCGACGCTGGAAGACGGCCTCTATGCACTGGAAGACAAGCTCAAGGACCCGGCCTTCAAGGAAAAGATGGTCAAGTTCGTCCGTGCCTCGATGAAGGGCTGGAAATATGCCGAGGCCAATCCGGATGAAGCAGCCGGCATCGTCCTCGAAAACGATGCGACGGGCGCCCAGACGGAAGCGCACCAGAAGCGCATGATGGGCGAGATCGCCAAGCTGACAGCCGGCTCGAACGGCGCACTCGACGAAGCGGACTTCAAGCGCACCGTCGCTTCCCTGCTCAAGGGCGGCTCCGATCCCGTCATCACCAAGGAACCGGAAGGCGCCTTCACGCACGAGATCACCGACGCTGCCTTGAAGTAGTTTGATCTCATCGTTCAATACAAAAAGGAGCGCGCGGGCTGTCCCGCGCGCTTTGTACTTTTTCAACTCCGACGCGCAGAAACGTCTCTGCTACATTTCGCCGCGAAAAAGAACATTGCCTTGCATGGGTGGAACAAATAAAATAATGAGGCACCATTCTTTTTTTGTATCACCTTGCATAGCCGAAAGGCGCTCACTAAATAGAGCCCCGTGGCATTTTGAGGAGGATGCGGGGGAAATTTTTCGCTTATCGAGACCGAAGCGGTATTTTCTTCCCTTCCAGCAGTAGACGGCGACACGTCCTTTTCTTGGAAATGTGCAGCGTCAGCGAACTGAATTATCCGGAATTTGAGGAAATGAGCCGATGGCCCGTCACAAGACATTTGCATTTGGTGTTTCTGCTGCCCTGATGCTGACTTTCCTTTCGAGCACCGCATTCGCGGAAGAAGCCGCAGCGCCCAAGGCCGAGCAGACACTGCCTTCGATCGTCGTAACCCAGGTTGAAAACAAGCCCGTCGTCGATCGCGTCGTGGCAACGGGCACCATAAAGGCTGTGGAGGAGACCTATGTCTCTCCGCTGGTTGACGGGCTCTCCATCCGCACTTTGAACGCCGATGTCGGCGATCGGGTCGAAGCCGAAAGCACGCTGGCAACGCTGAACGAGGACATGCTGCTGCTGCAGAAGAGCCAGTATGCCGCAAGCCTTGCCAAGGCAAATGCGTCACTCGCACAGTACCAGGCACTTCTTGCTGAAGCCCGGGCCAACGCCGAGGAAGCTGTGCGGGTGAGCGAGCGATCAAAGAAGCTTTCGGAAGCCGGAACCATCTCGACAGCCCAGCGCGATCAGGAAAAGGCCGCGGCGACCGCCGCGCTGGCGCGGGTCAACTCGGCAGAGCAATTTATTGCCGTGGCCACGGCGGAGATCAAGGTCGTTGAGGCGCAAATTTCCGATGTCGACTTGCGGCTTGCCCGCACCGAAGTCAAAACGCCGGTCAGCGGCATCGTCTCAGCAAGGAAAGCCAAGATCGGCGCGATCGCCAGTGGCACGGGCGAACCGCTGTTCACCATCATTCGGGACGGCGCGGTGGAAATGCAGGCGGATATCACCGAGTCCGACCTCATCAAGCTTGCCATCGGCCAGAAGGCCAAAGTCACCCTCGCGGACGGCAAGACCGAAGTTGACGGCAAAATTCGCCTGATTTCGCCAATGGTGGACGCGCAGACGCGGCTTGGGACCGTGTACATCAGCCTTTCCGAGCCCGAGAAGGCCCGGGTGGGGATGTACGCCGATGCGCAGGTCATCATCGAGGAAAAGCAGGCCATCGTCCTGCCCCTAACAGCCGTTACAGTCGGCCACGATGAAACGGTCGTTCGCAAAGTCGATGACGGCATCGTCCACCTGACACCGGTGACCACCGGCATCCAGGATGGTGAGTTCATCGAGATCACAACTGGCCTGAAACCGGGCGACAAGGTCGTCGCCAAGGCCGGCGCCTATGTGCGCGACGGCGACAAGATCAATCCGGTGACATCCGCCGCCACGGCGACCAATTGACGGGAACAGCGGGATGAATTTTTCAGCTTGGGCAATTCGCAATCCGATCGCGCCGATCCTGGGCTTCGTATTGCTGATGTATCTCGGATACCAGTCGTTCTACACGCTGCCGATCACGCGTTTTCCCAATATTGACGTGCCGATCGTCTCGATCAGTGTCAGCCAGAGCGGCGCAGCACCGGCCGAGCTCGAGACGCAGGTGACCAAGGAGATCGAGGACGCGGTCGCCGGTATTTCCGGCGTCGACCACATAACCTCGACCATCAGCGACGGACAGTCCACGACCGCCGTCCAGTTCGAGATGGACGTGCCGACCAATCAGGCGGTGCAGGACGTCAAGGACGCCATCGACCGTATCCGCAGCGATCTGCCCGCCTCCGTCGAGGAGCCGATCGTCTCGAAAGTCGATGTCGAAGGACAGGCGATACAGACCTTTGCCGTCTCCTCCCCCGGCATGACGCTCGAGGAAATCTCCTGGTTCGTCGACGACACCATCAAACGCGCGCTTCAGGGCCAGAGCGGCATCGGCCGTATCGACCGCTACGGTGGGGCCGATCGTGAAGTCCGCGTCGAACTCAACGATGCACGCCTGAACTCCTACGGCATCACAGCGTCCGACGTGAACAACCAGCTGCGCAAGATGAACACCGACCTCGGCTCCGGCCGCGGCCAGGTGGGCGGCAGCGAACAGGCGATCCGCACGCTTGGCGACGCACGCTCGGTCGAAGGCCTGGCAAGCACGATGATCGCCATGCCGAACGGCAGGTTCATCCGCCTTTCCGAACTCGGCAAGGTGACCGACACCTATGAGGAGCCAAAGTCGTTCTCCCGTTTCAACGGCAATCCGGTCGTCACCTTCGCGGTCTTCCGCTCGAAGGGCGCGAGCGAAGTAACCGTTGCCGAAACGGTGGAAAAGACGCTGAAGGACCTGCGGGCGAAAAACCCTGAAGTGTCGATCGAACTGGTCAACGATTCCGTCTACTACACCTACGGCAACTACGAGGCGGCAATCCATACGCTGCTCGAAGGCGCCCTGCTGGCTGTGGCCGTCGTTCTCCTGTTCCTGCGCAACTGGCGGGCAACGCTGATTTCGGCGATGGCCCTGCCGCTATCGGCCATTCCGACTTTCTGGGTCATGGAACTGCTTGGTTTCTCGCTGAACCTGGTGAGCTTCCTCGCCATGACGCTTGCGACCGGTATTCTCGTCGATGACGCCATCGTCGAAATCGAGAACATCGCCCGGCACATCAGGATGGGCAAATCGCCGTATAAGGCCGCCATCGAAGCGGCGGACGAAATCGGCCTTGCCGTCATCGCAACGACCTTCACGATCATCGCGGTGTTCGTGCCGGTCTCCTTCATGCCGGGTATCCCGGGCCAGTATTTCATCCAGTTCGGCCTGACGGTCGCAGTCGCGGTATTCTTCTCGCTGATGGTTGCCCGCCTGATCACGCCGGTCATGGCCGCCTATCTGATGAAATCTGGTGACGGCGACGGTCATCACGAGGACAACGACGGCGTGTTGATGCGCGGCTACACGTGGCTGGTGACCGTAACCACCAGACGCTGGTACATGCGTTATGCAACGCTCCTTGCAGCAATCGCCTTCGTGATCGGGTCCGTTTTCCTCCTCATGACGGTTCCCGGCAGCTTCCTGCCGCCGGAAGATGCGTCGCGCATCGTGCTGTCGGTCGAATTGCCGCCGGACGCCATGCTGGACGACACGGACAAGACGACGGCGCAGATCTACGACAAGGTCAAGCATCTCGACGGTGTGGACGACGTCTTCGTCCTCGGCGGCGCCTCGCCGAAGGGCGATCTCGAACTGCGCCGTGCGACGATCAGCATCATGCTCGCCAAGCTCGATCATTCCTTGCTCAACAAGGTGGTGAACGACGTTCTCGGCCACACCCCATTGATCGGCCAGTACATACCGAAGCTGCCGCCGGCCGGCCGCATCATTCCGCAGGCCGAGATCGAGAAGCAAGTCTATGCTGCCGTCCGTTCCATTCCGGATGTCCGCATCCTGAAGCTGAACGACCGTGGCGAGCGCGATCTGGCATTCAACCTCCTGTCGAAGAACGACGAGGACCTGAACAAGGCCGTCGGCATGCTTGAAGCCAATCTGCGCGACGAGCCGCTGCTTGCCAATGTCAGCCCGGACGGCGCCTTGCCGCGGCCGGAACTGCAGATCCGTCCGCGCGCCGACCAGATGTCACGGCTCGGCATCATGACTTCGCAGATCGCCGACGTCGTTCGCGTCGCCACCATCGGCGACATCGATGCGGCGCTGACGAAGATTTCGCTCGACGACCGGCAGATCCCGATCCGCGTCCAGGTCGATACGAACTTCCGCACCGACCTTGCGGCCATCCGCAACCTGAAGGTCCAGACGGCAGCGGGCGCTCTGGTGCCGATTTCGAGCGTCGCCGACATCAATTATTCGGAAGGCCCAAGCTCGATCAAACGTTACGATCGCTACCGGGTCGTGACCATGGGTGCTGACCTGCCGATCGGCGTGGCGCTGAATTCTGCTTCGGATCGTTTCAAAGAGGTCGCCAAGGAAACGAAGCTGCCACCGAGCGTCGAGTTCCTCGAAAGCGGTGACGCGGAAGTCCAGGCGGAAATGCAACAGGGCTTCGGCAACGCCATGCTGCTCGGCCTGATGCTGGTGCTCGTGGTGCTCATCCTGTTGTTCAAGGATGTCATCCAGCCGTTCACGATCCTGTTCTCGCTGCCGCTCGCCATCGGCGGTGTCGCGATCGGCCTCATCGTCACGCAGAATGCCATGTCGATGCCCGTTCTGATCGGCATCCTGATGCTGATGGGGATCGTCACCAAGAACGCCATCCTGCTCGTCGATTTCGCCATCGAGATGATGCACCGCGGCATGGAGCGGACCCACGCCATGGTCGAAGCCGGCCGCAAGCGCGCCCGCCCGATCATCATGACCTCGATCGCCATGTCGGCGGGTATGCTGCCGTCGGCACTCGGCGTCGGTGAAGGCGGTTCGTTCCGCGCGCCGATGGCGATCGCCGTGATCGGCGGTATCATCGTCTCGACTGTGATCTCGCTGGTTGTCGTCCCGTCCTTCTTCCTGATCATGGACGACCTGTCCCGCCTGCTCGGCTGGCTCTTCGGCCGCATGGTCGGCAGCAAGGAACCGGAGACGGAGCCTCTGGAAAATGTCGCGCTGACGGAAATCGTCGCCGACCAGAGCAAGACCATCAGCCAATTGCGGGAGCGGCTCGACAAGTTGGAGGGCCCGAAACGCAGCGGCAACGTCATCCATCTCGCCGCGGAATGACGTAACCCAAACGGCATAGGGGGCGATCGTATTTGATCGCGCCCCTGCCACACCACCCGGCATGCGGGTCCGCACCGGGCGGTTCGAGAGATTGAGGTCAGGCGAGTCTGGGCATTCCGAGCCGGTCCGCCCATTTGATCGTGAGGACAAAGTTGAGGAACTTGCCGCTGTTGCGCCACCAGCGGCGGGCATTTACCGCCACTTGCTGGGCCACATCAAAGCTTGCTCCCCTGGCCGTCAGTTCCCGAAAGATGGTCCTGCTGTGCTTCCATTGCTTGAGCTGGATAGCTCTCAGGCGATGACGCATCCACTCGTCCAGCGCTCGCCAGACCGATGGTGTTTGCGCCAGCCTGAAGTAGGCTTTCCATCCGCACGAAGACACCCAACCGTTCGACCACGGCCTTCAGAGACCGTCCCGTCACCCGCGACGTCAGTTCGCGGATGCGATCCTTGAACGCCTTGATGGCCTTGTCGGCCACCCGGCGCTTGACCATACCCCCGGCTCGCCAGAAGGCGTAGCCGAGGAATTTGCGGCCGAAGACGCTGGCAACGGCGCTCTTGGTCTCGTTCACCTTAAGGTGAAGGCGGTCATAAAGGCGCCGCAGCAGAGCCATCACCCGTTCACCCGCCCTCCGCGACCGCACATAGACGTTGCAGTCGTCGGCATAGCGGCAGAAGGCATGGCCCCGCCGTTCGAGTTCCTTGTCCACCTCATCCAGCAGCAGGTTGGCCAGAAGCGGCGACAATGGCCCGCCCTGCGGCGTGCCGCGGCTCCGCTTGATGGTCACACCCCCATCGACGATGCCGGCGTCCAGATAGGCCCGAACCAGGCGGATAACGCAGGGATCGGGGACCTTCTTGCGCAGGCGGTCGATCAGGATGTCGTGGTCAACCCGGTCGAAGAACTTCTCCAGGTCCACGTCCACCACGATCCGCCGCCCGGACTGCACGAAAGATTGCGCCGCCAAAACGGCATCGTGCGCACTCTTTCCCGGACGGAAGCCGTAGCTGTGCTGGCTGAAGGTCGGATCAAGGATCGGCTGCAGGACTTGCAGGAGCGCCTGTTGGATCAGGCGGTCCAGCACCGTGGGGATGCCGAGCTCGCGCTCGCCGCCCCCCGGCTTCGGGATCATCACGCGACGCACCGGCTGCGGCCGATACGTCCCTTCCTGCAGGCTGTCGCAGATGGCAGGCCAAAAGATGCGCAGCATCGCAGCCGTCTGGTTGATGTCCAGTCCGTCCGCGCCCGCAGCGCCTTTGTTGGCCCGCACCTGCTTCCACGCCTGCAGAAGGTTCTCTCGCCTCAGGGCCGCCTCAAGCAGCCCCGCGCCCGTGTCGTTACCGTTCCGTGGCGGGGGCTCGGCTTCGTCAAGATCGGAACTCCGACGGGCTTCACCCGCTTGCCTCTCCGATCTCCCGGATAATCCCGGCATCTGACGCATGGCCTTGCTCATCCTCGGGGGAACTCCACTCTCTCTCGTTCGGCCCTTCGTTCGCGCCAGAGCGCTCCCTACTACGGCCTCTGCTGACTTCTCGCTCCGGCTCGACACCGTCGCCCTTTCAGGCACAAAGCGAGATCTCCCCAGGTAAGAACGCACTCCTTCCCTGCACGACCGCCGGATTTACGCCACCGACCCTTGGTCACAAGAGCTTCGCGGTTTGTTGCCCGCTCGCCCTGGTCGGCTCCGCCTCATATCCGGTTCTTGTCCATCGGCCCGCAGTTTCGATCCACGCTTCCTCCCCACGGTCGGTCACCCTTCCGCAGTTGCGCTTCTCTTCGCTCGCCATGACCAGCTCACGGTGGGACTTCCACCCACAAGAGTGCGCCCGTGCTGGGCGCACAACAGAAAGGCCGGCCGCATCCCATGCGGCCGGCCTTTTCGTTGAGGCAACTGACGTCAGAGGCCGCCCTCTACCTTCAGGAAATCGACGATCTTGTCGATGCCGTCGCCGCGCTTCATGTCGGAGAACACGAACGGCCGCTCGGCACGCATGCGATTGGCATCCCGTTCCATAACATCGAGATCGGCACCGACATAGGGAGCCAGATCCTTCTTGTTGATGACAAGCAGGTCCGACCGCGTGATACCCGGTCCACCCTTGCGCGGGATTTCCTCGCCCTGGCAGACCGAGATCACATAGATGGTGATGTCGGCAAGATCAGGCGAAAAGGTCGCCGCCAGATTGTCGCCGCCGGATTCGATGAAAATCACATCAAGGTCGGGGATACGGCGGTTGAGGTCGGCGATTGCCTGCAGGTTGATCGTCGCATCCTCGCGGATCGCCGTGTGCGGGCAGCCGCCGGTCTCGACGCCGACGATCCGGTCGGAGGGCAGCGCCTGCATACGCACCAGCGCCTCGGCATCCTCCTTGGTGTAGATATCGTTGGTGACGACGGCGACGGAGTAGGTCTCGCGCATCGCCTTGCAGAGCTTGTCGGTCAGCGCCGTCTTGCCGGAGCCGACCGGGCCGCCGATGCCGACGCGAAGCGGGCCGTTCGCAGATTTCATCGAAGTCTTCCTTTCTCGAAATTGATGTCGTGGCCGTCAGGAACGGAAGAGCCGCGAATGCAGGGTCTCGTGGCGCAGCGCCGATATGTCGGCGAGGATTGTAGCAGAACCGAGATCGTCCAGCGTGCTCGATGACGCCCGTGCCGCCGTTTCGGCGATCACCGGCTCCAGTTCGGCAAGAACGCCCACCGCATGCTTCTGGCCTGTCACGCCGCAGCGGATTGCCACCGATACAAGGTTGGATGCCGTGGCGTGCAAATAGGCGGCCAAGGCAGGCTCCAACCCGGTATTGTGCGCCCCAGCGACAGCACCAACCGCGACCGGATAGGCGACAGCACCGATCAGGGTATCGAGCACCGGATGCGGCCAATGCGCCGCTGCGGTGAGAAAAGCCTCTCCCTGCAACGTCATTTCCATGTGGCGCTCACGCGAACCGGCCAGAGCTTCGGCCAGTTCCCGCACCGCATCAAGCCTCGGGCGATCATCATGGGCCCGATAGCTCTCTGCCAGAAGCACGGCGTCGTTCCAGCTCGAGCCATGGCGGATCAGCGATTCCAGCCATCGCCTCAAGGCGGCAGCATCGGCGATCAGCCCATCGTGGACCGCCTGCTCGAGCCCGCCGGAATAGGAGAATGCGCCCACCGGAAAAGCCGGCGACAGCCATGTCACCAGCCTGAGCAGCGCCCGCGTATCTGCCTGCTCAGTCATGGGCGTGATGATGGCCGCCATGTCCGTGGGAGTGCTCGTGGGAATGACCGTGATTGTGCCCAGCAGAACCATGATAAGCGCCGCGCATCGGCTGGAATTGTTCCGTCACCTCAGCGACCGTCGCCCCCAGTCCCTCGAGCATCGCCTTGATCACCGGGTCGCGCAGGATCAGGATCCGATCTTGCCGGATTTCCGCCGGCAGGTGCCGGTTGCCGAGATGCCAGGCGAGTTCGATCAGGTGCAACGGATCACGCGGGCGGATGTCGTATAGCGGCTCCTCGATCGCGGTGATGCGGACATAGTCGCCTGTATCGAGCACCAGAAGGTCGCCATCGGCGAGCATCACCGGTTCTTTCAGGTCGAGCATCACCACGTCGTCATTGTCGAGGTGCAGCAGTTTGCGGCGCAGGTGCCGCTGGTCATGAGCAAGCGCGATCGTGTGCAGCGGCGTCTTGTCCGTCGGGCCGGGCGACAGAATCTGGGTCGAGCGATAGGGCATTCAGAGAACCTCGACCTTGTCCGAATGGACAACCTCTATACGGCCATCCGCCATCAGTTCCGCGGTCGCCTTCTGGAAAGCGACGATGTGCGGTTCAGCGAAATGCGCCTCCAGCGCTTCGCGGCTCTTCCACTGCTCGACAAAGACCAGCGTGTCGGGCTCGCCGGGCTTCTGGTAGAGATCGTAGAAGATGCAGCCTGTCTCCTTGCGCGTGCCTTCGATCAGGGAAGCGGCATCAGAAATGACCTCGGCCCCCTTGCCGGGATGAGTCTTGAGATGTGCGACGACGTAGATCATGTGAACCTCGGAATGCTTTCGTTCCACTGTAGCCATAAAAAAATCCGGCGCCAGACCAAAGAGGCCCGGCACCGGATTTCAGATCGTCAACATGGTTCAGTTCAGGCTGCGAGCTTTTCCGACTTCAACGCTTCCAGGATGTTCTGCGGCGAGGAAACGCCGTATGGGTCGCTGTCGCAGTTATCCGAATAGCCTTCTTCCTCGAACCACTGTTCGACAGCGCCATCATTGATGATGGCCGCATAGCGCCAGGAGCGCATGCCAAAGCCGAGATTGTCCTTGGCGACGAGCATGCCCATCTTGCGGGTGAACTCGCCGGAGCCGTCCGGGATCAGCTTGACGTTTTCAAGGTTCTGCGACTTGCCCCAGGCGTTCATGACGAAGGCGTCGTTGACCGAGATGCAGTAGATCGCATCGATGCCTTCAGCCTTGAATTCACCGGTCAGCTTTTCGAAATCGGGAAGCTGATAGGTCGAGCAGGTCGGCGTGAAGGCGCCCGGCAGCGAGAACAGGATGACGCGCTTGCCGGCAAAGTAATCGGCCGAGGAAACATCCTGCCAGCGATAGGGGTTCGGACCACCGACGGCCTCGTCACGGACGCGCGTCCGGAAGGTAACGGACGGCACTTTTCTGCCAACGATCATAGCTATCTCCTTGAAAAATGAGCCTTTCCACGCAGCAGGCCTTGGGAGGAACCCGGCGCGGAAGCTGAAGCCGCATTTTTACAGCAAGTCGTGCTGCGTTGCAGCACAGCGGAGCCAAGAAAGTTGGCTCGCATAGCTGCCATGCAAAACGCGCATAGTAGAAAGTCCATCCGCCCCGGAATACCTGCCCTTCTCCCCGCCGGACAGCCCGAAACCTCCCCGCGCGCTGCCGCCGTGGTTTTCGAAAATGCATTCATCCGGACGGGGCACTGGAAACCGTCTCTAACGAATAAACATATGTGACGCCTTCCAGCGCCCCGTTTGGCGTTCTCGGGAGCTTTCCTCCCTACAGACCCCGACTTCGGACCCTCTGCCTCGGGACGACTTCGTGGCGCAGGTCTCCGGTTCCGGCATTAAGCATCACGGTTCCGGTACGTCACGCGTCCTGTCCCGACATGTGCATCCCACAGATGCGCCCGCCCGAGAAGGACGGAGGGGATCCATTTTCCGGGGCCTCTCCTTCCGGTCCGCCTGACGTTCGCGGCCCCCAATCGAAGGCCACGAGGTTTCCCGTGGAGCGCCAGCCCTGCCTCGCCGCAAACGTCTTGCGGTGTATCCGCGACAGGACGCCATGATCATGGCACGGCTTTTCCAGGCGGGGATCGGCGGGGATGATTTTTTTCGGGGGGTGGCATCGCCGTGGTCACGAAACCGGAGCAGCCGCAATGGGCGGATTCGGCGGCTTGTCTGACGAACCGTGAAACACGCAGGGCCGCACTAGGCTGCCAGAAGCATGACCGTGCCTTTTTTGAACAGGCAGCTACTCTATCGGGATTTTCACCAGAGCAATTGCTTCTGATAGACGATACGGCTGCTAATATTTCTGTTGCACGAAGGTTAGGCTGGAAGGCCGTCGATGGGTGGAAGGAAGCTCTCTGTCCACTGAGTTGTCAAAATTTCAATTTGAAGCGTCGCGAAAATCCCTGACTTTTGCTTCTGCTTATCGAGCCACTTCGACGGGCGAGGTGTCACCCTGTACCGCCAGTTCCGCCAGAATGAGCGAACTGACGCCGGCGATAAAGAAACCTACTGCCAAATTCATGGTCGTACCGTCATAGAAACTACCTATTCCGATAGCGAACAGGATGGCAATGAGGCTCGATCCCGACGCGATCAGCGATGCGCCCAAGCCCGCAACCTGGCCGAGAGAGCGCATCGCCATGGCATTGAGATTGCCGAACAGTACCCCAATGGCAAAGAAGGCCGAGAACCCGAACACCATCAGAGCGACAAGCGGCAGGCGACCGCCCCAGAGCATGGATGCGAGCAGCATCAGAAGGCCGGCCGATGCCAATCCGATGAAAGCGGCACGCGCCATGGCATCCATCCCGAACCGCTGCACGAGCTTTGCACTGAGAAATGAAGCAAGTCCTATCCCAGTGGCCAGAACCGCAAAATAGAAGGGGAAGGTTTCCTTGATCCCATAGGCGTCAAAGAACAAATCGGCCGCCGTGCTGAGATAGAGGAGCTGCGCCCCGAAGACGATCCCGGTTGCGATGATCAGCAACGCCACACGGCGTTTTGACAGGATACGCCGGCCGTTCAGGAACAGCAGCTTCGGTCGGAAGGATATGCGTTTGTCGGCTGGCAGTGTTTCCGGTTGTCGCATTACCAGCCAAAGGCCAAGAAGCACTGCCATAGCGAGGTAGACGCCGAAGACGGTGCGCCACCCGGCAAACAAAATCACTCCCTGTGCCAAGGCAGGGGCCAGCATCGGCACGAGAATGAAGAGCGTGAACATCAAGGACATGACACGAGCCATCGCATCGCCCTCGAACTGATCGCGGATCATGGCGCGCGTCGCGATCTTCGGGCCGGACACGCCCATGCCCTGAAGGAACCGCCCAAGGATCACCATTTCGAGCGATCCGGCCAGCATGGCAGTGATGGTTCCGACCGCATAGACGCCGAGGCCGAGCACGAGCGCTTTTTTGCGCCCCATCGCATCGGACAATGGCCCCAACAACAGTTCACCGAACGCCATGCCGAAAATGAAGAGCGATATGATGTGCTGCGTGGACAGCGGCGGTGCGACACCGACCTCTTCGCCGATCTGGCGTAACCCCGGCAATAGCGCGTCGATGCTAACGGAGGTCAGCGAGGTCAGAAGGGCATAAAGGGCAATACGTTCGCGAAAACTGATGGAAGATCTCATGGGCCGTGCGCAACGAAAAGGGATTAGCCTCGACCTGTACCAGTTTTCCCGCAAAGGTCTCGTAATTTTATCGCGCAACTCCTAATTTAGCGGTTTCTCGCCTTCGCTAGAACAGGAAATAGCGCTGTGCCATCGGCAGTACGGTTGCCGGTTCACAGGTCAGCAGTTCACCGTCGGCGCGAACCTCGTAGGTTTCCGGATCGACCTCGATATGCGGCGTCAGGCTGTTGTGGATCATCGAGTGCTTGCCGATGCCATGGCGCGTGTTCTGCACCGCCACCAGTTCCTTGGCGACCCCGAGCTTGCCTCGAAGGCCCGCATCGAGCGAGGCTTGGCTGACGAAAGTGACCGACGAATTCGTCCGGTTCTTTCCATAGGCGCCGAACATCAGGCGATAATGCACCGGCTGCGGCGTCGGGATCGAGGCGTTCGGGTCGCCCATCGGGGCTGCCGCGATCGAGCCGCCGAGCAGAACCATGTCCGGCTTGACGCCGAAGAAGGCCGGGTTCCAGATGACTAGATCGGCACGCTTGCCGATTTCAATCGAACCGACTTCATGGCTGACGCCATGGGCGATTGCCGGGTTGATCGTATATTTGGCGATGTAACGCTTGACCCGGAAATTGTCGTTCTCGCCGGTTTCCTGCGTGAGCCGGCCGCGCTGGCGCTTCATCTTGTCGGCCGTCTGCCAGGTGCGGATCGCCACTTCGCCGACGCGGCCCATGGCCTGGCTGTCGGACGAGATGATCGAGAAGGCACCGATATCGTGCAAGATGTCTTCCGCCGCGATCGTTTCCTTGCGGATGCGGCTTTCGGCAAAGGCGATATCCTCCGGAATGGAGGGCGACAAGTGGTGGCAGACCATCAGCATGTCGAGATGTTCAGCCAGCGTGTTCTTCGTGTAGGGCCGCGTCGGGTTGGTCGAGGACGGGATGACGTTCGGCTGACCGCAGATCTTGATGATATCCGGCGCATGGCCACCGCCCGCCCCTTCGGTGTGGAAGGCATGGATCGTGCGGCCCTTGATCGCCGCGATCGTATCCTCCACAAAACCGCTCTCGTTCAGCGTATCGGTGTGGATCATCACCTGCACATCATATTCGTCGGCAACCGACAGGCAGCAGTCGATGGCGGCCGGGGTCGTGCCCCAGTCTTCGTGCAGCTTCAGCGAACTTGCCCCGGAAAGCACCATTTCTACGAGACCGGCAGGCAGCGACGCGTTGCCCTTGCCCGCAAGCGCGAGGTTCATCGGGAAGGCATCGAAGCTCTCGATCATCCGCTCGATATGCCAGGCACCGGTGCAGGTCGTGGCGAGCGTCCCGTGTGCGGGACCGGAACCGCCGCCGAGCATGGTGGTGATGCCGCTCATCAGTGCCTCTTCGATCTGCTGCGGGCAGATGAAGTGGATGTGGCTGTCCATGCCGCCGGCCGTGACGATCTTGCCCTCGCCCGCGATCGCCTCCGTCGAGGGACCGACGATGATGGTGACCCCTGGCTGCGTATCCGGATTGCCCGCCTTGCCGATCCCGACAATGCGGCCGTTCTTCAGGCCGATATCCGCCTTGACGATACCGGTATGATCAACGATCAGCGCATTGGTAATGACGGTATCGACAGCCCCCTCGGCGCGCGTCACCTGGCTCTGGCCCATGCCGTCACGGATGACCTTGCCGCCGCCGAACTTCACCTCGTCGCCATAGGTGGTGAAATCCTTCTCCACCTCGATGAAAAGCTCCGTATCGGCCAGCCGAACCTTGTCGCCGGTAGTGGGGCCGAACATATTGGCATAGGCCGCGCGCGACATCTTGTAGGACATGGTATCAGGCTCCCTGGGCAAAAGCGGATAGATAATTTTGATCGAGGCGCGCCAGGCGCCCCTTTGAAATCAGGTCATCGACATAACGGCGCTCAGCCGCGAACGGGTGCCACTCCCAACCGGCATGGCCGAAACCGGCGATCACCACGCGGTCGCTCGCGCCGCACCAATGGGCAAGCACTTCAGCAACGACAATCAGGCCGCTACTCGGCACAACATAGTCGCCGGGACCAAAGCGTTTCAGTTCGGCATCTGCGTTTTCGTGTGTAGACGCCGGAACGGTATGGAAGGCTCGGCCGGTCGCCTCGGCAAAGGCCCGAAAGCCATCCGTATAGTCGTCGCAAAGATCATCGAGATGAGGGTGGCGTTTCTCAATTTCCGGCCGGAGCTCCCGAAACTTTTCAGCCGCCCGAGCGCACCAGATTTCGCGTGCCTGCCGCACGGCTGCATTCGATTTCCACCCGCCGCCACCCAGCATCGCCAGCGCCGGACGTCCGGTATTGCAGACGGCGACGATATCGGTTTTCTCGCCACCCGCGCCGCAGGAGCGGCAGTCGTTGAAGCGGATCACCAGGTCGGCTGCGTCGATGACAGGCGCCGCACCTTCCGGTACCGGCCCGTTTCCGACAATCATGATGGTTCGGCTCACGGTCACCTTGCGCCTCTCAGTTTCCAAGGCCTTCGGTCAGGCTCTTCAATTCCGCAGTGCGCTTCTTCGTCAGGTCTGCAAGGCAACCGGACACCAGCATCGGCTCCATCGATCCGCCCCGCGCCTCGAAACCGGCGAGCTCGCACTGGCCGTCGCGATAGCCGATCCAGGCACGCTGCGCCTTCTTCAACGCCTCGACGGCACCGACATAATTCGGGTCGATCTCGCCGAGTTCCTTGTCGGTCTCCTGCATCGCCGTCATCATCGTCTTGTAGACGGCGTTCAGTTCCTTGTCGGCCGCTTCATAGTCCTTGTTGGCGCAGAAATTCATGTCCGACTGGGTCATCGCGTTCTCGCAATCGACCTGCGGCTCTTCCTGCGCCAGCGCAAGCGGCGCAAAGGCCAGAAAGCCCGCCACGATTACGCTTGCAGGATGGAACCGGTTCATAGCTTGCCCATGATCTTCTGCTGGAAACCGTAGACTTCGCGCTTGCCGGCATAAGGTATGAGCGTCACGTTGCGTGTCTGCCCGGGCTCGAAGCGCACCGCAGTGCCAGCCGGAATGTCGAGACGCTTGCCATGTGCCAGCGTCCGGTCGAAGGACAGACCGGCATTGGTCTCGGCGAAATGATAATGGCTGCCGACCTGGATTGGCCGGTCGCCCGTGTTCGAGACCTCGAGCGTCACGGTCTCCAGACCGGCATTCAACTCGATCTCGCCGCTAGCGGCAATGATTTCACCGGGGATCATGATCTATCTCTCCTGTTCAGGCCGCCTGGATCGGCGCGCAGCCGTCCGGCTTCAAGACGCGTTCGGTGGACGCCGGGAATTTGCGCAGTTTGGCCGCCGGGCGAACCGGGCGCCGGACGAGTTCGCCTGAGCAGTTCGGGCAATGCCCGTCCAGGACGTCGGATGCGCATTGCGCGCAGAAGGTGCATTCGAAACTGCAGATCATCGCTTCGCGGCTGCCCGGTGGCAGATCCTTGTCGCAGCATTCGCAATTCGGTCTCAGTTGCAGCATCGCCCGCTCCTTCAGCGAATAGGCTCGTGGACGGTGACGAGCTTGGTACCATCCGGAAACGTCGCCTCGATCTGGATATCGTGGATCATTTCCGCAATGCCCTCCATCACCTGGGCGCGGGTGATGACATGGGCGCCCGCCTCCATCAGGTCTGCGACGGAGCGGCCGTCGCGCGCACCTTCGACGACAAAGTCGGTGATCAGTGCGATCGCCTCGGGGTGATTGAGCTTCACCCCGCGCTCCAGGCGCCTGCGGGCCACCATCGCCGCCATCGAAATCAGCAGTTTGTCTTTTTCACGAGGAGTGAGATTCATGCGCGGTCACCAGATTGCGTGTCGATTACAGGTTCCAGACTTTCGGCACGGAAGCGCCCTTGCGCAAGTGCGAAATGACCGGGATGAGGATTTTTCTCAAGGCGAAGCCGTCGGCGGCGACGAGGCGGGCAATCAGCTTGTCCTGTCCGGCAACCTGATAATGGCTGATCCCGCCATTTGCACCGCCGATCAGAGCACGCAGTTTCTCCACCTGCTGCTCGCAGTCCATGCCGCTGTAGAAGAGCGTGGCAAAGGCGACCTGCCCGCCGAGCGTGGCGGCCTCCTGCGTCAGCGCGGCTACATCGCCGTTCAGGCGCAGATTTTCGGCATGCAGCAGAACTCCTCCCTTGCGGATACGCCAGCAATCCTGAAACAGCCCCGTCCGCATAACCTCGCCCATGGCCTTGCGGCCCAGCAGGATGGCCTCGACGGCAAGGAACTCGCCACCCTCGGCGATGTCGACGTCGAGCCGGCGCGACAGAGAGGCGCGGTCGAACAGGATCGTTTCCTGCGGCAGCCAGTGCACCGTCGCCCCTGCCCCGACCGCGATCGTCGCCGTGACTGCCGCTGTTCCGGCACTGGCCTTGTAGATTTTCTCGCAAGCCTGGGTCGTCAGGGTGAGATGCGTGCCCTCTCCGGCCGAAAATTCCCACTCCATGCGGTCGCCGCCGGTCAGCCCGCCGGAACTGTTGATCAACACCGCCTCCATCGTCGCGTCGAACGTGTCCGGCAGCCGTATCTTGGCGCAGCCTTCCTGATAGAATTCGGCGAGCCGCGTGCGCCCGGCAAATGGCTTTGCCACCAGCCGTCCCTTGCCCCACGCTCTTTGCGGAGCGATTGCCGCCGTTTCAGCCATGAAATCCGCCGTTAAACTGTCAGGTGGCGGCGTGCTTCCGGCGTGTCCAGCGTCTCTGCCGGCCCCTCATGCACGATCTCGCCCCGATCCATGATATAGACATGGTCTGCAAGCTCGCGGCAGAAGTCAAGATATTGTTCCACAAGCAGAATTGCCATCCCCGTTGAATCGCGCAGATACTGGATCGCCCGGCCGATATCCTTGATGATCGACGGCTGGATGCCTTCGGTCGGCTCGTCGAGAACGAGGATCTTCGGCCGCGTCACCAGCGCCCGACCAATGGCCAATTGCTGCTGTTGCCCGCCGGAGAGGTCGCCGCCGCGGCGGCCGAGCATGGAGCGCAGGATCGGGAAGAGATTGAAAATATCCTCCGGAATGAAACGGTCCTTGCGCGCCACTGGCGCATAGCCCGATTCCAGGTTCTCCTTGACCGTCAGCAACGGAAAGATTTCGCGGCCCTGCGGCACGAAGCCGATGCCGTGCTTGGCCCGGTTGTAGGGTGCCATGCCGTTCAGCGGAATATCATTGAAGGTAATGGTACCGGCGCTTGGCCCATGCTGACCGGTGATGGCGCGCAAGAGACTGGTCTTGCCGACGCCATTGCGGCCGAGCACGCAGGTGATCTTGCCCATGGGCGCCGTGATGGAGACACCGCGCAAGGCTTGGGCAGCACCGTAGTGGAGATTGATGTTGTCGACAGTCAGCATACGGCACCTTTCGAATGTGGGGCTTCACCCCCCTCTGTCGGCGACGCCGACATCTCCCCCACAAGGGGGGAGATTGCCATCGGCTTCAGCGCAAATAAGGGAAAAGAACGATCTCCCCCCTTGTGGGGGAGATGTCGCAAAGCGACAGAGGGGGGTGTTAGCGGCCCCCTTTGGACATCAAACGTCGAAACATTGTAATGCATCTCACCGCCCCAGATAGTTCTCGATCACCTTCGGATCGTTGCTGACGAAATCGATCGAGCCTTCGGCCAGCACCGAGCCCTCCGCCAGACACGTCACCTTGACACCGAGATCGCGGATGAAGCCCATGTCATGCTCGACCACGACGACCGAGCGGGTCTTGGCGATTTCCTTGAGCAGGATCGCCGTTTCCGCCGTTTCGGCGTCCGTCATGCCGGCCACGGGCTCGTCGACCAGGAGCAGCTTCGGCTCCTGCGCGAGCAGCATGCCGATCTCCAGCCACTGCTTCTGCCCATGCGAGAGATTGGCGGCGAGATCGTCCTTGCGCGCGGTCATGCGGACGGTTGCGAGGATTTCCTCGATGCGTGTCTTGTCCTCTGCCGACAGGCGGTAGAACAGCGTGGCGAACACGCCGCGCTTCCGGTTGAGCGCCAGCTCGATATTGTCCCAGACCGTATGGCTTTCGAAGACCGTCGGCTTCTGGAATTTGCGGCCGATGCCGAGCTGGGCAATGTCGGCCTCGTCCTTCTTGGTGAGGTCGATATCACCGTTGAAAAAGACCTGGCCCGAGTCTGGCCGGGTCTTGCCGGTGATGATGTCCATCATCGTTGTCTTGCCGGCACCGTTCGGGCCGATGATGGCACGCAGTTCGCCCGGTTCGACCACGAAGGACAGCGCGTTCAGCGCCTTGAAACCGTCAAAGGAAACCGAGACACCATCAAGATAGAGAAGGCTGCGCGAGGTCTTTTCATCCATTGATCTTACTCCGCAGCCTGGGGTTTCAGTGTCGCGAGCTGGCTTTGCGCCTCGGCAGCCGCCTTGTCCTGATAGGCCTGTTCGGCGGCATCGGCTTGTCTCTGTTCCTTGCGAGATGCGACGAACTGTTGGACCGTGCCGACAACACCCTTGGGCAGGAACAGCGTCGTTGCCACGAACAGGGCGCCGAGCGCAAACAGCCAGAATTCCGGAAACGCGGCGGTGAAGATGCTCTTGCCGAAATTGACGAGGACGGCGCCGATGATCGGTCCAATCAACGTGCCGCGCCCGCCGACCGCCGTCCAGATGACCACCTCGATCGAGTTTGCCGGCGCGAATTCACCGGGGTTGATGATGCCGACCTGCGGCACATAGAGTGCGCCAGCAACGCCTGCCATCATCGCCGAAACGGTGAAGATGAAGAGCTTCATGTTCTCGACACGGTAGCCGAGGAAGCGGGTCCGGCTTTCGGCATCGCGCACGCCGACCAGCACCTTGCCGTATTTGGACCGGACGATGGCGGAGCTCAGGACGAGGGCCAGAGCCAGAGCGATGGCAGTTGCCGCAAACAGCGTCGCGCGGGTGCCGCCGGCCTGGACGTTGAAGCCGAGGATATCCTTGAAATCGGTGAGGCCGTTGTTGCCGCCGAAACCCATCTCGTTGCGGAAGAAGGCGAGCAACAGCGCGTAGGTCATCGCCTGTGTGATGATCGACAGATAGACGCCGGTGACGCGGGAGCGGAAGGCGAACCAGCCGAACACGAAAGCCAGCAGGCCAGGCACCAGCAGAACCATCAACGCCGCAAAGGCAAAATGGTTGAAACCGGACCAGTACCACGGCAGTTCGCTCCAGTTCAGGAACACCATGAAATCCGGCAGTAGCGGATTGGCATAGACGCCCCGGTCGCCGATCTGGCGCATCAGGTACATGCCCATGGCATAGCCGCCGAGCGCGAAGAACGCGCCATGGCCGAGCGAAAGAATGCCGCAGTAACCCCAGACGAGATCGAGCGCGAGCGCCAGCAACGCGTAGCACAGATACTTGCCGAGAAGCGGCACCAGGTAGCCCGGGACGTGGAAGGCGCTGCCTTCCGGGATCAGGAGATTGGCGAGCGGCACGAGGGCTGCTGCGAGAAGGATGAGCGCCACGGCCCAGAGGATTTTCTTCTCGTGCCGGCTGAACAGCATTTGCGTGATCATTGTTCGATCGCCCTTCCCTTGAGCGCGAACAGGCCGCGTGGCCGCCGCTGGATGAAGAGAATGATGAAGATGAGGATCAGGATCTTGCCCAGCACCGCGCCGGCATAGGGCTCGAGGAACTTGTTGGCGATGCCGAGCGTCAGCGCGCCGACCAGCGTGCCCCAGAGATTGCCGACACCGCCGAAGACCACGACCATGAAGCTGTCGATGATGTAGTTCTGGCCGAGATTGGGCGAGACGTTGTCGATCTGGCTGAGCGCAACACCCGCCATGCCGGCGATGCCGGACCCCAAGCCGAATGTCAGCGCATCGACCCAAGGCGTGCGGATGCCCATGGAGGAGGCCATGCGGCGGTTCTGTGTGACGGCGCGCATCTGCAGGCCGAACTTGGAGCGCTTGAGCAGCAAAAGCAGCGCGATGAAGACGCCGAGCGAGAAGACGATGATCCACATGCGGTTGTAGGTGATGGCGAGGCCACCGACATCGAAGGCGCCCGACATCCAGCTCGGATTGTCCACCTGCCGGTTGGTCGGCCCGAAGGTGGTGCGGATCGCCTGCTGCAGGATCAGCGAGATGCCCCAAGTGGCAAGCAGGGTTTCCAGCGGCCGGCCATAAAGCCAGCGGATGACGCTGCGCTCGATGCCGACGCCAACCAGGCCGGTGAACAGGAAGGCGGCAGGAACCGCAAAGGCGAGCGAATAATCACTCAAGCCAGGCGCGACGGCATGAAGCGTCTGCTGCACGACATAGGTGGTGTAGGCGCCGAGCATGACCATTTCGCCATGCGCCATGTTGATGATACCCATGACGCCGAAGGTGATGGCAAGGCCGATGGCGGCGAGAAGCAGAACGGAGCCGAGCGACAGGCCATACCAGATGTTCTGCGCCACATCCCATATGGCGAGGCTGGTCTCAATCGACGCGATGTTCTGCTCGATCGCCGGTTTCAGGTCTTCCGGCGCATTCTCCAGGGCCGCGGTCAGGATCGTCAGCGCATCGCGATTTCCGCGCGCCGCGATCGTGTCGATGGCGGTCTTCTTGTCCTCGGCGCTGGCGTCGGTCTTGAGCAGAATGACGGCACGTGCCGCTTCCATGGTCGCCTTGACCTCGGCGTCCTTCTCCTGCGCCAGCGCGGAGTTCAAAAGCTCGAGATTGTCGGGGTCGGCATCCTTGAGCAGGTCCTGCGACGCGGTCAGACGCGCAGCCCGATCGGGGCTCAAAAGCGTCAGCTGGCTGAGTGCCGCGCCGATTGCGCCGCGCAGACCGTTGTTGAGTTTGATTTTGGCGAGATTGCCCGGAGCATCGGCTGCCGGCGCACCGGTCAGGACATCGAGGTAGGCGCCATCCGCCGGTCCCATGAGATAAACCGAGCCACCAGTCTTGGGTGCATAAAGTTTGCCGTCGCTGAGGTTCTGCAGGATTACGGCGACCTTGGCATCACCCGAGGCAGCCAGCGCTTTAACAGCCACGATCTTTTGCGGAAAGCCACCGGCCCCGAGCGCATCGACCAGAGGCCGGATGTCTTCCTGTGCGCGCAGACCGGTTGCAAGGCAACTGACCAGCAGGCAGAGAGCGACAAGGAAGGTCTGGATGGCGCGATACATGAGCTCTTCTTGTTCCGTTGGCTGACGCCGCGTATTCCGGCTAATGCTTCACCGCTGGCGCCGCTGCTTAAAGTTTCCGCAATGCCTTCGTCCGACGATCAGATCGGACAGGACCTGCATCTGGATGCTCTGCCCGACCCCTACGCCATGCAGAAACCATGCCAGACATGGGGCAAAGGAGTCCTCCGTCCAGATGGGAAAGCCGGACGGAGGTATTCGTGGCAAATCAAAAGGTCATAAATTGATTTGGGGGAAACGGCCCGAAAGCCGTTTCCGGATTATGCTGGCCTTGATGAAATCAGGAGCCCTTGCCGCCGCACTTGCCGGTGGCAACGTTGAAGTTGCCGCAGGACATCGGCTTGCGCCAATCGGAGATCAGGTCTTTCGAGTCGGGCAGGTAGTCGGACCATTCGTCACCGACGACGGCCGGGGTCTGCTGGACGATTTCGAACTGGCCGTCTTCCTGGATTTCACCGATCAGCACCGGCTTGGTGATGTGGTGGTTCGGCATGACGGTGGAGTAGCCGCCCGAAAGGTTCGGAACGCTGGTGCCGATGATCGTGTCGAGAACGGCGTCGGTGTCGGTCGTGCCGGCAGCTTCGACGGCCTTCACCCAGGCGCTGAAGCCGATATAGGCAGCTTCCATCGGATCGTTGGTCACGCGCTTGTCGTTCTTCGTAAAGGCGTGCCACTGCTTGATGAATTCGGCGTTGACCGGAGCATCGACCGACTGGAAGTAGTTCCAGGCGGCGAGATGGCCGACCAGCGGCTTGGTGTCGAGACCGGCTAGTTCTTCCTCGCCGACCGAGAACGCGACGACCGGAATATCGGTTGCCTTGATGCCCTTGTTGCCGAGTTCCTTGTAGAAGGGGACGTTGGCATCGCCATTGATGGTCGAGACGACGGCGGTCTTCTTGCCGGCCGAGCCAAATTCCTTGATCTTCGCCACTTCCGTCTGCCAGTCGGAGAAGCCGAACGGCGTGTAGTTGATCAGGATATCTTCTTTCGGGATACCCTTGGCGATCAGATAGGCTTCGAGGATCTTGTTGGTCGTGCGCGGATAGACGTAGTCGGTGCCTTCAAGCACGAAGCGCTCGACGCCTTCCGTTTCCATCAGGTAGTCGACAGCCGGGATTGCCTGCTGGTTCGGCGCAGCACCGGTGTAGAAGATGTTGCGCGAGGATTCTTCACCCTCGTACTGGACCGGGTAGAAGAGCAGCGAATTCAGCTCTTCGAAGACCGGCAGAACGGATTTGCGCGACGACGAAGTCCAGCAACCGAAGACAGCCGAAACCTTGTTGACGGAGATCAGCTCGCGCGCCTTTTCAGCAAACAGCGGCCAGTCGGACGCCGGATCGACAACGACCGCCTCGAGCTTCTTGCCGAGAAGGCCGCCCTTCTTGTTCTGCTCTTCGATGAGCATCAGCATGGCGTCCTTGAGCGTCGTCTCGGAAATGGCCATGGTGCCCGAAAGCGAGTGAAGAACGCCGACCTTGATCGTGTCTTCGGCAGCAAAAACGCCGGAGAATGCGGTCGTGGCAAGCGCACCGGCGAGGAATGCGCTCATGACATGAGATTTGATTTTCATTGTGAACCCCTCTCGTTCTTTGACGACGGCTCTAGGGAGACCTTTACCGTTCGTAAAGGAACTATCCGCTGGGGGCGGCGAAACCTGTATACGTCAATTGACGTAGGCACGGGGGCGAAGTGTGCAACGCAGCACTTAAGGATAACGATCTTCTGTGTTACGACTTTGTTGCGGCTGCGAAGACGCCGCCCAGGACAACAGCCATGACGATGGCAAGGGGAACCGACACAGCAGATGACAGCCCGCCAGCGCATCATTCCGGTCCGGCGCGAATATAACCGCTGGGTCGCCAACCAGACGCTGGAAGACTACGCGCTGCGTTTCACCGCCAAGAGCGCCCGGCAATTCTCCTCGCAGCGCATTTCGCAGACGGCGATCGGGGCGATCTCTTTCCTGGCGCTGGAGGCGATCGGCGGCGCCATCACCTTGTCCTACGGCACGACCAACGCCGTCATCGCCATTCTTGCCGCCAGCATTGTCATGCTTTGTGTCGGCCTGCCGATCAGCCGCTACGCCATCCGCCATGGCGTCGATATCGATCTTCTGACGCGTGGCGCAAGCTTCGGCTATATCGGCTCGACCATCACCTCGCTGATCTATGCGAGCTTCACCTTCATGCTCTTTGCCATCGAGGCCTCGATCATGTCGGCGGCGCTGGAACTGGCGCTCGGCATCCCTCTCTGGATCAGCTATATCATCAGCGCCGTCATGGTCATCCCGCTGGTGACGCATGGCGTTCGGCTGATCAGCAAGTTCCAGCTGATTACCCAGCCATTCTGGATCATTCTCAACATCCTGCCCTTCATCTTCATCGCACTCGCCGACTGGAGCAAGTTCGACCTCTGGCTCGCCTTTGCCGGCGCCCACAAGGAAGCCGGCGCTCCGGGCTCGCTCGCGCCATTTTCGCTTGCCGAATTCGGGGCGGCCTCCGCCGTCATTCTCGCCCTGATGGCGCAAATCGGCGAGCAGGTGGACTTTCTGCGCTTCCTGCCGCCGGAAGGGCAGCGCAAGCTGCATCACCGGATCGCCGTATTCCTGGCCGGCTCCGGTTGGGTGATCGTCGGCGCGCCAAAACTGCTGGCTGGTTCGTTTCTCGTCGTCCTCTGTCTTAGCGCAGGCATTCCGGTCGAGGATGCCGCGGACCCGGCGCATATGTACCTGACCGCCTTCGGCTACATGATCCCCTGGCACAATGCGGCCCTGCTGCTGATGGCGGCCTTCGTGGTCGTTTCGCAACTGAAGATCAACGTGATGAATGCCTATGCGGGATCGCTCGCCTGGTCGAACTTCTTCTCACGCCTCACCCACAGCCACCCCGGCCGCGTCGTCTGGCTGATGTTCAACGTGGCGATCGCACTTCTGTTGATGGAACTCGGCATCTACAAGCTGCTGGAAGAAACGCTCGGCATCTTCTCGATCATCGCCATGTCCTGGCTCTGCACGATCTCGGCCGACCTCTTCGTCAACAAGCCTCTGGGGCTGGCACCGCCGAATATCGAGTTCAAGCGCGCCCATCTCTACGACGTCAACCCCGTCGGCGTTGGCGCCATGACGTTGTCGGCCTTGATCGCCCTCACCGCCCATTTCGGACTGTTCGGCGCGATGGCATCGTCATTGGCGCCCTATATCGCGCTGATCACCGCCTTCATCGCCTCCCCCGCCATCGCCTGGGCCACCAAGGGCAAATACTATCTCGCCCGCAAGCCGCGCCAGAGCTGGAAGAAGCTCTCGACCGTCACCTGCTCGATCTGCGAACATCCGTTCGAACCCGAGGACATGGCGTGGTGCCCGGCCTATTCGGCGCCGATCTGCTCTCTCTGCTGCTCGCTCGACAGCCGCTGCCACGACATGTGCAAGCCGCATGCGAGCTTCAACTATCAAACCGCCGTGGTCGCCAAGACGCTGCTGCCGCAGAAGGTGACGGAAACGCTGTCCACTCGCCTCGGGCGATACGGCATCGCCGTCGTCCTCTCCGTCGCCGGCATCGGCGTCATTCTGGCAATGATCGCCCACCAGACCGGCACGGCGTCGCCGGAGGTGGCGGCGGTGATCAACCGGACGATCGGCGTGGTCTTCTTCGTCTTTGCCGTCGTCACAGGAATCGTCTGCTGGTTTTATGTGCTGGCGCATGACAGCCGGCTCGTGGCGGAAGAGGAATCCTCGCGCCAGAACACGCTGCTCCTGAAGGAAATCGCCGCCCACAAGAAGACCGATGCGGCACTGCAATATGCCAAGGAGACGGCGGAGGCCGCCAATCGCGCCAAGAGCCGCTATGTGGTGGGTCTGAGCCACGAACTGAGAACGCCGCTCAATGCCGTTCTCGGCTATGCGCAGATCCTCGAACGCGACGAAACCATACCGGCCCCGCGCCAGTCGGCGATCAAGGTGATCAAGCGCAGCGCCGACCACTTGTCGGGCCTGATCGACGGGCTGCTCGATATTTCCAAGATCGAGGCCGGCCGTCTGCAAGTCTATTCGAACGAGATCAATATCCAGGATTTCCTCGACCAGATCGTCGACATGTTCCGCCCGCAGGCGCAGGCCAAAGGACTGATCTTCGCGCATGAGCGGGCAAGCGCCCTTCCCCAATATGTTCGCGCCGACGAGAAACGCCTGCGCCAGATCCTCGTCAATCTGCTCTCCAATGCCATCAAGTTCACCGACACCGGCACAATCCGCTTCGACGTCGCCTATCGCAGCCAGGTTGCAACCTTCACCGTTTCCGACACCGGCCGCGGCATTTCGCAAGCCGACCTGCCGCGCATTTTCGAGCCCTTCCAGCGCGGTGAGGCCGAACATGTCCGGCCGATGCCGGGCCTTGGGCTGGGGCTCACCATCACCCGTCTTCTGACCCAGACGCTCGGTGGCGAGATCGTCGTCGACAGCGAGCGCGACAAGGGCTCGAGCTTTCGGGTCCGCCTGATGTTGTCTGCAATCAACCGGCCGACCGCCTCCCTGCCCTCGATACGCAAGATCGCCGGCTATGCCGGGCCGCGTCGGACCGTGGTCGTCGTCGATGACAACGAGGATCACCGCGACCTGATGCGCGAGGTTCTGATGCCGCTCGATTTCGTCGTGCTGACGGCAGCTAGCGGCACGGAATGTCTGACGCTGATCGAGGGCATCAAACCCGATCTCTTCCTGATCGACATCTCCATGCCGGGCATGAACGGTTGGCAATTGGTCACGCGGCTGCGCGAGCACGAGCAAACCGCTCCGATCATCATGCTGTCGGCCAATATCGGCGATGGCACGGAGGCGGATACCCATACCGGCCATAACGATACCCTGACCAAACCTTTCGATATCCGCCAGTTGCACGACAAGCTGGCCGTCCATCTGGCGCTCGAATGGATATACAGCGATACGGCTGCACCTCCGCCAAAGCCAAAGGTCAATGCCGAGGTCAGGACGCCCGGTGTTGCCCATGTCGAGGAACTGATCCGGCTGGGTGAAATCGGCTATGTCCGCGGCATCGAGGCGAAGCTCGCCGATCTCGCGCGCTCGGAGGAAAATCAGCCCTTTACCGAGGCTGTGAAGACCTATGTCCAGGCCTTCGACCTTGCCGGCTATGCGGATTTCCTCCAGAGCATAAACAAACAAGGGAGAGCCGCCGGTGAATGAAGCAGTCCATCCACGCGATATCGTGCTCATCGTGGATGATTCTCCGGAAACGCTGGGCTTCCTCACCGATGCGCTCGAACAATCCGGCTTCTCGGTGCTGATCGCCACCTCGGGCAAGGCAGCGATCAACGTCGTCGATCGCATCACGCCGGATATCATCCTGATGGACGCGGTCATGCCGGGCATGGACGGTTTCGACACCTGCCGCAACCTGAAGGCCAATCCTGGCATCGCCCAGGTTCCGGTGATCTTCATGACCGGGCTGACGGAAACCGAACATATCGTCCACGCGCTGGAATCCGGCGGTGTCGATTATCTTTCGAAGCCCATCAACATCGATGAACTGCGCGCCCGTATCCGCGTGCACCTTGCCAATGCGCGCTCGGCGCAAAGCGCGCGCGTGGCGCTGGATGCGGCCGGGCGGCACCTGCTTGCCGTGCGCGGATCCGGAAGTATCCAATGGTCGACGCCGCAGGCGACGCGGCTGGTCAATGCCGCGACGGGCCGGGATGATGGGCTGGAGACGCTCGCCGACCATATCCGCAACTGGCTGGAGGAGCGCGAAAAACACGGCGTCTCGAAGGACCCGCTGATGATCCACCAACACGGACAACCGGTCTTGCAGCTTGCCTATCTCGGCGCCATCGGCGGCGACGAATTCCTCTTCCGCCTTACCGGCGTCAGCCAGACCAGCGACGACGAAATTCTCCGACAGAATTTTTCGCTGACGGTGCGCGAGGCCCAGGTGCTGCTCTGGATCGCCAAGGGCAAGTCGAACCGCGACATCGGCGAAATCCTGGGACTGAGCGCACGCACGGTCAACAAGCACCTGGAACAGATCTACGTGAAGCTCGGCGTCGAAAACCGGGCGTCTGCCGCCGTCAAGGCGGCGAACGCTTTGCGTGAGGTCTAATGCATGTCGCCCAAAAGTGTGCCGCGGTTTTGGGACAACGACATGCATAAAAACAAAAACCTAAAGCGCATCCGTTTTGACGCGATGCGCTTTACAGCGCCGCGCGTCTTTTCAGACGCGCAAAGGTCGCTGTAACACTTTGATCTGCTGCATAATTTTTCCTTAAATCGAATCCGATTTAAGGAATTATGCAGTAGGCGGTCTCAGAAGGAGCGCGGTGGCACGAAGAGACAGAGGGTCCGGCTCTTTGCCTCGCCTGCGACCGAGCACCAGTGAAATTCGCCGTCCGGCGAGGACCGGACGCGCGTATCCGCGTAGGGCACGACCTCACCGGTGACATTGATGACATAGCCTTGCGGCTTCTCGCTGATTGCCTTCGTGGCAACCGGCCGGCAATCCTGATTGGAGCAGCAGGAGAACGGATAGCTCCAGCCGGACGGCGCATCATGCGCCTTTCCCACCGCAGGCCATAGGCTAGCTACGATCAGCGGCGGTATCAGCCACGTGAGATAGTATCTTCCTTCCTGCATGACGGGGATCGCAGCCGAAACATGTCCATCGGCGACTGGGCGGTAGGCTACCTTTGAGAAGCGCATGAAGAACTCCTGGTTTGGGACCACTGCTGTTCCCGCCCTTGAAGCATTTCTTCCCACATACCGGCTGACGCGCGGTAAACTTCGCCGGCGCCGACATCGGCACGATCCCTTTTGGGACCTGCGTCCGTTCCTGGGCATGGCGCCGTCAATACAGTCTTTGGGCGACGCGCCAGCCTGCCTTATATTTAAGCATTATCTGCCGATTCCCCCGGGTCGGCAATCGGTCGCCATCGACAATCACGCCACGTTGCAATATCGCAACATGCTAATATTTAGTCTTTTAAAGTCAGGGGCTTATGCCACGCGATCCGGAGGCTGCCGCCCTTCGAAGAACGCCGTGACGTTCTCGACGACTTTCATGCCCATCGCCGTTCGCGTTTCTTCCGTGGCACTGCCGAGGTGCGGCAGCAGCACAACATTTTCGAGGGCACGCAGTCGCTCGGGCACCCTAGGTTCCGCCTCGAAGACATCGAGGCCGGCACCACGGATGACGCCCGTTTCCAGCGCTTCGATCAAAGCCCCCTCATCGACGACATCGCCACGGGCGGTATTAATCAGGAAAGCTTCCGGCTTCATCACCGCCAGACGCTGTGCATTGATCAGATGCCGGTTTTCGCCGCCGCCGGGGCAATGCAACGAGACGAAATCGGAGACGGCCAGCACCTCCTCGACGGTGTCCAGTTGCCGCGCGCCAAACTGCGATGCTTCCGCGGCATCTATTTTCGACCTGTTGTAGAAAACGACGTCCATGTCGAAGCCGAAATGGCAGCGTTTTGCCATGGCCTTGCCGATCCGTCCGAAGCCGATGATCCCCAGCGTCTTGCCGGTCACCTTGGTCCCGATCATGTGCGTCGGCCGCCAGCCGGTCCACCGCCCGGAGCGGACCTCGCGCTCGCCCTCGCCTGCCCGGCGCGCAACGGCAAGCAGCAGCGACATGGCGATGTCGGCCGTACAATCGGTGAGAACGCCCGGCGTGTTGGTGACCACAATGCCGCGCGCCTTTGCAGCAGCGATGTCGATGTGATTATAGCCGACGCCGAAATTTCCGAGAATTTTCGTGCAGATGTCATTGGTCTCGAAAAGCGAAGCCGGCAGGCGGTCGGATACCGTTGGCAACACTGCGTCGAAAGAACGGAGCGCTTCGGCAAGTGCCGCCGAATCCATGGCGATATCCGAGACATTGAACGAAGCGTCGAACCGTTCGGCGAGAACCCGCTCGACTGCCTCGGGCCAGCGGCGGGTGACGAGAATGCGTGGTTTCTGGGTCATCGGCTGCTCCTGGCTGGTATCTGGAGCAGACACTTAACACAGGAACGGCCGCAAACCAGCGGCCATTCGGTTGAAACAGATATGCAGATCGGGGCGCTAAAATGGCGCCTCGATCGGTTCCGGTCAGCTCTTCAGGAAGGCGAGCATGTCGTCGTTCAACTGCTGCTTATGCGTATCGGTGATACCATGCGGCGCGCCGGCATAGACCTTCAGCGTGGCATGCGGCACCAGCTTCTTGGAAGCGCGGGCTGCGGCGTCGATTGGCACGATCTGGTCGTCGTCGCCGTGGACGATCAGCGTCGGAACGTCGAACTTCTTCAGGTCCTCGGTGAAATCGGTTTCCGAAAACGCCTTGATCGAGTCATAGGTGTTCTTGTGGCCGGCTATCATGCCCTGCAGCCAGAAGCTGTCGATCATGCCCTGCGAGGCCTTGGCGCCGGGACGGTTGAAGCCGAAGAACGGGCCGGACGCGATATCCTTGTAGAGCTGAGACCGGTCCGCGATCGAAGCGGCGCGAATACCATCGAAGACTTCGATCGGCAGGCCACCGGGATTGGCGGCCGTCTTCAGCATCAGTGGCGGTACGGCGGAGATCAGGCCAGCCCTGGCGACACGGCTGGTGCCGTGGCGGCCGATATAGCGGCTGATCTCGCCGCCACCGGTGGAGAAGCCGAACAGCGAGACATTCTTCAAGCCGAGCACTTCGATCAGGTCGGCCAGGTCATCGGCATAGTGATCCATGTCGTTGCCGTCCCAGGGCTGGGAAGAGCGGCCGTGGCCACGGCGGTCATGGGTGATGACGCGGAAGCCGTTATTGGCGAGATGAAGTGCCTGGGCTTCCCAACTGTCGGAGGAGAGCGGCCAGCCGTGGCTGAGGATGACGACCGGGCCATCCTTCGAACCCCAGTCCTTGTAGTAGATTTCGACACCATCGCGCGTGGTGATGGTGTTGACGTTGCGCTGTGCCGGAGCCTGGCTCGCGGCCACCGATGCGGCCTGGTCCTGGGCAACCGCAGTCGAGCCGACCAGGGCGCCCGAAACTGCAGCGATCCCTGCTCCGCTGACGCCGGCAAGCAGGATATTGCGGCGGGAAAAATTCTGTTCCTGGGTGCTGTCGGACATGACATTCTCCTTCTTCATTTGCGATGCCGGTTGCGGCTGCGCAGTTGATTTTGTACCGACTTAATCGCGCGCGATATAAATATTCGAATTTCGGCCGCAAGCGCTCTGATTGGCGCGATGCCGATTTAATATCGTGCACGATTAAATCGTTGCCAACAATTACCCGCCGAGTTTTCTCGTGTCAATACCTTGCGATTAAATCGCGAACGATTTATTTTGCAGCCATTGGATGAAGGGTAAGCACAATGGATCAGACACTGAACGACAAAGCGCATACAGCCAAACTCGACGACTTCCTCTGCTTCGCGATCTATTCCGCGCATCACGCCCTCAACCGCGTCTACAAGCCGCTTCTTGACGCGATCGGACTCACCTACACGCAATATATCGCCATGGTCACGCTCTGGGAGCAGGATGACCAGACGGTCGGAAGCCTCGGTGAAAAGCTGTTTCTGGAATCGAGCACGCTGACGCCGGTGCTGAAGCGCCTGGAAGCTCTTGGCTTTATCGTGCGGACCCGCGATAGGACGGACGAGCGGCAGGTGCGGGTGCAACTGACGGTAGCGGGACGCGCCCTTCAGGAACAGGCAAAAACCATCCCGCCCTGCATTCTCGAAGCAAGCGGCCTGGAGATGGACGAACTAGCGCGGCTCAAGACGGAAATCGCAACGCTGAGGTCTTCGCTGCTGCGATAGCGGACCGCTCGGGGCAGATAAAGGCGCCCGTTTTCATCCAAGTACGCAAATGCAAAAAGGCCCGGCAATGCCGGGCCTTTCGCGATCCAGATGGACCAATATGTATGACCGGAACGACTACTCGTTCTGGAAGTAGGTGTACTTGCCGTCGTCGCCCTTCTTCCAGGTGTACATGACGTAGTCCGGACGGGTGATGTCGCCCTTTTCGTCATAGCTTAATTCGCCGATGGCGGTGTGGAACGGACCTTTGCCCTTGATGTTTTCAGCAACTGCCTGCGGGTCGTTGCCGCCGGTCGTCTTTGCAGCTTCTGCAATAACCTGCAGAGCGGCATAGGAGTACAGCGTGTAGGCTTCCGGTTCGAAGCCGGCAGCGCGGTACTTTTCAACCAGTTCCTTTGCAGCCGGGTTCTTGCGCGGATCCGGAGCGAACGTCATCAGCGTGCCGTCAACAGCGTCGCCAGCGATCGAAGCAAGTTCGTTCGAAACGATACCGTCGCCGGACATGAAAGTGGCCTTCAGGCCCTGGTCAGCCATCTGGCGCATGATGAGGCCGGCTTCAGTGTGCAGACCGCCCCAGTAGACCACCGTTACACCGGCTTCCTTCATCTTGGCGATCAGGGCCGAGAAGTCCTTGTCGCCAGTCGTGATACCTTCGTAAATGACTTCCTTCACACCGGCTTCGTTCATGGCAGCCTTGGTCAAGTCAGCAAGACCCTGGCCGTAAGGCGTCTTGTCGTGAACGACGGCAACCTTACCATCCTTGAAGTTGGCGCCGATGAAAGCACCGGCAACGGCACCCTGCTGGTCGTCACGGCCGCAGGTACGGAAGGTGTTCCACAGGCCGCGCTCGGTGAAGACCGGGTTCGTCGCAGACGGGGTGATTTCCAGGATGCCGTTCTCCGCGTAGACCTCCGAAGCCGGGATCGAAACGCCGGAGTTGAAGTGGCCGACCACGAACTTGACGCCGTCAGCCACGAACTTGTTGGCGACGGAAACGCCCTGCTTCGGGTCGGAAACGTCGTCGCCGAGCACGATCTTGATCTGCTCACCATTGATGCCGCCGGCGGCGTTGATGTCAGCCGCTGCCTGCTCAGCACCCTTCTGGAGCTGCGCGCCGAAAGCTGCGTTCGGTCCCGTCAGCGGGCCGGCAACGCCAACCAGCAGATCAGCCCATGCAGTGCCGCTGAAAGCAACCATTGCAGTCAGCGCAACAGCTGACAAAAGTGACTTTTTCATCTTGTTACTCCCAAAAAATTTGAGCGGGTGTCGTTTAAAACCGGTCACGATACCCACCATAATCGCGCCGGTATTCTTGTATCCGCGATAGCGCACCCGGCGCCGCCACGGGGTTCCCTCTGTTATTTGGACTTCCACGAGAACGGCGACGCCTTCTCATAGAGCCAGTAGTAGTTGTTGGCCATCTGCTTCGTCCGGTAGTAGCGATAACCGGCCGTAGCAAACAACAAAAGCACGACGGTGTCCACGATATAGTATTGCAAAGTCAACATGCTGCCGTTGAAAAGCGCATGGTGGATGAAGCGGATCGCCACACCCAGAAGCAGGGTGTAGATGACCAGCGTCGAGTATTTGCTCCACCCCTCGGCAGCGCTCTTTCCGGTGCGCCAGGCGGTCCATCCGCCCATCACTACCGTAACCAGCGCAAACTGCAGAACGGTCGGTTCTTCGTAGAGAATGCCTTGCATTCCATTTCTCCCCTTCAAAGCGCCGGCGGGCTTGCAAGCCGCACAAAAGCGCTCCAACGTACCGAAATCACACCCGCCGGCTGCAGCGAAACGCCGCCGGCAGGCATGGCATCAATGATGGCCGCCCTCGAGATAGGCGGCGCGCACTTCCGGATTGGCCAGCAATTCCTTGCCGCTGCCGCTCATCGTCACCTTGCCGTTGACCATGACATAGCCGCGATGGGAGAGCTTCAATGCTGCAAATGCGTTCTGCTCGACGAGGAAGACGGTCAGGCCTTCCTGCTGGTTGAGCTTCTTGATCGCCTCGAAAATACCTTTGACGATCAATGGCGCCAGCCCCAGCGACGGCTCATCGAGCAGCAGCAGCTTCGGCCGTGCCATCAGAGCGCGTCCGATCGACAGCATCTGCTGCTCGCCGCCCGAAAGCGTTCCACCGCGCTGCGCCTGACGCTCCTTGAGCCGCGGAAACAGCGTAAAGATCTTTTCCACGTCTTCGTTGAAATGCTTCAGATCATCGAGGCTCGCGCCCATCTGGAGATTTTCATAGACGGTCATGCGCGGAAAGATGCGGCGGCCTTCCGGCGACTGGGCAACACGCAGCCGAGCAATCTCATGCGTCGGCATGCGGGTGATGTCCTGGCCATCGAAGATGACCGAACCGGTCTTCGCCTGCGGGCTGCCGCATATGGTCATCATCAGCGTCGACTTGCCGGCGCCGTTGGCGCCGATCATGCAGACGATTTCGCCGCGCTTGACCTCAACATCAACACCGGCGAGCGCGCGAATATTGCCGTAATAGGTTTCGACGGCTTTTACATTCAGGAGAGTGTCGCTCATCAGTGCGTGTCCCCCGGCGTGATTTCCGCGATCTGTTCGATCACCTCTTCGACCTCAACATCTTCAACACCGAGATAGGCCGCAATAACCTTCGGATCGTGTTTCACATAGTCCGGATTTCCGTCGGAAATCTTCTGGCCGTATTCCAGCACCACGACGTGGTCGGAAATTTCCATGACCACCGACATGTCGTGCTCGATCAAAAGGATCGACGTTTCCGTGTCCTTGCGGATGCTGCGCAGCAATTCGTTGAGGGCAAGGGATTCACGCGGATTGAGGCCGGCTGCAGGCTCGTCGAGGCAAAGAAATTCCGGCCCCGTGCACATGGCGCGGGCGATTTCCAGACGGCGCTGTGCACCGTAAGGCAGGTCGCCGGCCGGATCGTCGGCGCGGTCCGTCAGGTTGGCCTTGTCAAGCCAGTACTTTGCACGCTCGATCGATTCTCCGACCGCCGCCTTGTAGGTCGGAAAGCCGAGCAAGCCGAGGATGGTGTAGCCCGAAGCCAGCATCAGCTTGTTGTGCTGGGCGACCAGCAGGTTTTCGAGAACCGTCAGCCCCGAGAAAAGCCGGATGTTCTGGAACGTGCGGGCAACCTTGGCGTCGCGGTTGACCTCGTAATCCGACATGCGCTCGAGAAGGTATTCCTTCCCGGCCTTCTGCCGCATCGTGATCATGCCCATCGTCGGCTTGTAGAAGCCGGTGACGCAGTTGAACACCGTTGTCTTGCCGGCGCCGTTCGGGCCGATGAGGGCGGTGATATCGCCGCGATAGGCTTCGAACGACAGGTCGTTGATGGCCATCAGGCCGCCAAAGCGCATCGACAGATGCTCGACTTTGAGGATTGGATCTTTCGTCATTGTGTCTGTCTCAAGGGCCATCAGCCGTGCCCTTCCTTGGTAAAGCTGCCGGAGACACTCTTGCGTTCACGCAGGAATGCCGTGGGTTCGCGCGAGCCGACAAAGCCGCGAGGCTTCCAGACCATGACGATGATCATCGCCAGACCAAAGATCAGCATGCGGTAGAGTTCCGGGGTGAAGTCGGGCCCGAAGATCCGCTTCAGGAAATCCATTTCACGCAGCAGTTCGGTACCGCCGATCATCAAGGTCGCGGCAACGGCGATGCCGACCAGAGAACCCATGCCGCCGAGAACAACGATTGCAAGAATGATCGCCGATTCCAGGAAGACGAAGGATTCCGGCGAGACGAAACCCTGGCGGACGGCAAAGAACGAACCTGCAATCCCCCCGAACATCGCGCCGGTGGCGAATGCCGTCAGCTTGGTGGTCGTCGTGTTGATGCCGAGCGAACGGCAGGCGATTTCGTCCTCGCGCAGCGCTTCCCAGGCCCGGCCGATCGGCATACGCCGCAGGCGGATCGTGACGAAGGCGGCGAGCATGCAGAGCGCCAGGGCCAGATAGAAGAGGAAGATCTTATAATAGGCCGAGGACATCGGCAGGCCGAATACCTTGGCGAAATTGTTCGGGGCGCTGACATCGAAGGACCAGATGCCGAAGACGCTTGCCTTGGCGATACCTGAGATACCAAAGGTCCCTTTGGTGACTTCCGTCCAGTTGATCAGCACCAGCCGGATGATTTCACCGAAGGCGAGCGTCACGATCGCCAGATAGTCACCCTTGAGGCGCAGCACCGGAAAACCGAGGATCGTGCCCCACAGCGCCGCCAGGATGCCGGCCATCGGCAGGAGCAGCCAGAAAGACAGGCCGAAATAAGAAGACAGCAGCGCGTAGGAATAAGCGCCGACCGCGTAGAAGGCGACGTAACCGAGATCGAGAAGGCCGGCGAGGCCGACGACGATGTTCAACCCCCAGGCCAGCAGCACATAGATGAGGATCTGGATGCCGAAGTTATCCACCCATTTCAGAGAGCCCTGAAAGCCGAACAATGCGACCATGACCGGCGGATAGACGATCAGGGCACAGATGGCGAGCAGGCTGAAATTGCGCGCAACGAAGCCCGCCTCCCGCTCGACTGCCGGAGCTGCAGCCTTTGCCGCCTTGCGTGCCTCGAACCAGGGCCGAACATAGGCGACCGACAGGAAACGGCCGACCATGGCAATGGCGACAAAGGTCGCCAGAAGGCCCCAGCGCTGGACAAGAACAAGTTCGTTCAAGATATTCTGGTCGGTTTTCAGGCCGACGAAGAGCACGAACAGGCCAAGAGCAACGAGACCGGCATAAAAGGCCTCGCGCAGAGCCCGCGCCATCAGATTGTTGCTGACGGCCTCATTGGTGTGCGAAATGTTTGCCATGAAATTATACCTTCTCGACTTCCGGCCGACCCAGAATACCAGACGGCTTGAAAATCAGCACGATGGCGAGGATCGAGAATGTCGCGACATCCTTGTAGTCGATGGTGAAATAGGCTGACCAGAGCGATTCGATCAGGCCGATCATGAGGCCGCCCAGGACGGCGCCCGGAAGAGAGCCGATACCGCCGAGAACAGCGGCCGTGAAGGCCTTGACGCCTGGGGTGAACCCGTCGGTGAAGACGATCACACCATAATACATCAGATACATGGTACCGGCGACGGCTGCGAGCGCTGCACCCATGACGAAGGTGATCGAGATCGTCTTGTCGACGTCGATACCGAGCAACGCCGCCATCTTGCGGTCCTGTTCGGTCGCCCTCTGCGCACGGCCAAGCGGCGTATGATTGACGATGTACCAGAAGATCGTCAGCAGAATCGCCGTCACCAGCACGATGATGATCTGCTTGAGCGAGAGCGAAATGCCGAAAATCTCGTAAACGGACGACACCAACGGCGGGACCGGCTTGTTACGCGGGCCTTGCGTCACCTGAACGAAGTTCGACAATGCAATCGACATGCCGATCGCGGTGATCAGCGGCGCCAGACGAAACGAGCCGCGCAGCGGCCGGTACGCCATCTTCTCGATGACCCAGTTCCACAAACCGGTCATCAGCATCGCCACGACGATCATCACGAACAGCGCCAGCGCAATCGGGATACCGCCAAAAAACGAAACCAGAAGCAGGTAGACAATCAAGGCCGCAAAACCGCCCAGCATGAAGATATCGCCGTGGGCGAAGTTCACCATGCCGATAATGCCGTAAACCATTGTGTAACCAATGGCAATCAAACCGTAAATCGAGCCAAGCGTCAGCCCGTTGACGAGCTGCTGGACAAAATACTCCATCAATATCCCCCGGGCCTGATCCTGTTAGGTCAGACCTCTTGTTTTAGAAGCTCTTTCCGAGCCTTTTTCGACAGGGATTCCATAATGCTTTCGAACCAAAAGTGAAGCGTAAAATGACGGTTTCCTGAAATTCTTTCCCAGTTTAGTGATTTTGACGCTTTAACAGCCAAAAAATCAAAAAATCAGCAGTTGCAGGCGTGATTTTAGGCGCCAAACCGTGAATCATGCGGCTAGAGCGGTTTATCACGACCGCATGCGCGATCCGTTGGCATCGAACAAGGGCTGCGCCTGCAGGCGAGCGGGAAGCATCTCACCAAGCAGCTCGACCTGCCATCCGTCCGTCTCATCGGCGACGTCCTTGGGCACATAGCCAATCGCCACCGACACGCCCGAGGTGTGCGCATATCCGCCCGACGTCACCCAACCGCAGACAGTGCCGTTCCGCGAGATCGGCTCGTCGCCGATCACGTCGGCATCCCTGGCGTCGATGACGAAGCTACGCAGGCGCAATGTGCCACCTTCGGCCTTTTCCTTCGCGGCGCCTTCCTTGCCGATGAAGTCGGCCTCCTTCCTCAAGGCGACGAATCGACCGAGCCCGGCTTCCAGCGGACCGTACAGCGGGCGATATTCGCGCGACCAGCTGCCAAAGGATTTTTCGACGCGCAGGGCATTCAGCGCACGCAGGCCAAAGAGCTTGATGCCGAACTCCACCCCTGCTTCCATGATCAGGTCATAGAGATAACGCTGGTATTCCGGCTTCATCCATATCTCATAGCCAAGATCGCCGGTATAGCTGACGCGGCCGACGATGGCGGGTGCCATGCCGAGATCCATGCGGCGAATTTCCATGAACGGGAAAGCCACATCCGACACGTCGAGATGGGTCAGCTTGGAGATCAGGGCACGGGAATTCGGGCCAGCAATGGAAAGACCGACCAATTGGAGGTTCAGCGCCTTCAAGACGACGGAACCATCCTTCGGCAGATGGCTCTCGAACCAGCGCATATGATAGTCCTCGGCAATGCCGGAGCCGATCAGCAGGAAATCCCCATCGCCGAGCTTGGCCAGCGTGAAATCGCCGATCAGCTTGCCGTCGTCCTTCAGCATCGGGGCAAGCGCCATACGTCCGGCCGCCGGTATACGGCAGGCCAGCATGCGGTCGAGCCAGTCTTCGGCGCCCTTGCCGGTGATCGAATACTTCGCGAAACCGGAGGTCTCCGTCAGGCCAACGCTGTCACGCACGGCCTTCGCCTCGGCGCCGACGACGTCGAAATCGTTGGAGCGACGCCAGGAAAACCTGTCTTCCTCGCCCTTCGGCGCGAACCAGAGGGGCTGCTCGAGGCCGTAGGACGCGCCGAAGACGGCGCCCGCCTCTTTCAGCTTGTCATAGATCGGCGTGGTCAGGAACGGGCGCGCGCCCGGCAGTTCCTCGTTGGGGTAGCGGATCGAGAAGCGACGCGAATAGTTTTCGCGGACCTTGGCGTTGGTGTAGCCGAGGGTGGCGAAATCGCCGTAACGCGATACGTCCATGGCAAACACGTCGAAGCCCGGATCGCCGTAGATGATCCAGTTGGCGAGCGCGAGACCAACGCCTCCACCCTGGCTGAAGCCGGCCATCACGGCGCAGGCCGACCAGTAGTTGGTAAGGCCCCGAACCGGGCCGACCAGCGGATTGCCGTCCGGCGAGAAGGTGAAGGGGCCGTTAATGATCTTCTTGATGCCGGCCTTGTTGAAGGCCGGGAAGTGGCGGAAACCGACTTCGAGCTCCGGCATGATGCGATCGATATCCTCGGCCAGCAATTCATGGCCGAAATCCCAGGACGTCGTGATCGGCGACCAGGGGCGGCATGCCTTTTCATAGGTGCCCATCAGCATGCCGTTGCGTTCCTGTCGCAGATAGATCTCGCCGTCGAAATCGACGCAATGCATCAACTCCTTGCCGCGCGTCTGGTTGAACTCGATGACCTCCGGCATATCCTCCGTTATGAGGTACATGTGCTCCATGGCCAGAACCGGCAGTTCGAGCCCTGTCATGCGCCCGACTTCGCGGGCCCAGAGACCAGCAGCATTGACGACGTGCTCGGCGATGATCTCGCCCTTGTTGGTGATCACCCGCCACGTGCCGTTTTCCAGCTGCACCAGATCTTCCACCTTGGTGTGCAGGTAGATGTCGGCGCCATTCTTCTTGGCGGATTTGGCATAGGCATGGGTGGTGCCATAGGGATCGAGATGCCCTTCGACCGGATCGAACACCGCGCCGACGAACTGGCTCGGGTCTAGAAGCGGCATCAGTTCGTGCGCTTCCTTCGGGGTCAGCAATTCGGCTTCCAGCCCCATGTAGCGGCCCTTGGCGAGGATCGACTTCATCCAGTCGAACCGCTCCTTGGTGGCAGCCAGCATCATGCCCGAGGTCATATGCAGGCCGATGTCCTGGCCGGAATAGTCCTGGATTTCCTTGTAGAGTTCGACCGTATATTTCTGCAGCTTGGCGACGTTCGGATCGCCGTTGATCGTGTGCATGCCACCGGCGGCGTGCCAGGTCGACCCGGAGGTCAGCTCCGAGCGCTCCAGGAGAACCACGTCGGTCCAGCCGAACTTTGTCAGGTGGTAGAGGATCGAACAACCGACGACGCCGCCGCCGATAACGACGACCCTGGCATGGCTTTTCATGAAAATTCTCCGGTTTCGGGCGCATGCCGGGGAAGCATCCCCAGTCAAACGGTCCACTCGGTTGAGCGAAATCTTGGCTATCGAAACCGTAGTGTTAAAGCCGTGGCGGAGAAAGACATCCGTGCGAACAGGTCTTGCTCATTCCCGCCATTGGCCGTCTCACCCGCGCCGTAAAAGCGGCATGCGATGACGCATTCGCTCTTAGCCGGAGAAATCGGCGGAGAGATCGAACTCACGCCCCATCAGCCTGAGGTCGTCAAACAGGGATTCGGCAAAACTGCGCATGACGATCAGTTCGAATTCGTTCTCGCCGGTTCGCGCCAGGTTGACGCTGACATGCCCGCACAGAACATTCGACGAGGTACCGCTCGCAAAGACGGAAGGATGCAGATCGGTTGCGACGCCCTTGGCAAGAATGCGGCGCACATTCGGACCAGACAACCGCAGAACGACGCGGCCGTCACTCTGATCGAAAATGCAGGCCGCCTCGGCAAGCAGCAGCGAGAGATTGCGCTGCAGGCTGTCCGGCGTTTCCGACGGAGATACCGCCAGCCATTCGCCCGGTCCGGCGAAGCGCACGGACAGCTCGCTCACGGCGGCGAGCCCCGCGGCGACAGCAGCCTCTTCGCCATCAAGAGCCATGATCGCCACGATCGCCTGTCTGCGCGGGACCTCCAGGTGATCGACGGCCCGAATGCCGGGCTCCAGCGGAACGCGGCCTTCCAGAGGGTGGTGAGAGATGTAGGTCTTGATCATGTCCGCGCCCGTCTCAAGAATTCAGCCTGGCATTGCCGGGATCGACGAAGATCGGGTTGCAGACTTCCGCCACTGTCTCGGCACCGCCGAGCTTGTCCCAGACGACGATGCGTTCGCCATAACGCTCGCGGCCTGATTTCAGGAAGGCGAGCGCGATGTCATGGCCAAGCGTCGGCGAAAAACAGGCGGAGCTGACATAACCCTGATCATTCAAGGTGGAAGGTTTGGCACCTTCGCGCAGCAAATGCGCACCGGCGCGGATACGCTTGTCCGTCTCGACGGGTTTCAACCCGACCATCTGCATACGGTCTGCCGCCGTCAGTCCGTAGCGCGTCGAAAGCCGCTTGCCGATGAAATCCGGTTTCTGGACCGAGACCATGCGCCCGAAGCCGGCATCGTCCGGCGTCACGCGCCCGTCGAATTCGGCATGGGTGACATGGCCTTTCTCGATGCGCAGCACGTTCAGGGCCTCAAGTCCATAGGCGCAGATGCCGTGTGCCCTGCCCTCTTCCATGATCGCGTCGGCGACCGTTTCGCCAAAACCCGCGGGCACTGCCAGCTCATAGGCCAGTTCGCCGGAAAAGGAGATGCGGAACAGCCGCGCCTTGAGGCCACCTCTCAGCGTCACGATGCCAGCCGCGAGGAACGGAAAGGCCGCGTCCGAAATATCGTCCTCGACCAATGCCTGAACGACGAGGCGGGCTTTCGGTCCGGCGATCGCCATCTGCGCCCACTGATCGGTCGAGGAGCAAAAGCGAACCTTGAGCTCCGGCCAGAGCACCTGCGCGCAATATTCCATATGGGACATGACGCCACCGGCAAGCGCCGTCGTTGTCGTCATGAAGAAATGCCCGGGCGACAACCGGCTGGTGGTGCCATCATCGTAGACCATGCCGTCCTCGCGCAGCATCAGCCCGTAGCGCGCCTTGCCGACCGGCAGCTTCAGGAACGGGTTGCAATAGAGCCGGTTGAGGAACTCGGACGCGTCCGGTCCGAAAATCTCGATCTTACCGAGCGTCGAGACGTCGCAGAGCCCGACATTATGCCGAACGTTCAAAACCTCGCGGTCGGTACTTTCCCGCCATGTCTTTTCGCCGTGCCGGGCAAAATAGGCCGGGCGATACCAGAGGCCGGAATCGACGAAGACCGCACCGTTCTTTTCTGCCCAGCCATGCAGCGGTGACTTGCGAACCGGAGCGGCATGTTCGTCACGCGATGTACCGGAGAGGGCACCAAGGGTGACCGGCGTATAGAAGGGACGGAAGGTGGTGGTTCCGACGTCAGCCGGGCTGATGCCCTGCATGCCGGCCAGCAGCCCCGTGGCATTGACACCCGAGAGCTTGCCCTGATCCGTCGCCATGCCGTTGGTGGTGTAGCGTTTGGCATGCTCGACATGGCCGAACCCCTCGCGCAGCGCCAGAGCCAGGTCCTTGACATGGACATCGTTCTGGAAATCCACAAAAGCCTTCGCCTTGGCGCCCGGCGCATACCAGAGCGCCGTAAAGGACGGATCGACGTCTTCGCCCACCGACGGCAGCGGATTTGCAACGGTCGAAAAACCGAGATCGGCCGCGATTGCAGCGGCCTTCTCCGCGCCGTCCTTGAGACAGCCGCCAAGGCTGTATTGTCCGGCAGCAGAGCCGGCAACGACAAGCCCGTTACCAACGTCAGGCGCAAGAAACGTGTTCAGTTCCGTTGACCAGACCGCTTTTGCGCCGCGCTGGCAGGAAAGATGAATGACCGGATTCCAGCCGCCGGACATGCCGATCGCGTCACAGGCGATCGTTTCCTCGAAGCCCGACCGCTCGACGACCAGGCCGGAGACGCGCTGGCGGCCCCGTGTGTCGATAACGGAAGCAGACTGGACGACGCGCACGCCCGCTGGCGCTACATCTGCCGCTTCGGCGCGGCTATCGACAATCGCCGCCACCTCGATACCGTGAGCAGAAAGATCACTGGCGGCCCGGTAGCCGGCGCTGCCATTGGTGAAGATCGCTACCGACTTGCCCGCAGCCACGCCAAACCGGTTGGCATAGGTGCGCAGGGCACCGGCCATCATCACGCCCGGCCGGTCGTTGCCGCCAAAGACCAGCGGCCGCTCCTCGGCGCCCGTGGCCAGAAGCGCTCGTTTGGCAGCAATGCGCCAGAACCGTTCCACCGGCAGCTTCGCCTGCGGTGCAGCCACATGCTTCTGCACCCGCTCCAGAGCGCCAAAAACATTGTCGTCGTACCAGCCAAAGACGGTGGTACGCGGCATGATCGTGACATTTGGTAGCGCACGAAGCTCGGCAAGCGAAATTTCGGCGAAATCCAGCGCTGGGCGTCCGTCGATCTGTGTCGTTTCGGCCAGCAGGGAACCGCCCAGCCGGAAATCCTCGTCAGCCAGAATGACCCGCATCCCCGCCCGGCCCGCGGTCAATGCCGCCATAAGGCCAGTCGGCCCGGCGCCGACCACGAGCAGATCGCAATGTCCCCAGCATTTCTCATAGGCGTCCGGATCGCGCTCCAACACGGCGCGGCCAAGACCCGCGGCCCGGCGGATCACCGGTTCGTAGACCTTCTCCCAGAAGGCCGCCGGCCACATGAAGGTTTTGTAGTAGAACCCCGCCGACAGGAATGGCGACAGGAGAGAGTTGAAAGCGCCAATGTCGAATTTCAGCGACGGCCAGCGGTTCTGTGTGCGGGCATCGAGCCCGGCATAAAGTTCGGCAACCGTTGCCTTGGTGTTCGGGTCGCTGCTTGCCCCCTTGCCGATCGTCACGAGCGCATTCGGCTCGGAAGCTCCGGCCGTGACGATGCCGCGTGGCCGGTGATACTTGAAGCTGCGCCCGACCAGAAGCTGATCATTGGCAAGCAGGGCCGACGCCAGCGTATCGCCGGCAAGCCCCTTCATGGCCCGGCCGTCGAACTTGAAGTCCGACGTGCTGCCGCGGTCGACGAGACCACCAGATGTCAGGCGATGGGCGGTCATCGGCCAGCCTCCCGCGCCACAGACGCGCCGTCCGTCACCGAAAAGACCTCATGGGTGAGCGTATCGCGCTCGACGACGAGCCATCGCCGACAGCCCGCGACATGCTGCCAGTGTTCAAGGTAGCGCCCGCGCGGGTTCACGCGGATATGGACGTATTCATGCCATGCCTCGTCCGAGGCTTCGGGATGCGGTCGCACCACCGATGCGTCGCCACGGATCGAAAACTCTTGCCTGGGCCGGACGCCGCAGTGCGGGCAGTGAATGAGGCTTGCCATTCAGGTCTCAATGCAGGTTGGGCTGGGGACCAGCACCGTGCTCGTCGATGGGATAACCCCGCTCGAAGCGATCGAGGCGCAGGAAGCGGGCGACGGGGTGAGTCTCGTCCTTCGCGATCAGATGCGCGAAACACCAGCCGGAGGCCGGTGTCGCCTTGAAGCCGCCATAACACCAGCCGCAGTTCAGGTAGAGATTGTCGATCGACGTATGGCTGATGATCGGCGAGCCGTCCATGCTCATGTCCATCACCCCGCCCCATGAACGCAGCACGCGGACGCGCGAAAGGCCGGGGATCATCGACACCCCCTCCTCCATCACATGCTCCACCGTCGCCAGATTGCCGCGCTGGGCATAGGAATTATAGCCGTCGATCTCGCCGCCGAAGACGAGGCCGCCCTTGTCCGACTGCGAGATATAGAAATGCCCCGCCCCATAGGTGATCACATGGTTGATCGCCGGTTTTAACCCCTCCGTCACGAAGGCCTGCAGCACATGGCTTTCGATCGGCAGTTTCAGGTCGGCCATCTGACCGACGCGCGAGGTGTTGCCCGCCGCTGCCAGCCCCAGCTTGCCGCAGCCGATGAAACCCTTCGACGTCTCGACGCCTGTCACTGCGCCGTTCTCGCGCCGGATGCCGGTCACCTCGCAATTCTGGATGAGATCGACACCCAGCCGGTCGGCAGCGCGGGCGTAGCCCCAGGCAACCGCGTCATGGCGGGCCGTGCCGCCGCGCTTCTGCAAGAGGCCGCCCATGATCGGGAAGCGGGCATGGTCGAAATTGAGGAAAGGCAGCATCTTCTTCAAGGCCGCCCGGTCGAGCAGCTCGGCCGGGACGCCCTCCATCCACATGGCATTGCCGCGGCGGACGTAGGCATCCCGCTGGCCATCATTGTGGTAGAGGTTGATAACGCCGCGCTGCGACAGCATGGCGTTGTAGTTCAGGGCCTGCTCCAGGCCCTCCCAGAGCTTCATCGAAAACTCGTAGAACGGCTCGTTGCCGGGCAGCATGTAGTTGGAGCGTACGATCGTCGTGTTGCGGCCGACATTGCCCGAACCGAGGTAGCCCTTCTCCAGCACGGCGATGTTCCTGAGGCCGAATTCCTTGGCGAGATAATAGGCCGTCGCCAATCCATGGCCACCGCCGCCGACGATGATCACATCGTAGAAAGACTTCGGTTCCGGCTGACGCCAGGCCGGCTTCCAGTTGAGGTTGCCCGTAAGCGCGTTCTTGACGATCGAGAATGCCGAATAGCGCATGCCAGTCCCAATTCACCACTATGTTGCAACGCCACATTTGCATAAGCCGCGACCAGCGCCAAGGCCGCCTGGCAAAGACGGATCGGATGCACCGCACCTTGCTGTCGCAGCTCTAGCCGAACGGAGCTCGAGGCACAGTGCCAAATGCGGCACAGTCGGAAAAATTTGACGAACAAACCTTGAAAAGACCGGTAAGGAATGTGGATGTATAATCATTGTTCCGGACAACCGTACCGCTTTTTCCGGGGAAAATTCATCACCATGGTCAACGACGGCGGAGAGGCGCAGGAAGCAAATGCTGGACATACTGGAAGAGGCGGCCGTGGCTGCGGGACAAGCGATCCTCGACGTCTACCATGCCGGTCCGGATGTCAGCTACAAGGCCGACTGTTCCCCCGTCACCGATGCCGATGAGAGCGCGGAAAAAATCATCCTCGATCGCCTGGCAGCCGCTTTTCCGGACATCCCTGTCGTCGCTGAGGAAGCCGTTTCCGCCGGTCGCATTCCCGATATAGAGGGCAAATCCTTCTTTCTCGTCGATCCACTCGACGGCACCAAGGAATTTCTCGGCCGCAACGACGACTTTACGGTCAATATCGCACTGATCGAAAGGGGTGAACCCATTGCCGGCGTGGTCTACGCGCCGGCGCTCGGAATCCTCTATGCCGCCAGCGGCAACAAGGCGAAAAAGGCTGTCGTCTCGGCCCAGCGCGAAATCGGCCCGCCGACAATCATCGGCTGCCGCAGTCGTGGCGACAGGCTGGTGGCGCTGGCCAGCCGTTCCCACAACAGCCAGGAAACCATCGCCTACCTCGCCGAACACGGCATCACCGACTATGAATCGATCGGCTCCTCGCTGAAGTTCTGTCTTCTCGCCGAAGGGCTGGCCGACATCTATCCGCGCCTCAGCCGGACGATGGAGTGGGACACCGCTGCCGGCGACGCCATTTTACGGGCGGCGGGCGGCGAGACGGTGACCATGGACGGCAATCCCCTGTTCTACGGCAAGCGCAATCAGGGCTCTGACGTGGACTTCGCCAACCCGCATTTCGTGTCGCGGGGAAAGAACTGATCCGGCGTCCCCGATCGGCGCAGGCTGCCGGCTTTGATCCCCGTCTTTATCCTGGTCTTTGCGGCAGCGGGAACCGCCGCCCGAAATTTCCCTTTGCAGACAACGCGGATACGGACCGCACGTCCCCGGTCCGCCCCGCGCGGGTACCCTTCTCCTCACGACAAAGGAGAACCGCCCGATGAGCGAGACGACCGTTAATCTCGAACTGCCCTATATCCTGCCCTCCCAGGCGCAGAAGCACGTCACCCATAATGAAGCGCTGCAGCGCCTCGATGCTGTCACCCAGCTGACGGTGACCGCCACTTTGGCAACCCCGCCTTCCGACCCCCAGGAGGGAACCTGCTACGACATCGCCCCATCATCGACCGGCGCATGGACCGGCAAAAGCGGAAACCTCGCCTTCCGGCAGGACGGCGACTGGATCTTCATCGCGCCGAAGGAGGGCTGGCGCGGCTGGTTCCTGGCCGAGGACAAAATGAAGATCCATGACGGCAGCGCCTGGGCCGCCTATGACGCCATCGGCACGCTCTCGTCTCTCGGCATCAACACCACCGCCGATAGCACCAACCGGCTCGCCGTCTCGGCGGCGGCCACGCTGCTCACTCATGACGGGAATGGCCACCAGGTGAAAGTGAACAAGGCAACATCCGGCGATACGGCGAGCCTGTTGTTCCAGACCGGCTGGTCCGGTCGCGCGGAAATGGGCCTCACCGGCTCGGATGACTTCGCCGTCAAGGTCAGTCCCGACGGTTCGGCCTGGACCTCGGCGCTCAGCATCACCGGCCAGGGCCAGGTGCGCATGCCGCAGCGGCCGCTGGTGCGCGCGACGCTCGGTGGCGGCGGGCTGACGCCGGCCTCCGGGTCCCAGACCGGCTTTTCCACCTTGAGCGTCAACCAAGGAGGCTTCAGCCTCGGCGCCGCCGTCGCCGGTGGTGGCAACCGGCTGATCGTGCCGGTCACGGCCCCCTACCTCATATGCCTTGGCGTTGAAGCCGATCCAGCTGGCGCCTTTTCCGTCGCGGCCAAGGTCAACGGAACGACGACGATCGCCAGCATCAACGACAATGACACGGCCTCCGCCTCCTACAGCAATTGCGCGATCGGCATGGCGCTTCTGAACGCCGGCGACTGGTTGGTGCTGGAGCACACCGGTACCACGCCGCTGGATTTTGGTTATGACAAGACGGAGTTGACGGTGGTGATGTTGTGAGGCGGCCGGGCAGCGGACGCGCGGCAGGTAGCCGCTTCGCCGTTCACCCAATGCACCGATTTCTCTTGCGGAGCGAAAACTCTCGTCCCGTCTTCCTCGCCCTCGTCACAGGGATCCTGCCACCGCGCGTCCGCGCGGTGAGAGAACCTATTCCGTCTTGTTAAGAAGAGAGCCTTTAGCGCCGCAGAAGCGGCGCTGCTGGATCCCGCCACAAGCGCGAGGAAGACGGGGATGTGGGATTGCGCCGAATGGACGACCCACAGATGGAGGATACATTCTCACACCGGCACTGCGTCGGCCGGAACCAGCGCATCCTTGCCCGCGATCGCCACATCGTCTTCCTTCTTTGGCGGCTTGATGCGAAACCAGGCGAGGTAGAGCGCCGGCAGGAAGAGCAGCGTCAAGACCGTGCCGACGATGATGCCGCCCATCATGGCGTAGGCCATCGGCCCCCAGAAGATTTCGCGGGCGATCGGGATCAGCGCCAGGCTGGCCGCCGCCGCCGTCAGCATGATCGGCCGCATGCGGTGTTCGGTTGCCTCCTGCACCGCATGCCACGGCGCGATACCCTCGTTGCGCAGGTCCTCGATCTGCACGACGAGGATGACGGAGTTGCGGATCAGGATGCCGATCAGCGCCAGGATGCCGAGAATGGCGACGAAGCCCATCGGCGAATTGCTCGACAGCAGTGCCGCGACCACCCCGATCAGCGCCAGCGGCGCCACCGCGAAAACGAGGAACAGCCGCGAGAAGCTCTGCAGCTGGATCATCAGGATCGTCGCCATGATGAACAGCATCAACGGCACGACGGCCGCGATCGGCGCCTGGCTCTTGCCGCTTTCCTCGACACTGCCGCCGACTTCCACCTTATATCCGGGCGGCAGCTTTTCGGCATAGGCGGCCACGTCCTTTTCGAGCTGCGCGACGATCGTCGCCGGCTGCGTCGGACCATGGATGCCGGCCTTCACAGTCAGCGTCGGCATCCGCGAACGGCGCCAGACGACCGGCTGCTCCATTTCGTAGCGGAAGCTCGCGACTGCGGCGAGCGGCACGGAATTGCCGCTGGCGCCCGGAAGCTGCAGGTCGCGCAGGGTCTCGATCGACTGCCGCTCGGAGGCCTTTGCGCGCGCGACGACATTGATCAGGTAGATATCGTCGCGCACCTGCGTCACCGTCGTTCCGCCGACAATCCCGTTCAGCGCCGAGGAAATATCCTGCGAGGTAACGCCAAGCTGGCGCGCCTTGTCCTGCAGCACGTCCACCTTGATCACGCGCGCCGGTTCGTTCCAGTCATAGACGACATCGCCGAGCAGCGGATTGCGCCCGACAATGCTGCCGAGTTCGAGCGCGTGCTTGCGCACCTCGCCAATATCGCGGCCGCTGACGCGATATTGCACCGGGCGGCCAACCGGCGGGCCGATATCGAGCAGCTTCACATAGGCGTCGGTGCCGACGAAGGTCTCCTTCAGATATTTCTGCAGGTCGGCACGCAGCTTGTCGCGCACTTCGAGGCTCTTAGTGACAATGATCGTCTGGCCGAAGGACGTATCCGGCGGCTGCACGTCGAAAGAGAGAACGAAACGCACCGCGCCCTGCCCGACATAGGTCGACCAGCGCTCGACATCTGGATTGCCGACGAGCTTCTCCTGTTCGAACTTCGCCATCTGCGCATTGGTCTCGGTAATTGACGCATTCTGCGGCAGCGACCAGTCGACGATCAGTTCGAGGCGGTCGGACGACGGGAAGAACTGCTGCTGAACGAAGCCCATGCCGAAGACGGAGGCGGCGAAGATGATCACCGTAAAGGCGATCGTCACCCAGCGCCAGCGCATGCACCAGAGGAGAAGGCCGGAAAACACACGCGCCAACGGGCCCTTTTTGCCATGATGCTGCTTCATGGTTTTCGGGAGAATGGTGACGCCAAGCAGGGGCGCGAACACGACCGCGACGATCCAGGAGACCAGCAGAGAAACGGCGATGACGACGAACAGCGTGAACGTAAATTCGCCGGCGGCGCTGTTGTTGAGGCCGACTGGAATGAAGCTCGCGACGGTGACGAGCGTGCCGGTCAGCATCGGGAAGGCTGTCGATGTATAGACATAGGTCGCCGCCTTGCGCAGCGAGTCCCCCGCCTCCAGCCGCGCCACCATCATTTCGACCGCTATCATGGCATCGTCGACGAGTAGACCGAGCGCGATAATCAGCGCGCCGAGCGAGATACGCTGCAACGAGATGCCGAAATAGGACATGACGACGAAGGTGATCGCAAGCGTCAGCGGGATCGACAGGGCAACGACGAAACCGGCGCGCATCCCGAGGCTGACGAAGCTGACGGCAAGAACGATAATCACCGCTTCCGCCAGTCCACGGGTGAAGCCCGATACGGCCTCCTCGACGATCAACGGCTGGTCGGAGACGAGGTGCACACCAACGCCGACCGGCAACTCCGCCTCGACCTGTTTGATCTGTTCCTCGACAGCTGCGCCGAATTCCAGCAGATTGGCACCCTGTTTCATGCCGATGGCGAGGCCAATGGCCGGCTGTCCATCAAAACGGAACAGCGCCGACGGCGGATCGGTGTAGCCGCGGGTGATCGTGGCAATGTCGCTCAGCCGGAAGAAGCGGTTGTTGACCTGCAGATTGACGGCGCGCAGGCTGTCTTCCGACGTGAACTGGCCGTTGACGCGGATGCTGAGCCGCTCGCCTTCCGCCTGCACGACGCCGGAGGGCGCGATGGCGTTCTGCGCCTGCAGCGTGGCGACGACCGCGTTCTGGTTGATGCCGAGCGCCGCCAACTGTCGCGTCGAGAATTCGAGATAGATCACCTCGTCCTGCGCGCCGATGATATCGACCTTGCCGATATTCGGGACGGTGAGGATCTGCCGGCGGGCATCCTCGACATAGTCGCGCAATTGCCGCTGCGTCAGGCCATCGGCGGTGAAGGCGTAGATATTGCCGAACACGTCGCCGAACCGGTCGTTGAACGACGGGCCAAGCACGCCCGACGGAAACTGGCCGCTGATATCGCCGATCATATTGCGGACGGTTACCCAGATCGAGGCGACGTCACGTGCCTTCGTCGTCGGCTTCAGGTTGACGAAGACGAGCGTCTGCCCTGGCGTGGTGATGCTGCGCGTGTAATCCAGCGATTCCAGCTCTTCCAGCTTGCGCTCGATACGCTCGGTCACCTGCCGCGTGGTTTCCTCGACCGAGGCGCCCGGCCACTGCGCCGAGATCGTCATGGTCTTGATCGTGAAGTTCGGGTCTTCCTCGCGGCCGAGGCTCAGGTAGGAGAAGAAGCCAAGCAGGCCGAAGACGATCATGAAATACCAGACCATCGACGCGTGATCGAGCGCCCAGTCGGAAAGGTTGAATTTTTTCATGAACGTTCCCCGTCTTCGAATTTGACTTTCTGGCCTTCCTTGAGGCCGTGCACGCCCGCAGTCACGACGCGCATGCCGGCCTCGACCCCGGAGGTGACGACAACGCCGCCGCCCGCTTCGGCCCCGGTGACCACTTCGCGGGTCTTCACCGTTCCTTCGCCCTCATCGACCACCCAGACATAGGATTTGCCATCGCGCGAAAGGATGGCGGTTGCCGGCAGAACCATCTGCTCGACAACAGCTTCCTTCAGCGAGGCGGTGATCGTGGTTCCGAGCCGGAAACTTTCCGGTGGGTTTTCAAGCGCAATCTTGACGCGGCGCGTTCGTGTCGCCGCATCCGCCGCCGGCGCGATCTCGCGAACCTTGCCGTTCACCGTCATCCCCGGATTGATCTGCAAGGAAACCGAAAACGGCGTTCCCACCGGCAGCAGCGCGCTCCCGTCCGGAACGTCGACCACAGCGTCCCTGTCGTCTGGCCGGGCGACCGTCACGACGGAGGCACCGGCCGCAACGACCTGCCCCACCTCCGCCCCGGTCTGCGTCACCACACCATCGAACGCCGCCGTGATCCGCGAGTAGGAAAGCTGTTCCTCGGCCTTCGACAAGGCAGCTCCGGACTGCACGACGGATGCCTGCGCCGCAGCGCTCGTCTGCTCGGCGCTTTCGACAGCCGCCTGCGTTTCGGTGCCGGCCTTGAACAGCGCCCTGGTGCGTTGCTCGACGGAGACCGCATTGGCGAGCGTCGCCTCCGCGTTGGCGAGATCGGCGCGGGCCGAGCCGACGGCAAGCTCAAGCGCCGTTGGGTCGAGCGCCGCCAGCAATTGTCCGCGGCTGACCGTATCCCCGGTATCGACGTCACGGGCAACAAGGAGGCCTGCGACGCGCGGGCCGAACGCGGTTTGAACCTTCGGCTGCACCGTACCCGCAAAGCTGGAGCCAGGAACCCGCTGAAGGGCCAAGATTTGCGAAAGCACAGGACGGATCGGCGGCGAAACCTCCTCCGCCTTTTCCTGGCAGCCAGCAAGCATGAGAAGTGTGAATGGCGCAAAAATCAGCGTCAGCGATATCCGGTTCATTCCGCCTGCTCCTTGACGACGTCGACCACTTGACCGGGGCGCAACATCTTCGATCCATCCACCACCACGGTGTCGCCCTTGGCTATGCCATCGGAAATGAGCACGCGGCCCGTCTCGTAATATGCCACGGTCACAGGTTTCAGATTGACCGTGCTATCCTTCGCGTCCACCAGCCAGACGGCCGGTTTTCCGTCTAGCGCGGAAAGGGAGGTCCATGGCAGAATCACCAGCTTTGTCGGCGCGGAACTGCCAAAGCCGATAACTGGTGCGCCGAGCGTCATGCGTTCGGGTGTGTTGTCCATAGCGACCTTGACACGCACGGTTCCGGTTGCCGTATCGATGGTGGGCGAGACTTCGCTGATCGCTCCTTCGGTTTCGACCGAGGGGTCGCTGACCAGCGCAAGCTTGATTTTTGGCTCCGAAGGCTTTTCGAAAAGCAGCGATTCGTAAACCTCGAAGATCGCATCGCGCGGACCGTCCCGGGCGACGGTGAACATGGTCTGCGCGGCCTGGACCACCTGGCCCGCTTCGGCGTTGCGCACCGTGACGATGCCATCGGCATCGGCACGCAACTCAGTGTAGGACAGGGCATCGTGCGACGTGCCGAGCTGCGCCTTCGCGGATTCGAGGGAGCCTTCGGCGGTCCGCAAGGCCGTCTGTGCCTGGTCGAAAGCCTCCTGCGTGGTGGAGTTCTTCGCCAGCAACGATTTCTGTCGCTCGAATGCGGATGAGGCCTGCCTGACCTGGGCTTCGGCTGCGCGCACAGCAGCTTCGGAAGCCTCGACATCCGCCTGTTGCTCTTTGGGATCGACGCGGGCCAGAACCTCGCCGGCCGTCACATGAGATCCGACGTCCGCGTGCCACTCCGTTATCTGGCCGCTGACCCGGAATGAAAGATTGGTCTGGATATGTGCAACGACCTCGCCGGTCAGCGTCACCGTCTGACTGTGATCGACAAAGGCCGCCGTTATGGCGCGAACCGTGGTTGCCGTTTTTTCGGTAGGCTTGGTCTCACCCTGGCATGATGCCAGTAAAAGGGTGGCGGTCATCAACGGCGCAAACGCGCCAAACAGGAAATTTCGTTTCACGCTCATCTGCGGCCGCTCACCCCGATATTCATGCTGAACCATTTATTGTGGACCCTCAATATACACGGTCGGTGGCAATGACAAGCCAGCCGAACAGACAGGGCGCAATTGTCACATCAGGACAGAAATGCGCATTTGGCTGCCCAAGCAGGCCTATAGCGGAAGCCATGCGGATTTATTGCAGAAGCAGGGAGTTGGCACGGCACCTGTGGACTTCTGCACCCGGCAAGCCTAGTTTTCTCTTCGAGATCATACCTTTAAGAACGGGACGGAACCGCGATGAACCATCCAGCCTTTGCCAGTAACCATGTCGCCGTTGTGACCGGAGCCGCTTCGGGCATCGGCCTTGCCGCCGCCAGGCGTTTCGCCGGCCTCGGAATGAACGTCGTGCTCGCCGATTTGCCGGGCGAACGGCTGGACAAGGCGGCGCGCGAGACGGCGGCGCTGTCCCCGCATGGTCCGGACAGCGTGGTAGCCATTCCCGCGGATGTCGCGTCGCTCGAATCGCTGCAGGCGCTGGAACGGGAGGCCGTCGCACTGTTCGGCCGCGTTCACGTGTTGATGAACAATGCCGGCATTCCGGGCAGCTCGATGTTCGGCGCGCAGGATGCATGGGAGAAGGTGTTCGCCGTCAATCTCTGGGGCGTCATCAACGGCTCGCGCATCTTTGCGCCCGGCATGATCGCCCACGGCCAGGCCGGCCTCATCATCAATACCGGCTCCAAGCAGGGCATCACCACCCCGCCCGGCGACCCCGCCTACAACGTGACGAAGGCCGGCGTCAAAGCCTTCACCGAAGCGCTGCAGCATGAATTACGCAACATGACGAACTGCAACATCACGGCGCATTTGCTGATTCCCGGCTTCGTCTATACGGGGCTGACGGCCCAGGGCCGCACGGAAAAGCCGGCAGGCGCCTGGACGCCGGAGGAAACCGTGGATTTCATGATGCAGAGCCTCGAAAACGATGACTTCTACATCCTTTGCCCGGACAATGATGTCGAGCGCCCGACTGACGAGAAACGCATCCTCTGGGCCGCCGGCGATATCATCGAAAATCGTCCGCCGCTGTCGCGCTGGCATCCCGACTATGCCGACGCCTTCAAGGCGTTTCTGACGAAAGATCGCCCGAAAATCAGCTAGCAACAGAGGCAGCGAGCGCCAGTTCGCACCTTCGCGGTGGACGCTGTGTTCACGTCGCAGGACTGGCGCCGCTCTCCCTTTGCTGCTTTGCTGCGGCCGGATCAAAAGGTTTCATGACATGACGAGCGGCATCCACCACATCACGCTGATCACCCGCAAGGTGCAGGCCAACGTCGACTTCTATGCCGGCTTTCTCGGCCTGCGGCTCGTCAAGCAGACGGCAGGTTTTGAAGACGCAATGCAGTTGCACCTGCTCTATGGCGATGCCATCGGATCAGCGGGATCATTGGTGACGTTCCTGGTTTGGGAAGATGGTGCGCCGGGCCGCGCCGGCCATGGCCAGCCGAGCGAAATCGCCTTTGCCATCGCGCCGGAAAGCATCGGCTTCTGGCTGACCCGCGCGCTGCGATACAATGTCGCTGCGACCGGCCCGGCCCAGGAGTTCGGTGAACCCGTCATCCGGCTGAAAGATCCGGATGGTGTCATCGTCAAGCTTGTCGGCACCGATGCCGTCACCACGCCCGCACCCCATGCTACGCCCGACATCCCCGAGGAAAACGCGATCCGGCGATTGCGCGGCGCAACGATCCTGACGGCCAAGCCGGAGGGAACGGCAGCCTTCGTCGACCGGCATTTCGGCTACGCCGAAACGGCACATACCAACACGATCCGCCGTTTCACTTCCGAGTCGGGCGATATCATCGACGTCCGCGATGCCAGCGGATTCTGGACCGCGGCACCAGGCACCGGCATGATCGACCACATCGCCTTCCGGGCAATCGACAAGCCCGCGGTCGACGATCTGCGCACACGTCTGGAAGCGGAGGATGCAGGAACGATCTCGGCCCACGACAGAAAGTATTTCTTTTCGCTTTATGTGCGCGAGCCCGGCGGCACCCTGTTCGAATTCGCCACCGAAGCGCCCGGCATGACTGTGGACGAAGACGCCGCATCGCTTGGAACCCGCCTGTTCGTTCCCGACCATTTCGGCGGCGACCTGGAAGCCAATCTGGTCGTCCTGCCGCAATTCGCGCTCCCCGGCGAGGAACGTTTTACCCAGCGCGACCTGCCCTTCATTCACCGCCTGCACCAGCCGGAGAACCCGGATGGCCGCACCATCGTCCTGCTGCACGGCAGTGGCGCCAACGAGACCAGCCTTTTGCCGATCGGCCGGCAGATCGCCCCGAATTCACTGCTCTTCAGTCTCCGGGGTCGCAGCACGGAGGAAGGTTTCCCGCGCTTCTTCCGCCGGATCACGCCGTTTAGCTTCGACCAGAAGGATATCGCCGCCGAAGTTGAAGCCTTTGTCGCGATGATCGAAGGCGCTGTCCCAGCCTATGGCATCGACCGCGAAAAGATGGTTTTCGTCGGCTATTCGAACGGCGCCAACATGCTGATCGCAACCATGCTGCTTCATCCGGGGCTCATCCGGAATGCAGCGCTGCTGCGGATGATGAATCCGCTGGAAACGGTACCGGAAGCTGATCTTTCCGGCACCAATATCCTGATGGTGACAGGCGCGACGGACGCTTATTCCCGCTATGCGCCGCCGCTTGAGCCCATTTTCCGCAATTCAGGGGCGAATCTCGAAACTGTCACGCTGAAAGCCGGCCACGAGATCGGCGACATGGATGTGCAGGCCGTTCGGCAATGGCTGGAAACCATCGGGGCCTGATCGCGGCCTTGGTGGTTGTGATTACAACGAAAATATCTACTTTTGATGGCAAATATGTGAGATGCACGCTGTCGCGCAAGACACGGCGACAACCTGGAGGGGGGAATATTCTGTTTGAACGACCACTAATAAAGCCCTCGCAACTCGCCGCTGGTGACCGGATAGCAACTGTCACGCCCTCCTGGGGTGGCCCGGCTGTATTCTCGGCGCGTTATCAGGCAGGTAAGCGCCAACTCGAACGCGCCTTTGACGTTAAAATTGTGGAAATGCGGCATACGCTCGCACCTGCTGAGTGGATCGCTGCCAATCCCGCCGCGCGGGCGTCGGACATAATGCAAGCATTTCGCGATCCGACAATTTCGGCTATCGTCGCGACAATAGGAGGAAGTGACGCTATACGTCTCATCCCGCACTTGGACCTTGCTGTAATTCGCGATAACCCAAAGATATTCCTGGGTTTTTCTGACACTACCGCGATCCATTTTGCCTGTCTCGCCGCAGGCGTAACGTCTTTTTACGGGCCAAGCATTATGGCTGGCTTCGCTGAAAATGGCGGGATGCACAAATACACCATCGACGGAGTAAGGCGGGCGCTTTTCGCAACAGAGCCTATTGGACGGATCCCCATCAATCGCGAGGGATGGACCATAGAGCAAACCGACTGGGCAGATACTGAAGCTCAAAAGCGGCCACGCCAGTTGCAGCCAGCAACGCCACCCCGCATCCTCCAAGGAACAGGTACTGTTTCTGGGCCGCTGATTGGTGGCTGCGCCGAAGTCCTGGAAATGTTGAAAGGAACAAGCTGGTGGCCACCCCTGTCCTTTTGGAAGGGGGCAATCTTGTTCTATGAGACGTCGGAGGATGCTCCATCCCCAACCTTCATCAGGTATTGGCTGCGTAATTTTGCCGCCCAAGGAATCCTTGGTGTGCTCAACGGGATTCTCATCGCACGGCCTGACCCTGCGAGCGACAATACCTACCAGGAGCGCCTGGAGGCAACTTTTACCGAGGCTCTAGTTGAGGCAGGACTTCCCGATTTGCCCGTGCTCGCAGGTCTTGACTTCGGTCATACTCAGCCGATGTTGACGCTTCCATACGGATTGACGGCTCAGATTGATTGTGACGAGGTCGCCCTGACTATCCTGGAAGGCTCGACTACCTCGCGAAGTTAAGTTTCGCCAACAAAGGCGGCCGACCACTGCTTGGCGAGTATTTGACGCGCGCCATAGCGCTCAAGCTGTTTTGCGGGCAACATAATCCGCGAAGGCCTCGACGAAGGCCTTCAGCCGCGCCTTGGCGCCCTCATCGACAAGCTGCCCTTCCTTGTCGAACAGCGAGCCCGCCTTCGGCAGCATCAGCCGCTTGCCGGACCAGAGATCGGCGCCCAGCGTGCGCATGACGGGGAGCCAGGCATTCTGGCTGAGTAGCGTGCCGAAGGGTCCCGGCGACGTGCCGGCGAGCGCGAAGGCCCGGCCGGCAAAGACGTTCGGTGCACCGGTCATGGAGGAACTCGCCCAGTCGATGGCATTTTTGAAAACGCCCGGTATGGAGTTGTTGTACTCCGGCGTGAACAGGATCACGCCATCTGCGGCAGCGATCTGGTCCTTCAGCACCTGAACGGCCTCCGGCACGCCTTCCCGTTCCACATCGGCATTGTAGAGCGGGATTCCCTCGATGGTTCCCGTGGTAAAGCTCACCCCTTGCGGCGCGAGCGGGATCGCCGCATTCAAGAGGGCCTTGTTGTAGGACGCCTTTCTCAGACTTCCGGAAATGCCGATCAGTTTTGTCATGCGGTCCATCCACTGTTTTTGCGAAAGATGGTCAGAAACGCGGAAAAGTACAGATGAAAAAAGCCGAGAGGTCGTTCCCCCGGCTTTTTCCGGTTTAAACCAGAGGCTTAAGCCGTGCTTCGATCTCTGAACGCTTATGCTCCAGGAACGGCGGCAGCGACAGGCCCTCGCCGAGTGTTTCCATCGACTCGTCAACCGCAAAGCCCGGTCCGTCCGTGGCGATCTCGAACAGGATGCCGTTCGGCTCGCGGAAATAAAGCGAGCGGAAATAGAAGCGCTCGACCTCGCCGCTCGATGGCAGACGGAAACTCTGCAGCCGCGCGGTCCACTCATGCAGCGTCGCCACGTCCGGGGCGCGGAAGGCGACATGGTGCACGGCGCCCGCGCCTTGCCTGGCGGCCGGCAGACCCGGTTGGACAGCGACATGCAGTTCCGCCGCCGGCCCTCCCTTGCCCATGGAGAACACATGAACCTCGCCAATGCCATCCGGTGACGGATACTGGCGCACCTTGGTCATGTTCATCACCTGCTCCAGAACCAGTTGCGTGTTGGTGATGTCTGGTACGCTCATGATGATAGGACCAAGACCCTTGATCTGGTGTTCAGCCGGAACCGGGCTCCTATCCCACGGGTGGGATGGCACCAGTCCGCCATCGTCGATCAGCCGGAAGCGCTGGCCTTCGCCGTCCTCGAAGTCGAGGGAAACGCGACCGTCGATCTCGACGACATCGCCGGCCGCGACCTTCAGCTCGTCAAGCCGCTCCTTCCACCAGACCACACTGTCGCGGCTGCCGACGCGAAGGCCGGTGCGCGAGACGCTGTGCGTGCCGCGACCTTCCGGCCCGACCGGCCAGTCGAAGAAGGTCAGGTCCGTGCCCGGCGTCGCCTGCCCGTCGGCGTAGAAGAGATGGTAGGCGGTGGTATCGTCCTGATTGACCGTCTTCTTGACCAGCCGCATGCCGAGGGTCTGCGTGTAGAAGCGCAGATTCTCCGGCGCATTGGCGGTGATCGCCGTCAGATGGTGAATGCCTGTCAGCTGCAAGCTCATGGCTGCCTCCATTCGTGAATATGAGGCGAATATCGGCTTCCTGCGCCGTTTAATAAAGGGGGCCGACGCCGACAGAATGTTCACCACACGTGAACGATGGAAGCACGCCCTCGCGCGAGGTGATCAGGGGCGGCGCTTCAGATCGTTCAGGTAGGTATTTTCGCTTTTCGAAACATCGAAATCGACGGGATTGACCGTCACCATCATCAGCGTTTCACCGCGGGATGCAGCGCCTGCGAGGAGGCTGCCGTCAGGTGCCGCAATGCGCGAGGAGCCCGCGAAGGTGAAGCGCTCATCCGCGCCGCAGTGATTGATGTAGGCGACGAAAACCTGGTTCTCGAAGGCGCGTGTCTGGATCATGTGATCGGTAATGAAGGTACCGGAATAACCGGCCGGCAGCGCCGTCGGCACCAGCACCGCATCGGCGCCTGCCAAAGCCAACCGCCGGACATTTTCCGGAAACTCCACGTCATAGCAGATCAGCATGCCGCATTTGACGCCGCGATGGTCAAACAGCGTCGTGCTCGGGGAAGCGGCGGCAAACAGCCCGCGCTCGTAGTCGCCGTAGAGATGGGATTTGCGGTAGACGACGGGTTCTGCCGTACCGTCGACATAAACCGCGCTGTTGAAGACCTCGGAGCCCGCCTTCTCGGCAAAACCGGCGATCACCGCGACGCCCGTCTCCGCCGAAATCGCTTGCAGCCGCTTAACCAAAGGCCCATCCGCAGGCTCTGCCAGATCGCGGATGATGTCGCCGGCACCATAGCCCGTAAGCCCAAGCTCCGGCGTGATCAGCATGCTTGCGCCTTTGTCAGCCGCATCCCTCGCCGCCTCACCGATGCGCGCCAGATTGGCGGCGACATTGCCGCTTTCCGATTTCATCTGCAGGGCAGCGAGCGTGATCATTTGCCGTCCGATGACATGGCGCCGAGCAGCTTCGGCAGATCGCCGAACCGCGCGACAAGGGAGAAGATGACGGCCGCTGTCACCACGAACAGGATCGTGACGGACGCCATGGTCGGTGTATAGCCGTAGCGCAGGGCGTTGAAGATCTTGATCGGCAGTGTCTCCATGGTGAAGCCGACGGTCATGTAGGCGACGATATATTCGTTGAGCGACAGCACGAAGGCGAAGGCATAACCCGAGACGATATAGGGCAGGATCAGCGGCAGGACGACGGTGCGGAAGATCGTGCGATCGTCGGCGCCCATGGTGGCGGCAGCCTCGACCAGCGACCGGTCGATCGCGGTAAAACCGAGCGACAGCGTCACCAGTGGCAGCGTCACGAAGAAGATCGCGTGGCTGATGACCGCCGTCCACGGCTGGCCATAGAAGCCGGTCGTCGCCCAGAAGGTAAGCAGGCCGAGCGCCGTGATGACCGGCGGCAGCGTGAACGGCGCGACGCCGAGAAGCTGGAAGATGTTCGCCCAGGGCGCGATCCGCCGCCACAGGAACCAGGCCAACGGCAACGCGATCGCCACGGCGAGCGCTGCCGACAGGATCGCCAGCGTCAGCGAGGCGAAGAGCGCGTTGCGCCATTCCGGATTGAGGAAGATTTCGCCGTACCAGGAGGGCGAAAACCCTTTGGGCGGAAAGGCCAGCGTCTGCTTGGCATTGACCGAGACGCCGGCAACGACGATCAGCGGCAGTGCGAGAAACAGACCGATCAGGAAGAAATAGATTTTGCTGAGCGCACTGGTCATGCTGCTTCTCCCTTGCGTCCAGCAATCACGGTCAATGCCACCAAGCCGAGCGTGACGAGGACCAGAAACACGGCCATCGCGGCGGCGAACGGCATGTTGGACTGGTAGATCGCCTGATCCGTGATCAGCACCGACAGGGTCCAGTGCTGCGGACGGCCGAGAATCTGCGGCAAGAGATAGGAACCGAGCGCGAAAATGAAGACCATGATCAGCGTTGCGGTGATGGTATTGCGCAATGCAGGCACGACGACCGTGAAGAAGGCCTTGATCGGCGAAGCGCCGAGCGTCCGGGCCGCTTCCGTCAACGTCGGGTCGAGCCGCACCAGAGCCGGGTAAAGCACCAGCACCGTATAGGGGAAAGCCTGATAGACCATGCCGGTCAAGACCGCGCCGAAGCTCGGAAGCAACGCCTTCGCCTCGCTCATGAGCCCCGCCATGACCAGGAGATTGGTGATGCCGGCGGTACGCGAAAACAGCGTCGACCAGGCAAAACCGATGATGACTTCCGACAGCGACAGGACCGAGAGCAGCGTGACCAGCCAGACGATCTGCACTTTTCTCGCCATCCGCGTCAGAAGATAGGTGAAGGGTATGGCCAGTACGACGCAGCAGATCGCGACCGCGATCGCCAGCATCAGCGAGAAGCCGAGCACATTGGCGAAGAAGAAGCTGAGAAACCGCTGGTAGTTGGCCAGTTCGAACGCCGGCACATAGAAGCCGCCCTGCTGTCGCTGGAAGAAGCTGACGGCGATCATCGTCGCAAACGGCACGACGAAGAAGACGATGAGCATCATCGCCGGAAAGAACAAAGGCCCGTAATCGGCCAGGCGGTGCGGCGCTTCGCGTCTCATTTGGCGAGCACCACGCAAACGTCGGGCAAGAGGACCACGCCGACCGGCTGACCGACGGAAACCTCGGGCCGCGCCCGCGGCGTCGAGACGGCGACGATCTGGCGGCCGGCAATATCGACGAAGGTCTCGATCGTGCCGCCGAGATCGCGCACGAAGGTCACGGTGCCGGATAGCGCGCCATCGCCGGGCGCCGTCAGATGCACGTCTTCCGGCCGAACCGACAGCGTCGCCTTCCTGGTATTCGCGCCAAGGGAGATGCCCGCGACCGGCTGGCCGAGCACGCTGACGCGGCCGGTGCTGTCGGCTTCGGCTTCCAGCAGATTGGTCGAGCCGATGAAATCGGCCACGAAGGTGTCGGCCGGACGGCGGTAGATTTCGATCGGCGACGCAGCCTGGCGGATTTCGCCGCCATTCATGACCACGACCGTATCGGCCATGGTCATCGCCTCACGCTGGTCGTGCGTCACGACGATGGTGGTGATGCCGAGCCGCTGCTGCAGCTGACGCAGCTCCACCTGCATCGCCTCGCGCAGCTTGGCGTCGAGCGCCGAGAGCGGCTCATCGAGCAGAAACAGCTTTGGCGAAATCGCAAGGGCCCGGGCAATCGCGACGCGCTGGCGCTGGCCGCCGGAGAGTTTGGACACCGGCCGGTCGGCATAACCGCCGAGATGGATCATCGACAGGAGTTCATCGACCCGCTTTTTCTGGTCTTCCTTCGGCGCGCTGCGGATGCGCAAGGGATAGGCGATGTTCTCGCCGACCGTCAGATGCGGAAACAGCGCCAGCGACTGGAACACCATGCCGAGATTGCGCTTGTGCGTCGGGACCTTGGTGATGTCCTCGCCGTCGAGCCGGATGGCCCCACCGGTCGGCAGATCAAGGCCGGCGATCATCCTGAGCAGCGTGGTCTTGCCGCAGCCCGACGGCCCGAGCATGCAGACGAAGGTGCCGTGCGGCACCGTCAACTCGACATTGTTGACCGCAGTGAAAGTCCCGAATTCCTTCGTGACGTTGTTGAGGGCGAGGCCTGACATTGTGTTCCCGTCTTTTCCCATCGTGCGGAAAATTAATCTTCAGTTTACCGTTTCCGACGCGTGAAGGTCGGCGCGGTCTTTACCTCCCCCTTGAGGGGGGAGGTCGCAGCGAAGCTGCGGGTGGGGGTGATCCATTGTGTTTCGCGACAGGTCACCCCACCCCGGCACTGCGTGCCGACCCTCCCCCTCAAGGGGAGGGTGAAGGTTCATCAACCGACGATCAGTTCGGTCCACTTCTGGTTCAGCCAATCCGACTTCGTCTGGTAGAGGTCGTAGCGCGGAATGATCGGCTCGATGTCGGACGACACGGCGGCGAACTCTTCTGCGGTGAGGTCAGTAAGTTCACGCTTGACGGTCGGCGAGGTCCCGACCTTGCGCGACAAGGTGGCCTGGATCGACGGCTGGCTCATATAGTCGATCAAGACATGGGCTTCCTCGACCTTCTGCGAGGCGCGCGACAGCGCCCAGCAACCGGAGTCCTGAATGCCGCCTTCCTTCGGGAAGGTGGAGCGAACGGGGTGGCCGTCGGCAGCCGCAAGGCCGGTGACGTCGTGATAATACTGCCCCATCGGGATTTCGCCCGACTTCAGCGCCTGTTCGAACTGCGCTTCGTCGCGATACCAGAGGCGAACGTTCGGCTTGACTTCGGCGAGCTTGGCGAAAGCCTTTTCAAGACCTTCTTCCGTGTCCAGCGCGTTGGTGCCGCCCATGAAGGTCTTCGCCGTCACTTCGAGCAGGAAGGAGTTGGAGACGAGCGCCAGCAGGCCGAGCTTGTCGACATTCGCCGGATCCCAGAATGCGGCCCAGGAGGTCGGCGCTTCCTTGTAGACGTCGGTGTTCGTCACGAGCGTGATGTACCAGGAGACGGCGCCGATGCCGGCGACGCGGCCATCCGGATACTTGTTGACGAAACGATCAACCAAGTTGGAAGCATTCTTGATCTTGGCAACATCAAGCGGCGCCCAGAGGTCGGTGGACTGGCCCTTCAGCATCGAAACCTGCGACATCATCGAGACGTCCGCCGGCGCCTGGCCGGCCTTGGCGGCCTGCTCGAGCTGCACCAGCCAGGCTTCGCCCGTAGGCTCGGCAACGGATTCGACCGCGATGCCGGTTGCCTTGGTGAATTCCGGGAAGATGTTCTTGTCGAACGAATCCTTGAAGTAACCACCATAGACGCCGACTTTCAGCGACTTGTCCTGCGCGCGCAGGATCGACGGCATGGCGAGCATCGACACACCGGCAAGACCGGCGCCGAGCACCGCGCGGCGGCCGATATTTTGTTTCAGAAATTCAGTCATCATCGTTCTCCTGTTTTGCCGGTACCACTTTTTTCAGCTTCCGGTCTGTTCCCAATTTTTGATCCGGCATGCAAGTCCGGATTGCATTTCTGTCAGTGTTTCAAAGCGCAAAGCTCCAGCGTTTTTGCATACCGCGTCAGAGGAAAACACAAGGCGAAATAGATCAAGGCGACAAACCCATAGACCGTGAACGGCTCGAAGGTTGCATTGTTAATCGCATTCGAGGTTCTGACCAGTTCCTCAAAGCCGATAATCGACGTCAGGGCCGTGCTTTTGATCAGCTGCACGAGAAAACCGACGGTCGGAGCCCTGGTCATTGCAAAGGCCTGCGGCAGGATGATCAGACGCAATTGCTTGAGATAATGCAGCCCCAGGCTGCTGCCGGCATCCCACTGTCCAAGCGGCACTGCCTGTACGCCGCCGCGCCAGATTTCCGCCAGAAACGCGCTGGCGCACAGGGTAAGCCCGAGCACGGCAGCCGTCCAGGGTTCGATGCGAAGCCCGAGCAGCGGCAGGCCGAAGAACAGCAGGAAAAGCTGCATCAGAAGCGGAGTGCCCTGGAACAGGCCGATGTAATATTCGGCGAACTGCCGCATCCAGCGCCGCTTGGATATCCTCAGGAACAGGATGAGCAGGCCGACAATCGTGCCGCCTGCGAAGGCGACCGCCGACAAAAGCACCGTCCACCGGGCTGCCAGCAAGAGATTGCGCACGATGTCCCAAAGCGTGAACTCGATCACGACACGCCTCCAGCCAGAAGGCGGTTGCCACTGGCAACGAGCAGCCGGCGCAGACCGATGCTCATGGCCAGGTAGACCAGCGTGACGACGAAATAGGTCTCGAATGCGCGGAAGGTGCGTGCCTGCAGCATGTCGGCTTCATAGGTCAGTTCGCGCACGGCAATCTGCGAGACGACGGCGGATTCCAGCATCATGATGACGATCTGGCTCGTCAGCGCCGGATAGATCACCTTCAGCGCCTGCGGCAGCACGATCTTGACAAAGACCAGGCGTGGCCGCAGCCCGAGTGCAAGCGCTGCTTCCTTCTGCCCCTTCGGCACGGCATCGAGACCAGCGCCGACGATCTCTGTCGTATAGGCCGTCATGTTCAGCGTCATCGCCAGGATGGCGGCGGCGACGGGATCGAGGCGGATGCCGAGGCTGGGCAACCCGAAGAAGATGAAAAAGAGCTGTACCAGAAACGGCGTATTGCGGACGAGCTCGACATAGCCGGCAATCGCCCGGCGCAGCAGAGCATAGCGGCTGCGCCGGGCCGCCGCGCCCAAAATGCTGAGCACGATGCCGGCGATTGCCGACACCGCGATCAGGAAGATCGTCATGGCCGCGCCGCTTGCGATCAGCGAGACCGCGTCATTCAGCCAGCCGAAATCGAGCGCATAGCCCAAAGGATCAATCCTTCAGGTTTTCAGGGTTGAGCGGGGTCTTCAGCCACGCTTCCGAGCTTTCATTGAGCTTGCCGTCGGCGAGCATCTTGGCAACCGCGTCGTCGATTGCCTGCTTCAGGCGGTCTTCGCCCTTGTTGAGCGCCAGATGCGACGGCGAGGTCAGGAGCTGGAACTTCTGCTCCGGCTTCAATTCTTCCTGGCGGGCCAGAACCTGGGCACCGACGTCATTGCCAACAACCATCAGTTCGGTCTGACCGGAGATGAAGGCCTGGATCACCGAGTTGTAGTTGTCGAAGCGCTTGATGTCGGCATCCTTGGGTGCTGCTTCCGTCAGGGAGGTGTCTTCGAGCGTGCCGCGATTGACGGCGATGCTCTTGCCGGCGAGGTCTTCCTTGCCCTTGACCTCGAGAGCGGCCGGGCCGATCACGGCGATGTAGTAAGGCGCGTAGGCGGCAGCGAAATCGATGACCTCGGCGCGCTCCTTGCTGTAACCGACGCTGACCAGCACATCGACGCGCTTCTCGGTCAGGTACGGGATGCGGTTCTGGCCGGTCACCGGCACCGGAACGAGCTTCACCTTCAGGCTGTCGGCGATGTACTGCGCGACATCGATATCATAGCCCTTGAGGCTCATATCGGCGCTGGCCGAGGAGAAGGGCGGGAAATCGGCGAAGACACCGACATTCAGGACACCCGCCTTGGTGATGTCGTCGATGGCATCGGCGTGGGCAGCGGATGCGAAACCGAGAACGGCGGCGCTGAGCATCAGGGCGGCCGCGAGACCGGATTTCATATTCGAGCGTTTCGTCATTTTCATTCCCCTTGTGAATTTTGTTCATGGCAGGCACGGCAACCGGGTGCGGCTATAGCCCCTCACCCTAGCCCTCTCCCCGTTCACGGGGAGAGGGGACGATCGAGATTGGCGCTCTCTCCTCAACTGTCGAGAAGGAACAGAAGTGGCCGCTTGTCCCTTCTCTCCGCCTGCGGGGAGAAGGTGGCCGACAGGCCGGATGAGGGGCGGCTTTGCCCTCAATCCCGCTTGCCGTTGACGAAGGGGCTGAACACCATGAGGCTGAGGATTTCGAACAGGACCTGGGCGCCGACATGGGCCGTGTTGGTCGTTGCGTCATATTGCGGCGCGACCTCCACGACATCGCCGCCGACGAGATTGATGCCCTTCAGGCCGCGGATCAGTTCCAGCACTTCGCGCGTAGTGAGGCCGCCAACTTCCGGCGTGCCGGTGCCCGGCGCAAAGCTCGGATCGACGCTGTCGATGTCGAAGGAGAGATAGGTCGGGCCGTCGCCGACGATTTGTTTCGCCTTCTCGATGATCGCTGGCATGCCCATGCCGGTGACTTCCTCGGCGTGGATCACGGTCATGCCGGACTCGTAGGAAAACTCCCAGAGATATTCCGCCGAACCGCGAATGCCGATCTGGACCGTGCGGGTCGGATCGAGCACACCGTCGAGAACCGCATTGCGGAACGGTCCGCCATGGTGGAATTTCGTCTGGTCGAAGGCGCCGCCGGTATCGCAGTGCGCGTCGATATGGATCATCCCGACCGGACGCTTCTTGCCGACGGCCTTCAGGATCGGATGGGTCATCGAGTGGTCGCCGCCGACCGACAGCGGCACAACGCCGGCATCGACGATCTGGTTGACGCGCTTTTCGATGTCCTCATGGCTGAGTTCCAGCCGGTACCGGCTCTGGAACGGCACGTCGCCAATATCGGCCACGCGCAGATCGAACACCGGTGCGCAGCCGAGCACGTGGTTAAAGGGGCCGATGCGCTCAATGGTGCGCATGGCACGCGGTCCGAAACGGGAGCCCGGACGGTTGGTGACGCCGAGATCCATCGGCACGCCGACGATGGCGACCTGGAGATTGCCGAAATCGGGCTCGTTGGCATCGACTGGCATATAGGGCGCGGTCAGGAAAGTCGGGACACCGGCATAGGGCGCAAGGCGCGTGCCGCTCTTGGAGAAAATCTTGTCCGCCACCTTGCGGAAGGCCGGATCGAACAACTCGCCGCCATGGCTTTCGCCATACTTCGCCTTCAGCTCGCTCAGCTTTTTCTCATCCCACGCCATGTCCGTCACCTTATATGCGGCCAGAGGAGACGTGCAGGATCGGCGATCGGAAAGCCTTCAAACGGCTCGAATGTTCGCCGAAAACGGTTCGCGCATCGACAGTGGTGTCAGAGCGCTTGCGTGCATGTTCCCCAGGCTTTTGCCTTTGTTGCCGACATTAGGAAACAATTTGATTGAAAAATCAATTGACATTGTTATAGCGTTTGGTGTGAGAAAAACTCACATCATTTTCTGCCCTTCGGAGCCGTTTCCTTGTCCAGCCGCCTGCCCCCGCTGAACCCGTTGCGTGCCTTTGAGGCGACGGCCCGGCGCGGCTCCGTTTCGGCGGCGGCGCGCGAGCTCAACGTCACGCATGGCGCCATCAGCCACCAGATCAGGGCGCTGGAACTGTCCTTCAATGCCGCCCTTTTCGAGCGCGGCGGCAAGCGGCTGAAGCTGACCTCTCAAGGGGCGCTGCTGCTGCCCGCTGTCACCGAGGCATTCGAAGGCATCGCCGCTGCCACCGCCGCCATGACCCGGCCGACGACCAGCGGCGAACTGCGTATCGCCTGCGTGCCGGCGCTCCTGTCCTTCTGGATGATCCCGCGCCTGCATCAGTTCACCGAGCAGTTTCCCGATGTGCGCCTGACACTGATTGCCTCGAACGACGAAGCCAACCTGTTTTCCGGCGACGTCGATGTCTGCATGCTCTATGGCGACGGCAACTGGCCGGATTGCTGGGCACGCCTGTGGAGCCGGCTGGAACTGTTTCCCGTCGTCAGCCCGACGCTTCTCAACATGCGGCCGCTGCGTTCGGTGCGCGACCTGCGCGACCATGTCATCCTGCATGGCGATGACGGCCGCGAATGGAACACCTGGCTTGCCGCCGCAGACGGCATCGATATCCCGCGCGGCCGCCAGCACTTCATGAGCGACGCCCGCCTTTCGACGGAAGCGGCGCTGCACAATCAGGGCGTGGCGCTCGGCGACACGATCACCGCCGGCAGCCTGATCGCCAAGGGCGAACTGATCGCGCCTTTCGACCTCACCGTGCCCGCTAACGACGCCTTCTATGTCGCCTGCCGCAACGAGGTCCGCGCCGCCCCCATCGTCAAGGTCTTCATCGACTGGCTGTTCTCGGCGCTCGAAAGCGATCCGATGCCGGAACTCCAGACCTCGGCGCGCACGATCATCCGCGCCCGCGCCCCCAAGGTCAGCGCGCCCGAACGCATGCCCACCAAGGATGGCTTCAAGCCGGTCTCCTCTCCCGCCCGCACTAGGCGCCCGGAGCCGAAGCGCCGGATGAAGTCATAACCCCACAGGACAACAGTACATGCCGCACTTCAATCCGCTGATTGCCAAACTGTCGCCGCCGCCGGTGCCTTCCGTTCTCGCATGGGCAAAGGCCTATGACGGCATGCGCGGACCGCTGATCGATCTCAGCCAGGCGGTGCCCGGCTATCCGGCGCATCCAGACATGCTGAAATGGCTGGGCGAGGCCGCGGCTTCACCCGCCTTTACCGGCTACGGCGCGATCGAGGGCGAGCAGGGTCTGCGGACGGCCTACGCCGCGCATGTTTCCAGCCTCTACAGCGCGACAATCAGGGCCAACAATATCCACATCACCTCCGGCTGCAATCAGGCTTTCATTTGCACGGCGATGGCGCTTGCCGGGGCGGGCGACACGGTCCTGATGACCAACCCCTTCTATTTCAACCAGGAAACAACACTTGCCATGCTCGGCATCGGCATCGAGCTGGTGCCCTGCGATGCCCATGACGGCTTCCTGCCCGATATCGATGCCATCAAGTCAGCGCTGAAACCCGGCGTTCGCGCGCTGGCGCTCGTCACCCCGAACAACCCGACCGGCTCCGTCTATCCGCCTGCATTGTTGCGCCGGATCTACGATCTCTGCCGCGCCAACCGCACCTGGCTGATCCTCGACGAGACCTATCGCGACTTTCTCCTCGAAGGCAGCGGCGCGCCGCATGACCTGCTAACGGTCAAGGGATGGCAGAACAGCCTCGTCTGCCTCTACAGCTTCTCCAAGTCCTTCTGCATTCCCGGCCATCGCCTCGGCGCGATCACGGCGGGACCCCGCGTCGTCGAGCAGATCGCCAAGATCATGGACAATCTGCAGATCTGCGCGCCGCGATCGGCGCAGGCCGCCGTCGCCAAGGCGCTTCCCGCGCTGGACGACTGGCGGGCGGGCAACCGCGCGGAGATCGCCCGTCGCGCCGAGGCGCTGAAACAGGTGATGGGCAAGCTGAAGGGCTGGAAGCTGCAGGCGATCGGCGCCTATTTCGCCTATATCCGCCATCCCTATCCGGACATCAGCTCGGAATTTGTCGCGGAAAAACTGGCGAAGATTGCCGGTGTCGTCTGCCTGCCGGGCGACTATTTCGGCGAGGGCCAGGAAGGTTACCTGCGCTTTGCCTTCGCCAACGCGGACACGCCGACGATCCTCCAACTGGAGGAACGGCTTTCGACCTTTAACCTGCCAGGCATTTGACCAGCGATCTGATCAGCCCCGGCGGGCGACCATGATGCCGGCAAGCACGGTGGCGCCGCCGATTGCCTGCATCAGGCCGACGGGTTCGCTCAGCAGAAGCCAGGCAAGGACCGCCGCCACGACGGGCTGCAGAAGGAGCGTCAGCGACGAAAAGGCTGGCGGCAGAAAGGCGAGTGCATAGATGATCAGCCCCTGCCCGCCGGCATGGCTGATAAAGGCGAGGCCGATCAGCATGGTCCAGCCGAACAATGCCATGGGCATGAAGCTGTCTTCGACGAAGAAGGCGAGCGGAAAGATGCACACCGCTGCCGAAGCCGTACTCCAGATCATGATCCGGTTGGTGGAAAAGCGGCTGCGCAGGCGGCCGATCGACAGGATATATCCGGCATAGAAAACGGCGGCGACGGCTGCTGTCGCGTCACCGGCAAGATGCCCGTCGCCAAGTGCCGCAGGCCCGCCCTTGAGGATCACGACACCGGCCAGCGCCGTCGCCAGGCCGGCGAGGAACACGCCGCTGACATGGGCGCGAAACAGTAGCCAGGAACCGAGAGTGACGAAAATCGGCGCCAGATTGGCGAACAGCGTGGCATTGGCGACCGAGGTCATATGCAGCGACAGGTGCCAGGCGGCAAGATCGGCAGCAAGAAAGACGCCCGGCAGGACAAGCAGACCGTAATCGGCCAACCCGGCAGGCCGGGAATCCGTAGCGGTCTTGTCCATCACCTTCGACCAGACCAAAAGCGGCAACAGCGCCAGTGCCACCCGCCAGAACGCCGTCGCCATCGGCCCGACTTCCGACAGCCGCACGAAGATCGGCGATCCGCCAATCGCGGCGCCGCCGATCAGCAGCGCGGTGAGCGCAAGGCGGTTTGCCGATGAAGGCGAGGATGAACGAAGGGCGGTGTCTGACACGGGATGCGATCCAATACGATCCGACACAGCAGCGCTGCGCGATAACGCATCGCAGCTATCAGAAGCGCGCTGCCGGAAACAGCCATTTCTCCTTATGGGAGCATGAGAATCCGTGAACCAACCCCGCAGTCGGATGGACTGCGGGGGGCCAACTTAAATCCGGAGGTTCAGGCAGCGTCCGGCCGGTGAACCGTCTTCACCTCGAGGAAATCCTCAAGTCCGAACAGGCCGCCCTCGCGGCCGTTGCCCGACTGCTTGTAGCCACCGAACGGGCTGCCATAGCGATGCGGGCCGCCATTGATGTGGACCATGCCGGCGCGAAGCCGGGAGGCAACACGCTCGGCACGTTTGGGATCGCCGGTCTGGACATAAGCGGCGAGACCGTAGTTGGTGTCGTTGGCGAGCTCGATCGCGTCTTCTTCCGTCTCGAACGGCATGATGGCAAGCACCGGGCCGAACACCTCTTCGCGGGCGATGCGCATCGTGTTGTCGACATCGGCAAAGATCGTCGGCTTGACGAAATAGCCTTGCTTGAACCCCTGCGGCTTGCCGGCACCGCCGACCAGAAGCCGGGCGCCTTCGGCGATGCCCGCCTCGATCAACGCCTGCACCCTCGAGAACTGGACATCGCTGACCAGCGGGCCGATATGGCTGCCCTCTTCCGCAGGGTTGCCGACTTTCACCCCTTTGCCGACCCGCGTGGCGATCTCGACGGCCTTGTCATAGACGGATTTCTGCACCAGAAGCCGCGTCGGCGCATCACAGGACTGGCCGGAATTATTGAAGCATTCCAGCACGCTGCCGGTAACGCGGTCTTCCAGGTCGGCATCCTCGAAGACGATGTTCGGCGACTTGCCGCCAAGCTCCAGCGTCACCCGCTTCACCGTTTCGGCCGCGTCCCTGCTGACGGCGATACCGGCGCGGGTCGAGCCGGTGAACGACATCATGTCGACGTCCTTGTGCCTGGAAAGGGCCGCGCCGGCATTCAGGCCATCGCCGTTGACGAGGTTGAATGTGCCTGCCGGGAAGCCGGCCTCGTGCACCATCTCGGCGTAAAGCAGCGCGTTCAGCGGTGTGAACTCGCTCGGCTTCAAGACGCAGGTCGAGCCCGTTGCCAGTGCCGGCACGACCTTTAGCGCGATCTGGTTGATCGGCCAGTTCCAGGGCGTGATGAGGCCGCAGACACCGATCGGCTCGCGCAGCAAGACGTCGCCGTTCGGCAGGTCTTCGCGCACAGGCAGCCGCTTCAGCGCATCGATGAAACCCTGAAGATGGCCGACGCCGACATCGGCCTGTTGCTCGCGGCTCATGGTTGCGGGGGCGCCGAGTTCGAGCGTGATGGTCTGCGCCATTTCATCGTAACGGCGCTTGTAGATCGAAAGCAGCTTTTCCAGAAGCGCCAGTCGTTGCTCGACGCTGGTGCGGCTGTAGGTGACGAAGGCCTTCCTGGCGGCGGCAACGGCGCGGTCGATATCGGCCGCCGTTCCCATGGAAATCATCGCGACCGGCTTTTCCGTTGCCGGGTTCAGCACTTCGAGATTGTTGGCGACGATCGGATCGACCCATTCGCCGTTGATGTAGAACTTGCGTTTGTCGAGCATGCTTTTTCCCTCCCGTCAGATCGTCTTCTGTTTTTCGTTCAGCCAACTGTTAAATTGGCGGTAGCCGAGCCGCTGAAGCTTGGAAAATGGCCGCATGCACGATGCGCACGGGGATTTTCGACAGGCGCTCCATCGCCGTGAGATAGTCTTCGGCGTTGGAATGGTAAGTATCTCCGATCAGCGGACCATCATAGAGAATATCACCGGAGAACAGAATTTCGGTCGCCTTCTCGTAAAGCGCAATACCACCCGGGGAATGGCCGGGCGTATGGATGACCGAAGACACGGTCGCCGAGGTCAATGACATCGCCATCTTCAGGAGTGCGCGTCGCTTGCGCTTTTTTTACGGCATAACATGTCGGCCGCTGGTTAGCCGTCCAGGAACATCTTTCGCGCGCGTCCCAAACAAACGAAAGCCCCTGGATCGTTATCGACTCAGAGGCCTCGCAATCTTGAAACTCGCCTTCTCGAAAAGGCTCAGATTGCCCCGAAGACGAGTGCGCAAACGAAAAGGAACGCCGCGGCCAATGCTGCCGCCTGCGCTGCCATGTTCCAGGAAAACTGGGGTCCGGTGTGCGCGCCAAAGGCGGTTGGGCGATTCTGCATGACTGGTCTCGAACCTTGCATCCTGTCCTCCACTTGAGTTGTCGCAGATGTCCTGCTGACCGTATCGTCGCCCTCGTTTTCTCTGATATTTTCCATCGAGTTTATAGATATTATTTTCTTCGTTTTGCGCCCCGAAGGAAAAAAGCGTCCTCGGGCGAGATCGGCCGTCGTAATAAACGCGGCAGGCGCCTCAATGTTCCCGGCCGTGTTCTCTTTCCCGAACATGTCTGGACCATTGCTCGCTGAACCAGGGGCTGAGCAGCGAAACATCCGGCTGGCTGTGCGGCTTTGTCATCGCACCCGTCTCTTCCATATGGGTCCATACCTTGAAGGTCGTCAGTTCATGTTTGCCGAAGGTCTGGATCAGCGGAATGTCGGCGGCGTCACGGCCGCGCGCGACGGCGATGCGGCCGATGCGCGGAATATTGTGGCGGGCATCGAACGTGTACCACCGGTCCTGAAGATAGACTTCGAACCAGGCATTGAAATCCATCGGGGCGGGATCGCCGGTAACGCCGATGTCGCCCATATAGCCGTTAACGTAACGGGCGGGCATGTTCATGCAGCGGCAGAGGGTAACGGCGAGATGAGCGTAATCCCGGCAGACCCCTGCCCTCTCCTCATGCGCCTCCATCGCGGTCCGCAAGGCTGGTGCATATCCGTAACTGAAGATCAGTCGCTCATGCACGTAGTCGCAGATCGCCTTCACGCGAGACCAACCGGGTTCGATATCGCCGAACAAGCGCCAGGCAAGCTCGGCAAAACGGTCGGTTTCGCAATAGCGGCTGGCCGAAAGATAGGGCAGGCAGACGGAAGGCAGTTTTTCGACCGGCACGGCTTTCGCTTCGAGATTGACGGCATCGGGGCGGCCGCTATCCGCGACGACGGCGTCGTAGCTCAAATGCAGCCCGCCTGCCGGCACCACCATGCGCATGCAGACATTGCCATGCGGATCAGTGACCTCTCCGATTCTCACCGCCGGATCGGAAATCGGGCCGCGCTCACTGATGATGTCGCATCGCCTGCCGCGATCGACGGAAAGATAGGTCATCATCGGCGTCGGCTGATCGCAGCTGATGCCGATCTCGTATCCGAACCGTATGAACATATCCTCCCTCCAACAACCAAGCAGAAACGGCTTTCCCGCATCTTTGTTCCGGTTTCAGGTCTGGAAATGAGAAGCCGAACAGGCCTCCGACACAAGGCGCATACCGCAGATCCGGCGCATATATTTAACACTCGTCCCGGCGCCTTGAAGGATCGAGCTTTCGAGGAGAAGGCGGTTCGCCGCCGCTGTCAGCGCCCCCTGATGACTGGACGAGGGTGCCGTTTGGGCGTCGCCGCGAGGCAGATGCGTCGAGCAATACTAGGACCATCGGCAATATCTGGCAACCTACCCGTGGATGCCGGGCACCGGCGCGCGCGCCATGGCGTCAACGGAAATCAGACAATCAGCAGCGCCCGGAAGTCGTTGACATTCGTTCCTGTCGGCCCGGGAACGAACAGATCGCCACTTGCATGAAAGGCACTCCAGGCATCGTGACGAGCCAGATGGCCGCCTGGATCGCCGCCCGCGCCACGCATGCGGGCAATCGTGCCCCCGTCGGCAAAGGCACCGGCATTGTCCTCCGAACCATCGATGCCATCCGTATCGGCAGCCAGCGCATGAATGCCATCGGCGCCGTCGATATCAAGAGCAAAGGAGAGCAGGAACTCACTGTTGCGTCCGCCCCTGCCATAATTTTTGCCGGAAATCGTCACCGTCGTCTCGCCACCGGAAAGGATGACGACAGGCTTCCGGAATGGCCGGTTTCGCCAAGCCGTTTCACGAGCGATCGCCGCATGCATGCGGCCGATATCGGCAGCCTCGCCCTCGATGGCATCGGAAAGGATCGCTGCTTCGATCCCATACTGCCGCGCCTTGGCAGCGGCAGCCTCCAGCGAAACGGCTGCGGAGGCGATGATATGGTGCTCGTGATTGGCGAAGGCCGCGTGGTCCGGCGGCGGCGCCGCGGCTTCGGATGACTTCAGATGCCGTATCACGGCTTCAGGCAGTTCCATGCGATAGCGCTCGACGATGCCACGAGCGTCCGCCGGCGTCGACAGATCAGGGATCGTCGGGCCGGATGCAACGAAGGCCGGATTGTCGCCGGGCACGTCGGAGACGATCAGGCTGACCACTTTGGCAGGTGCCGCGGCGAAGGCGAGCCGGCCGCCCTTGATGCGCGAGACATGTTTGCGCACGACATTCATTGCCGAGATCGGCGCGCCGGAGGCAAGAAGTGCTCGGTTGACGGCAATCTCGTCGTCAAGTGCCAGACCCGCAGGCGGCGCGGGCAGCAGCGAGGAACCGCCACCGGAAATCAGAGCCACGACGAGATCGTTTGGCGTTAGCCCTTCGACCAGCCGCAGCAATTCGGCCGAGCCTGCAAGCCCTGCTTCGTCCGGCACCGGATGGGCCGATTGCAGGACCCGGATGCGCTCGCAGGCAGCGATCGGCCCGTGACGCGCGACGACAGCGCCCTCGAGCGGCCCGTCCCACAGGCTTTCGAACGCCGCCGCCATCTGGCTTGCCGCCTTGCCGGCACCGACGACGATAGTACGGCCCTTGGGTCTTGCGGGCAGATGGGCGCGGATCGCGGCGAGCGGATCGGCAGCTTCGACCGCCGCCTCGAACAGGCTGGTCAGAAAGGCACGCGGTTCAGGCATCATCCAAGATCAACCCGCAATTTCGAAATCATAGACGAAGACGCCGTCGACACCGCATTCGGTGGCGGCGACGATGCGGCCAGCAGCCCTCTCGTGATCGGGATGGGCAATATAGGTGTCGCGCGCAGCCGCATCGGCGAAATCGATGATAAAGCCTCCATTGTAGCCTTTCCCCAGACCTTCCGGGCTGACATTGGGGCCGATGTCGATGGCGAGGTATCCGGGAACAAGCGGCTTCAGCGCCGCGATATCGGAGAGGATCGATGCTCTTTCGGCATCCGGAACGCTGGCCTTGAAGCGGATGAAAACACAATGGCGGATCATGACAAACTCCTATCGGATCTCGGCGCGTGCCCGCGGCCGCTGGTCGTTGCGTTCGTGGGAGAAGATCGCGGCCGGCAGCGGCTGCCGGTTGCGGATGATGTCCGACCCCTTCTCGCCCATCATGATCGTCGGGCCATTGGTATTGCAAGAGGGCACGCGCGGCATGACGGAACTGTCGCAGACGCGCAAGCCCTCAAGGCCGTGAACCTTCAGCTCCAGATCGACGACGGCATCAGCCCCCGTGCCCATCTTGCAGGTGCCGACCGGATGATGGTCGGTCTTGGCATTGGCGCAGCCATAGTCGAACAGCTCCGCGTCGGTCATGACCTTCGGCCCTGGCAGACGCTCGGCCATGACGAAGGGCTTCAGCGCCGCTTGGCTGAAGATTTCGCGGGCGATCTTCAGGCCTTCCAGCGACATCTTTCGGTCGTGCGGATCGCTCCAGTAGTTCGGATCGATCAGCGGAGCCGCGGTCGGATCGGGCGACGACAACCGCACCGTGCCGCGCGATCGCGGATGCAGGTAGGCGGAATTCAGCGTGACGCCGGCGTTCTTCAGTTTCTCGACGCCTGCCTCGATGCCGGAGCCGAGGCCCAGATGGAACTGGATATCCGGCGAGCGGGCATCCGGATCGGCATACCAGAAGCCGCCGGTCTCAAAGAGCGAGGAGGCAACCGGACCGGTGCGGAACAGCACATATTGCAGCCCCGCCCATAGTGTGCGGTGCAGCTTGGCGACACCATCATAGGTGTGATCGCCAGTGCATTCGGAAATGACGAAAAGGTCGAGGTGATCCTGCAGGTTGGAGCCGACGCCCGGCAGATCGTGTTTTACTTCGACGCCGACGGAGCGCAAGTGATCGGCCGGGCCGATGCCGGACTGTTGCAGGAGTTTCGGCGAGCCGATGGCGCCGGAGCAGATCAGCACCTCGCGCTCGGCCCGGACAATCTCGACACCCCGCGACGTGACGATCTCGACGCCGACCGCGCGCTTGCCTTCGAGCACGATGCGGCTCACCCGCGCGCCGAGCCTGACGGTCAGGTTCTTGCGGTTCCTGATCGGCGAGAGGTAGGCGAGCGAGGCGGAGGAGCGGCGGCGATTGCGCTGGGTCAGCTGATAAAACCCGACGCCGGCCTGCTGCTTGCCGTTGAAATCATGATTGTAGGGGATGCCGAGTTCCTGGCCGGCGCGGATATAGGCGTCGCAGATCGGTAGTCCGGAAACGGGCATGGAAACGCCGAGCGGCCCGCCATAGGAATGGTAGTCGTCGGCAAAGCGCTGGTTGTCCTCGGCGCGCTTGTAGTAGGGCAGCACGCTGCGGTAGTCCCAGCCGGTGCAGCCGTCCTGCGAGGCCCAAAGATCATAATCCACCGCATTGCCGCGCGTATAAAGCTGCGCATTGATCGAGGAGCCGCCACCAATGACCTTGGCCTGCGTATAGCGCAGCACCCGGCCCTTCATATGCTTCTGCGGCACGGTCTCCCAGCCCCAGCTCGCCACGCCCTTGGTCATCTTGGCGAAACCGGCGGGCATATGGAACAGGGGATTCCAGTCGCTGCCGCCGGCTTCCAGCAGCAGTACCTTGATATCGGCGTCCTCTGTCAGCCGGTTGGCAAGAACACAGCCCGCCGGGCCGCCGCCGGTGATGATGTAGTCGTAGGTCATGTCGTCTTCCTCAAATTACTGCCACCCTCCCCTTGAGGGGAAGGGTCGGAGCGAAGCTCCGGGGTGGGGTGATCCGAGATATCCCGTGGTCACCCCCACCCGCGCGTGCCGCGCGACCTCCCCCCTCAAGGGGGAGGTAAAACTCACAACCGTCCTATCGACAGCCCACCATCGGCATTGATCACCGACCCGGTCGCGAAGCCGAAGCTGCCGCTCGCCAAAGCCACGACAATGTTGCCAATATCCTCCGGCTCACCCCAGCGCTTCATCGGCACCAGACCGCCATCGATCAGCGCGTCGTATTTTCCCGAAACTCCGGCGGTCATGTCGGAGCGGATGATGCCCGGCCGCACTTCAAACACCGCGATGCCGCTATCGGCGAGCCGCAGCGCAAGCCCCTGCGAAAAGGCGGCGAGCCCCGCCTTGGTCATGCAATAGTCCAGCCGCTCCGGCGAGCTCATCGTCGCCGAGACGGAGGTAATGTTGATCACCGAGCGCTTCACACGGGAACCGGCCGCCAGCATCGCCTTCACCACGGCTTGCGTGAAAAACACCGTGCCGCGCAGATTGGTGGCAACGATCGCGTCGAAATTTTCAGGCGCCAGATCGAGAAAATCGCCGCGCACCACCGATGCCATGCCGGCATTGTTGACGAGGCAGGCGATGGGGCCGAGTTCCGCCTGAACAGCATCGACCGTCGTCTGGTGGCCCGAGAGATCGGAAAGGTCGGCCTTCAGAAAAATCGCCTTGGCGCCGAGTGCCGAAAGGTCGTCCAGCACAGTGCCGACCTGATCGGCTTCGCCAATGCCGGTGATGGCGATGTCGAAACCGCCTTTCGCGAGCGCCTTGGCGATGCCAAGGCCGATACCGCGGCGGCCGCCGGTGACGATGGCAACGGGGCGTTTATGATCCGTCATGCCGCCAGATCCTTCGAAACGATGTGATCGGCAACGCGCAGCGCCTGCGCCGCGACCGTGAGCGCCGGATTGACGGCAGCCGATGTCGGCAGGAAGCTCGCATCGACCACGAACAGGTTGTGATGATCGAAGGTGCGGCAATAGACATCGAGCGGCGCCGACGCCGCATCGTTGCCGATCCGCACCGTGCCGCACTGGTGCGACGGCGTGCGTTTGTCGAAGGGCCGGGACAACACGATCGGGAACCCCGCCGCCTTCAGCGCCTGCTTCAATTTTTTCACCAGCATCAGATGCGCCGGCCAGTTGGTGCGCACCCATTGCAGCACGATACGCTCGCCATCGACCATGATCCGGCTTTCCGGATGCGGGATGTCCTCGCTCATGGCGTAGAAATCGATCGCATGCGCCGAGATCTGACTGAGCAACCATTCCGGCACGGCCGGCATGTTCGCCTTCAGGATCGGGCCGGAAATCCGGCCGAGAAGCTGCACATTGCCGAGCGGCGGACCGCCCTCACCGTCGGAAAGGTAGAAATCATTGAAACCGAAGGTCTTCTGGTAGATCGAGCTGTTCCGATAGAATGGCGAAATCGCCAGCACCGCGCTCGAATTGTGGTTCATGAAGTTGCGGCCGACCTGGTCCGAGCTGTTGGCCAGCCCCTTTGGATGGTTTGCATTGGCCGAGCGCAGCAACAGCGCTGAAGACTGGACGGCGCCCGCCGAAAGGATGACCAGCTTCGGCGATACCGTCTGCTCGACGCCATCCTTGACATAGCGCACGGTCTCGATCCGCTTGCCATCCGGCGCCGTTTCCAGCCGCGTCACCCGCGATCCGGTCTGCAGCCGGACGTTCTGATGCTGCAAGGCGACCGTCAGCGCCGCCGTCTCTGCATCCATCTTGCCATCGAAGCTGTTCGGATGCGCATCCCAGGGTGTCTTCGCCTTGGCAAGCCACTTGTCGATATCGACGCCAAGCGGCAGAGAATAGGGATGCAGGCCGTTGCGCTTGAGCTTTTCGCGCACTGAAGCAATCGGCGGTTCGTCCGGAACCGGCGCGAAGGCATAGTTCTGCGAATGCGGCGGCTCCGTCGGGTCCTCGCCGAGTGTGCCGCGTACCTGATAAAGCTGCTCGGCCCGGCTGTACCAGGGTTCAAGCTCCTCATAAGCAAACGGCCAGGCGGGAGAGACGCCCTCCAGATGCTGCATCTCGGCGAAATCTTCGCGGCGATAGCGCACCATCACCGCCCCGAAGAATTTCGAATTGCCGCCGACATTGTAATAGTTGCCGGGGTTGAAACCCGTTCCGTCGGTCTCGTACCAGAGCTCCTTCGGCCGGAAATGGCCGCGCTGGAAGATCGCCCGCTGGTCGCGGTTTTCCGGCCGGTCCTCGATATGGCCGCCGGCCTCCAGGATCAGGATGTCGGCGCCGGAACCCGCAAGGGCGGAGGCGATCGTCGCCCCGCCGATGCCGGAGCCAATGATGACGATATCGGGCTGCTTCACCATAACGAGACTCAGCCGATGCGCTGCTGGCTTTGCGGATCGAAATACACCGCCTTGTCCAGGTTGAACGCAAGCCTTGTGTGTTGTCCGGGCGCGATACGAGCGTCAGCGCGCAGGCGAGCGACCACTTCCTTGCCACCGAGCTTGGTCACGGCGAACGTATCGGAGCCGGCCGGCTCGACCACTTCGATGAGGCACTCCCCTTCGACCAGCGAGCGGGCATTGCGGTCGGCGCCATCCGGGTCGGTGAGCGCCTCCGGCCGGATACCGAAGACGATCTGCTTGCCGGCATAGGCGGAAAGGCCATTGGCCTGCGTCACCGGCAGATGCAGCGGCTCCGCATCCGGGCGTGCCAGGGACACCCGCAGGTCGCTACCGCCACCTTCCACGGTCGCGCTCAAGAGGTTCATCGCCGGCGAGCCCATGAAATCGGCAACGAACAGGTTGGCGGGGTTGTTGTAGATTTCCGCCGGCGTGCCGAACTGCTGCAACACGCCGTCCTTCAGAACGGCGATCTTGGTCGCCAGCGTCATCGCCTCGATCTGGTCGTGCGTGACGTAGACGATCGTCGTCTTCATGCGCTGGTGCAGGCGCTTGATCTCGGTGCGCATGTCGACACGCAGCTTGGCATCGAGGTTGGACAGCGGCTCGTCGAACAGGAAGACCTGCGGATTGCGCACCAGGGCGCGGCCCATGGCGACGCGCTGGCGCTGGCCGCCGGAAAGCTGGCTCGGCTTGCGCTCGAGCAGATGGCCGATCTGCAGCATGTCGGCGACTTGGTGGATGGCCTTTTCACGCTCTTCCTTCGGCACGCCGCGGATTTCCATGCCGAAGGCGATGTTTCCGGCAACCGTCATGTTCGGATAGAGAGCGTAGGACTGGAACACCATGGCAATGTCGCGCTTGGAAGGATGCAGTCCTGCCACCGACTTGCCGTTGATGGCGATGTCGCCGGAGGTGATCGGCTCCAGCCCGGCGATCGTGTTGAGCAGCGTCGACTTTCCGCAGCCGGACGGACCGACGAGGACCAGGAAGCCGCCTTCCTCGATCTCAAGGTTGATGTTCTTGAGGATTTCCAGCGAGCCGTAGGACTTGCGCAGATCGGTGATTTTCAGAAACGACATGGTCTTAACCCTTCACGGCGCCGGACATCAGGCCGCGGACGAAGTAGCGGCCCGAGACGATGTAGACGACAAGCGTTGGCAGGGCGGCGAGGATCGCGCCTGCGAAGTGGACATTGTATTCCTTGACCCCCGTGGAGGAGGAAACGAGGTTGTTGAGCGCGACCGTCATCGGCGTCGAATGGGCGCCGGAGAACGAGGCGCCGAACAGGAAGTCGTTCCAGATATTGGTGAACTGCCAGATAACGGAGACGACGATGATCGGGCCCGAGGACGGCAGGAGGATGCGCCGGAAAATCTGGAAGAAGCTCGCGCCATCGATCTGCGCCGCCCGTACCAGCTCGGTCGGAAAGGCCTCGTAGTAGTTGCGGAAATAGAGCGTCGTGAAGCCGAGACCGTAGATGACGTGCACGAAGATCAGTCCCGGCACCGAACCTGCGAGCCCGAGGATGCCGAGGATGCGTGCCATCGGAATAAGCACGATCTGGAACGGAATGAAGCAGGACAGAAGCAGCATGCCGAAGAAAATGCCCGATCCGGGGAAACGCCACTTGGTCAGCACATAGCCGTTCAGCGCACCGACGATGGTCGAGATCGCCACGGCCGGAACGACCATCAGGATGGAATTGATGAAAAACGGTCGAAGGCCGGTCGGCTGCACGCCGATCTGCGCCGTCGACCATGCGGAAAGCCAGGGTTCGATCGTCCAGGTCTGCGGCATGCTGAGCATGCCGCCCTGGCGGATTTCATCGAGCGGCTTGAAGGAATTGACCACCATCACATAGAGCGGCAGCAGCGAATAAAGCGCAAACAGGATCAGCACCGAATAGATGATCGCGCGCATCAGGCGGCCGCTGGAGATGGCGTTGTCAGGGCTTTGGACGCTCATTGGCGCTTCTCCCCTCTGATTTCGGAATAGAGGTAGGGAATGATGATCGAGAAGATCATCACCAGCATGATGATCGCCGAGGAAGCGCCGATGCCCATCTGGTTTCGGGTGAAGGTGTAGGAATACATGAACGTCGCCGGCAGTTCGGTCGCCTGCCCCGGCCCGCCGCCGGTGAGCGCGATGATCAGGTCGTAGGCCTTGATGGCGAGGTGGGCGAGCACGACGAAGGCCGACAGGAAGACCGGCCGCATCAGCGGAATGATGATCCGCCGGTAGATGGTCGTCGCCGAGGCGCCATCGATCTGGGCGGCCTTGATGATCTCGTTGTCGACGCCGCGCAGGCCGGCGAGGAACATCGCCATGATGAAGCCGGAGGATTGCCAGACGGCGGCGATCACCACGCAATAGATCGCGTAGTTGCGGTCCTTGATCCAGTTGAACGCAAAGCTTTCCCAGCCCCAGAGATGCATGGTGTTCTCAAGCCCGATGCCGGGGTCGAGGAACCATTTCCAGGCAGTGCCGGTGACGATGAAGGACAGCGCCATCGGATAGAGATAGATCGGCCGCAGCAGGCCTTCCGCACGGATTTTCTGGTCGAGCAGGATGGCAAGACCCAAGCCCAGCACCGAGCAGATGCCGATATAGAGCGTCGCGAAGATCGCCAGATTCGAGATCGCCCGCCACCAGTGCGGCAGAGCCCAGAGCTTGGAATAGTTATTCAGGCCGACGAAATTATAGGATGGCAGCATCTTGCTGTCCGTCATCGACAGGAAGCCGGTATAGACAATGAAGCCATAGACAAAAATCAGGACGATGAGGAAGCTTGGAGCAAGTACCAGCTTTGGCACAATATCCTGCAACCGGCTGCGGCTATCCATAGTGAGCACCACCGTTGACGCCCGATTTCGTAAGGAGATCAGGCTTATGTTAAACAAAAAAGGACGAACTGCCCCTCACCCTAACCCTCCCCGCAAGCGGGGAGAGCGGTTTCTTGTGCCCAAAGCTGCCGCAAGTCCCTTCTCCCCGTTTACGGGGAGAAGGTGCCCGCCCCTCTTATGGAACAAGGGAGGGCGGATGAGGGGCACGGTTCGCCGTGCAGCCTTACTTTGCCGCTTCGACGGCGGCAGCCAGTTCCTTGACGGCATCTTCCGAGGACAGCTCACCGTTGAACTGGCGCGTGACGACGTCGTAGATCGCATTCTTCACCGAGGCCGGGTTGGCATGGCCGTGTGCCATGGAACCCATCAGCTTGCCGCTGGCATTGGCTTCCGCCAGGTCCTTGATCCCCTTCTTGCCGCAAGCGTCAAAGTCCGTGTCCGGAACGTCGGTACGGGCAGGAACGGAACCCTTGACCACATTGAAGGCCGACTGGAACGTCGGGCTTTCGATGGCGGAGGCCATTTTCAGCTGCGCCGGAACCTTGTCTTCGGCAACCTTGAACATCGCGAACTGGTCGGAGTTGAAGGTCACGGAGCCTTGCGTGCCGGGGAAGCGCATGCAGACGAAGTCGGTGCCTGGCACCTTCTTGGCCTTGACGAATTCGCCCTTTGCCCAGTCGCCCATGAACTGCAGACCGGCCTTGCCTTCGATGACCATGGAGGAGGCGAGGTTCCAATCGCGGCCGGAGAAGTTGTCGTCCACGTAGGAGCGCAGCTTCGTCATGCGATCGAAGGCTTCCTTCATCTTGTCGCCGCCAAGAGCTGCCGGGTCGAGATCGATGAAGGCCTGCTTGTAGAAATCATCGCCGAGTGAAAGGACGACGGCGTCAAAGATCGTCGCGTCCTGCCATGGCTGGCCGCCATGTGCCACCGGGGTAATGCCCTGCGCCTTGAAGTTATCGAGCAGCGCGATCAATTCGTCCCAGTTCTGGGGCTCCTTGCCACCTGCCTTGTCCAGCGCTGCCTTGTTGATCCAGACCCAGTTGGTGGAATGAACGTTGACGGGTGCTGCGATCCAGTGGCCGTCATACTTCGAGAACTGCTGCAGCGCCGTCGGGACCACCTTGTCCCAGCTTTCCTGGGCAGCGACTTCATCGAGGTTGCCGAGCGCGCCTTCCTTGGCCCAGTCGAGAATGTCGAAGCCGAGCATCTGAACCGCGGTCGGGGCATTGCCCGAGGTGACGCGGGCGCGAAGCACGGTCATGGCTTCCGTGCCACCACCGCCGGCAACCGGCATGTCGGTCCAGGAAATGCCCTTGGCTTCCAGATCCTTCTTCAGGACGTCCAGAGCGGCCGCTTCGCCACCGGATGTCCACCAGTGCAGAACCTCAACGTTCTCGGCCGCCTGGACGGCGCTACCGCCCGCCAAGCCGCCCATCATGATCGCTGCCACTGCCGTCGTCGTCAAAAACTTGCGCATCGTATTCCTCCCGTTTGCAAGTCGTAGAGCGGGAAACTCCTCCCCCGCCGTTGAATGCCGTCCCGTCTCGAAAACGGGAAGCAATTGGTCGCGGCTCCCACCGCTGGCACATTTAAAACGTTATAAGTTACATCAAGTCAAGCACTGCTAACAATCTCCGCATCAATAGCTTTAACATACTGAATTTGGATGATTATAAGTCGTATATCTGATTCCGCACCGCAGCAGAAAATCATGATAAGTATGATTTAAAACGTTTGCACAAACGCGTTGCACATCCGTTCGTCCCGCGTTACAAAAGCCTCCTGTCATCGCCTCAGGGGAGTATTTCATTGGCTGACACTCCCAAATCCGCACATTCCGAAAGCATGCGGAAAAGCGGCAAGCCGACCCTGCGCACGATTGCCGACATCACCGGCTTTGCCGTGACGACCGTGTCGCGCGCGCTGAGCAATGCGCCGCAGATTTCGCTCGATACCCGCAAGCGCGTTCACGAGGTTGCGGCCGAAATCGGCTATCTGCCGGATCGCGCCGCCCAGCGCCTGAAGACCGGCCGAACCAACGTCATCAGCGTGCTTCTCGATCCTCACGAGGAAATCCTCGGATTTGGAACATCGCTGATGCTCGGCCTTGCCAAGGCGCTGAAGAACACGCCCTACCACCTGATCGTTACGCCGAATTTCATCAATGACAGCAATGTCGATGCCATCAGGCACATTGTGCGCAATGGCATGGCGGACGGCCTGATTTTTTCCCGCACCGAGCCCTTCGATCCGCGCGTGCGCCTTCTGCTCGAAAACGGTTTTCCCTTCGTCACCCACGGGCGAACCGAGTTCTCCACGCCGCATCCTTACGTCGATTACGACAATTTCTCGTTCGCCTACGAGGCGACAAGACGGCTGATCGCCCGCGGTCGCCGCAAGCCAATGATCATCCTGCCGCCGAAGCGCATGACCTTTGCGCAGCACCTGCTGCACGGGTTCATGACCGCCGTTCGCGAGGCGGGCGTGGCCTACGAAATCCCGACCGAAATCGACCTCGACTGTCCCGTCGACCAGATCCGCGACTATATCAGCCGCCGTGCCGGCGAGCCCGATGCCCCAGATGGTTTTGCCTGCGGCGGCGAAGTCTCCGCGCTTGCGACCATCACCGGCATGAGCGACCACGGCCTGACGCTCGGCGTCGAATACGACATCGTCGCCAAGCAGACGTCGAAACTGCTGGTCAACATCCAGCCAAAGGTCGAGACCATCTACGAGGACCTGACGGATACCGGCGAGCAGATGGGACGAATTCTTCTCGCGCGGATCGCGGGCGACGAAACGACCGATATGCAGGTGCTGCTCAAACCGCAGATCAACTTTCCGGCGCCGGAAAGCGGAGGCTGAACTGCCCGGTGCCGAACTTCCCCCCCTCTGTCGGCTGAGCCTGTCCTCGGGCTTGCCGGAGGCAAGACCCGGGGGCCGACATCTCCCCCTCAAGGGGGGAGATTGATCAAAAGCTCTGTGGCCATAAGGGAAAAGAACGATCTCCCCCCTTGAGGGGGAGATGTCACGCAGTGACAGAGGGGGGTAAGCTTCCTCGATTTCGAGCACATTTGCTCGACCACTGACCAAGCTCGAGGTCACGCCTAACTTCCTTATCAACTGCTTTGTCATCATGACCTCCTTTCTCTTTTCCGGTATCTCTTAGCGCGGCATCCACATGGCCGTACGGCCGCCGATGTGCATGTTGAGCGTCTTGGTTTCGGTATAGTCTTCGACCGCATGGCGGCCGAGTTCGCGCCCGAGGCCGGATTGGCGGTAGCCGCCGAAGGGCAGTTCGGAGGCGCCCTCCATGAAGGTGTTCATCCAGACCGTACCGGCCCGCACCTTGCGGCCGATGGTGAGGCACGTATCGAAGTCGCGGCTCCAGACGCCAGCCGAGAGGCCATAGTCGATAGAGTTTGCAATCTTGATCGCTTCCTCGGTCGTTTCGAAACTCAGCACCGAAAGCACCGGCCCGAAGACCTCCTCGCGCGCCACAGCCATATCGGGCGTCACGGCAGACAGAATGGTTGGTGACATGAACTGGCCCGAGCCGAGATCGAGCGCCGCGCCACCGTGTGACACGGTTGCCCCATTGCCGGCGGCCGATGAGACGTAACCGACGATCTTTTCCAGGTGCTGCGGCGTGATGATGGCGCCGACCTGCGTCGATGGATCGAGTGGATCACCGACCTTGACCTTGGCCGAAAGCTCGGCAACACGGCGCGTCACTTCGGCTGCTATATCGCGATGGACGATCAGCCGCGAGCCGGCATTGCAGCATTCGCCGGCATTGAAATAGGCCCCGAACACGGCGGCATCGATGAAATCGTCGAGATTGGCATCGGGAAAGACGATCTGCGGGTTCTTGCCGCCGAGTTCGAGCGAGACTTTCTTCAGGGTCTGCGCCGCATTGATCATCGTCAGCTTGCCGACGCCGGTCGAGCCGGTGAAGGAGACCATGTCGACATCCGGGTGGCTGGTCATGATCGCGCCGACATCCGGGCCGGTGCCGGTGATGATATTGACGACGCCTGCCGGAATGCCGGCGGCCTCGAGGATTTCGCCGAGAACCAGAGTAGACCCCGATGTGAGTTCGGACGGTTTGACCACCGTCGTGCAACCGGCGGCAAGCGCGAAAGGCAGTTTTTGGCTGACGATCAGGAAGGGGAAATTCCACGGCGTGATGATCGAGACGACGCCGATCGCTTCGCGCAGGACGACACCGAGCGTGCCGTCGCCGAGCGTGTTATAGCTCTCCCCATGCAGGTCGCGGGCAAGAGCGGCTGCATAGCGCCAGATATCGGCGGCACCACCGAGTTCGCCCTTGGCCTGGCTGATCGGCTTGCCGGATTCGATGCAGTCGAGATAGGCGAGTTCATCCGCGCGCGCCGCAATCATGTCGGCGGCTTTGAGCAGGATCAACGAACGCTCAGATGCCGTCATGCGCGGCCATGGACCATCGTCGAAAGCCTTTCGCGCAGCGGCAATCGCCCGCTCCGCGTCCGCCTTGGTCGCGGCCGGATAGCGGCTGATTGTGACGCCATGACCAGGGGCCACGCGCTCCAGCGTCCTGCCTTCGGCAGCAGCTCCCCACTTGCCGTCGATCAGCATCCGGAAGTCGCGCACTTTCGTGTCCGTCAGCGCCTTGGGCTTCACCAGAACCGTCATTACCATTCTCCCTTGAATTCCGCGGGGCGTTTTCCGGCAAAAGCCGCAACGCCCTCCTTCATGTCGCCGGTCTTGGCGGCGAGGATCGATCCCAGCGCCTCGACGGCCGTGCCGTTGTCCTCGCCATTGGCCGACGCGATCATCAGCTTGCAGATCTCCAGCGCCGCCGGGCCGCGCTTGGCGATGCGGCCGGCGTAGTCCTTCGCCACCGCCAGCACCGTGCCGGTCTCTGCCACCGCATCGACCAGCCCGAGCCCCCTCGCCTCTTCTGCCGCAAATATCTCGCCGCCGAACACCATGCGGCGCACCACCTGCGCGCCAAAACGTTTGACGAGACGCTGCGTGCCCGACCAGCCCGGCACCATGCCGAGACCCGTTTCCGGCTGCCCAATCTTGATCTGCGCCTCCGCAATGCGGATGTCGGCAGCGGCCGCCAGTTCCAGCCCGCCGCCGAGCGCGTGGCCGTTCATCGCCGCGATCACCGGCATGCGCAGCGTCGCCAGCCGTTCGAACACCCGGTGGCCGAAGCGCACCCATTGATGGCCGAATTCGTTGGGCCTCATCGCCCCCCAGGCCTTGATGTCGCCACCGGCGGAAAAGGCCTTGCCCTCGCCGGTCAGGATGACAACACGCACGTTGGCGTCAGCCTCGACCGTATCGCAGGCGGCGGAGAGCGCCTTCAGCATGTCGATGTCGAAGGCATTCAGCTTTTCCGGCCGCGCCACGGTGAGGACGGCGATCGCATCCTCGATCTCGATCTTTATCCGAGCATCAGACATGCGACGCTCCTTCCAGTTTCCGCACCGGCTTTTGCGGCAGCGTCAGGCCGATCGGCGCCTCATGGAACAGCACCTCGTCCATCACCTTAAGCCGGTTGGACACTATCAGTGGAAACTCCGACTGGTCGAGAATATGGGTCTGCAGATCAACGCCGGGTGCGATTTCCGTCAGCATGATGCCCTCCGGCGTCAGCTTCATCACGCAGCGCTCGGTAACATAGGTGATGTCTTGACGCTGCTCGACGGCGCGGCGGCCGGAGAAGGTCACATGCTCGACCTCGTTGACGAGTTTCTTCAGCTTGCCTTCCTTCTCGATCACCAGCTTGCTGTCGGCCATCGAAAGTTTCGCCCCGGCATTGAACATGCCCGAGAAGACGATCTTCTTCGCCCGCGCCGTGATATCGACGAAACCGCCCGCGCCCGCCGTCACATGCGGCCGGAAGGAGAGTTTCGAGACGTTCACCGAGCCGGACTTGTCGATCTCCAGAAAGGACAGCAGCGAGGCATCGAAGCCGGCGCCCTGGAAGTATGTGAACTGGTAGGGCGACGGCATGAAGGCATCGGCGTTCGAGGCGCAGCCGAAGGCGAAATCCAAGAGCGGCACGCCGCCGACGGCACCCTGCTCGATCACCCAGGTGACCGAACCGTGCAGGCCCTCTTCGAGCAGGATACGGGGCACGTTGGCCGAGATGCCGAAGCCGAGATTGACGCAGCTTCCGCCCTCAAGCTCCTGCGCCACGCGGCGGGCAATGACCTTCTGGATATTGAATTCCGGCACACGGAACGTTTCGAGCGGCCGGAAGATTTCGCCTGATATGGCCGGGTCGTAGTCCGTCAGCGTCGTCTGTTTCTGGTCCGGATCGACAATCACGTAATCGACCAGCATGCCGGGCACGCGAACGTCATGCGGCTTCAGTGAACCTGATTTGGTGATGCGCTTGACCTGCGCGATGACGATGCCGCCATTGTTGCGGGCAGCGAGCGCCTGGTCGAGACCGCCCAGATAGGCGCCCTCATGCTCATAGGTCAGGTTGCCGCGCTCGTCCGCCGTCGTGGCGCGGATGATCGCCACCTGCGGTACGATCGCCTTGAAATAAAGCCAGTCCTCGCCTTCGAATTCGATCTTCTTGACCACCGGCTCGGCCGCGGCCGAAGCATTCATCGCACAGCCCTGGCGCGAGGGATCGACGAAGGTATCGAGGCCGATCTTGGTCAAGACGCCCGGACGCTTGGCCGCCGCTTCCCGGTGCATGTCGAACAGCACGCCGGAGGGAATGTTGTAGGCCGCGACCTCGTCATTGCCGATCATCTGCCAGATCAGCGGCGGCTCGGCCGTCGAAGGGCCGGAGGGATAGGAGCCGCCGATGATCTTCTTGAGAAGACCCTTCCTGGCGATGTAGTCGACGCCCTTGATGCCACTCATGTCGCCGGCGGCGATCGGGTGCAGCGTCGTCAGATCACGCGGGTGACCGGTTGCATCGAAACGTTCGCCGATCGCTTTCAGCATCAGGTCCGGACAACCCAGTCCGCTCGACGACGACACGGAAACGGTCGCTCCATCGGGGATCAGGGAGGCGGCCTCAGCTGGGGTGATATGCTTGCTCATCCGTCTCGTCTCAAAGTCCGGTTTCGATGCGTACGGTGCCGCCGCTTGCCGCGGCCTGCACGACGGCAAGCCCGGTGCTCAACGACCAGATGCCATCCTCGCCACTGCAAAGTGGCTTGCCCCTACCGGCGATGGCATCCTCGAAGGCCGCGAGCGTGTTTTGGTAGAGATTGCGGTGACTGATCGACAGTTCGGTCTCGCCATCGACGTTGCGCAGCGTGACCGTGCCGACCGGCTGCTGGGTCATGCAGTCGCGGCCGATCAACGAGCCTTCGGATCCATGGACCTCGAAGCCCGTAGTCGCGTATTTCGTGGTGAAGCCGTCGTGGAATTGCGCGATGAGCCCGGATTTGAACCGCAGCACGCCCATTGCCGCGTCGTCCAGCCCGGCCTTCGCCATGCCGCCATATTGCCCAACGGCGATCGCCTCGACCGGATCGTCGCCAAGCACGAAGCGCAGCGTGTCAGTATCATGCACGGTGATGTCGAGAATGACGCCGCCGCCGGCCTCAGGCCTGTCGAGACGCCAGCCCTGCAGATGTGGCGGCAGGTAGACCGCATGAAAGACACGGGCCGCCAGAGGTTTGCCGATCGTCCCGGCGGCGATCGCGTCGCGCATGGCGCGATGGGTCGCAGCACCCCGCAGGTGATGATTGGTCGCCATGACGACGCCGGCGTCACGAGCCGCCTGCACCATCGCATGCGCATCTTCGATCGACATCGCCAGCGGCTTTTCGCACAGAATATGCTTGCCGGCCTTCGCCGCGGCGATGACCTGGTCGCGGTGCAGTTCGTTGGTGGTGGAAATATAGACCGCCTGCACATCGGGATCGTTGACAAGGTCATCGACGCTGGCCACCGACTTGGCGATACCATGATCGCGCGCATAGCCCGCACCGCGCTCGGCGCTGCTGCTCATCACCGAAACGATCTCGCCACCGACGGCGCGCATCGCGTCGATCACCCACTCATGGGCAATCGTGCTTGCCCCGATCAAACCCCAATGCGTCATAGCAGAGACAGCCTTTCCCTCTTGTCGGTCGCAGCACCACAGCTCTGGCGCACGACGAGCCGCACCGAACTGACGATCGCTTCGGCATCGACCCGTCCGGCATTGATCTGCTTCAGAAGCAACTGCGCGGCCCGTCGGCCCATGCCCTGCGGATCGACGGAAATCGTCGTCAGCGCCGGCACCGCCGTCTGCGCCTCGATCACGTCGTCGAAGCCGATGACGGCAAAATCCTCGCCCGGGTCGAGACGATGGGCGCGCAGCCCGTCGCAGACCCCGAAGGCGACCGCATCGTTGAAGCAGACCGCCGCCGTCGGTCGCTCGCGCAGCAGCAGTGCCCGCTCGATAGCCGCAACACCGCCTGCCCGCGATGGTGCTGAACTGATGACCAACTCATCATGAACAGCGAGATCCATGTCCGAGAGCGCATCGCGATAGCCTTGCAGTCGCTCATGAAAGACCGCCGTATCGGGAAAGCCCCCAAGGAAGGCGATGCGGTGATGACCGAGCCCAGCAAGATGCCGCACGGCTTCGCGCGTGCCGGCATGATTGTCCGAAACCAGTGACGAAACCTTGGCGCCCGCGACCTGGCGCACGACATTGACCACCGGAATACCGCTCGCCACTAGAGACTTCAGGTCGGCAGCTTCCGTGCCGCGCGCCGGCGACAGGATCAGGCCGGAAATACCGTGTTCGCGCATCGAGGATATGACCTCGCGCTGGCGATCGAGGCTTTCGGCGGTATTGGCAAGGAACTGGACATAGCCGGCCGACTGCACGACCATGTCGACCCCAACGGCAAGCTCGGCAAAGAAGCTGTTGGTCAGGTCGTTGACGACGATGCCGATGATCTTCGATTTGGCATTGGACTGGCGCAGATTGGCCGCGCCGCGATTATAGACATAGCCAAGCTCGCGGATGGCCGCATTGACCTTGGCGCGGGTCGCTTCGTTGACGAGGGGGCTCGCTTGCAGCACGAGCGACACGGTCGACTTCGACACGCCGGCGGCGCGTGCAATATCGATGACCGTGACCCGTTCCTTACCCACATCTTCCTCCCAGCGAGATCTTTTCGCCTCAACATCTGGCATTAAATAATTGGAACGTTCCAAACTTGTCAAGCGGTTTTCTTGAAAAATGCACCCACCAGGCTGGCGATCCGCCCTCAACGGAGCCCTCAGGCAAGCCGTACGTCGTTTATCAATTTGATTTTAATCAATAATATGTTGAACTATAGGAAAAAGCAGGCCCATAAAGACACACAATGAAGAGGCCTCCGCCCCTCAAAGAGAGCGCCGCAGCGCAATATTCGCAATAAATTACCTCTTGAAATTTGGAACGATCTAAATTATTCGGCTTGTAACATCCGAGGAGGAGCCTGCATGTCCGCCACCCTGTCGCTGCCGCGCGCCGATGGCTCGCTTGAGTCTTACCGCCTTGTCGGAACCCCGATCGCGCGGCCCGCAGCAGTCCCGACCTTCAATCGCATCGCCTATGCGGCCGCCCACGTCGTGTCCGATCCGCTGGCCGATCTGCAGCCCTGGAACCGCCCCGCTATCGACTGGGACGCGACGATGGCGTTCCGGCATCATCTCTGGGCGCTGGGCTTCAAGATCGCCGAGGCGATGGATACGTCACAACGCGGCATGGGCCTTGACTGGGCCGGCGCGCAGGAACTGATCCGCCGCTCGCTCACCGAATCACGCACCGTTTCGGGCGCCGATCTCGCCTGCGGCGCCGGCACCGACCATCTGTCGCCGTCCGACACGCGCTCTTTGGACGATGTCATCCGCGCCTATGAAACGCAGATCGGCTTCGTCGAACGGGAAGGTGGCCGGTCGATCATGATGGCAAGCCGGGCGCTGGCCCATATTGCCAGATCGCCGGATGACTATCGCAAGGTCTACGGCCACATTCTTCGCCAGACGAAGGACAAGGTCGTGCTGCACTGGCTCGGCGATATGTTCGATCCGCAATTGAAGGGCTATTGGGGTTCGGAAAATTTCGAGGACGCTTTGGACACGTTCCTGTCGATCATCGAGGAGAACAAGGCAAAGGTCGAAGGCATCAAGATCTCGCTGCTCGACAATGCCTGTGAGATCGCGCTGCGCAACCGGCTGCCGGACGGCGTGCTCTGCTTCACCGGCGATGATTTCAACTATGCGGAACTGATCGAAGGCGACGGCCGCAAATACAGCCATGCCCTGCTCGGCATTTTCGATGCCGTCGCACCCTCGGCATCGAAGGCGCTGGCTTCGCTGGCGGCAGGCGACGTCGCCACGTTCCGCAGCGCCATCGAGCCGACCGTGCCGCTCTCGCGCAAGATCTTCGAGGCGCCGACGCAGTATTACAAGGCCGGCGTCGTCTTCCTCGCCTGGCTGAACGGCCACCAGAAGCACTTCACCATGCCGGCCGGCATGCAATCGGCCCGCGGCGTGCTGCACTATGCCGACATCTTCCGCCTTGCCGACAACGCCAATGTGCTCGACAAGCCGGATCTGGCCATGGAGAGAATGAAGGCCTTTCTCGTCACGCAAGGGTTCTGAGTTCTCTCAGACCCCGCGATTGTTGCCGTCTTTTTCGCAGAAACGCCTTCATTTCTTGCCTCATCTCGTGTTGAAGAAGGACAAGCAAATGCGGGAGACGGCGAAGGCATGGCTGCTATGAAATCCTGGAGGCGTCGACTGCGCAAATGGCGCAACCGCGTCGCAAGACGCGTCTTAAGCACCCGCACCGGTCGCGAGATGCTCGTCTGTTCTGTCAGCCCGAACATACTGTCGATGACGGCCGATTGCGGCGACCATCTGATGACTTTCTCACCGCACGACTACATCGGCCGGAAAATCTATCGCAAGGGCCATTTCGAGCGCGAGAACGTCGATCGCCTGCTGGCGATCCTGCGCCAGCGCAATCTGTTGAGGCAGGATGCAGTTCTGCTGGAACTCGGCGGCAACATCGGCACACAAACCATCTATTTTGCCCTGAGCCAGGCGTTCCGCCATATTCTGACCGTCGAGCCCGATCCGCGCAATTTCAAACTGTTGCGGACCAACATCGACCAGAACGGGCTGAGCGATCGCATCACCGCGATCAACAGCGCCGCAGGCGAAGGCGAAGGTGCGCTCGATTTCTTCCTGCACCGCGACAATCACGGCAAGAGCAGCGCCCTGCGCCAGAGCGACCGGGACATCGCCATCACGGTTCCGGTAAAGCCCGTCACCACCATCCTCACAGAGGCGGCCATCGCGCCGGAGGAAATCGGGCTGATCTGGATGGATATCGAGGGATACGAGCCGATCGCGGCCCGCTCGATGCAGCCGCTGCTTGAGCGCCGCGTGCCGTTCTATATGGAGTTTTCGCCGATCTTCTACGGACCTGACGGATCAAAGGCTTTCGTCGATCATCTCGCGCAATTCTACGAAAACTGCATCGTCTTCTTCGAGGAAGGGCAAGTCGAGATGAAGGTCACGGCAATGCCGATCGAACAGGAGCAGTTCGACGTCCTGCTCCTGCCTTGAGAGCGAAAGGCGTCGCCTTAGCCCGATCAGCGCTTCCGGTAGAAATAGGTCCGTCCCGGCTCGGCGCCGGCTGGAAGCGGCAGCGGCTCAAGCGCGGAATGGTCGAGCGGCAGGCCGCTTGCGGCGATGCCGCCGGAGGCAAGCGCCGCGGCGACCGATTGCGGCAGCCAGGTCAGCGTCTGGGCATCCTTTTCCGGATAGGCCGTGCCGATATCGGCATGCGCAAAGGCGATATCCTTTCCGGCAAACTGCTCGATCGTCTCCTGGATATCGCCGAGGATGAGATCAGCCTCCGGCGGCGTCGAATCGGGATGAGAGCCGACGGCACGATCGAAAGCGATGATGCGGTTGTTTGGAAACAGTTCACGGATGTGATCATAGGTCCGTCCGTTTCCGAGCCCGATTTCCAAAATCACGCCATCGGGCGCAACCATCGCGTTGTCCTTGATATGATTGAGAACAGCGCGCTGCGACTGCATACGTGAAATAAAACTATCGAGGCGGCTCATCTAAACTGTCCATCCATTCCAAATCACGCGGGCCAAATCATGCGGCCAAATCATGCCGGTTGTCCCGCTTAACACGAGGTCGCGCGCCCGGTCGACCGCAGCTGCATGAAATAAGCTGCTATTTCAATCACGCGGCGGTATGCCACAAGCCCACTCGCATCCGCACATTTTTGACATCCGCGATCGTCAAACCGCCGTCGCCTGCCCTGCGCGAATATGGTAGCCTGACGGCATGAGCCAGCTTTCCAGCGAAACATTCTTCAGTGCGCTTCCGGTCTTCGTCGAGTTCGAAGGCGTTGCCGACGCCAGCAATTACCGGGCGCTGCCCGCCGACTGGGCGCTGGCGACCGCCGACATCGTCGATTCGACCGGAGCGATCGAGGCGGGGCGCTACAAGGCCGTCAACATGGCCGGCGCCAGCGTCATCTCGGCGATCTTGAATGCGCTCGAGAAACACGATCTCCCCTTCGTGTTCGGGGGCGACGGCGCGCTGGTCGCGGTTCCCCCCTCGGGGGTGGAAAAAGCGCGCGCCGCCCTCTCGGCCGTGCAAAAATGGGTTACGGAAGAACTGCAGCTGACACTTCGCGCTGCCCTCGTTCCCGTCGGCGATGTCATCGCCGCCGGCCTCGAAGTGCGCGTCGCGCGCTTTCAGGTCAACCCGAACATCTCCTATGCGATGTTTGCCGGCGGTGGCTCGAGCTGGGCGGAAGCCCGTATGAAGGAAGGCCTGTTTGCCGTCCCGCCAGCGCCAGAAGGCGCGCGGCCCGACCTGACGGGCCTCTCCTGCCGCTGGAACCCCATTCAATCCCGCCATGGCGACATCGTCTCGATCATCGCGGTGCCAACCGGCTCCGGCAACAACGAAGCGTTTCAAGCTCTGATTTCCGATGTCGTCGCGCTCGCCGCCGGCGAAGAGCGGGACGGTCACCCAGTCGCTCCGGAAGGTCCGCAGATCGGTTTGTCGGCGGCCGGGTTGTCAGCCGAAACGAAGACCGCGCCCAAAGGCAGACGCTTTCGGCACCGGCTTTTCATCCTTGCGCAATATCTGCTGACCGTCGGCCTCTACCGTTTCGGGCTCACTCTTGGAGGGTTTGACCCACAGCAGTACCGGCGCGATGTCGCTCGCAACACCGATTTCCGCAAGTTCGACGACGGCCTGAAGATGACGATCGACGTTGATCCGGACAGGCTGCGCCGCATCGAGGCGCGGCTGGAGGAAGCGGCCAAGGCCGGCGTCTGCCGCTACGGCCTGCACCGGCAGGATTCGGCGCTGATGACCTGCATCGTGCCGACGCCGCTCAGCCACGACCACATGCACTTCATCGACGGCGCAGCGGGCGGTTATGCGGTCGCGGCCAGCCGCCTGAAGAAACAGGGTTCCGCAGCACCTTCCGTCGCGGCTACGCCTTGAGGATCGTCTGGCCTTCAATGCCTCTTCTTGCGAAGGCATTGCGGGTATCGACGATCAGCGGCGCCCAGCGGGCAAGCGCGGCATAGTCCACCGCATCGTGATCAGTGGCGATCAACACTGCATCGAAGGCCTTCACCGATTGCTCGGTGAGCGGCACCGATTGCCGCCCCTTCAGCGCCATGTACTCGCGCGTCCGCGGAATTTCGGCCACATGCGGATCGTGATAGGCAGCACTCCCGCCGCGTTCCTCGATCAGTTCTATCAATTTCAGCGAGGGGCTTTCGCGGATATCCGGCACGTTCTTCTTGTAGGCAAGGCCGATCAGCAGAACGCGCGAACGGCTGAGCGCCTTGCCGAGATGGATGTCGAGCGCTTCGGCGAGCCGACCTACGACATGACGCGGCATGGCCGAATTGATCTCGCCGGCAAGCTCGATGAAACGGGTCGGCAGTTCGTATTCGCGCGACTTCCAGGTCAGGTAGAAGGGGTCGATCGGGATGCAGTGGCCACCAAGTCCAGGGCCTGGGTAGAACGGCATGTAACCGAACGGCTTGGTCTTGGCAGCATCGACCACTTCCCAGATGTCGATGCCCATCGCCTCGTAGACGACCTTCAACTCATTGACGAGGGCGATGTTGACGGCGCGAAAAATGTTCTCCGTCAGTTTCACGGCCTCGGCCGTCGCCGTGGAAGACACCGGCACCACGGTCTGGACGGCAGCGCCATAGAAAGCCTCCATCAATTTCGCTGCCTCGGCGCCGTCGCCGGCGACAATCTTTGGGATGCTCGACGTATGGAAATCGCGGTTGCCGGGGTCTTCGCGCTCCGGCGAGAAACCGAGGAAGAAATCCTGCGCCGACTTCAATCCGGTCTTTTCAAGGATCGGCCGCACGACCTCGTCCGTCGTGCCGGGATAGGTGGTCGATTCCAGCACGATCAACTGTCCGGGCTTCAGCGTCTCGGCAATGCGGTCGCAGGTCCGGGTAATGAACGAAAGGTCTGGATCACGATATTTCGTCAACGGCGTCGGCACGCAGATGATGATGATGTCGCAGTCGGCAAGCCGGCCGAAATCCGTCGTCGCCCGGAAGCGGCCTTCCGCCGTCTCTGTGGAGAGAACCGCGTCCGGCACCGCCTCGATATAAGAGCGTCCGGCATCGATGGCGACGATCTTCTGCGGGTCGATATCGAAGCCCGTGACGGCAAATCCGCTGCGTGCGACGGTAATTGCCAGCGGCAGGCCGACATAGCCGAGACCGATCACGGCAGCTTGGGCGGTGCGGTCCGCGATCTTCGAAAGAAGGGTTTCGCTTGGGGAGGAAAGGACGGTCAAATGCATGTTCCCGGCTGATCGTGGCACGTAAAAGCAGCTTAGCTGATGCCGGTCAGTTGAGGATAAAATCACCGGGTGTCAAGCATTGGCTCCGATCGGGCCATCGCCGGACGCGCAACGATCCGCCAAATTGTTGGCACGCAATCTGGTTTTGCCGATATCGCCTCCTATATTGATCGAGGCGCTAGCACCGGGCCACCGAGAAGCGGTCTGGATATACCGGGTCAGCGAACCGCCGGATTTTCGTATAGAAAGCGGCGAGACACGCTATGAACATCCATGAGACGAATGTTTCCATTCACCTGCTGGACCGCGTATCGAACTGGTTGCAGCAGACCGCCCTCAACGGTGAAAATCTCGAAACGGTGGTGACGGGCTTCTGTGAAAGGCTGGCAGCGGCCGGCTTGCCGCTCAATCGCGTCCACCTGAGCTTCTCGATGCTGCACCCCCTCTACGATGCGCTGGGGTTCACCTGGCTGCGTGGCCGGGGTGTCACCGTCGAGGGCTACCGCGCCGACCCCAACGGCGACAAACCCGATCGTTTTCTCCTCAGCCCCTATTATTACCTGCTCAGCAACAATCTCGACCACATGCGCCGGCAGATCGATCCGACAGGTCCGTCCGAATTCCCGATCTTCGACGATTTGAAGGAAATGGGCGTCACGGATTACATCGCCTTCGTGCAATCTTTTGGCGAAACCTCCGGCCAGGGCATGATCGGCTCCTGGTCCACCGATGCGCACGGCGGCTTTAGCGACAACATCATAGAGGCGCTGTTGCGCATCCAGAACAGCCTGGCCGTGGCAGCCAAGATGGCCGTTCTCGGTAAACTCGCCGACAATATGCTCACCACATATCTCGGTGAAAATGCCGGCAAGCGGGTGCTGTCGGGCCAGACCCGCCGCGGCGATGGCGAGACCATCCGCGCGGCACTCGTCATGGCGGACATGCGTCAATCGACGGTGCTTGCAGAGAAGGAAGGCCGGCAGGTCTACATCGATACGCTCAACCAGTTCTTCGATGCAATCGCCACGCCGTTCAGCCGCAACGGCGGCGAAATCCTGAGTTTCCTCGGCGACGGCTTTCTCGCCGTCTATCCCTGCGGCCGTCACCGCGAGCCATCACAAGGCGCCGCCTTGGCAGCGATGGCGGCAGTTCGCCAGGCAACGGCGCGCATGGCCGAACTCAATGCCGACCGCGGCCGGCAGCGACTTGCCGACGTCAAATACGGCATCGGACTGCATGTCGGCAACGTCATGTTCGGCAATGTCGGCCTCAACGACCGCCTGACCTTTTCCGCTTTCGGGGTCGCGGTCAACGAGGTCGAGCGGCTGCAGGGTCTGACAAAGAAATATTCCAAGCCAATCATAGCCAGCCAGTCCTTCGCCACATATTGCGGCGGCGACTGGGTCACGCTGGGCCACGAGAAGCTGCGCGGCGTGGGCCAGAAGGTCACGGTGCTTCTCCCCGGAGAAGAGAACATGAAGCTGGACAATGGCGAGACCATGCAGGGCCGCTCGCTGGAGACACGCTCGGAGGCCGAGCAGGTGATGCTGCTTTACCGCAACAGCAAGAAGAAAGCGCAGCCGCGCGAGCTCCTCTGGAACAAGCTGTTGCAGTAGAGACGAAGGCTATTGGCGCGGCCCGCGTCTCAATAGCCTTGGCGGGACGCAGAACAGCACGATCCCGTTCGAATGATTGCTCTTTTTCCGTTCGCAGCGCTTGGCTGCCAGGGTCATATCCGTACACACTTTACCAGCCGAAGGTCATGGACAGGCCAAATCCTGTGCGATAGTCTCCCTATAATGAAGCCGGGCCTCTACCCGGAGGCGAGCCTTGCGCAATCGCGAGCCGCCGTGAAACAAGGACACCTGCTGGCATGAATTCAGGCGCGGACCTGTTGCGGATCGAGGATTTGAGTATCTCGTTCGCGATGCTCGGCGGGCAGATCGATGCCGTGCGCAAGGCAAGCCTGCGCGTGCTGCCGGGCAAGGTAACGGCACTCGTCGGCGAGTCCGGTTCGGGAAAATCCGTCATCAGCCAAGCGGTAATGGGCATCTTGCCGAAGACGGCGTCCTGCAGCGGCCGCATCCTCTTTTGCGACCCGGCAACCCGGGAAAGACCGGCCGATCTTCTGCAGATGCAGCGCGACGGGCGGGAAATCCGCAACCTACGCGGCAATCGCATCGGCAAGATCTTCCAGGAACCGATGACCTCGCTGTCGCCGCTCCATACGATCGGCAACCAGATCAGCGAATCCCTGAAAATCCACACGGAAAAGTCTGGCCGGGAAGGGCGCGAGCGCACCGAGGAAATGCTCGGATTGGTCGGCTTTGCCAAACCGTCGCGCGCCTTCGACATGTATCCCTTCGAACTGTCAGGCGGCATGCGTCAGCGCGCGATGATCGCCATGGCGCTGATCTGCAATCCCTCGCTTCTGATCGCCGACGAGCCGACGACCGCGCTCGATGTGACCATCCAGGCGCAGATCCTGCAATTGCTGCGCGGACTGCAGACCAAGCTGAACATGGCGATGCTCTTGATCACCCACGATCTCGGCGTCGTCGCCAATGTCGCCGATGAGGTGGTGGTGATCTATCACGGCGAGATCATGGAAGCAGGGCCGGTCGAGACCATCTTCCGCAAGCCCTCGCACCCCTACCTCAAGGGCCTGATGGCCGCCGTGCCGCATTTCGACATGAAGCCCGGAGAACGGCTGAAGGCACTGCGCGAGGTGCCGGTGAATACGAGCAATTTGCTCGGAAAGCAGAAGCTCGTCGCCCATGCCCAACCCGTCAAGCCCGACGTTCTGCTCTCGGTACGCGACATCAGCAAAACCTTCAGCACGCGCAAATCGAGTTGGCTGACCAAGGATACCGCAACCGTGACCAAGGCGGTCGACGGCGTCAGTTTCGACATCATGCGTGGCGAATGCCTCGGGCTCGTCGGCGAAAGCGGCTGCGGCAAGACGACGGTCAGCAAGATCCTGATGCGCGCCGTAACACCCGACGCAGGCGCGGTCATGCTCAACAGCAGCGACGGCCCGATCGACGTGCTGAGTGCCGAAGGCGCTGGCCTGCAGGCGCTGCGCACCAAGGTGCAGATGGTGTTCCAGGACCCGGTCTCCTCGCTGTCGCCGCGCATGACGGTGCAGAATATCCTGAGCGAGCCGCTCGAAATCCATGGACGCGGCAGCGGCAAGTCGCGCGTCGAGACGGTCAAGGCCCTGCTCAAGGCGATCGGCCTCAACGAGCGTCATCTCAACCGTTATCCGCACAGCTTCTCCGGCGGCCAGCGGCAGCGCATCGGCATCGCCAGGGCGCTGGCGCTCGGGCCGGACCTGTTGATCTGCGACGAGCCCGTCTCGGCGCTCGACGTTTCCGTCCAGGCTCAGATCCTCAATCTTTTAAAGGACCTTCAGAAGGAACTCGGGCTCACCTATCTCTTCATCTCGCACAACCTCGCAGTCGTCGATTACATGGCCGACCGGATCGCCGTGATGTGCGGCGGGCGGATTGTCGAGGTCGCCCCGCGCGAGACGCTGATGCGTGCGCCTGTCCATCCTTATACGAAGTCGCTGCTTGCCGCCGTACCCTTCCCCGATCTCGACCGGCCGCTCAACTTTTCCATACTCAATCCAAGCGGTGCTTCCGACAAGCGTAGCTGGGGCAAACAGTTTTCCGATGAGGGCGATGAGGACGCTCTGTCGACCGCGGATCTTGGCAACGGCCATCTGGTCCTTGCGCGGCGAAACGCCGACGTAAGGGAGTTACGACCGTGATTACCCGCAGAACGACACTTGGAATGCTTGCCTCGGTGCTGGTTCCCGGCACAAGCCGCGCCACGCCGGAGCCTGATTTTCTCCGACCCTATCTGCGCGCGCAGACGCTGCCGGTTCTCAGCGAGCGGATTCCCAAAAATCCGCGCCGCATCAATCTTGCCGCCATGGGCCGGGAGCCCGGAAAATATGGCGGAACGGCACGCATGCTGATTGGCAGCCAGAAAGACATCCGGCTGATGACGATCAACGGCTATTCCCGCCTGGTCGGCTACGACGAGAACCTGCAATTCCAACCGGATATCCTTGAAAGCTTCGATGTTCAGGAAGGTCGCATCTTCACGTTCAAGATACGGGACGGCCATCGCTGGTCGAACGGCAGCTACCTGACATCGGAGGATTTCCGCTACACCTGGGAAGATGTGATCCTCGACAAGAATCTGCGCAAGGGCGGCGTTCAGCGCGAGCTTCTCGCCGATGGAAAACCACCGGTCTTCGAGGTTCTGGACGAATTGACCGTCCGTTACACCTGGAGCGCGCCGAACCCCGACTTCCTGCCGGGTCTTGCGGCCGCATCCCCGATCATCCTACTCCTGCCATCTGCCTACATGCGGCATTTTCACAAGAAATATCAGGATGAATTCCGTCTCTCGGCATTGATGAAACAGTACCGCGCCAAGAAATGGGCCGATCTGCATATCAAGATGTCGCGGCAATATCGTCCTGAAAACCCCGATCTGCCGACGCTCGATCCATGGGTCAACAGAACTGCGCCGCCGGCCGAGCAATTCGTCTTCGAGCGCAATCCATTCTTCCACCGGGTCGATGAAAACGGACTGCAGCTACCCTATATCGATCGCTTCCTGCTCAATATCAGCTCGTCCGAAATCATCCCGGCCAAAACGGGGGCGGGCGAGAGCGACCTTCAATTTTCAGGTGTCGACTTCTCCGACTACGCGTTTTTCAAGGACTCGGAAAAACGCTACCCGGTGAAAGTCAATCTTTGGAAGAGAACACAAGGCTCACGCATCGCCCTGTTGCCCAACCTCAATTGCAGCGACAAGGTGTGGCGTGATCTGTTCTGGGACGTGCGTGTGCGTCGCGCCCTTTCGCTCGCGATTGACCGGCACGAAATCAACATGGTCAGCTTCTATGGCCTCGGCAAGGAAAGCGCCGACACGATCCTGCCGGAAAGCCCGCTGTTCAAGCCCGAATATGCCTCGGCATGGGCGAGCCATGATCCGGGTGAGGCCAATGCCCTGCTGGACCAAGTCGGCCTAGTACAGAGGAACAGCGCCGGTATTCGCCTCCTGCCGGATGGGCGCGAGGCGCAGATCGTCATCGAGACCGCTGGTGAAAGCACGCTCGAAACCGATGTTCTGGAACTGGTCAAGGACCACTGGATGAAAATCGGTTTCTCGCTTTTCATCAAGACGTCGCAACGCGACGTTTTCCGAAGCCGCGCGATGGGCGGCGACATCATGATGTCGATGTGGTCGGGCATCGAAAACGGAGTGCCTACGGCGGATATGAACCCGGCACAGCTTGCTCCAAGCGCCGACGACCAACTGCAGTGGCCGGTCTGGGGCATGTACTATCTCTCCCTCGGGCAAAACGGCCATGCTCCGGAATTGCCGGAAGCGATTGCGCTCATCGAGCTTGTGAAGGAATGGCGCGGGACCGTCGATACCGTCGAAAGGACGCGTATCTGGCACGAAATGCTCGATATCTACACCCAGAACGTATTTTCGATCGGCATCGTCAACGCCACCCTTCAGCCGGTGCTTCATTCCTCCTATCTGCGAAACATTCCCGAAAAGGGCCTCTTCGGCTTCGATCCGACCTGTTATCTCGGGGTCTATATGCCAGATACCTTCTGGTACAGCAGCGAGGTTAGCTGATCATGTTGCGTTACATATTCTGGCGCATTCTGGCGATGATCCCGACGCTGCTGATCATCTCCGCGCTGGTCTTCACCATTATCGAACTGCCGCCGGGTGACTATTTCGAAAGCTACATCTCCGAACTGCGTGCCCAGGGCGAAGCGGTGGACATGGCGGAGATCGAGGAACTGCGCGCGCAATACGGCTTCGATCGTCCGCCGGTGCTGCGCTATTTCCATTGGGTCGCCGGCATGCTGCAGGGCGACTACGGCTATTCCTTCGAATACCAGCTTCCCGTCAACGAGGTCGTCGGCGACCGCCTCTGGCTGACCGTTCTGGTGTCCTTCGTCACCATCCTGTTCACCTGGCTTGTCGCCTTTCCGATCGGCATCTATTCCGCCACCCATCAATATAGCTGGGGCGATTACGGGCTGACCTTCCTCGGCCTGATCGGCATCGCCATTCCGAACTTCATGTTCGCGCTGATCCTGATGTATTTCGCCAATATCTGGTTCGGCACCTCCATCGGTCATCTGATGGACCAGAAATACCTGGCCGAACCGATGAGCTGGGAGAAGATGAAGTCGATCCTGGAGCATCTCTGGATCCCGGTGCTGATCGTCGGCACGGCAGGCACCGCCGGCATGATCCGAAGGCTACGCGCCAATCTGCTCGACGAGCTGCAAAAACAATATGTCGTGACGGCACACGCCAAGGGCTTGCATCCGTTCCGTGCGCTGGTCAAATATCCGCTGCGCATGGCACTCAACTTCTTCATCTCGGACATCGGTTCGATCCTGCCGGCGATCATTTCCGGTGCCGAAATCACCGCCATCGTTCTGTCTCTCGAAACAACGGGCCCGATGCTGATAAAAGCGTTGCAAAGTCAGGATATGTATCTTGCCGGTTCGTTCCTGATGTTCCTGGCGTTCCTTACCGTGATCGGTGTGCTCATATCGGACATTGCGCTTGCCCTGCTCGATCCGCGCATCAGACTGCAAGGCGGTAGCACCAAGTGACGATATCCCTTCCCGAATCCGGCGCGCCGCTGGCGCACTACGTATCGACCGCGCCCTTCGACCCGCATTCCGTCGATGTGATGACCGAGGAACAATCGCGCGTCTATCAGGCGTCGCAGACGCGGCTGATGTGGTGGAAATTCAAGAAACATCGCCTGGCGCTGTACTCGCTCTATTTCCTCGGTTTTCTCTACGCGATCATTACCATCGTCGAATTCCTGGCGCCTTATAACCTGCACACGCGCAACGTCGATTTCATCCATTCGCCGCCGCAGCGGGTTCATCTCTTCCATGACGGCAATTTCGTCGGACCGTTCGTCTATGGGCGTACCATGACGCTCGACATGGACACGCTGCGCCGCATCTACGCGGACGATGTGAACAGGGTCGAACCGATCCGATTCTTCTGCAGCGGCGACAGCTACCGGTTCTGGGGCCTGTTCGAAGCCAACAAGCATCTGATCTGCCCGGCCAAGGATGGGCAGTTGTTCCTGCTCGGAAGCGACCGCCTCGGTCGGGACGTGCTGTCGCGCATTCTCTATGGCGCCCGCATATCGCTGACCATCGGCCTGCTCGGCATCACCATGAGCTTCGTGCTCGGCATCGTCATCGGCGGTCTCGCCGGTTATCACGGCGGCGTCTTCGACCTGATTGTCCAGCGCATCATCGAGGTGCTGCAGTCCATCCCGAGCATTCCGCTGTGGATGGCGCTGGCCGCGATCATGCCGGTGACCTGGAGCCCGATCCTCATCTATCTCGGCATTACAGCCATTCTTGGCCTGCTCGATTGGACGGGCCTCGCGCGCGCCGTGCGCTCGAAGCTGCTGGCGCTGCGTGAAGAGGATTATGTTCTGGCAGCGCAGCTCATGGGCGCAGGCTCGAGCCGCATCATCGGCCGCCACCTCGTGCCCGGTTTCATGTCGCACCTGATCGCCACGGCGACGCTGTCGATCCCCGGCATGATCCTCGGCGAGACCGCACTCAGCTTCCTGGGCCTGGGTCTTCGTCCGCCGATCACGAGCTGGGGCATCCTGTTGACGGAAGCCCGCAGCGTCAGCGTCATTGCTTTTTATCCCTGGCTGTTGTTTCCAACCATTCCGGTCATCCTCGTGATTCTAGCCTTCAATTTCCTGGGCGACGGTCTTCGCGATGCTGCCGATCCCTATAAGTGAAGTGGAACCTGATATGCTGAGGAAGATGGGCAGTGCGAGGGGAGACAAGAGGCTCCGCTCATGACCCGCCGGATCGAAGACGCCCGGATTCTGATGTACAGCCACGACACGTTCGGCCTCGGTCATCTGCGGCGATGCCGCACCATCGCGCATTCGCTGGTCGAGGATTATCGCGGCGTCAACATCCTGATCATCTCGGGCGCCACCATCGCCGGTGCCTTCGACTATCGCGCCCGCGTCGATTTCGTGAAAATCCCGAGCGTCATCAAGCTGCGCAACGGCGAATATACCTCGATGGACCGGCATATCGACCTGCACGAGACGCTGAAGATGCGCAAGTCGATCATCCGCCACACGGCCGAGACCTTCCAGCCGGATATCTTCATCGTCGACAAGGAGCCGATGGGCCTGCAGGGCGAAGTCGAAGAGACCCTCGCCTATCTGAAAAAGCAGGGGACAACCCTGGTTCTCGGCCTGCGCGAGGTCATGGATGCGCCGCTTCTTCTCGATGCGGAGTGGAAGGCCAACGACGTGATGCGCAAGATCGGCCAGTTCTACGACAGCATCTGGGTCTATGGCCCTCCGGATTTCTACGATCCGCTCGTCGGTCTCGACGTTCCCCCGCATGTTCGGGCGAAGATGGATTTCGTCGGCTTCCTGCAGAGAAGCGTCTCCCCTGACGTGGAGTCCGAGCACAAGCCGAAGGGCGACTACATCCTGGTGACCACCGGCGGCGGCGGCGACGGCTCGGACCTGATCCATGACGTGATCGACGCCTATCAGGAAGATCCGACGCTGACGCACAAGCTGTTGATCGTGCTCGGCCCCTATATGCCGGCGAAACAGCGGCACAAGCTGATCACGAAATGTGCGAAGATCCCCTATCTCGAAGTGATCGAATTCGACAACCGGATGGAAGAACTGATCGCTGGTGCCAAGGCAGTGGTCGCCATGGGCGGCTACAATACCTATTGTGAAATTCTGTCCTTCGATAAGCCGGCGCTGATCGTGCCGCGCGTCATGCCACGCGAAGAGCAGTTGATCCGCGCCAGCCGCGCGGCCGAGCTTGGGCTGATCGACATGCTCCTGCCCGAGGACGCCAGCGACCCCATGCGCTTTGCCGCAGCCCTCAAGGCCCTGCCGGACCGACACCCGCCGTCGAAAAGCGCTTCTGGCATGACGCTTGAAGGTCTTGCCAATATATCGCAGATCGTCGGAGAATGGCTCGGTCGCCGTGAACACGAGCACCTGACCGTCCTGAAGGGGTGATCTCACTTTGACGCAAAGCCGCAAGATCGTCGTGGTGCTGAAGGGATATCCGCGCCTTTCGGAAACTTTCATCGCCCAGGAACTGCTTGGATTGGAAAGGGCCGGTTTCGAACTGGCGCTGGTGGCGTTGCGCCGCCCGACGGACAAGAAGCGCCATCCCGTGCACGACGAAATCCGTGCTCCGGTTCACTATCTTCCGGAATATCTGCACGAAGAGCCTTTGCGGGTCGCCCGCGCCTTCGCACACTGTCTTGCGAAACCCGGTTTCTGGCGCAGCCTTCCGGCGTTCCTGTCCGATCTCTGGCGCGACCGTACACGCAACCGGGTTCGCCGCTTCGGCCAGGCGATGGTTCTTGCTGCCGAGTGGCCAAAGGGTGGTGAATGGCTGCACGCCCACTTCATCCACACACCGGCCTCCGTTGCCCGTTACACCAGCACGATCATGGGGATCGCCTGGACCTGCTCGGCCCACGCCAAGGACATCTGGACGTCACCGGAATGGGAACTTGCTGGCAAGCTCGCCAGCACCCGCTGGACCGTGACCTGCACGCAGACGGGATTTGACCATTTGCGGCATCTTGCCGGCGCCAAGCCGCATGTGCATCTGAGCTATCACGGCCTCGACCTTAGCCGTTTCGGCGTGTTTGACGGCGTGCGACCGGCCTCTGACGGCTCGCGGCCGGACGAGCCCGTGACGATCATGAGTGTCGGCCGCGCCGTCGAGAAGAAGGGCTTCGACATTCTGCTGCATGCGCTCAGCCTGCTGCCCAGCGACCTCAACTGGCGGTTCGAACATATTGGCGGTGGTGACCAGCTGAAGAGGCTTCAGGCGCTGGCGGCTGAACTCGGTATCGCGGGCAAAGTCGTCTGGCACGGATCACTGTCGCAAACGGAAGTTCTGCAGCACTACCGCAACGCCGACATTTTTGCCCTTGCCTGCCGCATCACGGCAGATGGTGACCGCGATGGATTGCCGAATGTGCTGGTCGAAGCATCGAGCCAGGCTCTGGTCTGCGTATCGACGAACATTTCTGGCGTCCCGGAATTGCTCGTCGATGGCGAAAACGGCTTGGTCGTGCCACCAGAGGACCCGCAAGCCTTCGCTGATGCCCTGGAAAAGGCCATTCGCGATCCAGCCCAGCGCCAGCGGTTGGGCGAAGCGGCGGAAAGAACCGTGCGCCGGGAATTCGACCACCACGCCAGCATCCGCCAGCTGAAAACCCTCTTCGAGACTGAATGGCAGGCAGCGCAATGACCAGTAGCCGGACGGCGTCGCCGCGCGTCTTTTTCTATGTCCAGCACCTGCTCGGCATCGGTCATCTGGCGCGCGCCAGCCGCATTGCCGGTGCGCTTGCCGCAGATGGTTTCGAGGTGACCGTGGTAACGGGCGGCACGCCGGTCCCTGGTTTTCCCGGACCACAGGTACGCCACATCGCCTTGCCACCGATCACGGCCAGCAATGCTGGCTTTTCCGGGCTTGCCGATATCGACGGCAACCCGGTCGGCGACGCCTTCAAGGCAAACCGCCGCGACCTGCTGCTGACGGCATTCCGGGAAAACCGCCCTGACATCGTCATTATCGAAGCCTTTCCGTTCGGCCGCCGCCAGGTCCGCTTCGAACTTCTGCCGCTCCTCGACGAAATCGCCACGATGGACGACAAGCCCATGGTTGTGACATCGCTGCGCGATATACTGCAGGAGCGCTCCAAGCCCGGCCGCGACGAGGAAACAGTCGCAGTATTGAAACGGTATTTCGACAGGGTCCTCGTTCATGGAGATCCGTCCTTCGCCCGGCTGGAAGATACGTTTCCGCTTGCCGCCGAGATCGCCGACAAGGTCGTCTACACCGGGCTCATCGCAGCACCGCCCCCCGCCGAACCGACGGAGCGTTTCGACATCATCGTATCGGCCGGCGGCGGCGCAGTCGGCAATGCCTTGATCCGCGCGGGCCTCGAAGCAGCAAAATCGATCGACAAGCCCTTGTCCTGGCCCTTGTCCTGGCCCTTGTCCTGGCCCTTGTCCTGGGCCTTGATCACTGGTCCCAATCTGCCGCAATCCGATTTCGATGCGATCTCGGCGGATGCGCCTGATCATGTCAGCGTCTATCGGTTTCGCCCGGACTTCGCGAGCCTTCTCAAGGGCGCCAGACTGTCTGTGTCACAAGCGGGCTACAACACGGTCTGCGACATTCTGCGCGCCGGCTGCCACCCGTTGCTCATCCCCTTCACCGCCGGCGGCGAAACCGAACAGACGGTTAGGGCCGAACGCCTCGAAAAGCTGGGGCTCGCCCATGTGCTGACCGAGGACGCGCTGTCGCCGGCGAGCATGACGCAGGCGATCGAATCGGCGCTCGAAGCCTCCGGCCGTCCGCCGCAAACGCTTGATCTCGATGGCGCTCACCGCACGGCGGAAATTCTGCGCGGTCTCCTCTGATCACCGATTAGACGGTGCCGATCACCATGAAGCGGGTGTATTTCTTCATCGCCAGAGATCCGGCAAAGGCAACGTGGCCGAGCGCCGTCTGGTCCCGGAAGGCTTCAAGCGACGGGACGCAATTGATGTGCGTCGGCTCGCTGAAATAATCGTTCGACTGCAACAGGACCTGCGTGCCGCGCGGCAGCAGAGACAGCCATGCCGAAAGATCGGCGATGTGCTCGCAACTGGTGTTGATCACCAGATCGGCGCCGGAGGTCCTGTAGTCGAGCGCGTACATATCCTGCGTGATTGCGCGAAATCGCTCCGCCGCCTTGACGTTCAGCGTTTCGGCCACCTCTGCGACCTGCGGATCGATATCGACGCTCTCGATCAGCCCGACCTCGAAGCGGCTGTCATCGAAGAACATTCCTGACAGCACACCATACCACCCACCGAGAACGACGATGTGGTTAAATTTTCCACCAAGGCTTTCAAACAGCTTGTCGCGTGCCCATATCTTGCTTCCAACCTGCTTGTGGTTGAAGGCCGTACCAAGGTCCGCGTCCGGATATTTGGCGACGACTTTCGCAAGACCTTCGACCAGAGAGCTTCCCGTATAGGCGGCCAGACCGCGGATGATATCGAAGGCACTTTCGTGCCAATCTATTGTGTTTGCTTCGTTTGTTCGGGTGGTTTTCATCATGCGCGTGTTGTAGTCTGGACTTTTCTGGAGTGCAAGGAATGCAAGTCAACCTGAAGGATGCCGTCTCCGTTTCTGACAGCCTGGAGACAGGAAAGGACATACCGCATCTGGCAGGAATTGGCGCAACCATGCGGCAGGTCTTTGCCGCGCATTTCATGCGCGACTGCCCGCACGTCCTGGAAATTGGTGGCCATATCCGGCCCGTCACACCTTACCTCACCCATCATCCGCTGTCGGTGACCTCCGTCGATCCGAAAGCCGAGCCTTACGAAGCGCACGAGCTGAACGGTAGGCAATGTCACGTGCGGCATATTCAGGCCAAGTTCCAGCAGATCGATTATCACTACCAGCCCGGCAGCTACGGCCTGGTCATGCTCGGCTATTCGCTGAAGCCTTTCGGCCGCAAGGACCCGCTTGGCGAGTTGCTGTTCTCGCTGGTCGACAATGCCAGAACCGTCGTCATCGAATACGCGCCAGAGCTCGAACGTGCTGCATCACAGGTGCCACAGATCGTCCGCCGCCCATCGGTCAAAATCCGGGGGCAGTTCGATCTTCACCTCCACGACCCCGAGATCGCCGGCACGCCCTATGCCGCCCGGCGCTTCTACGTCCTCGACACCCGCTATTCGGTGAGTTGAACCCGCCCATGGAAAAACGTCTCTCCCGATATATCTGGACCCATACGCGCGGTCAGCAGCTCTGGATTCTGCTGGTCGTCGCGGTCTCGATGGTGCCCTATTTCCTGTCGTTCGACCTGCCCAAGCAGATCGTCAATGGACCCATTCAGGGCCAGGGTTTCGATCAGCCGGGCGCCACCCAGACCTTCATGAACATCAGTTTCGACCTGCCCTGGCTCGGCACCGTCGCGCTGTTTGACGGCATCGAACTGACGCGCATGCAGATGCTGTTCGCGCTCAGCCTGGTGTTCCTGGCTTTGGTGATCATCAACGGCCTCTTCAAATTCTACATCAACACCTACAAGGGGCGTCTCGGCGAACGGCTGCTGCGGCGCATCCGCTTCGAACTCGTCGACCGCATCCTGCGTTTCCCACCCAGCCAGTTCAAGCGGATGAAGGGGGCGGAAGTCTCCAGCATGGTGAAGGACGAGGTCGAACCGCTAGGCGGCTTCACCGGCGACGCGTTCGTCCAGCCGGCGCTGCTCGGCGGACAGGCGCTGACGGCGCTGTTCTTCATCTTCATGCAGAATGTCTGGCTCGGCCTGATCGCGGCCGTCATGGTCGGCGTCCAGGCGGTGATCATTCCGCGCATGCGCCGGCGCCTGCTGGTGCTTGGCCGCGAACGCCAGATCACCGCGCGCGAACTTGCCGGCCGAGTGAGCGAAATCGTTGACGGCATCGGCACGATCCACGCCTATGATACCTCGAACTACGAGCGCGCCGACATCGCCTCGCGCCTCGGCCGCATCTTCAAGATCCGCTATGACCTCTACCAGTGGAAATTCCTGGTCAAGTTCATCAACAACTTCCTCGCCCAGCTGACGCCGTTTCTGTTCTACTGTATCGGCGGTTATCTGGCGCTGCAGGGCCGCCTCGACATCGGCCAGCTGGTCGCGGTGATCAGCGCCTACAAGGATCTTCCCGGCCCCTTGAAGGACCTGATCGACTGGGATCAGACTCGTCAGGACGTCCAGGTAAAATACGTTCAGGTCGTCGAGCAATTCAGCGTCGACCGGACGATCGATCCGTCCATTCAGGCAGTCGCCATCGAGAATGCCGGCTCGATGAAACACCCGCTGGCGGCGGTCAACCTGTCGCTTGCAGACGATAGCGGGGCCAAGCTGCTGGAGCGCGTTTCCGTGCAGATCCACCCCGGCGAGACGGTGGCGATCGTCGGTGGTGCTGCCGGCGGCGGCGATATGCTGGCCGAAGCCTTCGCCCGCCTGACCTGGCCCGAGACCGGCAAAGTCACCGCCGGCGGCGACGATCTGTTGGAACTGCCGGAATCCATCACCGGTCGCGGCATTTCCTATGTCTCGGCGGATGCCTATTTCTTCTACGGCAGCCTGCGTGACAACCTGCTCTACGGCCTGAAACATGCGCCGTTGAAGGACGCCATCTATGAGGGCAGCGGTGCCGCCCACCGCAAATGGGAGATCGACGAAGCGCGGATGGCCGGAAACCCGGACTACGACGTCAACGGCGACTGGATCGACTACCAAGCCGCCGATGCGACGGATCGGGATGATTTGTTTACACCGGTCCTGTCGGTGCTGGATACCGTGCAGTTGTCCAAGGACATTCTCGACCTCGCGCTTCGCAGCACCGTGTCTCCCAACGACCATCCTGGCCTTGCCGAGGGCATCGTCGAGATGCGCCATGCCCTTCGCGACGAGCTTGAGGAAGCGGGCCTCAGCAACCTCGTCGTCTCCTTCGAGCCGGGAGCCTACAACACCGAGGCGACCGTCGGCGAGAACCTGTTGTTCGGCACCGCGACTGGTCCGGCATTCATTGGCAAGGCCATCGGCAAGAACGCCTATTTCCGCTCCGTGGTCGGCCGCACCGGCCTCGACCGCATCATGTTCGATATGGGGTACAGCATCGCTGAAAACGCCGTGGAACTGTTTGCCGACCTGCCGCCGGATCATCCGTTCTTCCAGCAGCTCACCTTCATGACGGCAGACGACATTCCGGAATATCAACTGCTGCTGCAAAAGCTGAAAGGCAAGGGCTTCGAGGCCGCATCCGAGGATGAGCGGGGCGCCATCATCCGCCTGAGCTTCCGTTATATCGAGCCGCGGCATCGTTTCGGTCTCCTGACCGACGAGCTGATGGCAAAGATCGTCGATGTCCGCCGTCAGTTCCATGACGGCCTGCCGGAAGACATGCGCGGCGATATCGAACGCTACGACCCGGAACATTACCTGGCATCCGCAAGCCTGATGGACAACATCCTGTTCGGCCGCATCAGCCACAAGCATTCCGACGGCTCGAAGCGCATTCGCTCGATCGTCAGCTCGCTGTTGAACTCGCTCGGCCTCCTGGAGAATGTGATCGATATCGGCCTGGACTTCAATCTCGGTACCGGCGGCAAGCGCTTGACCTCCGTGCAGCGGCAAAAGCTCAATCTGGCCCGTGCGCTGGTACGGCGTTCGGATTATTATATATTCAACCGACCGCTACCCGGTCTCGACCACCGCCTGCAGGATGAAATTGTCCGCGACGTGCTGAAGCTGGTGCGCCGCGACGGACGCGATCCAGCAGTCGTCTGGGTGCTTTCGAATACCGCGCTGTCGAGCCTTTTCGATCGTGTCCTGGTCTTCGACCGGGGCATGCTGGTGGAGGACGGGACGCATGCTGCACTTGTTGAGAATAACGGTATCTTTAAGGAACTTGTGTCATCATAATGTAAAAGGCAAAGTCCCTGCCTGCGCCGCGCGTGCGCCGCGGCGCAGGCAGGGGCATCCTTCCAGACGATAGCGTCGATGAAGATCATCGGCGCCTGATCCGTGGGAGGAAGATGGGGAATGGGCACGGAAATGCTTTTGAAGGATGAAGTTCAAATGCTGCGGCGCGTGCCGCTGTTTTCGAATGTCGAGCCGGGAAAGTTGAAGCTTCTCGCCTTCACATCGGACCGTGTTAGCTACAATCCCGGCGAGGCCATCTTCCATCAGGGCGATATCGGCGATGCGGCTTATGTCGTGCTGGCGGGCAAAGCCGACATCCTGGTCGATTCCTCGACTGGGCCAATCAAGATCGCCGAAGTCGAGACCAATTCCATCGTCGGCGAGATCGCCATCCTCTGCGACGTCTCGCGAACGGCCACGGTGCAGACGACAACCCCGCTCGAAGCCCTGCGCATTCGCAAGGACCACTTCCTCAAGCTGCTGACCGATTTTCCCGAAATCACCATCGAGATCATGCGCGTGCTGGCCGACCGCCTGAGCCATACGACGACGGAACTTACGGAAGCGAAAAGTCGCGCGCGAAAGGCGGAGTAAGCGGTACTGGAGCGCCCAACCTCAGCTGGTCCCCAGCCTTTCCAGCGGAGCATTCGCCATCGGATCCCTCGAACCGATCGCCCCGCTCGTCCGGTCGATGCGGAAATTGCCTGACGGCAGGCCGGACGCGTATTTCTCGAACATCCGGAAGATGAGGGCAAAACGCGCCTGCGCCGCATTCGCGTCGGCCCAATCACCATGCGCATAAAGGCGGCCAACCGTCTGATAAAGCGCCATCCGCTCCCGCGTGATCCAGTCGAGAGCGAGATCGCTGCCCATGCGCAGCCGATACCAGTCGGCCAGGAACTCCATCGCGGAAATGTCGCGCAGCAACTCAGGTCTTGCGCCTGCCGCTTTCAAGCGGGCCGCGAGGCGCCCTTGCAGCACCTTGTCATTACCGGCAGCCGCAGCTGCGTGAGCGGCGTCACCCGTCGCCACCGGCTTTTCCGTCAGGGCCAGCGCCGCCAGATCGGCAAGGTCGAGGCTGCGGACCAGCGCTGCAATATCCATCGGCCATTCGCGCTTGAGAAAACGCCGCCCGACCAGATGGCCGAGATGCTCGAACAGGAAGCCGCCATAGTCGCTGACATCGAGCATGCCGCCCGCGTCGAGCCCGGAGGGCACGATCTCCCGGTCGTAGGTCTGCCGCAGTTCCGGATTCAATGGCATGTCCTCGATGCCGACGGTCTCGATATCGAGATGGTGTTCGCCGATCGTGATCACCTTGTAGGCGCCGGGAAAGGCAACGAGCGACGGCATTGCCACATTGATCAGGAACCGGCTGCCGCTGCGGTATCTTGCCGTGTCGTTGACATGCAGATGCCCGCTGAAATGCACATCGATACCCGCCTCGATCAGTGCTTCGGCAACAGCCTCCACCGGAATGCGCTCAGACATGCCCGTTCTGCCAAGCAAGGAAACCTCGTCGTCCAAGGTCCCATCGAGAGGATCGAGCACGGGATAGTGGGAGAAAGCCAGCAGAGTTTTGCCCAACCAACGCGCGCGCGCCGAAACGTCTTTTATCCAGCCGAAGATAAACTGCTTGTGCGTCAGCATGGCATTCCAGCCGGCGCTCGTGCTGTCGGCAAGATCCCCTGCCTCGCCCGCTGCGACGCCATCGACCGGAACGAAGACATTGGCATCGATCATCAACAGCCAGACGCCGGGAAACGGTTCGATGAGATAGGACGCGTCCATCAGCGAGCGCGTGATTTTCCCATCCGGCGAATGGACGTCATAAAGCCGCGCTGCCGGATCGCCATCCGCACCGAACGGCGTCTCCCAATGAAGGTCGCCGGGCCTCGGAAAAAACCCGAAATCCCCCACGGCATCGAGCCCGTCCGGATAACCCTGGCAATACATACGCTCGCTGGCGACGATCGACCGCGCGCCCCGATCGCGCACCTGCGGATCGCTGCTGACAACGCTGTAGCTGCCATCCTCGTTCATGAACCGCTTGGCGCGGTGCCGGCCGGACGCGCCGAAGATGTCGTGATTGCCGACGGTGGCGTAGAACCGCATGCCGTATCGCGCCGCGTAACCGTCCAGCACTCGTTTCACGCCCTTGACGGTTTCCACCTGCCCATCATCGGAATAATCGCCGAGCAGGATGACATGGCGAATGCCGCTTCGCGCGATATCATCGAGCGCGTGATAAAGCGCGAAGTAGCTTTCGTTGAAGACGCGTGTCGACCGGGCGGTATCGGCGAGCAGCCTGAAGGTCACGCGGCGGCCGCCCTGCACGATTCCGGGAAAGCCATAATCGGCATAAGGATCATGAAAATGAGCATCGGCAATGACGGCGATGCGCGGGTGCTCAAAAGGCGGCATACTGTCAGAGTTTCCGTCGGCTGGTTCAAACCGGATTCGTTTGCTTTCGTCTCTGCCACATATGGAAAGAAAAAGCGAATTGGTGTCTCGCTTAACCCCGGCAGTTTGGCTAACATGACTGAAATTAGGCTTAGTTAATCAAGCCTGCCATAAAAAGACGACCTTAAGAATTACGTGGGACAGTTGCAGACGGACAGTCGTTACGGCTAGCCGTGACTGAGGCGAGAGAGTGAACGAAAACGTGTTTCGGGTGCGGTTATGGGGAGTGCGCGGCAGTCTCCCGGTTTCGGGGGCCGAATTTCAGCACTATGGCGGCAACACCATCTGCATCGAGATGCAATGCGGACCGCATAGATTGTTGTTCGATGCCGGCTCCGGGCTGATGCCGGCAGGCCAGGCACTCAAGGCCGCCGGGGTCTCCGATTTCAATCTGTTCTTCACCCACTGTCACTACGATCATATCATCGGCCTGCCCTATCTGCCGGCGCTGTTCGATCCGCATGCTTCGGTGACACTATGGTCGGGACATCTGGCCGGGCGCATGTCCACGCGCCAGATGATCGGCGAATTCATGCGGCCGCCCTGGTTTCCGGTCGAACCGGACATCTGCCGCGCCGCCATCAATTGCCGCGATTTCCGCTCCGGCGACGTGCTGGCTCCCTATGAGGACGTGGCGATCAAGACCGGCAGCCTCAACCACCCGGGCGGCGCGATCGGCTACCGGGTGGAATGGGGAGGACGCGCGGTGGCACTCGTCACGGATACGGAGCATCGGCCGGGAACGCTCGATCCGGCCGTGCTCGATCTCATCGATGGCGCCGATCTGTTCCTCTACGACTGCATGTACACCGACGACGAGATGCCTCGCCATGTCGGCTACGGCCATTCCTCGTGGCAGCAGGCCATCCGCCTCGCCAAGGCTGCCCGCGCCAAACGGGTGGCCTTCATTCACCACTCACCGCTGCGCACCGACAGCGAGCTCGACGCCATCCAGCGGCTCGCCACGCAGGAATTCAAAGGCGCCTTTATGGCGCGTGACGGCCAGGCGATCGACCTCTGAACAACTCGGTCCTCACTGGCTGACAGCCCGGCTTATTGATCTCGCAGAATATCGGTGACCCGGCACCAGCGGCAGGCAGGGTGGCGCGTGGTGGCGTCGAGAAGCGCGTTCATGAAGTCCCAGACGGCTTCGTCATGAACCAGATGATGGGTCAAAAGCCCCAGTGACCCGCCGTGATCGAACATCTGCCTGAGACGCGCGACGATCTCCGCGGCAAGCGCCATCCGGTCGCGTCCGCCGCGTGTGCCGTGCCAGTCCATGACGTCGACATGCGTATTCACCACCGGCAAGGCAGACGGTTTTTCCGGGCCGTAGACCGACAATGCTTCAAAGCCGAGGCCCGCGAGACGCGGCACGAGCCCAGCATCGATCCGGTTCCACGGTGGCACGAGGATGGGGACGAAACGGTTCGGGTGCAGTCTCGCCAAATGCTGGAAGCCTTGCTGCAACTCTTCCAGAACCTGCGAAGCGGGGCGATGGCGGCCGAGCTCCTGCTTCTTTTCGTCCGCGCCCGCATAATTCACATGCGACCAGCCATGGACGGCGACGGCGCACGACGGCTCGCGCTCCAGCCTGTGAGCAAGCGCATCGCCGGTATGAGCCGGAATGACGGCAAGCGTCAGCGGTATTGAAAATGCGCCGGTGACCTCAAGCAGCCGCTCCAGCGGCGCGCTCGGCTCAACCGCATCGTCATCCCGCAGCCAGAAGCGCGCGACCTTGCCGGCCTGCAGCCACCGGTCCAGTTCCTCGGTGATACTCCTGTCAAAATCGTCCATTTTATTCCGCTGCTTGAGATGCTGATCGAGGATCGCGCCCAGCTGCCCGGCGGCCCGACCGAGCGAACGCTCCTCGCCGGCGAATATCCGTGCGGCGGCGGCAAGGGCCTGCCGCTCCTCGTTCTGCGTCAACATCCGTTCGATCGCTTTCGCATAGGCATCGATGTCACCGGGCGGCGTCAGCAGGCCGGTGCGGCCGTCAACCACCACTTCCGGCACCCCGGCGATCGCCTGCGCCACGACCGGCAGGCCCGCTGCCTGCGCTTCGAGATAGGCGAGACCATAGGCCTCGCCGCAGCCGGGCCAGACATAGAGCGCGCTTTTCGACAGGAGATCGGCGATCTCGCCAGCCGTCTTCTGCCCGTGCCAGACAATGCGTCCTTCATCGAAGCCGGCAAACAGTGCTCTCACCTCGTCGGCACGCGGGCCATCACCGACGATCGATAGTTGCCAGGGCAGATGCGTGAGCCGCGACAGGGCCGCCGCCAGCATGACATAGCTCTGCATCTTGTCGCCGGACCGCATCATCGCCACGGTGATCAGTCGACCGGCCTCCGGCGCGGGTTGCTTCTCTAGCAACAGGGTGGGATCAATGAAGGGCGGTAACAGAGCCAGCCGTGCATCCACTGCAACCGCAGCAAGGCCGTCCAGATCGCGTCGCGTCAGGCAGATATTCACAGAAGCCAGCTTCACCGCCTTGAGCACATTCCCTTGCATCTCCGCCCAGAGCCCGGTGTTGCGCCGGGCGGAATAGGACGCTTCCGCCGTCACATAGCCCAAGCCGAAATCGCGGGCGAGCGACGGCCCGATAAGGTCGGGCGCCTTGTAATAAGGATGGTAACAGAACCAGGCGTCGGGCGGACCAGTGTCTTGCCAGAGCGTCGAAAGCCGCTCTCTTTCTGCCTCGGCTGACGCCGATAGCGCCGCGACAGCAGAGGGCAAGGCTTCCGGCATGAAAGCCCGCAACTCGGAAGCGATCTCCACCTGATGCCCCGCCCGCTCCAGCGCCCCCATCAGCAGACGCGCCATCAGCCGGTCACCGGAGGGAACGGGATGGTTGGGAGATTTCAGCGGGCAATAAAAAGCAATCTTCATGAAGATGCGGTTCTAGAACATCGGGCCGGCGATGGGAACGGCTCCAGGATGGTTTCGCCCCGAAACGCTCAGCCCAACGCCAATTCCGTTTCCGCGTCGAAGAGATGCAGCACGTCCTCGTCGAAGGCAAAAGCCTGCTTCGCGCCCACCGTAAGCTTCGTGCGTGGCGGCAGGCAGGCTGTCACCCTTTGTCCGCTCGCCCGTCCGGTCACCACCAGCTCCGGCCCCGTCAGCTCGACAACCTCGATTTCAACATCAAGCGACGCTTGTTCCGCGCCATCCCCTGCCAGCCGCAGCGCTTCCGGGCGAATGCCGATCTTGACACGCCGCCCCACAGAGACCGCTTTGAAGCGGACTGGCAGCGCAATGACCTGCCCCGACCCGTCCAGCCGCAGCCCCTCACCCGTCACGACGCCGCCCAGCACGTTCATCGGCGGCGAGCCGACGAAACCGGCGACGTAGAGCGTGGCGGGATGGTCGTAAACGTCCTCCGGCGTACCCAGCTGCTCGATCCGGCCGTTGCGCATCACGGCGATGCGGGTTGCCAGTGTCATCGCCTCGATCTGGTCATGGGTGACATAGACGATCGTCGTTCCCAGCATCTGATGCAGCCGCTTCAGCTCGGTGCGCGTCTCCATGCGCAGCTTCGCGTCAAGGTTGGACAATGGCTCGTCGAAGAGGAAGACCTGCGGCTTGCGGACCAGCGCCCGGCCGATCGCGACACGCTGGCGCTGACCGCCGGAAAGCTGGCCGGGCTTGCGATCGAGCAGGTTCTCGATCTGCAGCAGTTTCGCCGTTTCCAGAACGGCCTTCTCGCGCGCGGCAACGGGTACCTTGCGCATCTCGAGGCCGAAGCCGATGTTGCGGCGAACGGAAAGGTTCGGATAGAGCGCATAGGACTGGAAGACCATCGCAATGTCCCGATCCTTGGGATGCACGCCCAGAACAGAGCGCCCGCCAATCCTGACATCGCCGCCCGACGCTTCGGCAAGACCGGCAATGATGTTGAGCAAGGTCGACTTGCCGCAGCCGGACGATCCGAGCAGCACCAGGAACTCGCCACTCTCAAGCGAGATATCGATGCCCTTCAGCGTTTCGATCGTCCCATAGGTCTTGCGGATATTCTCGATCTCGAGCGCGCTCATGATGCGGCCTCTCCGGTCGTGGCCGGCAACGGGCCGCCATAGCTGCGGGGAAGTGTGGAAATGGCGCGCGAGGCGACACGGGTGCCGGCCATCAGGCAGTCGGCGAGCGGCCGGCCATCCGCCAGTGCGGCGAGGAAAGCAGCATTGAAGACATCGCCGGCGCCAATCGTGTCGACAACCTTGACGCTGGGGGCTGCCGCGGAAACGACAGTGCCATCGGCATCGATGCCTATCGCGCCCGCAGGACCGCGCTTGACGACGACGATCGCCCCCTCCGGCATATGATGCTTGATCTCTCGCGCGGCCTCGACCGGGTCGGAGCGGCCGGAAAGCGTGGTCGATTCCACCTCGTTCAGGAGAGCGCAGCCGCAGCGGGAAAGCCAGCCGCGGGTGGCTTGCCGGTTCGCCTCCGTCCAGCCGTCGAGCGGCCAGCCGGTATCGAGAGCCAGCGTGATGCCATGGCTGTCGGCCCAGTCGAACAGGGCAGGATAGTCACGCGTCAGATCGTCAGTCAGGAAGGAACCGCAGAGCAGCGCATAGCCGCCCGAAAGCCGATCGCCATCGAGAGCGGCAAGCACGTCGGCGAGCGAGAAACGCGGCAGATGCCCACGCGTGGTGAAGAAGGTGCGCTCGCCATCCGGATGGGTGATGCCGACCGAAAGTGTCGTGCCCTCCGGCCGGATCGGCCATTTTTCTGCGCGGCTGCCGAAGGATTCGCGCAGCCAGCGGCCGAACTCGTCGGTGCCCGTATTCGCGGCAATTTCGAAATCGACGCCGAGCGCATCCAAGGCAAGTGCTGCGTTGCCGGCCGCCCCACCGACACGCAACTCGTCATGATCGACGATGATCTCGGTCCCCGGCTTCGGCCAAGGCTCCGCAGGCCCCAGGATCAGGTCGACATTGACGTTTCCGATCACGGCAAGCGGGCACATGTCATTCGCTCCGGGTGATCTTGGTGGAGCGCACCGGCGTGCCGGCGTTTTCCACACGCGCATCGGCAAAGGCGATCATGAAGCGTTGCGCAACAGGCAGCATGGCAAAGATCGCCGCAAGCCCCGTCGCCGGAGCAAAGCTCAGCGTCGTCGCGCCCTCGATCGGCGGCTTGCCGGAGCAATCAAAAATGACCACTGGCGCGCCGGTTTCGACTACGGAAACCGCCATGGCGGTCACGAGATCAGCTGTCGTGTCATCCCCTCGAAACAGCACGACGCCAACCTTCGGACCCAGCATCTCCATCGGACCATGCCGAAGCTGCCCGCCCTCCAGCGAGAAACAGGGATAACGGGAGAGTTCGGCCAGACCGAGCGCCAAGGCCTCGGCCAGTCCCTGCAGGCGGCGACCGGACGTCACAACAGTGGCGACGTTTTCAAAAGCAGAAAGTGCGGGTTCGATATCGATTTCCGCTGGCGCGTTGAGAGCCGCAAGCGCATGCGCGGGGTTCTCGCCGAGAGCCGAGAGAATTGCCAGATGCAAGGCGAAGCTCACCGTCAGGCTGCGCGTCGCGGCAAAGGCCAGCTCAGTGCCGCCGGCGCCGATCAGCGAGGGCGCAAACTTGGCGAGAGAGGATGAGCCTTCCAGCGTCAGGCCAAATGTATCCTCCGTGCCGCCTGTTTCGGCAAACCAGCGCAGGACTTCGGCGCTTTCTCCCGACTGCGATGTGATCAGCACGGTGCGCCCTTCGATCGGCAGAGGCATGCCGAGCTGTTCGGAAAGGGTGACCGCAATCGCCTCAATACCCTGAGTGCGATAGAGCGGCTCGACGGCACGGTTGACAGCGTGCGAGCCGCCCATGCCCAGCAGCAGCAAACGGCCTGTCTTCCTCATCGAGGCGACGACGGTTTTCGCCTGTCCAGCATTGCCCTCGAAGGAGGCAATGGCATCGGCATTCTGTCGCGCCATTTCGCGATCGATAGCCTGGAGGCCCAGCGGGCGTTTGTCGTTTAAAGTCATGCTCATCCCTTGACGCCGCCGCTGGTGAGCCCGGATATCAGGGCTCGTTGCATGACAAGGCCGATCACCACGGGCGGCAGAGCGGCAAGCACGCCCGCGGTTGCGATCAACCCATAATCGGAAACCCGGCCACCGGCGAGATCGGCAATGGCGACGGTGAGCGTCTTGGCGCGCAGGTCCGAGGTGAACAACAGCGCGTAGAAGAATTCGTCCCAGGCAAGCAGGAAGGCAAACAGCGCCGAGGTCGCCATCACCGGCGCGGCAAGCGGCAGGGTGATGATGCGCAGTGTCGCAAACAGCCCGGCGCCATCCATCATCGCCGCCGCCTCGATCTCTCTCGGGATGGCATCGAAGCCGGACTTCATCAGCCAGGTCGTGAAGGGCGAAAGGATGGTGAGATAGACCAGCGCCAGCCCGAAGACGTTGTTGAGCAGGCCAAGATGCGACAGCCCGAAATAGAGCGGCACCGCCAGCGCCACGGGCGGCAGCATGTAGGTGGCGATCACCATATAGAGCGACCAGCCGACGGCGGGTGTGCGCGACACGGCCCAGGCGGCTGGGATGGCAAGCGCCAGAGCCGCGATCGTCGCCATGCCGGCGACGACGATGCTGTTGACGAGAGAGGCGACGAAAGCCGCACCGGCGCTGTGTTCGACGCTGGAGAGCAGTACTCCGTAGCGCGAAAAATCGATCGCCTGCGGCCACCAGCGCAGCGGCTTCACCGTGAGATCGGCGGCCGGCGAGATGCTCATGACGAAGAGCCAGACGAGCGGCGCGAGGATGACGGCGGCAAGCAGCAGCGCGCAGGCATGGATGAAGAGGGAGGACAGGAAGCTCTTGCGTTCCATCAGGCGTTGCTCCCCGCGGTCTTGCGCACGAGAGCGGCATAAGCGGCGGCGAGCACTGCCACCAGCAAGGTGACGATCAGAGCAAGCGAGGCGCCCGATCCGGCCCTCTGGAAGGAGAATGCCTCTTGGTAGACGAGGATCGACAATGTCCGCGTGCTGTTCGCCGGCCCGCCGCGGGTCATCACCCAGATAATATCGAAAACCTTGAAGGCTTCGATAGTCCGCAGCACCAGCGCCACCATCAGCGGCCCGGCAAGATAAGGCAGGATGACGAAGCGGAAGCGGGCAAACGGACCGGCGCCATCGACCAGCGAGGCGGCGGTGATATCGCGCGGCACGGCCTGCAACGCGGCAAGCGCTATCAATGCCACCAGCGGAAAATTCTTCCAGCAATCGGCAACGATCAGCGAGGCGAGCGCCGTGCCGGGTTCGCCGAGCCAGGAGCGGTAGGCATCGAGCAGGCCGATCTGCGTCAACACCGCGTTCAACGCGCCATATTCCGGATTGTAGATCAGCCGCCACAGCGTCGCGTTGACGACGGTCGGCAGCGCCCAAGGCAGGATCATCAGCCCGCGCAGGATGGTGCGGCCATAGAATTGCTGATTGAGGAGAAGGGCAGCAAGCACACCCAGAACCATCTCGGCAAAGACCGAGATGATTGCGAATTGCGCCGTGATGATCATGCTGCGCTGGAAATTGGAGCTCGAAATCGTCTTCACGTAATTGTCGATGCCGACAAAACTTCCGGCGGTCCCGACGAGCTTGGCATCGGTAAAAGAGAGCCCGACCGTATCGGCAAGCGGCCAGCCGATGACGGCAACCATGACGGCGAGCAGCGGCAGCATCAGAAGCCATGCACGTGTGGTCATCGAGGTCCCGGACATGGGGCTGCTCTTCCTGAAATTTCATCGGATGCAAGGGGCCGGGCGGCAGGGAGGGTGCCGCCCGGAGATCGGCGAATGCGAGCGAAGGGGCGGACCCCGGTGCCGTTAGAGACCGCTATTCTCGGCGGCGGTCTTCAGCGCATCCTCCGGACTGGCCTGGCCAAGCAGCGCTTCCTGGATTGCCTGCTGCAGGGCGGTGGAAAGCTCCTGATACTTTGGCGTGGTCGGCCGCGGATACATGGCGGCCAGCCCCAGCTTGGCGGCCGCGATCAGTTCTTCCTGCCCCTTGGTCACCGCCGGATCCTCGTAGGACGACGCCCAGATCGGCAGGCTGAGCTTGGCGTACTGGTTCTGCACTTCCTGCGAAGTCATGAAGGTGATGTATTTCCAGGCTTCGTCGGGATGCTTGCTGGTTGAGGTGATGCCGAGCCCCATCGAGCCGTTCACCGCCGAAACCTCGCTCTTGCCCGCAACGCCCGGTGCCGGCACGACGCCGACCTTGCCGGCAACCTTGCTGTCCTTGCCAGCATTGGCAAGGTTGTACATGTAGGTCCAGTTCAGCGCGAAAGCGGCTTCACCGTTTTCGAAAACCTTGCGGACATCCTCCTCGAGGAACTCCTTGGAGTTCGGATTGGAGATGCCGGCGGTATAACTGGACACCATGTATTTCAGCGCATCGAGACCGCCACCCGTCTGGAACGCCGGCTTGCCGCCGTCGAGGAATTTGCCGCCATAGGCGCTGACCAGCGTCGTATAATCGCAGATCGCCGCTTCCGCCTGCGACCAGCTCCAGGTGATCGGTGTTGCAAGCAGGCCCTTTTCCTTGATGATCTTTGCCTGTTCGGCAAGCTCGTCCCAGGTCTTCGGCGGTGCCTTGATGCCAGCCTTCTCCAAGATTTCCTTGTTGTAGAACAGGTATTTCGTGTCAAGGATCCACGGCATGCCGTAGGAGGCGCCTTCATACTGGACCGTCGTCCAGGCGCCCGGCAGCACGCCCTTCGTCATATCGCCGGTAATGCGCGAGGACACATCGACCAGGACCTTGTTGCTCGCATATTCGGCCGGCCAGATCACGTCGAACAATACGACGTCGTAGCCGCCGCCGGAGCCCTGCGCCAGAACGGTCTTGTCGTGCAGGCCCTCGTAAGGCACGAATTCGAGATTGACCTTGACGTCCGGATTGGCCTTGCTGAACGCCTCCGTCATGGCGCGGACATCCGCCTCGCTATAGGCCGCCTGCGCCATGAACAACGCATTGAGCGTGGTTTCGGCATAGGCATTGGTGACAAAGAAGGCGCCGATCAACGTGGCGCCGAGGAGCGCATTTCGCTTGGATTTCAACATGTCTTCTCTCCAGTGATAGACAACAATCGGTTCGCCGGTGCGCGATTGCGCGCACCTTTCCGAAAAGCCGCCGTTCAGCGGCATCCGGCATGTCTTGTCGAAGTGTCGCACGGCCTTTAGGAGTGATCCCGTCTGCCGTTTCGTTCCCTTGAGAGCTCTTCGGCCCTTTTCATTAAGTCAATTGATTTGACTTATTTCTTGTTCAATATTCTAATAGTGTCAAGAGGAATTTGCGAGTGAATGAGATGCGGGTGATACGAGGCAAGAGCGGCACCAATCAGGAAGGGACGAGCGCCCATAATCGCCGCGTCATGATCGACGCTCTGCGGCTGAACGGGAAATTGTCCCGCGCCGATCTCGCCCGGGCGTCCGGGCTCACCAAGCAGGCGGTCTCCAACATCATCGACGATCTGGAACGGGATGGGCTGGTTGTGTCTCTGGCGGCGGTGCGCAATGGTCGCGGCAAGCCTTCGACGCCCTATCGGCTGGTGCCAGAAGGTGCGTTCGCGATCGGCCTACAGATCGACCGCCATATTACCCGGGTGATCGCAGTGAACCTCATCGGCACCGTGCTGGTGCGCGCTGAGGCCAACCTGCCGCCAGGCGGCCCTGCGAACGGTGCCAGGGTTATTCTCGATCTCGTCGAGCAAGTGAGGACTGAACTCACCGGCATCGCGGAACAGTCGGAGCAGCGCCTTGTCGGCCTTTGTGTCGCCATGCCTGGGCCATTCGGTCTTGCGACCGACAATGACGATCAATGGATGATGGCGGCCTGGCAGAATTTTCCGCTGCTCGATACGCTCGCCGCCGGAACAGGACTGGAAGTCGCCCTGCAGAACGACGCGGCCGCCTGCGCCACAGCCGAACGCATGGTTGGGGCCGCCCATGGCGTCGATCATGCCGTCTGCCTCTATGTCGGCTACGGTATTGGCGCCGGCCTCATCCTCAACGGCGAGCTTTATGCCGGAGGCAACGGCAACGCCGGCGAAATAGGCATGGCGCTCCTGCCCCCCACCGCCCGGCGCCCGGAACAATCATCGCTAGAACACCGCGCCTCGCTTGCCTCGCTCTACCAGCACCTGAATGCCGATCCGGCCGATCCGGAACTTCATGACCGGTTGAATGCATTGGTCAGCAATGACGATCCGGCGGTCGCCTCATGGATCGACGCCGCCGCCGAGGAATTGCGCTGGGGGGTGCAACTGATCGAGACGATCTTCGATCCGCAAACCGTCATCCTGTGCTCCAGCGCGCCGGAAGCACTGACCCGGCGGATTTTCGACGCCATCCATCCCCTTCTGCCATCAATCGCAAACCGCCCCGGCCGCGCCCTGCCCCGCCTGCAGCTCGGCATGACCGATCCCTGGTCGGTGGCGCTCGGCGCCGCCGCCGAACCGATCAGCCGCGCCTTCGACCCGCGCTTTTCCGCCATCCTGAAGACCCGCGCCAACGCTGTGGGCTAGGTTCCGGACAGCCCGTCAGGCAGCCCGGAAAGCCATGACGAAACATGCGAGCGCACCGATCGAGGACAGCGTCCGCACATGGTTCCACCTGACCCAATCGACGAGATAGGTCGATGACCATAGCCTTGCCGCCGCCTCGCTTTGCGGCTGTAGCGCTTCGAGCGCGTTGTTCATCGGCACATTGAAGACCATCGTCACCAGGATCGTACCGGCGAGAAAGAGAAGACCACCTGCGATCATGTAGAGCCGCGCCGGGCTGGCGGTCATGAACCCGCCGGCGACGAGGACGAGCGCCAGAAGCGCCGTTCCGAAAAAGGCCAGCATGAACCACGGATTGAGGATCACGACGTTGACCGACTGCATGGCAGCGACGCCTTGCTCGGCAGGCAGGCGGCCGAGCGCGCCCATGATGCAGACGGAGAAGATGAAGAACAGGCCGGCATTGAGGCCGGCACCGATAGCTGCGGAAAAGATCAGAAAGGGAAAAAGTCCGGCCATCATTTCAGATCCTTCCAGATACCGGTTGCAACCGACCTGCCGGCAATCATCTCCGCCGCCTTTTCCGCGATCATGATGACCGGCGAGTTGGTATTGCCCGAGACGATCGTCGGCATGACCGACGCATCGACGACCCGGAGATTGGCGAGCCCGTGGACCCGCAACTGCGGATCAACAACGGCCATACTGTCATTGCCCATCTTGCAGGTCCCGACCGGGTGAAAGATCGTCGTCGCGATATCGCCCGCGCGCCGGATCAGCTCCTCGTCGCTCTGAAACGCCGTGCCCGGCAGAATCTCCTGCGGCCGGTATTTTTCGATCGCTTTCGCCGCCATCAACCTGCGGGCATGACGGATCGATTTCACCGCGACGATCCGGTCTCCCGCCGTCGAAAGATAACTCGGCCGAATCTCCGGCGCCACCGAAACATCGGGGCCGCCGACATGAACGGTCCCCCGGCTTTCCGGGCGCAGATTGCACACCGACACCGTGACGGCCGGATAGCGATGCAGCGGCTCGCCGAGACGGTCGGTGCTGAGCGGCTGCACGTGATATTCGAGGTCGGCCGTCTCCACGGCGGGATCGCTCCTGGCGAAAATGCCGAGCTGGCTCGGCGCCATGGACAGTGGCCCGGAGCGCCACAGTGCATATTCGAGCCCCATGCCGGCGCGGGTGAAGAGATTGTGGTAGAGCTGGTTCAGCGTCTTCGCACCCTCGATGCGGAAGACGGTGCGGATCTGCAAATGGTCCTGCAGGTTTTCGCCGACACCCGGCAGTTCATGGCTGACATCGATCCCAGCACCTGACAGCACCTCCGGCCGGCCGACCCCCGAAAGCTCCAGTATCTTCGGCGAATTGATCGCGCCGGCCGAAAGGATCACCTCCCGGCTGGCGCGCGCGACATGGGTCTGGCCGTTCAGCCGGAAACGAACACCGGTGGCTTGTCTGCCGTCAAACTCAAGACGTTCCGTCTCCGCTCCGGTCATCACCCGCAGATTGGGCCGTTTCATCGCCGGGCGCAAAAAGGCCTTGGTGGTGTTCCACCGCAGCCCGCCGCGCTGGTTCACCTCGAAATAGCCCGAGCCCTCATTGTCGCCGGCGTTGAAATCGTCGGTCTTCGGGATGCCGAGTTCCTCCGCTGCATCGCGGAAGGCGTCGAGGATCGTCCAGGAGAGCCGCTGCTTCTCCACCCGCCATTCGCCGCCGGCCCCATGCATCTGGGAATTGCCGCGATAATTGTCCTCGGACTTGACGAAATACGGCAGCACGTCGTCCCACCCCCAGCCGGCATTGCCCGCCTGCCGCCAGCCGTCATAGTCCGCCGCCTGCCCGCGCATGTAGATCATGCCGTTGATCGACGAACAGCCGCCCAGCACTTTTCCGCGCGGATACGGCAGCGATCGGCCATTGAGCCCGGGTTCCGCCGCCGTCTTCATCATCCAGTCGGTACGCGGATTGCCCATGCAATAGAGGTATCCGATCGGCACATGCACCCAGTGATAACGGTCGCTGCCGCCCGCTTCGAGCAGGAGGACCTGGCTCTTCGGATCGGCCGACAGCCGGTTCGCCAGCACACATCCCGCCGAGCCCGCACCGACGATGATGAAATCATAACTGCCCGCATCCACAACGGCCTCATTCGCATGCCTGTTCACGCCGCCACTCCCGGTGCCGCAGCCTCAACCGCCGTCAACCGGTGCCACAGCGGCGCCATGGCATCGGCGATATCCCGATAAAGACTGTATCGCCGCGCATAATGCCCCTCAAGTGAGACGTTCGGACGATAGAACCGCTCCGTCCGCACCATCGCGGCCGCGCCGTCTGCGAAACCTGAGAAGATGCAGACACCGGCCGCAATCGCAGCTCCCAACGCACCGATTTCCCGCGAGCGAGCAACCGAGACCGGGACACCCAGCACATCGGCAAAAATCCGCAGCCGGATCAGGCTACGCGAGCCGCCGCGGGCCAGAGGGCGTGTTTTAAGCGCAGAAGACGTGTGCGCTTGCCGGATCGAAGCCAAGCGACACCGTATCGCCCCGCGCAAGGCCGCTGGTCGCCTCATGTCCGAAGGGCAATCGCACCGACAGCGCTTCGCCGGATGGGACCGTCGCGGCAACATGGATGTTGCTGCCGAGGAAGGTGATGTCCGTGACGGTGGCCGACAGCCCGTTGCCGCCGGTCTGTCCACGCTTGAGGGAGAGGCGTTCGGGGCGCAGCATCAAGGCGGCCTTGCTGCCGGCCGCAGCACTGCCATGCATGGGAACACCGCTGATCGTCATGCCCGTCCCCACCGCGAGTTCCGCCCGCCCGTCCCGCGCAGACAGGACGCGGCAGGTGACGAAGTCGCTGTCACCGATGAACTCCGCGACAAAGCGGGTCGAAGGATTGGCATAGAGCTCCGGCCCGGTGCCGATCTGGTCGATCACGCCCCTGGAGAACACTGCAATGCGATCCGACAGCCGCAACGCCTCCTCCTGGTCATGCGTGACATAGAGGATGGTGACCTCGGTTTCCTGATGGATACGGCGGATCTCGTGCTGGATTTCCTCACGCAGCTTCTTGTCGAGCGCCGACAACGGCTCATCCATCAGAAGCACCGGCGGATCATAGGCGAGCGCCCGCGCCAGCGCCACGCGCTGCTGCTGGCCGCCCGACATCTGGGCCGGCTTGCGGTCCTCGAAACCCTCGAGCCGGACGAGTTTCAGCATCTTCGCCACCTTGGCATCGATCTCGGCCTTCGGAAGGCGCCGGACCTTCAGCGGAAAGGCGATGTTCTCGCCGACGGAGAGGTGCGGGAACAGCGTGTAGCGCTGGAATACCATGCCGATATTGCGCTTGTGCGAGGGCGTCTCGATCAGGCTCTGGCCGCTCAACAGGATGTCGCCCGCCGTCGGATTCTCGAAGCCGGCGAGGATGTAGAGCGTCGTGCTCTTGCCCGATCCGGAAGGCCCGAGGAAGGTCATGAACTCGCCGCGCTCGACCGTGAGGTTGACGTCGCGGACAGCGGTGACGATGCCGTAGTCTTTTCTTAAGCCGCGGATGTGCAGAAAGGGTGCGGTCATGATTTCAGTCCTTTGCGCAACAGCGCGACCAGAAGCATCAGGGCAATGGTAACGACGATGAGAAGGGTGGAAGCGGCGGCGATCACCGGCGTCAGGTCCTGACGCAGCGTTGCCCAGATCTTGACGGGCAGCGTCTGCAGGGTCGGGCTTGCCATGAAGATCGCCAGCACCACCTCGTCCCACGACGTCAGAAACGAGAAAACGGCTGCCGAAAACAGCCCATGGCTGATCGACGGCAGGGTAATCCGCAGCTTCGCCTCCAGCGGGCTTGCGCCACAGAGCACCGCCGCGTCCTCGATCGACTTGTCGAAGCCTTCCAGCGCATTGGTGATGGAGAGGATCGAGAACGGCAAAGCGACGACCAGATGGGCGATGACGAAGCCGGTGACGGTCCCGTTGAGGCCTATCCGCAGGAAGAAGGCGTAGAGCGCGACGGCAAGCACCACCACCGGCAGGATCATTGGCGTCAGGAACAGTGCCCTGAGGCCCTCCTTGCCGATGAAGCGCCCGCGAACGAGCCCGAACGACGCGACGAGGCCGATCAGCACGGACAGGACCGTCACCATGGCGGCGATCGAAAAGCTCGTCCCTGCGGCTTCAAGCCAGCGCGGGTCGGCGAAAAAGGCCTCGTACCATTTCAGCGTCCAGCTTGGTGGGGGAAAGATCAGCCATTGCGACGAGCCGAAGGAGAGCGCCGCGATGAAGACGATCGGCAGGATGAGAAAGGCCGCGGTCAGGCCGGTGATACCAAGCAGGATCCATTTCCATCCGCCGAGGCGGTCGAAATTCAACAGCATCTCAGCGTCCTTCCATGCGGGCGGTCCCGAACAGCCTGAGCTGAACGGCGTAGAGCGTCAGCGTGACGACCAGTAGCACCAGCGCCGCCGCTCCGCCCATGCCCCAATTGACCAGCGATTGCACGAATTGTGCGATCAGTTCGGCAAGCATCATATTGGCCGTGCCGCCGAGCAGCGCCGGCGTGACGAAATAGCCGAGCGACATGACGAACACCATCAGCGCGCCGGAGACCATGCCGGGAGTTGCCAGCGGAATAAGGATGCGGGTGAGCGCCTGCCACCGGGTCGCGCCACAGAGGGCGGCCGCCTGCAGGATGGCCGGATCGATCTTTCGTATGACGCCGTAGAGCGGCAGGATGATGAACGGCAGCATGATGTAGGTCATGCCGATGGTGACGCCGACAAGGTTGTTGACCAGCGGCAGCGGCTCGCTGATCAGCCCGAGCCCCATCAGCGTCTTGTTGATGGCGCCGGTGCGCTGCAAGAGCACCATCCAGGCATAGGTGCGCGTGAGAAGATTGGTCCACATCGACAAAAGCAGCACGGCAAAGACGATCGAGGCCCAGCGCGACGGCATGATGGCAAGCGCCCAGGCGACAGGAAAGCCGATCGCGAGCGTTACCACGGTGACCAGTGCGGACACGCTGAAGGTGTTCAGGAATATCTTCAGATACGTGGTCGATCCAAGCAGGGCCCTGTAGTTGTCGAGGCCCGGCTCCGGCTCCATCACGCTGCGCAGCAGCAGCGACACCACCGGCAGAATGAAGAACACCACGAGAAGCAGCAGCGCCGGAACGGTCAGGGCGAAATTCCTCGACCGGACCGGGCGGATTTTGCCCATCGCTGTTATGTCGTCTCGCTCAGTCAGCAAGGCCATGCCGAAAACCCTTTATGAGAACGGTTCCGTCGGTTACGGAAGGCGGGCGCGACCGCTCGCGCCCGCCGATAAAGGCTTACTTGGCCTGCCATGCGTACCAGCGTTCGCCGATTGCATCGCGGTTTGCCGCCCAGTAATCCATGTCGGCGTTGACCTGGCTCGCCGACTGCATGTCCGGCAGGGTCATGCGAAGCTTTTCGTCCATGATGGCGCTCGAATCGAGGTTGATCGGAGCGTAGCCGGTGCTGATTGCCATGTTGGCCTGAGCATCGGCGCTGGTTGCAGCCGCAATGAACTTCATCGCCGCTTCCTTGTTCTTCGTGCCCTTCGGCACGACGAGAGCATCCGCCGCCGTGATGTTCTGCTCCCAAGACGTTTCGACGGTAACGCCGGTTTCGGCAAGCGCCGTCAAGCGCCCGTTCCAGAACGAACCAAAAGGCGCTTCGGCGGAAGCAAGAAGCTGCTGCGATTGCGCGCCGCCGGTCCACCAGATGATGTCGGCCTTGATGGTATCGAGCTTCTTGAAGGCGCGGTCGAGATCGAGCGGATAGAGCTTCTCGGGCGCTACGCCGTCTGCCAGCAAGGCGGCTTCGATCACGCCGGGCGCAGACCATTTGTAGAACGTGCGCTTTCCGGGAAACTTCGTGGTGTCGAAGAGATCCGCCCAGGTCTTCGGGCAGGCCGAGACCGCATCCTTGTTGCAGCCGATGACGAAGGAATAATAGAAGCTCCCGACGGAGTAGTCGGTCAAAAAGCGCGGATCGAGCTTCGACTTGTCGATGACCGAGAAGTCCAGCTTTTCGAGCAGACCGGCCTTGCCAGCCTGGACGGCATAGTCGCCCTCAACGTCGATCACATCCCAGGTGACGCTCCCGGCCTCGACCATGGCCTTGAGCTTGCCATAGTCGGTCGGTCCGTCCTGCAGCACGTTGATGCCGCTTTCCGACGTGAACGGATCGGCCCAGGCGGTCTTCTGTGCGTCCTGGGTGGTCCCGCCCCAACTGGTGAAAACCAGATCGGCAGCGGCTGCCGCGGTGGAAAGGCCAAGTGATGCGGCCATGGCCGCGATGATGAATGTCTTTGTCATGTTCCCTTGCTCCGTTGATTTTTGACTGTTTTTCTTGCATTCGCGACAGCCTTCGGCTGTCCGTCCCGGGCTTTCCCTGGAAGGTGATGAAATCCCGAAATGTCGTATTCAATGAGCCGCTGGCTCTTGCCGGCTCACACCGGCCGCGATCCTCCCATGGGCGAAAAGGCTGCCGGCTTCATGATCTTGTTGTCGGCGATCTCGATCAGATCGCGAATTTTCGGCAGGAAAGCCTGCCAGTCCGGATCGGCCATCAACCGGCTGCGGCGCGCCTCGCGGTCGTCCAGGCTGGTAAAGCCCCAGATATGGACGATCTCGTTGATCGGCCCGATCTCCGAGTAGAAATAGCCGGCCAGTTCGCCCAGATGTTTCTTCTGGATGGCGATGCCCTCCCCTTCCACGACCTTGAGATAGGCGGGGATCGCGCCGTTCTTCAGCCGGTAGGTGCGGATCTCGTAAAACATCGCCGTCACCGCATCACGAACGGATCGGGGATCGGATCATCCGATGTCCGCAGCCACACGGTCTTGGTGCGGGTGTAGCTCAGCGCCGCCGCAAGACCGCCTTCGCGCCCGTCACCGGAAAGACCCGAGCCGCCGAACGGTGCAATTGGCGATACCGCACGGTAGGTATTGACCCAGACGATGCCGGCGCGGATCGCTTTCATCAGCCGGTGCGCCCGCGTCAGGTTCTGCGTGAAGATGCCGGACGCGAGCCCATAGGGCGTGCTGTTGGCAAGCTCGATCGCTTCCGCTTCCGTCTCGAACGACACGACGGAGAGAACCGGACCGAAAAATTCCTTGTCCAAGGATGGCGAGTTCGTGCCGTCGCAATCGAGGATGGTCGGGCGATAGAAATAGCCCTCCCCGGCCGGCGCCGAGCCGCCGGTCACGAGCCTGGCTCCGGCTTCGAGCGAGGCGGCAACCAGCGTTTCGATATGCCGGCGCTGCCGTTCCGTTGCCAGCGGCCCCACCTCGGTGTCCATCGAGAGCGGCGAACCGATGCGGATCGCCTCGGCCTTGGCAGCGAGGATTTCGAGGAAGCGGTCCTTGACGCTGCGCTCGACGATCAGCCGGGAGGCGGCAACGCAACTCTGGCCGGTCGCCGCAAAAATGCCGGCGACCTGCGCATTGGCGGCACTTTCGAGATCGGCGTCGGCGAAGACGAGAAGCGGCGACTTGCCGCCGAGTTCGAGAGAGGTGGACGCGAGGTTCTCCGCCGAGCTGCGGACGATATGGCGGGCGGTCTCGGCCCCGCCGGTAAAGGCGATATGGGCAACCTTCGGATGCGCCGTCAGTGCCGCACCACAGGTGGGCCCAAAGCCGGTGATGATGTTGACGACACCGGGAGGGAAGCCTGCCTCGTCGACGAGCCGGGCGAATTCGAGCAGCGGCGCCGGGCCATCTTCCGATGCCTTGACGACGATGGTGCAGCCGGCCGCAAGTGCCGGGCCGATTTTGACGGCGGCGAGAAACAGCTGGCTGTTCCAGGGCACGATTGCTGCGACGACGCCGACCGGCTCACGGCGCAGCCAGACGTCCATGTCCGGCTTGTCGATCGGCAGAAAGGCACCTTCGATCTTGTCGGCGAGCCCGGCATAGTAGCGGTAATAGTCGGCGACATAGGCGATCTGCGAGGACGTCTCGCGAATGATCTTGCCGGTGTCGCGGGTTTCGAGTTCGGCCAGTCGCGGCACGCTTGCCGCGATGAGATCGGCGAGGCGGTAGAGCAGCTTGCCGCGCTGCGTCGCCGTCATCCGCGCCCAGCGGCCACCGCCGTGCAGCGCCTGGTGGGCCGCCTCGACGGCACGATCGACATCGGCCTCGCGGCTTTCGGGCATGTCCGCCCACGCGGTGCCGGTTGCCGGGTCTACGCTTGGAAAGCGCGCCTCGCCATTACCGAAACATCCGTCGATATAACATTGAAACTGCTGCATCGCCCTACTCCCCGAAGGCCGGGATGACCTCGGCGATGAAGCGTTCGAGCGACGCCTTCTTTCGCTCGAAGCTCATGCCGGTGTCGATCCAGAAGGAATATTCGTCGTAGCCCATGGCTTCGTAAGCCTTGAGCCGGCCGATCACCTCGTCTGCTCCGCCGACCACGTTGTTGGCCCGCATGACATCCGCCGAAAGCATCGCATTGGCGGCGATATCCTCGGGCGGAATCCGCTCGATCAGGCCCTGATGGATCGGCTTCTCGTTCTTGAACCAGGCGAAGAAGTAGTTGTAGTAGACGCTCATTTCATGGGCGGCCTGCGCGATGTCGGCTTCATCGGAACCGACGTAAGTGTGGCGCAGGAGCATGATCTTCGGCCGCTCGACGGCAGCGTTCTTGGCGCAGGCCTCGTTGAAGCGCCCCATCAGCGTTTCGACCTCGTCGTCCCCCTGCCAGAGCGGCGTCACCTGAACATTGCAGCCATTGGCGACCGCGAATTCATGGGAGTTCGGATCGCGCGCCGCCACCCAGATCGGCGGGTGCTGCTGGATCGGCTTCGGCGCGGAAGTGGTCGACGGGAATTTGTAGAACTCGCCGTCATGCGCGTAGTCGCCTTCCCACAGCTTCTTCACCGCGGGAATGAGTTCGCGCATGCGCTGACCGGCCCCCCAGGCATCGAGCCCGGGCAGCAGGCGTTCATACTCGAAGGAATAGGCGCCGCGGGCGATGCCGATATCCAGCCGGCCGTCGCAGATGAGATCCGTCATCGCCGCCTCGCCAGCGAGCTTGATCGGATGCCAGAACGGCGCGATCACCGTGCCGGTGCCGAGCCGCACGTTGCTGGTGCGGCGCGCCAGATCGGCGATGGTGACGAACGGGTTGGGGGCGATGGTAAAATCCATGCCATGATGTTCGCCGGTCCAGATGGCGTGCATGCCGCCCCTGTCGGCAATTTCACAGAGCGCCACGAATTCCTCGTAGAGGCTCTTATGATCCTGGTCCGCGTCAAGCCGCTCCATATGGACAAAGAGAGAGAATTTCATCGCGGTCAGGCCTTCCTTGAAACCGGGTGGACTTTGCCAGCTGTCTCATTGCCGAAATAAACGCCGAAATTGCCGATGGAGTTTTCCAGATCGAACCGCCGGACAATGTCGGCCGTCGCGGTGCTGTCGAACGTTTGCTGCAGGGCATCTGCGAGCGGCAGGAACCGTCCGGCGGCCGGCTCCCCGGCTGTCGCGGTTGCGCGGTAGACGATGTGCTGGCGGTTGTCGGCGCGGCTTTCATAGACGGAATAGAGGAAGCCGATGGAGACGCTCAGTCCCGTGAGCGTCTCCAGATAATCCCGCAGCATCTGCGTCGGTTCGCCGCCTTCCATGGCGCAGGTCGGAAGGCTGAGTACATCGCTTCCAAGCAGAAGAACCGAGCCGTCGCGCTCGATCACGGCGCTCAACTGGGCCTCGCCTTCCGCCGCCGCCGAAACGGCCTTGCCCGCCAGTGCCGGCGTGAAATAGCTGCCTCGGGCGTACCCGAGACCGTTCAGGCCACTATTGGCGAACGCCTTGACCCGGCCGGTCATGATGACATGGTCGCCCGCATCAAGCACCTGTTCGGTGGCGCAATCGAACCAGGCCGCAACATCGGCAAAGATCGGCGAGCCTTCAGGCCCTTTCTTCCACTCGACGGCGGCGAAACGGTCCTCGACCGGGCGGGCGAAGGTATTGGAGACATCCTTCTGGGTCTCCGAAAGGATATTCACCGCAAAGCCCGCAGACCCGGTGATAGTCGCAAAATTCCGCGAGGTCTTTGCCAGACAGATCAACAGCAACGGCGGATCGAGCGACACCGAGGTGAAGGAATTGGCGGTGAAGCCGATCGGCTGGCCGGACGGATCATGGGCCGTCACCACCGTCACGCCGGTCGGAAAGGCGCCGAACGCATCGCGCAGGGCGCGCGCATCGAAACTCGCTTGGCTCATTTCATCTCCTCCGGTTTCGCCAGCCATTCCAACAGGATCGTATTGACCTCATCGGGGGCCGTCAGGTTGACCATATGCCGGTGGCCATCGATCAGCACCGCATAACCGGCAGGGGCCGCCTCCGCCATCGCGCGCGCCATGGCCGGGGTCGAGTTGGGATCGTCGGCTCCGGTGAGAAACAGTGCCGGACATCCGACATTCGGCCAACAATCAGCATAGCTGCTGTCGCCGGCGGCAAAGGCGGCATAGGCCGTGGCATAACCGGCACGATCGACGGAGGACAGCCAGCGATGGGTCAGGCGATAGACATCGCTCTCCTGACTGTCCGCCCCGAACCAGCGCAACAGCGGACCGTCGACATCGACCTGCCCGGCCCGGATTTCCCGTGCCCTGCCGACGACTGCAGCACTTGCGCCCGCATCGCGGCGATAGACACCGTTCAACAGCGCCACCCGGGAAACCCTTGATCCGAACGTGGCGGCCGCGCCGCCGGCAATCAGGGCACCCATGGAGTGTCCGGCCACATTGGCGCGCTCAAGCCCCAGATCATCGAGGAAAAGGCCCAGCCACGCAACAAAGGCTTCAAGCCCCGCGTCACCCGGCAATGAACGGCTTTCGCCGTGTCCCGGCATATCGACGGCGATCACACGATGGCTCTTGCCGAGCGCCGCCATTTGCGGCGCCCAGGCCTCCAGCCGCATGCCGACCCCGTGGATCAGCACCAGCGGTTCGCCGGTGCCCTGCTCGGCAAAGGCCATGCCGCTTTTCGTATGAAACCGCCGAACCATTTCCATGTCAGCCTCAGACCGCTGCGGGGTTGTTCACGTCGTTGCCAAGGTCTTTGAGGTCCTGGTAGCGATCGCCGATGCGATGATGCGGACGGCCGCCGACCGACGCGCCAAGCGCGACGACAATCTCATTGGCCGCCGGCGCGTCGGCGATCGACGTTTGGATGGTGAGGTAATGCGAGCGGCGCCCCTCGTCGTTCTTGTCCATCAGCGGGATCATCACAGGCGCATTGGCCGGGCCGCGCGTGTTGCAGAAGGCGAGATAGGATTTGGCACCGACGGCAGTGCGGTAGTGATTGCCGAAACGCAGCGTATGGATCAGCGCCGACGCATGCTCAAGCTCACCATCAAGCCCGACAACCGCCGCCTTGCCATAGGCCTCTACCTGTTCGCCGGATCCGACGGCGTCAATGATCATGCGGGTCAGCAATTCGCCGAGCACCGGCGCGGCGGCATGGATCTCCGGCTTCAGATCTTCCACGAAGCCTTGCCCAGCCCAGGGATTCTTCACAACGGCCATCGCCGCGTAGAGCTTCAGCGGCACCGGGGCTGCCTTGCCTCCTTCAACAAGAATGGTTTCCACCTGAAGAAGTGTTTTGCGGATTTCGATAGCCAAGGCCGTTTTCCTTCTATGTCGATATGCCGTATGATGGTATACCATAATATCACGTGTCAAGCCTTGTTCGGAATCATTTCAGCGTCTATGAGAGAGCCATGAACCAGAAGCTTTTTGCTCCGACCGCCGAAACCGCCCGAAATCTGGAATCGCTCCGGATCGACACCCCGCCGGTTACCCTGAGGGAGATGGCGCTCGAACGGCTGCGCAACGCCATCATTGCCGGCCTTTTCAGCCCCGGACAAAGGCTCGTCGAGCGCACCTTGTGCGACCAGCTCGGCGTATCGCGCTCCGTCATCCGCGAAGTGCTGCGCCATCTGGAAACGGAAGGTCTCGTCGAGACGGCCCCCAAGCAGGGGCCGATCGTCGCCCTCATCGACTGGCATCAGGCGCGGCAGATCTATGATGTCCGGATCGCGCTCGAAACGACGGCGGTCGCCGATTGCGCCCGCAACGCCGATAAGGCGACAAAGGAAAAGCTGAAGGCGGTGCTGGAGGACCTCGACCGCAACTCCCGCAAGAACGATGCCCTGACGATTCTCGCCGCGACGACGGAATTCTACGAAACGATCTTTCTGTCGGGTGGCCACGAAATCGCCTGGGATATCGTCAAGCGGCTGAACAGCCGCATTTCCCGTCTCAGGGTGATGACCCTGTCCACGACCAACCGCACCGTATCGGGCCCGGCGAGAATGCGCGAGATCTTCAACGCCATCGAACGCAACGATCCGGACGCAGCAACCGCCGCCTGCCGCGCCCATATCATGGAGGCGGCGCACATCGCCGAGAGCCTGCTGGCGCCGACGGACCAGCCGAAACCTTGACCACGTGTTTCCTTCGCGTGTCGAACAATGCTCGCGGCAACTCCGGCCAATCCAACCAATTGACTTATCAAGACTGAAGGATAGTTTTTTCCTGATCGCATCCGCCCTTCGCCCTGCAACGGCAACCAGCGGCGCGATCCGGAACAGGCTGCGGCAGCAAGAATGACGCGCAAGCTGGTGTTTCGGGCAACCTGGAGGAGGATTGCAATGCGAAACCGAATTCTGATGATTGGCCTATCCGCCGCCGTACTCTCTCCGATCGGTGCCCTCGCCCAGGAAGGCGACGCCGAGGCGGGGGCCACCATTTTCAAGAAATGCGCCACCTGTCATATCGTCGACAGCGACAAGAACAAGGTCGGCCCCTCGCTGAAGGGCCTGTTCGGCAGGACGGCCGGAACGCACCCGGATTTCAGCTACTCGTCGGGCATGAAGGAGGCCGGAGAAGGCGGGCTTGTCTGGGATGAGACAACGCTGCGCGACTATCTGCACAATCCAAAGGCGAAGGTGAAAGGCACGAAAATGGCTTTCGCCGGGGTGAAGAAGGACGACGAGATCACCAACTTGATCGCCTATCTCAAACAATTCCCCTGATGAGAAACATCTGTGCGCACTCAACAGGCTTATGCGCGCTGCTAATTGCCTGAATTTATTGTTCGTGACATACTGACCCGGCAATTTTTCTACAGGTTACGCATTCATGTCCACAGCCGTCCGAGGCAGGGAGGGGACAGGAAATGGCTGTAGTGCTTATTCTCGTTATCGTGGCAGTTGGATCCGTGGTGTTCCATCTGTTCAGCCCATGGTGGTGGACGCCGATCGCGTCCAACTGGAATTACATCGACAATACCATCATCATCACGTTCTGGATCACCGGCTTCGTCTTCGTCGCGGTGGTGCTGTTCGTCGCCTATTGCGTCTTTCGCTTCCGCCATCGCCCGGGAAACCGCGCCGCCTATGAACCGGAAAACAAAAAACTGGAAGTCTGGCTCGCCTCGGTGACAAGCATCGGCGTCGCCGCCATGCTGACACCCGGGCTTTTCGTCTGGCACCAGTTCGTCACCGTGCCCCCCGGAACGACGGAGGTCGAGGTCGTCGGCCAGCAGTGGCTCTGGAGTTTCCGGCTGCCGGGCGCCAATGGCAAGCTCGGCACATCCGAGACCCGCGCTATCGGCGACGGCAATGCGCTTGGCGTGAACCCCAATGACCCGAACGGTCTCGACGACCTCATCATCGAAGGCGGCGAACTGCACCTGCCCGTCGGCAAGCCCGTCAAGATGCTGCTGCGTTCGGTCGACGTGCTGCATGATTTCTACGTGCCGGAATTCAGGGCGAAGATGGACATGGTGCCGGGCATGGTGACCTATTTCTGGTTGACGCCGACACGAACCGGGACCTTCGAAGTCCTCTGCGCCGAACTCTGCGGCACCGGTCACCCTCAAATGCGCGGGACGGTGGTGGTCGATAACGAGGCCGACTACCAGGTATGGCTGGAACAACAGCAGACCTTCACCCAGCTCCTCGCGGCACGGCAAGAACAGACGACGATTGCATCCAGCACGTCCTCCTCCAAGTAGGAGGCGTGCAAAAAGACGAACCGGAGGGAAATGATGGTCGATATCAGGTCCGGCACAAGCGAAGCCATCCCACTGGCCGAAGTGGAGGACGTCGAGCTCTATCATCCGAAGAGCTGGTGGACGAAATATGTCTTCAGCCAGGACGCCAAGATCATCGCCATCCAGTATTCGACGACGGCGATCGCCATCGGCATGGTCGCGCTGGTGCTGTCCTGGCTGATGCGCCTGCAACTCGGCTTTCCAGGCACGTTCGATTTCATCGACGCCGACCACTATTATCAGTTCATTACCATGCACGGCATGATCATGGTGATCTATCTTCTGACCGCGCTGTTTCTCGGCGGCTTCGGCAACTACCTCATCCCCCTGATGGTCGGCGCCCGCGACATGGTCTTTCCCTATGCCAACATGCTGAGCTACTGGATCTACCTACTCGCCGTGCTGGTTCTGGTTGCGGGCTTCTTCGTTCCCGGCGGGCCGACCGGCGCCGGCTGGACGCTCTATCCGCCGCAGGCCATTCTTTCCGGAACGCCGGGCGGCAAGGACTGGGGCATCATCCTGATGCTGTCGTCGCTCATCCTGTTCATCATCGGCTTCACCATGGGTGGGCTGAACTACGTCGTTACCGTGCTGCAGGCGCGCGCCCGCGGCATGACGCTGATGCGCATGCCGCTGACGATCTGGGGCATCTTCACCGCGACGATCATGGCGCTGCTTGCCTTTCCCGCCCTCTTCGTCGCCGCCGTCATGATGATGTTCGACCGGCTTCTCGGAACCAGCTTCTTCATGCCCGCCATCGTCGAGATGGGCGAGCAGTTGAAACAGGGGGGAGGCAGCCCGATCCTGTTTCAGCACCTGTTCTGGTTCTTCGGCCATCCAGAGGTCTACATCGTCGCCCTCCCGGCCTTCGGCATCGTGTCCGACCTGATCAGCACCCATGCGAGAAAGAACATCTTCGGCTACCGCATGATGGTGTGGGCGATCGTCATCATCGGGGCCCTGAGCTTCATCGTCTGGGCGCATCACATGTATGTCAGCGGCATGAACCCGAAGTTCGGCTTCTTCTTCGCCACGACGACGCTGATCATTGCGGTTCCGACCGCGATCAAGGTCTACAACTGGGTGCTGACGCTGTGGCGCGGCGATATCCACCTGACGCTGCCGATGCTGTTTGCGCTTGCCTTCATCGTCACCTTCGTCAATGGCGGGCTGACCGGCCTGTTCCTCGGCAATGTCGTCGTCGACGTGCCCCTGTCCGACACGATGTTCGTCGTCGCGCATTTCCACATGGTGATGGGCGTCGCACCGATCATGGTCATTTTCGGGGCGATCTATCACTGGTATCCGAAGGTCACCGGGCGCATGCTGAACGAGGCGATGGGCCAGATCCATTTCTGGATCACCTTCCTCGGCGCCTACCTGATCTTCTTTCCGATGCACTATCTGGGATTGCTCGGCATACCGCGCCGCTATCATGAACTGGGCGAAACGGCCTTCATTCCAGAATCCGCCCACACGCTGAATGCGTTCATCTCCGTCATGGCGCTCACCGTCGGCGCCGCCCAGCTCCTCTTCCTGTTCAACCTCGTCTGGAGCCTGAAGAAGGGCAGAGAGGCCGGCGGCAACCCCTGGCGGGCGACGACGCTCGAATGGCAGACGCCGCAGACCCCGCCCGCCCATGGCAACTGGGGCAAGAACCTGCCGGTGGTCTACCGCTGGGCCTATGACTACAGCGTGCCGGGTGCGGCCGAAGACTTCATTCCGCAGAACCATCCCGGGCTCGGTACGCCGACGCGGGAGACCGCATCATGAGCGCCATGCTGCTCTTCCTCGCCGGTATCGCCGCCATCATCCTCTGGTGGATGTCCCAGCAACGCCTGACATCCAGGCCTTGGCTCGAAGTGGGGCACCTTGGACAGCCAGGAGGCGGTGAACGGTCGCCGATCCCACCGGCAAAAATCGGCCTCTATGTGTTTCTGGCGGTCGTCGGCGCTCTCTTCAGCCTCTTCATCAGCGCCTATCTGATGCGTGTCGGAACGCCCGACTGGTGGTCGACGCCCATTCCCCGCCTGCTCTGGCTGAACACCGCCGCCCTGATCGTCAGCAGCGCGGCGATGCAATGGGCGAAAACCGAAGCGCAGCGCGGCCACGGGGACACCATGCGGACCGCCCTCCTCGCCGCCCTTGCGACTGCGATCCTCTTTCTGACCGGACAAATCTTCGCCTGGCGGGAACTGACTGAGGCGGGCTATATGCTCGCCGACAATCCCGCCAACAGCTTCTTCTACGTGATCACCGGCATGCATGGCCTCCACATTCTCGGCGGGCTCATCGCGCTTGGCCGGACGATGACAAAGGCCTGGAGCGCCCCCGGATCAAGCAGCCTGCGCCTGAGCGTGGACCTCTGTACCGTCTACTGGCACTTCATGCTCGCCGTCTGGCTGATCCTGTTCGCACTCTTCGCCGGCTGGGCAAGTGATTTCGCCGATCTTTGCCGGCAATTGCTCACATAGGGAGTGATGACGATGGCGCAATCCACGCAAGTGCATACCGGCGAGACGCTCGAGCGCCCCTTGGGCTTGCGCGGTATCGCAGCCGATCTGTCCTCCGACCAGCGAGCCTTCAAGAACGTCTCGTGGGGCAAGGCCATGATGTGGATCTTCCTGCTCAGCGACACCTTCATCTTCGGCTGCTTCCTGCTCGCCTACATGACGGCCCGCATGTCGACACCCATCCCCTGGCCGAACCCCAGCGAGGTCTTCGCGCTCACGCTCGGCGGACAGGAAATCCCGCTGATCCTGATTGCCATCATGACCTTCATCCTGATCTCAAGCAGCGGTACGATGGCGATGGCCGTCAATTTCGGATACCGCCGGGATCGCCGCACGACGGCGATCCTGATGCTGCTGACTGCGGTTCTTGGCGCGTCCTTCGTCGGAATGCAGGCCTTCGAATGGTCGAAGCTGATTTCGGAGGGCGTTCGCCCATGGGAGAACCCGTGGGGCGCTGCCCAATTCGGCTCGTCCTTCTTCATGATCACCGGATTTCACGGCACCCATGTCTCGATCGGCGTCCTCTTCCTCATCATTATTGCGCGCAAGGTCTGGCGGGGCGATTTCGACACGGAAAGGCGGGGCTTCTTCACCAGCCGCAAGGGCCATTACGAGATCGTCGAAATCATGGGTCTCTACTGGCACTTCGTCGATCTGGTCTGGGTTTTCATCTTCGCATTCTTCTATCTGTGGTGAGGTGATCTGATGGCACAAGTTGCAATGCATGCCCAAGAGCAGGTGCAGGAGCGGCATCAGCAGCATCCGATCCGGCTCTATCTCGTCGTCTGGGGCTTTCTTTTCATCCTCAGCGCCTGCTCCTATCTTGTCGACTACGGCGGCCTTCAGGGGTATCTGCGGTGGTCCCTGATTCTGCTTTTCATGATCCTGAAAGCGGGGCTGATCGTCGCAGTCTTCATGCATATGGCCTGGGAGCGGCTGGCGCTTGTCTATGCCATCCTGCTGCCGCCGCTCCTCGTGCTCGTCTTCGTCGCCATGATGGTATCAGAATCGAATTACACGATTTTCACGCGAATGGCCTTCTTCGGCGCAGCCCAATAAAAGCGACCGCGCTCTACACTAAGCGGATATATGCCGGACCGGCGCGGTCGACGAGCGTTCGACAAGATGGCAGGCGAGTTCCACGCGGCGCGGCGGCATCGGAAGACTGGAGAGGTTGTCACGCAAGAGGTCGAGCGCCACCGAACCAATCTCACGCATCGGAATATGCATGGTCGTCAGCGGCGGGCTGAGGAAGGCCGCCTGCGGAAGATCGTCCATACCCATCACCGAGACATCGCCGGGCACGGAAAACCCTGACTGCTGGACACCCATCATCGCGCCGACGGCAAGGCTGTCGCCGGCTGCAAGAACGGCGGTAAAATCGAGGCCGCGGGCGGCGATCCGCGCCGCAACTGCCTGGGCGGCAAGCTCCGGAAGCCAGTCTTCGACAGGAACCACAAGATCATCGTCGCAAGGCAGCCCGTGATGCAGCAGGGCGTCCTTCCAGCCTTCGTAACGCCGTTCGATGGTGCGCCGGCCGGGCCGCATCAGGAACAGGATACGCTCATGGCCGAGATCGATCAGATGATCGGCGGCCAGCCGCGCGCTTGAGCGATTGCAAGGCGTGACACTGGAAAGCCGCATGAACGGATCGTCGCCGTTGAGAAGCACGACCGGCTTGTCGAAACCACGCGTGGCGGCCAGCATGCCCTCGTCATCGACGGTGAGAAAAAGCAGGCCGGCGACCTGAGGATCGTCCAGCGCCTCCTTCAGAACGGCCAGTTCCTCTTCTCTGTCGGCGATCGGACGCGTGACGATCTCAAGCCCGAGCGCCTGCGCGCGCTCCTTCAACCCTTCAAGGACATAGAGCGTGAACTGGTTGCGCACGTAGTCGATCATGGCGGCGCTTGAGGCTGCGAGAATGACCTTCTGCCCTGCAACAGCAGTGGGGATCACATAGTTGGCGATCTTCGCGGCTTCGAGAACCTGCTGGCGGATTTCCGGGCGAACGCCCTTTTCGCCCGCAAGCGCGCGCGAAGCGGTGCTCAGCGAAACCCCGCAGGCCTCGGCTATGTCCTCCAGACGGACGCGCTTGCTCTTCTTTCCGCGTTTGCCCGGCAACGGTTTTACAGTCATCTTGCATCTCCCTGCCGCAATCATGAGAAAAATTTTCAGATTGCGCAAGAAAAAAACTCGTGGCTTTATTTTGACCATGGAAACCGCCGAAGAGCGGACGAGTGGGGAGGAATGCCATGGCCCTGAATGGCCGCGATATTCGCGATGGTCTCGATCGCCTTGTCGCCGGAACGACCGGTCTGAAGCACGACGGTCGCTTCCACGAACCGAATCTCGACGGAACCGCCGGCGACTACATCAGCTTCGACAGTTGGGAATGGCCACAGGGCGTCGGCCTCTATGGCCTGATCAAGCTCTGGCTTTTCACCGGCCGCGACGACCTGCGCCAGCTCATCGAAGGGTGGTACCAGGCGCGCATCGAGGCGGGCCTGCCGCAGCTCAACGTCAACACCACCGCGCCGATGCTCGGCCTGTCGGTGCTATGGGCGAAGACCCGCGATCCCCGCTGGCAGCCGATCCTCGACGACTGGGCAAACCGCGTGATGTCGGACATGGGCCGCACGACGGAGGGCGGCTTCGAGCATCACGTCTCCGACAAGGTCAACGACAACGAACTCTGGGACGACACCCTCTATATGGTCGCCCTGTTCCTTGCGTCCTACGGTCAGGCGAGCGGCCGGCGCGAACTGATCGACGAGGCATCGCGGCAATTCCTCGTGCATGCCCGCTACCTCGCCGACACGCATACCGGCCTGTGGTTTCATGGCTGGACCTTCGACGGCCGGCACAATTTCGCCAGGGCCCGCTGGGCGCGCGGCAATGCCTGGATCACCGCCGGTTTGCTTGATCTCTTCGATCTCGCTGACATCGCCAAGCCGGTAAAGGACTTCCTGCAAGGCGTTCTCGTGGCGCAGGTCGATGCGCTGCTTGCGCTTCAGGCTCCCTCCGGCGCGTGGCGCACATTGCTCGACGATCCCACGTCCTATGAAGAGATTTCGGCCACCGCCGGCATCGGCTACGGCCTTCTCAAGGGCTACCGCCTCGGGCTCGGCACACCTGCCTGGCGTGCGGCGGGGCTGAAGGCTCTTGCGGTGGTGATGGACAACATCGACGAGACCGGGACCGTGCTCAACGTCTCCTACGGCACCCGCATGGGCCATGACCTCCAGTTCTACAAGGACATTCCTATTCAACCGACGGGCTACGGCCAGGCTTTGGCCATCCTGTGTCTTTCCGAAGGTCTGGAGCACGTCGGGACAGAAGGACAAACAGCATGACGATGAAGATTTTGTACGGCGCGGCACCGGAAGATATCAAAGGCTACGACACGGAAAAGCTCCGTAGCGCCTTCCTGATGACCGACCTGTTCGTGCCGGACGCCGCCAGTTTCACCTATACGCATGTCGACCGCCTGCTTCTCGGCGGCGCGATGCCGGTTTCCAAGAGCGTGACCTTCGGTTCCGGTGCCGAGATCGGCACGTCGTATCTCCTGTCTGCGCGTGAAATGGGCATTGCCAATCTCGGCGGCACGGGAACGGTGACCGTCGATGGCCGCTCCTTCACGCTGGAGAACCGCGACGTGCTCTATGTCGGCCGCGGCGCGCGCGAGATTGCGATGGCGAGCCTCTCGGGAAAGACCCCTGCCCGGTTCTACATGAACTCCGTGCCGGCCGGCGCCGACATTTCCCACCGGCTGATCAAAAAGGCGGAATCAAAGGCCATCGATCTGGGCGACGGCCGCCGATCGAACAAGCGACGGCTCGCCATGTACATTCATCCGGAGGTGACGCCGTCCTGCCTTCTCCTGATGGGCATCACCGACCTTGCCGAAGGCAGCGTCTGGAACACCATGCCGCCGCATCTGCACGAGCGGCGCATGGAGGCCTATTGCTATTTCGACATGGCGGCGGAAGATCGCATCGTTCACCTGATGGGCCGCCCGGAAGAGACACGCCATCTCATCGTCGCCGATGGCGACGCCGTCTTGTCACCCGCCTGGTCGATCCATATGGGCGCCGGCACCGGCCCCTATGCCTTCGTCTGGGGCATGACCGGAGAAAACCAGGAATATAACGACGTGGCCCCGGTGGCCTTGGCAGAGCTGAAATGAACGATATGAGATCCCTTATGAACCGCGCCCTGAAGCCGGGCGAAGCCATCCGCTACTGGCAGCTCGGAGCGATCGCCGAGGATCGTTTTGACGTTCCGGACGCCCCGATGAAGGGGGAGATGGACCCGTTCTTCTTCCTGACCAAGCACAAGAACTTCATCCCGCACGAATATCCATGCCGGACGATCTTCGCCGAGCGCTACCGCGGCAAACGGCCGGACATGCGGGGTGCCTTCGACGCCACCCGCTGGTGGCTGCCTTTCGGCTCGCCGCGGCTCGATCTGTCCGGCTTCTGGTTTCGCCCGACGCGGCTCGCCACCTGGGCGCGTACTTTCATCACCGCTGAAACGGCCGGCATGGCGAAAGTTCGCCTCGGCACCTGCGGCGGCGCGGTTCTCCTGCACGATAGCACCGAGATCGGCTGGATGTCGCCCTATAGCCGCAACCTGGAGGCAAAGGCCGAATTCGACCTTCAGCTGCAAGCCGGGCTGAACGAGATCATCATCTTCTTCGATGATCTTGCCGAGCGCGATGCGCGCTACTTCTTCCAGCTCGACTACCTGGAAGGCCCAGCGGCAAGCGTCGCCGTGCCGGTGCCGATCGAAGGCAAGGTCGCCGGGACGATCGAGGCGGCGCTCGAAGGCATGCATTTCGACAGGACGGCCTATTTCGACGGCGACATCACACTGCTTCTCGCAGAACCCTTGCCGGTCGATGTCGATGTCAATGTAGCGGTCGAGGGCGACTTCATGTCGACCGAACGCTTCGACTACGATTTCGTCCTCAAGGCAGGCGACGCGCGTCTGGTGATCGGCCCGTCCGAAAATGCGCCCGCCGATTTCCGCCATTTCCGCATCACGCTGAAGGCAGGCGGCTTCGTCGCCTCGCGATCGCTGGGCATAGAGATCTGCCACGCCGACCGCCAGGGAACCGCGCCCGTGGCGCTCGTCGACCGGATCACGGAAACGCTCGACGAAATCTCCGAATTTTCCGAACGCGACACGGTGCGCGCCTTCGCGCGGCTGGCAAGCGGGCGGGCCGGCCGCGACACGGATGCGATGATCGAGGAAATCCTGCCTTCGATCGAGGATTGCCACGATTGTGCCGACTTCTCGCTTGTCCCGCTCATCTGGTCGCGCACCGTCTGGGGCAAGGATATCGGTGAGCCGACGCGCAACCGCATCGACCAGGCGATCCTTGGTTTCCGCTACTGGATGGATGAGCCCGGCAACGACGTACAGTGGTATTTCTCCGAAAACCACGCCCTGCTGTTCCATGCCTCGGCCTATCTCGCCGGGCATCTTCTGGCCGACAAGACCTTTGTTCGCTCCGGCCGCACGGGCGCCGAGCAGAGCGCCATCGGCGCCGCCCGGGTACGGGCATGGCTCGATCATTTCGAGGCCTGGGAAATGGCGGAATTCAATTCTGCGCCCTATTTCCCGATCGACCTCAAGGGCCTGACCGCGCTCGCCGCCCTGTCTCCCGATGCCGATATCGCCGGCCGGGCAAAGAAGGGCATCGTCCGGCTCTGCGAAGTGATCGCACGCTCGGCGCACCACGGCATGGTGACGGCAGCGCAAGGCCGTTCCTATGAACACACGCTCTGCGCCGGCCGCTCGCTGGAGCTTTCAGGTGTTGCGCGCCTTCTTTGGGGCGCGGGCTGGTACGGCCGCCGCGTTCACGCCCTGCCGCAGCTTGCAGTCTGCTTGCGCGATCACGGGCTGTCCGTGCCGGAAAGCCTTCTCTCCGTCGCCTGCCATCAGGCGGACGAGCATCAGGAATGGCGGTTTTCTCAGGGCGAGAACAGGTTCGCAGCGCTCTATCACTACAAGAGCCGCGACTTCGCCATGGGTTCCGCTGCCCATTACCGCTGGAATGAATGGGGCTACCAGGAGACGTTGCTGCATCTGCGGCTCGGAGAGCGCCCGGAAGCCGCCGTCTGGATCAACCATCCCGGCGAGACGATTCAGTTCGGGTACGGCCGGCCCTCCTTCTGGGGCGGCTGCGGCACCCTCCCTCGCGCCCACCAGTATCGCGGGCTGGCCGTGCTCGATTTTTCCACCTTCGACGAACAGCCGGATTTCACCCATGCTTGGTTCCCGGTTGGCGAATTCGACGAAAGCAGCGTCGTGGGCAATCTCGCACTGGCACGCAGCGGGCGTGGCGCGATGATGCTGCGCGGCAGCACCGACTTCGTTATGGTCAAGGACGGTCCGTCCGCCAATGCCGAGTTGCGCCAGTACGGCCGCAAGACACGCTGGATCGTGCGGGTCTGCGAGGCCCTGGACGTTGCGGCGATGGAGGCCCGGTTCGGGGCGCTTGCGGTCGAGGAAAAGGAAGACGGCTCGCTCGTCATCGAGGATCCGGAATATGGCACGGTGACGTTTCGCCCGGATGGATCGGCTGACGCCGAGGGCCGCACCGTTTCACCGAAGGACTTCACGGTTGCCGGTGAGGTCACCATGCTGGCCGCCAACTAACAGCGAAGCGCCGGTGGGAGTAGCCGGCGCGACGTTTACCTGCGAGCGGGAGAAGGGCTCGCGCAAAGAGGAGGAAGACTATGAGAAAGACCAGAACAATGCTGGCGGCATTTGCCGTCGGACTTTTGACATCGACGGCAGCACTCGCCGGCGACGTCCGCGTGATGTGGTATTCCGACGGCGTCGAGGGCGAGGTCATGAAGGACCTGCTCGATCGGTTCATGAAGGAAAATCCCGAGATCAACGTCATTCTCGACAACGTGTCTTACACGGTCGTGCGTGAGCAGTTGCCGGTGCAGCTTGAAGCCGGCGACGGGCCGGACATCGCCCGCGTCACCAACCTGAAGGCGCTCAGCGAGCACTGGCTCGACCTTCGTCCGCTGGTCGCCGACGCCGCCTACTGGGACAAGAACTTCGGCGCCCAGTTTGACTGGATGCGCCCCGACGGCTCCAACCAGATCTCCGGCTTCATGACCCAGATCACCTTGACCGGCGGTTTTGCCAACAAGACGCTGTTCGACCAGGCAGGCGTTGCCTTGCCGGGGAAAGGCGCAACCTGGGAGGATTGGGCAAAGGCCGCCAAGCAGGTTGCCGAAAGCCAGCAAATACCGTTTGCCATGGCGATCGACCGCTCCGGCCACCGCATCACCGCGCCAAACATGGCCTATGGTTCGAACTATATCGGAGCAGACGGAAAACCCGCGCCGCTCGACGAAGGCGCCAAGGCGTTCATCACGAAGTTCGTCGGCTGGGTTGCAGACGGTACGATGAGCAAGGACGTCTGGGTATCGGCCGCCGGTTCGACCTACCGCGCCGGCGCCGACGATTTCATCAACGGCCAGCTTGCCTATTATTATTCGGGCTCCTGGCAGGTGCCGAACCTTTCGGCCAAGATCGGCTCGAACTTCGACTGGGTGGCGACCGGCAGCCCCTGCGGTCCGACAAACTGCACCGGCATGACCGGCGGCGCGGGCCTCGTCGCGGTCAAGTACACGAAGAACCCGAAGGACGTCGTCAAGGTGATGGAGTACCTGGCGCGCGAGGACATCGTGAAGGAGTTCTCCGAGCGCACGCTGTTCCTGCCCGCACATAAGGGCGTGATCGAAAAGGGCCTGGATTTCAAGACCGACGATGCACAGGCAAAGGCCGCTCTGAACGTCTTCGTCGAAGACATGTCCTCGCTCTCCGATGTCGCGCAGAAACTGCCCGGCTGGTTCTGGTCGGACACCTATTATGCGGCGCTCGTGACCCGCATAAGCCAGGCGGCTGCGGGCGAAATGCCGGTCGAGGAAGCGTTCACGCGTATCGACGCGGACATCGCGGCCAAGGTCAAGGATTCGGGCCGCTAACCAGACAGGCGGGCGGCGGCTACGGGACGAGCCTGAAGCCGCCGCGAACGCTTGCAAGCTGCAAGTCTTGAGAGGCAATTTGCAAAACTGCGACAGCAGCCGGGAACGAGAGTTTTCCGTCTGCCGCAGGGAGGTGGGCTATGAAGGCAGATATTCCTGGAAAAACCGGCTCAGGCATTGGCGAGGCCGCCCTGGTTCCGGTGCGCTTCGCAATGGGGCTGATCGACGCGCCGCTGCGGTGGCTTCAAAGGGTCGCCGGGATCAGCGGCATGGCGGCCTTCTTCCTCATGCCCAATATGCTGATCTTCGGCATCTTCGTGCTTTTGCCCTTCTTCATCAACTTCGCCTATTCGATGACCGGCGGCACCGCTCTCTTCCTGCCGGACCGCAGCTTCGTCGGCGGCGATCAGTATGCCCGGCTGTTCGACTGCACCAACTACCTCAATCCGAACAGCTGCGCCGAAGACACGTTCTGGACAGCCGTCGGCAATACCGGCTGGTTCGTCATCCTGCAGGTCACGCTGATGATCATCGTCTCGCTGATTACGGCCTTGATCCTCAACCGCGAGCTAACGGCCCGCAGCTTCTGGCGCGCGGTGTTCTTCTTCCCCGTGCTGCTGTCGCCGGTGGTCGTCGGCCTCATCTGGAAGTGGATCCTGCAGCGCCAGGGCCTCCTGAACTTCAGCCTCTACGGCTTCGGCTTCGAGCCCTATACCTGGCTGAACGACCGCAACTGGGCCTTTGCCGCCACCGTCGGCGTGTCGATCTGGGCACATATGGGGTTCTATACGCTGATCCTGCTCGCCGGCCTGCAGGCGATCCCGAAGGACCTTTACGAGGCGGCCGAAATGGATGGAACGCGGCCGACTCGGGCGTTCCTGCGCATCACCATGCCGCTTCTTGCGCCCAACCTGCTCGTCGTGGTCGTCCTTGTCCTTATCAAGGCAGTGCAGATCTTCGATGAAGTCTACGTCTTGACGGGCGGCGGACCAGGCACCAGCACGCTCTACCTCACCCAGTATATCTACGAAACCGGCTTTGCCACGCAGTTGCGCAATCCCGGGCTTGCCGCGGCCGCCTCGATCCTCATGGGCGTTGTGCTCGTCGTCCTGACGCTGCTGCAGCTCGGCCTCAGCCGGTCCAGCGAAAAGAAGGGAGCCCGCAAATGAGCCGGGTCGCGGAATTTCTCCTTCGCCGCAAGGGCGGCAGGGGCTGGCACTGGACGGATATCGTCACCTGGGTCTGGCTCGTCGGCGGCCTGTTCATCATGTTCGGCCCGGCCGTCTGGCTCGTCGGTTCGTCCTTCAAATCGCCGGCGGCACTCGCGGAATTCCCGCCGAGCATCCTGCCCTACGTGACCCAGAAGGTGACGGTCGAAGGCTATGACAAGCCGCTCGACCTCTACGACGTCACGCTGCCCGACGGCAGCAAGGCAACCCTCGCCGAAGTCCGGCGCATCGGCATCGTCAGCCAGATGATCGATCCGCAAAAGCCGGGCGAGATCATCAAGGTCAACATCGCTGAGCGCACGCCCGTCCGGCAGATGTCCTTCGCCACGGGGAACTACACCGAACCCTTCACCCATTTCGATTTCGTCCGCTATCTGTGGAACTCCGTCTTCGTGACGGTGACGGCGACGCTGATCACCCTCGTCGTCAATTCCATGGCCGCTTTCGCGCTCAGCAAGTACGAATTCCGAGGCCGGACTTTCGCCATGCTGCTGATCCTTGCGACGCTGATGGTGCCCCTGTCGGTCATCATGGTGCCGCTCTATTCGATTGTCTCGGCGCTTGGGCTGTTCAACAATCTCTGGGGCGTCATATTACCGACGGTGGCGACGCCGACGGGCGTGTTCATCCTGCGCCAGTACATGCTGACCATTCCCGACGAGCTGATCGACGCGGCCCGCATGGACAAGGCGTCGGAATGGCAGATCTATTGGCGCATCATCCTGCCGCTCACCGCACCCGCACTTGCGGTGCTGGCGATCTTCTCCGTCGTCTGGCGCTGGAACGACTTCCTCTGGCCGCTGATCGTGCTCTCGCGCAAGGAGCTCTACACGCTTCAGGTGGGCCTGAGCATCTATTCCGGCGAGCTGAACGTGCAGTGGCATTTCATCCTGGCAATGACGGTCGTGACGATGATCCCGGTCGTCCTGGTCTTCATCTTTCTGCAGCGCTTCATCACCACCGGCATTGCCGGCACCGGACTGAAATAGAGGAGGCCGTCATGGGTCATATCAAGCTCACCAATGTGACGAAATCCTTCGGGGCGATCGACGTTATCCACGGCATCAATCTGGAGATCGCCGACGGCGAATTCGTCGTCTTCGTCGGCCCCTCCGGTTGCGGCAAGTCGACACTGCTTCGCATCATCGCCGGGCTCGAAAAGCCGACGGGCGGCGAACTCGCGATCGACGGCAAGGTGGTCAACACTATCCCGGCCGCCGACCGCGGCCTTGCCATGGTGTTTCAATCCTACGCGCTCTATCCGCATATGAGCGTGCGCCAGAACCTCGCCTTCGGCCTTGAAAACACCAAGATGCCGAAGCCGGAAATTACGGAGCGCATCACCGAGGCCGCGCGCATGCTGGAGATCGAGGCCTATCTCGACCGGCGGCCGGGCCAGCTCTCTGGCGGCCAGCGCCAGCGTGTCGCGATCGGCCGCGCCATCGTGCGCCGGCCGGTCGCGTTCCTGCTCGACGAGCCGCTCTCCAACCTCGACGCCGAACTGCGCGGCTCGACGCGCGCCGAGCTTGCGGCACTTCATGCCCGGCTTTCGGCAACGATGATCTATGTCACGCACGACCAGATCGAAGCGATGACGCTGGCAGACCGCATCGTCGTGCTGCGCGCCGGCCGGATCGAGCAGATCGGCACGCCGCTCGAACTCTACAATTCGCCGGCAAACCGCTTCGTTGCCGGCTTCATCGGCTCGCCGCACATGAATTTCCTCGAGGGAACGGTTGAATCCGTGCAGTCCGGCAAGGCGATCGCAGCCTTGCCCGGAGGTCAGCGGATCGAGTTTGCGGTCAACGGCGCCAATGTTGGCCAGGGCGCGCGGATCACGGTTGGAGTCCGCCCCCAGCATATTGCGGTCGGAAGCGACGCGGCCGGCATTCCGGCCAGCATCAAACTTGTCGAAGCGCTCGGCTCCGAAACCGTCATCCACGCCGACGTCGCCGGCCAGAAGGTTCTGGTGGTCGCACCTGGCCAGCACAATCTGACACCCGGGACCGAGCTTCGCCTGTCGCTCGCGGCCGCACCGCTCCATCTGTTCAACGAAAAGGGCCTGCGTCTTGACCATGCTGTTTGACCTTTCTGGAAAAGTCGCCCTGGTCACCGGGGCAAGGACGGGCCTCGGCCAGGGAATGGCATTGGCGCTCGCCGGAGCCGGAGCCGACATCGTGGCACTCGGCTCTTCTCCCATGCCGGAGACCGCCGAACGCGTCCGGCAAACCGGCCGCCGCTTTCACGCACTGGAGGTCGATCTCTCAAAGACGTTCGACGCGAAGGTGGTTGTCGCTGAAGCCGCCGCGGCTTTCGGCGGCATCGACATTCTTATCAACAATGCGGGCATCATCCGCCGCGCCGACCTGCTCGAATACTCCGAGAACGATTGGGACGATGTCATCGACGTCAATCTGAAGGCGGCCTTTCTGCTGTCGCAGGCCGCCGCCCGTCATATGGTCGAGACGAAACGGCAGGGGCGTATCGTCAACATCGCCTCCATGCTGACCTTCCAGGGCGGCGTCCGCGTGCCCGCCTATTCGGCGTCCAAGCACGGCATTGCCGGGCTGACAAAGGCGATGGCAAACGAACTTGCGCCGCACGGCATCACGGTCAACGCCATCGCCCCCGGCTATATGGCAACCGACAATACCGAGGCGCTGCGCAGCGACCCCGAGCGCAATGCGCAGATTTCCGCACGCATACCGATGGGACGCTGGGGCACACCGGACGATCTCGCCACGTCGGTCCTGTTTTTCGCCGCACCGGCCTCTAGCTATGTGACGGGAACCATTCTGCCGGTAGATGGCGGCTGGCTGGTTCGATAAACGGGAGCACCAATGGCTATTTCCGTCGAGCGGCTGAAAGATCTTCTGCACGTGGCGGATGCGTCGCTGGTTCTGGTCTCGTCCGTCGCCGAGCACCGCGACGACCACGTCGTCGAGCACCTCCGATTCCGCCTGTCCGATGGACCGGAAATCCGCGGTTTCCTGACGAGACCAGTCGCAAGCCGCGGGCCGGGACCGGCCATTCTCTACGCCCATGCGCATGGCCGCCAATATGAGATCGGTGCGAGTGAACTGCTGGAAGGACGGCCGGCACTTCTGAATGCGCCTGGACCTGTTTTGGCCCGGGAAGGCTATGTCACCCTTTGCATCGAGATGCCGACCTTCGGCGAGCGGGCCGGAGTGACCGAGAGTGCAGCGGCAAAAGCGGCCCTTTGGCACGGGCGAACGCTGTTCGGGCAGATGCTCGGCGAGCAGGCCGCCGTTTTGACCTGGATGGCATCCCGCGGCGATGTCGATGCCCGCCGCATCGGCATGACCGGCATTTCCATGGGCGCCACCCTCTCCTATTTCCTCGCCGCCATCGATAGTCGCCTCAAGGCCGTCGCGCATCTTTGCAGCTATGCCGATTTCGCTGCCCTCATCGAGACCGGCGCCCACGATCTGCACGGTCACTATCTGACCGTCCCCGGCCTGCTGTCGGAAACCTCGACCGGAGAAATCGCCGGCCTCATCGCCCCCCGCCCGCAACTCATCTGCACCGGCCTTGACGATCCGCTGACGCCGCCGGCAGCCATCCGGCGCGCTTTCACCGAAACCGCCGCCGCCTATGAGGCTGCGGGGGCAAGGGAGGTGCTTACCCTCCTTGAGGAAGACGGCATCGGACACCGTGAAACGCAGACGATGCAAGACGCGGTCCTCGATTTCTTCCGCCGATATCTGTGAGAAAGCGACGCCGAATGTCCGACGGTTAATCGTTGCCGCCGCGCGCAAAAACGGTGCTGGCATCGCTGACGATGGAGACATGGGCATAGGCCGCCTGGCCCGCAGCAGCGCCATCGGCCCGAAGGATCGCCGAAACAATGCCATCATGTTCGTCATAGGACCGCGCCAAACGTCCTGCAATGCGGAATTGCGCCCGCCGGAACGGCGCAAGCCGCGCCCGCGTCTGCATCGCGAGATCGGTGATATGGTCGCTATGTGCGCCGCGATAGAGGCGCGTATGAAACTCGGTATTGTGCGCCTCGTATTCGTCCTCGGCGCCGCGATGCACCAGACGCGCCGACGCCTTGTGCATCGCCTCCAGCAAACGGCGCTCGTCCACGGTCATGCGTTCCGCCGACAGGCGCGCGCAGATGCCTTCGAGTTCCGCCATCGCCTCGAACATCGAGGCGAGATGTTGCTGCGTCACGGTGGTGACGACCGCGCTCTTGTTGGGTTCGCGGCCAACGAGACCGATGGCGCAGAGCTGGCCGAGGGCCTCCCGCACCGGCGTTCGCGATACCTCGAAACGATTGGCCAGCGAGATCTCGTCCAGCCGCTCTCCCGGGCGCAATACTCCGGTGATGATCATGTCGGCGATCGCTCGAACCATCTGCTCGACGGTTGTTCCGGACCGGATGATTTCTTTTTTTCTGGCGAGCTTCACGGGTCGAATCTGGTTGGATTTACACTGTATACAGATGCAATGCGCGACCATCATTGTCAATACGCGCTTTAACTATATGATATTACACAATTATCTAAAATATCTATTCTGCTTTCAAAATATTGGCCCACTGAACGACATTCAGACTTCAAACTGCTGGCCAAATTTTCTTCTTTGCTTAAAAATAAATCAACAGCGCGGAAAATTGCATACAGTTTACGCTGCGAGAATTTCAGACCGTCAACGAAACCCTTTAAAAACAATATATTATGGATTGGCACACTCATTGCATACAGTTTCCTGTGACCTTTTTCGAACCCGGCTAACCACGCCGCAAGGAGCCCGCCATGACCAAACTCCTTCCCATGAATCGCCGCAGCTTCCTGCAAACAACCGTCTCGGGCGCCGCCGCCATCGGTTTTGCGCCTTCGCTCTTTTCTACGCCTGCCGCCGCCCAGGCTGCTTTGACCGTCGGCTTCATCTATGTCGGTCCCAAGGACGACTACGGCTACAACCAGGCGCATGCCGAGGGTGCCGCCGTGATCAAGGCGATATCCGGCGTCACCGTGGTTGAAGAGGAAAACGTGCCGGAAACCGTCGACGTCCAGAAGACGATGGAATCGATGATCAACCTCGACGGCGCCAGCCTCGTCTTCCCGACTTCCTTCGGCTACTTCGATCCCCATATGCTGGAAATGGCCAAGAAATACCCCGACATGCAGTTCCGCCATTGCGGCGGCCTCTGGAAAGAGGGCGTCAACCCGATGAACACCGGTTCCTATTTCGGCTATATCGGCCAGGGCCAGTATCTGAACGGCATCACCGCCGGCTATGCGTCGAAGAGCAAGAAGATCGGCTTCGTCGCCGCCAAGCCCATCCCGCAGGTTCTGCAGAACATCAACTCCTTCCTGCTCGGCGCCCGCTCGGTCGATCCGGCCATTACCTGCCAGGTCATCTTCACCGGCGAATGGTCGCTGGCCGTCAAGGAAGCAGAAGCCACCAATGCACTCATCGACCAGGGTGCCGACGTCATCACCTGCCATGTCGATAGCCCGAAGGTGGTCGTCGAGACGGCCGCCGGACGCGGCGCCTTCGTCTGTGGCTACCACGCCAACCAGAGCCCGCTGGCGCCTGAAAAATACCTCACCGGCGCCGAATGGGCCTGGGGCAACGTCTACACGAAATTCGTGACCGAGGCCCAAGCAGGCACCCCGCTTGGAAACTTCGTCCGCGGCGGCCTGAAGGACGGCTTCGTCAAGATGAGCCCGCTTGGTCCGGGCGTATCGGCCGAGGCGCGCACGAAGTTCGACGCGACGCTGGCCGAAATGATGAAAGGCAGCTTCTCCGTCTTCAAGGGACCGATCAAGGACAACAAGGGCGGCGATGCCGTCGCGGCCGGCCAGACTTTCGCCGAGGACGCGATCGAACTGGAAAGCATGGCTTATCTCGTCGAGGGCGTCGTCGGCTCGACATCCTGAGAAGTTGGGAGAGCGCCATGACGATCGAGGTAAACACACCAACGCTTTCTCCCTTATCCACCGATGCGCGCAGCCTCAGGCCCCTGCTTGAGTGGCTGGCGCGGCGGGCGGAACCGGTGGCGATCTCGCTCGGCGCGATCCTCGCCGGCCTGGCGCTCTTTTCCATCTTCATCATGGTGGTCGGCAAATCGCCGGCCGACCTCTTCAAGCTGATGTATACCGGCGGTTTCGGCAGTTGGTTTTCCATCCAGAACAGCCTCAGCAGGGCAGCCCCGCTGCTGCTGACGGCGCTCTGCGTCGCCCTGCCCGCCCGGCTCGGCCTTGTCATCATCGGGGGCGAAGGGGCGGTGGTGCTCGGCGGCGTCGCCGCAGCGGCCATCGCCCTACCGCTGACGGCGTCCGTCTCGCCGATCGTCGTCATTCCTCTGATGGCGATCGCCGGGATGATCGCCGGCGGTATCTGGATCGGTCTCGCCGGTGTCTTGCGCCATTATCGCGGTGTCAACGAAACCATCGCCTCGCTGCTTCTCGCCTATATCGCCATTGCGCTGATGAACCATCTGATCGAGGGGCCGCTGCGCGATCCCGCCAGCCTGAACAAGCCCTCGACCGCGCCGCTGCCGGCCGAATACATGCTGGGCAACATCCCCGGCATGGACGTCAATTGGGGCCTCGTGATCGGCATTGCCGCCTGTATCGTCTCCTGGGTGTTGATCGAGGCGACCAGCTTCGGCTTTGCCGCCCGCATCGCCGGCGGCAATGTCCGCGCGGCCCAGATTCAAGGCTTGCCGGTCGGCCGGCTGATCGTCGGCTTTACGGCGCTTGCCGGAAGTTTTGCCGGACTGGCCGGCATGGTCGAGGTGGCCGCCGTCCAGGGCAGCGCCAATGCCTCGCTTGCCGCCGGCTACGGCTATACCGGCATCCTCGTTGCCTTCCTCGCCCGGCACAATCCGCTGGCGATCATCCCCGTCGCCATCCTGCTTGGCGGCATCGACGCCTCCGGCGGACTGATCCAACGGCGCATGGGCCTGCCGGATGCCACCGTGCTCGTGCTTCAGGGTACGCTCTTTGTCGTGATCCTCTTCTGCGAGACCTTCTACGGCCGCTTGAAGATCTTCAATCCCGACCTTTGGAAAAGCCCCAGCCTCTCAGGAAGGCCCAACCTCTCAGAAAGGACTGCGTGATGGACGAAACCGGCATCGGCATCTGGGGTGTCCCGCTCGCCATCTTCGCAGGCGCCATCCGCGTCTCGACACCCTTCATCTTCGTCAGCCTCGGCGAATCGATCACCGAGCGCTCCGGCCGCATCAATCTCGGCCTCGAAGGCACACTCGTCTTCGGTGCCATGACGGCCTACGCCATCGCCGTCATGAGCAACTCGCCCTGGCTCGGCGTTCTCGCCGCCATGGCGACGGGCGCCATCTTCGGCCTTATCCACGGCTGGATCTGCAAGTTTCCGAAGGTCAACGACATCGCCATCGGCATCGCCATGATGCAGTTCGGCCTCGGCCTCGCCTTCTTCCTCGGCAAGCCCTTCATCCAGCCCGTCGCGCCGCATCTCCCCTCCATTCCGCTCGGCGGCTGGTCGGAACTGCCGCAGATCCAGTCGGCGTTGAATATCAACGTGCTCTTCATCATCGGCGCGCTCCTCTCGGTGGTGCTCTGGTGGGCCTTCAAGAACACCCGCGTCGGCCTGATCCTGCGTGTGGTCGGTGACAGCTCCGACGCCGCGCGCGCCATGGGTCTCAATCCGGATACGGTGCGGCTGCTTGCAACAGCCGTCGGCGGTTCGCTCGCCGCCGTCGGCGGTGCCTATCTCTCGCTGTTCTACCCCGGCTCGTGGAACGAAGGCATCTCCTCCGGCCAGGGCCTGATGGCCGTGGCGCTGGTGATCTTCGCCCGATGGAACCCGATCGGCTGCTTCCTCGCCGCCCTGCTCTTCGGCGGCGCCGGCGCTCTCGGCCCCGCCCTGCAATCGGTCGGCGTCACCCAGGGCTATTACCTCTTCTACGCCGCCCCTTATGTACTCACCCTCGTCATCCTCGTCGCCACTTCCTCGCCCACCCGCTCGCTCGCAGGCGCACCCGGCGCCCTGTCGATCACGAAATAGGATATCCGGCCATGACCCCTCTTGCCGCAACCGCAGTCCCTACTGGCGAAAACCTGAGCTACATCGACGCCGATCCCTATCCCTGGCCCTATAACGGCGCCCTGCGTCCGGACAACACCGCGCTGATCATCATCGACATGCAGACCGATTTCTGCGGTCCCGGCGGCTATGTGGATCACATGGGCTACAGCCTCTCGCTGGTGCGAGCGCCGATCGAACCGATCAAAAAGGTGCTCGCCGCCATGCGCGCCAAGGGCTACCACATCATCCACACGCGCGAAGGCCACCGGCCGGACCTCGCCGATCTGCCCGCCAACAAGCGCTGGCGCTCGCGGCGGATCAATGCCGGCATCGGCGACTTCGGGCCCTGCGGCCGCATTTTGGTGCGCGGCGAGCCCGGCTGGGACATCATCGAAGAACTCTACCCGATCGAAGGCGAGACGATCATCGACAAGCCCGGCAAGGGCTCCTTCTGCGCCACCGATCTCGAGCTGATCCTCAACCAGAAGCGCATCGAAAACATCATCCTCACCGGCATCACCACAGATGTCTGCGTCCACACCACCATGCGCGAAGCAAACGACCGCGGCTTCGAATGCCTGTTGCTCGAGGACTGCTGCGGCGCCACCGACTACGGCAATCATCTGGCGGCCATCAAGATGGTGAAGATGCAGGGCGGCGTCTTCGGCTCCGTCTCCAATTCCGAAGCCCTTGTGAGGCTGTTGCCATGATCCAGATCCGCGACACGCCGCTGCCTAAGAGCGGCAAGGCCGTCGGCATCCAGACGATCGGCATGACCATGCGCTTCGGCGGTTTCACCGCGCTCGACAATGTCTCGATCGACGTTCCCGCCGGCACCTTCCACGCGCTGCTCGGCGAAAACGGCGCCGGCAAGTCAACGCTCGTCAAATGCATCATGGGCTTCTACCACCAGACCTCCGGCACGCTGTCGGTCGACGGCCATGAGGTGTCCGTTCAGTCGCCAAAAGATGCCGCGACCTATGGGCTCGGCATGGTCTACCAGCAGTTCACGCTGGTGCCGTCGCTGACCGGCGCGGAAAACCTCGTCATCAACCGCGCGCATGTGCCGGCGATCATCAACTGGGCGAAGGAGCGCAAGGAACTTGCCGCCTTCATGGAGCGCATGCCGTTCAAGATCCCGCTCGACCGGCCGGTCAGCGAGCTTGCGGCAGGCGAGAAGCAGAAGCTGGAAATCGTCAAGCAGCTCTATCTCGGTCGCAGCTTCCTCATCCTCGACGAACCGACCTCGGTGCTGACACCGGCCGAAGCCGACGAAATGCTCGGCCTCGTGCGCGGCATGACAGAGCGCGGCGAACTGACCGTGCTGATGATCAGCCACAAGTTCCACGAAGTGACGAAGTTCACCGATGCGGTCACGGTTCTGCGGCGCGGCAAGATGGCGGGCAGCGGGCTGGTCAAGGACCTCTCGACCAAGGATATGGCGGCGATGATGATCGGCGACGTCAAGCTCGCCGAACTCGACACCCGCCTGCCGGTTTCCGCCGATGCCAAGCCGATCCTCGTCATCAGCGACATCAAGGCGCCGGATCGCACCGGCCTGAAGATGATCGATATCGGCAACCTGACGGTCCATGCCGGCGAGATCGTCGGCATCGCCGGCATTTCCGGCAACGGCCAGAAGGAGCTTGCCGAAGTTCTGGCCGGCCAGCGCCCGCCGGAAGCCGGCAGCATCACGGTGAAGGGCTCGGTCTACGGCGCCACACGGCAGGAAACGCGCATCAACAACGTCCGGTTCATTCCGGAAGAGCCGCTGAACAACGCCTGTGCGCCAAAAATGACGGTGACGGAAAATCTCGCCTTCCGCACCTTCGACGTGAAGAAACAGGGCGGCGATGCCCTCTGGCTCGACATGAAATCGATGCGCAAGCGCGCGGCCTCGCTGATCTCGGACTTCAAGGTGAAGACGGCGTCGCATTCGTCGCCGATCGCCTCGCTATCCGGCGGCAACGTCCAGCGCGCCGTGCTCGCGCGTGAGCTGACGGGCGACGTCGATCTCCTGATCGTTTCCAACCCTTGCTTCGGTCTCGACTTCTCGGCCGTCGCCGAAATCCGCGCCCGCATCATGAAGGCGCGCAATTCCGGCACTGCGGTTCTGCTTCTCTCGGAGGATCTCGACGAACTGCTGGAAATGTCGGACCGGATCATGGTGATGTCGGACGGCAGACTGGTCTATGAAACGCCGGCGCTGTCGGCCGATATTTCCGTCATCGGCGCCCATATGGCGGGACATCACTAATGGCGGAGATCACGGCCGAACCGTTTGCCTTTCCGCTAAGGCGGGACAAGCTCGCGCTGATCGTCATCGACATGCAGCGCGATTTCGCCGAACCCGGCGGCTTCGGCGCCAGCCTCGGCAACGATGTCGGCCGGATCACCAGGATCGTGCCAGACGTCAAGCGGCTGATCGAAAGCTTTCGCGCGGCGGGCCTGCCGGTCATCCACACCATGGAATGCCATCGCCCCGATCTCTCCGACCTTCCGCTCGCCAAGCGCAATCGCGGCAATCCGGCCCTGAAGATCGGCGACGAAGGGCCGATGGGCCGGGTGCTGATATCAGGCGAGCCCGGAACCGCGATCCTTTCCGAACTGGCGCCGATCGATGGCGAAATCGTCATCGAGAAGCCCGGCAAGGGCGCCTTCTACGCAACCCCGCTCGGCGATATCCTCAAGGCACGCGGCATCGAACAACTCGCCTTTGCCGGGGTAACCACCGAAGTCTGCGTTCAGACGACAATGCGCGAGGCCAATGACCGCGGCTATGAATGCCTGCTCGCCGAGGAGGCCACGGAAAGCTATTTTCCCGAGTTCAAACAAGCCGCCATCGCGATGATCACGGCCCAGGGCGCCATCGTCGGCTGGGTCGCCTCGGTCGATGCCATAGTGGAGGGGATAGCCCATGCCTGAAACGACACGCGAAAGCCTGACGGCCGGGGGATGGCGGACATTACCCTTCGAACCCTTCCGCGATGAGGTGACGATCCACTGGATCCAGCCTTTCGAGGGTGACCAGCCGGGCGTGGCGCTGTTGAAATACGAGGCCGGTGCATCTGTCCCGCGCCATCTGCACATGGGGCTCGAAACGATCGTGGTGCTCGAAGGCACGCAGTCGGACGAGGCTGGCGACTACGGCCCCGGCAGCCTTGTCGTCAACAAGGAAGGCACCGAGCATTCCGTCTGGAGCGACACGGGATGCGTCGTGCTGATCCAGTGGGACCGGCCGGTAAAAATGCTGCAAGAGGAAATGGCATGAACGACGAACGTGCATTCGATATCGGCTCCCTGCACGCGGCCTATGCAGCGGGATGGCCGGTTTCTGAGATGATCGAAACCGTATTCGCCCGCATTGAGGCCGTCGCCGATCCCGGCATCTTCCTGCATCTGGCTGACAAACAGGCATTGCTCGAGGAAGCCGCGCATCTTGGCCGCTTCGATCAGAAAACCAAGCCGCTCTGGGGAATTCCCTTCGCGGTCAAGGACAATATCGATGTCTCCGGCATGCCGACCACGGCAGCCTGCCCGGACTATGCCTATAGGCCGGAAAAGGACGCGACGGTCGTCCGACTGCTCAAGGCAGCCGGCGCCATCGTCATCGGCAAGACCAATCTCGACCAGTTTGCCACCGGCCTTGTCGGCGTGCGCTCACCCTACCCCATTCCGCGCAATGCGATCGATGCCACCCTCGTGCCCGGCGGCTCCAGCTCCGGTTCGGCCGTCGCAACCGCGCACGGCATCGTCAGCTTCGCGCTGGGCACCGATACCGCCGGATCGGGCCGCATCCCCGCCGGCCTCAATAATATCGTCGGGTTGAAGCCAAGCGTCGGCGCGCTTTCGACCACCGGCGTCATCCCGGCCTGCCGCACGCTCGATTGCGTCTCTATCTTCACCCTGACGGCCGACGACGCCTGGATCGTGTTTTCAGTTGCTGGCAAACACGACCCCGCCGATGCCTATTCCAAGTCGACATCGGCAACCGGCTATGGCCCGCTCCCGCCGGTCCTTGCGATCGGAGTGCCTGCCAAGGAAGACCGCCAATTCTTCGGCGACGATGCCATGGAAGCGGCTTACGAGGCATCGCTCGACATGCTGACGGCCCTTGGCCACCGCATCGTCGAACTGCCCTTCGCCGATTTCTATGCCACCGCCAACCTGCTCTACGAGGGCGCCTGGGTGGCCGAGCGCTACGCGGCGGTAAAGGGTTTCTTCGACAGCAGCGAAGCGTCCTTTCATCCGGTCACGCGCAAAATCTATGGCGGCGCAAAGTCACTCTCGGCCGCAGATGCCTTCAACGGGCTCTATGCCCTGCAGGCCTTGAAACAGAAAGTGGCGCCCCTGATCGCCTCGGTCGATCTCCTCTGCGTGCCGACCGCACCGCGCCACTATACGCGCGCCGAACTGGACGCCGAGCCCATTCGCGAAAATTCGCGCCTCGGCACCTACACCAATTTCGTCAACCTGCTCGACATGTGCGGCATCTCCGTACCGACGGGCAAACGCGCCGACGGTTTACCCGCCAGTGTGACGCTGCTTGCCCCCTCCGGCAGGGATGGCTTGACGGCGAGGCTTGCCCGCAACATTCATGCGGCCAGCAGACTGACGCTCGGGGCAACAGGCTGGAGCCTGCCAGCAAACCCGGCGCCGATGGAGCCGCCTGAAAGCGGCCTGATCGACCTGGCTGTCGTCGGCGCGCATCTCTCGGGCATGCCGCTGAACGGTCAGCTCCGCGCGCTCGGTGCCCGGTTTTCGCGCGTTGCCAGCACGACAAACGCCTACAGGCTCTATGTGCTTGCCGGTCAGACGCCGCCCAAGCCGGGCCTCATCCGCACAGGCGGAAACGGCGGCGAGGCAATCGATCTGGAGATCTGGAAACTCACGCCCGAAGCCTTCGGCCTGTTCGTCGCAGCCATCCCCTCACCGCTCGGTATCGGAACCATCCAGTTGTCCGATGGAACAGCGGTAAAAGGCTTCCTCGCCGAACCGGCAGCGCTCGAAGGCGCTCAGGATATTTCAAGTTACGGCGGATGGCGGGCCTATGTGCAAAGCCTTGCCGCTTGATGGAACGCGGACGCCGCGAAGCCGGGCGGCAGTCTTTGCGACGGCGAAAGGTCCTGTTGGCCCGATCTTCATATAAGGCCGGCTCTATTCGACCGCCTGCCCTTCCGCTCCACCCTTGACGCCCTTCACCTTTTCCCGGAGCCACTGGAAGATCACATAAAGCACCGGGATCAGGAAGATGCCGACCAGCGCCGCCCCCAGCATGCCGCCGAAGACGGCAGTGCCGACACCACGCCGGCTGAGCATGCCGGCACCTTCTGCAATGACCAGCGGAATCAAACCGGCAATGAAAGCAAAGCTCGTCATCATCACGGCACGGAACCGCTCCCGCGCTCCCTCCACAGCTGCTTCCGAGATTTCCAGCCCGTGCCTGCGGCGCTCCATGGCGAACTCGACAATGAGAATGCCGTTCTTCGCAGCAAGCGCGATGAGGACCACAAGGCCGATCTGGGCGTAGAGGTTATTGTCGAGACCCGCAACCTTGAGGGCCAGCATCGAGCCCGCGATACCGGCCGTCACCGACAGCAGCACGGCGACCGGGATGGTCCAGCTTTCATAGAGACCTACGAGGAACAGATAGGCGAAGAGCACCGCGAGGCCCAATATGATCGCCGTCTTGCCACTCGCTTCGATTTCCTGCAGCGCCGTTCCCGTCCACTCGTAGCTGTAGCCGGGTGGAAGCGTCTTGGCGGAGACCCCCTCCATGGCGGCAATCGCCTCGCCGGAACTGCGACCCGGCGCCGGTCCGCCATTGATCGTGGCGCTTGCATAATTGTTGTAGCGCACGATGAGCTGAGGCCCAAGGATGAGGCGTGCCTGCGCAAAGGCTCTGATGGGCACCATCTGGCCTTTGCTGTTTCGGACATTGATCCGGTAGATGTCGTCGACTTTCGCGCGCTCGGAAGCCTCCCCCTGAACCGTCACCTGCCAGGTTCGCCCGAACAGGTTGAAGTCGTTGGCGTAGGCACTCCCGAGAACCGACTGAAGCACGTTGAAGACATCCGAAACCTCGATGCCAAGCGTCTGCACTTTCTCGCGGTCGATATCGAGATAGAGCTGCGGCGTATTGGCAGCATAGGTCGTAAAGACCCTGCTCAGTGCCGGATCCTGGTTGGCGGCGAAAACAAGGCCGCGGGCCGCCTGGGCAATTTCGGCCGCGCTGCCACCGCTGAGGCTCAGGAGCTGGTATTCGAAGCCGCTGCCTGTTCCCAGCCCGATGATCGGCGGCAGATTGTAGACGATGACATTGGCTTCCCGGATCGCCTGGAGTTCGCCGCCGAGTTTGGCGATCAGGCTGTCGACGGAAAGCTCGGGCTTGGTGCGGTCAGCAAAGGGCTTCAGCGTCATCACAAGCAAAGCGGAGTTCGACTTCACTTGACCGTCGAGCAGGCTGTAGCCGACAACCGACATGACGCCCTGGACGCCATCCGTCTTGCGTATCATCTCTTCGATCCGCTTGGCGACGGCATCCGTCCGGTTGACCGAAGCGCCGTCCGGCAGCACGATTTCGCCAAAGATGGCACCTTGGTCCTCGGAAGGAAGGAAGCCGGTGGGTGTCGTCTTGAACAGCCACCCCGTGCCGGCGACGAGTGCAGCCAGCACCACCAAACCCAGCAAGGCGAAGCGAACGAACCGCCGCACGAGCGCAGCATAACCATCGCGCGCAAGGTCGATGCCCTTCAACACATAGCGGATGGGACCACGCTTCGGGCCATGATGCGCCTTCAGCAGAACGGCGCAGAGTGCGGGTGACAGCGTGAGCGCGTTGATGGCGGAAATCACCATGGACACCGACACCGCAACGGCGAACTGGCGGAAAAGCTCGCCGGAAATGCCAGGAATGAACGCCACGGGCACGAAGACGGAGAGCAGAACCAGCGTGATCGCGACGATGGGAGCGGTAATCTCGCCCATGGCACGGCGGGCGGCTTCTGCCGGCGTCGTGTTTGGATCTTTTTCCAGCTGGGCTTCGACCGCCTCGACCACGACGATGGCGTCATCGACCACGATGCCGATCGCGAGAACGAGGGCAAGCAGTGATACCGTATTGGCCGAAAAGCCCAGCCCCATCATCACCGCGAACGTTCCGATAAGCGACACGGGCACCGCGATCAGCGGAATGAGCGTTGCGCGCACGCTGCCGAGGAACAGATAAACGACAATCACGACAAGGATGAAGGCCTCGATCAAGGTCTTGACGACTTCGTGGATGCTTTCCTCGACAAACTTCGTCGTGTCGTAGGTGATCTTGTAGTCGACGCCTTCCGGGAATGACGGCTTCAACCTCTCCAGGAGTTGACCTACGGCTTCGGCGGTTGCGATCGCGTTTCCGCCCGGCGCCTGATAAATGCCGAGGACGGCAGCGGCTGTACCATCCTGTCTTCCGATTTGCTCCGACGACTTCGACGTGAGTTCGACACGCGCAACGTCGCGGATTCTGACGAAAGAACCATCGGGTTCGGCTCTAAGGACGACACTTTCGAATTCCTGTACGGTCGTGAGACGTCCCTTGGTTTGAATGGTGAGTTGGAACTGCTGGTCGGGCAACGCGGGCTGAGCACCGATGCGGCCGATCGCGGCCTGAACGTTCTGACGCTTGAGAGCATCAACGATATCATTCGGCGTCATGCCGAAGTTTGCGAGGCGCTCGGGCGTAACCCAGATGCGCATGCTGTAGTCGGAGGGCGTCAACAGCGTGACGTCGCCGACGCCGCTTATTCGCTTCAGGCCGTCGATGATATTGATCGTCGCGTAGTTCGACAGGAAAAGCTGGTCTTGCTTTCCGTTCGTGGACGTCAAAGCGATCAGTTGCATCAGCGCTGAAGACTTCTTCTTGACGCTGATGCCCTGAGCGCGCGCCTCCTGCGGCAGTTGCGCCTCAGCGAGATTGACACGGTTCTGCACGTTGACCGCATTGATATCGGGATCAGTCCCGACAGCAAAACTGACGGTCAGCGTGTAGCTGCCGTCATTGCCGCTTGTCGACTTCATGTAGATCATGTTGTCGACGCCAACGACTCGCGATTCAATCGGCTGGGCAATGGATTGCTGAACGATCTCCGCGCTCGCACCGGGATAGCTGACGGTCACCGACACCTGCGGCGGCACGATGTCCGGGAATTGGGCAATGGGAATGATGGTTAGGGCCACGAGACCCGCAATGGTGATGACGAGCGAAATGACGACTGCGAGCCGTGGCCGATCGATGAAAATCCCCGACAGCATGGCTCAGGAACCAGACTTGATTTCGACCGGTTCGACGACCTGGCCCGGACGAACCTTCTGCACCCCTTCGGTGACGACCATGTCGCCCGCCGCGAGCCCCTTGGTCACCGCGAGCTCTGCTCCTTGGACCTGTCCCGGTTCAATCCGCCGGACTTCGATCTTGTTCTCCTTGTTGACGACAAGTGCGAAAGGACCGGCCTGATCGATCTGGATCGCGGACTGCGGCACGACCAGCGTGGTCTCCGCAGTTCCGCCCTCAACAATGACGTTGACGAGCTGGCCATCGATCAGCACGCGGTCGGGATTGGCGAAACTCGCCCGCACCGGCACGGTGTCGGTGCCTTGATCCACGGTCACGTCGACGAAACTGACCTTGCCAGGTTCGGGATACAGCTTCCCGTCGGCAAGCTGCACGCGAACGACCGCCGCGTTCACCTGCTCTCCCAACTTTCCGGTGCTGCCCAGTTTTTCGCGAACTGCCAGTATTTCGCGCTGGGACACCGAGAAGGTCACGTAAATGGGATCCTGACTGACGATCGTCGCAAGCACATTGCTCGACGAGCCGACGAAATTGCCAACGGAATATTGAGAGCGGCCGATGCGGCCCGCGATCGGGGCGTGGATATCGGTATATCCAAGGTCCAGCTTGGCCTTGTCCAGCGCGGCCCGCAGCTGGGAAACGTTTCCCGTGGCCTCCCGCTGCTTTGCTGTCGCCAAGTCCAGCTGGGATTGAGGCGCGGCACTCTTCGCAACAAGGGTTGTCTGCCGGTCGACCTCGATGTTGGCCAGCGCCAGCCCAGCCTCGCCCGATTCGATCGCACCTTCCGCTTGGGCGACCGCGGCTTCATACTGCCCCTTCTCCATGACGAAGAGGAGGTCGCCGGCCTTGACATCCTGTCCTTCGGTAAAGAGCCTCTGCTCCAGGAAGCCATCGACGCGAGCGCGCAACTCCACCTTGTCTGTGGCTTCGACACGCGCGGTGAACGAAATGGAAGGCCTGATGTCTTTCTCGATCGCTCTTGTAACGGATACGGAAGGAAGGGCAGCGACTGGCTTACCGCTTTCCTGGGCCGCCGCGCTGCGGCTCATTGCAATCGTAGAGATGACCATTGCGGCCGTGACAAGTGATCGACCGACACAGCCTACCATTGAGTATCCCCCCTCAAATGCGTCTCGTGACAACCGACTTCACCTTCCTCCCTCGCACAACAACTGTCAATCTGCGGAAGTCCTCCATTTTTCGGCTCTCGCCCGGTCGTCATCAGGCAAAAAAGCCCGCCGGTCCGCACCCCGATGAGATTCGAACCGAACGCTCGCTATCTTGAACACCTTGCCGTCATGTGAGCCTTGCTATGTCACCTAGCCGTATACGTGGAACTCGACGGTCTGTTCTTCTCCCCATGATCATGGCTGTTCGGCAAACCCGAATTCGGCAATAGTGGAACAGGGAGTCGAACCGACGGAAAGGAATAAGAAGTGGCGCGGCCGACCGGCGAGACGGAGGGGGAGATATCCGTACTGATCGTGGAGGACGATGCGCCGACGCGCTGGCGCATTTCAGACGCGCTGTCCCAAGCAGGCGGTTTTCAGGTCATGGAGGCAGCCAATCTCTCGGAAGCGCGGGCCTTGTTCGCCGCCGCCGCGCCGAACGTCCTCCTGACCGACCTGCAGCTTCCCGACGGCAACGGCATGGAGCTTATCCGCGAGGTCCGCCAGCGCAGCGGGGAAATCGAGATCATGGTGATCTCGATCCTCGGCGACGAGCAGAGCGTCATCTCTGCCATCCTTGTCGGTGCCAACGGCTATCTCCTCAAGGACGCCTTCCCGACCGATATCGCCAACACGGTGCGCGAACTCGTGCGCGGCCATTCGCCGATCTCCGCCTCGATCGCCCGCTTCATCGTCCGTCGCACGCAGGGAAGGCAAGGCCCCGCGACCCAAACGGATCTCAACACCGCCAAGTTGACACCCCGGGAGATCGACATCCTGTGGGGTATCGCCAAGGGCTTCAGCTATGCCGATATCGCGGCCCATCTCGGTATTTCGCGCCAGACGGTTCCTGGCTATATCAAGAACATCTACCGGAAACTCGAGGTCAATACCCGCGGCGAAGCTGTTTTCGAAGCCCTGCAGCAGGGGCTCATCAAACTATAGAAACGCAACCCGATGGCGCTGAGCCTGTATTTCACCCCTACCAGAGATTTTCGGCTGCCGGCCTATGTCGGCCTGCAGATCCTGCTTGCCGCCTTCTGCTTCCTGCTCTTCCAGATCGACCTGCCGCAGCCGCCCGATCGCTATCGGCTGACGTCGGCCGAGACGAGCGACGACGGCTCCGGCTGGACGCCGGTAACCCTGCCCCATCTGCACGCATCGCATAAGGGGCAACCGCCGCCCCACCTGTACCGACTTACCTTCGACCGGCCCGTTTCCGAGGCGCAGACCCCGTGGTCGATCGTCGTGCCGCGATTCACCAGCGGCATCGAGATTACCGTCAACGGCACGGTCATCCATGACACCCGCGGTGATCCCATGAGCAGTCGCCCCGAGCGCAATATGCCGGCGATCGCTCGCATCCCCGGCCCTGTTCTCAAGGATGGACCGAACGAGATTGTTATCCAGCTTTTCGTGTGGGGCCCTATCAACGCCTATCTGGATCCGGTTTACGCCGGCCCCGACAGCGACCTTCGGCAAGCTTATAACAACCGTATCCTGCTGTTCCTCACGATCCCGCTTATGCTCGCCTCCTGGCAGGCGATGCTCGGCGTCATTCTTGGCCTGATCTGGGCGAACCGGCGGCATGAGCCCGCCTATGGGCTTCTGGCGGCGGCGATGACACTGGGCGCCATTCAGCATTTCATTCCGATACCGGTCTTCCGGTCCCTCCAGTCCTTCCTGGCCGCATCCGTCTCGCTTGAAAGCGCGCTCGTCCTCATGTTCGCCGTGCGTTTCACGCAGTTGAAGGTATCCCGATTGAGCTGGGTCGTCTTCCTGCCCGGCATCGCGATCCTGTTGTCCGGCCTGTTGGGGCCGATGGCAACGCTGCAACGCACCTACCTGACCCTGGGACCTGCGAGCGTTGCCATCTGCATTCTGCTGATATCGCTGATCCTTGGCTGGTCGGCTGTCGTCCGCAAGGAAGTCAGCAGCATCTGTCTCGGCACCGCGTTTACCGCCGTCCTTGTCTGCACTGCCCATGACATGCTCATGCTCGCGAACGTCCTGACCGGCGAGCGGATATTCATCGCCAGGCTTTCCTATTCGGTCGTCCTGGTCACCATCGGCATCGGGCTGACCTGGCGTTTCGTCCAGGCACTGAACGAGACCGACAATTTTGCCAATCGGCTTGTGAAGCAGGTGGCCGAAGCGGAGGAAAAACTGCGGGCGAGCTTTGCGCGAGAAGAAGAACAGGCCCGCGCAGAAGCGCTGGCAGACGAACGGACCCGCCTGATGCGCGACCTGCATGACGGCCTCGGCGGACAGCTCGTCAGCATCGTGGCGCTCGCCGAACAGGGGCGCGGCGGGCCGGCGATCGGCGAGGCGGCACGCGCCGCACTCAAGGACCTCCGCCTCGTTATCGATGCCATGGAGGATATCGATGGCGATCTCATGCTCGCGCTTGGTTCATGGCGCGAGCGCATGTCCGCACAGCTGAGAGCGCACGACATCCGACTCGTCTGGGATGTGCTGACGCCCGGCGGCCTGCCGGTCTTTCCGGGCCTGCGGCCCTGGCATGTGATCCAGATCATGCGGCTGCTCGACGAGGCAGTCACCAATGCCATCAAGCATTCAGGCGCCGGGAGCCTGCTGGTCACCATCGAGACGATCGCGCAGGAGGACGGGACGTCCGGCGGGCGGATCACCATCGCGGACGACGGGACGACGGGCTTCGACCTTGCGGCAGCCAGTGCCCGGAGCAGCAGCGGACGCGGCCTGCTCAACATGAAAAAGCGCGCCGAGCGGTGCGGCGCGCAGTTTTCCATGACGTCCGGACCGGAGGGCACCTGTGTCGCCCTCCGTCTGCCGGGTCAGTTCGCGGCGTCGTCCTAAAGTATCCGTTTTGATCAAAACGGATACTTTAGGGTCCTTGTTCTTATGCATGTCGTTGTCCCAAAGGCGCTGCACACTTTCGGGCGACATGCATCAGCGGCGACCGACACGGTTGACCGGGCCGCCTCGGTTCATCGGCGTGCCGATGCGGCCGACGCCAGGGACACCCACGACACCAACTGCCGGACGCACCCGGCAACCGACCGGGACGCCCGGTGCCGTGCAATAAACCACTCTTACCGCCGGCGGACGCACCACGCAGCCCTTTGGCACGCCGACCGTCTTGCAATAGACGACTGCGGCGGCCGGCGTGGCTATCGCGAGCTGAATTCCGCCAAGCGTCGCGAGATAGGCAACCGCCAATCCGATCCGCAATCCAACCCTTCCTCGACCCATATCCGTGCCTCCTGTTGAGAAATCATCGCCCAGAACGCCCGGGCATGGAGCACACCATGCGCAAAAGCGGACAGGCGCAACATACCATGATCATGGGGTGGTTGGGCGAGGAGACGCGGAGTATTCCCGCTCGAACTGAAGGTCGAGGGAATATCAAATGTCAGCTTCCGGCGTTCCGCTCCAAGCGGTCGACCCCGTCTCCGCCGGGCCGTCGCTCCTGGTACCGCATTTTGCGTCGCCGTTCGAGACCTTGCGGTCGGTGAGCGAAAGACTGGAGACCGAGTTCGTCGCGACCATCGTCGCCTTTCCGCGCTTGCTGGACGACGTCGTGCGGGTACTGACCGCACCTTCCATCCCCGATCGTCTCTCCGGCGCCGGCATCATTGGCGGAGCGGTGCTGCTCACCTTCCTCGCCGTGCGTTGGCTGCTGCGTGAAAAGCGGCGGCAGGCAGCCCTCGAGCGGATGCCCTTCACCGCGATCCTCAAGCTGACAGGCTGGGATCTGCTTCCGCTGATCGCAGCGATCGTCGTAGCCCGGCTTCTGGTCGTGCGCTGGTTCGGTTTCACGCCCGGGGCGGCCGTCTTCCCGGTTGAATTCGCGACCGGCCTTATCCAGTGGCTCTCCGCACTGACCTTCCTCGGCATCGTCTTCCGTCCGAAAATTCCGCAATTGCGGCTGATCGCGATCGATGAGGAGGGTGCGTCCACGGCAATCCGCCATGGCGGGGCTATCCTGGCCCTTGGCTATCTCCAGCATGTGCTGCTCTCGGCTGGCCAGCGCGGCGGAATGCCCCTCGACACCGTAAGACTGGTGGCCTTCCTCGTCTCCTGCGGGATGATCTTCGCCACTTTTCACCTCCTGCACCTTTTGCGCCGGCACGGCCTGAAAAAGCCCCTCCACCTCCTCGGCGTCTGGCTGGTCATCCTCACCTTCGCGCTCTGGGTCTGGGGCTGGGTCAGCCAGGACTTCGATCTCTACAGAGGCGTCAAGGGAACCATTGCCGCACTGCTCGTCGCGCTCGCCTTCGACCGGGCGCTCGCGCTCAGCATCACGCTTTCACGACGACCGGGCATGATGCGGATGTTCTTCGTGGTCCGGGTGGTCGTCGATAGCGTTGCGATTGCCATCATTCTGCGGGTCATTGCGGAATATTGGCTGGTCGGCACGTTCGCACTCGTTCCGCCGGCGGACTGGCCGCTCTTTTCGCGACGCCTCACCTTTTCTTCCCTCGCGCTGGTCATAGCAGCCTGGCTTGCCGCCACCACGCATGTGTGGATCGAGGCACGCATGGCGCCGCCGTCCTCGCTGGAATCAGCGGAGGAGAAGGAGAGGTGGCACGCGCGTCTTTCGACCGTGTTGCCGATCATCCGGGTCACGACCCTCGCCTTGATCGCGACAGTGTTCTCGCTGATCGCGCTTTCGGCGCTCGGTATCGATATCACGCCGGTCATGGCCGGCGCCGGCATTCTCGGGCTTGCCATCAGCCTCGGCTCACAGGAGCTGGTGAAGGACATCGTCTCCGGTATCTTCTGCGTGGTGGACGACGTCTTCCGGCTCGGCGAACTCATCGAGATAGGCACGACCCGTGGACGCGTGGAGCAGATCAAGCTCCGAAGCCTCAGATTGCGCGGCGAGGACGATCGGCTGCACACCATTCCCTTCGGCGAAATCAGCACCGTCACCAGCCACAGCCGGCGGCTTGCCAGCGTAACGGCGACCGTCCCTCTCGACAAGGAGCCCGACCGTCAGGCACAGGACAGGTTCGCCCGCATCGCCTCGGCAGCGCTGCGGAGCGAAGCGCCGATCCAGGCGGCGATCGTCGGAAAGATCGTTGCACGCTCGGCGGCCGGCGAGAACGGCCACGACCCGCATCTCGCGCTGTCGTTCCATATGTCCCGCGCTGCCGCGATCCGCTGGGAGGGCATGATCACCGGCCTCGTCGAAGAAGCTGCGGAGGACGCGGGCTTCAAAGGGAGCGCGGCTAGTGTGAAGGTTTCGCTATCCGATGTGCGGGAGGCAAGCTCAGCGTTTCTGAGCCCTCCTCCCCAGCCGTCTACACCATGAACATGGGATGGCGAACGCCATGAACCTCGTTAAACCTGCCGCCGTCCGGAGAACCGTAGCGCCTGATCGCGCGGCCGGCAGACATATTCTGGGGGCAGATCAATTCATGTTTTTAAAGTTCGCGCTTGCGTCAGCGAGGAAAGACACGGCGGGCCGGGCGCTCAAGATCTCGCGCCGGCTCTTTGAGGGCAAGATGCGCGCCGGAGAAAACACCGACCTCGCCCAGTTCCAGGCACTCGGCATCGCCGCCCACGACATTTCCACCGTCAAAGGCGGAATCCGCAAGAACCACAACAAGGCTTTCGGCGACGGTATGGCCATAGCTGGCATCGGGCAGGTGCTTGCGGCCGGACCCGTCCGAAATCCCGTCCCGAATGGCCTGGAGACCCTGATCCTGGCCGTGCCCCGGCTCGACGGCTCCCTGCCTACCGCATCGACGGAGGCCCGGCAGCCTTGAGAGCAACTACCGTCCGTGTGACAACAAGAGGAGAACTGACATGCCTACCACCAAGACCCTGCTTACGGCTCTCGCCGTCGTTTCGGCGTTTGCGCTCACAATACCTGCTCATGCGCAGGAAGAGGCCTACCTGGCTGCAGAACAAAGCGGCGACGGCTCGCTCGATCAAACCGAATTCAAGACTTTCATCGACCTGATGGCACAGTCCGGCAAACCGGTTGCGGCCAAGCTCAAGGCCTCCGGTCGATACGGCCTCGCCTTCGGACGCATCGACAAGAACAAGGACGGCCTCGTTTCGCCGACCGAGCTTTCCGCGCTGAAGTGACCGGCTGATTGCCCCATTCCTTAAGGAGACAAACCATGTGCCGGTCAGTCGGAATTGCCGTCATCCTGCTCCTTTCGACCCTTTGCGGCAACACCATGGCCCAGCAGAGCCAGAGGAAAGTCGTCGTCAAAGCGCCGGTCGAACAGCAGGTGACACGATATCTTCATTCGACCGGCACATTGAAGGCCGTCAATGGCGTCGACCTGGTCGCACGCGTCTCCGGCACGCTCGAGGCGGTCAATTTCGAGGACGGCGAACGGGTCCGCCGCGGCGACGTGGTCTTCGTCATCGAGCAGGAACCCTATCGGATCAACCTTGCGATCGCTGAGGCCGAGCTCGCGCAGTCGCAGGCAAACCTGCAGCAGACGAGCTCCAACCTCATCCGGCAGGAGGAGCTTGCCAACAGGCAGGTGGCCGCCCAAAGTGCCCGCGAAAACGCGATCGCCCAGAATGAGATCGCCAAGGCACAGGTGGCCGCTGCCGAGGCCAAAGTGCGCAACGCCAAACTCAATCTCGGTTATACGGAAATCCGCGCGCCGTTTGACGGCATCCTGTCAGCGCGGAACGCCGATATCGGCGCCTATATCAACGCCGCGTCGGCGCCCAAACTTGCCGCAGTCGTGCAACGGAATCCCCTGCATGTCCTTTTCTCCGCCAATGAGCGGCAGGTCATCGAAATCCGCAAGGCGCTCGCCCAACGCAACATGAAGATCGCCGATGCCGGGCCGATCCGGGTGGAAATGGGCCTCCAGACCGACAACGCCTATCCCTATTCCGGTACGCTCGACTACATCGCGCCTGAGATCGACACGGTCTCAGGAACGATGACCGTCCGGGCGATCATCGCAAACACAGCCCTGTTTCTCTCGCCCGGCATGTTCGCCCGCGTCCGCGTGCCGCTTGCGACCAATGCGGCACTCGTCATTCTCGAGACGGCGATCGGCACTTCCCAACAGGGCCGCACGGTGCTCGTCGTCAACCAGGAAGGCAGCGTCGAACTCCGCAAAGTAACCGTCGGCGACAAGCTCTCCGGAGGCCTGCGCGAGATCGCGCAGGGCCTGTCGGCCGGTGACCGGGTCATCGTGGAAGGCGCGGGGAACGTGCGGCCCGGCGAGACCGTCACGATCGTCGACCAGCTCTGACGCAGCAAATTCGCAGGGATCGTCATGATAGCGAAGTTCTTTATCGACCGGCCGGTCCTTGCCAATGTCATCGCCATTCTGACGATGATCCTCGGGCTCGTGGCGCTGACCCGCCTGCCGGTGTCGCAATATCCGAACGTCGTGCCGCCTTCGGTGCAGGTGACCGCCCGCTATCCCGGCGCCAATGCGGAAACCATCGTGCGTGACGTCTCCCTTCCCATCGAGCAGAAGGTCAACGGCGTCGAAGGCATGCTCTATATGCAATCGACCGCGACCAGCGACGGCACCTACACGCTGACAGTCACGTTTGCGATCGGAACCGATCCGGACGAGGCGCAGATCCTCGTGCAGAACCGGGTCGCAAGTGCGCTTCCGGCTCTGCCGGATGCAGTGCAGGCGCAGGGAGTACAGACCGCGAAGCGGTCGACGGCGATCCTGGCGATCGTCGCTCTTTCATCCTCCGATCCCGCCCATGACAGCCTGTTCATGGCGAACTACGCAACGATCAACGTCATCGACCAAGTTTCCCGCATTCCCGGCATCGGCAATGTCGTCGTCTTCGGCTCGGGCCAATATGCTGTCCGCATCTGGATGGACCCCGAGCTGCTCGCGGCGCGCAACCTCATCCCCGCCGACATCATCAACGCGGTCAACAAGCAGAGCCGCTCCACATCGGCCGGCCAGCTCGGCATCCCGCCGGTGCCGGCGGGCGAGAATTTCCAGTACACGCTGAAGCTCGATTCCAAGCTTGCCGACGTACCCTCGTTCGAGGACATCATCGTGCGGGTGTCGGAAAACGGCCAGGTCATCCGGCTGCGCGACGTTGCGCGGGTCGAGCTCGGCGCCCAGCAGTACAACCAGGATTTCTCCATGGACGGCCGCCCGGCGGCGGGGCTCGCTCTCTTCCTGCTGCCGGAGGCCAATGCACTGGATGTCATCGAGCGCGTCAAGGTGAAGATGGACGGACTGGCGCAGGCCTTCCCGGAAGGAATGAGCCACGCCATTCCCTTCGATACAACCCGCTTCGTCTCTGCCGCGATCGGCGATGTCTACCAGACGCTGGTCGAAGCCGCCGTGCTGGTGCTTTTCGTGATCCTCGTCTTCCTGCAGGACTGGCGTGCGACGCTGGTGCCGGCGACAACCGTGCCGGTGACGATCATAGGTGCCTTTGCAGCGCTCGCCATGTTCGGCTTCTCGATCAACCTCTCGACGCTGTTCGCCATTATCCTGGCGATCGGCATCGTCGTCGACGACGCGATCGTCGTGGTGGAAGCGGCGGCCAAACATCTCGAGGAAGGCAAAAGCCCGCATGATGCGGCCGTGCTTGCCATGCAGGAACTGACCGGACCGATCCTCGGCATCACTCTGGTGCTGCTCGCCGTGTTCCTGCCGGCCACCTTCCTGCCCGGCCTCAGCGGCGAAATGTACAGGCAGTTCTCGCTGGTGATCGCCGCGACAGCCCTGATCAGCGCTGTCAACGCCATGTCGCTCAAGCCCGCCCAATGCGCCCTCTGGCTCGAGGCCCATCCGCCCGGGCACCGCAAGAACATCTTCTATCGCGGCTTCAACCGCGTCTACGATGCCTGCGAAAGGGTCTATGCCGCACTGGTCTCGCGGATGGTGAAGATCAGCATCGTGCTGACGGTGGTGGCCGTCGCGTTGGTCGGCCTCTCGGTCTATCTGCTTTCCCGCGTGCCGACCACTTTCCTGCCGGTCGAGGACCAGGGCTATTTCCTGGTGTCCGTACAGCTTCCGGAAGGCGCTTCGCTGGAGCGCACGAAGGCGGCCATGGAACAGGTGCGCGAGCGCGTCGAGACCATCGGCGCGGTCGATACGGTCATCGCGATCGGCGGGCTTTCGGCTGTGAACAACAACGCGAGCCTCGCCAATGCCGGCGTGGTCTATGTCATCCTGTCCGACTGGAGCGTCCGCGAGCAAGGCGAGGACCTGCTTTCACTGTATAACAAACTGACCGAGCTGACCGCGAACCTGCCGGACGGCGAAGCCATGGTCCTGCCGCCGCCACCGATCCAGGGCATCGGCAATGCCGCAGGCTTCGCACTCCAGATCGAGGCCCGCAATGGCAATTTCGATTATGCGGCCCTGCAACGGGCAGCCGGCTCGATTGCCGACGCCGCGCAGAATAATCCGATCTTCCGACAGGCTTTCAGCCCTTTCCGGGCCGATGCGCCACAATTTTCGGTCTCCATTGACCGCACCAAGGCTGAAAGCGCCGGCATCGATACCGGCAGCGCCTACGATACCGTGAGTCAATTCATCGGCTCCTCGTATGCCGGACAGGTGAGCCTCTTCGGCCGCATCTTCCAGGTCTATGTACAGGCCGAGGCAAACAGGCGCATCGAGCTCGCCGATCTTCAACAGCTCCGCATCCGCAGCAATTCAGGCCAGATGGTGCCGCTCGGCGCGCTCGCCGAGGTGAAGGCCGTCACCGGTCCCTCGCTGATCAGCCTCTACAACCTCTATCCGTCTGCCCAGATCATCGGCGCGCAGGCGCAAGGCTTCAGCACCGGCCAGGCGCTGGACGAGCTGGAGCGCATCACCCGCGAGCTTCTGCCGCGCGATTTCGGCACCGAATGGACGGCTGTCTCGTTCCAGGAGCGGGAGCTTGGCGGGCAGATCTATGTCGTCTACGCGCTGAGCCTCGTTCTCGTCTATTTCGTGCTCGCCGGCCAATACGAGAGCTGGTGCGCGCCGGTCTCGGTGATCGCGACCGTGCCGCTTGCCCTGATCGGGACCGCGGCGACGCTGCTCGCCGTAAAGGCGCCGGTCAACCTCTATACCCAGATAGGGCTGGTGCTCCTGATCGCGCTTTCGGCGAAGAACGCCATCCTGATCGTCGAGACGGCCCGGCACATGCGGCTGCAGGGCGACAGGACTATCCTGGAAGCGGCAGTGGAAGCCGCCCGCAATCGGTTCCGGCCCATCCTCATGACATCGATCGCCTTCATTCTCGGCGTCGTACCGCTGGTGCTGCAGACCGGCGCCGGCGCCAGCGCCCAGAAATCGATCGGCATCGCCGTCCTCACCGGCATGCTCGGCTCGACCTGCCTCACGGTCGTCTTCGTGCCTTCGCTCTTCGTCGTCATGCAGCGGCTTGAAGAGCGACTGCGATCGAAGAAAGAAAGGACGGCGGCCACCTGAGCCGTGGAAACTCATTTTCCAGCCGCGTTCCTTCACCAGCTTCACCGCTTCAGGCTTGACGCCTCGCGGCTGAATATTCGACTTTGTATTCATACCGGGCATCGTGCGACCGATTCGGACAGGTTTCGCTTAGGTTTTGCACTTTCGGGGGTCAGTTCATAAAGGGCGGCTTTTCTTTTGTCTGGTCGCGGGGGCCTGAAGCCACAGAGACTTGCAGCAAAGGGGCGGCGATCTTAGCCCTGATGCCGCGATGCCATCGAAATTGCACTCGAGCACGGTGCGATCGTCGAATGGCAGCATGTGGCCTTTAGGTCCGGGCTCTCGCGTCCAAGATGTTGTATTGCTCGCGCATCGCATCGGCTGATTGACGAACGACTTCAGAAATCTGCAGGAACTGTTTGGCCAAGGGGCTTGTCTTGCGCCAGATCATGCCAATTGTTCGCGAGGGCTGGACATTCTGAAAGCGCGCGACAGACACTGACGCCGAGCGCGTCTCCACCCCCACGGCCATTTCCGGGATCAAAGTCACACCAATGCCGGCGCCGACCATTTGGACCAGCGTGGACAGAGAGCTACCGTCCAGCAACTCTCGCGGCAGCGCCGAATGCATATTGCAGAACGACAAGGCCTGATCGCGAAAACAGTGCCCCTCTTCCAGGAGAAGCAGCCTCATTTCACGTAGCGCTTCGCGATTGGGCACTGGCTTGCCTTCATCCTCGCCTGGGCGCACCAGCACGAAATTCTCCGAAAACAACGCGACCTCGTTCAATGAAGGTTCGGATACCGGTAACGCAACAATTGCCGTGTCGAGCCGGCCTTCTGCCAGCTCCTGAACCAGCTTCGAGGTCAGCGTCTCGCGCACGTGAACCTCAAGCCCGTCATGCATGCGGGTGAGGTTGCCGATTATTGCAGGCAGCAGGTAGGGCGCGACCGTCGGGATGATGCCTATCCGCAGCCGCCCCACCAGCCGGTCCTGCGAGGCGCGCGCTAGGTCGGCCAGCTCATCGACAGAGCGCAGGATGTCGCGCACACGCGGAGCAAACGCTTCTCCGAAGCTGGTCAGCCGGACTTGACGCGCGCCTCTTTCGAAGAGTTCTGTGCCCAGTGTTTCTTCCAGTTCCTTGATCTGCATCGACAAGGCGGGCTGGGAGATCGCGCAGACATCCGCCGCGCGTCCGAAATGGCCCTGTCGTGCCAACGCCTCGAAATAGCGCAGCTGCTTGAGTGTCAAATTTGTCATAACCGCACCTTATCGCGGCGATCAGAAAATCCAACTTAAATTAATCAAACGGCTTGGGTATAGTGCCTAAAGCAGAGATGAGATGCAGCCACCGTCACACCCGGCATATAACGGCCACCGATGGGGCGTAGCTTGTTGACGTCCAGCCCCTCCAGACGTCGAACGCCATGAGCTCTTTTGCTTCAGGGCGGTCTGGATGGCCCACTTCAAGTAATCGCAAGGGAGAAAAACATGGATTCAAAAGTCGAAACCGCGGGCAAGTGTCCGGTCGTGCACACGGCCCATGGCGGCAGGTCGAACCGGGACTGGTGGCCGAACCAGTTGAACCTCCGGATTCTCCACCAGAACTCCTCCCTGTCCAGCCCGATGGGCAAGGCGTTCAACTATGCGGATGAGTTCAAGAAGCTCGACCTGGAGGCCCTTAAGAAGGATCTCTTCGCGCTGATGACCGACACGCAGGACTGGTGGCCGGCCGACTTCGGTCATTACGGCCCGCTTTTCATCCGCATGGCATGGCACAGCGCCGGCACCTACCGCACCGGCGACGGCCGCGGCGGGGCGGGAGCCGGCCAGCAACGTTTCGCGCCGCTCAACAGCTGGCCGGACAACGTCAACCTCGACAAGGCGCGCCGGCTGCTCTGGCCGATCAAGCAGAAATACGGCAACAAGATCTCCTGGGCCGACCTGATGATCCTCACCGGCAACTGCGCTCTGGAGTCGATGGGCTTCAAGACATTCGGCTTTGCCGGCGGCCGCGCGGATGTCTGGGAGCCCGAGGAAGACGTGTATTGGGGCGCTGAGGACACCTGGCTTGCCGACAAGCGTTACTCCGGCGAACGAGACCTCGAAAATCCCCTCGCCGCCGTACAGATGGGCCTGATCTACGTCAATCCGGAAGGTCCGAACGGCAATCCCGATCCGCTTGCCGCCGCCCGGGACATCCGCGAGACCTTCGCGCGCATGGCCATGAACGACGAGGAGACCGTCGCCCTCATTGCGGGCGGGCATACCTTCGGCAAGACCCACGGCGCGGGCGATGCCGCCCATGTTGGTGTTGAGCCCGAGGGTGCCGGCATCGAGGAGCAGGGCCTCGGCTGGACAAGCAGCTTTGGGACCGGCAAAGGCGGCGACACGATCGGCAGTGGCCTGGAAGTCACATGGACGACGACGCCGACGAAGTGGAGCAACAACTTCTTCGGGAACCTGTTCGGCTACGAATGGGAACTGACGAAGAGCCCGGCCGGTGCACATCAGTGGACACCGAAACACGGTGCCGGCGCCGGTACGGTACCGAATGCGCACGACGCGTCCAAGCGCCACGCACCAGCCATGCTGACCACCGACCTCGCCTTGCGCTTCGACCCCGCCTACGAAAAGATTGCGAGGCGCTTCTTCGAGAATCCGGATCAGTTCGCTGATGCGTTTGCCCGGGCGTGGTTCAAGCTGACCCACCGCGACATGGGCCCGCGCGTGCGCTATCTCGGCCCGGAAGTTCCGGTAGAGGACCTGATCTGGCAGGATCCGGTCCCCGCTGTTGACCACGTCCTGATCGACGCGCAGGACATCGCCGATCTCAAGGGCAAGATCCTTGCATCGGGACTGCCCATCTCCCAGCTGGTCTCGACCGCCTGGGCGTCGGCGTCAACGTTCCGCGGCTCCGACAAGCGCGGTGGTGCGAACGGTGCGCGCATCCGTCTTAGCCCCCAGAAGGACTGGGAGGTCAACCAGCCGGCGCAGCTGGCCACCGTGCTCGAGACGCTTGAGGGTATCCAGAAAGCGTTCAACGACGCCCAGCCTGGCGGCAAGAAGGTGTCGCTCGCAGACTTGATCATTCTCGGCGGCGCGGCAGCCATCGAGAAGGCGGCGGCAAACGGCGGTCACCACATCGAGGTCCCCTTCACGCCCGGCCGCACCGACGCGACCCAGGAGCAGACCGATGTGGACTCCTTTGCCGTTCTCGAACCGATCGCCGACGGGTTCCGCAACTATCAGAAGGGCGAATATTCCATTTCGCCGGAGGAGTTGCTGATCGACAAGGCGCAACTGCTGACGCTGACCGCGCCGGAGATGACGGTTCTCGTCGGCGGCATGCGCGTGTTGAACGCAAATGCCGGACAGTCCCAGCACGGCGTCCTCACCAAGCGCCCCGAGACGCTCACCAACGACTTCTTCGTGAACCTGCTCGACATGGGCACAGCGTGGAAAGCAGCCCCGGAAACGAAGTATGTGTTCGAGGGACGCGACCGCAATACGGACGAAATGAAGTGGACCGGTACCCGTGTCGATCTCGTCTTCGGTTCGAACTCCCAGCTGCGGGCGCTTGCCGAGGTCTACGGTCAGAGCGACACGCAAGACAAGTTCGTGCGTGACTTCGTGGCGGCCTGGACGAAGGTGATGAACGCTGATCGCTTCGATCTCGCCTGATCCGGGCGGAAAGGCGCTCGGGCGCGGCTGAGTTCCAGCTGCGCCCGAGTGTCAGGCCAGGGACAGATCGCGGGCTTCAGCCTTTGAGGCGGTGGGCGAGCCCTCCGTCTACTGGGCCGGCGACACCATGCTCTATCTGCCGGTTACTGAAGAGCGTGCTTCGCGAGCGGCCTTCGCCACATCCGGGCCGGCCTGGTTTTGCTCCGCCAATGACAATAATCTTGTGAAAAATCCGATACTAGGGCACAATTTGTGAACGCATCTGAAGTGCGGCGCTATCTCAAATCCGGCCGTCTCGCGCCGAGTGACAGTTCGCGTCGGGGGGTCGGCGTCGATGGATCGGGGGTTCTTTCTTCTGTTCGCTACGGTGTCCGTGATCACGGCCCTGACGGTGGTCCTGGCGCGGAATCCGGTTCACAGCGCATTGGCGCTGATGGCGTGTTTCCTGCAAATCTCGGCAATCTTCGTCTTGCTCGAGGCGCCGTTGCTCGCGGTCATCCAGATCTTCGTCTATGTCGGCGCGATCATGGTCCTGTTCCTATTCGTGATCATGATGATCGATGTGCGCGAAGCGGTGTTGCAGCGGTTCTTGCCGGGCGGCAACCTGCCGGCAATGGTGCTGCTCGTCCTGCTTGGGGTCGAGATGCTTGTGCTGGTGCTCTGGAGCGACCGCTTTTCGGTCACGGAGCCCGTCGCTATGCGCGGCGGCGATGACATCAGGCAGCTCAGCACGACACTTTTTGCCGACTATCTCCTGCCGTTTGAAGTAGCCTCCGTCATCCTGCTGGCGGCCCTGGTCGGCGCCATCGTGCTGGCGCGGAAGGAGTGGGAGTGATGGTTCCGCTCTCGTGGTATATCTTGCTCGGAGTGGTCCTGTTCGTGATCGGAGCGGCGGGCGTGCTGCTCAGGCGCAACATTCTGGTCGTGCTGATGTCGCTGGAGCTGCTGCTCAACTCGGTCAACATCAATTTCATCGCTTTCGGGCGTTACTACGGCGATTTCCGCGGGCAGATCTTCGCGATCTTCGTCATCGCAATCACCGCGGCGGAGGTTGCCGTCGCTCTCGGTATCTTGGTCGCCCTCGTGAGGAACAAGTCCACCCTCAAGGTCGACGACGTGACCATGATGAAAGGATAGCGGCTTGGACCCGGTGATATCGATCCGGCCGCTGCTTGCCGTCGCCGTCGCAGGCCTGGCGGCCCTTGCAGTTCTCCTTCTGAACAACCGCGAGAAACTCCGCGATGTCGTCTCGCCGTTGGCCGCGATCGCCATGTTCGCAATTGTCGCCTCGATGGCGCCCACGGTGCTGGCGGGCGGGACGGTCGATTTGCGCCTGTTCGAGATTTTGCCGGGGATTGACTTCGCCTTCCGGGTCGATGCGCTCGGCATGGTGTTTGCCACCGTCTCGTCGCTGCTGTGGATCGTGGCGGCGATCTATTCCATCGGCTACATGCGGCACTTGAACGAGCATGCGCAGACCCGGTTCTTCGCCTGTTTCGCCGCCAGCCTCGCGGCGGCCGTCGGGGGCGCCTTCGCCGCCAATCTGTTTACGCTGGTGATCTTCTACGAGGTGCTCAGCCTCGTTACCTATCCGCTCGTCTACCACCACGAGGACGAAGAGGGATGGACGGGCAGCCGCAAGTACCTCGTCTATTTGATGGGCGCGTCGAAAAGCGTGCTGCTCGCCGCGCTGGCGCTGACCTACCACATTGCCGGGTCGCTCGATTTTGTGGCGGGGGGGTTGCTCTCGGGGGTCGATGCCTCGGCGGCGCTGCTGACGGTCATCTATTTCTGCTATCTTTTCGGCTTCGCCAAGGCTGCGGTGATGCCGATGCACGCCTGGCTGCCCGCGGCGATGGTGGCGCCGACACCGGTCAGTGCGCTCCTGCATGCGGTGGCCGTGGTCAAGATGGGCGTGTTCTGCGTGCTGCGGGTGGTGTTCCATGTTTTCGGCACGGGGCTGGTTGGGGAGCTGGGCCTCGGCATCGCCACGGCCTATCTGGTTTCGTTCACGATCCTGATGGCGTCGGTCTACGCCCTGACGCGGGACGACCTGAAGGCCAGGCTCGCCTATTCGACGGTCAGCCAGCTCTCCTACATCGTGCTGGGCGCGGTTCTGTTGTCGCAGGTCGCGATGGTCGGCGGGATCATCCACATTGCAGCTCATGCATTCTCAAAGATCACACTCTTTTTCTGCGCCGGGTCGATCTATTGCGCGTCTGGCAAGCGCAACATCAGCGACATGGCCGGGATCGGCCGCAGGCTGCCGTGGACGATGGGGGCATTTTTCATCGCTTCGCTGAGCATGATCGGGGTGCCGCCGACCGCGGGCTTTGTCAGCAAGTGGTATCTGGCACAGGGGTCGGTGGAGGCGGGGCAGATCGCGTTCCTGGCCGTGCTCCTGGTGAGTTCGATCCTGAACGCCGCCTATTTCCTGCCGGTCAGCTATACCGCCTTCTTCGAGGTGGAGACGCAGGAGAGCCGGGCGACGGTCCGTGAAATTCCTATGGTCACGATCCCGCTAGTCGCGACCGCTATCCTGTCGGTGCTGATGGGCATCTTCCCCGACTATTTCCTCGCCCTGGCGGAAGGAGTCGTCAGATGATAAAGCGCGTGGTCGATTTCTTTGGTGACGAAGAACATGCGAGGCAGCGCCGCCGGTTGTACTATCTGGTGCTCGTTCTGATCGTCATCGCCGACTTCGTGGTCTCCCGCCAGCACGCCGAGTACCTGTGGGACCGCCTGCCGGGCTGGTCGGCCGTCTACGGCTTCTTATCCTGCGTGCTGCTGATTTTCGTTTCCAAGTTTCTCGGCCATCAGGGCGGGCTGATGCGGCGCGAGGATTATTATGACTGACTTCATCCATCCGGCCCTGCTCTTCATTCTCGGCGCTCTGCCGATCCCGTTCCTCAGAGGGTCGATCCGCAAGGCCTATCTGCTGCTGATCCCGACGCTGGCGATCCTCGCCGTGCTCACGATGCAGCCGGGCAGCTATGGCGAGGCGCGGTTCATCGGGCAGGAAATTCTGATTGCGAAGGTGGACAAGCTGAGCATCGTCTTCGCCACCGTTTTCACCATTATGGCGCTGATCGGGACGGTCTACGCGCTGCATCTGACGCGCGCCGGCCAGCATGTCGCTGCGTTCGTCTACGTCGGCAGCGCGCTTGGCGTGGTTTTCGCCGGCGACTACCTGACCCTGTACCTGTTCTGGGAAAGCATGGCGTTTGCCTCTGCCTATCTGATCTTCGCCCAGGGCGGCCGGCAGGCGGTCGCCGCCGGTTTTCGCTATCTCATGGTCCATATTACCGGCGGCGTCGCCCTGCTCGGCGGCGTCATTCTCCACGGGCTCGCCACCGGCTCGCTGCTCTTTGGCCCGATCGAGGGGGCCCCGATCGAGGGCGGCATGGGCGTGGGCGCCTACCTGATCCTTGCCGGGTTCATTCTCAATGCTGCGGTGCCGCCGCTCAACGCCTGGTTGACCGACGCCTATCCGGAGGCGACCGTCACCGGGGCGGTGTTCATGAGCGCCTTCACCACCAAGACCGCCGTCTATGTGCTGGCCCGGGCCTTTCCGGGGACCGAGCTTCTGGTTTGGCTCGGCACCGCAATGGCGCTCTACGGCGTCATCTACGCGGTGCTGGAGAACGACTGCCGGCGGCTCCTCGCCTACCACATCGTCAGCCAGGTGGGCTACATGGTGGCGGGCGTCGGCATCGGGACTGAGATGGCGGTGAACGGGGCCACCAGCCACGCCTTCGCGCATATCATTTACAAGGCGCTCCTGTTCATGGGCGCGGGGGCGGTGATCCACGTCACCGGCCGTCGCAAGCTCACCGAGCTTGGTGGGCTCTACAGGACCATGCCGCTGACAGTGGCGCTCTACATGGTCGGCGCTTTCGCGATTTCGGCATTTCCATTCTTCTCGGGCTTCGTCACCAAGTCGATGGTGGTGGCCGCCGCCGAACAGGATCACCGCGCGCTGGTGGTGCTGGCACTGACGATGGCGTCGTCGGGGACGTTCCTGCACACCGGACTCAAGCTCCCGTACTACATGTTCTTCGGCACGGACCGACAACTGGAGGCGCGGGAACCTCCCCGAAACATGCTGGTTGCGATGGGTATGGCGGCGGTGCTCTGCATCGCGATCGGGGTGTTCCCCCAGCCACTTTACGCGCTTCTGCCCTATCCGGTCGATTTCGAACCCTACACCGGCGTCCATGTCACCGAGAGCCTCGGCGTGCTGATGTTCACCGCCTTGGGCTTTGTCATATTCCTCAGGGCGCTCGACCCCGAGAACACGATCAGCATCGACACCGACTGGTTCTACCGCAAGGGCGCGCGGTTCTTCATGTGGCTCGCCGAAAAACCGCTGGCGCGCTACGAGAAGGCGGTGAGCGACGTGTCCGAGACCGCGGCGCTGCCTTTCCTGCATGGGGCGGCACGGGCGGGGCTGTGGATCGATCTCACCGGCGTGGACGCCGTCGTGAACGGCGTCGCCCGCTCGATCCTGCGCGGCGGCGGGGCGTTGCGCCGGCTCCAGACCGGCGTCGTGACCCATTACGCGCTGGCGATGATCGTCGGTGTGGTCGCAGCCACTGTCGTCTTCGCCGTGGCGTGGCGGTAGGGGGAGCCATGGCGTTCCCTCTCCTTAGCCTCATCGTATTCACGCCCGCCGCCGGGGCAGCGGTTCTGATGTTTCTCCGCAGCGACGATGCGGTGCGGTGGACAGCGCTGGGTGTCACCGTCATCGACCTCGCTCTCTGCATCGCCATGCTGGCCAGCTTTGACACCACGACCCACGAGATGCAGTTCATCGAGACGCGCCCGTGGGTGCCCGCGCTCGGGATCACTTATGCGCTTGGCATCGACGGGATAAGCGCGCTCTTCGTGTTCCTGACCGCGCTGTTGGGCTGGATCTGCGTGCTCGCCTCGTGGGTCGCGATCGACCGCAAGGTGAAGGAGTTCATGGTCAGTCTGCTGGTCATGCAGGCGCTGATGCTGGGGGTGTTCTGCGCGCTCGACCTGTTCCTGTTCTACGTCTTCTGGGAGGCGATGCTGATCCCGATGTACCTGATGATCGGCGTCTGGGGCGGCGGCGGCCGGGTCTATGCGGCGTTCAAGTTCTTCCTCTACACGCTGGCGGGCAGCCTCCTGTTCCTGATCGGTGTCATCGTGCTCTATTTCCACGGCGGCGAGACGTTCGACATCCTCGCCCTGACAGCGCAGGATTTGCCGTTCCGGGTCCAGTCCTGGCTGTTCTTCGCCTTCCTGATCGCCTTCGCCGTCAAGGTGCCGATGGTCCCGGTCCATACCTGGCTGCCGGACGCTCATGTGCAGGCGCCGACGGCGGGCAGCATCATCCTCGCCGGAGTGCTCCTGAAGATGGGCGCCTACGGATTCCTGCGGTTCTCGCTGCCGATGCTGCCGGAGGCGTCGGTTCATTATTCGACGCTGATGCTGGCGCTTTCGGCGCTTGCGATCGTCTATGGCGGGTTGCTTGCGCTGGCGCAGGACGACCTGAAGAAGCTCGTGGCCTATTCCAGCATCAGCCACATGGGCTTCGTGACGCTAGGGATTTTTGCGCTGAACCTGCGCGGGCTCGAAGGCGGCATCCTGCAAATGTTCAATCATGGCGTAACGACGGGCGCGTTGTTCCTGTTCGTCGGCCTGATCTACGAGCGGACACATACGCGCAGCATCGCGGATTATGGCGGGTTGATGAAGGCGGCGCCGGTCTATACCGTGTTTCTTGCGCTGTTCACCCTGTCGTCGATGGCGCTGCCGGGAACGAATTCGTTCGTGGGCGAGTTGCTGGTGCTGTCGGGCGGGTTTGCGGCCAACCTGGCCGCCGGCGCGGCCGCCGTTTTGGGCGCATTGCTGGGCGCGGCCTATCTGCTCGGCATGTATAGGAAAGTCGCGCTTGGTCCGGCCAGCGTCGGCGCCCGGTTCAAGATACGCGACGTCAACGCCCGCGAGATGGCTGCGATCCTGCCGCTGGCCGTCTTCGTGGTTTGGGTCGGGCTCTATCCGAAACCCTTTCTCAACATCATCGACGCCTCGGTAAAGCATCTGCTGGCGCAGGTGCACGACAAGGGGAGCGGCCAATGACCGCCGCCGCGCTTTTCCAGTCGGTTCTGGCGAGCCTGCCCGAGATCGTGGTGGTGACTGGGGCTTGCATCCTGCTGATCCTGGGACAGATTGTGCGAAAGCGACAGGAAGATTTCCTTGTCTGGGCTTCCGTCGCGGTCGTGCTGATTGCCGCCTTGGCGACACTCATGCTGGCGAGCGAGGTGCGGCCGGCCTACACGGGCATGTTCATCGCCGACCGCTTTGCGGTCTTCTTCAAGTTCGTGTTCTACCTAGCCACCGTTCTGACATTCCTCCTTTCGCGAAAATATGCCGATATCGAAGGGATCGGGAGCAGCGAATACTATGTCCTGCTGCTGTTTGCGCTTTCGGGAATGATGATCATGGCCTCGGCGACCGATCTCCTGTCGATCTATGTGGGCCTCGAACTGATGGTGCTCTGCACCTATGTGCTGACCGGCTTCCTGCGGCGAGAGCGGCGGTCGAACGAAGCGGCGCTGAAATACGTGATCCTTGGCTCGGTCTCGACCGGGATTTTCCTTTACGGCGTTTCGCTGATCTACGGGCTCACCGGCACGACGCAACTGGACGGGATGGCTGCGGCGGTGACCGGCGATCCGCTCGATCCCGGATTGCTGCTGGCCGTGGTCTTTATCGTCGCCGGGCTGGTCTTCAAGGTCGGCGCGGTGCCGTTCCACATGTGGGTGCCGGACGTCTATGAAGGCGCTCCGACGACGATCACCGCCTTCATGTCGGTGGGCCCCAAGGCGGCGGGGTTCGCGGTGATCCTGCGGGTGTTCCTCAACCCGCTGGTCGCAGCCTCGGAGGTTTGGATCATCGTCGCTGTCATTGCGGTGGTGACGATGGCGCTCGGCAGTTTCGTGGCGCTGGTGCAGGATAATTTCAAGCGCCTCCTGGCCTATTCCAGCATCGCCCATGCCGGGTTTGCCATTTTCGGCGTGGCAGCCGGCGGCGCGGACGGGGTCGCCAGCGTGATGCTCTACCTGCTGATCTACTCCTTCATGAATCTCGGCATTTTCGGCACCGTCATCATGATGCGGAACGGCGATTTCTCGGGCGAGGTTATCGAGGACTACGCGGGTTTCTCCAAGTCGCATCCCGGGCTGGCGCTTCTGATGCTGCTCTATCTGTTCTCGCTGGCCGGCATTCCACCGACGGCCGGGTTCTTCGCCAAGTTCTACGTGCTGGTCGCGCTCGTCGAGCGAGGTTTCGTCATGCTGGCGGTGATCGCAGTGCTGCTGAGTGTCGTCGCCGCCTACTTCTACATCCGCATCGTCATGGTGATCTACATGCGCGAGCCGGAGAGGACGTTCGACCCGGCGCTGACGCCTTTGGTCCGCGCCACGCTCGCCTTCACCGCCGCGGGTACCATCGGCATCGGCCTATTTCCAGCGTGGTTTCTGAGGCTTGCTCAACATTCGGTGCTTGGCGGCTAATCGATTGGATTTGCAATGATCCGCCCGGCGGCATAGACTGACAGTTCAAGAAAGGATTGCCCAAGTCGCTTCCCGGGGCAACCGCATTACCGGTCCCGAACGGGTCGGTCGCGGCCTGAGGAAGGCCCTCGGTGGGTGACCGGTGCAGTGCGATATGACTGCAATGGAATTTTTGCCGGTTCTTTTCATGGTCGCCGGAGTTGTTCTGGTGGCGGGGGCGACGCTTTTTGTCTCCTCGCTGCTGCGCCCGTCCAATCCCTATCCCGAAAAGAACATGCCCTATGAGTGCGGCATGGACGCGGCCGGTGAGGCCGCCGGAGGCCGCATGAGGGTGCAGTTCTTTATCCTTGCGATCCTGCTGGTGGTCTTCGATGTCGAGACGATGTTCCTCTTTCCCTGGGCCGTCGTCCTGAAAGACATCGGGCTGGTCGGTTACGTCGAGATGTTCGTCTTCATATTGCTGCTTCTCGTGGGCTTCGCCTACGCCTGGCTGAAGGGAGCGCTGGAATGGGAGGCGTAAACAATGCGATCCGCGACAGCGTGCTGTTCACCACGGCCGAAAGCGTTATCAACTGGAGCCGGAAATCGGCGCTGTGGCCCGAGACCTTCGGTATTGCCTGCTGCGCCATCGAGATGATCGCGGCGGGTTGCGCGCGCTACGATCTCGACCGGTTCGGCGTGGTGTTCCGGCCATCGCCCCGCCAGTCCGACGTGATGATCATCGCCGGCACCATAACGCGGAAGTTCGCGCCCGTGGTGCGCCGGCTCTATGACCAGATGCCGGAGCCCCGCTGGGTCATCGCCATGGGCACCTGCGCTATCTCCGGCGGGGTCTACAACACCTACGCCGTGGTGCAGGGGGCGGAGACATTCGTGCCGGTGGACGTGCATGTGCCCGGCTGCCCGCCGCGGCCCGAGGCGCTGATGCACGGCTTCCTCCTGCTTCAAGAGAAGATCAAGAGGTCCCGCGCGCTGGCCGGAACGCCTCTGGATCGGGTTGCAGCGCCATGAGTGTGGAGCCGTCTCTCTATCGCGCTCTGATCATGGAACGTTTCGGCGAGGCAATCGACGATCTTGGCTTCGCACATGGTGTTCACGCCTTCGCCGCTCCGCCTGACATGATCGTCGAGCTTTGCCGGTTTCTGAAGGAACACCCGGCGCTGCGGTTCAATTTCCTGTCAGACATCTGCGGGGTCGATCATTACCCTGGTGCCGCGCTACGAGGCCGTGTACCACCTCTATTCGCTGCCGAACAAATGGCGCGTTCGCATCAAATGCCGCCTCGGCGATCCGCCGAGGGTCCCGTCGGTGACGGGGGTCTGGCGCACCGCCAACTGGCATGAGCGCGAGGCCTGGGACATGTATGGCATCAGGTTCGAGGGGCATCCAGATCTGCGCCGGATCTACATGTGGGAAGGCTTCGAGGGCTTTCCCCAGCGCAAGGATTTCCCGCTGCGGGGCTACAAGGACAAGCTGAACCCCTTCGGTGCCGAAGGTCCGCCGCCAACACAGCCCGACCTCGCCACCAAAAACATTCCGTAAGGGAGGCCGTTCTACGCCGGAAAGTTGAAATGACCGAAGTCACCGAACTCCGCAGGCCGGAAGGCGAAGCGCTCAATACCACGGAAGTGCTTCTCAACCTCGGCCCGCAGCACCCCAGCACTCATGGGGTTCTTCGGCTCGTCCTCGAACTGGACGGCGAGTACGTCAAGCGCGTGGACCCGCATATCGGCTATCTCCACCGCGGCACCGAAAAACTGGCGGAGAGCTTCACCTATACCCAGATTTTCCCGCTGACGGACCGGCTCGACTATCTCTGCCCGCCTTCGAACAACCTGGCTTTCGCGCTGGCGGTGGAGAAACTCCTCGGCATAGAAGCACCGCTGCGGGCGCAGTATATCCGCGTGATGATGGCCGAACTGGCACGGATCTCCGGTCATCTCCTGATCACCGGCGCGCTGCCGCTGGACCTGGGCGCCATGACCGTGTTGCTCTACGTCATGCGCGAGCGCGAAATGATCATGGACCTGTTGGAGATGATCAGCGGGGCGAGGATGCACACTTCCTTCTGCCGGGTCGGCGGTGTGCGCGAGGATCTGCCCGACGGGTTCTTCCCCAAGATCCGGGAGTTTTGTGACATCTTCCCGAACCGGATCCGCGACTATGAACGGCTGATCGATAACAACCGGGTGTTCCTGAAGCGCACGCAGGGGATCGGCGTGATCTCCGCCGAGGACGCCATCGATCTCGGACTGAGCGGCCCGAACCTGCGGGCCTCGGGCGTCGACTGGGACATCCGCCGCGACGAGCCCTATGAGATTTATGACCGGCTCGACTTCAACGTCATCACCCGCGAGGAAGGCGATTGCTACGCGCGCTGGCAGTGCCGGGTCGAGGAGATGCGCGAGAGCATCCGGATTATCGAACAATGCCTCGACCAGATGCCCGAGGGGCCGTTCCAGATCGACATGCCGACGATCGCCTTCCCGGTGGACAAGGATCGGGTGCACTGTTCGATGGAGGCGCTGATCCAGCATTTCGACCTGTCGGCCTATGGCTTCAAGGTGCCGAAGGGCGAGGTCTATTCGGCGATCGAGGCGCCGAAGGGTGAACTCGGTTTCTACATCATCAGTGATGGGTCGCCAAAACCGTTCCGCATGAAGGTGCGGGCCCCCTCGTTCGTCAACCTTCAGGGACTCTTCGGCGTCACCAACGCCCGCTACCTGGCGGATATGATCGCTGTGCTCGGCAGCCTCGACCCCGTGATGGCGGAGGTGGACAAGTAGCAGGAGATTTGGACGCGATGACCATGCGCGAAAAGATCGAAGAGGCTGCGGCGCGGTATCCCGACCAGCGCTCGGCGATCATGCCCGCGCTCCTGATCGCGCAGAGGCAACATGGCCATCTGCCCGGCCCGGTGTTGGAAGAAGTTGCCGACATTCTCGGCGTCGAGCGTATCTGGGTCTACGAGCTGGCGACCTTCTACACACTCTTCCATACCGAGCCGGTGGGCATGTTCCACCTGCAACTCTGTGACAATGTTTCCTGCATGCTGTGCGGATCCGAGGACCTGCTGAAGCATCTGGAAACGGTGCTGGGGATCAAGAAGGGCGACACCACCCCGGACGGGCTGTTCACGCTTTCGACCGTCGAGTGCCTCGGTGCCTGCGAGATGGCTCCGGTGATGCAGGTCGGCGACGATTACCACGGCGACCTTGATGTCGCGCGGATAAACGCACTCTTGGACAGCCTCCGGGCTACGGCGGGGCGGGTAGCGAGCGTTGAGCACGCCTCTCCGCGACTGCCGGGAGAGTAGCGCCATGTTCGAGCCGGTTCTTCTCAAAAATGTCGACGTGTCGGACGGTCATTTGCTATCGAGCTATGAGACCGGCGGCGGCTACCAGGCGCTGGCGAAGGTGCTGCGCGCGTACACGCCTGACGAGGTCATCGACCTCGTCAAACGGTCCAACCTGCGCGGTCGCGGCGGTGCCGGATTCCCTACGGGCATGAAATGGAGTTTCGTGCCGAAGCGGGCCGACAAGCCGAGATATCTGTGCTGCAACGCCGATGAGGGCGAGCCGGGCACCTTCAAGGACCGGATCATCATGGAGCGCGACCCGCACCAGCTCATCGAAGGGCTGGCGGTAAGCGCCTACGCGATTGGGGCCAAAACCGCCTATGTCTACATCCGCGGAGAATATGTGACGGCGATCCGCCGCCTGGAGCAGGCGATCGCCGAGGCTCACGCAAAGGGTTATCTGGGAACGAGCATTCTCGGCTCGGATTTCAATTTCGCCGTCCACATCCACTGCGGCGCCGGCGCCTATATCTGCGGCGAGGAGACTGCGATGCTCGAGTCGCTCGAGGGCAAGCGGGCGCAGCCGCGATTGAAGCCGCCGTTTCCGGCCGTGGCCGGGCTCTACGCCAGCCCCACAGTGATCAACAATGTCGAGACGCTCGCTTGCGTGCCGCATATCGTTATGCGGGGGCCGGACTGGTTTCGGGGCATCGGCCCGGATAAGAGCCCCGGCCCGAAGCTCTACTGCCTCAGCGGGCAGGTGCGCAAACCCGGCCTCTACGAGTTGCCAATGGGCATACCGCTGCGCGAACTGGTCGAGAACCACGCCGGCGGCCCGCTGCCGGGACGCAGAATCAAGGCGGTGATCCCGGGCGGGGTCTCAGCGCCGCTAATCCCGGAGCACGGGCTGGAGGTGGGGATGGATTTCGACTCGCTGGCTGCCGTCGGCTCGATGCTCGGTTCGGCTGGCGTGATCGTGATCGACGACTCGACCTGCATGGTCAAGGTCGCCACCCGGATCATCGAGTTCTTCCACCATGAGTCCTGCGGCAAGTGCACGCCATGCCGGGAAGGATTGAACTGGGTCGTGAAGGTACTGCGCCGGATTGAGGCCGGGAAGGGCGCGCCCGGCGATCTGGAGCAGCTGGAGATGCTCTGCAAAGGCATTTTCGGCAATACGTTTTGTGCCTTGGGTGACGGCGCAGCGATGGGACTGCGGGCCGCACTCGCGCATTTCCACGATGAGTTCGTCGCCCATATCGAGGAGCGGAGGTGCCCGTTTCACTAGATCACGATGATTTTGGGTCGTCTCGACCCAAAATCATCGTGATCGATTCTAATAGCTTAGAGCGGGATGCGAGCGGAAAACCGCACACACTTTTCCTCATCCCGCTCCGAAGGAGTGCGCTGGGATAGGACTGCGAGGAAGTATGGTTAGCATTACGATCGATGGACAAACGCTGGACGTTGAGGCTGGCTCGACGGTGCTGCAGGCCGCCCAGCGTTTGGGCATCGACATCCCGACCTTCTGCTATCTGAAGCGCCTGCCGGCGCTGGCCTCCTGCCGCATGTGTCTGGTGGAGATCGAGGGGCAGCGGCGGCTGCAGCCGTCCTGCGCCACCGCGGTCACCGATGGTATGGTGGTGCGGGCAAACACGCCTCTGATCGAGGAAACGCGCTCTTCCATGCTCGACATGCTGCTCGCCAACCACCCCCTCGACTGCCCGATCTGCGACAAGGGCGGCGAATGCGAGCTTCAGAACCAGGTGATGGCCTACGGGCCCCGCGAAAGCCGGTTCCGCGATGACAAACGGGTGTTCCACTCCGAGGATATCCGTCTCAGCCCGGTCATCATCATGAACGTCAACCGCTGCATCCAGTGCCAGCGCTGCGTCCGGATGTGTGAGGAGGTCGTCGGCGCGGTCGCCCTAGGCACCATCGAAAAAGGCATGGATACCGCCGTCACCGGCTTCGAGGGCAGTCTCGCGAGCTGCGACCAGTGCGGCAATTGCGTCGAGGTCTGCCCGGTCGGCGCGCTGATGAGTTTCCCCTATCGCTACAAGGCGCGGCCCTGGGATCTGGTCGAGACCGACACGGTCTGCCCGCATTGTGGCACCGGTTGCCAGCTGACGGTGGGCACGCGCAAGGGCGAGTTCATGCGGGTGCGCTCGAAATGGGACGAGGGGCTCAACCGCGAAACGCTTTGCGTGCGGGGACGTTTCGGCCTCGATTTCGTCGCGAGCCGGGACAGGATCAAGCGGCCGATGATCCGTCGTGATGGCGCCCTGGTTCCGGTTTCCTGGGATGAAGCTGGGGACTATCTGCGCCGGCGGCTGTCGGCCGTCGAGAGCAAGGCTGCCGGCGGGCTGGCCTCGCCGCGCCTGCCCAACGAGGTGCTCTATCAGTTCCAGAAGCTGATGCGGACGGTGTTCCGGACCAACAACATCGACTGCTCGACGCGCTGGTCCACGCCCTTCGATACGCTCGGTCCGTTGGTGGCAAGCTTCTACAGCCGCGCACCGCTGGACGACGTGATCGGCAACGACTGCGTGCTTGTCGTCGGCGGCAACGTGACCGAGGAAAACCCGGTCACGGAATACCTTTTGCGGGATGCCGCGCGGCGGCGGCAGACCGGATTGCTCATGCTCTCGGCGCGGCCATCCCGTCTGGACGCCGATGCCAGGGTGGTGGTTCGCGTGCCGCCGGGCGGAGAAGCGGCGTGCCTTGCGGCGGTGGTAGCCGAGTTCATGGCGGCGGACGGCCAGACCCTGCCGGGCGGCGCTTTTGCGGACATCGGCGCGACAATCGGCAAGCCGGCGGCGAGCACCGGCAGTGACGGGCCGGATCGGCTGGCCACCGCGCTCAAGGAAGGCCGCAGCGTCACCGTGCTTGTCAGCGTCGGCCTCCTGAGATCACCCGAAGCGCGCGCGACGCTGCAGCAGCTCAACAACCTGCTCAACGTTCTCCGCCTGCTCGGCAAGAGCCCGGCGATGCAGTTCCTCTTCGACCGTGCCAACCAGATGGGCGCCTGGGACATGGGGGTTCTGCCGGCGGCTCTCCCGGGGTTGCGGGCGGTCACCGATGATGCGGCGCGCACAACTCTTGCACGGAACTGGGGCGCCGAAATCCCGTCTGAACCCGGCGCGGATCTCGACGCCATGCTGGAGCTCTGCGTCGGTGGGCGGATGGGCGGGCTCTACATCGCCGGAACCGACCCCCTGATGTCCTATCCCGACCGGGGGTTCGTGCAGCAGGCGCTCGGTGCCGCCGATCTCCTGATCGTCCAGGATGCCTTCCTCACGGATACGGCGGGCCTCGCCGATGTGGTGCTGCCGGCAGCGAGTCATGGCGAGGAATCCGGCACGTTCACCAACAACGAGGGCCGGACCCAGAAGGTCCGCAAATTCCGCGAACCCGCCTTTGAGGTGCGAGGCAATCTGGCGATCTTCGACTTCGTCGCGGCGCTCCGCAACCAGGCGCTGCAGCCATCGACGCAAGGTGAAATTTTCGACGAGATTACCCGGCTGGTTCCGGCCTATCAGGGGTTGACGCAGGACGGGCTTGGCGCCGACGGCGCATTCACCAGGGCGGTCCCGACGCCACCGGCTGGCGAGTTCTTCGCGGCGCCGCCCGCCCCGGCAGCAGCCGGCCGGCTCATGTTGATCACCGGCGACTGCCTGTTCCACAACGGATACCTTTCCGAACGCTCGGAGATCCTGAATACGGTCGCCAACGACCCCTATGTCGCGATGAGCGCGCAGGATGCTGCGCAGCTTTGTCTTTCGGATGGCGATGAGGTGATCGTGCGTTCCGCCCGAGGTGAATTGACGGCGCAACTCAAGGTCGACAGGCAGTTTCCCAAGGGCCTCGTCTTCGTGCCGGAAAACTACAGAGCCTTGCGTCTCAACAGCCTGATGCGGCGGGGCGAATACCCATGCCCGGTGGAGGTCCAGAAGGTGCATGCCACTCTTGAGGTCGACCGCACGAGCCGGATCTGGCGCGGGGTCTGAAGATTTTTTGGGGCCGAGGCACTGCAAGCCTCCACGGCAAGCTGCCCTGACGCTGCGTTTTCACATCGAGCTGGCCACGTCAGTGATACCTGGTCCCGCAGATGTAATCCTGCAGATCCTGCTCCGTGCGCTGCGCTTCGTCGAGCCTGTGTTTAACCACATCGCCGATGCTGACCACGCCGACAACGTCGTCCTCATCCATGACCAGCACATGACGCGTACGCCGCCGAGTCATGATCCCCATCGCGACGGGCAGTAAATCCCGGGTCGAACAGGTCGCCACATCGCGGTTCATGATATCCGCGACTCGCATCATCGCCGCCTCGGCCCCGTATTCCGCCACTGCATTGCAGCAATCCCGCTCCGACAGCGTACCCAGGTATTCGCCGTTCGATTGGCTGACGACGACGAAGCCGATATTGTTGTCGCGAAACAACCTCAGGACTTCCACCATCGTCTGATCGGGAGCGACCGCGATGACACCGACACCCTTGTTCTTCATGATATCGCCGACAAACATCTAAGCCTCCTGTCCGAGCGCTTCGGTCTGAGAGCTAGCGCGCGTTCACGTTCTGCGGATATTCCGCCACCAGTTGTAGCCTTGCGTCTCTTTCGTTTCGACGAGCACGTCTTTCTTCGTATTCAGGCGCGCGGCAACCACGCCGCCGCCGGTTGCCGCCTTGCCCGGCTTGGCGAGCAGATCGTCGCGCCCGATCACCAAATCACGCGAGGAAAAACTCGAGAACTCATATTGTTGGCCAAGCGCGATCGCGTCCGCCGGGCAGGCGTCCTCGCACAGCCCGCAGAACAGGCACCGGGCCGTATCGATCTCGAATTTTGCCGGCCGACGGTTACCCTTCTCGTCCTCGTAGGGGACGACTTCGATGCAGTCGCAGGGGCAGATCCGGGCGCAGAGTTCGCAGGCCACGCATTTGATCTCGCCCTCTTCGTCGCGCTTCAGAAAGTGATGCCCGCGGTAGCGCGAGTAGGGCAACCATTTTTCCTTGTCCGGATACTGCATGGTCACGGATTTGGAGAACATGTAGCCGAAGGTCAGAGCCAAAGCGCTCGCCAGATCGGCGAAGAACACCCAGCCGATCCATGTTCCAATTGTGTCCCGTGCGCGCGACATCGCCGCCCCACTACGGAGCCGCTGTGGCCCCTAAACGAAAGCAATACCGGTGATGATTATGTTCGCCATCGACAGAGGAAGCAAGACTTTCCATCCGATCGCCATCAGTTGGTCGTAGCGGTAGCGGGGGAAAGTGAAGCGGAACCAGATAAACACATAGACGAAGAACGCGACCTTGAGCAGAAACCAGAGGAGCGGTGGCAAGGGGATCAGTACACCGTTCCAGCCGCCGAAGAACAGGATCACCACCAGGACCGACACGAGCAACACGATGGCATATTCGCTGACCATGAAGAAGGCAAAGCGGATACCGCTGTATTCGGTATGGAACCCGGCCCCCAGATCGCCTTCCGCTTCCGCCAGGTCGAAGGGAATGCGCTGCGCTTCGGCCAGTCCGGCGACGAAGAACACGAAGAAGCCGACCGGTTGGTAGACGATGTTCCAGAGATCGGCTTGCGCCCGCACGATGTCGAGCAGGCTCATGGATTGCGCCAACATGACCACGCCGATGACCGCGAACCCCATCGGGATCTCGTAGCTGATCATCTGCGCGCAGGTCCTGAGGCTGCCCAGGACAGCGTATTTGCTGTTGGCGGCCCAGCCGCCGAAGATGACGCCATAGACTTCGATCCCGATCACCGCGAAGACGAAAAGGAGCGCCACATTCATGTTGGAGACGTAGAGCGTGATCTCGGTGCCGAGGACCGAGACGGTTTCGCCGAAGGGGATCGCGACGAACACCACAAAGGGCGGGGCGAGCGCCAGGATTGGCGCCAGTTTAAACAGGAAGCGGTCGGCCTCGGCCGGGATGTGGTCCTCTTTGGTCAAGAGCTTGATTCCGTCCGCCACCGGCTGCAGCAGCCCGTGCCACCCGACGCGCATCGGCCCCATCCGCTGCTGGATGTGCCCGGCGATCTTGCGTTCCAGCCAGGTTAGCGGCAAGGGCAACAGCAGCAGGATCGCAATCAGAAACGCGACCTTGAAGACGATCAGGCCAAGGGCGACGATAAGTTCCATGATCCGCGGCTACTTATTCATCGGGTTGAAACGCGCAACCGGACTTTGGCTCCGGCTATACACTGAGCACTTTGCGCAACTGTCAGGCTACATGGTACAACGGCGACGCACTTCATACAATGCCATCACAGTTATGTCGTCGCTGGCGAGCGCTTCAAGCAAAACAAAAAGAACTCCACCAGAGCTATCTGGAGGAGTTGGCGTCGAACCGGCTTGGGTGGCGGAGTTTGCAATTATCGTTGGTTGCGGGGGCAGGATTTGAACCTGCGGCCTTCAGGTTATGAGCCTGACGAGCTACCGGGCTGCTCCACCCCGCGTTATCCGATTTTTGCTTTAGCAAAATATCTCCGCCTTCGGCTTTAGCCGAATGGCGGTATGCGCTTGGGCTGTGTTGGCAGCCCTTTTGTCTGTTATCCGGCGTGTATATTAGCGAAGCAAAAAGGCCGCTTGAGGGCGGCCCGGTTGTTTGGCTGAGCCGGAAGGCGTGTCGAGAAGATGGTTTTTGTTGATCATGCAGCTTATCCGAAGGCTTTGGCCTTCTGGCGCATGATTTGGTTTGTTTTCTTGCCTTTAATAGACCTGGCAGCGACCTACTCTCCCGCGTCTTAAGACGGAGTACCATCGGCGCTGGGGCGTTTCACGGCCGTGTTCGGAATGGGAACGGGTGCAGCCACCCCGCAATAACCACCAGGTCAACTAAGGGCAAGATTTACACCTGCAGTGCAGGTGTAAATCTTGGTTTTTGCTTGGCGCAGATGCCCTATCCTTCTCGCTTCCGCTCGAAGGGGACCTGCGCCGGCCATACTGCACCCTCCGTAAGGAGGCTCCATCTGGCAAACCAAGTTTCACACCGCAGATGCGGGTAAAACCAAAAATGAGAAGCTGGTTGAAGTCTGAGACTTCATTTGTTTTGAACACGTCTTTTCTAAGCTGCTTTTGGCACATCCGGAGCAGAGCTCCGCAAGGCCAAGGGCCGTCGCGTCTCGTGACGCGGCCCGTCCGGAGCGCAGTGATTGAAGATCACGACAGCGTCAGGACAAAACAGCTTGGGATCATTGAAGCGCCTAAGGCGCTTCGATGAGCAGTAGCAATGAGAACAATCAAGCCAATCGAACGATTAGTACCGGTAAGCTTCACACATTGCTGCGCTTCCACACCCGGCCTATCAACGTGGTAGTCTTCCACGGTTCTCAAGGGAATACTCGTTTTCAGGTTGGTTTCCCGCTTAGATGCCTTCAGCGGTTATCCATTCCATATATAGCTACCCTGCTATGCGGCTGGCGCCACAACAGGTCCACCAGAGATATGTCCATCCCGGTCCTCTCGTACTAGGGACAGATCCTGTCAATATTCCTACACCCACGGCAGATAGGGACCGAACTGTCTCACGACGTTCTGAACCCAGCTCACGTACCGCTTTAATTGGCGAACAGCCAAACCCTTGGGACCTGCTCCAGCCCCAGGATGCGATGAGCCGACATCGAGGTGCCAAACAACCCCGTCGATATGGACTCTTGGGGGTCATCAGCCTGTTATCCCCGGCGTACCTTTTATCCGTTGAGCGATGGCCCTTCCACACGGGACCACCGGATCACTATGACCGACTTTCGTCTCTGCTCGACTTGTCAGTCTCGCAGTCAGGCGGGCTTATGCCATTGCACTCGACGACCGATTTCCGACCGGTCTGAGCCCACCATCGCGCGCCTCCGTTACTCTTTCGGAGGCGACCGCCCCAGTCAAACTACCCACCATACACTGTCCCGGATCCGGATAACGGACCGCGGTTAGACATCCATGACGATAAGGGTGGTATTTCAAGGATGGCTCCACGAGAACTGGCGTCCCCGCTTCAAAGCCTACCACCTATCCTACACATGCCGACACGAATGCCAGTGTAAAGCTATAGTAAAGGTGCACGGGGTCTTTCCGTCTGACCGCAGGAACCCCGCATCTTCACGGGGAATTCAATTTCACTGAGTCTATGCTGGAGACAGCGGGGAAGTCGTTACGCCATTCGTGCAGGTCGGAACTTACCCGACAAGGAATTTCGCTACCTTAGGACCGTTATAGTTACGGCCGCCGTTTACTGGGGCTTCGATTCAAAGCTTGCACCTCTCCTCTTAACCTTCCAGCACCGGGCAGGCGTCAGACCCTATACGTCGTTTTGCAACTTCGCAGAGCCCTGTGTTTTTGATAAACAGTCGCTACCCCCTGGTCTGTGCCACCCCAACACACTTGCGTGCAGTGGGGTCACGCTTCTTCCGAAGTTACGCGTGCAATTTGCCGAGTTCCTTCAGCATAGTTCTCTCAAGCGCCTTGGTATACTCTACCTGACCACCTGTGTCGGTTTCGGGTACGGTCTATACGGTGGAGCTATTTCCTGGAACCGCTCCGCTGCCCAACCAATCCAATAAGGTTGAACAACTTGTGCAATCCGTCACTACCACCAGGCCCACGAATATTAACGTGGTTCCCATCGACTACGCATTTCTGCCTCATCTTAGGGGCCGGCTAACCCTGCTCAGATTAACTTTAAGCAGGAACCCTTGGTCTTTCGGCGAGGGAGTCTCTCACTCCCTTTATCGTTACTCATGTCAACATTCGCACTTCCGATACCTCCAAAAGCCCTCACGGGTCTTTCTTCACAGGCTTACGGAACGCTCCGCTACCACACGTATCACTACGTATCCTCAGCTTCGGTGCATGGCTTTAGCCCCGTTACATTTTCGGCGCAAAGACCCTTATTTAGACCAGTGAGCTGTTACGCTTTCTTTAAATGATGGCTGCTTCTAAGCCAACATCCTGGTTGT